>NZ_CP017786.1:0-3637729 GCF_001857925.1 Bacillus xiamenensis
CCTGTTTCTTGATATATCCGTACCAATCACCGATCATTTTAGCAACAAATGGGCTTGCTACTTTTTCTCCCAAACAAACCTCCCCCTATCCCTTCCTTTATTTTCCCTATAATTACATATATTACCATCTATTTAAATGTTCCACACCGAAAAGATACCGCAAAAAGAACAAAAAAAGACCTCCATCGCATCGTTGCGAAGAGGTTATGTTAACTATTTTGTCTTTATACTTCTTAGAAAGGCACTTCTGTTCTCTGTTGCATTTGTCAGCATAGTCGCATTTTCATTGAGCCTTTGCACCAATGCGTCCTTAGCTTTCCCTTCAGATGAAGAGAGTAATGCAACATAGGCTTTTTTCATTTTCTTTTCACTATAAGTATTTTGACTAAGAGAAAAATAGTCTTCATCTGTTAAATTAGGTATGTCAGTCTTTGTATTCATGTACAATGCCCCTTCTCTCATGTAAAATGTGAGACAGAAAGGATGGTTTTATGAAAAAATACATAATTATCCTTATAACTCTGGTTATTATACCACTTGGAGGGATATTTATGAAGGAACGACACGACAAAAAAACAGAAGCCCAAGAAGCTAAAAAAGAAGAATTGTATTCCTTGGCTAATAAAAGAATGACTGACTTTATTAAAACAAACTATCATGATATTGAACGAATTGATTATACTAATGATTATGAGGTAAACCCAATGGGTGGCATTTCAATCAATGGTTACCTCAATGGAAATAAAAAAAAAGAACTATGGGGAATCTATGATAAAGGTAATGACAAAGTCATATCTTTCACTGTAGATGCTAAAGAAAAGCCTGAGTGCGAAGATAAAGTATGCGAGTATTAAAAAGAGGATAAATCATAAAATTAATCAAACCCCTATCCGTTAAGGACAGGGGTTTGTTTCATGTACTTTCATTTTCTATAGATGTAAGTCTATAGATTTTTATTTTAATAGCTTTTCTAACGCTGCTTTTGTCTTTGGACCATAGATGCCATCAGCTGCAAGACCATGCATCAATTGGAATCGTTTGACCGCATCCGCTGTTTTTGGTCCGTAATAGCCATCAACGCCGTTGTTTTTTGCTCCTTTGTCTGGGTAGTAGTAAACCGCCGCTAGCGCTTCTTGTACAGCTTTTACTGCTGATCCCTTTAATAGGATTTGTTACTTTTAAAATGCCAGTAGGCAGGTTGTACGACCGTACAATCGCAATTGATGACACATTAATAACTGAACTAAAAAAGTATCGTATATGGCAAAAGAAAAACAAAATTAAATATGGGGTTGCATATCAATAACCTAATTTATTGATAGCCTCAACCAATGGAAAAGATATAGGAACGTTTGGTATTAATAAAGCTATTGACTCGATCCTGTCAAAAACAAATTTACATCACATTACTCCTCATGGGCTAAGACATACTCATGCAATCATGCTTCTTGAAAGTGGAGTCGATATTAAAACAGTGAGTGACCGCCTCGGGCATGCTACCATCAACATGACAGCGGATGTTTATCTTCACGTTACAAAAAAACACGAAACAGAAAGCGTTTTGAAAAGTATCTTGAAAATTAATCGGTGGGCAAAAGGTGGGCAAACCTATTCAACCACCGTCTAAAACCTTGCTACATCACCCGTTTAAACATTTTCTCCATTTCATACGTAGAATGATGGATGATGATCGGCCGGCCGTGCGGACAGGTGAATGGGTCCTTCGTTTGCCGGAGTTCATCTAATAAGGCTTTGATTTCATCATGACGTAAATGACGATTTGCTTTGATTGAGCCTTTGCAGCTCATCATGATCGCCGCTTCTTCTCTTAGTTTCTTTATATCCACACGCTTTTCATCAAGTACTTGCTGAATGATCTCTTCAATGAGTTCAGCCTCTTCTCCTTTTGGAAACCACTGCGGATGCGATCGAACGATGTAGCTTCCTGATCCGAAGGGCTCTAAGAAGACACCCACTTTTGCTAAAATATCTTTATGCTCTTCAATAATCAGCATCTCGTTTTGAGAGTAGTGAAAGGTTAATGGCACAAGCATTTCTTGTACTTCCTGCTCAATCTCTCCTACCTTCTCACGATAATATTCGTATTTGATTCGCTCTTGAGCTGCATGCTGATCAATGATATAAAGACCGCGTTCATTTTGAGCCAAAATATACGTTCCGTGCATTTGTCCAATCGGATACATCACAGGGACACGTTCATTTTCAAAATCGTTTTCAGCCGTATTGTTATTCAGCATAGGCTTCCCATCTTCATGCGAAGCCGCAGATTCCTCAAAATACCCGCTAGCGTCATGCTTTTCTTCGTGCGTGACTGGTAAAGATGCTGCCTGGCTTTCTGGTTCAGGCATCCCGTATGTGTCGTTCTGACTTGTCTCGTATACAGCCGACTCGAGCGGGACCGGTTCATAAGGTGCAGGTGTCTCCGTTCGGTTTATATTTGTTTGTCTGGAATCAAACGTTAAGGATTGCTGCTCATTTTTCACAGCTGGCATTGGAGCTTTTTTTGGCACGTGTGCACTTGGAATAAGCTGCTGCTTTTGAAACACGTCCTTAATTCCTTGTTTGATCAGCTCATGAAGTTCCTGCTCTTTACTCAGTCTTACCTCAAGCTTTGATGGATGTACGTTCACATCCACTAAAATCGGGTCCATCTTCATGTCAATAAATGTAATCGGATGACGGCCAATCGGAAGCAGTGTATGGTACCCTTCATGGATGGCTTTCACAAGCGGGAAATGCTTCACATATCTTCCATTCACAACAGAAGACATATAATTACGTGATGCCCTCGTCACTTCTGGCAAAGAAATATATCCTTTTATTTCAAAATCAAGTGATTGCACGTGAAGTGGCAGCATTTTTTTCGCCACAGCCGTTCCATAAATGGCTGCAAGCACATGCCGCACATCCCCATTTCCATTTGTTTGAAGCAACACTTTCCCTTGATGACGCAAGCGAATTGAAACTTCTGGATGAGCAAGCGCAATTCGGTTGACGACATCTGATATGTTGCCAAGCTCTGTATGAACGGTTTTCATATATTTTAAACGGGCTGGCGTATTATAAAATAAGTTGGTGACGACAATTTCGGTGCCGCGCCGGCCAGAGGTTTTTTTCTCTGAAATGATCTTACCGCCTTGGAGCACTAGGTGTGTTCCTGCTCCTTCACCGGTACTTGTCTTCATTTCAAGATGAGAAACAGACGCAATACTTGGCAGCGCCTCTCCTCTAAAGCCGAGGGTTCTCACTCGAAATAGATCATTTTCATCTTTGATTTTACTCGTCGCATGTCGCTGGAAGGCGAGCTTACAATCTTCAGCATCGATTCCAACACCATTATCAATAATTCGAATAGAAGAAAGACCTGCTTCTTCTACATCGATTTCAATAACTGTACTACTCGCATCGATCGCATTTTCAACAAGCTCCTTCACGACAGAAGCCGGACGCTCAACCACTTCGCCCGCAGCAATTTTATTGGATAGGTCATCGGATAGCTGAATAATCTTTGCCATTTTCTTGCTCACCTCACCTTACATTATAATTTCTTTTGCAATTCGTATAGCTTTGTCATGGCTTCCAGCGGTGTCATATCCATTAAGTTAAATGACTTCAATTCTTCGATCACCGCTTGATCTTTGTTTTTCAGAACAGGTTTTGTTTGCGGTTTTTCTTCCACTTCAAAGAATGAAAGCTGCTGTTTTTCCTCGGCCTTTTCTGTTTTTGGGGCTGGAGACACGCGCGGAATCACTTCATGTGATTCACTCTCAAGCTCCGTTAAGATGGTCTGGGCACGATCAATGATGGCATCAGGCAGTTCAGCAAGCTGCGCTACATGAATACCATAGCTTTTGTCAGCTGCCCCTTCTTTGATTTGATGTAAGAAAACGACGGTCCCCTCATGCTCTTCAGCTCGTACATGGACATTCTTCAGCTCGCTTAATTGAGATTCAAGTACGGTCAGTTCATGGTAATGTGTGGAGAAAAGGGTTTTAGCACCAATGTGATCATGAACAAATTCAATGATGGCCTGTGCAAGAGCCATTCCATCATAGGTGCTTGTCCCTCGTCCAATTTCATCAAATAAAATCAAGCTGTTTTTCGTCGCATGCACCATCGCATTTTTTGCTTCAAGCATTTCTACCATAAAAGTACTTTGACCAGAGATCAAGTCATCTGCCGCACCAATACGTGTAAAGATTTGATCAAATATCGGAAGGGTCGCCTTTGATGCCGGCACAAAACAGCCAATTTGCGCAAGAATTGAGATCAATGCCATTTGCCTCATATAGGTGCTTTTCCCTGACATATTCGGTCCAGTAATGAGCAAAGTTTGTCTTCCTTTTCCCATATGGCAGTCATTCGGCACATACTCCTGATGATCCATCACTTTTTCAACGACAGGGTGACGACCACCAACGACATCTACCTCATCCTCTGAGAATTCCGGACGGACATAACGACGCTTTTCACTTACGGTCGCAAAGCATTGCAGCGCATCCAGTTCACTCATTTGTTTTGCAAGCAGCTGTAATCTAGGAATATATGCTTTTACTTGTTCCCGAAGTGCAGAAAATAGTTCATATTCCAATTCGCTAATATTTGATTCTGCCTCAAGAATAAGGGCTTCTTTTTCTTTTAATTCAGGTGTAATATACCGCTCTGCATTCGCAAGGGTTTGCTTTCTTTCATAACGACCTTCTTCCAAAAGATGCGTATTCGCCCGGGTTACTTCGATGTAATAGCCAAATACTTTATTAAATCCGACCTTTAAAGAACGAATCCCAGTGTATTCTCTTTCTTGCTGTTCAAGCCGCGCAATCCAGTCCTTGCCGTTTCGGCTGGCATCACGATATTCATCTAATTTTGCATTGTAGCCGTCTTTAATCAAATTGCCTTCTTTTAACGTCATTGGCGGATTTTCATAAAGAGCATCTTCTAATAAATCAAGCAGGTCGCCGCAAGGGTCAATATCATTTGCTCGAGATGCTGCCATTTCCTCTGGCAGGGAATGGACGAGTTCTTTAATGGCCGGTACTTGCTTTAGGGATTCCTTTAGTTGAATGAGATCGCGGGCATTCACATTTCCAAATGCCACACGGCCTGCTAGACGCTCGAGATCATATACTTGCTTTAATCGTTCACGAAGATCCTCTCGTTCAAAGAAATGATTCATGAGAATTTGCACCATTTCCTGGCGTTCTTTAATTTGCGAAAGGCGAATGAGCGGCCGGTCGATCCATTGCTTCAGCAGTCTTCCGCCCATCGCTGTTTTTGTTTCATCTAACAGCCACAATAAAGAGCCCTTCTTACTTTTTGAGCGAATTGTTTCTGTTAATTCAAGGTTTCGCTTTGAGTAAAGATCAATTTTCATCGTTTGTTCCAGCTCGTACAGTTGAACTTGCTGAAGGTGATCAAGACTTCTTTTTTGCGTTCTTCTTAAGTACGCATATAAGGTGGAAAATGTCGACTGCAGATGTTCATCAAGATGGGAAACGAGGGCGTCAGCTTCATCCATTAATTCACTGCTATCTTCGTAAGAAATGGTTGCATGACAGCGTTCCCTCAGGATTTTCACCGTTTCTTCATCTAGCTGCTTTGAGACCACAATTTCTTTGGCACCGACAGAGTAAATTTCAGAGACGACGTCATCTAACCGTTCAATGAAAGCAGCCATGTTTTCACCTGTTGATAAATCGGACAGCGCAAGGCCATACCCATGTTGAAAGCTGGAAACAGATGCTATGAAGTTGTTTTCGTTTTCACTCAGCCCTTTGCCATCCATAACCGTACCCGGTGTAATCAGTTGAACGACCTCTCTTTTGACAACACCTTTCGCCGTTTTCGGGTCTTCTACCTGCTCACAAATCGCGACCTTGTAGCCTTTTGAAATTAACTGTTCTATGTATGCAGACGCAGAATGATAAGGAACACCGCACATCGGAATCGTCCCGCCATCTCTGCTTGTTAATGTGATTTCTAGTTCTTGTGCTGCCTCTTTTGCATCATCAAAAAACATCTCATAAAAATCACCTAAGCGGAAAAATAAAAAGGCATCTTGATAATCTGCCTTGATCTTTAAATATTGCTGTATCATGGGCGTATAACTTGCCATATTTCTAATCCCTCACTATATTACTTTCGAATTTATGCCATCTTCCATTATAGCATAAAAAATCGCCTTTTTTCCCCTGATATAGCGCAGAAAAAAACTAGGGAGATATGCGCCCTAGTCATCAATTACTCTTCAGGATCACCTGCTAGGAATTCTGGATGAATGTCTTCTAACTCCTCATCCACTTCTTCTTCCCACTCATGATCATCTTTTTCTTTCCAGCTTGAATTGACCTCTACCACAATTTTTGTTTCTCCTACTACTTCTGCAATGAATTCACGCTCTGCCTGAACGACAATTTTATTGCCATTTGGAGAGATGGTGACTTCTAAGCAATTGGGCTGCTGTAAGACTTTCGCAATCACTTCGTGCTCATCATCGAGAAAGTTTTTATCTTTATATCTCAGTTTGATGATATCTACATATTTCACACGTTCTGTGACCACTTCGGTTTTCGTGTTGTCTGCGTAAGAATACCACACGTTAATATCAAATGTTCCTTCAATTTCAACTGTTTTACCGACCTTTTCAGCATCATACTTATGATTAATGATCCAACCGCCTAGGATGCTGGTTGGTTTTTGCGATGGAGAAATGGTGTGTGTGCTTTGGGTAAATTTCCTCCCTTTTGCAACCACCGCTTTTGTAATAATCTCTCTGTATTCAGACATTCCGGCATGCCTCCTTGTTCTTGATCGTTTTATCTTATGCTGGGCATTCGTCTAGTGTGTCACGATTTTGAGCTTCATGTTCAATTAAATTCATTTCTGTTTCAGTGTATGCATGGTCGCCCATAAACTTGCCTTGAAAATTGGAAAAGTTGGAGAGTGAGAGGTTTGGGGTTGACTGAAATGGTGTAATTTGATGTAATAAAGTTAGTAGCCCTTCTTTATATAGGGAGGGATTTTTGTGAAAGAGTTTCATATTATAATAAATATTTTTGGATTAAGCATTGAGTTTCAATTTAAATCTTTTAATCTGTAAAATCAATTCATTTTTAGTTTAAGACATTTTTATGGTATACAGGGGCTACTGCATCAACATTTTGTTGTTGGTGCAGTAGCAAAATACAAATAACATATATTATATAAAATATAAAAACCCCGCATCTGCGGGGTTTTCTCATTTAATGGAGCAACTTGGGGATGAGTTTTTCACTTTTGAACCGGTTTCTCCTAATAAAAGGTCACCGCCGGTTGAAAGGATGATTTCATCCGTTACTTGATTAGAAATCGTGTGTGCTACAAGCTGAAGCAGAGAGTTGACTTCCATTTGTGATTCTTTGAATTCTTGGATCACTGGAATGTCATCCAGTTCTTCTTGCAGGGCATCGATTTTTTCTTCAACTTGCTTTAAGGCTTCGTGTTTGCCGTAATGCTTTAAATTCACAGCTTGTTTTTGAAGCGCCTTAATTTGATTAATGATCGTCGAAATTTTTGTATTTTCATTGATTTGCGCTTCTGCTTTCTTGAAGAAATCAACTTCTTCCGTTTCAGAAATCATTTTCGCGAGCTCTCTTGCGCGCTCGACAATCTCTTTCTTTGAATAAAGCGTCATTTTAATTCACCTCGATAGCTTCTCCAACCATTTCTCCGTCAAGAGACCAAGTTTTCGCTTGTGTGATTTTCACTTTGACGATGTTGCCAATCGCTTCTTTTGGTGCTTTAAAATTCACAAGCTTGCTTTTACTTGTATATCCGGCTAGGATCTCAGGGTTGTTTTTACTTTCACCCTCTACTAATACTTCGACAGTCTGCCCTTCATATTCCTTCATTTTTTTCGCGGAAATTTCATTCACGAGTGCATTCAGGCGCTGTAGACGTTCTTTTTTCACACGCATTGGCACATTGTCTTTCATTTTCGCTGCTGGTGTGCCTTCTCTTGGAGAGTAAATGAACGTATAAGCCGCATCGAACTCAACCTCTCGATAGAGGGATAGAGTTTCTTCAAACTGCTCATCTGTTTCATTTGGGAACCCTACAATAATGTCCGTTGTCAAGGAAGCGTTTGGCATTGCTTCTTTGATTTTACGCACAAGTTCTAGGTAACGCTCACGGTCATATTTTCTCGCCATCAGCTTCAGGACAGCAGAACTTCCTGATTGAACTGGCAAGTGAATATGATCGAGAAGGTTGCCGCCTTTGGCAAGCACCTCAATTAAGTGATCATCAAAGTCGCGCGGATGGCTTGTAGTAAAACGGATACGCGGGATATCAATTTTACGCAGCTCATCCATCAGATGACCAAGACCATATTCCATGTCCTCAAAATCTTTTCCATACGCATTCACGTTTTGACCAAGAAGGGTAATTTCCTTATATCCTTCTGCCGCTAAACGTCTTACCTCTTGAATAATTTCGTCTGGACGGCGGCTTCTTTCTTTACCGCGCGTGTAAGGAACAATGCAATAGGTACAAAATTTATCACAGCCGTACATAATGTTTACCCAGCCTTTGATTTTACCTTGGCGGGCTCTTGGAAGGTTTTCAATCACATCGCCTTCCTTCGACCAAACCTCGATGACCATTTCTTTTGATAAATAGCATTCGGATAAAAGCTCTGGCAGGCGGTGAATGTTGTGCGTGCCGAAAATCAAGTCAACAAATGGATGTTTCTTTAAAATACGGTTGACGACAGATTCTTCTTGCGACATACATCCGCAGACACCTAAGATTAAATCTGGCTTTTCACGCTTTAATGCTTTTAAATGACCAAGCTCTCCAAACACTTTGTTTTCCGCATTCTCACGAATGGCGCAGGTGTTTAATAAGATGACATTCGCATCTTCAGTAGAATTTGTTGGTTCATAACCAAGCGCCATAAAAATACCAGCCATTACTTCTGTGTCATGCTCATTCATTTGGCAGCCATATGTGCGAATATAAAACTTGCGACCGTTCCCTAACCCTTGAAACCGCTCGTCAATTTGAAATTGATTGTATTCGACTTCTTCTTTACCCCGTTTTTTTGCATCTTTTAAGGAAGGCGGAATGTAAACAGCTTCAAAATATTTGCTGTAGTCCTTCTCGGATTTTTTGTCCGATGAACTGATTTGTCCGCTCGCTTTTCTCTGCTCTTCATTCATGAATTCGTACTCCTTTCAAACCAAGCTCCACCCTACAGTATAGACTATTTTGTGATGAATTGAAAATAAATTCATGTGTGGTTTTTCTATGAAAAATGTCTATTCATCTGGACAGTCATCAACACTCTTTATCAAAAGAAAAGAGAGCCCTCGCTCTCTCAATCAAGTATATTCAATTTCTTCGCTTCTTCTTCGATGATGGTTAGTGCACGGTCAAGTTCTTCTTTTGTGTGCTCTGCTGTGATGATCGCTCTAATTCTCGCTTTTCCTTTCGCCACGGTTGGGAAAGCAATCCCCTGAGCAAAGACGCCTCGCTCGATTAATGCCTTAGAAAACCGGAAAGTCAGTGCCTCGTCTCCAATCATCATTGGAATAATAGGCGTTTCTGTTGGCGCCACCTCAAATCCAAGACCGATGACTTTTTCTTTAAAATAATTAGCGTTCTCCCAAAGTGTTTCAATGCGCTCCGGTTCGTCTAACAGCACGTCAATGGCTTCTTCACAGGCTCTTGTGACAGCCGGCGGATGTGAGGTGCTGAATAAAAATGGTCTTGCTTTATGCTTTAAATAGTCGATTAAAACCGCAGAACCAGCGACGTAGCCGCCAAGCACACCGACAGCCTTACTCAGTGTGCCAACTTGAATATGCACTCTGCCGTCAAGCTGAAAATGGTTAACGGTTCCTCGCCCATTTTCACCAAGCACGCCAGACGCATGAGCATCGTCAACCATTACAAAGGCATCATATGCTTCTGCCAGCCTGACGATTTCAGGCAGCGGCGCGATATCTCCATCCATTGAGAACACGCCATCTGTCACGATAAGACGGATGCGGTAATTCATGGATTTCTTTAAAATTTTCTCTAGCTCTTCCATATTAGAATGCCCGTATACTTTTTTATCTGCCTTTGTTAACCGAATCCCATCGATGATCGAGGCATGATTGAGCTCATCTGAAATGACAATATCATCTTTTGTGAGGATGCTCGATAAAACCCCTTGATTGGTCGTAAAGCCTGATTGGAATACTAAGGCTGCCTCTGTCTTTTTAAAAGCAGCGAGCTTTTTTTCAAGCCGTTCGTGCATCGTCATCGTTCCAGCAATGGTTCTTACCGATCCTGTACCAGCACCGAATTCATCAATCGCCTCTTTTGCCGCTTTCATCAGCCTTGGATGTGAGGTGAGTCCTAAATAATTGTTTGAAGAGAGTTGTATGACGGATTGTTCATTTAATGTAACCGTGGATGATTGTTTGGAATCAATTTCTTTCAACGTTTGATGAGTACCTTGCTGCTTCATTGCGTCTAATTCATCTTGTAAATACGTAAATTCTTTCATCATTTCGTCCCCCTTTGATATGATGGCATGATCAGTACGACCTTTCCACATGTACCACTTCTCATGAGTTCAAACCCCTTTTTGAAATCTTCAAATGGCAGCGTATGCGTGACAACTGGCTGTACATCAATGGTATTTGTTCTTAAAAGTTCAGATACTTGACGCCACGTTTCAAACATTTTTCTCCCCGTTATCCCTTGAACGGTTAATCCCCTAAAAACAATTTGATTTGTAATGTCAATGGTCACTGGCCGCTCTGGCAAACTTAGTATATTGACTTTCCCGCCATTTGCACAAGCTTCGAGTGCTTGATTAATCGCAACAGGGTGTCCTGACATCTCACACATCACGTCTGCCCCTTCCATCCGCGTGAGCTGCTTAATCATTTCAACAGGATCATCTTTTCCGATATCCACGATATGATCTGCACCCATTTTTCGGGCAAGGTCCAGCCTGTATTCGTTTTTATCAACAGCAAACACTTGCACAGCCCCAGAGGCTTTCGCGACCGCGATCGCCATTAAACCGATTGGCCCGCAGCCAAAAATCGCCACTGACTTTCCTGAAACAGGTGTATGGAGAACTGTATGAACAGCATTTCCGAGCGGCTCTTGAATGGATGCAAGCTCTACTGGCATTTGATCTGGGTTATGCCATACATTTTGTTCAGGTACTTTGACGTATTCAGCAAAGGAGCCATCAATGTCTACCCCTAAAATTTTCGTTTCGCTGCACAAATGCTGCTGCCCTGTTAAACACATATAGCACTGATTACATACAATATGCGTCTCAGCCGATACAAACTCCCCTACTTTTGCACGTGAGACCTGGCTTCCCACTTTGACAACTTCCCCTGTAAATTCATGACCAAAAATGTACGGTGCTTTGACTCTCGCCTTTGCCCAATCATCCCAATTATAAATATGCACATCGGTCCCGCATATTGATGTGGCTTTCACCTGGATGAGCACTTCATGATCATTAATTTCCGGAATCGGCCTCTCCATCATCACCGCTCCGTAAGCGCTTTCTTTTTTAACAATCGCTTTCATCGTTCCACACATGACGTACAACCCCTTTGTCAAAAAACTTCTCCTAATCAGATTTTAACACGTCTTATTTTAGCCGTAAATACCACTGTCCACTTCATAAGGACAAATGAACACTCCACATATTTTTTTGGATATTTTTCTATAAAAAAAGCAAATCTCCAAATAGAAGGAGATTTGCTTCAGGATTGTCAGCGTTTTTTTGAAACAGCCACATATAAGGCCGGCACAATCAGCAGTGTCAGAATCGTGGAGAAAAAGACACCTGATACGATGCAGATCGCCAGCGGCTTAAAGAGTGGATCATTGCTTAATGCAACAGGCATAAGGGCAACGAGTGCTGTGAATGCCGTTAACAAGATCGGTCTAATCCTTGCTCTTCCCGCTTCAATGACCGCTGTTCGTTGATCAAGCCCCTGTTTGCGGCGCTGTTCAATAAATTCAAACAAGACAACCGCATTTCTGACCACGATACCTGCTAATGACACAATACCCATTGTTGCCATAAAGCTAAACGGAGTTTGAGTTACAAATAGTCCAATAATCGCTCCTGATATCGCTAAGTAAACAGTTCCAAGAACTAAAAGCGGAAGCATGAGTGAATTGAACTGGAAGGCGATGGTAACATAAATGAGCAGCAAGACGACCCCAAATAAGAGACTAATTTCAATAAAGAATTGGGTTTGATCTTCATTTTCTCCACCTTGAGAAATGGTCAAGTCCTTCGCTGCATCACTTTTTCCAACTTGATTGACGACTTCTGTCATATCGTCTTTAAACGTACCTGACGTTCCAGGATATGCCTTTAATGTGATGGTCGGAATCCCGTTTTCATGCGGAATGCTTTCGTACTGCTCTGTTTGTTTTTCTTTTACGTACCGGCTAAGCGGCTCTAGCGAAGGCATACCACTGTCAGTTGTACTCACAGGCACCTTAATGTCTTTTAACTTCAATCCATTTTGATGTGTGCCCATATCCTGTTTCACCACTAAATCGATGTCATCTGTTCCTTGTTTAAAGGAGCCTAATGGAATTCCTTCTGTCACAAGCCCAAGCTGTCTGCTGACAAACTGCGCGGTGAGCCCATCCTGTGCCATTCGGTCACGATTTAATTCAAATGAGATGGTTTTCACCGGCTGATTGACATCGTCTGTGATCAAACTCGCTCCGCTTTCTTTCATTTCTTTTGTGAGCGTCTCTTTCACATCAACCAGCTTTGAAAATTGTTCTCCTGCAATGGTCACGGTCACAGGTGCTCCAGTTGGCGGTCCTTGAACAATGGTTTTCATAAAGATATCCGCATCTTTAAATTTCTCTCGCAAAGGCTCTGTCATACGATCTATCAATTCTTTACTTGTCATCTGATCATTGTCGACCCTTACAACAACCTGACCCGTGTGATCACTTGCGTTTGAGATGCTTTCATTAAACAAGTTCGGCACACCGCCGCCTGCAAAAATAGCCGTCTCTTCAATTCCTTTTTGCTGTTTGATCTCTTGTTCTATTTTCTCTAGTGTTTCATTTGTTTTATCCAAGGTTGTTTCACTTGGGAGTGTGACAGTGACGACAACCTCCTTCTTATTCGCCGCAGGGAAAAATTCAAATGGTGTGACGAAAATGAGTAAAAAGGCAAGTGTCGAAACAAGCAAACCGCTAAGTCCAATCAAAAGTGGACGTTTCACGATGTTTGTCAGCACACCGTCTGCATAAAAATCGGCTAATCTTTTTAATGGTTTGCCTAAGAATCCAGGTTCTTTTTGCATCTTCTTGTTCTTTCTTTTTCGGTTTGCGGTATATTGATAGACTGGCACAAGTGTCAAAGAAATGACCATCGACGCCAGTACAGTTGTGACAAGAACAGACGGTAATGCCCGAATAAATGACCCGTTCGCACCAGATAGGAAAACGAGCGGCAAGAAGGCAAATACAACTGCAAGCGTTGAGGTGACAATAGATCCAGCGACTTCTTTTACCCCTGCAATGGTTCCTTTGAGAGGGCTTTCGTGCTTTTTCATCTGCCTTAAAATATTATCGTTGACCACAATGGCGTCATCCACAAGTATCCCTAATGCAATGATAAAGCCAATAATCGAAATTTGGTTAAGGTCCACTTGTAAAAACGGGAGCGGAATCGTTCCGATCGTAATAGATAGCGGGATCGCAAGTGAAACGATAAACGCACCACCAATGGTTAAGCCAAGTGTGGTGACGACAATGACGGCGATGACGGCAACGATCGCTTCTTTGATTAAATCGTTAAAAATGGCATCTACTTCGCTTTTTTGTGAATAGTAGTTGATCCACTCCACACCATTTGGCAGCTCTTTCTCTTTTTCAATAACATCACTGACCTTGTCATACATTTTAGGAATATCAAGCCCAGGTTTAATATTGACTGTAAAAGAATAGGCCGGTTTTCCGTTATATGTGACGATATCACTTTTCTCTTTTTCTACTTCTTTTAAGCTGCCCAGCTGACCGATTGTGACAGGCTCACGTTTTGTTTTTGAGAAAAGCTCAATCTTTTTGATTTGATTTAATTGGTCATAAGCATCAATGGACAGCTTGACCTTCTCTCCAGCTGAACGAACGTCACCCAGCGGGGATGTATCAAATTCTTGATTGATGGCATTTGTGACATCGGTCACGTTTAAACCTTCATCCTCCAGCTTGTTTGAATCTAAGTTCAATATCGCTTGTTTGTCATTGAACCCTTTGATGACGACACCATCAACACCTTTGATGTCCTCTACTTTTTCTTTTAACGCACGCAGCGATTCCTGACTTTTTGCTAAATCAGATGATGTATTCGACACAATCATGTAGGAGCCAACCGGTACATTGCCGAACTCGTCCTTTACATCCGGCTCCATGACACCATCTGGAAAGGAAGAAGCGGCATTTGTGGTTTCATTTTTAATTTGACTTGCTACCTTTTGGAAATCGGCTTGATCATCAATTTCAAGCACAATATTGGAAAAACCAATGGCGGAAACAGAGCTTGTTTTCTCTACACCATTGATATCAGAAAGGGCCGATTCGAGCTTATTGGTGACATCACTTTCCACCTGCTTTGCATCAGCACCAGGAAAAACGGTCGAAATGGTCACGATATTCGCTTGAAATTCTGGCAGTTCTCGTTTAGGAAGCTGTGTAAACAAATAGCCTCCGGCAATGAGTACGATAAAAAATAAAATAAAAACAAGCTTTCCTCTTTTTAAAAAAGCTTCAACCATTATTTCACCTACTTAAATATTTATTTTTGATGAAGTATTTTCAACTTAATCTTAATTTATCATCATGGTGAAAAAATGCAAGCTCTAATATGTAGTTTTTTTATCTAATTTGTGAAAGAAATATGTTATATAAGAAATGTATAGCGGTAAACAAAAACAACCTGCTTACATGATGTAAGCAGGTTGAAAATAATAAAATTAGAATTATCGTGGTTCAACAATCAGTTTGATTGCTGTTCTTTCTTCTCCATCGATAAGAATGTCAGTAAAGGCCGGAATACATATCAAATCCACTCCGCTAGGCGCAACAAATCCCCTTGCAATGGCGACAGCCTTGACCGCCTGATTCAGTGCTCCAGCGCCGATTGCTTGTATTTCCGCTGCACCGCGTTCACGTAAAACGCCGGCTAATGCTCCCGCTACTGAATTTGGATTTGACTTTGCTGAAACTTTTAAAATTTCCATTTTTGCTCCCCCTTAAATTTACAATGGATAAGTGAGTGTTCATTAGAACAATCTTTGTTAGATGTGGCTATTTTTTTGAAAATCCATCCCCAAAATGTTTTTCAAAAATAGCAGGCTACCTACCATTTTTACTATATTCACGATAGAGGGCGCATATTCCTTCTTTCTGATTAATATTTTGCTGAAATAAATATGTGAATATTTATTCAAAGAAAATATGGTCATCATTTATCAAAATTCGATCAATTTTGACAGCTTTTTTCGACTGTTCGTCAATTTCTACGATCACTGCACTTAATGTCGTGCGACCTTCTGCAATTTCGAAACGGACAGGCAGACTCGTTTTGAATCGTTTAATAATCGTTTCCCGGTCAACACCTAAAATGCCGTCATAAGGACCTGTCATTCCAACATCTGAAATATACGCAGTTCCTTTTGGCAATACACGGTTATCTGCTGTTTGAACATGTGTATGCGTTCCAACAACACACGATGCACGGCCATCCGTATACCAGCCCATTGCTTGCTTTTCACTCGTCGCTTCACCATGGAAATCAATAAAAATAAATGGTGTCCGTTTTGATGCTTCCGCAATGAGCTCATCTACTTTTTGAAACGGGCAGTCAATTGGCGGTAAAAATGTGCGGCCTTGCAAGTTGATGACAGCTAATTCTTTTCCTTGTTTTTTAATAAAAGTGAGACCTTTCCCAGGCGTACCTTCCGGGAAATTAGCTGGACGAACAATATTGGCTGCGTCATCGATGAAATCAAAAATGTCTCTTTTGTCCCATGTATGGTTCCCCATCGTGAGCACATCAGCTCCTGATTGAAGCAGCTCGTGATAGATTTTCTCAGTGAGACCTTTTCCGTGAGCAGCATTTTCTCCATTCACAATGGTAAAGTGCGGCTGATATTTTTTCTTTAGCTTTGGTAAGTATTCTTTTAGTGTATCTCTGCCAGGTGAACCGACGATATCTCCAACAAATAATATTTTCATGCGCTTTGAACCCTTTCTCTTATAAAATGATCTTCTTATCAGTGTTGCATATTTACACAAAAAAATAAAGCGGCGCTAAGCGCACCGCTCTATTTTGCATACTCTACTGCGCGAGTTTCTCGAATGACCGTCACTTTAATGTGACCAGGGTAATCGAGCTCGTCCTCAATCCGCTTACGAATATCCCTTGCTAGACGGTGAGCTTCAAGATCATTAATTGAATCTGGCTTCACCATAATACGTACTTCACGTCCAGCCTGTATCGCAAACGATTTTTCAACACCTTCATAAGATTCAGAGATATCTTCTAATTTCTCAAGTCTCCGAATGTAATTTTCAAGCGTCTCACTTCTTGCACCAGGGCGTGCTGCAGATAATGCATCAGCTGCCGCAACAAGAACAGCGATAATCGATGTCGGTTCTTGGTCACCGTGGTGAGATGCAATACTGTTGATGACAACAGGATGCTCTTTATATTTCGTCGCAAGCTCAACGCCAATTTCTACGTGGCTTCCTTCTACTTCATGATCAATGGCTTTTCCAATGTCATGCAGAAGACCTGCTCGTTTTGCAAGCTTTGCATCTTCTCCAAGCTCTGAAGCCATGAGACCTGCAAGATGTGCAACCTCAATGGAATGCTTCAGGACATTTTGTCCATAACTTGTACGGAATTTTAAGCGACCGAGAATTTTGATGAGATCCGGATGCAGACCGTGAACGCCAACTTCAAATGTCGTTTGCTCACCCATCTCGCGGATATAATCATCGACTTCACGGCGTGATTTTTCCACCATTTCTTCAATTCGTGCAGGATGAATACGTCCATCCTGGACTAGCTTGTCCAGAGCTATCCTTGCTGTTTCACGTCGAATCGGATCAAAGCCCGATAAGATGACAGCTTCAGGTGTATCATCAATGATCAGGTCAATACCTGTTAACGTTTCTAACGTACGGATATTTCGTCCTTCACGTCCGATAATACGACCTTTCATTTCATCATTTGGAAGATTGACTACAGATACCGTTGTTTCAGCTACATGATCAGCTGCACAACGCTGTAACGCAAGTGAAAGAATGTTTTTCGCTTTTTTATCAGCCTCTTCTTTCGCCCGGTTTTCAGATTCTTTCGTCATGACTGCAATGTCGTGGGAAAGCTCATTTTCAACTTGATCCAGAATGATTTGTTTCGCTTCATCTCGAGTTAGACTAGAAATACGCTCCAACTCGGCTTTCTGCAAACGAATCATATCATCCACTTTGCTTTCCATCTCTTCAATATGTTGTTGTCGTTCATTCAGAGAATGATCTCTCTTCTCCAACAGGGACTCCCGTTTATCTAAAGATTCGTCCTTACGATCCAGATTTTCCTCTTTTTGAAGTAAACGGTTTTCTTGTCTTTGAAGCTCATTACGTCTTTCACGAACTTCTTGCTCCGCCTCTACACGAAACGAATGAATTTCATCTTTCGCTTCCAAGAGCGCTTCTTTCTTCAATGCTTCCGCATCACGCTTTGCATCCTCAACAATTTGTTCGGCCATGTTTCTTGCGCCGGATATTTTTGCTTCTGCAATGGTTTTACGAACAAAGTAGCCAACAACTAAACAGATTAGGCTCAGCAAAATGGAGATGATCGTAAACATCGTAGGCGACATATTTTCACCTCCTCTTGCTATGAACTTGGTTTTACAAATAAAGTGTCGGCATGTACATTGTTTTGTGTCTCAACATACAGGGCCTTCACAGGGAATGAGATCCTCACTGCCCTTGTCAAGTTTAAATTAGTTATCAATCATGTTAAGAAAAACAAGTGATACATTCTCATTGTAATTGTGTCGGAAATACTTGTCAAGCTAGTCAGACTGAGGCGTAAGTCGTTATTTCAAGCAAAAACAGAACTTTCGACCCGCTAGCTGTCATGTAATTGTAAAAAAAAGACGCTTTTCAGCGTCTTAGAGAGTAGACAAACCCTCGCATTCGGTGTCAGTCCTGCGTGCCGGTGCTCACGAATGGCAAATTCGCTCTGCTCTGGTCCTCGTCCTTCCTAGACTGCAAAGGTTTTCTATCACACTAAAAAGAAGACAAAGGGCTAAAATAAAGATCATTTGAGCCTTTTGTCAACAATCTGAGACGCTTTTTTTTCAGCGTCTTTTTAGTCATTAAATTCCAGTTCCTCTTGTCCTTCTTCTTCGGTTGGTTTCACACCGTTTGTATCCAAGCCATAGTGCTCCCTAATTTGCTCTTGAATCATGAGAAGGATGTCTTTGTTTTCTTTTAGGAACTGTTTCGCATTTTCGCGGCCTTGTCCAAGACGTTCCTCTTGATAAGAATACCATGCACCACTCTTTTGTACGATATCTAGTTCGCTTCCAAGGTCGATGATTTCTCCCTCTTTTGAGATTCCTTCACCGTACATAATATCTACTTCCGCAACACGGAATGGCGGTGCCACTTTGTTTTTTACGACTTTAATTCTCGTTTTATTCCCCATAATGTCGTTGCCTTGTTTCAGCTGTTCAGCACGGCGTACTTCTAAACGAACAGACGAATAGAACTTCAGTGCACGCCCACCAGGTGTTGTTTCAGGATTACCGAACATAACCCCTACTTTTTCACGAATTTGGTTAATAAAGATCGCAATGGTTTTCGATTTGTTGATGGCACCTGACAGTTTACGAAGGGCTTGAGACATTAAACGCGCTTGAAGACCGACGTGTGAATCTCCCATATCTCCTTCGATCTCTGCTTTTGGTACAAGAGCAGCTACTGAGTCAATGACAACAATATCAACTGCACCACTGCGGACAAGTGCTTCTGCAATTTCCAGTGCTTGTTCTCCTGTATCCGGCTGAGAAAGCAGCAGCTCATCAATGTTGACACCTAGTTTTTTAGCATAAACCGGATCTAGCGCATGTTCTGCATCGATAAACGCAGCTTGTCCTCCCTGCTGCTGAACCTCAGCAATTGCATGAAGTGCTACTGTCGTTTTACCAGAACTCTCTGGACCATATACTTCAATAATACGGCCGCGAGGATACCCACCTATTCCAAGCGCAGTATCAAGTGCTAACGAACCACTTGGTACTGTTGAAATATGTGTATCTGTTTGTTCTCCTAGTTTCATAATAGAGCCTTTACCAAACTGTTTTTCTATTTGTTTAAGAGCCATATCTAAGGCTGCTTGACGATCACTCATTCTATTGTTTCCTCCTTTATCAATTCCACTATCTATACTATACCTTGTTTTACGTCATTTGCCAAGAAAAAATCGAACACATATTCGTTTTTTATTGGCAGATGATTTAAGAAAAGTGCTGTTTCTATTAGAGAAAATGCTCTTTTATAAAGGAGTAAACCTAGTAAAAAACAAAATTAACTCTCTTTTAATAATTTGAGGAGGTGATGCAGACCATATTTCACAGCACGCTTGCGAATACCTGATCGACTGCCTGTAAACATCCACTCAAACACATCTGTCTGATCTTTTGTGGATAGCCCAATGAACACTTTTCCAACAGGCTGTCCTTCTTGGGTATCAGGGCCTGCTACACCCGTAAAGCTAATACCAATATCACTTCCGGTCAGCTTTCTAACCCCTTCAGCGAGCTCTAAAGCACACTCTTTGCTGACAGCACCATGAGAAGATAACGTTTCCTCCCGGCAGCCGAGCACCTGCTGCTTGACTTGATTTGTGTAACAAACGACACTGCCGCGCAAAATCGACGATGCGCCTTCAAGATCGGTCAGCCATTCAGAAAACATGCCGCCAGTCAGGCTTTCAGCCGCTGCTACTGTTTTCCCTTGTTCGTGCAATGCTTTGGACGCTTCACGGACAAGCGATGTATCACCATAACCGTAGAAGTACTCGCCAACCCGCTCTAAAATTTGTGCTTCTGTTTCTTTTAACAGACGCTCCGTTTCTTGTTCATCCTCATGCTTGGCTGTAAGCCTCAAGGTCACTTCCCCGTCACCTGCCAGCGGTGCAATCGTTGGGTTGGTCTGAGCATCAATTAAATCTTCAAGGTCTGTTTCAAGCTGAGATTCACCGATGCCGAAGAAACGCAGGACGACAGACACAATTTTTTCCTTCAAGCCAAGTTTCTCAGAAATAAGCGGCTTTGCTTCGTTTTCAAACATCGGATGTAGTTCACTTGGCGGTCCAGGAAGCAGGATATAAAACGTATCTCCTTCTTGAATAAACATACCTGGTGCCATTCCGAAGCGATTGGCAAGAACATCAGAACCCTCTAAAACGAGTGCCTGCTTCCGGTTGTTCGGAGACATATCACGTCCGGTTTTTCTGAAGTAATCTTGGATTGATTCAAATGCTTCTTCATTTAGTACAAGCTCTTTGCCGAGCGTATTTGCAATGGTTTCTTTTGTTAAATCATCTTTAGTCGGTCCAAGACCACCTGAGAAGATAATAAAATTAGATCTTTCCTGCGCCACTTGAATGGCCTGTTTTAAACGCTCTGGATTGTCACCAACTGCTGTGTGGTAATAAACATTCACACCCATTTCAGCTAGCTGTTTGCTGATAAATTGTGCATTCGTATTCGTAATTTGCCCTAGCAAAAGTTCAGAACCGACTGCAATAATTTCTGCTTTTCTCTCTGACTTCAAAGCGTACACGTCCTTTTTAATTAGAATTCTTTAAAGCTTCCCAGTTTTTCGCAAAGTAATCCCAGCCTGAGACAACAGTGAAGAACACCGCTACCCACATCGCAAGATCACCAAACGGGAATGATACAAGTTCAAACGGCAGGTTATGCAATAGAAGTGCTGAAATCGCAATGATTTGCGCCCACGTCTTCACTTTTCCAAGCATATTGGCCGCTACCACTTCACCGCCTCCAGCTAAAACGAGCCTTAGACCCGTTACGGCAAATTCACGGCTAATGATTACAATCGCCATCCAAGCCGGAGTAAGGTTGTACTGAACAAGTATAATTAAAGCCGCTGAAACAAGCAATTTATCTGCAAGCGGATCTAAAAATTTACCAAAGTTTGTTACTAGATTGAGTTTACGGGCATAGTAACCATCAATCCAATCGGTTGTCGAAGCCACTATAAACAAGATCGCTCCGACAAGGTGAGCCACTTCAATGCTGACGTCACCAAAGCGTGCAACACCCCAGTCTAAAGGAGCGAGCATAATGATCATAAACACAGGGATCAAAGCGATCCTAGAAAGCGTAATTTTATTCGGTAAGTTAAACATGAATTCCAATCCTCCAATAAAGCATTTTTTATGTATTTAATAGTAGGAACAAAAGAAAAGTCATCTACTTGCTTAAGATGACTTTTCCTTTCCTTTATTCACAATCACAATGTTCTGTGTCATGGTGTTCTTAGGGTCTAATTCGTACTTCAGCTTCTCGTCATTGACCTTTATGTCAATCCCAGTCGCGTTCCCTAGGCGGATATCCACCTGAGAGAGCTTAGTTATATCTGTTTTAAACGAATCACCGTCTTTTAGTTCACCCATCTTGAGCACGTTGCCAGATTCGTCTCTCACACGAAACCATGAAGCCTGAGTGGCAGAAATGGTTAATTCCATGTCCTCTGCACCTGATACTTCATACGTTGTCGTTGATCCTTCTGTATTCGTCGCTTTCAAAGAAACAGCTTCATCGTCTTTTGATGACTCATCTTTAGAAGAATCGTCTTTTGTGGATGTGCTTTCTTGATCCTCTGACGAAGATTTTTCTTTTTTCTTTTGGTCCTTTGCAAGTGATGAATCTTTAGACACTTCATATTTAGATTCAGATTGCTGCGGAGCCGTCTGATTATTTTTCTGACCACTGTCATGGTTGACCGCTTGCACGATCACATAGATAATGGCGATGACGACAAGGATGCCTCCAATGATTAAAATCGTCGGGAGCAGCTCCAGCACCTTTGAAGCAGGCTTTGGCAGCTCTCTTTGCGGCTTAATATTGGATAATGTATCAGACACTTCATCGTTATACATGCTTGGTACATCTTTACGAAATTCTTCGAACAATTGTTCAGGATTAAGTCCAACGGCTTCGGCATATTGTTTAATAAACGCTCTGACGTAAAATTTACCTGGAATAATATCATAGTTTCCTTGTTCGATTGCTAGCAAGTAGCGCTTTTGGATTTTGGTAGCCATCTGAAGATCCTCCAGCGACATCCCTTTTTCCTCTCTGGCCTCAACGAGCCGTTTTCCCAATTCAGTCAAAACAAACACCTACCATTACCATATTAAAAATCGAAGCCAGAAAAACCAGAATGATCAAACACTTGTGGTTCTTCAGCGTGCTCATATGTAATTTCTTCGTCTGCACTATTACGCAGTTCAATGATATAGTCGAAATCATCCATTGTATATTCTGAATTTTGAATAAAGATATCTGGATGCTCCACCACTTTTGTTGCAGGCAGTCTCATAATTTCTCTTAGAAGCTGCAAGTGCTTCTCAGAACCTCGTCTTGTCGACACAATCCCATCAATGATAAAGACGTTATCTGGGCTGTATTCATCTGCAATCAGCTGACTTCGGATCGTCTGTTTCAAGAGAGTAGACGACACAAACAGCCATCTCTTGCTTGCACATACACTTGAAGCAACAATTGATTCTGTTTTTCCAACCCGGGGCATTCCGCGAATGCCAATCAATTTATGTCCTTCTTTTTTAAATAGCTCAGCCATAAAATCAACAAGCAGACCAAGCTCGTCCCTTTCAAAACGGAACGTCTTTTTGTCATCAGCATCCCGCTGTATGTATCTTCCATGACGAACGGCTAAGCGGTCACGAAGTTTTGGCTGTCTTAATTTTGTTACTTTTATCGTTTCCATTGTATTTAAAATTGATTCAAGGCGCTTAATTTGATCTGTGTGGTCACAGCGCAGAAGCATTCCGCGTCTTGATACATCAACACCATTAATTGTCACAATATTAATTGAAAGCATCCCCATTAAAGAAGAAATGTCTCCTAAAAGTCCGGGACGGTTGACCTGTATCTCATATTCAAAATACCATTCGAGCTTTGCCAAATGATATTACCCCCTTCATTGTGGCAAATTTTTACCTTCCTTTATCATAAAGCATTTTCACATTTTTAGAAAGCACAATGTTGTGAATCGGTTAAAATAAAAAGAGAGGCACAAACGCCCCCCCTTTTTGTTTAGTGTGAGCTATTATTTTCAACCAGCTTGACCATCATGTTTGCAATGGCACGCTGCTCATCTTCTGATGCAACGCTCCAAAGGTCAGCAAGTACTCTTTCCTGCTCGTTCTTTGCCTCGACTTCATTAGCCAGATATCCGCCAATTTCATACGCAAGGTGATTGATTGTATCATCTGATAAACCTTTATCCTGTGCATGATTTAAACGGTCACCTAAAAAGTTTTTCCAATGGTCCCAGCTCTCAAGTACAGACATGTCGATTCCTCCATTCGAAAAGATGAATTACAGCCATAGCTTTTGTCATGGAGAGACGAATTATACACGTTTTTTAACAGTACCAGCCGCCATTCACTGATAATATTTGACCCGTGATATAACTTGACTGTTTTGAGGCGAGAAACCAAATGACCTCTGCTATCTCTTCAGGTGCTGCAAGACGGCCGAGTGGAATCTCTTCTTTCAGCATTGAAAGGTCCTCTTGCGTGAAGCTTTGCATCATATCAGTCTGAACAGCCCCTGGTGAGACCGCATTTGCTCTAATTCCACTTGGGGCAAGCTCTTTTGCGAGTCCTTTTATAAAGGCATTTTGCGCACCTTTGACCATGCTGTACAGCACTTCACACGATGCACCTGTTTCTCCCCATATTGAGCTAACCGCAATAATGTGACCTGCCTTTTTTTGAATCATTGAAGGCAATAAAGATTGGGTTAGCTCATAAGGACTTGTGACATGAAGCTGCACCATGCTGGCTAGAACTTCTTTTTCTGTATCTGTCACCAATCCGACATGACTTTTCCCGCTATTTAAAATAAGAATATCTGGACATACCGGCAGACGGCTGACAATCTCAGCTGCTCCGCCTGTTTTGGCTAAATCCGCTTGAACGACGTGCGTCTCTATTTTATATGCTTCTTCCAAATGA
This sequence comes from Bacillus xiamenensis, assembly GCF_001857925.1. Taxonomy (NCBI): domain Bacteria; kingdom Bacillati; phylum Bacillota; class Bacilli; order Caryophanales; family Bacillaceae; genus Bacillus; species Bacillus xiamenensis. The sequence goes on from NZ_CP017786.1 coordinate 24,383, forward strand.
GCGGAAAGATGAACTGCGGCTTGTTCATTTTGGTGATAATGGAGTATCAGATGGCAACCTTCTTGGGCAAGCTTTTTGGCCGCCGCCTGCCCAATCCCGCCACTGGCACCCGTAATCAGCGCCCAACGACTCATACATTGTTCCTACTTTCTTTATGGAATACCTATTCTTTTCGTTTAAATGGGAACCAGTTTGCTGATCCAAACATCTTCACCATCACAGGTACGAACAATGGTAGCACAACGAGTGCATACAGTAAAAGTCCTGTCAGAACAAGCGTTGCAATCTGTAAGAGTGACAGCACACCCGAAGGCAGCATCGCTGCAAATGTTCCTGCCAAAATGACGGCAGCAGACATAATAACAGATCCCATATTTTTCATTGATTCCGTCATGGCAAACTGAAGATCTTTCGTTTTGTATTCATTGAAGCGCTCCATTAAGAAAATCGAATAATCGACTCCAAGTGCCATAAGGATGACGAAGCCAAAGAATGGAACAGCCCAGTTAATGCCCGGGTAACCGAAGAAATGGGTGAAAATAAATTCCGTTACACCTATGGCTGTAAAGTACGTCAAAACAAGCGATCCAACTAAGTAAAGCGGCATAACGAGAGAACGGAACAGAATCACTAGTATGAGGAAAATACCGATCATCATGTAAAGAACCGTCTTATTAAAATCTTGGTCTGACAGCTGTTTTAAATCTGCGTTCATACTGGAAACACCAGATACACCAAACGAAACATCCTTTAGGTTTGTTTCAGGAAGTGCACGTTTTACCGAAGCTTCTACTTGTTTGATCGTTTTCATGGCGTCGTTGCCATATGGATTGTTTTCTAAAATGACATCAATCTTTGTCATCTTGCGGTCATCCGACATGTAGGAGTCAAATACTTGCTTAAATGCTTTGTTATTTAGCACATCTTTTGGAATAAACCAGCCAGCCATATCTTGATCTGGTGCATTTTTCAGTTCGTCTAAGTAGTCACCTGCCCCCATAAGACCGCTGGAGATTTTTCCAAGTCCATCTACGCTCTTATTTAGACCATCAGTCAGTTTGGTCAGATCATCCCCAAAGCTGCCAATCTTTTCTTTCATTAGTTTTTGACCGTTAATGATCTCTCCCGCGCCATTTGCAAGTTTAGGCATTCCATCAGCCAGTTGTTCTTGCCCTTTAGACGTTTGTTCCAGACCTTTTTCAATGGCGTCTAAGCCAGCAATCAGCTGATCAATTTTATTTGTAACCACTTTTTGCTGTTCTGTTGCTTTTGCGATAAAGGCGTCTGCTGCTTCAAGCTGTTTTTTCGCTTCTTTTGCTTGCTTTGCATAGCTATCAGCCTGTTTGGCCCCTTCTTGCAAAATAGCAGAAAGTTCGTTATAAGAAGCTTTAATGGCTTGATACGATTCATTTTCTTTTACTTGCGGAATTTGATTTTCAAGTGTACTGAATTGTTTATTCGCTTGACTGATCATAGCCTTTACATCCGCTGCGGCAGAAGAAGACGTATCGACTTGCGCCAATGCTGCCTTTAATTCTTTGGAGATGCTTTTATACAGCGCAACTTGCTCGTTCACTTGTGCGACCTGATCCGTTAATTCCTTTTTTGCACCCTTTATTTCTTCTTTGATTTTGGAAACGCCTTTTTTGTTTTGATCGATCCCGCTTTGCAGTTTTCTCAACGATTTTTCAACGTTTTGAATACCTGATTGTACGGATTCAGTTCCAGAAATCAGCTTATTAATCTCTTTTCCTGATGATTTTATTTGTGGTGTTTGATCCTCGATGGATTTACTCATTTTTGTAAGAGCATCTTGGATCGATTTCAAGCCATTATTACTTTTATCAAGTCCGGTATTCAGCTCTTTGGCTTGTGTTTTCACGTAAAGATCATTTAGGCCTTTACCAACAGGACGTGTTGCGCTTCTTACTTTACTCACGCCATCTGTTTGTTCAATCGCGCGGCTTAGCTTTTCAACAGCAATCAGCCCTTTGTTATTGTCTAATAGATCAGATGATTTCACCACAACGGTAGCTGGGAGTGCTTCACCTGGTCCGAATTTGTCAGAAATGGTATTGAACGCATGAACGGATTCATATTTATCACCGATTTCGTCCAAATTGTTATAGGACAGTGTCCCTTTATACATGAGAATCGGCGGAAGAGTAATAATACCAACGATCAATAAGCTGAAAAGTGGTTTTTTAAATGAAAAGCGCCCTGCTGTTTCCCACATTTTCGATTGAGGATGAGCAATATCCCCTTTAATCGGCCAGAATAACACTTTTCCTAAAACAGCCATAAAGAATGGAACGACAGTCAGGAGTGCTAGAATGAGCACAGCGACACCTACCGCAACTGCTACAGCTGATTTATACAGCTGGAATTGAGCTAGACCGATACATGTAAAGCCAATAAGGACAGCAATTCCGCTAAATAAAACCGTTTTACCTGCCGTTTTATATGTTGTAATAATTGCTTCAATTTTATCTTTTCCATGCGATAGTTCTTCTTTGAACCGGCTTAGCAGTAGAATACAGTAGTCGGTTCCAATCCCAAACATGATCGCAACCATAAAAATTTGAGTAAAGGTCGAGAGCGGAAAGTCTACATACTTTACTAGATAAGCGACAATGGATTGACTGACCAAGTAGGAAAGTGCCACTGCTACTAATGGAACAAGCGGTGCCACTACTGATCTAAAGACAAGCACAAGAACGATGAGGATAAACCCTATGGTAATGAATTCCGTTTTCTTCAGGCCCTCTTGTGAACTTGTGATCACATCATCATCAATCAGCGGCTGCCCTGTCATTTCAAATGTCAGGTTCAGACTCTTTAGCTTTTCATTGACTTTTTCTTTAAAAACAGATGCTTTGATTTTGTTCGAGTCGTATGTCACTGGAACAAGCAGCGTCGTTTGATCTTTAGAGAGCATTTGTTTTTTGATATCTTTACTCGCATCAAAATACGAAGTGATGTCTTCAACGTGGAGATCTTGATCTTTTTCTAAAATCTCCATAGCTTTCTTCAAGGACACTTCTCTTTCTTTTACGATATCTTTTCCTTGAAAAACAATGACAATCGATTTTTCCGTATCCCCATTTTCAGACATTTTCTTTAATAGCTGATTGGCGTATGAGGAAGGATAGCCATCTGGAACAGAAATTTGCCCTTTTTCTTTTGTTAATTGTGCCATATTAGGAGCTGTCATTAATAAGACTGCCGCTAGCACGATCCAAAGAATGGTGATTAGCCATCTACCCTTTATGATTGCTCTCATTAGTACTTTGTGCCTCCTCTTCGATGATAATTTGATAAATCTTTTCATATGTTTGAATGAATGATGCGATTTCTTTTTCTTCAAACTTTTCTAAATATGACCGAACTAAATCCTGTAGCTGCTTTTCCATTCGACTGACGACATCTTTGCCTTCTGGAGTCACATAAAGGTGAACATTTCTTCGATCAGCTTGATCATGCTCACGATAAATATAATCTTTATTAAAAAGACGATTTGTCATGGATGTCACAGCACTTTTATTGACATTGCATTCAATGGCAAGATCTGTTGAAGTACATCCTGGATGTAAATTAATGTAACGAAGCGAGTAATACTGATCAAGGGTCAGTTCCTTATCAAGCTTTTCCGTAATCATACTCGATACTTTTTTTTCCATCATGAGATAGACGTCCGCATATCTCTGGATAAGTTGGGCAATTTTATCTTGTACCATACGCTGCTCCCTTTAGTTTAATTGTTTAACTATTAAAGAGTTTAACTAACGAACAAAACGATTGTCAATCTAAATTCTTTCAATCCAATTTATTTTTTTCCATTGGACATAAAAAAGACAAACTCTTTTGATTCGAGTTTGTCTTTTTCTCATTTATTTTGTTTTTGGAACGACTTTAAACACAGACATCCGTTCTTCATCAATCTCTTCTTGTAAGATCTGCTGAATATCTGCTAATTGAATTTGCTCGAGCACTGGCACGACATCGAATAAGCTCATCTCTAAAAACGCATATCTCGTGAATTGATTGGCGATGTATTCTGGAGAGTTCATGGCTTTTAGGAAGCTGCCGATTTTTTTCTTGCGAGCGAGCTCAATTTTTTCTTCTGTGATCAGGCTGTTTGCTTGCAGAAGGGTTTCTTTTAATTCTTTTGCCAGCTGATCAGGATCGTTTGTATCTCCGCCAATTGATGTAAAGCCAAAGCCGCCTTCTTCTGTGTAGTCGTAACTGAAGGTCTCATCAATTAAGCCTTTTTCATACATTCTCTCATATTGTAAGGAGCTTTTACCAAACAGCGTCTCTAAAATGAGATTCATTCCAAGTTCATGTTTCAGAAGTTGTTTGCCTTTTTTATGAGGATTTTTTGTTTTCAAACCAAACATACATTTAGAGCCTTGTACGTTCATTTTTAATTCATATTCTTTTCGATACACTTGTTCAGGCTCATTGATGTCTTTCCGCTTGATCTCAGGCTGGTCTGTAAATGGCTTCTTTGCCTGATTCGCTCTTACCTGATCTAAAATTTGTTTCGGGTCAACGGGACCGACAACAAAAAGGAGCATATTACTTGGATGATAGAACGTTTCGTAGCATTCATACAAATGGTCTTTTGTAATAGGCGCAATGCTCTCGACTGTTCCTGCAATATCAATTCTCACTGGGTGTTCTTGATATAGGTTTTCGATCAAACCAAAGAATAAACGCCAGTCCGGATTGTCATCATACATATTGATTTCTTGACCGATAATGCCTTTTTCTTTTTCAACCGTCTTTTCAGTGAAATAAGGCTCCTGCACAAAATCAATGAGCGTCTCAAGGTTTTGTTCGACATTTGCGGTACTTGAGAATAAGTATGCCGTTCTTGTAAACGTCGTAAATGCGTTTGCAGCTGCTCCTTGTTTACTAAAGGTATGAAACACATCTCCATCTTCTTTTTCAAACAGCTTATGCTCCAAGAAATGGGCAATTCCGTCAGGCACACGGATCATGTCTTCTTTGCCAAGCGGTACAAATTCGTTATCGACAGAGCCATATTTTGTTGTGAAGGTCGCATATGTTTTATTAAATCCTTGCTTTGGCAGCACATAAACATCAAGACCGCTGTCCATTTTTTCATGATATACCGTCTCTTGCAGTTGATCGAATTGAATGGTTTTCACCGTCATGAAGCACCCTCCGTTCCTTTAAGAAAATAGGTCGTATCCCATTCGATTTTCTGACCCACTTTGATGATGTCCTCTTTTGTCACTCGGTCTAACGCCTCTAAAAAGGAATCAAGGGTCTCGCCTGTTGGCACGACTGCATGCTGATATAAGTATTCTGCTGTCCCGTAAGACGTATCAATCGTTTCCAGCAGCTGATTTTTGACGACAGCCTTTGTTTGATCAATGGCTTCATCAGAAAAATCACCTTTTTGCATTGCATCAAATTGTTCTTTTATGATGTCTACTGCTTGCTGATAGTTGCCGACTTCAATACCGGACATGACCATCATCAAACCTTTAAAGCTCTCAAGTCTAGAGACAGCGTAGTAGGCAAGACTTGCCTTTTCGCGAACGTTGATAAATAGCTTTGAATGCGAGAAGCCGCCGAATATGCCATTAAATAAATGTAGCGCCGGATAATCTTCATCCGCAATTGTTGTATGCGTGCGAAAGCCAATGTTCAGCTTTCCTTGTTTTACATCCTCTTCATCAATGACTTCTTTTGGTTCTGTTTGAGTTCTAATTGATTCGGCGTTTTGTTTGATCGGCTCTCTTTCATTTGTTTTGAAGTACTGCAAAACCATTCGGTGGATGTCTTGTTCGTCAACATCTCCTACAACATATAAATCAAGCTGGTTTGATTGAAGCGCATGCTCATAAGCTTTAAAAAGAGCTTCTGCCGTAATCCCCTCGACGTCTTCCATTTCACCATTGACGTGCAGTGCATAGGGTTCGCCTTTACACATTTCCTGCACAAGTCTTAAGTTCGAATAACGCATTTTATCATCATAGACTGCTTGAATTCGCTGTTTTAATGTGCGTTTTTCTTGCTCAACATATAATGGGCTGAACACCCCATTTTCAACGTGCGGGTGGAATAACAGCTCAGACAGTAAGGCCATTCCTTTTTCTAATAACGGGGTCTGATCCTTTAAATATTTTTCATTCGCCATCTCTAGACGGAATGTAATGATATGATTTTCACCTTTTTTCGCCATGTCTGCCGAAACCGTTGCCCCATAGAGCTCATCGAAATAAGCTCGCAACTCTCCTGTTTTCGGCATTTTTTCTGTTCCTCTTAACAGCACATGCGGGAAAAGAGACCGCATGGTCACGTCATCTTTGGATAGAGGCGCAAGCATTTTAAAAAGGATTGTCACTGTTTTAAATTTTTCTGTTTTGACAATATGAGTATGAAGACCAGGTGTAGCAAATGTCTTCTCTTGTAAGTACGTCATGAGAAACCTCCTTTGTTCATCCTATTTATTATGTATTAGAACATGGCTGATATATACGTAAAACAGCCATTTAATAGTCATTATATCAATCAGAGGAAAGGATAGGAAATAAAAACGCCTCTGCTTATAGCAGAGACGCTAGTTGTTATTTCATTCTAAACGGCCACCAATTCCATTGACCAAAAATACGAACCATGACCGGAATAAAGAGCGGCAGAACAACAAAAGCATATAATAATAGTCCAATGAGTACGACGGTTGCAATTTCAACTAAAGATAATACACCTGATGGCAGCATCGCAGCAAAAGTGCCCGCTAAAATGGTAACTGCTGAAATAATGACAGATCCCATGTTTCTCATTGCTGACATCATGGATGCTTGAACATGCTCACCCTTCCATTCATTAAAACGATCCATAAGGAAGATCGAATAATCAATGCCGAGTGTGACAAGAATGACAAAGCTGAAAAATGGGACAGCCCAGCTGACGCCATCGTAGCCAAAGAATGTTTTGAAAATCCATTCTGTTAAACCGATAGATGTAAAATACGTTAAAATAAGTGAAAGCGTTAAGTATATCGGCATGACGATTGACCGTAATAATAAAATTAATATAAAGAAGATACCAATTAACATGAAAATAACCGTTCGAATAAAGTCACCGTCAGATGTTTCTTTTAAGTCCACATTTAAACTTGAAATACCAGATACACCGTAGCTGGCATTTTTCAATCCACTTACAGGTAAATATTGATCAAGGGTGTCCTCAATTTTTGCTACACCTTTCATCGCTTCATTGCTGTATGGATTGACATTTAAAATCACTTCAAAAGTTGTTAATTTACGATTTGGAGACATGTACGTATGAAATATTTTCTTAAACTCATGGCGTTTTAATACTTCTTCTGGTATAAACCAGCCCGTTATTTCTTCATCTGGCGCTTGCTGAAGCTGCTTTAAGTAGCTGTCCGCTTCTGTAAAGCCACTTTTGACTTGCTCTAGCCCGGAAATACTTTCATCTAATCCATTTGTTAATAAGGTCAGTTTAGATGATAGCTGGGTAAATCCTTTTTTCATGGCTTTTTGACCATCTGTCAGCTGATCTGCGCCATCTTCGATTTTAGGCATTTCTTTGATTAATTGTTTTTGGCCTTCATTTGTTTCATCCAGACCATTATAAATTTGATCCAAACCTGTCATGAGCTCTTTTACTTGACGTTTTACTTCTTTTTGCCTGCTTGATAAGGTTTGAATGACTTGATCTGCTTTTTTGATCTTTTGTTTAAAGGCAGATGCTTCTTCTTCGTAAACACTCATTTGCTCTCCAGCTTGATCAAGCATTCCCTTTGTGTCTTTGAATACTTTTTTGATTTCCTTATATTCATCCATGTCTTTGATTTCTGGGAGCTCGTTCTCTAGTGCTTCAAATGATAGGTTGTCGTAGGATTGTTTTACTTTCTTAACGGTTGTCATCAGCTGCTGATTCGAATCAGCGTGACGTTCCAGTGTGCTTACCACTTGTTCAAGTTCTTTTATCATGGCTTCACTGCTGCGATATTCTTGCTCTAATTCTTTTTTCGCTTCTTTGATTTTAGTGCGAATGGTTCCTACTCCGTCTTTACTGCGTTTGACACCATCTTCTAAAGCAATCAGTGATTTTCTCACTTCTCGGATACCGCTTTTGATGGCTTTTGTACCATCAATCAACTGGTCAATGCCTTGTGCGGATTTTTCAATTTTAGGTTTTTGTTTGAGAAGGGCTTGATTTGTTTCGGTCAATCCATCTGAAATTTTTCCGATGCCTTCATGACCTTTACCAAGCTCTCCGCCCAGTTCTTTCGCTTGAGAAGTCACGTAGAGCTGACTCAACCCATCTCCAACTGGACGTGTGACACTGCGAACGGCTTTTACTTCCTCAATGTCATTTAACTTACGGGTCAGCTTTTCAATCGCGACAATCTTTTCTTGATTATCCAGCTCACTGTCGCTTTCGACAAGCACATTCAGCGGCAGCGCTTCACCAAAGCCAAATTGCTCTGATATCGTATTAAATGCAGACACTGACTCATACTTTGTCCCAATTTCATTTAAGCTGTTATAAGAAAGGGTTCCGTCATACATCAGGATAGGAGGAACAGTGATGAGTGCAACAATACCTAAGCTGATCAGCGGTCTTTTAAATGAAAAACGCCCTGCGAATTCCCATATCTTACTTTGCGGATGACGAATGTTTTCTCTTTTAGACGGCCAGAAAAGGGACTTTCCGAAAACGGACATAAAAAAAGGAACGATCGTGATAAGTGCAATTAATAGGATGCCAACTCCTACGGCAACACTGACGGCTGATTGATACAATTGGAATTTTGCAAACCCAATACTTGAGAAGCCGACTAATACGGCTAAACCGCTGAAAAAGACCGTTTTCCCTGCACATTGATACGTGATGATAATCGACTCCTTGACATCACGTCCCTGACCGATCTCCTCTTTAAAACGGCTTAAAAGTAATATACAATAATCCGTTCCTATACCGAACATAATGGCTACCATAAAAATCTGAGTAAAATTAGATAGAGGAAATTGTGTATATTCTACGAGAAAAGCGACAATACAACGGCTGACAGCATAGGAAATGCCGATCGTAATGAGCGGAACAACAGGTGCCAATATTGATCTGAATACAATGATTAAAATAAAGAAAATAAAAATCATCGTAATAAGTTCAGTTTTCTTCAGACCTTGTTGAGAGCTGTTAATGACATCTGAATCCACAAATTTTTGACCCGTCATTTCATATGAGACGTTGTAGGGCTTTAAAACTTCCTCAATTTGCTCTTTAATCTTCACAGCTTTTGTTTCGTAGTGATCGAATTTGAATGGAACAAGAAGTGTACTTTTATCCTTTGATAAAAGTTGTTTTTGAATGTCCGGATCTACATGAAAATACGAAGTAATTCCGTCAATGTGGAGTTCTGGGGCATGCGTCATGAGTGCAGCTAAAGCCTTTTTTAATTCCTGCTCTTTTGCAGGGAACAAATGTTGTTCGGAGAATACAATCACACCAGTATCTTTTTTCCCATGTTGACCTGAAAGCTTATCCAATAAGTGAAGTGCCTCTGCTGTTGGTGTCCCCTCCGGAACCTTTAACTGCCCTTTTTCTCTTGTTAATTCCTCTAAATCTGGTGCGGTCACAAACAGAATTACAGCTGTGATCATCCACACCATTACTACAATCCATCTTGCTTTAATAATTTGCAACATAGCTGCTTCAAGCTCCTTCTAGTTCTTCAATCAATTTGCTGCTTTTGAGCGGGCTGAAGTGCTGACTGCGTCTCCTTCAACGTGCCAATGGCAGGATGACATATTCAATTGTCCTTTCGTGTTGAAGACACACATGTTGATCATCAGCCACGAGCTCAATTTCTGCCTAAACAAAGACAGAAAATGAATGTTTTTGAACACCTCCTATTTGGGATAATTTAAAAGATATTACTATACATTAGTTTAACTATCAAAATTTTACATGTCAATTTATAAAAAAGAAAAAAGAGGGTAATATACCGTCTTTTTTTCTATCTTAAACCGTTTTCAATTGTTCACTTTCATCCTTTTCATCTGGCTGGATGAAAAAGAGGACCAAAAATAATGAAATGAGACTGCAAATGGTCGATAAAATAAACACAATGGAGTCTCCTTTATCCATGAGAAAGGCATAAATTGGTGGACCTAAAGCGACACCGATAAACCGCATACTGCTATAAAATGAGGTAATGGTTCCGCACTGCTCTTTTTCAATTCCTTCTGTAATGAGAGCATCAAGTGCAGGAAGAACAATACCGATCCCCACTCCCCCAATGCTTAAACAGATAAACAATACGTAAAAACTGTGATTCCACCATAAAAAAAGATAGGAAATTGATAAAAGAGCCATGCCAACGATTAGAAAGATTCTCATTTTTCCTTTTTCTTTGCCGATCGTTTTCCCAGCAATGTAAGAACTGATGGATAAAAAAAGGAGTGGGATACTCAGAAGCAAGCCTTTTTTGACACCCGTAATTTGATAAGCGGCCTCTAAGTTATCGGATAAATAAAAGAGCACACCAAAAAGAAGAAACATAATAAAACCGCCGATAGCAAAAATGGCATAAAGCCAGCGTCCCTCATGCTTAAAAATCGATTTTGTTGATTTTAAAAATTCTTTAAATGTAGGTGGGTCTTCCTCTTTCTTCGCGGACTCAACCATGAACAGCACCATAAGAAAGCTGATGATCGAAAAGAACGGAATGAACCAAAACGGCACAAACCAAAACCAAGAGGCAAGCAGTGCTCCGATAATAGGGCTTAGTACCTTTCCAGCTGTATTAGAGGTTTCAATCGCTCCAAGTCCCGCACTGACCTCTTCATCATCATGAAACAAATCGCCTATAAACGGCATGACGACAGGTGCCGCCCCGGCTGAGCCAACACCTTGAAGGACCCTGCCAAACAGAATCCACATGTAGGGTTCTTTCATGATAGTTGAGGCAGCCGCTGCCACAGCTCCTCCAAGTCCGGCAATTAAAAGGCACGGCAGGAGCACCTTTTTTCGCCCAATCCGATCAGATAAATAACCGGCAATTGGAATACACAAAATCGCCACAACGGAGTATACCGTAATAATGAGTGAGACTTGAAAGGAAGTGATCGAGAGTTTCTTTTCTATCTCTGGCAGTACGGGTATTAACATCGAGTTCCCAAGTGTCATGATTAGAGGCACTGATGATAATGCAATAATATTCTTTTTACTGACTGTTTTCTCGCCCAACATCATTCACCCAATTCTATATACTGTTACATATTAGTGTGGCAAGTTTTGCGGGTTTTATGTATGGGCAAACAAAAAGCAACCGCCTATGAAAGCGACTGCTTGGTTAAAATCGTTTACGTATGACATGAAAGCTGAATTTATCCGCTCGAAAGTAATTGAGCGAGTATAAGACCGGCTGATCATCCTGATCATAGTGCATTTGTTTCAATAATAATAACGCTGTTTCCGGGTCACATTCAAGTATCGGTGAGACCTGATCATGATAACCAATCGGTTCGATGTCAGCAACTGCATATTTAATTCCGCTATGCGGTTCTCGTCCAAACAGCTCAAAAAGCGACTCTTCTTCATGTGTAAAAGAAGCGGGAAGGTGTTTGACCGGAATTTTATCTAAACAATAAACGACTGGCTGTCCATCTGCCGTTCGAACGCGTTCCATTGAAAAAACCTTATCGGATTCCTCACATTGAAAACGGATGATATCATTCTCTGTTGGCTCCCCTTCTTGAGAGGATAAAAAGATGGTGCCTGGCGTCATATTGACCTGCTCAATCATTTTCGTGACACTTGTCAGCTGTTCAATGCCTGTAGAAAAGAGCGGTCTTGAGTTGACGAAAGTCCCCACACCATGCCTTCTAATTAAGTATTTCTCTTCTTCTAATATACGAAGGGCTTCACGCAGTGTCGCTCTGCTCACGCCTAACAGCTTTGAGAGCTCAAACTCAGAAGGCAGCTTTTCTTTTTCGGCATATACGCCTGTTTGGATATCTTCTTTGATACGGTCAATCACTTTCAAATATAAATGGCGATTGTCTGTTTTGGTCGACATGTTTTCCCTCCGTCTAATCAATGCAAATGATAAGATGAGAAATCTCTATTCCGAGATAAGATGAACATAACTATATCATGTTTTTGCAAATAAATAAATAGTCTGACATCCAGTTAACATAATCAATATATGGTTAACTTTATTTTAGGAAAGCTCTCTTCGATTTATGAAGAGAGCTCGTCATATTGTTCTTTTGAAAGCAGGACTTCTCTCGGTTTACTTCCCTCATACGGCCCGACAACACCGCGTTCTTCCATTGCGTCAATCAGGCGTGCCGCACGTGTATAACCGATGCGGAATCTCCTTTGCAGCATAGAGACAGAAGCCGTCTGCATGCCAATGATCAGTTCAACTGCTTCATCATATAAATCATCGTCCACAGCGGCAAGCTGATCCTGCGTTTCTTCAGTTGGAATCATTTCTTCTTGGTATTGCGCTTTTTGCTGTGTGATAACATGATCAACGACATGTTCTACTTCTTCATCTGATAAAAAGGCGCCTTGCACACGAACTGGTTTGTTAGCACCGACTGGTAAAAACAGCATATCCCCTCTGCCCAGCAGTTTTTCTGCGCCTCCCATATCGAGGATGGTTCTTGAATCTGTTTGTGAGGATACGCTAAATGCAATGCGGGAAGGGATGTTTGCTTTAATGACACCTGTAATGACATCAACAGAAGGTCTTTGTGTCGCGATAATTAAATGAATCCCCGCGGCACGTGCCATTTGAGAAAGCCTTGTAATGGAATCTTCCACATCAGAGGACGCGACCATCATTAAATCTGCAAGCTCGTCTACAATGACGACAATATAAGGAAGCTCTGGCTGCTTGGCCTCTTCTGTTTGATTCATTCGTTTAATGTAATCATTGTATCCTTCTATATTTCTTGTTCCCGTATGAGAAAATAATTCATAGCGTCGCTCCATTTCACTCACTACTTTTTTGAGTGCCTGGGAGGCTTTTTTTGGGTCCGTTACAACCGGAGCGAGTAAATGCGGAATGCCGTTATAGACATTTAATTCCACCATCTTCGGATCAATCATCATCATCTTCACTTCATGAGGTTTTGCTCTCATGAGAATACTTGTGATAATGCCATTGATACATACACTTTTTCCGCTTCCAGTCGAGCCGGCAACAAGTAAATGCGGCATCTTATTCAATTCAGCAAGCACAGCTTCACCAGAAATATTTCGGCCCAGTCCTATGAGCAGCTTGGCATTTGGACGGTCATTTTGCTTCGATTCTAAAACCTCTTTTAAAGAGACCATCGCGATTTCTGCGTTCGGAACCTCAATTCCGATGGCTGATTTACCTGGAATTGGGGCCTCGATTCGAATGTCTTTTGCTGCTAAAGCAAGAGCTAAATCATCACTTAAGTTGACGATCTTACTTACCTTCACACCGACATCTGGATATACTTCATATTTTGTCACGGCCGGTCCTAAATGAACCTGTGTGACTTTTGCTTTTACACCAAAGCTTTGAAACGTTTTTTCAAGCTTTCTGGCATTTTCGTATATATTTTTCTTATCTGTTTGCTGACCTGAATGCTGCGGTTCAGCTAAAATATCAAGCGACGGTAATTCGTAATCTTTGTTTTCAAGCTCAGTGAACGTCATAGGCGGGGCTTCTTTTACTTCATCCACCGCACCTTGAGATGAGGCGCTTTGTCCATTCTCTTGAAGAGGATCTGCCTCTTTTATCACCTGCTGCTTTTGAACAGGCGGTTTGAGAATATCATCCCTATCTGCAAAACTTGAAATAATGGGCTGGCTATTGTCAGAAACGGGCGGTTCCTCCTCGATCAAGATATGATCATCTTCGTCCTCATCTTGGACGCGGGAACGTTTTTTCTTTTCACTTGTTTTCTGAGAGGGTGCTTTCTTTTTTGCCTGCCTGATCCCTTTCATATCTTGGACAAATGCCTTCCACTGCTTCACCATAAATTGTGAGACAGGCAGCGTTACTTTTTTGACCATTTCTTGGAGGGACCGGTTTGTGATCAGCACAACGCCAATCAGCATCAGAACAATGGCCATGATTTGAGAGCCTGCTTGTGCAAACAAGAAATACGAGGCCGCAAATAATATGGCACCGATCATTCCGCCGCCTAAATCGGGCGTCCCTGTCTCCCCTTTTATGTCCATTAAAAACAGCTCAAACGTATTTCTGATCACACTTTGAGAGCCTATTATGCCTGCAGCTGAAAGATGCTGAAAAAGCTTTACATGTGATAAAAGCAAGATACTAGCAATGATGCAATATAGACCTGCTTTTCTTCTTGTCAGCAAATCAGGAATTTGTTTTTTCCAGAAGATCGTCACACCAAAAAGAAATAATCCGATCAGGCAGAGAATAAACCATTCACCTGCAAAGAACCGGAATAGATGTACAAAGGTTTGTCCCACAACACCCAGCTGTAAAATGGCAATGATCGCTATGGCAATACAGACTAACCCATTGAGTTCATATTTCAGTTTTAGCTGTTTATTTTGTTTTTTTCTTGTTTTACGTTTTCTCTTTTTCGCCATACTCATCACCTTACTACGAAAGAAAATATAACCTACCGAAAGATCAGAAAGAAAGCAGCCTGGTTTTGGCTGCATCTTGTTGTAAGTTTTCCCTTTATTATAGCATAGAATCATTCATATGAGTCGGTTTGATTCGTCCCTAATTGCAACTTCAATCGCTTGCCTGGTGCAAGCTCTTGATTCAAAAAATCCATTGGGTTGGTACTCATTACTTGAACGATTTCCGCTTCATCTTCTTTCATTTCAACCATCACTGGCACACCTTGAATGTGTACCTGCTGCAGTTTGCGACCCTCTTGTTCCTCGGCGTAAATGGCTTCATAAGGCATCGGGGTATATAAAATCATTGGATCAACCCCTCGTTTTGAGCTGCCCTGTCTCCAATGAGTTCGTTCAACTTTTTAATTGCTTGTCCTACACCGCCTACTTCATTCATCAGTCCGTATTCTGCCGCCTCATGACCAACGACATTTGTCCCAATGTCTCTTGTGAGATTGCCTTTTGAGAACATGAGCTCTTTAAACTTCTCTTCTGTAATATCTGAGTGGCTTGTGACAAAGTTAATGACTCTTTCCTGCATTTTATCTAGGTATTCAAAGGTCTGCGGAACACCAATCACAAGACCGGTTAAGCGCACAGGATGAATGGTCATCGTGGCTGTTTCTGCAATGTATGAATAATCGCACGATACAGCGATCGGGACGCCAATGGAATGGCCGCCGCCAAGTACAATGGATACTGTCGGCTTGGATAAAGAAGCCAGCATTTCCGCAATGGCTAGTCCCGCTTCTACATCGCCGCCCACTGTATTTAAAATGATCAGAAGTCCTTCAATTTTTGGGTTTTGTTCAACTGCTACGATTTGAGGAATGACATGTTCGTATTTGGTTGTTTTATTTTGTGGCGGAAGCTGCATGTGACCTTCAATTTGTCCAATAATGGTGAGGCAATGTATATTTGTATCTTGTGACAATTGTGGTACTGCTGTTTCACCAAGCTGTTGTATCTTGCTCATAATGCTGTCTTTTTCTTCTGGTTTTCGCTCAGGCTGCTGTTCATTCTGTTCGTCCATTTGTCTCCATCCTTTCCTAAAAACTCTCCTCCTATTATGAACAAGAAGGTCATATTCCATCCGCATTAAAAAAGCCCAAAGAGCTTATGCTCCTTGGGCTTTATGATCACACTTCCATAATAATTGGAATGATCATCGGCTTACGTTTTGTTTTTTCATATAGGAATTGATTTAATACATCGCGCATCGATTGTTTCAGTGTTGACCATTCAACAACCGAATTTTCCGTTTGCTCTTTGACAATTCCTTTTACCATGTCTGTTGCTTTCTCAATCAATTCTTCGGATTCTCTTACATAAACAAATCCTCTTGTGATGATCTCAGGTCCAGAAATTAATTGTTTCTTTTGTTTATCGAGCGTAATGACGACAATTAAAATGCCATCTTGAGACAATAGACGTCTATCACGCAATACAATATTTCCGATATCTCCAACGCCAAGACCATCGATCAAAATATTACCTTGGTGAACTTTTTCACCGATCTTTACATTCTGTCCTCTGAATTCAACAACATCTCCTTTATCAATCAAGAAAATGTCACTGCGTTTCATTCCCACTTCTTCAGCAATACGAGAATGTGCTTTTTGCATACGATATTCGCCATTTACTGGAATTAAATACTTCGGTTTGAGTAAATTCAGCATCAGCTTTAACTCTTCTTGGCAGCCATGTCCAGATACATGCACACGCTTTTGAGCAAAAATTACCTGTGCTCCGCTTCTTGTCAGGAAATCCACAGTTTTCGAATATGTGAGTTCCTGTCCAGGAAGAGGTGTTGACGCAATCACAACGGTATCATCTTTTTCGATATGAAGCTGTTTGTGATTTTGTTTCGCCATTTTTGTTAAAGCAGCTAAAGGCTCACCGTGGCTTCCTGCTGTCAGGATGACCACATCTTTTTTCGCCATTTTTTTCACTTCTTGCACTGGCATAAATAGTTCTTCGTCTGCTGTCACATACCCAAGTTTGATCGCAAGCTGAAGAGTCGTCATCATGTTCTTTCCTGCTACTGCAAGCTTACGGCCATTTTGAATCGTCGCATTAATGATTTGCTGTACACGGTTAATATTAGATGAAGATACAGCTACAATGACACGATTTTCAGCATTATACATCGCATTTGAGATTTCGTCTTGGACGAGCGCCTCAGAAGGTGTATAGCCTGGTTTTTCAGCATTTACACTGTCTGAAAGCAGTGCTAGAACGCCGTTGTTTCCAATTTTCGCAATCTCTCCGATGTCACAGGCTTGGTTAAGCGCTGGGGTTTGATCAAATTTAAAATCACCTGTGCATACGATGGAACCAAGAGATGTTTTGAAGCTGATCCCGACTGAATCAGGGATACTGTGATTCGTTCTAAAGAATGATACCTTTGTTGTATCAAATGTAATCACCGATTTTGCATGAACCTCACGCAAATCAGCTTTTTGATTGAAACCGTATTGTTTTAACTTTTCTCGAAGTAACGCAAGGGTTAGCTTCGTTCCGTAGACTGGTACAGACAATTTGCTTAAGCAATGGAATACGCCTCCGATTGCCTCATCATGTCCGTGGGTAAGAAAAATTGCTTTCACCCGATCAGCACGTTCAGTTAAATAAGAGATATCAGGAATGACGACGTCAATGCCAAGCATTTCGTTTTCTGGATGCATGAGTCCTGCATCTACAACAAATATGTCGGAATCAATCTCAATGACATATAAGTTTTTCCCGATTTCTCCAACGCCTCCCAGTGCAATAATTCTTACGTTCTCTGTATTTTTCTTTTTCAAAATTCTAATCCTCCTAGTCTCAAGCCCGTCCATCATCGCTTAATGCTATTATAACTGAATCTAATTTTAGAAAACAAGATGAAGTCACATTTTAAGAAAGTGTTTATGTATAAAAAACGGTCATACTCAGGGACATCTGAGAATGACCGCTTACGAAATTTTTTGTTTTGATCAGCTGTTTAATACGCTGCTTAAATTCAGTCTCTCTTCTTCTGACAAAGGTAAAAGCGGGAGACGAACTGATCCGACATCTAATCCTTTCAACTGAAGGGCTGTTTTGACAGGAGTCGGATTTGGTGCTGAGAACATCTGGTTCATGATCGGCAGCAGCTTTTGATGGATCAATGCTGCGTTGGCTGTTTGACCAGAAGCGTAGCTTTTTAGCATCTGCTGCATATCAAGGCCTACGATATGAGAGGCCACAGAGACGACTCCTTTTGCACCAACCGCAACAGCAGGAAGTGTTAGGCTGTCGTCACCAGAATATACATCAAAATCTTCTGGCGTCTCTGCAATGATTTTTGTCATGGCATCTAGATCGCCGCTTGCTTCTTTGATGGCAACGATATTTGGTATTTGTGCAAGCTTAATCGTTGTTTCTGGTGCTAATGAAGCAGCCGTTCTTCCTGGTACATTGTAAAGCATGACAGGAAGAGATGTAGACTCGGCAATTGCTTTAAAGTGTGCATACATGCCTTCCTGTGATGGCTTGTTGTAGTAAGGTACGACAAGCATCACTGCATCAACGCCCGCTTCTTCTGCTTTTTTTGTTAGTTTGATAGACGCATTTGTGTTATTACTGCCCGTTCCTGCAATGATTTTACAACGACCATTTGCTAGTTTCACCGATTGCTGAAAAAGAGCGACTTTTTCTTCCGTCGATAAAGTTGGCGATTCGCCTGTTGTACCTGCAACGACCAAAGAGTCACTGCCGTTTTTTAACAAGTAATCAATGAGAATTGATAGCTTTTGGAAATCGATGTTGCCCTTTTTATCAAAAGGTGTAATCATAGCTGTTGCGATATTTCCGAAATTCATTTTTTTCACCTCATCATGATTCAATCACATTTATCTTGAAAGTTCAAACACTTCGTGCAGGGCATTGACAGCCGCTCTCATGTTTTCTTCGTGCACGAGCACCCAAATGGTCGTATGACTGTCAGCCGATTGTAAAATCGGAATATTTTGCTCGGATAATGCCGATACAATTTTAGATGTGACACCTGGTACGCCCATAATGCCTGCACCAACAGCTGATACCTTCGCACAATTTGTTGTCACAACCGGTGTATAGCCAAGGTCTTTTAGAATCGACGTTGCTTTTTCAGTCATTGCACCTGTCACTGTATACACAATTTCACTCGGTGTAATGTTGAAGAAATCGACACTGATTTGTGCGTTTGCCATTGCTTTAAAGACTTCTGTTTGTACGCTATATTGCCCCTCTTTTGCCGGGACTTTGATTTGTGTGACATCGTTGACATGAGCAATCCCCGTAATCAGGCGGTCGTATACATCATGACTCATTTGATCTGAGTAGTGTGACGTTACAAGTGTGCCCTCATCATCAGAGTATGTTGATCTGACCCTCATTGGTACTTTTGCCTGCATGGCAATTTCAACAGCTCTTGGGTGAATGACTTTTGCACCTTGGTAGGCAAGGTTACAAATTTCCGTATACGTCACGACTCTTAGTGGTTTTGCATTTTCGACGATGCGGGGATCTGCTGTCATAACACCTTCTACATCTGTAAAAATATCGATGAAATCTGCCTGCAATGCAGCACCTAATGCAGCAGCTGATGTATCACTTCCGCCTCGTCCGATTGTTGTCACGTCTCCATTTTTCGCAGCTCCTTGGAACCCAGCGACGACGACCACATCATGTTCAGAAAGTGCCGCCTCAAGACGTTCACACTTCATGTCAATAATTTTCGCATTCGTATGCTCTTGATCCGTCACAAAACCTGCCTGAGATCCTGTCATGGCAACAGCCTTCAGTCCGTTTTCATTCAGCATACTTGAAAAAACGACAGCAGAAATATTTTCTCCGCAAGACACGAGTAAATCTTTTTCTCGATTGGTCATGTGCTGGGCGCTGCCATATAGCAGTCCAAGCAGCGTATCTGTCGCATAAGGATCGCCTTTTCGTCCCATTGCAGAAACGACAACGACCGATTTATAGCCTTTCTCTTTTGCAGATAAGATATGTGCAAGTGCCCTTTTTCTCCCTTGATCATCTTTGACAGATGTACCGCCAAATTTTTGGACAATTATTTTCACTGTTTTCACTCCAAGTTCATTCTGACGTAACAGAAGAGAGCAGGCGAAAGATGCCTAACTCTCTTCTGTTCGTCCTCATCATCCATTGAATGTTAAACTAATTTTAATGCTTTTAAGCTTTCTGCAATTTGAACTGAGTTCCATGCAGCGCCTTTCAGCAGGTTATCAGATACAATCCACAAATGGAACCCATTTGGACGATCCAAATCTTTCCGAATGCGGCCGACAAATACGTCATTTTTTCCAACAGCATTTGCAGGCATTGGATAAATTTGCTGAGACGGATCATCTTGTAACGTAATCCCTGGTGCATCTTTTAGGATGGACTTGATGTCATCAACTGTCGCGTCATTTGATTCAAGTTCAACGTAAACAGATTCTGAATGACCCGTTTCAATTGGAAGTCTCACACATGTTGCCGCTACTTCCAGCTCAGGCAAGTGCATGATTTTTTTCGTTTCGTTGATCATTTTCATTTCTTCAAATGTATAGCCATTGTCTTGGAATTTATCAATTTGCGGGATCGCATTAAAGGCAATTTGATAAGGCATGACTTCTGGTGTCACATCTTCTTTATTTAAAATGGCTTGCGACTGGCTGTATAGTTCGTCAATGGCTTCATGTCCTGCACCTGATACTGCTTGGTAGGTGGATACAATGACTTTTTTCAAGCCATATGCCTGACGAAGTGGTTCTAGTGCCGCCACCATTTGAATCGTTGAACAGTTAGGATTTGCAATGATCCCTTGATGGTCATGCAAATCTTTTTCGTTTACCTCTGGTACGACAAGAGGGGTATTTTCGTCCATACGAAAAGCACTTGTATTATCAACAACAATCGCACCTCGTTTGACCGCTTCAGGAGCTAGCGCCTTGGAAACATTTCCGCCAGCACTGAATAGTGCAATGTTGACCCCTTCAAAGCTTTCAGGTGTTGCTTCTTGAACGGTATACTCTTGACCTCTGAATGTCACTTTTGTTCCAGCAGAACGTTTTGAGGATAGTAGAGTGAGTGTATCCATTTCAAAATCCCTGTCAGCTAGTGTTTTTAACATTTGTTGACCGACAGCTCCAGTCGCTCCAACTACAGCTACATGCAATCCTCTTCCCATCAGTAAAACTCCTTCCGACCCATCCATGATTCTTTTCATTCGGATGGCCATCCTATGACTTTTTACATTTTATTTTACCATAGAAAAGCAAGGCTTGAAGTACCTTTTTTGAATCTTTCATGATTTTCTAGTGAATCTATTATTCGTTTGATCCAATTAAAATCGGCTGAATTTGTCGATGCTGGAGCGCCTCTTCTACTGTTTTCGTCAGAAGATCCATATGTGCCACCATGGATGTTGGCTTTTTGAATGGATCATCTTGGCCAAACGGAATAAAGAAAATGTTCTTTGTCGACATTAGCCTCATGAGATTTGTACCATTTAAGCCTAGTGCATCGTTTGTTGAGATACCTAAAACGACGGGACGATGATTCCGAATGGTGGCCTTTGCAGCCATTAAAACTGGACTGTCTGTCATCGCATTTGCAAACTTCGCCATTGAATTGCCCGTTAAAGGCGCAATGACCATACAATCGAGTGGGAGCTTTGGTCCGAGCGGCTCTGCCTTTACGATAGAGTCAATCGCTTGAAATCCCGTCACTTTCTCAATACGATCAATCCAGTCGGCTCCTTCTCCGAATCTCGTATTCGTGTTTTGCACCGTATACGACACGACAGGACGCACCTCTGCCCCTTCTTTAACAAGTGCTTCGATTTGCGGAAAAACGGCTTCATACGTACAGTGGGAACCTGTTAAGCCAAAGCCGATTCTTTTCCCCTTTAATGTTGTCATGATGTCATCCCCCTCTTTTCTTCCGCAAGTTCACATAAGAGCCCGGAAAGCACCTTTGCAATGATCTGCCCGGCTGTCTTTGGTGCAACAATTCCTGGAAGTCCCGGTGCAAGAAGTGCCTTCACTCCGTGCTTTTGTGCAAAATCAAAGTCTGTTCCGCCTGGGCGGGAGGCGATATCCAAAATGAGTGTCTTTGGTGTCATGCTGACGATGACAGATGAATCTAATACAAGGCTTGGAATCGTATTGATGATGATATCAACATCTGTTACTTCATCTTTTAATCGGTCCATTGAAAACGGGTCAAGTCCCATCTCAAAGGCTCGCGCTAAATGGGCTGTATCGGCAGCACCTACTTTCACATCCGCACCCAGCGCCCGAAATGTGCGTGCAATTGTGAGCCCTGTTCTTCCAAGCCCGAGAACAGCAACATGTGACCCATGAATCGTATAGTCCGTTTGCTGAATGGCCATCATGATAATCCCTTCAACTGTTGGAATAGAGTTATAAATGGCAATATCATCTCGCTCAAACAGCTTCACAAGCTTCCGGTTCACCTGCTTTGCCAGATTGTCTAAGTACGTATTAGAAATACCTGAGTACAAGATACAATGTGCAGGGGTTCTTTCTAAATATGCTGGTTCTAGCACGACCTTCTCATTTGAGAAAACGGTGGCAACGACTCCTTCATCCGTAGCACCTGATACTGGCAAGATCATACTGTCTACCTGTTCAAAAGGAAGTTCTGACATTTTTAACTTTTCAGCTCCGATAAACCCATGATCTAGCTGATCAAATCCGACCAAAAATACTTTGGCATGCTGCTGTGACAGCTTGCGAATGATTTCTAGCTGCCTTGCATCTCCCCCGATTACCGCAACCGTTAAACCGCTCAACATACTGACCGTTCACCTTCTTTATTTAAAAAAGTCTGTAATATTTTCCGAATCTCCCTTTTAGCATATGAGGATAGGATTCAGCCTGTGAACAAATCGGGATGAGAAAAGAAAAAGAGCACCCTTTTATGATGGGTGCTCTCAGATTATTGACAAAGGGCTAAAATGAACTTGATTTTAGTCCTTTGTCTTCTTTTCAGCGTGACATGAAAACCTTTGCAATCTAGGAAGGACGAGTACCGGCGCGGAGCGAATTTGACATTCGTGAGCACCGGCACGCAGGACTGACAAAGAATGCGAGGGTTTGTCTACACGCTGAAAGCACCCTTTTATGATGGGTGCTCTTTGTCCCCGTGCGGCTGAAGTTCTTCAGGCACATCGAGAATGATCATATCTGATCCTATTTTTTGAATGTGATTCCACGGGACGCGGATGTCATTTCCTTGTTTTCGAAGGCCAAACCACTTGACGGAAGGTATGATGAGTGCTGTAATTTGACCGTCCTGTTCATTGATTTCAAGGTCGGTTTGTCCAAGCACGCCAAGCCGCTCCGCTCTTTTGATATCGACGATCTCTTTTCCTGACAGCTCACTTAGCCTCAAAATCGCATCACTTCCCTTCCATATCATATATGCAGCAAAAAGAAGGAATAGACCGTCCCTTTCTCCATATCACAAGTGATGCCAATCTGCATACCAAACTGGCTGAAGTTGAGTAAAGCGCTTATGATCTTTCAGTATTCTATCCACCCGGTTCACCATGTCTTTGACATGTCCCGGATCATAGGATAACGTCCAGACAATAGAAGAAAAGCAACTCATTGCTGTGTAGATGGAAAAAAGAAGCCAAAAATCATTTGTGCCCTGCTTACTCAAATAGTGATCCACTTGCCCTGCTGAAAATGGAATGCTGATTTCTCGACTAAATAAAGACAGTTTATAAAAGTCATGAATGGGGTCGCCAAAGTCGGATTGATCGAAATCGATCACGCCAGCATACTGATTCCCTTGCAACAGGATATTCCCTAAATGAAAATCATCATGCTGGAACTGATGAGGTCTCCCCTTTACCGCATCAGCATGCGACTGAATAAAATCTAATACGAACTGATCATGAGAAAAGGCCACTCCACTTGATTGATAGGCATGGATATACCGTTCATGTTTCGCCATGACCTTCTCATCCCACGGCGCTTCATGAGCAGGTGCATGATATGTATGGATAAGACTCAGATCTCTACCTGCCCGCCTTCCGATTTCATACTGCTCTTCGTTTGTGAGCCGATGAATGGATGCTCTAGCATTCTCCCCTTCGATAAAGGGAAAAATACGAAAGGTACAGCTTTGTTCAGCACTCATTCCGATCTCCATCACTTCAGAACAAAGAACCCCTCGATCTTTTAACTTTTGCAGAACGGACGCTTTTCTTTTTAGACTGGCATATTTCCGGATGTCTGATAGCTTGAGCACCAGCTTTTCACTAGATGTTGTGACCAAAAAGGTGCGGTCTCCTGAAAAGCCAGATGTGATCGGCTGGAAAGAGATGGCTTGTCTAAGCAGCGGAGAGAGCTGTTTCAGTTTTTCATATTTCATGAAAGCAGAGCCCCTTTCTTCTTTATATACAATAAACGGCAGACCTCTTGAGAAGCCTGCCGTGTTGTTTACTTTATGATGGCTGATCACCTGTCGGACTAATAAGCGAGAGCGCATAATCTTCTGTGAAGATTCTTTTAGATAAGTTATTCACGCCGTCTAATGTGACGTGATTGATTTCATCAATAATTTCATCGAGTGTACGATGTCTGCCAAGAAGCAATTCATTTTTACCATTTCGGCTCATCTTGCTGTTTGTGCTTTCAAGACTGAGCATCAGGTTGCCTTTCATTTGCTCCTTCGAGTTCTCAAGTTCTTTCTGCGTGATTCCATCACGTTTTAAGACGTCTAATGTTTGAAGGATCGTTTCAGATAGAAGGTTAAGCTGCTTCGCTCCAGTTCCACCATAGATCGTCAGCATTCCGTTATCTGCAAATGAGCTATGATAGCTGAATACGGAATACGCAAGTCCTTTATCTTCCCTTACGTCTTGGAACAAGCGGCTACTCATGCTTCCGCCCAGAACATTGTTTAAGACGATCAAGTCATAAATGCCCTCATCTCCAGCCGGAAGGCCGTTAAAGCCCATGCAAAGGTGCGCCTGTTCTGTTTCCTTTTTGCGTGTGAGCTTGTCATAGTGGAATTGCGGAGCTTCTACAGGCTGCTTTTTCCCTTTCCCTTCATAGGAGCCAAACAATTTTTCAACCTCTCGAATGAAGGTGTCATCTACGTTCCCTGCAACCGAGATGACGACGCGGTCTGGCGTGTAGAATTCATCCATATATTTTCTAAGTAAGTCACCGTTAAAGGTAGAGAGGGTTTCCTCTGTTCCTAGAATCGGATAACCTAATGAATGGTCACCGTAAATGGCTTTGCTTAACAAATCATGAACGATGTCATCAGGTGTATCCTCATACATTTTAATTTCTTCATAGACAACATTTTTTTCTTTCTTCAGCTCTTCCTCGTCAAAAGCAGAGTGAAAAAACATGTCGCTTAATACATCGAGGGCATAGCCAGCATGTGAATCAAGCACCTTTGCATAATAGCAAGTATATTCTTTTGATGTAAAGGCATTCACTTGACCACCAATGCGGTCAAAGGATTCTGCGATATCACGTGCGGATCTCGTCTTTGTTCCTTTAAAGAACATATGCTCTAAAAAGTGTGAGATCCCATTAATTTCTGGTGTCTCATGTCTAGAACCTGTTCCAATCCAGACGCCAATTGCGACAGATCTCACAGTGGGATTGTTTTCGAGTACAATTCTTACTCCATTTTGGCATGTATACGTTTTGACCAAGTTTTTGCTCCTCCTATTCAACAAACAGATCGCATCACGGGTGTCTTTTTTCACTTAGGAGGTCAGAAACCGTTCCTAATTCATATCCTCTTTCCTTGATTTGAGTGATAAGTGCGTCAAGACTTTTTGCCGTTGCATCTGTTGGATGCATTAATATCATCGCCCCATTATGAATTTTCCCCAGCACCCGTTTTTGCAAAATGGCTGGTGATGGCTTTTGCCAGTCAATGGTGTCTACTGTCCACATAATGGTTTCCATTCCTTCTTGCATGGCAAGCTTTACTGTTTCTTCTTTAAAGCTGCCGCTTGGAGGCGCAAACCATTTCGGTTTTTTTCCAAGGGATTCTTCAATTTGGCGATTTGTTTTGGTAATCTGCTCTAATGCTCGTTCTCTTGTCAGTGTGCGCATATCCGGGTGATTGTATGAATGATTTCCAATTTCATGACCATCTGCCACGATTTTTTTGGCAAGGTCTGTACTGTTTTTCACCCACTTGCCTTCTAAGAAAAAGGTCGCCTTCACTTGATGCTTTTTTAGTGTATTCAACATCTTTGTTAAATGCTCGTCGCCCCAAGCGACATTGATCAGGAATGCATTCATCTTCTTATCCGGGTGTCCCTTATAGATCGGTTCAGCACCAAGTTCATGTAAATGAACAGATGGCTTTGTTTCTTTCAAAACAAGCCGCTTTTCATCGAATACGCCTCGTGTCTTCATGTTTTCGTACGAGGCATCAATATCCACCGTCTGTCCATTCAAACCAGGTATCTTTTTCCACACTTTATCAATCTTAGCATTTTGCGCCTTCACTTCATAGTCAGAAGACTTCGATTCAATCTCTTGATACAAATGATCTGTTGAAACAGATGCTACCTCGGCGTGCTCTTTCATTGATTCAATATATGTGACAGCAGCCGGCTGCTTCATCGTTTGATATGACACGAGCAGTAAAAACACAAACACAATGACTGGTAACGTTTTTTTCAATGGTTGTCCCTCCCCTTTACCACAAATTATGATGGGGAGAAACAAGGTAGAACTATTGTTGCCTGCAAGAAAAGAAAGAAGCCTGGCACGGATACCTGGCTTCTAACATTTTATTTGTTCTCATTAAGACTGTTTTTCTTCTTTTTCCTTTTCTTCACGTAAAACAGCTTTGCGAGAAAGGTTTACACGGCCTTGTTTATCGATTTCAGTGACTTTGACGAGTAATTCGTCACCAATCTTCACGACATCTTCCACTTTGCCAACACGCTCAAGATCAAGCTCAGAAATATGAACAAGTCCATCTTTGCCGCTGAAGATTTCAAGGAAGGCACCGAATTTTTCAATGCGTTTTACTTTACCTAAGTAAAGTTGCCCTACTTCAACTTCTCTGACAAGATCTTCAATGATTTTCTTCGCTTTTTGGTTCATGTCTTCTTCTGTAGAAGAGATAAAGATTGTACCATCTTGTTCAATATCGATTTTCACACCGGTATCTTCAATGATTTTATTGATTTGTTTACCGCTTGGTCCAATGACATCGCGAATTTTATCCGGATTGATTGTCATCGTTAAGATTTTTGGTGCATAACGTGACAATTCTCCTCTAGAAGATGGAATCGTCGACAGCATGCTATCTAAAATTTCCATTCTTCCTTTTTTCGCTTGTTGAAGCGCTTCTTCTAAAATGTCTTTTGATAGACCGTCGATTTTAATGTCCATTTGAAGTGCTGTTACACCTTTTGATGTACCTGCTACTTTAAAGTCCATATCTCCAAGTGCATCTTCCATTCCTTGAATGTCTGTCAGCACTGTGTAGTATTCGCCAGATTTAACAAGTCCCATGGCAATCCCTGCAACTGGTGCTTTAATCGGAACACCTGCATCCATCATCGCAAGTGTGCTCGCGCAAATACTTGCTTGTGAAGTAGATCCGTTTGATTCTAATACCTCTGACACAAGGCGAATCGTATAAGGGAAATCTTTTTCGGATGGGATCACTGGCTCTAATGCACGTTCACCTAGCGCACCATGCCCAATTTCGCGGCGGCCTGGGCCACGCATTGGACCTGTCTCACCGACACTGAATTGCGGGAAGTTATAATGGTGCATGAATCGTTTAGACTCTTCAACACCAAGACCATCTAGAATTTGAACATCTCCAAGTGCACCTAAAGTACAGATACTGAGTGCCTGTGTTTGCCCTCTTGTAAATAACCCTGAACCGTGCGTTCTTGGAAGAATTCCTACTTCAGAAGAAAGTGGGCGGATTTGATCAACACCGCGTCCATCTGGACGTATTTTTTCTTCTGTGATCAGGCGGCGGACTTCGTTTTTCACAAGCTTGTTTAAGACATCCTTCGCTTGTTTCAGTGTTGCTTCGTCTCGCTCTTCTTCTTCAAATTTCTCAATCACAGCTTTTTTCACAGCACTGATCGCATCTTCACGAGCATGCTTCTCATGTACTTGAATCGCTTTCAGCAGATCAGCTTCAGCAAGTGCTTTTACTTCCTCTGCTAGTGCTTGATCGACTTCATATAAAGGAATATCGATTTTTTCTTTACCAACAGCTTTCACAATTTCCTCTTGGAATTCGATTAAGCGTTTGATCTCTTGATGGCCGTACATGATGGCTTCAAGCATCGTTTCTTCTGGCACTTCATCAGCACCAGCCTCTACCATGTTGATCGCATCTTTTGTTCCAGCTACAACAAGGTTGATATCGCTTTGCTCAAGCTGCTCAACATTTGGGTTGATGATCAGCTGTCCATCTACTCGTCCTACTGTAACACCAGCGATTGGCCCCTCAAATGGAATGTCAGACACACATAATGCTAAAGATGAGCCAAACATTGCAGCCATTTCAGATGAACAATCTTGATCCACACTCATGACAATACTAATGACTTGTACTTCATTTCTAAATCCATCTGCAAATAGCGGGCGGATCGGTCTGTCAATTAAGCGGCTCGCAAGGATTGCTTTTTCACTTGGGCGACCCTCTCTTTTAATGAAACCACCAGGAATTTTACCTACTGCATATAATCTTTCTTCGTAGTTCACAGTGAGCGGGAAAAAATCAAGTGGTTTTGGTTCTTTAGAAGCTGTGGCTGAGCTAAGTACAGCCGTATCTCCGTAGCGTACGAGAACCGCTCCGTTTGCTTGCTTTGCAAGCTGGCCAGTTTCAACTGTCAGTTGACGTCCAGCCCAGTCTATGGTGAAGACATGTTTCTCTTGTCCCATTCTGAGATAAACTCCTCTCTTGTCGTAAAGTTTTTAGGTTGTTTCTTATTATGAACAAAATGATTTTCACATATCAATGTGAAAGCTGTATGTAGAAGGGTTTTTGCCATTCTTTCAACATTTTAACCATAAAATATTGGTGATTATACGATAAAAAAGCGGGAATCCTCCCGCTTTTTACGATTATCGACGTAAGCCTAGTTTGTTAATTAACTCACGGTAACGAGTTACGTCTTTATTACGTAGATACGTAAGAAGATTACGACGTCTACCTACCATTTTCAAAAGACCGCGACGTGAGTGGTGATCTTTCTTATGAGTACGTAAATGCTCGTTCAAGTTGTTAATTGATTCTGTTAGGACAGCGATCTGAACTTCTGGAGATCCAGTATCAGATTCGTGTGTTTTGAACTCATTAATTAATTGAGTTTTACGCTCTTGAGTAATAGCCATCCTGTTTCACCTCCAAATCATGTTAGCCCCATCTACCTCGCAACCGTCGGTGAAGTCGGCCTGCCAAGTAAGTGGTTTTAAAGCTACAGGAATTATCATACTAAAAATATGCTGATTTTGCAAATGGTAGAGCGGTTTTTCTATGATTTTTTTGTTTCATTGAGATGATGTTGAAAAAACTGAATCGCTTCTTCTTTATCTCGGCTAATTTGGGCCGTTAATTCTTGAATACCGTTAAATTTTTGTTCACTGCGGATGCGTTTGTACCACTGTAATTTAATCGGCTCACCATAAATTTCTTCGTTGAAATCAAAGAGATTCACTTCAATAGCAGGCTGATCGGGACGCTTTTCATAAAATGTTGGTTTGTAGCCAACGTTACACACGCCGTCATACACTTTGCCCTTCACTTCCGCTCTGACTGCATATACGCCTGTTGGCGGAATAATGTATTCAGCAGATAAACCGACATTGGCAGTTGGAAAGCCAATCGTCCGTCCTCGTTTGTCTCCATGAATGACAATACCGCGCAGCTGATAAGGTTTCCCTAGAAGCTCACTCACATATTCAACGTCCCCATTTTTCAATGCGGAACGTATGAGGGTGGAGCTGACTTTCCGGTCTTGATTGGAAAGCTTAGGTACGATAGTCGCAGCGATACGCCCTTTCCCATATTCATCAAACGTTTCCATTGTGCCTGCACCAAACCGCCCAAACGTAAAATCAAAACCAGCAACGGCATGCTTCACATTCAGTTCGTCCAAATATTGATCCACAAACTCCTGAGGGGACAGTGCTGCAAAGCTTTCGCTGAATTGTACAATGTATAAATAGTCAGCGCCTAGCTTTTCAATAAAATCAATCTTATCCTCTAGCGGTGTAATTAAGTCTTTTGGTTCACGTGCTTTTTGCAGAACATGTGATGGGTGCGGATGAAAGGTCATGACAGCTAAGACCAATCCCTCTTTTTCCGCAATGCTTTTCGCTTCGTCAATGACTTTCTGATGTCCGAGGTGAACACCGTCAAAATACCCTAAAGCCATCACAGACGGGGCTTGATCCTTTTGATTTAATGTATGTGGGTGTGAAATATGTATAGTCTTCACGAGATGGTCACCTTTTCTTTAAGATTGCTTGTCCTGGGATAAAATCTTCGCCGGCTTCATCAGGTTCTGTTTGGTCGGATGCTTCATATAAATCGCCATACAACGACCTGAAGGAGCAAAGACAGCGACACGATCTTCCTCTGCAAAATGAGCGAATTCATCAGGCATAGGCAGGACTGCACCGTTTTCCACTTTACTTGCTAATGTATCATTTATCTCCCATTTCGGCAAATGATTGAGCGCACGCTCGATCGGCACAAGGTGCTCATCTACCGTTCCTTCCTCGCTGATCTCGCGCAGCTCGTCAAGGGTGATACATTCCTCTAACGTAAAGTCGCCTGACCCTGTACGAATGAGATGTGACATGTGGGCCGGGAATCCCAGTTTCTTTCCGATATCAACGGCTAAAGTTCTGACATACGTGCCTTTTGAACACAAAACAGTGAATCTGAATGATACCTGGCCATCTTCAAATGTGACAGGTGTTGTCCGCTCAATACGATGAACGGTGATTTTGCGGCTTGGACGCTCAATTTCAATTCCTTCTCTTGCATATTCATAGAGCTTCTTCCCGCCAATTTTTACAGCCGAAAACATTGGCGGAATCTGTTCAATGGTTCCTTCAAACTGCTTCAGCACAGCATCAATATCATCTTCTGACATTGGTTCAGGCACCTTTTTTTCTTCAACTATTTCACCTGTTTGATCTTCTGTCGTCGTAGAAAAACCAATCGTGATTTCCGCATCATACGTTTTTGATTTATCTGTTAAGTACTCTACAATTTTCGTCGCTCGTCCAATACAAATAGGCAAAACACCGGACACCTCTGGATCGAGGGTTCCTGTATGTCCGACTTTTTTTGTGTGTAATATCTTTCTCACTTTAAACACACAGTCGTGAGAGGTCATGCCTCTTTCTTTATGTAATAAAAGAACACCGTTTATCATCTGCATTCTCTCCTTTCATAAACGATGAAAAAGGACAGACGATCATCGTCTATCCTTATTTCAACGTCTTATTCGTGATCTTTTGTGTTTAGTTCAGCAATCAGGCTTTCAATTCGGTTACCGTAATCAACGGACTCATCGAATTCAAAGTGCAGCTCTGGTGTTTTGCGAAGTCTGATTCGATTGCCAATTTCAGAGCGGATATACCCTTTAGCCTTTGCCAGGCCTTTTAAGGTTTCCTCTCTTTTCTTCTCGTCACCGAGAACAGAAATATACACTTTGGCAATTTGCAAATCACCGGACACTTCAACATCGGTTACAGTCAAAAAGCCGATTCTTGGATCTTTTAGCTTTCTGCCAAGGATGTCGCCCAATTCTTTTTTCATTTGCTCACCCACACGGGTTGCTCTCATACTCATGATCTTATCACCTCTAATTAAAACCACTCAATTTTCGTGATCGTTCGTTCAATTTCAGGAAAAGAATCAATAAAGCTTAATACACGCTGAAGTTCTTTTTCCACTTGAACCCGAGAGGAGGAAATCACGGCGATTCCAATTGAAGTACGCTGCCACGTATCCTGATAATCCATTTCAGCAATGGTTACATTGAATTTATGGCGCGTTCTTGTCAATATACGCTGAAGAACCGCACGTTTTTCCTTCAGTGAGGATGCATCATAGATCATGCACTCACATTCGGTATAACCGATCATTTTCTTTCAATTTCTTGCATAACGAATGATTCCAAGATATCACCTTCACGGATATCATTGTATTTCTTAATGGTAATACCACATTCATAGCCTTGTGAAACTTCTTTCACATCGTCTTTGAATCGTTTCAATACATCGACTTCGCCTTCAAAAATGACGACGCCATCACGGATTAGTCGGATACCACTGTCTCTAGTAATTGTTCCTTCAGTGACATAACCGCCCGCAATTGTACCGATTTTAGAAACTTTGAACGTTTGACGCACTTCAACTTGACCAATAATTTTTTCTTCGTATTCTGGGTCAAGCATCCCTTTCATCGCAGCTTCAATCTCATCGATTACTTTATAGATAATGCGGTGCAAGCGGATATCTACGTTTTCAGATTCAGCTGTGCTCTTCGCATTCCCATCAGGACGTACGTTAAATCCGATCACAATCGCATTAGAAGCACTTGCTAAAATGATATCAGATTCTGTAATCGCTCCAACACCCGTATGGATGATTTTCACTTTTACGCCTTCTACTTCAATTTTTTGAAGAGCTGCCGTCAGGGCTTCAGCAGAACCTTGTACGTCTGCTTTCACGATTAAGTTGATATCTTTCACATCACCTTGTTTGATTTGCTCAAATAGATCATCGAGAGATAATTTCGCTTTGTCTGAACGCTGTTCATCAAGCTGTTTTGAAGCACGCGCCTCTCCTACTTGACGAGCTGTTTTTTCATCTTTGAATACGAGGAACTGATCCCCTGCATTCGGTACATCGTTTAAGCCAGTGATTTCAACAGGTGTAGACGGTCCTGCTGTTTTCACGCGACGTCCGATGTCATTGACCATTGCACGAACACGGCCAAATGTATTTCCGACAACGATTGGGTCACCTACATGAAGTGTACCAGTTTGAACAAGAAGGGTTGCAACAGAACCTCTTCCTTTGTCAAGCTCAGCCTCGATCACTGTTCCTTTAGCCGCACGATTTGGGTTGGCTTTCAGTTCTGCTACTTCGCTGACAAGAAGGATCATTTCAATCAATTCGTCAATGCCTTCACCTGTTTTTGCAGATAACGGAACGAAGATCGTTTCGCCGCCCCAAGCTTCTGGTACAAGACCATGCTCAGTTAATTCCTGCATGACACGTTCAGGGTTAGCAGTTGGTTTGTCAATTTTATTGACAGCCACAATGATTGGTACCTCTGCTGCTTTCGCGTGGTTAATGGCTTCAATTGTTTGCGGCATCACACCATCATCTGCTGCAACGACTAGGATCGTCGTATCGGTTACCTCAGCACCACGTGCACGCATGGTTGTGAATGCTGCGTGTCCAGGTGTATCAAGGAACGTGATTTTCTTGCCGTTTTCTTCAATTTGGTATGCACCGATATGCTGCGTAATTCCACCAGCTTCGCCTTCTACGACTTTTGTTTTACGAATGCTGTCAAGAAGCGTTGTTTTCCCGTGGTCAACGTGTCCCATGATCGTCACAACTGGGGGGCGTACTTGCATATCTTCTTCTTTATCTTCAACTTCATACTTTTCAAGTTCAGTTTCTTCTAAAATGATGACTTCCTCTACTGGAACACCATATTCAGAAGCGATTAATTCAACTGTATCTTTATCAAGCTCTTGGTTGATCGTTGCCATAACACCAAGCATCATGAGCTTTTTAATGATTTCAGCTGTTTCTTTTCCAAGCTCTTCAGCAAGCTGGCCGACTGTCATCGAATTTGTAAATTCAATTTTTTCAGGAAGCTCTTTTTTAGGCTTCACAGGTCTTGCTTGCTGATGCTGCGACTTGTTTTGACCGCCGCGTTTATTTTTGTTTTTGTTTTGGTTGTTGTTTTTTTTGTTTTTATTAAATTGATTATTCTGCACGTCATTCTTCTTTCTATCATTGTTTTTGTTAGATGATTGTTTTTTTTGTTCTGCGGGTTTCTCGTTAGCTGTCTCTTTTGCTTTGGCTTTTTTATAGATAGCGTCTAGCTTTTTCACAGTGTCGTCTTCAAGCGTCGCCATGTGGTTGTTCACTTCCACGTTCATATCCTTAAGCGCTGCTATAATATCTTTACTTGAAACATCTATGGCTTTTGCGTATTCATATACTCTCACTTTAGCCATTCGTTCACCCCCAAATAAATTAATCGAGCAAGCTTATGAGCTTCTTAGCGAAGCCTTGGTCAGTGACAGCGACAACTACGCGAGCTTCTTTCCCTATAGAACGTCCGAGAACGGAACGGTCTTCAACTTTTCTAACCGGAACATTATAAAATTTGCATTTGTCAGATACCTTTTTCTCTGTGTTCGATGAGGCATCTGCTGCAAGAAGAACCAGCTTAGCACGCGCATGTCGAATTTCTTTGATCACCAGATCTTCTCCTGACACGACTTTACGAGCTCGATTTGCTAGACCCAGCAAAGGATACCACTCAGATTCAGTCATTTGGTTTTTTCACCTTTTCAGCTAGTTCTAGTAATTCCTCAAATATGTGTTCGTCAATCTGTGTCTGAAATTGCTGCTGTAAACTACGTTTGTTCTTTGCCGCAAGAATGGTTTCTTTATCGAGAGAAAGGTAAGCCCCGCGCCCGTTCATTTTTCCAGTAGTGTCAACTGACACTTCACCTTCTTTAGAACGAACAATGCGGATCAGTTCTTTCTTTGGTTTCATTTCTCCCGTTACGACGCATTTTCTAAGCGGGATTTTCTTTCGGCTTTTCACCTTTTATATCACCTCTTATTCGTCAGATTCCTCAGCTACTGGTTCAGCCTCTAAGAAAAGAGATTCAGAGTCTTCAGTTCTTGGGAAAATACCGAGTTCCCTTGCATCTGTTTCGCTTTTAATGTCAATCTTCCAGCTAGTCAGCTTCGCTGCGAGACGCGCATTTTGACCTCTTTTACCAATGGCTAAAGATAGCTGATAATCAGGGACAATCACTGTTGTCGCCTTTTCTTCTTCATTTACAATGACATCAAGTACTTTGGATGGACTAAGGGCATTGGCAACAAATTCAACAGGATCATTCGACCAATGAACAATGTCAATTTTTTCGCCTTTCAGCTCATTGACAATTGCTTGTACACGCTGACCTTTTGGTCCAACACAAGAACCAACTGGATCAACATCAGGATCATCTGTGCGAACAGATATTTTAGAGCGGTCTCCAGCTTCTCTAGCAACAGATTTAAGCTCTACAGTACCATCATAAATTTCTGGCACTTCAATTTCAAATAAACGCTTTAAAAGACCTGGGTGTGTTCTTGACACATAAATTTGTGGTCCTTTTGTTGTTTTTTCTACTTTTGTAATGAACACTTTAATGCGATCATGTGGTTTGTAGTCCTCATTTGGCATTTGTTCGTTGACCGGAAGAAGGGCTTCGATTTTGCCAAGTGACACGTAAATGAATTTGCTGTCAATTCGCTGAACGATTCCCGTCATGATGTCTTCCTCACGGTCGATAAACTCAGTGTAGATCACACCTCGCTCTGCTTCTCTCACTCGCTGCGTTACGACTTGTTTTGCTGTCTGAGCCGCAATGCGTCCGAAATCTTTTGGTGTGACTTCAATCTCAACGACGTCACCTACCATGTAATTTGGGTTGATGTTAACTGCATCTTCTACAGAGATTTCAAGGCGAGAATCATACACTTCATCTACAACATCTTTTCTTGCAAATACGCGAATCGTTCCCGTTTCACGGTTCAAATCAACACGAACATTTTGTGCTTGATTAAAATTACGCTTGTATGCAGAAATGAGTGCAGCTTCAATCGCTTCAATAATAATTTCTTTACTAATACCCTTCTCTTTCTCAAGAACAGTCAGGGCATCTAACAACTCACTACTCATTTTTATGGTTCCCCCTTATATCAATGAAAAGGTTAATTGAACGAAACTGCTAATCTTGCGTTCGCTATTTTTTCGTATGGAATATTGATCTCTTTCTTTCTTGTCTTAATCTTCACTGTCACTGTTGCAATCTCACCATCAAAGCTTGTAAGCTCACCTTCAAACGCCTTTTCACCATCAATTGGTTCGTATGTTTTCATGAAAACATTTTTTCCAAGTGCTTTTTCAAAATCAGCTTTTTTCTTTAATGGACGCTCCGCTCCAGGAGAGGACACTTCAAGAAAGTAGTTTTGGCTAATCGGATCTGCCTCATCAAGCTTTTCGCTCAAGGCTTCGCTCACTTTGGCACACTCCTCGATATCGACGCCTTTTTCAGAGTCAATAAACACGCGAAGGAACCAGTTTTGACCCTCTTTGACAAATTCAACATCAACGAGTTCAAGCTGTAAGCCATCTAATATTGGCTGCACCATTTCGCTTACGATATCCACTACTTTTTTGCTCATTCTCTTCCTCCTTGTGCTTTCGATAAACGCTCTTATCAATCATTCTGCATAAAAACCCTGCTTTATGTGAGCAGGGGGAGCAGAAAACGGATGAATAATGTCGAGACAAAAATTGCCTGTTCAATACAAAAGAGCGGGTTTCCCCACTCTTGTCTCGGTAATCGTTAGCATTTCCATAAAAACTATACCATATCCAATTTTTTTATGCAAATGAAGTTCCTTATTAACAGACGCTTTTTATCACTTCTTTTCATTCATTCTTTTTGCGTGTTCACTGATGACTTCTGCCTCCCTGCTCTCCTTTATGACTCGAAAGCCGTCATAATCTGGATAGAGCGAATTATCGTCTTGAATGCTTGTTAAAATCCAAAATTGGCTGCCTGCTCCTCCGAGTCGTTCAATTGTTGTCAGCCAGCTTTGATATACATCAGGACGTGCTGCTTGATTTTGGTAGCCAAACTCTTCTAGCACAACAGGTTTTCCAATCACATTTCCATGATTGATATGGTCTTCAATCCATTTCACTCCCCAAGTTGCTGACTTGTTCCAGTGATCTGGATATAAATGATAGGTTCCATAATCGATATGAGGAAGAGCGGTCAAACGATCCCAATCAACGCCTTCTCCGCCCCCATATAGCCAATCGTCATGACCTGCTATGTGAAAGAACCCTTCATCTCCTACTGCGACAAGATGATTCCGGTCAATTGATTTGATCCAAGTACTCATTTCATTTGCCCAGTTTACTAGTAAATTCCCTGTAGGATCTGACTGAGCACGCGGTTCATTGGCAAGCTCCCACGTCATAATCGCAGGATCATCTTTATATTGAACACCTGTGTACGTATTGGTTCTCTCTAATACATAACGCACATAATTTTTGTAAGCATTTTTTATACGAGAATCGGTATAAAAATCATCATGTGATCCTGCCTGAAACCACTTTACGTATTGATTCATCCCGCCAAAATCATCCCAGTTGTTCACTAGCGGGATGACAAGCTTTATTCCTTCCTGCCCCGCTTTATAAATCGCATAATCTAGTTTTCGAAAACCTGATTCTTCATAAACCCCTGGACTAGATTGTAAAACTGAGTTTTCTTGAGGAGCCCCATCGTGAAATCCCCAAATACGTATGACCTTTAAATTCATTGCTTTCATATCATCGAACACAGCATCTACCATCTTTTTTGATTTGTAATGAAAATAGTAGTTATTTGTGCCAGCGAAGTAAAATGGTTGATTGTTCAACAAAAAATGTGTACCAGATGTTTGCACATAGGAGGCGGCTTTGACGGTTAGAGAGAACCAGCCTGCCCATACAACGATGAGTAGGGTGATACAAGACACCCTTTGAAACCATTTCTTCATTCAGATTCTCCTCACATCTATCATTTTACAGGTGCGATCACATTTAGATGAAGCGGTGTTTGTGTATTTGAATCAAGTTCAATTGTCTGCTGTTTTAACAGTTTACTGTCTTTACCGATTCGAACCTCATATGTCCCGTGATAGGCTGGACATGTCACTTTGCCATCAGCATCTGTTTTTTCAGCTCTTTGTGTCGTCCACTCATTTAGCAGCTTTTCATCACGTCGTCCTGCTTCATTGGATGTATATTTTCTATTCAGCCTGCCGGCCATCAAGCAGCCGGCCGCTTGATGTGAATCTGCTAGTCGATGAGACGATGATATTCCGCATAGGCTGTGGCCATATCAACTTGTGACCAGAAGCGATGATAAGTGAAACTTGGCGCACCACTCTCCCATTTACCTGATGATTCATTAAATGATGCTTGATATTTACTCTCAAGCGATGACCATGCTGGATCTTGCTTAATTTTCGGACGAAGATCTGCAAAACTCGTATAAACTCCGTTACCTCCGCGCTGCGGGTCTGAAGGAATGGTGCTGGAACCAGGGATCTGATTCCCTTGACCAAATGTTCCATTCCAGCCATTTGGGAAATACACTTCTTTTTTAAAGAAGCGGTGGTAGTCTTCTCTTTCCTCCTCTGTGACAATCCCCACACCATCATTATAATTCCACGCAACCTCAAGGAGCTGTGCGGCTGTCTCTTTTGCTCTTATACCAAGAGGTGTATAGTTTCCTGTCTCTTCCTTTGTTGCAGCAGCAAAGAATGTCAAAGCTTTGATCAGACTGCCAAGTACGCCCGTATCTTGAGAAGGATCTTTCGTTACAGCCGTTAAATTGGGATTGCCTGTTGCAGATTGGAAACCGCTCCAAGTGTCAGGCTGGCCGCTCCATTCTATATTTCCAGGAATCCAAAACTCGCCAGGTGCACTCGTTGTGGCAACAGCAGCATTTGTCCCTCCGAGAATTCTTTGTCCCTGACCATCTAAAAAGTATCCCTCTTGATCCGTCACAGGACGGGTGTCAACAAAAATGTAATCTAATGAGTAGTTGATCCATTTTGTGATAACAGATTTGGTCATTTGGACATTTTCAGACGTTTTGTCTCCATCTTTTACAAAAATGTAGTACAGCTCAGCTACACGCTCCATTGGCCATGCCTGCATCCCAAACCAATTATTAGAAGGAGGGTCAAGGTAAACAGGCGCATCTTCATATGCCATGTCATAAAATGTGCTTCTTCCGGCGGGATATGCACGATAGTCTCCATTCCAGCTATTGGTTGCACCTCCTGCAATCGCTCCTTCTTTTGATTGAAGCCATACGTAAAATTCAAGCTGTCTCTTTAACGTTTTCTCCCAATCACTTGCACCAGTAGCAGACGATGGCTTTAACCCCCCTTTATCTGAGGATAAAGCATAAGCAGCGACAGGGTTTTGATACCCTTGGTGACAATGACTTGCCCCGATACGCCATGCCCAATTTGCATACTCTCCAAGTCCACCGCCCCAAGAGGTATACCATGCCATTAAGTGATGACACGCACTCTTTCCATTCCCAGGAGACGGACGGCCCTGCTTTCCACTTCCAATCGTTTGAAAATATTTATCGTACATACCGTAGCGAAGGAAATCACCCATTTTTTTCGCTTTCTCAAGGTAGGTTGATCGCTGATAGCCAAGCTCTTTTGCCCAATACATTGCCTGTATCGCACGCGCATCAGCGTCTGTCGCATTGGTATAGCGCCACTGGGCGGCTGGCGCTTGATTTTCTTTTGTGAACAAGCTCATGAAACCTTCATTGGGCTTCCCAAATGTTTGATCATCTTGTGATGGATGAGGGATGGCCTCCCATACAGATTCTTGCGGCCCCCGCTGAAATGTGTTTACATATGCTGCCGTATGTGATGGGTTTAGCAAATTCCCATATTCATACCAATTGTCTACATCAAGTAGCCAGTGCATTAAATACGTTTCATTCGTTCCATAGGTTGACTTCAGTTCAGCATCAATCGGATCTTGACCAGCAGGATAAGCTCCGGTCAGCTGGCTAGGGTATTGATCCGGGTATGGTTTTTCTGAAGCATACGTGGCTGGACTAGATGGATTGTAAGAATTCATATGCGGCTGCTCATCATGTCCATCTTCATTTACTGGAATGATAAACTTCTCCATATTATCCCAAGCTGCTTCTAGCTTGCTCCAATCACCTGTATAATGTCCATACAACACTTCAAGCCACAGCCAGTAGCTATAAGCTTCTGAAGTCGTCATATGCCCATAATCCGGCGCCTCGCAAATAAGCGTTTCAATTGAATGATACGGAATGCCTTCTTTTGAAAAATATCCATGTGCATCGTTTTTAATTTGATGATAAAGCGTTAAAAACCGTTCTTTGTTTGTCATGTCCCTCACCCTTTAAATGAATTTAGAATTGATTTTTATTTGTCTGGAAGTGTGCCAAATACTAAAGCACCCTGATCAAAAACAGGAATCCTCGCTGTTTTTTGCATATTAGATGTTAACCCTTGAAAGGAATAATCATTTGAGGCATCCCATATATTCAACCGATTTGGAGCAGATAATCGAAACTGTATTTCCTTTTTATGCAAAGCTTCGCCTCCAGGAAAAATAGCTACACCAGTAAAATCGATTTCTGTAAAATAGACATGGGATGATGCGTCATATACCGTTAACGGGGATAAGGAGGCGCCTTCATTGTAGGCTGCGGTCACTTGAATATCTTTTTCAGTGAATCCACGCGCAAATATCTCGCTAAGATTGACGTAATATCTAAACGAAAGTGTTTGACTGCTTCTTGCCGGCCAGCCTGATCGATTATATAGAACGGCTTTGACCTGAGTAGATGTTGTATCGTTACTCATCACAGCTGCCTCTACAAAAAACTCATCCTCCACCTTTTCTTTAGGGGGGAAATTCGGCAGCTTTGACTGCCCCTGACCAAACAGTTGCACCATTTTGGCTAGATTTCCAGTAAAGGCAGCATTATAGTCTGTCGCCACCTCGTTTGTTACATAGTCAGAGATGTCATCGACATATTGATCCTGTGCATTAGGCCCACCAACAAGCGCTCCATAAAGAGTGTGCCGATGGTGAGGAGGATTTGTCAGCTGATTAGACCATGAGCCATGCGCAGTTCGATGATGTGGATGCATCGGCGGATTTTGGCCAAACCCAACAACATAGCTTCTATTTTGCGGATTATCACCTAGCATGTAGTGTGTTTGCTTGATCGCAAACGTTTGGTATTGATTCTTTTTTTCTTGGTCAGAGACCCAATCAGCGTATACAAAGGCTAAAAATGCTGCATTTGCTGAATAGCGAAGTGCCCCCCATTGATCTAACCACGCCAAACCGCCAGGCGTATATGTGATTCTTTCTACTTTCCCATTTTGAACAAGACCCGTGGACCAGTAATCTAGATTACGCTCTGCCGATTCTATAAATCTTTTCTCCTTTGTGATTCTGGCGAGTAAAATTTGAGAAGCAAAAAACGTATTGTCCCACGACATGGTAAATGTATAATCCCATTCCTTCGGCCATTCATCTACTGCTTTTAGTGCTTGATTTAAATAGGTCTGCTCATTTGTCGCCAAGTAGAGCCATATTCCTCCCCAAATGAGCTCGTCAATATAACCGCTCCATGAGTTGTAAAATGACTGAGCATTTGTTACACAATCTGTATATTTGCCGCGATATTGATCAGCAAATGCATAAAGCTGTTTGGCGTGTGTGAGAAGCTTTGCTGCATACGACGCATCTGTTTCTTTAAAAATAATAGAACCTGCTGCTAAAGCAGCTGCAGTTTGTGCGGCTACTTCTGTTCCTGGACAATGTTCATCAATTTTAAATGCCGGCCGGTTCATTGGCATCACTTCTGCTGGACCCCACCAGGCATGATCAGCGTGCCCATCACCTACTTGCGCCCAAAATTCGTTCGGCCCTGTATGGGCTTTCAAAAAGTAATCGGTTGCCCACTTGATTTGATCTAACATATCATCAAGCAGCTCCGCCTCTTCATAAGCTTCTCGGTACTCATAAACTGTCCATGCAAGGACAGCCGCAGAGTAAGCCATCGGCAGCCCAAACTTCACATGATCACCAGCATCATACCACCCGCCTGTTAAATCATGACCAACATCCTTCCCATCCTCTAATCCAGAATCCCCTCGCCAGTTAAGACGATTGCTTTCAGGGAGCTTTCCAGAACGTTGGGCTTCGTAAAACAAAATTGATTTTTGAAGAACCTCTACATAGTTGTAAGATGCCATTTACCTATTTCTCACCCCTTCTTTTTTTCTAAAGCGTGAAACATTGAACAATAGAAGAACGCCTCTCTTTCAGTTCGTTTGTGTTTTGTACAGCTATGAAAAGAATCAAACAAGGTTTCAAAAATGCGCATAGTGAACAGCAATCAGCTAGACGCTCACCGGGGGGGTTCTCTTGATTCTTCATGTGACTGTACCCAGAATGATCATATGTCGCATGAGAACATTTCAGACGGCCAAATTCTCTTTTTTGCTCTATTTGGGTAGAAAGAATGACATACAACCTCTTCTCGTAAAAACACGACGATACATCAAGATATATGACTAAACAAGAAAAAAATTCCAGTTAAAATGTTATTAGTTAACATAATAAAATTATTATTTATAAAAAAAGAACGCCCTTTTGCGGGCGCTCTTTTTGGATCACATTAGAATAAAGAAAGCTGGTTTTGATCAGGAAGTGCTTCTAAGCAGCCTTGACGATCTAAATATTCAAGGATGGTCTTAGAGACTTTCCCTCGTTTTTGCAAATCTTCTTTTGAGAGGAATTCACCATCTTGACGTGCGCGCACAATATTTAACGCAACGTTTGTTCCAAGCCCAGGGATGGAGTTAAATGGCGGGATTAATCCGTCTCCATCAATAATGAACTCAGTTGCACTTGAGCGGTATAGGTCTACTTTTTTAAAGTGATAGCCTCTTTCGCACATTTCAAGTGCAAGCTCTAGTACGGTTAATAGGTTCTTCTCTTTCGGTGATGCATCAAGACCTTTTGAGTTAATATCGTCCATGACCGCTCGAATCGCATTTGATCCTTTTGTCATCGTTTCGATATCAAAGTCATCCGCACGAACGGTAAAATAGGCCGCGTAGTACAAAAGTGCATGATGCACCTTGAAATAAGCAATCCGAACAGCCATTAATACATAAGCAGCCGCGTGGGCTTTAGGGAACATGTATTTGATCTTTTTACAAGAATCAATGTACCAGTTCGGAACGTTATTTTTCTTCATTTCTTCTTCCCATTCAGGAGGAAGTCCCTTCCCTTTACGAACAGATTCCATGATTTTAAAGGCAAGTGACGGCTCTAATCCTTGATAGATCAGATACACCATAATATCGTCACGGCAGCCAATCACTTCACTTAATTCACACGTTTTATTATGAATCAGCTCCTGTGCGTTTCCGAGCCATACATCTGTACCGTGTGATAGACCAGAGATCTGAACGAGCTCTGAGAAGGTGGTCGGTTTTGTATCCTCAAGCATCTGCCGAACAAATCTTGTGCCAAACTCAGGGATACCGAGAGTTCCCGTCTTACATCCGATTTGCTCTTCTGTAACGCCGAGAGGCTCCGTCCCTTGGAAGATTTTCATGACCTCAGGATCGTCTGTCGGAATTGTTTTTGGATCGATTCCGCTTAAGTCCTGAAGCATCCGAATGACCGTTGGATCATCGTGCCCAAGAATATCTAGTTTCAGCAAGTTATCATGGATTGAATGGAAATCAAAATGCGTCGTTTTCCAATCAGAACCTGTCGCATCTGCTGGATATTGAATCGGTGAAAAATCGTAAATGTCCATATAATCCGGCACTACGATAATACCGCCTGGATGCTGACCAGTTGTCCGTTTGACCCCTGTACAGCCTTGTACGAGCCGGTCGATTTCTGCGCCTCTCATATGAAGATTATGGTCTCCTGCGTAGCCTTTCACGTAACCATATGCTGTTTTTTCTGCAACAGTACCAATCGTACCTGCTCGGTATACATACTCTTCACCAAACAGCTCTTTCGTATAGTTATGGGCAATCGGCTGATATTCACCGGAGAAGTTCAAGTCGATATCAGGCACTTTATCTCCTTTAAAACCTAAGAAGGTTTCAAACGGAATGTCGTGTCCGTCTTTTTTATACGGCGTCCCGCATTCAGGACAGTTTTTATCAGGAAGGTCAAATCCTGAACCGACCGATCCGTCATTAAAGAATTCAGAGTGCTTGCAGCTTGGACATACATAGTGCGGCGCAAGTGGGTTCACTTCCGTAATCTCTGTTAAAGTCGCAACGAGGGATGAACCGACTGATCCCCTTGAACCAACCAGGTATCCATCATCAAGTGATTTCTTTACGAGTTTATGAGAAATTAAATAAATAACAGCGAAACCATGACCGATAATACTTTTTAATTCTTTTTCAATACGGTCTTCTACGATTTTCGGTAATTCATCTCCGTAGATGCTCCGAGCCATTTGATAGCTCATTTCCCGTATTTCTTCATCTGCACCTTCAATTTTTGGTGTGTAAAGATCGTCTTTGATTGGTTTGATACTTTCGACCATCTCAGATACTTTTTGCGTATTCGTCACGACGATCTCTTTCGCCTTTTCGGCTCCTAAGAAGGAGAATGCTTCTAGCATTTCATCAGTTGTTCTAAAATGAACTTTTGGCAGTTCATGACGGTTAAGTGGATTCGCACCACCCTGTGATGAAATTAAGATTTTACGATAAATTTTGTCTTCTGGATGCAGGTAGTGCACATTTCCAGTCGCCACGACTGGTTTATTCAGCTTTTCACCAAGCCTCACAATGTTTGTGATGATTTCTTTCAATGCCCGTTCATCTCGAATGAGCTCCAGCTGAAGTAAATGCTGATACACTTCTGGCGGATGAACCTCTAAATAATCATAAAATGCTGCAATGTCTTCCACCTCATCAGGTGACTTTTGCATCATTCCTTCAAAGACCTCACCCTTATCACAAGCAGACCCGACTATTAAACCTTCTCGATATTTCTCAAGCTGTGAGCGCGGAATGCGCGGTACCCGGTAGAAATAATCAATATGAGAAAGTGAAACAAGCTTGAATAAAT
This sequence comes from Bacillus xiamenensis, assembly GCF_001857925.1. Taxonomy (NCBI): domain Bacteria; kingdom Bacillati; phylum Bacillota; class Bacilli; order Caryophanales; family Bacillaceae; genus Bacillus; species Bacillus xiamenensis. The sequence goes on from NZ_CP017786.1 coordinate 69,110, forward strand.
TCTTTAGACCAGTCTCATTTTGAGCAATCAGTGTCGCATGATAAGGACGCGAGCGCTGGTACGCATTGGACTGACCCATGTTTTCATTCAATTGATCATGGTAGACAATGCCTCTTTCAGCCGCATCTTTTAGCATCTTCAGCATCAGGTACCCTGTCGCTTCTGCATCATAAATCGCACGGTGATGCTGCGTAAGTTCAATATCAAACTTTTTACACAGCGTGTTCAGCCGGTGATTTTTAAATTCTGGGTAAAGGAATCGCCCGAGTTCGAGCGTATCAATGACTGGATTTGATGCTTTATCTGTTTTAAGCAGTCGTTTATACGCTGCATTTAAAAAGCCCATATCAAAGCTCGCATTGTGTGCGACAAGGATATCTTGTCCAATCCACTCTTTGAAATCTCGAACGACATCGACGACATCTGGTGCATCTCTCACCATATCATCGGTAATACCGGTTAGCTCAATCGTTGTCGCTGACAGCGGGTGATGAGGGTTTGCAAACGCCTCGAATCGGTCAATGATTTCCCCGCCTTTGATTTTCACTGCTGCAAGCTCAATAATCGTATCATAAACAGCAGAAAGTCCAGTTGTCTCTACGTCAAACACAACAAACGTCGCATCCTCTAATAAAAGGTGCTCTGGATTGTACGCAATCGGTACCCCATCGTTGACTAAATTGATTTCCACACCGTACATCATTTTGATGCCATGCTTTTTACTTGCTGCATACGCATCTGGAAAGGATTGTACAACGGCATGATCTGTCAGGGCAATGGCTTCATGACCCCATTTTTTTGCTTGTTCAACAAGTCTTCCGATACCAGTGACAGCATCCATCTGACTCATTGGAGAGTGCAAATGCAGTTCAACTCGCTTTTCGCCCTCAGGTGCTGTGTCTTCTTTCAGCTGCGGCTTCATTTCATTGACGTCATTTGCGATCATCACAAGATCTCTCACAAACGTATCGTTTTGAATGCTTCCTCTAGCTTTGACCCACATGCCTTTTTTCAATGATTTCATGAGCTGGGCATCTTCTTTTTCTCTTGCAAACATTTTGATCAAAATACTATTTGTATAATCCGTGATTTTAAAGATACAAAGGGTTCTGCCGCTTTTCAGCTCGCGCGTTTCTGCATCGAACACGTAGCCTTGGACGGTGATTCGTCTTTCCTCGTCCATAATACTGTCAAGCGTACGAATTTCTTCATTGTCTTTGATTTGATATCCAATCATCAGTGGGCCAGACGGAGCTTCCTCTTGTTCCTCACTTTCTTTCTTCTCCATCTCAGTGAGGGCTTGCAAGGCTCTTTCCTGGTCTTCAGCGAGCTTTTGTTCTCTGAATTTCTGAATCTCTTGATCTGATACAAATATCTCTGTATCAAATTGCAGCTCTGGAAAACCAACTTGTTTAAATGCAGCCTGTAGCATTGGGCTGTACTTCTTCTTGATGGCCAAAGCTTCTGTTTCGCTTTTTGTTTTAATGATGATTTTATGCCCAGACAGCGCCGGTTTTTGCTGCTGAAGCAAGCTGATGATTGGGGGAGAAATTCCTTGAAGCTCTTCCACACAATGTGACCAATACGATTGAACGAGCTCTTCAGATATGTGCGGATCATTGACTTCAATCGTACAAGTGACTTGTGCAATATGAGAAAATGCGCTTGTCAGCCTGCTGAGAAACATGGCATATACCTTGTAAGGCAGAAGCGCCTTAAATTTAAAAAGGAAATGCCACGTTTTTGCTGCCTTATGCACCGTCAGTTTGACGATCTCGCCTTCTTCAAAATAACGACTGAGGTCATCATCTGTCATTTGAATCTGATTGAGTAATATATGAAATTGCCGCCGGGTAATCGGTAATTGTTCATCCAAGACAGGACCCTCCTTTTGCAAATCAGAAAGGTACCTCTTTTCTGCAGGAGGTACCTTCATTTTTTTGTTCGTTTTTATGCTTGTCTGATAAATGAAACCAGTTCATCTACAGATACTTCGTGTGATTCACCTGATTTTCTAAACTTCACTTCGACAATGCCCTCTTCTGAACGTTTCCCGCAGCTAATACGAATTGGCAGTCCAATTAAATCACTGTCTGCAAATTTCACTCCTGCACGCTCTTGGCGGTCATCGAAAAGGACATCATAGCCCTCTTTTTGTAGACGCTCGTATAATGTTTCAGCCAGTTCCTTTTGTGCATCATTTTTCATATTTAAGGCAAGTAGATGAAGATCATATGGCGCCACTGTTTCTGGCCAGATAATCCCTTTATCATCATGATGCTGTTCAACAATCGCAGAAAGGGTTCTAGAGATACCGATGCCATAGCAGCCCATAATCATTGGCTGTGCGCGCCCATTTTCATCAAGATACGTTGCATCCATTGCTTCTGAATAACGCGTTCCCAGTTTAAAGACTTGTCCTACTTCAATTCCTTTTGCAAACTGGATCGTGCCTTCTCCATCTGGAGAAACATCCCCTTCTTGAATCAAGCGAAGGTCTGTAAATTCTTTCACTGACACATCACGTGCAGGGTTTACATTGATATAGTGATAATCGGATTCGTTTGCACCTGCAACTGCGTTTGTCATTCCTTTTACAGCGAGGTCTGCATAAATAGCTACTTCTGCTTCTAGCTTAACAGGCCCAACAAATCCAGGCTCTGTTCCAATGATTTCAAGTACTTCTTCTCGTGAAGCAAGCTCTACAAGCTGTGCTCCTAGTAAGTTCTTCACTTTGACATCATTTACTTCATGATCGCCTCTTGTAAGGATCAAAACATATGCATCGTCTGCTTTAAACAAAACAGATTTGAGACATTCAGAAGGAGCTACTTCTAAAAATGCAGCAACATCTTGTATCGTTTTCACTTGCGGCGTGTGCACTTTTTCAAGTTCTTTGAAGTCCGCAGGGTTTGCTTCTTCTCCTTGATACACAGCCTCAGCCATTTCAATGTTAGCAGCATAAGAAGACGTATCAGAATAAGCGATTGTATCTTCTCCTACTTCTGACAGTGCCATAAACTCATGTGTATCTTTTCCTCCCATTGCGCCAGAATCAGCAATAACCGGTCTAAAATTAAGACCTACTTTTGAGAATATATTGGAGTAAGCCGTAAACATTTTGTTGTATGTGTCATCTAGGCTCTCTGGCGAAGAATGGAATGAATAAGCGTCCTTCATAATAAATTCACGTCCGCGCAATAACCCAAAGCGTGGTCTTTGTTCATCGCGGAATTTTGATTGAATTTGATAAAGTGTCAAAGGAAGCTTTTTATACGATTTCACTTCACTGCGTACGAGTGATGTAATCACTTCTTCGTGTGTTGGGCCAAGTGCGAACTCGCGGCCATGACGATCTTTCATACGCATGAGTTCTGGACCGTATGTATACCACCTTCCTGACTCTTGCCACATTTCTGCTTGCTGCATGACTGGCATTAACAGCTCAGCTGCTCCCGCCTTTTCCATTTCCTTGCGAACAATGGATTGAATGTGCTGGATGACTTTATGAGCTAGTGGCAGATAATGATAGATACCGCTTGTATTTTGTCTAATGAATCCAGCTCTTACTAATAGCTGATGACTTTTTGCCTCTGCATCTGCTGGCACCTCTCGAAGAGTTGGAATGAAAGTCAGGGATTGTCTCATGTCGTTACACCTCATTTATGAAATAGATCTTCTCACAAAAACTCTTGTTTCCCATGATGAGAAACAAGAGACATTGATTTTTATAAAAATAATCGCTGGATGTCATTCCACGTAACTACTAGCATTAATAGCATGAGGAACGCAACACCAATGAAGACAACAAGTGCCTCTTTCTCTCGATTAATTGGTTTGCCGCGAATGGCTTCGACAAATAAGAAGAGTAAACGTCCTCCATCTAATGCAGGAATCGGCAACAAATTCACGATTCCTAAGTTGATACTAAGGAACGCAGCAAACTGCATTAATGTTAATACACCTTGTTTTGCTACTTCTCCTGTCATGTCATATATTCCGACAGGACCTGCCAGCATATCTAGTGAAAATTGTCCTGTGACAATCTTTTGCAAGTTCGTTAAAATCAGCCCTGCTGTTGATATGACAGTCGTTCCTGAAGATGAAATGACTTTTAGAAATCCATTTTCCGTTGGCGGATAAGAGCCGAAGCGGCCAATGGTTTTTCCATCTGCCTTCACAGCTTCTGGTACAACTTGAACTGTGCTTTTTTTGCCGTCTCGGTCAATGACGACATTCATTTTTTTATCAGGGTTTTTTTGAACCGTTTGGACAACGTCTGTCCAAGAATTCATTTTATCCCCGTTAATTGAAATGATGTGATCTCCCTGCATGAGTCCAGCTTGCGCCGCTCGGCCATCCTTTGTGAGCTTACCGAGTACAGGATCATCCACAGTTACACCTTGAATAAAACCTAAAGCCACTAAAATCACATAGGCCAAAATAAAGTTCATAATCGGTCCAGCTGCAATGGCTTTAATACGCTGCCATACCGTTTTTGAACCAAATTGACGATTGTATGGCGCAATTTGAATTTCTTCACCATCTGCAATATAGAAGCTTGTTTGACTGACATTGTAACCGGTTAGGATATCTTCATTTCCAGCTTCATATCCTGAGATTCTCATCGAATGATCTAAATCAATCTGTTCGACTTCGATCACAAGTGCATCCGGGTATTTCTCTTTATCATTTAAAATGATTTTTTCTACTTCATTTTGCTCATTGAATAAGAGCCCTACTGTATGACCTGGTTTAATTTCAATGACTTCAGGGTCCTCTCCCGCCATTTTGACAAATCCGCCGATTGGCAGAAGTCTGATGGTATAAACGGTTTCTTTTCGTTTAAAGGAGAAAATCTTCGGCCCAAAACCAATGGCGAACTCGCGGCATAAAATGCCTGCGCGCTGCGCCATAATTAAATGGCCAAGCTCGTGGAAAAAAACGAGCGTCCCAAAAATAATAATAAACGCAATCACTGTATTCACGAACATACCACCTTATGCGAGGATTGATTGAACAAAGTCTCGTGTATCTTTGTCCACTTCATGGATATCTTGCAAACTAGGCTTTGAAATCACATGATGTCTGATCAGTGCCTTTTCAATCAATTCTTCAATTTGCAGGAACGTTACTTTGCCTTTTAGAAATGCATCAACGGCTATTTCATTTGCTGCATTAAGTACAGTAGGCATTGTCCCTCCTATTTTACCTGATTCATAAGCAAAATGTAAGCAGCGATACCTGTCAAAATCCGCTTTTTGGAAATTCAATTGTCCAATCTCCCAAAGGTTCAATGATTTCGCTTCTTTTAATGGCGCTCTGTCAGGATAAGTGAGTGCATATTGAATCGGAACCCTCATGTCAGGTGTACCTAACTGAGCCATGACGCTTTTATCATGGAATTCGACCATGGAATGGATGATGCTCTCTTTATGTAACAGCACATCAATTTGATCATATGGGATATCAAACAGCCAATGCGCCTCAATCACCTCGAGCCCTTTATTCATCATAGTCGCTGAATCAATGGTTATTTTCGCTCCCATGGACCAGTTCGGATGATTTAGTGCTTCTTCAACCGTTACACTTTCAAGTTCCGTTCGTTTTTTATCTCGGAAGCTGCCACCTGAAGCTGTCACAATTAATCGTTCAATGTTTTTAGCTTGTTCACCTTGCAAAGATTGAAAAATAGCGGAGTGTTCACTATCGACAGGAAGTAAAGGCACGTCATATTTTTTGGCGTACTCTTTTACTATATGACCAGCTGTCACAAGTGTTTCCTTATTTGCAAGTGCGATTGTCTTTTTTTGTTCAATAGCCTTTAATGTTGGAACAAGCCCAACACTTCCTACAAGTGCATTGACCACAACGTCCACTGCATCATAGGTCGCTGCCTCAATGTTCGCTTCATCACCGGCAGCCATCTTGACATCGTATTCAAAAGAATGACCTTTTAAGATGCGATAGGTCTCTTCGTTTATACAACCGACGAATTCAGGCTGAAATTGTTCAATAATGGGAATGGCCTTATCTACATTTCGGCCAAACGTCATCGCTTTCAGCTTGAATTTGTCTGGGTGCTGCCTGATCACATCTAATGTTTGTTCTCCAATTGATCCTGTTGCGCCTAATAGCGAAATATGTTTCAAATTGCCACTCCTTCTCTCGTTCAATTAGTTTCTATGAGGTTAGCCGGCAAACATGGCCAGCAGTAAATATAAAAACGGCAGAACGAATAAAAAGCTGTCAAACCTGTCCAAAATCCCGCCATGACCAGGAAGTATTGTCCCCGAATCCTTCACATGATAATGACGTTTTAAAGCAGATTCCACAAGGTCACCAAGCTGTCCAAAAATACTTAGCAAAAGGGTAATAAACATAACGAGCAGGTATGATGGCAAAAATCCTGTAACCGCCTGAAACACAAGTGACAGCACGACCGCTGTGACGATTCCACCGATAAATCCTTCTACTGTTTTGTTTGGGCTGATTTCTGGCCAAAGCTTTCGTTTCCCCATAGACTTCCCTATAAAATAGGCACCTGAGTCAGTGGACCAAATAATCACCGCTGCGAAGAAGATCGCACTCATGCCATATAAGCCTCTAATTTGGATAAAATAATAGAAACTCACGCCAATATATAATGTGGCTAATATAACAAAAGCAACCTCATCGAATGTGAAAGAGTTTTTGCTCAAAACTGTATAGGTTAAAAGGATTAAGACTGCAAATAAAGCAATCTGCATTTTGGATGCGTCTACGTTCGGAAAGAAGCTGTTTTCTCCTCCCATTAAAAGCCAAAGCAATATTAAGCTGACAATTCCAGGAATGCTGAAAATCGAGATCTTTTTCATTCTAAGAAGCTCAAAAAGAGCAACACTTCCCATTAAATAAATCAGCAAGGTAAATGGCATTTGTCCATAAATGACTGCAAGCAAAAACACTGCAGCTGCCAAAACACCCGTCAAAATTCTTTGTTTCATCTGCACCACCCTCTAAATTCCACCGAACCTCCGGCCGCGGCGCTGGTACTCTCCGATAGCGCCTATGAGATGCTTATCAGAAAAGTCAGGCCAAAGCACATCCGTAAAGACAAACTCGCTGTACGCAATTTGCCAAAGCATAAAGTTGCTTAATCTAATTTCTCCACTCGTGCGAATAAGCAAATCTGGATCTTGAAGAGATTCTGTCATTAAATAAGCTGAAAACATCTCTTCTGTGATGTCTTCTGCTCTAAGCTTACCTTCTTTGACTTTTTCAGAAATTTGTCTGCAAGCGGAGACAATTTCTGTACGCCCTCCATAGTTGAGCGCAAAATTTAAAATGAGTCCGTCGTTATTGGCCGTACTCTTTTCTGCGTTCTCTACCGCTTTTTTTGTATGCGGCGGGAGGCCGTCTGGATCACCTGTTAAGCGCACACGGACATTTTCTTCAATGAGTTCAGGCAGGTAGATGTTCAAAAATTCTTCAGGAAGCTTCATTAAAAAGTCTACTTCTAGTTTTGGACGTTTCCAATTTTCTGTAGAAAAAGCATACAAAGTCAGCACTTTGACATTCAGCTCATTTGCAAGCTTCGTCATGCGCTTGACGACTTTCATTCCTTCATGATGTCCGGCTACCCGTGGAAGAGCACGTTTTTTCGCCCATCTTCCGTTCCCATCCATGATAATGGCGATATGTTCAGGAATTTCTCCATTTAATATGTCTTCTTTTGTCAAGCTTTCTAAGTTGGAAGCTGCTGTTTGCTGATTCTTCCAATTTTTGAGTATATTGAGCATGAGATTCCTCCATCACCCAAAAAGGTTGCGTTCCCGCTAATAATATAGTCATCAACAGTATTAACAAAAAAACCCCCTGTAAACATGAAGAGGGTCTTTTCACTATTATCTATTGTACATAGTTTTTTCTTAAACTTCCATGATTTCTTTTTCTTTATCTTTTGTCACTTCATCAATTTTAGCGACATATTCATCTGTCAATTTTTGGACATCCTCTGTAGATGATCTTAATTCATCTTCAGTGATCTCCCCATTTTTCTCAAGCTTTTTCAAATCATCGTTTGCATCACGACGAACATTACGAACAGCTACTTTTGCTTCTTCTGAGTATTTTCTCACAACTTTTACAAGCTCTTTACGTCTTTCTTCTGTGAGTGCTGGGATCGCAATACGGATCACGTTTCCGTCACTTGTTGGTGTGATACCAAGGTCAGATTTTTGAATCGCTTTTTCGATATCACCGATTGCTGTTTTATCGTAAGGTGTGATAATCAGCATACGTGCTTCTGGCACTGTGATTGACGCAATTTGGTTTAACGGTGTTTGTGCACCATAATAATCCACTGTCACTTTATCTAGCAATGAAGCATTGGCTCTACCAGCACGAACCGTTGCTAGTTCGCGTCCGTATGCTTGAACGGCTTTTTCCATTTTTTCTTTTGTTTGGTTCAACACTTCTTTTGACACGTTATTTCCCCCTCACGATCGTTCCAATTGATTCGCCGCTTACGGCACGTTTAATATTTCCTTCTTCCATAATGGAGAAGACGATTAATGGAATGTCATTGTCCATACATAATGAGGACGCAGTAGAATCCATTACAGCAAGCCCTTCTTTTAGAACATCAAGATATGAAAGCTTATCATATTTTACTGCATCCGCATCTGTACGAGGATCAGCACTGTAGACACCGTCTACATTATTTTTCGCCATTAAAATGACATCTGCTTCAATTTCAGCTGCACGAAGTGCTGCTGTTGTATCTGTAGAGAAATAAGGGTTACCAGTACCTGCAGCAAAAATGACGACACGTTTCTTCTCAAGGTGACGGATCGCTTTTCTTCTTATGTATGGCTCTGCAACCTGTCTCATTTCGATAGAGGTTTGTACTCTAGACTGAATGCCAAGCGTCTCTAGGCTGTCCTGTAATGCCAGCGAATTCATCACTGTTGCAAGCATGCCCATATAGTCTGCTGTTGCACGGTCCATTCCTAAGTCACTGCCTGTCTTACCGCGCCAAAGGTTTCCACCGCCTACAACGACTGCAACTTCAACATCAAGTTCTGCAATTTCTTTTACTTGCTTTGCGATTGATTGAATGACAGTTGGGTTAATTCCATTACCAGCATCACCTGCAAGTGCTTCACCACTTAGCTTCAGTACAATGCGATTATATTTCGGTTTGCTCATGATAACCTCCAAGTGTAAACTATACCGTCTCTTATTATGCGTAAGAAACCGCCTTTTGTAAATCAATATCCTCTAAAAAATAGGGAACACAGTGCTTGTGCTCCCTAAAAAAGCCCCAGAGAGCTTTTCAAACATTATTTTTTCACTTGGCTCATTACTTCTTCAGCAAAGTTGTCTTGACGCTTTTCGATCCCTTCGCCCACTTCATAGCGAACATAAGTTTGAACAGTTGCGTTTTTCGCACCGACAACTTGTTTCACTTTTTCATCTGGGTTTTTAACGAATGCTTGGTCAAGTAAGCAAATTTCTTCGAAGAATTTGTTTAGACGGCCTTCTACCATTTTAGCAACGATATTTTCAGGCTTACCTTCTTGAAGCGCTTGCTGTGTTAATACTTCACGCTCACGGTTTGCTTCTTCTTCAGACACTTGGTCACGAGAAATGTATTTAGGGTTTACAGCAGCAACGTGCATTGCAATGTCTCTAGCAAGCTCTTCGTCAGTTGTTCCGTTAAGAACTGCTAATACACCGATGCGTCCGCCCATGTGCAAGTAAGAACCGAATGCAGCGTTATCTTCTTTTGTGATCACTGAGAAACGGCGTAGAGTGATTTTCTCACCGATTTTCGCAATAGCAGATGTGATATGCTCTTCAACTGTTGAACCGTTTTCCATTTTAGACGCATGAGCTTCTTCAATTGTTGCAGGTTTAGCAGCAAGTAAATGATCAGCAAGCTCGTTTAGAAGTGTTTGGAATCCTTCGTTTTTCGCAACGAAATCAGTTTCAGAGTTCACTTCTAGGATCACGCCTGTGTTGCCGTCAGTTTTAATAAGAGTTAATCCTTCTGCCGCAATACGGTCTGCTTTTTTCGCAGCTTTTGCGATCCCTTTTTCTCTTAGAAGATCGATTGCTTTGTCGATGTCACCATCAGTTTCTGTTAACGCTTTTTTACAATCCATCATACCTGCACCAGTTTTTTGACGCAGTTCTTTTACTAATTGAGCAGTAATTGCCATTTTACATTTCCTCCTTCTATGTTAAAACACGGATTACTAGGTGAAAAAAAGGTGATAAAAGGCATTTCCCTCTTATCACCTTTTGAATAGGTTACGCAGTTGTTGTTTCAGTTTCTGTCGTTTCTTCTACAACAGCTTCTTCTTCGCCTTGTTTAGACTCAAGAATCGCATCTGCCATTTTAGCAGTTAGAAGTTTTACAGCACGGATTGCATCATCGTTTGCAGGGATCACAACATCAATTTCGTCTGGATCACAGTTAGTGTCAACGATACCGATGATTGGGATATTTAGTTTACGAGCTTCTGCAACTGCAATACGCTCTTTACGAGGGTCGATAATGAAAAGTGCATCTGGAAGAGTCTTCATGTCTTTGATTCCGCCTAAGAATTTCTCAAGACGCTCTAGTTCTTTTTTCAGTTGAACGACTTCTTTCTTAGGAAGAACTTCGAATGTACCGTTTTCTTGCATTTTTTCAATATCTTTCAAACGCTTGATGCGTTTTTGGATTGTTTCAAAGTTTGTTAATGTTCCACCAAGCCAGCGTTGGTTTACATAGTACATACCAGAACGGATTGCTTCTTCTTTCACTGAATCTTGTGCTTGTTTTTTCGTACCAACGAAAAGGATTTTTCCTCCGTCAGCAGCAAGGTTTTTCGTGAAGTTGTAAGCTTCCTCTACTTTTTTCACCGTTTTTTGAAGATCGATGATGTAGATACCGTTACGCTCTGTAAAGATGTAACGTTTCATTTTTGGGTTCCAACGGCGTGTTTGGTGGCCGAAGTGAACACCAGCTTCTAGCAATTGTTTCATAGAAATAACTGACATGTTGTTGCCTCCTAATATAATGGTTTTTTTTCCTCCGCTTAAGTCATGTTCACATAAAACTGCGCCACGGCAGCACCTTCATATGAATCATTAAGCGTGTGTATTTAACACCAAGAAATAATATAACACATGATGGACTGACAATCAAGAAACCTTTACAGCTTTCCGCTAAATTTTAATAAAAGCTCGATTTCTGTCTTGCCAGTTTTCAATTTTTTCGCTATTTCTTCTAATGATAGCCCTTGATCATATAAGGTCTTTACTTGATCCCCGAAGGTTTCTTCTATTTTACTTTCAGAAGGCGCAGAAGCTTCTGTTTCAAGAGGCGGAACGGGCTCGTTTACCTTTTCTTCCTGCACCTCAACTTCGCTCAGGAGAGCTGACAGGTGCGCTGGTACTGGATCTTCACTTTCTACCGATTGCTGGGATTCAATTGGTGGTTGTGGCTGCTTTGGTGTCTGAAGATCCGATTTCAGCTCTTCAGCAGAAAAATCAGGGGAAGTGGCTGCCGCTTTTGATAGTTTTTCATTCTCTTCTTTAACTTCCATCAAAAATGCAGCCAGGGTATTTTCCGTTTCTTCTAAAAGCTCTCGCTGTTTTTGTTCTGTTGCCTTCAGCGAATTCATTCTCGTGTATAAAATGATCACAAAATAAATAAGTGCAGCATGTAGCATAAAGCTAATCAGCCATAGCATATTTTTTCACTCACTAACTCTTTAAGATTGAATGGCTTTATCAAGCAGGTGCTTAAGCTTGAACAATGCCTTTGAATGGATTTGCGAAATGCGGGAGGTAGATAAGTTGAGCACTTGACCGATTTCCGTTAACGTCAATTCCTCTTTATAGAAAAGACTAATCACAAGCTTTTCTTTTTCCGAAAGCTCTGTCATTTTTTCAGCAAGCTGTTCAATTAATTCATCTTTCAGCATTTTCTCTTCAGGTGTCACTGACTTTTCGTCGCGAATCATGACTTGGACGTTTTCTCCGTCTTCTTGATCATGCAGCTTCTCGTCAATTGAGAGCAAATTCGCAAAGAACCCTTCATTCATCGTTGTGACAACATCTTGTTCACTCATGCCGAGCTCCTCAGCAACTTCTGTTGGCGTCACATTTCGCAAATAACGCTGTTCAAGCTTTTCAATAGCCGCTTCTACTTTTTTTGTTTTTTCTCTTGATGTACGAGGCAGCCAGTCCTCTTTACGAAGACCGTCAATGATGGCCCCGCGGATTCTGAAGGATGCATAAGTATCAAACTTCAGATCTCTTCCTGGGTCAAATTTTTCAAGGGCATCATATAAACCGAGCATCCCTAGACTGATCAAGTCTTCTTTATGCACTGACTTCGGGAGACCGATGGAAATTCTTCCAACATGATATGTGACGAGCGGCATATAGCGGCGCATAAGATCATCTCCAGCAGCTGGGTCCTTCCACTCTTTCCATCTAGCCCATAGCGCCTGATCTTCGTAATTTAAGGATTGCATCTTTCTCCCCCTATACTTCCTTAGTTATATCTTCATAATGCCTTGCTTCACAGTGCGGATCTCAAGCTCTGTCGTCAGCGGATCGAATTCAATCGTACGTCCATTACTGCCGCCTGTGTCCTCACTAATGATCGGGATATGATGAAGAGACAGATGTTCTTTAACAGCTGATACGTTTCTAGGTCCAATTCTCATGAGATCATTGGTTGACTTAAACTTAAACATTTCTGCGCCGCCAGCAAGCTTCGCCTTTAGCGCATGTTTGCGCGCTCCTTCTTTTAAGAGCAGATCAATTGTATGCTTGACACCTGTATCTGCATATTTAGCCAAGTTCTCTACAGCCCCTTTTGCAAGGGATGAGTCTGGAAGCATGACATGGACAAGACCTGCCAATTTTTTCTCTTGATCAAAGAGGACAAGTCCTACACAAGAACCAAGACCGGATGTCCGGATACGGTCCGGTGATTTCACAAGCTGAACATCTGCAATACCAACTTTTACAACTGCCGGAGTCTGCACGTTCATTATAGGTTACCTAATGCTTTGAAGAGTTTTTCAAACGATTCAAAGTCTGGCAGTAGAAACATATTTCCTTTCAGCTCTTGCTTATTTTGATCATCGAAAATAGATGTATCAATCACAATCGCCTGATCGCCGAGAGGACTAAACTGCATTAACCCTTCACTTATGACAGCCCCGAACATATCGAGGGTGACATCCGGAACACTTGGGTAAAGCTGCAATTTGGTTAAATCTGCAAGAGCTGATAAATAAGAGCCTGCTAAAATATTCCCCAGCTCATGAAGCGCTGACGTCCCTAGCACGTGTTCATGGATCGTATCAATATCAAATGACGGGTCCTGAACAAGCTCTCTGACAAATTGCTCTGCTTGCTCAAACGGCATAATGAAAAAGATCGAGCCGGATAAATCACCTTCCATTCTCAGAAAGATGCTGGCAACTGGAAGGTCTGCACCACCAAAGAAATCCATTAAATCTTCAAACGAGAGAACTTTGACAAAAGGAACAGCCATATCGATTTTGCGATTTAATAGGTTGGCAAGAGCAGACGCGGCATGGCCTGCTCCAATATTCCCAACCTCTCTTAATATATCTAGCTGTTCATCTTGAATTTCACTGAAAATGCTCATTTCACATCCCCCTTAATGAACAGGTGCATCTTGCACGCTCTTGTCGAGGACAGCACCAGCATGAATGATATTAAATAGACGCTGATCATGCTTAATAATACCTGTCACCCATGACAATCCTTCTTTTTCAGCTGAATCAGGAGAAGTTTCTACATCATCCTGATGGACAGTAATGACATCATTTGCTTCATCAACAATCCAGCCGACTTCAATGTCACCAACTTGTACGATAATCATTCTTGTTTCATCTGTGATGGCGTTGTCAGTTGATCCAAGCCTCACTCTAAGGTCAATCACAGGTGTCACGACACCGCGAAGATTAATGACACCGCATATATAAGGGGCAACGCCAGGAACTCTCGTCGGCTGCTGCCATTTTTCAATGGACTTTACTTCTGATACTGAAATGGCGTATTCTTTTTTGTTTACGATAAACACAATCATCTTTTCGCCAGTTTTGATATCTGTACTCATTTCAGACCGCTCCTCTATTGTTTTTTACTTGATCAGTGCATTACAGTCAACGATGAGTGCAACCTGACCGTCACCTAAGATTGTTGCGCCTGATATCGCAAATACATTTGGTAAATAATCTCCTAGTGATTTCAGCACAACCTCTTGCTGACCAATAAACGAATCGACCACAAATGCTGTCAGCTTGTCTCCTTTACGGACAACGATGATATGCAGTTCTTCCTCTAATTCATTCGCATTTGGTACGTTGAACTGTTTCTTTAGGTACACAACCGGTACGATAAATCCGCGGAAATCAATCACTTCACGATCATGCGTTTGAAGGATATCACTTTTCTTAATCACAGCCGTTTCAATAATAGAAGAAATCGGAATCGCAAAGGTTTCCTCTTCCAGCTTCACAAGAAGGACGGAAATAATTGATAATGTGAGTGGAAGCTGAATTGAGAACAGTGAGCCTTGTCCTTCTGTTGAGTTGATACTCACAGAACCGCCTAATGATTCCAGCTTGTTTTTCACGACGTCAAGACCTACACCACGTCCTGAGATGTCAGAAATCGTATCAGCTGTAGAGAACCCTGCTGCAAAGATCAGTGAATCAATTTGGTGATCTTCAAGTGTTTCCGCTTCCCTTTCTGTAATCACCCCGCGCTCTAATGCTTTTTCAAGCACCTTTTTACGGTTAATCCCGCCTCCATCATCTTCTACTTCAATGAAGACGTGGTTTCCGCTATGGTAGGCTTTTAATAGGACGGTTCCTTTTTCTGGCTTGCCTTTTTTCACACGTTCTTCTGGTGATTCAATCCCGTGATCGAGACTGTTTCTGAGTAAGTGCAAGAGTGGATCTCCAATCTCGTCGATCACTGTTCGATCAAGCTCCGTCTCAGCGCCTTCAATGATGAGTTCAATTTTCTTATTGAGCTCTTTCGTCAATTGACGAATCATTCGAGGGAACCTGTTAAACACAGTTTCTACAGGTACCATTCTCATGTTCAAAATGATCGACTGAAGATCTCCGGAAATACGTGTCATTCTTTCGACTGTATCGGTCAGTTCGTTGTTTTCAAGCTCTTTGGCAATCTGTTCTAAACGCCCTCTATCAATGACAAGTTCTTCAAATAAGTTCATGAGAGAATCTAGACGGTCGATGTTCACACGAATGGTTTTCGTCCCGCCGGCTGCTGCACCGTTATTGCCATTTGCTTTTGGCGCATCGTTTGCTGGCGCTTTAGGAGCAGGAACGGATGCTTTTTCTTTCTTCTGCTCAGGTTTTGCTTCCTGTTTTTCAGCCGGGCCCGTTTCTTCAAATGCGGAGACTTCAGAAATATCAACATGTTCAACCTCTGAAATCGATGTCACGATTTTTTTCACTTCGTCCATCGGCTGTTTAGATAGGTAAGATATGCTGAATTCAGATTCAAAATCTTCTGATTCTAAAAGTTCTGCATTCGGAATCGTTTTGACGACTTCGCCTACTTCGTTTAATCTTTCAAAAATCATATAGACACGAACTGCTTTTAATAAGCATGCGTCGCTTAATGTCACGGTTAGCTCATAGCATTTAAAGCCTTGTTCTCTCGCTTCATCAAGAACTGTTCGTTCAAATTCGTTATAGTCTAAATCTTTAGCAGCAGCTGGTTCATCAGCTGTCTCAACGGCAGATGCAGCCTCGGCATGGCTTCCTGTCACATCTAGTTTTTTACTAATCTCTGTGACATCACGTTTTCCATCCCCGCCTTCTGCAATCGATTGAACCATGGCTTCAAGGTGATCGAGTGCTTCAAACATGGTATCCATTGATTCAGGTGTGACAATCATTTGTTCATTTCTGATGGCATCAAACATGTTTTCTAAGTGATGCGTTAATTGAGCCATATCATCAAAGCCCATCGTTGCACTCATGCCTTTCAGTGTATGAGCGGCTCTGAATATATCATTCACTAGCTGCAAGTCAGTTGGGTTCTTTTCTAGTTCAAGAAGTTTTTCATTACAAGTTTGTAAGTGTTCTCTGCTTTCATCTAAAAAGATATCTAAGTATTGGTTTACATCCAACGTGTTCACGCCCTCTCTTTTTTCATGGAGCTTATAATTGCATGTGCGATGTCATCCACATGCCTTGTTTCATGTGCAAGACCTGCTTTAATGACTGATTTAGGCATTCCGAAAACAACACATGATTCTTCTTTCTCTGCAATGACTTTTGTATGACCGCTTGCGACCATTTTTTTGACACCCTCTGTACCGTCACTACCCATTCCTGTCATAATGACAGCAATTTTCTCGTAACCTTTTATGTTGCTGATGGATTCAAATAAATAGTTAACAGACGGTTTGTGACGGCTGTCAGTGTCTTCTTGGGACAGCCTGATCACTAAAGCCGCCCCTTGTTCATGAAGTGACATATTCATTCCACCAGGAGCTATGTATGCCACTCCGTTTTTAGCGATGTCTCCATCTTGTGCTTCTTTAATCGTAATTTGGGATAAATGATCTAACCTAGCAGCAAGAGATGCCGTAAATCCTGCCGGCATATGCTGCACAATTAAAATTGGCGCCTCTATGTCCTTTGGTAGCTTCGTGACAACTCGTTGAAGCGCCCTTGGCCCTCCCGTAGATGTTCCGATTGAAATAATCTTTCGGAATGAGCCGCTTCTTCCTTCTTGCGGACGGGGGGCCGCCACCGGGCTTGGCGGCTTCATGACCGGCTTCGGAGTGACTGGTTTCTCAGGACGTTTCCTTGCCAGGCCAGCCGCAAGTACCCGCTCAACAATTTGGCTTCTTACCTTGTGTAAATCGAGCGAAATACTTCCTGAAGGCTTTGTCACAAAGTCAAAGGCACCGAGCTCTAAGCAGTGGATGGTTAAATCCTTCCCTTGCTTCGTCTGGCTTGACACCATAATGACGGCAAGGTCGTGTTCAGCCAGAATTTGTTTTAATGCTTCTGTTCCATTTAGAACAGGCATTTCCACATCGAGTGTGACAACATCTGGATTCAATTCCTTGATCCGTTTTAAGGCATCTTCCCCATTACGCGCCGTTCCGACGACTTCAATTTCTTGCTCGGCACTTAGGAAATCACTAATGAGCTTTCGCATAAAGGCCGAGTCATCTACTACAAGCACTCTAATCATGAGTCCACCTTCCTCCTTTTAAAAAAAGAGGACAACTTATCTATAAACGTATGCTGCTCTCTCCGTGCCTCTCTTATCTGCTGATGATAAAGTGTTTCTGCCAGCATTTTAATGGTTTTACTCAGCCTTGAATGAGGCTGCTTTATATAAAATGGAATTTGTTCAGCTACTGCTTTAGGAACCGCAGGATCATCAGGCACTGCACCAGCGAACACAAGCTTTCTGTGTAGAAATGATGTGACCACTCCAGCCAATTTCCGGTAGGTTTCAGGTCCTTCTGAAGAGGTTTTACACCGGTTGACAATGATTTGCACAGACTGTTCAAACTGATGAATGACCAAGTGCTTAATTGCACTGTAAGCATCCATGATGGATGTTGGTTCTGGCGTCGTCACGACCACCACTTCTCCTGCCGATAAAACGAAAGGCAGTTGATCTTTTGACAAGCCTGCACCCATATCAAAAAATATACAATCAAAGTCATGCATCATGTTCTCCATCTCTTCTAAAAAGAACGACCATTGATCTTTATCTAAAGAAAACAGCTGTTCAAGTCCACTACCGCCAGAAATGTAATAAAGGTTGTCAGCTCCTTTTGTCATAGCCGCTTGTAAGGATTTTTTCCCGACGAGAACGTCTAATATAGAGCTAGTTGACGTTTTGCCTAGTAAAATATCAATATTCCCCATGCCGAAATCAAGATCAATGACGAGCACTCGCTTCCCTGTACCTGCAATAGACAGTGCCATATTCAGCGTCAAATTCGATTTACCTACCCCGCCTTTACCGCTCATGACTGCAATGGTTTTCGCTTGTCCATTTGCACCAAGAGGAGCCGGCATGATCATTTGACTCTGCTGAACAAGTTTTCTTAAACCTTCCGCTTGGTCAGGCTTCATCATTGTAAGACCATCCTTGTTAAATCAAGGGGAGAGCTCTCAAGAATATCCTCAGGCACATTTTGTCCATTTGTTAAAAAGCCGAGCCTAATTTGAGATTCTGCAATGATTTGAAAGATGGTTCCCATCGTGTCTGTTTCATCTACTTTGGTAAAAATAAATTGCTGGATCGGAACGTGCTCAAAACGTTTGACCATGGCTTTCATGTCCTGATACTTTGATGTCGCACTCATGACAAGAAAACTTTGTATGCTTTCGTCAAACGGTATGATATCTGTCAGCTCTTTGATATACGCCTCTTCTTTAAAGTTACGGCCTGCTGTATCTATGAAAATATGATCATAGTCTTTAAAAGTCTGCTGCGCTTTTACAAAATCCTCTCTTGAATAACAAACTTCAAGCGGGGCATTCAGCAGTTCAGCATATGTTTTCAGCTGTTCGATTGCGGCAATCCGGTACGTATCTGTTGTGATAAAAGCGACTTTCTTTTGCTGCTGAATGGCCGTTTTAGCCGCCAGTTTTGCAATGGTTGTCGTTTTACCGGCGCCGGTTGAGCCAAACAGCACAATGTATTTCGAACGAATCATCGGCTCATCTGAGGGGTGAGCCGGCAGCATCTCTGTGAGCAGTTTTTCAAGCTCTTTTTCAACCTGATCTTCCTGAACAGCACCTTTTGTTAAAAGGCCCTTTAAACATTCATCTCGGATCTCATCATCAAGACCTTGATCCTTTA
Organism: Bacillus xiamenensis; assembly: GCF_001857925.1. Classification (NCBI taxonomy): domain Bacteria; kingdom Bacillati; phylum Bacillota; class Bacilli; order Caryophanales; family Bacillaceae; genus Bacillus; species Bacillus xiamenensis. Next base: position 88,016 of record NZ_CP017786.1, read on the forward strand.
GCTTTTGATCCATCTTCTTCAGAGAATCAGGTAAGATTCCAACATGCCGCTCGTTTCTTGCATATTCTAAAGGCTGAGCTGCTTTGATTGGTTGAGCGGCAGCAGGCAGCTCTCGTGCCAGCTGCTGAGTCTGCTCCTTTTTCGGTAACACCGGGATAGGAGTAGCGGCTGGATGTAATCCTTTACCAGCTCTTTCTTCAAAATCTTGATCCAGTACCGCAATCACTTCGACCATTTGCTGTTTCTTTAAACCGAACAGCTTTCGTTTGACAACGGTTTTCGAATTTAAAATGACGGCATCTTTCCCAAGCTGTTGCCTAATTTGAAGGGTTGCCTCCTGCATAGAATTCGCTGTGATTTTTTTCATTTTCATTAGATATCCACCACTCCGATGCTCTGTACTTCCACATTTGCTTCTAGTTCGTTATAAGATAGTACCGGCAAATCTGGGAAATATCTTTCTAACAACTGCTTCACGTACATTCTTATAGAAGGTGAGCATAATAGAACCGGCGTTTCCTGACGAAGCGAAAGCTGTTCAATTTCTCTCGCCACTGATTGAATCACACTTTCAGAGGATTCTGGATCTAACGATAAGTAGTTCCCATGCTCCGTTTGCTGAACGCTGTCAGCAATCACCTTTTCAACTCGGCCTGAGCATGTCACGACTTTCAATGATTCATTTTCTCTTGCATACTGTGCGGTAATCTGTCTTGCCAGCGCCTGTCTGACATACTCTGTCAGCAAGTCTGTATCAGTCGTTAATTTTCCGTAGTCTGCAAGGGTTTCAAAAATGGTGACAAGGTTTCGAATAGAGACCTTTTCTTTCAAAAGCTTTGCAAGTACCTTTTGGATATCGCCGACTGCCAGCGGATTAGGTGTCACCTCATCCACTAAGACAGGGTAATTTTCTTTCAGATGATCGATTAATTGCTTCGTTTCTTGGCGACCAAGCAGTTCATGTGTATTTTGTCTAATCTTCTCTGTGATATGAGTAGACACAACAGATGCTGGGTCGACAACTGTGTAACCAAGCATTTCAGCCTGATCTTTTTCTGCTTCTGATATCCATTTAGCCGGCAGGCCAAAGGATGGTTCGATTGTTTCAATTCCTTCAATCGGATCATCATCAGGCGTTGGGGACATTGCTAAGTAATGATCAAGCAGCAGCTCACCTTTTGCCACTTCGTTCCCTTTTATTTTCAGCCGGTATTCATTTGGATTCAGCGCAATATTGTCGCGAATTCGGACAACTGGAATGACGAGCCCTAATTCAAGGGCAAGCTGCCTTCTGATCATGACAATTCGATCTAACAGATCGCCGCCCTGATTGGCATCAGCCAGCGGAATCAAACCGTAGCCAAATTCAAACTCAATGGCATCCATTTGCAGGAGATGAATAACGCTTTCTGGGCTTTTCATCTCTTCTACCTCTGCCTGCTCCTCCAGTACTTCTTCAATTTCTTCTTGATCTTGTTTATTTTTCGACATCATGTAAGCCCCGAGTGCAAGTAAAGCTGCGATTGGTCCTGTTAAAAGTACACCGATCGGAGTAAACAAACCAAGAAGGAAAATCGTTCCTGCTGTAACGTAAAGCATAGGCGGGAAGGCAAAGAGCTGACTCGTAATATCTGAACCAAGGTTTCCATTAGAAGCCGCTCTCGTAACGACAATCCCTGTCGCTGTTGAAATGAGAAGTGCAGGAATTTGAGAGACAATTCCATCCCCTACTGTTAACAACGTAAAGTGGGAAGCTGCTTCTTGAATCGACATGCCTTGCTGAAGCATCCCAATGATGATTCCAAAGATAATATTGATAATAACGATGATGATACCTGCGATGGCATCCCCTTTAACGAACTTACTCGCCCCGTCCATCGCACCATAAAAGTCTGCTTCTCTCGCTACTTTTTCACGGCGGTTTCTTGCTTCACTTTCTGTCAGCATTCCTGCATTTAAATCTGCGTCAATACTCATTTGTTTACCTGGCATCGCATCAAGTGTGAACCTTGCAGCAACCTCTGATACACGCTCAGCCCCTTTTGTGATAACAATAAACTGAATGATGATCAGGATAAGGAAAACAACGAGACCAACGAGTATATTTCCTCCAACAACAAATGAACCAAATGTTTCTACAACCTTTCCAGCATCTCCAGTTGCTAAGATTGAACGTGTTGTCGAGATGTTAAGCCCTAAACGAAACAGCGTTAAGAGCAAAAGCAAGGATGGAAAAATGGAAAATTGCAGTGGTTCTTGCATGTTCATTGTGGTGAGAAGCACGATAAGCGCAAGAGAAATATTAATAATGATTAAAATACTTAATAGAATGGGCGGAAATGGTATGACCAGCATCGCCACAATTAAAATAACACTGAATAAAACAGATAAATCTCTTGCTGACATGCCTGTTCTCTCCTTTTAAAACCAAAAATTCATAAAATCTTTTGTTTCGTTTTATATACGTAAGCCAAAATTTCTGCGATTGCCTTAAAGTATTCTTCTGGCACCGCTTGATCGATTTCCACCTGATCATAGAGTGCACGGGCGAGGGGCCGGTTTTCTACTGTCATGACATCGTGCTCTTTCGCAATGGTTTTAATTTTCAAAGCCAAAATATCTGTTCCCTTTGCGATAACAAAAGGAGCGTCCATCTTTTCTTCGTCATATTTCAAGGCAATTGCGTAGTGGGTCGGGTTCGTAATGATGACGTCCGCTTTTGGGACTTCCTGCATCATCCGTCTCATGGCCATTTCCCGCTGCCTCTGTTTAATTTTTGATTTTATAAGCGGGTCACCCTCAGATTTTTTATACTCATCTTTGATGTCTTGTTTGGACATCCGTAAGTTTTTTTCATAATCAAATTTCTGATACATGTAATCGAGCCCTGCTAAGATGAGAAGTGCACCTGCAGCATATAACCCCATAATCAGCGTCATATTTGCAACGAAATGGAGGGTTTCCTCTGCCGTTAATAGAGGGAGCCGAAGGATTTCGTCAAAGTGCATCCATAGTGCGATGAATGTCGCAAAGCCAACAAATCCAATTTTCAAGATGGATTTTAATAGCTCTACGAGTGCTCGAATACTGTATATCCGTTTAAACCCTTTGATTGGATCAAGCTTTTCTAATTTCGGTTTGATCACTTCTGGTGAAAAGAGAAAGCCGACTTGTAAATAGTTACTGATGACCCCTGCCAGCATACCGACACCAAGAATTGGCATGAGGAGGAGCGCTGTCTCTTGAAGCAATTCCATGAATAGCTGGTGAATATTAGATGTGCTAACTTTCATTAGCATTGTTGTTGAATAAAAACGTTCAATGAGCGCAATCATACGCTCTTTCATAAAAGGCCCAATAAAAAAGAATGATAAAAAGATTAGTAGAAATGAGATGGCTGTATTGACATCGGTACTTTTGGCAACCTGTCCTTTTTTACGTGAATCCCGTCTTTTTTTCGGCGTTGCTTTTTCTGTTTTTTCACCTGCGAAAAACTGCAAGTCTAGCCTAAGTCTTGTCATCATGACGAACCACCGACCAATGCTAAGAAATTCCTCATGGTGAGCACAATCGTTTCAAATGTATGTTGGACGACCCCGAAGATGACGCCCATACAGATGATGATCATAATAAAACTCACACCCATTTTAATAGGAAGTCCAACAACAAATACGTTCATTTGTGGAACTGTACGTGCCACAATGCCTAATGCCAAATCGACTAAAAACAAACTAGCGACAACAGGTGCCGAGATTTGAAAGGCAATGATGAACATTTGGTTGAAGCTCTTTGCGATAAAGTAAGCAAAGGATTCACTGCCGAAGTTCAGCGCATACTGATCAACTTGAATATATTGAAAGCTGTAATAGATTCCATCAAGCAGCAAATGGTGTGCATTTGTTGCCAGCATCAACAGCAGTGTCACTGTATAAAAAAACTGCCCCATCAGCGGTGTTTGCGCTCCTGTTTGCGGATCAATAATATTGGCGATCGCAAAACCCATTTGAAAATCAATGAATGAGCCGGCAATTTGAACAGCGGACACCATGATATATGCAATCAGCCCAAGGAGAAGTCCGACCATGGCTTCTTTCACCGCTAGCATCATATAAAGACCGTCGATGTCGAGTGTTGGCGGCTCTTTAATCGTGCTAAAACTAATGACAGCCAAAAACAGAGAGAAACCAACTCTGTGGACTGCTGGTATCGTTCGATGTGCTAAAAGCGGTACTGTCACAAAAAAAGCGGTGATCCGAATGAAAACGAGAAGAAAAGCAGGAAATAATTCTATGATTGACATCGCTGTTTAACCTGCAAATCGATCTAAATTCGAGAATAGCTCTGTCGTAAAGGACACAATGGTCGAAAGCATCCACGGACCAAACACAACAAGGCCAATGAGCACTGCAACAATTTTAGGAATGAACGCAAGCGTCTGTTCTTGGATTTGGGTTGTCGCCTGAAACACACTGACAATTAGTCCCACGATTAGTGCGAGCGCTAGAAGCGGCCCGCTGACAAGCAATACAACATACACTGATCTTTCAGCCATCGTAATGACAAATTCTGAACTCATGTTTTAAGCACCTACTCTAAAAGCTTTGCAGCAAAGATTTGACAATCAAATACCATCCATCGACTAAAACAAATAACAATATTTTGAAAGGGAGCGATATCATAACCGGTGGTAGCATCATCATCCCCATCGACATCAGGACACTTGCGACCACCATGTCAATAATTAAAAATGGAATAAAGATCATGAAACCAATTTGAAATGCCGTCTTTAATTCTGAAATAGCAAAAGCTGGTACCATCGCTGTTAATGGAATATCTTTAATCGATTCAGGGGTATCCATTTTTGCGTAACTAAGAAATAAAGCCAAATCTTTCTGTCTCGTATGTTTACTCATAAACTCTTTAATTGGCACTTCAGCCTTTTCATACGCTTGGTTTAACGTGATGTCATCATTTAAAAGCGGCGTGAGTGCCTCTTTATTAATTTGTGAGAACGTGGGTGCCATGATAAAAAATGTAAGAAACAGAGCAAGTCCAACAAGCACTTGGTTTGGCGGCATTGAGTTGGTTGCAAGTGATGTTCTCACGAACGAAAGAACAATCACGATCCGTGTAAAACAGGTCATTAAAATGAGAATGCCTGGTGCAACCGAAAATACGGTTAAAAGTAAAAGAAGACGGACAGACGTGCTGATATTCCCTGCACCGCTGGAATTAAATAAATCGATAAACTCATTCATTTTGTTTCGGGCCTTTCTTTCTGACTTCTGATTGGGTCTTTTTCAATTCGGCTAACTGCGCCTTTAAATTGGCTGAAAAAGAAGAAGTGGCTGACTGATCATGTTTCTTCACCTGCGATGTCAATTTTTGTACCATCTTTGGTAAATCTGTCTTGCTTTCCATCGCTTCTTCGTATTGTTTCATAATCGCTTCACATTCTTGTTCGTCATCAATTTCTTTTAGCAGCTGGATTGAGTCCGCTACGCCGACAACTAATACTCGTTTGCCCACTTTGATCAGCTGGACCGAACGGTTTTGACCAACCGTGGTTCCGCCAATATTTTCAACATATCGAAATGGTTTGAGTAAGCGGTTTTGTTTACCAACAAATCTCACCAACCCATAAATGAGCAGGATGACAAAAAGTAAGGCACCAATCATCTTGACAAAATCCATAATGGAGACAGAAGAAGAGGGAACTTCTTCTGCCGGATTCGTTTGATTATCAGTGGTTTTCTCTTCTGTATCCTTGGTGCTTTCTTTCTTATCTTTGATCCATTCACTCACTGTGCCGTTTTCTGGATCTTTCGTTTCAGCGAACAGTGAGGCAGGCTGCACTGTCAAGAAAAGCATAAAACTGATCATTGCTATACATATCAAACGTTTTTTCAACAAGTCTTACACCCTTTTTTAGCCTAACGTTTTATTAATTGCTTCAAGTACACGGTCTGCCTGGAATGGCTTCACGATAAAGTCTTTTGCACCTGCTTGAATGGCATCAATAACCATTGATTGTTGTCCCATCGCTGAGCACATAATGATTTTTGCAGAAGCATCGATTTGTTTAATTTCTTTTAATGCTGTGATCCCGTCCATTTCTGGCATGGTGATATCCATTGTGACTAGATCAGGAGATGTTTCTTTATATTTTTCAACAGCTTGTAAGCCATTTTCCGCTTCTCCTACTACATCAAATCCGTTTTTTACAAGAATATCCTTAATCATCATTCTCATGAATGCTGCATCATCTACGATTAATACCTTAGTAGCCATTTACTTATTCTCTCCCTATATGTTTGTTTATTTTAAATTAGAAAGTCTTTCAGACTGACTTAAAATGTCGGTCACACGTACACCAAAGTTCTCATCAATGACAACAACTTCTCCTTTGGCGACGATTCGTTTGTTGACCAGAATGTCTACTGGCTCACCTGCAAGTTTGTCAAGCTCAATGATACTTCCAGCAGAAAGCTCAAGCACTTCTTTCACACTGCGCTGCGTTCTTCCAAGCTCCACCGTAATGGAAAGTGGAATATCCATCAGCATATCAAGATTACCGAGCTGGCTTGTTGTATGCTGAGGCTCACTGAATGCTTCAAATTCAACTGGCGCCACATTTACAGGCTCTGCTGACTTTGGCTTCGCCTGTCTTTTCGGAGGTGCCGATTGCTGCATTGGAGCAGATTGTATTTGCGGAGCTGCCTGCTGAGGTTCAGGTGTACTTTGCGGCGTTTCTTGAACAGCCTCTTCCCCTGCTGGGTCTGTTAATTCTGCGATCAAATCCTTCGCAAACGTAATAGGGTAAAGCTGCATAATATTTGAATCTATGAGTTCACCTATCGTTAATCTAAAGGACACTTTGACAAGCAATTCTTCAGCTGGAATTCGGTCTGTCCCTTCTCCTTCTTTCACATCGAGTAGCTCAACACGCGGCGGAGAAATATCAATTTTCTTATTAAAGACTGTTGACATAGATGTCGCTGCAGAACCCATCATTTGGTTCATCGCTTCTTGCACTGCACTTAAGTGAATTTCACTTAACGACGGATCAGCGTTTGTTCCATCTCCGCCCATCATTAAGTCCGCAATGACCGCCGCATCTGTTTGTTGGATGACAAGCAGGTTACTTGCGCTAAAGCCTTCCGTATAATTCACTTCAATAGCGACATACGGATGAGGGAACTCTTCATTCAGCTTGCTTTTTTGAATCACTGTGACAGTTGGAGTTGTAATCTCCACTTTTTGATTTAATAGGGTTGAAAGTGCTGTTGCAGAGCTACCAAATGAAATATTTCCGATTTCTCCAATGGCATCTTGTTCCATTGCAGAAAGGACTGTATCAGGCTCTATATCGTCATTACTGCCTCCTTTTAGGAGCGCATCGATTTCATCTTGTGATAATTTACTTCCGTTATTCTCCATCTTCTTCACCTCTTATGTCGTGATCTAGAATTTGAATCGCCTGTTTCCGATTCACGCGGCCGGCCTGTCCCAAGAATTTCGGTTTATTTCCGACCATAACAGTAAGAGGCGCATTTACTGGTTTGTCCAAGGCAATACAATCACCAATTTCCAAATTCAAAAACTCTTCCACCGTCATTTCCGATTGTCCAAGCTCTGCGACTACCGGTATTTTTGCCGTCATAATCCGTTTTTCAATGGCCTTTGTTTCTTCTTGTTTCGGTTCATTTCGTTCAGACTGCATCCAGTAGTGTACAGACAGCTTCGGAATAATAGGCTCTAATACTACGTGAGGGATACACAGGTTAATAACCCCGCTCACCTCACCAATTTGTGTATTAAGAGAAATGACGACAACTGTTTCGTTTGGTGACACCATTTGAACAAACTGGGGATTTACCTCGAAATCTGCCATTTCTGGCTCGATGTCGGTTATGGACTGCCACGCTTCTCTGTAGTTTTCCAAAGCTCCCTCAAACATGTTTGAGATAATCTTTGTTTCAATTTCTGTAAGTGATTCTGTCTTATTATGACTAATGCCAATCCCGCCCATCAGCCTATCCATCATGGCATAGCCAATCGTTGGATTGACTTCAAGCATGATTCTTCCTTCAAGCGGGCTGACGTAAAATAAGTTTAATAATGTCATATTAGGAATCGAACGAATAAATTCTTCGTACGGTACTTGGTCAACCGAGCTGACAGAAATTTGAATATATGATCTTAGCTGCGCTGAAAAGTGTGTGGTGAGCAGTCTAGCGAAGTTATCATGAATTCTTGTTAAACTTCGAATCTGGTCTTTTGAAAAGCGCAGTGCACGTTTAAAGTCATACACTTTCACTTTTTTCGTCGTTTCTTCTTTTTTCAGCTCTTCTGCATCCATTTCGCCTGTTGATATGGCGGATAATAATGCGTCGATCTCATTCTGGGAAAGCACTTCTCCTGACATTTCTTCACCTCCATCGTGTCAATTAATCGCCTCTATTGCAGATTAAAGGAGGTTATATAAACTTCTTTCACCTTGCCATCTTGCAAATAGTTATTCACTTTGTTTTTGACCTGTATTTTAAAATGTTCTCTGCCTTTTTTGCCATCAAGTTCATCTGCATTCGTCTCTGATAAAATGTCGATCACGGCATCTTTCACTTGGAAGCTTCTTTTTTCAAGCTCTTCTTTGGCTTTTTCAGAATCTGTTTCAATATTCAGCACAAGTTTGACCGCATTTCCTTCAGATTTTAAATTGGTCACAATCTCAGGAATTTCAACAGAAGCTTTTACGACTTCATCTGCTGTTGGCTCTTTTTCTGCTTTTGCTTCTTCTGACCCATTCAGCAGAAAATAGACGCCTGCTCCAATTCCGACGATGGCAATAATCATGATTAGCATTACTACGACTAATTTCTTCTTCATTCAAATTCCTCTATTCCTTGATTCAATGAAATGACTTGGATTTTTCTATAGAAAGAAATGATTTTCTCCTGAAGCTGCTCTTCATCTTCTTTCACAACGAATTTCTTTCCATTGGCGAGTGTAATGGTCGTGTCTGGAAAGCTTTCGATTTGTTCAATATGGAGAGCGTTAAGCATAAATCCTTTGCCATTTAATCTTGTCACTTCAATCATATTAAGCAGAGAAGCGATCACCCGCTCCCCCTACCTCCTATCGTTTCAGATTCACAAGCTCTTGCAGAATTTCATCAGATGTTGTGATTGTCTTTGCATTCGATTGGAATCCACGCTGTGCGATAATCATTTCTGTAAACTCGTCTGTTAAATCAACGTTTGACATTTCAAGTCTACCTGTTTGGATGACACCTGTTCCTTGTTCACCAGGTACAATGGCATTACTTGGTGCACCTGAGCTTAGCGTTTGGCGGTAAAGGTTGTCTCCAACTTTGTCTAGTCCGCTTGCGTTACTGAAAGATGCGAGTGATACTTGTCCAACATTTCTAGATACGTTGTTTTCAACAACTGAGATTGTTCCATCTGAACCAACGCTCACACTTGAAATGCCATCTGGAATCGTTATTTTTTGTCCATCCATACCAAGCAGGTAGTTTCCATCAGGGGTTACTAAGCTTCCTTCTGAATCCCGACCGAAGTTCCCTGTTCTTGTATAAAGAATTTCACCTTGTTTTTCGATACGGAAGAAGCCATCACCGTTGATATAGAAATCATACGGTTGATCCGTATTTTGAGAAGCACCCACTGACATAACCTTGTCAATAGATGATAAAGAAGATCCTAAACCAACTTGTTTTGAGTTAGTTGAACCCGAGTTATTTGTCGGTCCACCAGAGCTTGCAATTGTCTGACTGACCATATCTTTAAACGTAATACGGCTCTTTTTATAACCGTGTGTATTCACGTTTGCCACGTTATTGGCTACAATATCTAATTTTGTTTGGAAGTTTTTCATTCCGCTAATTCCTGAGTAAAGTGAGCGTAACATTTATTTTCCTCCTCGATTTGCTTACGATTTTTCTCCAACAGTTGTAACGTCCCATGGGCTGATTTTCGTTCCATCTTCTAGATATAGGAAATATTCATTGTCGATATTTTTGACAGATTTTACAATACCCGTAATATCTTGATCATCTTGTTTGCCCGCTACTTCTTTACCAATCCAGCCTACATACGTAGTAAATGGATCTTGGTGTGCAACAAATGTAGACATGACCTGATTCAGCTGAGTGATTGATTCGTTCATATTCATTTGCTGTTCTAAAGAAGAAAATGTTGCAAGCTGTGTGACAAACTCACGATCATCAATTGGGTTTGTCGGATCTTGGTTTTGAAGCTGCGTTAGCAATATTTTCAAGAACTGATCTCGGCCGAGCGTGTCTGTTTTCTTTGTTGTAGTTGAAGAAGTGTCCGCTAGTGTGGTTGTTCTGTTAGTAGAATCAACAGTTGCCATTAGATCTCCTCCTCTTCTTCTTCTGATCCAACAAGAGCGTCCAGTACATCTTGGAACTCCGTTTCCTGTTCATCAGGCTGCTGGAAATTTTGTCCCTTTGACTGTTGCTGCTTGTTTTCTTCACTAAACTGTCCAAATAACGGCTGCTCACTTGATTGAAGCGGTATATGGAAACGGTCCACTTGAACCGACATATTCGGAAGTGCCTGCTTGAGCTGCGGCAAATGATGCTCTAACAGCTCTTTTGCTGCTTGCGTCGAGGCTGTAATTTTACTCGCATACACACCGTTTTGTTTCGTTAGTTGAATGGTGATAAACCCAAGATTTTCTGGATTTAACCGAACAGTAAACCGTCCGCTTGAATTGCCAAATGGCGTAAACTTCATTTGCTTCCACGTGTTTAAAATTTGCTGATCAACCGTTCCTGGCTTTTCATCAGACGTTTGCACCTGCTGCACAGGAGCAGACGATTGCAGTTGGAAAAACTGCTTATGACCTGAGAGAAGCGTATGGGTCATTATTTTTTCAGAACTAGGTGCAGCTGTACTTTGGCCCTTGACGACTTCTTTTTTTATAAGCCATTCAAGTGATGTAGCACCTTTTGCTGGAGATGCGAGAGAAGACTCTTGCCTTGGAGAAACCATTTCTTTTAACTCTCCTAAGGAAATTTTCCACTCTTTATCTGACCCTTTTGCATTCGCCATCATATGGTCGATTAACTGATTAAAGTGTTTTAGCTCACTTTGTGACATAGAATTCAGCTTTGGTGCTGATGCCTGCGAGAAGAACTGCTCTTTCACTTGCTGAACGAGCTTCTCATCTGCCCCGTTTTTCGATAGAAAATCGATAAAGTCTTCACCTTTCCCTTGAATATCCTGCACAAGTTTTGTATCAAAACTAGGCGGTTGCTGGTTTAGCAATTGATATAAGAAAAAGTGGACTTGTATGAGCTGTTCACTATGTTCTGCCGCTGACTTATCTCCTTGATCACCGTAAATAGCTGATTCCATTTTTTGAAATAATTCTTCAAGTGATTTTTGGTCAGATTCATCTAGCTTTTGACCTTGAAGCGCTTGAAGTGCCTCGAGAAGATCTTCATCCACCCCATCTTCAGGTGATTGCATCCATTTTTCAATGATCTGCATCGCATCATTGATAGATAAAGAGGCTCCCGCTGACTGAGAATTGACCGGGCTGCTTTGGGCGCCTGCACCACTTAGCAATTGTTTAAACAAACCGCGGGCAGATGCTGCACCCTCTCCCTTTAATCCCGAGAGACCTTGAGAAGATTGCTGCAAGGCTCCAATATCCAGTAGCTTCACTTATTGTCCACCCCCATTTTCACTTTCTTCTTTTTTGGCAAGCTCTTTCGTGAATGTCGCTGCCTTCTGAGGTGTCAGTTTTGCTAATATGTCCGTCAGCTTATTTTTACTAAGCTCTTCAAGAATGTTCAAAGCCTCTTTATCACTTAACTCTGATAAAATTTTCGCGGATTTCCCTGCATCCATGCTTTCATAAATGCTGGCAACCTTCCCTTTTGACTGCTGATTAGAAGATCCCGACGTATCAGAGGATGTCCCTGATGCATTATCGCTTGATGATGTACTATTTGATGAACTATCAGTTGCTGACGTACTATCTGTATCATTCTCAGATGTTTTTTCAAGTGAGTTGATTTTTTGATTCAATCTTTTAATCTCTTCATCACTTGTTTTCAAGTCTTTTTGTGCAATTTCGAGTTCATTCTTTTGCTCTTTAATCGTCTTTTTCAGCTCTTTCAACTCTGCATCATGTTGATCATTATTTGAAGATGACGTTTTTGAGCTGTCATCTGAACCAACTAAGCTGCTAATCACCGGAATGTTTTGGAACGGCTTCTTTAGATCATAACCCGCCATATAAAGGATTGTGCCTGTTACAATCACAAGCACAATCAATGGGATAATGACAATAAACAAGATCCATTGAAATTTACCGCCGCTTGATTCCTTCGCTTTTTCCTTCTTAGGCATTCATCTCGACTCCTAATGTCCTTGAAACATGAATTGGCTGATAGAGATATCATCCATTTCTTTCATTTCAATTGCCTTATGTTCAAGGGAGAACTTTTCAAATTGCTTTTCTTTCATTATTTCAAACTTTTTAAACTCAATATTCTTTTCAGTTAAATCTGATTGTTTTTCATTCATTTGATGACGTTTCATGATCACAAGCTGCTGATAATGATGAATGGTGTTATCTAAGTTTGTCACAAATTGCTGGTAATGACGCATTTCTTGGACACTCATCCCGCTTCTCAGCTTTTCTTCTTTGCTTTTTTCCATTAGCTCTTTTTTACTCATATTTTCATAGAGTTTTTCAGCGACTTGCTCAAATGCCGAAACAGATTGTTGATACGCTGCGAGGGATTTGTCTTTTTCGCTTTCTTTCAATTCTAAAAGTTTTTGAAATTTGTATTGATATCTCACTGTTTTTGTCAATCCTCTCTATTCATCAAACTGAGCAATATTCTCACACTGTCTTCGATAGATACAGCCTCATCGACATCCTGCTTCAAAAATGAAATGAGCTGCGGATAAGCCTGCATGGCCTCATCAATATCTTTAGAGGAGCCTTTTTTATATGCTCCAATGTTAATGAGGTCTTCAGCGTTTTGATAAGTGGATAAAAGCTGACGGAACCGATTGGCCGCTTCCTTGTGATCATGACTTGCGATATTACTCATGACACGGCTGATACTTTTCAGAATATTGACAGCGGGAAATTGTCCTTTGTTGGCCAGTGCACGATCAAGTACAATGTGACCGTCTAAAATCCCCCTGACTGTATCAGCGATCGGCTCATTCATGTCATCACCATCAACAAGCACTGTGTAAAACGCTGTGATGGAACCAAGTTGATTTGTTCCAGTTCGTTCAAGCAATTTCGGCAGTATAGCGAACACTGAAGGCGTATATCCTTTTGTCGTTGGCGGTTCGCCAGTTGCAAGTCCTATTTCGCGTTGTGCCATGGCGACCCTCGTGACAGAATCCATCATAAACATGACATTTTTGCCTCTGTCTCTGAAATATTCGGCAATGGCTGTCGCAGTATAGGCTGCCTTTAATCTCGTAAGGGCGGGCTGATCAGAAGTTGCAACGACAACAATCGAGCGCTTCAGTCCTTCAGCACCTAAATCTTTTTCGATAAACTCACGAACTTCACGACCACGCTCACCAACAAGTGCAATGACATTGAGGTCCGCTTCTGTTTGCTTTGCGATCATACCCATTAAGGTACTTTTTCCAACACCGCTTCCCGCAAATATCCCGATTCTTTGACCAGTGCCAACTGTGAGAAGACTGTCGATCACTCTGACACCAACACCCATTTTTTCTCGAATAGGCGGCCTGTCCATTGGGTTTGGGGGAGACTGATCTGTTGAAACAGGTGCAAGTCCTTTTGGAAGCATGCTGCCGTCCAGTGGATCACCGAAGGCGTCAACGACTTCACCAATTAACCCAGTGCCTACTTTAACCTTTAACGACTTACCCGTTGCTTCAACAAGACTGCCTGGTGAGATATTAGATGCCTCAACATAAGGCATGAGCAGAATGTTTTCATCTCTAAAACCAACGACCTCTGCTTTTATCGGATGGTGATTACTCCCTTTTTTGTGAATGAGACAGACATCTCCGATAGAGCTTTCTGGTCCCTTGGACTCGATCATCAGTCCAACAACTCGATTGACTTTACCAAAACGTTTATAAGGATCGGTGGTTTCAATCGTTTCTTTTAACACATCCATGTTCATTTGTGATCACCTGAATCAATGACTTCTAATAGTTTTGCTTTCAACTGATTCATTTGTGTATCAACACTCGCTTCCACTTTTCCAAAACTTGTTTCTACGTAACAAGTACCTTTTGGCGCTTTCTCATCCGAGTAAATGGCAAGGTGTGTATCCTTTTGAAGGATTCTATTCAATTCGTCTTTATATTCCATCACATGCTCGTAATGTTCAGGATCGACATAGATGGAAATATCGTCATATTCCTTTACTTCTGAAATGACCTGTTTTACAAGAGTCAAAAATTGTTCTTGTGTGTCCTCAGCTGCATTCCAGACTCGTTTAGCAAGTTCAAAGGCCAGTTCGACAATCTTTTCAGCAGAGCTTTCAATTTTTGCTTCATAGTCCTGCTTTGCAAGGCTGACAATGTCATTTGCTTGAAGAAGAATTGATTGATACTGCATATGCGCATCTGCTTCGCCCTTTTGGAAGCCATCTTGATAACCTGTTTGTTTGGCTTCTTCAATGAGCTGCATTCTTTCTGCTTCAAAATCAGCTCGGCGCTGATTGATTTCGGCGATTGTTTGTTCTAGCTCACTATTTGCTTGTTCTAAAATACGGCTTGCTTCATCTTGTGCATCACTTAGCACAAGCTTGGATGCTTCTGTTTCGTTGACAAGCTCTTCTTCGTGGCGCTCTTTTTTAAACTCCACTTGCTGCAAAGGAATTGTTTGACGGCCTTGCTCAGGAATAACAGATGTTTCATGTTTGATAATCCTAGACAATGATATCGTCTCCTCCGCCTCGAGCTATGACAATTTCTCCAGCTTCTTCAAGACGTCTTACGATGCTGACAATACGGGTTTGTGCTTCTTCGACATCTCTAAGCCGGACAGGTCCCATAAACTCCATTTCTTCTTTGAACGTTTCGACCATCCGCTGAGACATGTTGCGGAAGACAATTTCTTTGACCTCTTCGCTTGCCACTTTGAGCGCGAGTAGTAAGTCATCATTTTCAACATCTCTGATGACGCGCTGGATGGCTCTGCTATCAAGGGTGACAATGTCTTCAAAGACAAACATACGTTTCTTAATTTCATCGGCAAGCTCTGGATCTTGAATTTCAAGTGTGTCTAAAATGGTCTTCTCCGTCGCGCGGTCTACACCATTAAGTACTTCGACAACCGCTTCCACTCCGCCCGTTTGGGTATAATCTTGCGTAAAGGTTGAAGAAAGCTTTTGTTCAAGAATACGTTCCACCTCATTGATGATCTCTGGAGATGTGCGGTCCATTAAAGCAATTCTACGTGCAACCTCTGTTTGTACTTCCTCGCCTAACTCAGATAATATTTGTCCAGCCTGCACTGGGTCTAAGTAGGAAAGAATGAGCGCAATGGTTTGTGGATGCTCGTGTTGGATAAAGTTTAAAATTTGCTCTGGGTCAGCCTTTCTAGCAAAATCAAATGGTTTCACTTGAAGAGAGGATGTTAAGCGATTTAAGATGCTGTCCGCTTTGTCCTCACCAAGCGCTTTTTCAAGCACTTGTCTTGCATACATAAGACCACCTTGTGATATGTAGTCCTGGGCGATGGCAATGCTGTGAAATTCTTCGATGATTTCATCTTTCTTAGCAGAATCTACACTGCGTACATTGGAAATTTCTAATGTTAATTTTTCTATTTCGTCTTCAGACAGATGTTTGTATACAGATGCTGACACGTCTAGCCCTAAGGAAATCATTAGGATTGCTGCTTTTTGTCTGCCTGTTAGTCGATTTGAATCTTTTCTCGACATGTGTATTCCTCCTAATCCTCGGACAGCCAGCTGCGTAGCAATTTAGCAAAGTCTTCTGGTTTATCTTTTGCCATTTTTTCAAGCTGATTTTTTCTCACCATTTCTTCTGTTTCTGGCTCAGTATCGATATCAGGAACATGGATTGGTGTACGTTCATCAAGCTCAAACTCTTCTTCCTCTTCTTTTCTGCGCTTACGCACGAGAAGAATAATGAGAGCGATAATTGCAAGTAGTAGCACACCGCCTACAATATAAACCCAAATCGGCATATTGTTTGAAGGGTCTTCTGTCGTCGTTTGCTGTTTACCGTCTAATTTTGATACCGATAACACGATTTTGTTATCTAAGTCAGCTTGAGTGAGCGCTTGACCATTTGTGTATTCTTTATCAATTGATGTGCTGATGATTGTTGAAAGAATCTTTTTGATATCATCTTGCCTTTCAGTAGTTAAAGAGTTCGGATCGTTTGCAGTTGGTGGTTCAACCAATGCTTGTATGCCAACGTCTCTAATTTTGTAAGGACTTTCTTTGATATCTTTATGGATGCGGTTGACTTCATAATTGATACGATCTTCGCTCTTTTCGTAATCTCCGCTGCCATTCTCTCCATCGGTACCTTGATAATTCGTGACATCATCGTCACCTGTTCCAGCTGTGCCTCCAGCTGCTGCGCCGCTTCCTGAATAGGTTTCAGCAATCTTTTCAGCGCTGACAGCGATCCCTTGCATGTTTTCTTGATCAACTGGTTCGACAAGGTCTTCTTTTCTTTTTTCTTCAGTGAAATCAATGTCTGTTGTGACCGATACGGCAACTTTATCTTGACCCATCATGGTTCCTAGCAGCTGTTGAATTTTTCTTTGAAGGTTCTTTTCAATTTCCTCTTTTTTCTGCTGCTGTGCATCCATTCCACTTGCATAGGAATCCGAGCTACTGTTTAAGTCGTAGTAGTTGGAATCTTGGTCCATAATGACAATGTTTTCTGTTTTTAAATTTGGCACACTTTTTGAAATAAGATGATAAAGGCCTTTTACTTGTTGTTGCGTAAGCGTGTAGCCAGGCTGAATTTGCAACACAATTGATGCTGATGCATTACTTTGCTCTTCTCCAACAAAAACGGAATCTTTCGGCAGGTTAATCATAACCTTTGAATCTTTAATCCCATCAATCGTGTTGATTAGATTGGATAGTTCTGTCTGAGTTGCGTCTACTTTCAGAACATCAAATTCATTATCTGTTAAACCGAAACCGGAATTGTTCGCAAAGAAGGAGTAATCAATATTCCCTGTCTTAGGAAGTCCCTCTGATGCGAGTGTTACTTTTAAAGAGTCTGCTTGCTTTTCCGGAACTAGAATCGTCGTTCCGTTATTTGCAAGTTCCGATTTAACGTTTTTGCCATCCAGTTCCTGTTTGATTTGTCCTGCTTCTGCCTCAGACAAATCTCTAAAGAGCGGAACCATTTTTTCAGAAGAAGCAAAGATGCTAACAACCGTAATAATGATTGCTAGGGCAGCTACGCCGCCAATCATGAGTATTTTTTGTAATTTTGATCGATTTCGCCAAAACTCAACTGTTTTTGTTCTTAATTGCATTAAAGTACGATTCATCTTAACCCCCGGTCATTCCATTCAGTCTATTTTTTGTCCGCCAGCACCTCCTACATCTGCATTCTCATAATCTCTTGGTACGCTTCGACTGCTTTATTTCGAAACTCCGTTGCAGCTGTGAGTGTCACATTTGCTTTCTGTGCAGCAATCATGACTTCATCGAGGTTGACATCTTTGCCTTGTGCAAGAGCATTTGTATACTGGTCTGATTTCAGCTGTGATTGATTCAATGCCTCAATGGAATTCTTCAGCACATCAGAGAAATTCGTTTGACTTTTTGGTGCAGCCGCCTGCAATGGCGATGCATTCGTCAATTCACTTGCTTGCTGAGCGGTTTGAAGCTGGAAAGGAGATATTGCGTTAACCAATTCTTTTCACCTTACTTTCCTATTTCTAAAGCTTTCATCAGCATGCTTTTATTCGCATTCAGCGCAGTCACGTTTGCTTCGTATGACCTTGAGCTGCTGATGAGGTCAACCATTTCCTTTAATGGATCGACATTTGGTGTTTGAACATATCCATTTTCATTGGCATCGGGATTTGTAGGATCATATTGAAGGTTGAATGGAGTTTCGTCTTCTGTAACCTTTGTTACTTTGACGCCGTTTCCTAATTTGCCGCTCGAATTCATGCTTGAGTTCAATATAGATGAAAATGATTCACCTGACGGCTGTAATGTGACGAGCTTACGTCTATAAGGCTCCCAGTTGCCATCAACCTGTTTCGCTCTTGTTGTATCCATATTTGCAAGGTTTGAGGATACAACGTCCATTCTGAGCCTCTGTGCAGTTAATGCTGAGGCCGAAGCGTTAACGCCTGAAAAAATCGACATTATTTACCTCCTGTCAAAACTGTTTTAAGAGAATTGAATTTTCCGCTCATTCTTTCAACTAGCGCATTATACTGAATTTGGTTTTTAGCGAGTTCACTCATCTCTTGATCAATATCGACATTATTTCCGTTTTCTTGATAAGAAGTACGGTTACTCGAGACAACTGAATAATTAGACCCTGTTTCAGAAAAATCAATGTGACCTTGGTATGTTTTATTAGCATCTAATCTGCTTGACGCATCATTTAGCATGTCATGGAATGCGACTTTTTTCGACTTGTAGTTCGGTGTGTCTATATTCGCGATATTATTGCTTATGACTTTTTGCTTAACATTCGCTCTGCCCAAGGCATTCTCAAGGTTGCTTATCGTTCCAGAAAATATATCCAAAACCATATACCTCCAATCATATGTATTTCATTCCATTTAATCATGTCGAGATTTGTAAAACCATATGTTCATTGTAAGAAATAATAGGATTAAAGTCTATGATGTAGATGTAAAAAAAACTCGTAATATATATCTATTTTATGAATAGGTAAAAAGACCTAGATTCAAAGCACTACATAATTGTAAGGGTTTTCTTGGGAAATAGAGTGTCTTTTTTTGAAAAAATCCTCTTTTTTCATTCAAAAAAACCCTTTTCAGCATTTATTTCGGCTAAAAAGGGTTTTTGATTAATGAGATTTTAAATTTTCAAGTTCGATTAAAAATTTATTGTTTAACACTTTGATGTACGTGCCCTTCATTCCAAGAGAACGAGATTCAATTACGCCTGCACTTTCTAACTTACGCAAGGCGTTTACGATGACTGAACGAGTGATGCCTACACGGTCAGCAATTTTACTTGCCACAAGCAGTCCTTCGTTTCCATCAAGTTCTTCGAAGATGTGCTCAATTGCTTCAAGCTCACTATAGGAAAGAGAACTGATCGCCATTTGGACAACCGCTTTACTTCTTGCTTCTTCTTCAATTTCTTCTGCTTTCTCGCGAAGAATCTCCATTCCAACAACTGTTGCGCCGTATTCAGCAAGAATTAAATCATCATCTGTAAATCTATCTTGCAAACGAGACAAGATTAACGTCCCTAAGCGATCTCCGCCTCCGATGATTGGAACAATTGTTGTCAAACCTGATTGGAATAAATCACGGTTCTCAATCGGGAAAGCTGTATACTCACTGTTGATGTCAAGGTTTGAAGACGTTTCAGGGACATTGAATAGACTTTTTGTATATTCTTCAGGGAACTGACGGTCTTCAAGCATTTTTTTCATACGTGCATTTTCGATCTGCTGGTTGATGGAATAGCCAAGAAGCTTCCCTCTTCTGCTTAATACGAAAATGTTTGAATCAATGACATCTCTAAGTGTTTCTGCCATTTCTTTAAAATTAACTGGTTTCCCCGCTGCATCTTGCAGCATCGAGTTAATAATCCTTGTTTTTTGTAATAACGCCATAATAATGATCCTCCTAGATTACTTTATTCATTTGTTAAAGTATAAATTGACTTAAGTCTTTGTTATTTGCAATCTTTCCTAGCTTCTCTTCTACATACTGAGGGGTGATGGTCACCGTTTCCATTGTAATATCAGGCGCCTCAAACGAAAGCTCTTCAAGCAGCTTCTCAAGTATGGTATGAAGCCTTCTTGCACCGATGTTATCCGTCTCCTGATTGACGTGATAAGCCACTTCAGCAATCTTAAGAATAGCATCGTCAGAAAATTCAAGAGATATACCTTCTGTTTCAAGTAAAGCTTTATATTGCTTTAATAACGCATTATCTGGTTCCGTTAAGATTTTCACAAAGTCTTCTATACTTAATTTATCTAATTCTACACGGATTGGGAAGCGCCCTTGCAGCTCTGGAATCAAATCTGATGGTTTCGCCATATGGAACGCGCCTGCTGCTACAAATAGCACATGATCTGTTTTTACAGCCCCATATTTTGTCATCACAGTGGAACCTTCTACAATCGGTAAAATATCACGTTGAACCCCTTCACGAGAAACATCTGCAGATGATGCACCGCCGCTTTTGGCAATTTTGTCGATCTCATCAATAAAAATGATCCCTTGCTGTTCTGCTTTTTGGACAGCTTCCTGACCGACTTCATCCATATCAATCAGTTTTGACGCTTCCTCAGCAGTTAACGCCTTTCTCGCTTCTCTAACAGTCAGCTTTCTGCGTTTTTTCTTTTTAGGCATGAGATTGCTGAGCGCATCCTGCATGTTCATACCCATTTGCTCCATACCTGAGCCTTGAAGCATGTCAAACATGGAGGGCTGCTGCTCTTCGACTTCAATCGTAACGTAATGATCTTCAAGTTCACCCATAGCCAGCTGGTGAGCCATACGTTTTCTTGTCGATTCAAGTTCTACCTCTTCATTTGAGTGATCTCGATCGCTGTCATCTGTATCAGAGCCGCCAAACAGCATTTCAAAAGGATTTTTCACAGACTGGCTTTTTTTCTTCCCAGGAACAAGCAGGTGAACAAGACGTTTGTTTGCTTGTTTTTCCGCTTCTTCTTGGACATCTTTCATCTTTTCTTCTTTGACAAGTCTGATGGCTGTCTCCACTAAATCTCTGACCATTGATTCTACGTCACGGCCGACATATCCAACTTCAGTAAACTTCGTCGCTTCCACTTTAATGAAAGGTGCACCAGAAATCCGGGCAATTCTGCGGGCAATCTCTGTTTTCCCTACACCTGTCGGACCGATCATTAAAATGTTTTTAGGAACGACTTCATCCTTTAGCTTATCATGTAAAAGACTTCTTCTGTAACGGTTTCTTAAAGCCACCGCCACTGCTTTTTTCGCATCAAGCTGACCAATAATGTACTGATCCAGCTTTTCAACTATTTCTCTTGGGGTGAACGGCTTTTTCTCCATACGTCTCATGTCCTTTCTATTCAAGCTCTTCTAAAGTGATTTGATCGTTCGTGTAGACACAGATTTCTCCGGCCGTTTCAAGAGCAGCCCTTGCAATCTCTCGAGCTGAGAGATGATCACCTGCATGTTTTTTGAGTGCTCTCCCGGCGCTAAGCGCATAGTTGCCGCCTGAGCCGATAGCCAAGATGCCATCGTCTGGCTCGATGACCTCTCCTGTTCCAGATACGAGCAGAATGCTTTCTTTGTTCATCACGATAAGCATTGCTTCAAGCTGTCTGAGCATCTTGTCACTGCGCCATTCTTTCGCCAGCTCTACTGCTGCTCGTTTTAAGTTACCACCGTATTCTTCCAGCTTTGTTTCAAACTTCTCAAAGAGTGTAAATGCATCTGCTACTGAACCAGCAAAACCTGCGAGCACCTTGCCTCCGAAAAGACGGCGCACTTTCTTTGCTGTATGTTTCATGACGACAGCCTGCCCAAAAGTGACTTGACCGTCTCCAGCCATCGCACTTTTTCCTTTATGTTGAACGGCAAAAATGGTGGTTGCATGAAATGATGACATGAAAAAACCTCCTTTTAGAATCGTTTAAAAGCCCTTGGGTGATGAGACATGTACGTTTTTCTTAAAGAATCTTTTGATACATGTGTGTACACCTGAGTTGATGATAAATTTGAGTGACCGAGAAGTTCTTGAACACTTCTCAAATCAGCTCCCTCGTTTAAAAGGTGTGTAGCAAAGGTGTGCCTTAACATGTGAGGATGGATATGTAATGTGCCTGACGCTTTTTTCATTAATTCACTTAGAATGAATCGAACGCCACGGTCTGTAAGAGGAGCTCCGCGCTGATTCAAAAACACATGTGAACCAGCACGATCTTTTCCCTTACCGATCAGCTTCTGCCTTCCACCCTCTAAATAAGTGGAGAGCGCTTCATGTGCGTAAGAGCCGAAAGGAACATACCGCTGTTTGCTGCCTTTCCCATGAACAAGCACTGTATCCATCGATAAATCAAGATCAGATTCTTTTAATGAACATAACTCACTGACCCTCATACCTGTTGCATAAAGAAGTTCTAAAATGGCTTGATTTCTTTGACCAAGCGGTGTGCTCAGATCAGATACTGTAAACAGCTCTTTTAGTTCCTCTTCGTACAAAAATGAAGGAATGCGCTTATCCTGCTTTGGTAAGCTAACGAGTAAAAAAGGATTTTCTTTCACAAGCTGTTCTCTTAATAAAAATTTATAAAAGCTGCGAAGTGCAGAGACTTTCTTACTAATCGTTCTTCTTGTAAGGCCTTTTTCATAAGCTTCTGTTAAATAAATTCTCGTATCTTGATAGGATACCTCTTCAAAACCGTTTATTCCTTGAATGTTCATAAATCTGACAAACTCTTCAATGGCCTCCGTATATCCTGAGATCGTTAAAGCCGAATAGTTTTTTTCAATCTGCAAATATTCAATGAATAAGTGGACAAGACGCTGTTTATTCGTCATTTTTACACCTCTTTAAGGCTTTTAAATGGTATCACATATCTTGCTTCCGGTGCAATGTTTTACTACAGAGATTTCGAAATAGTTTGAATAGTTTCGATTGCGCGCTTAGCGTACTCTGCATAGCGCTCCTGTTTGTTTTTAATTCGAACGCCAAGATCTTTCAGCAAGCCAAAGTTTGCATTCATCGGCTGAAAGCTTTTCTTGTTTGTCGACGTAATGTAGTGAGCCATGCTGCCAATCGCCGTTTCCTCAGGGAGTGTAACAAGCTCTTCACCTTTGACAAAACGAGCCGCATTAATTCCAGCGACCAATCCTGAAGCCGCAGACTCGACATAGCCTTCAACACCAGTCATTTGTCCGGCAAAGAATAGATCGTCTCTGTTTTTAAACTGATACGTCGGTCTTAGAAGGCTTGGAGAGTTAATAAATGTATTACGGTGCATCACACCATACCGAACAATCTCTGCCTCTTCAAGACCTGGGATCAAACGGAACACTTCCTTTTGATCGCCCCACTTCAGATGCGTTTGGAAACCAACGATATTATACAAAGTACCTGCTGCATCATCCTGTCTTAATTGAACAACAGCGTAAGGTCTTTTTCCTGTTTTCGGATCTTCAAGCCCTACTGGTTTCATCGGGCCAAACAGCATTGTTTTCTTTCCTCTTTTCGCCATGACTTCAATGGGCATACAGCCTTCAAAGAATATTTCTTTTTCAAACTCTTTTAATGGCACAGTTTCAGCAGAAATTAATGCCTCATAAAAACGATCGAATTCCTCTTCAGTCATTGGGCAGTTTAAATAAGCAGCTTCTCCTTTATCATAGCGTGATTTCAAGTATACTTTATCCATATTGATGCTGTCTTTCTCTAAGATCGGTGCTGCTGCATCGTAGAAATATAGATACTCCTCACCTGTTAATAATTTCAATTCTTTTGAAAGTGCTTCTGATGTAAGCGGACCAGTCGCAATAATTGTCGGACCTTCTGGAATGCTTTGCACTTCTTCTTGAAAGACTGTCACATTCGGATGATTTTTCACGCGGTCTGTGACATTGGCTGCAAATTCATGGCGATCTACTGCAAGCGCTCCGCCAGCAGGAACTGAACTTTCATCTGCTGCTGCAATAATGGCAGAATCTAAATGACGCATTTCTTCCTTTAATACACCTACCGCATTCGTCAAAGCGTTCGCACGCAATGAGTTGCTGCAGACTAGCTCTGCAAATTTATCAGTGTGATGAGCTGGTGTTTGTTTAACAGGTCTCATTTCATACAGATTGACTTTAATTCCGCGTTTAGCAATTTGCCATGCCGCTTCACTTCCTGCTAAACCTGCTCCGATCACATTTACAAATTGACTCATTGTACAACTCTCCTATTTCGTAAGTTCTGTTTGATGACATAAAAAAGCAGGTGAACAAGGCTGCTCACCGCTATTTTTGTTGTTCCTCTTTATAATCACAATTCACACATTGAACTTGAACGCCTTTTTTCAGCTTTTTCTCTACAAGCATATTTTCGCACTTTGGACACTTTCTTTCAATTGGTTTGTCCCAAGAGACGAATTCACACGCTGGAAAACGATCACAGCCATAAAAAATGCGGCGCTTCTTAGATTTCCGTTCAACGATGTTTCCTTCGTGACAGGTCGGGCATTTGACACCGATATCTTTCACAATTGGTTTTGTGTTTCGGCAGTCAGGGAAATTAGAGCATGCCATGAACTTACCGTATCTCCCCATTTTGTATACCATCGGGTGCCCGCATTCTTCACAATCCACTCCGGCGTATTCAGGTTCAATCTCAACTTCTTGCATTTCTGCTTCTGCTTTTTCTACCCGTTTTGCAAAGTCTTGATAGAAGCTGTCGATAATGCGAACCCATTCGATCGTACCTTCTTCAACGCTATCAAGTTCTTTTTCCATTTTCGCAGTGAATTCTACGTTAATGATTTCAGGGAAGAATTCAATAATTAAGTTGAGTACAATTTCTCCAAGCTCTGTTGGAATAAACCGTTTGTTATCAAGTGCGACATAGCCGCGCTTTTGAATCGTATCTAATGTTGGGGCATACGTAGATGGGCGACCGATACCAAGCTCTTCAAGCGTTTTGACAAGTCTTGCCTCTGTATAGCGGGGAGGCGGCTGCGTGAAGTGCTGTTCTGGTTCGATATCTTTTGAAAGAACCGTATCTCCCTCTTTCAGATCAGGGAGCATTTTGTCCTTTTCTTCTAACTGGTCGTCCTTCCCTTCAACATATACCTTCATAAACCCAGGGAATTTCACCTTGCTTCCATTAGCACGGAAAGTAAGGCCGTTATTTTCAAGATCCACACTCATTGTATCAAGAACAGCCGACGCCATTTGGCTTGCCACAAATCGTTCCCAAATCAATTTATAAAGTCGAAGCTGATCTCTGCTTAGCACATGTTTGACATCTGCTGGTTTTCTTAGCGTAGAAGTCGGCCGGATGGCTTCGTGAGCATCCTGTGCATTGTCGTTCTTTTTGGCAGTACGTTTTGTTGTATTTAAGAAATTCTTGCCGTACGTTTGATCAATGAAAGCAGATACTTCTTCAATTGCCGTATTGGAAATACGTGTTGAGTCCGTTCTCATATATGTAATGAGACCTACTGTACCTTCTTTCCCAAGATCAATCCCTTCATATAATTGCTGTGCAATCATCATCGTCTTCTTCGCACGGAAGTTGAGTTTTCTTGCTGCCTCTTGCTGCAAGGTAGATGTCGTAAACGGAAGAGCTGGGTTGCGTTTACGTTCTTTTTTTGTCACTTTTTCAACAGAAAATTTGCTTCCTTTTAATTTCGAAAGGATTTCTTTTACATCTTCTTTTGTTTTCAGAGGATGTTTTTTGCCGCCCACGCCAAAGAAACTAGCCTCAAAGCTTTCTTTTCCTTTTAGGAATGTACCATCAATTGTCCAGTATTCTTCTGGTTTAAATTCATTAATTTCATTTTCTCGGTCAATAATCAGGCGGAGTGCAACCGATTGAACACGACCGGCACTTAAGCCCTTTTTGACTTTTTTCCATAAAATCGGGCTAATTTTATATCCAACAAGACGGTCTAAAATCCGTCTTGCCTGCTGCGCGTCAACTAAGTCCATATTGATCATACGTGGATGCTTAAAGGAATCTTTAATTGCATCTTTTGTAATTTCGTTAAAGACAACGCGGCAGTCAGAAGAGAGGTCAAGGTCAAGGCTGTGTGCTAAATGCCAAGCAATCGCTTCTCCCTCTCTATCGGGGTCAGCTGCGAGATAGACTTTCTTTGCTTTTTTCGCCGCTGTTTTTAATTCCTTTAAAACCGGGCCTTTCCCGCGAATCGTAATATATCTCGGTTCGAAGTCATGCTCAGTGTCAACACCGAGCTGACTTTTCGGTAAATCCCTTACGTGCCCCATTGAAGCCTTTACTTTATACTTTTTTCCTAAATAACGCTCAATCGTTTTCGCCTTTGCTGGCGACTCAACGATGACTAAATAATCAGCCATACTCAAAATCCCCCTTAAGAGGTGTTCTCTCTTTATCCATTTCACAAATTGATATTTATGTTAATTGCACCTATCTAACAGGCAATTGTTAAAAATTCTTTATGATGAACATCATTATAAACACGAAAAACAAAGTGTAAACTTAAATCCTCACTATTATTAAATATTCCTATGTCTTTTGTCAAACGATATTTTTATGAGGGTTCAGTATATTGAACGCCCTGGAAGAAGAATTCCTCTAAAATATCTTTCGTAGAATGAACAAGCTTGGCTCCTTGTTGAATAAGTCTAGCTGGACCTGTGGAATTAGAATCAAAGATCGATCCTGCAACAGCAAACACTTCTTTTCCTTGCTCCAGTGCCTGATAGGCTGTAATAAGCGAACCGCTCTTTTCTTTGCACTGGATCACGATGGTTCCTTTTGTCAAAGCACTAATTAATCGATTTCTCATCGGAAAATGCCACTTTTCTGGTTTAATATAAGGCGGATGCTCTGACAAAAGCAAATGATGTTCTCCCATGTATTGAGCCATTTGCACATGTTCTTTTGGATATAGATGTTGAAATCCACCAGCTACAACTCCAATGGTTTTCCCCTTTTTCCTGATACACTCCTTATGTGCAAGTCCATCAATTCCTTTTGCTAAACCACTGACAATCGTCCAATTTTCCTCTACAAGTTCACCAACGATTTTTTTCACACATGCTTCTCCATAAGAGGACGGTACACGAGTACCTACTACACCTAAACTTTTTTCTTCATTTAAATAGGTTATGTTTCCTTTTAGGAATAACACAGGGGGAGGATCATAAATGTGTTTTAGTGTGCTGGGATATAAGGATGATGTGATGGGAATCATGTGAATGTTTTGCTTTAAATAGGCTTGAATCATATGTTCAAAAATGGGGAATTCATTTTCTTCTGCTTGTTTTAAGCGGGTAAAGTCAATCTTTTGTAATGATCGATCCTGTTTGAAATGATGTGTTTCTTCATTTATATATAACTCAGGATCGACTTTCCACCATTTTGTTAACAAAGAGGGTGAGATGAGGCCTTTTAAGCGGTGAAAAATCATTCTTTCGGACACGTTGTACATACCATTCCTCCAGTTTAAGATAGATAGAAAGAAGAAGACTTGTCAAAGAACAAGTCTTCTTCTTTTATTAATGCGTTTTACAAGCTTCGAAGATATTTTTCTCTTTTAACACTTTAATTAACGTTTCTCCCATGACAGATGGCGTTTCTGCCACTTCAATTCCACATTCACGCATTGTTTTTACTTTTTCATCAGCCGTTCCCTTACCACCAGAAATAATGGCACCAGCATGTCCCATACGTTTTCCTGGAGGCGCTGTTTTACCGCCAATAAAGCCAACAACTGGTTTGGTCATATTTGCTTTTACCCATTCAGCTGCTTCTTCTTCAGCCGTACCGCCAATTTCACCGATCATAATGACAGCATGCGTGTCAGGATCTTCATTGAAAGCTTTTAATACATCAATAAAGTTCGTCCCGTTTACAGGGTCGCCGCCGATCCCTACAGCTGTCGATTGACCAACACCAGCCTCTGAAAGCTGATGTACCGCTTCATATGTAAGCGTTCCAGAACGAGAAACAACACCAACATGACCTTTTTTATGAATGTAGCCTGGCATAATGCCGATCTTACATTCTTCAGGTGTAATCACACCAGGGCAGTTTGGTCCAACAAGTCTTGTCTTCTTACCTTCCATATAACGTTTCACTTTGACCATGTCCAGAACTGGAATATGCTCAGTAATACAGATGACAAGATCAACTTCTGCATCGACTGCCTCTAAAATGGCATCTGCTGCAAATGGTGCTGGTACATAGATAACAGAAGCATCTGCTCCAGTTGTCTGCACTGCTTCAGATACAGTATTAAATACAGGAACTCCTTCTACTTCAGTTCCACCTTTTCCAGGTGTGACACCGCCAACGATATTTGTTCCATACTCAATCATTTGTTTTGTATGGAATAATGCGGTTGAACCGGTAATCCCCTGAACAATTACTCTCGTATTTTTATTAATAAATACACTCATTTAGGTTCCCTGCCTTTCTGCTCTACTTGACTAAAGATACAATCTTTTCTGCCCCGTCAGCCATAGACTCAGCAGAAGTGATATTTAAGCCTGATTCACTCAGGATTTTCTTCCCTAATTCAACGTTTGTTCCTTCAAGACGTACAACGAGCGGTAATGTTAAGCCGACTTGTTTCGTCGCTTCAACTACACCTTCTGCAATCACATCACATTTCATGATGCCGCCAAAAATGTTCACGAAAATCCCTTTGACATTTTGATCAGATAAGATGATTTTAAATGCTTCCGTTACCTTTTCAGCAGTTGCACCGCCGCCAACATCTAGGAAGTTTGCAGGGTCCCCGCCGTAATGCTTGATGATATCCATTGTAGACATCGCAAGACCTGCACCATTGACCATACAGCCAATGTTCCCATCAAGAGAAATATAGCTAAGATCATATTTAGATGCTTCAATTTCTTTTGGATCCTCTTCATCAAGATCACGGTATTCTAGTATATCTTTTTGTCTATATAAGGCATTGCTATCAAAGTTTAATTTTGCATCAAGTGCCATCACTTTTCCATCGCCTGTTACAACAAGTGGATTAATCTCAGCAATTGAACAGTCCTTTTCAATAAATGCGTTGTAAAGGCTTGTCATAAACTTAACAGCTTGGCCAACTAATTTTGTTGGAATATTAATTTTAAACGCGACTTCTCTCGCCTGATAGGCTTGAAGACCAATCGCTGGGTCGATGACCACTTTCACGATTTTTTCTGGCGTTTTTTCTGCTACTTCTTCAATTTCAGTACCGCCTTCTTCAGAAGCCATCAATACGATTCTTGATGTCGCTCTATCCAATACAAGTCCAACATAGTACTCCTTTTGAATATCGCAGCCTTCTTCAATAAGTAAGCGTTTTATTTCACGCCCTTCAGGCCCTGTTTGATGTGTAACAAGTGTTTTGCCGAGCAATTCCTCTGCAAACCCTTTCACTTCATCTTTTGTTTTTGCAATTTTTACCCCACCTGCTTTACCGCGGCCACCTGCATGAATCTGTGCTTTTACGACATATACAGAGCTTCCTAGCTCTTCTGATGCTTTCACTGCTTCATCAGGTGTAAATGCTACTTTACCATTTGGAACTGAAACCCCATATTTTCTTAGGATTTCTTTTCCTTGGTACTCATGGATATTCATTTCCCATCCTCCCAACATATGTAGAAACAAAAATTATAAAATAGACTGCGCTTTCATTTTAAAGAATAAAAAAGAGAATGTCTAGGGTTCTATGTAAAATCGTAAAATCCTTCTAAACATTCAAACTTTTATTTTATTAAAAATATAAATTTTTCAGTCAAAACACTTATTTTACCTTATTTTTTCATTTTTTGATCTAACCTATAGATAAATGAAAATATTTCTGCTACAGTATCGTATAACGCTTCTGGTATTTCCTCATCCAGCGTTAAATGGCGCATCAGTTCTACTAAATTAGGGTCTTCTTGGACGGGAACTCCTGCTTTTTTTGCTTCTTCAATTATATGATCTGCCACATAGCCGCTGCCTGTT
Organism: Bacillus xiamenensis; assembly: GCF_001857925.1. NCBI lineage: Bacteria > Bacillati > Bacillota > Bacilli > Caryophanales > Bacillaceae > Bacillus > Bacillus xiamenensis. The sequence continues at coordinate 117,930 of NZ_CP017786.1, forward strand.
GCGACGACTTTTGGCGCCTTTTGTTTTTCTTCATCGTAGTGCAGAGCGACCGCTCTTCTAAGCGGTTTTGAATCCTTCATACTCGTAAGTCCAGCCCTTTCTCGCTGATTTTATGAAAGTGTTCATCTAGAAAGTGAGACGGATCAATTGGCTCTTGCCTCTTTTTCGCTGTAATCCCAGTTAAACTATATCCTAGGGCATTTAAATTCTCTCGAACAGCTGGAATCATTGGATTAATGGTCCCTTGAAGTTCGTGTGCCGTCTCGACTGTAATTGACATGACCTTTTGCTGAATCGTACAGTCTATTAAAGTTTCTTCTAAGTTTTCCATGTTTAAGTAAAACATTAAACGGCACTGAGAAATATCAATAGAGCCATCTTTTTGCTTATGTCCTTTTAGAATAAAGGTTAAATCTTGAACACTATGTTTTGAGAAAAGAGGATAAGAAACCAGCATTTGATTCACCGTTTGGTTTTCCTGCTGCACAAATAACTGCCCATTTAATCGATGAAACAATTGATCCACTTCTTTTTTTACGGGCTCTGGTAAATCAGCCTGCCTCGCATCATTTAGGGCAAGCTTTAATTGATGGAGCTCCTGGCTTTTTACATCTTGGCTGCCTTTTTCCAATAATTTCAGCATACCAATTTCATCTCGTACACCTATCGCCTTTTTCATCGTCATCAGTAAATCGAGCACATCGGTTTTATTGCTTAATGCTGGTTCAGTCTGCTGAATGACCTGTGCCAATGTGTTCGCCTCTGCTTTTGAAAGAAACGGAAATGCCTTTTGAAGCACAGCCGCCTTTGCGTCCACTTGTGGTCCTGCCTGCTGGATCCCTTGAAGGAGCGATGTGAGCTGTTTTAAATCCGGCTGCTGCTGTCCGTCTATCCCTTGCCTTGTGATGCTTGTCAGTATGCGTTCTATTTGCTGAAGCGGAAGCTGTTTTGGACTTAATAACTGCGGTATATTGTTCTGATTGACGGTATCCGCCTGCCGTCCTTGAATAACGGAAGGCTGGCTCTGCTTTGCTTGCTGAGAAGGATTGACATGAGGCTGCCCCTGCAAACTGCCCCCTTGCTTCGTTTGGCCTTCTTTTGCACCTAGAAGCACCGATAAGAGCTTTTCTGCATGGACGGTCGTCTCAGCATCTACGACGGAACGTACAGCCTGTGTAAGAGCCTGTGTGGTTTCTGATTGCTTCGGAAGCTGTGTTAATCGATCCAGCAGTGCTGTCACATCCTGATGAAGTGCAGAGGATGACTTCACAGCTAATATTGATTGGAGCACGCCTTCTTGAATCGGTAAATCTTTCTTTAAAGCAAAAAGAAGTGCTTGCAGTCCTTTTTTGATATCCGCTCCTTGAAGCTGTTCAATCCATTTCACCGCCGTTTTTAGCTCTGCCTCGTTGATGACCGGTTTTTCTTTTAAAAAGGCTGTAGCCGTTAACATGTTTTCTAGTCCATTTTTAAGTGATAGGCCTTCTAATAGTTTAGCCGCTGCATCCTTTAATGTCTTTGGATCCTGGTCAAATTGCTGAACAGGTCTTAGTTTATTGAGGCTGTCTCCATTCTCTTGTTCAAATTGGAACCAATAGAACGAGTCTGCCTTTAGCTGAGCCGCTAGCTGTGCTTTTATTTTAGTGGATCCTATTTGAACAAGTGCGGTATCATCTCCAAGCATTTTCAGTACTTTGCCAAGAATCAGCCGGTGAACATTTTCCTTTCCTTCGGTGTTTAGCGGAACAGCCTCACCCGTATTCAGCCGGCTATTCAGTGCTGTATGTATATCTTCAACTCTTGTCATCTAAGGCAGCCTCCTTATGTCAAAAATTTATGAAATAACGGATTTCACTGGCGCAAACGATATCCGGTGGATGGGGGTAGCACCATGTGTTTGAATGGCAGTCAGGTGCTCTTTCGTTCCGTACCCTTTATGTTTTTCAAATTGATACTCAGGATATTGTCGCCCGTACTCTTCCATTATCATGTCCCTTGTCACTTTTGCAATACATGCACCAGCTGCAATGGATGCACTTTTTGCATCTCCTTTGATGATGTTCTCCTGATGGATAGGAAGCGGGAGCGTCATCGCATCTATGAGTAGATAATCAGGTGTATGAGTTAGCTGCTCCACAGCCCTCACCATCGCCAGTCTTGATGCTTCGTATATATTGATTTCATCAATCGTAGCCGCATCAACAATGCCGATTCCGATATCAAGTGCTTCCTCTTGAATCAGATGATAATAGATCATTCTTTTTTTCTCAGATAGTTGCTTTGAGTCGTTTAATCCAAGCAGAACGGTATCTTCTTTTAATATCACAGCTGCTGCGACGACTGGGCCTGCCAGCGGTCCTCTTCCTGCTTCATCTATACCTGCAATACAAGTGTAGCCTTGCGCCTTTGCGCTCGTTTCAAATTGCAGCATTCGGTTCCATGCTGACCGAAGCTCTTGCTGCTTTTCTCTCTCTTTGTGCCACTTTTCTAGCAGCTTTTGGACACTTTTTCTCGTATCATCTTTCACAAGTTCATGAATGTATGACTCATCATCCGCATGCTTTTCTATCAATTCTTTTATTTGTTTCACAGTATACATCGGCTTTTCCGCAGCCTCCTTCTTTATATCGGCAGTTTTTCATAAAAAATAAAGACCCGCATGAGCTGCGTGTCTTTTAACTTTCAGGCTTCTCAAAAGTGAGGGGACCAAATTTTTCCGTTCGAATATCCCGAATAATGATTTCGGTCGTTTTGTCGTAATTAATGAATCCACCACTCATCAGACAGCCGCGCTTTGTGCCAATGGCATCAAACAGCTCAACTGTATCTTCAGGTATGTCTGCCAAATCATAGCGTTTTTTTAATCGCTCTGGATAGTGCTCTTCTAGAAAGCGGAGTGCATACACGGCGACATCCTGTAAGTTGATGATGGAGTCTTTGATCGCTCCAGTGACAGCCAGCCTAAGTCCTACTTGTTCATCTTCAAATTTCGGCCATAGTATTCCAGGGGTATCGAGCAGTTCAAGTTCTTTCCCGACCTTCACCCATTGCTGTGATGTCGTAATACCAGGTCGATCTCCTGTTTTGGCGATGTTTCTCTTTGCTAAACGATTGATCAAGGTTGATTTCCCAACATTAGGAATCCCGATAATCAGTGCTCGAATCGCACGCGGCTTGACACCTTTTGCTTTCATGCGGTCGAATTTTTCTTTTAAGATTTCTTTTGATGTCGTGATGATCTGATTTAGCCCTTGGCCATCGACAGAGTTAATAGCAAGTGACCGAACACCTTGCTTTTCAAAATGCGCTTGCCACTCTTTTGTCATACGAGGATCTGCTTTATCGGCTTTATTTAAGAGCATGATTTTCGGTTTATTTTGAAGGATTTCTTCGATCATTGGGTTTCTAGAGGACATCGGAATTCTTGCATCTGTTAATTCAAATACGATGTCGATGAGCTTTAATTTTTCTGTGACTTCCCGTCTTGCTTTTGCCATATGGCCTGGAAACCATTGAATCGTCATATGTGCACCTTCTCTCTTCTAACGGTTGTCTCTATACATTGTACAAAAAAAGAGCCTGTTACAGGTAACAAGCTCTTTCCTTTGATATCATTATCGTCTGATTTCTTTGATACGAGCCGCTTTACCGCGAAGTTCACGTAGGTAGTAAAGTTTCGCACGACGTACCTTACCGTGACGTACAACTTCGATCTTAGCGATTTTTGGTGTGTGTACAGGGAATGTACGCTCAACGCCTACACCGTAAGAGATCTTACGAACTGTGAAAGTTTCGCTGATTCCACCACCACGACGCTTAATTACTACACCTTCAAAGATCTGGATACGCTCACGAGTACCCTCAACAACTTTAACGTGTACACGTAAAGTGTCACCAGGACGGAACGCAGGAAGATCAGTGCGTAATTGTTCTTTTGTGATTTCTTCAATCAAATGTTGCATCGTTTTCAACTCCTTCCAACAGATGCTCATGTCCTCTTTCTTCATTGCAGCGGAACATCGTTTTCAAACTTGAATCGGCAAGCCGTCCAAGTCACAAGTAGTATCATACCACACCTCTATGACGTGTGCAATACAATCTAGTCATTATGAAGCTGCCAAAGCCATCTTTTTTCTTCATCGGTTAATGTTTTGCAAGAATCGATCAAATCCGGCCGTCTTGTATAGGTTCGCTTCAAGGATTCTTTACGCCGCCACTCTTCAATCTTGGCATGATTACCAGAGAGCAGGACATCCGGTACTTTCAACCCTTTATAATCAGCTGGTCTTGTATAGTGCGGATGCTCAAGCAGACCTGTACTAAATGAATCTTCGATATGGGACGCTTCTTTTCCAAGCACATGAGGCAAAAGCCTGACCACACTGTCTGCAATCATCATCGCCGGCAGCTCTCCGCCTGTGAGAACAAAATCTCCGATTGAGATTTCATCTGTGACAAGATGCTCCCTGATGCGCTCATCGTAGCCTTCATAGTGGCCGCAAATGAACATAAGATGCTCTTCTTTTGCAAGCTCTTCTGCTTTCTTTTGTGTATATCTTTCTCCTTGAGGACAGACAAGAATAATGCGGGGCTTCTTGTTTGCTTTTTTCGTCAAATCTTCTACCGCATCAAATACAGGCTGTGCTTTCAGTACCATGCCAGCACCGCCGCCATACGGGTAGTCATCCACTGTTTTATGCTTATGATCCGAATACTCTCTAAAATTGACGACTTGAAATGAGACGGCGTCTTTCTCCTGAGCTTTTTTTAAGATCGATGAGTGAAGCACGCCTTCGAACATTTCAGGAAAAAGCGTTAAAAAATCAATTTTCATTCGTCAATGAGTCCTTCCATCACTTCAATGTGTACTTTCTTGGATGAGATATCAACTGTTTTGACGACAGATGGAATATAAGGGATGAGGGCATCTTTTTTGCCTTTTCTTCCAACAACCCATACATCATTTGCCCCTGGCGTTAAAATCTCTTTGATTTGACCGATGAGTTTGTCCTCTTCATCGTAAACTTCGCAGCCGATGATTTCGTGGAAATAAAATTCCCCTTCATCTAATGACCCGAGATGTTCTTTTTCTACTTTTAAAATTGATTCCTTTAATTGCTCTGCTTCATTTAATGAGCCGACTTCTTCAAATGTAAGCAAATCAAACTGTTTGTGCTGCCGGTGTGATGCGACAGTGACTTTCAGCGGCTCTTTTTGACCTTGCTTAAAAATATAAAGGACACTTCCTTTTTTGTAGCGCTCTTCTGGGAAATCTGTCTTTGACACGACGCGCACTTCTCCGCGCACTCCGTGTGTATTGACGATCTTCCCAACATTCAACCAATCTAGCTCCATGTTCTCAATCACCCCTGACGTATTTCCACAATGGTGCCGTCTTTTACGACGATGACATTATCTTGCATTTTGTCATCCCACTTATCACCTATTTTCACTTCAACAAGCGCATCCACTTCTGTTTCTTTCATTTCACTTCCTAGCGGCAAAATATGCAGCTGCTCGACCTGAAAATCAATTTGTCTGATCTTCTCTTGCCTTTTTTCAATGGCTTTTTGAAATTGAGGGATGGCTTCTTGTTGATGTGGTTCTTTTTCATGCTTCTTTAGTTGAAAATATAATTGATTGCATTCACGTTCTAGTCTTTCTTTTTTCTCCAAAAAAGTCGTTAACAGTTTGTCCTTACTGCTTTCAGTTAATACTTGCATCACGGTGACATGTTGAATGATCTGCATCTTCCTTTTTGTCCCCCTATCCGAAGGCATTTGTCCTCTACAGTATAACGAAAAATAGATTTAAACGTGTAAAAAAAGGGGAGGTCCTAAGCCCTCTCCCTTTTTATTCAGCAATCTCAAGTTGAACTTTCTTAGAAGACTCTGCACCTGCTGCAAACATGACTGTTCGTATCGCTTTTGCTGTACGTCCCTGCTTTCCGATCACTTTTCCGGTATCTTCGGCATTGACAGACAGTGTGTAAATCACCTGCTCATCTTTTTCTAATGAAGATACGTGAATATCTTCAGGAAAATCAACAAGTGGCTTGACGATGGACACAATCAATTCTTCCAAGGACAGCTCTTTCATTATTTGCTGTTTTTCGCATGATGAAATTTTTCAAGAATTCCCTGGCTTGAGAAAAGGTTACGAACTGTATCAGATGGTTTCGCACCATTTTGAAGCCATTTAAGCGCTAATTCTTCGTTGATTTTCACTTCAGCTGGTGATACCACTGGGTTGTAAGTTCCAACTGTTTCAATGAAACGACCATCACGTGGTGAACGAGAATCTGCTACAACAATACGATAGAAAGGAGATTTTTTTGCTCCCATACGTTTTAAACGAATTTTTACTGCCATTTTACTAGCACCTCCGAAAATATTTCAACAAAATAGTATATTAACAATGATAAAAGGGTTTGTAAAGTGTTTTTTCTTAACAACGGTTTTATCATGTATAACCAATTACATAAATGGTAATTTAAAGCCCTTTTTCTTTCCTTTGGACATGTTGGTCATCTGCTTCATCATCTTTTTCATTTCGTCAAATTGCTTTAAAAGGCGATTGACTTCCTGTACAGATGTTCCGCTTCCCTTTGCAATCCGTTTTCTTCGGCTTGCATTGATGACCTCTGGCTGTTCTTTTTCCTCGGTCGTCATGGATTTAATGATCGCTTCGATGTGATTGAGCTGCTTTTCGTCTACTTGGACGTTTTTGAGCCCTTTCATTTTACCGGCTCCCGGCATCATTTGGATCAATTCATCAAGCGGCCCCATATTACGAACTTGGCCAAGCTGCTCGAGAAAATCATCGAGCGTGAAGCTCATTGTCCGCATTTTTTGTTCAAGCTCTTTTGCCTTATCTTGGTCAACGTTTGCCTGTGCTTTTTCAATCAGTGTGAGCACATCGCCCATACCAAGAATTCTAGATGCCATTCGTTCTGGGTGGAATGGTTCTAGCGCATCTAGCTTTTCTCCTAGAGCAGCGAATTTAATCGGCGTATTTGTGACAGCGCGAATCGAAAGTGCTGCTCCGCCTCTTGTATCACCGTCTAGTTTCGTTAGAACGACACCTGTTAAACCAAGCTGTTCATTAAAGCTTTTTGCGACATTGACAGCATCTTGACCTGTCATAGAGTCTACAACAAGGAAGATTTCTTCTGGATTTGCTACTTCTTTTACTTTCTGAAGTTCACCCATTAATTCTTCATCGATATGAAGACGCCCTGCTGTATCTAAAATGACATAATCGTGGTGTTCTTCTTTCGCTTTTTCAATTGCCTGTTTGGCAATTTCAACAGGACTGACTTGATCACCTAATGAGAATACGGGCATATCAAGTTGTTTCCCTAGCGTTTGAAGCTGCTGGATCGCGGCTGGTCTGTAAATGTCAGCAGCCACCATCATCGGCTTGCGATTATGTTTTTTGCGAAGTAAGTTGGCAAGCTTCCCAGTTGTAGTCGTTTTACCTGCCCCTTGAAGACCAACCATCATAATGACTGTTGGAGGTTTTTTCGCCACGGCGATTTTACTCTCTTCCCCGCCCATTAATTCAGTGAGTTCTTCTTTTACAACTTTAATGACCTGTTGTCCAGGGGTAAGGCTTTTCATGACCTCTTGCCCAACTGCCCGCTCGCTTACTTTTTTCACAAAGTCTTTCACTACTTTAAAATTGACGTCAGCTTCAAGAAGGGCAAGGCGTACCTCGCGCATCATTTCTTTTACATCTTGCTCTGACACTTTTCCTTTGCCGCGGATTTTTGAAATCGTCTGCTGCAGTCGGTCGGCTAATCCTTCAAATGCCATACTGTGCCGCCTCCTAATCTAATTTCTCAAGCGATTCAATTAAAGCTTCTGCTTCTTCCTTTTGCGCGGAGTCTGCTACAAGCTCTCTCATTTTTTTGAGAAGTTCTTTACGCTCTTTAAATTTCTTAAACAAGAGCAGCTTTTCTTCATATTGTTCAAGCATCGCTTCAGTCCGTTTAATATTATCATAAACAGCCTGCCTTGATACTTCATATTCATCCGCAATTTCACCGAGGGAAAAATCGTCTAGGTAGTAAAGCGACATGTAGCTCTTTTGCTTTGCGGTTAACAACGATTGATAGAAATCAAACAAGTAGTTCATTCTCGTTGTTTTTTCAAGCGTCATGGGCTCTCTCCCCTTTGTTAAGTTCATTCCCTTTACATCAACTAAGTTTACACGGTTCTCATCTGTGTGTCAAGTTTTTATCTTGTCACTTCCTGCGGTGCTATATAAATAAAAAATGCCGGCAGCTTTACCGGCATTTTCATTAGTCTTCTTGATCAATGACGTCTGAGAATAATCCATACACATACGATTCAGCATCGAATTCTTGCAGATCGTCCACTTTTTCACCTAGACCGACAAGCTTCACGGGGATGTTCAGTTCATTACGAATCGCAAGAACAATCCCGCCTTTTGCAGTACCATCAAGCTTGGTTAACGCAATTCCTGTCACATTTGTCGCTTTCGAAAATTCCTTCGCTTGCGCCATAGCATTTTGACCGGTTGTCGCATCAAGAGCAAGCAGTACTTCGTGCGGTGCATCTGGCACTTCGCGCTCAATCACTCTCTTGACCTTCTCCAGCTCTTTCATTAAGTTGACTTTGTTTTGCAGTCTGCCTGCTGTATCACAGATCAGGACATCTGCTTTTTTGGCTTTTGCAGATTGAACGGCATCATAGATGACGGCTGCTGGATCAGAGCCTGCTGTTTGTTTGACAACCGGGACACCTGAACGCTCTCCCCATACTTCAAGCTGCTCAATCGCACCGGCACGGAATGTATCACCTGCTGCTAAAATGACGGATTTCCCTTCATTTTTCAGCTTGTTTGCAAGCTTACCGATTGTCGTTGTTTTTCCAACACCGTTAACGCCCACAAATAAAATGATATTTAAACGCCCGTCTTCAATGTTCAGCTCAGAGATTTGTTCCTCTCCGCTATTGTAAATGTCAACGAGTTTTTCAGAGATGACGGCCTGCACTTCACTTGGGTCTTGAATGTTTCTTAATTTCACTTCTTTTTTCAGCTCATCAATCAGTTCCATCACAGTCGTAAAACCAACATCAGCACCGATTAAAACTTCTTCGAGTTCTTCGAAAAAGTCTTCATCAACCTTGCGATAGCGAGAAATCAGTTCATTTACTTTTCCTTGAAACGAATTTCTCGTTTTTTCAAGGCCATCTTTAAACTTTTCTGATACTGAATCGCTTTGCTGCGCAAATTTTTCTTTTAGTTTCTTAAAAAAGCTCATTGGTTCAAAAACCTCCTTTAATTACTGGACAAGCTCTTTCGTTTCTTCTAGTTTGACGGATACTAGTTTTGAAACGCCAGACTCCTGCATGGTGACACCGTACAGAACATCTGCTTCTTCCATCGTTCCTTTTCGGTGTGTGATGACAATGAACTGTGTTTCTTTGCTGTATTTCTTTAAATACTGGGCAAAGCGGAACACATTTGCTTCATCAAGCGCCGCTTCTACCTCATCTAGCACGCAGAATGGCACTGGCCGCACTTTTAAGATGGAGAATAATAAAGCGATCGCTGTTAATGCTCTTTCTCCGCCTGATAGCAGGCTTAGGTTTTGCAGCTTTTTCCCTGGCGGCTGGGCAACAATATCGACGCCAGCGTTTAGTAAATCGTTTGGATCTGTCAGCTTGAGATCTGCCCGTCCACCACCAAATAATGCTTGGAAAACAGACTCAAAATGCCCGCGGATTTGAGAAAATGTCTCAGAGAAGCGCTTTGTCATTTCTTGGTCCATTTCTTCGATGACTTGGAATAACGTATTTTTCGCTTCTGTCAGATCATTTCGCTGTTCTGTTAAGAAAAGATAGCGTTCATTTACTCGTTCATATTCATCAATACTGCCTAAGTTCACTGTTCCGAGCTCTTCAATGGCTAGTTTGATCAGTTTCACTCGTTTTCTTGCTTCATCCGGCGATAGCGACAGTTGGTACATTTCTTTTGCTCCTTCAAATGAAAGAGCATATTCTTCGTTTAAATAAGCGATGAGGTTATCAAGCTCTACTTCCATGCGGCCAAGCTTGATCTCTTCATCCTTTAAGCTTGTCGTGAGCTGCTTGTAAAGACGTTTTTGCTCTTTGAGTTCACGTTCAGCAAATTCTAATGTTTCAGAAAGAGCCATACGCTGTTTACGGCGCTCTGAAATGAGTGCTGTCGTTTTGTTTTTATTTTCCAGCTTCTCTTTTGCCGCTTCTTCCAGCTGTTCTGCTCCGCTTGAGCTGGATGACATTTCACTTGTTAAGAGGGATAAATCTTCTTTTGTTTCCATCAGCGCTTTTTCAGCTTCTTCTAATTCAGCCGTTAAGCTTGAAAGTTTTTCTTGTTCATTAGCCAAAGACTGCTCTTTTTTGGCAAGTGAGATTTTCAGCTCTGTTAACTCGGCAGAAATGGTTTCTTTCGTTGAGCTTTGGGTCTGCTTTCGTTTGGTTAACGTGTTGATCTCTTCATCAAGAGACGTCAATTTCTCACCAATAGAGACTTCAAGAGCTGCCTGTTCTTTGTCCTTGCTCGCAAGTTCATTAGCGCGCTGCTGTAATTCTTCTTTTTCTTGATCGTAGAGCTCAAGATGAGCGTTAATATTTTTTTCTGCTACTTGCAGTTCGTATAGTTTTCCTTTCAGCTCTTGCTGCTTTTCTCGAAGTGTTTCGCCGCGCTGACGCAGTTCATTTAATTGGGATTCGCTTGCTGCAATGGCCTGCTTCGTTTCTTTTGTTTCTTTTTCAAGGATCGTTGTTTTTTCTTCCATTTCAACGAGCTGCTTTGTTAATGTTTCGATCTCTCGGTTCCTTGAGAGGAGGGAGTTGCTCTGTTTCTTCATGCCGCCCCCAGTCATTGAACCGCCCGGGTTCACGACGTCCCCTTCAAGGGTCACGATGCGGTAACGATGTCCGAGCATTTTCGCCAGTTCATTGGCGCCTTTTAAGTCTCTAACGATAAGGACTGTTCCAAGCAAATTCTGTATGACCTTCTGATACTTTTCGTCAAAGGAAACGAGCTGACTCGCTACACCGATAAATGCGGCATGCTGTTCAGCTGTTTGGATATCTCTGAACTGAATGGTTCGTTCTTTGATGACGTTCATTGGCAAGAAAGTCGCTCGTCCAAAGGAATGCTGCTTTAAGTAGCCAATGGCCTGTCTCGCAGCCGCTTCATTTTCCGTGACCACATGCTGTGTGGCTGCGCCAAGCGCGATTTCAATCGCTGTTTCATGCTGCTGCTCTGTTTGAATTAGCTCTGCAATCGCACCATGAATACCGCCTAATCGGTCCTTTGCCTTTAAGACCTCTTTTACTCCTTGGAAAAAGCCGGAGAAGTCTTCCTGCATCGATTCAAGCATCTCTTTTTTTGATTTTGCCTGTTGTACATATTGATAGGCCTGGTAAAGAGCCGTTTCTTTTTTCTCGTATTGACGTTTCATTTGCTCAAGCTTTTGTTCTGCCTCTCTAAAGCGTTTCACCTGAGCCAAGATGTCTTCTTCTCGTTCTGAAAGCTGCTGCTCCGCTTCCGTTTTCTTTTCTTTAACAGACACCCGTTCTTCAATATGTTTCTGGTTATTTTGCGTGAGACGCTCTAGCTGCAAGGCCGTCTGGCGCTGCTGCTCTTCAAGTAATTTGCGCTCATTTCGAATAGAAGCCTGTTCGTTTAATAGATCAAAATAATCGCTTTTCAGCTGTTCAATTTGACCTTCGACATCTTCACTATGGAGCGACAGCTGGTGCTGTTTTGTTTTCACTTCATCTTTTAGCTGCTGCACTTCTTTTTGCAGACTGTCACGCGTGATTTCCTGCTGCTGAATCTTCTCGGTTAACAGCGCCTGTTTTTCGGTTAAACGGATGAGCGCTTCTTCCAGCTGCCCTTGGTTAGCGGCTGCATTTTTTTTGCGTTCTTTTAGAACCTCTTTTTTTCCTTCAAGCTTTTCTAATTCCTCACTTGTGAAAAGGAGAACTTCTTGGAGGTCATGAATCGATTCGTCAAGCGCCTGAATTCGGTCCCTCGACTCTTCAATTTTGGCTTCTTTTGCCTGAATGTCTGTGGATTGCTTCATTTCATCTTGTTTGAAACGCTCGACCGCTTCACCAAGTGCTGTCCATTTTTCGTGAAGTGCTTCGATATCATGGACGGTGAGAGCAATTTCTACATTTTCAAGCTCTTCTTTCTTTTGCAAATAGTCCTTTGCAATGGATGCTTGCATTCTTAATGGTTCTACTTGATCTTCTAGTTCATGCAGAATATCTTCAACCCGGTTTAAGTTGTCCTGCGTTTCAAACAGTTTGTTCTCGGCTTTTTTCTTTCTGGTTTTATATTTCAAGACACCAGCCGCTTCTTCGAAGATGCTTCGTCTCTCTTCAGCCTTACTCGATAGAATCTCTTCTACCTTCCCTTGACTGATGATCGAAAACGCTTCCTTCCCAAGACCTGAGTCCATGAAAAGATCAATAATATCCTTTAAGCGGACTGACTGATTGTTTATGAGAAATTCACTTTCTCCAGAACGATACACCCTTCTTGTCACACTGACTTCGTGAAAATCGATCGGCAAAAAGTGATCTTCGTTATCCAGCGTTAATGTCACCTCTGCTAGGTTGACTCTTTTCCTTGAGTCACTTCCTGCAAAAATGATGTCTTCCATTTTTCCTCCGCGGAGGCTTTTCGCTGATTGTTCGCCAAGTACCCAGCGGATGGCATCTGTAATATTACTTTTGCCGCTTCCGTTTGGTCCAACAACAGCTGTGACCCCTTTGACAAAGTCCACGGTCACTCGCTGTGCGAAAGATTTGAATCCTATCACGTCTAAACGTTTGAGGAACATGAGAGTGATCCTCCTTATGTATTTAAAGTACTATCATCTTACCATATGAAGTGAAAAAAGATGATGGAAAACAGAGTGAAATCCCCCTGAATGACGAGGGGGATTTTATTGGTTCATATGATGCTTCTGTAATTTAGCAAGTGCTTCCTGTGCAGCGTGCTGTTCTGCTTCTTTTTTCGAGCGGCCGTTTCCAATCCCAAGCACTTCTCCTCTAAGCGATACATTCGCTTCAAATTCTCTGTTATGTGCTGGACCTTTTTCATGAAGGATTCGGTATTCAAGAACACCTTTCCCATCACGCTGAACAAACTCTTGAAGCTGGCTTTTAAAGTCCATGACATGCGAGAAAGCACCGTCGTTAATTTTCGGATACACATAGGCTTCCAAGAATTGTTCAACAGGCTCAAGCCCTTGGTCTAAGTAAAGTGCTCCGATAAACGCTTCGAATACGTCTGCTAAGAGTGCTGGGCGCTTTCTGCCGCCTGTCATTTCTTCCCCTTTTCCTAAAAGAACAAGGTCTCCAAAGGACAGCTCATGTGCCAGTGACACAAGAGATGGTTCACATACGATCGCCGCTCTTAGTTTTGTTAAATCTCCCTCGCTCATTGCTGGATATTTCGCAAATAAGAACTGTGAGATTGTCAATTCTAAAACAGCGTCTCCTAAAAATTCAAGTCTCTCATTATCCTCATAAGGTTTTTTCCTGTGTTCATTTACATAAGAAGAATGTGTAAAGGCTTGATAGAGAAGCTTTTCATTTTTAAAGTGTACGGAAATGCGCTGCTGGAATTCTCTAAATTGCTCTAGTTTTTTACTCTGTTTCTGTTTGTCTTTATAGTGTTTTGGCATAGCAACCTCCAGGTAGGCGTGTCATCGCCTTTAAGGATACTGATTATATGGAGTCTCTCTTTCTACATGCAAGGAAACGCTGCTCCTTAGCATCTGAAAAAGGCTGACAATTGATCAGCTGAATGTGTTGAAACTAACATAAATTTTCAAAGTCCCGTCTTGAAAATAGACGGGACTTTGTTACGCTTATTGCTGGCTATTTATGTAGTTCACAGCGTCACCGACTGTTGCAATTTTTTCAGCATCTTCGTCAGAAATTTCCATATCGAACTCATCTTCAAGTTCCATAACTAGCTCAACTACATCAAGGGAATCAGCGCCTAAATCTTCTTTAAATGAAGCTTCCATTTTCACGTCAGCCTCATCAACGCCAAGGCGGTCTACAATAATTTTTGATACACGCTCTAATACGTCTGCCATTGCCTTTCACCTCCCCTCAAAGTATTATAGTTGATTCGTTTTTAAAAAACTAGAGAAAACCTAATGAAATTTTGATATTTCTTAGGACATGACCATTCCGCCATCTACTTGGATGGTTTGGCCTGTAATATAACCTGCTCCTTCTGAAGCTAAAAAGACAACAACGTTGCTTATATCTTCAGGCGCACCAAAGCGTGCGAGCGGGATTTGTTTCAGCATGTCTGCTTGCACATTGTCATCAAGCTTGTCTGTCATATCAGTAGAAATAAAGCCTGGTGCTACTGCATTGACTGTAATATGACGGCTTGCCAGCTCTTTCGCTGTTGTTTTCGTTAAACCGATCACACCAGCTTTTGCTGCCACATAGTTCGCTTGTCCAGGGTTTCCGCAAACGCCAACGACTGATGCCACATTGATGATTCTTCCGCTTCGCTGTTTCATCATTTGACGTGTCACAGCTTTCGTACAGTTGAAGACGCCTTTTAAGTTTATGTTAATGACATCATCCCATTCATTTTCTTTCATTCTCATGAGCAGGTTGTCCTTTGTAATCCCTGCATTGTTCACAAGAATATCGATGGAACCAAATGTATCAATGGCTTGTTTCATTAATGCCTGTACTTCTTCCGCATTCGAGACATCCGCTTTGACAGCAAACGCCTGCTGGCCAAGTGCTTTGATTTCATCGACTACTTCATTTGCTTTTGCTTCGTTTCCTGAATAGTTGACCACAACATTTGCACCATTCTTCGCTAAATCAATTGCGATCGAACGGCCAATACCGCGTGATGCACCTGTTACAACGGCTGTTTGATTTGTAAGCATCAAGAGTCCCCCTTTAATGTTTGAATTGCTGCTTCAATGCTTGCTTGATCTGAAACGGAAATAGTCGTCAGGCGGCGATTGACCTTTTTCACAAGACCTGAAAGCACTTTACCAGGACCAATTTCAATAAATGTTGTCACACCTAAATCAATCAGGCGTTCCACACTTTCTTCAAAACGAACAGGAGAATACAATTGTTCAATGAGTTTTGTCTCAATCTCCTCACGAGACGTTACGATATCTGCTGTTACATTGGAGATAACCGGTGTTTTGACATCCGAAATGTCTAGCTTTGACAGAACATCTGTGAATTTTTCAGCTGCCGGCTTCATTAAAGCGGAATGGAAAGGTCCACTTACTTCCAGTGGGATCGCACGTTTTGCGCCCTTTTCTTTCGCTTTCTCTGATGCCAGTTCGACTCCTTTTGCAGTACCAGAGATGACGATTTGACCAGGACAGTTTAAGTTAGCGAGCTCTACAAGATGGCCGCTTTCTGTCACTTCTTTTGTCACTTCTAAAAGGGCCGCTTGGTCTAAGCCAAGAATCGCTGCCATAGCGCCTTCTCCTGCAGGAACGGCTTCATTCATTAATTCGCCGCGTTTTCTTACTGCATAAACGGCATCTTTAAACGAAAGAGCACCCGCTGCAACAAGAGCTGTATATTCACCAAGACTGTGACCTGCCGCATAATCGGCTTTCATTCCGCTCTCTTCAAATTTCTTTAAGATGGCGATGCTTGTTGTTAAAAGAGCTGGCTGTGCATTATAGGTCAGCGTCAGTTCTCCTGCATCTCCTTCAAAAATCATTGAAGATAAATCAAACCCTAGGGTCTTATCTGCTTCTTCAAACACAGCTTTAGATGCTGCTTCTTGATCAAATAAATCTTTTCCCATGCCAATTTTTTGAGAGCCTTGGCCTGGGAATAAAAAAGCAATTTTACTCATGCTGCTTACCTCCATTAAGACTCATTCGTGTTTTCTTTTTGAACTTCTTGATGAATGATGGCTGAAACGTCTTTTTCAACGATATCGCGCGCCTGACGAATGGCATGAAAAATCGCATTTTCATCAGATGAGCCGTGCGCTTTAATAACAGGTGCTTTTAAACCAAATAAAGCGGCACCGCCATATTCGGAGTAATCCATTTTAGATTTCATCTGCATTAGTTTTGGCTTCATCATGCCTGCTGCGATTTTGGCTGTCAGGCTGGATGTTAATGTTTCTTTCAGCATTTTAAAGACAGAAAGGGCTGTCCCTTCAATCGTTTTCAGAGCGATATTTCCTGTAAAGCCATCAGTGACAACGACATCAGCTACACCTTCTAATAAATCACGAGACTCGACATTTCCTACAAAATTCAAGTCTGATGCTTTTAGTAATTCAAAGGTTTTTTTCGTTAAATCGTTGCCCTTTTTATCTTCTGTACCGACATTTAAAAGTCCAACACGCAGATTGCTCTTTGGGAAGACACGCTCTGCGTAAATGGACCCCATCATGGCATATTGCAAAAGATGCTCTGGCTTTGCATCAACGTTTGCGCCGACATCTAATAATAAGAACCCGCTGCCATCCAGTGTTGGCAAAGTTGGTGCAAGTGCCGGTCTGTCAATGCCATCGATCCTTCCTACGATAAACAGTCCTGCGGTCATGAGTGCGCCAGTATTTCCAGCTGAAATACACGCATCTGCTCTTCCTTCTGATACTTCCTGCGCCATTTTCACCATAGAAGAATCCTTTTTACGTCTAACTGCACGCACTGGTTCATCTGTTGGTTCAATGACTTCTTTTGCATCTAAAATGGTGATGCGTTCTTCATTTGTTATGTAAGGTTTGATTTTGCTTTCATCGCCGACAAGTGTAATCTCAATATCTGAAAATGCTACTAAGCTTTTTTGCACACCGTCTATAATGGCTTTAGGGGCATGATCTCCCCCCATTGCATCGACTGCAATTCTCATGTTATGTGCCACCTTTTACTTTTGTTTTGAGCGATACATGACGAAATCGCCTGAGAAGACAACTTCCTCACCCACATAGCTATTTACTTCAACTACGGTTCTGCCTTTTTCTTTATCATGTGAGGCAACTTTGGCTTTTGAGACAACTCTTTCGCCTTGTTTGACCTGCCTTGTAAACTTGATATTTGCTTTTGCTGTCAAAGCCAGTTCATCGTCGATGACGGCAACTGCCAGCGAATTTGCCTGGGCAAAGAGATGATGTCCCCTGGCAATTTGGTTACGGCTGAATACATGCTCTTTTCTCACTTCGAAAATGGAAATCGCTTGATCATCAAGCTTTACATCAATCATTTCTCCAATCACTTCATCCAGCGGAAGCGACTTTACTTCATCCTCTAATGTCTTTTCGGCCACATGCTTGATTCTTTCGCGTAATTCAGGGATAGACAGCTCTAAACGATCAAGACGAACCGTTTGAATGCTGACACCGAATTTACTTGCCAATTCTTCATCAGTAATGAATGGAGTCGAGCTGATCGTTTGCTGGAGAAGCTTTTGTCGTTCTTTTTTATTTAGTTTCATATGCAGACACCATCCGTACATTTATGACTAGGTACTAATAGTAGTATATAATCTCATAGATGATAAATCAATCCTTGTTTCAAAAAGACAAGAAAATTCCTCCAGCACTTGATCAGCTCAATTTATCTCCGCCAAGCACACCGCTGTCTACGAGTGTTTGCCGAAGTTCTTTGTATTCAGGCTCTGTCCAAAAGGCGTCAGACTGCACGAGCTCTGCCGCATCTTTTCTAGCGGTTTCAAGCGCTCTATAGTCATGAACCATATCTGCCACTTTAAATTCAGGCATCCCGCTTTGTTTCTTGCCAAAGAAGTCGCCTGGTCCTCTTAGTTCCAAGTCTTTTTCTGACAGTTCAAAGCCATCGGTCGTTTCAGACATGATCCGCATCCGCTCTTTACCCGTCTCTGATTTCGGATCTGCCATTAAGATACAAAATGATTGATGCTCTCCGCGTCCGACCCGTCCTCTTAGCTGATGAAGCTGTGACAGTCCAAAGCGGTCCGCATCATATATGACCATGATGGTGGCGTTCGGCACGTTGACCCCGACTTCAACAACCGTGGTTGAAACGAGGATTTGGACTTCATTTGCGGTGAACGCTCTCATCACCTGATCTTTTTCATCGCTCGCCAGTTTCCCGTGCATTAAACCAATCGACCACTTACCGCGATACGCCTCCGTCAGCATGCTATGAACATCAATTGCATTTTGCACATCCAGTTTGTCTGATTCTTCTATGAGCGGACAAATAATGTATGCTTGTCTGCCTTTTCTCAGCTCTTTATCCACAAAAGCAAGAATCCTTTCAAGCATGTCATGCTTCACCCAATACGTTTCAATTTGCTTTCGGCCGGCTGGCAATTCATCAATGACGGATACATCCATTTCTCCAAAGACCGTAATCGCAAGGGTTCTTGGGATAGGTGTTGCGGTCATAAATAAAACGTCTGGGTCCTGTCCTTTACTTCTCAATTTTTTCCGTTGTTCCACGCCGAATCTGTGCTGTTCATCTGTAATGACAAGACCAAGCTGCTTAAATTCCACTTCGTCTTGGATGAGGGCATGCGTACCGACCAATAGATCAATTTCGCCCTCTTTCAAACGTTCCAGCAGTTCTCTGCGGCGCTTACCTTTCACAGAGCTAGTGAGCAGCGCAATATTCAATCCCCATTTTTCAAACAGCTGGTAAAGTGAATCTGCGTGCTGTTCTGCCAAAATCTCGGTTGGCACCATCAGTGCACCTTGAAAGCCGGATAAATGAGCGGCATAAAGCGCAATGGCCGCAACGGCTGTTTTCCCTGATCCAACATCTCCTTGAAGCAGCCGGTTCATCCGGTACGGGGACGCCATATCAGACATGATTTCATCAAGCACTCTTGATTGCGCTTTTGTCAGCGGGAACGGCAGACTGTGAACAAACTCAAAGACAGCTTCTTTTGAAAATGGATGCTGGATGCCTGATGTTTTTTCTCGTTCTTTTTTTCTGATCGCCTGCATCTTCAGCTGAAACATCAGAAACTCCTCGTACACGAAACGGCGCCTTGCTTGCTTGAGCGAATCTCTTGTTTCTGGGAGATGAATGGCCTTTAGCGCTTCTTGATACGACATGAGTTTATAAGCAGCGACGAGCTGCTTTGGCAATGGATCTTCCGCTTGATCTGCATAAAGCGATAAGGCTTGCTTCACAAAACGTCTCATCATCTTCACTGTCACATTTTCTTTGACCGAATAGACAGGCTCAATACTGCCATCTTGTTCGTGCGTTCCTTTTTTAAATTCCTGCACCATGATAGATTGACGGTTTTTATCCCATTTCCCTGTGACAGATACCGTATCACCTAAAACAAGACTTCGTTTTAAATACGGGCGATTGAAGCAAATAGCTGTAATGAGAAAACGCCCGACAAGCAGCCTGAACGTCAGCCTGCTTCTTTTTTTTCCATAATAGGTGAGAACGGGCTCACTGTGCACTTTTCCTTCCACTGTGACACGTTCGTCATGCCTTACTTCTTCTAAGTTGCGAAGCTCATAATCATCATATCGATAAGGAAAGTAGCCGAGCAAATCGGCTACTGTATGGATTCCAAGTTCATTTAGTGTTTTTTCTGTTTCGGTTCCAATTCCCTTTAGGACTGAGACACTATCTTGCAGTTTCTGTATCACGAGATGAGGTCACACCTCCGAAAATCTTCTTTTCAAGCTCTCTTGCTGTCGGTGTTGCAGCGAGTCCGCCTTGCGCTGTCTCACGAAGAGCTGTTGGCATCGTCTGACCAATTTTATACATGGCATCAATGACCTCATCACATGGGATACGGCTTGTAATGCCGGCAAGTGCCATATCTGCTGCAATCATTGCATTTGAAGCACCCATTGCGTTTCGTTTCACACATGGCACTTCGACAAGTCCTGCTACTGGATCACAAACAAGTCCAAGCATGTTCTTCAGTGTAATGGCCATTGCTTCAGCCGATTGCTGCGGCGTGCCGCCTGCCATTTCTACAATGGCGGCTGCTGCCATACCTGATGCTGAGCCTACCTCTGCCTGACAGCCGCCTGCTGCACCAGAGATACTTGCGTTATTGGCCACAACAAAACCAAATGCGCCGGATGTAAACAGGAATCTGACCATTTGTTCTTTCGTTGGCTTTAATGTTTCTTTCACCGCAAAGAGCGTACCTGGCACAACACCTGCTGAGCCTGCTGTAGGCGTTGCACAGATGGTTCCCATTGCTGCATTGACTTCGTTTGTTGCAACTGCCTTACTGACAGCATCTAAAATCGTATGACCAGACAATGTTTTGCCTGATGCGATATATGCTTGAAGTTTCACCGCATCTCCGCCAGTTAAACCTGATAATGATTTCACACCTTTTAGTCCGTTTTCAACAGCCTGCTCCATCACTTCTAGGTTGCGGTACATTTGCGAGAAAATGTCTTCGCGTGACTTCCCTGTCACTTCCATTTCTTGTGTAATCATGATTTCTGAAATGGAGGTATTCCGTTCTTCTGTAAGCTGCACGAGTTCTTTGACGTTTTTAAACATCCTACATAACCTCCTTGTTGTTACTCTGCAATTTGTGTCACTTGAATAATGTTAGGTAGCGTCTCCAGCTCTGATAAAACCGCCGGATCAATATTTTGATCCACTTCAATGGTCATCAGTGCCTCTTGCCCAACCTCTTTGCGCGCCACTTCCATATGACCGATGTTGATCGCAAATTTCGCTAACACATTGGCAACTGCCGCAATCGTCCCGTAGCGATCGTTATGAACGACAAGAATGGCTGGGTGATTACCTGAAAGTCTAAGCTCGAAGCCATTTAATTCTGTGATTTCGATTTTACCTCCGCCAATGGAAATCCCAATTAATTCAAGCTTTCCATTCGCATCTGAGATGTCTACTTTTGCTGTATTCGGATGCGCTGGTACGGCATCTTCTTCTATAAATTCAATCTCGATGCCTTTGCTTTTGGCAATATCGATCGCTGTTTTGATTCGTTCATCAAATGTATCAAAGTCAAGAACACCGCCAATAATGGCTACATCTGTACCGTGTCCTTTATACGTATCTTTAAAAGAGCCATAAAATGAAACGACAATTCGTTTCGGTTCTCTTCCGAATAAACTGCGTGCCACTCTTCCTATACGAGCCGCACCCGCTGTGTGCGAACTTGATGGACCAATCATGACGGGTCCAATAATATCAAACACACTTCTAAATTTCATAGGTCTTCCCCTCTCATAACCGCTTGCGTAGTGGTTTGTTTCTTCCTTTAGACTAATGGATTCATTCGATTCCCGCAACTCATTTCAGCAATGAACGCCTAGTAAAAAATTGCAAAAGAAGAAGAAGGGCTTTATGTGCCCTTCTTTCTTTATTCAACAGCCAAAATATATGAATAAAGCGGCTGTTTCCCATCGTGGACTTCAACTTCTACATCTTCAAATGTTTCTTCAATATATGCTTCTAACGCTTCCATCTCATCAGATGTTGCATCTTCGCCTTTAATGATGGTGACAATCTCATCATCTTCTGTCACCATTTGGTTCAAAAGCTCTTTTGCAGCATCTAATTGATTTTTAGCTGTTAAGGTGATTTTTCCATTGTATAGACCCATATAATCGCCTTTAGCAATGTCGATTCCATCAATTTGGGTATCTCTCACTGCAAAGGTAATTTGGCCGCTTTTCACATGATCAATCGCTTCTAGCATCGCTGCTTCATTGTCTTCATTTGAAGCTGTTTCATTTAGAGAAAGAAGTGCCGACATCCCTTGAGGAACAGTCTTCGTCGGAATAACAACGACCTCACGACTTGAGACAGTTGCCGCCTGTTTAGCTGCCATGACAATATTAGAATTATTAGGTAAGATAAAGACGGTTTCGGCATGAATGCTATCAATTGCTTTGACAATGTCTTCTGTGCTCGGATTCATCGTCTGCCCGCCTTCAATCACGACGGAAGCCCCGATACTTTTAAACAAGTCCGCAATTCCTTCTCCCATTGCAACACTCACTACCCCAAAACGCTGTTTTTTAGCAGCAGGTGCTTTTGGTGCAGCAGTCGAGTGATCTTTTTCTTCATTGACGATCGAGCTATGCTGCTCTCTCATGTTTTCTATTTTCATATTGATCAAGCTGCCGTAGCGCTGTGCATATGATAAGACTTCTCCTGGGTGCTCTGCATGAATATGAACCTTCGCTAGCGTATCATCAGATACCACAAGAAGTGAATCTCCGAATTCGCTTAATTCTTCTCTAAAGGCATTTTCTTCAAAGGACTGTTTATCTTCTTCAAATTTCACCATAAATTCTGTACAATAGCCAAATTCTATATCTTCTGTGTTCATATGGCTTTGTGCACTTTTATGATGCTCTGCACTCACAAGTTCTTTTAATGTTGGCAAAGAGGCTGTTTTAGGAGGAAGATCCTCTCCTCTTAAAGAAGCAAGAAAACCTTCATATACACAAAGAAGCCCTTTACCGCCGCTATCTACAACACCGACTTCTTTTAATACTGGAAGGAGATCTGGTGTGCGGTCAAGTGATGCTCTTGCTTCCTCAATCGTTAATTCAAGAACACGATCAATTTGATCTTCTGCCGCTGAAACAGCAACCGCTTTCTTTGCTGCGTCTTTTGCAACCGTTAAGATGGTGCCTTCAATCGGTTTCATGACGGCTTTATATGCTGTATCAACACCCGCCTGCAAGGCAAGGGCAAATTCTTTGGCGTCAATCGTTTCTTTGTGCTCTATATTTTTACTGAACCCTCTGAAGAGCTGAGACAGGATGACACCTGAGTTTCCTCTTGCGCCCATCAATAGCCCTTTTGAGAGAGCCACCCCAACCTTGCCAATATGATTCGTATTAGTTTCTTCAACTGCTTTTGCCCCTGAAGTCATCGACAAATTCATATTTGTCCCCGTGTCTCCGTCTGGCACTGGAAAAACATTTAACGCATCAACAATTTGTGCGTTTTGAGAAAGATGGTGTGCACCTGCAAGAATCATTTTTGCAAATGAGCGGCCATCAAGATTTCTAATAGACAATATATTTCCTCCTTACTACGGATTCGTAACTTTTACTCCTTGTACGTAAATGTTGACTGAGTCAACTGAAAGTCCAATTGTGTGATGAATCGTATATTTGACTTTCGTTTGAACATTATGTGCGACTTCTGATATTTTTGTACCGTAGCTGACGATGATGTACATATCAATATGAATGCGGTCTTCTTTTTGACGCACAAGAACACCCCGGCTGAAGTTCTCTTTGCGGAGAATATCCGTCAAGCCGTCCTTTATTTGATTTTTGGACGCCATGCCAACAATACCATAGCAATCGATCGCAGCGCCTCCTGCCACCATTGCAATGACTTCATTTGATATATCAATTTGTCCGTATTTCGTTCTAAGTTCAATGGACACATTGGTTCCCCCTTTTTGAGAAATTGCCCTGAGTTATCACTATTTTACTATAAGACCCTTCTTTTTAAAAGAAATCATTCAATCCGACCCAATCCTACTTATACTATAGCCTTGATTTTTTATCAAGATGTCAAGGTATTTTTCTTGAAAGAGGTGGAAACAATCCTTGCAAACCCCTTGAAGCTGTGGTAAATTATTAAAGTATCTTGAGGCATCTCTAAGTACGTATATGAAGAATATGATGATGTTTTCGCAGTTAGGAGGGAAACAAATGGCACGTAAATGCGTTATTACAGGCAGAAAAACAAAAGCTGGGAACAACCGTTCTCACGCAATGAACTCTACAAAACGTACATGGGGCGCGAACCTTCAAAAAGTTCGTATTCTAGTGGACGGTAAGCCTAAAAGAGTATATGTATCAGCTCGAGCTTTGAAATCTGGTAAAGTTGAGCGTGTATAAGCAAGAGTAAACGCCTGCTACAGTTAAATGTAGCAGGCGTTTTTATGTGGAAATAAAGGAGATTACTCATTAATCTTTCTTAAATGAACCAAGCATCGCACGGACAATGCCGCCAAGAAATCTAGGCAGTTTGATTGTATAAAATTTCATTTTGTCCCCCTCCTAAAAGTACCGCTTGCAGCACAATTGAGCTTAATCAGCCATCCACGTTGATAGGTTGGTCAATCTTTGCTTCTTACCATTATTAATATGCCTTCATGAAAAGAAAAAGTACCATTTGAGTGGATGAGTTCGTTACTAATACATAGTGTGGAACCTGGCTCAATATGACAATTTTTCAGAGGATATTTGAAACCTTTTAATGTCAGCTTTTCAACCGATGTACCGAAGGGCAGAAACGACACATATTTTTTACCTAAGTCTTGTTTGATTGCGTATGTACCAGGGCCAAACATTTGAATGATATTTTGTTTGTCTACGAGTGTGATGCTCTGTTTGTGCTGAATGCCTTTGTAAAGGAGATGGATATTTCCCAGAAAATGATCCGCTCTGCCGCCTGTGATTCCGTAGATTTGAATATGCGATGGGTTCTGACGAAGTGCCCAGTTAAGCGCAAGCTCTAAATCAGTTTCATCTTTCTCTGCCTGAAAAACATTCAGCGCAGGCAATGTCTTTTTTAGCTCATGAAGCTCTTCTTCTGTCACACTATCAAAATCACCAAATGCTCTTTCAGGAACAATGCCCTCTGCTAGTAAGAAAAGAGTCCCACGGTCTACACCGACCCAGAGAATGTCTTCACGAGATGCTTCATGAGTAAGCGGCGGGATGTATTCAAAAGGACCGCCGGCGACGATATGTATGTGCATGATTACGCTCCTCTCCATTGAAAAAAGAACCAAAGCTCACAATAACTTTGGTTCCTTTCCTTACGCTTCTCGAATCGCCTGAATGGCTGCTGCGCGGTTGTCTTTTCCGTATACCGCTGAGCCGGCGACGAGTAAATTAGCACCTGCATCCTTGCAGCTTCTTGCTGTTTCCACGTTGACACCGCCGTCTATTTCAATGAGTAAATCGGTTAAGCCCTTTTGTTCACTAAGTGCCTTTACTTCTTTTACCTTCTCGAGGACGGATGGAATAAACGCCTGTCCGCCAAAACCAGGGTTCACCGTCATGAATAATACTAGATCCACATCCTCTAATACATGCTCAATTTGAGAAACAGGTGTATGCGGGTTTAAGACGACCCCTGCTTTTACACCTTGCTCTTTGATGTGCTGTATCGTGCGGTGCAAGTGCGGACACGCCTCGACATGAACAGAGATGATGTCAGCGCCTGCTTTTGCAAATGCAGGGATATACTCATCTGGCTGTTCAATCATTAAATGGACATCGAGTGGCAGCTTTGTATGCGGTCTGATCGCTTCCACTACATTTGGTCCAAATGTGATATTCGGTACGAAATGACCATCCATCACATCAATATGAATATAATCCGCTCCGCCTTGTTCCACATCACGGATATCTTTCTCCAAATGAGCAAAATCTGCTGATAAAATGGAAGGGGCAATATAAACCATGATTTAGTACCTCGGCTTTCTGTCTTTGATTTCAGCTAAAAATTCTAAATAATGCTGATAGCGATACTCTCTGATCTGCTCATGCTCTACAGCATCTTTTACCGCACAGCCAGGCTCTTTCACGTGCAAACAGCCTCTAAACTTACAATCTGCGCTTCTCTCTCTGATTTCTAAGAAATAGAGCCCTAAATCCTCCGCTTCGATGCCTGTAAATTCAAGTGAGCTGAAGCCAGGTGTATCTGCAATGAGCCCTTCAGCCGTTCGTATGAGTTCCACATGTCTTGTTGTATGTTTTCCCCTGCCAAGATGGGAGGAAATATCATTTGTTTTCAGCGCCAAATCAGGGCTCATCGCATTTAAAAGAGAGGATTTACCTACACCAGACTGACCTGCAAATACGGTGATTTTATTGTAAAAGTGCGGGGTCAGCTGTTCAATTCCATCCTTCTCAATCGTGGATGTTAAATGAACATCATATCCAATTTGTCGATAGTCTTCTGCATATGCTTGAATGGCCTCACGCTCTTGCTCTGTTTTCAGCAGATCGATTTTTGTGATACAGATCAACGGCTTGATATGATTGGCTTCAACAAGCACGAGGAATCTGTCTAAAAGCGATGTGCTAAAGGTAGGCTCTGCCGCTGAGAAAACAAGCACCGCTTGATCAACGTTACTGATGGGCGGCCGAACAAGTTCATTTGTCCGCTCTTTTACTTCTAATAAGTAGCCTTCCTTATCGTTGTCTGCTTGATAGACGACATAATCTCCAACAAGAGGTGTTATTTTGTTTTTACGAAAAATGCCTCTTGCTCTGCACTGAATCACTTTTCCACTTTCTTCAGACTCATCCAGCACATAATAAAATCCGCTTAATGCTTTAATAATTTTGCCCTCAGGCATAAAGTCCCTCCTTTATTCATCATCAGGGTATTCGATCGTTTTGGAGCTCACCACTTTATCATCCACCGTCACCTGATAATATCCTTTTTGACCTGGTTCAATCTTAAATTTAATCGTTCGCTCAGTTGGCGCAGTGATTTTAAAGGTTTCATATAAATCAGAAATGCTATGTTCTGCATCATCAATGGAAATTTGGACATTCATCTCCTGTCCTTCCGTTTCTGGTTCATACGGGATCGAAATCTTTTCAGTCACCGTTTTAGCCGGTTTTGCTTTTGGTCCAAGAGAGAACGTAATTTTGACCGTATCGCCTGGTTTGACAGCTGTCCCCGCTTCTGGTTCCTGCTTCACGACCTCGCCTTTTGGCACATCATCAGAATACGCTTCTTTTTCATCAAGCTTGAGTCCATTGTCCTCTAAATAATTCGATGCTGCCTGCTTACTATACGTTGTTAAATCACGTAAGGTAATATCGGCAGGACCTAAACTCACGGTTAAAGTGACTTCCTCATCTGCGGCGACAAGCTCTGTGCTGGCGGAAGGCTGCTGTTCCATGACGATCCCTGATTCGGTGTCATTATCATTCACTTCCTCCACGACGACCTGTTTAAACCCTTTTTTCTCTAATATTTCTTTTGCTTTCTCGACCTTTTCACCTGTGACATCAGGTAATTCGGTTTTTTCTTTACCTGTACTTTCGTAAAGCTGAATTTCTGTTCCTTCTTTTACTTTTGTTCCGATGTTCGGATCCGTTTTGACGACAAGTCCTTTTTCAATTTCATTGTCAGCGATCTCAATAGGATCAGCTGCGACAGTAAATCCGGCTTTTTTTAAGGTATCTTCTGCTTTTTCAACTGTCATGCCAGACACATCGGTGACCTCTATATCTTTTGGAAAAAGGAATCCCGGAAATACAGTGATCGCTAAAATCGTCGCGGTCGTCAAAATAAAAAAGATCGACGCCACGATCCACGGCCATTTTTTTCGTTTTTTCTTCGGTTTTTGTTTTTCTTTTTTCTTCGGCTTTTGAACTGGATGAACGGCTGTTTTTTCATGATCTTGATCAACTTGATGATCTTTCATAATGGGAATGGCTTTTGTTGCTTCATGATCTTCTTCAATCACAAAGCGTTTTTCTTTTAGTCTTGCAGGGTCAAAAGCCGTTTTTAAATCCTTTTGCATTTCAGATGCATCTTCATATCGATAAAATGGATCTTTTGCCATCGCCTTTAAAATGATGTTCTCCACGCTTTGTGGAACAGAAGGGTTCCATCTTCTCACAGAAGGCGGTTCTGACTGCAAATGCTTCAGTGCGACACTGACAGCAGATTCTCCTTCAAATGGCATGCGTCCTGAGATGAGCTCATAGAGCACAATACCAAGTGAATAGATGTCTGATTTTTTCGTTGCAAGACCTCCGCGTGCTTGCTCTGGAGATAAATAATGAACAGAGCCAAGAACAGAATTGGTATGGGTAATGGTCGCTGAGCTGAGTGCCATGGCAATGCCAAAATCAGTGACTTTGATATTCCCCATGTTGTCTATTAATATATTGTGAGGCTTAATGTCCCGGTGGACGAGCTGTTTCGCATGGGCTTCTTCCATCGCAGCCACGACTTGCTCCATGATGCGAACGGCTTCTTTTGGATGAAGCGGGCCATTGGTGTGTATGTATTCTTTCAGCGTCATCCCCTCGACATACTCCATGACAATATAATAAATGTCATCTTCTTCTCCGACATCGTAGATGCTGACAATATTTGGGTGGTCTAAGCTTGCGGCTGATTGCGCTTCTCTCCTGAAACGTCTAATAAAATCATCATCGCTTGCAAAGTCAAACCGCAAAATTTTAATCGCCACTTCGCGATCTAAAATCATATCCTCCGCCAAATAAACGTTTGCCATTCCGCCTCCGCCTATGACGCGAAGAATCTGATAACGGCCGCTGATCCTTTTTCCGATCAACACGTGCTGTCACCCTCCTCTGTTTGGGAGGAGATTTCTAACAGTACTGCTGTAATGTTATCTTCACCGCCGTTGTCATTCGCTGTTTGAACTAACTCTGTTACTTTTTCGTCTGGTGCGGTTGTTTGCGTTAAAATCTGAATTAGGTTCTCTTCTTCTACTTTATTGGATAACCCATCTGAGCAAAGCAAAATTTGATCTCCTGGATCAATTTCAAAAGTTCGTGCATCGATTTGAACGTGTTTATCCGTTCCTAAAGCTTTGGTGAGCACATTTTTTCTTGGGTGATATTCTGCATCCGCTTTTGAGATCTCGCCTGTTTTCACAAGCTCATTGACAAGTGAGTGATCATCCGTTAATTGGGTCAGTGCTCCATCTCTTAGTAAGTAACAGCGGCTGTCACCAATATGGACGATTGTGACCGTTTGCAAATGAACGAGCGCACAAACAATGGTCGTCCCCATTCCTTGGCATTCCTTATTGTTTCTTGCATGTTCATATATTTGGTCATTAATGTCGCTCACTTTTGAGATTAACCAGCTTTCTTGATCGGCTGGATTACTTGGAATTGAAGATGTTTCCTCCCAGTATTCTTTTAAAGAAGAAACTGCCATCTTGCTGGCTACATCACCAGCAAGATGACCTCCCATTCCATCTGCTACAACAGCTAGAATTGCGTCTTCTTTTGCTTCAAAAATACCTGCATCATCTTCATTATGCTGACGGACTTTTCCTGTATCGGTTTGAAAGGCTGCCCTTATCAACATTCGTCACCTCGTCTCTTCCTGACGCTCCTTCGCTCTTAGCTGACCGCAAGCAGCATCAATGTCATGGCCTTGCTCTCGTCTAATCGTTACGTTTACGCCTCGTTCTTTCAGCGTTTTTTCAAATAGGAAGATTTGTTCTCTCGGTGTTCTTACATAATCTCTCTCCGGTACATAGTTCACCGGGATGAGGTTTACGTGGCATTTGATTCCTTTTAATAAATCAGCCAGTTCTTCTGCGTGATGAACTTGATCATTGACTCCGCCAAACAGGCCGTATTCAAAACTCACACGTCTGCCTGTTTTTTGAATGTAGTATTCAATGGCTTCCATTAATTTTGGTAGCTTATATGCCTTATTGATTGGCATGAGGCGACTTCTAATCTCTGTATTTGGTGCGTGCAGAGAGACAGCAAAGTTAATCTGCATTTGCTCATCAGCAAATTGATAAATCTTTGGAATGATCCCGCTCGTTGAAACCGTAATATGACGTGCGCCAATATTTAAGCCATTGTCATGGTTAATGATTTTAAGGAAGGCAAGCATTTCTTCAAAGTTATCAAATGGTTCACCAATTCCCATGATCACAACAGAGCTGACGCGTTCATCTGTTTCATCAAGCGCCTGCTGCACTTTCAGTACTTGGGCAACGATTTCTCCTGCCTCAAGGTTTCGTTTCAAACCGCCAAGTGTAGATGCACAGAATGTACAGCCAATTCTACAGCCAACCTGTGTTGTCACGCAGACAGAGTTGCCGTACTCGTGACGCATCAGCACTGTTTCGATTGTATAGCCATCATGTAATTCAAATAAAAACTTGATCGTTCCATCTTGAGATGTTTGTTTAATCACTGTTTTTAATGTTGTGATCGCAAATTGTTCCTTTAGTTTTTCTCTTAACTCCTTTGAGAGGTTAGACATTTCGTCAAAGGATGTGACACGTTTTTCATAAAGCCACTCAAAAATTTGCGTTGCACGGAAAGGCTTTTCGCCTTGTTCTTTTAACCATTCTTTGATTTCGTGAAGCTCAAATGAATAGATCGACGGCATGTCTGTTTTCAGTTCTTTTCTTACTTTTCGTTTTTGTTCTGTCATTTTTTATCCCTTCTTTCTCATGCTGCAAATAAAGAAACCATCTGTTCCGAAATAATGAGGAAGGATTTGCACACTTCCATTTTGAACAAACGGAGCAACCTGCTCAGGCAGCCGTTCATTAAGAGATAGATCGGGTTCGAAGTCTTGGTGTTCTTGTAAAAACGCATGAATCACTTGTTGATTTTCTATTGGATCCATTGTACATGTACTGTATACAAGGGTTCCGCCCGGCTTTAAAAGCGGAGCTGTTTCATGCAGGATGGCTTGCTGAATCGCTGCAAGTCTTGCTGCGTCTTCTGGAGACTTTGTATATTTCATATCTGGTTTTCGTCTGATGACGCCAAATCCTGAACACGGTGCATCAATGAGAATGCGGTCAAACGAAGCTTCACTATAAGCATCTGATGCTTTTCTTGCATCGAGCGCTTTTGCCTCAATTTTAGTTAAGTTCAGGCGCTTTGCTGCTTGTTTGATTAGTTTTACTTTGTGTTCATGTAAATCAAGCGACACAATTTTCCCCTCATCGTTCATTCGCTCTGCGATATGTGTTGATTTTCCGCCAGGAGCCGCACAGGCATCGAGCACCATTTCTCCCGGCTGCGGGTCAAGCGCTCTTGCAACAAGCATGGAGCTTTCATCTTGAATCGTCACAAAGCCCTCTTGAAAGAAAGGAGTGGCTACGATAGAGCCTTTCATGAGCTTAAGTGCATCCTCAGATAAGTCGCCAAGCTCTGTTTCAATTCCTGCATCCATTAGTTCTTGCTGTAATGCCGCGCGGTCCGTCTTCATTCGATTGACACGAAGGGTTTGCTTTGGCGGTACTAAATGAATGCGGCACATGCTTTCTGCTGCTTCAAATCCGTACGCTTCAACCCATTCCTGAATGAGCCATAATGGGTGGCTTGTCTCCACCGATAGCCGCTTGACCGGATCTTTGATGGCATCAAATGATGGGACTCCCTCTCTTTGTACAGAACGAAGAACACCGTTGACAAGTGACGAAATGCCTTTATGTCCGCGCTTTTTCGTGAGCTCGACTGCTTCATGGATGGCCGCACGATCTGGAATTTTTTCAAGGTAAACCATTTGATACAGAGACATACGCAAAAGCTGCATCACCCACGGAGCCACTTTTTGCGGTTTTTTCACAAAAGGCGTGAGCATGTAATCAAGTGCCAGCTTATTTTGCAGTGTACCGTATACAAGCTCTGTTAACAGCGGTTTGTCCTGATCCGAAAGTTCTTGCTCTTTCATCACTGACTGCAAAAGCAAGTTACTGTAGGCTTGATTTTGTTCAAGTTTAATTAAAGCGTCCAGCGCTACTTCTCTCACATTACTTTTCTTCATTTAATAACCCTAATTTCTGTCCAATTTCGATATTTGCGCCTCTTAAGAAGTCTTCACCGCTCATTTTTTTCTTTCCAGCGGGCTGTACACTCGTTAATAAAAGGCCTTGCTCATTCCCCGTTCCAATGACTGGCCCTTCTTTTTGCAGCTCAATCACCTTTCCAGGTTCTTCCTTAGTTTGGAGCGGAACTTTTTTCGCTTCCCACACCTTTAAATTGGCGCCGTTCCATTCAGTATAGGCAACTGGCCATGGATTTAAGCCGCGAACTTGGTTGTAAAGCACTTCTCCTGGTTTTGTCCAGTCTAGTCTTTCCTGCTCCCGCTTAATATTTGGTGCATAGGTTGCTGCCTCTTCATTTTGCGGGATTGGCGAGATGGACCGGCTTAATATATTTGGAATCGTGTCTTTTAATAAGGCCGCACCAGCGACACTTAATTTATCATGCAGTGTTCCCACATTGTCTAATTCATCAATTTCTACTTCTACTTTGCTAATCATGTCACCTGCATCAAGCTTTTCAACCATATACATGATCGTGACGCCTGTTTTCTTTTTGCCTTGCAGGATCGCATAATGGATCGGTGCACCGCCTCTTAGCTCTGGCAAAAGAGAGGCATGAACGTTGATACAGCCAAATTCAGGCTCATCCAGTAATCTTTTTGGCAAAATTTGTCCGAATGCTGCCGTTACGATTAAATCAGGCTTTAGCGCAAGCACTTTATCGATTTCTTCATCAAGACGCACCTTTTCAGGCTGTAAAACTGGAATGCCATGTTTTAGGGCTTCTACTTTCACAGGAGGCGGCGTGAGCACTCGTTTTCTGCCTTTCGGGCGATCTGGCTGTGTGACGACCCCTACGACTTCATATCCTTCTGTTATGAGCGTTTGCAGCACAGGTACTGAGAAATCAGGGGTTCCCATAAATACAATACGTGCCATTTTCTTCACCCTTCCATTTCCGCAAGTTCTTTTTCTGTATAGGTTTGAATGATCTTCGACGTGAATAATACGCCGTCTAAATGATCAATTTCATGCAATAAAGCTCTTGCTAAAAATCCTTCTGCTTCTATTGTAAATGGTTTGCCTTTCTTATCAAAGGCTTTCACCTTCACATAATTTGGTCTTTCGACCGTTCCGTACAAAGATGGAAAGCTCAGGCAGCCTTCAATGTCTGTCTGACTCCCTTCCACTTCAAGAATCTCTGGATTGACTAAGTCAATCCTTCCAGAATCTTCTCCTATGTCAACCACAGCGATTCTTTTTGAGATGCCGATTTGCGGTGCGGCTAGGCCGACTCCATCTAGCTCAAGCATTGTATCATACATATCATCCAGCATTTTTTTGAGTTTTTTATCGAATGTATCAACAAGCTCTGTTTGTTGTTCAAGAACGTCTGCCGGATGTAAGACGATCGGTTTGATTGCCACTAAAAGCCCTCCGTTTTACATCATCATATATGGATTCATATCGATTGAAATCATCAACTGTTTTTGTTCCATTTCTTTTTGATAATGATCTTGTATTTTCCGTAATAAACTTGCCAGTTCATTTTCCCTTTTGTATTTTATCACGCATTGATAGCGATATCTATCTTTGATCTTAGCGATTGGAGAAGCAGCCGGACCGAGAATTCTTGTATTCGGTGCACAGTTCATTTTCAGGAACTGAACAATTTTGTCCGTTACATGTGCTGCCTTTGTCACTTCTTCATGTGACACAGTCACCATGGCCAAAAAGTAAAACGGCGGATAGGACTGATGACGGCGATGCAGCATCTCCTGCTCATAGAAGGCTTCATAATCATGCTGCTTGGTTAATTCAATACTATAGTGCGAAGGTGTATACGATTGAATAATGACTGAGCCCGCTTTTTCATGACGGCCCGCCCGGCCGCTTACTTGGGTGAGAAGCTGAAATGTTTTTTCACTTGAACGAAAATCAGGGATATGAAGGGACGTATCAGCACTCAGTACACCGACAAGTGTAACATCTGGAAAATCTAAGCCTTTTGCAATCATCTGCGTACCAAGCAGAATATCGGCTTCTTTGTTGCCAAATGACGTGAGAAGCTTTTCATGTGCCCCTTTTCGAGAGGTTGTATCCACATCCATTCGGATCACCCTCGCTTCAGGCAATACCTTCGTAAGCTCTTCTTCGACACGCTGCGTACCTGTACCAAAATAGCGAATATGCTCACTGCTACATTCCGGACATTCAGCAGGTACCGGAGCTTCATGACCGCAATAATGACACTTCAGCCGTTTTTGATCGCGATGATACGTAAGAGAAATCTCGCAATGAGGACATTGCTCCACATATCCGCAATCACGGCACATCACAAAGGATGAATAGCCTCTTTTATTGAGAAATAAAACGGCTTGTTCTTTCCTTTCCAGCACTTCTTTTAACCTGAGCATTAATTCTTCTGAGAACATGGACCGGTTGCCGTTCCTTAATTCTTCTCTCATATCAATTAACGAGACGTGCGGGAGCTGCTGCTGGTTCACTCGTCGTTTTAGCGTCAGCAATGTATAGACACCTTTTTTCGCACGTGCATATGACTCAAGCGAAGGCGTTGCACTGCCTAATACAACAGGACATTGGTGCCGTCTAGCCCGTTCAATGGCAACATCCTTTGCATGATACCGAGGCATTTCTTCTTGTTTATAGGACGATTCATGCTCTTCATCTATAATAATCATTCCTAAATTCTCAAATGGAGCAAAAACAGCAGATCTTGCACCGACGACAAGCTTGACTTCCTTGCGGTGGATTTTCCGCCACTCATCATATTTTTCCCCAGTCGACAATCCGCTATGAAGAACAGCCACATTGGAGCCAAAGCGTTCTTTAAACCGCTGGACCATTTGAGGGGTTAAGGAGATTTCAGGAACTAGTACGATCGCTTCTTTTCCTTTTTGGAGGACATGATCAATTGTCTGCAAATAAATCTCCGTTTTCCCGCTTCCTGTCACCCCGTGCAGCAAAAACGTTTCATGTTGATCATCACTCACTGCTTGGTGAATGGGTTTGGCCGCTTCAGCTTGTTCTGTCGTGAGATCAAGAGGAGTAGAGGGTGTAAATTCCCGGTCACGATAAGGATCTCGATAGATTTCTTCGTAGCTTTCTGTTAACAAACCTTCCTGAATCAAAGCTTTTAACGTTTGAGAACTAGCGCCTGTTTGCTGCTGCAGGTCTTTTGCTAAAAACGTCGCCTTATTTGCTCGAACCAAAAAGGATAGCAATGCCTTCTGTTTCACCGCATTTTTCTTTAGCCGCTCCTGCTTTTCTTCGAGTTTTTCTTTCGAAACGGCAACCTGAAGCATACGTACCTTTTTCTTTCCAGATTTTTGAGAGACATGGTATCTGACCTCTAGATGACCTTTTTGGACATGCTTTTGAATGTGCTTCAGCTGTTCAGGCGGGATGTCAGCGTAAAGGATGCTCTCTTGCTGACCGAAAAGCTCTTTCAATGACTGCGGAAGTTCCTCATCTGACAGCACCTGAATTTCTTTTTCATACTTGGCCTTCATCGCTGCCGGCAGCATGGATTGAAGAGCGGTGATATGATAGGATAATGTTTTTTCCGTCAGCCAGTGGGAAAGCTCCAATAGCTCATCTGTCAGAACAGGAGATACATCAAATAAATCCACAATGTCCTTTATGCTGCCTGTTTTTACGTCTGTTTCGTCTTTGATTTTTGTCACAAACCCTTGAATCTTCCTCGGACCAAAGGGAACAACCACCCGCATACCAGCCTTGACAAGGTCTTTGAAACGGTCTGGCACACGATAGTCAAATGGCCGATCGATGGCTTTTGTTGTGACATCCACAATGACTTCAGCAATCATGCTTGATCACGCTCTTTTGGCAACAGTTGTTTTGCCTCTTTTAAAATTTCAAAAGCAAGGTCTTTTTTACTCATCATTGGCAGCTCTTTTTTTGTTCCGTCTGCTTTGATAATCGCTGCGACATTTGTATCTGTGCCAAAGCCTGCGCCCTCTGCTGTGACATTGTTAGCGACAATCATATCTAAATGCTTGGATTCGATTTTCTTTTTCGCATAATATTCTACATCTTGCGTTTCAGCTGCAAACCCGACAAGCACTTGGTGCTCTTTTCTTTTCCCCAGCTCTTTTAAAATATCTTTTGTCCGCGTGAATTCAATCTCCATTGCGCCATCCTGTTTTTTCATTTTATGAGAATAGGTCGTAACAGGCGTATAATCGGCAACTGCTGCTGATTTAATCACAAGGTCTGCATCCTCGTACACATCTAAAGCTGCCTGATACATATCCGCAGCTGATTCAACGTGCACCACGTTCACACCATCAGGCGCAGATAAAGAAACAGGCCCTGAAATGAGCGTGACATCAGCCCCCATTTGCTGGGCAGCTTCTGCAATGGCATAGCCCATTTTCCCGGTCGATCGATTTGTAAAGAAACGAACAGGATCGATTACTTCTCGTGTAGGACCTGCTGTCACCACGACTTTTTTACCTGAAAGCGGCAGCCTTTTTGGCTCTTCAAAAAACGCACGAATGTGTTCAACAATTTTCTCTGGCTCTTCTAGACGCCCTTTCCCAATGTACCCGCACGCTAAATAGCCTTCACTTGGCTCAATAAACCGGTAGCCGTCTTCATATAATGTGCGAATGTTCCGCTTGACAGCTGGGTGGTCATACATGTGCACGTTCATGGCCGGTGCGATCCATACAGGAGCTGTTGAAGCAAGCAAGGTCGTTGTGAGCATATCATCAGCAAGTCCTGCGGCCATTTTACCAATTGTATGCGCTGTTGCAGGGGCAACAAGAATGAGATCGGCCCAGTCAGCTACATCAATATGCGCAATGACTTTTGGATTGTTTTCTTTAAATGTATCCACATACACCTCATGTCGAGATAGGGCTTGAAAGGTGAGCGGAGACACAAACTCACGGGCAGATTCCGTCATAATCACTCTTACGTTTGCGCCTGCCTGTACGAGTTTACTAGTGAGTGCAGCTGCTTTGTATACGGCGATTCCTCCGCTGACGCCGAGTAAAATATTTTTTGACTGTAACATTTGTTTGTCCCCCTTAACGGCCTTTTTCACAAATTCGTCTACAATTCAAAAAAGTCAAAACCAATCATAGTTTTGACTTTTTTGAACGTATCGTATCTGCATTGCAGAAGCGATGTGTTATTCTTGCTCTTCTTTTTCGAATGTCAAAAGACCAGCATCGATTTCTTCAAGTGCTTTCCCTACAAATTTGTAGGACTTTGTATTTTCGATTTGTTGATCTTGATGGATCTGCATTTCACGTGCACGGCGTGCAGCCACTGTGACAAGCGTATATTTTGAGTCAAGTTTGTTCATCAATGAGTCAATTGAAGGATCTAACATGGTTTATTCTACCCCCAGCATTTTTTTATATCTTGGTGCGACTCTGTCTCTGCGCAGATGCTCTGCAAGGACGATCGCTTTAATTCTTTCACAAGCAAGTTCGACATCATCGTTTTCAACAACATAGTCGTAAGCATCCATCATTTCAATCTCTTCTTTTGCAGCAGCCATTCGGTTTCGAATAAGATCCTCAGATTCTGTACCGCGCGTCACAATGCGGTTTTGAAGCTCTGAAAGACTAGGCGGTGCAAGGAAAATAAAGAGACCTTCCGGGAATGCTTCTCTTACTTGAAGTGCACCTTGCACTTCGATTTCAAGGAAAACATCTTTTCCTTCGCTCAATGTTTGTTCAACATAGTCAACAGGCGTGCCGTAGTAATTCCCGACATATTCTGCCCATTCTAGCAGCTTTTTGTTTTCAATCATATCTTCAAATTCTTCCCTGGTTTTAAAGAAATAATCAACACCATTTCTTTCACCTTCACGTGGTTTGCGCGTTGTCACAGAAATAGAGTATTCAAATTTCGTATCTTCCTGGGAGAAAATGGCTTGTCTGACCGTTCCTTTTCCAACTCCCGAAGGTCCAGAGAGAACGATTAAAAGTCCTCTTTCTTTCATAATGGCGTATTACCCCTGCCCTTCATCTATGATTTCTTCTTTTACAGAAAGTCTTTGCGCGACAGTCTCAGGCTGAACGGCAGATAAGATGACATGGTCACTGTCCATAATGACAACAGCACGGGTTCTTCTTCCGTATGTAGCATCTATGAGCATGCCTCGATCTCTTGCGTCTTGTATCATTCGTTTAATCGGTGCTGATTCCGGACTGACAATTGAAATCATCCGATTCGCTGAAATGATGTTTCCAAATCCGATATTGATCAACTTTATGGTCATCTTCTTTCGTCCCCCTGTAATATAAACGTCTCTAGTCTCGCCGAAAGAGACGCACTGTAAACAGCATACACAATGACTATTCTATATTTTGCACTTGTTCTTTTATTTTTTCAATAGTACTTTTCATTTCAACCACCAGCTTTGTTAAATGATGATGGTTTGCTTTAGATCCAATCGTGTTCACTTCACGGTTGAGCTCCTGTACTAGAAAGTCAAGCTTTCGGCCGGCAGCTCCGCCTTGCGTCAAAATTTGCTGGAATTGCTGAAAATGACTTTTTAACCGTGTGATCTCTTCTGTAATGTCACAGCGATCTGCAAAGATGGCCGCCTCTGTGGTCAGTCTGCTTTCTTCAAGAGCCTCGCCGATCCATTCCTTCAATCTTTGATTCAATCGTTCTTTGTACTGACTCACAACCTCTGGCGCGAAGACGTTTATTTCTTCTGTAAAAGCCTCTAGCTCAGACAGCCTGAGTTCACAGTCTTTTTGAAGTGATGTCCCCTCTTGCTCTCTCATAAAGCAAAGCTCCTTGACAGCTTCTTCACAAGTGTCTATCAGCAATTGCTCGAGCTGCTCATTTCGGCTGACCGACTCTTCTACTTGAACAGCATGCTCCAGCTTAAGTAAGTCATGTGCATGCTCAATGCCTGAAATGTGATAGCGGTCCTCAAGGTCTTTTGCGGCTTTCATATATTCATCCACGAGCGGCCAGTCGATCTGCAAAGACCGGCTTGCTAGTTTACCGCCTTCAATCGTGACAAACAGCTCAATTCTACCGCGCTGCACGTGACGAAGAATGATTTTTTTCAATGTATCTTCGAAATATAATAGCGGCCTCGGCAAACGGGCATGAACCTCTTTAAAACGGTGATTGACCGATTTTAGCTCGACTGACACTGTCAGTTCTCCATCCGTTTTACTCGCTTGGCCGAATCCCGTCATACTGCGTATCATGTTAAAACACCCAATTCTTTCATATTAATAAAATGAAAAAGGTAATAGCAGACACTATTACCTCAAAATTATACCATAACGAATTATTTTTTTCTTGTCAAAAGTGATCCTGCCAGTAAAAAAGTTGGCAGTGCGGACATGCCGATGATCAGCAGCCAATCAATTGGTGCAATCGCCACCGTTTTGAAAATTGGCTGAAGCGGCGGGTAATAAATGACGACAAGCATCAGCAGCAGTGAGGACAAAACAGCACCGATCAAGTATACATTCCCAAATGGGTTACGTTCGAAAATTGATCGTTCACTGCGGCAGTCAAACACATGAATAAGTTGCGCCAAAACGAGTGTGCTGAAAGCAACCGTTTGCGCATATTGAAGATTGTTCAGATCGCGGTGATACACAAACATAAAGGCTAACAAGGTGGCAAGCCCGATAAGAAATCCTCTTGATATGACCTTCCAGCCAAGCCCTCTTGCAAAAATGCCCTCTTTCATGTTCCGCGGCTTTCTCTTCATCACATCGCCTTCAGGCTTATCCATTCCAAGAGCCATAGCCGGGAGACCGTCTGTTACAAGGTTTACCCATAATATTTGAATGGGAACAAGAGGCAGTGGAAGCGCTAAGAGCATTGCAAACAGCATGACCAAAATTTCTCCAACATTTGATGCCAGCAAATAGCGGACAAATTTGCGAATGTTTTCATAAATATTCCGGCCCTCTTTAATGGCGGATTTGATGGTCGCAAAGTTGTCATCAAGTAAAATAAGAGAAGAAGCTTCTTTGGCTACATCTGTCCCGGTAATCCCCATTGATATGCCGATATCTGCTTGTTTAATTGCTGGCGCATCATTGACCCCATCACCTGTCATCGCCACAATATGACCATTTTTTTGATAAGCCTTTACAATTCTTAGCTTATGCTCTGGAGATACCCGTGCAAACACATACACATTTTCAGCCGTTTGCTCAAGCTCTTTGTCGCTAAGCTGGTCCAATGCTTTCCCATCAAGTACCTTTCCTTGCTTTGGTAAAAGGCTTAAATCCTTAGCGATCGCTTTAGCTGTTTCTACGTGATCGCCTGTAATCATCACCGTTTTAATGCCAGCATCTCGGCACTCTTTAATTGCTCGTCTGACTTCAGGACGAGGTGGATCAATCATGCCCTCTAGGCCGATAAATGTCAGACCGGTTTCTGCCTGCTGAACAGATGTGATTTTTTCTGTGAGACTTACTTTTTTATATGCAATCGCAATGGTTCTAAGCGCTTGTCTTGCTAACCCTTTAATCGCAGCTTCCGTTTCTTGTCGATGGGCCTTTGAAAATGAGGCGGTGCGTCCGCCGTGCATCATATGACTTGAACGGTTCATCAGCACATCTGGTGCACCCTTGGCAATCACATACCGCTCTTTCTGATTCGTTTCTACAACGACTGACATCATTTTTCTTTCAGAGTCAAAAGGAAACTCCTCCACTACATGAAATCCCGCTTCTATGAATTGCTCCGTAAAACCCGCTTTACGCGCTGCGGTGAGAAGAGCTCCTTCTGTTGGATCGCCGTCAAGCCTCATCTCTCCATCTTTTTCAACGATAGTCGATGTATTACAAAGTGCTCCGTATAATAACACCTTTTGCAGGGCCGGATGTTTATCCACATGGACAAGCTCTCCGTTTAAGGTGAAATCACCTGACGGCTCGTACCCTGTGCCAGAAATATGCCATGTTTTCCCCTCTGTCCACACATGTGTCACGGTCATTTTATTTTGTGTCATTGTTCCTGTCTTGTCAGAGCAAATAATGGAGGCGCAGCCGAGTGTTTCCACAGCCGGGAGCTTTCTGACAATTGATTTCTGTTTCATCATCCGCTGCACGCCGAGGGAAAGTGCGACGGTTACAATCGCCGGCAGTCCTTCTGGAATCGCAGCAACAGCGAGAGATACACCCGCTAGGAACATATGATACAAATCATGACCTTGCACCACACCAAGCACAACAACAAGCACAGTTAAAAATAAAGCAGCAACAATCAGAATTTTCCCAAGCTGTTCAAGACGTCTTTGCAGCGGTGTTTCCATATTGCCTGCTGAATCCAGCATACCAGCAATTTGTCCCATAGCCGTATTCATTCCTGTACCGATGACAACACCTACACCGCTTCCTCTCGTGACAAGCGTCCCCATAAAGGCCATGTTCGTCAAATCTCCAAGCGAGACATGATCTCGTGAAAGTGGACTCGCATGTTTGACCGCTGGGATGGACTCTCCTGTGAGGGCAGATTCTTCGATCTCTAAACTCTTTGTTTCGAGCAATCTGATATCTGCCCCAATTCGGTCCCCGCTTGAAAACTTCAAAATATCTCCTGGTACGAGGTGTTTTGACGGAATCTTGACCCACTCATTGTTTCTCCTTGCATACACATGCGGAGTTGATAATTCCTTTAGCGCTTGAAGGGATTTTTCCGCCCGCCGTTCCTGATAAAAGCCGAGCACACCGTTAATAAAGACAATCGCCACAATCGCGCATGCATCAACGTATTCACCTAAAAAGGCAGAAATGATCGTTGCCGCAAGTAAGATTAACACCATAAAGTCTTTAAATTGCGCTAAAAAGAGGACGAAAGCCGACGCCTTTTTCCCTTCCTGCAATTCATTTGGTCCGTGCTTTTCAAGCCGCTTTTGCACATCTTTTTCTGACAGTCCGTCACCTATCGATGTATTCATTGTTTTTAATAAATCGGTTTGGTTCAGTTCATGCCAATTCATTTGACCTCGTCCACTCCTCTTTTGTTCTCTCTCATATGCCGTGTTCTATAAGCCAGTTTATTCAGACTCGTCCTAAATCATGCTATAATAATAAGACTGCCTAAAGAACGAGAATACGTAAGGTTCTTTCAGTAGATTTGTGTGAAAGAAGAGGGTGTATCCAACATGTCATTTGACGGCATTTTTACATACGGTATGACAAATGAATTGCAAGAAACATTAACTGGCGGAAGAATTTCGAAAATACATCAGCCATATAAACACGAGCTGATTTTTCATATCCGGGCAAACGGGAAGAATCATAAGCTTCTTTTATCCGCTCATCCGAGCTATGCAAGAGTGCAGCTCACAGAGCATCATGATGATAATCCAAGCGAACCTCCAATGTTTTGTATGCTCCTCAGGAAGCATCTTGAAGGAGGATTCATTGAACGGTTTGAACAAATTGGATTAGATCGCGTCATCGTGCTGCACGTGCGAAGCCGAAATGAAATTGGCGATGAACAGACCCGTAAGCTTTATATTGAAATTATGGGCCGGCACAGCAACTTGATTCTCGTGGAAGACGGAACGGAGCAGATCATTGACGGACTGAAACACCTTTCTCCATCTGTGAACAGCTATCGAACGGTACTGCCAGGACATGAATATCTTCTGCCCCCTGCTCAGCAAAAGCTGAATCCTTTTGACGTGACAAAGGAAGATATTTTAAAGCATTTACGTTTTCAAGAAGGGAAAATCGCCAATCAAATTGTCGATACGTTCTCTGGGGTTTCTCCCCTGTTTGCAAAGGAAGCTGTCCATAGAGCCGGTCTTGCCAATCAGGAAACGATTCCAAGTACATTGCTCGAGATGTTTCAGCTCATTCAGTCGCATTCCTTTACCCCGCAGCTGACAAGAAAAGATGGGAA
Organism: Bacillus xiamenensis; assembly: GCF_001857925.1. Lineage (NCBI taxonomy): Bacteria > Bacillati > Bacillota > Bacilli > Caryophanales > Bacillaceae > Bacillus > Bacillus xiamenensis. Next base: position 160,376 of record NZ_CP017786.1, read on the forward strand.
AGAGTATTTTTATTTATTAGAACTTCAGCATGTCAATGGTGACATGAAGACGTTTGATTCTCTCAGCCAGCTGCTTGACCGTTTTTATTTCGGAAAAGCTGAAAGAGACAGAGTCAAACAGCAGGCATCTGACCTTGAACGGTTTGTTGTGAATGAAAAGAAGAAAAATGAAAACAAGCTAAAAAAACTAAAAAGAACCCTAGAAGAATCTCAAAACGCGCATAAGTACCAGCTCTATGGCGAATTGCTTACGGCCAATTTATATGCGATAAAAAAAGGGGATAAAGAAGCGACAGTCATCAATTATTACGATGAAGAAGGCGCAGAGATGACGATTCCGCTCAAAACAAATAAGACCCCTTCTGAAAATGCACAGGCGTATTTTACAAAATATCAAAAGGCAAAAAATGCCGTAGAGGCTGTAAAAGAACAAATTGAGCGGACATATGAAGAAATTGCTTATTTTGAAGAGCTGATCCAGCAGCTGACCTCTGCCTCACCAAAAGATTTAGAGGAAATAAGAGAAGAGCTTGTTGAAGGAAAATATTTGCGTGCCAAACAAAAGCGTCATGCCAAAAAGAAAAAACCGTCAGCCATTCAGCTGGAAACGTATGAATCTTCTCAAGGCATTTCAATTTTAGTTGGAAAAAACAACAAACAAAACGAGTATTTGACCACAAAGGCGGCAGCTCGTGATGACATTTGGCTGCACACAAAGGATATCCCTGGATCACATGTCGTCATCCGCCACCAAGCGCCTGATGAACAAACCTTGCTAGAAGCGGCACAAATTGCTGCCTACTTCTCTAAAGCAAAAGAATCAAGCTCCGTCCCTGTCGACTATACGAAAATTCGGCATGTGAAAAAACCAAACGGAGCAAAACCAGGCTTTGTCACGTATGATCATCAGCAAACCTTATTTGTCACACCTGATGAAGATGTTGTCTTAAAGCTGCGAAAATAAAAATAGCCGATAAAATCTTTGGATGAGATTTTATCGGCTATTTCTTTGTTGTTTTTTTCTTTCTATATAGAGGGCATCAAGTGCGTCTATGTCTTCTTGTTCGAGCAAAGTCTCAATCGCCGCAGCCAGCTCCTTTGTTCGAGACGGGCTTGCACCGCTCGTAGATACTGAAATCGTCACTTTTCCCGCCCTCACAACCTTCGGCACGATCACATTGCCAAACTCTGACTGGCTCACGCAGTTGACAAGCTGATGAGGCGTTGCTGTTTGCGTTATCCATTCGTTCACTAAAGGATCGTTTGTGGCAGCGACAATGAGAAATGCATCCTTTAGATCTTCCGCGCCCACTTTCTTTTTCTCCCAATTCAGCCCATTTGTTTCAATGAGTTTGGCCATTTCATCACAAATGTCAGGACTCACAATGGTTATGCGGCAAGGCTCCATGCATAACGCACTCGCCCTTCTTGCCGCTACCAGCCCGCCGCCGGCGATAACCACTTGTTTATTGGTTAGATCAAGATGAATGGGAAGCATGGCTTTCTCCTTGAAAACGAAACGCACCCTCTTTGTTTAAGATGGTTTCTTGCACACGTTCAATATAAGCTGATTTCACATGCGGATGAAATCCAATATACCGGCAGACACGAACATCACGAAGCCGCTCTCTCGCCTGATCTGCTTCACTTTCAATCTCTTTCATTAAAATTCCAGTGAATAATAGATAAGGAACGATATAAACTGGCGTATTGTCATCTTCTGATAACTGCGCTAAGACGTCACGATAATTTGGTCCACATGCCGTAATAAAACATGGGAGAACCTCTGCACGGGGCAGCAGCGTCCGGACATCGTCCGCAATGCCAAATACATCTCGTTTTACATCTGGGTCCGAGCTTCCGCGGCCAATCAAAACGATTCGAGCTTTCTCGCCTTCATACCCTGCTTCTTCAATCCTTGCAACAACGGCTTTTGTTACTTCTTTGTTTACCCCAATAGGTCTTCCGTATGTCACCTTCACTTGCGGGAAACGTTTTTGCACTTTCTCAATCTCTTCTGGGATATCTGATTTGGCATGCATGGCGGTTAAAAGGAGAAGCGGGACAATTGCAATGTGAGTTGCTCCTTTTTGCACACAGCTCTCAAATCCTTCTTCTATAGACGGGTCTGTTAACTCTAAAAAACATATTTCTTGAATATCTGCTTTCACTAATGGCATGCAGCTTTTCATAAAAGAGATGGCTTTATCTTGTGCTTCTTTGACTCTGCTTCCATGTCCCACATAAAGTACAGCTTGTTTCATTTAGCTCCTCCTTCTCATCCTGCTTTCATCAGACGAAAAGACACGATGCATCAGCGTGTCTTTTCCCTGTTTCATTTATTTCTCGATCAGTGCGGGTTCAAACCAGTTTAGCTTTTGATGAAAATGAACGACATCTCCTACCACGATTAAACTTGGATGCTCGATTCCTTCTTTTTCAACCGTTTCAGACAGGGTCGCCACTGTGCAGCAAGTCGTCTTTTGCCTTGTCGTTGTTCCCCAGTGAATGAACGCAGCTGGTGTTTCAGGATCTCGTCCATTTTTTAGTAGAAGCCGCTGCACTTTTGCCACGTTTTTGACGCCCATGTATATCACAAGGGTATCAATCCCCGTTGCCAGTGCTTCCCACTTTTCTTCAAAGTGTTCATCCTTTTGATAATGACCTGTCACAAAGGCTACATTTGAGCTGAATTCTCGGTGCGTCACAGGAATGCCTGCATAAGCTGCTGCTGCAATACCAGAGGTAATCCCTGGGACGACTTCATACAGAATACCATGCTCAGCTAAACACTCGATTTCTTCACCGCCGCGGCCAAATACAAAGGGATCGCCGCCTTTCAGACGAACGACAACGTTCCCTTCCTTTGCATGAGCAACAAGCGCTTCATTGATGGCTTCCTGCCTCATCGTATGATGATTTGGCAGCTTGCCGCAATAGATCAATTCCGCCTCCGGTTTGGCATGGGCAAGAATCTCTTGATTGACAAGACGATCATATAAAATGACATCTGCCTGCTGTATTGCCTTATGGGCCTTTAATGTAATTAAATCTGGGTCACCCGGTCCGGCACCTACAATGTATACTTTCCCCATCGTGCTTTTCTCCCCCTGCCATCAGGCGATTATTTCGTCGTTCTCTTTACATAATCAACCAGTCGCTGTTTGGACTCCTCGCGTGACAATTCACCTGTATCTAGGACAAGCTCAGGTGCAGCCGGCTCTTCGTACGGTGAATCAATTCCAGTGAAAAATGGAATTTCACCGTTTCTTGCTTTTTTATATAACCCCTTTGGATCACGCTCTTCACACACGTTTAGATCACATTTCACAAACACTTCGTGGAATTCTCCATCTTCGACTAACTGTCTAACAATTTGGCGATCTTCTTGAAAGGGTGAAATAAAAGCAGTGATCACAATCGTCCCTTGCTCAACAAATAATTTCGCCACTTCACCGATGCGCCGAATGTTCTCTTTTCTGTCGTCATCGGAAAAGCCTAAATCTTTATTGAGTCCATGTCGTACATTATCACCATCAAGAACGGTGACTTGGTAGCCTTGTTCAAACAACTCTCTAGCCGCTGCATTAGCGATCGTCGATTTGCCTGAACCACTTAGGCCGGTGAGCCAGATAATGCCGCTTTTATGATTGTTTTTCTGTTGATATTCTTTTTTTGTAATAGATGAATCATGCCATACAATATGTTCGTTACTCATGTCATACCCTCCTTTAAGATACCGTCGTTTTTAATCCTTCGATTAATGTTTCAATGACTTCTTTTCGGCTGAACGTGCTCGGTGGTAATTCACCGTTTCTCAGCATTGTTCGAACCTTTGTACCTGAAAGGATGACATGCTCGCTTTTATCGTGCGGGCACGTTTTTGGTGTGGCCATTGCTTCACATGTATTGCAGTAGAAGCTGTGTTCAAATTTTAATGGTGTAATACCAATCTCTTCGCTTGTGAATTGCTCAAATAGTTCCTGCGCCTCATATGTGCCGTAATAATCACCAACACCCGCATGATCTCTGCCGACAATAAAATGTGTGCAGCCATAATTTTTACGCACAAGCGCATGAAAAATCGCTTCCTTTGGTCCAGCATAACGCATTGCAGCAGGGAAAACACCTAAAAAGACGCGGTCTTTTGGATAATAACCGTTGAGTAACACTTGATAGCTTTTCATTCTTACATCTGCTGGGATATCATCCGATTTTGTTTCACCAACAAGCGGATTTAAAAATAAACCATCCACTGTTTCCAGTGCTGTCTTTTGAATATATTCATGGGCGCGATGGACCGGGTTTCTCGTTTGGAAGCCAACAATGGTTTTCCAGCCGTTTTCTTTAAAATGTCTTCTTGTTTCTTCTGGCTCATACGTAAATTGCGGGAATGGTTTTTCACTGCGTTTCGTCAGTGTAATTTTACCACCAATATACGTGTCACCGCGTTCAAATAATTTTTTCACACCCGGGTGATGAAGGTCATCTGTTTTATACACATTCACTGCTTCTTTTTCCTTATCCGGTGTGTATTTGTCTTCCACTTCAATGACCCCGTATACCGTTCCATTGTACGATAGACGTACAATATCACCTTGACGAATCTCCGCTGCCTTTTCCTTAGTGACTGGCAGCGTAATCGGAAGAGACCAAACGACACCACTTGCTAGCCGCATACTGCTGACAACCGCTTCATAATCAGTTCTTGTTAAAAACCCTTCAATTGGACTATACCCGCCAATTGCAATGAGTTCAAGGTCTGCAAAAGAGATAGCATCCAGTTCAATTTCCTTCGCAGCTGTGCTTAGATCAAATTCTTCATTTACTCGATTAATTAATACGCCACCATGTGGTGTTAAACTCATTTGTTCATCTTCCTCTCAATGTTCATATTTAGTAGATCATAATAGTCGGATTTGTGTTTAAATCCCGCCGCCCTGTTCATGAATCGAGCTGCTCTCATTTTTGACTGCTTTCATTAGACTCAGTGCACCAAGTGAGGCAAGCAGTACACTCATCATGATAAAGATAGAGTAATAGTCTCCTTTTAAGAAAAGGCTCACGAGCAAATACGAGAGACTGAGTGATAAGAAAGGTGACACAACCCAGACTTTCAGCATTTTTTTCACGACATGTTTATGAAAAATGTTCGGTCCGCCCTTTGCCATACCAAGCCCGATAATAGACGAGGAGGTGATTTGGGTAAGTGGAACGGGTAGCCCAAAAATAGAGCTGACGATCACAAGTCCTGCGCCGGTACTCGATAATAGAATTCCTTCTCCCGTTTGATAGCGGGTAATTTTCTTGCCGTTTGTTTCAAGGACCCTTCTGCCTAGCAAAAGCGCACCAAATGCAACAAAGATTCCTCCGTAAAGGGTTCCTTGCCCAACTGTCAAAACACCTGAGGCGACAAGGGGACCGACGGCATTAGCGACATTGTTCATCCCTGCTGAAAACGCCTCTAGAAATCCGCTGATAATGAGAAGCACAGATAAAATCAATGTTCCCTTTTTTGATAATGTCCGTTTAGGGAACAATCTGATGATTTTGACAACGACAAAGGTAAAAACAAAGGCGACAAGCGGGATGATAATCCAAAAGGCGACAATCACTAAAATAGATTTCACATACAGCACTTTATACGCGACGGCCACACCGACCACAGCACCTACTGTGACTTCACTTGTTGATAATGGAATGGCCATGAGATTCGCGATGAAAAGTGATAATGCGGCAGAGCCAATAATGATACACACAATTTCAAGTGTGATGACAGATTCCGGCATAATCCCAGAGCTGATCGTTTTGACGACCTCTCCGCCGCCAATCACTGAGCCTGCTAATATCCCTACTGCACAAACGCTGAGTGCATAAATTGGCTTTTTAATGGCACCTGATCCATATGCGATACCCATCGAAGCGGCTGCTCCGCTTGCGCCAATGTTTAAAGCAAAGAATAAACTAAATAAAATTGCGGCGATTTCCATACATTATGCTCCCTTACTCATGTAATCCGCACTCGGTCTTTGCTGTCCCTGACCATCTACCAGAACGCAGGTCATCTGCTGTAAATGCTGGCTGTGTACACGGAGCACATCCGATGCTCGGATATCCCTGGTCGTGCAGCGGATTATAAGTAAGTTCTTCTCTAGACGTATATCTCCAAATGTCCTTCCACGTCCAGTGGATGAGCGGACATACTTTTACTGATTTAAATTTCTCATCTTTATTTAAGAAGTTCGTCCCTGCTCGTTTTGGTGATTGCTCTCTTCTTAAGCCAGAAAGCCATGCCGGATAGCCAGATAGTGCCTCTTGCAAAGGAATGACCTTCCGCATATGGCAGCAGCTTTGAGGATTCGTTTCCCATAATTTATCACCATGCTGCTCGTTTTGCTGTTCCACTGTCAGCTCAGGGGTTTTCAGCACGATGTCTAAACCAGGATATCTTTCCTTGACTGCATCAATGGTGTCGTATGTTTCTTTGAAATGCAGACCTGTATCTAAAAAGACAATTCTCGCATCCTTTTTTACTTTTGCAATCAGATCAATTAGGACAATACCCTCAATGCCAAAACTACATGCATAAACGAGCTGATCACCATAGTGGCCGTACGCCCATTTCAGCACAGATAGGGCTCCTTTATACAAATCGTCCTCTTGAAATGTAATGGACGGCTCTTGCCAATTTTCATAAGTTAACATTATTTCTCCCCTTTCGGAGTACTGCTCCTATTACTGTTCTCCGCATTACTTCAATCTGATTTTTTCATTTTTTTCCACTTGAATCACTTGACCGTCCTGAACAATCAACGTAATCGAACCAAATTTCATATCCCCAATCAGTTCTTTCATGTGCTTCACTAAGTCCTCATCCTGATTTTGTTTCAATTCCATCTCCTCTTCCTCCTCACCGTTAAAATAAAAAAACTTTCTTTCAGTCCGAAAGAAAGATGAGGAAGTTCGCGATTTCCTTATCTTTCAAAATAGAATCATTTTGCAGGAAGTAGCACCTTGCGAATCGCAGGTTGCTGGGCTTCATCGGGCCAGTCCCTCCACCTCTCTGGATAAGAATTTTAATTTGTATTAAATATTAACACAATTCAAACAAAAGTCAACCCGACTTTATTGATAGGATTAGTTTTTATTTAAATTTGAGTCTATTTTACTATTTTTAACCAAAAGAAAAGCTGTGCTTTGCTGCACAGCTTTTAGACCGTTTCTTCCATCCAAGATTCAGACGAAGGATCTTCTCTCCATCGTTTTAGTTTATTCATAGAAGAAGGATCAATCGCTTTTAGCTCAAGTGCCGCTTCAGTCAGTGTGTCATAGTCTGTGAGTGTGACATATGGAATGTTTTTCTCTTGAAAAGCTGCTGCTGCTTTTGGCAGGCCGTATGTGAAGATAGCCACAACCCCAAGTACGTCACAGCCTTCTTCTTCTAGAGCGGCAACCACGTCAAGAACGCTGCCCCCGGTTGAGATGAGGTCTTCTACAACGACCACCTTTTGACCAGGCGATACGGCTCCTTCAATTTGATTTCCTTTTCCGTGCGCTTTTGGCTTACTTCTCACATAACACATCGGCACATTCAAACGGTCTGCCGCTAATGCCGCATGCGGAATACCTGCTGTTGCAGTACCTGCGATGACTTCAGCACCCTCGAAATGAGAGAGAATCAAATCTTTTAAACCTTCCGCAATGTCATTTCTGACTTCTGGATACGACAAGGTCAGACGGTTGTCGCAGTAAATTGGCGATTTGATGCCGCTCGCCCATGTAAATGGTTCGTCTGGTTTTAAAGAGACAGCTTTGATTTGTAATAGATGTTTAGCGATTTTCATTTTCATACGGCAGTCACTCCCACTCTTTCAAAATTTGTTGATAGGCGTCCACTGGGTTTACGGCTTTCGTGATGGATCTCCCAACAACGATTTGTGAAACACCTTGCTCTTTTGCAAAGGCAGGTGTCGCCACACGCTTTTGGTCATCGGTTTGATCATTTGGTAAACGAATTCCTGGTGTCACAGTGAGAAAGGAAGGTGAGATTTGCTCATGAATTACTTTTGATTCATGAACAGAACATACAACACCGTCAAGTCCACTTTCATATGCCAATTGTCCGTAATGAAGCACAGCTTCTTGTAATGGACGATCAATCAGTAATTCTTTTTTCATCATTTCTTCTGACGTACTTGTAAGCTGAGTCACAGCAATAATGCTTGGACGATTTTGCCCGGCAGGGGTTCCGCTTTCAAGCCCCTCTATCGCAGCCTGCATCATTCTTTTCCCGCCAGCTGCATGCACATTGACCAAATCTACACCAAGTGCAGCAAGCCGGTTCATTGCTTTTTGTACGGTTGTTGGAATGTCATGAAGCTTCAGATCAAGGAAAATACGGCAATTTTTTTCTTTCAGTGCGTCAAGGATGGCAGGACCTTCTTGGTAAAATAGCTCCATACCGACCTTGACGAATAAAGGTGTCCCTTCAAACAGATCTAAAAAGGCGTGCGCCTCCTGCCCTGATGGAAAATCAAGTGCGATGATGGGCAAGTGCTTCATGTTTCCAGCTCCTTCCGATACATTCCTCTACAGATGAATACCCATATGCCGTCAGCACATTCGGCAGCTCCTCAATGATTTCCGGGCAAATAAATGGGTTCACAAAATTGGCTGTCCCAACAGCGACTGCACTTGCTCCTGCTAATAGAAACTCAAGTACATCTTCAGCGCTTTGCACCCCGCCCATCCCAATAATGGGAATAGAGACTGCCTGACTGACCTCATGCACCATTCGAACGGCGACAGGCTTTATTGCAGGGCCTGACAATCCACCTGTTTGATTGGCAAGAATGGGTTTGCCTGTTTTTAAATCTAGACGCATACCAATCAAGGTATTAATCATGGTGAGCCCATCTGCTCCAGCCGATTCAATCGCTTTAGCAATCTCAGTGATATTGGCCACATTAGGTGACAGTTTCACATAGACAGGAACAGAAGAGACTTCCTTGACTGCCTTTGTCAATGACGCGGCCATCTTTGGGTCCGTACCAAAAGCGATCCCTCCTGTTTTGACATTTGGACAGGAGATATTCAGTTCGAGGGCATGGACATTCCTTGCTTGACTGATGTGTTTGGCCACTTCGACATAATCATCAACCTGTGAACCTGCAACATTCGCAATAATGGGTGTATCAAACTGCTCAAGCCAAGGTAATTCATGTTCAAGCACGCCTTTTAGACCTGGATTTTGTAAGCCAATCGCATTCAGCATACCGGCTCCAGTTTCGGCCACCCTCGGTGTTGGGTTGCCAAATCTCGGTTCAAGGGTCGTGGCTTTAATCATGATGCCGCCCAGCAAGGAAAGGTCATATAATGATGCGAATTCTTTTCCAAATCCAAAACAGCCTGATGCAGGAATGATTGGATTTTTTAAAGATAAGCCGGGTAATTCGATGTTTAGCATGATAGCGCCACCTCCTCCGCTTTAAAAACAGGTCCATCCAGACAAACTTTAACGTACGGTTTCTCGTGCTGATCGGTATGACAGACACAAGCAAAGCATGCACCGATTCCGCAGCCCATTCGTTCTTCCATTGAAATATAGACAGGCTTATCGGGATAAGAGTCTTTTAATGCTTTTAACATAGGTGTCGGGCCGCAGGAAAGCAAGACATCAAAGTTCAACTCATTCTCTTCAATGACATTTGTCACAAACCCTTTCGAGCCATATGTTCCATCAACGGTTGCGATAAACGTATCTCCAAGTGCTTGAAATTTCTCCTCATAAAATACATCCTTTTTCGATTGAAAACCGAGAACATGTTTTACGATGACGCCTTTTTTCGTTAACCGCTTAGACAGTTCATACAGCGGCGGCACACCTATTCCTCCGCCCACTAGTAATGCCGTCTGCCCAGGCTTTACGACTGAGGGGTCATACCCGTTCCCAAGCGGTCCTAACACATCGACTGATTCTCCCGTCCGCTTTTGGGAAAGGAGCTTTGTGCCCTCGCCCTCTGCGCGGTAAATGATGGTTGCTTCTTGCTTGCCGGCATGAATGTTGGCAATACTGATCGGTCTTCTCAAAAGCGGTGTCATGGATTCGCTGACCTTTATATGAAGAAATTGTCCAGCTGTTTGAAAGGATTCGACAAGGTCACCCTTTAATGTCATTTCGTAAATATGATCAGCGATCTCTCGATTCGAGACGACCATCAAGTATGCTTTTTTCATATCGTTACTGTCACCTCAGCATTCGTTTTCACTTCTGGCATTTCGTCTGCTCTAAATGTCATGCTCTCTAGCACTCTTAAAATCGCTTCCGCTGTATCTAATGACGTTAAGCAAGCGACACCATTTTCAACAGATTCACGTCTGATTCTAAAGCCGTCTCTTGCCGGCTGTTTTCCTTTTGTTAAGGTGTTGATGACAAATTGGGCTTCACCATTTCGAATGACATCGAGCAGGTTCTTTCCTTCTTCTCCTATTTTGCCGACAACACTTGATGGAATGGAGGCTTGTTTTAAGTAATTCGCCGTTCCTTCTGTAGCTAAAATATGATAGCCGATGGAATGGAATCTTCTTGCAATCTCAAGCCCTTCTTCTTTATCTTTATCAGCCACTGTGAGGAGAACTGTTCCGTCTTTTGGGATTTGAATGCCTGATGCAATCAATCCTTTGTAGAGGGCTTTTTCGATTGTGACATCTTTCCCCATGACTTCACCTGTTGATTTCATTTCAGGTCCAAGTGTAATGTCTACTCTTCTTAGTTTTGCAAAAGAGAAGACGGGAACTTTGACGTATACGCCTTCTTGCTCCACATGAAGGCCTTCTTGGTAGCCATAGTTTTTGAGCTTCTCCCCTAAAATGACCTTTGTTGCTAAGTTTGCCATTGGAATGCCCGTAATTTTACTTAAAAATGGGACAGTCCGGCTTGAACGCGGGTTCACTTCAAGTACATACACTTCTCCTTTTGATAGGACAAACTGAATGTTAAGCAGCCCAATAATGTTGAGTCCTTTTGCGAGTTTAATCGTGTATTCTGCGATTTTCGCTTTAATGTCCTCAGACAATGTTTGCGGCGGATAGACCGCAATTGAGTCACCAGAGTGAACACCGGCTCTTTCAATGTGTTCCATGATGCCCGGGATCACAACCGTTTCTCCGTCAGATACTGCATCTACTTCAATTTCTTTTCCTGTCAAATACTTGTCAATGAGCACTGGATGCTGCGGATTGACTTTCACCGCATTCTCCATATAGTGAAGAAGCTCGGCTTCTTGATACACAATTTCCATCGCACGACCGCCTAATACATAGGAAGGACGGACAAGGACTGGGTAGCCGATTAGATTCGCAATGGCTACTGCTTCCGGCACAGACGTAGCCGTTTTTCCTTTTGGCTGAGGTACGCCGAGCGTTTCTAATGTTTGTTCAAATTTGTCACGGTTTTCCGCGCGGTCAAGGTCTTCAAGAGAAGTGCCAAGAATTTTAACCCCTCTATTTGATAGTTCATCTGCTAAGTTAATCGCTGTTTGTCCGCCGAACTGAACGACGACACCTTCTGGTTGTTCAAGGTCGATGATATGCATCACATCTTCTACAGTAAGTGGTTCAAAGTAAAGCTTATCTGAAATACTAAAGTCCGTTGAGACCGTTTCAGGGTTGTTGTTAATAATAATGGCTTCATATCCTGCTTGTTTGATCGCCCACACTGAATGAACGGTCGCATAATCAAATTCAACCCCTTGTCCAATTCGAATGGGACCTGAGCCTAGGACGATTACGCTTTTTTTGTCTATTCGTTCTGATTCATTTTCATCTTCATACGTGCTGTAGAAATACGGTGTTTCTGATTCAAACTCCGCCGCACATGTGTCCACCATTTTATAAACAGGAACGATGCCTGCTTCTTGTCTTAGGTTGTAGACATCCGCTTCGTTCATGTCCCACTCTCGGCTAATATAGATATCTGAGAAACCTTTGTGTTTTGCTTCTTTTAACACGTCTACATTACCTTTGTTTTCTTTTAGCGTCTTTTCAAATGCGATGATGCCCTCCAGCTTATGAAGGAAGAAGTAATCAATTTTTGAGAATGCATGAATTTGCTCAACAGTATAGCCTCTTCTAAGCGCCTCAGCGATATAAAACAGACGCTCATCTCCCGCTTTGATAATCCGTTTTTCAAGCACTTCATTTGTTATGTCCGCTTCATCTTTTAATTCAATGTGATGCACATCTGCTTCAAGTGAACGAACAGCCTTTAAAAGAGACTCTTCTAATGTACGGCCGATTGCCATCACTTCACCCGTTGCTTTCATTTGCGTCCCAAGACGTCTGTTGGCAGATTCAAATTTATCGAACGGCCAGCGCGGGATCTTTGAAACGATATAGTCTAGTGCTGGTTCAAAGGCTGCATATGTTTTACCTGTGACAGGGTTCATCATTTCATCAAGCGTTAGGCCGACAGCAATTTTCGCTGCAAGTTTGGCAATTGGATATCCTGTCGCTTTAGATGCAAGCGCAGAAGAACGGCTCACACGCGGGTTTACTTCGATGATATAGTATTGAAAGCTGTCTGGGTCAATGGCCAGCTGAACGTTACAGCCGCCTTCAATGCCAAGTGCGCGGATCAGCTTGAGTGACACATTGCGAAGCAGCTGATATTCACGGTCACTTAACGTTTGGCTTGGCGCCACAACGATACTGTCACCTGTATGAATGCCGACAGGATCAAAGTTTTCCATGTTACAAACAACGATTGCATGGTCACCGCTATCACGCATGACCTCATATTCGATTTCTTTAAAGCCTGCAATACTCTTTTCAAGTAAGCATTGTGTGACTGGGCTTAGCTTCAATCCATTCTCGACGATTTCTTTTAGTTCTTGCTCGTTTGTACAAATTCCGCCGCCTGTTCCGCCTAATGTATAAGCCGGTCTGACAATGACAGGGAAACCGATTTGATTTGTAAATGCCATCGCTTCATCAAGGTTATGAATGATTTCACTTTCTGGAACAGGTTCATTTAGTTCATTCATCAGATTGCGGAATAAATCTCTGTCCTCTGCTTTTTGAATAGCTGAGAGCTTTGTTCCAAGTACTTCAACGCCGCATTCAGCCAGTACGCCAAGATCTGATAATTCAACAGCAAGGTTCAGTCCAGTTTGACCGCCAAGTGTCGGCAGAATCGCATCAGGCCGTTCTTTTCGAATAATTCGTGTTAAAAATTCTGGTGTCAGTGGTTCGATGTATACCTTGTCCGCCATTTCTGTATCTGTCATGATCGTCGCAGGGTTGGAGTTCACAAGAACGACTTCATAGCCTTCTTCTTTCAGTGCTAAGCAAGCCTGTGTACCTGCATAGTCAAACTCTGCTGCCTGACCGATGATGATTGGACCTGATCCAATGACTAAAATCTTTTTGATGTCTACGCGTTTTGGCATACTTCTTCCCCTTCTTTCTCAATCGTATGAATCATTTCCATGAACTCGTCAAATAAGTAGTTCGCATCTTCTGGTCCCGGTGATGCCTCTGGGTGATACTGGACAGTGAATGCCGGTGCTTCTTTATGTTTTAATCCTTCAATGGTGTTGTCATTTAGCGCAATATGTGTGACTTCTAGCACGTCTTCATTAATGGCACTTACCGTATAGCCATGGTTTTGAGACGTCAAGGTCACCTTGCCAGTTGCTAGTTCTTTGACTGGGTGATTGGACCCTCTATGCCCAAATTTCATTTTTTCTGTACTTGCACCGCAAGCAAGAGCGAATAACTGGTGTCCGAGGCAGATACCAAAGAGTGGTACTTTCCCAATCAGCTGCTGAATCATTTCAACCGCTTCTGGTACATCGACTGGGTCCCCAGGTCCGTTTGAAAGCATGATACCGTCTGGTTTTAGCTGTAAAACTTCATCTGCCGTAATATTGTATGGCACCACAATGACATCACAGTCACGCTTATTGAGCTCTCGCAAAATACCGTGCTTCATACCGAAATCGACAAGCACAATTCTTTTTCCTCTTCCTGGGCTTGGATACGCATTTTTCACAGATACTTGACTCACTTGATCTGTTGGCAGCTGCATGGTTTGAAGGCGGCGCACAACGTCTTCTACTTGTTCATCAGGTCCTGCAAAAGCCCCTCTTAATGTTCCTGCACTTCGAATCATTCTTGTCAGCTTGCGTGTATCAATTCCGCTAAGACCCGGAATATGCTTCATTTTTAAATACTCATCGAGTGAATATGAAGAGCGCCAGTTGGAGGGCTTTTCACAAAGTTCTTTTACAATGAGCCCTTTCACAAACGGTGTGATCGATTCAAAATCATCACGGTTAATGCCATAGTTGCCGATAAGAGGGTAAGTGAGTGTGACAATTTGTCCGCAGTACGATGGATCAGACAAAATTTCTTGATAGCCTGTCATCCCTGTATTAAAGACGACTTCTCCCACTGACGATTCTAAGCTGCCAAAGCCTGTTCCTTCGAATACTGTTCCGTTTTCTAGCACTAAGCGTCTCTTCATTTTACTAGTCTCCCCTCTTGATAAACGACTTTCCCAGATGCAAGTGTCATGACCGGCCATCCTGATACAGTCAATTTGTCAAACGGTGTATTTTGCCCTTTAGATAAGAAGCTTTTTTTATCAATTGCCATTTCTTTGTTTAAATCAATGAGTGTGATATCAGCTGTTTGACCTTCTTCCAGCTTACCGTATGGAAGAGAAAAGGCTTCTGCTGGTTTGATGGTCATATAATCAACGAGTTCTTTTAATGTCCATTCGCCTGTTTTCACAAAGCGTGTGTACAGAAGCGGGAACGCTGTTTCAAGTCCTACAATCCCAAAAGGTGCTCGCTGCATGGTTTCATTTTTTTCTTCTTCTGTATGAGGCGCATGGTCCGTTGCGATGAAATCAATCGTGCCATCTAAAAGCCCTTCGATGAGTGCCTCGCGATCTTCTGCTCCTCTGAGCGGAGGATTCATTTTATAGTTTGTATCAAGACCCGGGATGTCTGCATCACATAAAAGCAGGTGATGCGGTGAAACCTCAGCCGTCACTCGAATGCCTGCTTTTTTTGCATCTCGCACAACTCGCACTGATTCTTTCGTACTGATATGACAGACATGATAATGGCAATTCGCTGCTTCCGCTAAGAGAACATCTCTTGCAATATGCACCGATTCACAAATTGACGGTATTCCGTTTAACCCATTTGCTTTTGAATATTCGCCTTCATGAACGCATCCTCCATAAATGAGGGAATTATCTTCACAGTGCGCCACAATCGCTCGATCAAGACTCGCCGCCTTTTTCATCGCTTCGTACATCATGCCAGCTGTTTGGATTCCAACACCGTCATCTGTAAAGGCAAAGGCACCTGCTTCTTTTAACGCTGCAAAATCCGTCAGCTCTTCTCCAATTTGTCTTGTCGTGATGGAGGCGTATGGAAGTACTCTTACAGATGAGGTCTCTTCAATTCGGTTCATGAGCCATTCCATTTGCTCTTTTGTATCTGGAACCGGCCGTGTATTCGGCATCGCTGCAATGGTCGTATACCCGCCTCTTGCTGCTGCCTTAGAGCCTGTTTCAATGGTTTCCTTTTTCTCGCCGCCTGGCTCTCTTAAATGCACATGAAGATCAATCAAACCTGGTGATACAAAGAGACCTGCTGCATCAATGACCTCTTCTCCGTCTTCTCTTTCTAAGTGACCAATTGCTTGAATCACTTCTCCATCTACCCTTATATCCTGCTGCACTTTTTCCCCTGTGCTCGATAAGATAAAACCGTTTTTAATGAGATATGACATAGACAGAATCTCTCCCTTTTTGATGTAGTCTGCTCTTTTGAAAAGCTCTTTTTAACACAGCCATTCGGATATACACACCATTTTCCATTTGTTTGAAAATCCTTGACTGTTTTGACTCTACTAATGAATCATCTATTTCAACACCTCTATTTACTGGTGCTGGATGCATAATAATGGCTCGTTCTTTCATGTTGCGTGCTCTGTCTACTGTTAATCCATAAGTAGACAAGTAATTGTCATTACCCATTTTTTCTGTGTGTCTTTCATGCTGGATTCTTAGCAGCATCACCACATCAGAGCGTTTGATGGCTTCTTCCACGTCGACATGCGTGCCGTGAGGGTTTTGTTCATCTCGGAAGGAGGCTGGTCCTGAAAAGAGTACTGTCGCTCCCAGCCTTGAGAGGACTTCAGCATTCGATCTTGCCACCCTGCTATGCTTGATATCGCCATGAATCGAAACCGTTAAACCTTCGAAGCCGCCAAACTCTTCGAAGATGGTCATCAAATCCAGCAGTGATTGTGTAGGATGCTGCCCGCAGCCATCTCCTGCATTGATGATCGGAATCCCTACCTTCCCAATGAGCTCGTTGTAATATTCGTCGGTGCTGTCCCGGATGACACACGCCTTAACACCGATAGATTCCAGCGTCTTCACCGTATCGTAAAGCGTCTCTCCCTTTTGAACAGAAGTACTTGCCGCATCTAGATTTAGCACATTCATGCCAAGTTTCTTTTCCGCTACTTCAAAGCTAAAGCGTGTTCTTGTGCTTGGTTCAAAGAAGAGGTTCGCCACAAACTCACCTGCTAAGCCATGTTCCTGTTTCCCCTTCTTCAGTGCGGATGCTTCTTCAATCAGCTCTAAAATGTCTTCCTTCGATAAGCTGCTCATTGTCGATAGATCATTCATTTTTTCTTCCCCCTCTAGTTTTTCATCACTTTCAGGTTCAAAAAAACCCTAAGCCTCGGCAGCTTAGGGTTCTCCAAAAGAAGCAGCGGCGCTTTCGCACGTTCTGCTCCATTTAGAACCCTTGTCAGCCTCACTGGACTTCTTTTAAAAGGTTTTCTGTATTCGATTCATTTGACTCATCTTCTTCTGCCTTCTGATGCGGCAGAATCATGTTTAACAGAACGCCGGTAATGGCAGCGAGTGCCATTCCAGACAGCGTAAGATTGATTTGTTTCACCTCAATGAATGCCCCGCCGATGCCGATGACTAAGATGACAGATGCGATAATGAGATTGCGTTTTTCTTCAAAATTCACTTTATGATCAATCAGAATTCTGAGGCCGCTTGAGGCAATGATTCCAAAGAGCAGGAACGAAACGCCTCCCATGACCGCGGACGGCACTGTACTGATTAATGCTGAAATTTTCCCGACAAACCCGAAGCAGATCGCAAACACTGCTGCTCCGCCGATGACGAAGATACTGAACACTCTTGTGATGGCAAGGACGCCAATGTTCTCCCCATAAGTCGTTGTTGGAGGTCCGCCAATAAGTGAAGCGAAGATGGTCGCTGCACTGTCTCCTAAAATGGAGCGGTGAAGACCCGGTTTTTTAATAAAATCTTGTCCCACGACTTTGCTTAGCACCACTTGGTGGCCGATATGCTCAGACATCGTCACAAAGGCAACCGGCACCATCACTGTGAGTATGCTTAAGGTCACAGCAGGTGTATAGTCGACAAATGGGACAACGAAGTCTGGTACAGCAAACCATTTTGCGTCAATGACCGGCTGGAAGTTCACAATGCCTTGTGTTAAGGCAAAGAGGTAGCCGCTGATAATGCCGATGAGTACTGGGATCAAGCTAAGGAATCCTCTGAGGAAGATCATGCTGATAATCGTGACAGCTAGTGTAAAACCAGCGACCATTAAATGCTTAAGACTGTAAACATGTTCGGTTGCGTTTGGGTCTACATACATTGCCATGTTGACAGCTGTTCCAGCTAATCCAAGTCCGATGACCATAATGACTGGTCCTACGACGACCGGCGGCAGAAGCTTCATCAGCCAGCCTGTGCCCAGCCATTTAATGAATAGTGCAATGAGCGCATAAGCCACACCCGCCATGAAAGCACCTACCATTGCGGCTCCTGGTCCGCCTGTTGCTTTCACATTCACTATGGGGGCAATAAAAGCAAAGGACGATCCAAGATACGCTGGTATTTGTCCTCTTGTGATAATTAAGTAAACAATGGTTCCAACTCCGCTTGAGATGAGCGCAACGGCTGGACTCATATCAATGATCTTTGGTACAAGAATGGTTGCACCAAACATAGCAAACAAATGTTGCAAGCTTAGTGACAGCCATGTGAACGGTTTTGGGATATCTCGAATGCCTAAATTGGCTTTTTGCTGACTCATGATTTTCCTCCTAGATGTGTCCTTTTTCATTAAAAAAGCCTCTTTGCGAATATGCGCAAAGAGGCCTAGAAAAACCGTACACGTCATTTTAGCCGTGTGCTCGGTGTCTCTGTTATTGCCCTCTTTGCAAACTCTCTGGAATGCATTTAAAAAGGTTATTTTTCATATATAGCGACAAGGTCATTTTGATCTACTTCATTGAGCTGAACCATGACGGTCTCTGCTTTTGATGTTGGGATGTTTTTCCCGATATAATCCGCTCGAATCGGCAGCTCCCTGTGTCCCCGGTCGACGAGAACAGCAAGCTGAATGGAAGACGGTCTGCCTACATCTACAAGCGCATCCATAGCCGCTCTGACGGTTCTCCCTGTGAACAGCACATCATCCACGACAATCAATGTTTTGTCATTAATATCAGCTGGAATGTCCGCACCTTTGACAAGCGGTTCTTGATTGTCTGTCTTCTTTGTCAGGTCATCACGGTATAGCGTAATATCAAGTTCACCCACAATCACTGGGTTTCCTTCAATCTGCTCGATGCGCTCTGCAAGGCGCTTTGCAAGATGAATGCCTCTTGTCTTGATCCCGGCAAGGATGACATCCTTCATCCCTTTGTTGCGCTCAATCATTTCATGTGCGATACGGGTAAGCGCTCGTCTAATCGCTTGTTCATCAAGAATGACTGCTTTTTGTTCCATCTTTTACACCTCTTTTTGACAAATAAAAAGCCCCTTCTGCAAAGGGCAGAGAGGGGCGTTCATTTGTGCATACACGTGCACAAATTGATCCGTTATCCTTCTCAGCCTCTCTGGACTGTTTTAAAGAATCTCAATTTCTTCGTTTATTATTTCAAAAAAAGAACGGCCTGTCAATCGTTATTTCTTAATGAATCGATAAAGCCCCGCATATCAGCTGGAATTGGTGCTGTGAATTCCATGTATTCTCCTGTTCTAGGATGATCAAATCCTAACACACCTGCATGCAGCAGCTGGCCATTGAAATCAACGGTTTTTCTTGGGCCATACTTCGGGTCTCCTGCAAGAGGATAGCCAATATATTTCATATGAACACGAATTTGGTGTGTTCGTCCTGTTTCAAGACGGCATTCAACAACCGTGAAATCTTTAAAGCGTTCAATGACATCAAAGTGAGTGACTGCCTGTTTTGCGTTTTCTTTTGTGACTGTCATGCTTTGGCGGTCTTTTTTGTCTCTGCCAATTGGTGCATCAATGGTCCCTGTGTCGTGCTGGATGATACCGTGGACAACAGCTGTATATTTTCTAGTGACGGTTTTAGCCACTAACTGATTCACAAGTGACTCGTGCGCCAAATCATTTTTAGCGACCATTAAAAGCCCAGACGTATCTTTATCAATTCGGTGGACAATGCCAGGTCTCATCACGCCATTAATGCCTGATAGGTCATTACAATGTGCCATAAGTCCATTCACAAGCGTCCCTGACACATGACCTGGTGCTGGATGAACGACCATTCCTCTTGGTTTATTCACCACTAGCACATCTGCATCCTCATAATAAATATCAAGATCCATTGATTCTGCTTCTACATTAAGTGCTTCTGGATCTGGAATCTCCACCTTGATTTGGTCTCCAGCTTGCACTTTGTAATTCGCTTTGACATGTTTCCCGTTTACTTCGATCAGCCCGTCCTTTACCCACTGCTGGACTTGGCTTCTTGACCATTCCGGTTCTGTTGTGCTTAAAAATTTATCGAGCCGTTCACTCGTTTGTTCTTCTGAAACGGCAATGTTTACTTGATTCATGTAGTTGACTCCTTATTTTTCTTTCCATCTAACAGCATTTGAATGAAGAGCAGAATTACCCCTACACATAGAGAAGAATCTGCAATATTAAAGATTGGATAATGATAATCCCCAAATACGAAATGAGCAAAATCCACCACTTCCTGACGGAAAATACGGTCGATAAAGTTTCCAATCGCTCCGCCAAGCATTAAAGCCAGTGCAACGCCAAGCAGTTTGTCCTTTTGTCCATGCTTTTGCAAGTAGTAGATAATTCCTGCAATAACAACGAGTGTGATGACATAGAAAAACCACATTTGCCCTTGGAGAATTCCCCATGCGGCTCCTGAATTTCGGTGGGACGTGATATAAAAGAACCCATCAATGACTGGAATAGAATCTCCGAGCATCATATTCTTGACAATGAGCCATTTTGTTAATTGATCTAAACAAATGATAAAGAATGCGATTATGTAATAGAACACACACGTTCCTCCAACTTCATACTTTGATCTTTAAGCATTTTATCAAGAAAACAGGAAGGAGTAAAGAAACTTTAGTTGACAGACAAAAACCTCCCTACATGTGGAAGGCTTCAAAATGAGAATCGTTTGATTCGTGAGGATAAGGGGTGAATGCTTTTTTCTCGTATTGCTTATGATATAAAAAATCGTCAGTCGTACGGGCTGTCGGAAGAATACTCATTTGTTCAAGCGGGATGGGTTGACCTGTCGCCTCACATATGCCATAGGTTCCTTGTTCAATTTTTGCAATAGCGAGCGACACATCTTGCAGTTCTTCTTTTATATGATAAAGAAGCGTTGTGGTTTTCGCTTGATTAAACGTGACATGTTCAGCGGGTGAACGAAATGATGCATATTCAAACAGCTTAGATTGCAATTCTTCTTTCATTTGAAGGAGTTCCATGTAAATCGTGTCTAGATCGCCATTCATGTCGCTGTTTCAACTCCTGCCCTCTCGTGATAATCATATTGTTGCCCCGCCTGCTTACTTTAAAGCCATAAGATTTTTCCTTTCGTTCTAAACGCTGTCATTTTCGCAAAATAGAAAGCGCCCCGCTATATACGGGGCGCTAGTTGGTGATGTCACACTGTTAATTCTGGTAATATTTCTCCACGATTTCAGCATTTTTCAGCGACAATGTTGGGTATTTCGGATTTGCACCAACATCCTTTGAAATAATGCGAGAACGTTCGCACAGTTCTCCTTCTGCTTTTTGAACCACAATACGTCCTGATGTGTATTGAGGCGCTGATGCGTCTGCAAGCTGCTCATCTTCTACCGTTAATTCTGAGATGATGAAGAGCTGCTTCACATCTTCTTTAATGGATGCAAGAAGCTGCTTCACTTCATCTGTCGCATAAAGTGTCACACTGGCTTCAAGTGAACGTCCGATGACTTTCTCATTACGCGCAATTTCCAGTGCTTTCAGCACATCATCACGTACTTCCATAAAGCGGTCAAACTTCGTTTCCGTCGCTTCCGCTTGAGGAACAGTTACACCTTCTGGCATATCCGTTAACTGAACACTTGGCTCTTCAACAAAGCTTAAGTGGCTCCATAATTCATCTGCTGTGTGCGGAAGAATTGGTGCAGTCAGCTTCACTAACGCCATTAATGTTTCGTAGAAGACCGTTTGCATGCTGCGGCGGTCCGGATGATTCGCATGCTCAATGTACACCACATCTTTTGCAAAATCGAGATAGAATGAGCTTAACTCAATCGTACAGAAATTGTGAATGGCATGATACACAACAGAAAATTCGTAGTCGTCATATGCTTTTTTCACTTTATTGATCAATTTATTTAATTTGATCAGGATATATTGATCCACTTCACGAAGCTCTTCAACTGGCACCGCATTGACTGCTGGATCAAAGTCAAAAAGGTTACCATGCAGGAAGCGGAAAGTGTTACGGATTTTACGATATACTTCTGCTACTTGTTTTAAAATATCATCAGACACTGGATGATCGGCCTGATAGTTAACAGAAGACACCCAAAGTCTAAGGATCTCCGCACCGAGCTGCTTTGCAACCTTCGTCGGATCAATTGTATTGCCTAATGATTTACTCATTTTGCGGCCTTCTTTATCAAGCGTGAAGCCATGGCTGAGAACACCTTTATATGGTGCTTTTCCAGTGACTGCAACTGCTGTAGATAAAGATGAGTTAAACCAGCCGCGATATTGGTCAGAGCCTTCAAGGTAAAGGTCTGCCGGACGAACAAGATCATCTCGTTCTTCTAAAACCGCTTGGTGAGAAGAACCGGAATCAAACCATACATCCATGATGTCCTGCTCTTTTGTAAATTCGCCGTTCGGGCTGCCTGGATGTGTAAAGCCTTCAGGCAATAATTCTTTCGCTTCTTTTTCAAACCAAATATTTGAGCCATGCTCTCTAAATAATTGAGATACATGCTGAATTGTTTCGTCCGTGATGATCGGCTCACCATTTTCCGCATAGAAGACCGGAATTGGAACGCCCCATACACGCTGTCTTGAAATGCACCAGTCACCTCTGTCACGCACCATGTTGAATAGGCGTGTTTCGCCCCAAGCTGGAACCCATTTCGTTTCTTTAATATTGTCTAATAGCGCTTCTCTGAAATCTTTAATCGAAGCAAACCACTGAGCTGTCGCACGATAAATCGTTGGCTTTTTCGTTCTCCAGTCATGTGGATAAGAGTGCGTGATAAAGTCGAGCTTTTTCAGGGCGCCTTTTGCTTCAAGCTGCTCTGTGACGGCTTTATTGGCATCCTCGTAGAATAGTCCTTCAAAACCAGGTGCTTCTTCTGTCATGACACCTTTTTCATCTACTGGACATAGCACCTCAAGACCGTATTTCATACCGACAATAAAGTCATCTTCCCCGTGACCTGGCGCTGTGTGAACACAGCCTGTTCCTGCATCTGTTGTGACGTGATCGCCAAGCATCACAAGAGAGTCTCTGCCGTAAATCGGGTGCTCTGCAACAATGGTGTCTAATTCTTTTCCTTTTAGTGTTTTAACAACTTCGTAATCGTCAAAGCCAAGTGTTTTTGCCACTTGTTCAGCGAGCTCAGATGCGACAACATATCGCTCCGTACCAACTTGGAGCACACTGTATTCTAGGTTTGGATGAACGCAAATGCCAAGGTTTGCAGGAAGCGTCCAAGGTGTTGTCGTCCAGATGATGAACTGTTCGCCGTTTTCAAGTACACCTTTGCCATCTTTCACTTTAAATGATACGTAAATAGATGGTGAGCGTTTGTCCTTATATTCAATTTCCGCTTCAGCAAGGGCTGACTCACTTGAAGGAGACCAGTTAACAGGTTTAAGACCTTTGTAAATATAGCCTCTTTTCGCCATTTCACCAAAGACAAGAATTTGCTGCGCTTCGTATTCAGGCTTTAATGTCACATATGGATTGTCCCAATCTGCTCTTACGCCCAAACGTTTAAACTGATTGCGCTGACCTTCGATTTGTTTCCAAGCATACTCCTCACATAGTTTACGGAATTCTGCTGTAGACATTTCTTTTCGTTTGACTTTTTTATTTTTCGTAAGGGCTGTTTCAATCGGTAAGCCATGTGTATCCCAGCCCGGCACATACGGTGCATGGAATCCATTCATTGATTTAAAACGAACAATAAAATCTTTTAGGATTTTATTAAGTGCGTGTCCCATATGGATGTCACCATTCGCATATGGAGGTCCATCATGCAAAATAAAGGTCGGGCGTCCCTTTGTCCGCTCTAAGACCATTTGATAGATGTCTTTTTCTGCCCACTTCTCTTGGATTTCAGGCTCTTTGTTTGGCAAGTTCCCTCTCATTGGGAAATCTGTTTTCGGCATTAATAAGGTGTCTTTGTAGTTCATACCCATTCCTCCACATGCAAATTCTGATTAAAAAACAATAAAAAAAGCCCTCTCATCCCATAAGGGACGAGAAGGCTTGTCTCGCGGTACCACCCTTTTAGATAAGCGCTATAAAACAGCCGCTTATCCACTCTAAAATCGTAACGTGATTAGACGCCTTTTCTTACTGGTCCATTTCAGAAAAGGAACTAAAGGGGTGATCTCATTGCAGCGTCTCGTAATGTCAGGCTTCCACCATCCCTGATTCGCTTTATTACGCATGTAACCGCTGCGAGTGTCCCTTTCAAACGTTTATCTCTTGTTAATTTATGATGGTATTATATGCAACATGAGCACGTCATGTCAAGATGATGCGCTTATTCTTTTTCGTCAAAGACAGCATCTACTTCATATTCAAGCAAATGATCCCAATCATCATTTTTCAGCAGATCAAGCTGAGCTTCAATCAGCATTTGGAAACGAGTTCTAAAGACTTTTGATTGTTTCTTCAGCTCTTCGATTTCCATCGCA
Organism: Bacillus xiamenensis; assembly: GCF_001857925.1. Taxonomy (NCBI): domain Bacteria; kingdom Bacillati; phylum Bacillota; class Bacilli; order Caryophanales; family Bacillaceae; genus Bacillus; species Bacillus xiamenensis. The sequence continues at coordinate 184,704 of NZ_CP017786.1, forward strand.
ATCTTTCTTGATTTTGATAACGCTTCGTTGATAATGCGGTCAGCATTTTTCTCTGCTTCACGAATAATCAGTTTTGCTTCTTTGTCAGAATGGCGTTTCACGTCTTCTGCTGCTTCCTGTGCAACAAGAATTGATTTGTTTAATGTTTCTTCGATTGTTGCAAAATGACTTAGTCTTTCATCAAGCTCATTGACTTTGTCTTCAAGCTCGTTCTTTTTGCGAAGCACGATTTCGTAATCTTTACGTACTTGGCTTAAAAACTCATTTACTTCATCTTCGTCATAGCCGCGAAAACTTTTTGTGAACGTTTTATTATGAATATCATTAGGTGTTAATGGCAACCTCGCCACCTCCAGATTCAAGTTCGTTATGTCAGAAGCTCAAATGTTACTTTGAATTTATCTTTTTTTGTCTTCCCATCAATTGTTTTTAAGCTAAAGCGGCCAAATCCCCTCACAGAGAGCTGATCGCCTTCACCAATTGTAAAGGATGGGTCCTCAGTGACTTTCCAGTTGACTTTCACAAGGCCATTTTTGACCAAAAGCTGTGCTTTTTGCCGAGACTGACGGCTGACAGCAGCACATACAGCGTCAAGCCGCAATGAAGAAATGGTATCTTCTTTGATGTCGGTCTTGCTGATGACCGGTTTTATATCTGTCTGGCTAATTTCTTCTAATGAAACGGATGCTCTGCCGACATGCGTTAGCTGCGCCCGAACAAAATCGGCGACATCGCTTGTACAAATAAACTTTACATCATCGTCTAAAAATAACAAATCACCGAATTTTTGACGCTTCAGGCCTGTCCCAATCAGTGAGCCAAGAAGCTTCGGGTGTTCAATGGAAATAAACTTTTTCGCATAGTTCACCTGAAAATAAGACAGCTCAAAGTCCTGAATAGACGGTTCTAAATAATCTGGATAGATGAGGGCTCTTTTGCGCTCCGCTTTCTCATACCCGCCAAAAAACATGATGCCGAGTTCATCAGAATGCTGGATCACGGACTGGGTAATAAATTGCTCACGCGGGTCCAGAAAGTCCGTTAATTTCAATCGATATTGGTCGAGTGCGATTTTTTTCCAGCCTAACACTTGATCGACAAATGGCTGTTCGTCTTTTCTAAAATGTTGATAAATATCGCTCATTTTGTTCCCCTTTTATGTAAAAGAGCCTGGCAGCGCCAAGCCCGGCAGCCTGTTTACATGAATCGTACAATCATATTATAAAGACCAGTTAGTCCATAAGATGATGCAAAACGAATCACAAGCAATGCCACAATTGGCGAGATGTCAATCATGCCAATTGGCGGAATGATTTTACGAAATGGTTCTAAATACGGTTCGCAAATGTTTGCCAAGAAGCGGCCAATTGCTGTTTCTCTTGCAGAAGGCACCCATGACATAAAAATGTAAATAATAATCGCGAATGAGTAAATCGTTAATACCGTACCCAAAATATTAAAAATAAAATTTAGAATCACTATGATTTACCACCTCTGAGGTTCTTCCTCTGTCAAAAGTTCTGATATTGTGCCAGATACATCCACATTATCAGGAGTGCAGAGGAATATATTCGAGCCAATACGCTGGATATCTCCACCGATTGCATAAACGGTTCCGCTTAAGAAGTCGATGATTCGCTTTGCTTGATCGTGCTGAATGCGCTGCAAATTGACGACGACTGCACGTCTGTTTTTAATATGGTCGGCAATCTCCTGCGCCTCTGCATAAACACGCGGCTCACTTAACACCACTTTAGAGGATTTCTGCACGCTTTGCAAGCTGACGACATTTTGTTTTCCTGCCTGAGGACGCTCTTGAAATGCCGCTTTATCTTTCATATTTTTTTCTTCTTGTGCTGGTTCTCTTTCTTCATCAATGTATTCATACTCATACTCTTCATCGTCGAGTGTGAAAAAGCTTTTAAACTTATTTTTTATGCTCATGTCACGCACCTCCTGTTTCATTTCCAACAAGTGAAGAGCCAATCCGAACAAATGTCGCACCTTCTTCAATTGCGATTTCAAAATCGTTTGACATGCCCATCGATAAATGCTGACAAGGTGCATTTACTTGGTTCAGTTGTTTTACCTCTTGCTGAAGGTTTTTTAATGTTTTAAAACAGTTTCGTATCACAGTGTGATCATCTGTGAAAGGAGCCATCGTCATCAGTCCAGCAATTTCAATATGTTTGAAATCAGCGAGCTGTTTGACAAATGGAATCACGTCTTCGCTTTTTAAGCCGTGCTTTGACTCCTCAAGTGATGTGTTCACCTGTACAAAGCAGCGAACCGTGCGATCCGCTCTTTTTTCGATTTCATTCGCCAGAGACATTCTGTCGAGCGAATGTAAGTAGTCAATTGTCTGAATGACAGATTTCACTTTTCGTGTCTGTAAACTGCCGATGAAGTGCCAGTTAATGTTTTCATCGGTTATCGCCGCCTGCTTTTCAAGTAACCCTTGGTCACGATTTTCACCAAAGTGCAAAATTCCGGCTTCCTTGGCTTCTAATGCTCGTTCAATCGAGACATATTTTGTGACAGCGACGACCGATACATCAGCTGGATTTCTACCTGCTCTTTTACATGCTTCGTTGATTTGTTCATTTATTTGTCTGAGATTCTCTCGTACATTCAATTGCACTTATGCCTCCTTAAACCCGACAAAAGACATCATACGTCCTGTTTTCCCTTGATCACGCCGGTGTGAGAAGAAAAGCTGATCATTGCAGCTTGTGCACATCGAACTGACATGTATGTTTTCTTCTTTTATTCCTGCATGAAGCAATACGTTTTTGTTTAATGTTTTTAAGTCTATTTTGTATTGTCCTTGTGACATTTCGGAATACACATCCTCTGTTGAAAAAGGAAGCTTTTTCACCTGATCTATGACAACATCATCTACTATGTAGCAGCAGCTGCCAATGGATGGTCCAATGACGACTTGTATGTGATTGGCTTCGGCACCTTCTTGGTGAACCCATGCATCAACCATGTTGGCGCCAATTTGCTTGACGGTTCCTTTCCAGCCGGCATGAGCTGTTCCTATCAGGCCATTTTGCGGTGCTAGAAAATAAAGCGGAACACAGTCAGCGAAACAAAGAGCGAGCATGATGTTTGGTTCAGAGGTGTATAAGCCGTCTGTTCTAGAGAGTGCCTCATCATACTGAAGACTTCCTCTTCCCCTTTGCTCCTTCGTAACTTTCATGATGCGATCCTCGTGTGTTTGGTCAGCAAACACCCAATGAGAGAGCGGCACAGCAATCGCATCTGCTATGGCCTGACGATTCATTTGGACACTAGAAGCATCATCTCCTACATGGAGTCCAGTGTTCATTGATTGATATGGAGAAAGGCTGAATCCGCCATTTTTTGTCGTAAATCCGGCCAATACCTTTTTACCAGAACATACCATGTTCGTCCAATCATAAATGGTCATTGCATAAGATGATGTCTGCTGAAAGGGGTCATATTTGTCTATCAAAGCGGCCTCCCACCTTTCATTCATCTCTCTTTATATCGCTCCTATTTTACCACAAGACATGCATAGACAGTTAGTGGGATTCATTAAATATTACACTCAAATGTGCCCTTTCTACAGGTTTTTTTTCAAATTGATATGAAAACGTAATCTTTTTACCCGAAAAAGACATTGATTGCTGAGAATGGAGAGCTCGTTTTAAGGAAAAATGGAATCATTTGTTGCGGAGTTTATACGAATTAAGAAGACAACCGGACAAGTATCACATCTTCGCCAATTTTTACTATATTTCGCCATGGGACGATCATTTCCTCCTCTTTTCCGAAAAATCCCATCATTTTACCTGTCCCTCCAATGATAATCGCCTGTATTTTACCGCTTGTGACATTGATATCAATGTCTCCAATGGTACCTAATTTTTTTCCGCTGGACACATCGACGACATCTTTGATTTGGAATTCAGAAATACTGATCATCTGTCCTTCCCCGCCTTTCGTTTTCTACTATAATATGTATGATGGAAAAGCAGGGAAGCAGACCAATAGTTTCTCTTATCTACAATTTACTTAAGTGAGGACGGCCGTTTTGCCACATGACTTCGACTGGACATTCAAAAAAGGAAGAAAGCAAGTCACTTGTCATCATCTGCTTTGTTTCCCCTTTATGAAAAACAGTACCTTCTTTTAATAATAAGGTGTGCTGAAAAATCGGGAGAATCTCTTCTGCGTGATGGGTCGTATAAAGCAATGTGGGTGCATCAGGCTTTGATGCAATGAGTGAGATCGTCTCCAGCACTTGTTCCCTTGCTAAAAAATCAAGACCTGTCACAGGTTCATCTAAGATCAGGAGCTCCGGATCATTCATTAAAGCCCTCGCAATCAGTACTTTTTGTTTCTCTCCTTGTGAGAGGGTTTCATAAGTCCGATTGGCATATTTGAATGACCCAAACGCTTTTAAAAGATCAATTGCTTTCTCTCTCATATCGTCTGTCGGTGTTTCATAAAGCCCAATAGAAGCAAATGCTCCGCTCAGAACAATTTCAAATGCATTGTCGTCTCCGTGCAGTTTCTTTTCAAGTCCTGCAGAGATAAGGCCAATTTTCTTCCGTAATGTTTCACCAAGAGCATCCTTGCCAAACACATGTCCCAGCACCGTCATCTCACCTGACGTTGGAAAATAATACGAGCAGAGCATATTTAATAAAGCGGTTTTTCCCGCACCATTTAATCCATAAAGCACCCAGTGTTCCTGTTTTTTTACCTGCCAGTCAATAGAACGCAGCAGCCATTTTCCATTTCGCTTTAAAGAAACATCCTTTAAATCCAGTGACACAATCTTTTCCCCCTGAATGAAAATTCTGAATATAAAAATAATGAATGTCTACAGCATATCGCAAATGTCCCATTCGGTAAACCTCACGCAAAAAAAGCTGCTCCTATAGAGGAACAGCTTTTTTTGCGTGGTTACGAAATTTCAATTCGTACGCCTTCTTTTATATCAGGAAACGTGTGTGGTGATGCAAAAACAGCTCCCGGTAAGACTTCATCAAACGGCTCTTGGAAGTAGATCGAAATATGGCCGAGCTCCTTAAAGTTGTCATTTGCTTTATTGCCAAGTGCAGTAATGGTGTACGTTTGGTCGCCCACTTGAATGGTTCCGCCTAATTTCAGTGGCTCTTCTTCTACATGTTCGAACTCATGAATGACCGACATATCCTTTAATTCCTGCGGCGCTGCTGGTCCAAATAAAACAATCAGCTTATCTTCTTTAAACTGCGGGACTAATATCCCAATTTCTTTTACAACAGATTGTGTTACCATGTATCTCGATTCCTCCTTTAATACGTTTAATACATACCGAAGCTGGCAACGTATGCGATCACAACAGATAGAACCCCTGTAATCAGACGGCTATACAAAACAGCTGGTACCCCATATTGTACCGTTTCAGGCTTCGCTTCACCAAGTGATAGTCCAACTGGGATAAAGTCACACCCTACTTGACCGTTGATCGCAAATAGTGCTGGAAGGGCAAATTGAGGTGGAATGTTACCTAGTGCGATTTGACTACCAATGAGAACACCGATGACTTGTGCAATGACTGCCCCAGGTCCTAAGACAGGTGATAGGAACGGCAATGTACAGACCACAACGAGCAGTAAGAGCCCCCATAGAGATCCTGCCAAAGGTGATAGGAAATGAGCAATCAGATCACCGATTTTTGTATAATTGATAATTCCAATTAACATACTGACAAAAGCCATGAATGGGATAATATTTTTCAAAAGCATATCAACAGAGTCACGGCCAGCCTGATAGAATGTGCCGGTTACTTTCCCGATTCCTCTTGAGAATCTCATCAAGAAATTACCTGATTCTTGACGTTCGATATTTTCCTGTTTTAGCTTTGAATACGTTTCTTTGAAGTTCTCTTTATCAATCGATTCACTGCTTTCTTGACCTTCTGCTACCGGTTCACCATCAGATGCTTCCGCAAAGGAAATATCTTTTTCCGTTACGCCTGATACGAAAATATCTTCTGTAATATGTTTGGCAAGCGGTCCAGAAGGAGAGGATGCCAGCACATCTACAGTTGGAATGCGCTTCATTGGATAAAGTCCGATTCGAGCAGTTCCTCCGCAGTCAATGACAACACACATCATTTCATCTTCTGGAATAGAGTTTTTAAAGCCATCACATGCTTCTGTCCCTGTCATTTCTGCAATTTTACGTGCAACTGGGTGAATGCCTCCCCCTGTAATGGAAACGACCTTTCTTCTTTTACCGGTTGGTTCAAGCACTAAGCCTTTTCCCCATCCGCCAGCACCTTTTGCAACAAATACTTTGTGGTTTGTCATGTCTAACCCTCCCCTATTGTGAATTCGCTTTCATTTTTCCTGCTAAATACTTTGTGATCCATTCAGTAATGATTCCGCGAAGTAAAATGACAACGATCCCGACTAAGAAGTAACGAACAGCAAGCTCTGACATAGAATATCCTGCTTCTTTAATCCCGTTCGCAATTCCTAAGTAGACAAATAGTTCTCCTGCATTGGCATACGGGAACAGTGATGTCACCGGATGAACAAATGAAACAGCTGAATCATAGAATGCTGGTTTTTGTTTTTCAGGTAAGAAGCGGCCAAACGTATAAGCCATTGGGTTTGTCAAAATAAGAACGGATAAGATCGGCATTAACGTATAGCGCAAAATGGTATATTTCGCTGCAAACTGAATGGCTCTATTCACTCGCTCTTCTCCAATAAACTTCATGACAGCATAAGTGAAAGTAAGTAACACAACAAGCGTTGGAACGATACCTGTAACAAGACCCATGAATTGCTTTCCGCCGGCTTCAAACATTCCGATAAAGTGCTCTCCAAACCATTGAATCCATTCCATGTTTCATCTCCCCTTTCTTTAGTTCACATTTGTTATATTTTTTTTAGAAATCGAGACAAGCGCTTGTTCCGCTGCCATGGAAAGTGCTTGCATGACAGCTGGTCCCCTTTTGCGCTTTTTCAATGTTTGCTTCATCATGTGGTGCTCATCTAGCACAGCCCCTACATGTTTTCCTTCATATGAAGGCAGTTCCTTAAATTTAGATAAGATCGAGACGCCGCCAAGCACATGACACTTTTGAATGATGTACGATTCATCGACAATGATGAGCGCAATGGCCCCAGGACCAAATTTGCGCCGCTCCATTCCTGAAAACAAGTGATAGCCCTGCTTCCCTTTATAGTCATCAATAAGGGAATCCATGCTCTTGCGGTAGTACTTGATTTGAATAAACGATAAACCATATTGCACAATGAGAATGATACAAAGTACGATTGCTAATTTTTCCATAGCCTCACGTCCTTATGATTGAAATAAGTGATCTTGTAATGAACGCAGCTTCCAGACCGTTGTATTTGAATCCAGTTCTACATCATCATGAGATAGGAATTGTCCTAGTTTGATATCTTTTTTCGCTACCACTTTTCCGCTGATTAAGCCAATTGGAATGTGACCATTCGTTTTCATGTCTTGATGTGTTTCAAGTACACCTCTTACGGAGTATCCGCCAATGCCGTCAAGTGTTTCTCCAGCTTTAATGTCTCTTTTCGCAACAGCAACCGTTTCTGATACTGGTACGCCAATTGGGTGAATAGAAGAATCATGTTGTAAGACTGCTTTTGCGATCGTGACTGGTGTTTCAAGACTCGCTAAGTGGAAAGGACGATAGAGCGTGTAGTGAGGACCTTTTCCAACTTTTAAGTAGCGAAGCTCTTCATCTACTGGCTCAAGCTCACTCTTGACGATAACAAATACGCCTGGTGCTAGACCGTTTACATATTCAACGACTCCGAAGTTATCCAGTACGCCGCCTTGCTGTTTTTGATTTAATTTATTTGCTACATTTTCTAAATTCGCTTCTACTCCGTGCATGCCCACTTTATCAGGCAAAAGTCCTGTCGCATTGCTTAACAGATTCATTTCTGCCATTGTTTTTGTTCCGTCCTGGAACGCAGCCAGCATATGAGCACTCATATGTTTACTATCTGCTTCTGCTTTACACGTATCTGGGTTTGCTTCTGGGAAGAATGGATTGTTCTTACCTTTCCCCGCAACCAATACTTCAAGCCCCATTGTTTTTGCAAATTCATATAGTTCTAGCGTTGCTGCTGGTTCGTCTCCAGCTGATCCAGAGTAAACAAGTCCTGCATTCGTAAATAATTTATGCATCACCAAACCGATGGTAATATCGACTTCCACATTTAAAAGAACGAGATGTTTTTTTGAATTAAGCGCTTCCAAAGAAATGTTTGCTCCGACCTCTGGAACACCTGTTGCATCTACAACGACTTCCACGAAATCTGATTGAATCACTTCTCTGTAATCATTTGTGACGACCATTTGATGAGGCTTCGCATGCTGCTTGTAAAAGTTTGCTGCCTTCTCAGCTGCATCAAGGTGAATGTCACAAACGCCTGCAACAATCATGCCTGGAATGTTAGAAATTTGTGAAATGAGTCCAAACCCCATTTGGCCTGCCCCAATAATCCCTACTTTGATCGGATCTCCGCTGCGTTCTCGTGCTAACAACTGCTGGTAAATTGACATCTAAATCATCCTTTCAGGTTTGCTTGCTTCACAATAGATTACTTGAAAAATAATCTGAAACTTTTAACAAATGTTATAAAAATTAACAAAAATCTGTTTCTTGTAACATTTGTTATTTTATTTATCATTTGTTATGAACTTAGTTTATATGATGTGTCAACTTTGTGTCAAGCTAAAATCGATAAATTTTTCAATCTTTTTGAGTCTAAAGACTCAAAAAAACTACCTAATCGGCTTAGGTAGTTACTTTAATAAGGCATCTCCAGTTTGTTCATCCGTAATTAATACATGAATTAATCCACCTTCTAATACCGCCCTTATCGCTTCAATTTTTTCTTCTCCTCCAGCGACACCAATAACAAGCGGGATCTCTTTCAGCTTTTTCGGGCTGATTCCCATCACTCGGTCGTTCCACGGATGCGGATACACCTCGCCTTTATGATCAATAAAGTTATAACAAATGTCACCAGCTACATCCTTCGCTTCGAGGATATCCTCCTCACCGCTTGTCATGTAGGATTTCACCATTGTTGAATGCTGCGGAACCCCGCCAATTCCTACAACGGCAATATTTGAAGATTCTCCAAGTTTAATGACTTTTTTAATCGACGGCTGCCTAATCAACACTTCTTTCGCTTCTTTCGTATCAAGCATGACAGGAACATGTAAAAACTCACATTTTGATTTGAGTGCTTCAGAACATCTGCCAATAATGTAATTGGCGTGGATATCTACATCTTCATTCCCGACACCTCCGACAAGCGGAACAAATGTGACAGATGGAAAATGTTGAACAGATGTAATCGCTTTCGCCATTTCATGCAGCGTTGTCCCTGAGGAAAAGCCGATGACCTGTCCATCCTTCATGACCTTTAATAAAAAGCCCGCAGCCGCAGCTCCGATCCTGCTTTTTGTTGTTTCTTGGCTGAGAGATTCAACGCATACGACTTCTCGTAGTCCGTATTTTCGCTCTATTTTTCTTTCTAACGACCCATATTGTTGATTGACTTCATCATGAATAATGATTTCCACGATTCCTGCTTCACGTGCTTTTGCCAAATATTTCGATATGAGCGAACGGCTAACTCCCACAGCTTCTGCAATTTTAGATTGAGTGGCGCCTTCTTCATAATACATATGCGCAACCTTTATGAGCAGCCTTCTTTCATCATGGAATGTCATAATAACCCTTCTTTCCGCTGATCTGTTCCCTAACAAATGATATTTGAAATAACATTTGTTAAAGACAGATTAAATGAAAAAAATAACCGAGTCAATACTAGAGAGATGTTCTCTAAGGAGAATGAAAAAAGCCGCACATCAAGCGGCGGCTTTAATAAATGTTTTTATTCATTTGTTTGATGGCTGCTTTTTCAAGCCTTGATACTTGCGCTTGAGAAATTCCGATTTCTTCAGCCACTTCCATTTGTGTTTTACCTTGGAAGAAGCGTTTGCGAAGAATCATTTTTTCTCGATCATTCAATCTGCGCATTCCCTCTTTTAAGGCCAATTCTTCCACCCATTGTGTATCTTTGTTCCGCTCATCACTAATTTGATCCATCACATAAATCGGATCTCCTCCGTCATTATAGATCGGTTCAAACAAAGAGACAGGATCTTGAATCGCATCTAGGGCAAAGACAATTTCCTCATGAGGGACTTCTAACACTTTCGCAATGTCTTCTGCCGTTGGCTCCTTGCTTGTCTCACTAATCAGTCTCTCACGGACTTGAAGCGCCTTATAGGCAATATCTCTTAGTGAACGAGACACCCGAATTGGGTTGTTATCACGCAAGTATCGACGGATTTCTCCTATGATCATAGGGACCGCATAAGTTGAAAATCTGACATTGTGGCTTAGATCAAAATTATCAATTGATTTCATTAATCCGATACAGCCTACTTGGAAGAGATCATCAACATACTCGCCTCTGTTGTTAAAACGCTGAATCACACTTAAAACCAACCGCAAATTGCCATTGACTAGCTTTTCTCTTGCTGTATCGTCACCTTCATCTTGCAGCTGTCTGAATAATTTTCTCATCTCGTCGTTTTTCAGAACAGGCAGTTTGGACGTGTCGACTCCGCAGATTTCCACTTTATTTCTGGACACTTTTTTCCCTCCCTACAGGAGCTGTTGTACAAAGTTCAGTATCTCCGTGGGATGGAAAAATATGCACGAGCGATCACAAGAAACATGCGGGAAAATGGAGATCCCTTTGACAGCGCAGGGATAGAGCTTTCAAAAAAAAATTTCTAGACCATTTTATTAAATTCTTTTTGCAATCGTTTAATAATTCTTTTTTCGAGTCTTGAAATATAGGACTGAGAAATCCCGAGCATGTCGGCAACATCTTTTTGGGTTTTTTCTTCACCGCCAACTAAACCGAATCTCAGTTCCATGATCTGTTTTTCACGATCGTTTAATTGTTCTAACGCTTTTTTCAGTAATTTTTTATCGACATTTGCTTCAATATCTCGGGTGATAATATCATCATCTGTCCCAAGTACATCTGATAAAAGCAATTCATTTCCGTCCCAGTCAATATTAAGCGGCTCATCAAACGATACTTCTGAACGGGTTTTATTATTCCGGCGCAAATACATCAAAATCTCATTTTCAATACATCTGGAGGCATATGTTGCAAGCTTGATCTTTTTTTCCGGATTAAATGTATTCACTGCCTTAATGAGTCCTATGGTTCCAATACTAATTAAATCCTCAATATTAATGCCTGTGTTTTCAAATTTTCTTGCGATATAGACCACTAGCCGCAAGTTTCTTTCAATTAGGATGGCTCTTGCCGTTTGATCACCTCTTGGTAATTTGACAAGCAATTCTTGTTCTTCATCCTTTGATAATGGCGGCGGCAGTGCCTCACTCCCGCCAATATAATAAATTTCATCACTCTTTAGCCCTAGCTTCATGAGGAGTTTATACCAGTAGTAAGTGAGTTTAAATTTTAATTTTTTCATCTTCTTCTCCCTTCTAAATATCAAGTTGACCTCGTAAGATAAAAGACATCATCAAAAACTACGACACCCCTTGTATGATTTTCCCGTCTAACAGATCAGGATGAATGATCGATTGAAATTCCTGATCTGCTGATAATCGGCTTAGACTGATCCCAACAAAGCACTTAGCTGGCTGAATCATATGTGTTTTTGTATAAAGGACGACCGTATCTGGTTTTATGCATAGTAGAAACCCATGATCATGCCCAACTGCACGATATGGAACAAGTCTTAAACGATCAAGCAGCGGGAAACGATCATCAAGCTTTTGCATCACTTCCACAGGATGAGACTGTTTCATTTGTTCGATAAATGGCTCTCCGCAAATAGACGTTAACTGATCGAGCTGGACGATCATGACAGGCGTTTTCGTTATAGGATCATACAGCTGATTGCCAGAATCAACGAGTCCATTTAAACGGATTGTCTCTCCCTGAATGTAGATCTCGACAAGCACTTGTTCATCATGCTGTCTTTTTTTCGCACCAACCTCTCCTAATCTTTTCTTTGAAAACAGCCAAATGGCTGGGAAACCGGTAAGAACAAAAAGCCAGCTAATAGGATCACCAAATCCATCATTTCGTGAAATAAGCAGTCCATCTTGAATGACTGTGTTTGTCTGCAAGAACGAATGAACTCCGATCATGCCTCCTCCCATCAAAAATGTGACAAAGTAAAAAGCAAACAGATTTTGAAAAAAGGAACGAAATCTTTGAAAACCAAATGTTCCAAGCACGATCAAGATTGAAAAGAGTAGTTTGCCTAAAGGGTGCGACACAATCATTGCAAACGGTGTAAAGAGCAAGAGAACAATACTCGATCCAATGAGAGCTCCTAACATATATCGCCTTTTTTTCACTTGTCGTTTGAGAATAAATGCCGTGAGTAAGAGCAGCAATAGATCAAAACAAAAGTTTAACAGCCAAATCACATCTAAATAAATGACCACCTTCTGCTCCTTTCATCTGAAACAAAGAATCAAAAGCAGTACTTGCACTTGTTTGTACCAGTATAAAACAGTCATAAGATGGAAGTCTGTCAATTCTTGTTGGGGATGATAGAGAACTTTTGGTGGATTGTTATTGTTTTTGTCGAGGAATGAATGTGAGGGAACAAAGAACGATTTCTCGGACAAGTGTTGAGCCGATGGTTCACGACAAAAAAGACACGCTCTGAAGAGTCGTGTCTTTTGCTGATGATTATTTTTCATTGATGGTTAATTTTCCTGCTGCCTTTTCCCTTGTAACATTTCCATACTCATCTTTTACAATGACTTCAATCACTGCACCTTTTGCTTTTGCAGCAGATGTTGCCGTCCAGTAGCCTTCATATGTTCCCGGTGCCACTTCACGAATCGGCAGCTCGGTTGTGTTTTGAAGACTTGATCTAGCATTGGTCAGCGGCATATGAATGACAAAAGTTGCTTCTAGCTTTTCCCTGCTTTCAAATGAAATTTTAACAGATTCACCTGATGATAGTGTGCTATCCTCTTTTGGGGTCAGCTTAGAAATGACAGGCGCGTCGTACTGGACATCAATGTCGACTTTTTTAGTTGTTTTGTTTCCAGCCGCATCTTTCGCTATCACTTTTATTGTATTTTCCCCGTTCTCAAGCAACACTCTTGCAGCATATTTCCCATCTTTGACTGTCGCTTTCTTTCCGTTGACCGTGACTTGATCAAGATGATCGTCCGCCACTTTTCCTTCTACGGTGAGCGATTCTCTATTGGTTTTTTCACCTTTTTTCGGTGTATCAATGGTCAAACTCGGCGCAGTTTGATCAATGATCACCTTGACCGGTTTGGACTGTTTCGTTGAGCCTTTATCTGTTACAGTCGCTGCCGTAAACACATGCTCCCCGCTTGAAACAGATACATTTTCTTTAAAAATACCCGACGAACCAGCTTTGACTTTGGCGACCTCTTCATCGTCTTGATAAATGGCCACATCAAGTCCAGGAGAAGCTGTGCCTTCAATCTCCAATTCACCTTTATTTGTGATTGTTCCCGTCTTTGGAGATGTAATCTCTGGCACATCAGCTTCATAGTTCACGAGTGCACGAATCATATAATTCCCCTCTTCTTTTGGAGAAGGAGAAAAGGCACCGCTCGTCAGCTGCCAGCTTCTTTCAGCATTTGGCCCATCTTCATCTGTTGCAAGCCCAGGAGATTCCGTATTCTTTTTCGTTTGAATGTAGACAAGATAGAAATCTCCATCCACTGTAATGGCTTGATCTTCTAAATCTACTTTTGTCCATTCACCATTACGCAGTGCATTTGCTTTTAGTGGTCCTGCGATTTTCTCACCCGGTGCTCCACCTTTCCCTGAAGCATCATACACTTCAACGGCAAATTCATTGCCTCCAGGTGCTGGCCATTCTGATGTCCAGAAACGGAAAAGACCGCCTGTGACTTGTGCTTGTTTCTTTCCCTTTTCCAGTGAAAACTTCACAGCCCAGCCATTGCCAGGATCGTAGAAAGCCCGCGCATTTTCGGCCGTTCCATCATCGTAGCCAATCTCTCCAGGAACGCCAATAAAAGGCTCAAGTTTCACTGACTTTTCAAACGGCTTTTCTGTGACATCCGCTGTAAACGAATATCCTTTAAAACCTTTCGCAAACACTTTGACTGTATAGACGCCGCTTAACGCTTGTAGAGAAAATTGACCGGATTCATCTGTTGTCACCGGCGCAATTTTGGCGTCCTCTACAAGATAAACAGTAGCATTCTTTACTTTGTCACCTGTTGCTTCATTGACAACCGTACCAGATATCGTTCGTTTCGCAAGTGGCTGTAAGGAGAAATTCGCTTCGGCTTTTTCATTTGATGAAACGCTGACTTTTTGGGTACGTGATTCAAAGCCGTACGCTTCAGCCTTCACTGTCCATTCACCCGCTCCTTGAGAAAGCTGATATCTCCCTGTCGCTTCATCAGTGTAAGTTGATTTCCCGCTTTCCAGAACACTGATTTGTGCCTTCATAGGAAGCGCCTTAACGGAGGGTCCATCTAGACTTTTATCTTTTTTCATATGTGTATGTTTTTCTTTTACTTTAGCAGGCTTTGCACTTTTCGGATTGACTGATTTCTTATTTTGGCTTGCAGACTTTTCTTTTTTGATCACGCCAAGTTGTTTCTTTGCTTTTTGAGGCAATGCTTGATCTGTGATGTTCACATCATCTAAATAAAAACCATCTTTTGTGACACTGCCATCCGTTCTTAGCTGAAAAATGACTCTCACCTTTTGACCTTGATAAGCAGATAGATCTACCTCACCTGCTGTCCATGCATTTGTTTTTCCTGTATAGGCTGCTACTTGAACAGCCTCTTCCCCCTCAGGCTGGACATGGACATGCACATAGTCATAATTGGCTTCAAGATCATGCCAATATTGATATTGTAAATAGGAAGAACCAGACTCTGGTACAGCAATTAGCGGCATCAATAAAGCGGCGTCGGTTTG
This sequence comes from Bacillus xiamenensis, assembly GCF_001857925.1. Lineage (NCBI taxonomy): Bacteria > Bacillati > Bacillota > Bacilli > Caryophanales > Bacillaceae > Bacillus > Bacillus xiamenensis. Next base: position 199,763 of record NZ_CP017786.1, read on the forward strand.
ATTTTCATAAGGACTGTCTAAGTTTGTGGCATAAACATGTTGCCCCGTAAATGCTTGTTTCGGACCTGTGGTCGGTGTTCCCCACTGCCACGGATCTTTTGTTCCACCACTGAACCATCCGCTTGGCCACGCTTCAAAATCTTGCGTGTACCCCGTAGTAATGGATGTTCGAATCGGGAGCGTATAAGGGTCTGATGCCGCTTCATTTTCTCCAAAATCCTTCACAATCCAGCGATAAGTGACGTTCTCACCCTCAAGTTCAGGAAGCTGGACCACATAGGTTCCTTTTAAATGATTTCCATCCGTTCGGTTGGCTTGGAGCGTCTCCCATTCACCTTGATCCACTTGGTAGATCAAGGATACATTTGTCACAGCTACTTCATCTTCCGCTGTGATCGTCAGTGGTGTTGGCGTTGCAGCAAAGATTTCATTCGGTCCTTTATGTGAAAAAACAGGCGGCTCTGTATCTTCCCCCTCTTTTGTTACCTGACCTTCAATCGTACCAATTCCATCGGTTAATGCGGTAATCGCTTCTCTTGCATCAACTAGTCCTGCCCCATAGCCATTGTTAGGGGATTCTGGAAACTGCTGATCTGTCAGCGGCTTCGCTGTATCCATGAGAACTTGCTCAATCTCATCAACAGAAAGATCTGATTGCACTTGGCGAAGAAGTGCCACAACAGCTGAGACATGCGGACCTGCCATTGAGGTGCCATTCCACCCGCCTTCATACCCTTTTCCTGGGATCGAAGAACGAATGTTTACACCTGGCGCAGCAATATCTGGTTTCATTACGCCATATGGAGAAGGACCTTGCAGTGAGAAAGACCCTAGCTTGTTGTCCTGATCTGTTGCACCTGTTGCAAAGGCTTCTGGGTAGTTAGCGGGATTTGCGATTGATCCCTCGCCCCCCGGATTAAATACATCGGTATTGCCAGCTGAAAACTCCGGAAAGATGTCCGCTGCTCTCCAGGCGTTGACCACATCTTTATACCAATCATCAAGACCTGGCCCACCGCCCCAAGAATTATTCACGACATCGGGTGCCTTTTCTGGATGCGGATTTCCATCCTTATCCTTCGGTGCTAAAATCCACTCACCTGCATCTAACAGATCAGCATCTGTCCCGCCATCTTCTGAGAAAGCTTTCACTGCGATCCATTTTGCTCCCGGTGCGACCCCGATTTGATTCTTTCCATCTGGCTCAGAGCCAACCATTGTTCCTGTCACATGTGTCCCATGCTCTAAGTCATCGTATGGGGCCTCAGATCCTGTCGTTGCATCGTACCAATTTAATTCATGAGATGGTTCATTTGGACGAGACGGATCAAACCCGCGGTATTTTTCTTTTAAAGCAGGGTGATCCCATTCCACACCTGTATCAATACTTGCAACAACTGTACCAGTACCGTCATAGCCTAAAGCCCACGCTTCTGGTGCATGAACTTGAGAAATATTCCACTCAATTCCATCGATTGCTTTGATTTGTTTGTTTTGCTTCGAACTCTTCAAATCAACAGGACGATGAATTTGACGTGTCTCATTCGGCAGCACTTGATCTACTTCTGGAAAAGAAGCGACCTTTTCCATGACCTCTTTCGTTCCCGTAACAGCTAGACCATTCACAATATAGTAGGAATGAATATCTTTCACTTGCTTGTTCTTTTGTTCCTTTTGTAAATACGCTAGCAGTGCTTGCTGCGTTTCATGAGATGTTGCTCTCAGCTCAGATACAACGGCTGACCTTTTTGTATACTGCGTTTTAGCAGCTGTTAATTTCTGCTTTTTGGCTTTTGACACAGCTTCTTTCGCTACTTTTTGCGCATTTGTTTGTGCCTTCATTTTGACTAAAAAGGTCACCTTGTCTTCCTGTTGAAACTGCTTCATTAATCTAGAAGAAATCTTTGCTTTTGTTGTCTTAGAGGAAACAGCTTCCTCCTGATATGAGGTAGAAGTCGATTTTGCTTGAACCATCCCAAAGCTTGTCATCGTTAAGGTACCAATCACCAAAAGACTCATCAAACGATAGACGGCGGTTTTGCGAAATTTCACTTTCAATAAAATCCCTCCTCCTCAAATGGCCAAACCGTGTGTATCCGGATCCCCCCTTCTTTTTCATCATGACAAGATTCATGGTGTTCTATTTAATGTAGTCAAATAAAGGTCAACATTTTGTCGTTTTTTGTAAAGGAAAACAAAAATGATTCTTTCGACTTAATCTATATAAGTCAAAGCACATACGATAGATACAATGATTCATACAATTCCAAGACTTTTCTATCAGATGAACACTGGTTCCTTCTATATTTAGACATAAAAAAATCCCCTTCCAATGGAAGGGGATGAGTCGTCGTGCTTGATTAACGTTTGTTGCGGTTACGTAAGAACGTTGGGATATCCAGTGTATCATCACTTGATTGTGTATGTTGTCTTGGCTGTGATGATGTTTGCTGATGTTCCTCACGTTTGACTTCACGCTTTTGTGGAATGGATTGATTTTGCTTTAATCCTTGTCCTAATGGATTTCTTTGAGGTTTTGTCACTTCCGGCTCTTGCTCAATAAAACCGGTAGCGATCACTGTGACCACAATTTCATCCTTCAAGTTATCATTAATCACTGATCCAAAGATCATGTTGACATCTTCATCAGAAGCGGATGCCACAATATCAGCTGCTTCTTGTACTTCATAAAGGCTTAGGTTCGTTCCACCCGTAATATTCATGATGACACCTTGTGCCCCATCAATCGCCGTTTCAAGAAGTGGTGAAGAAATGGCTTTTTTCGCTGCCTCAGCTGCACGGTTTTCACCTGTTGCAACGCCAATTCCCATAAGAGCTGAACCTTTATTCGACATGATTGTTTTCACATCAGCAAAGTCAAGGTTAATTAAACCAGGTGTGGCAATTAAATCTGAGATCCCTTGCACACCTTGTCTTAACACATTGTCTGCTGCACGGAATGCTTCAAGCATTGGCGTGTTTTTATCAACAATTTCAAGCAAGCGATCGTTTGGAATCACGATTAATGTATCAACCGCTTCTTTCATAGAAGCGATACCTTCAACTGCTTGAAGCTGACGCTTTCTTCCTTCAAATGTGAAAGGACGAGTAACGACTCCTACTGTCAATGCCCCAGAATCTTTTGCGATTTTCGCAATGACAGGTGCAGCTCCCGTACCAGTTCCACCGCCCATACCAGCTGTCACAAAGACCATGTCAGCGCCTTTTAATACTTCTTCAATTTGTTCTTTGCTTTCTTCAGCAGCTTTTTTACCGACCTCAGGATTCGCACCTGCTCCAAGCCCTCTTGTCAGCTTAGCACCGATTTGCATTTTTGTTTCTGCTTTTGATAGATTTAACGCCTGTGCATCTGTATTCACTGCAATAAAATCGACACCCTGTACGTCATTTTCGATCATTCGGTTGACTGCGTTATTTCCGCCTCCACCTACTCCGATTACTTTAATTGATGCTAGGCCGTCTATATTTGTTTCAAACTCCAACATGCTGAATCCTCCTAATCCGTCGAAAATCTAATTCTATTCCCAGAACATATTAAATAGTTTTTTCATTTTGCCCGGTTTTTTATTTGTCTCTTGTTGTACTTTTTGTTTTACTTTCGGTCTTGGCTGAGCTTCTTTTACTTGTGATGTAGAAGAAACCGGCTCCATGGACGCGCCTACTTCATGAAACGCTTCATCCGGCATTTGGAATCCAACCTGTCTGCCCTGAATCTTTGCATTGCGATAAGCAAAGTGGATTAACCCTACTCCTGTCATATATTGAGGCTCTCTCACCCCAATATAATTAGGACTTGCGATTCTCACATTGTTTTGCAAGACGGTTTGTGCTAGAGAAAGGATGCCTGGTATAGCTGCCTGTCCACCTGTTAGAACAAATCCGCCAGGCAAATCATGGACACCCATATTTCTTAACTCCTCTGCCACAAAGAGCAGAATCTCTTCCAGCCGTGCTTCAATGATATTGGCCGCTTCAAGTTGTGTATACGTCTGTTTTTGGTCAGTACCGATGACGGAAACTTCAAAAGTTTCCTCAGACGATGCCTCATCATAGAACGCATGTCCAAATTGTTTTTTGATTCGTTCAGCTTCTTCAGTGGAAGTTCTAAGTCCTATAGACAAGTCTTTTGTAATGTTCTCTCCGCCCAAAGGGATACTGTGAGTAGAATAGAGATGCCCGTTTTCAAATACGGAAATCGTAGTAGACCCTCCGCCAATATCGACAAGAGCTACCCCTAGATTTTTTTCATCTTTCGATAACGCTGCTGATCCCGATGCAAGTGGCTGCAGACATATATCCATAATTTCAATTCCAGCTCGCTCTACACATCGGAGCCAGTTATGTAGAATCGTTTTAGAGCCTGTAATTAACGATCCATCCACCTCTAGCCGAACACCAAGCATTTTTTTCGGATCTGTGATCTCATCTCTTCCGTCGACAATAAATTGTCTCGGAATGACGTCTATTACGAGATGTTCTTGAGGAATAGATACTACCTGTGCAGCATCCAAGACACGTCTCACATCTTCAGCATGTATTTCTTTGTTTTCACTAGACACTGCGACCACGCCGCTCGTATTCTGAATATGAATGTGGTTTCCGTTAATTCCGACAATCGCCTTTTGTAAAGGAAAACCTACCATTCTCTCAGCCTGTTCAAATGCTTGTCTAATAGAATGAACTGTCTCATCTATATCAACAATCGATCCTTTTTTTAACCCCTCTGAAGGGACATTTCCAACACCTATAATGTTAAGCGAATCATCCGCCATTTCTCCGACGATAACTTTTATATTGGATGTACCGATGTCAAGGCTGACGTAAATTTCATTGTTGTTCATTCTATGGCACCTCCTCACATATCAATACTTTCTATTCTATTATTTGCTGAACAACAATACAATGCATGTGTTTTTACAAGTGTGTAACAAAACTTAAAAAATCAACATTTATTATTAGGATTACTGAAAATATTCGTTACATCATATGTATATCCTTTTTTATGACTCACTTTTTTTCTTTTTTTCTCTAGAAATTGTCCATTTTGTTAGTAGAATTCTTCGAATAACGGCTATATTTTGAAATAATCTAACGCCGAATGCAAACATTCCGACTAAATACAAGTCTACACCAAGATGGACGCCCAGAAAAGCTAAACTTATTGCGAGTATAATATTAAAGAAAAAGCCTGATACAAACACTAGTTCATCGTAAGCCCCTTGCAGATGTGCCCTGATTCCACCAATTAATGTATCAAGCGCAGCAAGTACAGCGAGGGAAAGATAGTTAGAATACTCATTCGGTATCGTAAAATTTGTTAAGAAACCGATCGCAACTCCTATGATTAAACCAAGTACAGGAAGCCACATTAAGATTTTCCCTCCTTTACATCGTCAAGAGGCTTCAATTCGTTTAATTGAATTGTACCGTCATATGCTTTTAAATGAATTTTGTCTTTTGGCTGGCTAATACTCAAGCTGAAATTTTCCTGAGCGAACAAATCGCCAATATCTGATACATTTAAACGGCTGTATAGTTTGTCTGCCTGCTGACTGATGATCTTAATACTGACTGTATCACCATCTATACTGTAGCCATCCATTTTCGTCGTACCATTAATATCTCGAATGACACTTGTATTAATCACCCGGTGGTCATTAATGGACATATGTTTTGCCCCAAACATATTGACTTCGTTAATTAATTTTTTCAGAAGATCCGGCGGTATATTTTTAACTTCTTCTCCGGTAAGATCTTTTGAAAAAAGCTGAGTAATTTCAACTTCAATACCTTTTCCCGTTACCTCTGTAAAACCAGCTTTTTCTTTTAAATCCTTCAACGTTTTTGTTAATTGTGCTTCTTTTGATTGATCTTCATGATTACTATACTTCTTTAGCATTTCATCATATTTATCAATTTCTTTCAGTAAATCCAATTCTTTACTTTTAGATGCGGATAAATCCTCTCTTAATTCCCAAACGTCGCGAGTATCACGAATTTTAGGCTTTTGTAAAGAGTTAAATTGGATGGAGACCATGATGCCAAATATCACCATCAGGACTGTCAAACTAAGTAATGGCTTCTTTTTCCTCAACACCACTCACCTTTTCACTTTTAATCTTTATTTCGTAAAAGAGGATTCATACGAATATCCTTTTTTTCAATCGTCAGGGAAATATGATCACTTGTCAGCTGATCAACCACTCCGCCTGCAATATTTAATGCAGGTATTAACACAGCTGGATCACCAATAGCAGAAATGACAAATGGTGCTGGATGCTGAATGCCGTCAACTGTGACGACTGGGCCGTTACAATGTATGTATGATTGGTGGGTGATTCTTTGTCCGTTAATGGCTACAGCAGATGCCCCTGATATAAATAGTTCGTTTATCACATGGAAAATGTGACTCTCATGCACAATGTAATTATTGACATTTTGTCCACTTGGGATATAAGATGCATCTTCAAGGGATACTTTTACCCCTTTCCCTTTTACTCCTATTTCTCCTGTAAACATTCTGTATTTCTCAACATCTTCCAAAACATTAAAGAACTGCTCTTTTTCATTTTTTAAACTGGACTCTGTTACTTGAACCTTTGATTGAAGACGATAAAGTTCTTTTTCAAGTTTATGATTCGCCTTTTCTTGCTTTGTCAGCTGACTTTTCAAAGAATATTCTTTTTTCCATTGTTCTGTTCGACTGACATCTGCTTTATGCTGCTTTGTATATTGGTATGAAAAAGAAATCAGAAACCCAAGAACAAGCATTACAATTGAGAAAATGACTGTTTTGCCTCTCAACGTTCATCTTCCTTTTTCTTAGATTTAAACGCTTCAAAATACGTAGCGACTTCCATATGAATAGTACCTTTCTCAGATGACGAAAGTTCTTTGACAATAGCCGGATAGGTTGTCATTTTATCTGCGAATGTTTTAATAGATGCAAGGACGGTGTTTCCGTCATTCATATAAAATTTAACGAGCCACTGATTTGAACTTGTCGGCACATAATATACTTCTGAGATGAGTTCCTGAATAGAAGCTGGCAGTTGATTCAAAGATCTAACTGTTTGCTTCAACTTCTCTTTGTTGTCCCAATCAACAAAAATAGGTCCTGCATCACTTGGCGTGACTTCATCTGGTAAGGCTGTCCCATTTTCAAGAAGCTCATAATAAAAATTCCCCTTTTGAAGATATGCAATATTTGCATATTCTTTTACAGCAATACTGACCTTATTTGGGAAATGTTTTTTAATACTGACACTTTTAATCAGTTTATTTTGCTTAATATGGTCTGCTGTCAAATCTTTATTTAAATTCCAAAACTCTGTCTCGCCTTCTTTAATTTTTGAAAGTTTCACGAGCTGTTTTGTTGGTACATGTTCATTACCTGTAATCGTTAGAGAAGAAATTTTACTGATTGGTGTTTGCAAATAAACAATAATTAAAATCATGATAAAAAACAGCAGGATAAAAGAAATTAATCTCCGATTCGCTTTCTGCTTTCTTTGTTCTTTAATTTTAGGGATTCGCTCTTCTATATTGACGATCTTTTCATTTTCATGATCAGGCCGCATATATACTCTTCACCTCATTCAAAGCTGCTTGTCCGCACCTTTGGATCATTCTTTATTTTGATTAGAAAACAAACGGCATTCTTTCATGCCGTTTGTTTTTCTGTGAAGCCAGCATTCATAAAAGGTAACCTTTAATTTGCTTCACCAATAATTTCTACTTCTGTATGCATATCTACATTGTAGTCATCTTTGATTTTCTTTTGAATGTACTGAATTAAGTCCAGCACATCTTGAGCTTTGGCGCCACCAGCGTTGACAATAAAGTTTCCATGCATATCGGAAATTCTTGCTCCGCCAATCTGATACCCTTTTAGATTCGCCTTTTCTACAAGCTGTCCTGCATATTCTGGTAATGGATTTCGAAAAATACTACCGGCGCATGGTTTATTATAAGGTTGCGTTTCCTTGCGATAGTCTTTATTTTGCTGCATTTGCTTTGTGATTTTTTCGCGTTCGTCCTGCTTGAGCTTGAACACTGCTTCAAGAACAATACCAGGACGTTTCTTTTGAAGTACAGAAGTGCGATAGCTAAAGTTCATTTGCTCATTTGTTAACCACTCGATGGTTCCATCTTCAAATAAGACTCTAGCTTTCACAAGAATTTTGCTGATGTCAGATCCATGTGCCCCTGCATTCATATAAACAGCACCACCGATAGAACCTGGTATACCCGCTGCAAATTCCAATCCTGAAAGACCTTGCTTACTAAGAGACGTTGCGAGTCGTACAACGGAATAGCCTCCGCCAACTGTAATTTCTTCGCCATTTACAGTTAAATGATCAAGCCCAGCGCCCAGCTTCAGAACTACACCGCGAATTCCTTTATCAAGTACAAGTAAATTGGACCCTCTCCCTATAACCGTCCAATCTACGTGATGTTTTCTCACCAGATCCATAATTGTTTTGACTGCGTCGACATCTTTTGGAATGATGAATAGATCTGCCGGCCCGCCTATTTTCATTGTCGTATGATTTGCAAGCGGTTCATTTTCAAGTACTTTACCAACTTGCGCTTCTAATAATTCATTCTTCAAGTTCTCCATATTACCCTCCGCCTTACCTCATATCATTGAATCATGAAGTCGTAATTTCTTTTAACACATTATATAAACGTGCCGCCGCATCTGGCACTCCGAGTTCTTTCGTTAGACGGCTCATTTGATTTAGTCTTTCTTCATTACCTGCAATTTCATCAATTGCATGCAGCAAACGATCTCCAGAAAGCTCTGATTCTCTTAAAACGATAGCAGCATCATGTTTTTCGAGTGATCTCGCATTAATTTCCTGATGATTTGCTGTCACGTATGGACTTGGAATGAAGATTGTTGGAATTCCAAGAGCTGTCACTTCAGCAATCGTTGTGGCTCCCGCTCTTGCAACAATGACATCAATCGATTTCAGGTACTCCGGCATTTGATGCAAGAAAGGCTTTGTAACCATATTCGGTGCTGCACCTTTTTCCTTTAATTCATTCATGACTTTTTCATAATGAACCTCGCCAGTAATATATAAAAGCTGGTAGTTCTTTTTCTTTAATTCATCTTGCATCTCAATGACTGCTTTATTGATTGGCGCTGCACCTCTGCTCCCGCCAAAAATAAGAACCGTTTTTTTCTGCTCATCTAGCCCAAACTCTTTAAGAGATTTCCCCTCTTTAATAGAGACGACTTCAGAGGCCCTTGGGTTTCCCGTAAAAACAACCTTTTCAGAAGGAAAATGTGCCTTTGCTTCTTCAAAACAGATGGCTACTTTTTGAACATATCTCGCCAAAAACTTATTTGTGATGCCTGGCAGGCTATTTTGTTCGTGAATAATGGTCGGGATTTTCAGCTTAGAAGCCGCATAAACGACAGGACCACACACATAACCACCTGTTCCAATAACAGCATCTGGCTTAAACTCTTTTAAATAAGATTTGCTTTTCTGAACTCCCTTTAGAAATCTCATCACCGTTTTTACATTATCAAAAGAAAGCTTTCTTTTAAAACCTGTGATTTCTATTGACTTGAAAGGGATATTTTCTCTTTCTACAATTTTCTTTTCAAGTCCATTCTCAGTACCAATATATAAAAATTCTACATCAGGATGCAGTTTTTTCACTTCTTTCATAAAAGCTAGAGCCGGATATATATGTCCGCCTGTTCCGCCTCCACTGATTACTATACGCATTATACCATTTCCCCTCAATTTTTTTCTGCTCTGAACAAAGTATAAACCCTGTTTTAAACAACAGGGCTCCGTTAAAACCTGTAAAGAAGAGTCAAACATCATGTTTTTGAAACAGAAACTGCCATTTTCACTCTTCAAATCATTTTTTTATACTTTTGCAAATTAAAAGTCTATATGGTTTCATGAATAAGCAGCAAATTAATATCTAGCGTACCTACTTACATTCAAAAGTACGCCAATTGCCATCAGCATTAAGGTCAGTGATGAGCCGCCATAACTTAAGAATGGGAGTGTGATACCCGTCACAGGAATTAGACCGGTGACAACTGCGATATTAATCATTACTTGAATGGCAACCATTGAAATGATGCCGACTGCTAAGAAACTTCCATATAAGTCTGGTGCACCAAGTGCTATTCGTATACCTCTCCATAATAGAACACTAAAGAGAAGCAAAATGAGCGATCCACCTATAAAGCCAAGTTCTTCAGACAATATTGCAAAGATAAAGTCTGTTTGAGGCTCCGGCAAATAGAAGAATTTTTGTCTGCTTTGACCTAGCCCCATTCCGAACAGACCGCCTGGGCCAACAGCGTATAAGGATTGAATAATTTGAAAACCGCTGCCTAGTGGATCTTCCCAGGGATTTAAATATGAAGTAATTCGTTTTATTCGATAGGGTGCTGATAAGACAAGTGCAGCAAATCCGCTGAGCCCTAAAAGACCGAGAAAGATAAAGTGAGCGATTCTCGCACCTGAAACAAATATCATAATAATACAAGTTCCAACCATAACCGTTCCTGTTCCCAGGTCCGGCTGCAGCATAATGATGGCAAATGCAGAAAACACAATGCCTAATGCTGGGGCAAACCCTTTACGGAAGGACGTGATATTCTTTTGCTTTTCAGATAAGAATTTTGCAAGAAACGCAATCATCGCAAGCTTCATAAATTCAGAGGGCTGAATACTAAACGCACCGACACCGATCCAGCTTCTTGATCCATTTCTCTCCATACCGACACCTGGGATCAGTACGAGCATGAGGAGTAGAAAACAAACAGCAATCAATATCTTTGACCAAGTCCGCCACGTCCAATAATCAACTCGCATAATGAAAAACATCGCGATAACTCCGATTCCGGCAAACAAAAGCTGTCTTTTTGCAAAATAAAACGAATCATCAAATTTATACGATGCCCACACAGCACTTGCGCTGTACACCATAATTAAACCAATCGTCAATAAAAGTAACGTAATGACAACAAGCAAAAAATCCGGAGAAGTTTTCTTATTCGTCAAGAGACCGACACCCCAAGCATAATTTCATTTGGGCTGTCAGTCATATTGAGAGACAAGCCCTTATTTAAGCATATGCACGGCGTTTACAAACATGTCTCCACGTTCTTCAAATGTTTTATGCTGATCCCAGCTTGCACAAGCCGGAGACAATAAAATCACGTCTTCTTCTTCAGATATGCTAAACGCCGCAGGTACTGCTTGTTCAACATTATCGACATGTTTTACGTGATGTATTCCCAGCTCTTCACCAAGCTTCACAAACTTAGGTGCAGTCTCACCAAATGTGATAATTCCTTTCACATTCTTCATAAAAGGTTTCAATTCATCAAATTCATTGCCTCGGTCGAGTCCGCCTGCCAGTAAAATGGTCGGCTGCTTAAAGGCTGACAAAGCTTTACTTGTTGCCAGTATATTGGTCGCTTTACTATCATTATAAAATTTCCTACTTTGAATTGTATCCACAAACTGCAAACGATGCTTCACCCCGCTAAATGTGGTGAGAACATTGGCAATCGCTTCGTTTGAGCAGCCTGCACTTTTCACAACACAAATAGCTGCTAAAATATTTTCTTGATTATGCTCACCAGGAAGGACAACTTCCTTGAGGTCAATGATATGTTCATTCATATAATAGATAGCACCGTTTTTAATAAAAGCACCATGTTCTACTGGCTCTTTTACTGAGAAAAACACTTTTTTCGCCTTTGAACATTCTGCTAGTTTGACAACAGATGGATCATCTAGGTTGATCACAGCGATGTCATCTTCTTGTTGATGTGCATACACTTTCTGTTTTGCTTTTTCGTATTCTTCACGAGTGTGGTGATAGTCTAAATGTGCGTCAAAAATATTTAATATTAAGCTGATTTTGGGTCTAAATTCCACAGTTCCCATTAACTGAAATGAAGAAAGCTCAGTCACGATCCATTCATCGCCTGCTGCATTAGCAGCAACTTCACTAGCAACCGTGCCTATATTACCTGCTACCAATGTTTTCTGGCTGTCTTTTTTCAGCATTTCATAAATCAATGTAGTGGTCGTCGTTTTCCCATTCGATCCGGTAATCCCGATAAATGGAGATGAGGTCAAATGATAAGCTAACTCTATCTCAGTCCAAACTGGAATCTTTCGGCGAATTGCCTCTTGAACCATTACATTCTCATAAGGAATTCCAGGATTTTTAATTAAAATTGTAATTTCTTTATCATCGAACATACGAAGAGGATGACTGCCACAAATGACATCAATCCCTTTTTCAGAAAGTAACTGAGCAGGATCATTCTCTTCAAAAGGCTTTTGATCATTTACCGTCACGTTTATTCCGTGTTCGTGAAGAATTGAGGCTGCCGCATATCCGCTTTTTGCAAGGCCTAGTACTAGTACATGTTCGTTTTTTAACATTTGCATCTTATTCAATTATAACCACACCTCAATGTAAATTCCTAAAACAGCAAGTAACAAACCAGCTGTCCAGAAGGTGACAACCACTCTCCACTCAGACCAGCCAACTAACTCATAATGGTGGTGAAGCGGGCTCATCTTAAAGATTCTTTTTCCCGTTGTTTTAAAGGAGATGACTTGAAGGATAACAGATAACGTTTCAACAACAAACACTCCTCCAATAATGACAAGTAACATTTCAAGTTTCGTTAAAATCGCAATAGCTACAATGGCCCCTCCTAAAGCAAGTGATCCTGTATCTCCCATAAATACTTTTGCAGGATGTGCGTTAAAGACAAGGAAACCAAGGACTGCTCCAGCTACTGCTACTGAAAAGATTGCCACATCATACTGTGATTGATTCCAAGCCAGTATAGCAAAAGCTCCAAATGCAATAGCAGCTGTTCCAGATAATAGACCATCTAGTCCATCTGTTAAGTTGACTGCATTAGAACCACCGACAAGCATGAAAATGACGAGGATAAAATATGCCCACCCTAAGTCAAAGCTGACATCTGTTCCTGGAATACGTATCGTCGTTGCAAACTGGTAATAATGGAAGACTGCATAAAAAATCACAGCAATCACAATTTGACCAATCAATTTCTGTTTCGACGTTAATCCAAGATTTCGTTTCATCGCTACTTTAATATAATCATCTAAAAATCCTAATAAACCGTAGCCAAGGGTAACAAATAACAGTAAAAACATTTCCGGACTAATTTCAGAGAATTTGTTGATCATCACAATCGTTGTAATTGTAATAGAAAAGATGATCATAATTCCGCCCATTGTCGGAGTACCTGATTTCTTTTGGTGAGACTGCGGGCCTTCTTCTCTAATACTTTGACCAAATTTAAGTCTTCTTAAAAACGGAATAAAAATCGGGGATAAAAGAACACTGATTAAAAATCCCATTATGATTGTAAACAATATCACCTGTTCAAGCATTGTTCTTTACTCCTTCCGAATTTCCAAAGCCGTTTCCCGTCAGAAAATAGCATTCATTATTATGATATTCATTCGTGACTTTCATATGTTGTTTTTGTACAAAATGCTTCATTTCATTACACTCTTTTCATCATTTTAAGATTTGTTTAGATCTAAAATAGCGTCCATTGCAACCTTTGCATCATCAAAGTCATAGACTTGATCGCCAATAATTTGGTACGTCTCATGACCTTTTCCCGCTATTAAGACTGTATCGCCTTTTTTCGCATTGGCAATGGCAAAAAAGATGGCTTGTTTCCGATTCACAAAGCTATGGTAATACGCTTCTGGTACTCCATTTTCCATGTCTTTTAAAATAGCTGATGGGTCTTCACTTCTTGGGTTATCTGATGTAAATACAGGCTCATCTGCATATTTCACAGCGATTTGAGCCATCTGTGGGCGCTTGGTTTTATCACGGTCCCCGCCGCAGCCGATCACACAGAAAATTCTACCTTCCGTTAATTCTCTACACGTTGTGAGTACATTCTCTAAACTGTCAGGTGTATGCGCGTAATCAATGATGACAGGGAAGTCTTGGTCACAGTTCACAAGTTCAAAGCGTCCTTTGACTCCCTCAAGATCTTCAATTGCACTGACAATCGTTTCAAACGTTAAGCCGGATACGATCCCTACTGATACAGTAGCCAGAATGTTATACACATTGAACTTCCCAATAAGGGCAACTGTCACATTTTTTGTGCCGATTGGAGTGATCAAATCAAATTGTGTTCCCTTTGGGTTGATTTGAATGTTCTTTGCCATTACATCTGCATCTTGCTCTATGCCATACGTCGTGATTTCAGCAGCTGTGACTTTTTCAAAATAACTTGAAACTTCATCATCTGCATTTAAAATGGCATGCTTCGGCTTATCGTGCTGAAAGGCACTCCCAAGCTGGGAGAATAGTAAGCTTTTTGCATGTTTATATTCTTCCATTGTGTTGTGGTAATCCAGATGATCTTGACTGAGATTTGTAAAAACAGCAATATCATAATCACAGCCATGAACACGGCCCATCTGCAAAGCATGCGAAGATACTTCCATAATAGCCGTATCTACATCATGATCAAGCATCTGTTTAAAAGTCTTTTGAAGAGTGACGCTCTCAGGTGTTGTATTTTTGACGTCGAGAATGTCATCATTCACCTTCATATACATCGTCCCAATTAAGCCTGTTTTCTTTTCGGCTTTTCTCATCATTTGTTCGACCATGTGTGTTGTTGACGTTTTCCCGTTTGTTCCTGTGATACCGATTAGATGCAGCTTATGAGTTGGCTGTCCATAAAAGGCATCAGCCATTCTTGCAAGTGCTCTTTGAGAGTGTTTTACAATAATGACTGGTACCTCTGTTATGTTAAGTGGGCGTTCTGCCACAATCGCTGCAGCCCCGCTTTTCACCGCTTTTTCAGCGTAATCATGTCCATCTACTGTATAGCCTTTTATACAGACAAAGAGACTCCCACTTTTCACTTCTCTTGAATCCATTTCAATAGAAGTGATTTCAGGGTTTTCATTTATTAATTCGTTGTTTTCACTTTTAAAGTATGTAAGGAGTTGTTGTAATTTCATTTCATATCAAACCTCTCAAATTCGTTCAAGTGCATGTCTTGTGAAAAAAACACACAGTCTATATTTTATCGTAAAAAAAAGGATACATCCAGCGTATTCCTTAAGTTTCTCTTGGAAAAAACACACTTTGTGCTCTTTTTTGATAGCGACCCTTCTCTTTCAACAAAAAGAGGCAGCCGAATGAGTGCGGCTACCCTCTGTTCATTCTTTATTATTCATCGTTTAAGTATAATCGGATCGTTGAGCCTTCTTTGACCTTTGTTCCGGCCGCAGGCGATTGCTTCACCACTTTGCTGCCAGATCCAGAAGCGTCGATCTTTAAATTAATCAGGAGTGATTCAAGATCAGAAACAGATCCTCCTACAAGATTCGGTACTTCAATGGTTTTTGTGTCCAGCCACTGATACTTCTTTTCGATTTGTCCCTTTCTTTTTTTTACACCCATTTCAGGCAGGCTGTCTCGCATAATATGGCCGACAATTGGTGCTGCCACTGTACCACCAAATTGGATGGTTCCTTTTGGGTTATCCACTGCAACGTACACAACGATGCTTGGGTCATCAGCAGGTGCAAACCCGATAAACGACACGATGTGGTTATTTTCCATGTACTTCCCGTCTTTTACTTTCTGTGCCGTTCCTGTTTTCCCGCCGACCCGGTATCCTTCAACGAAAGCATTCCGGCCAGTTCCTTGAGCCACTACACTTTCAAGAGCATATCTGATTTCTTTTGACGTCTCAGCTGAAATGACTTTCTTTTTGGCAATCGGTGATTGCTTTTTGACGACCTCTTTTGTAATCGGATCTATCCATTCTTTTGCAATATAAGGTGTGTAAAGCGTCCCGCCATTTACCGCAGCAGCTACTGCGGCCACTTGTTGGATCGGCGTAACGGATACACCTTGACCAAAGGCAGTTGTTGCCTGCTCTACAGGACCTACACGATCAAGCGGGAACAAAATTCCTCTTCCCTCCCCTTGAAGATCGATTCCTGTTTTTTGACCAAATCCGAAATCTTTAATATAAGAAAATAATTGATCTTTTCCAAGACGATCGCCTAGCTCGACGAAGCCTGGGTTACAGGAGTTTTGTACCACTTCTAAAAACGACTGTGACCCATGTCCTCCTTTTTTCCAGCATCTGAGCCTTGCGCCATCAACTGTCACAGAGCCACTGTCAAAAAAGTGGTCACGTTTTAAATTCACTTTGTTTTCTTCTAATGCTGCTGCCAGCGTAATGATTTTAAACGTTGATCCTGGTTCATATGTGCTCCACACCGGTAAATTTCGGTTAAACACTTTTGGATCAACAGATTGGTAGTCAGCTGGATCAAAATCAGGCCTGCTTGACATCCCCAGTACCTCACCATTTTTCGGGTTCATGGCAATGGCGATCATGCCATCTGGGTTATATTTTGCCTGCGCATTATCTAATTCTCGTTCAATAATGGTTTGCACTTTCGAATCGACCGTTAATTTCATATCAAGTCCATCTTTAGGCGGTGTATAATCATCTGCTTCATCTGGCATTTTCTGTCCCTTTGCATCGGAATAGAATTTCACAGATCCTTTTTCACCTTTTAAGTCATCATCATAGTAAGCTTCAAGTCCAAGCAACCCTTGATTATCAATTCCAGCAAAGCCCAAAACATGGGACAAGAAACTTCCAAAAGGGTAATGTCTGATGCTGTCTTCTGCCACATAGACCCCATCTAAATCAAGCTCTCTTACCTCTTTTGCCTTTTCATGAGATACTTTTCTGCCCTCTGGAGAAATTCGCTCTATTGATGTTTTCTTGGTGACGTGCTTGTACGCTTTCTCCTCCGACATATTCAGCACTGCTGCCAGCTTTTTGCTTGTTTCTGCTGGGTCTTTGATCTGCCGCGGTACAACTAAAATAGAGGGAGCACTTTTGTTCGTCGCCAGCTCTACACCATTTCGATCCAAAATATCTCCTCGTTCCGGCTCAAAAGGGAGATTACGGCTCCATGAATCTTTCGCTAAGCTTGTCAGCTTCTCACCCATAATAAATTGTACATATCCTAATCTAGTATCTATGATGAAAAAAATGATCACCCCAAACAGCAGCACGAAAAGC
The DNA here is from genome assembly GCF_001857925.1 of Bacillus xiamenensis. Taxonomy (NCBI): domain Bacteria; kingdom Bacillati; phylum Bacillota; class Bacilli; order Caryophanales; family Bacillaceae; genus Bacillus; species Bacillus xiamenensis. The sequence continues at coordinate 216,930 of NZ_CP017786.1, forward strand.
AATCGTTTTCTCACTGTTACACTTGACACTCGCACGCCCGGTTCACTCCTTACATATGGCTTGTTTTCATCATATGCAAGCCCGCCTTTTTGTAGAACGATCTCGTCCCATTTGCTGGAATAAAAGAAAACCTAGCAAATGATTTGCTAGGTTGTTCCGTTAATTTGGACTTTTAAATGTCACGGTGACGACTTGATCTGAAATCTCCGCTCCACTCTTGACGCTTTGTTTGACAGCATATCCTTGTCCGCTTGTTTCAATATGCACACCAGAAATGGACGCATATTGCAGTACTTCCCTTCTTGACCAGCCCGTCATATCAGGCATTTTAATGGTTTTTCCTGCTGTTTTCAAAAAGACTTTCTGGCTTTCAGAGAATTCAGAGCCTGCATTCGGCCACTGGCGTTTAATGGATAGACCATCACCGATGACAACAGGCGTTAAGTTTTTGTTTTTGGCTTCGGTTTCTGCCTGCTTCACTTCTAAATCTAGGAATGAAGGCATTGTTTCTTGTTTTACTTTTTGTTTGCTTGATTTTTTATCGTCTGTTTTTGTTGGTGCGATATTTAAATAGAGCAAACTATTTTTCATTACAGGGTTGAAGATTTCCGAAACAGGGGCAGAGCCTGTTTGCGTTTCAGATAGCTGAGGCTGCTGTACTGCCACATAAACAAGCAGCTTCGGATCATCTTTTGGTGCCATTCCCATAAACGAATAGACGTAATCATTTCGGCCTTTGAGGTAACCGCCGGCACCGCCAATTTGTCCTGTTCCTGTTTTTCCGGCGACGTCAAAGCCTTTGATTTGATATGGCTGACCTGTCCCAATTTTCGAAGAAACAACCTCACCTAAAATGTCACGAACTTGTTTGGCTGTCTGAGAGGAAATCGGTTTTCCTGCTACTGTTGGTTCGTGCTGTAAAATCGTTTTGTTTGTGTTCGGGTCTGTAATATGATCAATGACATATGGCTTCATCATCGTTCCGCCGTTTGCAATCGCTGTCGCCGCTTCAATTTGCTGAATTGGTGTAATCGCAGACGCTTGACCATAAGCCGTCGATGCTTTGTCATATTCGTATCTAAAATTGATTTTACTAGACGCTTCGTTCGGCAAGTCTATTCCCGTTTTGTCATAGAAATGGAATTTTTGCAAGTATTGTTCGTACCTCGTGAAGCCAAGCTTCTCCTTTGCCAGTTTCGCAAAGGCAACGTTTGAAGAACGAAGAACACCTTCATGAAAATCAATTTTCCCCCAGCCATTTCCGTTGTTATGGTCTCTTACAAGACCGCCGCCTACTTTATAAGTTCCCGATTGATACTTTTCACTGCCTTGATATACTCCTTCCTCAATCGCAGCAGCAAGTGTAAAGATTTTCATCGTTGAACCTGGTTCAAATGCATATGAAATGACATCATTGTTATAATTCGTAATGTCCAGTTCATTTAAATTAAAGCTTGGGCGCTGTCCCATCGCGAGAACTTTTCCTGTTTTCGGATCAACGACTGTCGCAATGATTTTCTTCGGCTTATATTTTTTAGCGACCTGCGTCATACTTTCTTCAAGAAATGCCTGAATTTTTTGATCGATGGTCAGCGTGACGTTTTTCCCGTCTTTCGGGGCGACAATGTCTTCTTTGCTATTCGGAAGCGCCCATCCGCTTCTGTCACTGTTATACGTCACATAGCCGTCTTTTTCTCTCAAATATTTATTCAGAGCCTTTTCAAGACCCATCGCACCTGACATATCCTTGGTTGCTTCATCTAATCTGGCATAACCAATTAAGTTCGAAGCAAACATGCCGTTTGGATAATAGCGCTTCGTGTCCTTTTCAAATGCGATTCCAGGAAGCTTTAGCTTTTCAATTTTTTCCTTTGTTGAAAAGCTAATATCCTTTCCGGCTTTACCAAACTCGACTTGGAACGCGCCCTTTGTATTCAAGCGCTTTAAAATTTCACTTTCGCTCATATCAATGACTTTTGACAGCTCTTTTGCTGTCTTTTCTTTGTCAACGACATGCATCGGATGCTTAAGATCGACTGTCATTTTCTTGCTCAGGATTGCAATGAGCTTATAAACAGATGTGTCCTCTGCAATCACATTTCCATTTCGATCTAAAATGGACCCTCTTTTGGCTTCAAGTGTTTTCTTCGATTGATATTGTTCATTTGCTTTTGCGGCTAACACTTGTCCATCTACTGTTCCAGTAACCTGAATATAAATAAAACGTGCAAGGATGATAAAGAAAAACAGGGCGAAGCAAATACTCGCAATTGCCGCGCCTCTGTTCATCATTTTATTCTTTTTAGGCATCGCCATGTTAATCGACCTTCTTCACATCTTTCGATATACTTAAGCCTGCTTTTTTAGCGGCTTCAATGATTCTTTCTGGTTCACTTAGTAAATCTTTTTGCTTTTGTAGCTCAGTGATTTTTTTCGATTCTAAAGACACTTGCTGTTCTAATTTCTGTACTTCGATATTTGCTTGATAGACAGCAAAGGCTTTAGAAATGATAAGGATGGAGCTGCACATAAGAGCCATGACAAACATGACAAGTAAGATTTTTTCACCAAGTGTAATAGAACCTCTTCTTCTAATGACAACCGATTGGCCTTGCCGCTCTGTTTGATGTTGCTTTATCTCTCTTTGATAAGCCAAATTACTCATAAGAAACCTCCTTTTTATCATCATCTATGGTGTCAATTACTTTTTTTCTGCAATTCGGAGCTTCGCTGAACGGGCACGGTTGTTATGTTCCAGCTCTTGTTCTGATGCAACGATTGGTTTTCTCGTGATCAGCTTCAGTTTTGGTTCAAGTCCTTCTGGAATCACTGGTAGTCCGTGCGGTAGTTCTGGAAGAGAAGACATTTCTTTAAATGTACTTTTACAAATCCGGTCTTCAAGTGAATGGAATGTAATAACAGAAATTCTCCCCTTCGGATTGAGTAACTCTATTGCTTGTTCTAGTGCTTCTTCAAATACTTTCAATTCGTCATTTACGGCAATTCGGATCGCTTGAAACACCCTTTTCGCTGGATGTCCGCCAGTTCGCCTTGCAGGTGCGGGAATTCCTTCTTTGATAATGTCGACAAGCTCACCCGTTGTTTCAATTGGCGCTTTTTTTCTGGCTTCTTCAATTTTGCGTGCGATTTGCTTGCTGAATTTTTCTTCCCCATATTTGTAGAAAATCCGAACTAGATCTTCAAATGGCCATTCATTCACCACTTGTTTTGCCGACAAAGCAGCGGTTTGATCCATTCGCATGTCAAGAGGTGCATCATGGTGATAACTAAAGCCTCTTTCTGGTGTGTCGAGCTGAGGAGATGAAACCCCAAGATCAAAAATCACACCGTCTACGCTTGTAATGCCTTGTTCATTCAGACGTTCTTTTAAATATCGGAAGTTGCTTTTTATAAAAAGAATGTTCGCTTTTGCATCCGCGAGCTTCTTTCGTGCATGATCCAGTGCAGCATCGTCTTGGTCAAATCCAATTAATGTACCTTTTTCTGATAATTGAGATAGTAAATATGAGCTATGACCTGCGCCGCCTAGCGTGCAGTCCACATATGTACCGTCTTCTTTGACGTTTAAACCGTCTACTGTTTCTTTTAATAATACTGTCTCATGTTGAAACATGATGTTATGGTCCCACCTTTTTCAAATAGAAATGAATGTGTAGAAAGCTTGCTGCACAAGGGATTATTATATATCAAATCCAATCATGTTTTCAGCAATTTCAGCAAAAGAATCTTCTTGCTCTTCTGTATATTGTTCCCAGATCGACTTACTCCACAACTCAATTCGATTTGAAACGCCGATGACCACACATTCTTTTTCGAGTTTTGCATATTGGAGTAGGTTAGAAGCGATGTTAATGCGCCCCTGCTTGTCCAGCTCACATTCGACTGCGCCAGAAAAGAAAAACCGGGTAAACGCACGTGCATCTTTTTTCGTCAGCGGTAGTGCTTTGAGTTTCTCTTCAATTTGTTTCCACTCACTCATAGGGTAGCCAAATAAACATTGATCAAGCCCTCTCGTGAGCACAAACTGTTCTCCGAGACCGTCTCTAAATTTAGCAGGGATGATCATGCGCCCTTTTGTATCAATCGTATGTTGGTATTCACCCATGAACATGACAATCAGGCCCCGCTTTCTCACCCTTACTCTCCACTATCCACCACTTCTCTCCACAAAACCTATTTTACACTGTTTCTACATAAAAAAAAACCCTGAACTAGTCAGGGTTCATTAAAACTTTATTTCAAAGTTTGACAATTTGCTGCTTGTTTTGAAATGAAAATGGCATATTTTTGAATGTTTTGAAGAATTCCGGACCATATTTGTTTAAAAAGTACATGATATTCCAAATTCTTTCTTGTGGTGCATTAAGTGGTTTTAAACTATTTTCAATCCGTTCAAAGTCGCGAAGGATGTATCCTTCCTTCTCTTCCACACGCTTCGCCACCTTTTGATAAACAAACTGAAGCTGGTCTTCAATAAATTTGGCATTTTTATCTAGCAACTGTTCAAAGCTCGGTTCAATCTTTAGTGCTTCTTGTCTGATTGCCTCATGAACATTCGCTAATTCACGTTTGGCGTGATCAACCGATTGAACAAAGCTGTCTGGAAGACTTTGCTGAAAGTGTGCATCCTTCTTTTCTTTCACACCATTTGTCAGCACTTCTTCTACCGACAATTCTCTTACCGGCAGCTTCTTGTCAATGTGCCTTTCGAGAATGGTGACGTGCAGCCTCGGAAGAACAGGTGCCATTTTGATGTCAAAGTGCTCAAAGATTCCTTTCAGCTCACCCCAATAGTTCACTTCACCATGTCCAGCCATAAAAGCAAGGGTTGGAAGAAGGGTTTCCTGCATCAATGGACGTGTCACCACATTATTGCTGAACCGTTCTGGGTGCTCCTCCACTTCCTGCAAAAGCTCATCTTTTGTCCAAGTAAGGCCCACTTCAGGTACAGAAAACTGGTGCTGCTCTTTTTCAATTAGGAAACGCTCCTCATCGTATTCGTAAAACAGGTTGGCCTGGTGGTCACCCGCTTCAATAATCGGCTGATACCCAGCTTGCTTCATAGCAGCCTGCTTTTCATTTAACCGCGTTGTGATCGCATCACTTGACTCAATTATTTGTTTGAATAACGTACGCTCAAGCGGTTTGACGCCGAAGTCTCCTGAATTCAATAACAGCAGCCCATCTTCTTCAAACAGGTCGCAAATAATCCATTCAAAGAAATCCGTAAATGTGTCTGATTTGCGTAAACATCGAAGAAGTTGATCAAACAAATCGTTTGTGTAAGCAGATTCCTCATAGGTTGAAAATACATCTCGAAGCCACTTCTCTGTTTTCTCTTGATGGAGAGATGTTCTTTTCGCAGCCGATTTTTTGACGTTATGTAAAGGCAGCTTTTGTTTGACTGGACCTTTTTCGCCAGACGTGTACACAAAATTAATTTCATCGACATCATGATCTTCACCAGCGACCCAAAAGACCGGAATCACAGGAACACCAAGCTCTGATTCTTTTTCTTTTGCAAACTGAATAATGGATATCATCTTATGTATGGTATAAAGCGGACCTGTTAATAGGCCTGCCTGCTGCCCTCCAACCACCATGACACTCCGTTCATCACGGATCTTCTCAATGTTCTGACGCATCGCTGCCGATTCAAACTTCGCGTGATATGCGCTCATATAATCAGCTAAAGCCTCGCGCGGGAAGCTCCTTTCCATGAGATCGTCGTATCTTTTTTTCCATGTGTGCTCAGAATGTATATCATAATCAAAAAAAGCAGTCATCTCTTTTTTTTCTTCTATATAATCACGTATGAATAAATTCTGACTTCGGATGGAAAGTTCAGTCAATTGCATGTTTAGAACTTCCTTTCTACAATAAATAGTTAGTTTACCGAAAAAAGTATAGCATGTAAATGAGCTCACTCAAAAGATTTTGTTTGCTTTTTTTCCAATACTTCCAAGCTTCTATTGAAGAAAGTGAGATATGGCGCCGCCATCTCTTGAGCTTGAGCATTTTTTAAAAGATAGCCAACGATCGCTTCTCGTTCGGTTTGGCGGCCTTTGACGATATCTTGAAGCATCGACGATTGATTGCCGGCCGTTTGATGACAAATAGACATCACATGAGCCCAGAGCCGCTCTTTTTCAGACAAGCCTAGAATGGAAACCGCTTCTTCAAATGCGCATTTCATCATGTGTTCATATGAAGGGTTGGACATAAGCTCCCCGTTTTTCACATGTAATAAAGCCGTCAGCGGATTAATGCAAACATTGACAAGCAGTTTTTCCTCCAGCACCTTTTTCCATTCATCCGTATAGATCATCTGAAAATGAGCAGCTGTCTTCTTCAGCTCATCACTCATCTCTGCTATATCCTCATGAAGAAATGCCCCCCACTTTATGACACCAATGCCTGTATGGTTCACTGCGTGATCTGACACCTTCATCGCACCGTGCTCTACCACACCAATATATAACGAATGTGGCGTGTTCCATTTCTTTAAATCCATTAGGTGGGCCATTCCGTTCTGCAAAAATAAGATCTTTTGGCGAGGCAGTGCCGATAGTTCATCCAGCACACCTTGCAACTGATGATATTTCACCGTCACAATGAGTAAATCAAACAGTCCTTTTACCCCTGTCTGTGCATCAACAACTGTCTTACATGTTTCTCGTCCCGTCATTCGTTCAATGCCTAATGCTCGAATTTCTTCTGCCTGTTCTTTTCTTCTTGTAAAGAGAGTGATCTCATGATGCTGTGATAAATAACTGGCACAAAGCAGACCAATCGCACCGCCGCCAATGATTCCAATTTTCAACTGCCGCACTTCCCTTTTCTATTTACTTCATCATATCAGCTATTTTACCAGTTTCGTGTCTCGATGCAAAAAACCGGTGACGCGCCATGATTGAATTTTTTTAATTTAAAAACTATAATAATAAGTGTAAAAACTTTTTAGGCGGATGGGATGAAAACGCCTTCAATGACATCACTGTCGACATTATGTGTGTAAGGGGGAAGATCGTATGACACAAGTGAAACGCCTTCTAATTAACTACAAAACGTTAGAGGAATTTAAACAATTTAAGGAATATGGCATACAAGAACTTTCAATGCTTGAAGACCTTGAAAGTAATATGATTGAAAATGACAGCAATTCTCCATTTTACGGAATTTACTTTGGAGATAAGCTTGTGGCACGTATGAGCCTCTATCAAGTGGATGGCTCGACGAATACGTATTTTGACCATAATCATGATTATTTAGAGCTGTGGAAGCTAGAAGTGCTGCCAGGGTATCAGCGCAAAGGGTACGGAGAAGCACTTGTTGAGTTCGCAAAATCTTTCGGACTTCCGATTCGAACGAATCCACGTGTCAAATCTGCTGGTTTTTGGGAAAAAATGGGATTTGAAGCAGTGAAATATGATATGGAACGCGATAAAGGGGAAAATCCACTCATTTGGGAACCCGCACATATCCGAAAGAATACAGGTGAATCCGCTTAATGATTGATGACAAAACGCCCCTCCTTTTATCTATGAGGGGCGTTTTTCTATTTGGCGTAGTCTTTTAAGCTGATATTCTGTTTGACTCTTTCAACAATTCCTATGAGTGCCCTGTAATCTTCCTCTGTCATTTTCAATTGCCGCTTCAATTGTTCATTTTCTTCGGTGAGCGACTTTAATTGATGTTGTGCCCCCTTAAGTTCTTCGCGTAAATAAGCGGGACCCGCCGGTTCTTTCTCAAGCTGCTCTAAAAACTGAATCACCTCTCGAAGCGTCAATTCAGTCTGATCAGAAGAAGCTTTCTCCTCTATCGTGATCGCATGCTGCGGTATGCCTGAGGAATGAATTCCAATCTTTTTACGCAGTTCTTTGCGCTGTTTTTTCGCAAGCTCAATGCCTGCCTGATACTGCTTTCTGACGTAAGAGTTCCACCTGAATCCACACGCTGCCGCTGTTCTTGACAATGCTTTCCCAACCTCTTCAAATGCGGAAAGCTGGGTCCCGCCATCTCGGATATGCCTTAAGACAACTTCTGCTAAAAGCAAATCTTCATCTTGTGTCCATGCGTCCTGTCTTGTAATCGTCAATTGATCATCCCCCCTGAATCTGAATACCATATCATATGCGCTTACTAGAGTAGGTAGACTATTTGCAGGAGAGAAAAGCTAAAAAATAGACAAAATAAAAAAACGCAAGGGAAGATTCCCTCACGCTTTTTTGATGAATTAGTTGCTTTTTACGTCTTTGCCTTTGTATGTTCCGCAAGATTTGCAGACACGATGAGAAATTTTCATTTCACCGCATTCTGGGCAAGCTACCATACCAGGTACTTGTAGTTTGAAATGCGTACGACGCAATCTTTTTTTCATTTTAGAAGTTCTTCTAAAAGGTACAGCCATTATTCCCACCTCCTTAAAGAGTTAAGATTCATTATTTTCTTCTAAGAGCTTCTTCAAGCCTTCCAGACGAGGATCAATTCGGTTTTGATGTGCATCTTCCGAAATGACCGCCCAGTCATTCCCTTCCTGTGGCGCAGCACCTTTTGCGTCTGTTTGGTCGCAAAAGATTTGCATCGGCACTTCCAGAAGGATTTCTTCCTTGACTATAGGCGTTAAGTCAATGATATCGTCCTCAACAACGGACACATCTTCATTTTCTATATCGTCTGTCTTATGAAGTACAAATAGTTCTTTTGTTGAAATCGCAAATGGATAATTTACATCAACAAGCGTTCTTGAACAAGGCAATGTCATTTCACCTGTGATGGTTAAATCAAATGCGACTTGCTTTGATTCGATCACTCCAGTCCCTTTCACCTCTATTGGTGAAATACGACGTATATCTGAATGAAGGCTAGTAAGTTCATTTAAGTCAACCGTCTCATGAAAATCGAAGCTGTTTTTAGCTTTTTGATGTAACTGATAAACTGTCCATTTCAATTGTATCACCTCTAAGAGCAACAAACATGATTATAGCTTTCATCATGCTATTTGTCAATATTTTTTCTTTACAGTCCTATATGATGTCAGAGGGTTGTTTGACATCAGTTCCTAGAATGCCTACACTGAAAAAAATGGGCTTCATTTTTCCCTTATGCTACTGTAGCATAGACCATTTAACCAAGCAAGAAAGGCGGAACATCTATTGAAAGCAGTAGGAGTCATTGTCGAGTACAACCCATTTCATTATGGACATGCCTATCATGTTCGCCAGGCGAAAAAACAAACCTCCTCAGATGTTGCCATTGCCGTTATGAGCGGTTCGTTCCTCCAGCGCGGGGAGCCTGCCATCGTCTCAAAATGGGCACGCACAAAAATGGCCCTAGAAAACGGTGTGGACATTATGTGTGAGCTTCCATACATCTATGCCGTACAAAAGGCAGAAACCTTTGCAAATGGCGCTGTATCCATCCTAGATGCTTTAAAATGCCGATCTCTTTTTTTTGGGAGTGAGGATGGAGATATCAAAGCATTTGAGCGCACAGCACACGCTTGGCATGAGAAAAAGGAAGAAATCGACCTTTTAACAAAAGAAAAGGTAAAAGAAGGCCTTAGTTATCCGGCAGCAGCAGCCGGTGCGTTTCAAGAAGCCATTGATTCATGTCTCTTACTGGATTTGTCTAAACCAAATAATATTCTAGGCTTTCATTATGTAAAAGCCATCTTAGAGAGATCCCCTCACATGCAGCCTTACACCTCTCAAAGAATTGCATCTGATTACCATGATGAAGAGCTGCCTGAAAACCAGAAAATCGCAAGCGCAACAAGTATTCGAAAAGCCTTAAAAGAACAAGGTTCATTTGAAGCGGTCATGCCTTATCTCCCGGACGCTACTTTAAAGCAATTACACGACTATCATGCTTCATACGGTCTTTTACATACGCAAGAAGCCTATTTTCGTTTCTTGAAACATGTCTTTTATACAATGGATACGAGTGAACTAGAGGACATCTATGAAATTGAAGAAGGCATTGAGCACCGCATGCAAAAGGCGATCACACATGCGTCCTCCTATGAGGAATATCTATCACTTGTGAAAACAAAACGATATACGTGGACTAGGTTACAGCGGATGAATACACATCTGTTAATGAACGTGAAGAAAAAGACGATGCATCAGCTGCTGGAGGAGAAAAAAGCGCCTTATATTCGTTTACTCGGTATGTCAAAGAAAGGGCAGCAATATTTGTCTCTTGTGAAAAAAGAGTTGGACGTACCGCTTGTGAGTAAATTGTCTTCTTTTTCACATCCCGCACTTCATCTTGATATTCGTGCTTCCCGCGTCTTCAGCCTTCCCATCAGTGAACCAATGCAAACGGAATTAGCGTCAGCAGAGTTTAAAACATCACCCATTCGATATGACGAAGAAAGCGGTCTGTTTCAATCTCGATAGAAAAGAAGACAAAGGGCTAAAATAAAGATCATTTTAGCCCTTTGTCAACAATTTTAGAGCAGCCCTTGGGGACGCTCTTTTTTTATGATGCTTTCTCTTTTAATGTGTTTAAATAGTCCAGTGCATCCTGCATAGTATCGACCGGAACGATTTTCATATCACTTTTAATCTCTTTTGCTGTTTTGACGGCATTTTTATAGTCAGAGTTTGGATCACCTTTCTCGTTTGGTGCAAAGAAGATGTCTTTCCCTGCTTTATCGGCTGCTACGACTTTTTGATCAATCCCGCCAATCGGTCCGACTGTACCATCGGCGTCAATCGTTCCAGTTCCCGCTATCGCATAGCCATGTGTTTCGTCTTCTTTTGTCAGCTGGTTATATATTTCAAGTGACATCATTAAACCTGCCGATGGACCGCCAATGTTTTCGATGTCCACCTTCACAGAGGGTGACACTTTCACATGACGGTCTGTAAATAGTGATACACCAATTCCAACTCGTTTTGGGTCTTCTTTAAATCGTTTCAACGTTATTTTCTGTGTAATTTCTTTGCCATTTCGTTCGAGTACAAAACGGACCGTTGTGCCTGCTTTTTTACTGCTGATATATGAAACCATTTTATCTGCAGAATCATACGTTTGACCATCGACGCTTTTGATCTTGTCGCCAACTTGAATCTTGCCATATGCGGGCATCCCTTTCATCACATAGCTCGCATACACCCCGTTAAACGTATAGTCCACTTTTTTCCCTGCTTTTGTATAAGCTGCAATCATCGCGTTTTCTTGAGAGCTTTTCATCAGCTGAAGCTGTCGTTTCATATAATCCTCATCTGACTCTCCGTCCGCTTTAATGTTTTCTTCTGGGACGATCTCGTCATACTTGTTCATTTTTGCAAGCAAATACGTATATGGATTTGCTGGACCTACTTTAATGGTCATAAGAGAGAAGCTGCCCTTCTCGCTATATCCTCCGTCCACTTGAATATGCGGAGCAATCTCTGTTGCATCACCTGGCTTTGTGATATAGTAAGGCAGTTTGACAAAGGTTAAGCCAAATAATACAAGAACAACCACAAAAAAGCTGAGCCAGCGAATATTCAATTTTTTCATTCGATTAACACTCCCATTTATCAATGACATCTTTCAGTTTACCTTTTAGTTGATCGGCGGCGAGCTCACCTGCTTCAATCATCTCTTGCACCTGTGTAAACGCACTAGAGCTAAATGTTTCAAGCTTCGGCCGGATCATGAGATCTGCGTGAATGGTTTGGTGACGAACCAATTCATTTTGAAGGATGTCCAAGCTTTGCATAATGACATCCGATAATCTCGTCGCCTTTTCTGTTTTTTTCACCCTTGATACATCAGAGGCGATAACGAGGTCTGCCCCCATCTCTTTTAAAACAGAAACAGGAATGCGGTCAACTACCGCTCCATCTACCAATTGTCTGCCGCCTATTTCATGCGGAACAAACACACCTGGAATGCTAATGCTTGCTCTGACTGCTTGTGAGACAGACCCTTCTTTGAACACAACCTTCTCCCCTGTCCCGAGGTCACAGGCGACAATCGCAAGAGGCATTCGCAATTCCTCGATTTTTTTCCCATATGTAAACGTGTGGATCAACTGCAAAATTCGATTTCCTTTTAAAAGACCGATTTTTGGCAGTGTATAGTCAGCATAATACTTTCTTCTGAAGACAAGTGCAAGTTTTTTCATTTTTTCTACGTCTTGTCCTGCCGCATAAAAGCTTCCAACAAGTGCGCCAATACTGCTTCCGGCGATCATATCCACCTGAATTCCTTGTTTCTCAAGACTAGATAAAACTCCGATATGCGCCAGCCCCCTGGCACCCCCGGAGCCCAGCGCAAGCCCGATGGTCGGTCGCTTCATGTAAATCCACCCTCCTCTTTCTATGCATATATACGAATCTATAGGTCTAAACATGCCCCTTCTACTCGTATAGTAATAGAAGACAGGCTCGGCTAGTTTCTCTTTTTCTTTGATCACGAGCTCGCCAATAGATTATAACGGCAAGGGGCGAAACCTCCATGAAAAAATGGAACACACTGTTCATCGCTGCTTTTTTTATCTTTTTAACAGCCACTGTGATTACACACCCACAAGCCTCTTTGCAAGCGTCGAAAAATGGACTTGCAATGTGGTGGGAGGTTGTATTTCCATCGTTGCTTCCTTTTTTTATTTTGTCCGAGTTATTAATTAGCTTCGGGATTGTTAGATTTGTCGGGGTATTATTAGAACCATTTATGCGCCCCATCTTTCGAGTGCCAGGTGTAGGCGGGTTTGTCCTAGCGATGGGGATGGCCTCAGGCTTTCCTTCTGGCGCTAAATTGACGACGCGGCTCAGGCAGGAAGGACAATTGACGAGAATTGAAGCAGAGCGCCTTGTTTCATTTACAAATTCTTCGAATCCATTGTTTATTTTTGGAGCGGTGGCGGTTGGTTTTTTTCATCACCCTGCTTTAGGCATTGTCTTAGCCTGTGCACATTATTTAGGGAATCTAGCGGTCGGTGTGACGATGCGGGGATATAAAGCGCGGCACGATGCACACCTTAGAAGCCGGAAAGGATGTTTATTCCCACCAATAAAAGAGGCATTCAGTGCGCTTCATACAGCAAGACTCGCAGAGAAAAGACCGCTTGGCCAAATTTTAAGCGATGCTGTCATGTCGTCCGTTCAAACACTCTTTATGATTGGCGGCTTTATTATTTTATTTTCCGTCTTTAGCAAAATGCTGGCAGTTGTTCATGTGACCGACCTTCTCTCCGTGGGCATCGGTTATATGCTGCAAACGATGCACCTTCCGCCAGAATTAAATCTTGCTATGATTGCAGGTTTATTTGAGATCACTTTAGGAAGTCAGCTGACGGGTTCACAGGAAGTCACTCTTCTCGCTAAAACCATTGTGGTCAGCTTTATTTTAGGATTCAGCGGGTTCTCTGTTCAAGCTCAGGTAGCAGGCATTTTGGCGGCAACAGATATACGTTTCAAACCTTTTTTCTTCGCCCGATTGCTCCATGGAATGTATGCGGCTGTCTTCGCCTTCTTATTATTCAAACCACTTTATGTATCTCGATCAGACATGGCTCTTCCAGCAGCAGCCTCTGAAGCAGGCCAGCAAGTCGTCATATTCAGCAGTACGCTGTGGAATCAGCTTGTGGCAGCCGGCCCTCTTATCACGTTGGTCAGCTTGATCGTGTATATTGCTTTATATTATCAAAAACTAAAAAATGGATGAGTGCAGTGTGCACTCATCCATTAAATTTTTCTTTCAGCGCGGCTTCTACCTCTTTTGGTACAAGCTCTTTGACTGATCCATGATATTTCGCTACTTCTTTGACAATGCTTGAGCTTAAGAAGGAGTATTGATTATTCGTCATCATGAAAAACGTTTCAATGTCATCATTTAACACTTTATTCATTGATGTACCTTGCATCTCATATTCAAAGTCCGTCACCGCTCTGAGTCCGCGTAAGATGACTTTGGCTTCTTTCTGTTCCGCATAATCGACAAGTAGCCCATGAAAGGATTCTACTTTGATATTTGGCAGATCCTTTGTCGCTTGGCGAATAAGCTCACACCGTTCTTCAACCGTAAATAACGGTTTTTTTGATGAGTTGTTTAGGACGCATACATACACTTCATCAAAGATCTTTGCCCCTCTTTTGATAATATCCAAATGGCCCAATGTGACTGGATCGAAGCTACCCGGACAAACAGCTATATTCCCCATTGCTTTAATTTCCCCGCTTTCTATAGATCGTAATGCCAGTCAATCCGTACAGTTCCTGTCTTGTGATGTGAAGTTGTCCAGCTTCCTCTGGCAGCGTAACGTCTTTATCGTGCTCACACACAATGACGCCATCATCCGCTAATAGGGAATGTTCATCAATCATATCAAGAAGTGCTTTGAGCTTTTGATCTTTATACGGCGGATCAAGAAAGATGGCTTGAAAGGATTCTTCTCGTTTCACTACAGCTGCGAGTGCACGGTTTGCATCATTTCGAAATACTTCACTTTGATCCATCAGCGACAATTGATTCAGATTACCTTTAATCGTCTGAATCGCCTTCATATCTCGATCAACAAATATACAATGATCGAATCCTCTGGAAAGCGCTTCAATTCCTAAACCACCGCTTCCAGCAAATAAATCAAGGGCCCATCCGCCATCAAAATAAGGACCAATCATATTAAAAATGGATTCTTTGACTTTATCTGTTGTCGGTCTTGTTGATTGACCTGGTACCGCTTTAAGCGAGCGGCCTTTTCTCGTTCCAGAGATGACTCTCATTTTCCCACCACTTTTTCTACTTACATCTATTGGTTATTGTCTCATGACAAAAATTCAACATTATCTTACCACATCCACTCCACATGGGACAATGCACGGAATTCCATTCATTTTCTATGTATATATGAGAGGACGCAGGGTCATACTACTTGTAACAGCATCTGATGTGGTGCTGTTGCCAACCGCGGAGAAGACTTACGTTTCCCCATAAGTTCTTCCTCCGGTTTCTCCTCTCCCTTTGCCTTCTCCTTAATGAATCATTAAGAATAGAAGGACCCCGCGGGTGATGCCGCGGGGATTTTTTTGTGTCTTTAAAAGCCCACCTTATAATCATACTCTTTTGCTTTGTCCAATTTGGATTCGTACTCTAATTTAATAAAAGGTTTATATGAAGGCTCAACACGTTTCACAAATGGCAATGAACTGAGCTTTGCCATGTGGCGCTCGAGATCATTCATATCACAATAAATCACTGCATATTTCATTTTCCTTGAAATATAGTGAACATTCCCAAATTTTCTTAGCGCTTTTGACTGCTTCAATGAATGCAGCCAAACAACCATCCCTTGACGTTTGGTTTCCATCTTTTCACCTGCCGCTTTTCAATTCTTCCCGTTCATTATGTAAAAGACGAGACGTTCAAGTCTCGTCAAGATACTTTACAGCCACAGCTGCCTCCTGATCCACAGCCACCGCCGCATGATGATAGACCATCAAAATATGGGTTCCCTGTTGGAACTTTAATATATGCTGATACAGCTTGACCGATTTCAATACTAATCTCATCTAGGATGGATTGAATCGCTGTTTCTGCTTTTTTGAAATCAACCACTGTATCGTGAAGATCTAGCTTTCTTTTGACCTCACGCATTTCTTTTGAGATCGTTCTATAGTCCGGATGGTATTTGCCGAACCGCTGCACATCCTCATATTGCTCTTTTACTTTTGTAAAATGGGCAATAATTTGTTGGGCTTCTTCGTCTTGCTGGAGACGCTTAAAGCAGTTGCGGTAATGTTCAGCCTCCTCCGACTGAAGAATCATGGCAGCCAATTGATTTGCTTGCTCTTGGAGCTCCACAGATTCGATTGTCGCATACATAAATGTTGCACCTCCAATACATAGTTTACCATGAAACCTATGGATCAGAAAATGCTTTTACATGACAAATACATCCCATGTTTCTCTTTTCTGCTTATATTCGGGGTGACGAGAATTCAGCACAACGGTCATTTTATGCTTTCCCTTTGAAAGATGCTTGACCACAAACGCAGCAGTATACTCATTGCCCGCACGTTTCCCGTCTACATATACAGTAAAATACCCTGTCTTCTGATCCTTTCTTAAGGGAGAAGGCTCAAGATGAACATCTTGAAGTGTACTTTCTATATAGACCACCGATCCCTGCACTTTGTATTTTAAAAAGCCTTGCTGCTTCATTTCACTTTGCGTCTGCTGTAAGACTGGTACTGCTTGTTCCTGCTTCGTTACTTGCTCTTTTTCATGTTGACTTTGACACCCGGTGACAAGAAAAAGCAATGCGCATATTGACAGCATCCATTTCATGATCTGATTCTCCTTTCGTCTACTTTCATAGGATGCTCATGAAATAGACATCTTAATCAACTCAAAAAAGCCTCACCCGGCTCCATTTTGATTGCGCATTGCTTGAAACATCTGAATCATCATTTCAGCCATTTGGACACTATTGCTCAACTGACTCACACGATGAGGAATGGTTTTTTCGTAAAAGTTCATTTTATCTAATTCAAAGGAATTTAGATTTTCAGGATGCCGCGTCAGCTGTCTGTACCAGAGCGGACGTTGCCTGATGAATTTGATTCGATCCTCTTCGGCCATGACAAACTCCTGTACTTCTCTCCGCACCAAAAGCATCCCCTTTCCATTAATCTTTCCTGAAGGAGAATGGGTGCTGGCTGCCTCCAGATGAACCTTTTTTTGAACCATTTGATGAAAATTGGCCGAGTAAGCTTTGTAAAGAGGAAATAGACTGGCTCATTTTGTTAATCTGTTCATTCATTTGATCAGCGTCCATTTTTTTCACAGCAGAAACCATTTTAGACATAAAATCTGCTTTTCCTGGTTCACTTTTCTTAGTGGCTTTATCTTTTTTTTCTTTTCCTTCTTCAGATGGTTCTTGACGGTAAGGAGACCACATCTCATCTTCCTCACCAAACATGACCCAATTCTCGTATAAGCTTTGCCAGCTTTTTTCTTGCGTCTGCACTTCTTGAATTAATTTCGGATGGCGTCTGACGAACTGTTTAAATTCATCAATGGATGTTTGCTTTTGTTTATTTGTCATATCCTCACCCCCCATACAAATGCCTACTATACTATATACACCAGCATCTGTTTTGGTGAGCCTCTTTTTCATAAAAAAACAGCCGCGATGATTGCGCAGCTGTTTGAGTGTTAAGACGTTTTCTTAATGAAGTTTTGTGTATAGTACTTTTCTTTCACACCGACGCCAAGGTGCGTATAATCCTGATTTAATAGCGCCTTCCGGTGACCTTCACTATTCAGCCAGCCTTCTACGGCTGCAGGGCCGTCTACATAATTATAGGCAATGTTTTCCCCAGCAAGCTGAAATGTGACTTCGCCTCTTTCTAACCGGTCTTTTAGCGTCCCGTACTTTTTAGAGTCATGGGAAAAATAGTGATTCTCTTTCATGTCCTCACTATGCATAAATGCCACTTCAGACGTTTCATCATCCCACTTTAAGGTCGGCAGTTTGTACTTATGCCGGATAATATTGGTCATATCAAAAATTTGTTTTTGACTGGAAGCTTCAATATCTTTCCACTTTTCACCCGAGATGGCGTCAGGCTCAATCAATTGACCTCGGTAAACGACTTCATATGGCTTTTGTTTCACAAATGTATCTGCGTTAAAGGCTCTGATGCTCGAAAGGGTGCCTTCAAACTTATCCATATAGAGCTGGACATACACATCATCTCCCACTTTCACCGTCGGCCTTGTGTTCATATCATCTTCTGAGAATTCAAAGCGATATGAATTTTGCTCATCCTCTACATGAATGTAAGGAGCGATTTGTGTCTTTTTAAATACTTCACTCGTGGCTTGACCGATTTTAAATGGTTCAACATTCAGGCCATCCCCAGTTGCAAACAAGGTCACCACTTTACTGTCCTTTACCCCTACTTGAATATAGTGTTTCTTCGATTGGTTGTATATCCACCAGTCATAATCATATGCGGAAGGATCAATGCGATCTGGTTCTCCCAGCTGTTTAAGCACTTCGTTTGAAGACTTCCCCATAAAGGACATGAGGCCCTTTTTAGGGATATTGATCGGCTTATCGCTAGATGTTTCTTCATTAGACACCTTCGGCTCATTGCTGTTATCTTTTTCTGGTGAAGATCCATATTGAATAAACAGAACATACGTTCCAGATATAATCAGGAGGATGAAGAGTGTTTTAAGCACAGTTTTCAAATAAACACCTCCGTTAAATTGGCAAGGTACAAAAAGTACCTTCTACTGTCATTTAAACAAAACTTGCGCCATTTATCAACGACAATACAGCCTATTTAACACGAATTTAAAATATGCCCCTCTAGTGAAGAAATCCTTGTCCATGATCTTGATCCTGTTGAGAGATTTCCGTCAGCGCATCTCCCGCACGATCATTCGATAAATCTTCGACTGATAAATCTCCAAGGGCAACGATTCCCGTTAGTGCTCCGTTTTTGACAACGGGGATACGGCGAAGCTGATGTTCGGACATCAACCGTACGATTTCTTCTAGCGTGGCATCTTCTTCAGCTGTCAATACTTCCTTTGTCATCAGTGCGTCAATTTCCTGTGAATTTGGCTTTTTCTCAGCAATGCCTCGCAGTACAAGGTCACGGTCTGTTACAATGCCAACGAGCTGATCTCCATCAACTACTGGAATGGCACCGATGTCAGCATCTCTCATTTTGACTGCCGCTTCGTAGGCATTATCGTCCTTTTGGCAAGTCACTACTTTTTTCGTCATGATATCTTTGATTTTTTTCGTTTTCACGTTGATTCCTCCATCCGTTATTTTCTTTATTACTGTAACCAGCTTATAAAAGAACATACCTTTCACAGTTGAAAGTTTAACGCTTTCATACTATGATTGTCAGTAAAGGGAATTTTTATAAGGAGGGGTTTTGGGTGAAGTTTGAAGGAACGGGAATTGAAGAGGTATCAGCTGACTTAAATAAATTGGATTTTATTATGGAAAGTGAAGGATTTGTACGAGCCGATCAATGGGATTATGAACGCGTGACGTACGACAAGAAGTACAAGATGGTAGAGGGAACATTTTATTTACGAATCTCCGGATACGCCACAGAAGGAGATGTCGGCTCCAAAAAAGCACACATCCAACTACTGACACCTTTACTTGGAAAACACTACTATCCGCACGGTGTTGAATATGGAGAAGGCGAAGACTTCCCTAAATCTCTTATTCAATCAAGCAAAAAAACGCTGAACCAATTGAAAGAAAAACTAGAATCTATGACTGCTGAAGCATAAAAGAAGACAAAGGGCTAAAATCAAGATCATTTTAGCCCTTTGTCAACAATCTGGAAGCACAGCCCCTCTGGCTGTGCTTTTTATTTATTCATATTTCGGAATGAGCCCATCTGGTACGGCATCTTTCGCTCTTTCCTTTCTTGCCCAGTCAAAGAAAACAACAGCAAGAATCGAGCCGTATACAATCTCCTGAATAATTTTCATTAAAATAGCGCCTAGCTGCTGATCTTCTAGCAGCGGCAACGTATGAAACATGTCAGGGCCAGTGAGCGCAAGTCCTGTGAGCATATCACTTGGCACACATAGATGAAGTGCTTGAATCCATGCGCCGGCATCTGAATAGGTCGCATAGATAGGTGCCTCACTAAACATAATGAGTGCACAGGCAGGTGTCATTAAAATACCATCTGCCATAATATACCCCAGCTTTAAAATACCCGTGATCTGCGGCTGACTTTGGACTTTATGGACAAGCGGCCACCACATGAAAAAGGCAGCGATAAAGATAACAACTGTCATCAATGCATGATAAAACGGATCGGTTTTAACAAAATCAAACACAAGCGGAATATGATACAGCGAAAACAATCCGTTAAATCCAAGGAGGGCAATCAAAGGCTTGGAAAACAAACGAAAAACAGCCTGAATGCCTCGCGTCTGAATGATCCGCTCCCAAATCGCAGCAGGTAAACCTGTGATCAGAAGCGGCGGGATGACTAAATAGAGCACAGCCATTTGCGCCATATGTGCACTGAACATAATATGCCCCATTAAATCAATCGGACTGCCCTTCACTGCATATAACAAAACAAGCCCAGTCAGAAACAGCGTTTTCTCTTTCACCGTCGCACGGTGCTTTCCCTTTGTCACAAGAAGCAAATAAAAAGCAGCTGCAACCACAATACATATCAAATAGTAAGGACTCCATAAAGCCCGGAATCCGAATATCTCCAAGTTTTCCATTGCTGCGCCTCCTTCAAGGGCAAAGCGGGCTTACCACCAAATAATGGTCAAAAAGGCTAAAACGGTAATAAACGCGACAAACACACCTGAGTAAAGAAACAACGCGGGTGTTTCATGCCCTTTTTGGTTCATGTGCATAAAATAATAAAGCTGGAAGGCCACCTGAATGACTGCAAGCAGTAAAATAAAAGGGACTGCGAACCAATTTCCGACGTCTTCAGAGGCGATCGTTAAAAAGGCAACAAACGTTAAACCAATCATCAAGCCGAAAGAAATGAGCTGATGCTTCATTTCTTCGGCATTTTTCTTTTTACGATAGACAAGATCGACTTTGGACTGATTTGTGTTTTTATTTCCCATTCTTATCCCACCATTCCCATTAAATATACAACGGTAAAGATGAAGACCCACACAACATCAATGAAATGCCAATAAAGGCTTGCCACATAATATTTTGGTGCATTGTATAAATCGAGTCCGCGTCTCATATTCCGAATCATAAGAGCGGTGATCCAGCAAAGCCCGAATGCAACGTGAGCTCCGTGTGTTCCTACAAGTGTATAGAAGGAAGAGCCAAGTGCAGAGCTGGTAATGGTAAATTCATACGCATGCACATAGTGATAAAACTCATAAATTTCAACCCCTAAAAATCCAGCACCTAAAAGAACAGTGACACCGAGCCAAAGCTGCATTTTTTTAAAGGCAAAGTTTTTCATATGATACATGGCATACACACTCGTTAAACTACTCGTTAACAGGAGCATTGTGGCAATAAAGACAAGTGTGAGGTCAAACATTTCGGTTGTTTTTGCTCCGCCTGCATTCGAATTTTTCAGCGCCAAGTAAGTGGCGAACAAAGATGCGAACAGGACGGTTTCTCCCCCAAGAAACAACCAGAACCCGACGAACTTATTCTTTCCTTCTAACGTGGCTTTCTCTGGAGAAGCCGGAAAGGTTTCCGCTGTCATTTTTTGTGGTTCCATTATGCTTTCACCCCTTTATCATCGTCATCCGTCAAATCTTCTTTGTGAATATGGTATCCATGATCATCTTTAAGAGACCTGACCAGCATGGTCGTAAATGTGATGCCAAGACCAATGAAAATCACTGGAAGACCCCAGTCGTGCTCTTGACGATACATGAAACCAAACGCTGACACAAATAGACCGAATGAGATAATGATAGGCAAGATGGAATTATTCGGCATGTGAATATCATCGAGCGGTTCAGATGCTGTCATTCCTTTTCTACCATCCATTTTCTCAATCCATAATGGATCAAGGCCTCGTACAAGCGGTAGCTGCTTAAAGTTATATTCTGGCGGAGGTGAAGTGACTGCCCATTCAAGGGTTCTTCCATCTCCCCAAGGATCGCTCGACACCCGCTCTCCTTTTGCCGTTGTCCAGATGACGTTAATGAGCATAATCACGACTGCCACAAACATAAACAGTGCCCCAATTGAACTGATCAAATTCCCAAGCTCGAGACCCTGTCCCGGCAGGAACGTAAATACCCGGCGCGGCATGCCCCATAAGCCGAGGAAATGCTGGATAAAGAACGTTAAATGGAAACCGATGAAAAAGAACACAAAGCCAATTTTTCCAAGTTTCTCATTCAGTAATTTCCCAAACATTTTCGGCCACCAATAATGCACACCTGCTAAAATTCCGAATACCACCCCACCGATAATGACGTAGTGGAAATGCGCCACAACAAAGTACGTATCATGGAACTGATAATCAGCTGCTGCTGCTGCAAGCATGATCCCGGTTACCCCGCCAAGTAAGAACGACGGAATGAACGCAACAGAATACAGCATTGGCGTTGTAAACTTCACATTACCGCCCCAGATAGTGAGCAGCCAGTTGAATACTTTGATTCCTGTTGGCACTGCAATTGCCATCGTGGCTACGGCAAAGATCGCATTTGCAATTGGTCCAAGTCCCGTTGTAAACATGTGATGCGCCCATACCATGAACCCAAGGAAACCAATCAATACAGTGGCAAATACCATGGATGAATAACCAAACAATCTTTTTCTTGCAAACACAGGAATGATCTCAGAGAAGATTCCAAATGCCGGCAGAATCAAGATATATACTTCCGGGTGTCCGAAAATCCAGAACAAATGCTCCCAGATGATCGTATTCCCTCCGAGCTCTGGATTGAAAAAGCTCGTATCAAACATTCGATCAAGCATCAGCATCGCAAGCCCTGCTGTGAGCGGCGGGAATGCGAATAAAATCAGTGCAGATGCAACAAATGTCGTCCAGGTAAAGAGCGGCATTCTCATATACGTCATGCCAGGTGCTCTCATATTAATAATCGTCACAAGAAAGTTAATACCGGCAATCAGCGTTCCAATACCCGCTATCTGCAAGCCTAAAATATAGAAATCCATGCCATGCCCTTCTGAATTCAGCGTGAGCGACGCATAGGCAGTCCAGCCCGCATCAGGTGACCCGCCCATAAACCAGCCAAGGTTTAAGAAAATCCCTCCGAAAAAGAAGAGCCAAAAACCTAGTGAATTCACAAACGGAAATGCTACGTCACGTGCACCAATTTGAATTGGTACAACCGCATTCATTAATGCAAATAAAAGCGGCATTGCTGCAAGGAAAATCATCGTCGTTCCATGCATGGTCATGATTTCATTGTAAACCCCTGCACTTACAAAATCATTTTCTGGGATGGCTAGCTGAATACGGATAAACATTGCTTCCAGACCGCCAACCAAAAAGAAAAATCCCCCTGCCACTAAATACAGTACGGCAATTTTTTTGTGGTCAACCGTCGTCAAGTAATCCCATAAGACAGCGCCAAACCCCCGCTTTTTAGCTATTGTATTCACCATGAAATCCCCCTCTTATCTCCCATTTGCCCCTTTTCATATCAATGTCTATCTTCACGATCTCTCAAACAGACTGTGTCTGACAGATGACTATTTCTTGGATGTAGAGACTTATTCGGGAGCTCTTAACAAAAACTTCACATAGATCACATACCCTTTTGAACGTGCACAGCTTCAAAGGCTGTTCAAGACATCACTCGATTTTCAGACCTTTTAAATACTCGTAGAGTGCATTCGCTTCTGAGTCATTTAATTTAGGGTACGTCCCTGTCATCTTATTGCCTGGTTTAAAGCTCTCTGGATTTTTCAGCCAAGCCTTGACATTTTCTTTGTTCATGTCTTTGATCCCAGCTACTTTTGTCCGCTCTCCGAAGGTTGCAAGGTTTGGAGCCGTCCTTGCCGCCTCCGGCCGTTCATCACTAGGCTCTACCGCATGACAGCTTAAGCAGTTTTTCTCTTTAAAGAGCTTTTCACCCTCAAGGGCCAAATCTGATGTAGATGAAGGCTTTTGATAATCCGCCATCTTTTTCGTCCACCCTAAAAACTCATCCTGAGAAAGCGTTTTAACTTTAAAGTCCATTAAAGCATGTGAAGGGCCGCAAAGCTCCGCACATTTCCCGTAGAAATACTCTCCAGCATTTTTCGTTCGTTTTGAGTCAAAGGTTAAATAAAACTTGTTTTCGTTGTCTGTATTTGTATCAATTTTACCCCCAGCCGATGGAACCCAAAAAGAGTGTTTCACATCAGATGCTTTCAGCTTAAAGTATACCTTTTGGTCAGTCGGTACAATCAATTCCTGACTTGTGACAATCCCATAATCAGGGTATTCAAATTCCCACCAATATAAGCTGGCTCTTACATTCACAACAAGTGTCTTTTCAGGATCTCGTTTTTTCTTATCCATAGCGCTTGTATCCCCTAGCTCAAGCGTGTATGTCACAACAGGTACAACGAGAATAATGAGTAGAAGAATTGGAATCGCTGTCCACGTAATTTCTAGGTTGCGGTTCCCTTCCACCTGTTTTGGAATCGTATCTTCTCCCACTTTAGAACGTTTGAATTTAATGATGACGTAAAAGAAAATGATCGATACAACAATGACGACAAGAACCATAATAAGTGTACTCAGTACCGTTAGGAAAAACTGTTTATCTGCTACTTCCCCAACTGGTTTGAGTGTTGATAAGTATGGTTCACCGCAGCCGGCCAAAACGATCGTCAGTAAGAGAAACAGTGAATAAACACGCCATTTTCTTATCATAATTTGTCCCAACCCCTTTTGCTTGATCTCCTTTGCCTTTCGCTTTTTACCTCTTATTTATAAAATCACCTTTCACCCATCAATAACCCCCGCCCCTTATAAAAGCACTTACATTTCCTCTTTTCATAAAAAAATGATGTTTTTACTCAAAATACCATCTATGTATAAACAGAAAGCCGCCTAAATAGAACAGAATATCAGGCGGCTTTCATAGTTGTAAGAAAATGTTGTGTTATAAGATATAGCCATTGTTTTGATGTGATCAAAGTGTATTTCACTCTAGAATAGTGTAATAATAATCATCGCAACGAAAAAGATGGTTAAGTAGTTTAATGAATAAACGAACATGAGTGTTGACCACTTCATGATGTCTTTCATTTTAAAGCCCATAAGACCAATCACCAGCCATCCAATGTTCAGCAATGTGCCAAGTGCGACAATCGGCCACCCTAATCCACTTAAGAAAAATGGAAGCGGGAGAAGACATGCTGTCCAAATGATAATTTGGCGTTTTGTGACTTCAAAGCCATAGACGACTGGAAGCATTGGAATACCTGCTTTGCGGTAATCCTCCGTTTTCTTAATCGCAAGTGACAAGAAGTGCGGGATTTGCCAGATGAACATAATCATAAACAGGACCCAAGCCGTTGTGTCGATTGTGCCTGTAACAGCTGTCCAGCCAATTAATGGCGGAACTGCACCTGATACACTCCCAATGACTGTATTGATGGTGTAATGGCGTTTAGACCACATCGTGTATAGAACTGCATAAGTAAAGACACCAATAAATCCAATCACTGCTGATGTAACGGTTGTCATCAGAAGCATAATGAGTCCAAGTACGACAAGCAAAATGCCAAATGCATACGCTTGCCCCGGCTGAATTTTACCTGTCACCGTCGGTCTTGTTTTTGTTCTTTCCATTAGTATATCAATATCACGGTCAAACGCGTTATTAATGGCGCATGAACCGGCAATAATAAGAGAAGAACCAATCATTGTGAACAGAACAATATCAAGATTCCCAAGGAAACTCATATCTGTAAAATAAAAAGCAAGCCACATTCCAGTAAATGTTGTAATGAAATTGGAATTGACGATGCCCATTTTAATTAGTGCAAGAAAATCTTTCAAAGCTGTTGTTTCTTCTATTTGTCCATGAATAGCTGCATCTACAGCTGTTTTGGAATTTGCCAATGTGTATAACCTCCCTTGCCCAAACCTTCAAACGAACGAATAAAACGTAAAATCGTTACAACTCTATCATACAAGATAAAGAGCTGTAAAAAAACATCCTATTAAATAATAAACGACAAACTTGAAGTTATTTGTGAACTTTTCGTGAATTTATGAGGATGTGCGTTTTAGAAGGCAGTGCAAAATGAAATATTCTCTCCTCTATTTCTATCAGACTGTCAAAGAAAGATCAAGCACTCTAAATCTGTAAACTTTGTGAACTAACATATCATTTTTTTGTGAACTTTGGTCATTATGAATTGCAACAGAACACGCATTTGGCTTAAACTTGAAAGCATGTGAGGTTTTCATGTATCAGCGTGTAGACAAACCCTCGCATGCGCCCGCAGTCCTGCGTGCCGGTGCTCATCCATGTCATTACGCTCCGGTACTCGCCCTTTCTAGACTGCAAAGGTTGTCTATGACGCTGAAAAGAAGGCAAAGGTCTTGTTAGCCCTTTGTCAACCATCTGTTATATTCAGAAGTTTTTTAGAGAAGGTGAAATCATTTGATGAAATTTGCTTTAAGGCTATTGAGCGTTGTCACAACGTTTGTGATGCTGATCGTTCTGATTGGCGGTGCGCTTGTCACAAAAACCGGCTCGGGTCTTGGCTGCGGTCGACAGTGGCCCCTTTGCCACGGTCGTTTCTTCCCTGAAATGAACCCTGCTTCCATCATTGAATGGAGCCACCGCATGTCAACAGGAGTGTCCACCATTCTTGTACTGGCACTGGCGGTCTTATGCTGGAAAAAAATTAGTCCAGTATTCCGTGAAACCAAATTTTTGGTCATCATGTCCATTATATTCTTACTGCTTCAAGCGCTGTTAGGGGCACTCGCAGTCGTGTTTGGTTCTAACGCACTTGTCATGGCACTGCACTTCGGTATTTCACTCATTTCTTTTGCTTCCGTCTTATTGCTTGCGCTTCTTGTGTTTGAAGCAACCAGATCTGAAACAAAACTTGTGAAGCCGCTTTATATCGGCAAAAGAATGCAGTTCCATATTTATGGGTTGATCACATATACGTATATTGTCGTGTATACAGGTGCCTATGTGAGACATACAAAATCAAGTCTTGCCTGCTCTGTCTTCCCGTTTTGTTCAAAAGACGGCGCACTTCCAGCGTATTTCAATCAGTGGGTTCAAATGTCTCACCGAGCAGCAGCCCTTCTTTTATTCGTCTGGATATTTGTCGCTATGTTCCATGCCATTAAACATTATAAAGAACAGAAGCAGCTGTATTACGGATGGATCATTTCAGCCATTCTGATTACACTTCAAGCGATTTCAGGTATCATGTCTGTTTATTCTCAGCTTGCACTAGGTTATGCGCTTGCTCATTCCTTCTTTATTTCTTGTTTGTTTGGTGTCTTATGCTACTTCTGCTTACTCATTGCGCGGTTTAAATATGAAAACAAAGAGCCATTCAGGTAAAAGATAAATCCCCCTTTCATACGAAAGGGGAATTTTTTTATTGACCTTTTGCTTCTTCGAATAGAGAAATGGCTTTCTTGCGTCTTTCTTGATGATCAACTGTAGGCAGAGGATAGGTATCCCCTATTACGCATCCCGACTTCATTTGTTCATCTATAGGCATTTTACTCGGTTCGTGAATCCATTTTTCATCCACATGCTTCAGCTCTGGTACATATCTTCTAATATATTCGCCGCTTGAATCAAATCGCTTTGACTGAGTCGTGGGGTTAAAAATACGGAAGTACGGCACGGCGTCTGTTCCGACAGAGGCTGCCCACTGAAATCCTCCGATATTCGAAGCCTCATCATAATCTACGAGTTTTTTCGCAAAGTACGCCTCGCCCTTTCTCCAATCGATCAAATAATCCTTTGTTAAAAATGAAGCCGTCACCATTCTCAAGCGGTTATGCATCCAGCCTTCTTCATTTAACTGCCTCATCCCCGCATCAACGAGCGGAAAGCCTGTTTCTCCTTTGCACCAAGCTTCAAAAAGTGCCTCATCTTCATTCCATTTGATCCCTTCAAAAGAAGGATTGATTTCTTTTTGTTTCATCTTTGGATAATGCGCAAAAATCATATGATAAAAATCACGCCACGCCAGCTCTTTAATAAATGTTTCCCTGCCCTCATCTTCATAAAGGGCTTCCTCATTAATAGCATGAAAGACCGTTCGGATAGAGATTGTCCCTGTTTTTAAGAACCGAGACAGTTTGCTCGTTCCGAAAACAGACGGAATATCCCGTTTCTTATGATAATGCGTCAGCCTCTTTTGAATAAAGGTATGGAGCGTGTTCATCGCTTTGTCTGAGCCAATTTGATCAAATTTCCTTGCGCACCTCTTGATGATGCCTCTTAATTTATCATCTCCTTTTTGCGAAAGTGACTCGTTACAAATCGTATGCCCGCTAGAGAAGAATGTTTTGTCAACTTTTATCACAGGCTGCTTCTCTTGCTTCCGCCATGATTGATAGTATGGAGTAAACACTTGATAATGAGATCCATCCGCTTTCAGAATATCTCTTGCCCCATGAAGGTGGGTATCTTGCCACTTTGACACATGAATGCCCTTGTCTTCTAAAAAATCGGTCACTTGATTATCTCGCCTGTGACCGTTTCCTACTTGATCTTCATTAAAAAAGACGGCTTTGATGTCATAAACATCCATGATCTGCTGAAAGGCAGACAAGACATCATCATGGAAAAGGTGAACATAAACTTGAGATTCTCTCGCTTCCTTGACGAAATGAGCCAAGTTTTGAAAGAAATGTTCGTTGTTTAAATCCAGCTCCATCTCCGTAAAAAATGGATCTAGATGATAAAAAGCAAATAATGGGTACTGATGTTTTTTTGCGTATGTGATCGCTTTTGATAAGGCCGTATGATCATCCAATCGCATATCTCGGCGAAACCATATCAAGACAATTTCCAACGTTCTTCACCTCATCCTATAGTTTAATCACTCCTGCAGATCACTGCACATTTTAATGCGCTCAAAAAAAGACACATCGCGATGGATGTGTCTCTCTCATTATTCAGGTTTTAAAACAATCAGCAGATCACCGGTTTGAATCGGCTCTCCATTCGTGACATGAATTTCATCCACGACTGCAGAGAATGGTGCTTGTACCGTTGTTTCCATTTTCATGGCTTCATTGATCATCAGATGCTCACCTTGTGAAATTTTTTGTCCTTTTTCAACAAGCACTTTGATGACAGTGCCAGGCATTGAAGCAGCAATGTGATTTGGATTTGAGCGATCCGCCTTCATTTTTTCTTGAACAGAGGATTTAATGCTCTCATCCTTAATCACCACTTCACGCGGCTGTCCATTCAGCTCAAAGTAAAGGACTCTTGTAGCATCTGGATTCGGTTCTCCAATAGACACCAGTTTGACAATGAGGGTTTTTCCTTTTTCAATTTCTACCTCAATCTCTTCACCAAGTCTCATCCCGTAGAAGAACGTTGGTGTATCAAGAACGGAGATATCCCCATAGCTTTCTGCTGTTTGAACAAACTCAGAAAAGACTTTCGGATATAAGGCATAGGCAATGGCATCTCGTTCTGTCAACGTTAGATCATGTGATTCTTTGAACTGCTTTTTAATTTCTTCAAAGTCCACTGGCTCGAGCTTCTCACCAGGTCTTACAGTGATCGGCTCTTCCCCTTTTAAAATCAGTTTTTGCAGTTTTTCTGGGAATCCGCCATGCGGCTGTCCTAAATAGCCTTTAAATAATTCAACAACAGAATCTGGGAAGTCCAGTGTTGCTCCTTTTTCGTAGACATCCTCTTCTGTCAAATCATTTTGCACCATATAAAGCGCCATGTCTCCGACCACTTTAGAGGAAGGTGTGACCTTGACAATATCACCAAACATGTCATTCACACGTCTGTACATTTCTTTCACTTCATTCCAGCGGTCGCCAAGGCCGACACCTTTCGCCTGCTGCTGCAGGTTACTATACTGGCCGCCAGGCATTTCATGCTCATAAATTTCTGTATGCGGTGAATTCATACCGCTCTCAAACTCATGATAATATTTTCTGACAGAATCCCAGTATTGAGAAAGACGTTCTACCGCTTTGACATTCATTTCTGGCTTTCTTTCATGTCCATCTAATGCATAATATAATGAGCTTGCACTTGGCTGTGATGTAAGGCCCGCCATCGAACTGACCGCAACATCAACAATATCAACACCTGCGTCGATCGCTCTTGCATAGGTGAATAGTCCATTTCCACTCGTATCGTGTGTATGAAGGTGGATTGGAATGGTGAGCTCGTCTTTTAAAGCAGATACAAGCTCGTAAGCTGCCTGCGGTTTCAGTAATCCCGCCATATCTTTAATGCCTAAAATATGAGCACCTGCGGATTCAAGTTCCTTTGCAAGAGAGACATAGTAGGTCAGATCATACTTCGGACGTGATGGATCAAGAATATCTCCCGTATAACAAATGGCTGCCTCGGCGACTTTGCCTGATTCACGAACAGAATCAATGGCAAGCGTCATGCCCTTGACCCAGTTTAAGCTATCGAAAATACGGAACACGTCAATGCCCGCCTCTGCTGATTCCTTGACAAATGCTTGAATCACATTGTCCGCATAGTTTGTATATCCGACAGCATTCGATGATCTTAAAAGCATTTGGAACAAGGTATTTGGCACTTCTTGACGAAGTTCTTTCAACCTTTCCCAAGGATCTTCTTTCAAGAAACGATACGCCACATCAAATGTAGCACCGCCCCACATTTCCATACTAAACAGCTCTGGCCATAATCCGGCTGTTGGCTGGGCAATTTTCTTTAAGTCATGTGTTCTAAAGCGTGTCGCAAGCAAAGATTGATGTGCATCTCTAAAGGTTGTATCTGTTAAAAGGACGCCGCTTTGATCTTTTACCCAATTGGCGAGCCCCTCAGGTCCATGCGTGTCTAACAATTGTTTTGTTCCAGACGGAATCTCTTGATGGACAGGCAGCTTCGGTACATTTGGTTTGTCAAAATGAGGTTTCTTTTTTTCGGAAATACCCGGGAACCCGTTAATGGTAACGTTGCCAATATAAGTTAACATTTTTGTTCCGCGGTCTTTTTGCTTAGGGAAGTTAAATAGCTCTGGTGTTGAATCGATAAATGATGTATCATATTCCCCTTTTAGAAACTTCTCATGCTTTGCGACGTTTTCAAGAAATGGGATGTTGGTTTTAATGCCGCGAATCCTGAATTCTTGTAAATTTCGAACCATTTTAGCAGCAGCTTGCTCAAATGTAAGAGCCCACGTGGACAGCTTGACCAAAAGTGAATCGTAATAAGGTGTAATGACCGCACCTTGGAAGCTATTCCCTGTATCAAGACGTACACCAAATCCGCCGCCTGAACGGTAAGCCATAATTTTTCCTGTGTCCGGCATAAAGTCATTCAAAGGATCTTCCGTTGTCACCCTTGATTGAATGGCATATCCATGTGTAAAGATATCTTCTTGTTTTGGTATACCGACTTCCTTGCTATGTAGGTCATATCCCTTAGCAACAAGAATTTGGGTTTGAACGATATCGACACCTGTGATCATTTCTGTGATTGTATGCTCGACCTGTATCCTTGGATTGACTTCAATAAAATAAAACTCGCCATTGGCGACTAGGAATTCTACAGTCCCGGCATTGATATACGACACATTTCGCGCCAGCTGAACAGCCGCTTCGCAGATGTCTTCACGTAATTGCTTTGAAAGTGACACACTTGGTGCAACCTCAATGACTTTTTGATGACGCCTTTGAACAGAGCAGTCACGCTCATATAAATGAATGATATTGCCGTGATTATCCCCAATCACCTGCACTTCAATATGTTTCGGATTTTCAATCAGCTTTTCAACGTATACTTCGTCATTTCCAAAAGCAGCTTTCGCTTCTGACTTTGCACGGTCATAGGCTTCACTTAGCTCCTCTTTCGATCTGACAATCCGCATACCTCGGCCGCCGCCTCCAAGTGAAGCTTTAATGATAAACGGGTAACCGTATTCTTCACCGAATGTTTCGACTTCTTTGATCGAACCAACTGGCCCGTCACTTCCTGGAATGACTGGAATTCCAGCTTTTTTCGCTTCATCTCTTGCCTTTACTTTATCTCCAAACATATCTAAGTGCTGAGAAGTTGGACCGATAAACTGGATGCCTTCCTCTTCGCATCGTCTTGCAAAATGAATGTTTTCGGATAAAAATCCGTATCCTGGATGAATCGCATCCACGTCATTTCGTTTTGCAATTTCGATGATCCCCTCGATGTCAAGGTAGGCATCAATCGGCTTTTTCCCTTCTCCAACTAGATATGCTTCATCCGCTTTATAGCGATGATAAGAACCTGAGTCTTCTTTGGAGTAAATGGCTACTGTACGTAAATTGAGCTCCGTACAGGCTCTAAAGACTCTGATAGCGATTTCCCCTCTGTTTGCAACTAGAACCTTTTGAATTGTTCTCTGTGACATTCTCACTCCTCCATATCCCTTAAAATTTTATATGTACTCTATAATAAAGGAAGAAATGAAAACTGTACACTTTTGTTTTCTAAAGATTCGAAGTTTTCTGCATTCCACTTTTTTGAATCGATGGTTTGCTGATTGATTTTTTCTTTTTATAACGCTCTTTATATTCAGTGAACATGCTGATATTCAGCAATATTCCCATACATCCACTCAGTAAAATAATAGAGGACCCACCGTAGCTGATAAACGGAAGTGTGACCCCAGTAATTGGAATAAGTCCTGAAACACCGCCCAAATTAATACACGTTTGAATCGCAATCATTGAAGATATTCCTATTGCAAGCAAACTTCCAAACGGATCTTCACACTTTCTTGCAATATAAAAACCTTTCACGACAATGAAGCCAAGCAGAGCAATAACAAAAAATACACCGAAAAAGCCAAGCTCTTCCGATATGATCGCCATGATAAAGTCTGTATGAGGCTCTGGAAGGTACCCATACTTTTGAACACTCTCTCCAAGACCAAGACCAAAAAAGCCGCCTGATCCAATCGCATAATATGAATTAATCAATTGGTGCCCAGAAGCGCCTGCATCTTTAAATGGATCTTGGAAACTCTCAAAACGTCCAAGACGATTCTGCGTGAAAATTTTATCCCAAAAAAGAATAATAAACGGCGTCACAACGACCATCACTGCACTAAATAGAGCTAACAGTTTCGCAAGCGTTTTACCGCTAAAGCCTGAGCATAAAATCATCGCCAGGGCAATCATGCCGATGATAAAAGCTGTCCCGTAGTCTGGCTGTAAAATAATAAATCCGCATAGGATGGAGACAACCACAATTGGAGGTGTAACTCCTCTTAAAATATGATCAATATAATGCTGCTTTTTGGCATAGACAGCAGCAAGATAAATAATGACGACGATTTTTACGAATTCCGCTGGCTGCAGACTAAAAGGGCCTAATTTGATCCAGCTTCTGGCATTCCCTGCAATGTGACCGCCAAAGTACACATAAATCAGAGAAAACACAGCTAGCAAAAGCATCACAATTTGGAACTTTTTATTTAAGAGCAGCTGATACGGAATGAGGGCTGTAAAGATTAAGATGACCGCCCCGACAATCATAAATAAAAGCTGTTTCTTGAAAAAATTATCTGGAGCGGCATCATATCTGATAACAGAAGTAATCATACTTGAGCTATACACCATCACCAAACCGAATGCGCTAATTAATATAATGGCGAACAATAATGAGTAGTCATACGATCTTAGCATTCTCTTTAACATATAATCCTCTTCCTAACGTCTATTTCTACTGTTGTATATCCTCTTAGCTGTTCTTATTCTACTACATTTTCTCCGTTTGATCTCGTTTTACCTCTTTTATATTGTTCGTCTTTCATGAGAGAATCAAGTCCGTTTGCCATCAATCAAAATAAAATGGCGGACAAAAAAACTCAAACTTATGTGGTGGAAGTTTGAGTTTTCAATCATTATTTTCTTGTGAACGCATCATGAAGTGCGGAAAGCTCTCTCTCAAGCTTATCGAGTAGTTTCTTGCCTTCATGTTGATCAACTAATCCAAGCCGGACAGCGAAATCAATTTCTCTCGATAATCCGAACATTTGAGTATCTAAAACCTCTTCATAAAGAGGACATTGCGGCATCGTTAAGTTGTCCATTTGCACTTGGATCAATTTTAAAATTTTATCTGCATCCAATTTTAATAAAGCCAGTGCTTTTTGCCGATGATCGACTAAAATTTCTGACGCCAAAAGTATCCCTCCGTTCCCCAGGCGAGTACCTAATTCTTCTATTTATCATAAAGCGAAACGCCCAAAATTGCAAGCAGATTTGTACAGTTCGCTTTGTAAAAATAAAAAGAAGCCATTCGTCATTAAAAGATACTCATCTCATATTTTTCACTCATGAGCTCAAGCAGCTTAATACCCGCAATACTATTCCCTTTTTCATCCAGAGCAGGTCCGAAAATACCTATACCAAAATCATATGGCGCTGCCCCCATAATACCACCTGAAACACCGCTTTTGGCGGGAATTCCAATGTTAATGGCAAATTCTCCGCTTGCATTGTACATTCCGCAAGTGACCATAAAGGTTTTACAAATTCTAGCGACATCTTTTGAAAGGATTTGCTTCCCAGTCTCTGGGTGCCTGCCGTCTAATGAAAAAACACAAGCCACTTTCGCCAAATCCAAGCTGTTCATCACGATGGCACACTGTTTCGTGTAAACGTCCATGACATCTTCTACATTTCCCTTAATGATATGATATTGCTTCATATAATAGCACATGGCTCGGTTAATCATTGATGTATCAAATTCGGATGCGGCTGTTTCTTTGCAGTATGTAATGCTTTTGTCATTGGCAAGCTCTCTAATAAAAGCGAGCAAGCGGTTGAGCTGATCTTGCGGCGTTGCACCTCTTATTAAACTTGTGACGGCCAGCGCTCCTGCATTAATCATTGGATTGAGCGGCTTATTGGGGCTTGCTGTCTCAAGCTTAATCATCGAATTAAATGGATCGCCTGTCGGTTCTTGGCCAACATATTGAAACACTTTTTTGGGCCCTTCTTCTGAGAGCACGAGTGCCAGAGCTAATACTTTCGAAATACTTTGCAAGGTGAACCGTTTATCAACATCCCCTGCTGAGTGGCAAGTATTACTTACATGATAAACAGCCACAGATAAATCCGTCTGATCCGCTTTACCGAGAGCAGGAATATAGGATGCTACTTTGCCATCTTTGGCTACTTTTTTTGCTTCTTCTACAAATCGCTGAAGTTCTTCATTGTCACGACATGCCATGCTCAATATCCTCCCTCACTTTCATGTAAGATTAGTGTGTACAAGGAGATGCATGTTTATGAAAGTGACAAAGCATGTGAAAACTTCTATAATTTAAGGTGGAAAGGGGTTGTCTTGAACATGAGCATTATTCAAATCAAGGGGAACGTACGGTACAAGATCACCATTGATCCAAGTGTATGGATTTTTGATGACCGCAAGTTTTTAATGGATTCATTTTTTAAGAAAGGTGCAGCAAGTGCAGAGGCTCAGCTGGATCACGAGCTTGATCAAGAGCGGGTCATAAGAGAAGGTCAAACACTTCCGCCTACATTAAAAACAGAGAAGAAGTATGAAAAAGAAAGACTCGTCACAGGCAGCTTTGGTATGAAGCTTGGCGACATGCTGAAAAATGCAGAACCGTTTGAAGAAGCGAAGACGTGTGAATTTGTCACAGAAACAGAAACGATTGCTGCGCCTCTCGCTAAGGCGATGGAAAGCATTGCCCATTTCAGTCAAAACGGAAAGCCTATCACAGAAAAAGGACCAATCCACGTCTATTTCGCGGATCAGTCCAACATCACTCAACCAATTAAAGGAGTCAAAGAGTTAATCATTACATAAGATGGCGGGTCTGGACTATAACAAATCAGCTGCAAGCTGTGCAAGTCCAGACCTTTCTCCTTTGACAAGCTTGACATGTCCAGATATTTGCTGGCCTTTAAAGCGCTCAATGACATATGTGAGCCCATTATTGAAGCTGTCTAAATAAGGGTGATCAATCTGCTCTGGATCTCCCATCAGCACAATTTTACTACCCTCTCCGACTCGTGTTAATAACGTTTTCACCTCGTGCTTTGTTAAATTTTGCGCCTCGTCTATGATGATAAATTGATCCGGAATACTTCTCCCGCGAATATACGTTAAAGCTTCCACTTGGATTGAACCGATCCCCGCTAAGATCGCATCGAGTTCCCCAGGTTTTTTTGTATTAAATAAAAATTCCAGGTTGTCATAGATCGGCTGCATCCATGGTCTGAGCTTCTCTTCTTTTTCGCCTGGCAAGTAGCCGAGGTCCTTCCCGACAGGAACAATAGAGCGGGCCACGATGAGCTTTTTAAACATCCCGAGGTCCTCTGTTTGCATTAATCCAGCAGCGAGTGCAAGTAGCGTTTTGCCTGTTCCCGCTTTTCCGATAAGTGTCACAAGCGGAATATCGCGGCGTAAAAGCAGCTCTAGCGCCATCGTTTGCTGGACATTTTTTGAGCGAATTCCCCAAATATGTTCTTGGTCATAAATGAGCCGCTTGACATATTCTGCTTTTTGATCAAGCATGCCCACAGCAGAACCGCCTTCATTTCCCTTCATAATGACAAATTGATGCGGATTTAACCGGGCATTGGTGACGTCTTTTATAGGTAATTGATTTTGCTTATAGAATGTATTCAACTGCTCAGTTGGAAGATAGAGCTCATGATAGCCGTTATCAATGTCTTCGTTTTGCAGCACACGATCACTTAAGAAATCCTCTGCTTGCAGACCAATCGCATCCGCTTTTACCCGAACTAAGACATCCTTGCTGACCAAAATCACCGGCCGGCCATGCGGCTTTGTTTCTTCCTCTAAGCTCAAATTCTTTGCAACAGCCAAAATTCGATTATCGTTTGTTTTTTCGATGAAAATTTCTTGAAGTTCG
The DNA here is from genome assembly GCF_001857925.1 of Bacillus xiamenensis. Classification (NCBI taxonomy): domain Bacteria; kingdom Bacillati; phylum Bacillota; class Bacilli; order Caryophanales; family Bacillaceae; genus Bacillus; species Bacillus xiamenensis. Next base: position 253,492 of record NZ_CP017786.1, read on the forward strand.
TGGAAAGAGCGGTGGTTCAGTTCAATACGCAGCGTTCCTTTTGACTCCAGCGTGATTTTTTCATGTAGTTTTCCTTTAGATCTCAATCCGTCAATTAAACGTGAGACGCGCCGTGCATTTTGCCCAACCTCGTCCATATATCTTTTTTTAGAGTCTACTTCTTCTAACACAACGGCCGGAATCACAACCTCGTTGTCTTCAAATGAAAAGATTGAATTCGGATCCTGTAATAACACATTTGTGTCTAATACATAAATTTTACTCAGGTCCTTCGCCTCCTGATCGGGGTTTCATTCATCTTTGTCTTTCCAAAAACGATTGTTAAAATATATGTTTTCATGAATAAAGTTAGAAGGTTAATTCAACAATAAAATAAATCATGCAGTTTGTGAAGGAGGGAATACACATGCGACTATTTTTTACATTATTCATGATTCAAACCATTCTTTTTTTAGGCGCTTGCCAGCACCAGGAGAAGCCTTTGGCTCAAGACCAGCAAAACGGAAACCAGCACTTAGTACGCGTATCAGACTCATCCAAGAAAAACCCCGATCAAGCCCGCCCATCAACAGATGTGGCGCAGCATCTAGTGAATGTGACTGAGCACGTAGCAGATGTAAATGATGCTACAGCCATCGTAATCGGCCGCTATGCTGTCGTCGGCATTGATGTAAAGGATGATTTAGATAGAAGCAAAGTAGAAACCATTAAATATTCAGTTGCTAAAGCACTGAAGAATGATCCAGATGGTGCGAATGCTGTTGTGGTCGCTGATCCAGATACAGTGAGCCGTTTAAAGGAAATGGGCAAGGAAATTCAAGCAGGCCGTCCCGTAAGCGGGATTATGGATGAACTGGCAGCCATTGTTGGGCGCGTTATGCCAGAGATGCCTCGAAATGAAATCGACCGTAACGAAACAGATCCAACAAATGAGCCGAATGATCAGCTCAAACAACAAGATCAAAAGCAGTTAGAAAAAAATCAAAATGATCAATCAAACCATCATATGAATCAGAAAAAATAATGAAAACGGCTTATATCTCCTGGGATATAAGCCGTTTTCTCTACTGATTTCAAGTGGATTAGAAAACATGCTATAATAAATGCATTAAAGTGAGGTGAAAATGATGAGAGTGAAGTGCTCATTATGTGAAAAGCTTGAAACCATTGATGATGATACACTCGTTGCTAAGCGTTTAAGAAATCGACCGATTCATACATATATGTGCGATGACTGCCAAGAAAGAATTAAAGTAAAGACAGAAGCACGCATCAAAACCGGCAGATTCTCTCTTTATCAAGATCCTGCGACGAAAGATAAAAAGAAGAAAAAAGAAAAAAAAGAACAAAAGACATAAAAAAAGACCTGACACATGTTCAGGTCTTTTTTACGTACTCACTGTTCCTTCTTTTTTCGCACGATGCAGCCTTATTTTATAAATAATTAAAATGGCAGCTGCCACAACTAGGCCTTCTGCTACTGGCAAGAAGATTCCTAGAAAGGTGAGGAACGTGCAGCCAAAAATCAAAAACAAATAAATGACGAGCGCTTTTAAAATCGGTAAGCGTCTAGCAAAGCCGAGCTTAAAAACAATAATCGCTAAAACAAGGATGGTGCCATACAGGAGCCACATCCCTGTTTGCGGGTTTTCATCGACACGAAAGAGCATCGCGAAAAAGGATAGATTCTCACTTACTTCCTGATCATTCAAAAAGATTCCCTCCCCTTATCTTTCAGGGTTCTATCTTTTTTAATTCTTCATGGGTTTAAGATAATCCTGCTAGCTTTTTCTTCTTCGCTGCTTTCTCACGTTCGTTTTTATCTAAGATTTTCTTTCTTAGACGGATAGATTCAGGTGTAACCTCACAGTATTCGTCTTCATTTAAGTACTCAAGAGATTCCTCAAGTGACATAATACGTGGTTTTTTCATACTAACCGTTTGATCTTTTGTCGCTGAACGTACGTTTGTTTGTTGTTTCATACGGCTCACGTTGACCACAAGATCGTTTTCTCGGTTGTGCTCACCAACAATCATTCCTTGATATACTTCAGTACCTGGCTCAACGAAGATCACACCGCGCTCTTCAACGCCTTGGATTCCGTAAGCAGTCGCTTTACCTGTTTCCATTGAAACAAGTACACCTTGACGGCGTCCGCCGACTTGACCAGACTGCATTGGCTGGTAGCTGTCAAATGTATGGTTCAAGATACCAAAACCACGAGTTAATGAAAGAAATTCAGTTGTATATCCAATTAGACCACGTGATGGAACTGTAAAGATCAGGCGAACTTGACCATTACCATTATTGATCATGTCAATCATTTCACCTTTTCTTGCGCCCATTGATTCCATGACAGAGCCAGTATGCTCTTCTGGCACATCAATTTGAACACGTTCTACAGGCTCACATCGAACACCATCCACTTCTTTTACAATAACTTCTGGCTTCGATACTTGCAGTTCAAATCCTTCACGTCTCATATTCTCAATCAGAATCGATAAGTGGAGCTCCCCGCGTCCAGATACAACCCAAGCATCAGGTGAACTCGTTGGATCTACTCGAAGACTTACGTCTGTTTGAAGCTGCTGCTCTAGACGCTCTTCGATTTTACGTGATGTCACGTATTTTCCTTCACGGCCTGCAAACGGGCTGTTATTGACAACAAATGTCATTTGAAGTGTCGGCTCATCAATACGAAGGATCGGCAGTGCCTCTTGGTGTTCTACCGGGCAAACTGTTTCACCGACGTTGATGTCTTCCATACCAGATACAGCGACAAGATCTCCAGCTTTCGCTTCGTTAATTTCCACTCGTTTTAACCCTTGGAAACCAAAAATCTTCGTCACACGGAATTGTTTCACACTTCCATCTACTTTCATTAGAGCAACTTGCTGGCCAACCTGCATGGTTCCTCTGAATACACGGCCGATTCCAATTCTTCCAACATAATCATTGTAATCAAGTAGTGCCACTTGGAATTGAAGCGGCTCTTCATGGTTGTCGATTGGGCTTGGAATGTGGTTGACAATCGCTTCAAACAGCGATTCCATGTTTTCATCTTGCTTGCTTGCATCGTTACTTGCTGTACCATTGATTGCTGATGCATACACAACTGGGAATTCAAGCTGTTCTTCTGTTGCATCCAGTTCAATGAACAAGTCAATGACTTCATCGACAACTTCAGCAGGACGTGCAAAGTCACGGTCAATTTTATTCACAACAACAATTGGTGTTAAGTTTTGCTCAAGTGCTTTTTTCAGCACAAAGCGTGTTTGAGGCATACAGCCTTCATATGCATCCACAACGAGAAGTACACCATCTACCATTTTCATGATACGCTCAACTTCACCACCGAAATCGGCGTGTCCTGGTGTATCTAAAATATTAATGCGTGTATCTTTATAATGGATCGCAGTATTTTTAGCTAAAATTGTAATACCGCGTTCTCGCTCTAAATCATTTGAATCCATGGCTCTCTCAGCGATATTTTCATTCGCACGGAAAGTACCAGCTTGATGGAGCAATTGGTCAACAAGCGTCGTTTTACCATGGTCAACGTGGGCAATAATTGCGATGTTGCGAAGGTCTTTTCGAAGTTTCACATTTTCATCTCCTAAAATAATTAGATAACTTTCATATTATATCACAATCCCCTTTAAATGCCGATCGTTTTTCTGTAAACTTATATTAACTCTAAAAAAAGGGATGGAGACAAATGAAACAAATCAAATGGCTTCTATTATTATGTGCATTACTTGCAGTCGTCAGTATGGCGTTTATTGGGGTATCTGTTGCAGAAAAAAACGTACTGGGCACATGTCTAAGTATTGTGTTTGCCATGATTTTCATGGGTACAGGATTTACATTAAAAAGAAAATTAAACGTACCATCATAAAATTTATCAAAAGCCTTTTACATTCTACATGTAGAAGGCTTTTTATTTTGGATGAAATCAAGACCAACCACCTATGAAGTCCGAGTAATCCAACTGAAAATATCATATAGACTTGGCAAATATAAGCAAACTGCCCCCTCTCATTTTTCGACAAGAACTTTTATAGTTCTCCAAATTCAAACATAAAGTTACATTTTTCCTATTCTTCCACAAAGTTTCTCATGGTATGCTGTTCTTGCAACAAAATTTAACAGAAAAGGGAGAGAAAAGAAGCATGAAGAAGTTTTTGAGCAAATCGCTCAGCTCTGTTGTATTTTTCGCTTTAGCTATCATTTTTACTTTCACAACAGTAGCTCCTGGGCAAGCAAGTGCTGCAACTTTCAAAGGGATTCCTTTTGAGCAGCAACAAATTATTAAAGATTTATTGGAGAAGAACGAGCGTGTTATTAGTATCCTCGTTAATTCATTTATCGAGGAAGACAATACTTACACATTCGATGCTAAGAAAGCTGTTGAGCTTGGTCTTACTGAAGAAGAAGCTGCTGCTGCTGAGAAATTCTTAGATCGTGCAGCTGTTCTTACAATCGTTTTCAGTGAAAGTATCTCTAAAAACGAAAAAGGAAAGTTAGTATTTGATGCTAAGAAAGCTGTTGAACTTGGTCTTACTCAAGAAGAAGCGACTAAATTTGAAAAGTTTTTCAACTCAGCGATCAGACTTGCTGATCTTGCTGGAGACGCTATCGTTCTTGACAAAAAAGGAAATGTTGTCATTGATCAAAAAATCGCAAAAAGTCTTGGGTTCAGCTCTACTGAATTAATGGTTTTAAACCAATTAATCAAAAAATTCCCTCAAGACCAACTTAAAACTTTCTTTGATGCCGTTCAAATGGCTAAAGAAAAATTAAGCTAATCTTAGCCCCCTATCTGGTTCATCCAGATGGGGGTTCTTTATTTTATCCAATATATAATGAGCATGATAACGTATACGATACCCGCCCGTAATAACAGCTTTCTATAGTAGCGCATTTCGAACTTTCTTTTTTGATCCATGGTCATCCAGCATCTTCATGAGAGGAATCGTCCCTTTCGTTTCTCGATAAAGATGATAACATTTTCACATGTCAATATACTTGTTTATTCACTAGCTCCTTCTATATAGAGGATTCATTCATCACTCACTTTAAACTCCACCCAATGTATCGTTCATTTCAACTCTCATCTAACTTAAAGAAAAGTGCTTTCACTTGCGATTTCTAAGATAGCCCTTGAATGCCTCTTAATTTGAGGACATTCTATTTAATCTTTTTGGAATGTTTTGTTGTATTCACTTGAAATAAAATCAGAGGATACCTCACTAAGCAAATCAAACATCTGTTCACAAGCCTTAACATCAATTTAAAGTTTCAATCGTATGGACATTTCTCTTATCAAAAAGTTTTATATCAAACAAAACCATCACTCCATTAGAATGAAGTGATGGTTTGTTTTATCTTTTATTTCCGCTTCCTTTTATGTAATCATGCAAGATTTTTTCACAAATGGATCGATTTCCGGCAACAATGCTATTTTTATCTAGGAAGGTGAGTGGTTCACCGTGAATGTTTGAATAAACAGCCCCTACCTCGTCCAAGAGCACACAGCCGGCCGCATAATCCCACGGCGCAAGCCTTAACGTGACATATGCGTCACTTCTGCCGCTTGCAATATAAGCAAGCTCAAGCGCAGCTGATCCGATCGTTCGTGTCCCTCTGACGTCGCGTACGAGACGGGCAAATGGCTTGGCGTCAAAATGCGGGCTTTCAATCGCCCATGTCGGGTTAATACCAACAATGGCCTTTTCAATGGCAATATCTTTTAAAGGCGGAAGTAAGATATCATTCATGTAGGCCCCTTCTCCTTTGACCGCATGATAGAGTTCGTCATGAATGACGTCATAAATAAGACCAATCTTCCCCACACCATTTTCAAATATCCCAATTGAAATGGCAAAATTTCGTTTTTGATGGACAAAGTTCATTGTGCCATCAATTGGATCTATGATCCAGACAATCCCGTCAAGAGAGGTCACCTCTTCCCCTTGGCCCTCTTCTCCTAAAATGTGATGATCTGAAAATGTCGACTGAATCTTTTCAATGAAGAAACGTTCTGTTTCTTTATCGATGTTTGTGACAAGATCATTTGGATTTGATTTTGTTTCAATTGATAGACCTTCCTGCATGGATGCCTTAATGCGGCCTCCCGCTTCTTTCACCCAAAGCTTTGCAAGACGGTCAATTTCCACCCAGTTTGTCATCAGACTGTAAACCTCTTTTCTATGTAGACCTATTTGTATTAGCATACTGATATTATGTACGTAAAAGCAAGAAAAAAGCAGCTTCATACAAAAACGAACCGATGACTTGGTTCGTTTTTACCTCCCCTTGTTTTACCCTTGGAGCTGCTCCCATTCTTTTCTTAGGCGCTCAAGCTTTCGTTTGCTGCGTTCAATTTGGATATCATCTTTTTGCTCGATGGCTTCATGAAGCGTAGAAAGCTCATAGTCAACCTCTAATCTCCACACAGCGATGCGATTCTTCTTCTCTTGTCTATACCCAGGCTTCACGATTTGCTTCATTGGTCAACGCCCCTTCCAGAGAATGATTCATTCCTTGTCAGTTTTCATTGATAAAAAATTCAATTCATAAGAGAATTGGTTCTTGCTTATATCGTATGAAGCGATCGCATAACCGCAACGACATTCTGAAAATTGTGTCTTTACCTATTTGTTATGTACCACAAATTCGATATGTTTAAACTCCGGCACCCTGTCCTCCGTCAACTTTGACCTGGCGGTGCATCTTTTTTTGAGCTTGACCCAAGCTATGATAAAATATGATCAACGAAAAGATACAGGAGGCATAACATGGCTGAGATGCGTTTTAGAGATGAAGATTTTGAAACATTTACAGTTGACGGGTTAGATGAACGGATGACCGTATTAAAAGAAAGAGTCCGACCAAAGCTTGAGGCACTTGGTGAACATTTTGCACCGCTTCTTTCTTCTATTACAGGAGACGAAATGTTTGTTCACGTCGCAAAGCATGCGAGAAGATCAGTCAACCCGCCAAATGATACGTGGGTTGCTTTTGCAAACAGCAAACGAGGGTATAAAAAGCTCCCTCATTTTCAAATTGGGCTTTGGAAAACTCATGTATTTGTATGGTTTGCGCTCATTTATGAATCTCCAGTGAAAGGTGAGTATGGGCAATTATTCGAAAAAGAGCTGGACACGATTCAAAAGAAGATTCCGCAAGACTTTGTTTGGTCTAAAGATCATATGAAACCAGATGTACTCCGTCACAGCGAACTTGATGCTGAACAGCTGAAAACACTGTTTGAACGTGTTCAAACCGTCAAGAAAGCGGAGCTCCTTTGCGGCATCCAACTGCCCCGAGAAGAGGTCGTTCAAATGAATAATGAAGAATTCCTATCAAAGATCGAACATGCCTTCCGAACGTTAACTTATCTATACCGCTTTACACAAAAAGAATCCGTATAAAAAAATGAGCCTATGTCGGCTCGTTTCAGATTATTGACAAAGGGCTAAAATGATCTTGATTTTAGCCCTTTGTCCTCTTTTTAGTGTGACATGAAAACCTTTGCAGTCTAGGAAGGATGAGTACCGGCGCGGAGCGAATTTGACATTCGTGAGCACCGGCACGCAGGACTGACAAAGAATGCGAGGGTTTGTCTACACGCTAAAACGAGCCTATGTCGGCTCGTTTTTTCACATACGTATTAGCGTTGTTTCTTCTGCCTCTCTGGCACTTTTCACTGTGCGATAAGGGGAATACCCGCTTCCCTTTTCAAACGCCGCACAATGCGTCTTTTCCTCAGCTTTCGATGGCACAACTTTTTTAAATTGTTGATAAGCCTTTAATAGCTCTTGCTTGGCGATTCCCTTTTCATATGCTTTTTCAACCGCTTGAAAAAACGAAATGACCGCCATTTTTTCCTCAGTTGTCCAGTCGACATCCATTGGATATTGATATTCCATTTACTTGTCCCTCACTTTAACACGCATTTCTTATTTGAACTTTTATTATAGCATCAGTTTGATCAGAAACCGATCGATTTTATGCTTTACATTCCGATCAGTTCATAATATAATTCTTTTGTTTTATGCAATGAAATCTGCTGTTATTGGTATAATAATAGCAGGTATTTCGATGAAGGTGGGAAAGCAATTGTCACAACATGATACACCCTTATACACTGGACTAAAAAAACATGCTTCAAGCAATCCAGTCCAATTTCACATTCCAGGCCATAAAAAAGGAGCCGGAATGGATCCTGAATTTAGAGCATTCATTGGAGACAATGCATTAAGCATTGACCTTATTAATATAGAACCTCTTGATGATTTACATTCACCTCGAGGGATGATCAAAGACGCACAAGAGCTCGCAGCAGAAGCATTCGGTGCTGACCATACGTTTTTCTCCATTCAAGGAACAAGCGGCGCGATTATGACAATGGTGATGACTGTCTGTGGACCCGGGGATAAAATCATTGTTCCGCGTAACGTCCATAAGTCGATTATGTCTGCCATTGTATTTTCTGGTGCAGTGCCTGTTTTTATTCACCCAGACATCGACAAAGAGCTTGGCATCTCACATGGCATTACGCCAGAGTCAGCTAAAAAAGCACTGACTGAACACCCAGATGCAAAAGGGCTGCTTGTGATTAACCCAACGTATTTTGGCATTTCAGCTGATTTAAAAACAATCGTAGAAATTGCCCATTCATTTGATGTACCTGTCCTTGTGGATGAAGCACACGGTGTTCACATACATTTTCACGATGAGCTTCCGTTATCTGCGATGCAGGCGGGTGCCGATATGGCGGCAACAAGTGTCCATAAACTTGGCGGCTCCCTTACCCAAAGCTCTATTTTAAATATGAAGGAAGGGCTTATTTCAAAGGATCGTGTACAATCCATTTTGAGCATGCTGACAACAACGTCCACTTCTTATTTGCTCTTAGCGTCACTTGATGTCGCTAGAAAGCGATTAGCCACTGAAGGAAAGGCACTTGCAGATGAAGCCATTCGTTTAGCGGAATCAGCGAGAAGCCGTTTGAATAAAATTGATGGGATTACTTGTATTGGTGAAGAAATTCTCGGTTCAGCTTCTACTTACGATTATGACCCAACGAAACTAATTATCTCGATTAAAGACCTTGGGCTAAATGGACATGATGTTGAAAAATGGCTGAGAGAAAGCTACCGAATTGAAGTGGAACTCTCGGACCTGTACAACATTTTATGTATCGTAACTCCTGGAGATTCTGATGAGACGATTGATACTCTTGTAACGGCTATGGAGGAGATTGCCGCAGCCTCTGCGCTTGAAGGCCGCAAACAAGCGGTAACAGAAGTGTTACTGCCTGAGATCCCGTCTCTTGCCATGACACCGCGTGATGCTTTTTACGCAACAACGGAGGTCGTTCCATTTAAAGAAGCGGCTGGCCGTATTATTGCAGAATTCGTCATGGTGTACCCGCCAGGCATTCCCATTTTTATACCGGGTGAAATTATCACAGAAGAAAATATCTCGTATGTCTTTAAAAATATTGAAATTGGTCTTCCTGTGCAAGGACCTGAAGATTCAACACTAGACATGATCCGCGTCATTAAGGAACAAAAACCGATTTTATAAAAAAGAAACATGCAGCCCCAAATGGAGCTGCATGCTTTTTTATTTATTCAGAGGCTTCATCACAGCAATGACAGTGACCACATGTTCCATAAAGTGTTGTCACTTTTTCATTCTCAAATTGATCAATGGTTTCATTGCAATCTTGACAAATAATTGTACCCACGTACATTCCCCTTTTCTTCACTCATAGTTTGAAAGCGTTTTATCTATTTCTTATCTCTATAATATGATGTCACATTTAAGTTGTCAACGGTTAATTGTATGACATAATTAATCATTTTTTATAACTATATGCTCTTTCCTTATCATATTGAGGGAACGTTTCAATTGTATTTTGCTTCATATCAATTCTGTAACAATTGAGTAACAATCGAAAATTGTCAAAAAAGACATGATACACTAGAGTGACTAACAGGTAATCAGCTCCTAAAAATGTTGGTACAACCCCAAAGGATTTTGAGGTGAATAGATTGAATTTTATGAGGCCCCTTCTCATTATATTCCCTATGCTCTTTCTACTTAGTTCATGCTCATTTGCGTATATCATACCAAACCAGACAGATCAGGTCAGTCATATTCAAAAACCGAGAATTCTCTTTTTTACTGATGCAGAAAACCTTGATAAAGAAAGTCCTTATTATGATGCAGTGCTCGACTTAAAAAATCAGTATCCGAAGGAAATGTCAAAGATGATTGTCAAAGAAGATCGAAAAGGCTGGAAAAATGAAGTAGATGAATTGCCAGCTATATTACTAGTCAATAATGAAAAAGTCATTGTGAAGGTTGAAGGAAATGTCCGAAGTAAAGAGGATATCTTATCACCTCTATGCCAAGCATTAGACCGAGTGAATACAAATTAACGATTCGACCTTGCATTTGCATATATATATCCTTATGAAAAAATCCCTCTGCTCATGAGGGATTTTCTGTTTTAGGGATGGTTATAGGTATACATAAAAAAACCCTCTCCTTTTGGAGAGGATTCAGCGTGTAGACAAACCCTCGCATTCTTTGTCAGTCCTGCGTGCCAGTGCTCACGAATCTCAAATTCGCTCCGCGCCGGTACTCGTCCTTCCTAGACTGCAAAGGTTTTCATGTCACACTAAAAAGAGGACAAAGGGCTAAAATAAAGATCATTTTGGCCCTTTGTCAACAATCTGAAACCCTCTCCTTTTGGAGAGGGTTTCTACGTTTATTATTTTACGATATGGATTGGGCTTCCGATTGCTACTTCAGCCGTTTCCATTGTAATTTCACCTAAAGTTGGGTGAGCGTGAATTGTCATTGCGATATCTTCAGCCGTCACACCAGCTTCGATTGCAAGGCTAAGCTCTGAAATCATATCAGACGCGCCAACACCTGCGATTTGTGCTCCGATCACTAGACCATCCTCTTTACGAGTGATCATTTTCATGAAGCCATCCGTTGCGTCAAGAGAAAGTGCACGTCCGTTAGCTGCGAATGGGAATTTCGCTGCAACGATTTCGATTCCTTCTTCTTTCGCTTGTGCTTCAGTGTATCCAACAGTTGCAAGTTCTGGCTCAGAGAATACAACAGCAGGAATACCAAGGTAATCAATTTCAGCTGGCTCTCCAGCGATTGCTTCAGCTGCAATTTTACCTTCGTAAGATGCTTTGTGTGCAAGCGGCGGGCCATCAACGATGTCACCAATTGCATAGATGTTTGGTACGTTTGTACGGCATTGTTTGTCAGTTTTGACAACTCCGCGGTCTGTCAATTCAACACCTGCTTGCTCAAGACCAAGCTCATCAGTATTTGGACGACGACCAACTGTTACAAGTACGTAGTCAGCATCGACAGTTTTTTCTTCACCTTTTACTTCGAAAGTAACAGTGACACCGTCAGATGTTTCTTCAACACCTTTTGCAAGAGCGTTTGTATGGATTTCAACGTTTCCTTTTTTCTTCAGGTTACGTTTCACTAAAGAGCTCATTTGCTTTTCGAAACCTGGAAGGATTTCGTCTCCACCTTCAAGGATGACAACTTCTGTTCCAAAGTTTGCATAAGCAGTCCCAAGCTCAGTACCGATGTATCCACCACCGATCACAACTAACTTCTTAGGTACTTCTTTAAGCGCTAAAGCACCAGTTGAGTTGATGACACGGTCAGTGTATTTAAATGCAGGCAATTCAATTGGACGAGATCCAGTTGCAAGAATTGCATTTTTGAAAGTGTAAGTCTGTGCTGAATTCTCATCCATTACACGTACAGAGTTACTGTCTACGAAATAAGCTTCACCTTTTACGATGTCTACTTTGTTTCCTTTAAGAAGACCTTGAACTCCACCTGTTAATTTGTTCACAACAGAAGCTTTCCACTCTTGAACTTTTGTGAAATCAACTGTTACGTTTTCAGCTTTGATACCCATGTCTTCAGAATGCTTTGCATTCTCGAAACGATGTCCCGCATTAATCAATGCTTTTGAAGGGATACAGCCGACGTTTAGACATACGCCGCCAAGCGTTCCTTTTTCAACGATTGTTACTTTTTGTCCAAGTTGTGCAGCGCGAATAGCAGCTACATACCCACCAGGACCTGCACCGATGACAAGAGTATCAGTTTCGATTGGGAAATCTCCTACTACCATGAAATTACGCCTCCATTAAAATTAATTGTGGATCATTCAATAAACGCTTGATGTGGTTCAGGGCATTTTGCGCAGTAGCTCCATCAATCATACGGTGGTCGAAGCTTAGGGAAAGAGCTAAGACTGGAGCTGCAACGATTTCGCCATCACGAACAATCGCTTTTTCAGCGATACGGCCAATACCAAGGATCGCTACTTCTGGGTGGTTGATGACTGGAGTAAACCATTGTCCACCAGCAGAACCGATGTTTGTGATTGTGCAAGATGCACCTTTCATTTCAGCTGGAGCCAATTTACCTTCGCGTGCTTTTGTTGCAAGCTCGTTGATTTCGTTAGATACTTCGAAAATTGCTTTGCGATCTGCATTTTTCACAACTGGAACAAGCAAGCCTTTTTCAGTGTCAGCTGCAATTCCGATGTTGTAGTAATGCTTTTGAACAACTTCATCTGTTTTATCATCAATAGAAGTGTTAAGTACTGGGTACTTTTTCAAAGCAGAAGTTAGAGCTTTTACAACGTAAGGCAAGTAAGTTAACTTGATTCCTTGATCAGCTGCAACTTGTTTGAATTGCTTACGATGTGCTACAAGGTTTGTGACATCAACTTCATCCATTAATGTTACGTGAGGAGCTGTATGCTTAGAGTTCACCATTGCTTTCGCGATTGCTTTACGGATTCCGCTCATTTTCTCGCGAGTTTCTGGGAATTCTCCTTCTAGAACTGGAGCTGCTGCCGCTTTTGGAGCTGCTTCTTCTTTCGCACTTTCAGCTGCTTGAGGTGCTGCTTCTTGAGCTGCAGAACCACCATTAACGAAGCTGTCAATATCTTCTTTTAGCACGCGGCCATTTTTACCAGTACCTGCAACTTTGTAAATTTCAACGCCTTTTTCACGAGCATATTTACGTACAGATGGCATAGCAATTACGCGTTTGTTTGGATCAGCATCTACTTGCTCTTGTGCGCCTGCACCAGTTGCTGCTGCTGCTTCTTGAGCAACTTCTTTCTTTTCAGGCTCGTTACCAGCTTCAGCAGTACCTTGTACTTGAGCTTCAGTTTTTGCTTCGCCTTCTTCTTCGCTGCCTTTAAATTGAAGATTTTCGTAACCAGGTGCATCAAACGTAATGATTGTTTGTCCTACAGTTGCAACTGTTCCCTCTTCAACTTTTAATTCTAATACTTTTCCTTTAACAGGTGAAGGAATTTCTACAACTGCTTTATCATTTTGTACCTCTGCTAAAACATCATCTTCATTGATTTCGTCGTTTGGTTTTACGAACCACTTAACGATCTCACCTTCGTGGATACCTTCTCCGATGTCCGGAAGTTTAAATTCAAATGCCACTGTTTTTCGCCTCCTAGATTTTGTTGAACCCTTGTTGTGTCATCATTACACGATCATGTAATTGATAAAGGGGAAGAGAAATAAATTCTTTTCCCCTCTATCATTTAATTAAAATTCAAGCACTTTTTTAGCTGTTTCAAGCACGTCTTTATGGTTTGGAAGCCATACGCTCTCAGCTTGAGAGAAAGCAAATACAGTATCAGGTGCAGCTACACGAAGTACTGGTGCTTCTAGGCTAAGGATTGCTCTGTCATTGATTTCAGCTACTACGTTTGCAGCAATACCAGCTTGTTTTTGTGCTTCTTGAACAACGATCGCACGTCCTGTTTTTTCAACAGAAGCGATGATTGTTTCAATATCAAGCGGGCTTACTGTACGAAGGTCGATGACTTCAGCAGAAACGCCTTCTTTTTCGAGTTCTTCAGCAGCTTTAAGTGATTCGTGAACCATTGCACCGTAAGTGATGATGGAAAGGTCAGAACCTTCACGTTTCACGTCAGCTTTACCGATTTCAATTGTATACTCTTCCTCAGGAACTTCCTGACGGAAAGAACGATATAGTTTCATATGCTCAAGGAACACAACCGGATCGTTGTCACGGATGGCAGAAATTAATAGTCCTTTTGCATCGTAAGGTGTTGAAGGAATAACAACCTTGATACCAGGCTGCTGTGCTACAAGACCTTCTAAGCTGTCAGCGTGAAGCTCAGGTGTATGAACCCCTCCGCCGAATGGAGAACGGATTGTCACTGGAGAATGCCAGCGTCCGCCAGAACGGTAACGCATACGAGCCATTTGTCCAGAAATAGAATCTAATACTTCGTAAACGAATCCGAAGAATTGAATTTCCATTACTGGGCGGAATTCTTGTAGTCCAAGGCCAATTGCAAGACCGCCAATACCAGATTCAGCTAGTGGAGTATCGAATACGCGATCCTCACCAAACTCTTTTTGCAATCCTTCAGTCGCACGGAATACGCCGCCGTTTACACCAACGTCTTCTCCGAAAACGAGAACGTTTTCGTCATTTTTCAGTTCTGTGCGTAACGCATCAGTGATCGCTTGAATCATTGTCATTTGCGCCATGGCTTACTTCGACTCCTTCTGTTTGTAAATTTCAAGCTGTTCAACTAAGTTGAATGGTTTCACTTCGTACATGTTTTCAATCAAGTCAGTGACTTTCTGCTTAGGCTGTTCGTCAGCTTCTTTGATTGCTTGTTTGATTTGTTCTTTTGCATCTTCGATGACTTTATTCTCTTCTTCTTCAGACCATAGGCCTTTGTTTTCCAAGAATTTGCGGTAGCGTACCAATGGATCTTTTTGCTCCCACTCGTTTTCATCTTCTTTTGTACGATATCTTGTTGGATCGTCACCAGCCATTGTATGTGGGCCGTAACGGAATGTAAGAGTTTCGATTAATGTTGGACCTTCACCATTGACAGCACGCTCACGAGCTTCAGCAGTTGCTGCATATACAGCTAATGCATCCATACCGTCAACTTGTACGCCTACGATACCAGCTGCAGCTGCTTTTTGTGCAATCGTTTGTGCAGCAGATTGCTTTTCAACAGGTGTAGAGATCGCATATCTGTTGTTTTGGACAACAAAAATCGCTGGCGCTTTGTAAGCCCCTGCAAAGTTAATACCTTCATAGAAATCACCTTGTGAAGCTCCGCCATCACCAGTGTAAGTAATTGCAACAGCTTTTTTGCCGCGCTTTTTCAAACCAAGAGCTACACCAGCAGCTTGAATGATTTGTGCACCGATAATGATTTGCGGGGAAAGTGCATTCACATCTTCAGGCATTTGGTTCCCAACAAAGTGTCCACGAGAGAACAAGAAAGCTTTTGTTAGTGGAAGACCGTGCCAGATTAATTGTGGAACATCACGATATCCTGGAAGAATAAAATCTTCTTTCTCAAGTGCAAAGTGAGTTGCAAGCTGAGAAGCTTCTTGTCCAGCTGTTGGCGCATAGAAGCCAAGACGTCCTTGACGGTTCAATGAAATTGAACGTTGATCTAATACACGTGTAAACACCATACGGCGCATTAATTCTTTTAATTGGTCATCTGAAAGATCCGGCATTGCCGCTTCGTTTACGACTTCGCCTTTTTCGTTTAAAATTTGGAACGTTTCAAACTGCTTTTTGATGGCATCAAATTGCTTTTTGCTATCAACAATTGCTTTTTTTGTTTTTGCAGCCATTCTAAAGTCACCTCTTCCTTTCTTTTAACAGTCAATTTGTCGTGAATCCATTTATACATACAGATATAGGATAACCCAAAATGCTCATATGACTCCTGTATATAATAGCCACAAAGATCGTTGTCGAAACATTAGATGATCGCTTGCTTTTGAGTTCTTCTAACTGTATTAACGATAGTTCACAAAAAACTAATACAACTTCTGTTAACAAGGAATAGTTTACAACAAGAAAAATAGTCCGTCAATTGATTTAACGGCTTTATCTAAATAAATGTATTCGCTTTACTTTTTATTACGAACTGTATCAATCTGTTTAACAAACAGTACAATCTGTACTAGTATAGAGTGCGCTACTGTACTACAATAGCAAATGTTTGTTTTTGTCGAAAAATAAAAAAAGAGCTATTTTCAGCTCTTTTTTGACCCTTGGTATGCCGCTCTGTATAAAGCCTGTTTATGTTCGTTCAATTGATCTGTATATTGATTGAACTTCTTACTTTCTTTTCTGACTTTGCTGTATGAACGATTCACTGATTTTAGTTTGGATTTCAGCTCTTGATATCCTAAGTCTTTCTTTTTTAAGGATTGGTACAAATGCTTGTCTTGTTTCAGCGCCTTTTGATACTCACGGTACAGCTGATCATACGATGCATACCTTTTTTGAATGGATTGGACGGTTTGATCTGCTTTGGCTTTTACTTCTTCATCTTTTATCCGGCTCGCGGATTCCTTTACCGCTTCAAATTCTTTTTTCGCCTTTTCCATGCTCTCTTTTTCTGTTTTCAAATGTTCTTTACGCTTCGCAGCTGATGCCAATGCTTGATCAGACAGACTAGATACTGTTTTTGGATGGTCCTTTGTTGTTTGTATCATTTTTTCATATAACTGCTGTTCTTTTTCCTCATAGCTTTGCAGTGTGCCTTGTTCTTTTTGAAAGGATGCCTCTTTTTCGCTCATTTTCGTCATGGCGTCTTGCATCTCATGAAACGGATTTTGGCCTCCGCACCCCGTAAGCAAGAGGGTACATATCCCCGCTAAAGCAGCACCTGCTTTTATGCTTTTCATCTGTTTCATTACAAGGTCCCCCTTTATATCTCCACATACCACTATAATTTTTCAGGGCGTTTATGACAAGGATAGAATCTGTCCTTTTGAGGGGGGAGAAGATTTTTTTCATGCTCTAGGCTCATGACTATACAAATAGTGCATTCATACATAGTTTATATTACACGCTTCGCCTTCACTTATGAGAGGCCGAGTGTATTTCCAAAGGAGGTCAAAAGTATGTCTAATTATAGTCATGGAAGTATGTATGGTGGATACGGCGGGTACGGTTACGGATACGGTGGCGGCTGTTGCTATCCAAGTTATGGTGGCGGGTACGGTTACGGTGGTGGACGTACATTTGCTTTAATCGTCGTCCTATTCATTCTATTGATCATTGTTGGTGCAGCATTCTTAGGCGGCGGTGGCTGCTGCTAATGGCTGAATAAGCCTCTGACCGGTCTCATGCGACCGGTCTTCTTTATTTCATTGCATATGTTGTGTATCATTTTATATACTTTACATACAAAGGAAATAGGAGTGAAGTTTTGTGATTACCATGGATGATATCGTGCGAGACGGGCACCCCGTCTTAAGACAAACAGCTGAAGCGGTTGAACTCCCGCCAACAGAGGAAGAAAAACAGCAATTAGCGGACATGATCGAATTTGTCAAGAATAGTCAGGATGCAGACATTGCTGAAAAATATGGACTCAGACCCGGTGTTGGCTTAGCAGCTCCACAAATCAATATCAGTAAACGAATGATCGCTGTTCACTGTGAGGACGAAGATGGAGAGCTTTACAGCTATGCCCTATTCAACCCTCGTATTGTCAGTCATTCAGTCAAAAGAGCTTATTTAGCCACTGGAGAAGGCTGCTTATCTGTTGATGAGGCCATCCCTGGATTTGTCCCGCGTTATGAAAAAATCAGGGTGAAAGGCACAACACTTGAAGGTGAAGAGATTGATATCCGCCTAAAAGGGTTCCCGGCCATCGTTTTTCAGCATGAAATTGATCATTTAAACGGCATTATGTTTTATGATCATATTCAAAAGGATCATCCATTCGCCGAGCCAGACAACGCTGTTGCAATCGGCAGATCATAAATGAAAAGAAGACCCATCCATCAAGCGGGTCTTCTTTTTTATTCTTCAATAAGGCCTAATTCGGTCAAGGCGTGAAATATGCCGCCTTCATCTACAGGTTTGGTGACAAAATCAGCTAATTGCTTTAATTCATTTACGGCATTCCCCATAGCAACACCAGTTCCAACAAACGAAATCATTTCTCTATCGTTCAGCCCGTCTCCAAAGGCAACGGTGTCCTTTTGATCGTAAGACAGTCTTTCCATCACTCGTTTTATTCCTTCAGCCTTTGATCCACCTTTTGGCAGCACATCGGTAGACACCTCATGCCACCTGACAAGGTCAATTTCTTCACGAAACGCCTCGTATTGATCTTCCTCTTCTGCTTTACAAAATAACAGCATCTGATAAATATCATGTTCTTTAAAGAAAGACAAATCATGCTCGGGATGCTCTGTTTTCAAGGTGCCAATCCCTTCATGGATAAACGGATGGTTCGGCACAGACGCCTTCATCGTTTCTTCTCCCATGAAAACAAGCGGGTGATCATGGTGATCCGCTGTTTCATAAATTTTTTCCATGAGCTCCTGTTTGAGCGGATTCCTGTAAATGACGTCTCCCTCGTGCATGACATATTGACCGTTATACGCAATAAATGAGCCAAGCCCTAATTCTTCTAAAACAGGCTGAATCAGAAAAGGCGAGCGGCCAGATGCAATGAATAGATGATGCCCTTTTTCTTTTAATAAACGAACAGCTCGCTTCGTTGATTCAGGTATTTTTTTATCATGGTCATATAAAGTACCGTCGATATCAAAAAAGATGACTTTTTTCTTCATATCTCGTCTCCTGTCACTTGTTATGTATCCCTTCTCCCCTTCATCATACAGAAAGATTTCCACTAACGAAACCACTTCCTCTTAAAACGCCCATTTCCCACATATACCCATGTAACATTTAGTGGAAACATCATATAATACAAGTATACAGAGAGAACGGAACATACTGCCTAGTTATACTCATACCGAAAGGAGGCGATCCACGATGCTTCGTCGTCTGCGTAAGAAAATTCGAAGACAATGGAAGGACATGCTTCGTAAAAAATCGATTGCTTAAAGGGATCTTCCGCACATTTGCTGAAGGTCCTTTTTTCTCTGAGACTTTTCTTATGCGCGTTTTTTTAATATAATAGAATAAGCGAGTGTAACATACGGTATTTAAGGAGAGATTTGGATGATATATAAGGTATTTTTTCAGGCAAGTACGACTGAGGTACCTGTAAGAGAACACACAGATTCACTATACGTTGAAGCGGTTTCTGAAAGAGACGTACGCAATAAGTTGAAAAAACATAACTACAATATTGAATTCATTCAGCCTGTAGACGGTGCTTTTTTAGACTATGAACGAGAAAGTGAAAATTTTAAAGTATTGGAGCTATGAGAGGAATGAAATTTGTAAAAAACGATCAGGCGGCAGTTTTTGCGCTCGGCGGTTTAGGCGAGATCGGTAAAAACACGTATGGCGTTCAATTTCAAGATGAAATCATTTTAATTGATGCTGGTATTAAGTTCCCTGAAGATGAGCTTCTTGGAATTGATTACGTCATCCCTGACTATACGTATTTAGTTAAAAACGAAGATAAAATCAAAGGTCTTTTCATTACTCACGGACATGAAGACCACATCGGCGGTATCCCTTACCTTCTCAAGCAAGTGAATATTCCAGTTTACGGAGGCAAACTCGCAATCGGCCTACTTCGTAACAAATTGGAAGAGCATGGTCTATTAAGACAGACAAAACTTCACATCTTTGAAGAAGAAGATACAATTAAATTTAGAAAAACAGCTGTGTCTTTCTTTAGAACGACGCATAGTATTCCAGATTCTTATGGAATTGTTGTGAAGACACCTCCTGGTAACATCGTACATACAGGTGATTTCAAGTTTGACTTTACTCCTGTTGGCGAGCCTGCCAATTTAACGAAAATGGCGGAGATCGGGAAAGAGGGCGTCCTTTGCCTTCTATCTGACAGTACAAACAGTGAAATTCCAGAATTTACGATGTCTGAAAGACGTGTAGGAGAAAGCATTGATGACATCTTTAGAAAAGTAGATGGACGTATTATTTTTGCCACATTTGCATCAAACATTCACAGACTTCAACAGGTGATTGAGTCCGCTGTTGCCAACGGCCGAAAAGTCGCTGTGTTTGGGCGCAGTATGGAGTCTGCCATTGATATTGGACAAGAGCTCGGCTATATCAAATGTCCAAAAAACACGTTCATTGAACACAATGAAATCAACCGCCTTCCAGCAAACAAAGTGACCATTCTTTGTACTGGAAGTCAGGGTGAACCGATGGCAGCTCTTTCTCGTATTGCGAACGGTACACACCGCCAAATTTCCATTAATCCTGGAGACACTGTTGTCTTCTCATCTTCACCGATCCCAGGTAACAATATTAGCGTAAGCCGTACCATTAACCAGCTTTATCGTGCTGGGGCTGAGGTTATTCATGGCTCACTGAATAATATTCATACATCCGGACACGGCGGACAAGAAGAGCAGAAGCTGATGCTCCGTTTAATTAAACCAAAATTCTTCATGCCGATTCACGGTGAATACCGCATGCAAAAAACGCATATTAAATTGGCAAATGATTGCGGAATCCCTGAGGAAAACTGCTTTATCATGGATAACGGTGAAGTTCTTGCACTGAAAGGTGACGAAGCAAGTGTCGCTGGAAAAATTCCATCAGGCAACGTGTATATTGACGGTAGCGGGATTGGCGATATCGGTAACATCGTGTTAAGAGACCGCCGCATTCTTTCAGAAGAAGGTCTTGTCATTGTTGTGGTCAGCATGGACATGAAAGAATTCAAAATTTCTGCTGGTCCTGATTTGATCTCAAGAGGTTTTGTCTACATGAGAGAATCTGGAGACCTCATTAATGACGCGCAAGATTTAATTTCAAAGCATCTTGAAAAAGTAATGGAACGCAAGACGACACAATGGTCAGAAATTAAAAACGAAATTACTGACACACTTGCACCTTTCCTATATGAAAAAACAAGACGCCGCCCAATGATCTTACCGATCATTATGGAAGTGTAATAACAAGTAAAGAGACACATGCCAACTGGCTGTGTCTCTTTTTTTATGTTCAAATATATGAAAAACCCGCATATAGACCATCTACATGCGGGTTTAGTCATTGTTTTATGATTGAATCGGTAGATGCTGAAAGCTTCTCACATCGAACAATCCTTTTGTTGTCATTTTCACATCAGGAATGACTGGAAGTGCCAAGAAAGACAGGGTCAAAAACGGATTAAAATCTAAAGAAAATCCTGTTGCATTTAACGCTTCATGGAGTGCATGAAGACTTTCATTCACCGCATGCGCAGGTTGATCTGATAATAAGCCCGAGATCGGCAATGGAAGCGTATGAAGCGGCTGGCCGCCCTTCACAACGGTCAAACCGCCCCCTACTTCTTTTAACGTCTCAATCGCTTTGATCATGTCAGCATCATTTGTACCAACGGCAATTAAGTTATGCGAATCATGCGCCACCGTTGTTGCAATCGCACCATTTTTCAAGCCAAAGCCGCTGACAATACCTACTCCAATTTCAGAAAGACCTTGATGACGTTCGACAAGCACCATTTTTAATACATCTCGATCTGTATCACTAGTGAATTGTCCATTGAGATTAGATGGAGATACTTGTTCTAATTTCGTTTCAAGCTGATTTGGAATAATGCGAATGACGTTCATCTTTTGATGGTCTCTGATAGGCAGTGCAAGATTTTTATCTTGAACGTCCACTGCATGTACCGATTTCATTAATGAAGGATTTGGCGTGACCTTGTCGACACGCGGTTGATATTCTCCATGCTCGGAGACCAATTCTCCAGCAATAAAGACGCTTGTGATATCCACCTTATTCAAGTCAGAAATAAGCATAAAATCAGCATCAAAGCCTGGTGCAATCGCTCCCTTTGTTTTGAGGTCAAAACATTCTGCTGCGTTTAAACTGCCCATTTGATACGCTAAAAAGGGGTCCAATCCTTCTTTGATGGACATACGTACTTGTTCATCAATACTTCCTTGCGCCAGTAAATCATCTAGATGTTTATCATCGGTACAAAAGAAAAAGCGTCTCGCATTCTTTTCATTAACAGCGGGTAAGACGTTTTTCACGTTTTTGGCGACAGACCCTTCTCTCAGCATGACATACATGCCTCGTTTTACACGTTCAAGGGCTTCCTGAGCCGTTGTTACCTCATGATCTGTTTGCACATTGGCTGTCCGGTACACGTTAATTAATCGGTCCGTTAAGCCTGCTAGGTGGCCATCAATCAATTTATCTTCATGTTGAGCATCGAGCAGCTTTTGAAGCATATCTTCTTCCGCCTGCTCCACTCCGACATAATCCATGACTTCGGCAAGACCAAGCACTTCTTTCTCCTCATAAAGAGGCTTTAAATCTTTCGCTTTTAGCGTAGCACCTGATCGTTCAAAGCTGACTGCTGGTACACAGGATGGCAGCATGAAATATATATTTAAAGCAGCTTTTCTCGCTTCTTCGAGCATAAAACGGATACCTGCAACACCTGACACATTGGCAATTTCATGCGGGTCTGTTACGACAGTTGTCACACCGTGAGGAACAACAGCTTTGGAGAATTCAGCAGGGGTCACCATGGAGGACTCGATATGAACGTGACCATCAATAAAACCAGGAACAAGCATTTGACCTGCTGCATCCAGTTCCCTCTCTCCCTCGTACTCTCCAATCCCTACTATTTTTCCATTTTCTACAGCGACATCAGCGTCTATCCATTCCTGGTTAAACACGTCCATGACCTTCGCATGTTTAATCACGAGGGCTGCTTTTTTTCTCTTTGCAGCGACCTCAATTTGATGTCTGAAAAGCTCCTTATCCAACGACACTGCCTCCTCCGAGTAAACAATATAATGTTTCTTATCGTAAACGAATCTGTGTGCCCAGTCAATGACATTTAGAGAAAATCAGCCATATCAGAGGATTGATTTTTATTTCTGAATAGTGATAATTGCATGAAAAATAACGACGGTTCTTTTTGCTGGTGGTCAGACGAAAAACAGCTTTTCTGCAAAGCTTTCTCCTCTTCATTGTCCGCCCGAGGTGTACATATCCATATAAAAAAACACCCCGCCGGAGTGTTTAATATTCGTTCTGCATTTCTCGTTTTTCAAAGCGTCCAATATCTGCTACTGATCCAATGACGATAAGGATATCTTCTTTTTGAATCATTTCATCTGCAAGCGGTGAAACAATGACTTCTTTCCCGCGCTTAATTGCTACAATATTAATCCCGTACCTTGCACGAATGTCGAGATCTAAAAGGGAATGCCCAGCTAGTCTGCTGTTTGCGACGATTTCAATAAGACTGTACTCATCTGACAGCTCGAGATAATCGAGCACGTTGTTGGAAATGATTTTATGTGCAATCCGTCTGCCCATGTCTCGCTCTGGATGAACAATGCGATCTGCCCCAATTTTGTTAAGTACTTTTTCATGGTAGTCATTTTGAGCTTTCACTGTGACCATTTTGACGCCAAGCTCTTTCAGCATAATTGTTGTTAAAATACTTGCTTGAATGTTCTCTCCAATCGCCACGATGACATGATCGAAATTACGAATGCCTAGATTTTTTAGGACAGATTCATCCGTCGAATCACCAATCACCGCATGTGACGCAATTTTAGCGTATTCGTTCACACGATCTTCATTCATATCCATGGCCATGACTTCAAGTCCTTCTTCGCTCAGCGCCTTGCAAATACTTCCGCCAAAGCGCCCAAGACCAATGACTGCATATTCCTTTTTCATGTTCAGACTCCTTTTATATCACTTACCATGCATTTTACTACGGTTTGATTAATGAATCCATATGCGACCGAATTTTTTTACGGAACGCTTCACTTAAGTAAAGGTCTGCTCCTTTTTCGATTTCACTTCGATAATGAGCGGGAGGAGCAATTTCTTCATTCTTTTTTAAGACGAGAAAGGTTAAGCAGTCCTGATAGACTTGATCACCTATCGTGACATCGACAAAGGCTGGGCGATACGTACCTTCATAAACACCTTCTCGCTTGTACAAATAACGAATAGCATCAAAAGGCACCTCGTATAGAACACCCTCTGTTTCTCCGCCGTCTTCTACCATATCGGCTCTTGATCCATCAGGCCGCACGAGTGTAAATCTAGTGGTAAAACGATCAAGTGCACCACCGCCGATGATCTGTTTGAAATAATGATCGACTTTGGCAAGCTTAAACCTTGCATCATCCATACAGGAACCGTAGGCAAAATAATAAAAGGATGACGGCTTGCGCTGCCACAGCTTGTATTCCTTCCAGTAGCCGCTCTCAATCTCCTTTAGTCCTGATGCCTTCTGCTCACCTACTGTATATGCAATGGCTTGTATCTGACCCTGATCTGTCATGACATCTATTTCCTGCTTGTCATACCCTTCCTCTAGCTCACCTATCTTATTCAACGTTTCATCGCTTACCTCATACAATTCTCCGTATACTGCATAATGTTCAGAGACAACACACACTGGGTATCCTGCACCTGTATCGTACAGCCTCCCTTTGATCCAAGCAGACGTTGCGAATAGACTGCTTTCTTTCATGAATGTCTCGTGGTCCTTTTCGTGCTTTAAAAGTGTCCCATATACAAATAACGTCTTCATCATCATCACATCCCTCTCGCCTTACTGCTGCCTGCTTTTTTGATACACAGGTAAATAAATATGAAAAGCTGTCCCTTTTCTGAGTTCACTCTTTACATCCATTCTTCCATGATGATCTTTTAAAATCGTCGCACAGATTGTTAAACCAAGTCCAGTTCCTTCTTTTTTCGTAGAGAAGAAAGGATCGTATATTTTCTGAATGTCATCTTCAGACATCCCTTTTCCTTCATCTTGAATCGTGATTTTCCACTCATTCATGACTTTTTCTGTTGATATGTATATGCTGCCGCCTTCAGGCATCGCCTCTATTGCATTCTTGATTAAGTTAATGAACAGCTGTTTCATTTGATTGGCGTCTGCTAATATGGCTCCAGCATCCTTCTTTTTAAATGGCTGTTTAAGGTCAATATTCGAAAGAACGGCATTTGTGTTTAGTAGGGTAATGACCTGCTCTAGCAAATCATGAAGCTGTACTTCTTGAAAATGGACCGATTGAGGCTTGGCTAATACAAGCAGCTCACTTAAAACAAAGTCAATCCGTTTAATTTCAGAAAAGATGATATCAAAGTAATCGGTTCGTTCAGGGTATTGTGTTTTCATCAGCTGCAAAAAGCCGTTTACTGAGGTTAGCGGATTTCTGACTTCATGGGCAATCCCAGCGGCTATTTGTCCTGCCACTGCCAGCTTTTGTGCCTGCATTTGCAATTGCTGATTGGACCTTTCAAGCTCGAGCTTTGCCTGCTTTTGTTTCGTGATATCAGCAACCGTTCCAATGCCTCCAGTAAACTGGTTCTGCTCATCAAAATAAAGCTTATAATGAACATCTCCCCATACTTTTCTTCCATCTTTATGAACAAGCTGCAGTTCAACCCGTCCCTCATCCTTATGCTCTTTTATCACAGATAACAAATGCTGGACGACATGTTCCTCTTGATCAAAGTACTGATTATACATCGTACCTAGACATTCCTCTATGTCGTACCCCATCATGTGTTTCCATGCTTGATTTAAAAAAATGATTTGACCTTTTTCATTTGTTTCAAAAACGATTTCTTGCAAGTTATCTGTTATTCGATTCAGCCGCTCTGTTAGTTCGTGTGCTTCTTTTTCTCGTTTGTTTAAATCTGACACAAGTAAATTTAACCGGTCTACATAGCCTGAGACGACCCAAATACCAGCTAAAACAGCGATTGTAAAGGCTAGATCGAGCGGCCAATTAATTTGATAGCCGCCGAGATAATAAAAGAAATCCCAGCTTAAGATTAATAGAAATGCAAGAACAGATAACAGGATCCGTACTTGGTATGTTTTGTTCAAATGATTCCACCTGCCGCCCTGAGATTCTTTGTCAATTGTACCATTTTCCACTTGTTTTTTGAGGGAGATGGGGCATTTTTAAGGAACTTTTTGCAGAAAAAAAATAGCCTGTTCTCATCACAAAGGAAGAGAGCAGGCTATTTTTATTTACTGTTGAAGGGCCTCTTGAAGCTCTTTTAGCAGTAGTTCTGCGCCTTCAGCGCTTAATGTAATGGCACCATTTCCATATTCATGGTTCTCTGAAGTAATCTCACCCGTCATGAGACAAACGCCTTGAGGCTGATATTTTTTCAAGACGATTTTATCTCCATCTATAAAAAATTCCATACTGTCTTTAATAGCGATATCAAGTGCTCTTCTCAATTCGATTGGCATCACAATACGTCCTAGTTCATCTACTTTTCTTACGACTCCGATAGATTTCAAATTCGTTCCCTCTTTCTTTCGTTAGCTCAAGATCAATCTGTTTTTCACCAATTGATATATCGTAGACGTAAGAGATTTTTAAAAGGTTTCTCCTCTTTAAAAATTTTTTTCATAACCGAAAAATCAAAGGTAAAATTTATTGTGATTGTCAAAATGAGACTTGAATTTTACAGATTCATTTCAAGGTGATCACAAACCCCCACAAATGACATCTATCCTTTGAACTTTTAAATGTAAAATTGTTTAAAACAGCAAAAATAGAGATTGGGTGAAAACATGTTTCAACATGCCGAAATTGGAATTGATTTGGGAACAGCTAACATATTGGTTTATAGTAAAAACAAGGGAATCATTTTAAATGAACCATCCGTCGTGGCAGTAGACACAGAAACAAAAACTGTTCTTGCAGTCGGATCAGAAGCAAAAGAGATGATTGGGAAAACACCTGGGAAAATTATGGCGATCCGTCCGATGAAAGACGGTGTCATCGCTGATTATGATATGACCACAGATTTACTCAAACAAATTATGAAAAAAGCAGGAAAAAATATCGGGTTTACCTTTAGAAAACCGACCGTTGTTGTATGTACACCTTCTGGTTCAACCGCTGTCGAGCGCCGCGCAATCAGCGATGCTGTCAAGAATTGCGGGGCAAAGCATGTGCATTTAATTGAAGAACCTGTCGCAGCTGCCATCGGTGCTGATCTACCGGTAGACGAGCCTGTTGCAAACGTCGTTGTCGATATTGGCGGAGGAACAACAGAAGTGGCGATCATTTCATTTGGCGGCGTTGTCTCTTGTCATTCGATTCGAATTGGCGGCGATCAGCTGGATGAAGATATCATTACATTTGTGAGAAAGAAATATAATCTACTGATCGGTGAGCGGACTGCTGAGCAAGTGAAAATAGAAATCGGTTATGGACTCATTGAGCATGAGCCTGAATCATTAGAAGTACGTGGACGCGACCTTGTCACAGGCCTCCCAAAAACGATTACACTTGAATCTCATGAAATTCAAGGCGCTATGCGTGAATCACTTCTTCATATATTAGAGGCGATCCGTGCCACATTAGAGGACAGCCCTCCAGAGCTCAGTGGTGATATCGTAGACCGCGGCGTGATTCTAACTGGCGGGGGTGCACTGTTAAACGGGATTCAAGAATGGCTCTCTCAAGAGATTGTCGTTCCAGTTCACATTGCAGCAAATCCACTTGAATCTGTCGCAATCGGAACGGGCCGTTCATTAGAAGTCATTCACAAATTGCAAAAAACGTTAAAATAATCTTCCTGTCCTACTTCTTTTTTCATCATTTCGATCATATTGTGAGGAATGGATAAACGTGAAGGAGGAAGAACATGTTGCTTGATTTAAGTAAACGGGTCGTTGTCACAGTCATTTTAACCGGTATTATTTTAGGAGGAATGAGCTTGTCGTTTTCACATATGCCCCCTTCTAATGCACAGCCTGTGAAACAACTGAACCGCTAAAAAAGCCGCACGAAAGCGGCTTTTTTATTTTGCTTCAAAGCGGCTCCCCATTTTCCTTTTCGGTCTTAAATCTGATATGATGAACATGACTAAAGGAGGGTTTTTTATGAGTTCATTCGAAAAACAACTAGATCAATATGCAAAGACCATCGTTGAAGTCGGTGTGAATGTTCAAAATGGTCAAGAAGTGGTCGTATCTGCGTTTACTGAATCTGTGGACCTTGTCCGCCTTGTGGCAAAACATGCGTATAAGCGCGGAGCGAAAAACGTACATATCCGCTGGAGTGATGGTGTTCTCACCCGGTTAAAATATGAACATGCCCCACAAGATGTTTTTGAGCAATTCCCAGAATGGGAAGCACAAATGATGGAAACCATCGCAAAACGCGGTGGTGCTTTTATTACCATCTTGTCAGAAAGCCCCGATCTTCTGCGTGGCATTGACTCGAAAAAAATTGCTGCACAGCAAAAAGCTGCTGGTTCAGCACTTCATACATATCGTCAATACGTTCAATCTGACAAAGTCGCTTGGACGGTCGTAGGTGCTGCGTCAAAAGATTGGGCGAAAAAGATTTTTCCTGAGCATACAGATGAAGAGGCTGTCTCTTTATTATGGGAACAAATCTTTAAAGTCGCCCGTGCTGATCAGCCAGATCCAGTTGAAGCATGGAAAAAGCATGATGAGTCACTAAATGAAAAAGTAACCGTCTTAAATGAACGTCATTACCACAAGCTGCACTATGAAGCGCCAGGTACAGATTTAACGATCGAGCTTCCTGAACAGCATATTTGGGTAGGCGCCGGCAGTGTAAGTGAACGCGGTGTATCATTTATGGCCAATATGCCAACAGAAGAAGTATTTACTGTCCCTAAAAAAGACGGCGTAAACGGGACGGTCTCAAGCACAAAGCCGCTCAGCTATGCCGGAAACATCATTGATGATTTTACATTAACCTTTGAAAATGGCCGTATTATTGATGTGAAAGCAAAAGAAGGCGAAGACATTTTAACTTCTTTGATTGAAACAGATGAAGGCTCTCATTATTTAGGTGAGGTTGCCCTCGTACCTGATGATTCACCGATTTCCAACTCAAATATTCTCTATTACAATACACTTTACGATGAAAATGCATCCAACCACCTTGCCATCGGCAGCGGTTATGCATTTAATATCGAAGGCGGTAAAGAGATGAAACGAGAGGAATTAGACGCAGCGGGTGTGAACAGCAGTATTACACACGTCGATTTCATGATTGGTTCAAAGGAAATGAATATTGATGGGATCACAAAAGATGGTAAACGTGAACCGATTTTCCGTAATGGAAACTGGGCTATTTAAATAAAAAAGACATCCACATGCGGATGTCTTTTCTTCATTATGCATAAAGCTCTTGAAGTCTTTTTTGAATGTCTTGATCTGCCAAGAATTCATCATATGTTGTTTGTTTATCAACGATGCCATTTGGCGTCACTTCGATAATACGGTTTGCAACGGTTTCAACAAACTGATGGTCATGAGATGAGAAGAGCATAGCCCCTTTAAAGCTCATGAGACCGTTATTCAGCGCCGTGATGGACTCTAGGTCTAAATGGTTCGTCGGCTCGTCTAACAGCAGAATATTCGCTCCAGAGAGCATCATTTTCGATAACATACAGCGAACCTTTTCTCCTCCTGATAAGACGCTTGCTTTTTTCTTCACTTCTTCCCCAGAAAACAGCATACGGCCTAAGAAGCCGCGCAAGAAGCTTTCACTTTGATCATTAGGAGAATATTGACGAAGCCAATCCACAAGATCTAAATCGCTTCCTTCAAAATATTCACTGTTGTCTTTCGGGAAAAAGGCTTGAGACGTAGTAACACCCCATTTAAATGTCCCGCTGTCTGGTTCCATTTCACCAGCAAGGATTTTAAATAACGTCGAGACAGCCAGCTCATGACGGCTTAAGAACGCAATTTTATCCTCACGATTCATGATAAAGCTGACGTTATCCAGTACCTTTACACCGTCAATCGTTTTTGACAGGCCTTCTACTTGAAGGACATCATTCCCGATTTCACGCTCTGGCGCAAAATGAACATATGGATATTTACGTGAAGACGGCTTAATGTCATCTAACGAGATCTTATCAAGCAATTTCTTTCTTGACGTCGCTTGCTTCGATTTAGAAGCGTTCGCACTGAACCGAGCAACGAATTCTTGAAGCTGCTTAATTTGTTCTTCTTTTTTCTTATTTGCATCCTGGCTTAGTTTTAGTGCCAATTGGCTGGACTCATACCAAAAATCATAGTTACCGACATACACTTGGATTTTTCCGAAGTCAAGATCCGCAATATGAGTACATACTTTGTTTAAGAAGTGACGATCATGCGATACGACAATCACGGTATTTTCAAAGTTAATGAGGAACTCTTCCAGCCACTGAATCGCTTGTAAGTCCAAGTGGTTCGTTGGCTCATCAAGAAGAAGAACGTCAGGTTTACCGAATAAGGCTTGAGCTAGTAATACTTTAACCTTTTCAGAACCGCCAAGCTCAGACATTTTCTTCGATTGTAGGCTCTCTGGAATGCCAAGACCTTTTAATAGGATCGCGGCTTCACTTTCTGCTTCCCATCCGTTTAACTCAGCGAATTCACCTTCAAGCTCTGCTGCACGAATTCCATCTTCATCTGAGAAATCTGGCTTCATATAGATCGCATCTTTTTCCTGCATCACATCATATAGACGTTTATGACCCATCATGACGACCTTTAACACTTCAAACTCTTCGTATTCAAAGTGATTCTGTTTTAAAATCGCTAAACGTTCCCCAGGACTCATATGAACATCGCCCGTTTGAGCCTCAATTTCTCCAGAAAGAATCTTTAGGAACGTTGATTTACCAGCTCCGTTGGCACCAATTAGTCCGTAGCAGTTGCCAGGCGTGAACTTAATATTTACTTCTTCAAATAATTTACGATCAGCAAATCGCAAACTAACATTATTCACTGCAATCATTTATTAATCCTCCATCACTCATTCATCATTATGAAGTATAACATGAATAACGATTGATAGAAACGTCTCTCGCTAAGAACAAAGGCTTTTTGTCCAATATGGTATAATAAGTGAGAATGATTTGATTGGAGGAGTTCGAGCGATTTGAGATTACTCACACTCATGGAATATTGTTTATTGATTTTCTTTATGGGCATTTATTTATCGGCAACAGGCTTTAACGCGAGGGATTTTGGTCTTTATATTGGGCTTGTCCTCATTTACACACTGGTCCACATCTTTTCAAAACGCTTTTTACAAAAGCGTGGAAAAGACAATGTGAAAATCGGATTATTCCGTTCTGTGTTGGCGATTACAGGATCTGTATTCGCTTCTGTTTTAGCCATTGTCATCATTGTCACGATGCTCACACCAAATTAAAAACGACCCTTCATGAAGGGTCGTCCTTTGAAACACCTTTCTCACGTCTTGAGAAGGGTGTATTTATTGTGTTTTTCGAATGTCGCCAAATGGGAAGAAAACAAATTCCGATGTCCCGACAATACGATCCTTTTCAATGAGTCCGAGTCCATTTCGACTATCCATAGAATTAAGTCTGTTGTCCCCCATCACAAAGTAATCGTTTTTCGGTACTTTGACTGGACCAAAATCCCCTGTTAAATGCACTTCATACTCTTTAGCGTGCGCCTTGTTCTCTTTTAAATAAGGCTCATCTACTTTTTTACCATTAATGTAAAGCGTATCATCCTTCATTTCGATTGTGTCACCTGGAAGACCAATCAATCGTTTGACATAATGAATTTTCTGACCGTCTTTTCCATTAATAATCACAATGTCCCCGCGTTTGACTCCACCGAGATAGTTGATGGTTTTGTTAACAAATAATTTTTCCCCATCATGAAGGGTTGGTTCCATTGATTCTCCTTCCACCACATACGGCTCAAAAATAAACGTACGGATGACGAGGACGAGTGCAAGTGCAATCAAAATGGCTTTGATCCATTCAAACAGTGAACTTTTCTTCTTTGGTTTGGCTTGCTTCGCATCAGATTGAATGTCATTTTCGTTTTGTTTGTTTTCTTCGTTCAAAATACTGCTTCCTCCTAAGACTTTCTGCTAAAAGACTTGAAACGTGAATTGAATAACTTTACTTTATCACATGTCCATTAAAAATTCACAAGACAACCATCTAATTAGATATTTTTTCCTAATTTGCTGAAGTTTAAACAAAAAGAAGCACCGCTATTCACGATGCTTCTCTTCTCTTTACGCCTCTTGTTTGACTGGTTTTTTCAAAATACCAAGTAAAAGCGCTGTTACAATCGCACCGATTAAGATGCTGATGATATAAAGAATTGGATGATTTGTCACCCAGAAAACGAATAGTCCGCCGTGCGGTGCAGGAAGCGTGACTCTAAAGAATTCTGTTAATCCGCCAGCAACTGCTGCGCCAATCACAGCTGAAGGAATCACGCGCAGAGGATCGGCTGCTGCAAACGGGATGGCCCCTTCAGTGATGAAAGCAGCTCCCATGAAGTAGCATGTAATACCTGCTTCGCGGTCACGTTTTGAGAATTTGCTTCTAAAGATCGTTGTCGCAAGAGCAATACCTAGCGGCGGCACCATTCCGCCTGCCATAATAGCAGCGTGCGGTGCATAGTTGCCAGCAGCAATCATGGCAAGACCAAATGTATAGGCCGCTTTGTTAATTGGGCCACCCATATCAATCGCCATCATACCAGCTAAAATAATGCCCATTAATACAAGGTTTCCAGTACCTAATGTTTCAAGCCAATGTGTTAATCCGTCCATCACCATTTTAACAGGTGTGTTGACAATGTAATGCATGATAATGCCTGTAAAGAAAATACCAAACAATGGATAGAGCAGAACTGGTTTAATGCCATCGAGCGACTGCGGTACGAATGTGAAGACCTTCTTCAGGAGCACCACGATGTAACCAGCAAGGAAACCAGCAATCAGTCCGCCTAAGAATCCTGCACCTGCGGCAGAGGCCATGAATCCGCCAACCATACCTGGTGCAAAACCTGGACGATCTGCAATACTCATTGCGATAAATCCAGCTAATACAGCAACGATTAAGGCAAGTGCATTATCTCCACCAATCCCTTTTAATACAGCGGCGAATGAATTGAAAGAAGGGTCATTAGGATCTGCTGACTTAATTCCCCAGAAGAATGAAATCGCAACGAGGATACCGCCCCCAACAACAAACGGAAGCATGTTGCTGACACCGCTCATTAAGTGCTTATAAAATCCACTTCTTCCTTTGACCGATGATTCATTTTCGTCTTTTGAAGAACTGCCGCCTGAGCCTTTATAAATCGGCGCATCTTGATTAATGGCTTTTTCGATCAATTCTTGCGGACGGCGAATTCCAGCTGTCACCGGTACTTCAATGACATGTTTGCCTTTAAAGCGTTCCATTTCAACTTGCTTATCAGCTGCCACAATGATGGCTGGTGCTTCTTCAATTTCTTTTGCTGTAAGGGCATGTTTAATTCCACTAGAGCCGTTTGTCTCAACTTTAATGTCAACGCCCATTTCTTTTGCTTTTTCTTTCAACGCATCTGCTGCCATAAATGTATGCGCAATACCTGTTGGGCAAGCTGTCACTGCTAAAATTTTAGCAGGTTTTCCTGATGCAGCCGGCTCCTCTTTGACTTCCTCTTCTTCTTCATCCTTGTCATGCGTAT
Source organism: Bacillus xiamenensis (assembly GCF_001857925.1). Lineage (NCBI taxonomy): Bacteria > Bacillati > Bacillota > Bacilli > Caryophanales > Bacillaceae > Bacillus > Bacillus xiamenensis. Next base: position 287,070 of record NZ_CP017786.1, read on the forward strand.
TGATGATATCAATGATGTCATCTTCAGTAGCCGCTTCAAGCAGCTGCTTTCGGATTTCTTCGCGCATAAGAAGTGTCGATAAACGAGAAAGTGCTTCTAAATGTGTATTGTTTGCGCCTTCAGTTGCTGCGATCATAAAGACAAGATGACTTGGCTGTCCGTCTAATGATTCATAATCTACACCAGCTGTTGAACGGCCAAATGCAATGGCAGGCTCTTTCACACTTGCTGTTTTAGCGTGAGGAATGGCAATTCCTTCACCAATTCCTGTAGAGCTCTGTTTTTCACGATTGACAACGGCTTCTTTGTAGCCTTCTTTATCATGCAATTTACCAGCTGTATCTAATACAGTGACCAGCTCTTCAATAACGGCTTCTTTTTGCTGACTGTCTAATTGAAGCTTAATTGTTTGCTTCGTGAGTAGTTCTGTAATTTTCATGATGACTCCTCCTTTAAATGCGTGTGACTTTTACTTGTGGCAATAGTGTATCGACAAGCTCTTTTGTACCAAGCTCCTCAGAAAAAGCGGTAGCGCTTCCTGATGTGACGCCAAGCTTAAATGATTCTTCAATTGAAAGACCTTTAGCAACGCCGGCTAAGAATCCTGCAACGACTGAATCCCCCGCACCAACTGAGTTGATCAGCGTGCCTTTTGGAACATTGGACTGAAAAATCCCTTCCTGACTGAATAAGAGAGCGCCATCTCCTGCCATGGATACAATGACATGTTCAGCACCTTGTTCTAACAGCTTTTTCCCATAAGGAATGGCTTCTTCTGCAGATGAAATACTCGTTTCAAACATGTCACCTAACTCATGATGGTTTGGTTTCATTAAGAACGGTTTCATATCTGCTGCTTTTTTTAAGGCTTCCCCAGAAATATCAAGTACAACTCTTACTCCTTGCTGCGCACATACCCCAGCAATACGCTCGTATGTGTTATGAGGCAGCGAGGAAGGAATGCTGCCTGCTAATACAACAACGTCGCCTTCAGCCAATGAAGTAAATTGGGAGAGAAACGACTCAAATTGTGCTTCAGTAATATTTGGACCGAGCCCGTTGATTTCTGTTTCTTCACCTGTTTTTAGTTTCACATTAATGCGTGTATCTTCTGACACCTCGTGAAAGGCTGTTTGTAATTGTTCGTTTTGTAAAAAGTCTTGAATATATTTGCCTGTGAATCCGCCAATAAATCCGAGTGCTTTTGATTCAACACCGTGACGTTTTAGAAGCCTTGAGACATTGATTCCTTTACCACCTGGATATTTTTTGTCATAGGTTGAACGATTTAAACCGCCGACAGCGAAATCCTCCACGTGTACGATGTAATCAACTGATGGGTTTAAAGTAACTGTATAAATCATGTTTTCACTACCTTTATAACCGTTTTTTCATGGTAATTATCGAATGAATCCTCTTTTGCGTCGTTTGTGATAATGGTGGCTTCCTGTAAACTAGCAAAGGCTGAAAACGATATTTCGCCAAACTTTGAGGCATCTGATAAGATATAGGTTTTTTTCGCCTGCTTCATGGCTCTTTTTTTAATGAGCGCTTCTTCTGGATCAGGTGTTGTAAACCCCGCCTCGGGATGAATGCCGTTCGTCCCAACAAAGCTTTTGTCAAAACGGTAATTTTCCATAGCTGTCAAAGCTGCGGCTCCCACCATGGCCCCTGTTCGATGTTTCACTGATCCGCCTATCAGGTAAAAAGGAATACCTTTTCTCATGAGTGCTTCAATGTGCATGACACCGTTTGTCACCACAACAATATCTTGATCTGGATCAATAAATTCAATCATTTGCTGTGTTGTCGTACCAGCATCTAAGTATATACAATCGCCTTGTTTCAAAAGAGACGCTGCTGCCTCTGCAATCAATGACTTTTCATGAAGGTTTTTGGCAGCTTTCTCAAATACATCTGGTTCAAGACGGATACTAGATATTTTAGCTGCTCCTCCATGAACTCTTTTGAGAAAGCCTTTTTCTTCGAGGGCTGATAAATCTCTTCTAATTGTAGATTCAGACGCATCCGTCATAATCGTTAAGTCCTGTATTTTGATGACATCGTTTTCTTCTAAATAGTCGATAATGAGTTGATGTCTTTCTGGTGTTAACATTGAAAACACCCCCTTTTGAAAACGTATTCATTTTGCGCGCACCTTTATTGTAATCGCTTTTTTCAACATTATCAATACAAAACAATCAAATACATTCAATAACTATCAAAATCTTTCACAATGGTCATCTTACCTTTATATGTACCATTTGTAAACTGAAAAATATGTGACATTGAGATGAAAGTCATGATATTAGCATTTCTATCATTTTTCATTTCATTCAATAGATCTAAAAAAAGCCTTTATGCGATTTGCATAAAGGCTTCAGGCGGCGGATGTAAGGCGAAATATCTCGCTATTTATATCCAACTTATCTTCTTGGCGGCGTCTTTGAAAGACGCGTTCAGTATCATTCATACCTGAGGGATTCAATAGGATCAAGTCTTGCTGCTTTATTGGCAGGAATCAGCCCAAACATAATGCCAATGAGCATACTAAACAGGACACCGCCACATACCACTTCCCACGAGACAAGAGACGGCCAGCCTGCAAAAAATGACACAAGCGATGCACCGCCTAAGCCGAGGGCAATCCCGATCACACCGCCGATCAGCGTTAAAACGACAGACTCGATTAAAAACTGGACGAGTATTTGAGGCCGGGTTGCCCCAAGAGCCTTCCGAATTCCAATTTCTCTTGTCCTCTCTGTCACAGATACAAGCATAATATTCATGACACCTATGCCGCCGACAAGTAATGAGATACCAGCAATAGAGCCAATAATCGTTGTCATCACAGTTGTAATTTGGCCGATGCCTGCTGCAATTTCTTCCATATTGATCATTTCGTAAGCATCTTCTGTATGGTGATTTTCATTTAATCGTGCAGCGGCATTCTTTCCTACTTCTTTCATTTGATCAGCGTGTGCGACTTGAATAGACAACTTGTCGTATTCATTTAAACCAAATACAGTTGTAAGCAAAGCAAATGGGACATAGATTTCATTCATATCAAATGAAAACATCCCTTTCTGCTTTGCTATTACGCCGATCACTTCAACTGGCTGTCCGTTCATCCAAATCATTTCGCCAATGGCATTCTGTCCGTTAAATAGTTCTTTTTTTACACCTTCTGAAATGACGGCTGCCCTTCTGCCGCTTCGAAAATCAATATCACGTAAGTCCTGTCCTTCTGCTATCTCCAGTGAATGTACATTCGTATAACCTTCATTAATACCGGTAACTGTCGCATCAACCGTCGTATCCTGAAATCTCAATTGCATTCCTTGTGCAGTTGAGGAGGCCACCTGTTTTACCCCGCTCATTGTCTTGATACTTTGTATGTCTTCTTCAGTAAATGAGGCTTCGAATAAAGCATTTGGATTTGCATTTAATTCTTCATCAGAAGGCGTATATGTCATATCAATGGTATTATTTGGACCTGAAATCGATTCTTTCAACATTTGCTCACCGCCTTGACCGATGGCAACGACGGCAATGACCGATCCAACACCAATAATGATCCCAAGCATCGTTAAAACAGAACGTAATTTATGTGCTAGGACAGAATTCAGCGCTATTTTGATATTTTCAAAGAGTTTCATTCATAGCGTCCCCTTGTGTCAATCTATCGTGAGCGAGGCGGCCATCTCTCACAACGACCGTCCGGTTTGTATACGCAGCGATTTCTTCTTCATGAGTGACAAGCACAACCGTTGTCCCATCCTCATTCAGCTGTGTAAACTGTTCCATAATCGAGAAGCTTGTTTTTGAGTCAAGAGCGCCTGTTGGTTCATCAGCTAAAATGAGCTGAGGCTCATTGACAATCGCCCGTGCAATGGCCACTCTTTGCTTTTGACCTCCTGATAACTCGCTTGGCATATGTTTCATTCGATCAGCCAAGCCAACCTTTTCAAGTGCCATTTCCGCACGTTCTTTTCTTTCCTTTTGACTGATTCCAGCGTAGATCATCGGAAGTTCTACATTACGCCTCGCATTTAATCTAGGCAGCAAGTGAAATTGCTGAAAAACAAATCCAATGGATTGATTTCGAATCACTGCAAGCTCTTGATCCTTTGCTACTGACAGCTCTCTGCCTTGAAAATGGTACTGCCCTGAGGTTGGGCGGTCCAAACATCCGATGATATTCATTAGCGTCGACTTCCCAGAGCCCGACGGCCCCATGATCGACATATACTCTCCCTTTCCAATGACAAGGTCAATCTTACTCAATACATCAAATGACTCTTGTGCCACCTCATAGCTTTTCGTCACGTTTGAAAGCTGAATCATTCAGCATTCACTTCCATTCCGTCATACATGTCATCTGATGGTTCTGCAATGATTTGATCCTCTTTCGTTAAACCTTTTGTCACTTCAAGATCATGTCCTGACGTTTCCCCTAATGCCACTTTTACTTTCTTTAGTACATTCTTTTCAACGACATAAACGTATGACCCATCTTTCTCTTTTTTCACAGCTGTTTCAGGAATCATTAGGGCTTGGCGCTTGTCTGTTTCAATTTCCATGATCATTTTAAAGCCTGGTTTTGCATCAGGTTTTTTTCCCTTTATTTCAATTTCGACCGGATATTGCACAGTTTGATCGCCCGCCGTTGTTTCGGATGTTGCCTGGGCAGGAACAGCCCCTACTTTTTTCACGACTCCTTGCCAGCTCTTTCCGCGAATGACATCAGACGTTACCTTTACTGTTTGTTTCTTTTTGACTTTAATAGCGTCATACTCAGAGATTAAACCTCGCACGATCATTTTTTTCTCATTACCAATATGAATTATCGGCTGTCTCTCTTCCAGCTTCCCTGCTCCAGCCTCTTGTTCTACAGATATCACTGTTCCTTCAATCTTGCTATGTATCGTTAAGTCTTCTATTTGTGTCTTTACTTTTTCTTGGTTCAGCTCAGCTTGTTTTTGCTCTAATTCAGCGGCTTTCAATTCCAACTCAAGCTGCTCTCGCTCGTTTTTCGAATTGGAGCCCGCCTCGCCTCCTTGCTGTTCATTTAATTCGTTGAGTCTATTTTGCAATTGTTTGAGTTTGAGTGAGCTTGATTCAGCCGCTAGAGCCTGCTGCTGTTCTTCAAGCTCGAGTTCCTTATTTTCATATGTAAGAAGAGGAGTCCCTGCCTTTACCTTTTCTCCTTCTTTCACAGTAATCTCTTTCAGTTTTCCTTTTTCCTCTTCGCCATAAATGAACTGCTCCTCAGAGAATGACAGTGTCCCAGGTGTCATCACAGTCGAGATGATTTCTTTTGGCGTGAGTTTAACTGTTTTAAATGTTGCTGCCGAAGAAGCAGGCTTCGACTGATTCTTTGCAATGTTAAATCCAATAAATAAACCAATCACAATAATGAAAATGGATCCAACGATGATTTTCTTTCTCATAAATACACTCTACCCCCAGCTTACAGACATGTTGATTGCCGTTCCGACATATTGAAAGATTAAAGATAGTGCATAAAAAACGCCCACAATGATCCAAGATATTTTTGGCGAAATACGGCCGACTTTGATAAATAAAAAGCCTGTTAAAACGAGATTCCAAATGACAAACAGATCAATATTGGCTAACACGGCATGCCATGGACCTGATAGGTGAATGAGTGCGTTTAATGACGTGACAGTTATGTCCTTTGGAACATGGAAAAAGATGACTGCCAAATGAGAAATCATCGTTCCTATGATCGTAATAGGTGTGATGTACAGCACACCTGAAAACATCTGCCGAAACGACGCATCTCCTTTTGCTAAAAAAACGATAAACTTATAGATTGCAGCGTTGATGACAATCCCCAGAATAAGACCAATAAGTGTCGTCACATACACAATAGGTAGCGGCAGGCTTAAATCCGCCCACAATCCAGCATTTACGAGTTCAGATAAATAAGTGACAATGACTGTCAATACAAGTACGCAGCATAATGGCCACCACACGACTGGATTTTCCCACACTCTTTTTAAATGCTCTGCTGGCCTTGTGCTCACGCCTATGATCGTAGGCTTGTTTAATGTTTCTTTCATCTGATGACATCCTCTCCATATGAAGTAAGTATGTAAACATTCATTTATTCCCTTGCTAATTCTATTTTAGCAAAAGATTGCCAATAAGTGATGGATCAATTGATTTTCTTTATTTCCATTGAAATAGGATGGTATCTATTATTCTATTTTCATGAACGACATCCTCCAAAGGACACCTTGATCAGACCATATTCATATCAAAAAATCATGCTTTTACTTACCTAAAAACCTTTTATCAAGTAAATAACATGCCTTTCGGAATAAATATCCTTTTCCTTTGCATTGGGATGGTCCCAGGTAGACACAGCAATTTTTTGTTAAAATACTCCTAGTAATCCCGATGAGTCCCGGCTTTATAGGGCTATGTTTAGCGCCTTTTATAGAACGAGTGAGTCTTTAGTATCAATACTTTCATATTAAAAAAATAAAAATAAAAGGATATTACTTGATCGAATGTTATTTTTTCATATAATGTAAAATAGAGGTAGGTTAAATGATAGTGGAAATGGAGTCAAGTGAATGTTAAGAGAAAAATTGAAAATGCAATTGATTTTACTGTATGAAAAGGAACAAGAAGCATGGCAATACTTTCGAAAGGAGAGAGAAAAGATTTATCACGAACTCAAATTGCTAGATATGAAAGAGAGCAGACCTTCTAACGACAAAATATACTACGCGGCAAGATGTGTAGATATTATTAAAGAGAAAAAGGGAAGCATCGTAAGCACAAAAGAATTAAAAGAACAGCTTCAAGCCCGAACAGATTTTAATGTGAGACGAATCAGTGAATTGTATGATCTCATTCAGCAGCTCGATCCTCACATTTCAAAAGCACGACGGGGATGTTTTATTTACGAAGATCATACCCAAGTACCTCTTCAAGCTTTTCACACATAAAAAATTGGTTACAGCCGCTGGCCATAACCAAATCCTCTAATATCTATTATCCACCACTTACAGGAGGAATGAGTGCAACAGTGTCCCCGCTACGCACCTCAGCATTTTCCCTCGTATATATTTCGTTGACTGCAACCATTACGTTCTGTGCAGTATCAACACCATATACCTCCTGTAATTCTATTTTAATCTCATCAACCGTTGTTTGATCTTTTTGAATGATGATTTGTTGTTTACCGGCCTTCTCAGCAAGGCCGGCGAACAATAATACGCTAATCATGCCGATTACCTTCTTTCTCGTTAAGTTGAAGATCACTAGGTTTTCCTTCAGGATAAGAAACGGTTTCAAGCTGATCACCTATCCAGGCCTCTCCATCTTCCCAGTATTCTTTTTTCCAAATTGGAACGATTTCCTTGATTCGTTCAATAGCGTATTCATTGGCTTCGTACGCAGCTTTTCTATGAGGAGATGACACAGCTATTGCGACTGCAATGTCAGATATGTCAAGTGTTCCAATTCGATGAACAATGGCCGCTTCAGTATCAGGCCAGCGCTTCTTGATTTCTTGTCCAATTTGCCTCAACATGCTTTCGGCCATTGGTATGTATGCTTCATAGGTTAAACGCAGCGTTTTTTTACCATTTGTCCACTCGCGTACCGTCCCGATAAACGTCGTAATTGCGCCCGCTTTTCGTCTTGTCACATGCTGAATCAATTCATTCACATCAATCGGCTTTTTTGTTATGTTAAAAAGCTCATCATTCATGCGAGTCTGCCTCCCTTCAATAAGTGAAAAGCAAATGTCATCCCGCACTGGTCAAATGCTGAAAACACAGGAAACGGGTAATTCTCGGTTAATTGTATCTCTTGATCAACATAAATGGCTGCTTGTATATGAGAAAGTGTTGAAAGGTCGATGAGCTCCTGTTCGTTCTTTACACAAACGATTTTACGGTAAGGCGCTTGTTTGTATCCTTCTATCAGGACAGCATCTAACGGGAGATGTTTACACATGTTGAGCAGCTGCTCTAACGTCATGTGCTTCATTGAAAAGTGAAATTCACCTTCTCCCTCCACACCTGCGGCAAACGCTCCCGCTCGAACATATCGATCCGTATCTTTTTCTTTGAACTGACGGTCTGGTTTCCCGCCATGTCCGTGATGTTTGAAACAGCCCAGCTTCAATCCCTCTTGATCAGCCAGCTGACATATCTTTTCGATCAGCGTGGTTTTGCCGCTGTTTTGATAGCCGACCACTTGTAATATGTTTAATTTGGTGTCCAGCATGGGGCACCGCCTTCGTGCTGAAACAGCAAAACTTTGACCTGATCACCCGCCCTAAAACCTCTTGTTCCTCCAGGCAGAACGATGAAACAGTCAGCATCCGCAATAGAGGTCACCGCGCTTGATTTATCAAGACCTGTTGGCGTTACACTCAACTGACTGCCAGTGAATTGATGTGCTGCCCTGACAAATCGGGTGAAGGGATTGGCTTTTGGGAAATCATGTGTCAGCGTTGCCTCAGCAAAAACAGGATATGGATTCACTTTCAAGCACCATTGATTGATCATAGGTTTCACAAATAGTTCAAAGCCAACAAAACAAGCAGCAGGATTTCCTGACAGCCCATACAGCAATTGACCATTTGGCAGCGCAGCAACAGTTGTCACACTTCCAGGTCTCATGGCCACTTTATTAAACAACACCTTTGCCCCTAGCTTTTCATAAATAGCAGGTAAAAAGTCAAAATCACCCACTGATACACCGCCTGTTGTGATCAGCATGTCTACTTTGCTTATAGCTGATTTTACTGCTTGATAGCTTAGATCGAAATCATCGGATACACCGCCTAAATCAAGCGGCTCTCCTCCAGCTTCAAGCACCTGGGCGTAGACCATACTTAGATTACTGTTTCGAATTTTCCCATCCACCATTGCATCACTTACTTGCAGAAGCTCTGTGCCTGTTGAGATGATGCCAATCACTGGTTTTTTGACGACTGGCACAACCGCATACCCGAACGTCGCCAAAATGGCCGTGACGCCTGGGGTTACTTTTGTCCCTTTTTCAACCATCACTTTCCCTTTGAGCGTCTCTTCTCCTTGACGAGAAATATTGTCCCCCTTATGCAGAGGTCTTTTAAGTGACATAAATGATTTCCCATCTTTCTCAAAGGTCTTCGTCAGTTCAATCATGATGACGACATTCGCTCCATTTGGAATCTTTGCTCCTGTCATAATGCGAATAGCTTGAAAAGGACCGATCGTTTTTTCCGAAACAATCCCTGCCCCAATATGATCAATCACCTCAAATTCAACAGGGTGCTCTTTTGATGCTTCTTTCGTATCTTCTGCCCGAAGAGCAAAGCCATCGTACGGAGAACGGTCAAAGGCAGGAACATCATGGTCTGCTAAAATATCCTCTGCAATCATTCTTCCAAGGCTGTCCTTTAAAGGAACCCATTCAACTTGTCCATGCTTTTGAAATTGGCAGACTTTCTGTATGGCCTCTTCTACTGGAATTGGCTGTCGTCTTTCCATCACATCTCACTCCTATATGCCTAGCAGTCTTGCTAGTAATGAATTCGCTGCTTTTTCATCATTTGTCCCATGAATTAATACACGTCCTCCTTTAAAAAAGACAAGACGATACGTTTCATAGCGTATATGGATTAAAAAATCGTTCACTTCCACCTCACAAATAGGTGACAGACGCTCTTTCACATGCTGAAACGAAAGATTCTCTAAATCCTTTGATATGATTTGGACTGTGTCACGCCCGCACAGAACCGCCGTTTTTTTACGCTGTTCATCCAAATATGGATAGGTTCTGTTTGTACCGCAAGATGGACAATCCTCCTGCTTCGTTCGAGATAAATCCATTTTAAACGAAGATAATTGCCATAAATCAAATGTGACAAACTTCTTCTCCATTTGCTCTTCATGCCCTGTTAAATATTTCAGCGCCTCCGTTTGCTGATAAGCCGAAACCATTTGAACAGCGGGGGAAATAATTCCTGCAGTATCACACGTTAATCCCCCGGCAGGCATTGCTTTAAATACACATGATAAGCAAGGGGTTCTATCCGGCAGAATGGTCATATACATCCCTTGACTGCTCACGCAGGCACCGTAAATCCAAGGGGTATTCGTTTCTAATGATAAATCATTCATCACCATTCTTGTCTCAAAATTATCTGTCGCATCAATAACGATATCTGCTCTCTGAAATAACGGCCTTAACAGTTCCACCCCTGCATCCTCAATAAGGGCGTGTATGATCACTTCATGATTGATTTCTTGCAGACGTTTTTTGGCCGCAGCCGCTTTAGGCACATGCGCCTTTGCATCATGTTCTGTGTACAGCTGCTGCCGCTGTAAATTTGAGAATTCTACATAATCACGGTCTACAATCGTCAAAGTGCCAATTCCAGACCGGACAAGTCCTTCAGCAGAAGCAGTTCCAAGTGCACCGGCGCCAACGATCAGGACATGACTTTCACAAAGCGCCTGCTGGCCTTTTTCCCCTACCGGAGGGAACAAAATTTGTCTTGAATATCGCTCGTTCAATATTGTTCTCTCCTCATCGTTTTTATGTATCATATCATACCGTTTTCAGTTAAATCGCTTCTTTTATTGATATTATGAAATTCATTTGCTTCCGCTTTCAGTTCGTCCTCGGTAACAACGCAGACGCTAAGTTTTTTAAGCAAATCTTTGATGGCTAATTGATTCTCTTTGATACATGTCTGAATAAACGGCAGACAGCGGCGGTGATAAAGCGCAAATAAAGGCTGTAACCTTCCCTGTACAAGCGGGACAACGGCATCTACATGCTCATTGCAATAGGACGATAATGCCTCCGCTGTCTCTTTTCGTATAAAAGGCATATCACATGCCGTCACCAAATACCACTCCGCTTCTTGTTTTTGCATAGCGGTATATATTCCTGCAAGCGGTCCATTTCCGCGGACCTGTTCATCATCTAACCAGACAGCTTGTTCACCTCTTTCTTTGAAAAAAGGCAGAAGATTTGGATGACTGATGACGATGATTTGCTCATTTAAAAGCTGCTTTTTAACATGCTCATACAGTGGTTTCCCCTGATACAAATAACTTGCCTTTGGCTCTCCAAAACGTCTGGAAGCTCCTCCAGCTAGTATCACATTCACTACGCTCATCATCTCACCCCTTTGATATGGTTGTTCTAATCGCACTCATTTTGCATACTTTATTGGTAACATGAATAAGGAGGGTCTACCTATGAACCGGCGCCATGCTTCTCCCCTTTTCCATGATCTATCTCAAGAGAATTTATATTTAAAAGCTGAAACTGCCAAATATCAACAAATGATTTCTGATTTACAGTCCACGTATACGTATTCTAAAAATAAAAAGTTAACTCAAGAATATCATGAGATGAAAAAGGATTTCACTCAATTAAAACAACAATTGGATGAAATGACCATTGATCAAAACGATGCAGCCTCTAAAATACAAGATCTCTCCTGTAGCAAATCCGAATTATTACATAAAATTGTCCTTCTCCATGAAATGCTGCAAAAGGAAACCTACCATCGAAGAAAGGAAACAGAAGAAAAGCACCGATTGCATTTGAAGGTTGTAAAATATAAGGAAATGTCTCAGCAATTAAACAACCGGTTACTAGATCAAGATAAACGTCTTGCAAAAGAGGAGAAAAAAGGAAATACTTTATCGGCTGTGATTGAAAAGCTGCAGCAAACTCTTGGCGATAAAAAAGCAGAGCTCCATTTATTACAAGAAGGCGTCAGACATCTTCAGCAGCGTTTTTATGAAACACAAGAAAAATTGCTGCACATCGAAAAAGCAAAAGAAGCGATTTTTTATGAAACGCTCACAAGCTATCAAAAACAGCTAGCAGAAAGCGAAGAATGGATCGCCTCCCACTTTGCTGATATTGACCAGTCTGCTCAAACAAATCCGCAGCCATTTTCACAAGATCACACGCTGCAAACAACGGAAGAAATCGAACCTATTTTGAAGAAACTAAACGAACAAGTAGAATCGCTCCAGGCACAAGTGGATGCAGTGCAGCGTAATGGCGAGGTCATGACAGTGAAGATTGACAGATTTAAAAAGCAGCGTGACAACATGCCTAAGGAGCGAAAGTATGTCTATACAGTTGATCAAAAAAAGTGATCCGTTCTTGATATAAGAAAGAAAAAACTGCTGGCGTTTACGCTCAGCAGTTTCTTTTTTATTTATTCGTCTTCTGTTTGAATGTCGCCTTCTAAAATATACTGTCCGCGATAAGGCTTCTTCACTTCAGGGTACATTTTAATTAAGCTTTGCATAAACGTTGTCATATTTGGAATTTCAAGACCGCTCTCTTTTTCAATCTCTTTTTGAAGCTCGGAGCTTTTAATCGCCGCATTATGTCGCTTTAACGTTTTGATCGCAGCTTCACGAAGCTTAGCTGCCTTTGAACCAGGTCGAGCTGTGCCTCTTCTTCGTCTTGTAGATCCTTCAGGAATACCTACAGGTGCACCATTTAGCTGACCTGTTCCTAAAGATGATGTAACAGTTGATTGCGATTGCGAAGGCTGCTGGTAGCTTCTCATTTCTTGTGCAGCAAGCTCAGCTAATACAGGTAATGAATCCGGTTTTCTCTCTGTACGCACTTCTTTTTTTGTATCTGTTACTAGACCTGTCCCTTGACGGTCTAATTCTCTTAATTTTGCATAAATCGCATCTCGTTCAATTTGATATTCACGGATGACCTTTACTTCTGCTTCGTTTAATTGTTCCAATCGTAAACGTAACGCTTCCCTCTCATTAAACAATGGACTTCCCCCTCATCATATAAAAAATATTCTATAGTAAATATTAGATTAGAAAACTAATTTTATCAACTATTTTTTTATCGTTTTACAGTTTGCTATCAGATAGGTATTTTCAACTAAAATTTTGCCAAAGAAGAAAAATCGGCACCCATTTCATTGCCACTGTAGGCTTTTGACAAACACTAAAAAATTGTAAAAAATTTGAATAAACACTTAAACTACTTGATTTATATAGTTATTTATCAAACTGAAATTTCTTTTGTGCAAAAACGTTCTGAATCGTAAAAAGTTAAAATTTTTACATCTTCATTTCAAAACAAAAATGTAAATAGGTCAATATACCTTTTTTATTAAGGGAATATTTTTTAATGGCGTCCCTCATTTTCTCTTTTCCTAGGAAGAACAGATACAATCACATTCGTCCAGTCTCATATGTCTCCTGTTTTTCCCATGAAAAAACCCCCAATCATGGGGGGAAAGCCTATTCTGCAGCCTTTTCAGACTCAGAAAGAACTCGGTTGACACGTTTTTCAAGCATTTTCATACCGCTTCCGCCAGCTTGGAAGTGACGTAAAGCACCTGTTTTATCAAATACATAATAAGCTGGTACATATTCGTTTTCAAATGCTTCTGTTAGTTTATGTTCACTGTCCACAAAGATAGGCTGTGTGATTTCATGCTCCTGTGCGACCTCTTTGATTTTATCTAGATCTAGATCATCCTCTGAACGCGGCATATGAACTGCGACAACGTTTAGTTGATCCTTGTATTGATCACGGAATTGATTCACTTGCGGCATCGCCTCTTTACAAAGATGACAGCTAACTGACCAGAAGTGGATCAATGTTGGTTTATCACCAATCAATTCTTCTCTCGTTACTTCTCCATTTAACCATTCTTTTGCACCAGTTAGTTCTGGCATCGGTTGACGTAATTTCATTTTGAAGCGCCTCCATCCATTGTATGTGTCGAAACAAAAAGGTCTAACATCAGTTAGACCCCAGCGTGTAGATAAACCCTCGCATTCTTTGTCAGTCCTGCGTGCAGGTGCTCACGAATGTCAAATTCGCTCCGCTCCGGTACTCGTCCTTCCTAGACTGCAAAGGTTTTCAGGTCACGCTGAAAAGAAGACAAAGGGCTAAAATTAAGATCATTTTAGCCCTTTGTCAACAATCTGAGGTCTAACATCAGTTAGACCCTTCTGTTTCTTCAGCTATCAATTAAAGTGTTTTTTGACCAGGTTTCCAGTTCGCTGGGCAAAGTCCACCAGTTTGTAATGCTTGAAGAACACGTAATGTCTCATCTACATCACGACCGATATTGTTGTGGAATACTGTTTGGTATTGAAGTTCGCCTTCTGGGTTAATAATGAATAGACCGCGAAGTGCGATTCCTTCTTCTTCAATTAAAACGCCGTATTCTCTAGATACTGTGTGGTTTGTGTCAGCAGCTAGCGGGTATTTTAATTGACCAAGACCATTGTCTTTACGATCTGTGTTGATCCAAGCTAAATGCGTATGAATTGTATCAGTAGATACACCAATGATTTCTGCATCTAAGTCTTCGAACTCATCATAACGATCGCTCATTGCTGTAATTTCAGTTGGGCAAACAAATGTGAAATCCATTGGATAGAAGAAAAGAACTGTCCATTTGTCATTCTTCATGTTTTCCTCTAAACTAACTTTACCAAATTCCTTGTTAGCAAGTACTGCTTCCATTTCAAAACGTGGAGCTTGTTTTCCTACAAAACGCTCTGCCATATGTAAATCCCTCCATAAAATAATATCTTTATACAGACTTCTTAGCTGTATATAAAATGAGAATCAAAAGGTTGAATTCTCATTTAGTTAATAACTTCACAAACATAATTATAATACTTAAGCGATTTTTAGTCAATATTAATTAATAATAAATTTAATTAACGCCCTGTCACAATCTATCGCTGCAACTAATAAAAGTTTAACATGACTTGCATAAGGGAACAAATGATTAGCTTCTCTTTTAGCGCATACATAGAAAGGTTTTGAAAATCATGAAAGCATTTGAACAAGTAGATTGGATTTCCATCATCCTCAATAGCAGTATGATTTTGTTAAAATTAATCGCTATTTTTGTGATTTATTTTGTCGTAAGAGCCGTAGGAAACAAGATGATTAAGCGCGCCTACGAAAAATTCTCTAACAAGCATGACGTCTCTTTATCAAGAGCTCAGACACTGCAAAGTCTTACGTTAAATATCTTCGCCTACTTATTGATTTTTATTCTAGTTGTCATGATCCTTGACCTATTTCATTATAATCCAACCGCTTTACTAGCTGGCGCAGGTGTCATTGGACTTGCGATTGGATTTGGCGCACAGGGATTAGTCAGTGATATTGTGACTGGATTTTTTATTCTGTTAGAAAAACAATTTGATGTCGGCGAGTATATTACGGTTGCAGGCTTTGATGGGATCGTAGAACAAATCGGACTTAGAACAACGCAGCTAAGAAGCTTTGATGGTACTCTTCATTTCATTCCAAATCGAAGTATACTCAATGTAAGCAATCATTCAAGGGGAACGATGCAGGCACTCGTTGATATCGAATTATCTCCAGATGAGAATGTGGATCAGATGATCACAACCTTGCAAGCAGCCTGTGATGAAGTGCGGGAAGAAACACCTCAAATCATCGAAGGACCTCAAGTTGTTGGAGTGGAAGCATTCGGTTCCTCTTCTCTCGTGCTGCGTATCATTGCGAAAACTGAAACAATGGAGCAATGGCGGGTAGAACGAATCTTACGCAAAAAAATGAAAGAAGTACTCGATCTAGAAAAAGAGCAAAAAGAACCAGGATCATAATCTCCCGGTTCTTTTTGTGTTTTATTGAACACGCTGTTTTACTTCTTGACAAATTTCATCATCTGTCATACCTGACGCTGTAATGACAGATGCCTTTGTCGTTGTGTCTGAAATGCCAAGAACATTTGAATCTAGTCCAGTGACCACATAGCAGTCACACTGATCCATTTGCTGTTCATTTTGAATACGTACGACATCATACCCTTTTTGCTTCAAAAGTTCTTCCACATCGGATAAAGATGGTTCTACACCAATTCTTGTCATAATCAAGAACACCTCCTGTTCATAAGGTGTACAGGAGGTGGCTCGATTATTCATTCACCCGCTTGCTTTTTGAAATAGGCCGTCATGACATTCACAGCCGTTTCAATAGCCTTTTCATCAGGTGTCAGCTTTGCATGATGCAGCCCATACGGTGAATCTACCCCTAACCAAAACATGAATCCAGGGTATTTTTTCAGCATGTAGCCAAAATCTTCTCCTGTCATGGCTTCTCTGCATTCAATCACATTCGCAAGTCCTTCTTCGGCGACATATGACATAAATTCTTCTGTCATATCCTTTGAATTGTCCACTTCGTAATAGGATGAAGGGTAACGGACTGTTGCTTTGCATTCGTAGCCTATCTCAATTCCTTTTGCTAGTGCTTCAATTCGTTTTCTCACCTTTTCCATCGACTCTGGTGAGAGCGTGCGAATGGTTCCATCCAGTTTCGCGTGTTGTGCAATGATGTTTTGAGCGGTTCCTCCTGAAATTGTGCCGATTGTAATCACTGCACTATCTAGAGGATCCACATTACGTGAAATGACAGATTGCAGCTGGCCTACAAGTGCACTTGCTGCCACAACCATATCGTTCGCTAAATGAGGATAAGCGGCATGTCCGCCTTTTCCTTCTAAATCAATCACTAGTTCACTCGTATTGGCAAATAGTAGACCCGGTTTTGTTGCAATCGTTCCGACTGGATATTCAGGTGCAATATGCAGCGCTGTAATAAAGTCTGGCGTCCATTTTTTCAAGACATCACTTGCAAGCATCGGTTCAGCTCCGCCAGGTCCTTCTTCTGCCGGTTGAAAAAGAAAGAGTATATCTTCTTTGATTGGGTGATGAACAAAATAATCAATGATACCAAGGGCAATGGTCATATGAAAATCATGTCCACACGCATGCATTTTCCCCTCATGTACAGATTGAAATGAATAGCCAGTTTCCTCTGGAATAGACAGGCCGTCCATATCTGCGCGATAAGCAAATACGCGCGCTGGGTTTGTCCCCTTCACTTTCACAAAGAGTCCAGTCCGCCATGTTTCCATGTCAATTCGATCTTTTGGATACGATTTGAGATGCTCAATGAGATAAGCTTGTGTTTTGAACTCTTGGAAACCAAGCTCAGGAATTTGGTGCAAATCTCTTCGAATGGATATTAATTGCTCAAGATTTAACAAGTGCACTCGCTTCCTTTCCTCTATACGAATAAGACGTGGATACATCATCCACGTCTATGTCTTCAGCTGCGAATGGTAAAAATTAAAGCTGACGCAGTTCTTGTTTGATTTCAGTCTTACCTTTTGTTTTTTCATCAATGTCTTTGATTTTCTTTGCAGGTGTTCCTGCTACAACTGTGTAAGGCTCCACATCATTTACAACGATCGCACCAGCTGCTACAACCGCACCTTTTCCAATTGTCACACCTTCTAAAACAACAGCGTTCGCACCGATGACAACGTCATCTTCTACGACAACTGGTTTAGCAGAAGGTGGCTCAATGACACCTGCAAGAACAGATCCAGCACCGATATGACAGTTCTTACCTACTGTCGCACGACCGCCAAGAACCACGTTCATATCAATCATCGTACCTTCTCCGATGACTGAACCGATGTTAATAGATGCACCCATCATGATGACGGCATTATCACCGATCTCAACTTGATCACGAATGATGGCACCTGGTTCAATACGTGCTTTAATATTTTTTAAATCTAACATAGGAATCGCAGAGTTGCGGCGGTCATTTTCCACAACAACATCTTCAATTTTGTCTTTGTTTGATTCTAGAGCTACTTGAATTTCGCTCCACTCACCGAAGACAACACCTGTGCTACCTGTGATGAATGTTTTTGCATGTTCACCAAATTCAATACCTTCTAAGTCCCCTTTGATATAGACTTTAACAGGTGTTGATTTTGTACTATTTTGAATAAATGAAATAATTTCATTCGCATCCATTTGTTTCATGTATGTATGTCCTCCTCTTAATTTATACTTCATTACTGTATCAAAGGAGAGTTTTAATGACAAGTGAAAGAATCGTCTCCATATTGGCAAATAAAACAAGCGGGCTCCATTATCCAGCTTCTTGCTGGTGAAGAAGAACAAATTGTTTGCCAAAAGAAATCAGTTCCTCTTCTTCCTCTCCTTCTGGATTCAGCTCAATTTTTACGGATGGGAGGACAATTTCACCGCCTAACTCCTTTACCTTTTCTTCAATTAAGTCAACAGCTCCGCAGAAATGTTCATATGATGTATCTCCAGAACCGAATACTGCGAATGCTTTACCCGTCAAATCCAGCTCATCCATTTCTTCATATAAATCAATAAAATCATCTGGAAGATCACCATCTCCCCATGTATATGCACCTAACATAATGTACGAGTAATCCTGAAGAAGTTCAGCATCAATATCCATCGCTTCATGCCGGTCCACGCTAGCTCCTGCTTCCGTTAATCCCTTTTCAATTAAATCAGCCATTGCTTCTGTATTTCCTGACATCGTGGCATACACCAATAAAACCTTTTCCGTCACTTTTTCTTCCTCCTTATTAATGAATCAGCGCAGGCTCCTCATAAGGCCTGACAAACTTACTTTCATATAATCCTGCACAGAAAAAATTTTCTTTTTGATTGGCGACACGAAGACCGTGTCCTTTGATCGTGTCAAACCATTTGAGCTCTTTTTGCTCTATATCGAGCTGGTACACTTTAGAATATCCGTGTTCGTCCTGTGAGGTAGTCACATAAATGATGCCATTATCCTCTGACACATCCAAAAATGATTCCTCTCTAGCAAAGGCTTGTGATTGAATATCATGAAGAACATTTGTATGTAAGTCTAAAATTTGAACAGATCCTTTTTTGCCTTTTTTAGAGCCTAATGCACAGACAAGAAGATGCTTCTGACAAAACAGCATAGACGCTGTCATTCGGTGCTCTTCTCTGTTTAGCAGAAAAACCTGTTCACTCTGCAAGTCATACACCCATATGCCTCCGTGCACCTCATGAATCTGCGTTCCAATATAAAGGTGATCACCTGCTATACATAACGAACGAATCACTGGAGGCTGATTCACATGAGCAAATGGCTTCATAATTTCCCAGGAAATCCCGAAATCAGTTGACACATAAATGCTGTGCTTTCCGTGTGCAAACACAAAACCATCTTTGCGCCCTGTAATAGACCAAACGACTGCATTTGTTGGAAATGATGATATCGCCCATGTATTGCCCTCATCTCCTGATCGGATGACTGTTCCATTTTCACCAACACCAAACAAATAAGGACCAATATAGCTAATGGCGTGGATTTTATGCTTGAGCTTAAACAGTTGCTGCCAGCCGCTCTCAACACTGTAGTGAAAAATACCTTCTCGTTTGACCGCTACAAAGTATCCGCCACTTTTAGATGCAGCAACGGCCGTTGCACCTTTATGAAACATGATGTTCAGCTCTTTTCTCAGACAAAGCTGCCCACGTTAAGAAACTCGTTGCAAACTCCTCGCAGCACGCCACATCCTCATCTGTATCTGGCGCAAGTTCCATTTTCAATGTTTCAGGAAATACGGATGCACCTGTTGATTTCAGCATGTCATGGAATGTATGGACAGCCTCGCAAAACTTCGGATAACTGTAATCACCTGATCCAAATACCGCCGCTTTGATGCCACTAAGTTCAAGAGTTGAGACCTCTTCATAAAAATCCTCAGCTTCATAAGGCAAATCACCATCACCCCATGTGTAAGAGCCGATCAATACATAATCGTATGAAGAAAGATCTTCTGCGCTCGTATCGTCAAATTCCATCATCTCTGTTTCTATCCCTTTTCCTTCAAGCGTTTGTTTTAAGATCGCTGCTATATCTTCCGTATTGCCAGACATACTCGCAAATGCAATTAGCGCTTTCATCTATTGGTCACCTCATCTAAATGATAATCATTTTCAATTATTATATGTACACTTTAAATGATAATGATTTTCATTGTCAAATGTTTTTATGAAAAGACATTGTTTCACATCACAATAATCCACAAAAAAACCGCTCATTCCAATTGGAAGGCGGTTCTCAAATGATCAAGATTTCATTGCTTTATGATTCACTCGTTTTATGTGTCTGAATAAAATATGGACCACAAGCGGTTTCGTGCGTCATCACAAATGTCCAGTGTTCATCCCAATCCATGACATACATATCGCTGTAATCCATATCATCCTTTTTATACGGTACATCATTCATTGAGAGTGCACTAGCGTTTTCAAAAAGATATGCTTCATCCACAAATTGATAAAAAATGGTACATTTATGCTTTGTTTGATGAAGAAATGCGTTGATCGCTTCATCTTTTTCAAGGCACTCAACCTTTTCCCAGCTGCATAGGTGCCATAGAAAACCATCCATCCCAATCTCTTTTTGTTCTTCTAATGAAAGATGGCTTGCAAAACGTTCACACCATCTCCCTCGTAAATATTTTCCCCACTTCGGTATGTCGATCTTCTTGCTTTGTTTATTTCTCATCATGTGATCTGCTTTCTTTCCGTAGAATGATAACCAGCCAAATCTATTCAACATTCAATTCAGGCCAGTACGTTTGATTCCCCTCATCTTCCAGAAGGTACTTACACATCCTCGCTTTCAAGCATTTCTTTTACCACACCAACAAATGCTTGGACCTGCTTTAACTGAAAAGATGCTTCATATCCCAAAAGCCATGTGTCACGCCCGATTTGTTCTCCATTTACGTCAACGAGCGGTGTTTTATGAACACTTTTTTCATGGTCATACAAGGTGACAGAAGGCAAAATGGCGTAGCCGATGCCATGATAAGCCATTTGTTTACATGTCTCAATTTGGTCCACAAGAATCGTCTGCTTTGGCGAGACTTTAAACTTTTGATGCCACCAGTGCTGGATTTCTTGATAATAGGTGCTGTCGCTTTTAAATTGAATAAACGGGCGTTCTGTCTCGATTAACTCATCGACGTCCTTGATCACAGAATCGACTAAATATAAATGATCGGTCATCAAATATTCCTTTGTACCTTTCCAATCAGGGTTTCCGCGAATAATCCCAATGTGCACATGGTCTTCATACAAGCTTTTGAGCATTTCACTGCTCCAGCCGGTCACAAGGGACACTTTGGCATTTGGATATTTTTCGACATACCGCTTTAATACCTTTGGCAGCCAGTGCTGACCAATAATGGATGCAACGGCAAGCTTGAGCGTACCGTGAATCTCCCCTTCAAGCTCATCAATTCTCTCCCTCACTCGATCCTGCTCCGTCGTGACTTCTTTAGCAAATTGAATAATCTGTTCACCTGCTGAAGTCACAGTGAGTCCTTTTTGTGAACGAAAAAAGATTTTGGTTCCCCATTCCTTTTCGATCGTTTGCAGCCTTTGAGATAATGCAGGCTGTGAGACAAAGAGCCGCTCTGATGCCTTTCTCATATTTAATTCTTCACTTAGGACAACAAGCATATGTAACTCTTGAAGCTGCATGAGCACCCTCCTTCTCTTGATAAGTTTTTCTTATTCGATATGGTCATTATATAAATAATAGCTTATGAAGGCAAAAAAAATAAGCTGGGCTGCAGCTCATTTTTTTGCGGAATGAATGACCTCATTTAAGCGCTTTAATACAACACGTCGAGTAAAAATCCCTTCAAACACTTGCTCCTCATTCTCTACACAAACAAATCCATTATTCGTCACAGAGTGAACGCCTTTCAGCACTGGATCAGTCGTTTTCAGTCTTGGAATATCTGTTAGCATGACCTCTTCTACCTTCAATTGGTCGAGTTTTTCGAATTCAATTCGTTCTAAACCAAAGATTTTATCCATGATCATATTTGTTCCAATTAACCCATGAAGATGATAAGAAGCATCTAATACTGGTATGGCTGTATATCCTGTTTTTGTCAGGACCAATAGGGCATGCTCAAGATTATTTCCAATTTGAACATGTGCCACTTTATCTGCATCAATCATATGTTCGGCTACTGTTGACTCAAGCAATTGAGTCGGTTCTATCTCTATCATGTTTCTTCGACCCCTTTTCTCTCGATCATCAATCATCCATTCCCTTTTCATATTAAGCATAAACTAAAACGAAATTTGTCGAAAGATTTTTTTCTGCATAAAAAAGATACTCAGCGTAGAGTATCTAATAGAATGTTTAACCGATATTAATTCTCAAACCTTACTCTGTCATACAATGTGATCAATTGCTTATACGTATTGTCGTCCACATTTTTTGTTCCACATTCTATATCATTGATCTCACTGCTTAGTAATTCGACAGCATATTCCTGATTCAGTAATACGTTTAATAATAGCTTTTTCTCTTCTTCATTAAAACGATTTTCGATGACGCTCATTCAACATCAGGCCCCCTGTTTCATATATGCTTTTATATTGATTAGCAGGCGTTTGAATGTCTGCTTCCTCTCTATACAGCTAGAATAAGGAACTAGAATCGAATCGTCAACCGCATGTTTCGACAAGGTTTGGAGAAAAATGACGGAATTTATTTTGTGTATCGATTGGCGTAGCAAAATGCTGCATATGAGTCGGGTTTTATTTTTGCTTCAATTCCCATAGCTGTGATCATTCCGGTCATTTCCTGAATCAGCTCTTTCGTACTTCCTTTTTTGCCAATATCTAGATGAGCTTCAAAACGAAGGTCTGCCCCTTCCTCAGCAAACGGAAGAAGCAAATCCATCAGTTCTGTTAAAGGTCCCTCCAGGATGTCTGCGCATACCTTTTGGCTAAACGCTGTTTCTAATGAAATTTTTTCTCTAAGACTTTGCACAGGTCTGTTCATCACGTGTTGTGTGAGACAGCCCCACGCTCCTTTGCCAATCCGGTGAAGATGAATTGCAGTCATAAATGTTGTGACATTCTGATGAACCTGAGAGTCCGTACCAATTGATAACACATAGACAGATTTCGGATCTTTTCGAATAAAGTCTTTCATTCTCATGACGACATCAGAAAACGCTAACTGATCTTCAGATAGATGAAAGAAAAAAGAATCGCTCACAGAAAGGAACTCCTTTTTAATGGTCTCTTATCCGAACAATGCGCTGAATGATCATCTTCCATTTGTCCATCACCTATGAAGTGTATGCTTCCGAAATAAACGAAGGAATCCTCAGAAAAAACATTTCATACGATTCAGCTTAGGATTGTAAAAGCTCAAAAATCTCAATCGAAATCATATCAATGTTGTCAAATGGGAAAGTGTTTGGCTTATCCCCTTGTTGAAAAACAGTCAATTCAAACGTTTGATTCTTTTCGAAATACTTAACACTACAGATTTTCTCACCGTTCACTTCAAAATAACGCTGTGCCGGCTCATTTGCAGCTTCTGCTGTCTCTTGAAGACTTTGCAGCCTTGTAATAATACCCATTAATTGTGACATTCTAAAAAAAGACTCCTTTCAAAAAAACAACTCAAGATGAACCCCGTATTGATTATACACAAGTCCTACAAAGCATCATACCATAAAGTGTTCTCAGATGATATTTTTCCTCTTGAATTCAAAAAAAGAAAAAGAATCTGTTTTTTTATTTTGAGTCTTTTTTTCTCATCTCATTCATCCTGTTTTTTATATACCTGCCGATCTCATCAGCCGTTTGGCGATTTCGTCAAAATCCTCTTTTGAAATACCCGGCGCAAACTCTTCCGGCAAATCTCTATAATCTGGTACAGGTGCCCCTTTTGGGGTGCCCTCAATGACTGTCAGCGGCTTTCCATCAATTGGGTGGCTGCCTTTCCAAATCAGATTGATATCCTTGTAATCCGTATCACTAAATGTATACAGTTTTGTATGAACATTTTGCTCTTCAAACTTTCTGGCAGAATCAAAGTATTTATTGTCGAGGTTTGGAATCGGCAGCATTTTCCCTACATCTACTCCTGTGGCTACCTCAAGAGCTTTTGCATACGCCACCACATGCACGCCTCCCCTTACAAGTAAATAACCGATCATCTCTCTTGCTGTAGGGTGATCCGTCATTTCATATACACGCATTTTATGTGTACGAGCTCCGCACTCAAGGAAGAAATTATGAAGAAGATCAAGAATCAGGTTACCACTTGAAAACACATTCTCTCCTGTCCATGGTTTTGCCATTGAATCAAACGGATAGCCTGTTTGTGCGGTTTGGATAAAATGCTGTGTATTTCGTTTATCAACAGCTGCTTTCATCGGTGTTGTATCTGGATCTCCCCCATGAGTGGTTCCTGTAATCATGAGATTGACAGCGGTTGTCACAAGCTCTACATGACCAAATTCTTCAGCTGTAATACTTGATACGAGGTCATAAAACGGTTTGAGTTTTCGTTTTCCCCTAAAGTTAAAGGACTGAAACATGTAATTATTTAATGTGGACATTTCACCAAATTTCCCGCCCAGTAATTCTTGCACAGCAGCTGCACCATTTGCATCTGGGTGATCTGGCATTGGCAAATCAATCAGCAGCCGCTTGTCGCGTTTGATCATGGCTTTTCCCTCCTACTGTCTAACTATCATCACTTAAGATGTATGGATGAATTGGGATGTCCTATGCATGAAGGGAAAGATTAAAACGCAAAAAAAACTTGGCGGGGGTAGCGCCAAGTTTTTTGGATCTTGATCTGATAGAGGGGTTGGGGAACAGAGAGTAGCTTCTCTCTATAACTAAATGATAATGATTATCAGTTTCATTGTCAACCATTTTTTATTTCTTTTTTCTATTTTAAAAAACAGCCATGAAGGCTGCTTTTAAATTAATCCATCTTGCTCATATAGATAAGCATACGGGAGGTCTATAAACAAATATACGTCTTCTTCTAACGGATAGGAAAACGTACGGATTCGCTCTCCAGTTTCTAAATCACTGTAAATATCGCTGAAAAATCCTTTTCCACTAATTCTCATTTGAAGAATATTCGCTAGGAAATAAGGACGCCAGCTCCAGTTTTTCTCTATATACTCCGGCTGAAACAACCATTCTTTATCTTTCTTAAATACATTCCCAGTGATTTGAAATCCTTCCTCATTACACATATAAATTCGAAAGCTGCAATCTGTTAGTTCGAGTGCCAGTTTTTGAATGAGTTCATCATTTGTACTGCATGATTTTTTTAATGTACTGACAGCTTGATGAATTCGCTTATAAAATGTTTCAGAATGCTCATAGACAGCTTGAAGTTTCTTTTTCTCATGGGCAATAAATTGTTGAAACTCTTCTCTAAGCTGATCTTTTCGTTTGTTACGGTCAATTAGTTCTGCCGCAGGCTCATGAAGATAGAAGCCTTGAAAATATCGCCCGCCGTTTCTCCATGCATACTGCAGCTGAAAATTTGCCTCAATGTCCTCATAAATTAAAGCCGCTCCTATTTTTCTCGCAAGCAGTGAAATGCTGTATAAGACATATTCATAGGAAGGGGAAGGAGAGGAAGCCTTTAAGGCCTGTAAATCAATTTTTAATAGATCGGGTGAAAGCAGGGCAATCCTGTCAAGGTTACTGCTTTCTTTTCCTATATTAGATACGGCGATTTTGATTCCATATGTACGATAATACGTTAACGTATGGTAAAGCTGCTCAATGTCGCCGCTAAACGTATGTTCAGTAATTTCAATGACAAACCGGTTGAGTTGAATGCCTCTTGCTTCATATTCCTTTAAAAGTTCTAAAAAACTTTCGCCATGGTCAAGCATGAGGACATTGGCATCATGATTAATAAAAATGAGCAAATCTTCATCCGCCGCTGTGAAGAGATCAAGCGCTTGACTCAGTACTTTTTGATCTACTTCAAGTTTATATTCGTCAGGAATAGATGAATCCGTAAAGAAGGAGCCTAGACTAACCGTTCCCGACTCAAGCTTCATTCTTCCTAGAATCTCATAGCCTATCACTTTTTGTTCTTCCGCACTGAAGATCGCTTGATAGTGCGGGAAAACATCTTCAATATTCGTTAAAATATCCAATGGATCGACCATTTTCATCACCTGCTTCTCTCTTTGTGTGATTATACCATATCAAAAGCAGGTCATACACGGTCATTCAAAATGGTGATCGGTTAAGCCACTGTCCCCCATCCATCGTGATACAATCGCCATTAATATAAGATGCATGGTCTGATAATAAGAAACTCGCAAGCTCTGCAATTTCTTCTGGCGTGCCAAGTCTGCCGAGAGGCACACTATCTAAAGTTCTTTGTGCAGCCTCTTCAGATTCCCACAGTTTATCAGCACCGCCTGTTCTCTCAATTGGCCCTGGTGCGATAGCATTCACGCGAATTCGATATTGTTTTCCCCATTCCACCGCAAGCGTGCGGGTCAGTGACAGAACACCCGCCTTTGCTGCTGCTGAATGCGCCACACCTACACCAGCACCCCATGCATATGTGGCGACCATGTTGATCATACTCCCGCTTTTCTTTTGACGAATCCAATAATTGCCCACCGCGTGGCTGCAAAAAAATGTACCATTTAGCACAATATCAATGACCGCTTTCCATCCGTTTGGAGACAGCTTTTCCGCCGGAACCAAAAAGTTCCCCGCTGCGTTGTTGATAAGCGCATCCACACCGCCAAATGTATCTACCGCAAACTTCACCATTTGGTCAGCATCATCTGGATTTCGCACATCCATTTGGAAATAAGCGACAGAGCCGCCTTTCTGTTTGATTTCATTTGCGGTTGCTTCAAGCGTCTCTTCTGTTCTTCCAGTCATCACAACATTCCAGCCCCCAAGTGCCAAATGAGTGGCCATCGCCTTCCCCATTCCGCTTGATCCTCCTGTGACAATCACTGTTTGCTTCGTCATTTGTTCTCCCCCTTTGATGAATTTGAATGACTATTCATTCATTGTTTTTTCTATCATATCATGATTTCCCCTCCATGCACCATATGGGAGTTTGATCAAATATCATGCTATACTTAATTTTATTTTTAAAGGAGTCTTATCTTATATGAAGCAACTTTCACGTAGACAGTTTTTAAAAGGAGCAGCTGGATTGAGTATTCTCGGTTTTTTGACCACGACCTTTGGGTATGGTTACGCGCGGTACATTGAGCCGCGCATGATCGATGCCGTATCACTGACCATTCATGATGCTCAGCTTCCAGCTTCATTTGATCAGTTTAAAATTGCGCAATTTAGTGATGTTCATTTAAGTGATACATTTCCCGCTGAAGATTTAGAGTCCATCGTCCAAAAGATCAATACTGAATCTCCGGATCTCATTGTGTTCACAGGTGACCTTGTTGATTTTCAGTCATCTATTGAAGAACATGAAAAAGCCAGAGCCTATTTGTCTAAGCTTGATGCTCCGTTTGGAAAGATGGCGATATGCGGAAATCATGACTACGGGCCATTTGGCATTGATGTATATGAGAAAACGATGGAAGCTTGCGGATTTACATTATGTAAAAATGAAGTGTTTCTTTTAGAAAAAGAAGGTGCGCACATTCAGCTCGCTACACTGGATGACCTCATGATGAATGTGCCTGATTACGACCTCATCAAACGGGAAGTTTCCTCTGACCTATTTACTTTACTGCTTGTACATGAGCCTGATGCCGCACTAGAGCTCAAAACAACACCGATTAACTTGCAGCTTTCAGGACATACGCATGGCGGTCAAATACAGCTTCCTTTCTATGGACCGATTCTCACAGCACCTTATGGGCATACATATGTCGAAGGGTTATACGGCAGCTATCAGCACCGTATCTATGTCAACCGTGGACTTGGGACAACCAGAATGCCGCTGCGATTTTTAGCCAAACCTGAGATCACCTTTCTCACCTTAACCTCTCGAGTGTAAACAGAAGCCAAATCGCCTTGATCAGCATATGTATAAATAAAGATCGTTCTCATGACAAATGTTAGGAGAAACCTTACTGGGCCTGATTCCGTCCATATTGTATATTGAATGACGGGCATCACGGCTTCTTTTATTTGAACAAAAGGAGTGTCCTTCGTGCTGCGATACACGGTGAAAAGTGGAGAAACACTTGCTTCTATAGCACTTGATTTCCGAACAACAACAGATGCCTTAAAGGCTGCAAACCCGTCACTTGAATCTCGTGAACCAGAACAAAATGAGATCATCATCATTCCCGGGCTGCCGGATCCAAGTACCATCCCTTACCGCATATCCGTTTCAATTTCAACGAAGCGTCTCGTTCTGTTTTCTGGATCACAACTCATACGCTCGTACCCGATTGCAACAGGAAGAATTTTGAATATGACCCCGACAGGCTCTTATTATATTGTCAACAGACAACCAAACCCAGGAGGTCCCTTTGGCGTCTATTGGCTGAGCCTTTCGAAAGTTCATTACGGCATCCACGGGACGAATAACCCGTCTTCAATTGGTAAAGCTGTGTCTAGAGGGTGCATTCGTATGTATAATCAGAATGTCCTCGAACTTGCTTCACTCGTTCCAAATGGAACACCTGTGACCATTAGCCAGTAGGAGAAATCAATTGTATGAATGGTTAAAATTTTATATGATAGAAAGTGGGATCTTCAGGTTAAGGAGCGTATTTATGGATATTTTTAAAAACAGAAATTTTGTTCGTCTCTTTTTTGCAGCACTTGCCTCGCAAATGGGGACAACAGTAGGCAATATGGCGTTTGCCTTTTATTTGCTCGACCATTTTAGTCATCAGCCCGCCTACGCCACATTGGCAGAGCTCATGTATTCACTGCCTACGGTCTTTGTCTTTTTTATGGTCGGTGTGGTCGCTGACCGTTTTGATCGTAAAAAAGTCGCAGAGAATTGTGATTGGATACGAGCTGGGCTGACAATCGTTTTATTTATCGTCATTTATTTTAATTCACTGCCGCTTATTTTCTTGATCTTGTTTATACGAAGTGCCATTACGAAGTTCTTCTATCCAGCTGAAGCCTCTCTCGTTCAGGCCATCTTAAATAAAGATCAATATGCAAAAGCAGCTGGTTTAAATCAAATGCTATTTAGTCTGTTTATGGTATTTGGTGTTGGTATAGGTGCCATTATGTATAAGACGATTGGACTTCATGGTGCTATTACCATTGATTTGGTCAGTTTTATTATTTCAGGTATTCTTATTCGATCATGCAACATTCCAATGGAAGCACGTCAGCCAAATGGACAAGCCGGGTGGAGAGGCATGACCATTAAAACTTCTCTGAAAGATTTTAAAGAAGGTATTCTTTATATTTTAAAAAATAAATTACTGGCTTCTTTAATTTTTGGCTTCTTTGTTTTCGGTCTAGTCAATGGCGCATTTGCCGTTCTTCCAATGTTTACGATGAAATACGGGCTTTCACCAGATCACTTTGAGCTGCATACATCCTTCTTTACAATTGCAATCGGTGCAGGGCTTCTTGTTGGAAGCTTATTGGGTTCTGTTCTTGCTAAAAAGGTAAAAATGCAATACCTCATGTCGATTCCAATTCTGGTTGCCGGCATTCTTATTTTTGTCCTTGGTTCTACCCATTCACTATGGTTATTTTATGTCACATCATTTGTCATTGGTACATGCATTGGTCCAGTCAACATTGTCATAGGAGGCTGGCTGCCGAGAATTGTCCATCCTCGCCTAATGGGCCGCGTATCAGGATGGGTTGATCCGCTCACCATGTTTGCACAATCAATGACGCTAGGTTTAATTGCCGTCCTATTTCCAAAGCTGATCACAAATGTTTCTTATATTTATTACGGAATGGGCATCATTATTTTACTCGTCTTCCTTTTTTACTTCATTACATTGCCGAAGTTCAGCAGAGAGGCTGCCGACTTAGACGTGCAGCGTGAATTAAAGGGCCAGGGAGTTCAATAAATATACCAATAAAGGATTTTCTTCTTGAGAACATCCTTTTATCATGATTGCGGCGTCCTTCGCGTGAAGGACGCTATTTTTCTGCTAATCGAAATGAGTCATTCTTTCACCGGCAAAAATGCTTAAAAAAAGATGAGCAAGCGCAGAACAGGACAAATGGGCAGACATGTACTACATACACTATCCCCCAACACCCAAACCATCAAGGCGTTAGAATGCCTTTATTCGACAAACTTCATTTTCACATTGACTCTCACTTAGATTTCCATATCTCTTAACTCATTATGAAATAAAAGGAATATGTGTAAAATCAAAACATTTTCAACAAAAAACCTTTACATCTTTGGAAGTTTTATAGTAGGATAGTCAGGTTGGAGGTGAGGGGTATGCTAAAAAGTTATTATTTTATTCATACAAAAAATGATCATGGACAATACGTTGTACATACAGAAGACTGCGCATTTTTAGGTGATGCAGCAAGCCGTACGTTGATTGGTCTGCACATGAATGGTGAAAGCGCCATGGAAGAAGCCAAAAAAATGACGAACGAAACAGATTTTAACGGTTGTTTTTATTGCGCTTATTCTTGTCATACGAAATAGTCCATGATTTTAAGCCATATGTTCGACCCTGTTGTCTTGCATATGGTCGATTTTATACGTGCAATGGATGAACAAATAAAACACATTGAGAAACTACCCATTTATTTAAATAGGTAGTTATCAAGGTATGATAGTTCACTTTGTGTATATTTATCAGCACTTACTCAGCTGATAAGGACAGCAAACAAATAAACGACTTTTGACATGCTCTCCCTCCCTTTTGCACCTACTACTTACACTCTGCCAATCTATTATTCTTTCCATCTGAAACAGCGAGATGAAGCATACTGACTGTTATATGATCGTGTTTCTTGCACTTGGAATCCAGCCACGTTTCAAAATCATCATATATGGCTTTTTACAATAACCCTATTTGCCATTTACTAATAAAAATCTAACACTTTACCAAACATACGTTTCACATGACAACCTTCCTCTTATTCACTTAATTTTCACCTTTCTAAAGTCAACTATATGATAGGATTCTTTTGGGAGGAGTTTCAAAAGGACAGACGTAAAAGGAGCGTAAAATGAAAATGAATATAAACAAAATAAGATCATTCCTTTATAAAACATCAAAATACTTGGATGACGTCAACGCTGTTCAAAAAGGAACAATCGGAAAACGGATCATGCGACGGGCAGCAGGTAAAGCATCCAAGAAGCTAGTGAAAAAGATATTCAAATAAGATAGTCCAAGGTGGTGATTTCATGAATGATCTTGAGAGGAAGCTATACAGGATCATCTATAATATGAGTAAGTTTCCCACAATGGAGGACCTAAAAACTAAAAACCGGTAAAGACGAACAATCTATAAGAAAAGCCTTTAGAAATCTTATGTCACATGGGATAAAGAGAAAAAGGAATGGCTGTCCAAATAAAAAAGAAGCCCCCGAAAAGGGCTTTTTCTAATGGAATTTATCATAACCGATACTGGATGTATGACCTCTTATTGCTTCATCATGATTTTGTGTTAGTGCAAAATAACCGATTGCACCTAATGTTCCAACAATTATAATGCTTGCGATCAATGACTTAAATTTCATAAAGGCAATCGCTCCTTCTTATTAATCTTTGGAAATAAAGAATCTTCTCATAAAAATTCGACGCCTTGTCTTTATCTCCTACTTCGTTATACCTTCTAGCTGCATCTTTCGATAATTCTTCAAGAATTGCGTACATGACTTTTTCGGTTAAATATTCGATATCACTCAACACTTTATCATAATCATCTTTCACATAAAGCGCCTTATAGAATGTGAACACTTTAAGCATCACATCATCATTTAATTTTTTAGCCAATTCTATTCCCTGGTTAAGGGCGTATATGCCGAGATCGTTTTCCTTTTCATGAAAATATGATCTTACAAGCATACTTAAAGGATCAAGTATTCTGTTAAAATGCTCATAACCTCGTTCTTTAAAAGCGTTGATCGAATCATTAAAATATTTGATTGCATCAGCAATTTCATCGTTGTGGAAATAACTTAATCCCAAATTATATAGAGCTGATCCTTCTAATCTTTTGGTATCGCTTTCCGTTGCTTTTTCTAAGGCGTTTATAAAATGTGGTGAGGCTTTTTCGGGGCAACCCATATCAATATAATTTAATCCAATAACAAAAGAACACTGTATCTGCCTAACAGTATAAGTATCTTTTTCTTTGTAACAATCCATTGCTTGGGCGATATGGTGCATAGACATGTGGTTTTGTTTCATGTGGTAATAGATTTCAGCCATCTTGTAATTAAACTCGGCACGTTCAATATCGTCACTTACTAAGGATAATTTCTTTTCTGCTCGTTTGTAGAAGGTAATGGCGTTGAGGTATTCATAATTTTCAATTTCGTACATGCCGTAGAAAAAATTAAAATAATATTCAAGTAGTCCTGTTAACTTCTCTTGATCCTTTTTGATCTTCATTGCTAATTCTCTAAAGTTGGCACGCTCTTTTCCATTTTCCAATGGTTTCAAATAATCTAACATTAATTTATGTCGGAATTCCATGAGTGAGAAATATAACAATAAGTCCTGGTTTTCCTCCATATTATCGAGCAAAGATTTAATTTCTTCTTTATATGCTTCGGCATCCGGCACGTTAAATCTTTGAATATGGTAATACCATTCATTGATTTTCAAGCCGACATGAGAAGAAAGCACTTTCTCCATAGACCCTACCCCTTCCTTACTATCCCCTATAATGACATATATTATCATTTTCCGAATAATTCCACACCGAAAAGAAACCGCAATAAAAACAAGAAAGAGTTAATCGCATAATAGACAGCATATGCAATCACTTGCGCTGATCAAGTTGGGATAATAGGGGCTTCTATTTCCGTTTCATCCGCTAGACTCTTTAACGACTGTATTTTTGTGATACCATAGTCTCCTGATCATGATTAGGAGTTGTGGCTCATGATGGAGTCGGCAACAAAGTTGATACTAATAGTAAAGTTGCTAACGAAACAATAAGTAACTTATATATAAATTCATTCATTTTACCACCCCCTTTATATGTGGCAATATATACTGAATTTATTGATATTCGTATATTAAATTCAATGAAAAGGATGATTGGCATGAGGAAAATCTAAAATTATATGAATAAAGAGCAGAAGCAACATGCAATTAAGTTGTTGAATGAAGATATAGAAGAATTGAAAAAGGAACAATCACAAGAAGAAGATAAAGGATATTCTCGGGTAATGAAGGCAGCTATTGAAGAAACAATTGAAAGATACAAGAAAGATATAGCATTTCTTGAAAATGATTTAAAAGATGAGCAGGCGAAATGCCTGCCCTTATTATTTTAATCGCTTTTCCAATGCTACTTTGTCTTTGGTACATAAATTTCACCGGTAGCAAGACCATGCATGAGATGGAACATTTGACCGCTTCCGCTTTCTTCTACTATTTATCCGATAATTGATATAATGCAAACATTAAACCTAATGGGAATGGCACAGAATGAAATTTGTATTTGATCTAGATGGTACTATTGGTTTTAAAGGAAAACCTGTTTCTAAAAAATATTATTGGCACTAGAAGATTTAGTATATAAAGGTCATGAAGTTATATTTGCTTCTGCAAGACCGATACGTAATTTACTACCCGTCTTACATGAGCGCTTTCATCAATATCCGATGATTGGTGGAAATGGCTCTATCATTGCCTCCAAGGGAGAAATTGTTTCTACAGTTATTTTTGAAGAAAAAACACTCATAGATTATCTTCAAAATATTAAAAAATCATCATGTTACTTATTTGAAAGGCTTTGTAAATGCAAATGGTGTAAAGAGTTAAAGCTTCCCTTAGGTCATCCTTTAAAAGAAGAAGATTACATATTCATTAGTCGGACAAATGAAAAACTAGATCACCTAACTCACATCATTATGCTGTAAGTTGTCGAGAATCAAAATCTAAAGAAAATGAGCGTTCATGTTTTAAGAGACACTCATGCGACTATACTGATAAGCAAAAGAAGACCAGTTAAAGTAATTGCTGATCGTCTATAAAATACCCTCAAATGATGAATGACATATATCGCTATCTTTCGAAGAAATATAAATAGAATCAGTTGAAGTTTTTGTAAAGGCTATGAATTTATCATTTGGGGGGATTCTAAAACATTAAATTTTTTAATCCCCCCTAACTCCTTTATACCAAAGGTTTTCTTTTTACAACAACCCTATTTGCAATTTACTAATAAAAACGTATAATTTATACTAAGCACAGGAAGACGAAAGACAAAGGAGAGAAAAAATGGACGATTATGCTCATACTAAAGACATAGAACCTACAGCAGAAAACATCGCAAAAGCCATTTATACTGTTAACCGCCATGCTAAAACCGCACCAAATCCCAAGTTTCTTTATCTTTTAAAAAAACGTGCGCTGCAAAAACTATTGCAAGAAGGTAAAGGAAGAAAAGTGGGCCTACATTTCTCTAATAATCCCAAATATAGTCAACAACAGTCCGACGTGCTGATTGAAATTGGAGATTATTATTTTCATCTGCCACCAACCAAAGAAGACTTCGAATTTTTGCCACACTTAGGCAATTTAAATCAATCATATCGCAACCCAAAAGCGAATATGTCATTAAATCGAGCAAAACAAATACTTCAAACGTATGTCGGTTTAAAAGAAAAACCCGCCGCCACAAAACAAAAATCACATTATACAAAGCCCGTCTTCAAACGACTAGGAGAAAGTTATTTTTAAACAGAAAAAACCACTCAGAGCGAGTGGTTTTCTCTTTAGATAATAAACTGGTCTACCTTTTCAATCAACTGGTGAATTTCTGGTTTACTAATTTGATCATCTGCACCGATGGTTTCTCCTTTATGCCGCAGGTCTTCAGTGATTAAAGAAGAGAAAATGAGAATCGGGATGGACTGTGTCAAAGGATTGTCCTTGAGCAGTTTTGTTAATCGATGACCATCCATTTTTGGCATTTCGATATCTGTAATAATCATATCAATTTCATCTGTGACACTGATGCCTTTGCTAACAAGATCCATGACATGATCATATGCCTGTTTGCCATCCTCGAAGGTGACAATGTTTTTATAGCCTGCTTCGGTTAATTCATTCGTTAATAAACGCATGAGAAGCGGAGAATCTTCAACGACATAAAGCTTCTTCCCTGTTCTTCTCTCGTCTTTTTCACCGTCAAACATATGGTACGTATCCACTCCGGAAGCAGATTCAATATCATAAATGATTTTTTCGTAATCTGGAAGGAAAATCATTTTTCCATCAAGCTTAATGATCCCTGTTAAATGACGGTCCATTCCTTGATTGAGTGCAGTTGGCTTTTCAATCTCTTCCCAGCTGACGCGGTGAATTTGTGACACCGTTCCTGTGTGGAACACAAACTTCCGTTGGTTGAATTCAGTCACAATATATTTCTCTTGTTCTGACTGATCTGACTCGACATTAAAAAAGGAAAATAGATTGATGACTGGTAAAATCTCGCCTCGTAAACTAATCATACCTTCTACATCTTGATGAGAGTGCGGTACAACTGTCACCTCAACTGGCTGAATGATTTCTCTTACTTTCATGACATTAATGCCGAATTGATTTGAACCAATTTCAAACTTTACAATTTCCAATTCATTTGTACCAGAGTCAAGTAAAATTTCTTGTTTGTTTAAAGCCACGGAAATCCCTCTATTCTTCAATATAAGATTGTACTTTTTATATCGGCAGCATGGGTAAAAAGTTGACGTTTCTTTACGCTTTCTCTCGCACGAATTGATGAATGATAAGTCCTATGGCTGCAAGGATAAGTAAAGACCCCAGTGCAAGACGACTTGCGAGATTCCCGTGTTCTGCAAACAGCAGTGTGACAGAGCCATAAATGATAGGACCGACAATGGAAGACACCTTCCCCGAAAACGCAAAGAGGCCAAAGAATTGCCCTCGTTTTTCCTTAGGTGTCAGCTCGATAATCAGTATGCGCGATGCCCCCCAGCTTGCGCCAAGTGAAATCCCAAATAAACTGCCCGCTACCCAGAAGACCCATTCGGCCGAGGCTGTGACAGCTAAAATCAGTGCCACAATTAAAATGACATACACGACTGTAATCGATCGCTTTGCCCCGATGGCCTTTGTGATATATCCAAATAGAAAGGAGCCAATGATACTTGAAATCGTGGATACAAGATAAAGCAAAATAAATTGTCCAGCGGTAAAGCCAATGATGATTTTGGCATAGACAGCCATCATTGCAATCGCTGTCTGTAAGGCATCATTCATAAAAAAGAAGGCGATCATAAAAATAAAGGCCGGCTTGTATTGCTTCATCTCTTTAAACGTTTGAATAATCTCTTTATATCCGCTAAAAAAAGACGCCTTCTTCTCTTGCTGTGGCAGCGGATGAGGATCTTTCACAAAAAAGAGAAAGGGGAGAAAAAAGAGAAAGAATAAAAGTGCTGTCGGAATAAAAGCTTCATGAAACTGGTCATTTCCTACAAGTAAATAAACAGAAAGGCCAACAAGTGTACCTAAGTAGCCAACGGCAATACCGAAACCAGAAATAAGTGGTATTTCATCCTTTGTCCCAAGATCGGGCAAAATGGTGTCATAAAAAACAAGACTAGAGTGATAGAAAAATTTAGCGATGACAAACAAGGTAACCACTACTAATAAGGAGACAGGCAGACCAAACCATTCGCTTGAAAAATCAATCCCAGCAAAGATTCCCATCAAAAACGTACAGGCAATACAAATCAGGGTAAACACCGTAATATAACGCTTCTTTTTTCCCGTTCGATCAATCAGTACACCGTATAAGGGCGTAAAAATCACGAGAAAAAAGCTTGCGAGTGCATTCGCATATGAAATAAATGTACTGGCGATCTGGTCCATTCTCGCACTGTTCCCTATTGTTTCCTGCAAGTAGAACGGGAAGAAAATGGTGATCATATTGGATGAAAATATTGTATTTGCAAAATCATAAAGCGCCCAGGCCAGCACAGGTGCTGTTAAAAACAGTCCAAAGCCTGCCCCCTTTTTTTGAACGGTCTTTTTCTCTCTTCTCAATATACTTGACTCCCTTCCCTGCCTTATTTTTATCTATCATTCTACTTTATGTGACGTTTCCTTCTTCCATACAAGCGATCTATACAAAAAGCACCCCTTACAAAACAAAAGAGGTGCTTCTTTTCATTATTTCTTCACTACAATGGTACTTGCCATCAAATCGTGAAGTGCTTGTTTTTTTTCTGTGAAAAAGGCAATGATGTAGCCAATACATAAGATTGGAGACAAGAAGCCTTTTGCAAAAAATCGGCCTGTAGCGCGTCCGAATGTTACTTTTTCGCCTGTTACTTTTGTCACTTTGATCCCAAGAGCCATCTTACCAAGAGTTCCTTGCAGCTTTGATGTTTCCATCAACGCATAATAAAGCCAAGTCACTAAAATACCGATTAAGATCGCTGCTGCGTAGAAAACGATAAGTCCCATAATGACTGCCCATTCTTCATCCGTCATCACGGTTGTCGAGTAGTAATAGCTGTCATCATACATCATAGCTGCTGCCTCAGGGCTTAAGACAAAAAAGAGTGTTGCCAAAATAAACATGATGATTGAATACGGTACACTGATAATGACCCCGTCCAAAAGATGAGCAAGAAAACGATAACCCACTCCTGCTAGTTCGGGATGCTTTTTTTCTTGAATGGGTGCTTCTGAAATGTTTGTTTCCATCCTATTTCTCCTTTATTATGTATGTTTTCTATAAATTTCTTATAATCATACGTTATTATATCTGATGAATATAGCAAGATCAATGAAGCCTTACACTTTTACATGAATTTCAGATTAGTTTTTCAAGTTCCGTTTATATGAATAAATACTGAAAATTTGTGAAAATCATGGTATTTCTAGTTCTTTTACCTCCTGATTTTTTAACATTTTGTGATATTTTCGTTTTGCTTCGATTCTTCTGTTGACAATCACGTTTCACATGGTACAATAGTCAAGGATTTTTTAAAGAAAGGTGTTCATGATGGGAACTGTCGTACTATTAAAGAACAACGAAATGACTGTGATTGAAGATATTTGCGAAGCTGATTTTTTAGACATGAAGCATGGTTTGTCAGATGAAGACGCCGCTTATATCTCTTGGTATGAAGATTACGATACTGCTTATGGATATTGATTTCATTTCATAGATGAAACATAAAAAAAGGCGATTCAACCTGAGAGTAGGTTGATCGCCTTTTTTATGTTTGCGTGCTTCTTTCCGTTTCAGGTTCTACATGAATAAAGATTTGCGCATGTGGAAACTTCTGCTGAATGTTCTCTTCAATTCGATCACATAATTGATGAACATCTTCGATGGTTGTTTTCCCATGAACAATCAAATGGAAATCAATATATTCTTCTGCACCAGATCGTCTTGTTCGAAAGTCATGATATTCAATAAATTCTTGGCTGAATGTTTGAATAATATCCTCTATCGATTGTTCTTCCTCTGGTGTTAATCGTGCATCGACAAGCGGCGGGAAGGCTTCTTTCATGAGTTTAAACGCTTCACGCATAATAAAGAGGGCAAGAACCATTCCGATGATTGGATCAAGGAAATACCAGTCTGTTAATGCAACCAGTAATAAACTAAATGCCACCCCTAACGAAGTATAAACATCTGTTAAAAGATGCAGCGCATTCGATTTCATAGCAACAGAATGTACTCGCTCTGCCTCTTTGTTCACAACTCTCGACACAACAAAATTGATAAGTGCCCCGATCAGCATGACCACAATACCAAGTACCGGCAGTTTAACAGGCTCTGGATGCATTAATTTATGAACACACTCATAAATGATCCAAATCCCAGCCACAAAGATCAACAAGGTCTCAATGGTACCAGAAATATTTTCAACTTTCCCATGACCATAAGGATGTTTGGCGTCTGCTGGCTTTCTTGAAATACGAACAGAGATAAATGCAATAAAAGAGGCCATTAAATCGAGAAAGGAATGAATGGCTTCTGATAAAACCGCAACAGATCCAGTTAACAGTCCTACAATGATTTTAAGGACCACAACAAACGTATTACTAATTACGGATAGAAAGGCTATTTTCGATGTCTTTGCTGATTGTTCCATCTATTATCGTCCTCCTTTAGGAGATCGTTTGTCTGTGAAGGCAATTCCCATGACTTGTTTCTCGCGTTCTTTCAGTTTATACCGTTTTGCCTTATTCTAATCATCTTAAGCAGAGCTGTATTTTCCGAGCAGGTTACGCTATAATAAATGTTGCTCTTTCTTCATATATCACTCATGCTGTGATGGATAGGAGAATAGACTACATATAACGATATCCGAAGCCTTTCCACAGGTGACATTTATGCAGTGAATGGTAAAATAGGATAAAAACATAAATTTTTAAGGTGATGAGAAATGGAGCATTTGCTGAATCCAAGAGTAAAGGATATTGAAATTTCAGGCATTCGAACATTTTCAAATCTCGTATCTTCATATGAGGATGTCGTTTCATTGACCATAGGTCAGCCCGATTTTTATACGCCGCATCATGTCAAAACTGCTGCCAAAACAGCGATTGACGAGAATTTCACCTCGTATACTCATAATGCTGGTTTTCTAGAGCTTAGACAAGCCGTCCAGCAATATATCAAGAAGAAAGTCCATCTTGATTATGATGCAGAGTCAGAAATCATTGTCACTACAGGTGCGAGTCAGGCAATTGATGCCGCGTTTCGGACCATTTTGACTGAGGGCGATGAGGTCATCCTGCCTGGTCCGGTTTACCCTGGCTATGAACCGATCATTCGAATGTGCGGCGCGGTGCCCGTGCATATCGACACAACGAATGCTGGCTTTAAATTAAATGCCAAGCTGATTGAGGAAGCATTAACGGAAAAGACAAAGTGTGTTGTCCTGCCGTATCCTTCAAATCCTACTGGTGTCACTCTGTTAGAGGAAGAACTGAAAGAAATTGCCCAGCTTCTTGAAGGAAAGGATATTTTTATTCTATCTGATGAAATTTATAGTGAGCTGACATTTGATCGGCCGCATCATTCCATTGCCTCTTTTTTAAAGGAACAGACGATTGTGATCAATGGGTTGTCAAAATCTCACAGCATGACCGGATGGAGAATCGGCTTTTTATTTGCTTCAGCTCCTATTGCTAAACATGTATTAAAAGTACATCAATATAACGTGTCTTGTGCCTCGGCTGTCTCACAAAAGGCGGCACTTGAAGCTGTAACAAATGGTGTGGATGATGCACTCATTATGCGAGAGCAATATAAGAAAAGACTCGATTATGTATATGATCGGCTCATTTCTATGGGGCTTCCGGTCATTAAGCCATCAGGCGCTTTTTATATTTTTCCATCCATTGAATCGTTTGGAATGAGTTCATTTGATTTTTGCATGGAGCTGTTAGAACGAACAAGACTTGCTGTCGTACCTGGTTCTGCTTTCTCTCCACTCGGCGAAGGATATGTGCGCCTTTCCTATGCATATTCACTTGAAACGCTAAAAGAAGGACTTGACCGTCTAGAACAATTTGTACTTGAAAAACGGGCCATACGCTCAACAGACGGATAAACAACGGCTCTCTTGCCGTTGTTTTTATTTTGCTGGAAACATGATGTGAAACACGGTCCCCTTCTCAGGCTGACTATCCACACGGATCGTCCCGTTGTGATTTTCTAAAATATTAAATGTCACCATAAGCCCTAGTCCTGTGCCTTTTTCTTTTGTGGTTAAAAAGGGCTCACCTATCCGCTTCATCACTGATTCAGGAATGCCGACCCCTTCGTCTTTAATCGTGACAAGTATTCCATCTCTTTCTGCTTTGGCCTTAATGTCTACCCTTCCTCCGTCCGGCATGGATTCTACGGCATTTTTGATTAAGTTGATAAACACCTGCTTGAGCTGATTTTGATCCCCATTCATCAGGAGATTCTCCTCGATATCACTTGTGTTCATCAAAATTCCATTTAAGTTGGCCTGTGTTTCCAGCAGAGCGGTGACTTCGCTAATGATTTTTTTCAAATCAAGCGTCTGCATTGATGCTGTTTGCTGCGGCTTGGCGAGCATTAACAGCTCACTTAAGATAATTTCAATTCGGCTCAGCTCAGAGAAGACAATCTCAAAATATTGATCACGGTCTTTTGTTTTTGGTTTAATCAGCTGTAAAAAGCCCTTGATCGCTGTTAACGGGTTCCTTATTTCATGTGCAATGCCCGCCGCCAATTGACCCGCAATTGATAATTTTTCAGAGCGCAGCATGAGTTCTTCTGTTTGTTTTCGTTCAGATATATCTCTTAAAATAATTTGAACAGCTGTTTCACCAAAAAATGTAGTCGGAATACAAACCATTTCTGTATAAATCAGCCGGTGTTTAAACGTATGGCAGCTCATCGTCACTATCTCAGAATCTGATGCTCTTTCAATAATACGAGATAAGCTCTTTTTGACTTTTTGCTGATCACATGAATGGATTTGATGAAAGATATCCTTTCCGATTAATTTATCGTAATGTTCGGCTTCAAATAATTTAATGCCCGATTCATTCATAAACACCCATTTATGATCATGGATGACCGCAATTGTATCAATTGAATTTTGGATAAGCAGCTGATACCGCTCTCTGCTTTTTTGAAGAACGGTTTGGAATTTTTTGCGCGATGAGATGTCCACTAAGAGCAAAAGCTCTGCCCGTTGATTTTGATAGATCGCAGGCGATGACTTCACCTCAATATGAACGGTACTCCCATCTTTTCGCTTCCATATTTGTTCAATCATTCCGACTGGAAGACCTTGCTGAAGCCTTTTAATTCGGCTTTTGACAATGTCATGGTATTCCTCGGCAATAAAGTCAAACGCAGACTTGCCGATCATTTCATCTCTTGTGCATACACCCATTAATTCCAGCATCGCATCGTTCGCATATACAATTTTTCCAAGCGCCGTAATACATAACGGATTTGGCAGCATGGCAACCAAATGTTCAGCTTCACTGACATCTTGGAAAGCCGGCAGACTGCCTAACGACTGTTCGGACACTTCTGTTTTTGTTTGTAATGCTGCTTTTTGTGGCTCAGCGTCCAGCACCCTCATTTTCAGGATCATTTCTCTACTTAATTCGTTGTTTAAACCATCACAAGCAACAAAATCAATGCTTGCTTCTACCCAAACAGCTGTAAGATCACTTCTAAGCAGTCTAAAGTGGCACATCTCTAGCATGTGCTGATTATAGAAATAGCTTTCGACGAGAAATTGATCTTCTGTATGAACAAAGTCTTTCAAAAAACATCCTAGTAAATCCTTTTGTTCATAAAGCAAAAGCTGCTTACAATTGGAAGAAATATAGAGAAAGCGGCCATTAGAAGAAAGAACGGCATGTAAGTCAATATTCGAGTACAGCTGATTCGAATCTTTCATTTTTTGTTCCATCGTCGTCCGACCCTCCTTTTATTTTTTTAGGGTTGTCCTTAGTTTGATGTATAAAAAGGATTCGCTAGAAAAACCGTATTTTCCTTCCAAACTCGTGTGAAACGTCCATATTTTCAGCAAAAAGGGAGCACTTTCTCTAGCTGTGCTCCCTGCTGTTTATTCTTTTTCATATTTCTTTTGTAGTTCAACGTACTTATCAACAATTTTACTCGGAATGGTTTTGATCACAGGATCTTTATCGGTTACATAAGGTGTCACGACACTAAAAGCTACCTTTGGATTAGAAGAAGGATAGTATCCGCCAAAGGTTAAGTTGTACGTGGCATTTCCCCACCAGCTGCGGTTAGCGCCATAGTAGAAGGTTTGGGCTGTACCCGTTTTTCCTGCGACATCATGCTGACCAAACCGTCCAGCAGCAGTCCCGCCAGCAGATGTCACCATTTTCAATCCCATTTTAACGCGGTCAATATCTGCTTTTGAGTTGTTAATGGTGTTCAGCACCTTCGGCTCATATTTTTTCACAACAGGGCCTACTTCTTCCTTATTCGTTGGAAGGTGAACGCTTTTCACCACTCTTGGCTGAACGCGGTTGCCTCCATTGGCGATGGTTGACATGTATTGTGCGACTTGAAGCGGTGTATACGTGTCATACTGGCCAATCGCTTCATCAAGCAAGAGTCCGCCAACTGTCTTAGGATGCGTCTGCATTCCGCTTGATTCCTGCGGCAAGTCGATCCCTGTTTTCACGCCAAGGCCGAATTGCGCATAGTAGTTTCTCATTTTTTGTAAGTGTTCAGGTCTTGCTGGCAATGGTCCATTCTTTTGGTAGGTGATACCTGCCATTCTCATCGCTACATGGAACATATAGACGTTTGAACTTTTTTGGAGCGCTCGTAGATCATTAACCCAGCCAAGATTGTTGTATGATTTCTTTGGTTTTCCATTTCCTGCAAAGTAGAGCGGTGTATCCATGTACGATTGATTGTGTGACATCCCGTCCTGATAGCCAGAGAGGACAGTGGCTCCTTTGACAACAGAGCCCATTTCGTACTGGGTGGTAAATGTACCAATCGCATAATCGGTGACATCTCTGCCGTCCATTTTCTTTCCTGACATGGCGAGAATATCGCCTGTGTTCGGGTCCATCATCACAACAAATGCCCGGTCCATCATA
This sequence comes from Bacillus xiamenensis, assembly GCF_001857925.1. NCBI lineage: Bacteria > Bacillati > Bacillota > Bacilli > Caryophanales > Bacillaceae > Bacillus > Bacillus xiamenensis. Next base: position 330,547 of record NZ_CP017786.1, read on the forward strand.
TAGTTTCTTGCACTAGCGGATCTCAGCTCTGATTCAACGATCTTATCGACTTCCTTTTGCAGTTCCATATCAAATGTCAGTGCAAGATCAAATCCTCTTCGCCCTTCTGTCCGCTTGATTTCATCAAGCAGCTTTCCGCCGACCTGTGTATATTGGACGGTTGCTTTTTCTGGATTTAAGAAATCCTCATATTGATATTCTAAATAGCTCTTTCCTACCCGGTCATTTCGCGAGTAGCCTCTTGCCATATAGTAATCTTCACGTTCTTTTATAATCCCTTGCTCTGGTGTCGTCACACCGCCAAGGACATTATAAAGGGTTTTTTCATACGGATATTTTCTTGTCCAGTCATTGATGACATTGACACCAGGCAGTTCATCAAGATGCTCTGACACAAGTGAGATTTCTTCATATGTCAAACTCACTGATGATGTCTGTTTTGATTCTTTTGTTTCATCGAGTAAAGCAACTTTTTCGTCCCCTTTTTTCTTTTCGTTTGGGTCCATTGCTTTAACAATTTGCGGCTCAAAGGCATATCCGCCTGTAAATCTTCGGTAGATGGCTGCAACCGCTTTTTCGGTCGCATCGTTTTCAATGGCCTTTACTTCTTTCTTTGGCACACGCTCCACTTGAAGCGGATAGACGTCTTTTGCATGAATATCCTTTTTTTCTGCCTTTGAAATAAGCTTCTCTGCTTCTTCCGGGTGGCTGGCCAGCCAAAAATCCCGAATGTCGCGCTCTCTCAAAAAGTCAGTATCCATTTTTATATAAGTCGCAAGTTTTCTTGCTACCTTAATCTTATCCTCCGCTTTCACACCGGTTTCTGATGTATAAACGATGGCAGGTACACTTTCGTTATCAACGACGACTCTTCCTCTCGTGTCATACATTTTTCCTCTTGGAGACGGGTATGATGCTGTTTTGACCTCTGTTCGATTTGCTTGCTTTTTATAATCCTCACCATTGACGATCTGCAGCACACCAAGCTTGATCACAAGTCCAGCAAATAAACTAAATACAGCGAAGAAAAAGAGATTAATTCTCCAGGCGTTCCGGCGCTTGATTTTTTTCTGCTCGGCAGCACCTTGATGCTGTTTCTCTCCCACTTATGTAAGCTCCTCTCATCCTTTCAATCTTTTACAATTACCACTCATTATTGTAACACTTTTGTAATAGTTGTTACAGCGAAACCAGTGAAAAAAAGCTGTCAATCCCTATTCTGCAAAAAAATATACTAACACTTTAAAATATTGGAATGTTTATGTCGTTTTCATTAAATGGAAGAATTCTCTATCCATTGATATCAAGAGACTCTTTCTATGATTTTAACAAAAATGACAAACACACTTTGTCAATGGAGGATGCTGGTACGTTTTTAACAAAAAGTCCATGTTATGATTTTCTGTGAGAAAACAAAACAAAGATTTTAGGAGGAGTTACAAGATGAAGAAGAAATCATTCTTTTTTTCAGCACTAACAGCTGCTGCATTGATCACGTTCACTGGAGGACATTCGGCTGATGCGAAGGAGCTTAACCTGAAACAAGTGATAAACGTACAGCATCAAGCCATTGATCTTCATACATTAGCTGCAAAATTACATATCTCTTCAGATGTAAACAAGCTAAGCAAGTCTGACCAAAAAGAGATCGAAGCTCTATTAAACAAGCTGATCAAAAGCGGTCAACCTGTTACTGGTACAAAAGTGGTCAAAGAAGTAAACAAAGCAAAAAATGAACAAAAACAAGAATCAGTGAAAAAACCAGCTGCTTCTAAACCAAGCACTCCAGCAAAACAAAACACAACGAACAACAGCAGCACAAAAGCGGATCAAAAAGACACAACTGCAACAAAAGCGGACAGCAGCTTAAATGCATTTGAACAAGAAGTCGTTGAGTTAACAAACAAAGAGCGTGCAAAACAAGGGTTAAAGGCGCTTTCTGTCGATTCAGCATTAAGCAAATCGGCTCGTGCTAAATCACAAGATATGAAAGATAAAAACTATTTCTCTCATACAAGCCCGACTTACGGATCTCCATTCGATCAAATGAAGACATTCGGTATCACATACAAAACAGCAGGTGAAAACATTGCCCAAGGCCAGAAATCACCTCAAGAAGTGGTCACAGCTTGGATGAACAGTGAAGGCCACAGAGCGAACATTTTAAACAAAAATTATACACATATCGGTGTTGGTTATGTGAAATCTGGTAACTACTGGACGCAGCAATTCATCGGAAAATAATCATAAAAAAAGCCTGTCCCTACATGGGACAGGTCAGATTGTGGACAAAGGGCTAAAATGAACTTTATTTTAGTCCTTTGTCTTCTTTTCAGCGTGACCTGAAAACCTTTGCAGTCTAGGAAGGACGAGTACCGGCGCGGAGCGAATTTAACATTCGTGAGCACCGGCACGCAGGACTGCGGGAGAATGCGAGGGTTTGTCTACACGCTGGCCTGTCCCTACATGGGATAGGTTTTTTATTTCACCCATAATTTATAAATGCTCTGTGTTCCGCTGTTTTCTTCGCCTTCTTCACGAAGCCTTTCATAAAGAGATTTTGCAAGTGACAAACCTGGCATCTCTTGTCCCATCAGCTCTGCTTCCTCGAGTGCAATGCCCATATCCTTAATAAAATGCTTCACATAAAAACCTGGCTCGAAATCACCTTTTAGCATTCTTGGCGCAAGGTTTGACAAAGACCAGCTGCCAGCCGCTCCTGTTGTGATGCTTTTAAGTACCTGCTCTGGATCAAGCCCTGATTTTTCCGCATAGGCCATTGCCTCTGCGACACCTACCATACCTGCTGCGATAGCGATTTGGTTACACATTTTTGTATGCTGACCACTTCCTGCTGGTCCTTGGTATTGAATGTTTTCGCCCATTTGCTGAAATAGCGGCAGGCACGCTTCATAGGCTGCTTTTTCTCCGCCAATCATAATGGCCAGCGTGCCATTTTTGGCTCCTATGTCTCCGCCAGAAACCGGCGCATCTAACGCAAATAATCCTTTTTCCTTCGCTTTCTCTGCAATCTCTTTGGCCAGCTGAGGCTTCGATGTGGTCATATCAATGAGATAGGTACCAGGCGCAGCATGTGCCACAAGCCCATCTTCCCCTAAATACACCTCTTCCACATCTGATGGATATCCGACCATTGTGATGACAGCATCCGCATTTTTGGCGATATCCTTTACTGACGATTTCCATGCAGCACCTTTTTGAACCAATGCATCTGCCTTTGCTTTTGTTCTTGTATAAACGAGAACCTCATAGCCTGCATCCATTAAATGCCCTGCCATACTATGTCCCATCACACCGATTCCAATAAAACCAACTGTTTTGATTTGTGTCATCACGTCTTCCTCCTTAAAGAGACTTTGTCAATCCACCATCAATGATAAGTGTTTGACCTGTCATATATGTATTGGCTTCAGATAAAAGAAAAGCCGCATATGTCGCAAATTCCTCTGGCTGTCCGTAACGGCCAAGCGGTATCGCACGCTCTGCCTGTGCTTTGATCTCTTCAATCGATTGGTTCTCCGTTTGTGCACGGTACTTGTCCAACTGTTTGACGCGTTCTGTTTCAATTTTCCCAGGACCTAAGGTATTGATCAAAATGCCATCTTTGGCAAGCTCCTGGGCGGCTGCTTTTGTCCAGCCGGCAATTGCCGGTCTGAATGTATTCGACAGCATCAAGCCTGGGATCGGTTCTTTGACCGACATAGATGCAATATTTAACACTCGTGCACCTCGTTTTTTCAAATAAGGTAGGGCTTCTTTTAATAGCCGGATATAGCTGAGTAAATGAAGCTGAAATGATTCCATCCAATCTTCATCCGTTAAGGTTTCAAGCGTACCTGTTTGAGGGCCGCCTGTATTGTTCACAAGAATATCAAGACATTTTTCATCACCAGCTGCTGCTGTAACAAGCGCTTTAATTTGCTCGGCGTCAGATACATCACATACTTGATAAGTGAAATGCCCTCTTACAAGTGGGGACAATTCTTTGACTGTTTCTTTTAGCGTCTGCTCATGCCTTCCCGAAAGCATCACATCTGCTCCCTCTTTTGCTAAAGCAAAGGCAATGGCTTTTCCAATTCCTTGACTGCTTGCTGCAACCAGTGCTTTTTTTCCTGATAGATTGACATCCATGTTGGCACCTCCTCTTTTCACATTTTATCACACAAAAAGAACCTTGCTCATACCAAGGTTCTTTTCCGTTCTATTACAGCTTAAACCGATCGATTGCCTGACGCAGCGCTTGACTCGATTCGTTCAGCATTTCTGTTGATGCTTTCGTTCTTTCTAAAGCTTGTACTTGTTCGTCTGTCGAAGCATGCACTTCTTCAGCTGAAGCCGCAGATTCTTCTGAAATTGCAGCAATACTTTGAATGGAGTCATTCATTTTTTGCTGTTCTTCAGTCATTTCATTGATTTGTGTATGAATGCTGTCAATAGAGCCGACAAGTGATTGCATTTCCATTGTGATGCTGCTGAGTGCCTCGCCTGTCGCGTTGATCGCATCACCTTGTTCCTCATTCATTTTGCTCGCTGCTGTCATGGCTTCAGCGGCTTTCTTCGATTCATCTTGAATGAGTTTGACGGTTTCACTAATGTGTTTTGTTGATTGCGCAGATTGTTCGGCAAGCTTTCTTACTTCTTCTGCGACAACAGCGAAGCCTCGCCCGCTTTCTCCTGCTCTCGCTGCTTCAATGCTTGCATTCAGTGCAAGTAAGTTCGTTTGATCTGAGATTTCAGAGATCGCCGTTACGACGTTTTCAATATTTTTCGTTTTATGCTCAAGGTCAAGCAGCATTTGCTCTACCTTCTTCGACTCTTCATTTGCTTGTGTTGATTTTTGGACGAGCAGACCAAGAGCGTCAAGTCCTCTATAGCTTGCATCTTCCGAAGATTTTGAGTTGGTCTGCATTTGCGAAGCAAGCTCACCCATATGACGAACTTTTTCATACAAATGCTCTGATTTCTCATTAATGGTTTCAGCTTCTGATGCCTGCTTAGTCGCCCCTGCCGCTACCTCTTGAATGGCAGTTGCAATCTGTTCACTAGATAGCAAGGTCTCGTTTGAAATTTGCGTCACTTCATCAGCTGATTTCATCACCTGATCTGAAGCACCTTTCACTTTTTCAATCAACTCTCTGATTCCCTCTGTCATTTGATTAAAGTTCTTCGTGAGGAAACCTATCTCATCCTTGGACTTCGTTTCAAGCGAGCTCGTTAAATCGCCTTCAGACACTTTACGAACATGCTCGATAAGCCGTTTAATTGGTGTTGTAATGCTTCTAGCCAATAAAAAGCTTAGAATCATGGCCAGTATAATAGCAATGATAGATATGATGATACTTGTCTGATTCATCTGTTCTGTAATCCAAAGCAGTTTCTTTTTCTCAAAGCTAACCCCTATTGTCCAACTCGCTTCTTTTATTTTAGAGATGACCGTTAGTTCATTTTTATCATCAATGCCTGAATTGTCGATTGCCTTTTTCACAGAAGTGACTTTTGAAATATTTTTCCCCTGTGCTGTTGGATGTGCCAAAATCGTCCCTGTACCGTCAACTAAGAAGGCGGTACCCATGTAAGGAATCTTTTGATCATTGATATAGGACTGAATGGAAGACAGTTTCAAGTCTAATCCAGCAACTCCTAGGACCTTTCCATTTCGTACGATCGCCTTCGTAGCTGAGACGACCATTTCATTTGTTGCTTTATCAATATATGGATCTGTCCATAAAACCTCATCAGGCTTTTCAGCCGATTGAATAAACCAATCTCGTTTAGATGGGTCATATCCTTCACCAAAGTCAGACTCCGGGAAGGCAAACATTTTGCCATCTGTTGTTCCAATATAGGCAAGTGAAATGAGGTCGTCCTGCTCCTGCAAGCCTTTTAATTCATCGTTTTCAAATGCCAGTGTTTGCTTTGTTTGTTTCTGTACAAAATCCTTAGTAAGTGTACTTGTTGCCAGTTTGTTAATTGCATCACCGTAATTATCAAGCTTTAGTGCTATGATGTCTCTCATGCTTTCTGCCGTTGCTGCTGTGGTTGTTTTTGCATCTCGTTCAATGAGTGGTCTTAATACGACATTGGAACCTACTTGAACCGCAATGACAGTTAAAATTAATATAACTGAGATAAATACAGCTATCCTCATTTGAAGTTTTTTAAACATCTCATCACCCCTACATCCTACTTTCGCATCTTACTGTCTATATCGGCAAAAATGATACCGCCTTCAATAGTTGCAAGAAAATTTAAATAGAAAAAACAAGCCATAATGACTTGTTTTAAGTAAAATATTCAATTTTTGCAGACGGAAAGTACTGTTCGATATATGATTCTAACGTCTGCCTTAGTTCTTGTTCTTCATCTTTTTGGTAGATATATTTTCCAATTCCATATCGACCCCATTTGTATCTTCTTTTTTCTTCATCTAATTCTAATTTTGTTTTCGGATAGTTTTTTTGGATGACGCGCTTCGCTGGTTTTGTAAAACGGTGCTGAATCATTTCAAAGGTGATATCCTGTCTCACATCTTCTGGAAGAGCTGCATCGAGCTTTTCAAAAAGCACCTTATAACCCTCTTGCCAGCCTTCATGAATGTAAATTGGGGCAATAATAAATCCAAGTGGATAGCCGGCTTTTGCTACCTTCACAGCCGCTTCAATTCGCTGATCAAGGGGGGATGTCCCGGGTTCGAAATACTTAATGACATAATCTGCGTTAATGCTAAAGCGGAATCTTGTTCGTCCATTATGCTTAGCATCTAATAGATGATCGACATGATGAAATTTAGTGACAAATCGAAGTTTGCCAAGATCAGTCTGTCCGAAGTATTCTATGGCCCGCTTTAGTGTATGTGTCAAATGGTCAATTCCGACGATGTCAGATGTACATGAAGCTTCAAATCGGGTGATATCCGGGGCACGCTCGTTCATGTATTGTTCCGCCTGATCTAATATTTCTTCTACATTGACGTACGTTCGAATGTACGGTTTACTTCCCATCGTTGTTTGCAGGTAGCAATAATGGCAGTGACCCATACATCCTGTCGCAAACGGAATGGCATACTCAGCGGATGGTTTAGACGTATCGAATTTTAATGTTTTTCTCACACCAATGACAAGCGTTGATTTTGCATTACGGTACTTTTGCAGGTCATTTTTACCCGGAATATTTCTCACCTGATTGTGTGACGTTGTTTCTCTTATTTCAATTCCCATACCTTCGAATTTTTCCTTCAGCTCTTGTCCTAAAGGGTATTCCAGCGCTCGAGGTTCAATATAAACAAGCTGAGGGACGAAAGGTTTGATCATATTTAGCACATCCTTCCCTTTATAGGTTCATACCGATACTATAACCTCTCAGGATGGCTTTTATCCTTTCTAAAATCTTCCCTTATTCAAACAGATCTTGATAAAGGGCTTCTGCTTCTTCATAGGTTGGAAATACGGCATCATCAGGGGCTAATGGATGATATGTTTCAAGTAGAAATAGCGCAAGTTCTTGTTCGTTGTATGGATGTGATACAATTTCCGCTTCTTTAATTTGTGCCACATTTGCTGCATGTGGATTTCGATAAATCACGTATACTTGATCACCTGGCTTATAGTTTGAGAAAGACAAGCTGGTCACCTCCATTTTTTTATTTTAGGATGCCCTTGTCTTCACTCGATATGACTCGTTATGATAAAATTCGACAAAAAAACCAGACAGTTTTACCTGCCTGGTTTGATCACCTAGTTGTGTTGAAACGTTTTCTTCACGAATTCAACAACTTCTTCTGTTGTGCTAAGTGATAAGATATGCTCTTTAAATGATGCCGCTTCTTCCTTAGAAAGCTTGCTTAACTGCGTTCTTGCTGGAAGAATGGATGTGGCGCTCATTGAGAATTCATCTAATCCTAATCCAAGTAGAAGCGGGATTGCGATTTCATCTCCTGCCATCTCACCGCACATGCCAACCCATTTACCTTCTTTATGCGCTGCTTCAATCACAAGCGTAATCAGGCGTAAAATGGCTGGATTGTATGGCTGATAAAGATAAGACACTCGTTCGTTCATTCGATCAGCAGCCATTGTGTATTGAATCAAATCATTTGTTCCAATACTGAAGAAATCTACTTCTTTTGCAAATTGATCTGCGATAACAGCTGTTGATGGAATTTCCACCATCATTCCGATTTCAATGGAATCAGATACATCTGTACCACCAGCAACCAATGCTTCTTTTTCTTCAAGTAAAATGGCTTTTGCTTCTCTAAATTCTGTTAACGTCGCGATCATAGGGAACATGATTTTCAGGTTTCCATATGTACTTGCACGAAGTAATGCGCGTAGTTGTGTTCTGAAAATCTCCTGCTCTTCTAGGCAAAGGCGGATCGCTCTATAGCCAAGGAACGGGTTCATTTCTTTTGGAAGTTGCAAGTAAGGAAGCTCTTTATCGCCGCCAATATCAAGTGTGCGGACAACCACTGCTTTCCCTTCCATCTTCTCTAAAACGGTTTTATACGCATCGAACTGCTCTTCTTCTGTAGGAAGCTGATCTCTGCCCATGTATAAAAATTCTGTACGGTACAATCCGACTGCTTCGCCACCATTTTCAAGTACACCTTTTACATCTTCTGGTGTTCCAATATTCGCAGCCAGCTCTACGTGAACGCCGTCTTTTGTCACCGTTGGCTGGTCAACAAGTTTCGCCCATTCAGCTTTTTGAGCTAAGTAGTCTTCATGCTTTTTTTGATACGCTTTCACTTCATCTTCAGAAGGCTGAATGATGACGTCTCCGCTAATACCATCTACAATGATCAGATCATTGTTTTTTACCGTTTTTGTTGCTTCTTTTGTCCCAACTACTGCTGGAATCTCCATTGATCTTGCCATGATCGCTGAGTGAGACGTACGACCACCGATATCTGTCGCAAACCCTTTGACGAATTGTCTGTTCAGCTGAGCTGTATCAGAAGGTGTTAAATCTTCAGCAATGATAATGACTTCTTCAGAAATCATACTTGGGTTTGGAATGTCAACGCCTAGCAAATGACCAGTGACACGTTTTGTTACGTCGCGAATATCCGCTGCACGTTCCTTCATGTACTCATTGTCCATAGCTTCGAACATTGTGACAAACATCGTTGCTGTTTCTTTTAAAGCAAATTCAGCATTTACTTTATCCGATTTGATTTTATCCTTTACTGGGTTTAGCAGCTCTGGATCACTTAACACAAGAAGGTGTGCAGAAAAAATATCTGCTTTATCTTGGCCAAGCTCTTTTAGCGCATGTTCTTTAATTGCTTCAAGTTCTTGTTTTGAAACATGAATTGCTTCTTCAAAGCGTTTCACTTCTGTCTCTGGATCGTTGATGTCTTTTTGGTGAACTGTTAAATCTGGTTCTTCCAGACGATATGCTTTTGCAATCGCAACGCCTGCTGAAGCACCGATTCCTTTCAGTTGTTGCATTACTCGCCTAGGCCTTCACTTTTCATTGTGTCTTTTAGTGCAGCAAGTGCATCATTTTCATCAGAACCAGAAGCAGAGATTGTGATAGTAGCACCTTTCGCAATTCCTAGAGACATTACACCCATAATAGATTTCAGGTTCACTGTTTTACCATTATATTCTAAGTTGATATCAGCATCATATTTACTAGCAGTTTGTACAAGAACTGTTGCAGGACGTGCGTGAATTCCAGAATCTGCAGTTACTTTGAATGTTTGTTGAGCCATTTTTATCAATCTCCTTTTTATACAATTCATACATCCACAATATTATATCATACTGCCGAGCTTGTCATCTAACAAGAACGGCAGTTATGAAAATTATTTTGAAATTTTCATGATGTTTTCTTGACCAGCTTTGATTTCACCGGTTTCTTGAAGGTCAATAAATTGTCCTTCACTTAAGTTTGTAAATACAATTGGAGTCATCAAAGATGGTACTTCTGACTTAATTTTATCAATATCAACCTCTAAGAGTTTTTGACCGATTTCTACTTGATCTCCCTCTTGTACAAATGCTTCAAATCCTTCTCCTTTGAGGCTGACTGTATCAATACCGAAGTGAATCAAGATTTCAAGTCCACCATCAGACTGGAGGCCAATGGCGTGCTTCGTTGGGAACACATTTAAGATTTTCCCTTTTACCGGTGAAACCACCGTTCCCTCTTTTGGCAAGATGGCAAAACCGTCACCCATCATTTTCCCTGAGAATACTTGATCTGGTACATCTGTAATTGGATGAAGCTCCCCTGTAATTGGTGAAGCAAATATTTCTTCCCCATGCTCGTTTTGAAGCGGCTTTGCAATGACTTCTTCTACCTGCTGGCTGACTTCTTCTTTTGCAGAAGGGTCTTTCGCTGGACGAGGCGTGCGGCCTGCAATAATGTCTTGCATCTGTGTTTTTAAATTATCAGAGCGCGGGCCAAAGATTGCCTGAATGTTATTTCCTACTTCTAGGACACCTGAAGCGCCAAGTTTTTTCAAACGATCTTTGTCTACTTTCTTCTGATCATTTACCGTCACACGTAAACGCGTAATACAAGCATCTAGGTGTTTAATGTTCTCTTGGTCACCCATCGCTTCTAGAATTTCATAAGGCAAATCATCACCTTTTCCAGACTGAGCATCGCCTGCACCATCAGCCGCTTCATCCTCGCGTCCGGGTGTTTTCAGATTAAATTTGCGAATCGCAAATCTAAATCCGAAGTAATAAATAACAGCAAGCACAAGACCGACTGGAATCACAAGCCACCAAGCCGTTCTGTTTGGCAAGATACCGAATAAGAAGAAGTCGATCAACCCTCCTGAGAAGGTCATCCCGATTTTCACGTTTAGAATATCCATTATCATAAAGGATAATCCAGCAAATACACAGTGGATCGCAAATAATACGGGTGCGACGAACAAGAATGAGAATTCAAGCGGTTCTGTAATCCCTGTTAAGAAAGAAGTCAGAGCTGCTGAACCCATAATTCCAGCTACAAGCTTTTTATTTTTCGGCTTTGCTTCATGATAAATCGCAAGTGCTGCTGCTGGAAGTCCAAACATCATGAACGGATATTTCCCTGTCATGAATGTCCCGGCTGTCAGCTGAACACCATCTTTGATTTGCGCCATGAAAATGCGCTGGTCACCACGGATAATATCTCCTGATAAGCTCTTATAGCTAAAAAATTCATACCAGAATGGTGCGTAGAATATGTGGTGCAGACCAAACGGAATGAGTGAGCGTTCAATGACACCGAATACAAAGGCAGCCAGCGGCTCATTCGCTGCAAGCAGTCCTGTTGAAAATGAGTTCAATGCACCTTGGATTGGCGGCCAAATGACGAGCATCAAAAGCCCTAAAATAAGTGCTGAAATAGACGTAACGATTGGAACAAAACGCTTACCAGCAAAGAAGCCAAGATATTGCGGGAGCTCAATTTTGTAAAATTTATTAAACATATAAGCGGCTAATACCCCGACAATAATCCCGCCAAACACGCCGGTAGACAAGGTCGGTATGCCGAGCATATTAACATATGCTGGATGACTTTCCTTAAAGAACTTAGCCAATTTGATTGAATCGGATGGAATAGAACCGTTGGCCATTAATACGGCACTCATCGTCACGTTCATAACGAGATAACCGATAATTGCGGCAATCCCTGCCACACCGTCTCCATTGGCAAGACCGATGGCAACCCCTACAGCAAAGAGGAGCGGAAGATTCGAGAAGACAATGTTCCCTGCATTCTCCATGACGCTTGCAATAAGCTGAATTGTATCATTGCTTAAAAATTGAGCCACATCAATCAGCTGCGGATTTTGCATCGCATTTCCAAGTGCTAGTAAAATACCAGCAGCAGGAAGAATCGCAACTGGAAGCATAAGTGCTCGTCCAATTTTTTGCAACACACCAAAAAGTGATTTAAACACTGGTTGAACCTCCTTTTGTTTTCGCTTACAACATACATTTCAATCGCGTGCTGACGTATATTTCATAATTAACCGTTTACATTTCACTTTCAAACACGAAAAAAGGCATGGTGATATAAGGTTGCGCAAATAACAGGATCTTATCCTGTATTTACCTTAAGTCACTCATGCCTGATCGAATCAGTTACACGTTTCACGGAAACTATGAAATTTTATTCGTCAATCTGTACAGGTGAAGGGTCAAATAGACAGCTTCTGCATCATGTACAGGCTTTTTCAATGCATGTTGCAAAATTTTGATCATTTTCCAAGCAGTATTGTAGCATAAAGGATATTCATTTTTCAATAGATGAAGCAACTTTTCTGGTTCCTCTAATGATTCTTCCCGTTTAATACGCTCAATCGAAAACGTGATATGGCGCAATAAGCGTAAATAATGAATACTTTCTCTGTCTACTTTCATATGAAATGAATCTTCTATGACTTGGACCATTTGTGTAATGAGCTGCGAATGACGGTTCACCTCAGACAACGGCCGATTCGTTAGAGCAGAGTGAATATGGAGCGCAATAAATCCAATCTCTCCTTCTGGCAACTTTGTTTCAACATCTGGCCGCGCATTAATTAGTTCAACGACTTCCTTTGCTACCTCGTATTCTTTTGGGTATAAGGATTTCGTCTCAAGCATAAAAGGGTTGGTGATATCATAGCCTTGTTTGACCCGCTTAAAGCTAAAGGCAATATGATCTGTCAGCGCAATATGAATATGCTCATTTAAGCGATGCCCCATTTTTTCTCGTATATGATAAATGACGTCATTGGCAAGCTCGATTATGTCCTCATCAATATGATGCAGCAATTGTTTGTACTCTGTTTGTTCTTTTGTATTTTTAAGTACAAACATTTTCTCAAATGCGGCTTGATCGAGAATATCACCCGATTTTTTTCCGAAGCCGATTCCTTTTCCAATCAGAACCACTTCGCCCAAAGAAGGGTGTCTTGCGATGATGACATTATTATTTAACGCTTTATCAACGGTGAAGGATTCCATGAACATCCCCACCTCCTTCTTATTCAATCCCTTTTATCGTACAAAACAGATGAAACATGCGTCAACGATTGTTTTTTAAAACAGTGGTTGTCCGTTCAATGAGCCGAAATGGCAGCACTCTTTTTTCTGGTGCTTCTCCTTTTAACGACAGGTGGAACAAATCGAATGCTTCCTGTCCCATTCGTTTGATTGGAATTTCGATGCTGGAAATCCCTAGCGCTTCACTCAATTGTTCGTTTTGAAAGCCGAGTATTGCTGGTGATTCCCCTACTTTTATATGATGGCGCTGTGCTTCTAATAAAAAGCCCGCTGATACGTCGTCATTTGTGATAAGTAAGGCTGTAGGACGATTTTTCATCTCCTGCCATTCTGTGAATAATTGTTTTCCATCAAACAGGGTCAGTTTTCCTTCAACGATCCATTCCTCATCAATGTCCTGCCCAAGTGATCGCATCATCTCTTGATACACATGAAGGCGTGTTTGGCTATTTGTTCCCTCTATTCTGGCAAGAGCGATGGCGATTCGCTGATGACCGCATGCCGCTAAATGTTCAAGTCCTTCCTTAAAAGCTTGATCATGTGCAATCGACACTGATGAACATTCATGATGCGGGGTAGGGTGACAAAAAATGATAGGGCCAAATTCCTGCCACTTTAAAATTTCCTGATCACTTAGCGCATTTGAGCAAAAGATCAAACCATCCACACGCTGCTCCTTTAAACTCATTAAAGCCTCTTTTTCCTTTAATGGGTCATATCCGGTTTGAAACAAGGCAAAATGCATACCGCATGCCTGTGCCTTCTCCGCTATACCTGTGACAAGTCCGCTGAAATAGGCGTGATCAATCGTCGGGAGAACGATCCCAATCATATTCGAATAACCCTTTGCTAAATGAACAGCCTGAATATTCCTTGTATACTTGAGATCTTTCATCGCACGAAGTACACGTTCTCGTTTTTCTTCTTTGACATAAGGATGATGGTTCATCACACGTGATACGGTGGTCACAGATACGCCCGCTCTTTTCGCAATCTCCCTTATGTTTGGCATTTTTTCTCCTACTTTCTCTTGATATGGTAAGCGTTTCATACTTTAAGATGTATGCGAGCTGAACAAATCACTGGATGGAAAGGGGGATTCAAGATGGGGATCATCATATGGATCATCTTATGTATGACGGTTTTGTTGTCTGCTCGCTTCGCACTAAAACCTTTAGGAAAAGAATTTCAAATCAAACCGTTTCAATCAATTGATGATTTTTTTGTTGATAAGGACCTGAAAGAGTGACAAAAAATCACGATGACGCTTCCAAGGCTTGGACGTTCATCGTGATTTTTTTTCATTACTTGATGATCGTCAGCTCTTTTGGATACTTGGTCAAGGTGACTGGCCCATCTGCTGTAATCAGAACATCATCTTCAATTCTAACTCCGCCGACTCCTGGTACATAAATACCCGGCTCAATCGTATAGACCATTCCTTCTTGCAGAAGGTCATCGTTTGCTTGGCTCATAGAAGGAAACTCATGAACAGAAATCCCCAGTCCGTGTCCAAGGCGGTGCGGGAAATATTCGCCATATCCCGCTTCTGTGATCAGCCCTCTTGCTTTTAAATCAAGATCGCCAATTCTCACACCTGGCTGGCTCATTTCAAGTGCTGCCATTTCTGCTTTTAAGACGGTGTTGTAAATATCCTTTTGTTTTTCAGACGCTTCTTGATAGATGAAGGTTCTTGTAATGTCTGAACAATATCCATCTACGATCACACCAAGGTCAAATAATACAAAATCGCCTTTTTTTAAGGCTGCCTGTCCTGGATTTCCGTGAGGTTCGCCTGATTTTTCTCCAAAGAGAACCATTGTTGAAAAGGACATGCCTTGGATGCCTTTTTTCTTTAGTTCATATTCGATGACAGCAAGAACCTCTGTTTCTGTGATCCCTTCTTTTAAGGCATTGACGCCAATTTTGACCCCTTCATCTGCCAATTGAGCGGCTTTTTTCAGTGTCGCAATTTCAGCTTCGTCCTTTATCAGCCTTAACTGGTTTAGCACATCTTCTGCCCGGACGAATGTTTCTGCCCGCGTGACAGCTTGGAGCTGCTCTGCTCGTTGCAGAGGAATTGATTCTTTTTCAATCGCCAGACGAGTCGTCCGTACACCTCGTTTTTCTATGGCCTTTTGCATGAAATCAAATGGGTTTTCATGATCTTCATATCCAATGATCTCTCCATGCCATCCTGCATTCTTCGCCTGCTCCATTTCCATTTTAGGCAAAATGAAAAATGGGTCTGCCTCTTGAAAAACAAACAGACCCATCACTCTTTCGTGCGGTTCTGTGAAGTATCCAGATAGATAGAACACATTTTCCTTTGTATGTATAAATGCACCTTGAATGTCTTTTTCCTTTAGCCAAGAAGACAAGTGATTCATTCGGTTCATCGTGATCCTCCTTACACGTTTAACTACTGATCTATTGTATCAGCTTTTACTGTATTTCGCACAAAAGCGCACTGACATAAAGCCAGTGCGCCTTGATAATTTGCTTAAGAGGCACGAAGCAGACGCAGGCCATTTAAAATAACCAAAATTGTACTGCCTTCATGTCCAATCACACCAAAAGGTAAATCAAGAACTTGTAAGAAATTCGCACAAATTAATAGACAGATCACAGTTAATGAAAAGATGATGTTTTGTTTAATGATTCGATTCATTTTTCTTGAAAGACGGATCATCTTTGTCAGGTTGTTTAAATTATTTTTCATTAAAATGAGATCTGCCGTTTCTAATGCAACGTCTGTCCCTCCGCCCATCGCCACCCCAACATCTGCTGTGGCGAGTGCAGGTGCATCATTAATCCCGTCTCCTACCATAATGATAGAATTACCTTGTTTTTTTAATTGATTGACTTCATGGACCTTCTCATCTGGAAGGCATTCAGCGACAACGGTTTGGATACCGGCTTCCTCTGCAATCGCTTCAGCGGTTTTTTGCTGATCTCCTGTCAGCATGACCGTTTGGATACCTAAATCGTTTAGCTCCTGGATCATTTTTTTGGCTTCTGGTCTGATTTGATCCTTTAGACCAAGGCAGCCGACGACTTCTTGATTTTTTTGAACATAGACAACTGTATATCCTTGTGCTGAAAGAACATCACCAGCCTCTTCAATTTCACGATCCATTGAAGCTTTTCCGGCAAAATCTTTCTTTCCAATACGCCATGTGTCTCCGTTCAATTGTGCCTTCACACCAAAACCAGACGTTTCTTCAATGGTGACATGAGCTGACCGCTCCGTTTGGTGCTCTTTTGCCATATCAGAAATTGCTTTAGCTAATGGATGGTTTGACTGACTTTCAATTTGATAGAGCGCCTGATAAAAGGTCGATTCATCTTGCTCTTTTGCCATGATCACTTTTTCAACTGCTGGCTTTCCGCTTGTAATCGTGCCCGTTTTATCAAATGCAATCATCGTGCTTGTGCCGAGCTTCTCTAAAAAGACACTTCCTTTCACAAGCATACCGTTTCTTGCGCCGTTTGAGATCAGTGAAAGAGCTGCTGGCATAATAGACGCAACGAGTGCACAAGGTGAGGCAACCACCATAAACACCATCGCACGATAGAATGTCTCACTCATACTCCAGCCAAGTACAAAATGAGGCAGGAACATTAACATAGCAACAGTGATTAGCACACCTTTTACGTATGCACCTTCAAATTTTTCAATAAAGGCTTGGCTCGGCGAAACACTTTCCTGTGCAGACTCGACAAGCTTAATGATTTTATGGAAAAGCGTTTCTTCATTATGTTTCGTGACTTCTACTGTTAATGAACCATTTAAGTTCACAGTTCCTGCAAACACATCTTCCCCTTGTCCTTTTTCCTGTGGAACCGATTCACCAGTCAGTGCAGATTCGTCCACACTTGTTCTTCCGCTTATGATCACACCATCTGCTGCAATACGTTCGCCAGCTTTGATTAAAATACGATCGCCTGGCGTTAGTGAAGAAGCAGCCACTTGGATGGTGGTGCCATCTTCTTCAATGAAAGTGGCTTCATCTGGGGCGATACTCATTAATGCCGTTAAATCTTTCTTGCTTTTATTTGATGTGTATGTTTCTAGCGCACCGCTGAGCGAGAAAATAAAAATTAAGATGGCGCCCTCCGCCCAGTATCCAATAATCGCTGAGCCTATCGCTGCAAAAATCATTAAAAGTTCAACATTCAATGTTTTAGATGAAATGGTTTCTTCGATTCCTTCCTTCGCCTTTGCAAAACCGCCAATGACAAAAGCAAGAATGAAAAGTGGAATACTCCACATGCTTTCATCCTTTAGAAACCATCCAATCAAGATGAGAATCCCCGAGATACCTGCTGCCATTAATTCTCCGTGCTGTGCCCATTTGTGAAAGAGCGATGTTGATTCCTTTTGATTTGTCGTTTGATAAAGTACTGTATTCTCATTCATGATTGTTTTCTCCTCTCTAATTGATAATGATTTTCACATTATCAATCGTTACCCGTTCCGTTTTTCATCTATTTTTCTTTGCTATTTCAAGCTTTTTATAGGTCTGTAACTCATTATAACAGGTTCTGATTAATTTTCAATTAATAATTATTATAATTTCTTTTTGATAATAATTATCATTATTGATACCGTCCATTCCTTCCTCATCTGAGCACATTTTATTCAGCTAAGAGTCAATCGAACACAAAAAAAGAACCAAAGGTTTGACCATTGGTTCTTTACAGAAAGGATTTTCTCTATGAATTTGTCCACTCTTTGATTTGTTTTTTCGTCATTGGGCCTACATGGTTTTTGACTACTTCTCCTTTTTCATTGATCAAAAAGGTAGTAGGAATCGTGATAATTTGATATTTCTTCATCATTTCACCGCGCTCATCCAGCACAATCGGAAATGTAAATTTTCTATCTTTCACAAATTGGGCGACGGCATGTTTACTTTGCTCAGCACCCAGTAAATTAACCGTCAGTATATCAACATCACTCTGATTTTCTTTCACGATCTGCTCAAAGGCTGGCAGCTCCATTTTGCAGGACGGGCACCATGTTGTCCAAAAATGCAGGATCGTTCGTTTCCCTTTCGCCGGAACCATCTGCATCTCCCCCGTTAAGGCAGGAGCCTCTATCCTCGGCGCCATCACAGGCTCTTTCGCTTCTGCCTCTACGTTCATCAGAAATAGAAGAAGGGTCATTATCAGAAGATTGGCAGGTAGATATTTACGATTCATCATCATCTTCCTTCCGCGTTTTCTTATAGCTTGCCCTCTAGCTGAAGATGACATTCATGCTTTTTTCACTGTGAGAAACATGGAAACGCCAAGCTCTTTACATATGGTTGCATAATGAAGAGCCGTCAATAGCAGCATTCCCGTATTCATGCCTAAGATGACCCCCATCATATTCAAAGATTCCATTGACCCGAGGAAATACACCATAGAAAACGAGACGACATGCACCCATATATTATGTAGGAACACATCTTTCATCAGCCCCATTCCGATTAAACACGCTTGAAACGGCATCACAAACAGGTGGCATAAAAAATACGGCCAGAGCAGCTGTAGATAGACGGCTGCTTGCGGCGAGTCAAAAAAGAGCTGCGCGAGCGGGTAGGCGAAGTAATACATGATCATCACTGCCGGCACCCCATACCCAAACGTAATGAGAATCGCTTGCCTTACACGTTTTTTCACGAGATCATACTGCCCTAAGGCATAGGCTTCAGATACATTCGGAATCATCACAATCATAATGGAATGTGCGATAAATGCCGGGAAAAAACCGATGGACATCGCTACACCCGCAAGCATTCCGTAATGATCAACAGCCAGTGTTCCAGAAATACCGGCTGCCACAAGGGCCCCTTTGATTAAAAATGGTTCAACTGCATTGGCAATCGCATGAAAAATGCGCATGCCAGTTGTCGGAATGGAGACAGCTAACAATCGCTTTCTTACGTCAATCCCTCTTAGTTCAACAGACCGGACATTCACAGCATTTTTTGCCATGATGTATTGGGAGTATAGATAGATAAAGACGACAAGATCACTTGCAACGATGACCCCAATCGCAATCAGCACCGCTGTTTCGATACCAAACGAATACCAATGAAAAAACAAAAACAAGCAGATGAGCTGGATCGTTTTTTTCAGCATATTCGCTAGGGCAATTCTGCCCATTTGCTGCTTGCCCATAAAATAGCCGCGTGCAATGGAAGTAAACGCGATAATGGGAATGAGTGACAAAACCAAGCCTTTCATTAATGGATGATACGACTGAAACACAGGAATGAAAGGAAGGACAATCGCTGCGATTCCCGTAGTTGTACATGTCACCACAAGCGTCATTTTAAACGCATGGCGCAGCATACTTTTGTGTAACCGCTCGTGCGATTCGGCAATGAATTTAGAGATGGAGACTGGTAGCTCTAAGCTGGCAATCACTAGTACAAGCATGATGATTGGAAGGATGCTCATATAAAGACCCATTCCATGCTCTCCAAGCTCTCTCGCTAAAATCATATTGACTAAGAACTCGATACACTCCGCAATAAAAGCTGCGACAGATAGCAGAATGACCCCTTTTACAAATCGATTCATGTAGCCTCCCCTTGTCTAAAAGCAAATTCTTTTCACATTCTATGAGACAAGTCCTGAAAATATTTTGATAATTGGAGACAAAAAAAGCAGCGACCTATTGATCGCTGCTCAGCGTGTAGACAAACCCTCGCATTCGGTGTCAGTCCTGCGCGCCGGTGCTCACGAATGTCAAATTCGCTCCGCTCCGGTACTCGTCCTTCCTAGACTGCAAAGGTTTTCAGCTCACGCTGAAAAGAAGACAAAGGGCTAAAATAAAGTTCATTTTAGCCCTTTGTCAACAATCTATTGATCGCTGCTTTTTTACACTGCAAATACGTGACGGCCGATGCGTTCTACAATTTTACGGGAACGAATCCAGTGATCTGTCGCCGTTTTTGGATTATAAAAATAAATCGCCTTTGTCGTTCTGTCATCTTCTTTTACAACTTGCTTCACAGCTTTTACCGAATCTTGATCTGGCTTATCATTGATACTGCCATTTGAAACCGGCTGGAAGGCATTTCGCTGATAAATGACTCCTCTGACACTGTCAGGAAAAGAGCCATGTTCCACTCTGTTTAAGACGACACTTGCTACAGCTTTTTTCCCAGCGTAAGATTCACCTTTCGCTTCAGCATGTACCAATCGAGAAAGCAAGTCCATTTCTTCATTAGAATAACGCGCTTGATTTTTTGAGCTTGCTGGCTTTGCCGTTTTAGCATGTTCCTTTTTCTTCGGCTTCGGTTTTGGTGCCTTTTTTTCTGTTGTCGTGCTTAGCATTTTCACTTCCTGCTGATGTTTCTCCTCTGAAAATGCCGGGATCACGGTATGCTTTTCATCTTGATCTATATATGAAAGCTGATGCTTCACAGGTGCTTGTCCAAGTTTTTGACTTAATGTGCCTTGCTGCTCTTGTATATTGTCCATCTTCACCGCTGAGATGAGCATAAGGATGGCAAAAAGAGCAGTATGAATTTTAATCATTCGCCTCATTCCTCCTATAATCAATGTAGGCCGTAAGATACTTGTCCACTCTAACAAGAGCCTCTTCTATTTTCACGCACAAAGATTTGCATGCCTGTCCAAATTCCGTCATTAAATGGCATGTCCTAGTTGAAATACGCATGAAATGGAAATGTTAGCGCTTAAAAGAGTCCTTTTTCAGCCTATAATCATCCTTATACTCCTGATTATGGATTATTACATTTTCTTATCATATGTATCAGGCTGGTTTGAAGTGTGACAAAAGAACCAAAAATAAAAAGCTTTCTCTCATCCATGAGAAAAAGCTTCAGCTTCTTGCTTCTTTAAGATATTCAAAAATAACATCTCCACCGTGCTTGGCAATTCCGCGAAACTGTTTAAAATCATCTTGATTGACCAAAACAGAACGAAACGTTAAAAAATCATCCTTTTGAATGGTCACTTGTTTTTCCGTTCCATTCCGTAATGATTCTAGTATTGTGTGGATTTGTTCTTCAGTCAAAAAAACCGCTCCTTTTCAGCCATGATCAACTATTAAATATACCATTCGTTTAATGAAAACGAAACAAAAACGTCTTTATCCTTTACATTGGTATGAAAATATTGCAAAATACTTTTTAATAGGGAATGAAATCTGTTTTTAAAGGAGAGGGATCGGTTGAAGATTGCAAAAATTGGAAATGTGATCGAATTTAGAAATGGTTTAACAGGTGTAGTTGAAAAAGTAAATGAAAACTCTGTCATTGTAGATGTTACCATTATGGACAACTATAGAGATTTAGAACTGGATTCACTAACAGTCGTTAATCATAAAAACTATAAAATCATCAAAGACTCCGTACATTAATTTGCAATCCTCAATTCTGGCTATCGTTACATAAGGATATACGAAGCAAAGCTGCCCTCGTTTGACAGCTTTGCTCTCTTTTACCATCACATATGAAAAAGGCTGACAACCAAGTGAAAGGGCATCAGTCTTTTTGCGCGTGAAAGGTTTGCATTTCCGCTTTTGTTTTGTACATTTCAACTTCTTCAGGTGTGATCACTCCTTTATCAATTAAAAGGGCAATCACCCCAAGCAATGTGGAGGCACTCCATTTATACCGTTCCTTATTTTGATGTTCAAGCATGTGAAGCTCTTCTCTTAATTCCATGAGCAGCTTCTCTGTTTTGTCTTCTTTGTTTTCCAACCCAAACGCCTCCGTTTTCACTCGTTGCTCTTATTTTATCTCAAAGCAAATGGGATAAGCAAAAAAAGCACGATTTACCTTTACAAACATACGTTCTGTCGTATATAATATATTTACGAGCTGGTAGCCCCCAGCCGTCCTAGCAAGTTCTATTCCTATTGGTATGAGAAGAGTGACATGACTCTTCTCTTTTTTATGTTTCCTCATCAGCTCATTTCCACTAAAAAAAGACATGTCATCCGGCATGTCTTTTCCTATTAATTAGCGATTGTCAATCGTTTCTGGATACATATCATGATTCATCATACGATAAGATGCCATTTCTTCATACTTTGTCCCAGGTTTTCCGTAGTTCGTATACGGGTCAATCGAAATACCGCCTCTTGGTGTGAATTTTCCCCATACTTCAATATATCTTGGGTCCATTAATTCAATCAGATCGTTCATGATAATATTCATACAATCCTCATGGAAGTCACCATGGTTACGGAAGCTGAACAAATATAATTTTAACGATTTACTTTCGACCATGATTTCATTGGGAATATAGCTGATATAAACCGTCGCAAAATCTGGCTGCCCTGTTTGCGGACAAAGTGAAGTGAATTCCGGGCAATTGAATTTCACAAAATAATCTCTATTTGTATGTTTATTCGGGAACGTTTCAAGCACTTGTGGTGCATAGTCAAACAAATAATTCGTCCCTTGATTACCTAGTAAAGTGACACCTTCTAATTCTTCAGGTTTTCTTGTCGTCATTTTGTCTCTTCCTTTCTATACGCCTCGTTTATTTCCCCACAATAACGTGTGCAGCTGCGGTAAGACTCTCACACGATTCAAATCTGGATCTTGCGCCACTTGATCTACAAGCGCTTCATATTTCTTTAATAAATGCGTTAATAGGTAAGCATCATCAGCTGTCGTCGTATCATCATTTCCAACCTGCAAATAAAAAGGAAGCTCTGGGTATTTCGCATGAACATCCTTCGCATAGGCTAGATCTTGATCATCAAAGATCACGACCTTCAGGCTTGCATGCTGCAATCTGTTTCCGTTTTTCAGTTCATCAATGATACGTGTTAGTTTCGTGAAATCGGTTTTCATCTTCGAGCTTGGCGGCTTTGGAGAAATCGTTAAATCATCAATCTTCAAAAACCAATCTTGATACATCGTTCCTTGCGTTTCCAGTGCCGTATCAATCCCTTCTTCATGGAGAAGATCAATGAGGGTTTCCATTTGCTTTAAAAGCGCAGGATTCCCTCCTGAAATGGTGACATGAGAAAAAGCCTCACCGCCTATTTTCTTCAGCTCTTTTACAATGTCCTCTGCTTGAAGCCACTGGATATCATGCTTGGCTGATCCATCCCATGTAAATGATGAATCGCACCAGCTGCAAGAGTAGTCACAGCCCGCTGTTCTGACAAACATGGTTTTTTGACCAATGACCATTCCTTCTCCTTGAATGGTCGGACCAAAGATTTCTAATACAGGAATCGCTTTAGTCACTTGAGCTCAACTCGTTTCGGACGGTAAATGCAATAGCTAGTTGGTGTCTCTCTGACAAAAACCTGAACACATACCGGTTTGTTCGCTAAGGTCGTTAAATACGCCGCCACTTTGTCATACACAGTCTTTGCAACAACCTCAGTGGTTGGCATAGCGTATGGATCGTTTGATGAAAATTCTTCATGGTCATTGAGCAGTGTATGGTCGTACTGCCCATGAATGAGCTTTTTCAGCGTGCTGAAATTGACAAGGAAACCTGACTCATCTAGATCGTCTCCCGCAATCGTGATATTGATCGTATACGTATGACCATGTACGCGGCTGCATGCACCAGCCTCTTCTCTTGGAATGAAATGGGCTGCCGATAGATGCATATCTTTATTCAATTCAAATGAAAATGGGTGATCTGTCTGTGGATAGATTTCAGAAAGCATTTAGTTTGCCTCCTTCATTTTCATATAAGTATCATAGCCATTTTTCCGAAGCTTACATGCAGGACATTCCCCGCAGCCGTCAGAAATGATGCCATTATAGCAAGTGAGCGTTTCATTTTTCACAAAGTCTAGCGCATTCAGATCATCTGCCAGCTTCCACGTTTCTGCTTTATTGAGCCACATGAGCGGCGTATGAATCACAAATGGTTTTTCCATTGCCAAATTCACCGTAACGTTGCAAGATTTCACAAACTCATCTCGGCAATCCGGGTAACCACTAAAGTCTGTCTCACACACACCTGTGATAATATGTCTTGCTCCGATTTGATACGCAAGAATAGAAGCAAAGGATAAGAACACTAAGTTCCTCCCAGGAACAAATGTGGATGGCAGCTCGCCCTCTTTTTCCTCAATAGCAATGTCATCTCTTGTTAAAGCATTAGGTGCTAGCTGATTTAAAAGCGACATATCTAATAGATGATTTTTCACACCTAGCTTGTCAGCAATTCTTTTGGCGACATCAATTTCTTCTTGATGACGCTGATTATAATGAAAGGTTACTGTTTCAACCTCTTTAAATTGTTGAAGTGCCCATAATAAACATGTCGTACTGTCCTGTCCCCCGCTAAAGACAACGACCGCTTTTTCATTTCTCATTTTTTATTTTCCTCCTTTTACAGATGAGTACAATCGTACAAAGCTGCATCTGAAAGGCTCCTCACAACCCCTATTTTTCTCAAAAGAAAAGACACCTTTACATGTGTATGAGGTGTCCCAGCCATAAAAAATAAAAAATGCCACATCCAAGGATACGGCAAGTCCTTAGTTTTTTATAGAGGGTTTTGCTAGAACCTCTCCCGTCTTCACGGATTTTTGTTCAATTTTCACAGAGGATAGTGTACCACATATTTTTTATACAGGCTATCCCTTCTTTACTGATGAAAGGATGCAGGCATTTTTTTCAGGCAAAGAAAGAGGATGAAAAAGATGCTGACATAGCCGAAAATGGGGTAAACCGTTGAAATGAGTGTACCGTATCCAATTTTACTGATCACATAGCAGCAGATCAGAATAAGAGATATTGTATAGAGACTATTCATTCGGATATACACACTCACTTGTCTTTCGAGTCCATATAGATTCCCTATGACGGATGTAAAGACTTCGCCGAAGATCACAAATAAATAGATGAGATGTATGGAGTTTGCTACTTGATACACCACCTGAGCCATTGGAATATCATACGCCTCCAGCATATCTAATGAAGAAAGGGATAAAAAGCAGGCAATGAGAATGAGTGTCAGCATGCTGCCGCCAAGCACCGCTCCCTTTTTAATCACAGCCTCTGACGTCATTTCATTTGCAACCGGCACTAATACGGCTTGAGACAGCGCTAAATTAAAAGCGCCGTATGAAATTGCAGACAGCACCCATTCGCCCTCTCCCATTTGCAGCGCAAGAACGTGACTTTCGACGCTAGTAAACACAAATGAATCAAAAAACACAATGAATGAAAAGAAAATAAGCATCGGGACGACGAGAACGTTGACACCAAATACCCCTTTTGACCCTTTAAAAAGGACAATGACGCTCAGTATAATCGTTAAGAAAACACCATATTCCTTCGATATGCCAAGCTGTTCTTCAAAAATAGCGCCTGCACCAGAAATCATCACTGAGGTCACACCCAGTAAAATAAAAAACATGACGACATTTATATATCGACTCGCTGCTGCTCCAAATAAAAAGCGATTCATATCTTGATAAGATGAAGCTTTCATTCGTTTCGAGATGAGCATCATTTTTGCGCCAAGGCCAGTAAAAATAGCGCCGCTAATCAAAATACCAATTAGTCCAATCCAGCCAAAACGAACAAAAAATTCAACGATTTCTTTTCCTGTCGCAAACCCAGCTCCAACCACTGTTCCCACATATACAAAGGCAAGCTGAAAAGCGGATTCATTTGAACGTTTCATTTGACCCCTCCGCACCCACACTTTCGATTGTCTCTTTTTTATCCTATGAGACAAGTTCCTTGAAAAGAAGGACAAACCATGATTAAATGCAAAAAAGGATTTTTTATCAAACTTTGAGCAAAACAGTTGAAAGTCAAAATAGGTCAGAGTATACTATAGTCAAAGATGGTCAAACAACGGACCATTTTATTTAACTTTCATTGGTCAAATAAAGTCAAACTTTATTTTTAAGGAGGTCATGGCAAATGCGTTGTCAACAATGTCAAGTAAATGAGGCGACTATTCGCCTGAATATGCAAGTGAATTCGTCCCGCAGCCAAATGGTTTTATGTGAGGACTGCTACACCTCTTTGATGGAGCAGTCAAAAATGAAAATGGGACCTAGCCTGTTCGGAGGACATTCATTCTTTTCTCAGCCAACAGGACATGCCCCAATCGGGGAGCAGCCTAAACAAAAAGGCTTACTCGATGAACTTGGCCAAAACTTAACTGATGGCGCAAATGCTGGCCTGATTGATCCAGTCATTGGCCGTGATGAAGAAGTCGCAAGAGTCATTGAGATTTTAAATAGAAGAAATAAAAACAATCCTGTCCTCATTGGTGAACCTGGTGTTGGTAAAACAGCTATTGCCGAAGGACTTGCACTAAAAATTGCAAGTGGCGATGTACCAAATAAATTAAAGAACAAACAAATCTATTTATTAGATGTCTCCTCACTTGTGGCGAACACAGGTGTACGCGGACAATTTGAGGAACGAATGAAGCAATTAATCAACGAATTGAAAAGCCGTAAAAATGTCATCTTATTCGTAGATGAAATCCATCTTCTTGTAGGCGCAGGGTCTGCAGAAGGATCAATGGATGCCGGAAATATTTTAAAACCAGCCCTTGCACGAGGCGAGCTGCAGCTAGTCGGTGCGACTACATTAAAAGAGTATCGTCAAATTGAAAAAGATGCCGCACTTGAACGACGCTTCCAGCCAGTCATGGTTCATGAGCCAACACAAGATGAAGCGATTGAGATATTAAAAGGCATTCAAGATAAGTATGAGGCCTATCATGGCGTCACTTATTCTGACGAAGCCATTAAGGCATGCGTTCAGTTATCTTCGCGGTATATTCAAGACCGCCACTTGCCAGATAAAGCCATTGATTTAATGGATGAAGCGGGTTCAAAAGCGAACCTCTCTCTTGATGCAGCAAGTGAAGATGAATTAACAAACCGTCTTGCCCAAATTGCCGCTGAAAAACAAGCTGCTTTAAAAGAAGAACAATATGAAAAGGCAGCGAAGCTCAGGGATGAAGAAGAAGCGATAGAAGCGAGACTTCAAAACAAATCAGATGACAAAAAGCATGTCGTCACAGCTGAGGATATCCAGTCCATTGTAGAACAAAAAACAGGAATCCCGGTTGGCAAACTGCAAGCAGACGAACAAACAAAAATGAAAGAAATCGACGTCCGCTTAAAAGCACGAGTCATTGGTCAGGAACATGCGGTTGAAAAAGTAGCAAAAGCCGTCAAAAGAAGTAGAGCCGGTTTAAAATCGAAACATAGACCAACAGGCTCCTTCCTTTTCGTTGGACCGACAGGCGTCGGTAAAACCGAATTGTCCAAAACATTAGCGGAAGAATTATTTGGCTCAAAAGACGCGATCATTCGTTTGGACATGAGTGAATATATGGAGAAACACTCTGTATCCAAAATCATCGGTTCTCCTCCTGGATACGTTGGTCATGACGAAGCAGGACAACTGACTGAAAAGGTTCGCAGAAAACCATATAGCATCATTTTGCTCGATGAAATCGAAAAAGCGCACCCTGATGTCCAGCACATGTTCCTTCAAATCATGGAGGATGGCCGTCTAACAGACAGCCAGGGCAGAACAGTCAGCTTTAAAGACACAGTCATCATCATGACAAGTAACGCAGGCAGCACAGATAAAACGGTGAAAGTCGGCTTCCAGTCTGACAAGGAAGAAGCCATTGAGGAACAATCACTGATTGATTCACTCAGCGCCTATTTCAAACCTGAGTTCTTGAACCGTTTTGACAGCATCATTCAGTTTAACTCATTAGACAAAGACGATTTAGTTAAAATTGTTGATCTTTTGCTTCAAGAACTAGCTGAGCAGCTAAAAGAACAAAATCTAACAGTTCACGTCACAAACGAAGCGAAAGAAAAAATCGCAGAGCTTGGATACCACCCTGCATTTGGTGCTCGTCCATTACGGAGAACGATTCAAGAGCATGTCGAAGATCAAATGACGGACATCTTACTTGAAGAAGAACATCTTTCTGGATTTACAGTCGATGTTGAACATGACGAAATTGTTGTGAGAAAGGGATAAGTACACCCTAAGAAGGAGGAGCAGCTCCATCATGGTGCAGTGGCTAAATTCCACCTGCATGCTGACGCTCCTCCGCCTCTTTTCCTTTACGATAAAAGAAAAAGAGGTGGATCACATGATGAATTGGAGCTACGATCTAATCAAAATCATCCATGAAGAAAAATTAAAAGAACTGCTCTTAGATGAAACAGATCAAACAAATCAAGTTGAAAACTCCCTTTATCTATGAGGGAGTTTCTTCTTTATGTCTTAAAGAAAGCGTTTTCGTCAAAATTTCTTCACAGAAACTGTCTTAATTTGATATTCTGACTAAAACCCTTCTGGAACACACCGATATTAACTATAGAAAAAGATAGTTAAAGGATTTGGTGAGATAATGGACAAAACATCGTTAATTGGTATTATTTTAGCATTTATTGCACTAAGTGTCGGTATGGTTTTGAAAGGTGTGAGTCTAACCGCTCTTATCAACCCGGCGGCTATTTTAATCATTGTTGTTGGGACAATTTCAGCTGTTGTCATTGCCTTCCCATCTACTGAAATTAAGAAAACACCAAAATTATTCGGCAAAATTTTCAAAGACAGCAAGCTGCCAACGATACAAGAAATGATTCCTCTATTTTCAAACTGGGCACAAATTGCTCGTCGTGAAGGTCTTTTGGCATTAGAGGCAAATCTTGAGGAAGTCGATGACGATTTTCTAAAGAACGGTTTAAGCATGGCAGTAGATGGTCAAAGTGCAGAATTTATTCGAGACGTATTAACAGAAGAAGTCGATGCAATGTCGGAGAGACATCAGTCAGGTGCACTTATCTTTACACAAGCAGGCACCTATGCTCCAACGCTTGGTGTACTTGGCGCCGTTGTCGGACTCATTGCCGCACTTGCAAACATGGGAGATATTGAAGCACTTGGACATGCGATCAGCGCTGCCTTCGTTGCCACTTTGCTTGGGATTTTTACAGGGTATGTTTTATGGCATCCATTTGCCAACAAGCTGAAGCGTAAATCAAAGGAAGAAGTAAAGCTTCGTCTCATCATGATTGAAGGTATTCTTTCTGTCCTTGAAGGTCAGTCTCCAAAGGTCATTGAACAAAAGCTTCTCATGTACTTACCAGCTAAAGAACGAGCAAATCTTGTCATTGAAGAAGGAGAAAAACAGAATGGCTAGGAAACGGAAACAACATGATCATGATGACCATGTAGATGAGTCTTGGCTGATCCCTTATGCCGATCTTCTGACGCTTCTTCTCGCCCTATTCATTGTGCTCTTTGCCTCAAGTTCTATTGATGTGGCAAAATATGAACAGATGGCCAAGTCTTTTAATGTTGTTTTTACTGGCGGCACCGGCGTGATGGACCAATCAAGCCTGGAGAGCACAGAGGAAACTGAAAACAGCGATCAAACGGAAGAATCAGCAGAAGATGATGAAGAAGCGAAAGCAAAAGCTCGAGATCAAGCGGTTTTAACAAAGGTCAAAAAGCAAGTCGATTCGTTCATTGCAGAGAAAAAGCTTGGCTCAAAGCTCGAAACAAAGCTGACGGATGAAGGCCTGCTCATTACGATTGAAGACAGCATCTTCTTTGATTCTGGGCGAGCGGTTATCCGCCCGCAGGATGTCCCGTTAGCAAAAGAAATTTCAAAACTGCTCGTCATTAATCCCGCTCGTGACATCGTCATTAGCGGACATACAGATAATGTGCCTATTCGAAATTCAGAATTTGAATCAAACTGGTATTTAAGCGCCATTCGTGCGGTCAACTTTTTAAATATTTTGCTTGAGAACAAAGATCTAAATCAAGAGAACTTTAGTACAAAAGGTTACGGCGAATTCAAACCGATCGCCTCAAACGATACAGCGGAAGGCAGAAGTAAAAACAGACGCGTGGAAGTACTTATTTTACCAATTGAGAAAAAATCAAAATAAAAAAGGAAGCCAGCGGCTTCCTTTCAGATTGTTGACAAAGGGCTAAAATGAATTTTATTTTAGCCCTTTGTCTTCTTTACAGCGTGAACTGAAAACCTTTGCAGTCTAGGAAGGACGAGTACCGGAGCGGAGCGAATTTAACATTCGTGAGCACCGGCACGCAGGACTGACAAAGAATGCGAGGGTTTGCCTACACGCTGAAAGGAAGCCAGCGGCTTCCTTTTTTATGTGTTTATTCTTTATGATCATATAAATGCTTGGCACGCAGCCCTACATGTTTGAGCATATCGATGCAGGCATCCTTTTCTTCTTCACTGAGCACACTGATCATCTCATGAATTTCTTTCGCATGATCAGGGAAGATGTCATCAAGCAAAGCTCGTCCCTGCTCTGTAATATGCGCAAATGTCACCCTGCGGTCTTCTGCACAAGCTTTTCGACTTAGGAGTTCTTTTTTCTCCAATTTATCAACCACATACGTGATGCTTCCGCTTGCAAGTAAGATCTTATCACCGATTTGCTGAAGCGGCTGATCACCTTTATGATATAGCAATTCTAGTACAGCAAATTCAGTCGGATTCAGACCGTGCTTCACAATATGTTTGTTCATGTGATGATTAATGGAGCGATAGGCTCGTGATAATACAATAAATAATTTCAAAGATTTCTCAACATTATGATTTTCCATTTTTTTATCATCCTTTATGAAATGCAACCTACTAATGTGACATTAATAAACAATAAGTAAAATGTCAACATCTTGATCTACCTTTAGCATGAAAATGAGACCAGAACGAATCACCTAATTTTTTAAAAATCACACAAGTCATCGTAATAAAGATAGGTTCAATGCTATAATAAGTCTATTAGGTAATACGTTGGAGCGATGAATGATGAGTATATTAGGTAATACGTTGGAGCGATGAATGATGAGTATATTGAAAGGGCTTTGGAAGAAGATCAAGCTGTACCTTATTTTGGTCATGATTCCAACCCTAATCATTAGTTATTTTATCTACGAAAAAGAAACTGAAAAAATCGATTTAAAAAACAAACAAACTGCTACACTTATGTTAAATATTCACAAAAACCAAATGAATTATTTAATAAGTGAAACAGAGGCGAGATTAACTTCCCTTGCCATGGGATTTGACCAGCCGCTTGAGACGAAAAAAGTACAAAACATCCTAGAGAAAATCTATAAACAAGAACCTCGTTTTTCAGGCCTGTATCTCCTAGACAAAAAAGGAAATGTAACAGCCAGTACCACACCGCTAAAAGAAAAAATCAACCTTTCATTCAGAGATTACTTTAAGCGCATTCAAGTCACAAAGCAAACCGTCATTACAGATAATTATGTAAGCCGTATTACAAATCAGCGGATTCTCTCCATTTGTGTCCCTGTTTTGAATGAAGATGAAGAAGTCACCAATGTACTAGTCGCCGCTATTCAAATTGATTATTTAAAAAATATTATGAATGTATTGAACCCAGAGCTTCATTTTAAGATGCTGAATCAAAATGGACACGTTGTGTTTACGAGTGGTCCGCAGCCAGCATCTGAAAGTGGCAGCACCGTGTCTACATATTTAGATGAAAACAGCTGGAAGCTTGAGGTTTTTCCGCAGCGTGCGACAACAAGTGAAGTGCTGTCAGTGATGCTGTTTCCTTTATCCAGTGCATTTATTCTATTAAATATTTTATTCACGCTAGTCCAATATATCATTTTAAGACGCCAAACCCAGCAGGAACGCCATCAAAATGAAGCACAGAAGCTTGAATTAATTGGCACACTCGCAGCAAGTACGGCTCACGAAATTCGCAACCCATTAACAGGCATCAGCGGGTTTATCCAGCTTTTGCAAAAGAAGTATCGTTCAGAAGAAGATCAGCTCTATTTTTCTGTCATAGAGGAAGAAATTAAACGGATTAATCAAATCGTCAGTGAGTTTCTTGTGTTAGGAAAACCAACGGCAGAAAAGTGGCAAAATAATTCGGTGAAAGAAATTATAAGTGAGATCATGCCAATCGTTTTTTCTGAGGCGAATCTTTATAATGTCGAGGTTGATTTGCAAATCAACACCATTCAAGATGTTGGCGTGTATTGCACGAAGGATCACATTAAACAAGTCGTATTAAATGTAGCGAAAAACTCATTAGAAGCGATGCCAAACGGCGGTCATTTGAAGATTGTGATTGAGGCTGAAAAAGAACAGGTCATCATTAAAGTGAAAGATACAGGGGAAGGCATACCAGAAGAAATGCTAAAACATATCTTCCTCCCTTTTATTACAACGAAGGAAAAAGGAACAGGTCTTGGGCTTGTTGTGTGTAAACGAATCATTTCGATGTATGGCGGAACAATTGATATTCAAAGCGAAATGAATAAAGGAACAACCGTGATCATCACGCTTCCTTCCGCACACTAATCATTGAGACATGATGCCGGTTTTGCTTATGCAAGACCGGTTTTTACATGTCAATAAGAGGGACGATTCACAGACAGGAGACTCATTTGAGACACAAGGTCATGAAAGGATGCAACAGACTGTTTTTCATGAAAAAGAAGGTGCTGATACTCATTCATCAAGTTGTCCAGTTCTTGACTATATTTAATTGTCGTCTCACCTGTATACCCTTCTACTTGAGCCGCTTCTACCATTTGTTTTCTCTTTTCATCAATTGACATCAACAGCTGTTCTTTCCGTATATAAATATTCATGATCTCAGCTCCCGCAATGAATTCGTCTGTCTACGCTCTAAATGATCCGACACCAAAATTATACTTTATTTGTAAATTAAATTAAATATGCTTATTTTATTTAATTTTTTACAGTCTAAAGACCTTTTACCCAATCATATCTGGGGGTAAACTTCAAATTTGGACAGGACTGACACATTGATTAAACAGAATTTTATCCTATGCAGAAGACCAAAATCAACTATTTTCTCTCTCATTTTATGTCTTTTTTCCTAAAAAAAGCTGATCTTCCGCCCGTGCGAATGATCAGCTCCTTCTATTAAACCGTTTCTTCCTCGTAAATCGGTACCCAGCCCTCAGTTGTGACAAATATGCGAACTGCGACTACTTTACGATCTTCTTGAAGTGTAAAGTAGTGACGAATATTCGGAGGCACAGAAATTAAATCTCCTGGATTCAATCTTACATCAAAAAAGATGCCATCTTTGCCTTGAATAGCAAAGATTCCATGACCACTCACGATAAATCTTACTTCGTCATCTGTATGATGGTGCTCACGTTTAAAGTTTTGGAGCAGTTCATCAAGATTTGGTGTCGCATCTGATAATGAAATCACATCCTGCGCTTTGTACCCTCTTCGTTCAGATATACTTTGAATTTCCTCTTGGAAAACAGTTAAAATTTCTTCTTTTTCATCATCTGTTAAATCATACTTTTCTGATAATCGATTTGGTAATTTTTCAATATCCCAATGCTCATAAATGACCCCTTGTTGTTCTAAATACGCTGCTACCTCTTGTTCGTTCTCAAGTAACGTGTTTTCTTCATTATGAATATAAATTGTCGCCATATGTTTTTCCTCCTTTTTATCTGACCAGCTGCTTTTGATAAAGCGCTAATTTCAAATGATAGCTAAATAAAAATTCATAAGCCTCTAAGACTCGTTTTGCTTCAAATGCTGTTTTCCCCCAAACGGTGATGCCATGATTACGAATGAGGACTGCACCGGATTCCGCCCCTTCTGTCAAGTGCGTTGCAAATTGTTCTGCAAGATGCGGAATATGAGCTGGGTTTTCAATAATGGGAAGAACCACTTCAGCATCCTCTTCCCAATAACCAAGGGCTTTGATGATTTCGTTGCCTTTAAAACGAATGTCTCCTTTATCCCCATACAGCTCAGACATGACATTATTATCAATTGTGTGGACATGAAGACAGCAGCCTGCTTTCGTCCGCTCATACACGTATGTATGAAGCAGTGTTTCAGCTGAAGGTCTAAGCGGCTGATTCGGATCATCAGGCTGACCTGCTGCATTCACAAGTACAAAATCTTCGTCTGTTTCTTTTCGTTTATCTTTGCCGCTTGCCGTCACCAAAAACGTGATTGGATCATCCGACACTTTAATCGATAGATTGCCGCTTGTTCCGTAAAACCAGTCTCTTTGTGCCAGTTCACGTTTGATGTCTGCTAGCTCCTGCCAGCGTTTACTCTTTGCGTCTCCCATTCCTTCACTTCCTTTATTTGAACAAATTGCGCTTTTAGATCAATGAAAGTTTCATACTCT
Organism: Bacillus xiamenensis; assembly: GCF_001857925.1. Taxonomy (NCBI): domain Bacteria; kingdom Bacillati; phylum Bacillota; class Bacilli; order Caryophanales; family Bacillaceae; genus Bacillus; species Bacillus xiamenensis. The sequence goes on from NZ_CP017786.1 coordinate 364,759, forward strand.
TTATGCACGAGTCCAAGCTCTTTACATTCATTCAGTAAATAGTCACGCGCAAACGTGAGATCTGCATGTTTTGCTGCCTCAACGTCAGTGACTGAATCTCCAATCATGATAATGAAGTCATCTTCCTTCGTCAGCTCTCGAATAATCGAAGGTTTGCAGCAGCCACAGCCATTGTGACACTCTGAATCGCAGGCATGCGGCCATTCAACTTGAATATGGTCTTCTTTAAATGATGCATGATTGCAATAAATCTTCTCTTGATCTACAATGCCTTCGAGTATTGGATAGACAAAAAAGTCCATACCGCCGCTTAAAACATAAAAAGGAATGTCTGCTTTTTTGACATAATCGACAAATTGTTCGAATCCTTCCCGAATCTCTGTATCTTCTAAAATAAACGACTGAATGGCATCCTTCTGATCACTCGTCAGTAATTGAAACATCTGTCCGACGCCTTCTTGAATCGTGATCTCTTTTGACAGAACACCCTCCTTCAGCTTCGTCCATTCACTTGGGGCAAAGTGCTTCATGATGCGGATGATATTATCATTTTTCGTAATCGTTCCATCAAAATCACAACATACAATTGGTTTTTTCATTTATTCTGCTACCCTTCCCCAAAGATCAAGTGCTGCTTTTAAGTCTTGGCAAGATGATGCTTGTTCTTGGATGGATTCTTCTTTGATCACCGCATCTATGATAGAGCGAAATGCCTTTCCGCCGCCGATGGCTCCCCGCGGATGTCCGTGAATTCCTCCACCTGCGTTAATCACATGATCGCGTCCAAAATCTTTGATCAATACCGGAACCATTCCAGGATGAATGCCTGCTGATGGGACAGGGAACGTTTTTTGAACCGCATCTTCTTTCACGCAAGCTTCATAGATACCATGGGCATCATTTTTCGGAAGTGCAACTGACCCATAAGGAGAGGGAAAAAGACTTAAATCAGCGCCAGCATAACGATTTAATTTGCCTAAAAGAAGAGAATGCGAGAATCCATAATCAGGAGAAGATGTAAATGCGCCGCTCACTGCTGGATGTGCCATGATCGGCAATGGAATCTCTGGGTCCTCAGCTAAGCTTTGCATCACATCAAGTCCATAGGCAAAGACGTTGAATAAAAGCGCATCAGCTCCGAGTTCAGCTGCCTTTCTTGCTCGATCTTTCAGGTCAAAGGTTCTGCCAGTTAAATTAACTGCGTACAGCGTGCGATGTCCTGTCTGTTCATATGTTTCTTTTAATATCTTTTTTCCTTCTTTGATTCGGTCTTCAAAGGGGGCTAATGGACTTTCAAATAAAATCTCGTCATCTTTGATGAAGTCAACACCACCTAAAGCCTGTAAACGGAGCTGTTCTTTTAAATCCGCCATATCACGGCCGATCACGCCTTTAAAAATACTCATCAACAGCGGTCGATCAAACACATTTACCTTCTTTCGTATCCCCTCAATTCCAAATGCCGGTCCAGGCAGACTTCTTTTAAACCCTTCTGAAAATGCGATGTCAACAAGCTTTACTTTCCCATCTAGTGAAAGCTTTCCGAAAATCGTCGTTAAAACGGCGGGTAGATCAGCTGAAAAGTTAGCCTCAGGATAAGCAATTGTCACCTCTGATTGATACAAGCCATCAACTGCGGCAGCCTTTTCCTTTACGCTCACCACGCGGCCTTTATGTTTCTTCAGCTGCTCCTTTTTGAGCTGCGGCAAGTCCGTCCATGATCCGACCGTTAATCCAAGTGCGATCTGCTCCGCTTTTCGGTCTATTTGTTCATCCGCTCGATGTGTTAATACGTATGTTGCCAGTAATTCACTCACTAGGAATCCCCTTTCGATTGCGTCCTGTATATGGTCAGTAAAAAAACCTCTTTAAGTGCTTTGTCAGCGCATTAAAGAGGTTTCGTCTCATTCATCCGAATCTTATCTCTCAGCGCTTGCTGCAAGAATTAGCACCGTGCTTCATGGAAGTCGGTTGCCGGGCTTCATTGGGCTAGTCCCTCTGCCTACTCTTGATAAGAATATTCAATTTTCTTAAATATTGCCTGAATTATCGCACCATTTTTTTACGTTGTCAATGGCTTTTTTTCAAACAGCTGCAATGCAGCGATGCGTTCAGCGGCTTCTTTTAACCGCTCCTCACTTGTTAAAAGACCGACTCTGACATAGCCTTCACCGTGAGCGCCAAAGCCATTTCCCGGCGCAACGACAACATGTGCTTTCTCTAATAATACATCAGAAAAGGTTTCAGATGTATACCCTTCAGGCACCTTTAACCAGGCAAAAAATGATCCCTTTGGTGCGCTTACGTCCCATCCAATCTCTTTACATGCATGAATCCAAGTGTTCCGCCTTTTTTCGTACCGGTCATTTTGCACCCGTACACACGTTTGATCGCTTAAAAGTGCTTCCGCCGCAGCATCTTGAGTCGCTTTAAACAGCGACACAAACAGATGATCCTGATAAAGCTCAATGGCTTCGATGACAGAGGCATTCCCTACTGCAAAACCGACTCTCCAGCCGGCCATATTATACGTTTTGGACAATGTGTAAATTTCAATGCCAGTCTCTTTCGCCCCATCTATTTGCAGAAAGCTGATCGGCTTTTCGCCGTCAAATCCAATGCCTCCATAAGCAAAATCATGCACAACACACATTTTGTGTTCATTCGCAAACGTAACAGTTTCCTCAAAAAAAGTCCGGCTTGCAGTCGCACCAGTAGGATTATTTGGGTAATTTAAGTACATCAATTTTGCCTTTTTCTTATCATCCTCAGACAGTCGATTGTAGTCAGGTAAAAAATTATTTTTTTCAAGAAGCGGCATGGTCACCATGTGAGCTCCAGCAAGCACGGCACCCGACCAGTAATCAGGATAACCTGGATCTGGGACAAGCAGCGTATCACCTGGATTAAGTAAGCATTGCGGTAGCTCGACTAGTCCCGCTTTCCCCCCAAATAAGATGGCAATTTCCGTCTTCGGATCAAGTGAGACGCCATATTCTCTTTCGTAAAAAACTGCGGCTGCCTTTTTTAGTTTTGCCGTTCCGCGAAATGAGGAATATTGATGATTTTCGGGCTTTGCTACCGCTTCTTGCATCGCTTTTACAATATGCGGCGGGGTGGGCTGATCAGGATTTCCCTGGCCTAAATTAATGACATCTGCCCCTTCCTTCACTTTTTTCTGCACTTTTTGAACAAGCGACGCAAAAAACTGTTTCGGTAATTGTTTCAATACATCTGATTGCTGGAATTCCATTTCTTCACCTTCTATTCAAGTTACGTGACAATACAATCACTGTAATGGATTGTTTTATGAATTGTAAAGCAATTTTGAAAAAAGATTGACATGTGATGCGTGGCTCTGATAATATCTTAAATTAAGAAATGCATGCAGACATGAAACAATTACATATTGATTTCTCTTATCGAGAGTTGGGCGAGGGATTTGGCCTTTTGACCCCAACAGCAACCGACCGTTAATACCACTGTGAAGTGGGGCGCAGCAAGTACAGCGCCAAGACAATTGTCTTATAGGGCACGGTGCTAATTCCATCAGACGTATGTGCTGAGAGATAAGAGAGGCTTCGAGCATACACGCGATCAAGCCTCTTTCTCTCAGGAGAAAGAGGCTTTTTTATATGATTTGGAGGGGAAGCAATTGGTTACACTTACGGCATCATATGAAGAATTAACAGAGAGTTCGGCAGTCGCACTGGCCATTAGACTTGGATTAATCCAAGAAAGCAGTCATTTGACATGTACCGAAATCGGTGACGGGAATTTAAATTACGTCTTTCATATTTTTGATCACAAACGCGAAAAAGGGCTGATTATTAAGCAAGCTCTTCCCTATGCAAAGGTCGTTGGGGAAAGCTGGCCTCTCACATTAGACCGCGCAAGAATCGAAAGTGCAGCACTCATCAAGCAGTCAGAATATGTACCGCACCTTGTACCAGAAGTCTATTATTCAGATACAGCTCTTGCGGTGACAGCAATGGAGGATCTATCACACCTTGAAATCGTCAGAAAAGGGCTAATTGCCGGAAAACATTATCCGTATTTATCAGATCATGTCGGTGAATTTTTAGGCAAAACGTTATTTTACACATCTGACTTTGCCACAAATCCTAAAATTAAAAAACAATTCGTGAAGCAGTTTACGAACCCTGATCTCTGTGACATCACAGAAAAACTCGTCTTCACAGATCCTTTCTTTGATAGTGAAACAAATGACTTCGAAGAGGAATTAAAAGAAGAGGCAAAAGCGCTGTGGGCTGACCTTGAACTGCAAGCAAAAGCAGCAGAGCTAAAGCATATCTTCTTAACATCGGCTGAAACACTGGTTCATGGCGATCTTCATTCAGGAAGTATTTTTGCAAACGAAACGGAAACGAAAATCATTGATCCAGAATTCGCTTTTTACGGTCCATTTGGATTCGATATCGGTCACTTTATAGCCAATCTCTTCATAAATGCTTTATCTCATGAGAATGAACAGATGCAGCAGCATCTTTTTGACCATGTCGTCAATGTGTGGGCAACATTCAAAGAAGTATTCACAAAAGCCTGGAAAGAAGACAGCATTGAAGCGTATAGTGTATCGGACAGCTTTTTGGAAGCAACCTTAGAGCGTATTTTAAAAGAAGCGGCAGGCTTTGCCGGCTGTGAGCTTGTTCGCCGAACCATCGGTCTTGCTAATGCGGCTGATCTTGATGCAATTCCATCACATTCGAGAAGGCTTCATCAGAAAAAAGTAGCAATTACGCTCGGAAAAACATTCATCAAACAATATCATGCAGTGGAAACAGCGTCTGACCTCGTCGCATTATTCCAGCAAACTGTAAAGGAGTGACGAGTTTTGTCTAAAGAATTTGAAGTTCCCCGTTCCGTCGAATGGGAAGAAAACCGTATCAACATTTTGAATCAGCAAAAATTACCGGCTGAAACCGTGTTTGAGCATTTATATACAAAAGAAGATGTGTATGATGCAATTGTGACGTTAAAAGTACGCGGAGCACCTGCTATAGGCATTACAGCGGCATTTGGGCTGGCGCTTAGTGCCCAAGAGATTGATACAGAGGACATTGATGTGTTTAAACAAGAAGTCGCCCGTCTAAAAGAATATTTAAACAGTGCCCGTCCAACCGCTGTGAACCTCGCCTGGGCATTAGAACGGCTTTTTCAGCGTATTGAACGTGCTGCTTCGGTGAATGCTGCCAAAACAGACCTTGTCCATGAAGCCATTCAAATTCAAATCGAAGATGAAGAAACATGCCGTCAAATCGGTCAAAATGCTCTCCAGCTCTTTAAATCTGGTGATCGAATTATGACCATTTGTAACGCAGGCTCCATTGCAACGAGCCGGTACGGAACAGCGCTTGCTCCCTTTTATTTAGCCAAAAAGAAAAACCTCGACCTTCACATTTATGCATGTGAAACACGCCCTGTCCTTCAAGGCGCTCGCCTGACGACATGGGAATTGATGCAGGGCGGTGTAGATGTGACACTCATCACAGATAACATGGCCGCCCATACGATGAAAGAAAAACAAATTTCTGCTGTCATTGTTGGGGCAGATCGAATCGCTAGAAATGGTGATACAGCAAATAAAATTGGAACGCTAGGTCTAGCTGTTTTGGCTAAACACTTTCAAATTCCATTTTTTGTGGCAGCACCTCTTTCGACCTTTGATGTGTCGACACTGGACGGGGCAGATATTCCGATTGAAGAACGTGACCCGCAGGAAGTAAAGGAATTAAACGGTATCCAAATTGCGCCTCCTGATGTTCAGGTATTTAATCCGGCCTTTGACGTCACTCCCCACCATCTCATTTCAGGCATCATTACAGAAAAAGGCATCATCACTTCCAACTATACAGAAGAGATTGATGCGCTATTCTCTGAAAGCATTTCACGCTGATATAACAAAAGCGCCGTGTTCTTATCATTTAAGAGCATCGCGCTTTTTTGTTCCAATCGTTTTGGCTAATATGTCTTTTTTCTGTTCCTCTGTCAACACGTTCATTTTGACACATAGTGATGTGACGGCGTACGTTTTATTCTTTTTGCCCCAAAACATGCCAGCGGCCTCCTTTTTCCCTCAACCAACTTTTTTAGCTTAATAAAAGGATATGTCGCTCACCAAACATTTGGAACAGGTCAATCGGTTTATTTTTGAACAAATGGGATGCCTTCTAATTCTAGCAGGGCCGCTTTCATTTCCGTCTTTGTCCCTGCGTACCCCGTTAGAGACCGGTCTTTTCCAATGACCCGGTGACACGGAATGAAAATAGGCAAGGCATTACGCCTGTTGGCTTGTCCAATGGCTCTGACTGCCTTTGGATTGCCGATCGCTTCTGCAATATCTGCATAGCTTTTTGATTCACCATACGGAATAGCGGAAAGTGCCTCCCACACTTGCTCTTGAAATGGAGAGCCTGCTTGTTTGAGAGGAAGATCGAATCCTTTACGATCGCCTTTAAAATACTCATCAAGCTGTTTTTTTGCTTCTCGTAATACAGACGTATCCTCTTTTTTTAGATGCGCTGCCTGCTTTTTGGCCAAAAACGGCTCATCATCAAACATCACTTCGATGATGACACCGTCTTTCTCTAGTATGTATAATGCCCCGATTGGTGCGCTATAGACTGTATAATACACATTAAAGCTCCCCTTCTTGTTTCTGCTGCCTGAGTGGAAGCGTGAGATGGAACACTGTCCCCACGCCTTCTTCACTTTCTACTTCAATCGTTCCTTGGTGCTCTTCAATAATTTTATAACTGACCATTAAGCCAAGTCCAGTCCCTCTTTCCTTTGTTGTATAAAATGGTTCTCCGAGACGCTTTAGTTTATCCTCTGCCATGCCGCAGCCTTCATCACGAAGGGAGATGACAATATGCTCCTCGCCCTTCCGCTTAATGCTCACATATACATTTCCTTTCCGAGGCATCACTTCAATCGCATTTTTTAAAATGTTAATAAACACCTGCTTTAATTGGTTTTGTTCACAGTAGATGAGCGGAATATCATCCAATACATTCAGGTGCATTTGCACATTGCCAAGATTGGCCTGTGCGTGAAGAAGATCCATCGTGTCTTTTACAATTTGCACCACATCTTTTTCTTCATACACGATGGCTTGCGGCTTCGCCAAAATTAAAAATTCTGTAATGATCGATTCGATTCTTTTTAGCTCTGATGTGATGACATTGAAATAGAGCGAATACTCACCTTCAATGTTCCCTTTCAAGAGCTGAATGAAGCCTTTTAAAGCCGTCATTGGATTTCTAATTTCATGCGCAATTCCAGCAGCAAGCTCTCCGACCACATGAAGCGTATCTGATTTCCTCACCCGATCTTCTAATTCCTTGCGTTCGGTCACATCTCTAAAGATCGCCAAATTCATATTATGAATAATATTACGTTTAAAGGAAAATTCCAAGATGCGCTGATCTGGATGGTTCAGCACAAATGGCACTTCATTGTCCATCTCATCTAACGACATCGCCTGAGCTGGCTGTGCCAAATTCTCAATTTGATAGGGCGCAAGGATATGAAAAAGATTCATTTCCGTTAAATGATCATCATGTAGTCCAAGCAGTTCGCTTGCAGAAGGGTTCACATCAATAATTCGGTATTGATTATCGAAAAGAACAATGCCATCCATTGAGCCATTAAATACTTTACGGAATTTGAGCTCACTTTCTCGCAACTCTTCTTCCATTCGTTTTCTGTCACTGACATTACGTAAAATGGTTAAGTGCTGTCCTTCTAATACCGCATGCTTTGAAGTGAATTCAAGCTCTTTAAATTGGCCATTCGCCATTCTAAAAAGGAGTTCTTCTCTTATCTCAAGATTCCTCATATATCGCCTTCTTGTAGGCCGGTATCTTCTATCAGATTTGACTAGAAAGTCGATGAGATTCTTGCCAATCAGCTGATGCATTGGTAATTCAAAGATTCGGCAGGCTGATTCATTGGCCCTTACAATTTCTCCATCATCCGCCCAGATGATGATCGCATCCATCGCATTTTCGAATATTTCTCTAAAACGTTCTTCACTTTTTAGCAGCTTTTCTTCCATTAATCGTTTTTCTGTAATATCACGCATGATGGACATATAAAAACCGCTCATCACATTTGATGTAATGGTCAGTTCAAATAATTTATGCCTCCCAGATTGAAGGGTAACAGGCAGCTCTCCCTTTGCTTTCCCCGTTTCTTTCAGTGACGTTAACAGCTGATGCAGGGCTGGAAGATTCTCTTGTTCAACAAATTCATTTAAATAGCGGTCTGTTAAATCTGTCTTTTGAAGTTCAAAGCTCTGACAAAAGGAGTGATTGGCGTCAATCATACAGCCATCTTGATCAAAAATGACCATACCATCAATCGCTCGATCAAACAAATCTTTGAACAACTGCTCATTCATTGAACGTTCTCGCTCTAATATTTTCTTTGAAGAAATATCACGCATGACCACAAAATATTGTTGATTTACTGCATCATGCTCTGCCATAAATTCAATATATTTTGTCTCTCCATTTTCAAGCTGAATGGAGATCTCTCGTTTTAATGTTCCTTTTCGAAAAAAAATCTCAAGTGAGCATTCAATTTTGTTTTTGGGGATGCCGTATAAGAAATCTAGAACGGATTTGTTGAGGAGGTCTTCTTTCGGTGTCTGTACAAGCCTGCACGTCGCTTCGTTGGCTTGGATAATGTTGAGGTGCTGATCAAATATAAAAATGGCATCTAACGTCTTATTTAACAGCATCTTCTGCTGCATTAATTCATTTCGTAAATATTCGTTCTCTTTTTCTAATTTTCTGATATCTTCTGCGGCAGCTACTTGTTTGCCATCGAGCGTTTCAGTCATTCTCTTACACTCCTTTTCCAGCCTCATTCCTCTACAATATTTCTACAATATTTTCATTGTTCCTTCATTCGACTCATAAAAAAAGATAACTTTTTACACGAGGTTTGTTCAGTTTGTTTCATTTGGATGACACGATTGTATCATGATTCTCTTTTCTTACGCTTCTTTTACAACCGTTCTACAATTTCACATCAAATAGAGAAAGGAGCCGAAATGTATTTTAAAATGGGGCAAATGAGGGAATAGTGCACATAGAACGTTTATGTTTGAAACGAAGCAGGAAAGGTGATGTTATGGCATCCTCACGAGATAGTTATTTTGATAATGCGAAATTTCTTCTGATTTTTCTAGTTGTTTTTGGTCATTTGTTACGGTCATTCATTCATGATAATGATTGGATGCTCTACTTATACAAGTTTATTTATACATTCCATATGCCGGCTTTTATATTGGTTTCCGGCTTCTTTGCAAAAGGCTTTAGAAAACCAGGTTTTATGAAAAAAGTTGCCGTTAAGCTGATCATCCCCTATTTGATTTTCCAGGTCATCTATTCTGTGTATTATTATTTCTTACAGGATCAAAGCATGTCTAACTTAAATCCGATGGATCCACAATGGTCTTTATGGTTTTTAATTAGCTTATTTTTTTGGAATTTGCTGCTCATTCCTTTTTCAAAGCTGCCGTTCCACTGGGCGATGATCGTCAGTTTATCAATTGCCATACTTGCTGGTTACGTGGACAGCATAAGCAATACACTTAGCTTATCGCGTACGCTTGTCTTTTTGCCTATGTTTTTGGCGGGCTTTTATTTAAAGAGACAGCACTTTGAATTCATTCGAACAAGTCAAGGAAAAGTGACCGCACTTCTTGTGCTGATGGCCGTGTTCATGTTTTGCTATTTTTATGAATTCGATTATTCCTTCTTATTTGGGTCCCAGTCGTACTCTTCCCTTGGAGATGAAGGACTCGTTGCAGCTATGAAACGAATGGCATGGTATTTACTTGCATTTGCTGCTACCTTTAGTTTCTTTGCGCTAGTCCCAACACGCCGGTTCTTCTTTACGAAATGGGGCACGAGAACGTTATATGTCTATTTATTACATGGCTTTGCGATTAAGCTTTTAAGAACGACTTGGTTTGATGATTGGGCGCTCAATACGGCAAGTGTATTGCTGCTCTTGCTGCTGACGATCCTCTTAACCTTTACCCTGTCTAGTACATTTGTTAAAACTGTTGCACAGCCAGTCATCGAGCTCAAAATGACCAACCTGATGCGAACGGTCACTGGCAGACAAAACAGCTATATCAAATAGAAAAAAACGATCCCTATGAGGAGCGTTCAGATTGTTGACAAAGGGCTAAAATGAACTTTATTTGAGCCCTTTGTCTTTTTTTCAGCGTGACATGAAAACCTTTGAAGTCTAGGAAGGACGAGCACCGACCCGCAGGACTGACAAAGAATGCGAGCGTTTGTCTACACGCTGATCCCTATGAGGAGCGTTTTTTTCTATTCCTTGTTCTGTTGTTCAGTATGACATTCCGCATCTTTTTTAGGCTTCATAAGGGTCTCGATCCATTTGCTGCTGTTTACATCTCCCAGCTCGCTGCCAAATTCTTCTTCTAAAATATCTGGGTTCATCGGTTTTTTATGATCTTTCATATCCTTGCTTTTCACATGCTTTTTAGTCACGAGATGCTCCCCCTTGTTTCCCTTGGTGAGAATTTCGGTTCGCCTGACGATCTTTTGATTGCTCGTCATATTGGGTTTGGCCTTGATCATGCGCCATGCTTTCTGTAGGCGTCATATTATTTGTTAGTGCTTCATTTTTCGCTGCTTTTCTTTTCATCTGAAATCAGTCCTTTTTTGGCATGTTTAATTCTTCTTTTAATTGGTCAAACATCTCTTTCATTTCCCTGACTGTTACTGGTTTTTCTTCAGGTTTTAATTCATAGCCGATTTGCCCATTAGCTTCTAGCGTGGCTTTTTTGAGACTGCAGATATCTGTGATGCCCTGCTGCTTTAAGCGCATTTTGAATTGATCCCTTGTAAGCCGCGTTTTTTTCAGCTTGTGATCAAGCATTTCTCCATCCTGTAATATCACCACAGACTTCCCTGAAACCAATTTTTCAAAGAAATCAAATTGGATTGACAACTTTTCCATGACCACAAGTGCCACAATAAAAATGGCGGCTGCATAGATGGTCTCAAGTAAATTATGTTCTATGAAGGGTTGGATAATAATCGACCCAATCGAAATCATAATAACGGTTTGTTGTACCGTCAATTGACTAATGGATTTCGGCCCTGCTATTCTTAGCAGCAAGGTTCCAACTAGCAGCATAACAATCGCTTTCCATAACACATCCAGCACGTCTCGTTCACCTCTTATCTATAGATTGCGAACATCACGCGCAATTTAGCCAGTTATATAATGGAAATAAAAAACCAGCATTCAGTAGGAATGCTGGCTAGCCGATGATCACACGCTCTTTCGGATAATGATAATTGGCTTCACTTTCTCTCCGGCCAATTAAATATAAAAAGCTTGGAATTCCAATCCGTCCAATAAACATGACCACCATAATAATACACTTTCCAAATACAGTCAGATCAGAAGTAATGCCGAGCGACAGCCCAGTTGTTCCGAAGGCAGAACAAACTTCAAATAAATTTTCAAGAAGCGTATTATGCTCTGATAAACTTAACAGAAACGTGGCGCCAAACACTAAAATAAAGGCCATCATCGTCACCATAAGAGATTTATTAATATCCGCTTGGTGAAGCTCTCTTTTAAAGATTTTAATGGACTTATTTCCTCGTGCAAAATGAAACAAGGCAAGTAAATTAAGGGCAAATGTGGTTGTCCGAATCCCGCCCCCAACCGAGCTTGGAGAGGCTCCGATAAACATGAGCATACAGAGAAATAACAGCGTCGGTTCTGTCAGCTGTGTAATATCTAACGTGGTCAGTCCACCACTTCTTGTTGCCGTTGATTGAAACAAAGAATAAAACAAAATCTCATGCCAGCTCTTTCCTAGAAAGGTAAAACGAGCCTCCAGTGCATACATTCCAATGGCCCCGACAACGACAAGTCCCCCAAACGTAATCGTTGTAATTTTCGTAAACAGGGAAAACGATGCATGCTTTCGGTCCTGATTGATTAAATAATCCTTTACTTCGACCAGTACCGGAAAGCCGATGGCGCCAAAAATGATGAGCAGCATCGTAATAAATTGTACGAAATAGTCATCCTTATAAGGAATTAACGAATTCCCTGTAATATCAAAGCCTCCATTGGTTGTCGCACTAATGCTTGAGAAGAAGCCATGTAAGAAGGCTCCTTCCACGTCGTAATACTTTAGAAAATACATACTTAAAATCAGACCGCCTACAAACTCTATCAGCAAAATTAAATATAAGACCTGCTTCATTAGTTTTACAATTCCTGATAAATTGCTTTGGTTTTGGTCTGCCATAATAAGTTTTCTTTCTTTAATCCCGATCCTTTTTCGCATAACCAGCCATACGAAGGTGCCAAGGGTCATAATGCCGATGCCCCCGATTTGCAAAACAAATGCAAGGATCCACATCCCAGTCACACTAAATGTTTGTGAGGTATCGACAACGGTCAATCCTGTGACACTGACAGCACTCACAGCTGTAAAGAGTGCATCAATAAATGTCCACTTTACCCCGTCTTGATGAGCCACTGGCAGACTAAGCAGAATAAACGACACAGTCACAGCGAGAAAATAGTAAAGGGCGATCAGCTGGAAAGCCGACAGCCGGTCAATTAGTTTTTTTATTGGATTCATTGTTATTCCTTCTTTTATCTTTCTTTTCGAATACTTTATCATTTTAATGAAAAGAAACATGATTTTAAAGATATTTTATGCTTTATTTTCTTTTTCATCAAAAAGAAAAAAGACATCCTGTCAAAGAATGTCTTTTGATCTTTCTTATTTTGCTTCTAATCTTCTGATTCTTTCGTTTAAATCAGGGTGTGTTGAGAAAAGTGAAGCTTTTCTTTTACCACTGATTTTTAGTGTAGCAACAGCTGTTTGGTCATCATCTTTGATTCTTGACGTATACGCCTCAAGTGAGCGAAGCGCATGAATCATTTTATCTTTCCCTGCAAGGTCCGCACCGCCGCGGTCTGCATGGAATTCACGATGTCTAGAGTATGCAAACACGACAAGGCTTCCTAAGATAGAGAAAATGATTTGGAAGACGATCACAGCGATAAAATGAACAACCGGCACAAGCTCTTCACGTGAAACGAATCGACTTGCGATCCATGCCGCAATTCTTGAAAGGAAGACAACAAACGTGTTGACAATTCCTTGCAGTAACGTCATTGTGACCATGTCACCGTTTGCAACGTGAGCGACTTCGTGTGCGATAACACCTTCAACCGCTGCATCATCCATTTCATGCAGCAATCCAGTTGATACAGCAACAAGTGATCTTCTCTTAGAAGGACCTGTCGCAAAAGCATTTACTTCAGATGATTGATAAATACCAACCTCAGGCATTTTAGAAAGGCCTGCTGCTCTTGATAATCTGTGCACGCGGTCAACAAGCTGCTGCTCATCATAAGTTAATGAATCCTTTTCTGGGTTTAACACACGCACACCCATCATCATTTTTGCCATCCAGCGTGACATCGCAAGTGACATAAATGAGCCGACAAAACCGACAACTGCACTGAATACAAGAAGATACATGATATTAAGTCTTCCGTCTGCTCCTATATAAGAACCAACACCAGTTGCTGCACTAATAACCGATAGAACAATACCAATCGTAGTGATAACAAGAATGTTCGTTAATATAAACAGAAATATTCTTTTACCCATACATAACCTCCGCTGTCATATTAAGTTCATTTGAACTTATTAATAAAATTATAAAAATAAACGTCTCAAATTGCAAGGGAAAAGGAATCGTTTTCTATGTTTATCATAATGACTTAACCCCCGTCACTTCAATAATTACGCTACTTGCGATTGTTGAAAAGTGAACAAATTGTGACGTTCTGCCCTTGTTTTAGTTTATTTTGCATTTTCAACAAAAAGAGATTATGATGTTGAATTAGATCAATAATCACGTTTTTGACGTACAAATGAGGTGGAACATGGTGACTTTTAAATTAACGAGAATTGACATGACGAGACTTCTGTATTCTCTAAAAGGAGAGGGAGATCTGACTCCGCTTCAGCTTTTGAATTTATCTGTAAAAAACGACAAGGATCATGAATATGATGAATTAAAAATCCCTCCGTTTTTTGAGAAGCTCGAACGGCGGAAGCAAAAAGCAGAGCACGGACTTTCAACGAATGAAATTGTTGAGCTTGGCAACCTGTGTGAGCTCACTTCTCTTAAATCGACAGCCATTCAGAACTGGATCAAGCGCGATATTAAAGATATGATCGGCCATCCAGAGCTTGGCAAGAAGTACTCCATTGATCAGGTCGTTATTTTATTAATTGTCAGGGATTTAAAATCAGTTTTTGACTTTGATACCATTCGCATGATCTTATCTGCCTTATTTAATACGATCACAGATCGATCGGATGATATTATCAGCCCTATCCGTTTTTATGAAGCATATGCGCACGTCCTTGATTTTATTTATCACCATACACATTTCCCATTAAAGGAAACGAATTTACGAGAAATGACAGAAGAACAGACAGACAAGCTCCGTGAAGAGTTTACAGAATTGACGAAGAATCAGTGGCAATTAATTAAAGGTATTATCAGTTCTACCGTCTTCTCTGTCTTCACTTCTCACTTGCAGAGCACAGCGCAAGAAATGATGTTTAATACGCTTCAGCTGAAAAAGGCTTAAATGAAAGCCGAGGTGACCTCTAGATCACCTCGGCTTTTTTTGTGCAGCAATTGCCAGCATAATTGCCAGCCGTTTTTTTCAAAATAAGAAGGCATAACAAACATGAGGTGAAAGGAGGAAAACAACATGGCAAATCGAAATCAACTTCTTGTTCCTGGAGTAGAACAAGCTTTAGATCAATTTAAATACGAGATCGCTCAAGAATTTGGCGTGAATCTCGGTTCAGATACAGTCGCACGTGCAAACGGTTCTGTTGGCGGCGAAATAACAAAAAGACTCGTCCAGCAGGCTCAATCTCAAATGGGCAATTCAACTAAATAAAGACATGGTGAAATACGCCGGATCTATTCTGGCGTTTTTTATTGTTCGTATGTGGGCTCATCTCGGTTCTCACGGTAAGAGGGCGTTGTATTTTTTTCTTGTTGTTTGACGTCATCGCTTTTACGTTCACCGTATGGACGCTTCTGACCGCTGTTGTTTTTTTTTACGTGTTTTTCTGTATCATCACGTGATGTGCCGTTCGGTTGCTTTTTTTCATCAGAATCAGTCGAGTGATTTTTTTTTTGCTCTTTGTCTTTTTCAAAAGGGCGGCCTTTTTCTTCCTTTTCCTTTTTAACCTTGTTTTCATCATTTGGACTTGTTTGGTGAGGTTTTTGAACAGACCCTTGCTCTTCCCTCTCTACTTCTGTCTGCTCTTTGTCGTCGCCTTCAAGAGCCTTTTGATCTGACTGGATCTCATCGCTAACGTCTGACTTTATGTCTTCTTTTTTATCTTGATCTGCTTGATCTTCATCAGCATGGCCAGGTTCGTCTTCTTTGACAGCCTCATCATCATCTGCTGTGTTCTCATCTTTCTTAACGTCCTCTTGTTCATTGTCTTGCATTTCTTGATTTCGAATATATGTACCTGTAGACATACCTGCTTTTTGTGCTTTTTCTCTTGTTTCCAGGTCACCTTCTACCGTTTCCAGCTTATAATTGCGCTTTTGGTATTCCCCCGAGATGGTGCTAATTTTACTTTTTACGTTTGTTTTATATGTATGATCCTGCTTGTTTTCATAAACAGTGGAAATATAGATCGGTTTAGAATGGTTGACGTATCCTTTTTTATCACAATCATCTATAATTTTCTGCACAACTTTACTCATGTCGGCTTTTTCTAAATTTTCCATACTGGCCAGCACTTGCTTCGCATCTTTATTCAGCGGAGTCACACCGATCACTTGATAATGGTGATCGAGTTTCAGCTCAAAGCTTGGGTTAATGTCAATCGTCATATATGCATAAGCTTTTTGACTTGAGAAAGATGGCATCATAGTGAAGATCACGACAATAATCGCTGCAATTGATAGAATTCCTGCATTTAATGGACGTAAACGGAGCAGGTCAAAGAAACCGGCTCTTTTTCTTTCGAGACGTGATTCATTCGGAAATGTCACCTCTTGACCGATTTCATAGTCTTGCTGTTCATACTTCGTCCGCAGAAATTGTCCATCAGGGGTCAGCAGTGTGACATATTTTTTGTTTTTCTCTACTATAATGCCTCTTCTCATGAATTAAGCACCCCTTTAAGGTAATCTTTCAAATACACATAATCACCTGTCATAATGATCGCCATCGCAATGATATATTTTCTATTTCTCTCAATCGTTTTGCGGCTGACTTCCACGAGCTTTTCCAGCTGTTTGACGGGTAATTGTTTTTTCTGAAACAAAATGGTTCTCAACTCGTCGTTCTCAACGAGTGTATAAGCCACTTTAATGGCATTTTGCCTTGCATCTGCATGCTTTGGCGAATGCTCAAGCAGCTCTTGAAATGTAAGGCCATATACTTTCAATCGTTCTTTAAAATGTTCAATCTCTTCTCTTCTATGTTCTTGTTCAATTAAACGCCTATATTCATTTGCAGAAAGCTCTGCTTCAATCATACTTTGAGAGTATTCCCCATTCTCACTTTCTTGAAGGTCCATTTGAACCGTTGGTGCATTTCTTGCTTCTTTTCGAATATAGTCGATCACTTTTCTTTTAATAATTAACTCCGCAAAAGCAAGGAGTGAGTTCCCTTTTTCGGCAGAATATTTTTCTATCGCTTCATTAAAGGCAATTAAGCCTACGCTGAATTCATCATCTTTTTCATCTATATATCGTTTACAAACGGATGAAACCGTCTTAGCGACAAATGGTTTGTATTGCTCTATTAATGCATTTTGCAGTTCGGTATCTCCCTGTTGGATATTGATAGCCGACTGCTCTAATGTTTGCTTTTTCTTTCCTTTTTTAAACAAAAGGCTAAGCAATGGTTTCACCTCAGTTCTCCCTATATTACTCATTTATGATAGCTAATTTATGAGGGAAGCGCAAAGGAAGAAATGAGGAATTCATTTCCTGTTACTCAATTATGACATGTATTTCTTTATCTACTTTACAACGTTTCGTTTAAAAGCAAAGAAATAAGGGGGTATCTCCCCCTTTTTTGTAATATATGTGTTATGAAAATGAAATGATATTTCTTTCAAAAAACCTACTCTTCCAGCCTCACCTCTTGTTTTTCCTCGTTTTGTTGACCATCTTTTCTTGATGGACTTGATAAAAACCAGCCAAAAGCTGCAATCGCGAGAAGGACCGTCCAGAAAATGATTTTCCATAATGTTGAATGGATGAAATGAGAGGACACGACACCAATGGCTGGATGAGAAAGTGTATAGAGCGTCAGCTTCACGCCAACCCATCCGACAATGACAAATGCGGCAGTTTCTAGGCTTGGTCTTGTTTTGAGCAGTTTCACAAATACAGTTGCGGCAAATCTCATGATAATCAAACCGATAATACCGCCTAAAAGAATGACGATAAATTGACCGCCATCAAGTCCGCCAATTTGCGGGAGACCTGTTTTCGGCAGTGTCACAGCTAAAGCAACGGCTGCTAAAATGGAGTCTACTGCAAAAGCAATGTCGGCCAGCTCGACTTTCACGACTGTTGCCCAGAAGCCGCTTTGTTTCATATTTGTATCTGTATCCTTTTTCTTAAATACGTGCGATTTTAAAATATGATGAATGGAAATATAAAGAAGATAAATTGCGCCAATGGCTTGAACTTGCCACACATCCACTAAAAACGAAATCAGAAACAGGGAACCAAATCGCATGACAAACGCTCCCGCAAGTCCGTAAAACAACGCCTTTTTTCTTTGCTTTTCTGGAAGGTGTTTGACCATCACAGCCATGACTAGCGCATTATCAGCTGCTAAAATCCCTTCTAATCCAATCAATACGAGAAGAACCCACCCGTACTCTAAAATAATTGCTGCATCCATCATCATTCCTCCTTGTTTTTATCTATTGTCCCACAACAGACAAAGGCTTATGAATGCAAAAAAGACCTTTGCCTGTAATGGCAAAGGTCTTGCTAGACATGTGATATGTAATCATGCCAACAAAGCCGATGGAATATCATTCCATGTAATGACGACTTTGTTTCCAGTTGATACCGGACGCTACTCCCCTTTGGTGGGATTAAGAATATTTAGATTACTTATATCTTAATCAACAGACACTGGATTGTCAACTGGTGACTCTTATCTCCATCTCGTGATTAAGCAGTTGGCGTTTCTGTATTTCGTTTTCTTCGTTTTAGCCACACGTAAAGAACAAACAATACGACAACACCGATTCCAATCGGCAGCAGATATTGATCCAATATCGCCCCAACCTCTTTCCAGTTCTCCCCGAGCATCAAACCAAGATACACGTACACACATGTAATCGGCGTAATGGCCAAAAACGTATACAGGCAAAACGTCCACACATTCATTTTCGCAATACCGCACGGGATAGAAATAAGGGTTCTGACGCCTGGAATAAACCGGCCGCTAAACGCAACAAATCCGCCATGCTTTTCAAAAAAAGCATCCGATTTATCAAGTGACTCAGGTTTTACAAAAAAGTACTTCCCATATTTATTTAAAAAGGGTCTGCCGCCGTAACGTCCTAACCAGTACAAAGTCAAGGGGCCAACGACACCGCCAATGGAACCGGCAGCCACAACACCGATGAAGGTCATGTCCCCTTTTGAGACCCAGTAGCCCGCAAGAGGCAAAACCACTTCAGCAGGAACAAACTCAATGCATAATGCAAGGAAGATGCCAAAGTATGACAAATTTTTAAAGGCATCAGCTAAAGAAATAATAAAATCTTCGATGTTTATCAATCCCTTTCACACATAATCAGTTTGACAGGCTATACCGCTGATAAAACCGTGCCACCTATTAAACGAAGCAAACCTAGAAAACGATTCACTTTTCATTGTTTTTTTACATTAAATTTGATTTTACTATAAAAAATGAGGGGAAAAAATACTGATTGTCCTTTTTAAGTGAAGGAAAAGTGAACACAGTGACCATCCGATCCGATATATGAAGTATATGTCTGTTTTTAGATACAGGAGGTTTTCTTACATGACACATTTAACTGGAAGCTACAACGGATGGCTTGTCTGTCTGTCAGTCGCTGTCGCCGCTGTCGCCTCCTACTCAGCTCTTCAATTAGCGGGGCGAATGATTCAGTCAAGCGGTGCAAAGAAAAAAGTATGGCTGATCATTGGTTCGATGATCATGGGAATGGGAATATGGTCGATGCATTTTATCGGCATGATGGCCTTCCACATGCGATCTGGCATCACCTATGAAACGCCCTTACTCATTTTATCGATTTTAGCCTCTTTTATCGGCTCTTTAATCGCTTTTTCAATATGTATTCAGCGGCTGCTCTCCACAAGAAGACTGCTCATAAGTTCAATCACGATGGGTTCGGCTATTTGCAGCATGCATTATCTCGGAATGGAATCAATGGCCAATGTTACCATCAGCTATGATCCATTTCTCTTTTTCCTTTCGTTTTTTATTGCTGCGCTCGCTTCATTCTTTTCATTAAATCTTTTTTTTCGGCTTCATAAATATGGAAGAAAACGGGAGGATCAGCTGTTAAAAATAGCTGGTGCACTCATGATGGGCGTTGCCATTGCGGGCATGCATTATACCGGCATGGCGGCATCGACGATGTTTTTTCATTCAGAGGGTCAGATCGCTGCTGGTGGTTCTCTTGAAATGTCACCATTCAGCCTGTCCATTTTCATCGGTTTGATGACACTTATCGTCCAAACGCTCATGATTTTTGGCGCTTATATTGATCACCGAATCATGACTCAATCAGATAAGCTAAAGGAAAATGAGCAGCGGTTTCAATCGCTCATCAAACACAATATAGATGGCATTATTGTGTTATCTGTCGATCGAAAAGTACTATCTGCTAATGACTCAGGCAAACAAATTTTAAAGATATGCAATTCTTGGATTGGCGATGATGTGAGTCAATACGTGATGCCGACTGAGATGTGGGAAGATTTTATTCGCCAGTCAAAAAAGGCCATTACACGCGAAGCAGAATTGAAAGCAGCAGATCGTTTTTATTATTTTCATGTCACTTACATACCTGTACACGTTAACAATACGCTTGACAGCATTTATCTTGTTTTAAAGGATTTAACGCAGCAGCGGATTGCTGAAAAAGAAATTCATGTGATGGCACATTATGATGCGTTAACTGAACTGCCTAACCGCCGTCACGGGATCAATTATTTAAATGATGTTCTATCCGCTCAAGAAGAGACAAGAACCTCAACGGCTGTTCTATTTCTTGATTTAAATCGGTTTAAAATTATTAATGATGCACTCGGTCATAACATAGGGGACCTGCTTTTGAAAGCCGCCGCAAACAGACTCACACAATGTTTACCGGACAATGGCTTTATTGCAAGACTTGGCGGGGATGAATTTTTAATGATTTTCACTCACATGAAGGGGGATACGTATCAAATTGAACAGCTTTCGAAAAATATCATCCGCCAATTTGAACGTCCTTTTTTCATCCAAAACCATCAGCTCATTACATCCATTAGTATCGGAATCGCCATCTCTCCGCAAAATGGCAAAGATGGCATGGAACTCATGAGAAAAGCCGATATGGCGATGTACTTATCGAAAAAGAATAAACAAAGCCGCTATGAATTTTTCACTGAATCAATGGAAAGATCTAGTGAGGACAGATTAAATCGGGAACTCGAGTTAAGAGATGCCATTCAAAGAGAGCAGTTTGTGCTTCATTATCAGCCGCAAGTGAGTGCCAAAACAAGACAAATGACAGGGGTTGAAGCCCTTTTAAGAATGAAAGCGCCAGACGGCTCTCTAAAATCACCTGAGGCTTTCATTGAACTAGCTGAGGAATCTGGCCTTATCATTGATATTGGGAGATGGGTCATTGATACCGCATGTAAGCAGGCAAAAATATGGTATGACAACGAATTGAAGATTCCTGTAGCGGTGAATTTATCTGCTAAACAGTTCAACTCCGAAGACTTAATTGATTTGATCAAGCTGACGCTGAAAAAATATGACCTTAAACCGTCACTGCTTGAGCTTGAAGTGACAGAAAGTATGACAATGGACAACATCAAGCAGTCAAAACAGGTCCTAACGTCTTTGAAGCAGCTTGGCGTTCGCATTAGTATTGATGATTTTGGTACAGGCCACAGCTCTTTAAGCTATTTGAAGGATTTGCCGATTCACCGCCTGAAAATTGATAAATCATTTATCGAGGATATTTTGAGCGATTCAAAGTCTGAGCAAATCACAGGGGCTATTATTGCAATGGGGCACCAGCTATCTCTAGATGTCATTGCAGAAGGTGTTGAAACCTTTGCACAAGCGCAGCTTTTATCTACGCAGGGCTGTGACGACTTACAAGGCTTTTATTATGCCAAGCCGCTTCCAGCAAGCGATATTGAAAAATTTATCGCCTACCCTGCACATCAGCTGGACACATAAAAAAGAAGACAAAGGGCTTAGCCCTTTGTCAATCATCTGAAAGGTGCCTGCCAGGGCATCTTTTCCTTTTATCTAAATAACAAATGCTGACTGTGAATACCTGCTTTTTTCAGCAGACTAATCAACTGCTCCTGTTCTTCACGCGAGAGGCCAGAAAATGCCCGCGCAATTCGAAGCGAATGGATCGGGTAAATCTTATCGAGATAACTGCGCCCTTTTTCCGTTAAATGGGCATAAACCGACCGTTTATCCTTAGGGTCTTGTTCTCTTTCAATGAAACCATTGCGTTCTAGCTTGTCAATTACATACGTCACATTCCCGCTGACAAGCAGAAGTCTTGAGCCGATTTGCTGAAGCTTTTGAGCACCTCTCGTATACAGCAATTCAAGAACGGCAAACTCAGTTGGATTAAATCCATGCTCCTTGCTGTCTCTAATACTGTGTTCGGATACGCTTTTAAATGCTCTTGCAAAAACCTTGTAAAGCGTCATTGAACGTTCTACTTCTTCTTCATTAAACGATAGTCTCATCACATATCTACCTCTTATAATATTTTTTTAACTTCAAGGCTTTCTTGCGGTGCAGTTGGAGCCTTTCGTAAAAAATAGAAGTACGTTTTTGAAAACCCTTTCAACCACATAAGTGACTCCATTCGTGTTATGTATAAGTTTTCGATATAAACTTTTAAAATCCTTCTTATTTTTCACAATCATCTCGAAAAAAAGCTTTTTCAGCAAACCATCAAATTGCGACAAGTTTTAACATAATCTGTAAAGACTCTTTATTTTCTTGCAATTCATTCGTCAAATTTCTACAAAATTCAATATTGCTATAATATTTAACACGCAAAAAAAGAACCCTTCATGTGACACACGCACATTTTAAGGGATTTTTTACAGATAACGGTCTGTTTTGTTGAAAAAGAAATGATACTCTTTTTTTAAGTCACTAATTGTCATGTTCTTTGTCATATCAGGGCTATACTCCCCGAGTGAGCAAAGCTGCTTCGTATAATAATGCCTTTCTTTTGCTAACGCTTCTTTTAATATACGCCGCACGACATCTCCCCTCCTATCAATGGAAATGGATCGGGTGCTTATGAAGACTTTTTATACAAATCATTTTGTACGGCTCTTAGAAGAGCATGTGCATTCTGACCCGCAGCCTGCATGAACTGCTCCAGCAATTCGTCCCTCTTCACATCTAATGCGATGATTTCTTTTGCCATACGGATGATTTGTGTTTTCTCCATCATGTGCTCCTCCTCCTCATTCTTCTCCTCATTATCATATTTACTTGTAAGATGGATTGCACGCTCACTGTTAAGTTTCCTGCCATACTTTTTTCGTTTTTTTCATTTTTGTGTTATATTTTCTAACAAACGTTAGGTTTTTTTACTTTCCGTTCTATATAATATGAAAAAAAGACTTGCAGGGGTGAGTATATGACGCAGGAAGATGTATCTTATAAAGATAAAAAAGTCATTTCAATCGGGATTGTCAGCGAATTAACAGGACTTTCCGTCAGGCAAATCCGATATTACGAGGAACGTAAACTCATCTACCCCCAGCGCTCAACAAGAGGCACGCGGAAATATTCTTTTTCTGATGTAGAACGTTTAATGGATATCGCCAATAAACGGGAAGATGGTGTGCAGACAGCAGAAATTTTAAAAGACATGAAGAAAAAAGAACAAGCATTAAAAAGCGGGCAATTTAAGAAAAAAATGTTGGAAGGACAGATCAATGCACACTTTCGGTATAAAAATCGATAAACAAAAAAGAATCGCTCTTTTGAACGATTCTTTTTATTTAGATGAAGCGTCAGACCCTTCAACGATCCCTACGAAGTCAATAATCACACCGCCTCTTTCAGGATCTTCTTTTACACGAAAGGCAAGTGCCTTTTTCTCTCCAGTTTCTACATCTTCATAATTCGCATGAAAGACGTGAATACTGGCTTCTTCCATTTGAAAATCTTCATAGGAAAGCGACTCAATGCCCCATTCCTTTTTCGATTTGAGAATGTCACTCGGGCTTGGGACCGCCCCTTCGACATAGACGTTCTCTATTTTTCTTTTATTTCCTTCGGTGATGGCTTCAAGCATATGCTCTGCAGCCACCAGCCTTCTGTCTTTCCCCTCGTCTTCCCTTTGACATGCACTAAGCAAAAGAACGCACATCAACATGAATCCCCATTTCTTCATGTATCTCTCCCACCTTCTCCTTAAAATGTAAAGGATGGAAGCGCTATATGCAATCTTTATTGAAAAAAGACTGTAAAACGACATGTTTTACAGTCTTTTTGCTACATAAGCGTATGAAGGAATGCTGTCGCAATTCCAAAATAGATCAGCAGTGATAAAATATCATTTAATGTTGTAATCAGCGGCCCAGATGCAATAGCTGGGTCCACGTTTAATCTGTGTAAAATAATAGGCACTACCGTACCTGCCATTGTACCGATAATGAGTGTTGCAAGGAGTGAGGAACCGACAACAAAGCCTAAAACCACATTGCCCTGCCACACCATCGCAACGACGGTAATAATGACTGAACAAACAATTCCAATGTAAATACTTGTTCTCAGCTCTCTAAAAATAAGCCGCATAATGGTTTTTTTCGTTAATTTCTCTTTTGAAAGTCCTCGAATGACCACCGCTAGAGACTGTGTACCAGTATTCCCTGTCATACCTGCAATCATCGGCATGAAGAAAGCAAGAGCAACGACTTGCTGAAGGGTATCTTCAAAATAATTTAAGATACTGCCTGAAATCAGCCCGATGAATAAAAGCAAGATGAGCCAAGGAAGACGTCGGTATGCCGCAACAAATGCCGGCGTGTCAAACGTAATATCTTTACCAGAGGCAGCGAATTTCTCATAGTCTTCTCCTGCCTCTTGAATGACGACATCAATAATATCATCAACGGTGACAATCCCAACAAGGACATTATTCTCTTCTACAACAGGAATGGCAAGGAAATCATATCGTTCAATGAGCTTTGCGATTTCTTCCTGGTCTTGAAACGCTCCGACAGCAATCACTCTTGTAAACATGAGATCCTGCACCTTTTCATCCGGTTCACCTAAAATTAGGTCACGGTATGAGAGGACGCCCACAAGCTGTTTTTGATCATTAATGACATAGAGGTAGTTGATGGATTCGGCAATTTCGGCAAAGCTTTTCAGCTTCACAACAGCATCCTGAACCGTATAATGCTGAGGAATCCATACGTACCGGTTGGTCATGATACGCCCTGCTGTCTCAGCAGGATAATTCATGAGAAGCTGTACGGCCTTTGATTCCTCGGCTTCCATGTTTGACAGCAGCTGTTCTTTTAGCTCGTCATCCATTTCATCAAACAAGTTGGCTAAGTCATCGTTATCCATTTTGTTTGTGACGAAGGTGGCTTTGTCTTTCCCTACTTTTTCAAGGACGATCTCTTGATATTCACGCTCAAGCTCGCCCATCATTTCCGTCACATCATCGACTGTTAAAAAATGCAAGAAGCGGCCGCGATGCTTTTCTGGAAGCTCTTTAAATAAATAGGCCATATCATAAGGCTGAAGCTCTTCCATAATGTTTTTAAATTCTTTGCGTTTGCCGTCTCTTAATAAAATAATAATTCTTAAAATGAGTTCATCGTACGTAATGTTCTGTATCATCGCTGTTACCTCCCCAAAGTCAGGAGATACCCGAATCCCTTAGAATGTGCGGGGGGTCAGGATCTCCTCTATCTGATGCGTCAATCTGATCTTTTGACATATTCTCTATGTGTCTCGAATCGGGATGATCCATCCCCACACCTCCTTTTCTCATAAAAAAGCACCTTCAACCGAATGAAGGCGCTTTGTAAGCATGACAAAATAAACACTTACTCCTTCAATCGTAGAGCTTTAGCACTGTATGGCATAGGACAAAACCAGCTGCATTAAAAATCACCTTATGTCGATGATTTCTGTTGACCCATTGGCGTCTTTGGACATTTTTGGGCAGCAGCGTATCTCCATACAGGAGCCTCACCTAACGAAGTCTCATATTGTTAACACAATGAGATTACAGAAAAAGCGGAATGATGTCAATAAGCAAGATGCCAAGTCTCGTCATGTATTCGCTTACTTTTCAAAAAAAGAGCGATAGACGTTGACCATCGCTCTTTGCTAAAAAAGGGCTAAAATGAACTTTATTTTAGTCCTTTTTTAGCGTGACCTGAAAACCTTTGCAGTCTAGGAAGAACGAGTACCGGCGCGGAGCGAATTTGACATTCGTGAGCACCGGCACGCAGGACTGACAAAGAATGCGAGGGTTTGTCTACACGTTGCCATATCTTTTATTCCTCTTTTGGCTGATTCATATCCTCTTGGGAGAGGAGATGAAAGGAATCATGCAAAAACAAAGCATATCCTTCTCCATCAGGATGCGGAACATATTCCGCGCGGTCCATCGTCTGCTCTTCTTCTTTTTTCTTCATCATATTCTCTCGCCTCCTTTCCAGTAGTTTGTCCCAATGAAAAAACCTTACACATGAAAGTGTAAGGTTCGATCTTCTTTAATCATCCCATTCTTGCTTCAGGATTTTGCCTGTTTTAGCGGAAATCTCAAAATCGACTTCTTCGCCGCTTGGTGTCGTGATTTCAATTTCATAGATGTACACACCATTTTCTTTATCTAAATCTGAATCTGTGACTGTGCCTTTTACTTTTGCAAGGGCAATTTGTTCAGCCTGTTTTTTGGTGATTTTCACATTTTGTTTCTTTTCTTTGACTGGATCATTCAGCGCTTTTCCTGTTTTTGCATCGACATATACTTTATATTCAAAGCCGCCTTTTTTAATCTCGACCTCATACACCCATTTTCCTTTTTTACGCTCAAGATCCACATCGTCTACGTAGCCTTTCACCACTTTTAATGCTGCTTTTTCAGCTTGTTTCTTTGAGACAAACGATGATTTTTTTTGCACCATTTGTTCGGCATTTGCCGTTTGATTTGTATTTTGCGCTTGAAGGGTGAAACCACCTGCGACAAGAGTTCCTGTTAATGCTGTCGCTACTAGTACTTTTTTCATCATGTTCATTTCCTCCTCTGTTTGATTTCTTCTTTATCTTAAATAAACAAGATGATAAAGGAAGGAAAGAAACATGAGAAAATCATGAGAAATGGATTAGTTTTCGTACGTAATGCCTTCAATGTCTCCTGTATAGGCGTTCACAAGCACCTCTGCCTCTCTTCCGTCAGGCAAATCTAGCTCTACCTCAAACACGAGCATTCCGCTGAATGTTTCAAGATCTGCATCATCTACTGTCCCGCCTACTTCTTTTACAGCAATTTGAATGGCTTCCTCTACTGTGATTTTTGTCAGCTTCTTTTCTTTAGAAGTCGGCTTTTTCTTTTCTGCTTCTATCACCTTAAACGTTTTTTTATCTACCTCGACTTGATACAGTTCTTTCTTTGATTGAATCGTAAAGGTAAAACGATCGGCTTTTTCTTTCTTTTGAATCACAGTTCCATTCACTTTTTTCACTGCCGCTTCTTCTGCTTGAAGTTCAGCATTTTTTTCATTTGGTTTTTGATAGCTTTTTAATTGTTTGATTTCTTTCATTTGACCGCTTGCGGAAGATGCAATGATTTGATAGATGCCATTTGAATTTTCCAGCGTCAATGTATAGTCCTTTTTATTGTTGATGAGATCAATATGTGTGATGTTTCCATTGTAATCTTTCGCGATGATTTTTTTGATTTCTGCTTCGCTTAATATTTTTTGATCAATGGTTTGAATCATGAGCATTGCAAAGGCCGCAAGAATGATAAGACATCCTGCGAGCGCAAGCACCATTTTTGATTTTTTAGACATGCAGCGCCTCCTTCCTATTTCCTATTTTATAAGGAGGAAATGAGAAATTGATGAGAAAAGACCTATTTATTTCTGAAAAAGAATGGTTATGGTTGTTCCTTCGCCGATACGGCTGTCTACCTCTAGCTTGGCCCCATGCTCTTCAGCAATTTGCTTCGCAATTGACAGACCAAGTCCGGTTCCACCCGTCTCACTGTTTCTCGCTTCATCCACGCGGAAAAAGCGGTCAAAGATTTTCGGCAGATCCTCTTCTTTTATGCCAATTCCTTTATCAACAACTGAAATAAACGGCTTGTCTCCTGCCTGCCCGCAAATCACATCAACTGGCTCTGCACTATATTTGATCGCATTGTCAATCAAGATGGTCAAAAGCTGTTTGATTTTCTCTTCATCCCCTTCAGCGATCAGCGGATGTTTTGTTTGCACATGAGATTGAATGGTCCGATTGGTGGCCACTTCAAGTGTATGACATATTTGCTTGCACAAATGACCAAGATCAACCGGCTTCATGTCCAAATAAAGCGGCTGTCCACTTTTCGCAAGTGTGAGCAATTGATCTGTCAGCCTTTTCATTTTTTTCGCTTCATCATGAATGGCTTGAGAGGATTCTTCTATGACCTCTGGTCGTGTTTGTCCCCAGCGTTTAAGTAAGTTGCTGTAGCTCATAATAACAGTGATTGGTGTTTTCAATTCATGAGAGGCATCGTGTAAGAATTGCTGCTCTTTCTCATAATGCTTCTCAAGAATTTCGGACATTTCATTAAAGGTTTGACCCATTTGATATAATTCATCCTTTGAATCACCTGTTAATTCAATTCGTTTAAACGCCTTTTCTCTCATACTTGCCTTCATCGTATTGGTCATTCGACTAATTGGGCGGACGATTTGTTTGGTTAAAATGTGACCTGCAAAATAAGAAAGCACAATAAACAAAACGCCAGCAGCGATTAATATCATTTTTAATAATGCCAAGTTTTCTTCTGTATTTTCGATTTCTTCATATACTTGAAGCGACACAATCTCCCCGTTTGTCCAAATGACGGGAATAGCGGCGAATGCAATCATATGCTTGTTGTAATCTTTTATTTTTGCTGTCTGACCAGATTCGTATGTAAAGGGCAGTGAGCTAAATGTTGATTCCTTTGTGACGGTCAGCTTCGATTCGTCCTTTTCTGTCACAACACGGATCATGCCATTTTGAGGCAGATATGCTTTTAGCAGCTCCGAAGAAGGAAGGCCTTCTTCTTCTGACTTTTTTAACGCAATCGCAATATTTTCAGCCACCTCAGAAAGCCGAGACATATCTTTTTGCGTCAAGGTCATTGAAAAAATAAAATAAATCGCTGTATGAAACAGCAGCACCATTAAAAACAAGGACAACGACGTATAAAGCTGGATCTTATTTTTTAATCTCATGCTTTATCCTTTCATCACATAACCCACACCTCTCACTGTGTGAATCAACTGTTTTTCAAATGGGTAATCGACTTTTTTCCTTAAATAACGGATATAGACATCGACCACGTTCGTATCACCGAAATAATCAAAGCCCCAAACAGCTGTTAACAGCTGATCTCTTGTGAGCACTTGCTGCTGATGTTTTAGCAAATGGACAAGCAGGTCATATTCTCTCGGTGTCAGCTCCAGCATTTGACCGCCTCTTTGGATTTCTCTTGTTTTCTCATTGACCGTCAGATCTGCTATGCTGAGCTCAATTTCCTTTTCTTCTTGCGCACTGCTATTAAATCTTAGCTGCGCACGAATTCGTGCTAATAATTCTTCTATATCAAAAGGCTTTGTAATATAATCATTTGCTCCAAGATCAAGGCCGCTTACCTTATCAGGAACACTCCCTCTTGCTGTAATTAAAATAATGGGTGTTTCTGTATTCGTCTTTCGAACCCTTCTCAGCACTTCAAGACCGCTTAATTCTGGAAGCATGACGTCAAGAAGCACCAAATCGAAGCTATCTTCTTCAAGAGCCTGAAGTCCGTTCATGCCTGTATCTTTGACTGTCACCTCATACCCTTCATATTCAAGTTCAAGTGACAGCACTCTTGCTATTTTCTTTTCATCTTCGATTACGAGTATCTTCCCTTTGTTCATCTCTATCTCTCCTATCTAAAAAGGCAAGCTTGTCTTTCCATTATTATATGTTGCCTTTCACGTTTGGAACAGTCACAATCTTCACATCTTATTTTTCCCCCAAAAAAAGATCATGATGAGTCTTTTGTTCACCTAACGGTTCATAAAGCAAATACTAGAGAGTGAAATGTTTTTGGAGAAAAATATTTACACTCGTTCTCCTTCTCCTCATAACTCTCCTATCCATTCATTTTTGTTGTTAAACAGGACTGTCTTTTTTAGTTCTTTTCACCCATTTTTATTTGAACAGGGGCAAGCTCACTATGCAGCATTTCCTCCTTTTTCATATGATATCAAGAGTTTTCTTCAAAAGGTGACTTCTTTCGGCAAGAAGCGAGGAGAACTGCGAACATATGAATAATTTGATGATTTGAAAAATGATTACAATTGACCCTTTTCGGTCAAAAGTTTGTTTTATACAATAACATTACGCAACCTGAATCTACTTTGAAAACAAAATAAGGAGGGCTTTCTTATGAAAGGTGAAATTCGCTTAATTCCGTATGAAGTAAAAGCCAATGTGATGGAAGCGAAAGAGACGCCAGAAAGTATTCAGGAGATTAAAGCACCCGAACTTTGGTCAAGCGGCTTCAAAGGAAAAGGCATAACCATTGCTGTCCTTGATACAGGTTGCGACACGGAGCATCCCGATTTAAAAGATCAGATTATCGGTGGCAAGAACTTTACCGATGATGACAATGGAGATGCTGAGAAGGTGAAAGACTACAATGGGCATGGTACCCACGTAGCAGGAACGATTGCAGCAACGGATCAAAATGGCGGCATTTTAGGTGTTGCCCCAGAGGCCAAGCTGCTGATCGTGAAAGTCCTCGGCGGAGAAAATGGCAGCGGGAAATACGAATGGATCATTAATGGCATCAACTATGCGGTTGAGCAAAAAGTTGATATTATCTCCATGTCTCTTGGAGGTCCAAGCAATGAACCAGCCCTGCAAAAAGCCATTCAACATGCGGTAAATAGCGGTGTGCTTGTTGTCTGCGCAGCAGGAAATGAAGGTGACGGAGACGAGCGTACTGAAGAGTTCTCCTACCCAGCTGCATACAATGAGGTCATTGCCGTCGGCTCTGTCTCTCTTGCAAGAGAATCCTCTGAATTTTCCAATGCGAATAAAGAAATCGACCTCGTCGCTCCAGGAGAAGATATTTTATCCACTCTTCCTAACCATAAATACGGAAGACTAACAGGCACTTCCATGGCTGCCCCTCATGTGAGCGGTGCACTCGCCATTATTAAAAATGCCGAAGAGGAAGCATTCCAGCGTAAATTGACAGAACCTGAGGTATATGCTCAGCTCGTGAGAAGAACCCTCCCTCTGAAACAATCGAAAACCCTTGTAGGAAACGGGTTTTTATATTTAACTGCGCCTGATGTGCTCCTTGAGAAAACATTGGAAGCAGAACTTTTGTCTCTATAGCTTCATGATAGGTCCTGAGAAAAGATAGAATTTTCTCGGGATTTTTTTAATTAAAATTATTCAAAATTTACTTTGACGAAATGAAGTGAACGTTATATAATCGAACACAATAAATTCATAGTTTGAGAGTCGGTAATTCGATCACACGTCGAATTTTAATTGGGAAGACCGGTGAAAATCCGGCGCGGTCCCGCCACTGTAAGTGAGGAGAGCTTTTCTTTTGTAATCCACTGTCATGAAGACGGGAAGGATGAAAGGCTTGCAGATTCGCGAGCCAGGATACCAGCCGCTCTATCACATCAAACCCCTACGGTTGATAGGAGATGTCGGAAAAGCGTCAGTGATACTCACGCCTTCTTTCGCACACACATTTTGTCTTTTTAAACCAGACATTTTCCCTCATCAATCTTGATCATGAGTGTAAATGTCTTTTTATATTTTAGAGGAGGAATTGGAATTGACAATTGTTAAAACAAGTAATCTAGGTTTTCCGCGAATTGGTTTAAACAGAGAATGGAAAAAAGCACTTGAGTCTTATTGGAAAGGACAAACCGACCGTGAAACTCTCTTAAGCACACTGGATGAACAATTTCTAACCGCTATTAAAACTCAAATTGACCAACAAATTGATGTTGTTCCTTCTGGAGACTTCACCTTCTATGATCACGTGCTGGATACTGCTGTTATGTTCAATTGGATTCCAGAGCGCTTCCGCAGTTTGAAAGACCCGCTAGATACATACTTTGCGATGGCTAGAGGAACAAAAGATGCTGTCTCAAGTGAAATGACAAAATGGTTTAATACAAACTATCACTACATCGTTCCAGAATACGAAAAAAGCACGGAATTCAAACTCACACACAACAAACCGCTTGAAGCTTACGAAAAGGTGAAAAAGGCGTTTGGTGTTGAAACAAAACCTGTCGTTCTTGGCCTTTATACATTTGTTTCTCTTTCTAAAGGCTATGAAGCCAATGAAGTAAAAGAGATCGAGCAGCGTCTTGTGCCGCTTTATATTCAGGTTTTAAAAGAACTTGAAGAAGCCGGTGTGAAATGGGTTCAAATTGATGAGCCTGCTTTAGTCACAGCTTCCAGTGAAGACGTGAAAGCAGTGAAAGCCATCTATCAAACGATTAAAGAAGCTGTACCTGCCTTAAACGTACTTCTTCAAACATACTTCGACTCAGTGGATGCCTATGAAGAACTTGTCACGTACCCAGTTGAAGCTATCGGTCTTGATTTTGTCCATGATCAAGGACGCAACCTTGAACAAGTGAAAAAGCATGGCTTCCCGAAAGATAAAATTTTAGCAGCTGGCATCATTGACGGAAGAAATATTTGGAGATCAGACTTAGGGGAAAGATTGTCATTTATTTCTGAGGTGATTGCTGATGTTCAGCCAAAAGAAGTGTGGCTGCAGCCATCAAGCAGCTTGCTACATGTACCAGTTGCAAAGCACCCAAGCGAACAGCTTGAAGAAAAACTATTAAACGGACTTTCTTATGCAACTGAAAAACTGGCTGAATTAACACTATTAAAAGAAGGTTTAACAAAAGGAGCGGCTGCCATTGATGCAGACATTCATGAAGCAAGTGAAGCGCTTCTTACCTTAAAAGAATTCGCCAAAGGGACAAATGCGGATCTGACAGCAGAACGAAACAATCTGTCACCTAAAGATTTTAAACGTCCTGTGGCCTTTGAAGATCGCCTTCGCATCCAAAACGAATCTCTTGAACTCCCGCTTCTTCCAACCACAACAATTGGTAGCTTTCCTCAGTCCGCTGAGGTGCGCAGCGCTCGTCAAAAATGGCGCAAAAACGAATGGACAGATGCTGAATATGATGAGTTTATTAAGAAAGAAACAAAAAGATGGATTGATATTCAAGAAGAGATTGGCCTGGATGTACTCGTTCATGGAGAATTTGAACGTACAGACATGGTTGAATACTTTGGTGAAAAGCTAGCCGGATTTGCCTTTACGAAATTTGCTTGGGTACAATCTTATGGATCACGCTGCGTGAAGCCGCCAATCATTTATGGAGATGTCGAATTTATAGAGCCAATGACAGTGAAAGAAACGGTTTACGCTCAAAGCTTAACAGAGAAAAAGGTCAAAGGAATGCTGACAGGTCCTGTCACCATCTTAAACTGGTCTTTCCCAAGAACAGATATCTCCCGGAAAGACATTGCCTTCCAAATCGCTTTCGCTTTGCGTAAAGAGGTAGAAGCGTTAGAGGAAGCAGGTATTCAAGTCATTCAAGTGGATGAGCCTGCATTAAGAGAAGGTCTTCCTTTAAAAGAGAGTGATTGGGCAGAATATTTAAACTGGGCAGCAGAGTCCTTCCGTTTATCGACATCTTCTGTTCAAAATGAAACGCAAATTCATACACATATGTGCTACAGTAACTTCGAGGATATTGTTGATACGATTGAAGACCTTGATGCCGATGTCATCACCATTGAGCACTCACGCAGTCATGGCGGATTCCTTGATTATTTAGAAAAACACCCGTACTTAAAAGGACTTGGACTTGGGGTATATGACATCCATAGCCCGCGCGTACCATCTGTTGAGGAAATGAGTCAAATCATTGATGATGCGCTGAAAGTTTGTCCAACTGACCGCTTCTGGGTCAACCCTGACTGTGGTCTAAAAACAAGACAAGAGCCTGAAACCATTGCTGCTTTGAAAAACATGGTCACAGCCGCTCAATTGGCTCGTAAAAAGCTGGCGCAGCATGCATAATGACATTCCTCTCCCCTGCTGAATATAGCAGGGGTTTTTATATCCGTATATTGCCCTGTTCGATCATCTACTAGGATGATTTCTTTTCTAGTATGATTCGTTTATACTAGAGAAGTCAGTCGAACAAAGGGAGGAAGACAATGAATCACGAAGCTTTTTTACAACGTGCAATTGATCTTGCAGTAGAAGGAGTCAACAGCGGTACTGGCGGCCCTTTTGGAGCAGTCATTGTCAAGGATGGTCAGATTATCGCAGAGGGAAGCAACAATGTCACAACAAGTAATGATCCAACCGCACATGCAGAAGTCACAGCCATTCGAAAGGCATGCCAAACTCTACATACATACCAATTAGAAGATTGTATTTTATATACAAGCTGTGAGCCTTGCCCGATGTGCCTCGGCGCTATCTACTGGGCTAGACCAAAAGCAGTGTATTTTGCAGCTGGACATCAGGATGCAGCAACTTCTGGTTTTGATGACTCATTTATTTATGAAGAAATCAACAAGGAATACGAATCAAGAAACATTCCATTTTACCAGCTGACAATTCAAAAAACCCTTGCGCCATTTGAAGCGTGGGAATCATACGACAAAAAGAAAGAATATTAAAAAAAGATACCTGCTGTACAGCAGGTGTCTAAGACTGTTGACGAAGGACTAAAATGAACTTGATTTTAGTCCTTTTCTTCTTTTTATGACTCAGCTACTTCAAGCTCTACTTCGATGTTCCCTCTTGTTGCTTTTGAATATGGACAGAATGCATGCGCAGCCTCGACAAGCTCTTTCACTTTGTCATGGTCCAGGCCTTTAGCGGAAACAATCAGCTTCACACCAAGTTTAAAGCCTCCATCACTTTCATCTTTTAATAGACTGACATGTCCCTCTACTTCTGATTCAATCTCTACCCCTTGCTTCTTGGCTACTTGCTCAAGGGCTCCTCCGAAGCAGGCTGCATAGCCAGCTGCAAATAATTGCTCTGGATTCGTGCCAGTCTCTCCATCTTTTTTTGCGTTTGGCATGACAATCTGATGATCCAGCACACCATCTTCAGAACGAACATGTCCAGCTCTTCCATGCTGCGCTTTTACTTTAGCTGTAAATAATGGTTTCATCTTCATCTCCTCCTTTTTCTACTTATACCTTTCACGTTCTATCCATCCTTCAAACATTTATCGCACATGAAAGAATTTTTCATTTTTTGTCTGTATTTATTTTAAAAAGGAAGAAAATCTTATACAATGATAAGTATGACAAAAATAGTTGGTGACAGACATGACAAATGAATTCGAACATATGAAGCTGGAAAATCAGCTTTGTTTCTTGTTATATGCAAGTTCAAGAGAAATGACAAAGCAGTATAAACCGTTATTAGAAGAGTTAAACATCACTTACCCGCAATATTTGGCACTGCTTTTATTATGGGAGCACAAGACACTAAATGTGAAAACAATGGGGGAGCTTTTGTATTTAGACTCTGGTACACTCACGCCCATGCTTAAACGGATGGAACAAAACGGTTTGATCATCCGCGAACGTTCGAAGGAGGATGAGCGTTCTGTACACATTCGTTTAACTGAATACGGAGAACAGCTAAAAGAGAAGGCCACTGCGATTCCATTTCGTATGCTGTCTGGGACAGGCAGATCAGAAGAAGAGCTAAAAGCACTGCGCGCCTCCTTGCATGAGCTTTTGCAAAAATTAACACAACCAAAAGGCTGAGGGAATCTTCCCTCAGCCTTTTATCATGTCCATTATTGTGCGACAGCTACTACTTCTACTTCGATGTTTCCTTGTGTTGCTTTTGAATACGGGCATACGCCGTGTGCTTTATGAACCAGTTCATCTAGTGCTGATTGCTCGATTCCTGTTCCTTTGACTTCTAATTTGACGCCTAGTTTGAAACCGCCATCTGCACTATCTTTGACTAAGCTCACATGTGCCGTTACTTCACTTTCAAAACGGACACGCTCTTGTCTTGCTACCATTTGAAGGGCTGAATCAAAACATGCAGAATAGCCTGCTGCAAATAATTGCTCTGGATTTGTTGCTTTTTCAAGTTTTTTTGCTCTTGGCGTTCCTGGCATTGCCACATCATGCTCTAGTACACCATCTGTTGAAACAACCTTTCCTTCTCTTCCCCCTACAGCTGATACCGTTGCAGTAAATAAAACGTCTGACATGAATATAACCCTCTTTCTCTTCAATAATATTTTCTACAATTGAATTGTACACAATCTAAATTCAAGAGTCAATGAAAAACACTCATCTTCATCTTTCCTCCATTTTTTATTTTTATGAGTGTCCAGCGCATGGTGATGTAAGATCAGTCAAGGCAATAAAAAAAGCCCTATGAAAAGGGCTGCTTTTAGATCGTGATATGCTGCGGATTCGGTTTTTCTAGCGTATGGTTTCTGTTATCTGGGTCGGTATTAGCTGATGCCACCCATAATGCCATGATCGTGATGCTTGTACAGACGACTGCCCATTTTTTAAAATTCATATAAACAATCCCCTCTCTGAATATAGATTCGAGCATGTTCCGCTTCTCTATAGAACATGGAAGATTTTTCATAATCCTCCATTTCATTATAATACTTCGCGGTGTCTAATGCCAACTCCTCTATATCAGGATATGCATAAGAAGACTCTAAAAAATGGAAAATACGTTTAATATGGTCGGCGTCTTGTCTTAAGTACAATGCTTCAAGAAATATGGTCTTTTGAATATGAATATCATCCTGCAGAGCTTGTGCTCGCTTCATACATTCTTCTCTGTAGTATAATGCTTCATCGTGTTTACCTTGTTTGTATAATATCTGAGCGGCTGTATAAAGAGGGTCTATCGATCGACGAAGATGATCGGGTTGGTTTTGATCAAATAATAAGATGGATTCTTTCATTAAGTCGAGTGCGCGGTTCAAATCTCCCATTCTGTAATAGCTGTTGCCCATATTAAACAAAGAAGAAGCAATAAAACGCACATTCTGAAAGTCTCTTGATCTCGCAAGTGCTCTTTCTAGATGTGGTAATGCCTTTTCATGCCTTCTCATATCATCATAATTACCGGCTACAATAAATTCACACTGAATGGTGCGAAGCGCATATAGTTCGTGCTGAATATAGACATCCAGCGCTAGTTTGGCATGGTGCATCGAAATGTGTGTTTGTTTCATGTGATAATATATTTCTGACATTTTAAAATGAAATTCTGCACGTTCAATATCGTCGGATACAAAAGAAAGCTTGTGCTCTGCCTTTTGATATGACGATATGGCCGCAATGTACTCTCTCCGGTCAAACTCATACATGCCTCTGAAGAAATGATAGTAGTATTCCAGCATGCCTGTGACATGCGTTTGGTGCTCATCTATTTCTTTCGAAAGCTCGGAAAAGTTGGCGCGAAGCTTTCCTTCCTTTAATGGCTTCACATAATCGAGCATGACCTCATGCCTGAATTCCATTAAAGAAAAATAGAGAAGCAAATTCTGATCTTCTTCCATTGAGTCAAGAGAGGTGCGAATTTCCTGCTTTAACTGTTCTGCTTGTTCTGAATCAAATCTGCGGATTAATTCATACCACTTGTTGATTTTCACTCCAATATCCGAAGAGGGAATGATTTTCGCCATACGTTGCCTTCTCCAATCTTCTCATAATATAAAACATTACCATATTTTATCATACTTGACCGAAGAAATACAAAAAATGAAAGGAAAAAGAGAGTCTCGTGTGACAAGACTCTCTTTTAGATGGGTTATTCTCTTATTTGTCCTTGACCACGAATGACAAACTTTTCAGAGGTTAAGGCCGGCAGACCCATTGGTCCTCTCGCATGCAATTTTTGTGTACTAATGCCTATTTCCGC
Organism: Bacillus xiamenensis; assembly: GCF_001857925.1. Classification (NCBI taxonomy): domain Bacteria; kingdom Bacillati; phylum Bacillota; class Bacilli; order Caryophanales; family Bacillaceae; genus Bacillus; species Bacillus xiamenensis. The sequence continues at coordinate 402,401 of NZ_CP017786.1, forward strand.
TCCGTAACCAAATTCAAAACCGTCTGTAAATCGGGTTGACGCATTATGATACACAGCGGCAGCGTCGACGGCGGTTAAGAAAAGTGACGCATGCTGATCATTTTCCGTAATGATCGCTTCAGAATGCTTAGAGCTGTATGTTTGAATGTGCTGGATTGCCTCATCTATGTTCTCTACGATTTTAACACTGACAATTGGCGCTAAAAATTCCGTTTCAAAGTCAGCTGTCGTCGCTGGAGTTGCGCTAGGAGTAATCGCACATACAGTTTCATCGCCTCGTATCTCTACCCCGTTTGTTTGAAGTGCTTCAAATAACGAAGCGCCGTGTTTTTTTGCCCATGTTTCATGAATCACAATGCTCTCAATGGCATTACAAACAGATGGTCTTTGTGTTTTCGCATTCAGAACAATCTGTTCAGCCATCTCTTTTTGAGCTGTCTCATCAATGAAAATATGACAATTCCCTGCACCCGTCTCAAGCACTGGAACAGTAGACTCTCTCACAACAAGATCAATTAAATGTTTCCCGCCGCGTGGAATCAGGACATCTAGGTAGTCATTTAAAGTGAACAGAGTTTTAGCCGTTTCACGGCCTGTATCTTCAATCAGTTGTACACTGTCTACAGGAATATCCGTCGTATGAAGCGCTTCATGGATGACCTTCACAATCGCTTTATTACTATGAATCGCCGATGAACTTCCTCTTAGGATGACAGCATTTCCCGTTTTTAAGCAAAGGGTCGCAGCATCTACTGTCACGTTTGGTCTTGCTTCGTAAATCATACCAACCGTTCCAAGAGGCACTCGTACCTTTTCGATCAAAAGTCCGTTTTCTTTTTGAATGGTTTCTAATGTTTCCCCAATTGGATCTTTGAGCTCAATCAGTTGAAACGTAGCGTCTGCAATCGCTTCAATCCTCTCTTCTGTTAATGTAATTCTATCAATAACAGATGGAGTAAACTGCTTGTCTACAGCTGCCTGAACATCCTTTTCGTTCTCCTCAATTAAGAAAGCTGACGATGCTTTTAATGCTTTTGCAATAGCGTCTAAAGCCGCATTCTTTTGTTCAGTCGTTTTTAATAGCAGTTGATCTTTGGCTGCACTTGCCTTTTTTGCTTTTTCAAGAACTTCATTCATCGTATTCCCTCCTCAGTTTTGTACATGCTGTACCCAGTGATCTCGGTGAATAACCTCAGGTCTCTCATGAGAAAGCTCATCACTACGCATCCCTTTAATGTCAAGAAGCTCATCAGATGCGTACAATGTTTGTCCCTTACCAACTAACCCGTTCGGACCGACGACTTCGACAACCTCTCCTTTAGAAAAATGACCGGCAACATCAATCACACCTGCTGGAAGAAGGCTTTTTCCATTATGCAAAATGGCCGCCTCTGCTCCTGCGTCAATCATAATCTTCCCAGAGACTGGTGAGTGGAATTGAATCCATTGGCGGCGGTTATTGACCGATGATAAGTCTTGTTCACCGATATACGTTCCGTCCCCTTGACCGGCGAGAATGTGAAGAAGCTTGTCTTCCCCTGTCCCCGTGCCAATGAAGACTTTGACGCCAAGTGAAAGAGCGGTTTGTGCAGCAGAAAGCTTTGATTTCATCCCGCCTGTTCCAACCTTTGAACCCGTACTTTTCGCATAGGAGAACAATTCATCTGAAATGTGTGTCAGCACATCAAACCGCTTCGCATCAGGATTTTCACTTGGATTGGCATCATAAATTCCGTTGATATCTGTTAAAATGATCAATTGGTCTGCATGAATTAAGCCACTGACCAGTGCTGACAGCATGTCATTATCACCAAAGGTAAGCTCCTCGATTGACACAGAGTCATTTTCATTAATGATCGGTAACATTTTTCTTTCGAGCAGTTCCATCATCGTTGCGTAAGCATTTCGATATCTTGTACGATCTGAAAAGTCATTACGCGTTAAAAGCATTTGTGCCGGCGTGATATGAAACTGCGAAAATAGTTCTGTATATTTCTGCATTAATAAACTTTGACCAACGGCAGCAGCAGCTTGTTTTCCTTTTAAAGTCACAGGTCTTGACGGATACCCTAAACTGCCAAATCCCGCTGCAACGGCTCCTGATGAAATAAGAATGATTTCATGCCCTGCCTCTTTCAGCTTTGCAATGGCTTTCACATGATCCCACATTTTTTGTTCATCAATGGCTCCCTTTTGCTCTGTTAATGAACTGCTGCCAATTTTTATGACAATCCTTTGCTTTTTCATCATTGATTCCCTCCGCTATACCTTTCACCACAAAAAAATCCCTTTTTCTCCTTATGCAAAGGACGAAAAAGGGATTTTCCGTGGTACCACCTTCATTGAATAAGCGTGTGTATGCTTATTCCACTCAACTCCTGTAACGCCAGGCATGCGCTTAGATTTTTCCTCTAAGGCTCAAAGGGTAGGTTCAGCAGCTGTCTGCGGCAAATGTTTCAGCATGTCATTTGCTCTCTTTACACAGCAGTTCCTGCTTACTATTCCTTCTCAACGCTCGTTAATTTTTTTATATTATCACCAATTGCTTCAGAAAAGTCAAGCGGTCAATTAAACACAATCGTTTTATTCTCATGCACAATGATTCGATCTTCTAGATGCCATTTGACGGCACGTGCCAGCACACTGCGTTCAATTGTGCGGCCAATATTCTTTAATGCCTCTGCATCATCTCTATGATCAACACGCTCAATATCCTGTTCAATGATCGGCCCTTCGTCTAAATCATTTGTGACATAGTGAGAGGTAGCACCGATTAGTTTAACACCACGCTCATACGCCCGTTTGTATGGGTTTGCACCGATAAATGCCGGGAGGAAGGAATGATGGATATTAATAATTTTATTCGGATGCTTTTCAATAAATGCAGGCGTTAAAATTTGCATGTATCTAGCAAGCACAACCGCATCAATGTCGTACTTTTCTAATAATGCGAGCTGTTGCTTTTCTGCATCTTGGCGAATGTCTTTATTCGCCTTCACAAAATGGAATGGAATCCCTAGTGCCTCTACTGTATCTTTTGCCGTTTCATGATTACTGATGACAACCGCTATTTCAGCCATTAAATTTCCGCTCTGCCATTCCCACAAAAGCTCATGTAAACAGTGAAGCTCCTTTGATACAAAGATCGCCAGCTTTTTCAGCTCACTCGCTCGTGACATGCTCCACGTCATTTGGAATGATTCAGCAATTGGCTCAAAACTGCTTTTCAGCTGATTCATGTTAGCCGAGATGTCTTTCCAATCAAATTCTATTCTTAAAAAGAACCGGCCGCTTTCATGATTTGTTGTGTATTGACTGGATTCAATGATGTTTGCTCCGTGTTCAAATAAAAAGGATGAAACAGCTGACACAATACCAGGCTGATCCGGGCAGCTGACAAGCAATCTTCCTTTTTGCTCATGCTTTTGTCTGTGTAATTCAAGTTTCTCTGTAATCAATGTTCTCATGTCTCATGACCTCTTTTACGTTTTCATTCTAATGAAATATTATACTGGACTGGAAAGTGAAAAAGCAATTGAGAGTCGTATTTTTCATTGAATATTCATTCAATTCTGCATCAGGCGTGATATAATGTGAGTAGACCTTTTATCACAAAAGGAGTGATGAAGATGAAAAGCATGACTTTGTTTGGTAAAGTGAGCTTTTGGCTCGGCATCGTATGTCTGATCTCGGGTATTTATCTTTTTATAGCCGGTGAAAGACTCATTCCTTTGCTCACATTTGGTGTATGTTTTCTGCTTGTGAGTCAGCTTTACCGAAAAAATGAAAACGATTCCAACCATCATTCGATGTAACAACAAGGCTGGCAAACACGTGCCAGCCTTGTTTTATTCAATGATTTTTAACCCGACTGCCGCAGATAGAATCAGCGCAATAAAGAAAATACGTTTCGCCTCTTTTGACTCTCCATAAAACAGCATGCCAACAATGGCCCCTCCAGCTGCTCCAATTCCTGTCCAAACGGCATACGCCGTTCCCATCGGAATTGTGTTCATTGCAAGTGACAGCATCAGAAAGGATAGCGAAAAGCCAGCTGCAATGAATAAAATCCACTTTAGATGCCGGTCTTTCTGGAATTGATTCATCATGGTGACACAAAGCATTTCTAAAATACCTGCCCCAATGAGTAAAAGCCAGCTCACGATTCACCCTCTCCTTTCTGTTCACCAGTTGTCAGCTTTAATCCTAATACACCGCACAAAAGCACCATGATAAGCAGCAATTTGACAAGCTGCACCGGCTCACCAAGTACCATGCCTAAGATGACGGTACCTGCTGTCCCAAGTCCGGTGAAAACGGCATAAAGTGTGCCAACTGGCAGTACATTCGTGGCTTTCATGAGTAAATAAAAGCTCACAATAATACAAACGATGGTTGCGATCCATTCCAGTACGGAGTCCGCATATTTCAGCCCCATCACCCAGCCGACTTCAAATATAGCCGCAATGAATACATTTCCCCATTTCATCCGATCTCTTCCTTTCTAACCGATTCCAAGCAATAAAAAAAGCCCGGAAATCGATCATTTGATCAAATCTCCCGGGCTTTTATCCCTCCGTGTCCATATGGTCTATTGTAAAGACCCTATGTGTTTTCTCTCGGTCCAGACTGCGATGCCGCACGGAACCCTAGAAAACCAATTCATTATGAAACAGACCTGCCGTCATGCAGATTCTGTATGTATGGAAATTGTATCACACCCCGGTATGCCGGTCTACCGGTTTACATCCCCTTTCAAATATACTTGTTCATTTTTCGAAAGAAAGTGTGTTGAACCAAAGTATACTAAATGATAGAAGGAGAAATGTTGAAACGGACTAGCGAGCTTCAAATCATCAGCTGACGCATTCATTTCAAACACTGCTTTTAGCACATGGCTGATATGCTGATATAATGAAACAAGGTCCATTTTACGAACGAGTAGCTGATCCGTTCTGTATCAGCAAAAATAGGAAAACAAGAGGTGGATCATATGATGATGACAGACGAACAAAAACATGAATTTTATCAAGCACTTGTTGAAAAGAACCCGCAATATGATGGCACATTTTTTGCTGGCATTAAAACAACCGGCATCTTCTGCCACGCAACATGCACGGCCAGAAAACCAAAATATGAAAACTGTGAGTTTTTCTTAACAGCAGAAGAGGCGCTACTAGCAGGATACCGGCCTTGCAAGCGCTGCACGCCTTTAACATACCCTAACAGCATTCCAGAAGAAGTCAAAACACTCGTGTCAGCAGTTGAAAGCAGTCCTGAGAAACGATGGAAAGAAGAAGATTTTCGCCAATTAGGGATTCACTCTGCCACAGCGCGAAGAAAATTTAAAGAAATCTATGGAATGACCTTTGTTCAATATGCTAGATCACGACGTATGGGACTAGCCTTTAAAGAAATTCTGAACGGAAAAAAAGTGATTGATCAGCAAGTCTCTTTTGGCTATGAATCTTCCAGTGCCTTCAATGATGCTTTTACAAAAATTATGGGGAATCCACCTAAAAAAGCGCAGGTCAACATTCTCCATGCTAATTTTATTTCCACCCCGATTGGGCGAATGATCAGCATAACAGATGCAGCGCATGTATATTTACTTGAATTTATGGACAGGCGAGGATTAGAAAGAGAGATTGAAACAATTAGAAAAAAACATCATGCCCGCATTTTAGTTGGAGAAACAAACGTTCATCAGCAATTAGCTCAAGAATTGGATTTATATTTTGAAAAGAAACTGACGCAATTTACTGTGCCACTTTCCTTACATGGCACCCCTTTTCAAATGAAGGTGTGGGACCTGCTCTCACGCATTCCAGCAGGCGAAACGAGATCGTATAAGGAGCTTGCCACGATGCTTGGCGACCCGCATTTGGTTCGGGCGGTTGGCAATGCAAATGGAGCCAATCAACTGGCGATCATCGTTCCATGCCACCGTGTGATTCAAACAAGTGGCGAGCTTGGCGGATACGGCGGGGGCGTCGAACGAAAGAAATATTTACTCCAGCTAGAACAGCGTGTATAAAAGAAAAAACGGCTCTCCTTATTGTTCATGCGAGCCGTTTTCTCCGTTACGGTTGATGCTATATACATCCATCATTTGATCCCATTTTAAAATGGTTTTTTCTTTTTTCATCCCCATTTTTAAAGCGACCTTCACTGACGCTTCATTTTCAGGACGAATCAAGCTGACCATTCGTCTCACCTTCATGTCTTCAAAACCATATGTCAGACAGCCTTTAGCAGCCTCAGCTGCATATCCTTTTCCCCACGCCGCTCTCTTTAGCATATAGCCAATTTCAAGTTCGGTTTGTCCTTCGATGTTTTGCAGAACAATTCCGCTTTGTCCGAGTGGTTCCTTCGTTTCTTTCTCTTCAATGATCCACAGCGAGGTATGATACGTGCGGTCATTCCTTTGATTCCAGGCAATCCACTCTTTTGTCTGCTTTTCATCCTTTAAAGAAGGGTAATACTTCATGACTTCTTCATCTTGAAACAGCATGTCATATAAAAATGGCGCATCGTGTTCATCCATCGTTCTAAGTTTAAGGCGCTCTGTTTCGAACACGATCCGCGTTTGATCTTTCATTTATTCTCCTCCCCCTCATTTACTTCTAAAAAGATCTCCGAACAATCCATTTGAATCTGGAGCAAAGTAATGGAAGCCCGCACCCGTTAAACTAGCTGCTAATGCTGTCCACATCATTAAACTGACCGTCATCCATACGGCCACTTGTTTTCTTTTCGTACCAAAGCTCATACACATAAAGGCGGCTAAATGACTGCCGATGATAAAAGGACCGACAAGTGCTAATCCAGGAAGGCCATATCGTTCCCAAATTTTTCTGGCCCTTTCTTGCTTTTTCTCCCCTTTTTCATCATGCTTTTCCTCTTTTTTCTTCAAGCGCCATGCTTTAATCCGGTCCACGAAGACAATGAGAAGCAAAACAGTTAGAAAGTTGCCGATGAATCCAATCACCGCTGATGTCACAGGATGCAGTCCACTTAAAATCGCCAGTGGAACGACACCAACCACTTCAAAAAAAGGCAAAGCAGCCAATACAAAAACGAGTACATACCCCCATACCATATCCAAAAACAGAACCCCTTTTCATTTTTGTCCTCTTCTCATTGTAATGAAAATCATGTTTCCATTACTACATTTTTTTAGAAAAAAGAAGAGCACACCTCATGAGATGTACTCTGTTTACAACGTATTCTCCTGTTTTTTGTTTGTTTTTCGTAAAGCAGCGATTGTAAGCAAAACTATCAACACAATGGATAGCAGACTTGTGAAAAGAAGCATCATAGGCGACGTCCACCCAATCCATTCGAATATAAGCTGCGGTCCGAAGAAAATTACCGGAATCAGCGAAACAACATGTGCCTTTAAGATGGCATTAAATACGACGATACAAAGCAACAACAGAAGAATGACGCCCCATCTTTGACTTGAGGTAAGCACAAGTAATGGCGTACCGAGCTTTTGGTCCAATAATTTCACTGTGATCATGGCCGTCAGCTGACAGATTCCTAAAATCCAAAAATAGAAAAATGCCCGGCGGCTTGTTTGAAATGCAGATGCTCTAAACATCACAATCGTCATGATGAGATTGGCCACTAAAATGAGCGGATAACCAATCAGTGCATACCAAGAATACGATAAGCTTTGACTGATTGCGTCTGATAAGATCATGTAAAAGAGCGATCCAATCAAAAAGGCACTCACAAATGGAACCCAGTCTTTATGATGCCCAGTCAGCTCTTTTGCCAGTTCATCAGCAAAGCCCCGCGGATCTTTGCCAAACACCTCCTCACCTGTTTTCCCATCTTTCTCTGCATCAACAGCGTGTGCCGTTAGTTCATCCATCACCTCGTCAATTTCGTCCTGATTTTTCCCCCTTGATATCAGATAGAGTTTCAGCTCTAATAATATGTGTCTTGTTTCTTTTGTTACCATCTTCTCACTTCCCTTTATGTAATAAGCGCTCTACACTTTCTGACAGCTCATCCCAGCGTGCGATAAAATCGGTCAGCGCTTGTTCTCCCGCTTGAGTGAGCATATAGTATTTTCTTTTCGGTCCGCTTGTTGATGCTTTTGTGACAGTGCTTACCAGCTGTTCTTTTTGCATACGCAAAAGAATAGGATAAATACTTCCTTCACTAATTTGATCAAACCCATAATGCGCGAGCTTCTTCGTCATTTCATACCCATAAATGTCACCTTCAGAAATAATCGACAGCAAGCAGCCTTCTAAAATGCCTTTTAACATTTGCGTTGATTGTGTCATCAGCGTTCCTCCGATTTCAGTACCTTGCTATGCAAGATAGCCTCATCCTACCATACACTACCTTGCCATGCAAGATACTGTTATAGAAAAAAATCACCACTGAAAGGGTGATTTTTACGCCCAAGGTTTATCTGTCCCAAGTGCGTCAGCCAAAGCTTTACTATGCTTTCGGCGGCTTTTTCTTTCCTCTGCCCGCTGCTTCGCTGTTTGATGCAGCATGATTTCTTCCTCTGTTTCCGGCATGACCTGCGGAACTCGTTTTGGTTTCCCGTTTTCATCTAATGAGACAAATGTAAGAAATGAAGTCGCTGCAAGTCTGCGCTCTCCGGACATCAAGTTTTCTTTGATCACTTTGACGAATACTTCCATAGAAGATGTACCGACCCATGTGACATAGGATTCTAAGCATACTGACTCTTTTTGTCCAATCGGCTCTAAAAAATCAACCGAATCCATCGAGGCTGTGACTGTTTCACTGCGGCTGTGTCTTGCTGCCGAGATGGAGGCAATGTCATCTATATAACTCATTAATTTCCCGCCAAATAAGGTTTGGTGGTTATTCGTATCGAGAGGGAATACCCTGCTGGTTTTCACAACTTTCGATTCCTTGCAGTATTTGAAATTTTCTTCTCTCATCGTCATAGCTCCTTCTTGCTGTTTTCGGTGATGCGGAACGACTTTTATTAAACACTATTCTATTAGGTTTGTCTAAACTTTTTGCTTTAGTCTCATTTGAGAGATTTTCTTTCGGAAATGTTTCAACATTTACTAGAAGGAGGAATAATATAACTATCGATAAACAAGGAGGCCCTTTGATGGATTCTATGAAATCAGAGAAAGTGTACAAAACGCCGCAATGTATGAGTGAATACGATGATTTACAAGAAGTCCTCTTGTGCAGTCCTATTTATATGGAAATCAAACAAATCATCAATGAAACCCAAAAGCATTTTGCGAGAGAAAATATTTCTCAAATCAAAGCCATCGCGCAGCATAAACAATTGATTCAAACGCTAAAAGACCATCATGTACGGCCTATCCTGCTCCCTGCAAATGACCGCTTCCCTGAGCAAGTCTTCACTCGGGATATTGGGTTTACGATTGGACAGACGTTATTTGTTTCAAAGATGGCAGCTCCGGTTCGACAAGGGGAGGAACAATCGTTAAAAGAATGGGCTCAGGCAAAAGGTTGGACAACCGTCACCCTGACAGATGGAACCATTGAAGGCGGCGATGTGCTTGTAGACCAAACCCGCGTATTTGTTGGAATTAGCAAAAGAACAAATCCAGCCGCCATCCAGCAGCTAAAAAAGGAATTACCTGAACACGATATCATTCCTATTCATCTTCCTCCTCATATTTTGCATCTCGATTGTGTGATGAACATTCTTTCTCCTCATGAGTTAGTGATCTATCCTGAAGCCTTTACGGAAAAGGATCTTCACATGCTCAAAACCCAATATGATCTGATTGAAATCATTGAACAAGAGCAGTTCACACTTGGACCAAATGTTTTATCCATTGGGCAGAAAAAAGTGATCAGCTTACCGATCAATCAAGAAACCAATGCTGCATTGACCGCTCACGGGTACACTGTCATTGAAGTGGATTTTTCAGAAATCATTAAATCTGGCGGCTCCTTTAGATGCTGCACACTGCCGATTCGGCGTTCATAAATATAATGAAGCCAGCTTGTAGAACAGCTTGTCTACTTGCTGGCTTTTTTCCTATTTCACCTTGTATATAGATGACAGGCGACTTCATGCCCTTCTTCCGCTGCTTGTAATGTTGGTTTTTTTTCTGCACACACATCCATCGCAGCAGGACATCTTGTCCGAAACACGCAGCCGCTTGGCGTATTCACTGGACTTGGAATTTCTCCTTTTAAAATAAATCTTTTGCGCTTGTCTTCCACATCAGGATCTGGAATCGGGATAGCCGACAGCAGGGCTTGTGTATATGGATGAAGCGGCGTTTGATATAAAGCATCACTGCTGGTCATTTCCACGAGATGTCCTAAATACATCACACCAATTCGATCGCTGATATATTTAACCATCGACAAATCATGCGCAATGAATAAAAACGTCAATCCTTCTTCTTTTTGCAGCTTTTTCAGCAAATTCACGACCTGTGCTTGAACGGATACATCAAGTGCAGAAATCGGCTCGTCCGCTACAATAAACTTTGGCGTTAAGGCAAGTGCTCTTGCAATCCCTATTCTCTGCCTCTGTCCTCCGCTAAATTCATGGGGATAGCGGGTGGCGAAGTCGTAGCTTAGCCCCACCGCTTCCAGCAGCTCTTTTACGCGGGCCATTCTTTTCTTTTGACTACCATACAGGTCATGGATCTCCATCGGCTCCAGCATAATATCTTTTACAGAGATCCTTGGGTTTAAGGAAGAATACGGATCTTGAAACACCATTTGAATTTGTCTATTGAATTCAAATGATTCTCTTTTAGACAAGTGGTGAAGACTTTTCCCATCATACAAGGCTTCACCTTCTGTCGGGTCATAAAGCCGCATGAGCACTTTCCCTAGCGTGGATTTGCCGCAGCCTGACTCGCCAACAAGACCAAAGGTTTCGCCTTGTTTCAGCTGAAAGGTGACACCATCTAATGCTTTTAACGTTCTTCCTTTAGATAGATGAAAATGCTTTTTTAAGTTGTTGACTTGCAAAAGTGGTTCACTTCCCATCCCATCTCCCCCTCTCCGCGTTCAAATACCGTCTTGCCCCTGCCCATTCCTTTTCATATGAAGAACCAGATAAAGCAAGAAGTTCAATGGCTCTGCCAGTTTTAGGCGAGTGGAGCATCAGGCCGTCTCCAGCATATATCCCGACATGACGAACTGCTCCCTTTCCATTGTCATTAGCAAAAAATATGAGATCACCTGGTTCTAAATCGGCTGCTGTGACCGGGGTTCCTCTCACCGCTTGATCACTTGCGTCTCTTGGTAGCAGATATCCACACGCTTTGTACATACTGTAAGCAAAGCCTGAACAGTCATAGCCAAAGCTGCTCATGCCGCCCCATAAATATGAAAGTCCAATAAATTGCTTTCCTATTTCTACGACATCCTTGCCAGTTATGAAGGAAGAGACTGAAATCGAACGCACATCCTCTTTGTTGATTTCTCGTCTTCCTAATGGGGTGAGGACATGAACATAATCGTCCGTTTCTTCAACAGGTGCTAGTTCTGTTAAAAAACTAACCTCCATATCTGGTATTCCGTTTTGATATAAAACCGCTTTTTTCTGACAAACAATTAAGGTTCGGTCAGGTGGTTCACTGTCAGTTACTTGCGTTAATTGCTCTACAGGAATATAGCCAGGGTAGCCTTGCGGATGTTTACGGCTTGCCTGCTGCGGGATGACGACTTTCATCCAGCCATCTGTCTCCTCAAGCCCAATGACTCGTTCGCCGAGCAGCACTTGGGATTGAATAAGGTTTTCTTCGCATAAAGCCAATTTCTCTTCATACGTTTGCTGGTCAATCCACTCTTTTATCTGGATGGTACTCTGAAGAACCTTTTGATCCATTTCTCTTGGCGACTGCGGCGCTGTCCATACATTCGCAACCGGCACCTTTGATTCATATATCATCACGACACTCCTTTCACCCCTTGAATGCCTAACCCATGATGCGGCGGAAAGAGCATATCCTTTCCTTGATATATGATTCCTCCGTCGATGAAATCCTCTTTTAGCATAAGCGGCGCATCAAAATCGTAGCGTGTCACATTCGGCTGGCTTGCGGCAAGATGAGCCGCCGCGGTAATCCCTAGTTTTGACTCTATCATACTGCCAACCATGCATTTTACGCCGTACGCTTCTGCTAAACTATTGATTTTCAGCGCTTCTTTTATACCGCCTGATTTCATTAATTTTAGGTTAATCAGATCACAGCTTCTCGTTTCTAACACCTTGATGGCCTCATGGAAACCGAAAATGCTTTCATCTGCCATAATGAGCGTATTTGTTGCTTCCGTTACACGCCGCAAGCCTTCGATGTCTTCCTTTGGCACTGGCTGCTCAACTAGTTCAATATTCAGCGCCTCCATTTTTCGAATGGCCACAATTGCTTCCTTCCACGTCCAGCCTTGGTTGGCATCAAGCCTGATTTGAATATCAGGCCCGACTTTCTCTCGAATCCGCTTGATCCGCTGAATATCCGTGTCTATGTCATCTTTCCCCACTTTGATTTTTAACGTATGAAAGCCTTCCGCTACGTACTGCTTCGCATCCTCTGCCATTTCTAGCGGCCGGTTGACACTGACCGTATAATCCGTTTCAAGCTGATTGCGGTAACCGCCAAGGTATTGATAAAGCGGAAGCCCTGCCTGCTTTGCTAAGCCATCATAAATCGCCATATCAATGGCAGCCTTTGCACTTGTGTTTCCTACAAGCATGCGGTTCATCGCTGAAAAAATCTGTTCATATTGGGACAAGGAAGCCCCGAGCAATATGGGCCTGATTACTTCACAGATCGCATAATCAATGCTTTCGAGCGTTTCCCCTGTAATCACTGATGTTGGTACTGCCTCACCGTAGCTGATGTCACCTTGATCATAGGTAATGATCACGATGAGAGATGCTGCGTCATACACCGTTCTTAAAGCGGTTTTGAAAGGCTTCTTTAGCGGTACACTCGTTCTGCATGTACGAACATCTACGATTTTCATTTGATCGCCTCTTTCGCTGCAACGCCCGGGGAAATATGCAGTTTCTTTCCTGTAGCATCTAATGACGCCCGCACACCGATTGGAATGGCGAGGTTTGGAGATGAATGGCCAATCCGAAAGCCACCAAGTGCAGGTTTCTTTTGCGGCACAATGTACGTCTCCCATAACTGCTCGAGCGTTAAGGACTGTTCTTTCTTTTTCGGCTCACATTGATGAAAATCCCCAATGATGAATCCAGCTGCATCATCCAATTTTCCTGCAGATGCTAGGTGCTGCATCATGCGATCAATTTTATATGGTTCTTCGTCAATATCTTCAATGAGCAAAAGCTTCCCCTTCGTATCGATCTCAAAGGGTGTACCCAGTGTTGTCACGATCAGGGCAAGATTCCCTCCTGTGATTTCGCCTGAAACAGTGCCTGGATAGAAGGTCCGAAGAGGTGATAGATGGTTCGCATACGTAAAGGTTTTTGGTGTGAATAGCTGTAAAAAAGTATCCTTCGTATATGGATGAACCTCCTCAAGCCCCACATCAGAGGAGAGCATAGGACCATGAAAGGTCACAAGCCCTGTCTGCTGATGGATGGCTGTATGTAAAAACGTAATATCGCTATATCCCCAAAAGATTTTTGGGTTCCGGCGAATCAAGTCATAATCGATGGCTTCTGCAATTCTTCCAGTCCCGTATCCTCCGCAAGCACAAATAATGGCCTTTACTTCTGGATCTTGAAACATGTGATGAATATCTTCCACTCGTTCATGATCATGACCTGCTAAATAACCATACCGGCAGTCGATATACTTCCCTTTCTTCACCTTCAGCCCAAGGCTTTCTAAAAAGGAAATCCCTCTTGCTAATTTCCGCTCATCAGGCGGGCTTGCTGGTGCAATAATTCCCACCGTATCCCCTGTTTGAAGTGCCACTGGCAGCTGATTCATGCCAATCCCCTCTTTCTCTTTGTTTCTTTCAATCTATGGGTATCTTCTTCATAACATGAACGAATAAAGGAACAGACGCTTTTTTCAAAGCGTCCCTGCATTTCATTTTATTCATCTACTTGCGCCCATTTCAAGTCAATATAACCAACAGGATGACGGACAATGCCCTTCACGCCTTCTTTTTGTAAATAGACTTGGTTATAAAAATGAATTGGAATGATCGGTGCTTCTTCAATCAGAAGTGCCTCTGCTTTATGCAAAATGCTATTTCTCTTTTGTTCATCTGCTTCTTGGCCCGCTTTTTTCATTAGTTGATCATACGTATCGTTTGACCAGCCTGTCCGGTTCATGGCATTCCCAGTTTGGAAGCTCTCTAGGAAATTGATCGGATCTGCATAGTCTGCTAGAAACGAACTTTGCGAGAATTGGAATTTAAGCGCCTTTTGATCCTCTGCAAACACATTCGCCTCCATGTTCGCTAGCTTCACATCGACACCGAGTGCTTCTTTTAATTGCTGCTGAATGGCTTCTGCTTTTTTCTTGTTTTCAGGCTTTGTACTATAGGTTAATGTGACGGGCGGAAGCTTTGAATAGTTCTCTTCTTTCAAGCCTTTTTGCAATAGTTTTGCGGCTTCACTCGGATCATTTTTGACAAGATCGCCGCCAGCTTCTCTGAAATCTTCACCCTTTGAATCTAAAATACCCGGGGAAACGAAAGCGCGTGCTGGCTTCTCTTCGTTTTTTGTCACATAATCCACAATATCTTGCGGGTTGACAGCCATTTGAAAGGCTTTACGAATGTTCTTATTTTGAAAAGGCTCCATGTTGACATTCAGACGATAAAAGAACAGTCCCGCCTGATCTTCAATTTGTACTTCTTTGCTTTTTAGAAGGTCTTCACTTTGTTCTGCTGGTACAAAAGCAGTGTCTAAATCTCCTGATTGATACATTTGATAATCTGTGTTTCGGTCACTGATCATGAGCCACTTCACTTGATCCAGCTTGACCGTTTGTTTGTCCCAATACGTGTCACTTTTTTCCATTGTAAAGCTTTCGTCATGCTTCCACTCTGTCAGCTTAAACGGCCCATTTCCAACAAAGGTTTTGGCATCCTTTGCCCAGTTTGGGTCCTTTTCAACTACCTTCTCATTCACCGGGAAAAAGGCAGGGTTTGCCGTCAAATGTAAGAAGGATTTCTGCGGGTACGCTAGTGTGACTTCTAGCGTTTTGTCATTTACAGCACTGACTTTTACGTCTTCTTTCTTCCCTTTTCCGCTGTTAAATGCCTCGCCTCCTTCAATCATATAAGCTAAGAATGACGCAGAAGATCCTGTTTTCGGATCTAACAGCCGCTTCCATGCATATTCAAAGTCACTCGCTTTGACTGGGTCACCATTCGACCACTTAATTCCGTCCCTTAAATGGAACGTGTACGTTTTTCCATCCTCTGAAATCTCCCATTTTTCCGCCATTGCAGGAGACGGTTCGTGCTTTTCATTCAGTCTTGTTAACCCTTCCATTAAGTTGTTCAATCCTTGCCACGATACGTTATTAAAACCAATTGGCGGATCAAATGATGTCGGTTCGTTTTCGTTATTTAATGTTAACACTTTCTCTTCACCCTTATTGCTTGACGATCCTTTGCCTGCTTGCTCATTGGCTGTACACCCTGCGAGCAGCATGATCGCGAGCAGGCATACACTGACGATCCAACCTGTTTTTCTCATAAAAAACTCCCCCTTTGTGTTGAAGATAAAATGGCTTGCTTCGCTCGTTCATCCTGAAGCCAGCAATGCACTGTATGTGTAGGTGAACGCTTCGTTTCGTGCGGCATGATATGATCACATACTTTCATGGCTGATGGGCAGCGATCTGTGTACGGACAGCCTTTCGGCGGGGCAAATAAATCAGGCGGACTTCCTTCAATAGGAATGAGTTCGTCTTTCATATCCAGCCTTGGCACGGATTGCAACAGACCCTTTGTGTAAGGATGCTGCGGACTGTAAAAGATCTCTCGTCTTGTCCCGGTCTCCACTATTTTCCCTCCGTACATCACCGCCACTCGATCTGCGACTTGCGCGACGACGCCTAAGTCGTGTGTGATTAAAATAATCGTGACACCTGTTTTTCTCTGAATCTCTTTAAATAATTCTAAAATCTGTGCCTGTATGGTGACATCTAGAGCAGTTGTCGGTTCATCTGCGATCAGCACCTTTGGCTCGCAAATGAGGGCCATCGCAATCATGAGCCGCTGTCTCATTCCTCCGCTGAACTGATGCGGATATTGCTTCAGCCTTTCTTTCGGCTGCGGAATACCAACCAAATCAAGCATACGAAGAGCCGCTTCTTTCACTTCTTTTTTTGTCAGCTTCTGATGCACTTTCGCGGCCTCCATCAGCTGATCTCCAATTGTCAGCGTCGGGTTAAGTGCCGTCATTGGGTCTTGAAAAATCATGGAGATATCGACACCACGGATGGCGCGCATGTCTTTTTCAGATAATGACAGCAAGTTTCGGTCACGAAACCAAATTTCCCCCTGATCGACTTGAGCGCTGTATGCAGGTAAAAGCCGCATGATACTTTGTGATGTCACACTTTTCCCGCAGCCCGATTCTCCGACAATGGCGAGCGTTTCTTTTTCATACACATCCACATTTACTCCGCGTACCGCTTGAACCGAACCGCCATATGTCCGAAAGCTGACATGCAGATCGATAATCTGAAGAATCTTTTTCAAAGCGCCATCACCTCTTCATCTTTGGATCAAGTGCATCTTGCAAGCCATCACCTAAATTGTTAAAACAAAACATCGTCAGTGAAATAAAAAATGCTGGAAAGAATAAACGCCACCAGTGACCATTATCCGACAGCACCGTCGGCAAGGCGTCATTGGCCATCACACCCCAGCTTGCAAACGGCGCTTGAATGCCTAAACCGAGAAAACTTAAGAAGACTTCTGCAAAGATGGCTGTCGGCACAGTCAAAGTCATCTGGACAATAATCGGCCCCATCGTATTTGGCAGTAAGTTCTTGCGGATGATGCGCAGGCTTTTTGCACCAAAGGTTTTCGAGGCAAGGACATATTCTTGGCTTTTCAGCTGGAGCACCTGACCTCTCACAATTCTCGCCATCCCAATCCAGCCTGTGACGGTGAGCGCTACAATAATGGTGACGAGCCCTGGACCCATAAGCACCATCAATAAAATCACAACGAGTAAATAGGGCAGACCGTAGAGCACCTCGACGATTCGCATCATGACATGGTCATATCTCCCGCCCTTATAGCCAGCAATACCGCCATAAATGACACCGATCGCAAAATCAATGAGAGCTGCCATTACGCCTACAAATAACGAAATGCGGGCCCCGTACCATGTACGCGTAAACACA
Organism: Bacillus xiamenensis; assembly: GCF_001857925.1. NCBI lineage: Bacteria > Bacillati > Bacillota > Bacilli > Caryophanales > Bacillaceae > Bacillus > Bacillus xiamenensis. The sequence goes on from NZ_CP017786.1 coordinate 419,716, forward strand.
TCCCGTCCAAGCTCATCTGTTCCAAACCAGTGAGCAGCCGACGGCGGCATGTTTTGCATGGAAAGGCGCTGTTCTGTCACACTATTTGGTGCAAGCAGTGGACCTAACACCGCCATGACAAACAGAAAAATCAACATCGACAAACTAAACATGGCCAGCTTATTTTGCTTCAAACGCCTCCATGCGTCTGCCCAATACGACAATGAAGGTCTTTTAATGGCATGGGCTTCGTTCTTCCTCTGTTCTCTCGGAGAAAACCACTCATCCGGCACTTCATGTGCTTGATTCGTTTGATCATGCTGAAGGTGTATGCTCATGCCTTTCCTCCTTTCTGATGCAGCTGAATTCTTGGATCAAGCAGACGATACGTCACATCTACAATGAAAAGAAGTGTAATTAAGATGATGCTGTAAAAGACAGTGGTTCCCATAATCACAGGATAATCACGGTTGTTAATACTCTCGACAAAGTATTTACCCATTCCAGGGATCGCAAATATTTTCTCAATAACAAAACTTCCTGTTAAAATACTTGCAACAAGCGTCCCAAGGATTGTGACAACGGGTAAAAGTGCATTTCGAAGGGCATGTTTAAACACAATTTTAAAAGGAGAAAGTCCTTTCGCTTTTGCGGTGCGAATGTAATCCTGCGTCAGCACTTCAATCATGCTCGATCTTGTTAACCTGGCAATAATGGCCATTGGCCCTACAGCCAGTGCGATTGTCGGAAGGACCATGTGCATTGGGCTTGTCCACATCGCTGTAGGAAAGAGCTTTACATTCACAGCAAGCTGCTGAATTAATAAGGTAGCAAAGATAAAGTTTGGTATGGATATACCGAAAACAGCAATGGTCATGGCGATATAATCAATCAAGCCATTATGCCGGAGGGCAGCCATAACCCCTAGCAGGATGCCGGAGATAACAGCAATCAAAATTGAGATCAGACCAAGCTCTAAAGAGACTGGAAAACCTCTCGCCAATAAATCATTGACACTTTCAGAAGGCTTTTTAATGGAAGGACCAAAATCAAAAGTAACGATGGATTTTAAATAAATGACATATTGAACATAAAGTGGTTCGTCTAAGTGATAGTAGCTTTCGAGGTTTCGCTGAACGGTTTCATTTGTATTCCGTTCTTCATTGAAGGGCGATCCCGGGATGACCTTCATCAAAATAAACGTTAAAGTGGTAATGGTTAAAATCGTGGCAATCATCGCAATAAAACGCTTGAGCAAAAAGCTGGCCATCTGCTGTCTCCCCCTTGCTTAACAAAATGTTGTACGTGTGGCAAGCTCTGTCATGACAAGCATCGCTTGGTAGGCTTCTAATATATTGTCTGCTTGATACATCACCGTCGTTGTCCCTTCTTCGATGGCAGTACCCGGCATTAAATTCGCCCATTCAGCTTGTCCATAGTTGGCAAACTCGATCTTGAGCAGCGGCTGTTCAGGAGGCGTCAGCGGCTTGATTTGATGAATCTGTTTCATTGCAGCTTCCACTTGCTGAGTGATTTGCCTGTTTACTTTGGCTGGTGTTAAACATTTCACAGCAGATCTTGAAATGGTTTCTTTCACTGCAACTGTTTTCACGCCGGGCATCAGCTCTTCTGCTTCAAGGGCGGCTTGATCATCTCCGCATACAAGAATCACCGGAACACCATAATAGCCTGCGACATACGCATTAAAGCCCATTTCACCAATTGGATGATCATTTATGTAAAAATGTCTAACACCAAAAATCATACTGTGGGACATCACACCTTTCATCGATGCCCTCGCATGATAGCCTAAAAAAACAGCCGCATCATACGTTTGATCTAATCCTTGTACCATTGAATAAGGTTTCACATCACCTGATATGAGTGATGCCTCCTCATGCAATTCTTCGATCAAAAGATTATTCATTTTAGAATGACTGTCATTGACCAAAATATCGGTCGCCCCATGACCAAGAAGAGCTTCTACACAGGCGTTCACTTCACCTGTCATGATTTTTCTCCCGCGCTCATAATTGTGCTGGCGGCTATCAACAAATGTATGATCAGCTAGACCAGTAATTCCCTCCATATCGACTGATACATAGAGCTTCATCCCCATCCCCCTTTAATTAAACTTAAAATTTGTGTATATTTTTCTAAATTTTCTAAAAAATTATATGAGAACTTGATTGATTTTTCAATACAATGTCTGAAAATAAGGAAATTAGACTCAGATACTACGGGTCAAAGGAATAATCATTAAAGGATTTTTTTAACAAATAAAACACCACTAACGATGTCTTTAGTGGTGTTTGTCTGCTTCGTCGATCTGCGATTTCAGCTGATCATATTTCTTCATCGTTTGTGTAAATAAATCATCAAACATCTGGGGTGCCTGTTGTTGAATGACTGCGGCTCCTTCCCCGGTAATTCCACCTTTTGTCGCCACCCTTTCGACCGTTTCAGCGAATGTTAGACCGCGTTCCACAAGTAACTTGCCTGTTCCTAACAGCGCATAAGTTAAACATTCATATGCTTCATCTAAGGAAAGCTCACTATTTCTTACAGCGGCTCTCGCCATTTCTTCAAATATCGCCGCAATAAAGCCCGGAGATGAGCTTGTCAAATTACTCGCCGTGTCAAACCGGTTTTCCTCCACTTCCCGGACGATACTAAAAGCTGAAAGGAGACGGTGCAGACGTTCTCGCGCCTCCTGTCCGGCCGTTTCACCATGCGCAACAAGAGATACACCAGTACCTACGGCTGAGGTCAAAGTGGGGATGTATCTGGAGACCGGCTGATTCGTATGCTGCATTAATTTTTCTAACGTGACAGCCGCTGCCACTGATACAATATGTAAAGCTTTCTTTGCCGGGCGCAGCTGATCCAACACGTCAAGTACAGCAAGTGGCGGCACACACACAAACACGACATCACATGACGCAGAAATGTCGTCTAATGAACAGATGTTTACATCTTGGTACGTCTCTTTGAGCTGATGCAGACGCTCTGTGTCACTTCTTGTATGAATCATCAACTGACGGGCATGCAGCACTCCTCTTTCCAGCCATTTTTGTACCATCATATCAGCCATGCTTCCATATCCAATAATTCCAATTGTCTCCACAGTTTAATCTCCTCTGTTTTGCTTAGATTCACTACTTATTTTAACAATTTCCCACAATGTTTTCATTTTTATCCCACACTTTTTTCTTAAGATAAAGTCAGCTTCCACCACATACAAGTAAAACATCCTGAAAACATACATGAAAAAATTAATGAAAGAGAGTGATCAAGATGACAAATCACAATGATGAAAAACAAACTTCCTATGAATTAATAACAATTGAACAGCCGAAAAAACAGAAGAAGAAGCCAGGTGGCTGGTTCAGACCATTTGTAAGCGGTATTGCAGGCGGTACGTTAGCGTTAGGTGTATACGTTCTCACCCCATACGCTCATCACTCAGAGAGCAGTACAGCAAATGATTCGTCATCAACGAAAACAGAAGCTGTCTCTCAAAATGATACAAGTACCAATACGTCAAATACCACAGCGGTACAGACATCGAATTCGTCCAGCACCATTTCCAATATGGTCGAAAATGTCTCACCAGCCATTGTTGGCATTACAAACTATCAAACGCAAAGTCAAACAACGACAGACTTTGGCGATACCAATACACCTTATGATGAATCACAGCAAAATCAAAACAATAGCAGTCAAGAGGAAGAAACCGGTACAGGCTCTGGCGTGATTTTCAAAAAATCTGGCAGTAAAGCCTATGTCTTAACAAACAACCATGTCATTGAAGGAGCAACTAAACTAACAGTCTCCTTGCACAATGGCAAGACCGTTGAAGGAAAACTGGTCGGTTCTGACTCACTGACTGATCTAGCTGTTGTAGAAATTAGCAGCAGCAACGTCACAAAAGTTGCTGAGCTTGGCGACTCCTCATCGCTTCGAGCTGGAGAAACTGTGATCGCCATCGGAAACCCGCTTGGTGAAGATTTATCAAGAACGGTCACACAAGGAATTGTCAGCGGTGTCGATCGAACAGTCTCTATGGAAACATCAGCTGGCGAAAGCAGTGTGAATGTCATTCAAACAGATGCAGCGATTAACCCAGGCAACAGCGGCGGACCACTTCTCACAACAGACGGAAAGGTTGTGGGAATCACAAGTATGAAAATTTCTGAAACTGGCGTTGAAGGTATTGGCTTTGCGCTCCCAATCAACGATGTCAAACCAATTGCAGAACAGCTTCTCTCAAAAGGAAAAATTGAGCGTCCTTATATTGGGATCAGCATGCTGGATCTTGAACAGGTCCCAGACGCTTATCAGAAGGAAACCTTAGGACTCACAAGTAGTCAGCTGGATAAAGGTGTGTACGTAAAAGAAGTCGCATCTGGCTCACCTGCTGCAAAAGCTGGATTGAAGGCAGAGGATGTTATTACCGCCATCAACGGCGAAAAAGTAACCACAGGCAGTGAATTACGTCACGAGCTTTACACGAATGCAAAAGTAGGAGATACAGTGAAAATCACACTCGTTCGCAACGGTAAAGAAGAAACAAAACAAGTCACCTTAACGGAATCTGAATCAAAGCAAGTCAGCTCCTAAACGATAAAAGCAGCTCAATTATGAGCTGCTTTTGTTATGTTGATGAAATTGGGGCTAATCTTTGTTCAATTTCTGCTCGTTTGTGCTCTAGAAATGGTGGAAGTGCTAACTGATCGCCAAGCTCATCCACACCTTCGTCCACTGTAAACCCAGGACCATCTGTTGAAATTTCAAACAAAATACCGTTTGGCTCTCTAAAGTAAAGAGCTTTGAAGTAGAAGCGTTCCACGACACCAGAGTTCGTGAAGCCTGCTTTTGATATTTTGTCATGCCATTTTTCAAGCTCCTCTGCATCTTCTACACGAAAGGCCACGTGATGAACACTTCCTCTGCCTGAACGCTCAAAGGGTCCTTCTGCTTTTTCAATCACATGAATCTCTGTTCCCGCTCCGCCTTTTCCTGATTCAAAGATGGTTACCATTTCACCATCATTCGATTGTTCACGTGCCTTTTCTGTGAAGCCGAGGATGTCCGTTAAAACACGGATCGTTTTTTCTGCTTTTGCAACGGTCAATTCCACTGGGCCTAAACCTCTAATCGCATAATCTGCAGGAATATCATCATGCACTGGCGGTGAGCCAGCATCCTTTACACGTGGTTCAACTGTCAAAAACATCTGCTGCCCTTCTGGATCTGTAAATTTCAAGGCAGGTCTGCCGGCTCTTAAGGAAGCTGTTTCTTGCTTCACACCTTTTTCTTCAAACCGCTTTTCCCAAAAGGCAAGAGCCTCTTTTGAAGAAACAAGAAGACCTGTGCGTGTGATCGCATTTGTTCCCTCCAAACGGCGGGCCAGCATTGGAATTTCAAAGAATGTCAACTCCGTTCCTGGTGAGGCGACCTCATCTCCATAAAACAAATGATACATTGAAGGGTCATCCTGATTGACTGTTTTCTTGACAAGTTTCAAGCCAAGGATTTGGCGGTAGAAATCAACATTTTTCTGAGCATTTGCTGTTAATGCTGATACGTGGTGAATTCCATTTACTTTCATCTTTCTCACTCCTATTTTAAAATATCTCGAATTCAAGATAATATCCTTATGAATAAAATAGGCCATTTTTTAAGAAAAGTCAACCATTTGGCTGCACTTTTACTGGTTGTTCGGTTTTCGCCTTTTAAATTAACATTAAATCAACAATAATCTTCCATTGTTCGCTTTTAAGATAACATTCATCCTAATATCTCCAATAAACAAACACTTTTAAATATAAATACGAAAATCAGAAAATTTTTTTAATTCTTGTTTTCCTAAAATCGTATTACAATGAACAAAATACATGTCACAGTAACGTACGAAAGTGATGCAGGAGGTCGTGTGTAATGAACAAAGAACAACCAGCGTTAAAACAAGACATCGGCTTATTTTTTGCCCTTTCTCTTGTCATCGGGACCATTATTGGGTCCGGCGTATTTATGAAGCCAGGCAACGTCCTTTCTTATTCAGGAAGCTCAGGCGTCGCATTATTTGCTTGGCTGTTAGGCGGAATCTTAACCCTCACAGGCGGACTAACTGTTGCTGAAATTGGTACACAAATTCCGCGTACTGGCGGTTTATATGCCTATCTTGAAGAAGTGTACGGTGAATTTTGGGGCTACTTATGCGGCTGGGTGCAAATTATTATTTACGGGCCTGCCATTATTGGTGCTCTTGGTCTTTATTTTGGTTCATTATTGGCCAATTTATTTTCTCTTTCTTCTTTATGGTCTACAACCATCGGTATTATCACCGTTCTTTTTTTATGTGTAATCAACGTGATGGGAACGAAATACGGCGGGTTTGTCCAAGGGCTGACCACCATCGGAAAGCTTGTTCCAATTGCGGCTATTATTGTGTTTGGCTTGTGGAAGGGAAATGAAGATATCTTCACAGCCATCAATGAAAGTATCACTCAGATGAACTTCGGTGCAGCGATTTTGGCTACGCTATTTGCCTATGATGGCTGGATTTTGCTTGCAGCGCTTGGCGGTGAAATGAAAAATCCAGAGAAGCTCCTTCCTCGTGCAATGGCTGGCGGTATTTTAATTGTCACGGCTTGTTATCTCTTTATTAACGTTGCCCTTTTGCACGTGTTACCAGCTGATCAAATCGTCCAGCTAGGTGAAAATGCGACAAGTACGGCTGCTACAATGCTCTTTGGTCCAATTGGCGGTAAAATGATTAGTATTGGGATCATCATTAGTATCTTTGGCTGTTTGAATGGGAAAGTTCTTTCGTTCCCGCGTGTGATTTTTGCGATGGCAGAACGCAAGCAGATTCCGTTTGCAAAAGCCATCTCACGTATTCACCCCACCTTTCAAACACCTTGGATCGCTGTATTTGTACAAATATTAATTGCCATTGTATTTATGATAGTGAGTAATCCAGAGAAGCTGTCAGAGGTTTCGATTTTCATGATTTATATCTTTTATGTAATGGCTTTTTTCGCTGTATTTAAGCTAAGAAAACAAAACAGCGGCATGCAGCGCGCTTATAGCGTACCACTTTACCCGCTGACACCGATCATCGCGATTATCGGCTCTTTATTCGTCTTAATCAGCACCATGATCACAGATTGGAAAAGCTGCCTGATCTCCATGCTGATCGGAATAGCCGGACTGCCGATTTATTACTATATGAAAAAAACACAAAATAAAGCAGAGCGCTAAATAGCCTCTGCTTTATTTTAATCCTTTGTCTTCTTTTCAGCGTGCTAGAAAACCTTTGAAGTCTAGGAAGGACGAGCACCGGAGCACAGACCTGACAACGAATGCGAGGGTTTGTCTGCACGCTGAAGCAGAGCGCTAAACAGCCTCTGCTTTATTTTTTATATTGCTTGATCACCTTATACGATTCGTTTAAATATCTCATGAGCCGGTAAGGCTTGCTTAGAACGCGGATAGGAAGTCTTGAGATAAATCCATTCAAATTCGCCTTATATTCCTGCGTCATCCGCTTCGGTTTTGTGGCAATTTTTTCGTATACTTCTTTGTAAAATTCCTTCATGATGTCGACTTGCACACTGATCTTCTGATGACATTCTGTACACTCAACGCTTTTCATCTGATCATTCACATAAACGATGCTGTGGAGGGTCTCTTCTTGGCACCGAGTACAGTGTAGGTTTGCTTCCATTTCGGTTTTCTTCAAGATACACAGCTCCTTTCTCGTTTGATGTTGCTCTTTTTATACAATACGATGACCGTCAGCCGTTTATTGGACTGATGCTTCCTTTAAAATGGCTGCCGCAGTCAATTCATCGGTCACCAGCACTTGAATGAAGCCGCCATTTAAAGCTCCTAGAATACTTTCGGCTTTATGGGTTCCTTCCACAACTGCAATGACTTTTTTAACATTCTTTAATTGTTCTAACGATAACCCAATGACCTTTTGGTTCAGTTCATCTTGGACAGGTTTCCCTTCACTATCAAAGAAGCGAAAGCCAATATCACCAACAGCTCCTGATTGTCTTAACCCAGATAAATCCTCTTCCTTTAAATAACCGACAGTTTTTAATGTCGAGCCTTTATGCGGATTCCCAATACCGATGAGGGCAATATCGACATTTCTGCCTTCTTCAAGCACAGCTTCTATGTCCTGCATCGCCATAAGCCGCTCTTTTAGTTCTTCCGTTTCTAAGATCGCAGGTGCATATAAATAGGAACACGTGCCATTCATCTTCTTTGCCAGCTCATATGCGAGCTGATTGGCATGAATGTCGACTGCCTGCCTGCCCATTCCGCCCTCTAAAGGAATCACTTTGACATTGCTTCTTCGTTCAAATGGATATTCCTTCACAAGCTCAGCGAGTGTCGTCCCCCAAGAAATGCCGATTTTCTCAGCATCTTTCATGTTTTTAGACAGATAATAGGCGCCTGCCTGACCGACTGCCCGCTTAACTAACTCAGACATTGTCCCGACACTTGGGACAACGACAGCATCTGTTAATTGAAAGGTCGTTTCTAGTTGCTTTTCAAGTTCCACTGTATGAATACTTTCATCTTTGATGTACACTTCAACGATTCCCACATCTTTTGCTTTTTGCAAGAGCTTTGAAATGACTGGTCTTGAGACATTTAACTTCTTTGCAATCTCCTGCTGCGTCCACCCGTCTGTATAATAAAGATGAGCAACCTTGACGAGCTGTCGTCTTTCTTCCCAATTCAGCATGTGACATCATCCTTTTAATATACTATGATTACCAGTATACCAAACATTCGTTTCTAATTGGAACAATTGTTATGAAAATGACAAAAAGAGCGATCAACGCTCCGCTCTTTTTCCCTCCGTATATTTTGGCTGATACGTTCTCCCGCCATCCAACAGGATAATCTGGCCGTGCAAATAGCTTCCCTCGTCACTTGCGAGAAATAAAGTGAGTCCTGCGATATCTTCAGGTTTTCCTAATCTCCCAATGGGAATAAGTGATTGAAGCTGTCTTTTCTCCTCCTCAGCGGGATAAAGCGTATCAAGCATCTGAGATTCAATCACGCGGGGGGCAATCACATTGATGCGTACATGATGGGCGCCTAATTCCTTTACGAGTGAACGCATCAAGCCAAAAGCACCTGCTTTTGAGGCGTAGTACTGAATACCGCCGCCAGAGCCTGTTATCGCAGACCCCGATCCAATGATGACCACACTGCCTTCTTGCCGCTCACATAGATAGGGTGCCAACGCTTTGATGCAATAAAAAAGACCATATAAATTGACGGCCAGTGTCTTTTTCCAAAGCGAAAAATCAACTTCTAAAAAGGGAAGTGATTTCGTCATCCCCGCAGAATACACTAGATGACCGATACCATTCAGATCCCTTTCGGCTGCTGACATCATCCGCTGAACACTTTCCCACGATGAAACGTCAACTTGAAACGTCAGCAGCTGAGGATGCTGTTTTTTTAAGAGCAAAAGCCCCTGTTCATCTATGTCGGACACAGCCACACGATGCCCTTCTTTTAAAAAGCGTTCGGCAATTTCTTTCCCGATCCCTTGGGCACCACCAACGATGAGAACTGTTTTTTGGTGATTAGCCAGCGCTCTCACCCCCGTCGAGCATAATCGCTGATCCATCTGTAAATGCGCCATACGATGTACTTAAGAATACCGTCATATGGGCCACCGTCTCCTTGATTTGCTCTTTGTCAGGAAGCAAATGGAGAGGAGGCGGTAATAATGCCAGCACCCGGATGCCTTTGTCTTTAAATTCTCGCGCTAACCCTTTTGTCATGGCATTCAACATACTATTCGATGTCGCATGTGACATCCCGCCATCACCTGTGATGCTCCCTGATGAGGATATATTAATGATGCAGCCTTGCTTCTGGTCCACCATATGCCAGACAGCGGCTTGACTAGAAAGAAAAACTGTATTCACGGTTCCTTCCACTTCATCGACCCATTTATCAGGGCTTACACCGGTAAGCACCGCGTCCGCTCTCTGCTCAACTTGATTGACCAAAATATCAAGCTTGCCGCATGTATCAATTACTTGCCTCATCATGAACTTGGCATCATGCGGTGTCTGAAGCGGATTCATGATAATACTCGCCTTACCACCCATTTTTTGAATATCTTCACGAATGGATTTTGCCTTTGATTCATCATGAAAAGTGTGGATAAAAACATGTGCACCTGCCTGGGCTAAAGCCAGACAGATGGCTTCTCCAAATCCATCTGTGCTACCTGTCACAAGTGCAGCTTTCTGTTGAAGCTGGACGTGCACATGGATCTCCTCCCTATCCCTTGTTTGTCATTTATTTTCTCAGCTTACTTACAATATCAAGGGCTGCTTCATAAAAGCCTTCTGAGATAGTTGGATGCGGATGAATCATCTTAGCCATCTCTTCAGCAGTTCCTTCTAAGTACATAAATGAGGAAGCTTCTGATATCATCTCTGTGACGTGCGGACCAACCATCGTTGCGCCAATGACTTCACCATATGCTGTATCGTATACGAGTTTAATAAAGCCTGTTTGAACACCAGCTGCCAACGCTTTTCCGCTTGCTGCTAAATCGAATCGCTCCGTCTGCACGTTAAGCCCTTTTCCTTTTGCCTCTTTCTCTGTAAGCCCTACACTCGCTACCTCCGGCAATGTATAAATACATCTAGGGACGATATCGTTATTCATCTTTTCAAATTCGCCACATATATTGCTGACCGCAACGGCTGCCTCTGCCATCGCCGCATGAGCGAGCTGATAGCCGCCGGCTACATCTCCAATTGCATATACACCTTCAGCACTTGTCTGCATCTGGTCGTTTACTTTGATAAAAGGACCATCCAGCTGAAGATCAAGCTGGGTGACAGCTGATACATTCGGTCTTCTTCCTACACAAACAAGGAGTCTTTCAGCCGTAAAGATGTGCGTTTCCCCTTTATCATCCGTTGCATGAACCGCTTTGACTCCTTCGCTTTCTGTTACCTCTGTCACAGTTGTTTTCTTTGCGATATGAATGCCTTTTTTCTTCAATTCTTTTTCTAGCAGTTTCGATGCCTCTTCATCCTCTTGCGGAATAATGGACGGGGCCGCTTCAATAATGGTGACCTTTGATTGAAGACTTTGGAAAATGCATGCTAGCTCAAGACCAATGACACCTCCGCCAATGATGACAACAGATGAAGGAATATCTGGGATGTCAAAGATCGTATCACTTGTGTCAAATTGAATCTCTTTGAGCCCCGGAATAGGTGGAATAGCAGGTGAAGATCCGGTGGCAATGATCAGCTCTTTTGTTTCAATCGTTTCTGACCCATCTTGTTTTTCAATGTCAATGCGATGCTTTGTGACAGCTGTGCCTCTGCCGCTGAATACATCAATCTTCCCTTGCTTTAATAAAAAGGCAATTCCGCCCCTGAGTTTTTCAATGACATCATCTTTACGCTTTCTCATTTTATCAAAGGAAAGAACCATCTCACCTGTTTCGATTCCCCAGCTTTTTGCCTTCTCAATTGATTCAATGACTTCTGCATGTTTGAGCAGTGTCTTTGATGGGATACAGCCTCGATTTAAACACGTACCGCCTAGAAAATCTTCTTCAATCAAGGCAACCTTGCGTCCGCGCTCAGCTGCTTGAAGGGCGGCGGTATACCCGCCAGGCCCTCCGCCAATGACTGTCAGATCATACGTTTTTGTCATCCGATTCATCTCCTACATTAGCAATTCAAATGGTTGTTCAAGCACTTTTTTGAGGTCTGTTAAAAAGGCAGCCGCTGGTGCACCATCTACCACGCGGTGATCAAATGATAAGCTGACGCCCATCATTGGCCGCACCTGAATTTCTCCATCTACCACTACAGGTTTTTCTTGAATACGTCCAACACCTAAAATCGCCACTTCTGGCTGGTTAATGATTGGGGTAAAGGTATCAATGGCATACATACCTAAGTTACTAATGGTAAATGTGGACCCTTTCAGCTGATCTGGCAGCAGTTTTTGATCACGTGCGTTTTGGCCGATTTCTTTTGCCTCTTTTGTCAGCTGTTTTAGCCCTTTTTGATTCGCATGAGAAATAACTGGAACCATTAAGCCGTCTTTCACAGCAACAGCAAGACCAATGTGCACATCCTCATGGAAATGGAGCTCATTTTGTTCAAACGTCATATTGATTTGCGGGTGGCGCGTGAGAACACTGCTAACCGCATGAATGATGATTTCAGTAAACGATAATCTGTAGCCTGTCTCTTTTTCAATCGCTGGCAATAGCTGCTTGCGCACTTCTTTCGCTTTTGTCATATCGATTTCACTTGTTAACGTGACGTGCGGCGCTGTAAAGGCACTTTGAGACATGCGATCTGCGATCACTTTTCTCATACCCGCTAATTTTTGTGTTTTCACTGGAGCAGCGTCTGCTTTTTGTGCCCCTGCTGCTTTCACATCACTCTTCATGATTTTCCCGTGAGCGCCAGAACCAGCCACATTTGCTAAGTCGATCCCTTCACGAGCAGCCACTTTTCCTGCAAGTGGTGATATGCGCTGGCCTTTCTCGCTCGTATGAAGGACCGCTTCGACATCCCGTTTTTGAATTCTGCCTTTTGGACCTGTGCCAGATACCTCGTGAATCGCCACATGGTGATCTTTTGCCGTTTTTCTCGCCGCAGGCGTTGCACGTACTTTCTCATCAGTTGCTGGTTCAACTTCAGCAGAAACAGATGAAACAGATTGTGATGATGCCCCGCTGTCATCAGGGGATGCTTCATCTGCCTGTGCAGGCGGCTCACTCGGCACCTGTTCATTTGCCTCTCCGATATACCCAATGACAGCATTGACCGGAATTTGATCATCTGCTTCATAGTATTTCTTTAAAAAAATGCCATCATCGTAGGCTTCAACTTCGATATTAATCTTGTCTGTCATAATTTCAAAAAGAGGCTCACCGATTTCAACCGAATCTCCTTCTTCTTTAAACCATTGAAGCAAGGTGCCGACCTCCATCGTACTGCTCAGCTTCGGCATAAATATCTCTTTTGGCATGATCTTCTCCCCTTTATTTAAGAGCGCACGAGCTCTTTTGCTGCTTCAATAATATCTGGTACTTGTGGAATGACTGCTTTTTCCAGCGTTGGATTATAAGGTATTGGTACTGGAAGACCGCCAAGTCGTTTAATAGGTGCATCTAAATAGTCGAAGGCGTCACTTTCCGCTATCATACTCGCAATCTCTCCGCCGTAGCCACCTCGTTTCACTGCCTCATGAACCACGATACATTTGCCCGTTTTCTTCACAGATTCGATAATCGTTTCCTCATCTAAAGGGACAAGTGTTCTTGGGTCGATGATTTCGACATCAATTCCTTCTGCTTCTAATTCCTTCGCCGCTTCCAAAGCTTTGTGCACCATAATGGCTGTTGCTACAATCGTGACGTCCTTCCCGCTTCTTTTCACATCCGCTTTCCCTAAAGGAATCGAATACTGCTCTTCTGGCACTTCACCGATTGTTTTATATAAAAGCTTATGCTCGTAGAAAATGACAGGGTTGTCATCATCTATTGCCGCTTTTAAAAGTCCTTTTGCATCATAAGCCGTTGAAGGCTGGACAACCTTTAGTCCTGGGATATGAGCCATCCACGCTTCTAAACTTTGTGAGTGCTGCGCTGCGGCACCTGTTCCAGAGCCTGCTGGTGTTCTCACAACTAGCGGCACCTTCCCTTTTCCGCCAAACATGTAACGTGTTTTGGCTGCTTGGTTGACAAGCTGATCCATTGCGATCGTAATAAAGTCAGAGAATTGAAGTTCTAAAATTGGACGCATGCCTGTCAAAGCCGCTCCGACTGCGCCCCCTGCGATGGCAGCCTCTGAAATTGGTGTATTGCGTACGCGCTCTGGACCAAATTCTTCAATCATGCCGCGCGTGACGCCAAATGCGCCACCGTATACGCCGATATCCTCACCTAAAATGAAAACATCCTGGTTTTCTCTCATTTCCTGACTCATAGCTTCTCGAACGGCTTCTAAATATGAAATCTCTCTCACTGTTGTTTTTGTCACGTGATTCCCCTCCTAATTAGGCGTATACATCCTCTAATAGTGTGTCAATTGACGGTTCTTTACTGTTTTTCGCAAATTCAACAGATGCCTCAATCTCCTGCTTCGCTTCTTCTTGTAAAATAGCAGCCTGTTCTTCTGTCAAAACATTGAGATCAATCAAGAGAGACTTAAAGCGTTTAATTCCATCTTTTTGTCTCCATTCTGTCTCTTCTTCACGTGTACGGTATTTTTTCGCATCACTCTTTGAGTGACCCTTCCACCGATACGTTTTCATTTCAATAAGTGATGGCCCTTCTCCAGCTCTTGCTCGGCTCACAGCTTCATCTACTGTATTCATGATCTCGACCATGTCATTTCCATCGACCGTTTTTCCTGGCATTCCGTAACTCACGGCTCTTGTTGAAATGTCTTCGATTTTGATCATTTCTTTCACTGGGCCAGACATGCCGTATTGGTTGTTTTCACAAATGAACACAACAGGTAAATCCCAAATAGATGCAAGGTTTAGCGCTTCATGGAAGCTGCCTTCATTTGTCGCACCATCTCCGAAGAAACAAAGGACAACAAAGCCTTCCTGCTTCATTTTAGAAGTGAGCGCTGCGCCCGTTGCAAGCGGAATTCCTCCGCCAACAATTCCATTAGCCCCAAGGTTCCCTTTTTCTAAGTCGGCAATATGCATTGAGCCGCCTTTTCCTTTGCAATAGCCGGTTTCACGTCCAAACAGCTCAGCCATCATTTTATTGACCTCTGCACCTTTTGCAATACAGTGACCATGTCCGCGGTGTGTGCTAACAATCTTATCTTCATCCTTTAACACAGCAATAGATCCAACTGCCGACGCTTCCTGTCCAACACATAAATGGGTTGTTCCGTGGATTAATCCTTTTGCAAAAAACTGATCGACCTTCTCATCAAAATATCTCACTAACCACATTTGTTTATATAAATCTGCTAATTTCTCATGACTAATCTGTTCAGGCAAAGTGATTTGTTTTTGCATTTCTTCTCTCCCCTTTACATTTGTTCTTGTATGTTACATTTGTAATTATCATACGTTTAACTCTCATTGAAGTCAAGCATTTCCGTTTATTTTTTAAGCGTTTTCACCATTTGTCAGAAAAAAAAGAGAAAGCCCTTTCCCAAAGACCTTCTCTTTCTCTCCATCTCGTGCATTCTCATTCATCAGGATACATCATGATTTTGACGCTCTCACCTTCTGGATGCCTTGCACATTCTATCGCCTGCAGCAGCTGACTTAACGGATAACGGTGCGTCACCATCTTTTCTGTGTGAACCACCTTCGCCTTCAGCAGCTCAAGCGCTTCACGATAGTGATATGGGTGCGAAGAATAAGCTCCCACTACTTTCACTTCATCATGGAAAAACCGCTCAGCCGGAATGGAGACATCCCCCTTCGGAAAATGAGCAAACACTAAAATCGTCCCGCCTCGCGCTACAGCTTGAAACGCCTCTTTTAAGAGTGCACTGCTCCCAACAGAAATGATCACAAGATCTGCTCCCTTTCCATCGGTTTCTTTCATAACCCGGTTTTCTACTGGATCAGATGCTGGGTGAAAAGCGACGTCTGCACCTAAATTTCTCGCTTGGAGCAGCCGGTTTTCATTCACATCCGTGATCATCACTTTTCCAGCCAAATAATATTTGGCGAGCTGTAATTGGATACAGCCAATTTGCCCCGCTCCAAGAATCAAGACAGAATCTCCTGGATGAACAGGCGCTCGTTCAAATCCGTGCAGACAACAGGCGACCGGTTCGACCATCGCCCCTTGTTCATATGAAACATCATGCGGGAGCTTGCCCATTGTATGCTTGACATGTAAAGCAGGAACACGAATATATTCTGAAAACCCGCCCGGCTCTACATTTGTTGCTGCAAATTGCGGGCACATGGTATAAAATCCTTTTTGACAAAAGTCACAGGTGAAGCAAGGGACATGATGCGCTACATACACCCTGTCTCCCTTTTGAACATGTGTGACGTGACGGCCCGTTTCGACAATATCACCAGCAATTTCATGTCCCAGCACCGTCCCAGGAGGTACCGTCTCATGTGTCGCTTTGTAAATGTCCGTCCCGCATAAGCCGCACGCACGCATCCTTAACAACACTTCATCATCATCAATGACAGGCCGCTTCCGCTCCTCATAACGAATGTCCTCTGAAGAATAAAAGACAGCTGATTTCATATTGCTGCATCCTCCTTTTCATCGCACTTCGCAAAATCCTGTAAGGTTTGAACAAGCTGCTTGTATTCACTCATCTCACTTGAAATCCAGTAGCGTCCGCCGAATATTCGCGCCGGTCCCACTCTGACATAGACTTTCCCAATATGCGGATATGGCTTTAAAAACAGTTTTCCTTTAATATCGGAAACAGCATATGTGTGCCATCTGCCAAAAGCACCTATTTTCAGCTCATCTTCACTAATGATGACATTCGTTGGCTGATTCAGTCCCGTGATGCTAGATAGCATCAGGATAGGCAGCGTATAAACACCTAACACAGCTAATGGTTCAGGTCCTGATGACAATAACGTATAAAGAGACCACAGAAAAAACAGACATATTAACAAAGCCGGAAGAAAAATAGAAAACATCGCAGACGTACGGCTGTAAGCATGCTGCTGCATGAGCGCTCCTCCTTTCAAATGACATGGAAGGAGCCATGACAGCTCCTCCACGCACACATCGTTTACTTAATATGATCGATAATTTTTTCAATATCTTCTTCAATGCCAAATCCGGTTAAAAAGGATAACGTTTGAATCACAGGCGTCCCTTTTGTATCACTCACAGGCGTTGTCGTCACAATTAAATCAGCGCCCTCCGCTTTTTGCGGAACCTCAGATGCCTTACATTGTTCAACGACGACATCGTACCCTTTTTCCTTTAACGTCTCTTCTACCTTTTTCGCCACCACCGTTGACGTCGCAACTGCTGTTCCGCACGATACCAATATTTTTTTAGCCATCAGAATCCCTCCAGCTCGTTTATTGTTCTTTCTGATCTAAACCCATTTCTTTTGCATACTGCTTTTTAATATCATTTCGCACCCAGTACCAAAGAAGCGCATAAGCCAGTGCACTAACAATCGCTGCAATGAAGTAAGGGTTGCTCGGATCAAGAAGTCTCACCATGATCCAAGGAATGACGTGAGAACCAAGATCAATACCAGAAATCATGTTGGCCCCTTCTGGGAAATCAAAACCGACGGCTTTCCCCATTGTTGTCGCAAGTGGTGCGAGATTCGTTGCGATAAAGAAGACGATCATCAATGTAAAAATACTGTTAATGAGACCGCGAATAATATTTCCACGAGCGGCTGCTACTGCCCATACAACTGTAAATGGCAGAACCGATAAGTCGGCAAACGGCAGCATACCATTGTAAGGAAGCACAACTGCGAGCAAAATGGTGATCGGCACCATCAACAGAGCGACAGCCATATTGGCTGGATGACCAATGACAATCGCTGTATCTAAGCCAATATAGACGTTTTTCCCAGGGAAACGCTTTTGAATATAAGAACGAGCGCCCTCCGAGATTGGAATGAGTCCTTCCATTAATAAAGCAACCATTCTTGGCATTAACACAAGAACTGCCGCCATTTGAATCCCAAGGGTCATGACACCTTTCGCGTCATAGCCGCCAAGAAGACCAATAATGATACCAAGTATAAGACCCATCACAAGCGGTTCACCAAAAATGCCAAAGCGTTTTTTCAATGTTTCTGGATCAGCATGAATTTTGTTTAAACCAGGGATTTTATCAATGACGCGGTTTGACGCATACATAAGCGGCGCGAAGTTGACCGTTTCAGCATGAGCCATGGATACACCTTTTAAGCCGAAATGGTGTTCAATTGTCGGCGCCGTCCAGTCGGCTAATTTAAGCGTTATCGCAGAGACGATCAAGCCAACGGCAAGGGCCAAGAACATATTATGATAAGCATAGTAAGTAACAGAGGCTGCGAAAATCAAATGCCAGAAATTCCAAATATCCACATTCAGTGTTTTCGTGAAATTAACGGACAACAAGATGACATTTAATAAAAGCACAAGAGGAATCATCAAAGGAGCAACAGGTGTACCAAATGAAATGGCGGCCCCAATCGGCCAGCCAACATCCAAAATATCGAGCTTTAACCCAAGAGAGTTGACCATGGCTTTTGCTGCTGGTCCAAGACCGCTCACAAGTAAATTAATGACAAGATTGACCCCGACAAAGCCAATTCCAATTGTAATACCTGCTCGGAAGGATTTTTTAAAGCCTTGCCTTAAAATTACACCGAAAATCGTCATAATAATTGGGAGCATAATAGTTGGTCCAAGGTCTAATATAAAATCGACGGCTTGCTTGATCATACATCCACCTCCTGAATTTTTCAGATAAAGCGCTTACATTTTTCTATTGATTTAATTCTTGTTGAAGTAAATCAACGGCTTCTTCATACGATGTCAGATGAGAAAGCCTGCTCATCACTTCTTCCTTGCGAAAAAGTGTCATGAGTTTCTCCAACATCACAAGCTGCTTACTAGGTTCAGAGATTGCAAGGACGAATACTATTTTGGCTTGGACTGTCTCATCAGGGCTTCCCATCTTATGAAAAATGACAGGTTCCTTTAAAGTCGCAACACTGATCGCCGGTTTGTGCACATGTTCAGGGTCTGTATGGGGAATTGCCACGCCAAAGGTCGCAAGGGGCAGGCCAGTAGGATATGTTTTTTCTCTTTCTAGCACTGCTGGTAAAAAGCTTGATTTAATATATCCTTCAGCTTCTAACCGTTTTGCTAAATATGTGGTCACCTCCTCTCTAGACGACGCTTCGTACTGCAGCTCAATCAGCTGCTTATCTAACTCAAATAAGCTGTTCAAACAACCACCTCTTTCATTTGGTATGATCATGAACACATGTAACAAACAGAAAAAACATTTTAAAACAGAACCTTTTTTAAAGCACTTACAAATATATGTTATTTAAAATGTTCAATACTGTTACCTTTGTAAAGATATTATAATATTCGAAATTATAAGTCAATGTTCCTAGGAAAATTTTTATAAAAAAAGACGCAGACATGGCTGCATCCTCTTCTTCAAATCTTCTAATCCTCCTGTTAAATATGGCTTCCAATATCTAAAAATTCAGATACAAAAAGGTTGTCTGTCTGCTCAGCCATTTCTTGCTTTGTGCCGATCTTTTCAATTCTGCCTTCATTCATTACTACAACACGATCAGCAATATCAAACGCCTCCTCTTGATCATGTGTGACAAAAATCGTGGTCATTTGAAATTCTTGATGAACTTTTTTCAGCCAATGTCTCAATTCTTTTCTTACCTTTGTATCCAAGGCGCCAAAAGGTTCATCTAATAGAAGGGCCTTCGGTTTGACGGCAAGTGCACGCGCGAGTGCTACACGCTGCTTCTGTCCGCCTGATAGCTGCTCTGGATAACGGTGCTCATACTGCGTTAACTGAACGACTTTCAGAAGCTCTTGCACCCGCTCTTTGATGTCTTTTTTAGACAGCCTTTCTCCTCTAGGCTTCACCTTAAGACCATATGCAACATTATCAAATACCGTCATATTTCGAAAAAGAGCATATTGCTGAAACACAAACCCGATCTGCCGCTTCCGTACTGGAATATGTGTATAATCCTGTTCTCCAAATAAAATCTGTCCGTTATTTGCATAATCAAGGCCTGCAATAATTCTTAATAAAGTCGTCTTACCTGATCCCGATGGTCCTAATAAAGAAATCAATTCGCCACTTCCGATTGATAAGTCTACGTCTTGCAGGACCTTCGTTTGACCAAACCGTTTTGAAATTTGTTTCGCTGTAATCCCCAAGGCTAATCCCTCCATTTATTTTGAACGCTTGCCAAGCCGGTGATCCATCTGCTGAATGATTTGTTTGATGATTAATGTGATGACCGCCACAAACGCCATGAGCGAAGCTACGGCAAAAGCAGCTTGAAATTGATACTCGTTGTATAAAATTTCTATATGAAGCGGCATCGTATTCGTCATCCCGCGAATATGACCTGAAACAACCGACACTGCACCAAACTCACCAATTGCCCTTGCCCCTGCTAAAATGACGCCATAAAAAAGGGCCCATTTGATATTCGGAAGTGTCACAAGAAAAAAGGTCTTCCACCCGTTCGCACCAAGCGTAAGCGATGCTTCCTCCTCATGAATGCCTTCCGTTTGCATAAACGGAATTAACTCTCTTGCAATAAAAGGAAATGTGACGAAGATGGTCGCAAGAATCATGCCTGGCACAGAGTAAATCACTTTCCATCCGTTTGCTAAAAGCCATGGTCCTAACAGTCCATTCGAACCAAATAAAAGCACAAATACAAGTCCGGCAATAACAGGTGATACAGCAAACGGGAGGTCGATCACAGTCGTTAACAGCCGTTTTCCGCGAAAGTTAAATTTTGTGATGAGCCATGCAGCACTAACCCCAAAAATGATTTGAAGCGGCAAGGTGACGACCACAATGAAGACCGTCAATTTAATGGCTGCGAGTGTATCTGGATGTGAAATGGCAAAAAGATAAGAATTCCACCCTTTCTCAAAAGCCTTTGAAAACACGGCAATCAGCGGCATGAGTAAAAACAACAGCAAAAAGGCATACACAATGGCAACAAAAATGATCTTCACCGCTTTTGATTCGGTCACAGGGCTTTTAAATTTGATGTGTTGCTGTTTACTAAGCTCTCTCTCCAATCAACTCACCTCACTTCCACTTGTTTTTTCCGCTCTACATACCACTGCACACCATGAATCAATAACAGGATGAAAAAAGATAGGAGCAGCATCAAACAAGCAATCGCTGCTGCACCATGGTAATCATACTGCTCAAGCTTTGACATGATCATCAGTGGTGTAATTTCAGTCTTAAACGGAATATTTCCAGCAATAAACACAACGGAGCCATATTCACCGAGGGCTCTTGCAAATGCAAGAGAAAATCCTGTCATCACCGCTGGAAACAATGCCGGCAAAAGTATATGAAAAAAGGTCTGTTTCCTTGTTGCACCAAGAATGGCCGCAGCCTCTTCCACCTCCTGCTGAAGCCCCTCTATGACCGGCTGAACCGTTCTAATGACAAATGGAATGCCAATAAAAATTAGTGCCAAAATAATCCCCAAAGGGGTGTACGCCACCTTCATATGCAAAAATTGACCGATCCACCCATTCGGAGAATAAAGAGTTGTCAGAGCAATACCAGCAACTGCCGTTGGTAGTGCAAACGGCAAGTCAATGAATGCATCCAAAATTTTCTTTCCTGGAAACGAGTACCGCGCGAGAACCCATGCGATCAGTACACCGAATCCTGCATTGATGAGTGCAGCTGCAAAAGAAGTCGTAACCGTCAGCTGCAGTGACTTTAGCACCCGCGCATCACTAAAGACGTTCCAAATGCCTTCTGCTCCTAATGAAGCCGTCCAAATAAATACCATAGATAAAGGAATCACGACAATCGCACTTACATAGACAAGTGTCACCCCGAGACTCAGCCCGAATCCAGGCAATACACGTTTTCTTTTATTGGCGGCAGCATGTGCTTTCTTCATCACGTCGCCCCCTATTTTTGTCCGCTATATATTTGATCAAATAATCCGCCATCATCAAAAAATCTTTTCTGCGCCTTTCGCCAACCGCCAAAGGCTTCATCAATTGTCACCATATCAATCTCTTTAAACTGGTCTTTATATTTGTTTAACACTTCTTGATTTCTAGGCCGGTAATAGTTTTTCGCTGCAATTTCCTGCCCTTTTTTAGAATACAAATAATCCAGATAAGCCTTTGCCACTTTCTCAGTTCCTTTTCGTTTCACATTTTGATCGACAACAGCAACGGGCGGCTCTGCTAGAATACTAATGGAAGGACTGACAATCTCAAATTTGTCTTTGCCTAATTCATGCAGCGTCAAATACGCTTCATTTTCCCATGCAATTAACACATCACCAAGGCCGCGTTCAACAAAGGTAGTGGTGGCTCCACGGGCACCTGAATCAAGGACCTCAACATGTTCATATAACTTTTTCACAAAATCCTTTGTTTTTTCTTCATCTCCATGAAAGGTTTTATCGGCATATGCCCATGCGGCTAAATAATTCCATCTTGCACCGCCTGACGTTTTTGGATTAGGCGTAATAATGGACACGCCTGGCTTAATTAAGTCATCCCAGTCTTTGATGTTCTTTGGATTCCCTTTTTTCACAAGAAATACAATGGTAGACGTATAGGGTGTAGACTGGTTTGGAAATTCCTTTTGCCAATCCTTTGAAAGCAGTCCACGATCTGCAATCGCATCAATGTCATACCCAAGAGCAAGTGTGGCCACATCTGCCTCCAGTCCATCAATAATGGATCTCCCCTGCTTACCTGATCCTCCGTGAGACTGCTGAATCGTCACATCCTCACCGGTTTTGTCCTTCCAATAAGTCTGAAATGCTTGATTGTATTCTTGATACAATTCACGTGTAGGATCATATGACACATTTAACAGCTCAATCTTTCCCTTTTGATTTGAGGCTTCATTTGCATTTGAGCATGCAGCACTCGTGATGATGAATAGGGTGGTCACGATAAAGACCCATTTCCACTTTTTCACGTTATCCCTCTCCCCTTCAAATAATGTGACACCAACCTTGCCGTTTTAAGTTCCATACGCAAAAAAGGCCCTCAGCAATTGAAGAACATAGTAGTCCTGTACTTCAATGCCAAGAGCCTTCGGTTGTCCGATCAGCTATGTATGATTGATGTTAGTCTATATATTATTCAAACTATTCACAGGTGTCAACTGTGTTTTTATTTTTATTCAAGCAAAAAGAAACGCCCTCATCATGAGGCGCTTCTTTTCCCGGGAAATGTTATTGATCTGCAGACAGCTTTAAATTGACACCAACAGCGGTTCCGTTTCTCGTTGAGTCAGCTACTCCAGTAAATGTACCTGCTTTTCGATCAATCAGTAAAGCTTGCACATTTCCTATATCAATAGGTGAACTGCCAAACTGATGACCCAAATCATTTAGCTTTGTTCTCACATCGAGAGGGACACCTACTTCATACCGGTAAGAAGTTAAGCTGTTTGTATAAATTCTTGGCTCTTCCACCGCATCCTGAAGCTCCATGTCATATTCAAGCAAATTCAGGATGGTTTGTGAAACAGAAGCAATAATGGTAGTTCCTCCAGGTGATCCAACAGTCATAACAGGCTCTCCATCTTTAAATATGATCGTCGGTGTCATACTTGATAATGGTCGTTTATTCGGCTGCACTTCATTTGCGCCGCCAGGTCTTGCATCAAAATCAGTTAGTTCATTGTTTAAGAAAAATCCATACTCTGGGACGAGAATCCCTGTACCAAATAACTGTTCAATGGTTGTTGTGAATGACACAACATTTCCCCACTGATCTGCAACAGTAAAATGGGTCGTCTCACCAATGGTTTTATCTTCTGGCTGAGGAACAATTGGGGATGGATTTTTTTCATCCTCATATGCCCAAGGATCTCCTTCTTTCGGGTCGCGATTCATTTGATCTAATTGAATGAGAGAGGCTCTTTCTGAAATGTAGTCGTCGTCTAATAGTCCTTTTAGTGGAACATCTACGAATTCGGGGTCGCCGGCATATGCCGCGCGGTCAGCATAGGAGAGGTGCATCGTTTCAGCAAGCAGATGATATTTTTCGAATGATTTGGGGTCATACTGAGATAGGTTAAAGTGGTCAAGTATTTTGAGTATTTGTAGCATAAACACCCCGCCCGAGCTTGGTGGAGGCATGCTTGCAAGCTGGTATCCTTTATAGTCTCCCCAGATTGGCTTGTCAGTCTCGACCTCATAACGTTTGATGTCTTGTGAAGTCATCGTACCACCAAAATCTTGGACTGTATGTGCAAGTGCTTTTGCTACTTTTCCTTCATAAAACGCTTTGCTTCCTTTTTTTGCAATGAGTTTAAATGTTTTTGCAAGACCTGGCTGGACAAGCAGGTCTCCTTCTTCGAGCGGCTGATCATTTGGAAGGAAAATTGGCGCTGCGGCCGTTTTTTTCAATTTCCCTTGGTGATCATCAATCGCTTTTGCCAGAACAGAATCAATTTCAAATCCATCCTCTGCAAGCTGAATGGAAGGCTCAATCAATTCCTTCATAGAACGAGTACCCCACTTATCTAAAGCCGCTTCGAGACCTTTTACTGTCCCAGGAACACCAACAGCATTCCCATGTGTGGACCGCTCAGCAAATGGAATCACTTTCCCTTCATCTGTTAAAAACATGTCAGGTGTTGCGCCCTGTGGTGCTCGTTCTCTACTATTGATGATGGATGTTTCTTTTGTCTTACCATCATACACCATCATAAATCCTCCGCCGCCAATTCCAGACATCATTGGCTCTGTGACGTTCAGTGCATATTGGATGGCTACTGCAGCATCCACTGCGTTCCCACCTTTTTTCAACACATCAGCACCAATTTCCGATGCCAGCGGATGAGCAGTAGCCACCATTCCATCTTTACCAACAGCTACTTTATTCCCATGAGTTTCATTTGCAGTGACTTGGCTGACCGGCAGGAAAAACGAGAAAACAAACAGACATATGGACAAAACAGTTAGAGAAATGCGTTTCACGAACAACACCCCTTCCATATTCTTACTTTGACCTTACCGACTTCTTGACCAGAATACAATAGATTATTCTAAAATTTCAAAAATTTTCATCCTATCATCCTATATTCGCTAAACGAAATACATTTTTCCAAATCATATGACATGCGCAATATGTAGGAATAAAGGCATATCATTTCCAATCGTGAAACTCCACGATATAATAATCTCATCACAAAGGGGGAAAAAGAATGAACCACAAAAGCACATTATTTTGGGAGTCTTATTGGGAAGAAAAATCAGGAAAAGCCCCTGATCACGCCTCTGTTTCCGCTTGGGCATTTGGCGCAGATCCAGATCACTTGCTTGAGCTTGTACAGCAAGGGAAAAAAACAGCCACTTGTTCAGGACATATTTTTTACGAAAAAGAGCAGGAGTCGCTTCCACAGGCTGGACAATACGCAATCATTCTCGACAGTCAGGAAGAACCAAAAGCCATCATCGAGATCACAGCTGTAGATGTGATGCCAATGAACAAAGTCCCTGAAACATTCGCAAGAGCAGAAGGTGAAGGGGATCTATCCTATGACTATTGGTACAGAGTCCATAAAGAATTCTTCACAGAAGCACTTAAACCGTATGAATTAGATTTTCAAGAGGATATGCTGCTTGTGTGCGAACGTTTCAAATTGATTTATTCAGCTTCGTAACGCTTTAAGCGGCGCCGAATACAAGCCACCTTTTTTCCCTTTTTGAAAAAGGTGTGTTGAGATGTCATCTTTAGGTCAGAATAAGATCAAATAGAAAAAGTGAAGAAATTTTCGACTACACCTGTTTTTTTTCGACAAAAGAATATATAATTATTTGATGTGTGCATTGTCTCATTTATACAATGGAGGGTTTTTACATGTTAAAAAGGAAAAAAGACAAGTTTTCCGTCTTGTTAACGGAGATTGCTAAAAATTTAGATGAAACTGCTGAGTATTTTGTTAGCTATAAAGTAACAAATCAAACCACTCTGAAAGAATTTTCTGACACATTGAAGGAATATGAGACAAAAGGTGATCATCATGTTCATACCATGATCAAAGAGCTGAATAAAGCCTTTATTACACCGATTGAACGTGAAGACATTCTTCAATTGACGAATAGTCTCGATGATGTTTTAGATGGAATTGAGCATTTTTCAGCAACGTTAGAAATTTATTCAATTACAAGCTCTGACGAACATATCGACAAATTCAGCCACTACATCAGAGAATGCGCGAAAGAAATTTTAACCACAATTGAATTACTGGCTGATAATCGCTTGAAAGATATTCATCCGCACGCAATCAAGATCAAAGAGATTGAACATAATTGTGACAATCTTCATCGTAAATCACTAAAGAACTTGTTTGGAAAAGAAACAGATCCAATTAAGGTCATTCAATACAAAGAAATATACGAAACACTTGAAGAAATCGCTGATTCCTGTCAAAGTGTTGCCAACAATCTAGAAACAATCATTATGAAGAATGCGTAACGGGGTTAGTTAAACATGGACATTTTACTTATCCTCACCATACTTATTGTTATTTGTGCACTTGCTTTTGATTTCATTAACGGATTCCACGATACAGCAAATGCCATTGCTACTTCTGTTTCAACGAAGGCTTTAAAGCCTAGACATGCTATTATCATGGCAGCGTTCATGAACTTCATAGGAGCAATGACATTTACAGGTGTGGCAAAGTCCATTACAAAGGACATCGCAGATCCATTTACACTTCAAAACGGTTCTGTTGTCATTTTGGCTGCTTTAATCGCGGCCATTACTTGGAACTTGCTTACTTGGTATTACGGGATTCCGAGTAGTTCTTCACACGCACTGATCGGTTCAATTGCGGGGGCCGTTATTGCCTCTGCAGGGTTTAGCGCTTTAAACTATTCGGGATTCATTAAAATCATTCAAGCACTTTTGCTTTCACCTATCCTGGCTTTTGTATTGGGATATATCGTGTATACCATTATTAAAATCATATTCAGAGACAACAATCTTGCAAAAACAAATAAACAATTCCGACGTGTTCAAATTTTAACTGCTGCACTTCAATCGTATACCCATGGTACAAACGATGCGCAAAAAGCAATGGGGATTATCACGATGGCTTTAATTGCAGCTAATCTTCATACAACAGACGACATTCCATTCTGGGTACAATTCTCTTGTGCACTTGCAATGGGACTTGGTACTTCTGTTGGCGGCTGGAAGATTATAAAAACAGTCGGCGGAAAAATCATGAAAATTCGTCCAGTAAACGGAGTATCAGCGGACTTAACTGGTGCAGCGATTATTTTCGGTGCAACGTTTATCCATTTACCAGTTAGTACAACACACGTTATCTCCTCTTCTATTCTAGGCGTAGGTTCTGCGCACAGAGTAAAAGGTGTGAACTGGGGTACAGCAAAACGTATGCTTGTCACCTGGGTCATTACTTTACCGATTTCAGGGACACTAGGTGCTCTTGTATACTTTGTATTAAACGCGATTCTCTAATGTAAATGTCAAAGACCTGTCTAACAGGTCTTTTCAGATTGTTGACAAAGGGCTAAAATGATCTTTATTTTAGCCCTTTGTCTTCTTTTCAGCGTGACATGAAAACCTTTGCAGTCTAGGAAGGACGAGTACCGGCGCGGAGCGAATTTGACATTCGTGAGCACCGGCACGCAGGACTGCGGGAGAATGCGAGGGTTTGTCTACACGCTGAAAGACCTGTCTAACAGGTCTTTTTTTATTTGTCTGCTCCTTTTCTGATAGACAGTTTTTTCATGAAGCAGGGTTTCCAAACATATCCATAGAAGTAAATAAGTATTCATCTGTCTATGGGAGAGAAGAACATGCTATTATTTTTTCAATTAACTGTTTGGTTATTGCTTGGTGCTCTTGCTGTGTATGTATTTGCGGTATGGCGCTTTGAGCAAAAAGTAAAAGAAAAGATGTTTGCCATTCGTAAAACGTGGTATTGGATTTATGTAGCGGGTGCCGTTGTGTACTGGACGAATGACCCTTCTTCAATCTTCACCGATTGGATGCATTACCTGATTATTGCTGTTTTTTTCGCATTAACTGATGCCTTCATTTTCCTCAGCTCTTATATTAAAAAACTCGGAAATCATGAACTTGAGACGGACACTCATCAACTCCTTGAACAAAATAACGATCTTCTTCATTCTTACCTTAATAAACTAAAAACGTACCAATACCTATTGAAAAACGAACCGATCCATGTATATTATGGAAGTATAGAAGCATATATAGAGGGAATTGAACGACTGATCTATTCTTTTGCAGAAAAAATGAATATCCAAGCCGTTCTTTGTCCATATAATACGCAGGAGCAAAAGGATGACCTGCTGAGGACACTTGATCAAAGAGCGCTCATTCAAGCAAAGCTTGACAGACAGGAAGTATATTACGATGATTTTGGCAAATTGGTGCTCATCCCTTTTTCAGTAGCAGATGCACACTATGTGATCAAGCTGACCTCTGAGGAGATTGTCACTGAATTCGACTATTTATTAATGACTTCACTTACAACGATTTATGACCTAATCTTGCCTGACGAAGAGGAAGGTGATGAAGATGGACCACGCACTTCAAGGGGATAATAACAATCGCAAGAAAAACCCTTTTAAGATTTTAAAGAAGAAGCGCCATATTAGTATGGCTGATTACAAGGTAAGTCCCCATACTGAGCGTATTTTCAAAAAGAATGAACAGCTCTTAGATGAGTATAAAAATAAAAAAGCTTGATCACACTAAAGGACGCGGAACTTCATCCGCGTCCTAATTCCATTTTCACATCTACTTGCATACAATAAAATCAACTGCTGCAACGATTGAGGTGCCAACATGAAAAAGAAAATCAAACAATTGAGATATGTTCAGTTTGCTGAATTTCAGCCATCCCCCTACGTCAGCCGATTACATGAAAAAAGTGAAGCCGTTATTCAAGCAGCCAAAAAGAAAAACTCACTGATTTAACAGTTTAAGCAGCTTCTCCTTTGTTTTTGGGCCGTATACCCCATCACTTGTCAGACCATTCACCAGCTGAAAACGCGCGACGGCATTGGCTGTTTTTTCCCCATAAACGCCATCAATTCCTTTATCTACAGCTGTTTTATCAGGATAAAAGTACAAAGCAGCCAGCGCTTTTTGGACGAGACGTACATGCTCCCCCTTCGTCAGAGGCGATGTTACCTTTAACACCCCATCCGGCAGTTCGTACGTAAGCTTTTCCTCTGTTCGATAAATGTTGAGAACCTGTCCAACTCGAATCATGTTCGGATCACTAATGTTATTCCATTTCTGCAAATCACTAACCGTGACACCATGTGCTTTTGCAATACTCGTTAACGTATCTCCGCTTTTGACGACATACGTCAAGACCGTCTCCGGATCACCTGCAGTCTCGATTCCTTTTTTAAATTCATCCCATGTAGCCAGCAGCAGGCGTGGACATGTTTTTCCTGACCAATGCTGATGCGTGACCACATTGGCTAGTGGAATATGATGTTCTTTTAATAGCTTTTGAATGAGCCATTGGGCATGTTTGACAGCTTGCTGAAAGTTTCCATCTTCATTTTCACAAATTTCAATTCCAATAGATTTCCGATTACCATCTCCATGTCCATCCCCAGCATGCCAGCCATTTTCATTTAAAGGCAGATGCTGAAAAATTTCATGGTCATCCACTGTAAAATGCCAGCTCACCTCTGTCGTTGAACGTTTGACATATGCCGCATGACTTTTTGCGTCAGCCCCCTTTGATGTATTGGCTGTGTTATGCACAGTCACATACACCGGTGTCATGGCGTATCCTGGACGATTTCCGTTTCCAACTGGAATAAAATCTTGATAAATTTGTACCATGCTTTGCACTCCTTTTTGCTAAATTGATGTTTGATCTTGCTCATCAATCGGTGGCAAACGTAAGACAAATTTGTTTGTTTTCGTGAAAAGTCTATGGTAAAATTTGAATTCAATCGACGTTTTATCACAGCAGAGAACAAAAAAACAGGAAATACTTCCAATTCTCCTTGATTTTATGTTAAAATTGTTAAAAACAAGCCGATATAAAAAGTAAGCGATAGCTTTATTAGCCATTTAGTCCTATATGGACTTTTCTTTTACGGCAAAAATAGAACATACGTTTGCATGGAGGTTTTTACATGACTTATTTTTTAACCCATTTAGAAGAAGATATTAAACGGTTATACGCTCAACTGCAAATAAGCGGTCCTGCCTATGTAGACATGCATAGGATCGCAGCTGAATTTCATGTATGGGTACACTACGAGGATACTGGCAGCATGATGGTCAAACATCAAGGTCTCTACAGTATTATTTTAAACAGAGCCTTATCACCAGAAGAACAGTGGCAGGATTTTGCCCATGAGCTTTGTCATGTGCTGAAGCATACAGGGAATCACTTCAAAATGCACAAGCTCTTTCGAGAATTGCAAGAGTTTCAAGCAAAACAATTCATGTATCACTTTTGTGTTCCAACTTTTATGCTGCTGCAAATGAAGCTTCCAAACCTTAGGCAGCAAGCCACTTTGCAAATCGCCCAAACATTTCATGTCACGTGGGCTTTTGCTGAAAAACGGCTTGCCCTATTTGAACAGCGAAGAGCAGGCATTCGATTTCAAAAAGAATTTACTTCTTATTTAATGAGAGCGGACAAGGTCGCAGAAAAAGAAATCGTGTATCAAACAAAGGAGGCAGCACACGAGACATCAGAGGTTTATTCATAGAGGCGCAGCACTTGTTTCAGTACATTTGTGTATTGATAAAATTGTTCGTTTTGTGTATCGCGCCGACGACTCCTTCTAAAGTCTTGAAAGAATGCTCTTCTCTGAGCTTGGCTGATTTCAATTTGTACGCTTTTTCCTGTGAGGCAT
Source organism: Bacillus xiamenensis (assembly GCF_001857925.1). NCBI lineage: Bacteria > Bacillati > Bacillota > Bacilli > Caryophanales > Bacillaceae > Bacillus > Bacillus xiamenensis. The sequence goes on from NZ_CP017786.1 coordinate 450,360, forward strand.
TGATTATTAATATTTTGCGGATGAGTTCCAGAAAAACGATCAGATTCAGATAAAAGCAATGCATGAAAGCCATTTTCTGTGAGACGCCTCACGGTTTCCGCAGCTTTTTCTCTGTCAGTACCGCCAACTAATGTTTGAAGCACGTCTGTTTCTCCATAGCCGTGAAGCGCAAACGTATAATGGTGTGTATGCACTTGTGAAAGACAAATCGGCTCATCAAAACGAGTGCTCGTAATATGAAGGACATGATTGCCTTTCACTTTAAGACCCTCGAATAAATACATAGAATAATCACTTGCTAATTCGTATATGAGCTCACTCACACCAGATTCAATTCCTCCGGCATGAGGTGACAAGACCAGAAGCTGGTCCCCCTTCCGTTCATGAAGAATCTGATAATCCACCCCTTTTCTTTCATGAGCGGAAAGCTCTTCATAATTTTGATACGTATCTATGATTTGATTCATTTCATCTGCCCCATTCCTCTATATGAGCATAAGTCTACTGATCCCAAATTCTTTTGTAAAGTGTTTTCGAAGCATCTATCCCTTATGAAAGCATCCTTAAATTTTCCTTATTTTTACGGCTATGCTGTTGAATTCCGAGAAAAAATAACCGATAATTGAAATGAATGGAACTTTCGGACTATATGAATCTTGTTGTATTCTCTCTCATATATTAGAAATATTGCGACCTATATCTGGAGGAATTCATGTTTAAAAAGAAAACCACCATCATCCTTATGATCTTATGTATTAGCTTCGCTGGAATCATTTACTGGAAATGCTTCTCTCTTCAAGGCGTGTCTCATGGAACATTCATCCGCTCTATGTCATCACCCGATGGAACCTATGTCATTAACACTTATCGACATAGTGGAGGAAAGCTAAAGGAGAATGCAGTAAGAGCAGAAATTGAAAACAAACGAACCCATCGCAAGAAAACAATCTACTGGAAGTACCCTGATAAAGATCCTCTTATCCAATGGAAAAATGCACAGCTAGTTCAAATTGGACATGAGTTTTTAAACGTTGTCAAAGGTGAAACATACGATTATCGCTTTGACAAGAAAAACAGAAAATAACGAGCCATCAAAAAAACGAACCCTTTATGGATTCGTTTTTTACGTTGACATCACCTTTTGCATAAATTCTTTCATTTCTTTGCTAACCATAGTCAATCGATCGACAATTTCTCTAAACTCCGTCACAAGTAAAGCTTGTTCTGAAGATGATCCTTTCATATGGTCCATACTCTCAAGTAATGTATGTATATTAGAGGAAATCCCTTGCAACGAGCTTTCAATGTTTTCTGTTGCACGTGAGGTTTCACTTGATAGCTTCTGAACCTCACTTGCTACAACACTAAAACCAGCACCCTCTTTTCCTGCTCGAGCTGCCTCAATTGACGCATTCAATCCTAGCAGACTTGTTTGTTTAGAGATGCCTTTGATCATTTTTGTAATATCTGATGTCTTTTTCGAGCTTTCAAGTGTTTGCTGCGTTTGTAAGGTCATTTCCTCACTTGTAGCAGAGAGCTCCTCTGAATGCGCCGCCACCACATGTACCTTTTCTTGAATACTTTGAATGATCTCATTCAATGACTGCATATACGCTTCCAGTTCTAATTGATTTTTGAGCGGAAAACCTAAAGCAAGTGCGCCGATGACTTGTTGATTTTCATCAAAAATCGGCAAACCCATTGCATTTAATGGCGTCCCATACACCGATTCAGGTACAAACATACTTGATGTTTCACCTCTTAGCGCTTTTTTCATATTCTGATCATCTGGTTTAATAGGGTCTCCTGCACGTATTTGAAAATCAATATCTTTCGATGGCAAATACAGCAAAAATTTCTCTCGATCAATGATACCAATCGTCACTTCATTCTTTAATATTTTCATCATATATGGTGCTGCTGTTACAATGCTCTGTAGTATATCCACTCTACCTACCCCCTTACTATTTTTATCGGTCTTTACTCTTGATTTAATCACTGTTTTTTAAAAAAATTTCATATTTACGAGTAAAAAGTATGTCATTTCCTTTCTGTATTCAAAAAAACGCAAATTTGCTATAATTAAAGAATCAACATATGATGAAATGGTCATGTAACCATTTTACGTATTCATTGGAGGCGCATGTTGTGACACAATCCATGAAGTATGAGCGGGCAATTGTCATTGGTGGAGGCATGACAGGAATGCTCGCTGCGAAGGTTTTATCAACGTTTTATGTTCAAGTATTGATCATTGAAAAGGATGAACTGCCAGACTCTCCTGAGAATCGTCATGGCACCCCTCAAGCCTTTCATCCACATAGAATGCTGCCATTAGGCAAGCAAATATTTGAACGCTTATTTCCCGGTTATACAAAAGAGTTACTTGAAATGGGCGGGTTCAACACACTGCATCAAACATCTCGATTTATTACTAAAAATGGAGAATTAGCGCTCACCGATACAGAAGAAACCGCTGTTACGAGACGCGCCATGTTAGAGTGGGTGCTCATGCAAAGAATGTTACGTGAGGAACGTGTTCAGTTTTTAGAAAAACATGAAGCGATCTCCCTTCAATTTGAGGAAGAAACGAATCAAGTCATAGGAATACAGGTCAAAGACCGGAGCGTAAAACCAGGAATTATTCATGAAATGAAAGCAGACTTAGTCATAGATACGTCTGGAAGAATGTCTAAATTGCCAAAATGGTTGAAAAGCGCAGGACTGACCTTGCCGCAGACAGATGAGTTAAACGTGTCTCTTGGGTATAGCACAAGATACTACCAAATACCACCTGAGGCACCGAATCTGGAACCAATGGTCGTAGTTGGACAGCCAGATAAGCGGATTCCAACAGGACTGTTTGAACGAGTAGATCAAGATTTAGCAGCTGTTCTTCTCTCGGCAGCTGGCGGCTCACATTATCCGTCAACGGACGCGGATCAGTTTGATTTAGAGACCGCTGCACTCACCCACCCTTCTATAGCAGAAGCCATCACTCATTTAATTCCCTATACGAAGCCAAAAGGATTTAGAGTACCGGCTTGTGTGAGAAACCACTATGAACAAATGGAAGATTGGCCAAGTGGTTTATTGGTCATGGGTGATGCCTTGTGTACATTAGATCCCATTCATGGGCAGGGAATGACAAAAGCAGCGCTTGAAGCACACATACTTGAGCGTATGCTCAAACAAACACAAGAAAATAAGTCTTTTTCTTTCGAAAGAAACACTTTACAACAAATGCAGCATGCCAATGAACTTGGCTGGTGGCTTTGTGCAATTGCTGATATGGCATGGGAAGGAGTCGAGTTAAAAGGAAAACCTATTCCCCATTTGACATTTGTACAAGAATTTTTAAATCATTATGTACAATATACCATTCAAACAAAACAGCCTGAACGTCTTCAGGCATATCACAGTATGCATTCTTTCTTAATAGAACCGAGAAAAATCATCAACCTAGAGCAGCTGCAAGACATGATTCAAGCTGACGTCACTGGTGAAATCGCCCGCTGGTGGCAGAGGTGGGATCAAGAGAATGATGAATTCAATCGAGCTTTCTTCCATGAAGCTGTTCCTGACTTTCATTTACACCAGTTGCTGAAATCAAATTGACATAAAAAAAGCCCCCTAAAGGGCTTTTCGATTAACGTAATAATTGAAGTACGTTTTGTGGCTGTTGGTTTGCTTGAGCAAGCATGGCTTGAGACGCTTGAGAAAGAATGTTGTTCTTCGTGAACTCACTCATTTCTTTTGCCATGTCAACGTCACGAATACGAGACTCAGCAGCTGTTAAGTTTTCAGCAGAAGCGCCAAGGTTGTTGATTGTGTGCTCTAGACGGTTTTGGACTGCACCAAGTGCTGAACGTTGTTTAGATACTGCTCCGATTGCCGCATCGATTTTTGCTACTTCAACGTCAAAGTCAAAACCATCTTCATTCACTTTAATATCTTTGACAGTCAATGTTTCAGCGTCCATTTTGCCGATCTTTACGTTGATATTTTGCTCAATGTTCGCTCCAATTTGGAATTGGAATCCATCCTCTACACTACCATCTAATAGATTCTTTCCGTTAAATGCTGTACGCTGAGAAATCCCATCAATTTCATCAACCAAAGCAGTAAGTTCTTCTTGAATCGCCGTTAAATCCTCAGTCTGCTGTGTACCAACGTTACCTGCTTGAACTGTCAATTCACGCATACGTTGAAGAATCGCATGAGTTTCAGTTAATGCACCTTCAGCTGTTTGAATAAGAGAAATACCATCTTGTGCGTTTTTAGATGCCATTTCTAATCCGCGGATTTGTCCACGCATTTTTTCAGAAATTGCAAGACCTGCTGCGTCATCTCCTGCACGGTTGATACGAAGTCCAGAAGAAAGCTTCTCCATGTTCTTTTGTCCTGCCCCATTGTTTGCAGACAAACGGTTTAGTGTGTTAAGTGCTGCGATATTGTGGTTAATTCTCATATTAAATGACCTCCATGTGTTTGAACCAATTAGACATCCATGTCCAAAAGTTCTGAATTAGAATTTTTTTGTAAGCCTTACAATCCATTTATCGAACCTTAATGGAATATGTTTAACAAAAAAGGGATAAATAAGGAAAAAGACTTATTCATTATGATCATTTCGCTAGAGTATGCCAAATTTAAAGGTCATTTTTCATGATTTACCAGAGGGATTTAAGAATCATAAAGCTGGAGAAAATGCGAAGAAAAAACAGCATAAAAAAAAGCCCCATCAAGGGGCCTTTCATTAACGTAGTAATTGAAGTACGTTTTGTGGCTGTTGGTTCGCTTGTGCAAGCATTGCTTGAGACGCTTGAGAAAGAATGTTGTTCTTCGTGAACTCACTCATTTCTTTCGCCATGTCAACGTCACGGATACGAGACTCAGCAGCTGTTAAGTTTTCACCAGAAGCACCAAGGTTGTTGATTGTGTGCTCTAGACGGTTTTGAACTGCACCAAGTTTAGAACGCTCTGATGATACACTTTTAATTGCTGTATCAATTTTTGCGATTTCTGTGTCAAAACTGAAACCAGCAGCAGCAACATCAATATTATTTACGCCTAAAGTAGTTGCATCCATGCTATTAATACTAACATTGATATTTTGAGTTGCGTTAGCACCAATTTGGAATGTAAATCCAGTTGTTTCAGTACCATCTAATAATTTTTTTCCGTTAAATTCAGTACGATTAGAAATACCATCAATTTCTTCAACAAGTGCATCCATTTCATCTTTAATAGCAGTTAAATCTTCAGTTTGTTGAGTACCGGTGTTACCTGCTTGAACAGTTAGTTCACGCATACGTTGAAGGATTGCATGAGTTTCAGTCAATGCACCTTCAGCTGTTTGAATAAGAGAGATACCGTCTTGTGCGTTTTTAGAAGCCATTTCTAATCCGCGGATTTGTCCACGCATTTTTTCAGAGATGGCAAGACCAGCTGCGTCATCTCCTGCACGGTTGATTTTAAGACCAGAAGAAAGTTTCTCCATGTTCTTTTGGCTAGCACTGTTGTTTGCAGACAAACGATTTAATGTGTTAAGTGCTGCGATATTGTGGTTAATTCTCATTTCCTATTACCTCCATGTATGTGGGACCTGACAGACGTCCTTGTCTGAAAAAAGTCCTTTATTCTAGGGCTTATCAACCCTGACAATTCTATTATCGGACGTAGTTATGGGATGTTTAGCAGATTTTCAAAAAAATATCTTGTTTTTTATGACATTCATCCTAAATTTAACAATTAAGTGAAAATATAAAAAGCTACTGATCTATGGGACTGACCCCATATAAAGGGGGCTCTTTGGGTTTTCACGCTGGTCTTACCTTCACACATACATCACCGGTGTCGATATTTTAATCATCTGTCCACCTCGGCGGTAAAACCTTGGAACGCGGCGGCTTAATGTGGCGACGACTTCATAGTTAATCGTATTGAGCATTTCGGCAATTTCATCGACAGAAATTTCTCCGCCTTTTTGACGGCCGTAAATGACGACTTCCTCTCCCTGCTTTGCCTTCATGTCGCCTAAACTGATCATGGTCATATCCATTGTGACTCGGCCCGCAATCGGCACTCGTTCTCCGCAGAAAAGCATAAATCCTCGGTTCGATAAAGCACGTGAGTATCCATCCGCGTAGCCAATTGGTATCGTCGCAATCACTTCATCAGGCTTTGCCACATAGGTAGCGCCATAGCTGACCGTTCGAGGCTCTGTGACCATTTCCTTCACGAAAGCAATTCTCGCCTTTAAGCTTAGAGCCGGCTCCAATTGAACAGCGTCTAAGCTTTGGATATACGGCGAGGGATAAAGTCCATAAAGTCCGATTCCAAGCCGGATCATATCGGCGCTAAATTCAGGAAACGCAATAGCAGCAGCGGTATTGTTCATATGTACGGTCGGCAGCGTGATTCCTTGTTTTTTCAAGAACCGAAGAAAATCAATGAATATGCTATGCTGAAGCAACGTAAAATCGGAGTCAGGCTCATCTGCACTGGAGAAATGTGTAAAGATTCCATCCCATCTGAGCTTTTCACTCTTTTCAAGCGCCTCCACGACGGCCAAAAGCTCTTCCTTCGTTCGTACACCTAGTCGCCCCATCCCTGTGTCGACATTGACATGAATTCCAAGCTGATTCTGACTTTCTTCTTCCTCTAAGATCTCATTTGCTTGTTTGATCCAGTCAGCACGAAGACCGGATAAATCAATTTTCCAGGCCGCAGCTTTTTTCACACAGTCTAGTGGTGTAAATCCAAGGACGAGAATAGGGGCTTCAACTTTCGCTCTTCGCAATACAATTCCTTCTTCCAAACTGGCCACAGCCAGCTCTGTCGCACCACTTTCCAATGCTTGGCGAGCTACCTCCACTGAACCATGCCCATAGGCATTCGCTTTCACTACAGCCATAATCTTACTTTTTCTTGGAATATGCGCTTGAATCGCTTCAATATTTCTTTTTATTGCGTCAAGATTGACTTCAATCCAGACTTCCCGGCAGAGATTTTTCATTAATTGCTCCTCCTCATATCATAAGTGATTCTGATATCAATGTTCACATTCGCGTCTAGTCTATCTTTATTCATTTTTGAGAAAAACATTCAACCGCAATGACTGGATAACCATTATCAGCAGTTCATTTTATATGTCAAAGAAAATGGGAAGACTGCCCGTTATGAGTAAAATGATTATCGCATCAATGATACTAAAAGCAGTCTCCCAGCCATTACCTACATCTATTAGAACAGTAAAATCTAAGAAAGTGATCTCGATACCTTTGATAAATAACACAATACTCCCCCTATCATGACCCTTCATTTACAAATTGATCTGGTCAAAGTACAGCATGGGGACATTCTGATGAATGAAGTGATGAAGAAGAAACGGTATCAAGCTTTGATTCTACTGACAACAGTCTGTTCTTTTAGTAAAAAACACTTAACCCCATGTTTTTTAAACTGTTTATTAATAGAAGAAAAAACATCACTCAGTAAAAGGCTGAATGATGTTTTTTCTTCAATGATGATAACATGTTCTGTACATGCTCAAATAAATAGGGTGTTGCAGCTTCATTGCAACAATTGATGATGACCGTGGCAATCATCCACACATGACCGAATGTCTTTTATATTTAACTAGTGAATGTTACACTTTCAATTTTGTTCACATCTATTAGACTAGTTGCAGTACCTCCAGCCGAAGTTGGGTCATTAAAAAATACAATGCCCGCCGTTTGGTCATAAGTGACAAAACTACCCGGTCCATACAAATAACCTGAATCACCAACGATATCGAGAGCGGTACCTGGTGTAAGTCCGGCAAAAAGCCTATTAAATTTTGATGAATTTGCAGTAGGGTTTGATGATTGGTTACGTCCAAAACCTACACTTTGCGAGATGTTTAAACCAAGAGCCGATAAATCCTGTGTGATATTTCCCAAGAAAATGCCTCCTTCTTTTTAATTTTTTCTATTCCGTACAGTCTATTCTCATCGAAATTTTTTGAATGAGCTTATAGTGGAGTTTTACAAAAGAAAATGACAAACGAAGGACTTTTTTTATGAATTAAAGCATCTTGCCAATTCCTATCTCGGACCAATCAATGACATTAGTATCGTATTGTTGATGATCAATTAACATATGACTAGAATGTAAGCCTCCAAACCTTTAAACATTAACCACATTCTGGCGACCAAAAATCCGTCTCCATAAAAAAACAGACCCCTTAAGGTCTGTTTTCATTTTGCCTATATATTTTGAGATGTTGCATTTCGATCGATCATCGTCGTATTTCGATCAATTTTTTGATGTTCTTCCATTGTTGTATTTCGAATTGATTTTGTTTCAATGATGTCCAATGTTTCTGCTGTTGAAACACTCAATAATAAAATGGATACAATCACTAGTAATCTTTTAATAATCATACAGACACTCTCCTTTTTGAATATCATTTTGAACTTTAAGGGCCTTTCTATAATATTCGGCAGCTTTTTCAAAGTCCCCCTTTTTTTCATAATATAATCCTATACTTTGAGCAAATGCCTCGACATAGACATATAGCTTCTTTTCTTCAAAAGCATCCAGCACTTCTTGAATAACTTCCTCATTAGAATCTATGTAAATCGCTTTTAAAGCTTTAAATAACATCACACACAGCCAATCATTTGCCTCTAAGGAGCACATAAGACCATCTTCCACGAGCGAAGCTGCTTCAGCAGGCTGACTAGACTTGTATAACGACCAACTCAAACTAAATAAAGTGATTGGTTTTATCTCAGTATTTTGTGATGCAATAATGTCTAACACTTCTCTGTAGTGTTTGATTGCTTCAGCGTACTCTTGTTGTCGATCATATGTATTTCCTATGTTTAAGAGTATTTTGGCAATTAACATGTTATCGGCTAGCTCTTCAGCTATAGAATAAGCTGTATTTAGATGCTCTAATGATTTTTCATATCGCTTGAAATCATCATAATTCCCTGCAATCACAATTAAGCATTGAATTTGGCGAACTTTATATTGCTCATGCTGCTTATAGATGTCTAAGGCCTTCATAATATGATGCATTGACACATGCGTTTGTTTCATAATGTAGTATGCTTCGGCCACTTTGAAATGAAACTCTGCTTGCTCAATATCGTCTACTACCAGTGCAAGTTGCTTTTCAGCAATCTTGTAATATTGAATAGCCTGTACGTACTCTTTCCTGCTGAAATCATACATGCCCCTAAAGAAAGCATTATAGTATTGCAACATTCCAGAAAGTTGATGATTTGAATTTTCAATTTTATCGACTAGGTCTGCAATGGATAAAGATCGCTTCTCTGAGGGTTTAATATAATCAAGCATAAGCTGATGGCGAAAGCACATCAATTGATAGTAAATGAGTAAATCCTGATCTTCTTCCATTCGTTCAATTTCTTGTTCTACCTCAGCTTTCAAAATCTCTGCATCTGGAACACTAAATTGCCGAATCATCTTATACCATTCATTTATTTTCACACCGACATGTGAAGAAAGAACTTTCTCCATCACTTAATCCCCTTCCACTCAATTCCCTTATATGACATTTATTATCACATGCAGGGATTGACAAAGCACCGAAAAGATACCGCAAAAAGAACAAAAAGAGCTCCTTTAAAGGAGCCGCATCGACACAATGTTCCCCGTAAACCCAATCAATATAATTAATCATCCACACAAAATTGCCTCTTATGGTTGGATTAAAGTTCTAATAGAAGAATAGCCTCTAAAATTCACTTCTTCAAATGTAGCACTGTGATCAAAAGGTGCAGGAAAAGCGATTACTTGAAAATTTTTCTCCTTTTCAACTCTTGGCAATTTTATTTTATAAACATTTGTTTTTTCATTTTCTACAGATACATGCAGCACATGTTTCCCATCAATTTTTTGTTGTTCGTGTTCCGAAAATGCGACTAAAGCATAATTCATTTTCTTTTCTCTCGAATTATCCACTTGGAGATAGACAGGCATTTGGCTTTTAGAAGTATATAGCACTTTATTTGACATTTTGCCTGAAGCCATGAAAATTTCCTCTCCAGTTAATTCATCCGTTTTATATGTTGGAGGTTGTTCACTGTCAATCTTGTAAGACGAGGCATTTTTTGTGATATATCGCATAATAAAGTTTTCTTGTAAGCCTGTGGCTATATCTATATCTTTGTCTTTCAAATGATACTTTGCTTCAGGAACGATCACAAATGCGATTTCCCCAACCTTTTTTGGTAATGCAGCTTTGATTGGTAATGTAATCACCTGATCTTTAGTCATCTTAAATGTGTATGATTTAGCTGGTCTATGATCATCTGCCGAGAATTCTATCTGCTTAAAATTTGCTAGTAAGAGTAACGTGTACTTTCTATCTGCGTCTATATAATGTGAGAAAGAAAGGACTTTGGTCATCTGGTTATTTTCAATGAATCCGATATCTAATGTATCAAGCAGTTTTCCTTCGGGTTCATACAGACCATATGAAACGGTATCCGTTCCTGGACCAGTAACATCCATCATTTCATCATTATAGTCTTTATCATCAGAAATTTTTTCTTGTCTGATAAATAAAATAAATGTCACTAGTAATACTATAATAGTTGTTATGAATAAGTTTGTTCTACGTCTCATCATCACTATTAAATGTTAAAAGTCTTTTGGCGACTAACCGTTTTATAACCACTATCTTTATATAATGAGTTTCCGATTGCTTTGCCTTTACATCCCCAACCTCCGTCTACGCCACCGGCAGCATTTGCTCCAGCATAGTTAGATTTCTTCGCAGAATCGGTTTTGCTTTTGGAAAGTCCGCCATCTCCCCCATATAGTCGTGATTTTGCTTCAATATAATCAATTTTCCCTTTTGATTTCGCTGTCGTTAACATGCTGTAGTTACATTGAAATATTTCACCAATCAATCCGCCAGTTTTTCTTAGTTTCCAATTCGTAACATAGTCAGCTTTGGCCAAAGTTTTGTTAGTTGAATGTGATACGGAATCAGTGGCAGAATCCTCTGCAATCGTTATCCATTCAGTTTCATTTTTATCAATATTCGTTGCTGAAACAGTTGCAGGGAATATCGTGCTAGCTAAAAATATTGAAGACAGTAATAATGTATTGCTTTTTTTCATAATGTAAACCACCTTTAATCCATTTTTAGAGTAAATACATATACATTTAATTCAATATAATGGTATCAAGTTTGAATGAGTATACATTTTTGGATATTCGACAATATCACTGGTTTCCTCCATTAGAGTCTGCCCCGCTCTTTTGATAAGGGTCAAGATTATTCCGTAGTTCATCACCTATAATTAATTGATCTAAAAGCTGAAACTCCCTTAATTACATATATTTACTTATATTACATTTATTATTACATATTGGAATTTATGAATCACCGAAAAGAAACCGCAAAAATAATTGAGAAACAAAGCATGATGCCTTATTTACACACGAATAGCTCCTTAACACGTTTAAATTCTCATCACAAAACAAAAAAAGCAGACTCGTTTAAGTCTGCTTTATGCTATCTTCTAAAATTTCATGGGAACAACTTTTGCAAATCGCTCCTGACATTCAGGACATATACAATGAATCGTTTAACCACTCTTCACAATGTTCTATAAGCCATCACAAACAGCATGATGTACTTGAATGGCGACTGGCAGGATATTTTTTTCTTTTTTCTTCTTAAATTTGCCTAACGTAAATATTGGCAGTAAATAGGCTTCCTCTGTAGATATTAGATATTGGTGGTCATGTCACAAACAAATGAAGATTACACTGCAAAAATACTCAAAAACGACCTGGCGGATAAAAGTTCGGCCCCCATTCGGCCCCAAAATAAAAATAGAATAAAGATTCCTTGTTAGAAAAACAAAAAAACCTTGATGTATAAGCTTTATTTACCCTTCTGTATCCTCTGGTGTTCCTTCGTATTTTTTAAAAATCGAAAAAAATGTTACCTTTTTATACGCCTGTTTTAAACTGATTTCTGTCCACAAATTTAAGCTTTATCACCATTAATATATTTCACTAACATAGCTGCTGCGTACATAAAGAAAGCAGCGATTAAACCATTCACCATACTCCCAAAAACGACAATCAGAATCTGTCCTGCATAATCTGTCCATGTCTTATCTGGAAATACAGCAATGTTCCATATACTCACCAGCATATAGAATCCAGTCACAACGATAAACGTCCAAACAACTAACTTTGATTTGAGCATTTACTGACAATCCCCCAACATCCATTTTCTTCTATTATAACATGGGTTCTTTTCAAATCCCTAATTAATTCATCTTAATCCATATTCTTAGCTCCATCTAACTGAGGTTCTAATCCCTTCTTAACTTGTTATCCTTTCAAAACGTATATGAGCAATACACTGAATTGGTTTCTTCGTATGTTGAAGAATGTTCTTGTTCCAAATAACCATCAAATCCCAAAGCAGCTTTAACTATATTTTTACTCTTAAACAACATATCTCTTTGAATATCATCATCTCTCATGCCTGAAATATCGTCCATAAACATTGCGTGTAATTTAAATCTATTTTTCTCATATTCAAATCTAAGAACCTTCACTTGTATCCCCCTAATTTCAACACTTCAAACTTATGCTCATGTAACTACCTTCAACAAGCCAACAAATAGCTGATCAAATGGATGGAATTTTAGACTGACCACACTATATTTTCAGTGTGAATTTTATTATGGCAATGTTACCTTTTTGTTACCTCTTTGTTTTTAGAAATACAAAAGCCACTCTCGATTATCTCAAGAATGGCTCTGTATCAACGACTTTTTATATGATTCCGACTGGGCTCGAACCAGCGACCTCTACCCTGTCAAGGTAGCGCTCTCCCAGCTGAGCTACGGAATCGGGTTATGTATCAGTTCTGGGCTTTCTTTTACTGACAGTCTCTATTATATAACCATCATGGTGGAGCGTCAATGGTTTTGTTCAAAAAAGCGAAAAGGCGGTATCTGTAGCGGCTTCAGATTGTTGACAAAGGGCTAAAATGATCTTTATTTTAGCCCTTTGTCTTCTTTTCAGCGTGATCTGAAAACCTTTGCAATCTAGGAAGGACGAGTACCGGCGCGGAGCGAATTTGACATTCGTGAGCACCGGCACGCAGGACTGACAAAGAATGCGAGGGTTTGTCTACACGCTGAAGCCGGTATCTGTACCGGCTTTTCAATCACTTTTATGACTGGTTCACAAGAGCTGGCTTTAGTTGATCGAGTGCTTGTTTGAAGTCCCGTTTGAGGTCTGCTCCGTTTTCGACGCCTACACTTAATCGAAGCAACCCATCTGTAATGCCTCTTTTTTCTCTTTCTTCTTTTGGCATAGCGGCATGGGACATTTTGGCTGGGTAGGACAGAATGGATTCAACCGCGCCAAGGCTGACGGCGAATACAGGTAATGTGACGCCATCGACCAATTCTTTGACAGCCGCTTGGTTTTCTAGTTCAAATGAAAGAACAGCACCTGCACCGCTCGCCTGTTTCCGCTGAATGTCTGCCCCTGGGTGATCATCTAATCCTGGATAATATACTTTTTTGACCGCAGGATGTTCTTTTAGGAATGTAGCCAGTTCTAAAGCGGTTTGACTTGCTTTTTCTAATCTGACTTGAAGTGTTTTTAATCCCCTTAACACAAGCCAGCAATCCTGAACGCCAAGAACCGCACCGAATGAATTTTGCAGTGAATAAAGTTCTTCTCCCAGCTTCTCGTCTTTGACCACGGCTAAGCCAGACAATACATCACTGTGACCGCTCAAAAATTTCGTTGCACTGTGCAGCACAATATCAACACCAAGATCCAGCGGACGCTGAAGCGCAGGCGTTAAGAACGTATTATCTAAGAAGGTTAGACAGTCATGCTCTTTCGCAAGCTGGACAACGCCTGCAATATCCGTAATCCCTAGTGTGGGGTTTGACGGTGTTTCCATGTAAATGACTTTCGTATTCGATTGAATGCCTTGTTTGACTTCGTTTAAATCTGTCATGTCCACAAAGGTATGCTCAATGCCAAATCTCGAAAGAACTTGGGTGATCATCCTGAATGTTCCCCCGTACACATCTCTTGTGACAAGAACATGATCCCCTTTTGATAACAGAAGAAAAGCAGTTGAAATGGCTGCCATACCTGACGCAAAGGCAAGCCCTCTCGTTCCTCCTTCTAGCGCTGCAATCGTATCCTCTAGCGCCTGACGTGTAGGAGTGCCTGATCGAGAGTAGTCATATTGACCAAATTCATCGAAGCTGCTTTGGTGAAATGTCGATGCATGTTGAATCGGTACACTGACTGCACCTGTTGAGCGGTCTGTTTTAAACGCATTATGAACGAGTTGTGTTTCGAGTGTCCAATCGTGTGTGGTCATTTCGTGTGTACCTCCTCTTTCACTTTTGATAGTGCCTGCTTCAGGTCTGCTTTCAGGTCATCCACATGCTCAATCCCAACAGAGAAACGGAGCAGTTTGTTACACACACCGTTTGCGATGCGAATCTCTTCTGGGATGTCCATGTGCGTTTGCGTCGCTGGATACGTAATAAAGCTTTCAATTCCGCCAAGGCTTTCCGCAAAACAAATCGTTTTCAGCTGCTTTAAAAATGGGTTGACCCAGTCCTCTTTGGCAACACGGAATGACAGCATCCCACCCTTACCTGGGTAAAGAACATCTTGGATTTCCGGCTGCTGCTTTAGAAAGTCAGCTAATTCCTTCGCATTTGCCTCGTGCTGGCGCATTCTAAGAGCCAGCGTTTTCATTCCTCTCATTAAAAGCCAAGAGTCAAATGGAGATAAAACCGCTCCGATGGCATTTTGATGCTGGAACATATCTTCAGAAAGCTGCTCTCCTTTTGTGACCACGAGACCAGCAAGGACGTCATTATGTCCGCCTAAATATTTGGTTGCGCTATGAATGACAATATCCGCTCCAAGCGTAATCGGCTTTTGCAACACTGGTGTGTAAAAGGTGTTATCGACAATGACCAAAGCGCCATGCTCTTTTGCGATCTTCGCAACCTTTTGAATATCCGCTTCCTGCATGAGTGGATTTGTCGGGGTTTCAATAAAGACGGCTTTTGTGTTTGGCGTCATTTTAGAGCGTAAACAGTCTTCATCTGAAAAATCATCGTAAAGAAAACGCAGGCCATACTTTTTCCATTCGTTCTCGAACAAACGGTATGTACCGCCATATAAATCTGATGACACAATCAGTTCATCTCCGCTTTCAAATAGAGCCATGATCGTTTGGATAGCAGCCATTCCCGAACTGAAGGCAAAACCGGCCGTCCCTTCTTCGAGTGAAGCAATCGCATCTTCTACAAGCTGTCTTGTTGGGTTTTTCGTCCGAATATAATCAAACCCTGTTGATTCACCAATACCTCTATGTCTGTATGCTGTTGAAAGATAAACTGGAGGACTGACAGTGCCAGTCGCCTCATCGCTACGGTTTCCAATTTGCGCTAATTTCGTTTCCACATGTTCTGTCATTTGACACCATCCTAAGTAAAAATCTGATTTCAAAACAGAAAACCCCTTCTTCATAAGAAGAAGGGGTTTAATCGCTTCCTCTTATCTTCCAAGCAAAAAAACTGCTTGCTGGATTTAGCACCTTGGTACATCACATCATGTGATGCATACCGGTTGCTGAGGTTTCAAAGGGCCAGTCCCTCCACCTCTCACGATAAGAATGTGTTGTCTGTCTGTTCTAATTCTTAATACTGTAACGCATTAAAACTCATTTTTCAAGGGGAAATGTAACGATTAATTAAAATTTTCTGTATTTTGCACTAGATTGAATGTCAGCCGATTTGATTGCATGTTAGCATATAGGAACAACGCTGTTTTTCGTGTTACAATGAATGGAAACGTTTCACTTATGATGAATTTGGTTAGCTGGAGGAATGGATTATGGTGAAGAAAACAGGAATGATTCAAGAAGAAACCTTACACTCAAAAGAACTTGGGACGGACATGACCGTTCTGATTTATTTACCAGTCAATTACTCGCCCCTTTATACATATCATGTCATCATTGCCCAAGATGGTCATGATTATTTCCGCTTAGGTAAAATAGGCAGACAGGCGGAAGAACTCATGCAAAACAAAGAAATGGAACGCGCGATTATCATTGGTGTTCCCTATGAAAATGTCACCGAAAGACGAAATACGTATCATCCAGATGGCACAAAGTTCGAGGCGTATAAACGCTTTTTAGCAAATGAACTTGTCCCTTATATTGATGAACACTTTCCAACGTATCAAATCGGATCGGGGCGTACGTTTATTGGTGATTCACTCGGTGCTACCATCTCACTCATGACAGCCATTGATTATCCTTCGTTATTTGGCGGACTGATTTTGCAGTCCCCTTACGTTGATGAGTCGGTCTTACAAGCGGTCAAACAATCAGCATCACTTTCTCATTATGCCATTATCCATCAAATTGGGTTAGAAGAAACGGCTGTGAAAACAACAGATGGCCAAGTGCTTGATTTTATTCAGCCGAACGAAGAACTGAAGGCTCTTCTTGAACAGTCTGGTGCGGATTATTTATTTGAGACATTCGAAGGGGACCATAAATGGACATTTTGGCAGCCGCTCATTGCACCTTCGTTAAAAAGAATGCTCCCATATTCGTTCATCAACTGAATTTTGTTATAATAAACAATAATAAATACTTTCTTAATCAGGAGGGAACATGATGAAATACGGAGTTGTTTTATTTCCATCAAAAAAATTGCAAGATATTGCGAACTCTTATCGGAAACGTTATGATCCGAACTATGCACTCATACCGCCGCATTTAACATTAAGAACACCTTTTGAATTAACGGATCTAGAAGCAGCTGAGGTCGTCTCCACCTTGCGTGAGTATGCCAAAAATGCTTCTCCTATTACGTTACGTATCAAAAAATTCAGTTCATTCGCTCCTGTAAACAACGTCATTTATATGAAAGTAGAACCGAACGAGGAATTAATGGCTCTAAATGAAAAATTGTATACTGAACCACTGGCTGGTAAACCTGAATATGCATTTGTTCCGCATGTAACAGTGGCTCAAAAATTATCAGATGATGAGCATTCAGACGTACTTGGTACATTAAAGCTGAGAAAGATTGATCATGAAGAAACGGTTGACCGCTTCCACCTGTTATATCAGCTAGAAAATGGATCTTGGACCGTTTATGAAACATTTATTTTAGGAGAAGAGGGTTAAAGACATTTGAATACAGTCATCGCAAAAGCACAAACACAACGAGAAGATGCCTATTACGTTCGAAAAGAAGTTTTCGTGAAAGAACAAGAAGTCCCATTAGAGATCGAAATCGATGAATTAGAGGACGATGCCATTCATTTTGTCATTTATAACGATGACGATAAGCCGCAGGCTGCTGCTAGACTGCGGATGATTGACGGTCCTAAGGCAAAGCTTGAACGGATTTGTGTATTAAAAGAGGCGCGATCTTTCGGCCTCGGCCACCAACTATTAGAAGCACTAGAATCTGAAGCCATTGCCAATGGAGCGAAAGAAGCTGTCATGCATGCACAAATCCAGGCTCTTCCTTTCTACGAAAAGAAAGGCTACAAAGTCGTTTCTGAACCGTTTGAAGAAGCAGGTATCACACATGTAAAAATGACAAAAACGCTATCCGCTTAACGAAAAGAAACAGCCAGAGCATCATAGTCCTGGCTGTTTCTTTATTCATTATCGTTCGATTAGTGAAGAAAGCGCAGTCATTTATATATAGACATTGATATGAATGCCCTTGCCTTCTTCCATAAACATATCTCGTACAAAGCGTTCCCGCTTTTTTTGCTGTACTTTCGTCTCTGCTTCTGTCACTAAGTCCTCTTTTTTCTCCAGCTCTCTGTATACCTTGTCATGAAAGGTGCGCGTGACCTTTGTCACTTTCGCATAGTCTTCTTTATCCTGAGGAGCAGGACGGTTGATATATTGAAAATACAGATCCGGCTGAATCGGTGCTATATATCCCATCAAGAACGCCTCCTTTGCTTCTCTTCTATTCTACTATTCCCTAATTATGACTGTTTGAAACACGCCTCATTTGATATGATTAGTTGTGTTTCTTTTTAAGATTGATTGACTACTGGAGGACTAGCTTTGAAATGCGCACGACGACATGATCGAACGATCTCATTACATACGTATTCGAGAGAACATTATCAATTCCTCCATGATGAGGGAAAAAAAGGGCACTTATCTTGCCCATATTGCGGACAACCCGTCTTTTTCAGATTAAATATACATGAAGAGCCTGCCTTTATTCATAAACAGACATCTCAGCAAGAGCTGTGTGAAAAAGCAGAACAACAAGAGGAAAAGCAACCGGCAGAACGAGATGAACATGCATCCTACAAAGAACTTGGCGGCTTCCGTTTTCCAACCGGCAAACAGATCATCTCGGAAACAAAGGAAACGTTTGACTGGCAGGAACCGAGGTCTATTCAATTTGGCGAAGCCTTACATTTAGAAGAGAATGAACAAGTACATACCATCGACCTCTTTCCGCACATCACCTTTAGCGCGCCGCAGCTGCAAGCTGTCACACACAAAGATGGACCAATGCTTGTGCTGGCTGGTGCTGGCAGCGGGAAAACAAGGGTGCTGACGGCTAGAGCAGCTTATTTGATTTCACACCATCAAATTCCAGCTCACCATATCTTACTTGTGACCTTCACCACAAAAGCAAGCAGTGAAATGAAAGAAAGACTGCGCATGCAGTACCAGCTTCATCCATCACAGGCGGGTCAAGTGGTGACAGGTACGTTTCACAGCCTTTTTTATAAAATGCTGCTTCACGATGATCCGAACAAATGGAACGGACAGCATCTCATCAAGTTTGACTGGCAAAAGGAACAGTACATTCGGAAAGCGATGATGAATGAAGGACTGGATGAAAAAGACTACCCAACCGATCAAGTGCTGCAATCCATCGGCTATTGGAAAAATGCCTTTTTACCGGGCGAATTTCCTGAGCTGAAAGATGAAAAGGAAAAGCACATGTGGACGATCTATCAGTCGTATGAACAGCAAAAAAGGGACAATCAACAATTTGACTTTGATGACATGGCGATCGCCTGCTTACACATGCTGAATAAGCAGCCTGAACTGCTGAAGCGGTATCAAGAACGATTCAAGTATATTTTAGTTGATGAATTTCAGGACATTAATCCCGTCCAATATCAATTGATCCAGCTTTTGGCCGGAAAATCAGAGCAGCTATTTTGTGTAGGTGACGATGATCAAGCCATTTATGCCTTTAGAGGAAGTCATCCCGCTTTTATTCTTGATTTCAAACAGGACTACCCTTCGGCCGAGATCGTCCATTTACATGCGAATTACCGTTCTCATCATACGATTGTCGCAAGTGCAGATGCCATTATTAAAAAGAACCAGCATCGTTACGAGAAAACGTTAAAAGCCGTTCGCGTGGAGCAAATTCCTCCGACGCTCTTTTATCCATATGACGAGGAAGAGGAAGCGACCATGATCGTGGCAGATATTCAGGAGAAAATGCAAAACGGTGCAAAGCCAAATGATATTTGTGTCCTGTTTAGAACCAATACGGGAGGCCGCGCCATTTATGAGAGGCTTCATCAATCGGCGATTCCGTATGAGACCGATGCTGGCGTGAGAGCCTTTTATAGTAGACGAATGGTTCGGGTACTGCTCGCCTTTCTTTCCCTAAGTCAAGATGCAGATGATGTCGCTGCAATAAAACAGCTGCTGCCGGTTTTCTTTTTAAAGCAGCAAACACTAAATACACTGAAGGCGCTGACTATTACGGAGGATTGTTCGATGGTAGACGCACTTGGGAAACTAACAGACATCCAGCCGTTTCAGCAGAAAAAACTACAATCAATCATTCCTTTGTTCCAAACTTTACGAACGTTAAAACCGGCTGAAGCTGTGGCGTTTATTGAACAAAAGATGGGACTCGGTGATTATTTGAAAAAACGTGTCAATGATACGAATGTGCTTGAAAAAGGTGCAGATGATGTACGTGATGTGAAAACAGCGGCGAAACGCTTTGAAACGATTGAAGCCTTTCTCGCACATGCCGAACATATGAAAGCTGCTGAAAAGGAAAAAGCAGGGGAACCCGGCGTTCAGCTCATGACGATCCACCGCGCAAAGGGACTTGAATTCCAAACGGTGTACATCACTAGTGTGGTTGACGGAGCTTTGCCTCATGATTTTGCGCTTGATGAACTGAGAAATGGCAATGAAGAAGCCATTGAAGAAGAGCGGCGCTTATTATACGTCGCCATGACAAGAGCAGAACAATCCCTCTATCTATCTGTTCCATCTTTTAGAAGAGGAAAAACCGCTCACCGTTCTCGCTTTTTGTACCCTCTTCTAAAGAAAAATCGTGAATTATTCGCACAAAAACAACAGGCCCCCCTTTGAGTGGAGAGCCTGTTGTTTATTTTTTGTTATTCATCATTTTAGCGATTGTATTGAAATCAAGCTTTTCTTTTCCACTTGTAATGGATTGAACGATTTTGTCTTCCATTTCTTTAGGTACACGTTTGTTTGCAAGCTGCGCTACTTTTTTAATGACACCTCGAACGGTCGCTTCGTCTTTAAAATTAGCATTTTGTAAAGATCCTGCAAGCTTAAAGACGTCATTCATATTCACACCAGTTTTATTTTCCACGCTTTTAAAAAATTTATTATCCATTCATTTGCCTCCTCGTTGTGGAGTAATCACCTTACTATATGAAAATAGGCGAGATATGTGCCTATCCTACCGCGTTGTTCAATCAAAGAGAAAGGAAAGCAAAAGGCTCCCCCATTGCTTCCCTCACCTTCTTACTGTTTAGTTAAAGAAAGAAGCACCAACGATGATTAGAAGGATGAAAAGCACGACAACAAGAACAAAAGTTGAACCATAACCGCCGCCGTAGCCGCCGCCATAACCTCCGCAATAACCGCCACCGTAACCGTAACAACTCATATTTAAGCACCTCCTCTTCTCCCTTTCAAAATATGAAAAATACAAGAAATGGTTTGGACGATCACATAAAAAAGTGCGGAATTTTCATTTCTGCTGTTTAAAGACGTAAGCTGCATCTCCATGACGCATCATGAATGCCTCTGTTTCTTTCGCAAACGCATCCATCTTGTCGCCAAATGCCTTTAAATGCTGTTCAAGATCATTGGCTTTATCAGCTAGATCCATTTCAACCTTTTCGTGCGCTTGTTCTTTCCCATCATGAGGGTTAGTGAACAATGAGCCGATTAATTGTTCGAATGCGTCCATTCTGGTCACCCCTTCTCTCTTTCATATGCAGAACTAGAAAAAAGGGCAACAAAAAAACCGGATAAATCCGGCTTTTGTTTTTTCTACTATTGATATTTCTTTTTCTTTCCACACCCGCAGCCAGTCTTCTTGATTTTCTTCGTATATACAGATTGTTGGTTTGACTGCGCTGGATACCCTTGGAGCATATGTGACGGCGTTTCAGTTGGTTTCATCGCAACCCTTCCTTTCCTATTCCATGTTAGTATATGCATTTTTTAAAAGCGTGTCTGATCAGAATGCCTGTTTATTTCACAAGCTTCGACACGACCGCTTCAATAATGCCTGCTGCTGCGGCAATCGCTAATAGTAATTGAAGCCACACGCTGATGACAGGAAAAAGTATGTATATAACAAGTAAAGCAGCAGTGCACCACATACCCGTACACCAATAACAACTTAACAGCTCTCCTATCCAAGACCGCAGCCCTTTTCCTTTGATGATAATATAGGTCTCGACTTCGCCTTGTTCGTTTACCTCTTCTTGCTCTTCATGAAATAGGCGGCGAAAAGGGGCTGTAATCGTATCAAACACGATCAATCTCGTCAGCCTAAAGGATGCGAGGGCAAATATCACAAATGACATAGCACCGCTCAGTGAACCTCCACCTCCTTCTTGCTTCTTTTTTCTGTCCTTTCTTTATATATGCAAAAAGAACGACCGCCATGATGAATCGAGTGGAAATAAAATTGGGTTGTACTTTTTCACGCTTTCTGATTCCACCTTGAGCCTCTGCTGCATTAAATAATGTATAGATAAGAAAGGAGTGAAAGTATTGTCTATTGAAGAAAGTGCTGATTTATTATACACACAACTGTTAAACGAATTAATCAGGAATTATGATGATTTCATTGTGATCAAGGATTCCGAAAATGTCACGATTGATAAAACAGATGTAACAGCCGCACTCTCCCTTCAAGCGACCGTAACGACAATCATTACTCTTTTAATTCAAATTCTTGTACCAGATGATGAATTGGCTGCAGACATCACAGAACAGCTTTTAGCTGCACAACAAGTGACAGTTCAAAAGAAAACAGTGATTCAAATCATCAATTGTTATAACGTCACGATTACATTATCTGATGCATCCATTATGAACTCCGTCCAAATTCTCACTCAAACACTGAATGTACTTTTAATTGAAGCCGGCATTCTTTGACCCTTTCTTTTTCTAACATTACGTATGAAAGAGGTGAAATAATTTGTCTGAAGATAATAAAAAGCAAGATTACAATATTGATACAAATGTAGACCCTTTAACAAGTTTGCTTGTCAGTGATGTTTTAAATAAGTACAACATTACAGCAGAAAATAGACGACCTTTAAATGATGAACAAAAAAGAAATATTTTGAAGTTAGTTGAAGATCTTCAAAAGAAAGCAAATGATTTTGTTGAATCACAAAAAGAAAAAAAACGTCAAGAAGAAACTCAAACTGCTCAACAATCAGAAGAAACTCATTCTAAAGCCAATCGTGGAAAAAGAACCACATTAAGACATCGTATTCATCAACGAAGAGAGTCTGAGCAAAACAACAATTAATAAAAATGGGTTCTCATATCAGGATATTTGTCTCAAACCAAAATTGATATTTCGCATTTAATAAAGTAAACGAGAGGAGGAAAAAATATGGATTCAAAACCTTATTCATGGGTAGCTCTTGATCGTAACTGTACTCATCAAGAACACCACAATCACTATGATAGAAAGCCTGTATGTGGTGACAATTATTATGATCACGATGAAAACGTTCTTCAAAGTGGAGAGCAAGCTTCGCAAAATAAGCAAATTTCAGAAGAAGTCATCATTATTAGAGATTCTTGCGATATCAACGTTTCTTCAGTTGATGCTCAAGTCGCAGTTTCTGTTCAAACAGCGGTGCAACTGGCTTTAGTAGCCATTATTAATTTATCAATCGCTGACAATGACTTAGCTGATCAAATAGCACAAGATCTCGTACAATTAACAACCACTAAACAAGCAAATCGTCAAAAACTTGTCATTGAAAACTCTCGAGATGTAGTTGTTTCTACAGTTGATGCAGATGTCGCAGTTGCAGTTCAAACACTCGTGCAAGTTTTAGCTGCATTGATCATTGCAATCGGTATCCTCTAATGAAAAAAAGCAGAGCGAAAAGCTCTGCTTTTCCTTTTATAAAAATACAACAAAGATAAATAGTCATTTACCCACACCAACTAGAGGGCGCATACATATGTTGTTAAGGACTAAAGTCAAATACCTTGTTAAAGGAGCTGAAATCCATGAGCTGCGGAAAACACCATGGCCGACATGATGAAAACTGTGTATGCGATGCGGTTGATAAGATTTTAGCAGAGCAGGAAGCTGTAGAAGATAAATGTCCTACGAGCTGCTACAGTAATTTATTAAGCCCAACAGTTTCTGGAAAAGATACGATTCCGTTTTTACTTTTTGATAAAAAGGGCGGATTGTTCTCTACTTTCGGAAACATTGGAGGATTTGTTGACGATTCCCAATGCTTCGAATCCATCTTCTTCCGGGTTGAAAAATTAAATGACTGCTGTGCCACATTATCTGTGTTAAGACCTGTCGATGTACACGGACATACGTTAAGCGTTTGTCACCCTTGCGACCCTGACTTCTTTGGGTTAGAAAAAACGGACTTTTGTATCGAGGTTGATTTGAACTGCTTCTGCGCGATCCAATGTTTAAACCCAGAACTTGTAGACAGAGTGCTGCCAACAAAAGATAAAAAACATCATCATCACGGCTAAACAGCTCGTCCGTTGACCTAACTTGTCATGAATGAAAGCATCCCCTTCCTCAAAGAATGACAATCAATCATGCGGAGCAGTCAGCCAAAAAAAGCGGACGCTTCCGCATTGATTGAAACTAGATGCTTCAAACCGGCGAGTCACATAATAAAGCTTGTAGATGATGATAGTGCTCAAACACTCAAACAAAATTCCTTGTATAGGAGGGTTGAATATGAGCCGCAAACATTCATGGAACTGTGTAGCAGAGGCTGTTGAAAACATAGACGACTTACAAAATGCCGTCGAAGAAGATTGCCCGACTAGCTGTTACAGCAATCTCCTTTCTCCATCACATTCATTAGGTGACACTGTCCCGTTTGTTCTATTTACATCAAAATCAAAACCATTTGTCGCATTCGGAAACGTCGGAGAAGTAGATGCTGGCCCTTGCTTCAGCACTGCATTTTTCAGAGTCGAACACATCTCTGATCACTGCGCAACACTCAGCTTGCTTATTGCATTTGACAAAGACCGTCATATTTTAGATTTTACAGATAAAGATTCCGTATGTGATGTGTTCCGATTAGAAAAATCAAAGTATTGCATCGAAGTGGACCTTGACTGCTTCTGCGCAATCGAGTGCTTAAATCCACGTCTCATCAACCGTAGCTGCTAACAAAAAAGTCCCTTTATGGGACTTTTTTGATGTTCATTAAAAACCAAGCGGATGAATAGAAGAGATATCATCCATCGCTAATTCCACTGGATTTCCGCCGCCTGCTGTACGGATGACCACCGTATTGTCTTTTCTCTCTATGATAATCCCTCTGTATGTCTTTCCATCGGCTTCAATCAGACAAAGGGCTCTTGGCATATTATGCGGCAAACTTGTCAGAAAATCGACCTTCTCCTCTATGTTCATTTGACTTAAAGGTTTTTTCACTCGTTTTCTTTTTGGTTCTTCTTTTGATTCATGAAATACGCCTTCTGGCGGCTTTTCTTGTTCTTGTACTGACTCTCGCTCTTGTGAGAGCTCTGATTCCTGTATGACCTGTCGTTCAGGTGCAGGCGGCTCTTCTTTTTTCTGCTCTACTTCTTGAGATAAAGGTTCCTGCCTGCTTTCTTCACTTGCTTCCTCTTTAGTGCTTTTTTTGCTTTCTGGCGGTTTTTCTGACTTCTTTCGTTTTCTCACAATATTTTGCATGGCCGGCGCCGATTCATCATAGCTCGGCTGCACAATATACATAAGCGGCTTTTGATTCTCATCACCTTTATTTGACATACTGATCCCTCCCGAATGATTCATTCCTTATATATATGAGCGGACCCCTCAAATCAGAAGAAAAATAAAAAAACAGCATACCCGTCATCGGTATGCTGCAAGTCATGTATTCGTTTAGCGGGCAATGATATGGAAGCCAGAATCAACATGAAGATTCTCACCTGTCATGCCGCGGGATAGGTCACTGAATAAGAACAATGCTGTATCGCCGACTTCCTCTGGAGTCGTTGTACGGCGAAGCGGTGCACGCTCTTCAATATCCTTAAGGATTGTATTAAATCCGCTGATTCCTTTTGCAGATAATGTACGAATCGGACCAGCAGAAATGCTGTTCACACGGATACCTTCTGCTCCTAGATCAGCTGCTAAATATTTCACACTTGCTTCAAGTGCTGCTTTTGCAACACCCATGACATTGTAGTTAGATACGACACGTTCTCCGCCTAAGTAAGTAAGTGTGACAATGCTTCCGCCTTCTGTCATTAACGGACGTGCTGCTTTTGCAACAGCTGTTAATGAATATGCACTAATGTTGTGCGCCAAAAGGAAACCTTCACGGTTCGTATTCAAGTATTCACCAACAAGCTCTTCTTTGTTTGCAAATGCAATCGCATGTGCAACACCATGGATGACTTGTACTTTTTCTTTAATCGTTGCAAAACATTTTTCAATCTCTTCATCACTTGTTACATCACAAGGAAGAATAATGGAATCATCACGCTCAAGTGTGCTTGCAAGCTCTTTAACAGATTCTGCAAGACGGTCTCCAACATAAGTAAAAATCAAACGAGCTCCTGCTTCGTGAAGTGAACGAGCAATCCCCCATGCAATGCTTCGTTTATTAGCAACACCCATGACCACGATATTACGGCCTTCTAAAGAAAATTTCATATGTATTAAAGCCTCCTATTTTTTCAAGACATAGTATTAGTACCTGATCATAATCTTATCACAAATCATGAGATATTGACAATTTCCGCTTAAAGAAAGTTTCTTTTTAGCCCTTTGTCTTCTTTTCATCGTGAGTGAAAGCCCTTGAAATCTAGGAATAGCCGCTACTTTTGCGGAGCGAATTTGACCTTCGTGCGCAACCAGCGCGCAGGACTGCGGGCGAATGTGAGGGTTTGTCTACACGATGAGACCGTCCTCACAAGTAAAGACGGTCCCCTTTTATGTGTTACGCCTGTTTTTCTGATAAGCAAAATGGTTGGTTGGCCCATGTCCTGCGCCAATATGCAAAGGATATTTGATTGCCTCATGGACAAAGGTTTCTGCTGTTTCAAAGGCTTCCTTCATCGAACGCCCTTTTGCTATTTCAGCTGTTAATGCCGCCGCAAACGTACAGCCTGTGCCGTGTGTATGCTTGGTATCAATATGTTCATTTGTGACTTCAATAAAGCCTTTTCCATCGTACAACAGGTCTGTAATGAGGCCGCCTGAAGGAGCGTGACCGCCTTTGATCACGACATATTTCGTGCCAAGCTCATAAAGAAGTTGTGCTGCTCGGTAGCGATCCTCTTTCGTCTGAATACGCATGCCTGTCAGTATTTCTGCCTCAGGAAGATTCGGCGTTACAGCATAACTGACAGGCAGTAAATGTGTTTTCATGGCGGAGACAGCATCTTCATTTAATAAAGAGGCCCCGCCTTTTGCAATCATGACTGGATCTACAATCAGCTTGAACTCATATTGCACCGTTTTTTCAGCGACGGCGCTGATCATTTCAGCACTCCACAGCATCCCTGTTTTGACGGCATCCGGCAATAAGTCTTCTGCCACTGCATCAATTTGACTTGTGAGCGCCTCGGTTGAAAGTGGATAAATACCGTGAACGCCAAGTGTG
Organism: Bacillus xiamenensis; assembly: GCF_001857925.1. Taxonomy (NCBI): domain Bacteria; kingdom Bacillati; phylum Bacillota; class Bacilli; order Caryophanales; family Bacillaceae; genus Bacillus; species Bacillus xiamenensis. The sequence goes on from NZ_CP017786.1 coordinate 477,591, forward strand.
TTTTGCGCTGTAATCGCTGTGATCGCAGACATTCCGTACACACCGAGCTCCTGAAAGGTTTTCAAGTCTGCTTGAATGCCTGCACCGCCGCCAGAATCAGAACCCGCGATGGTTAACGCCTTTTTAATCGTCATTTCATCACACCCTCTCATTAGCCAATCCATTGATGGTAAATCGTTCTCGCTTTGGCAATATCACTTGTACCATGTACAAGCGCTCTGCCATCTTTGAATAAGACGAGCTTGTACTCATCCTTTTGACAGGATAGCAAATACGGATTTTCTAGTACATCCATTCCTGCTTTCTTTAACTGACGGGCTACTTCATGTAAAACTGGAGGTGTCCCTGCTGCACTGCGAATTTGCACCGTATTACGTCCACATAATACGTCTGCTTTTGCTCTCTGATCATATGAGAGAAATGGATATGTCTTAAGACCGCAGCTTGGACATTGTTCTTTTTTTAAAGACGCAGCGGAGCGTATATCAGCTCGCTCATTTGTCCATAAATCAAACGATCTTAATATCGGAGTCATTTCGTGTCCTGTTAACAACTTCAGTGCATCTGCCACTTGATATGCCGCCACCTGCTGCACAACTGGACTAATAATTCCTGCTGTATCACAAGTCATGCCTTGTGCAGGTAAATGCTCAAGCAAGCAGTGTAAACATGGTGTTTCACCAGGAATAACAGTGAATTGAATACCATAGCTGGCTACACAGGCTCCATAAAGGAAGGGAATTTGTTGTTTGATGGCCGCATCATTTGCAATCATTCGCACCTCAAAATTATCCGCTGCGTCCACGATGATGGATGCCCCGCTCACAAGTTTTTCCATATTTTGAGCGGTCACATCGATGACGATTCCTCTTACCTGGACGTCACTGTTCACCTGCTTGAGTCTTTTTTCAGCCGCCACAGCCTTTGGCAGCCGATCTTGAACATCTTGCTCTGTGTAAAGCTGCTGACGCTGCAGGTTGCTCCATTCAATATAATCTCTATCCAAAATGGTGACAGATCCTACGCCGGCACGAACGAGCATTTCGGCACTTGCTGTTCCAAGTGCCCCTGCGCCAATAATGACAGCCTTTGAGGCGTTTAGCCGCTTTTGCCCATCTGTTCCAATCGGTCTAAAAAGCTCTTGGCGTGAATAACGTGTGCTCAAAACGCTGGCATTCCTTCCTGAGGACTGCTGGCTGTCCCATAGTTTTTGAACGGGATACGGCCTGCCTCGAAACCGAGTCTTCCCGATTCAATCGCCAGCTTCATCGCTTTTGCCATTTTCACCGGGTCCTTTGCGCCAGACACGGCAGTATTCAGCAAGACAGCATCAGCCCCTAATTCCATCGCATAAGCAGCATCCTTCGGAGAGCCTACACCAGCATCAATAATGACTGGCACCTTCGCCTGCTCGATAATGAACGAGAGATTCAGAGGGTTTAGCAGCCCTTGACCTGAACCGATCGGAGAAGCACCTGGCATAATGGCATGGACACCGAGTTCTTCTAATTTCCGTGCCAGCACCACATCATCTGACGTATATGGCAGCACGATAAAACCTTCTTCTAATAGCATTTCAGAAGCTTTTAACGTTTCGACTGGATCTGGTAGAAGAGACCTTGAACAGCCAATCACCTCTACCTTGATCATGTCACACAATCCAGAAGCCTTCGCTAAACGGGCAATACGTACCGCTTCTTCCGCTGTACTTGCCCCTGCTGTATTCGGCAGCAATGTATATTTTGATAAATCAAGCTGCTCTAAGAAATTGGGCTGTGATGGTTCAAATATGTTCATTCTTCGTACAGCAAAGGTCAAAATTTCAGCTTCTGATACGTTGACCGCTTCTTTTTGAACCTCAAATGATGGATACTTTCCTGTACCAAGTAATAGTCTTGATGTGAATGTTTTTCCGCCAATGTGTAGCATTGTGTCATCCTCCTCCTACAAAATGAACGATTTCAATCGTATCATTTGGTTGAATTTCTACTTGTTGAAAGGCTTCTTTATCTATAATTTCTTGGTTCTTTTCGACGATCACCACACGGTTTTCAAGCTGATAGGCTGATAGCAGATCAAAGATCGTTCCATTTTCTTTATCAAAGTCAACGATTCTACCATTCAATTGAATTTTCATACGAACAATGCCTCCTTTCGGCCAATACGAAACGCATGAAGCCATTCTTCATTGACAGGCTCGCCTACTATCAGATCGCGAATGATTTCACCGGTAATGGGCGCAAGTAAAATGCCATTTCGGTAATGTCCAGCCGCAAAAAGAATACGCTCATCTTCTGGGTGTCTTCCGATATAGGGATGCCGGTCGCTTGTCGCTGGACGAAGACCTGCCCAGCATTGATCAATTGGCATCTCCTGAATGGATGGCATTAGCTGAGACGCTTTTTTGATAACAGTTTCAATGCCGCCAAGTGTCGGAATCGCCTGCCAGTCATTCGGCTTCATCGTTGCACCAATGATCAGCTTGCCGCTATCTCTTTGAACGATATAACAATGATCATGATAAATGGTGTGTGCAAGTGCTGGACCGTTATTCCACACAGACACGCATTCTCCTTTTACTGGATAGAGAGAATGCGAGAATCCCATTTCCTCAAAAAAACGGCCAGACCATACACCACTTGCTACAGTCAGATGATCACATGTGAATGTGCCTCCAGCTGTTCTAACAGTCAATGCTTCTTTGCCCGTCTTCACTTCGATAACAGGCGTAAACTCCTTCACATCTGCCCCGTACCGAACAGCCGCCTGCCATAATGCCCTGCATACCGCATACGGTTCCACATGCACATCATCTTCAATCAAGCCTGCTCCTATGATGTCATCTGTGATTTGAGGGATGCGTTTTTTTACGCTGCTTGCTTCAAGCCATTCAAATGTGGGCAGATGCTGCATTCGGCAAAGTGCACGCTTTTCGTGTTCTGTAAAAGCCACCTTCATAATGCCGCCCGCTGATGCCCGTATATCAATGCCCGATTCATGCTGAAGATCGACTTTTAATTTTTTATATAGAGCCTGACTTCTTCTCCCTACTTGAAAGAAAATATCCTCATCACCTTCTCCTTCAGCATGTGCACCCAGCATACCAGCGGCCGCACTCGTTGTTTGCTTTCCTACCTCATTTGCCTCAAGTAAAAGGGCTTTCTTTCCTGCTTTTGCAAGATGATAGGCGATTGACATCCCTATGATTCCACCACCAATAATCACAACGTCATAATGCTTGTTCATAAGGATTCTCCTTTCGCTTTTGAGAAAATGCTTGTGCCATCTTGCGCGGCTGAGGATGAGTAAAAATACCGGACATGACCGCTATTCCTTTTAAATCAATATGCATCAATTCTGGCAGTCGATCAGGCGTTATGCCACCAATCACGACCACCGGAATGGACAGCGCAGAAGTCAATTCTTCCACAAGCTTGATGCCTCTCGCCTTTCGTCCGGGTTTACATGCGGTAGCATATACGTGCCCAAATATGACATACTCTGCCCCGTTCTTCTCGGCTGCTTTGGCTTCTTCTATCGAATGAACAGACACCCCCGCATGCAAGTGAGGAAATTTTTGTCTCAATTCCTTTGGCGAAAAGCTGTGGCCTGGAAGGTGCACACGGTGAATATTGGTGAGCAGTGCAACGTCGACTCGGTCATTGATGATAAGCTTCTCTTTCGGAACGCCTTCTGCAAGGAGTTGTTTCACGAGATGAACAAGCTCACTTGCTGTTTTAGACCGTTCCCGTATATGAATAAAGTCTACTTCAGGCTCAACGGCTTTTATTTGATTGATCAGCTCGCTCACAGAAAGTGAATCATTTGTCACTGCGTGGAGTTCCATTTGCACCAACCCCATCTAAGCATGCTGTTTGCCACGTTTCTTTTTCATACGCCATCTCCCAAAAATGGTACTCGTAATAGCTTGAAATCACAAAATTTTCTTTCATATTGGCCCGTACATGTTCTGGCGCTCTTTCCGCGAGTTCATCAAAGCGGTTGACCTGTTCAAACACAAGCTCTTTAAACCAATCCCCTCCGTATGTCAAAATCCACTCTTGATAAATCGGATGGTCAGGTGTTGTTTGTTTCAGCTTTTCCCCCACCTCATAATATAGCCAGTAACACGGCAGTAACGCGGCTAAAACTTCTTCAAAGCGGCCGCTTTTCACAGAACGATACATATGAGAGGTATATGCATAAGCAGTTGGAGAAGGCTTAAAGCTGGCGAGTGCTTCATCAGAGATCTGAAGCAGTTCTGTAAATTTTCTATGCAGCGATAGCTCTGCTTCATACGTGCCTTGTGCATGATACGCCATTCTGCCTGTCGTATGTAAGTCCTCACTAATGGCCGCTCCATACGACTGTACTTTTGCGAAATGAGTTAAATAATACGAATCCTGCATCACATAATAGGTGAAACGATCGAGTGAAAGTGTGCCATCTCCGATCCCTTTTACAAAAGGATGTGTAAAGCTTCCATTCCACCAAGTCGCTGCTGTCTCTTTACATTCATTTGAAAATGTCATGTTCCTCTCCTCCTGTTTTTCCATATAAAAAAACCACTTTCCGCGTGGAAAGTGGTTTGGAATTTGTAAAAAGCATAGTCAAACACCGCACCACTTCCCTACGCAGGTATGAACCTGTTCAGGTAATGAGGGTCTAAAAGTCGACACTTTTATCTCAGCCCTTTTAAAGGACTCCCCTAGTGGATCAAACTTATCATGTTGTACCTCTATCTTAATCAGGAATTGTTCATCGGTCAAGGGCTCATTGCAACTCTAACTGCGCTCTAAGTCCTGCCACATACTCCCGAGAGCCCGACACAAGCACGCGGTCACCGCTTCTAAGCGTTGTATCACCATGCGGTACTAAACTGTCTACTCCTCTAAAAATACGGACAAACACCAAATCGCCGGTAAAAGGAAATTCCCTCAGCATGACATTATGATACCGATGATTGTTCATTTGAATTTGATACAAAGAAGAATCCTCATTCGTTAACAAACGAATCGCATCAGGTGCTTCAATCAATGCCCTTAGCACCGTTTTAGATGAAAGAAAGTTAGAAAACGTATCAATGCCTGCTTCCTTTAATGTCAGCTCTGTCTCCGCTTTGTTCACACTGGCAATGACTTGTTTGGCACCTGCTTCTTTTGCAAATAAAGCAATTTCCTTATTTTTCGTTTCACTGCCTGTTGCCACAACGAGCACATCTTCTTGGCCAATCCCTGCCTGTCTCAGCGTCTCATCGTCATATTGTTCAATCGCTTCAACTTCAAAGATCGAGTCAGCAAGAAGGGCTTCTTTATTTTCTTGAAAGACATGCAAAATACGAATGTCATATTCATCCTGATGCAAATCAAGTGTCACTGGTAAGGTCAGCTGATTAGCCCCAATAAAAGTCACACGCTTTTTATGATTGGTTTCACGTTCTTGTTTAAATAGTGCCTTAAACCAAACAGGGGTGAAAATACTCGTCAACACAGCAACTAAAATAAGCGCTCCTGACATTTTATGATCAATGACACCAAGCCGCTCACCAATCGTCGCAGCTGCAATGACAAGAGATAATGTCGAGGTTAATAAAAAACCAGCGCCGACGACCTTTTTCATGTCATACCATTTTTTCAAATAAAGAATCGGGACGAGCTTACTAAGCAATAATGCCATAAACAGCAGTGGAATCATGATCAAAATGGTTGGATCTTTAAAGAGTGCCCATATATTCAGGTCCACACCGACCATCACAAAAAAGATTGGGATCAAAAATCCGTATCCAAATGAGTCCAGCTGCTGAACGATCTCTTTATTAGGCGAAAGAAGAGACACAAGCACACCAGCTAAAAATGCGCCCAGAATATTTTCAGCACCGAGTGATTCAGATAAGGCAACTAAGACTATAATGAGAGTAAAGATAGCTCTAGTCCCAATTTGCACCGTTCCTTTTGACATGGACTGAAAAATGGATTTTGTCTTAAATACTCGGCCAAATAAATAAAGAAGAATACCCGCAGCAAATAATAATAAGAGCAGCCACATGTTCCCTGTTCCATCGCCATAAATGGAGGAAAACACAGCAAGTAAAATCATCGTCACCAAATCAGCAATGACAGCCACAAGCAAAATGATTTGACCAATATTTGTCTGCATCAGCTTTTCCTCTTTTAAAGTTGGAACCACTACACCTAATGAAATCGTGGAAATAATAAGCGTCATTAAAAAGGCATTTTGGATAAAACCTGCAAGCACAAACGCATAGGACAGGATAAAGGAAATACAAAATACGCCAAGAAAAATAATGGTCGCTGCTTTAAATGTATTTGGTTCTTTTAAACCATTGGGCAGTTCTCGTGCTTTCTTCTTAGATTCAAAAGAAGAAAAATCTATTTCAAGTCCGCTTAAAAACATAAGAAAAATAAACCCTAGCATGGATAATGTATCTAGCCATGCGTCATGTTCAACAACTAGTTGAAGACCGCTTTTTCCAATGATGAGCCCCATGATAATTTCGGCGACAACGACCGGAATGGTCAGCTTAAACCGGTGCAATAAAATAGGGGTGAAAAAGGCTACAATAATAACGACAACGAGTGATGAAACAGATGTATGCTCCATTGGCTAAAGCCTCCTAACATTCATGTTTAATTTTTAAGTTTTACGTTAAAGCATTGATTCTAACAATTGCCCAAACGAAATGAAAGCCATTCGTTATATTTTCTAAAATTCAAACTTCTTTATATCCGATAAATGGATGAAAAAATCAGGAGGAACCTTTATGAAATTCGATATCATCGGCGATATCCACGGCTGCTACGAAGAGCTGCTTACCCTCATACACAAACTAGGATACAAATTCAAACATGGACTACCTGTCCACCCTGATAAGAGAACACTAGCCCTTGTTGGTGATTTAACAGACCGAGGTCCTCAATCAGTAGACGTGATGCGATTTGTCATACAAGCCTATTCCAAGGGAGCGATCCGCTACGTGCCAGGCAACCATTGTTTTAAACTTTATCGCTATTTGAAAGGAAATCCCGTTAAATTACTGCATGGCATTGAAACAACGGTAAGCGAAATCAAAAACCTGCCGCTCCATGAACAGACCAAATTATCACATGAATTTAAGCAGTTATTTGAGAAGGCGCCGCTTTATGATGTGCTGATTCAAGATGAGCTAATCATTGCACACGCAGCGATGAGGGAAAAGGATATTGGAAGAAAACCGAATAAACAGACGCGATCCTATCTTTTATTTGGAGCTGTCACAGGAGAAACTTGGCCAGATGGGCGTCCTGTCAGGAAGGACTGGGCAAAGGAGTATCACGGGAAACCTTGGATTGTATACGGGCATACACCCGTAAAAGAACCCCGGTTTGTTGGCAGAACAGTTAACATCGATACAGGCTGCGTCTTTGGCCACCGGCTATCCGCTCTAAGATATCCTGAGCTTGAGACTGTCTCTGTCCCTTCATCTATGCCTTATGATGAAACAAGGTTCCAGCATTTCACACCATAAAAAACCCGGTCCACCATTACAGGTGACCGGGTTTACTTGTTTACTGAAGCAATGATGTCATATCATCTGGCAAAGGAGCCGAAAATGTCATGGACTCCCCTGTGATCGGATGCGGAAAGACAAGGGTTTCACTATGCAGCGCCTGCCTGTCTATCCGCTCGCTCGATCCGCCATATAGCGTATCTCCAATGAGAGGATGACCAAGGAATTGCATATGCACACGAATTTGATGGGTTCTTCCCGTCTCAAGGGTAAGAGACACATCAGACATGTCTAAATGAGTGTCTACCGCCCGCACTGTATAATGTGTCACGGCCTCCTGACCAGACTCATCAACCATTCGTTCAATCATACTGTCCCCTTTTCGAGCAATTTTTGCTCGAATCGTCCCTTGCTTTTGCGTGATCATGCCATGTGTAAACGCTCTGTACGTTCGCTTGACTTCCCCTTTTTTCTGCGCCTTTGATAAAAGGCTGTGTGCAAAGCGATGTTTAGCGACTAACATGACACCAGAGGTATCCCGATCTAGTCGGCTCACCAAATGGACAGTCAGCCGGACAGACTGCTTAGCATAATGATGCAGCAGCCCATTCGCAATACTATGCTCAGGGTGCTCTCTAGAAGGAATCGATGGGATATATGGCTTTTTATTCAGCACAAGCACATGCTCATCCTCAAATAAAATATCAAGCGGAATCGGCGCGGGCTTTAGCCCTTCACTCACTTTTTCCTCAGGAAATAAAATAGTGAGCTTCTCGCCCTCCCGCAGTTCATATCTCACGGTAACATGCGCTCCATTAATCAGGAGGTCACCGCCATCAAATTTAATATCTGTCAGCATTCTTTTTGAAATGCCAAGATCAATTAAGTAGTCCTTCAACAGACGGCCTTCTTCTTTGGCTGTCATGGTTTTGTTTATCTTAAAGTATTCCAGCGAGAACAACCTCTTTCTTATTCTCCTTTGCCGATAAAGGAATCTTGCACCCTTTTCCAAAAAGGAAATGGTCTAAAACGGGCAAAACGGACATTCTCGTCTGCCACTCGGCATTGAATGGATTTCACATCTTTATGTAGTAGCGACAAATGATCTATTGTCACCTGAAAATCCACATCATTAATCGGTTTGATCACACACGTATGATGGTCTGGCAAAATAAGCGGTGAGCCAACCGTTCTGAACACTCTGTTGTTGATTGAGGCCATTTCTGCAAGCTGAATGGCTCTAATGGAAGGATGAATAATCGCGCCGCCAAGCGCTTTATTATAAGCCGTACTGCCAGATGGCGTAGACAAACAAAGACCGTCACCTCTGAATGTTTCAAAAAGTTGACCCCTAATCTCAACATCTGCCACAAGCGTACCTTCCATACTTTTAATCGTACATTCATTCATCGCTAAATATTTTTCTTCCCGGCCGCCATCGTTGTATCTGACGATGACTTCAAGAATCGGATATTCCACAATATGATAAGGTGTTTTTGCAATGGCTAACACAAGCTTTTCAATTTCACTCGGTACCCAGTCCGCATAAAATCCAAGATGCCCTGTATGTACGCCGACAAAAGCTGTTTCATTCAGACGGTTGCTATACCGGTGAAAAGCATATAAAAGGGTTCCGTCTCCGCCTACCGTAATGACAAGATCGGGTTCCTCTTCATTTAATTCCATCCCAAAATCTAATAGGTAGGTCTGAATTTTATTTTTGAGTGTGTCAGATACAGAATTCCCTTTTGAAGAAACTGCAAATTTCATGAATTCTTCTCCTTTTTCACCTTGCTGCTATGAGAAGGCAGCATCATATTTGTTTTAGCTCAGGCTCACGCATCATTTTTCTTTTTCCGAGAGAATGCCACTTGCGCTTCCTGAATTTCGCCTCTAATTTCAGACATCTCATCGTCAAGACGAGATGCTGCTTCAGAAGCTCTTTGAAGGCGCAGCTTCACTTTCTCCGGGATATTCCCGCTATATTTATAATTCAGAGAATGCTCGATGGTCGCCCAAAAGTTCATGGCTAATGTACGGATTTGGATTTCGACGAGGAGCTGCTTCTCTCCGTTAATCGTTTGCAGCGGATATAACACAACAAGGTGGTACGAGCGGTATCCGCTTTCTTTATGTTCTGCTATATAGTCGCGTTTATCTACAACCACAAAGTCTTTTCGTGATTGAAGCATTTTCTTCACAACTTGTATATCTTCTACAAACTGGCACATAATGCGAAGCCCAGCAATATCCTGCATCGTTTCAATCTCATGCATCGGAATGTTTTTACGCTTTGCCTTTTCTAATATGCTGGCAACGGGTTTCACTCGGCCTGTGACAAATTCTACTGGTGAATGGTCATCCTCAAATTCATACAGCTTCCGAATGCCTTTTAGTTTCACTTTTAATTCTTCGACTGCTTGCTTATATGGTGCGAGGAATTGATCCCATTGTTTTTTGTCCATGAAACTTCCCCCAATTCCAAATACCTAATTATTTCAGAGGAATGTGCTCTTCACTTTCTCTTCCATATCTCCGTAATTGGCATTGTCTTTAATATTGTCGATTAAATAGTTTAATTCCTGATGAAGTTGAATGAGCTCCAGCGATTGTTCTTCCGCCGTCAAATAGACAGGGATATCACGATTCATTGCTTCTTTTAATGGAGACCATGTATGTTCTCCTAAGATAAGATACGTAAAAGACTCCTCTGTCTCAAGTATGTAAACAAACGCAAAGTGATCAGAATCAACAAGCATTTGCCCTGATGCTTTTGCTTTTTGAATTTGCTCATCTGACTGAACCGTCAAGATCAGCCTGTCTTCTTTTAAAGTTGCTTCTGTGATTTCAATTCTGTTTTGCATCATGATCTCCTTTACAACAAAGTACAGCTTTATTTTATCATATCAAGTTCAATATTGATAAACCGAACTTTTTGAGAAAAACCGTTTTTCTCCTTTTCATTGATCATTTTGCCTCATTCAGCATCCATATTAACTCCTTTTTAAGGAATAAATAAGAAAAAAACAAGCTTTTCATGTACAATAATCATATTTCCTCTAAATGAAAGGTTGATATCTAAATGGCACAGGAAATTGAAATAGAACTCAAGCAACTATTAACGAAAGAAGAATTTGAACAGCTAAAACAATATTTTCAATTGAAGGACGAGGATTTCCACACTCAAACCAACTATTATTTTGATACACCACAATTTGATATAAAATCCAAATTCGCTGCTTTACGAATGAGAGAAAAAGGCGGGCAGTGGGTCCTCACATTAAAGGAACCGCATGAAAACGGTCTTTTAGAAACCCACCAAACGATTGCACCTCCCGCTAGTCTTGAACATTTCCAACTGCCAGAAGGTGAAGTGGCAGACAGATTAGAACACCTGCACATTCAAAAGGATCAAATCGTGTATTTTGGTTCACTTGAAACGTCAAGAGCAGAAAAAATGATCAAAGAGGGCTTAATTGTTTTGGATCACAGCCGATATTTAACAGTAGAGGACTATGAACTTGAATTTGAAGTGAGCGATTTAGACATTGGACAAGCCGCATTCACAGCGTTGCTCCATCAATTTCAGATCCCTGTACGACACACGAAAAACAAAGTCGTTCGTTTTTATGAAGAAAAAATGAAAACAAAAGAATAGATGAATTCCTTGAAGGAGGAACATGATGAACGTCAATCAACTTCAATCCTTTATGCAGCTGCAAGCACTCAAAACGTTACAATCGGATAGTGGACAAACCCAACAGCAGACTGGGCAAGAATCAAGCGCTGAGGCTTCATTCCAATCGCTGTTGCAAGATTTTTTAGGCGGATCAGAATTATCTCGTCTTCCGCTCTCCATTTCTGCTCTCATGGGTACGGACACAGCAACGACTCCGAGCACGCAATATGCACGCACAAACCCATATCTAGCGGCCATGGAAGGCAGTGAACAGCTGCAAGCTCAGTCTCTATATGCAAGTGACGCTCAATTGAGTACAGCAAATGGTATTGGAAACGTCATAAATAACAGCTATACGTCGCCGCTTCAAGAAGCTGTTTCAGGCTCTTCATCAAAAGAGATTAATCAGATCGTGTCACAAATGGCTCAAAAACACGGCGTTCCGGAGAAGCTGATTCACGCGGTGATCAAGCAAGAATCCGGCTATCGCACGAATGCTGTCAGCCATGCAGGTGCACTTGGACTGATGCAGCTGATGCCGTCTACTGCTAAATCACTTGGCGTAAACAACGCCTTAGATGCGGCCCAAAACATTGAAGGCGGAACGAAGTATTTAAAACAAATGCTTCAAAAATATAACGGAAATGTCTCACTCGCCTTAGCCGCTTATAACGCAGGCTCAGGAAATGTAGATAAATACGGAGGCATCCCTCCATTTAAAGAAACACAGAATTATGTAAAGAAAATCACAGCTCAATATTACGCTTAAACCGAAGAGAATAACCTCTTCGGTTTTTTGTATGTCGCTTTTCACCCTTTTTTGACCGAATATGTTATGATATGGTCAATTGAACACGGAACCTGTCCCTCTCACTATTCCCAAAGGACCAAAGCGGTTTGTTTGTGGAATTGAGTAGAGGTTGTTAAAATAAATATACAAGAATAGAAACAACAAAATAGAACAAACTGAATATCACTTTTGAAATAAATGAAATTCGCAATAGGGTCATCCATCCTATTAGCTACGAGTTAAAGGAGTAGTCAACATGGTACAATCGTTTAACGCACCTTACGAAGCGGTTGGAGAAGAACTTCTATCGCAACTTGTTGATACTTTTTATGAAAATGTAAAGTGTCATCCTTTGCTTCATCCTATTTTCCCGGATGACTTAAAAGAAACAGCAAGAAAACAAAAACAGTTCTTAACTCAATATTTAGGCGGACCACCGCTTTATACGGAGGAGCATGGTCACCCAATGCTACGGGCGAGACATCTCCCTTTTCCGATTACTGAGGAGCGGGCTGACGCATGGCTTGAATGCATGGAGGATGCAATGGATCAAGTAGGACTAACCGGCGATATTCGTGACTTTTTATTTGAGCGGCTTTCTTTGACGGCTCGTCATATGGTCAACCAAACACCTGAAAAGGATGGACGATCTTGAGCTGCAATCCGCACGATCAATATTTCTCACATTGTCACGGACATCCTCAAAAACCGATTGAAATCTATGTATTCATTGATCCTCTCAGCCCAGACTGCTGGTTATTAGAGCCATCAATCAAAAAGTTAAAAATGAAGTATGGCCGTTTTTTCACTTTACGAACGGTCACAAGTTCTAGTATTAATGCCTTGAATCGGAAAAGAAAAAAACATTTACTGACAGAAGCATGGGGGAAATTTGCCACGAAAACTCAGACCAAAAAAGAACAAATGCTGTCTGAACAAATTGTGACGTCACCTTATCTCGCCTCTCTTGCATTAAAAGCAGCTGAACTTCAGGGCAGAAAATGCGGAATGAAATTTTTACGACTCATTCAAGAATCGCTTTTTTGTCATCAGCAGGATGTCACAAATGAACAAGTCTTGCTGGAAAATGCAAAAACGGCTGGACTGGACATCGAGGAGTTCCAGCGAGATATCCATTCTCAAAGTGCTGTCAAAGCGCTCCAATGTGATATGAAAATCGCAGCAGAAATGGATGTGTCTGAGCTTCCCACTTTCGCCTTTTTTAATACGGTAAATGGTGATGAAGGATTAAAGATTTCAGGTGCATATTCGTATGATATATACGAGGAAATTCTTTTTGAAATGATTGGCGAAAAACCAACACCTTCAGAACGACCACCAATTGAATGGTTTATCGCTTACTTTCAATTTGCATCAGCAAAGGAAATTGCCGTTGTATATGACCTCACGCTTGAAGAAGTTGAACGAGAAATGAAAAAGCTGGCATTTGCTAAAAAGGTAGAACGTGTACAAGTACATCAGGAAATGTTTTGGCGTTATAAAGAAGGAGAAAACCAATCAGATTTTGATGTTTACCGCTGTGAGAATGAACATGGGTGCTGACCCATGTTTTTTCTTTATCTCTAAAAAGAACATTTGTTCTGTTTTTACGTACGAAGAAACCGCGCCGGGATAAGCGCGGTTTCACTATGTCTTAACGACAACAAAGGGGATGGGAGAAATTTTTCACGGTCAAACAAAGGGGTAATGTTTGTATGTGATTAATTTCACATCTGTAGTATATCAAATTTTGTCGACTTATGACAACCGATATGCTATATGTTCATATTTTTGTCACAAAACATAAGAGGACAGTCTCTTTCATATAGTGAAAGTAACGAAAAAATGGAGGGATCTACATGCGCAGCACAACCATTGGACTTGTTGCCATTGGCTTATGTTTTTGTTTAAATCTATTAGGCTTAATGAAAATGCTGCCTCTTTATCTGACGTCTCCACTCTTATTTGCTTCCATTCTCTTTACACTTTATCGAATGAACCACCGAAAAACCTTTAAAGGATTTAAAGGTTGATCATTGAATGTACAACCTCGCCAATTCAGGCGGGGACTTTTTAATGAAAAGAAAAAACTCCTGCCAAAAGGTGAGCCTATACACTCACACGTCTGACAGAAGTCTTCTCGTTACTCACCAGTTTTGGAGATGAGCTCTTCCATTTCTTTTAGTTTTTCTTCGAACAATTGACATGCTGCCTCAATTGGTTCTTTTGATGCCATATCAACACCTGCTTTTTTCAGCACATTGATTGGATAGTCGGAGCTGCCTGCTTTCAGGAAGTCTGTATAACGCTCCACCGCAGGTTTACCTTCCTCTAATATTTGCTTGCTTAATGCCTGCGCCGCACTGTAGCCTGTCGCATATTGATACACATAATAGTTGTAATAGAAATGAGGGATTCTCGTCCATTCTAATCCAATTTCCTTATCCACAACCATACCATCGCCAAAATACTTCTTATTCAGGTCATAATAAAGGTTCGTCATAAACTCTGGCGTTAATGCTTCCCCTTCTTGCGCTTTCACATGAATCAGATGCTCAAACTCAGCAAACATCGTTTGTCTGAATACTGTCCCTCTAAACCCTTCTAACAAGTGATTTAACACATACAAGCGTTGCTTTTTATCCTCTAAGTTATTGAGCAAGTATTCGCCTAGTAACGCTTCATTTGTTGTAGAAGCCACTTCAGCTACAAAAATACTGTAGTTTCCGTACGGATATGGCTGATGCTTTCTTGTATAGTAGCTATGAACAGAGTGACCAAATTCATGAGCCAATGTAAATAAATTATCAATATTATTTTGCCAGTTCATTAAGATATAAGGATTTGTTCCATAGCTTCCAGAAGAATATGCGCCGCTTCGTTTCCCTTTATTCTCATAAACGTCTACCCAGCGGTTGTCGAGTCCTTCTTTTAAAATTGAAACATATTCTTCTCCTAATGGTGCTAACCCTTTCAGCATATAATCCTTTGCTTCATCGTAAGTCAGCTTCATGCCAGCATCTTTTACTAACGGTGTGTACAAGTCATAATTGTGCACTTCATCAAGCTTTAATACCTTTTTACGCAATTCAATATAGCGGTGCAGTAACGGTAAATATTGATGAACTGTATCAATTAGATTGTCATACACTTCCTCAGGAATACTATTTCGTGATAGAGCCGCTTCTCTAGCCGATTTGTAATTACGTACTTTCGCATAAAAATTATCCTTTTTAATCGAGCCGCTAAGTGTAGAAGCCAGAGTGTTTTTATACTGATCATACGTTTTATAAACAGCTTTAAAGGCATTCTTTCTCACTTCTCGATCATCACTGTTTAAAAATGTGATGAAGTTGCCGTGCGTAATCTTCTTTTCTTCCCCGTTTTCATCCTTAACAGAAGGGAACGAAATATCTGCATTATTAAACATACTAAACGTAGTGGATGATGATGATAATGGTTCAGAGGCTTCGGCTAATAAAGCTTCTTGCTCCTCACTCAAAATATGTGGACGCTCTTTATTGATTTCTTCGAGAGCATGAGAATAAAGTTTTAGTTCTTCTTTTTCTAAAATAAATTGTTGCAGCTTATCTTCTTGAATAGATAAAATCTCTGGCACAATATAAGCAGATGTACTAGACAATTGTGTAAATAAATTGGACGCTTTATCATTTAAAGCCTGAAACGATGAATTTGTGGTATCTTCATCATATTTCATGTGCGCATATGTATAAAGCTTGCCAAGTTTTTCAGAAAGTTGATCCTGAAATGTCAGGGCTTCATACAGGACATCAGCGGAGTGGGCCAGCTTGCCTTTAAATTGGGCTAGCTTAGGAATCTCTTTTTTTACAGCTTCGAATTCCTTGTTCCATGAATCGACGCTTTCAAAAATATCTTCGAGACGCCATTTGTTTTCTTCTTTTACTTCGCTTCTGTCTGGTAAGTGATTGTTTTTGCTTTGTGAAGTCATATGAATCCCCCTTGCATGAGTTGTGTTGAACCAACCTTTCGGAAAGTGAAAAAAATTGGTGTTGTATTTATCTTCTTTGTTTTGAACTATATTTGTCAAATCATATGCAGAAATAAATACCAAACAGACTAAAAAAATCAAAAAAAATCGTTTCTTTCTATTCAATAGCAGCACCACCTTTTTCTTATCATGATCAAAGTGGACATGAAACATGCTAATGAAATAAGAAAGCATCTCGTTTTAACGCTTCAGCTGCTGTTCGTATAGGCTTTTGATTCGCTGTTACTTGATAATGCCCCTCTTTCGTCATGTATAAAAACCCTAGCTTCACAAGTCCATTTACATATGAGATGATCACTTCTTTGATTTCTTCTATGGTGACATTGGCATACCTTAGCTTCACTTCCTTCGTCTGCACACAACGATTGATTTCTTTGATTAGACGTTGAATGGTCACTGGGCCTGTTCCTTTTTTTCGAATCATCCAATCATACAGATATCCCTGCCACACATAAACGGGACTTGCAAAGATATACGCTTCTGTCAGAGGAATAAATAATGCCGCCGGTAAAAATGGAAATGCTGTTTGATGATGCTCATAAAAAATGTGTCTCAAACGCTTGCTCTCATTTGATAAAATGCGTGGAGGTCTCTGCCTAAACTGCTGAATGCATCTCAGCCATTGGTTATGTAATAAATCCTTGCTTGAAGATGCGGTCAGGAGTGCTGTAAGGTGACGATAGGCTGAAGCCGGTCTAACGGTTATTGCAGCACAAATCTTCGTTGGCTGAAACACGACAATTTGGTCAAGATGGATGAACCTATGTTGTATCGGACAGTAAAAAATCAATTTATTTTTCTGTGATTGCCTTAAAATCCCCCAATGTATGGAGGAGAAAGAAAAAAGCTGGCTGGACAACCGTTTGAAGCGATTCGCCCCTATGATCCATATGGGATATAACCCTGCTCTCTTTAGACCTTCTGTTCTTTTATGCAGCTCTTGCTGGGAGATATTCGCACATTGAAATTCCATTGCATAATTTATATCCCCCTCCGTTACGGTCACATCTGGGCGCTGCTGAACTTCTGAAACATACTTCTCTAATACCGGATCAAGTCCAATCTGTATGAGCCACGCCTTCATCCTAGCCTTCCCCGCCTGATGATACGCCGTTTCGCCTGAAGCAGCTAAAGAACACGCTGTCAGCTGTATATGTGCAAAGTGATAGACACGATGTTCACCAAGCTTTAATTGAACCTCCTGCCTGCATTCAGGACAATAAAATTTGCACGTAGCTCTCACATGCTGTAGACGCCTTTTCGTTAGGTGATGTGTAATTCGGATCAGCTTCCCATTTTCCATGATCGCTGCGTTCATCTATTTCGCCCCCTGCTATTTGATGACCGTATTATAGCTTTTTCTATTACAGGAAAGCGAATATCGAAAATGGGATTTTATCATGTCAAAACTTGATATTAACCAGCTTTTCCTTATGAAAATGAAAAATCCCCCTATTAGGAAAGGGGGATCATACAATTTTTACAATTTTTATAAAAGTGGTGATAATAATCTAGCGGTTGATTCAAACAGCCTCACCCTCAAAGGTCTCTTAGCAAATTCTTCAGGGACAATTTCATGTGACTGCTCCAAATCACCTAAGAAGTCGTTGACCAGCTTCTCTGTACTTTTTGTTTTATAGAGGAATGCATTCACTTCAAAGTTTAGATGAAAACTTCTCATATCCATGTTTGCCGTACCAATTGACGCTAGTTCACTATCCACAATAATAAACTTGCTATGCATGAAGCCTTGATCATACTCGTATATTTTCGCACCTGCTTCCAGAAGTTCAGGGAAATATGACCGAGACGCATGGAATACGATGCGCTTATCTGGATTCTTCGGTGCAATAATTCGCACATCTACTCCGCTCAAAGCAGCAATTTTTAGTGCTGACAAAATATCATCATCAGGGACAAAATAAGGTGAAGCAATCCAGATTGACTTTTTGGCAGAGATAATCATGGAGAAAAAGAGATTTTTAATGACTTCCCACTGTTTATCAGGACCGCCGGCAATCATTTGTACGCCTTCTGCTCTACTCTCCAAATGACTGAAATCTTTAAAATAATCCACGCCTGAGCATCTTTCATTGGTCATATAATACCAATCTTGCATAAAAATCTGCTGCAAATCGCGAACGGCCTCCCCTTTAATCATGAGGTGGGTATCACGCCAGAATCCATATTGTCTGCTTCTGCCCATATATTCGTCCCCAATGTTAAGCCCGCCAACAAAGCCTACTTCTCCATCAATCACTACAATTTTCCGGTGATTTCGGAAATTGATTTTATTATTTAATAACGGTAGTCTTACCGGTAAAAAAGGTACAATCTGAACGCCCGCTTTTTCTAAGTCAGCAATATATTGACGAGAGAGTTTTAAACTACCGACATCGTCATATAAAAAGCGGACAATCACACCATTTTTGGCTTTGTCGATTAAAATGTCCTTTAATTCTTGACCTAGGTCATCATGGCGGAGAATATAATATTCCAGGTGAATGTGATGAGTTGCTTTTTTGATCTCTTCAAAAATATGAGAGAACGTTTCTTCTCCATTGGTCAGGACTTTAGAGGATGTACGATACGTAATAGGGGTATGTCCAAGTCTGTGGGCCAGCTTAAATAAAAGCTGCTGATGGTCACCCATATGAGTCATTTTTTCAATCGCTTCTCTGTGAATACGTTCATCTTCCTGGATAAGCTGTTCGTCTAATGCCGCTTTCTTTTCAAACAAGCGGCGCTTTTTAATATTGCGTCCAAAGAAGATATAGAATAAAAATCCGAAAAGCGGAAAGCTGCCAAGCAGGACAAGCCACGTAATCGTTTGAGATGGATTCCTGTTCTCTAAGAAAATGACAAATCCGATGAAGATAATCGATAAAGTGAATAGAACACTGACGAAACTTAATACACTTACCGCTAGATCACCGGCAAAAATTTGGATAATCAAATAAGCACCTATCGTAATGATAAGAAAAAATAGAACTTTGACTACATTTCTCATTTCATTTTCTCCTTGCCGATCACTTTGTTTACCTATTCATTCAGATAAAAAAGTCGATTCCTCTATAGAAATCGACTTTTTGTTGTTACGAGAAGTGCTTTTGAATTGTTTCAAGCGCATTCTCTTTGACAATCAGCTGACCGTATTCTTGCAGTCTGTAGATGCTGACGACTGATTCATGAGCATATTCAAGCAAAATGCTAAGCTTATTCTCCACTTGCTCATCTGACAAATCCTCGTGGAAGTCAACATATAGATAATAACGGTTTTCAAACGAATATAAACTTGTGGTAAAATCCTGCATATTTAATTGAGAAAGTGCAATTAAATCTTCAAAATCATCCATTTTCAACACGAATTGAAGTTGAAGTTTTTTATCCTTCTCATTATGTTCTTCTTGATCCTGCTCTTCTTTATGAAAATCATCAAGCAGTGCGTCTAAGCTTTCTTCATCTGTTTGATCTTTTTTATCTTCTGGAATCGGCAATTCGAGCTTTTGTCCATCTTTAGAAAGTTGGGCTTTTGTCACGACAATTTCAAGACCTTTATCAAGTGCCTGTACTTGAATCCAAAGCGGTCCCTCTACTGCAAATTCTTCTTCTTCGTGCACTTCGTCCATTACTTCCCAAAACAGCTCTTCACTGCGCTCGCGATTATACCAAATCTCTTCACGGTCAAAACCGCGATCTTCAATATCACCATAGGAAATATAAAATTTCACTGTATGTTCATTTATTCTTTCGATTTCCATTTTGCCAACCTTCCCTTCTATATAAGATGTTGAAGGGACATACAAGCTCCCAATTAATAGTACTTTACTACACTTTACCCGTTCCGTCTACATGTTAACCATTTAAAGAATTGAGGTATTGCTTTGTACTGTCTATTTTATGATAAAACATGAATAAAAGAAATAAAAACGCATTTTTTGCAGAGAAAACTTGCAGAAACATATATTTGAATTGTCCTCATATATTGGTGGTACGAGCTCTTTTAGTGAAATGAGGTGAACTGGATGGAAGCAGAGTGGATCGTATCCTTACTGATGATTATTGGCATAGACCTCATATTAGGTGGAGATAATGCGCTGATCATTGCGATGGCCAGTCGAAGCTTATCAAATGAAAAACGAAATAAAGCGATATGGATCGGCACACTTTTGGCAGTGCTGATGAGAATTACGATGACTGGTGCTGCTGTTTATTTATTGACCATCCCTTATTTGCAATTTATCGGCGGTCTCTTTCTCCTTTATATAGGATACAATTTGTTAATTGAACAAAAGAAAGAATCCATTCGGATTAAAAGCAGCGGCTCCCTTTGGCGTGCTGTTCAAACCATTGTCATTGCCGATCTTTTTATGTCACTTGATAATGTGATTGCTGTTGCAGGCGCCGCTAAAGGGAACATGGTGCTCACCGCTTTTGGCTTAATGATTTCAGTACCCATTATTATTTGGGGAAGTAAGCTGATTCATGCAGCACTAATCAAATGTCCGTTTCTTTTATATGGAGGCAGCGCCCTGTTAGCTTTTACTGGTGGAGAAATGATTGTCCGTGATGTGAAACTGAATGAATTTATGACTCAGCATGCAACACTTGAATTTTTGCTCCCCTTTTTAACCGTAGCGACCGTCATTTTAGCCAGCCTCTTTTATGAACAAACCGCTGAAAACAAATAAAAAAAGCTGCCAAATGATCGGCAGCTTTTCGTTTTGTCTATTAGTTAGCAAGTCGCTGAGCTTCTCGAAGTTGGAATGTACGAACCGTTCTAGGAAGGAAGCGTCTAATTTCATCTTCGTTGTACCCAACTTGCAGTCTTTTTTCATCCAAGATAATTGGACGTCTTAAAAGACCTGGATGCTCATTGATTAGTTTATACAATTGTTGAAGCGGCATTGTCTCAACATTGACATTTAGTTTTTGGAATACTTTCGAACGTGTTGAGATAATTTCATCTGTACCGTCTTCTGTCATTCGAAGAATTTCTTTGATTTCATCGATTGAAAGAGGCTCAGAAAAAATGTTTCTCTCTTGATACGGGATATTGTGCTCTTCTAACCACGCTCTTGCTTTTCTACATGATGTACAGCTTGGTGATGTGTATAATGTTACCATAAATCTTCACTCCTCAATTTGTAGAATGAATATTGATCTGTATTCTCAAATTAAAATTGTTCTAAATAAGTAATCTTTATAGTGATTATACTATAAAAAAGTAAGTGTGAACAGTTTTTCTTGCAATTTTTGTGACAAAAACTAGACAATTTCATTCATTTTGCGGTGCTGTTTGATGTCTGAACATTCTCATTTAGTCGAGATGATCGAAAATATTTTTTTGTTTTCTATTTTCAATGACCTTCAATACATCATCAACATCCTCATACGATTGTCCATACCATTTTTCATCTTTATACGTATGGATTCTTTCGTACGTCTTCCTCATGGCCTCCATCATTTCTTCTTCGTTATCTGTAAGAGGTGACCAATAAAGAATTTCCATGCGGTTCACTTCATTTGTTGCAAGTGACCTTCGTTTATAACCGATTGATTCTGCATGCTTGAAGTGCTCTCTTTGGTAAAACTTTAGGCGTTTTGCTGTATCTGCATCATCATCATCTACAGGCTCGACCTCAAGTAAGATCGGTTTCTTTTTTTGCTTTAGCTTATGAATGAGCTTTGAGCCGAGGCCTTCACCCCTCGCATCTTTGGAAACAAATAAATAATCAATAAAGATGAAAGAATCAAATTCAGCGTACATCATCACATGATGAGGTCCTTCTTCCTTATGATAAATATCACTTCTTTCCTTTAATAAAGCCTCCATATGCTCTTTTGACTTCATTTCTTCTATCGGGAAGTATTCACTGAGCTTTTCATACCAATTCATGGATCCGCTCCTTATCATATAGTTAAGAACCACTTCCTTAGATATTCCCGATTTCCTGCTATTTAAACGCCTGTACTAGTAAGACGCAGCAATGTCATAGGTGGTTTCACTTTTTTTCAAACAAAACAAAAAAAGTTTTATATCGAACGATTCATGAGCATTTGAAAGCAAACAAACAAAAGAAGTGTCATTGCGATTTGAAACATGATGAAATAAAGGTATTTCATACGCCGGACTTCTTCCTTCTGTTTATTCGTGCGCCGATATACAGCAAATTCAACCGAAAACGAAATGATTCAAATGAGCACAAAAATTCGATCATCCACTTTCCTCCGTTTGGTTTTGTTAAAAAAGACATTGAAAAAAAGCATAGTGACGATAAAAAAGTGAAAGCATGAATAGCGAGACGTCTTCCATCACAACATTTGATTTCCTCCTGATTTACTCATTTTACATAAAAATCACCATCAACTTATTTTTTTGTAAAATAAAAAAAGAAGCACTGACCTCGCAGTGCTTCTTCTCTGTTCTTATTGTTTTGCTTTGATCTCTTTGAATTCTTCCTCAGTACAGCTGACAAAGTGACCTGGCTTGACTTCACGAAATTCCGTATTTGTTCCTTTATGAACAGATGGATCGTATTTAATCCGTTTGCGGTTACGCTCATAATCAGGATCTGGAAGCGGAATCGCAGATAGTAATGATTTTGTATAAGGATGAAGTGGGTTTTCGTATAATTCATTTGCTGGTGCCAGCTCAACCAATTTCCCAAAATACATCACACCGATACGATCGCTAATGTATTTCACCATGGAAAGGTCATGCGCAATGAATAAATACGTTAAGCCTTTTTCTACTTGCAGTTCTTTCATTAAGTTGACAACCTGCGCTTGGATGGACACATCTAGTGCAGAGATTGGCTCATCGGCAATGATGAAATCCGGCTCAACAGCTAATGCACGAGCAATTCCAATACGCTGTCTTTGACCGCCTGAAAATTCATGCGGGTATCTATTCGCATGCTCTTTGTTCAAACCAACCGTTTCAAGCAATTGATACACACGCTCTTTACGTGCTTGTTTTGTTTTCGCAAGACCATGAATGTCAATGCCCTCTGCGATGATATCAAGAACTGTCATTCTAGGGTTAAGTGAGGCATAAGGGTCTTGGAAAATCATCTGCATTTGGCGGTTAAACTCAAGCATTTTTTGTCTTGATTTCTTTCCGTGTACGCTTTCTCCTTTATAGAGAACTTCGCCATCTGTCGCATCATAAAGCCTGATGATCGAACGGCCGGTTGTAGACTTACCACATCCAGATTCCCCTACAAGTCCAAGTGTTTCACCTTTGTAAATATCGAATGAGACACCATCAACTGCTTTTACAGTTCCTCTTGCTGTATGGAAATGCTGCTTTAAATTTTTAATTTCTAACAGTTTTTCTGCCATGCTATTCACCCTCTTTTACTAATACAGGTTTTTCGTAGCTACCTTCTAGTTCACGCATTCTCGCCTTTACAGAAGCAGGCGGTTCAACTTTAGGGGCATTCGGATGAAGTAGCCATGATTTCACATAATGCGTATCTGATACTTTGAACATTGGTGGTTCTTGTTCAAAGTCAATTTTCATTGCATAATCGCTCCGGAGTGCAAATGCATCTCCTTTCGGCGGGTTTGTTAAATCTGGTGGTGTTCCTGGAATCGCTGTTAGTTTCCCTTCAGCTCCTCCATCTGTGTCTAGGCTTGGCATAGATGCTAAAAGTCCCCATGTATACGGATGCTTTGGATTGTAGAAAATTTCATCAACAGTCCCTGTCTCCACAATCTGTCCTGCATACATAACGGCTACACGATCAGCCACATTGGCCACAACACCTAGATCGTGGGTAATAAAGATAATGGATGTTTCGACTTTTTGCTGAATTTCTTTCATTAATTCTAAGATTTGCGCCTGGATCGTCACATCAAGCGCAGTCGTTGGCTCATCAGCAATTAACAGCTTTGGATCTGCCGCTAGTGCCATCGCGATAACAACCCTTTGTCTCATTCCGCCACTAAATTCATGCGGGTATTGTTTGATTCTTTTTTCAGGCATTGGAATCCCAACAAGCTCTAAAAGTTCGATCGCTCTTTTTTCAGCCGCTTCTTTTGAGATTTGTTCATGCTTGAAAAGCACTTCTGTAATTTGTTTCCCGACCTTCATGGTTGGGTTCAAAGAAGTCATCGGATCTTGGAAGATCATTGAGATGTCTTTTCCTCGAATGGTTTGCATTTGTTTTTCGGTTTTCTTGACAATATCCTGCCCATCAAACAAGATTTCTCCACGTTTGAAATATCCTGGCGGCATCGGAATTAATCTCATAATCGCCTGTGATGTTACACTTTTACCAGAACCAGATTCACCTACAATAGCAAGTGTTTCGCCTTTATTTAAGTGGAAGTTCACACCACGAATGGCTTGAACCTCTCCACCATATGTTTTAAATGAGATTGCAAGGTCTTTCACCTCTAGAATACGTTCACGTTCCATCCTAATCACTCCTTATTTACGCAACTTCGGATCTAAAGCGTCTCTTAGTCCGTCTCCAACCACGTTAAAACCAAACATTGTAATACAGATAAATGCGGCTGGGAACCATAATCTCCACGGATAATACGTCATGGCCGGAATTCCGTCAGAAGCCATTGTTCCCCAGCTGGCTAAGGGAGCTGGTACACCAAGTCCTAGATAGCTTAAGAATGCTTCCGTGAAAATAGCAGAAGGAATCGTTAATGTCATTGTGACAAGAATTGGTCCCATTGAGTTTGGAATCAAGTGTTTAAATAAAAGTCTAGATGTTTTCGCACCTAATGTTTGTGCTGCAAGAACGTATTCTTGGCTCTTCAATTGTAAAACTTGTCCCCGAACAATACGTGCCATGTTAATCCAGCCTACGACTGTCATGGCGAGAATAATCGTTAATAATCCTTTTGGCAGAACAACCATCATTAAAATCACCATTAATAGTGTTGGAATTGCCCATAAAACATCCGCAATACGCATCATGACTTCATCTGTACGGCCGCCTTTGAATGCAGCGATACTTCCCCAAATAATACCGATGATGACGTCAAGAACAGCTGCAGCAAGACCAATAAAGATCGAAATTCTCGCCCCTACCCATGTACGAACAAACATATCTCGTCCTAAATCATCAGTACCAAACCAATGTTCTTTTGAAGGCGGCTGGTCTGCATTAAGCAAATCAGTCGTCGAATAATCATATTTGGAGAATATAGGAACTAAAATCGCCAGAATCACAATGATCAAGATGATTGCGAGCCCAACCATTGCAAGTTTATTTGCACGGAAGCGAAGCATGGCATCCTTCCATAAAGATAGACTAGGTTTAGAAATTTTTTCAGATTCCGCTGCGTTAGCTGTCGCAGGCACAAATAGATCTTTTTTCAACTCTTCCATGTGTTAGACCCCTTTCTTCGCCTTCGTCAGTTTAATTCTAGGATCGATAATACCATAGAGGACGTCAACGACTAGAATACTGACTAATAGAATAATACTGTAGAAGACTGTGACACCCATGATGACGGTGTAGTCACGGTTTGTAATGCTTGTAACAAAGTGAGAGCCTAGACCAGGAATACCAAAAATCTTCTCCACGACAAAACTACCTGTCAACACTGAAGCTGCCATTGGTCCCATGTATGTAATAACAGGTAACAATGCGTTTCGAATGGCGTGTTTGATCGTAACAGCTGATTTCGTTAAACCTTTTGCTCTAGCCGTTCTAATGTAGTCACTGTTTAGTACTTCAAGCATACTTGACCGTGCAAGTCTAGCGATAAATGCCATTGGCATGAAGGAAAGTGCAATAGAAGGTAGTACGGTGCTTGCCCAAGACTCCCATCCTGCAACTGGGAAAATCGCTAAAAAGCTTGCCTCAGATGCAAAAACATATTGTAGTAGCGCCGCTAAAATGAAACTTGGAACTGAAATTCCAAAGATCGTTAAAATGGCAATTGTATAGTCTTGCCACTTGTTATGATAGAGCGCTGCAAGGACCCCAAACAATACACCAAATGCTAATGCGAGGAGAATTGCCTCAATTCCGAGGGTAAAGGAAACGGGGAATCCAGAACTGATTAAGTCATTTACGGTTTGTCCTTTATATTTAAATGAGGGACCAAAATCTAATTTTGCAACTGAACCTAAGTAGCTTACATATTGAACAAATAAAGGTTTGTCCAATCCGTAGTGCTCGTTTAGATTTGCTTCAATTTCAGCAGGAAGTTTCTTCTCTCCAGAGAATGGACCACCAGGTGCTGCCTGCATGAGAAAGAAAGTTGCAGTTACAATAACAAACAGTGTGATTAAAATATATATTAATCGCTTACCGATATATTTAAGCAACGGAATTGCACCTCCATGATTTTACAACATTTTCTCTAATCAGCAAGAAAGGTATATGGAGAGACATCCTCCATATACCTTAAGATCCTTGCCGTAGATCTCTTACACTATAACTCTTACTTTTCGAAATGTGCCCATTTGTATTGAACATCACCAAGTCCAGATACTACTACACCTTTTAGTTTTGGATCTTGTACCCAAAGCTGAGTGTAGAAGTAGATTGGCGCTACAGGCATATCGTTGATGATGATTTCTTCTGCTTTTTTCAGCAATTCTTCACGCTTCGTTTTGTCTGTTTCTTTCGCAGAATCATTCAATAATTGTTTGTACTCTTTGCTTTCCCATCCAGTGTCATTGTTTCCACCGTCTTTATCTTTATAGAGCTCAAGGAAGTTCACTGGATCGTTGAAGTCACCTAACCAGCCCATACGTCCAATTTGGTAATCTCCACTGTGAAGTTTATCGATATAAACGTTCCACTCAGAGTTATCAAGTTCAACTTTTACACCTAAATCTTTTTTCCACATTTCTTGAATGGCTTGTGCAATCTTTTGGTGGGCTTCATCTGTGTTGTAAGACAGTTTCAATGTTGGAAGATCAGAAACTGACTTATAACCTAATTCTTTCAAACCTTTTTCAAGAAGTTTTTTAGCAGTTGCTACATCATGATCTTTGAAGTAGCCTGTTTTGTTATCAGTGAATCCGTCCATTGTTGGAGGAACGATTGCCATCGCTGGAACTTGTTCACCTTGCGTAATTTTATCAACGATCGCTTGACGGTTGATTGAGTATGCAAGGGCCTTACGGATGTTTGCATTGTTTAAAGGTTTTACTTCTGTGTTGAATTTGTAGTTATAGATACCAGCGATCGTTTGAATTTTAAGACCGCCATCTTTTTTCAATTTTTGTAAAGACTCAGTTGGAAGGTTTCCTGTTGGAGAACCAGCCCAGTCAAGCTCGCCTTTTTGGAACATGCTAAGCTCAGTGTTTGTATCTTTGATCATAGACATGTTAATCTTTTTCAGTTTTACAGTATCTTTATCCCAGTATTCATTGTTCTTTTCAAGCGTGATAGAACCGCCATGTTTCCATTTAGAAAGAACGAATGGTCCGTTAGATACGTAGTTTTCACCAGCATTTGTGTACCAGTTTTTATTCTTTTCAGCCACTTTTTGGTTGATTGGCATATACGTATAGAATGCAGTTAGTTCAGTAAAGAACGGTGTTGGGTTCTCTAGCTCAACTACAAGCGTTTTGTCGTCTTTTGCTTTAACGCCAACATCAGAAACTTTTGCTTCCCCTTTGTTAGCTGCTTCAGCACCTTTGATATAGTAAAGCTGGTAAGCATATTGAGATTCATTTTTAGGATCTAATGCCCACTTCCAAGCATATTCGAAATCTTTTGCTGTGACAGTGTCACCATTAGACCATTTTGCATCACGAAGTGTGAATGTGTAAGTTTTACCATCCGCACTTGTTTTGATATCAGAAGCCATTGCGTTTTCTGGCTTACCTTCAGCGTTAATTCTTGTTAATCCCTCAAACGTCTGACGGATGACACTTCCTGAAGTTGAATCATTTGCCAATCCCGGATGTAGAGAAAAAGGCTCAGTGGAGATATTCACATTTAATGTTGTTTTAGCCTTTCCAGAACTGCTCGTGCTGTCGCCTGATTTGTTTCCGCTGAAACCACAAGCGCTTAATACAAGTGTGAAAGTAAGCATTAAAGTAACAACTGACCAACGCTTTTTCAACTGTATTCCCCCTTATAATATGTTTTTAGTCCAAAGGTCTCGATAGAAGATGAGATTCAGATTTAAGAAATAGCGTAAAAAAGTCCCTAAAAGGCTCACTTTCTATTTCTTTTGTTTTTTCTGAATTTTCACTATGTAAAGAGCCTAGCACAAACGTGTGAACAAATTCATTATAATGAATAGAATAATTTATTGCAATATCAATTTCACATATTTTTAAAAAACGTAAATGGGGATAAAGAGGGATTTTTATAAACTAAAGTCTCAATTACTTCAACAAATTAAAGCGTAAATTGATTAAAACAATTTAACAAATTCAACAGGAATAATGTTTTATACATATAATTAATCATCCTTTTTTAAAAATTTCTGACAGATAGTTACTTTTTTATTTAAAATTTTAAGTGTCTAACGACATGATGAGAAGGTCACATACAGGCTTCGTGACTTTTTCATGGTCATCCTTTATAATAGATAGACATACTGTTGCGATGAAAAAGAAGAGTACATAGATTCACCATTTACAGAGAGTCTGCGGCTGGTGTAAGCAGATAATGGGATGTATGGAATGGGCTTTGGAGCAGCTAACCGAACACTTGCTAAAGTTAGTAGGCTTAGACGGAGCAGTCTCCGATATCAACGTCTTGAGTGATTTCTGATTGAAATAACAAGGGTGGTACCGCGGTTCATTCGTCCCTTTTCTGTTGAAAAGTGACGAGTGGGCCTTTTTATATTGAAGAAAAGAGGTTTTAGTATGACAAAGAAGACGATTTTTTCAGGCATTCAGCCTAGTGGTTCTGTGACATTAGGGAACTACATTGGCGCAATGAAACAGTTTGTTGATTTACAACATGACTATCATGGCTACTTTTGCGTGGTCGATCAGCATGCGATTACAGTAAGTCAGGATCGCTTAGCCCTTCGCAAAAATATTAGAAGCTTAGCAGCACTTTATTTGGCAGTTGGACTTGATCCAGAAAAAGCAACATTGTTTATCCAATCAGAGGTACCTGCCCACGCCCAGGCAGGATGGATGCTTCAATGTGTCGCTTATATTGGGGAATTAGAAAGAATGACTCAATTTAAGGACAAATCCGCCGGGAAAGAAGCTGTCGTTTCAGGTCTGTTAACGTATCCGCCATTAATGGCTGGCGATATCTTATTATACGGTACTGATTTAGTCCCTGTCGGTGAGGATCAAAAGCAGCATCTGGAATTGACAAGAACGCTTGCTGAGCGCTTTAACCGAAAGTATAACGACATCTTTACTGTACCTGAAGTGAAAATTCCAAAAGAAGGCGCTCGGATTATGTCTTTAACAGACCCAACGAAAAAGATGAGCAAATCCGATCCGAACCAAAAGTCCTTCATTACCTTATTAGATGAACCAAAGCAGCTTGAAAAGAAAATTAAAAGTGCTGTGACTGATTCAGAAGGCGTCGTCAAATATGACAAAGAGAACAAGCCTGGAATTGCCAACTTGCTGACAATTTATTCTGTATTGGGTAACGTATCAATTGCGGAGCTTGAGCAAAAATACGAAGGTAAAGGCTATGGTGAGTTTAAGGGAGATCTTGCGAAAGTTGTGATAGATGCTTTAAAACCGATACAAGATCGATACTATGAACTCATTGAGTCAGACGAGCTTGACCGTATTCTAGACGAAGGTGCTGAAAAAGCAAACCGCGCGGCAAACAAAATGCTGAAAAAAATGGAGAATGCGATGGGCCTTGGCAGAAAACGCAAATAAGAAAGCTTGCAGCTGAACACGCTGCAAGCTTTTTCCTAATTGACTTTTGATTCGTTTTCCATTTCCCAAAGCTTTTCGAAAAATGGCTGTCCTTTAATCATTTTTTCACAAAAGGCTAAATGGTTTTCTGACCATCCATCAATGGTTTCGTTATAAAGCATGTTCCAAATTTCCTCGAAAGACATTCGTTTGATCTGGTTGTACATACGCGGATTCCATTCCGTATACCAATACGCAATTTCCGCCCGGTTTTGAAGGCCCTTTAGTTGATCAAGCGCCATAAACATGAGCTGCTTCAGCTGTCTTTCTTTTCTCGTTAATCCGCTGATATGCTGCGGCGGCAATGACAAAATATGATACTCTTTCGTCGACTCAAGGTGATCTGTTGAAAATTCATATTCCTCCGCCTTCACATCTTTCACCATTTCATACACCAATTGCTCCTGCCTTGGGATTAAGCGGCTCTTTCTCACAGGAATGGAATACCCAATCGTATCCACTGCAATGATGCGAATGCCGTCGGTGACCACAAAGCAATACTCTAATTTACGCCGTTCATGATTTTTGCGAATATATGATTTCTCAAAAACAGATTCTAGCAGCGTCTTCGGCAGCTCAGATAGATCATTCTCTATGTAATCAAACAAAGGACTCTGCACCTTAAGTAAAGGTACTTGATCTAACAGCTCCACGCTGTCCTCCTTGCGCCACTCATGAAAATGGCATACATTATAGCCATTCTCTTCCCCTTCAAACCAATTCACCCATACGTCATGAAGAAATAACATAACCAATCCCTCACTTTTTAAAAACTGTTGTCCACAGTATGGGCAAGGGATAGAGAAATTATTCCAACTTTATTAAACTTCAAGCTGTGCTGCAGTTGAAGTGTCTTTATTTTTTTTCGTTACATTTAATAAGGCCGCAAAACCTTTCATCCTCATTGACAATAAACTGATAGCAAGCAATACTCCGCCAGAAATGGCAGTAATCCATATAACACCAATATATTTAGAAAAAATACCGGCGATGATTAATCCAAGTATGATACCGAAGTTAGAGAACATTTGTAAGATAGACATTGCACGTCCTCTATAAGCATTTGGAGTAAGCCCTAGAAATAAACTGCTAATCGGCACATTCAAGAAAGCATTCATTAAGCCGATACCAAAAACCCAAAGGTAGACTGGCGGTAACCCAAACAGTGCTTCTAGAAACTCAACCGGTATGATGACCATCATCCAAATTCCCATAAAGATCGTCGTTGTCATTAAAATATAACCAGGTTTGAATTTTCCAAGCAAGTAAGGACCTAAAATGGAACCTATGACGGCTCCGATTCCCGAAAATGCTTCAATCATCCCAAAATGAAAACCTGATACTTGAAACTCCTGTAGCAAAATAGAGTTAGATGTGGTATTAAAAATTCCTGCGATAAACATGACTTGTGTTAATAAAAGGATTAAAAAAGCAAGTGGTGCTGATTGAAATACGACTTTCAATCCTTGCTTGATCGCCGTCCACTGTTTTTCTTTAGAAGTTGAAGGACTCGATTCCTCATCTTTATTGTTCTTTCTCACAAGTACAGCCGTCAGCAAGATAAAACATGCGGATAGACTATAAGTAAAAATATCAATAATGAGTAGAGCTGTCGGTGAAAAGAAAAGAAGAAGTAGGCCTGCAATTCCAGGACCCGCAATTTGCATAACGGAATAAATACTTTGAGAAACCCCCATCGCTTCTGAAATATTTTTTTCCCCCACTACAACCGGAATATACGAGGAGCGCGCTGGATAAAAAAAAGCACTTCCTATACCTGATAAAAAAACGAGGGTAATGACATACACTGGATTGTTTAAACTAAAGATCATTCCTATTAATATGAAAGACCGAAATAAATCGGCTGCAATCATAATATGATGTTTTTGAAATCGGTCTGCCGCAACACCACCAATTAAGCCAAAGAAAAACATTGGTGAATATTGACAAAATAACACAAATCCAATTAATAACGGGTCATTCGATGTAGTTCCAACCACATAAAGGATGACAATAGTTGTAAGACCGTCCCCAAAACGGGAAATTAATTGTGCCATACAAAACATAAGGAATTGTGGCTTCTTCAGGATAGCGATCAATAAAATCAACCTCTCTATCTTCTCTTCTGAACTATTTACGTAAGAAAGTGCGTGTGATAGAACACGCACTTCTCAGAATGAATATAAATGTCAATTATTTTGTGATGATGATGATAACGTTTGTTTTCATAGGACTCACCCCCTTTAATGCTTCATTTTGTGCATAAAAGTATCGTGTTGTGAGCTTCTACGTTATATGAATTACCTTCAAAATCTCCATAAATATGTTTGACGATAAAACCAACATCTTTTAGCATATTTGTAATTTCAGCTACACTATATAACCTCATTTTGATGACATGGTTGGTTGTTTTGTCATTCACTATCCTTGTTTGTTCTATTTTAATAGTGCTGTTTACTATATCTAACTGTCTTTTTTCTAAGGCATAGCCTGTCTTTTCGTCTCCAAACCAGATAAGTGGATGGAAATACTTAATTATAAATTCTCGATTTGCAAGGTGAAGAAGTAATGTCCCACCTTCATTTAAACATGAATACATGGACCTGAGCATTTTCATGTTCTCATCATCTGACATATAGACAATTGATGTTTCCATATTAAGCACAACATCATACGTTCTAGGGGGATGAAAGTCTCTTCCATCTTCTAAAAATGTTGTCACTTGGTGATTTGACTCTTTTTCAATATACGCCAAAAAATCTTGATTAATATCCAGTCCATCTATTTGAAAACCTGCCTGCCAAAGTTGAAGCAGGTGTCTTCCATGTCCACAACAAAAATCTAAAATGTGTGGATGATTATAGTTTTGCAGAATTTTTCTTTGAATGAAGTCAATTTCCACATTCACATTTTGAGATAAAAGACGTGAGTAAATCTCTTTATACTGGAAACCAAAAAAGTTTGTACCATCATCTGAAATTGGTTTTTCCACTTTAGCAGACAATAAGGAGCTCCCCTCTCAATCTCTTATTTACTTTAAATCTATGGTACTATATTGAATTTCCTTTTTCAACCTTTTTTGATATAAATATACATTTTTTGTTACTTAAGTATGTCATATTATTTTAATTTTTTAGGATCTAGGGCATCTCTTAGTCCATCACCTAAGAAGTTAAAGCATAAAACGGTAAGTAGAATCAGTAACCCTGGGAACAGTGGATACCACCATGCTTGGACCATTATGGAGAAATTTTGTGCATCTTGAAGCATGTTTCCCCAGCTCGCCGTTGGAGGCTGGATGCCGAATCCTAGATAGCTAAGCGTTGATTCAGCTAAAATGACAGAACCGACTTTTAATGTAGCAGACACAATAATGGGACCGATACAGTTCGGTAAAATATGCGAAAAGATGATGACATGGTTTTTCGTTCCGATCGTTCTTGCTGCGAGTACGAATTCTCTTGTGCGAAGTGATAAGAACTCACTGCGGATGAGCCTGGCCGTTGTTGTCCAGCCGGTCAATGCAAAGATTAAAATCAATTTATCAATACCCGGTTTAAAAATCGTCACTAGCGTGATTAAAAGAAAAATATCTGGAATTGACAACACCACATCAACCATTCTCATGAGCACTGAATCGACAAAGCCTTTAAAATAGCCCGCTACCGCCCCAACGACGGTACCAATGGTAATGGCTCCGACTACTGAGACGAAACCAACCAATAAAGACACCCTCGCCCCGTATAGTACCCTTGAAAAAATATCTCGGCCAAACTTGTCGGTTCCCATAAAATGCTCTGCACTTGGAGGCTGTAGCCGTTTCAATAAGTCTTGCTGTTCCGGTGCGTAAGGTGCGATCACTGGGGCGAAAATAGCCGAAAAGATAATGACCAATAAAATAGCGGAGCCGACAACCGCCAATTTATTTTTGAAAAATTTCTCGCAAAATAAACGAAGCATCGTCTCTGGTTTTGGCGGAAGGCCTTCTTTTAATTTGAGATCAACAGGAGGTGTCCCCATATTAGGTTGTGCCAATTGTGCTTCAGCTCCCTTCTAATATTCTATACGCGGATCAACGATCGCATAGAGAATATCCGCTATTAAGTTTCCAACAACCACGAGCACTGCGGAAATCACGGTCATTGCCATAATCACAGGGTAATCTCTTGAAAAGGCAGAATCGATAAATAGTTTTCCAAGACCCGGCCATGTGAAGATTTGTTCCACTACCACAGCGCCGCCAATAAAGGATGGAATCATGAGACCGAAGATCGTAATGACAGGCATCAAACCATTTCTTAGTCCGTGCTTGAAGATGACTTTGTTTTCTCTGAATCCTTTCGCTCTTGCCGTGCGAATGTAGTCCTGCCGCATCACATCAAGCATACTTGACCTTGTATAACGTGTAAGCCCGGCCATATCAGCCGTTGCTAAAACAAAGGCCGGTAAAATAATATGATGAAGCCGGTCAAATAGATTAAAATCTGCATTTAAGGTAGAGACACCTCCGGTCGGAAACCACCCTAGATTCACAGATAAAACCATAATGAGGATTAGGCCAAACCAGAAATTTGGAATAGCCAGTCCGATAAATGATGTAACTGTAATGCCATAGTCAAGCTTCGTATACGGACGTTTTGCTGAAAGAACACCAAATGGGATGGCAATAATCAGGGCAACTAATGTAGAAAAGATCATGAGGATGAGGGTATTTGGCAGCCGGGCAAAAATCAAATCCGCCACGGGTGTTCCTTTTTTTACAATAGATGTGCCAAAGTCACCTTGAAGCATATTGCCAAGCCATTTCATATACTGCACATATTCGGGATCATTCAAGCCGTACTTATCAATAAAGGCTTCCCGGTCTGCGGCACTAATAGTCGGGTCCATCATGAGTGACATCGGATCGCCTGGTGCTGCTTTCATAATGGCAAAGGACAAAATCGTTATCCCAAACAAAATGGGAATGGAAAGAAGTGTCCTTCTAATGATATATGTAACCATGTGCACAACTCCTTTTTCATCGGATGGCTATACTATGATGAAAAAAGGGGAGAAACCTCCCCTTCTTCACTCATCATCTACTGTTCAATCCACCATTTTTCGATTTGGTAATACTCATCTTTTGGGTGGTAAGAGTAGCCTTGTAGATTAGATGGCATAGCGCGATGTGAGTTGGCATAATAAAGGAACGTGTAGGGCTGATCCTCTGCAATCAGCTCATAAATTTTTTCATACGCCTTCGAATACTCTTTTCGATCACTCAAGTTCTTAGCATCAACTAGCAGCTTATCGACTTCTTCATTTTTATACCAAATGTTATTTAAGCCTTTTTCTGATTGACTTGAATGGAAGATGCTGTATTGGTCAGGGAATGTCGCTAAGCTCCAGCCAAGTAATAGAGCATCATAATCCCATTTTGGCGGTGTGGTTTGTTCGATTAATGCACTAAACTCTACAATTTGCGGCTTTGCTTCAATGCCAATTTCTTTGAGCTGCTGCTGTACAACGACAGCAATATCTTCACGGACCTTGTTTCCTTGGTTCGTTTTCAAGACAAAGGAGAATTTTTTGCCATCCTTATCAAGATAGCCATCCCCATCTGTATCTTCCCAGCCTTCTTCTTTCAGCATCTTTTTCGCTTTTTCTTGATCAAATTCAAAAACCGGGACATTTTCATTTTTCGGATAGTTCCATGACAGCGGACTTTCCGGAATGTTGGCTACTTTCCCGTCTCCTTCTAACACTTGATCAACAATCGTTTGACGATCAATGGCATGTGTAAGAGCTTGGCGGACTTTTTTACTTTTGAAAAGTTCGTTTTTCTGATTCCAGCCAATATAGGAATAATTCAATCCTAGATCAGACTCGATTTTGACGTTGCTGATTTTTTCAACTGTTTGCAGTTCTGATCCCGGTACAGCAAAGAAATCAATATCGCCTGCTGACAGCTGGGCAATGGCTGCATTCTGATCAGGAATGGTTTTAATGGTGACCGTATCAAGATAAGGACGTCCATCCCAATAATCATCAAATGCTTCTAGTTTGACGTAGTCTCCTTCTTTCCACTCGGCAAATTTAAATGGACCTGAACCGATTGGATTTTTTCGGTTAAATTCATTTTCGCCAAGATCCTTCACAGGCACATCACCTAAAATATGCTTTGGCAAAATGCCATAGCTTCCTAGGGTGACATTATAAAAATATGGATCTTTTTTATTCAGCTTGAATTCGATCGAGTAATCTCCAGTCTTTTTAACAGACTCTAATACTTCAAAGCCTGATCCACGCTCCCCATTGTAATCCTTATGGATTGGAATGCTGTATGTAAACACAACATCATCAGCAGTCAGTTCTTCGCCATCATGAAACTTCACGCCTTTTTTAATGGTCACATCAAACTGTTTGCCGTCATCAGATTCTTTAATATCTTCTGCCAGCGATAGCTGCGGGTTGAGCTTTCCGTCTGTTTGAAGTAAGAAGCTGTAAATTCTTTCTTCAATATCAGAACTTGCTACATCCGTTGAATATAGCGAGTTAAATAATGTAGGCTCTGCAATTGAACCGATGACAAGATCCCCGCCTTGTACCGGTTTACCTGTGGATTTCTTTTCACTGTCTCCTGACGTTTTATTTCCACTAGAGCAAGCAGTAAGGATCAGTGTAAAGATCAGCAGTAAACTGACCAAAATGGACTTTCTATTTCTTACTTTCATAGACAATTCCCCCTATTTGTTTAAAAATGATGACAGAAGCCCGTTTCATCCCCCCTCTCAAAGTTGAGATCATACTAGCTGATTAAGCGTCGTAGAGGTGACAGGCAACAAAGTGATTCGTCTTTAATTGTTGAAATTCTGGTACTTTTTCTTTACAGACTCCTTTCGCATACGGACATCTTGTGTGAAATACACAGCCTTTTGGCGGATTCGCAGGGCTTGGTAAATCCCCTTGCAGCATAATCCGTTCTCTTTTCACTTGGCCTTTTTTACGGGTGACTGGAACTGAAGATAGAAGCGCCTGTGTATATGGATGGAGCGGATCGTCGTACAGGCTGTGCTTATCCGCAAGCTCCATCATTTTGCCGAGATACATGACGCCGACTCTATCGCTAATATGCCGAACGACACTTAGATCGTGAGAGATAAATAGATAGGTCAGGTCAAATTCCTCCTGAAGCTCTTCCATCAAATTAATGACCTGAGCCTGAATGGAGACATCAAGTGCTGAAACAGGCTCATCCGCTATGATCATCTCGGGATTCATGGCAAGCGCTCGAGCGATGCCGATCCGCTGCCTTTGCCCGCCGGAGAATTCGTGCGGGTATCGATTCGCAAAACTTGGGTGAAGGCCAACTTTGGATAAAAGCTGTTCTACTTTTTCATTTCTTTCTTTTAAGGAATATAAGTGATGTGTTTTGTAGGGTTCTTTGATGATGCTTCGAAGTGTTTTTCTAGGGTTGAGTGATGCAAAGGGATCTTGAAAAACCATTTGGATGTTTTTCCTTGTTGATTGTCTGAGTTTTGATTCAGATACATGTGAAATATCTTGCCCTTTAAAAAGGATTTGTCCGTCTGTTGGCTGATATAAGCGAATCATTGTGCGCCCTAATGTGGATTTACCGCATCCAGACTCCCCAACGATTCCTAACGTTTCGCCTTTATAAATTTTCAGATCTATGCCGTCAACCGCTTTGACAGCTCCTACTTTCTTTTGCAACACTCCAGCTTTGATCGGAAAGTGTTTTCGTATATTTTTTAATTCCAGAATGGTTTCTTTCTCGGATCGTTTTGTCATGTATGGTTGATTTTCAGCAAGTGTCATGTTTGGCTTGCCTCCTCATATAAGAAACACCTGACGCTTCTGCCATTTTCAAATGTGTTCAGCTTGGGCAATTCTTCTTTGCAACGATCCATGACTTTC
This sequence comes from Bacillus xiamenensis, assembly GCF_001857925.1. Taxonomy (NCBI): domain Bacteria; kingdom Bacillati; phylum Bacillota; class Bacilli; order Caryophanales; family Bacillaceae; genus Bacillus; species Bacillus xiamenensis. The sequence continues at coordinate 515,366 of NZ_CP017786.1, forward strand.
GGACATCTAGGAGCAAAGCGGCAGCCAGCCGGAAGCTGATCTGGCGCAGGGACATTTCCTTTTATCGCCGTTAATGGCTGAATCTCTCCGTCAATGACCGGAATGGATTCAAGCAGTCCTTCTGTGTATGGATGAAGCGGCTGATCAAACAACTCTTCGACAGTTCCGTTTTCAACAACCTGTCCGCAGTACATGACAATAACCCGATCTGCTACTTCCGACACAACACCTAAATCGTGCGTAATGAGAAGAATAGATGTACCAAAGGTTGAACATAAATCTTTCATTAAGGTAAGCACCTGGGCTTGTATGGTCACATCAAGAGCAGTAGTCGGTTCATCCGCAATGAGGAGCTTCGGATCACAGCTTAGCGCAATGGCAATCATTACTCGTTGACGCATACCACCGGATAAACGGTGCGGATAATCTTTGATGATTTGTTCTGGCCTGGAAAAACCTACAAGCTTCAGCAAGTCAATCGCTTTTTTGGTCGCTTCTTTTTTTGAAAGTTTTTTGTGGTAAATGAGGATTTCTGTTATTTGTTCCCCGATGGTTAAGACGGGATTAAGTGAGGTCATGGGTTCCTGAAAAATCATGGATACATCATTACCCCGAATACTGCACAATTCCTTTTCACTATATGTAACAAGGTCTTTTCCATCAAGCTTAATGGAACCATCCATAATCTTCCCACCAGTCCCATTAATCAGACCCATGATGGATAAAGACGTAATACTTTTACCAGACCCAGACTCACCGACTAAGGCGACTGTTTCTCCTTTTTTAATACGAAAATCAACGCCATCAACAGCAGGTATTGGTTCCTTTTTTCGAAAAAAGTATGTTTTTAAGTTTTGCACTTCAAGCAGTGTGCTCATGCATTCGCCCCTTTCTTCATAGATCAAATGAACCGAATCAAAAGATTCCGCCTTTTCAGAATAGAAAGAATGATCAAAATTTATATTTGTATATTATTACATCGTCATGACGAAATCAAGAAGTATTTAGTAAAATTGTAATATGTCACTTTTTATGTGAATTATTCTCATTGTGACTCTATCGCTTTTAAAAAGGTTTCGGCAGGCTCTGCAATCATAGACTCCTCGCTGATTCTGTGCTCACTGAAATACTTTTTCACGATATAAAACCCAGTGGCGTACCCAAGCATTTTAGGGTAGTTCCCTTTTCCATAAAGGAGGTTCTGTATCAGTCTTTCGTCGTCCTGAACTTTCTTATCAAGGTGACTGGATACCCATTTTTTGTACATGCGCTGAAGCTGCGCTTCGTCATATAAAGTCGTCCACTTTGCTGTATAGCTTTCTCCATACCTATGATACACAGCATATTCAGCGAGCCCCTCCATCATGATTGTATCAAGGAATGTAAAATCTTTTTCTTCTTTCGTGAGAAAATGCAACCTGCATACATGGTGATATTCATGTGTCAGCAATGTAGCAATTCTCTCTTTCGGCGTATGCGGGGATAAAAAAAGAAAGATTTTGTCGTCAAATGCCATACCGGATTGGTAGTAAAATTGTTCTCTGATCTCTTTACTGCTCTCATTGACAGGTAAAATAAAGACAGGAACATCAGGACCTTCCCACTCTTTTTGCAGCGCTTTGTATTCTTTCATCACGAGCTTGAAGTACCCTGTTTCTTTGAGCTTGTCGATCATTTCCTGGCAGGCATTCCATGACCGAACCATCCCGTGATGCTGTAAATGAGTGAGAATAGATGACCATTCTTTTTTCGATGCTCCTTTAAAATAAGGGACAAAACGTGCCGCCAGCTCTTGAAAAGATGATGATTGCTCAATGAGATATTGTGTATTGATCAGACCCATACCGCTGAACACCTCCATTTTCATCATATGCAAAAAGGCGGCGATCTGTTTATAGATCGCCGCCTTCTCAGAGCATATTACGCTTCGTATTTTTTGAAAATAATTGTCGCATTATGCCCGCCAAAGCCAAGTGAGTTACTCAAAGCAACTTGTACTTCTTTTGAACGTGCTTCATTTGCTACATAATCAAGATCACATTCTTCATCTGGTGTTTCAAGGTTAATTGTTGGCGGAATGACACTGTCTTTGATCGCAAGAACAGAGAAAATCGCTTCTACTCCGCCTGCTGCACCAAGTAAGTGACCTGTCATTGATTTTGTCGAACTGATCGCAAGCTGATTCGCATGCTCTCCGAACACTTCTTTAATCGCCATGGTTTCAAATTTATCATTGTACGGCGTGCTTGTTCCGTGGGCATTGATATAATCAATTTCTTCCACTTTTAAGCCTGCATCACGAATCGCTTCTTTCATCGCACGGACGCCGCCTTCTCCGTTTGGAGCAGGTGCTGTAATATGGTATGCGTCTCCAGTTGAACCGTATCCAACGATTTCTGCATAAATCGTCGCTCCGCGTTTTAACGCATGCTCTAATTCTTCGAGAACCACAATCCCCGCTCCCTCACCCATGACAAATCCGTCACGGTTTTTATCAAATGGACGGCTTGCTGTATTTGGATCAGGATTTGTCGAAAGAGCTTTGTTCGCGCAAAAGCCAGCAAACGACATTTTCGTTAAAGGCGCTTCTGTTCCGCCTGTAATCATCGCATCGGCATCTCCGCGCTGAATGACTTTAAATGCGTCACCAATGGAGTTTGTTCCTGTTGCACACGCTGTGACTGTACAAGAGTTAACCCCTTTTGCGCCAAGTGCAATGGAGATTTGGCCTGTCGCCATATCTGGAATCATCATTGGGACAAAGAAAGGACTTACGCGTCTTGCCCCTTTATTTGAATACACTTCGAACTGCTCTTCAAATGTTTCAAGTCCGCCAATACCAGATCCAACCCACACGCCAACACGCGGTGCGATTTCATCGGTAATTTCAAGGCGTGAATCTTCTAGAGCCTTTTGAGCAGCAACGACTGCATATTGTGTGAAGCGCGCCATTTTTCTCGCTTCTTTTTTCTCCATGTAATCTTCGATGTTAAAATCTTTTAGTTCTGCAGCTACTTTTGCGGTATATTCGCTTGAATCGACACGTGTAATCGGGCCAACACCTGATACACCCGCTACAGCATTTTTCCATGTTGTCTCTACATCGTTGCCAAGAGGTGTCAAAGCACCTAATCCTGTAACAACTACCCGTTTCTTATCCATTAATTTGTGCACCTCACTCTTTTATCGGCCCCATCGCATAGCGATTGCGCCCCACGTTAATCCACCACCAAAACCAACCATTACAATCACATCGCCGTCATGAATTTTTCCGGCTTCGATTTCTTCACATAGTGAAATTGGAATGGATGCTGCTGATGTGTTTCCATATTTATGGACAGTCTTCGACATTTTTTCAACTGGCAGCTCTAAGCGTTCACGTGCTGCTTCCATAATGCGAATATTTGCTTGGTGAGGGATTAAGAAGTCAACGTCTTCTTTAGAGAGTCCAGCTTTTTCGATGACGTTTACACTTGATTCACCCATTTGTCTCACAGCAAATTTAAATACTTCTCGTCCATTCATGATTGTATGATCTTTTTCATCTAAGTACAAGTGCTTCCCGCCGCTTCCATCGGCTCCAAGCTCAAATGATAGAATTCCTTTTCCTTCGCTCACTGGTCCTAGTACGGCAGCGCCTGCTCCATCTCCAAACAAGACAGCCGTATTGCGGTCATCCCAGTCGGTAATGCGAGAGAGCTTTTCTACACCAACGACAAGTACGTGTTTGTATGTGCCTGATTCGATAAATTGTTTTCCAGTAACAAGCCCATACATAAAGCCAGCGCAGGCAGCGCTAATATCCATTGCACATGCTTTATGTGCACCGAGCTGCTCTTGAATCATACAAGCGACTGTCGGAAATGCTTGATCTGGCGTAACTGTCGCTACAAGAATCATATCAATATCTTCTGCAGCTACATCTGCATCAGCTAATGCTTTTTTTGCAGCAGCAAGCGCCATATGAGATGTATTGACATCATCAGATGCAATTCTTCTTTCTTCTATACCTGTTCTAGTACGAATCCACTCGTCAGAAGTTTCAACCATTTTTTCTAAATCACGATTTGTTAATACTTTTTCAGGTATATAGCGGCCAAGGCCAATAATTCCAGCATTCATTGAATAAGACTCCTTTTACTCATACGAGCATATAATATTGTGATCTTATATTAGTATCTGGTACTAATTTTACCTTATTTTTTTCTCCTTGGCAATACAAACGTCTAACCTTTCCTCTCACTTTTTTCATAGATTAATGATATACCAATAGTAGAAAGGAACATGTGATATGGCGCAAAAAGATATTTTCTCAGCAATGATGTTTGGACAGCCGCTTGAAAAGGAAAAAAACAAATCAGAATCAAAGGAGGAACGCAAGGATTCATCTTCAAGTGATGACTCAATTGACTATATGCATGTCATGAATCAGATTGGGAACATTATGAATTCGATTGATGAATTGAAGCCTGTGTTTAAAGATGTCGGCCCTATGATTAGTGCCTTCAAGAAAAAATTATCATAAAAAAAAGCCACTATTGTGTGGCTTTTTCTGATTCTGCATCTGCTCTTCCAAGCTCATATGCCTCTTGCATGACAGATGTAAACAATGATAGAAGCGGCTGAAGTGCTTCTGGATCAAGCTGAACCCCTGCTTTATCTAATTCTTCTTTTGCTTGCGGAAAATACTTCATCGCAATTTGTAAAAACTCCATCGATTTTTCGTTCTGCATGTTCAACGTCCTCACTTTTCATTAGGCAGTTTGCCCGTTTTTTTGTAATACGAGATATCATTCTCTATGTCTTTCACAAAATCGCGGTCAATGGTTGAGCTAAATTTACCCATTTCGATCACTCCTTCTTTAAAGTCAAAGGAGTATTCACCTTCGTTTAGTTTGCCTTCATTAAACTTCTTCGCAATGATACTGTACGCTTTATCAACATGCTGTACTGTGCTGGTTAAGACGGTATGGCTTCCAAGGTTCGATTGATCAGTGACATATCCGATCGCAGATAAATTGTCGTTTTTGATTTGTTCAATGACAGGGATATTATAACCATCACCTGCTGGATACACAACATCTACACCTTGTTTTTTCAATTTTTGATAGAGGTTCACAGCTTTGTCAGCATCATCCCAGTTTTCGACAAATTCCGCTAGAACTTGCACATGTGCGTCTTGATATTTTGCCCCTTTGATAAAGCCGTCTACTTCGCTTTGCCAATCATATGTAGCAAGAATACCAATCTTTTTTGTTTTGGACATATGTGCTGCAGTCATGCCTCCGAAAAAGCCCATTGCTTCTCCTTTAAACGTCACGTTTGTGACATTGTCAGCCTGAGGCTTGCCTCCATTGACCGTAATAAATTGTGTTTTTGGATAATCTTCACTGATCAAGTTGAAAATTTCGCTGTATTCATTGCCATGGCCAATAATCAAATTGACTCCTTTTTTATGGAACTCTTCAATGGCATCAACGATTTTCTCCTTGTCGACCATGCCTTCCTTATAATAAACATCTACACCAAATGTTGATTGGATATTTAATAAGCCTTTATAACCTTTCGTTCCCCAAACTTGATCATTAATCGTATCGGGGACGAGTAAACCCACCTTCTCAATATGTCCTTTTAAAGGCGCCTGCGAGCAGGCAGATAATAAAAGAAGGAACGAAAAGATCATGACAAGCCGTTGGTACTTCATGCCATGTTCAACTCCCTTTGCAACACGCAGGTATGAACCTGTATGTTAAATATAGGTTTATTTTATACTGAAAAAAGATAAGATGGAAGATCATTCTTGCTTTTTGTCGAAAAATGTTGAGTTTTGTCTTTTCCATTCTGCAATTATTTCCTTTGCTTGTTGGTCATCGGTTTGTCTTTCGACCTTCAATTGATGCGTCATTTCCTGCCTTTGATCAGTGTGTGACGCCCACTTCAAAAGATCCTTTGCGACATCTTCTACAAAAAATGAGTGATCTTCCCTTGTTCTTCTTTTTTCATCGAGTGACCACGGTCCGAACATACGAGGAAGGACAACAGCTGGCACACGTTGTTTGGACGATTCGTCTTTCGGTTCTTCGAAAAGTAATCGGTACATCCCATGTGTTGCTTTCAACTCTGCCTGTTTTTCATGTGAATCCTCTGATTGAATAAAGATGAGATCATACGCCTCTTTGCTATCCTGAAGGTCAATGACACGAACGAGGTCATTTCGGCCGAGCCACATCATCCGCTCTCCTAATAGCAGCTTTTGCTCTTCTGTCTGATCGTGTGGACACGTGATATCGACTTGTATGCCCTCTTTCATCATATATTCACAAAGTGTCAGGCCAAAAAATTCATCTGCACCTATGATCAATCCTGTTTCCATCTTCATGTCCCCTTTTTTAGCATATCGAATAAAAAGAAGAGCCCTTTCTATGAAGGGCTGTTATCATCCTATTCATTACAATTCTCTTTCATGCGATTTATAAAACTTGTGAATGGACTGAAAGATTCTTCTTGGATGATCAAACATATGCAAGGTCTGATCGACCTGACCATGGTCTGCATTCATCATGTGCTGATCAATAAAAGGTTTTGCATGCAGCTCATACGCGTATGGTGCAACATTTAACCTTTGCCATATATGAATCGGTACATGAGCTGAATGAACGGGGCAAGAAGGAAGTGGATACGTTTCTGCTTCCTGTTCAGAGCAGCCGTAGCTCTGCGCCAGCTCCCTGATCAGCTGTTTGTAGAAAAATTTATGCTCTTTCTCCCTCTCTCTATGTGCACTAAGATCTAAACAAGGATTGAGCATTGCAATGGATCTTAACACTTCCGGCATTTCTTCAGCAAGACTCATCGCAATGAGTGCCCCCATTCCTTCTGCAAGCACGTGAATCTCTCGGTTTAATATTTCTTGTTTTAATGAATAATGAATGAGTTGTTTAGCATCAAAGACAGCGTCTTCACATCCCCAGTGGTTGCCATGAAGATGACTATTAAACAATGTATACCCTTCATCCTTTAAAGCAGTTAAAAGCTGGTTTCTCCCATAATGCTGAAGCCAGAATGATGTGTTTTCCTGCACAAAGTGATTCCGGTCACCGAGGATTAGAATGCCAAAGCCATTTGGTTTTTGAGGAAGGTGGATGACGTTCCACTGGGAACCAAGCTGAATAAAACGTTCACTTACACCCATATGGCTAGCCTCCTTTCAGTGATTCTGCTTTCTATGATATGAGAAACAACTCATCTACGAATAAGGAAATCCCCTAATATGAAAGAAATCTTCTTAATCTTTTAAGCGAATCTGACATTTGATGGAAATATATAAGCGGTTCTTTCCTATATCGTCAGAACTTTTTTGATTGATTATAAACATTTTTTAATATCAAGAATCGCTTGCAGGTGCATTCCCTCGTGAAAGATGGTTCGCATCAACACTTGTTCAATGGTTCGCATCCCCATTTCAGTAGGGGGATATTCGACTTCTAAGCGACGTGAGTATTTTTCCATTATTTTACCAGGCTGTTCTTCCAGCCTTTTTTTTAATTGTAGATAAGAAGGCGTTTCATCTGAAAAATGATCTGGTGTTGTCCCATAACCAAACCATTTGCGAAAAGTATCTGGAACCTCAGTTTTCTCTTTCGTTAAAGTCTCAATCCATAAGTATTGATCCAAGTAAAGATGTCCCATATTCCACCTGATATTATTATGAAAATGATTTGGGATGATCTCAGCTTCATCTGCACTTACATCATCTAAACTATCTAAAATAGCAGCTCGATAAGTCTCTAACTGTTTGAAAAGATTCACATGGCGTTCTTTCATTCTTGTTCCCCTTTCTTATAGGTCAAATATTTTTCATGTTACTTATTATTCAGCGCGTTTTATTTTTTCTCTTGTGCATTTCCCTGTCTACGTGAAGTACAGTCACTTCTTATTATTGGGGCTTCAGTACGAATCCTGCAATAAATACCTGTTTTATCTGCGGGGAATCATCACATTCAACCACTTGTTAAAGTCCAATGATGAAAATGCTCACAATTGGAGCAAAACAGTCTTTTCCCTTACCTCTTATCTATGATATGATAGTCAATAGATTGTTACATAAAGGACGGTGGAATAATGCATTACATTATCACCCTCATTTGGACTTTTCTGCTGACACATATGGCTGGTTACATCGTTGCATCTATGAATGGAGCTGCTTATGATTTTATGTTAACTTCCATTCTTGCAGTAGTGTTTACGGTTATTTTATTCATCTTTGCTGAAGTAAGTCCAATGAAAGAAACGGAAAGTTCAACAAAGCATTCTTAATATGTCTGAAAAAGAGCTGAAATCATTTATTTTAGCTCTTTTTCTTTTTTCAGCGTGATGTGAAAAGCGGCACGCCAAAACCCCCTGTTTAGCAACCAGGGGGTATTTTTTATTGATTTACACCTCAACCGTTTCAGACTGCTGTTTGTCAGCGGTCAAATGGCTTTTTGCAAGCCCTGTAAACAGGAAGATCGCAATGCCTGATAAAATTTCAAGCACGCCTCCCCCAGCAATGACAGGCCCCGCTCCAAATCGTTCTGCCAGAACGCCCGATATAACAGCAGCAAGCGGGAGAAAGACATTGGATGACGCATTGATCACTGCATAGACTTGTGGCTGATCTTCTTGGTCAACAGAGGTTTGAATAATGACCATTTCCGGAACATTAATTGCACTGACCGCTGCACCAAAAATAAAGGATGCAAAAAGAACGACCGGCAGCCATGTGCTCATCCCTGTGATAAAGAACGCTGCACCTTCAATCATACCAGCGACAATAAAGAACAAGCCAAACCGTTTAATTTTCACCTTCGCCAGCGCAAAGCCCATCATAAACGCACCGACTGCGGCGACGCCTCTTAAAATGGAATATACCATTGCATCACTTTGCAGCGCTTCCGCTACGTATACAGCGGATAATGCCTGCCACGGAGCCGCTGCGACATTCATTAAAATACAGTAAAGGGTTAGCGCAAATAAGATGTGATGATTTTTGACGACTAGAAAACCTCTTTTTAGGTTGTACAGATATGTATTCTTTGCTTGTTTAATGTCTGCTGCTTTTTCTTTGCCTGACTTCTTCAGTTTGACGCCAATAATAAACAGGCCAGATATGATAAATAAGACAGTGGTGATCAAGAGGGTATCTGCAGGTCCAATTAATTTGACCAAAAGACCTGCTACCATCACTGCAGCAAGAGCGACAATTTCAAAGGAAGATTGCAGGATGGCATTTGCTTTTTGAATGAGATGCTTCGGAACAATCTGCGGTAAAATCGCCACAGAAGCTGGGTTATATGCTGCACCTGTTGCCGATTGAATAACCATTAATGAGATCAATAACCATAGAGGCAATATGTGCAAAAAATGTAGTAGTGGGATGATGAGTACAATTGTTGCTCGAACGACATCTGAAGCGAACATCCATTTAGACAAATGGTGTTTTTTCATAAGAGGTCCTAGTATTGGGGCTAACAATGATGAAGGAAGAACTGTCACTGCTAGAAGAAGTCCTGTACCGAGCGCTCCATCCCCTCTTAAAATCAATAGCCAAAGAACGGATGTAAAAGCAAAACTTTCACCTGTATTTTTTATGAGCCTTGATATGAATAATGAGGTGAAGCGTTTATTCCAAACACTTTCACTGAGATTCATCTTTTCCATCACACAAATCCTTTCAACTGTTTACTATTTACATATTTTACCTCATTTTCTCTTTTTTTCATACTATTTATTTGAAAATTTGAACTTAATTGTTTTTTATTATAAAGAAAAAAGAGGCATGACACATGCCTCTAAAGACTTATTCATACAGACTCTTAGTCAATTGCTTACGGCTTTCTTTGGTAGGTCCAAACACGGTTATGGTTCGAGTTATCCGGAAAGACGTCGCCTGCTTTAAGCTTAATCTTTAAAGGATCTTTTACCATACTGCCGGTCTCACCGATTTCGATATAGATACCATTATTAGGTGCTTTATTCCCAGATTTAAACTGATGCTGCTGACCCATTTCCATCCTCCTTTCTCGATTGTTGTTATTATGTCCCGTCCATTGCCTCTCCAATCCAATATGCAAAAAGTCCCTGCTCATTCGAGACAGGGACACTTGATCTATTTTGGTTGTTGATACATGAGCTCTTTAATTAACGCTTTTTGCACATGCAAGCGATTTTCTGCCTGCTGAAACACCTTTGAGTGCGGTCCATCAATGATATCAGCTGTCACTTCTTCTCCGCGATGTGCCGGCAGACAATGAAGGAAGATATAATCTTTTGCGGCATGACGCATGAGGTCAATATTAACTTGATATTCTTTAAATTCAGCTAGACGTTTCTCTGTTTCAGCTTCCTGCCCCATGCTTGTAAATACGTCTGAATAAATGACATCTGCATGCTGAACAGCAGCTACTGGATCTGTTGTGACGATCACTTCTGCACCTGATTGTTTGGCAAACTCACGAGCAGTGTCTGTCACGTCTTGAAGTGGTTCATAGCCTTTTGGTGATGCAACAGCAATGTCACAGCCTAATTGCGCACAGCCGACCATCAAGGAATGAGCCACATTATTTCCATCACCGATATATGCCACTTTCACACCTTTTAATGTTCCTTTTGCTTCTTTTATTGTCAATAAATCAGCAAGTGCCTGACATGGATGTGAGTAGTCAGTCAATCCGTTTATGACAGGAATGGATGCGTATTTTGCAAGTTCTTCTACCTTCTCATGTTCAAAGGTTCGAATCATAATACCATCTACATAGCCAGACAGCACCTGGGCGGTATCACTAATCGTTTCTCCTCTGCCAATTTGCAGATCATTTGAGCTGAGGAAAAGTGCATGTCCCCCTAGCTGCGTCATTCCCGCTTCAAACGAGACACGGGTTCTAGTTGAAGATTTTTCAAAGATCATGGCTAACGTTTTTCCTTTGAATAAATCTTGATATGGATGTTGTTTCATTTCTTCTGCTTTTTCAATTAAGTAAGCAATGTCATGGACTGAAAAATCTTTTAGCGATAAAAAGTCTTTTCCGTATAATGTGGGCTGTACGTCGACTTGACTCATGCCGTCACTTCCTTTTTATATAATTCATGGAGAGATACTGGTGAAACATCTCCATCTTTCCCTTGCAGGAATGCTTGAGCTGTTTCATATTCGGTAAGGACTTGAACACCATGTGTGAGGGCTTTTACACGCTGCTCTTTTGCTTCTTCATCATCCCCTAAATGAATGTGAAGAGATTTATCGTCTTGTTGTAGCCAAGATTCAAAGCTGGCCGTCCAGACGTCAAAGCCTGCACGTTTCGCTGCATTTATTAATTGTTCACTGCCTTGTATAAAAAGACTTCCTTTCTTTTGCCAAATTGGCGCAAATACTTTTTTCAAGGCGCTTTCCACATTCTTTCCTACACACATTCCTTCACCTGTCGCTTTCATTTCAGGTGTCAGTTTTAAATCAATATCTTGAATGGCATGAGACGAGAAGACTGGGAATTTAACAGCTGTTCCCCCTTTATTCTTCGTTGAAGGGTTCAATTCTTCAAGCGTCGCACCAGCTAATAACTGGGTAGCCATTGGAATCATTTCAATGCCCATGACTTTACTAACAACTGGGACCGTTCTGCTTGCCCGAGGGTTCACCTCTAATACAAGCGCCTGATCCCCTTTGATCACAAATTGAATATTCATGATGCCTTTAAATGCTAATTTCTTTGCTATTTGTTCAGAGGCGCTGTACACCTGCTGTTTGATGTCCTCACTGATGGAGACACTTGGTAAGATGGCAAAGCTGTCACCTGAGTGTACGCCCGCTTTTTCAATATGCTCAACGATCGTTGGAATGAATGTCTTCTTGCCGTCAGAAATGAGATCGACTTCAACTTCTTTTCCAGTGACGTACTCATCAATGAGGATCGGATAAGGCAAATGATCCGGCTGATCAAGCAGTGATGCCAATTGATCTTCTGATTGAACAACGATCATCCCCATTCCGCCAATGACATACGATGGACGAATAAGGACAGGATACCCGATGCTTGCGGCATGCACGAGTGCTTCCTCTTTTGAATGAGCTGTATCTCCTTTTGCATGAGGCAGATTCAGTTCATCAAGAAGCTGATAGAACAAATCACGATCCTCTAATGCATCTAATGTGGCAAAGGATGTACCTAACAAAGTGACTCCGGCTTTTTCTAAACCTTCTGCCACATTAATCGCTGTCTGTCCGCCAAACTGAACGATGACAAAATCAATTTGTTCCGCTTCAACTACGTTTAAGATATGCTCTAACGTAATTGGTTCAAAGTATAAACGATCGGCAATCTCATAATCGGTACTTACCGTTTCTGGATTATTGTTCATCATGATGGTTTCAAATCCAAGCTTTTGCAAGGTAAGAACTCCATGCACAGCACTATAATCAAACTCAACTCCTTGCCCAATTCGAATCGGACCTGAGCCAATGATGAGTGCACGCTGCTTTGTTTTCTGCTGATGCTCGCCATCACTTTTTCCAAAGTACGTAGAATAGAAGTAATTCGTTTTCGCATCGAATTCCGCAGCACATGTATCGACAATTTTAAATGAAGCAGCAATGCCATATTCTTGACGAAGCTGTCTAATCGCTTCTTCACTGCTCCCCGTGAGAAAAGCGATTGTTTCATCAAGGAAGCCCTTTTCCTTTACCTTTTTCAAAGTGTCTTTTGATAACGTTCCCTTATGCTCCTTCAGCTCCTGTTCAAGTGTGATCATATGCTTGAACACATGTAAGAAAAATAGATCAATTTTCGTCACTTGATGAATCGTTTCAACCGTTTCTTGTCTGGAAAGAAGCTCCATGACAGCGAAGAAGCGGCGATCGTCAGGTGTTTTGATTAATTCAAATAATTGTTCAGTTGATTGTTCTTTCAGTTCGAGCAAATGGAAGCCTTTTGTGTTGATCTCAAGTGATGCGACTGCTTTTTGAATGGCGGATTCTAAATTACGGTCAATGGCCATGACTTCACCAGTCGCCTTCATTTTTGTGCCTAATTTGCGATCTGCCTGTTTAAATTTATCGAACGGCCAGCGCGGGAATTTCACCACAACATAATCGAGTGCCGGCTCAAAGCTAGCATAGGTTGTACCTGTGAGCGGGTTTTTCAATTCGTCTAATGTATAGCCGACCGCAAGCTTTGCGGCCATTTTGGCAATCGGATAGCCTGTTGCTTTTGATGCAAGAGCGGAAGAACGGCTGACCCGAGGATTGACCTCGATGACGAAATATTCTTTGCTGAGTGGATCAAGAGCAAATTGGATGTTGCATCCGCCAACGACATCCAGTGCTGAAATGATTTTCAGACTCGCTGAGCGGAGCATTTGATAATCCTGATCCGTTAATGTCTGTGACGGTGCAACGACAATCGAGTCTCCTGTATGCACACCAACTGGATCGATATTTTCCATGTTACAAACAGTAATACACGTATTTTGACGATCTCTCATGACCTCATATTCGACTTCTTTAAAGCCCGCAATGCTTTTTTCTACTAGACACTGGTGAATCGGACTCGCTAGAAGGGCCCCTTCAATGAGCGGTTTAAAAGCCTCTTCCGTTAAAGCGATTCCTCCCCCTTTACCGCCAAGTGTGTAGGCTGGTCGAAGAATAACAGGGAAGCCCACTTCTTTTGCAAATTGAAGCGCGTCTTTCGCATTATCCACAATTTCACTTTCTGGTACAGGTTCGTTCAAATGCTTCATGAGGGCACGGAATTTCTCACGATCTTCACCGTTTTCAATTGTTTCAACTGACGTACCGAGCAGTTTCACCCCATGCTTTTTTAGCACGCCGGCTTTTTCTAACTCGACAGCAAGGTTGAGCGCCGTCTGTCCGCCAAGGTTGGCTAAGAGCCCATCCGGTTTCTCCTTTTCAATGATTCTTGTCACTGAATCAACTGAAAGCGGTTCAAAATAGATTTCATCAGCAAATGACTCGTCTGTCATAATGGTTGCCGGGTTGTTATTGACTAAAATGACGTTGTAGCCTTCTTCTTTTAAGGCCATACATCCTTGTGTACCTGAGTAATCAAATTCTGCTGCCTGACCAATGATGATTGGACCAGACCCGATGACTAGAATGGTTTGTATGCTTTGATCTTTAGGCATGTGCAACTTCTCTCCTTGCTTGTTTCACTTTCTCAATAAAATCATCGAAAACCCATTCACTTTCAGCAGGCCCTGGGTGTGCTTCTGGATGAAACTGAACTGACATAATCAGTTTCTCTTTATGAATGAATCCTTCAACAGATCCGTCATTCACGTGGAGGAATTTGACATCCACTTCTTTGTCATTCATGCTTTTTTCATTGACTACGTAGCTGTGATTTTGACTTGTCATAAAGACACGTTTTGATTCTGTATCTTGTACGGGGTGATTCGCTCCTCTGTGCCCAAAAGGAAGCTTATACGTATCTCCGCCGAGTGCAAGAGCAATTAATTGATGACCTAAGCAAATACCAAGTGTTGGGAAGGTCATCATGATGTGATGAATGGTCTTTAAATAAGGCTTCATTGTTTTGGGATCTCCAGGTCCGTTTGACAGCAGAATCGCGTCTGGCTTGATGTCAAACACCTTTTCCATTTGCTTGTATGGAATGACTGTTACTTGACAGCCGCGCGCCTCAAGTGAGTCTGCAATTGACTTTTTAAAGCCAAAATCAATGAGCGCCACATGTTCTTGACCGCTGCCTTGTGTGTAGATCTCATCTTCTGTTACCTGCTCGACCACATTGACTTGCTTCATCGCCGGCGGCGTTTCGTTTTCGTCTAAACTGAGGACAGCATTCATTGTGCCGTTTGCCCGGATTTTCTGCACAACAGCGCGGGTATCTGTATGTGTAAGAAGCGGAATGTTCCACTTTTGTAAATATTCTTTTATGCTTACCGCTGCTAGATGGTGAGAAAAGTGCTCCGCTGCCTCATAGACAACCACAGCTTTTACTTGTGGTTTTTTGCTCTCAAAGTCTTCATGATTGATGCCATAATTTCCGATGAGCGGATACGTGAAAACAATGATCTGTCCTTTATAGGAAGGGTCTGTGAGCACCTCTTGATAACCTGTCATGCCTGTAAAAAAGACCACTTCACCAGTCATGCCAGCATCTCCTGTCAGATCTCCTTCAAAAGAGGCTCCATCTTCTAAATTTAAATAACCTTTCATGCTTGTGTCACCCCAAAATGAATAATTAATTATATAAATGTATTTTTATGCGAATTGATGTAAAAAAATTTACACTGTCACCGTTTCATTTGCTAAAACTTGAATAATCGCTTCTATTGCTTGATCCAATTCTGCTTTTTCCACATTGAGCGGAGGTAATAAACGAATGACATTCGGACCCGCTGGAAGCACCAGCAAACCTTGTTCTCTAAGGGCTGTAATATAATCACCGACTGGCTGATGACACTCAATCCCCGCCATTAATCCTTTTCCTCGTACTTCTTTTACGATGTTCAGCTGTTTGACATCTTGCAGTTTTGTTAAAAGGTAAGCACCCTTTTCTTTGACCTCTGAAAGAAATTCTTCTTTGAATATCACATCAAGAGTTGCGTTCACAGCTGACATGGCGAGCATGTTGCCACCAAATGTTGTGCCATGTGAACCTGGTGAGAATGCGTCTCCTAAAGCTTTTTTTCCTATCACCGCACCGACTGGGAAACCATTTCCTAACCCTTTTGCAGCTGAGATAATATCAGGATCAAGTCCCGCTTGCTCGTATGCAAATGCTGTACCTGTTCTTCCAATGCCCGTTTGGATTTCATCTACGATGAGCAGTGCTTGATGTTTTTTGCAAAACGCTTGAACTGCCTCTAGAAATTCCCCTGTAGCCGGATTCACTCCACCTTCACCTTGCACCACTTCCAGCATGACCGCTGCCACATCATCTACTTCACATGATGCAATAGCTTCAGGGTCATTAAACGGTACATAATGAAAGCCTTCCAGCATCGGTCCAAAACCAGTTTTGATTTTATCTTGACCTGTGGCAGCCATACCAGCATACGTGCGCCCATGGAAAGAGTGCAAAAATGTCACAATATTTGTTTTCCCTGTCGCTTTACGTGCTAATTTAATGGCTCCTTCATTTGCTTCAGCCCCGCTATTGCAGAAAAATACGAGATCCCCTGAACTGTTTGCTGCCAGCTTTTCTGCTGCTTTTTCTTGCAGACCATTTTCAAACAGGTTCGATACATGCCAGACCTCGTCAAGCTGCTTCTTGATGGCTTGATTGACCTTTGGGTGATTGTGACCTAAGTTTGTCACCGCAATGCCTTGAATAAAGTCTAAATACTTTTTCCCATTTGTATCGACTGCCCAAGAACCTGATGCCTCTTTAATTTCAACATTCCACCGGCCATACGTTTGAAAGAGATGACTCACAGGACCGCCTCCTTTTGTTTCACAATTCTTGTTCCTTTAAACGTTTCCCCTGTAAAGAGACTGCCTTTGCCATTGACGATCATGACTTCATCCACGTCTCCTGATAAAGCACTTAAAGCTGATTGAACTTTTGGAATCATTCCCCCGGAAATAATTCCTTCATCAATGAGTGAAAGGGCTTCCTGTTCGGTGACGATGTCTAACAGCTCACCATCTTTTAAGATGCCTTCCACGTCTGTGACAAACATCAGTTTGTCGGCTTTCATGGCTCCTGCAACAGCTGATGCTGCTAAATCGGCATTCACATTTAAGGTTTGGCATTCTTCGGTCATAGATAGCGGAGCAATGACAGGAATGAATTGTTTATCCATTAAAGCTTCTGCCATCTCAGGATTGACTTCTTTGATTTCACCAACGTAGCCATACACATCTTGATCAAGAAAATCCGCGATAAGCATCTGTCCATCTTTACCAGATACACCAACAGATGAAATATCATGCTTTGCCAGTTCTGAAACAAAGTATTTATTCACCGTTCCCGAAAGAACCATTTCGGCTACCTCTAACACCGGCTTTGTTGTTTTGCGCTGTCCATCAACAAATTCCGTTTTCACATCTAATTTTTGCAGCATGCTGGTGATTTCAGGACCTCCGCCATGTACGATAGCCAGCTTAAATCCAGCAGCTTGAAGTGAGCGGACATTTTCATAAAAGGTTTCTGAAAGTTCTCGAATGACACTGCCTCCACACTTGAACACGATCGTTTTATCCATGTCTATCCCCTTCATTATGTGCGATAGCTCGCGTTAATTTTCACGTAATCATAGGTAAGGTCACAGCCCCATGCTGCCGCTTCACCATTTCCTTCATTCATTTGAATCAAAATCGTAACCTCATCCTGCTCTAAATACGCTTTGGCTTCCTCTTCTGAAAAAGGCTGTGGTTCATTATGTTTAAACAGACATTGCCCGCCTAAATAAACTTCAACCTCTTCCGGTGTAACTGAAGCTGCGCTATGACCGATGGCTCCGACAATCCGTCCCCAGTTTGCATCCGTGCCATATACGGCTGTTTTCACAAGACTTGAACCTACGATTTTTTTCGCAATGATACCGGCTTCTAAGTTGTTTTTAGCACCTACGACTTTCGCTTCGATTAATTTGGTTGCGCCTTCTCCGTCTCTTGCAATCTCTTTTGCTAAATCCTCACAAGCTCGTTTTAATCCTTCTTTAAACAATGGCCATTCTGGATGTTCTTCATTTAACGCATGATTTTCTGCCATTCCATTTGCCATCACAAGCACCATATCGTTTGTCGATGTTTCTCCATCGACGGTAATCTGGTTAAAAGTCACATCTGTAATGTCACGAAGTGCATTTTGTAAGGCTTCCTGTTCGACATTTGCATCTGTTGTGACAAAGCCAAGCATTGTTGCCATGTTCGGATGAATCATACCAGAACCCTTTGCTGCACCTGAAATAAGAATCTCTTTACCGTCTATCGTCAGGGTGTATGTTGTATTTTTAATGACCGTATCTGTCGTTAAGATCGCCTCTTCAAAATGACCTTTTTCTGCTTTTGCTTCTTTTAGCTCGGTGATGCCTTTTTTGATTTTATCCATATCCAGGCATTCGCCAATGACGCCAGTAGACGAGACGGCAATGTAATCAGGTTCTGTCCCTAACATGTCTGCACAGGCTGCCTGCATGTCGTATGCATCCTTTAATCCCTGCTCACCAGTACATGCGTTAGCGATGGCACTATTGACAATCACACCTTTTAATTGACCCGTCTTTTTTAAGCTTTTTTGTGTGACTTGTAGAGGCGCAGCTTGAAAGTGACTTTGTGTGTATACCGCGGCACTCGTTGCTGGTACTTCACTGACGATCAAGCCAAGGTCTTTTTTTGAATAGCGTAATCCAATATGAATTCCCTTCGCTTCAAAGCCTTTTGGTGATGATACGTCACCGTCTATTTTGACAATTTTTTTCTCATTCAATTCGATCATGTTTGTTGTCTCCCCTGTTCTTATGGATAAAGAGGTGTCATTGTGAGGCCCGCCTCTTCATGTAAGCCTTTGATGATGTTGAAGTTTTGAACCGCTTGGCCGGCTGCGCCTTTCATGAGATTGTCTATGACGGACACGATGGTCAGTCTGCCTGTTCGCTCATCTAAATGAAAGCCAATGTCACAAAAGTTACTGCCGTATACTTCTTTTGTTTGCGGATACACCCCGTGATCTCTTACTCTGACAAAATAGGAATCTTCATAAAAGCCTGTCATACGCTTCATTAATTCTTCTTTTGTGATATCTGATGTCAATTGTGTATACATGGTCGCCATAATCCCTCTTGTCATTGGGACAAGGTGTGTTGAAAATGTGATGTTCGCCGTTTGCGGATTCCATTCTCTTAATACTTGTTCTATTTCAGGTGTATGCTGATGTTCATTCACCTTATAAATTTTAAAGTTGTCGTTCAGCTCTGAAAAATGCGTGCCAAGCGAAGCAGATCGTCCGGCACCAGACACGCCTGTTTTCGCATCGATGATGATCATGGATTCATCCATTAGGTTCTGTTTCATCAGCGGTGCTAAACCGAGAAGAACTGCGGTAGGAAAGCACCCTGGGTTTGCAATGACTTCCGCTTGCTTAATGGTTTCACGATTCAGTTCCGATAATCCGTACACAGCTTGTTGAATGGATGCTTCATCAGCTGCCCTTCGTTTATACCATGCTTCGTAAGTTGCTCCATCTTGAATACGCAAGTCACCTGATAAATCAATGATCGGCACCCCTTGATTCATGAGCTTTGGCGTGAGTTCACTTGATACGCCTGCTGGTGTCGCTAGAAACACAGCATCTGTTTCTCGCACAATGGCAGCCGGATCAATGGCTTTTAATGTTTGATCAGTAATCGTTGTCAAATGCGGATAAGATTGACTGTATGATTGCCCATCACCACTGGATGAATACAATATACATTCCTCCACATCTGGATGGTGCTTGAGGATACGAACCAATTCCGCACCACCATATCCTGTAGCACCTATAATACCTATTTTCAACGTCAATACACCCTCTTGATCTTTGTGAAATTATTTAACATTATAACATGTATAAAAATTAATTCAATTGTATATTTAATATTTGTTTTCATTTTTTTTCATCAAAAAACCCGCATATCTTCGTAAGACATGCGGATTTATCTTTCCTTTTTGATATTGATGACCAACAGCGCACTGCATAAATATAATAAAGAGCTTGCATAAAAAATGAAATGAACGGTGAAGAAATCAGCTAACAGGCCGCCAAGCATAATGGCGATGGATGAAAAAAGAGCTGTCCAAAAATGATAGTGCCCGACTTCTTTCATTCTTTTCTTCTCATTTGTCAGTTCGGTGACGAGCAGTTTCTCCCCGTGCTTTTGAAAACCGCCAAGCGCACCTAGTGCAAGTTGAATCATATAGACTTGCTCTACTTCTGTAATATGCGGAAAAAGCAGCAACAGAAAAGCCATACCAAACGAATGAATGATTAAAAAGAGCCGTCTATCGGTCGTTTCAGGCAGTTTCCCTAATAATAAATGAATAAACGCACCGCTTAAACCAAACAGTCCATAGGCAAGACCAAATTGAGAATAGCTTGATCCAACATTTTTTATAAAAAGAATGTAAAAAGGGAAGATCAGACTGCTGGCGAAAAACAGCAGGCTTTGTGAGTAGACAAACCATTTAATTGCTTTTGCATTCATTGTGTGTTGTACCTTTCATAAAAGTAATTAATAAATCTCCCATCTGGATCAGCCTGCTTTGTACGGTAAGTAATAGCTCCCATGATGCCGCAGGGTAATATCCGTCATGTGGCGGATGAGCCGAGCCGCTTTCACCTTTTCTTCTTCCTCAAAACCGTAATTCACAAGAAGGACAAGTGCAAACATATCTTGTGTTGCATACGAAAGATCTGCTTTTTCATTCTGCTGAACATAGCGTATTGTCATATTCATTAAATTCAACTCTTCTTGTTGTAAAAGGTCTCTCAGCTCATCGATATATGCACGAAAACGCTCAACTGGAACAAAGTATTCTTGCAATACATCGGTGTCTGTCTCATTTTCATATTCTAAAAAAGCAGAATCTGACCGCATCACATTGTTTCTTGTGATCAGCTGGTCATTTTGACTTTGGAAATATTTCTTTTGCAAATTCCATAGCAGATCTTTTCCCATATCAAACCTTCTTGACAAGCCGAGCATCAATTTTAAGGGCATGACGAGTTGATCTTCTTTCAACTTGCGGTATGGTTCGATCTCTTGGTCAGGAGAGAGGGAATAATTCGTCACATACATCTCTTTCAAAAAATTTGTTTTCGCTGTTGAGATTCTTGCGAGATGCATGCGGACTTCTTGATTGTCTTTTACATGCGTTTGAAAATAATCAGTGTATTCATCGTAATTCAGAGAGGTTGTTTCCATTTTGTATAATTCATCCCTCGTTAACGACAGCTCCACATCTAAAATGACGCCAAACAGACCATACCCTCCAATAACGGCAGTGAATAAGTCATCGCCTGGTTTGACTGTGATGATCTTCCCATCTGCTTTTAAAAGTCTGAAAGAACGAACGGTGTCTATGAGCGACCCGTAGCGAATGTCACGTCCATGTGCGTTTGCACTTAACGACCCTCCAATCGTAAAGATATTTTGAGATTGCATCACCTTTACTGAAAGGCCGTATGGGTTCACATGTTTTTGAATATCATCCCATGTTGCACCGCTTTGGACCCAAATGGTCTTCTTTTTTTCATCAAAAGCTAAAATACGGCGGAATGTCGTCATATCAAGCACGATGCCATTTTCATAATACGTGTGGCCGCCCATGCTATGCTGCTTTCCGGCAATTGAAATGGGCAGATTTTTCTCTTTTGCTTCTTTTAATACTTCTTTGATCGTGTCGATTTCTTTTCCTTGAACGACTTTCTTTATTTTGACAGGCATGAGATGACTGACATCTGTAAAAGCCTCAAGATCTTGCCCTTTAGGCGCTTGACCTTCGTGTATAGTGATAGATGCAAATAATGCAGCAGCATATCCCATCAAAAGAACGATCCATATCCACTTTCGTTTCATTATAGGTACTCCGTTCTGTAAAATTACATCCATTATATCAAGAGATTCTCATCTCCTATCTTAATTTTTCATAAAAAAACTGGTACGAGTTTTCCTCATACCAGGCGTTTTTCTTCTTATTGAATACCAAGCGCAATTTTTGCGTATCTTGACATTTTGTCACGTGTCCAAGGCGGATTCCATACGATGTGAACTTCTGTTTCTTTCACTTCAGGCAGGTCGCTTAATGCTTTTTTGACTTCATCCACGATAACGGGTGCAAGCGGACAGCCCATGGATGTTAAGGTCATGGTCACATCCACTTTTCCATTCTCATCAAGATCGACATCATAGACAAGTCCAAGGTTGACGATGTCTACATTTAACTCAGGGTCAATCACCTGTTCTAGGGCGCCTAAAATATTTTCTTTCAATGCTTCATCCATGATATCCACTCCTTTTTCAACTAGTATAACGTACTTTTCCTTTTGGCTAAACGTTTGTGCTTTTCAGGTGCGTGACAAACCAGTCAATCGTTTCAAACATCGCTTGTCTTGTGACCTTGTGACCCGCCTGCTCATCTGTGATAAACCGAATGAGGTGCTGGTCTTCTTTATATTGGGTTGCCGCTAACTCGTCATATAGCGATTTTGCGTGGCGATATGGGACAACGGGATCGTTTTCCGCATGCCAGAATAACAATGGCCTTTTGTTCAATCGATCCGTTTGCAGCGTTAAATCATAAGGACGGAGAGCGTCTAATTGCTGATTGACTTCTTCGTCCGTGATGTCTTTCATCAATCCTTTGTGACGCATGTCCATGATTTGTGCCTTTAAAAATGTCGTATATTTCGGACTGCCCATCAGGCTGACAGCTGCCTTAATCCAATCATGCTTTGCAAGTGCGCCGAAGGTCGTGATTCCCCCCATAGATGTACCAGCAACGCCAATTAGATCGGCTTCAATCCATTGTTTTTCTTGAAAATGTGTTTTAAGTATGTCAATTTCACGAATTTCGTTCAGGACAATTTCCCAAAACTTTGATGCCAGTTCCTCTAAGCTGAGGTTTTCTGATCTTACACCATGATAAGCACAGTCAGGCAAAATGACTCTCATGCCTTTTTCCGCCAAATGAAAGGCGAAATGTAAGTTGTGCTCGCGTGCACTTGTAAACCCGTGAATAAAAAATACAAGCGGCAGCGGTTTGTCTTTATTTTCAGCTTTTACGATATGTAAAAATGGAATATCGCGCGTAATTTGCTCATCAATGGTGATCACAGCCTATGAATCCTCCTTTATCATTCCCGTCTTTGTTTATTTTAACATGTAGACAACGAAGATGTGATAAAGATACACTATAGATAGAGGCACCCGCATTAGCTGCCTCCTATCACTTACAGATCAAAGGAGATTTTATGGAGACTAAACCTTATCTAATCGCACTTGACCTGGATGGCACGTTATTAAAAGATGATAAAACGATTTCTGCGCACACACTTGATGTCATTCAAAAAGTGAAAGACAGCGGGCATCATGTATGTATCTCAACTGGCCGGCCATTTCGTTCCAGCTCTCCTTATTATCAGCAATTACAGCTCGATTCACCGATTGTGAACTTTAATGGAGCGTTTGTCCATCATCCGCTTGATGAAAAATGGGGCAGATTTCACACGTCACTTGATCTTCAAGTCGTAAAACAGCTTGTGGACATAAGTGAGGAGTATCACGTGCACAATGTGCTGGCTGAAGTGCTCGACGATTTGTATTTCCATTATCATGATGAAAAGCTCATTGATATATTTAATATGAATGCAAACAAAGTAACTGTTGGAGACCTTAGGGACAATCTTGGAGAGAATGTGACAAGCGTCTTAATTCATGCAAAGGAAAAAGACGTTGGAGCGATTCGGAGCTATTTAACAGATGTTCATGCAGAAGTCATTGATCACCGGCGCTGGGCCGCTCCATGGCACGTGATTGAAATCATTAAAACAGGCATGAACAAAGCCGTCGGTCTGCAAAAAATCAGTGATTATTATGGCGTTCCCAAAGAGCGAATTGTGGCATTTGGAGATGAAGACAATGATTTAGAGATGCTTGAATTTGCTGGATGCGGGGTTGCAATGGGCAACGGGATTGATGCAGTGAAACGCGTCTCAAATGAAATAACAGATACGAATGAACAAGATGGGATTGCCAAATTCCTAACGAATTACTTCTCGCTTTAATTTTTCCATTCATACATAGGTGAAGGAAGCGGGCATACTACCGTTAGACAGGTTGACCTGTCAGCTTGTGTAAAGGGGCGGATTCCGAATGGGTAAAAGAAGCAAATCGAAACGCTTTATACAGCAAGGTAAAGATTCAGTCAGTCTGCATGACGCACGTTTTCCTTATCGTTCCACACTTGAAGAAGCGGCGGAAGACCGGGGAAATATGAAGACTGATGCTTCTGGAGGTTCATTGTGAGAAACGAACTTTTTGATCAAGCCAAATCATTTACTGAAGAAGCCCTTACTTCTTCATTTTCATCTGGGTTAGAGCGTCAACAGGCGGTCAATCGGGCCAAAAACGCCGTATCCTCGGCATTTGCCAACTCGACAGATGCAGAAAGAAACCAGCTGCATACGTTCCAAGACCTGCTTGATGACCTTTAGCGCAAAAAAAGCTGTCCGCTTTCTGGACAGCTTCATCGTGTAGACAAACCCTCGCATTTTTTGTCAGTCCTGCGTGCCGGTGCTCACGAATGTTAAATTCGCTCCGCGCCGGTACTCGTCCTTCCTAGACTGCAAAGGTTTTCAGATCACGCTGAAAAGAAGACAAAGGGCTAAAGCTGTCCACTTTCTGGACAGCTTTCTTATTGAACAACAGATCACGCTTATTTCACTTGGAACGTTTTCTTTTCCGTGATTTGCTTGAGCCCTTCTGCTTTTCCTTTAAACGTGACGACCGCTTCATACGTTCCCGGCTCTACACCGTTTGACCACTTATCTTGAAAGTCATATGTTTCATTTGCCTTCAGCACAAAGGATTGGATGGCCTGTGTGAACATGCGGTCTTTCGAATAACGGTATTTTTCATTCCCGTTTTCATCGTACACACTTAATTCGAATTTCTGGCTTGTGTTAAATGTAAATTCAATATCTCGATCTGATTCATTTTTCAGTGACATGTTGAATTGAACCGAAGAACCTTTTTGGACGGGGTCTACTGTGAGTACAACTGTTTTTTCTCCCATTTGACCGGATACCTCCTTGTTTGGTTCATCCTTTTTTTGTTGTCCACATGCTGTTAAAACCAATAGAACGAGAAGAAGCACCAAACCTTTTTTCATCTTCTACCCACCTTTTAATCTCGTCTGAAAAATCCAAGAATATTGGTTGTTTGAACAATATTTGTAAAGGCTTTTGGATCGACTTCCTTTATAATTTGTTCAAGTTCATACAGCTCATACCTTGTGATGACAATCACCATCATTTCTTTTGGTTCGTTGGTAAATGCCCCTTTTGCAGGTACAGTCGTAATACCCCTGACCATTTTTCCATAAATGGCTTCTTTGATTTCATCTGCTTTCTTCGTCACAATCATGGCTGTCAGCTTCTCATGTCTCGTATGGATGGCATCAATGACCCTTGTGGTCACATATAATGTGACAAGGGTATATAAAGCCTTCTCCCAACCTTGTAATAATCCTGCTGTAAAAATGATGATTCCGTTTAAAATGAAGAAATACGTACCGACTGGCTTATCCTTCCATTTCGCTAAAATCATCGCAAGAATGTCAAGGCCGCCTGTTGATGCCCCGTATTTCAGCGTGATCCCAATCCCAAGTGCAGAAATCACACCGCCAAACACAGCATTTAATAAAATATCTTCGGACACACTTGTCTCTGGTATAATGCCAAGAAAAATGGTCGTCAGTGCAACACTAATAATGCTATAAAAAGTAAAGGAACGGCCAACTTTCATCCAGCCCAAAATGCCGACTGGAATGTTTAAAATAAATAATAAAATTCCTGTTGATAAATAAAATGGCGCATATTGATCAATTAAACTGGATAACAGCTGGGCTACCCCTGTAAAACCGCTCGCATATACGTCAGCTGGAATTAAGAATAAATTCAGTCCAATCGCATTGAGTAATGCACCAATGACGACGACAATGAGTTTTTTTGCTTCTCCAATGAACATGTTGTCATTCCTCCACTTACCATTCTCTCTATGGTTTTCCCTAAAATTTAGAATTTGAACACGAAAAGATGATTTCTATGATATAGTTAGGCTAAAAAGATGTGACATATAGTTGATTTTTTTAGAAAGAAGGGATTTTGATGACTGTTCATATCATAGCAGACAGTGCTGCTGATCTGCCTCTTTCTTATTATGATGAACAAAACATGACACTCATTCCGCTGCGCGTATTACTTGGCGAGCAGGAATTTGAAGATTTGATCACCATTGAACCAAAACAAGTATTTGATGCAATGAGACAAGGCGAAAGTCCAAAAACATCACAGGCTTCACCAAACCGGATCAAAGAAGCCTTTGTTTCTGCCGCACAAGAACATACATCTGCCATTTATGTCGCTTTCTCATCAGAGCTCTCAGGTACATATCAAACCGCTGTGATGGTGGCAAACGAAGTGAAGGAAGACTATCCTGATTTCGATTTACGAATCATTGATTCTAAATGTGCTTCACTTGGTTATGGGCTCGCTGTCAAACACGCTCAATCACTTGCCATTGACGGAAATACAATACAAGAAATTGAAACGTCTGTAAAGCATTATTGTGCATCTTTACAACATATTTTTACTGTAGACGATTTATCGTATTTAGCAAGAGGCGGAAGAATCAGTAAAGCGTCCGCTTTTGTTGGCGGATTGTTAAGCATTAAACCCATTTTACATGTTGAGGATGGAAAACTGATCCCCCTTGAAAAGATTCGTGGACGCAAAAAACTGTTAAAACGCATTATCGAGCTGATGAAAGAACGTGGTTCAGACTGGTCAAACCAAACGGTTGGCATTAGTCATGGTGATGACCCTGCACTTGCAGATGAAATGAGACAATTCATCGAATCTGAATTTCACCCTAAAGAAATAGACGTTCAGATCATCGGTGCTGCTGTTGGATCCCATTCAGGACCTGGCACACTTGCGATCTTTTTTACAGGCAGCCCATCATAAAAAGCACCCTTCCCTGAGGGACTGACCCCCGTTTTTGAGACAGGGATCAAAACACCTTTACGAAACAGCCAGTTGCCGATAGTTTATCGGTGATTGGTTGTTTAGTTTCGTTTGAATACGAATGTTGTTATAATAATAAATGTATTCTTTGACAGTGCGTTCTACAATGGTGTTCGTAGTTCGATCAATCCTGTTAAGATAGAACGTTTCAGACTTTAGTGAGGAATGAAACGATTCGATGGAGGCATTATCAGCGGGCGTCCCTTTACGGGACATGCTCATGGTAATGCCTTTCTTATGAACAGCTTTCTGATACTCGTAAGATGTATACACAGAACCTTGGTCGCTATGTAACACGCAATTCTCAGGCAGTGATGGGAGCTGATTAAGTGTGTTTAAGATAAAGTCTGTGTCCTGCTTATCACCAATATTAAAAGCAATCACTTCTCCATTATATAAATCCAATATACTGGAAAGGTACAATTGTTTCTGTCCATAAGGCAAATACGTGATGTCCGTTACTAGTTTTTCAAGAGGGCGATCAGACTGAAAGTTCCGATCCAGTATATTACCAGCCACGGCATAGGGCTGCCCATTCTTCTTACGCTTTTTCATTTTAACTCGGCACTGCCACTGGTTTTTCTGCATGATACGTTGAACAGTTTTATGGTTAATACGCATGCTCATTTTTAGTATGGCGGTGATTTTTCGATAACCATATCGATACTTGTGCTCTCGGCACAACGTGCCGACCTGTTTCTCTAGTTGTCTTTTAGAGTGATTCTGAGTCAGATCCTTTTTCCATCTATAGTACGAAGTGCGTGAGATACCTAAATGGAAACAGGTGTCCTGTATCGTCATCGTTTCGCACAATTCTTCTACCAGTTTGATTGCCGTTTCCTTATCAACTTCCTTTCCAATTCGTTGTACTTTTTTAAAACTTCATTCTGTTGACTCAAATAGCGATTTTCTGCCTGAAGTCTCTCTAATTCGGAAGAGTACTCAGGACCCTTTCCATAGGTATATTGTTTTCCAACAGGCTGTTCAAACCGGTGTGTATCCCCAGCCTTATGCCACCTCACCCATGTCTGAACCTGCGTCTTATTCTTGATATTCAATTTTTGCATAATCTCTTTCATAGGTACGCCTGCCAATCTCATTTCTACAGCCTTCTGTTTGACTTCAACCGGATAACTCACTCTTGTCCCCATAGAAAAAACACCTCCATGTTTTATTTCGGATCACAACGATCCATTTTCAAACTTGAAGGTGTTTTTTATTTGTCTCATCTGATGGGGTCAGTACCTGAAGCATGGGAAGGGTGCTTTTCTTATGAAAGTTTAAATCGCTGAACGGTTTCGTTTAACCTAGCCGTCATATTCATCAGCTCTTCTACCTGCTTGTTCATTTGATGGAACGATTGCAGCTGTTCATTGGCCGAGGCAGAAATTTCTTCACTGCCTGCTGCTGTTTCTTCTACAACCGCACTAATATTTTCAATAGAGTGAAGGACTTGTCCGCCAAGCTCCGTTGATTGAATAATTTGTTCATTTAAAGATGCCATCTCTTGTTTAATATGCACTGCTTTTGCTTCTATATCTTCAAAAGAGTGTGAGGTTTTGTCCATTGCATCCTGCTGCTGAAGAGAAAGCTTGACCCCTTCTTGTACAGTCTGACTAATGGACTGAATGCCTTTTTCAATATGATTGACCATATCAAAGATTTGTCTTGTCGCACTAGACGATTCATCTGCAAGTTTCCGAATTTCATCTGCTACAACGGCAAAGCCTTTGCCTGCTTCGCCTGCTCTTGCCGCTTCAATGGCCGCATTGAGCGAGAGCAGGTTGGTCTGGTCCGCAATGTCAGACACCGTTTTGGCCATTGCGGAGATTCCGCTTGCGTATTGTGTGAATTCTCCTGCTGACTGTTCGATTTGTCTTGTTGCACGTGTATTTTTTTCAATTGCTGCTGTTGTTTCTGTTAACGTGTGCTTCCCGCTTTCCACTGCTTTAATGGCGTCCTCTGTACTACGGATGACCGTGTGAGATCTTTCGGAGTTTTTACGTCCATGATGGTCCATTTTCTCAATCAAGCTAACGCCATGCTGAAGATCCTCTGAAATCGCTTGTGAACCATTTGCCATTTCGTCTGTCGATACAGACACTTGATTGGCAGATTCCATGAGCTTTTTGTTTTCATCATCTAGCTGAATCGAGAATGTCTCCACTTGCTTTGAGACTTGGCTGATTTCTTGAATCAAGCTAATCAGCTGATCAGTCATTTGATTGAACGACTCATTTAAATCGCCGATTTCATCTTTACGCTTGATGTTCGTCCGCTCCACAGCGAGGTTCCCTTCTGCGATCTGCTTCGCCCGGTAAGACAGTGATTTGATTGGCGTCACAATGGCTCTCGTTAACACAATATTTAAAAAGACAGCGATGACAATCAGCGTGAGGGCTGCGACAAATGCGCTTGTGATGATCCACTGCACATTGGCTGCTGCATTCTTAAGGTTTTGTTCATACGCTTCTTGTGCTCGTTTATTCATCGTATGCACGTCGTTTAAGACACCATTAATTCTTGCAGCCACACGTCTTGCATCTGAAGCATTTTTTTCACTAATGGCACTGTTTGCTTCTTTTGTCCATGTATCAAACTTTGAAGCGAGCCTTGTTAAGACTTCTTTTCTCATATTTCCTGCATTTTTGTTTAATGCTTTCAGTTGTTTTTTTGCTGCAGAAATATCACTTTGAACGACCTCTAGCTGTTCATCTGAAAGAGTCATGGAATAATTGGTCATGGCCTGTTCAACACTTTCAAAGCTGGCCTTCGTTTTTTGTACGTTGAGTAAGGTTTGTACTTCTGTTTCGTTTGATGATTGGATCTTTGTCATGCTCACAATAATATAGGCGATAATGCCAACCGCTAAAAGAAGTGAAATGAGTGCGTTGAGCAAAATTTTGATGCGTAAGCTCATGATGCTGCCCCCTCATCTTTCAAAAGCGTCTGCTTCAGTCTATTTAATTTTTTGGTCAATTTCTCAGCATCTTTGAGCACCCGGATTCTTGCCATATCAATTCCGTCATTGCTTAAATCATACACGATATGACCGCTTTTGATTTTGCTACTTTTGACGAGCTGTTCGCTGAATTGATAAACCACTTCATCGACTTTTTTGACCATAGATGAAATAACGGCTTTTTCAGCCGTATAGTATTGATCGCTGTCTACGCCAATTGCATATTTGCCTTGCGTTTGCGCTTCTTTTAATACACCAACACCCGTAAAGCCGGCTGCTGCATATAAAACGTCTGCTTTCTTATTGATCATTTCTTTTGCTATTTTACTGCCTTTGTCTGCATCACTAAATGTGCCGGCATAGGTGGTTAAGATCTTGATGTTTGGATTCACAGATTTTGCGCCTTTTTGATATCCTTTTTCAAACCGGTGGATCACATCTGCATCGACGCCGCCAACGAACCCAATGACATCACTTTTTGTCGTCATAGCAGCAAGTGCTCCCGCTAAATAGCTGCCCTGCTCTTCTTTAAAGGTCACTGATGTGACATTTTTCAGATCAGACACAGCATCAATGAGCAAAAATTGCTTTTTCGGATATTTTTTTGCTACCTTTTCTAGGTCTTCTTGCATACTGAACCCTACACCAATGATCAGGTCATTTCCATCTTTCACAAGCTCTGTTAGCCCTTTTTCATATGTTTTGGTTTCTGCAATTTCTCTATAATCAAATTCAATGCCAAGCTCGTCACGTGCTTTTTCTAACCCTTTAAATGATGAATCGTTAAATGATTGATCACCAAGACCATCGTCTGTCAGCATGACGCCAATCTGCTTCGCATTTGATTGTGGTGGTCCTCCCTGTTGATTGCTACATGAGGCAAGTACCATGATCATGGCTGCCATCAGAAGTAATGAAATCTTCACTTTCATCCAAACACACACTCCTTTTATCATCCTTACCCCTTTCTTATCGGATTTGATAGGCTTTGTTTCAATGATCAAGTGAAGGTTTTTCAACTTTTTTTATGACTTTTTTCACTGAAAAAACCCATTATTTATGACAAAAATAAAAAAAGCGAGCAATTGCTCACTTTTTCTCATATGTCCAGCCTTCTTTTTGGTAAACTTGGTCATTTTTCATCAGATGTCCTAATGCTCGTTTAAAGGCTGCCTTACTCATTTGGAATCTTTCACGAATATCTTCTGGGTCACTTTTATCCCAATAAGGCATTGCACCATTTCTTGTTCTCATATAGGTCAAAATTTCTTCTGCATCAGCAGATAATGCATCCTGCTTTCTAGGAAGCAGTGACACATTGACAGTCCCGTCCTCTTTCACTGCAATCACGCGCCCCGTAACGGTCGATCCTAATCTTGGCTCTTCTTTCCGCTCAGTGCGGTGGATAAACCCTCTTATCCCTGTATCTGTCAGCATGAAGGAACCTGTTGCAATTAAGCGATAAATCGTTCCAGTGATCTCTTTGTTCATTAAGGTATCTGGCGCCTCAGTAAACAATTCGCTGATCACGTCTTCAGTGGCTGGCTTTGCGAACATTCTACCGTAGCTTGTCACTTTCAGCATACAATATAGTTTGTCTCCTTTTTTCGGCCACGCTTCCTCAAAAGGCGGAAGGTGTTCAGTTGCAACAAGTGCATCCTTTGACAGTCCTACATCGACAAATGCCCCCATATCTTCCACCACGTCTACAACTTCTACCCAGCCATATGTATGGGCATTAATTGTAGGAATTTTCATCGTAGCTGCCAGTCTTTCCTCATGATCTACATATAAGTAGACCTCTACTTCATCACGATCTTCGATATCCTCTGTCATTTCACTGCGGTGCAGGAGGACAGAATCCTCGCCATCTGTTAAAAAGTAGCCGTATTCCATCTCGTTCTCTATTTGCAAGGTCAATTGCTCACCTGGTCTCATGTTCTCTTCCTTCCTATCTGCCCTTAAAAGAGCGTTCGTTCATCTTTTGATTCACTTTATTCTACTATACTTCTGTCAACATGAACATCTCTAGTTCTGTTAGCTAAAGTGGACAAACTGCACTTAATTTATACCGCAATACAGCTGAACGCTATTCGATAAAGTTTCTTCTTCCCCTATTGGCATGATAAGATAGACGCAATATCCCATACTTGGAGGTCATGTGTGATGGCAAAAGAAAGTTCATTTGATATTGTATCAAAGGTGGAGCTGCCAGAGGTGCAAAACGCCATTCAAGCAGCGCTGAAAGAAATTAAAAACCGGTATGATTTTAAAGGAAGTAAAAGTGATATTTCGTTAGAAAAAGAAGAGCTCGTTCTCATCTCTGATGATGATTTCAAGCTTGAGCAGCTAAAAGATGTACTAGTGACCAAGCTGATTAAAAGCAATGTCCCGACTAAAAACATCGACTACGGAAAAACCGAACACGCCCTAGGGGGAACCGTACGCCAGCGGGCAAAGCTGATTAGCGGGATTGATAAAGACAATGCAAAAAAAATCAATGCATTGATTAAGCAGTCCGGCATCAAAGTGAAATCTCAATTTCAGGATGACCAAGTGCGTGTAACAGGGAAAAATAAAGATGATTTACAAGAGGTCATGTCTCTCATACGCAAAGCTGATTTGCCGATTGATGTCCAATTTATAAATTTTCGATAAATTTTAAATTTCCCATTGATTATTTCCTATTTTTTCGATACAGTTGATGGAAGCTCAACTCATTGACATGTTCATATCGCTTTCTTATCAAGAGAGGCAGAGGGACTGGCCCTGTGAAGCCTCAGCAACCGGTGTAGTAGAAATGTATGTTTCTATGACCAAGGTGCTAAATCCAGCAAGCAACTGCTTGGTAGATGAGAAGAAGAATTTCAATAAAACCAAAAAGTCTTCTTCTTATCAGAAGGCTTTTTTTGTTACATAAAAATAAGGAGGAAACCAATGGGCCTATTACAAGACTTACAAAACCGCGTATTAATTGCTGACGGTGCAATGGGAACACTTTTATACTCTTACGGCATCGACCGCTGCTTTGAAGAATTAAATTTATCGAAAGAAGATGAAGTGAAAAGAGTACATGAGGCGTATGTGCAGGCTGGGGCGGACATCATTCAAACGAACACATACGGCGCGAATTATATTAAACTATCCCGCTACGGCCTAGAAGAAGAAACAAAACGCATCAATACAAAAGCGGTACAAATTGCAAAAGCAGCCGCCGGCTCAGCTTATGTCCTCGGAACGATTGGCGGTATCCGAACATTTAACAAAAACGCCTACTCTTTAGACGAGATTAAACGGAGCTTTAGAGAGCAGCTGTACATCCTCTTAAATGAACAGCCTGACGGATTATTGCTAGAAACGTATTACGACATTGAAGAAGCAAAAGCTGTTCTCCAAATTGCACGCAAAGAAACGGCTCTCCCAATTGTTATGAATGTCTCCATGCATGAGCAAGGTGTTCTGCAGGACGGCACACCGCTAAAAGACGGTTTATCCGAATTATCCGCACTAGGCGCTGATGTCGTCGGTATTAATTGCAGGCTGGGCCCTTATCATATGATTCAGGCACTCGAAGGCGTTCCAATTTTGGAAAATTCGTATTTATCTGTCTATCCTAATAGCAGTCTTCCCTCCTTTGAGGAAGGCAGACTCGTCTATGATACAGATAATGATTATTTCAGAAAAAGTGCACTTGAGTTTAGAAATCAGGGTGCACGAATCATCGGCGGCTGTTGCGGAACAATGCCTCAGCATATTAGCGCCATGGCTGAAGCGGTCAAAGATTTAGCACCGATCACCGAAAAAGAAGTGAAAGTGTTAAAAGAAGAAATGATTTCGATCCAAGACCAGCGCACAGAGCCTGGACTTGATGAGCTGGCTGTGAAAAAACGATCAATTATCGTCGAGCTGGACCCGCCGAAAAAGCTCAACTTTGAAAAATTCCTTGTTGCAGCGAACGAATTAAAAAGTGTGGGCATTGATGCCCTCACGCTGGCTGATAATTCTCTTGCTACGCCCCGTATTAGCAATGTCGCTTGTGGCGCTTTATTGAAACAGCAGCTTGATATGCGTTCACTTGTCCATATCACGTGCCGTGATCGTAATTTGATTGGACTTCAATCCCATTTGATGGGACTTGATACACTCGGTCTAACCGATATATTAGCCATTACAGGCGATCCATCTAAAATCGGTGACTTCCCGGGGGCAACATCTGTTTATGATTTAACCTCCTTTGATTTGATTCGTCTGATCAAACAATTTAACGAAGGACTTTCTTTTTCTGGAAAGCCGCTCGGCAAAAAGACCAATTTTTCAGTGGCTGGCGCATTTAACCCGAATGTCCGTCATATTGATAAGGCGGTCAAACGTCTTGAGAAAAAAATAGAATACGGTGCTGATTATTTCATTTCACAGCCTGTTTATTCTGAAGAACAGCTTGTGAAAATTCATGAGGAAAGCCGTCATTTGGATAAACCGATTTATATCGGCATTATGCCGCTGACAAGCAGCCGAAATGCAGAGTTTATTCATCATGAGATTCCGGGCATCAAATTGTCTGACTCGATTCGTGAGATTATGGCGAAGGCAGGCGAAGATAAAGAAAAGCAGCGAACTGAAGGCTTAGCGATTGCTCGGTCTTTATTAGATACAGCCTGTGAATTGTTTAATGGCATCTATTTAATTACCCCTTTCCTTCGATCAGATTTAACAGCAGAACTCACAACTTACATTCATCAGAAAGAAAAGGAGACAAACGCACATGTCAACTATCACTGAACAGCTCCAGAAACGCATCCTCGTCCTTGATGGTGCAATGGGCACAATGATTCAAAACGCCGATCTCACAGCAGATGACTTTGGCGGAGAAGAGTATGAGGGCTGTAACGAATATTTGAATGTCACAGCCCCTCATCTGATCTCATCGATCCACCGGCAATATCTTGAGGCCAGTGCAGATTTAATCGAAACGAATACATTCGGCGCGACGAAGCTTGTTCTCGATGAATATGGCCTTGGTCATCTCGCCTATGAACTCAACATAAAGGCTGCTCAATTGGCAAAGCGCGAGGCAGACCGTTTGTCCACACCGGAGTGGCCGCGTTTTGTTGTAGGCGCAATGGGACCCACAACAAAAACATTATCCGTAACAGGCGGCACATCGTTTGAAGAGCTCGTCGCAAACTATGAAGAACAGGCACGCGCCCTGATTGATGGGAAATGTGATGCTCTTCTTTTAGAAACAAGTCAAGATATGCTCAATGTAAAAGCTGGATTCAAAGGCATTCAGGAAGCCTTTCATGCTACTGGCATTCAATTACCACTAATGGTGTCAGGAACGATTGAACCAATGGGCACAACCCTTGCCGGCCAAGATATTGAAGCCTTTTATATCTCACTTGAACATATGAAACCAATCAGCGTTGGCTTAAACTGTGCAACTGGTCCAGAGTTTATGACAGACCATATCCGCACACTCTCCTCCATCGCAAAATCGGCTGTCAGCTGCTATCCAAATGCTGGTCTCCCTGATGAAGAAGGACAATATCACGAATCCCCTGCTTCTCTTGCTAAAAAAATCGCCGCTTTTGCCAAGGAAGGTTGGTTAAATATCGTCGGCGGCTGCTGCGGCACAACACCTGCACACATCCAAGCACTATCAGACGAAGTACGTTCGCTCCAGCCCCGCAGCATGACACATGAGTCGTCACCGCATACTGTATCAGGAATTGAGCCTCTCATTTATGAAGAAGCGATGCGTCCGCTCTTTGTTGGAGAGCGAACAAATGTCATCGGTTCACGTAAATTCAAACGACTCATTGCGGAACAAAAGTTCGAAGAGGCGTCAGAAATTGCTCGTGCTCAGGTGAAAAATGGTGCACATGTCATTGATGTGTGTCTAGCAGATCCAGATCGTGATGAGGCAGAAGACATGGAAGGCTTTTTAAAAGAGGCCATGAAAAAAGTCAAAGCCCCTTTTGTCATTGATTCAACGGATAAACACGTGATCGAAAAAGCCCTCACATATTCTCAAGGGAAAGCCATTATCAATTCTGTTAATTTAGAGGATGGTGAAGAGCGCTTTGAAGAGATTCTTCCGCTTGTGAAACTATATGGCGGTGCACTGGTTGTTGGAACGATTGATGAAACAGGGATGGCCGTGACAGCAGAACGAAAACTTGAGATTGCCGTACGGTCCCATGATCTGCTAACAAAGAAATATGGAATTCCTGCAAGTGACATCATTTTTGATCCCCTTGTCTTTCCAGTAGGTACTGGAGATGAGCAGTATATCGGTGCTGCTGAGGAAACGATTAAAGGCATTCAACTAATCAAAGAAAGACTGCCAGAGTGCCTCACCATTTTAGGCATCAGTAACGTGTCATTTGGACTCCCGCCTGTTGGCAGAGAAATTCTAAATGCCGTCTATTTGTATCACTGCGTCCAAGCAGGACTTGATTATGCGATTGTGAATACTGAAAAGCTTGAACGCTTCGCTTCGATTCCAAAGGAAGAAATCAAGCTGGCTGAAACATTACTTTATCAAACAAACGATCAAACACTTGCCGAATTCACACAATTTTATCGCGGGAAAAAGAAAACGGAGAAAAAGCCAAAGATCTCCTTATCGCTTGATGAAAGGCTGGCGCTCTATGTCATTGAAGGAACGAAAGAAGGACTGATTGATGATCTCGCCCTTGCTTTGGAAAAATTCGAATCACCTCTTCAGATCATCAATGGTCCATTAATGCAGGGGATGGCAGAGGTTGGACGTCTTTTTAACCAAAACGAATTGATTGTGGCTGAAGTGCTGCAATCGGCAGAGGTCATGAAAGCATCTGTTTCATATCTTGAGCAATATATGGAAAAGCAGCATGCAAGCGGTAAAGGAAAGATACTCCTCGCCACCGTCAAAGGAGATGTCCATGATATTGGGAAAAACCTTGTCGACATCATATTGAGCAATAATGGCTTTCAAGTGGTCGACCTCGGAATCAAAGTAACCCCTCAAACTTTGATTGAGTCTGTGGAGAAGGAAAAACCAGATATGATTGGATTATCAGGTTTACTTGTCAAATCAGCACAGCAAATGGTCCTGACTGCTCAAGATTTACAAAAAGCGAACATCTCCGTTCCCATTTTAGTGGGCGGCGCGGCGCTTTCACGGAAATTTACGAAGATGAAAATTTCGCCTCATTATGACGGACCTGTTCTTTATGCAAAAGATGCAATGGACGGCCTGTCATTAGCCAATGAGTTACAAGCGAATCCGCTTCAATTTCAAACAAAGCCTTCAGCAGAGCAAGAAGAATTGAGCAAGGAGAAAGAAGTGAAGCAGCCGAAAGCTGTGATTGAATTACTCGAAAAACGAGCGGCACTTCCGGAGGCGCCCATTTTCACGCCAGAAAATACAAAACGCCATTATGTGCGGGACATTGATTTGCACCATATCATGCCCTATGTAAATGAGCAAATGCTGATTGGTCATCATCTCGGGTTAAAAGGAAAGGTCAAAAAATTATTGGCTGAACAACACCCTAAAGCACTAGAGTTAAAACAGCTTGTCACAGATCTCCTTCAGGAAGGAAGAGAGAAGAACTGGTTTGCACCTGCATTTGTTTATCAATTCTTCCCTGCCAGTTCAAATGGAAATGATCTGCATATTTATGATCCTGAAGCGCCTGACCGCATCATCGAAACATTTCAATTTCCAAGACAGGAGAAACTCCCATACCGCTCCATTTCGGACTATGTACGGAAAAGCGAAGAAAACGAGAAAGATTATATCGCCTTATTTGCCGTCACAGCTGGTGCCCGCATTCGTGAGGTTGCACAGCAATTTAAACAAGAAGGTGATTATTTAAAAATGCATGCTGTCCAAGCTCTAGCGCTTGAGCTTGCAGAAGGATTAGCTGAAAGAACGCACCAAGTAATTCGTGACAAATGGGGCTTTCCTGACCCAGTTGATTTCACCATGGAGAAACGATTCCAGGCCAAATATCAAGGGCAGCGTTATTCCTTTGGCTATCCAGCGTGTCCAAATCTAGAAGACCAAGAAAAGCTGTTTAACCTGCTCCAGCCAGAAAAAATCGGCATTCATCTCACAGAAGGCTTCATGATGGAGCCCGAAGCATCCGTTTCAGCAATTGTTGTTTCTCATCCTGAAGCTCGATATTTTAACGTTCATTAAAGAAGATCCTCCTTGATTGGAGGTTCTTTTTTAAAATAAAAAGTGGCATAAATATGCAAATTTACTCTTTTTTACCGATATTATAAATGAAAGTTATTTACTTAAAAGGAGATGTTTGTCATGTTCAAAAAGAAAATCGGGGTTTTACTGCTTACAGGTCTCTTGATCACTGCACCTCTCTTTCCGTCACCTGCACAAGCGAGTGAAGCTTCTACGAAACAAACAAAATATTATACGGAAGAATTGGAGCACCTTTATCCAGACAGTGATTATGCAAACAATGATACGATGGAAAAAGCTCAATTCTTACAGCATTCTCTTCATCTAAACAAAACATACTTATATCACGAGGGCAGTATCTCTTCTATGGATGACATTGATTTTTATCGGTTCACCAGCTCTAAATTCGATGGCGCAGACGGCCGTTTTTCGATTAAACTCGTGAATGTGAAAGCTGGAAATGATTTCGATCTTTACCTTTACAATCAAAGCGGGACACTCGTGTCTTCCTCTGTGCGGACAAACAACCAAAACGAAATCATCCATATGCCGAAAATTACCGCCAGTACTGACTACTACTTAGCCGTCAAACCAAAACGATTATTAAATGAAGATGACAAGATGTATCGTATTGTGTTTGATAAAAGCATTGAAAAAGGCACAACGAAACGATATGGATCACCTGCTACACTGAACAGCTTCAATGAAGCCGGTTCTCCAAATTCTTCTTTTGATTTAAGCAGCTTGCCGCAGGATGCCGTTGTCACTGGCCTTTCATTAGAAGCTGAAAAGGGCAGTACAAACGCACACAATTATGTCTTTACCGTTTCTTCCTTAAAAGGCGGGACAGTGAACGTACCTTGGAATGGTCAAAAAGTAGATATCTCTTCTTATAAAACAAGTGAAGTACCAGCAAAAGACCGATTTTTTGTTTCTTTCAATGCAATAGAGATACCTCAGCTGATCGGTGGACGGTTAATCAAAGTGGGCGTTGTCTCAATTAAAAACTTGCAGCTCACCTTTGAGTATGAATACAACCGTGACCTCAATTACTAAACAATCCGAAAGGAAAAGGACCCCCTTTTCCTTTTTCTTATGCTTTCATATGGTACGATACATATAGACAAATTCAGCTAAGAAGGAGTTGCGTGTATTGGCAAACGTTATGCAACGATCTTTAACACTTGATGACATACCTGACCTAATTGCATTGTCAAAAGAGGTAGACTGGCCTGATTACGATGCAGAAGAACTCACATCTCTTTTAACAAATGGATACTTTACAGGTTTTACAACAACGGACGGACAAGTGATCTCATGCGCTGGACTTTTCCAATATGACAGAGTGGCATCAATTGGGGCTGTCATTGTATCGGAGACATATCGCGGCTTAGGTCTTGCACGTCAAATGATTGACACCTTGCTTCATCAAAGCCACCACAGTGTCCCAGTCGTTTTAACAGCGACTGTACAGGGACGGCCCGTTTATGAAAAGATCGGCTTTCACACAGCCGGCTACATTCATACATACAAAGCACAAAAAACGAACCCTTCCGCACTTCACGTGTCAGAGAAAATTCATCTTGCTCCAGCAGATGAAACGCACCTTCCGGCCATTGAAGCACTTGACGAGAAAGGCGCAGGCACCAATCGAGCCAGCTTTTTAAAGAAGCGAATGGAACGATCAGCGTTCCGGCTGATTGCACAGAATGAACATCACGACATCACCGGATTTGCGTTTGGCGTTAAAACTCCTGCTAATCTGATGATTGGCCCGCTTGCCGCAAACGATGAACAAACGGCCCTTTC
The DNA here is from genome assembly GCF_001857925.1 of Bacillus xiamenensis. Lineage (NCBI taxonomy): Bacteria > Bacillati > Bacillota > Bacilli > Caryophanales > Bacillaceae > Bacillus > Bacillus xiamenensis. The sequence goes on from NZ_CP017786.1 coordinate 555,129, forward strand.
ACTCATCCAATCGCTCATCTCGACTGATTCTGGCGCCTTTCGTTTAGATATGCAGGAAGAAACGGCTGAACGCCTGCATGCATCACTTGTTGCAGCAGGATTTACAAAAACGAACGTAGCGCATTTTATGATGATTCGCGGAAACGAAAAGCAGAACGATCCTGCGCTTCTTTATTTTCTGGCCTCACAAGCATTTTCTTAAAAAACAAAAAGCTGTAGACACATGATGTCTACAGCTTTTCTTTTTTACTTCCCGCCTACGGATGAAAGAACTTGAGCAAGTGCATTCGTGACCTTTCCATGCTCTGACGCATGCGGCCGGTCATCTCCATCTCCATAGCCATAATCAATCATGCGATTACGGTTTAAGCAAAGCTTTGTCAGCTGAGGCTGGAAGAGATCAAATAAGGCAAAACGATCTTTTAGCTGCGGGAATTGCTTTTGATACTGCTGAATTTCTTCTGCAAGCAAGCGCCAAAGAGTCGTTTCATCTAACAGATCGTGATTCTCTAACACGTTTGACACGTAACGAAGATTGCAAATAAACAGTCCCGTAAAGATAAATTGCACAAGACCTTCCGGCGGCTCACTTCGCAGCACTTCTTTTAAATCATCTTCTAATGAAGCTAATTCAGGCAGCGGCTGATCACTAATGTTTACATCATCCACAAAATCTTTGATCGCCAAACGATGCGGCTTGTGGTCTTTTAACACGAGAATCGTATTTTGCCCGTGCGGTGAAAAGACCGTTCCGTATTGATACATAAAGTGCAGAAGCGGCGGCATGATGACATGGAAGAATGACGCCATCCATTCTTTTGCGGAAAGACCCGATTTTTCAATGAGCTGTTTAATATAAGGCTCACCTTCATGATCCTCATAAGTGAGTGCCGCAAGAGTGACAGGGCTCTCCCCTTCATCTAAATACGTATAAATGCTTTCTCTAAAAATCACACCCAACATTTCAAGGTATTGATACGGCGCACCAGGCAGCTTGCTGTAGTATGGATGATCGACATTGATACTGGCATTCTCTCCTGGTAAAATCACGCGGCACTCGTCAGATAAAAAGGCGTCTTGATCGGCGATTCCTTTAATATGCGCTGTAATACGAGGGGCGATGACTGTACGCTCTGATGGGAGCCCCCTGTATACAAGTGTGTTTAAAATACTCATTGGTAGTTTAATATGATGCTTGCCTTTATTTGAAATGTTGGTAAAGGTTCTAATAGACTGCTGCGGGATATATTGATCCAGCCCTTCTCCTACATACACGATGCGGCGCATAGCCAAATCTTCAGGGAAATGCTGAATGATCATATGAGTCCACTGCCACTTATGAACAGGCATCATATAATAATCAGCTGCATTCAGCCCTTCATCTTTTAACACACGGTGAAATTGACGAATCGTGACTTCATCTAATTCTTTGGCAATCACTTGTTCATAGTTTTCATGATCGACCGCATGGAATGTAGCAAGCTCCCTGTGAACAGCAATCCAAGACAGCTGCACACTTTCTTGCCTTTCAGGTGCATAGGCTAAGTAATCATCGTAGCTGAACCCAATGCGCCCTTTGTTATACACAATCCAAGGATGACCCGTCATTTCGCCTTCAATCCATGCATAATCTGTATCTGTTAGTTCATCTGCACGAAGTGCCTTTTTCGACAGCAAATGAACATCTGCTAACAAGGTATGATGAAGCTCTTTGATCAGATGGCCAGTTGTGTCAGAAGACATTGGAATGATTGGTTGGATGTCTAGTAAAAACACAATGGCACTGACATCCTTTGTCCATTTTCCATCTTGACAGCACTCGACCGATTCAGCAATCGTATCATAACTATCAAACAAACGAGGTTTTGCGAGATAGCGATATTTTTTATGTTCGTGAATGATTAATTCATATTGGGCGATGCCATCCTTTTGGTCTAGCTGAACGGGATGAAGCATGTCCTCATACATGTATTCAGACAGCATTTTTGCCACCATTCGCTTGTTTGCTTTTTTCCAAGCAGCAGGATTCACCGCTTTTTTCAATTCATCTTGTACACTCATCGGTTCATCCTCCTTAACCTTTGATTTCTTCAAATGTGTTTACGTTCTTGTGTATACCAAATGTCTGGAAGACGTGCTTTTGATAAAGTGGATACACCGTTTGACGAGCAAGTTCATTGATTATGACACTGTTTCGGTACGCCCCGAGCCCTAAATCTGGTGCACCGACCCCGTGTGTGTGAAGCTCTGCATTTTGCACAAAAATATCATTTTCACCCATTGTGTTTGTTTTCAAACGATATTCACGTTCGACTTGGAAACGTCCTTGATCATCCCACTGAATATGATGAGAAATCGGCTGGATAAACGGTGGTAATACCGATTGATAGCCAGTTGCCAAGACGACAATATCTGTTTCATGTGTAAAGGATTCCTCTTTCACCCATTGAGAGCAAGAAAGTGATAAGCCATCCTCTGTTTCCTCAATTAAATTGATCTCTGTCATCGCTTGCAGCACTGTGTTCAGCTGCTTTCCACAAGCAGAACGTTCATAAAGCAGGTGATAAATATCACGGATCATCGCAGAGCTGATGCCTTTATACAGCAAGTCTTGCTGTTTTAATAGCGCATCTTTTTTTGTTTGCGGAAGCTCATAAAAGAAATCAATATAATCTGGAGAAAAATACTCGAGACCAAGGTTTGAATATTCCATTGGGAAAAATCCTTTAGACCGTGTAAACCAGTGAATATCCTTTGCCTCATCATCTGACAAAATATCATAGAATACTTCTGCCGCACTTTGACCAGAACCAATGACCGTTACAGACTTTCCTTTGAAACAGCCTTCTTTCTTTCGTTTCAAATACTCAGCTGAGTGAAACACTTTGTCTCCTAAAGCTGGCTGGAGAGATGCTGGTATCGCTGGCTGCGTACCGATTCCTAAAACGAGATGCTTACTTTCAAACACCTCTACGGTTTGATCTTTCACATGACGGACATGCACTTCATATCGCTTTTCGCCTGCCTTCTCGGTCAATGAGACAGATTCGACATTCATCCCAAAACGGCAAGAGTCTAATTGTTCAGCGACCCAGCGGCAATAATGACTATATTCCTTGCGCGGGATGTGGAAGTCCTCTAGGAAGTAAAATGAATATAACCGGTTTTGCTCCTGCAAATAGTTGAGAAAGCTATATTTACTTTTCACATCTGCCATGCTGACAAGGTCCGCTAAAAATGGGACTTGAAGTGTCGTCCCTTCAATGAGCATACCTGGGTGCCAGTGAAAGGCTTCACTTCTTTCAAAAAACAGCGCATCAATTTCCTTTACTTCTTCAGATAATGCAGCAAGCCCTAGGTTAAATGGTCCAATGCCAATTCCAATGACATCCACTACATTAGTTTGCTTGTTGAACCGCGTCATGGTTATACTTCCTTTCAAATCGATCTCGATCACAAAACATCAAAAGTCCTGTTTTATCTGGTAAATTGACTGGTTTCACACGCTCGAATCCACACTTTTCAAAGACATGGATCATCTTTTCGTTCCGAATATCCGGCTCAGCAACGATTTTTTCTGTTCGTTTGTTCTGCTCAAATTGAAAAGCTGTCATGGCCTGAAGGAGCGGTGCAGCGTATCCTTTTCCAACATAATCTGGCTCCCCTATTAACAGATGAATCCCTTGATCATGAGGGGAAGGTTGATAGTACGATTCAATCACATCGCCTTTCACATTGTATGCCTCAAAATAACTCATCGGCGTCCCGTCAATCGTTCCTAAATAAAGGGTTTGATGAGGATCATGAATCGCCTGATAAAAATGCTTTTCAAAAGCAGGAAACGGAATATTCAAATGCCAAAACGGATGAACGTAATCTTCTTGCATCCACTTATGGACTAGGCGGACGTCCCTTTCATATTCAGCCCGAATGAACCTAATACGATCCCTCATCCAATCAGCGCCTCCTTATGCAAAAAGAGTGGGTTTAAGACCGGCGTGTATCTGGACTGCGTTTCCAGAGAACCTGTCAGTTCATCCATATCTTCAAACCGCGTGAGCAAATTCGCTTTTGAAGGCAATTCCTTTGAGCGGAGAAGACTGTTTGTCAGGTCAGATTCACCATATGTCTTTTCATGCGCAAGCAGTGTGTCTCTAACAAGTGCCAGCAAGTCTTCTTCCTTTGCCAGCCCTTCTGTGCCAAAGCCGTTAATGAGACCAAACAAATGATTAAAGAAGAAATAATAGCGCAACCTCTCAACGGCTACATCATCTGCACAAATGGTTTCACTTCTGACGCTTAAATTTTGAACAAGCCTTGCGAGTTGGTCCTTTTTCGATTCACTATAATAGTAGCCTTGGTTGTCACGATAATAGAATGTGTCTGGATAACCATCCTTTAGCTGCACGACAGCATTTTGCTGATGGGCTTCAAGGGCAAGACCATACGTTTCAAACAGCCAAAGCATCGGCTCTAACGAAATGGTTAAATATTGTTTAAACCAGTCGCGGCTCACCGCTTCTGTTGATCTGCCTTCTCTGTCTGCTAGTTCATGAATGATTCCTGCCAGGCGTGATTTTCCTCCATATGCATGATCCTGACATAGCCCAGCAATTAAGCTTGCCCCTTTTTCATGATGCAAGAATGGATTTTGACGAATGACCACCTCAAAGCCAGATTCCGCCTCGTCTCCTTGAATGGATAAATACGCAGGATCTTCAATCACCCGGAATCCAGAGAATTTGTCATATAAAGAAACGCCTAATTCTGTTTTTAAAATACGAGACATCTCAACTCCGCGATCAAGTTCCTTTTGTTTGTTGACACGCAAGGAGTTCGTAATCTTCACAGGGACAGAGAATTTGAGCATGTAAGCAGAGTCCTTTTGATAGACGGTTCTAAAGGAAGATGTCGCTGTGTATTCAGACCCTAGCGGCCCTACATAAGCCAGCTTCCCGTCCTCTATATAACGCTTGACGAAGGCTTTCTCCATGACCACTTTCACTTGAAGGGGGTGAATCGGAATGAGGACATATTCTCCGCCTTCTGTTAAGGTATTCAGCCGCTCTTTTTCTTCTGGCATCTGGCGCAATAGCTCCTCAAGCATGAGGCTCTGTGCAGACTGTGAAATAGAAGAATCCTGAAGCACAATAGAAGGGTGCGCTTTAAAGTAATGAAGCTGGAAGGAACCCTTCAGCTCAGGAGAATAAATGGCTTCCTCCTCTTCTGTCATTCCTTGTCTGCTCTTTGGTGTAGGATGCGTTAAATGTCCAAGGAGAAGTGACTGCTCCGCTTCGATATATTCAAAATCAGCTTGAGAAAGAGCCTCTCGATCACTTTCTCTCTCCTTTAAGAATCGTTCAATATTCCGGCAGCTTAAAATGATGCGAAGCATGAACTCATCCTCTGCATCTGTACGACCGTATTCAATGAGAAGTTCCTTTGAGCATAAAGCAACAAGAGTCGTGTAATCGACAACCGTTCCCTCCTGCTTACTGCCTTGCGGGCGAAAGCGAACGGGAAAATCAAATAGATGACGGCCGACAGGCGAAAAATATCGGATCGGAATGACAAGCTCAAGATCTTGCCTTGCTAGTTTTGCTACGAATACAAGCGAACCGTCTTCGTATGTCTCTTTCTTTGCAGAACGATCGATTCCTGTTTCACGTAAAAAACAATTTAAAAAGCTTTGCATGGTTGCATTTTCAGCCATTTGTTTATATTGACTCAACGTAGTACCCTCCCGGATTGAATATGAGCGATCCCGATATCAACGATGTCAGAAAGGATTTCCTCAATATGTGTGATTGTCGTTCTCGGATTTAACAAAGTGAATTTCAAGCATGTTTGACCATCAACCACTGTTTTTGCAACAACAGCAGTACCGGTTTGGAATAAAGTCCGATGAATGATCTTATTGACGTCATCTGTGTGATGCTCATCCATAAATCGAAAGACGATCGCATTGATTTCCGGCTCAGGATTGATCACTTGAAGATGATCATTTTGCTCAATAAGCACAGCCACATCCTTTGCAAATTGGATGGTATGGTCAATGATGCCGCCGAACCCTTCTTCTCCAATCAGACGAAGGGAAAGAAGTAATTTCAGTGCATCAAACCGGCGAGTTGTTTGAACAGATTTATTGACGAGGTGCAAGATTCCATCCAGTTCATCTTCCTTTGGGTTCAGATAATCTGCATGATAATCAATCAAACCAAAATGTCTTTTATCTTTTAGCAAAAATGCCCCGCAGGAGATCGGCTGATAAAATTGTTTGTGAAAGTCGATCGTGATCGAATCAGCAAGTTCAATGCCGGCTAATTTACCTCGATTGATTTCGCTTAACACAAGTGCTCCGCCATATGCAGCATCTGCATGAATCCACAGACCGAATGGCTTGACGATGTCGTACACGTCACGAACCGGATCAATACTGCCAAAATCAGTTGTCCCGCAAGTCGCTACTATAGCAAAAGGCAGCAGGTCCTGCTCCTTTAACTCAACGAGCTTCTTCTTCAAATCATTTAGGTCCATTCGGTGATGCTCATCTGTCTCTACCAGCACGACTGCCTGTTCACCTAAACCTAGCTGGGATGCTGACTTTTTCACAGTGAAGTGGGCATTCTTGGAGCAGAGGATGCGCATACGGTGAGCTTCGCCCGGTAAGCCCTTCTGCTGAACATTCCAATGCCAAGTATTTTCACAAAATGCATCTCTCGCCAAAAGCAGTCCCATATAGTTAGATTGAGTTCCGCCGCTCGTAAATGTTCCATCTGCTCGTTCTCCATAAGAAAACTTTTCACATAGCCACTTTAGGATTTCCTCCTCAACCAAAGAAGCGATGCCGCTTTGATCGAAGGAATCCATTGATTGGTTAAAGGAACTTACCATCACCTCTGCTGCAAGCGCAGGAATGAGAGGCGGGCAATGTAGATGCGCCAAGCATTTAGGATGTGATACATCAACCAAATGCGGCAAAAGGTGTTCTTTTATATCCCGAAAAACAGATTCAATGGATTCTCCCGACGGTTGAAACTGGAATAACGATTCGACACTAGCCGCTAATTTCCCAGGCAATATTCCGCTGTAAGGTCCTTTGTCTTTTTCCCACTCGTCCATTAAGCTGTCGATTGATGTATGAAGAGCCGCTTGGAAGGACTCCCTCCCAAGCTGGCTTTGATTAATAAATAATGAATCAACAGAAGTCTTAGTTGACTGCATCGTAAACCGCCTCTTTAAAAATCGCGATGACTTTTTCGAGCTGTTCTTCCGTCATGGTCAAAGGCGGTAAGAATCGAATCACACTTCCAAAGCGGCCTCCTGTCTCCACAATTAAGCCTTTATCGAAGCAATTCTTTTGAATGAGACTGGCTAGCTCTGGATTCGCTGGATAACTACCGTCCACATCCTGTTTCTCATCGGTATTCACGACTTCAACGCCAATCATTAGACCTCTTCCTCGTACATCACCGAGAGCAGGTACTTGTTTTTGGATGTCTTTTAAGCTAGCCCGCATACGCTCACCTATCTTTTCTACATGATCAAGCAAATTGGTTTCTTTTATAAATTTAAGTGTAGCGGTTCCTGCTGCCATCGCCATTTGGTTTCCTCTAAATGTGCCAATGTGTGCACCTGGATTCCATTGATCCAAGTCTTTATCATAGATCACAACTGATAGCGGCAGGCTTCCCCCAATTGCTTTTGACAGCACAATGACGTCTGGCACAATTCCTGCATGTTCAAAGGCAAACATCTTACCTGTTCGTCCAATACCTGATTGAACCTCATCAATAATGAGCGGAATGCCTTTTTCTTTTGTGATTCGTCTCATTTCTTGGATCCATTCAATGGATGCCGGGATGGAGCCGCCCTCTCCTTGCACAGCTTCAAAGATCATGCCTGCCGGCGAAAGAATCCCACTTTCAGGATCATTTAAAACACGCTCGATATAAGAGCTGGAAATACGGTGCGAATCTTTACCGCCAATACCAAATGGGCAGCGGTATTCATATGGATAAGGCAGGAAATGGACATCTGGCATTAACCCTTGCACTCTTTCTTTTGGCGACAAATTCCCGCTTAATGACATCGTGCCATGTGTCGCTCCATGATAAGCGCCATGGAATGAAAGAATGGAACGATTCCCTGTCGCTGTCTTGACTAATTTAATGGCTGCTTCTATAGCATCACCACCAGTTGGTCCACAAAATTGAATTTTCGCTCTTTTCGCAAACTCCTCTGGCAAGTGAGAAAAAATCTCATTCACAAATTCTTCTTTAATTTCTGAGGTTATGTCCAGCGTATGCAATGGTCTTTTTTCATGAAGCATACGTTCAATCGCTTCTATCACAACCGGATGATTGTGACCAAGTGCAAGTGTTCCTGCACCTGCCAGGCAGTCATAAAACTCTCTGCCATCCGCATCTGTCACGATCATGCCTTCGGCTTTTTGCATAGCTAATGGGAACCGTCTCGGGTAAGACCTTGCATTAGATTCTCTTTGACTTTGCTGCTCTAAAAACTTCTGATTTTTAGAAACGGTTTTGATGGACATAATAAAACACTCCTCCAATTGATAAAGATTATCATTTTCAATTACTAGACTAGAGGATGTCAAATATGAAAGTCAATTGTATTCAAAAAGATGATTCGAAAAGCATATGAATGTCACATTCTCTTTTTTACGAGTAATTTCGTGTCATTTTTACAAACATCTACTGCCATAAGGAGAGAAAGCGTTTCATCTTGAAGGTTGTTGAAAAAAATTACAAATCAATTTTCCTGGTTCTTTTGTTCTATTCGTCACTGAATGCTTATTTTATACAGGAAAGCTGGATGAAATGAATGTAGAAAAGCAAAGAAATAGCGAACTTCTATGTTGGTATAAATGGTGATAGAGGTATCATTTCTCTAAAATAAATCGAGGATTTTAACGAAGCAGGATCTTCTCCACTACTTGGTACAGGATCAGAAAGCATTAGCCATTCATCACAAAAGACCACGGTGGTTTGGTGATGATATATGGAAGGGTCAAAGGTATTTACATAAAAAGAAGGGGATGCCGCATGGCTTTGATATCCCGATTGATGTCTTTGCATCAATCATACGGGGCGCTTGATTGCGGGCAAGCACGCAAAAATTGGGGCATATTGTGATATTTATTAAGGCGGGATTCACAGATTGTCCTTGCAGGTGTACCTGCTCAACAGCTAAAAAAGCCCTTCATTATGAAGGACTTACCTGATAAAAAAGGATGATACCGATCAAAACAGAGATCAGCAGCATGAGATAAAATAAAATAGTTAAAATGAGGATCGTCCAGCCCAGCCCCTTCCTCTCTGTTTTGATCAAATAGATGCCAAGAACGATTGTACTAAAAAGTAAACCTAGGATGGCCCATAGCCATTTGTCTTTGTTATGCTTTGGCGCATCAAACCATAAATAGATGGCAACAGCAAGTGAAACAAATAAACCCGTGATTCTCACGATCAAATTCCCCCTTATGTACATGCGGTCTCTGAATTATGCGTTTGAGTACCCAATGATCAGCAATATGAAGTAAAAGACATAGACTAGGATAAAAATAGAATAGATGAGAATGGATACAATCAGCACTGTCCAGCCCAACCCTTTTCTTCCTGTTTGAATGAGATAGATTCCAAGTGTAAAGAGCCCAAATAAAAGACCTAAAATGGACCATAGCCATTTATTTTTCCCATGTTTTGGTGCATCTACGAATAGATAGATTGCAACGAAAATGGATACAAACCAACCTGTAATCCAGCTCACATTTACCTGCCGCCCTTCTTTTTCAGTTTATTCCATCATACGATACTTTTGTCCTAATAATAAGAAAAATTATTTAGATAGATAACACGGAAGATTTTGCCATTCTTCTCTTAGCATCCCATAACGCATCGAATCATAGTACTCTCCTTGGTAGTAACGAACCTTTCGCAGTCTCCCCTCAAGGGTAAACCCGCATTTCTCTGCGCAGCGCATCATGCGTTCATTTCCAGACCAGGTGGTCAAACCAATTCGCGGGATATCTATCTGCGAAAATAGTTCATCTACCCATAGATGTAACGCCTTCGTTCCAACGCCGCCATTCCAAAAGCGTGAGTCATAAATAAGGATTCCGCATTCAAGCCAGCGTGTGCGTTCATTTTCCCAATAATAAGACACCGTGCCCTTTATTTCGCCGCCTACATCAATGCCAAATAGTTTCGGCGGGGTGGATTCATCCTGTACATATCGTTTCTTAAATGCAGCAAGCGATATGTCGTGTTCAATCAAATAAGGTGCATTCCACTTTCGATAGGACTGATCAGGTGCTTTAAATTTTAAATGCCACACCACTTCTAAATCTCTTTCGTCTAATGGACGTATGCTCACAAGCTCCTCTTTTTTCCCATTCATCGGTTCACGTTCCTTTACTTTGTTGTTCTTTTTGCAAGATGACGGTATTGGATAGGCGTCATGCCTTCATTTTGCCGAAACAGCTTAGAAAAATATGTAGGATCATCAATGCCTACATGTTCTGCAATGAAAGCTATTTTTTCATTTGTTGAAGCAAGCATGCTTTTGGCTTTTTCCATTTTTAGACGATTGATGTACTGACTAGGAGTCATTCCGTACACAGTTTGCATACATCTTGTCATGTAATCAGGATGATAATGAAGAACCTCTGCCAGCTTCTCCATTTTTAATTTTTGCGTAAAATGACGCTCAAGATAGTGAACCACTTCTGAAGCGACGGTCTCCTTTGCACTTGGAATATGAAATGCTTCCTTTTGCAAATGAATAAGCATTCCCTCAAATTGAAGCTGCTTTTTCAGCGGAAGCTCAGACGCATCATCATTTAATGCCCTCATAGCTGAAAGATGCTTCTCTAACACACTTCTTCCTTTCACTTTTCCTTTTTGGGGCAGACGAAATTCATAGCTTGCTGCTTTTTCGAAAGTGGCTTGATTTTGTTTCATATCAAGCCAGTGTTCTCTCGACCGATCCGTAAACTCAAATGGATCAATTGAGAAATGCAGCCACTCATAAAGTGTTTCTTCTTTGCATGGCAGATGTCCGCCATGAGACAGGCCCGGTGATAATATGATGTATTCTCCTTCTTTTACGTGATGGGGCACCTCGTCTTCTGTTATCCACAGTTCACCTTTTGTGACATAAAGAAGATCAAATACAGTGAAGATTCTAGAGATATGTCTTTCTCCTTGATGAAATACACCTTTGCCTGAAGCAATATAAACCGGAAACGGCGGTACAGTAAATGTAATAAATGGACTCATATTCATCCCCTTATGAAGTCGGATTTCTCCAATAAGTTTCGGTTTGATCTCTTCTTATTATAGTCAATGCACGGTACACTATAAATCGGATTTATACGAAAGGAGGGCGATGTGATGAAACCTCAAGCACTGCCAATTCCACAGGTTGAAGCCAAAAGTGAGAAATCTCACCCTTCATTATTTGCATTAACGTGGCCTATTTTTATCGAAATCTCTTTATATATGCTGATGGGCAGTGCAGATACACTGATGCTCAGTCAATACGCTGACAGCAGTGTAGCCGCAGTCGGTGTCAGCAACCAGTTGCTAAATTTATTGATTGTGATGTTCAGTTTTATTACAACAGGTACGACGATTGTGATTGCGCAGCTTTTAGGAGCGAGCCGCAAGCAGGAAGCGACCCAAGTTGCCTATGTATCACTAGGAACCAACTTCCTGATTAGCTTTGTCATTAGTCTCCTCATGTTTGTGTTAGCTGTTCCCATCCTGCATATGATGGGGTTATCACACGAGCTAATGCCGGATGCCTCAATTTTTTTACAGATTGTCGGACTGCTTTCCTTTATTCAGGCTCTCATTATGACCTATAGTGCTATTTTAAAAAGCTACGGATTTACGAAAGACACGATGTATGTCACCATCGGAATGAACTTGTTAAACGTTGCCGGTAATTATTTGGTCATTTTCGGCCCGTTTGGCTTCCCTGTATTAGGCGTAATGGGTGTTGCTTTTTCCACATCATTTGCTCGGTTCATTGGATTGACCGCCATGATCTTGATTGTTCGCCGCCGAATTGGGCTAAGGTTTTCACTGAAAAAAATGTTTCACATCCAGAAGACGCATTTAAAAAGGCTGCTGAAAATTGGGATTCCTTCTGCTGGAGAGCAGCTTTCTTATAATGGTTCTCAAATGATCATTACGCTGTTTATTACATTTATGGGAACACAAGCACTAGCCGCAAAAGTCTATACGCAGAACTTCATGATGTTCATTATGCTGTTTGGCGCAGCCATTAGCCAAGGAACCCAAATTTTAATCGGACGTCATATCGGGGCAAAAGAATTTGACGCTGCCTATCGCAGATGCATGAAAAGCCTATACTGGGCCATTGCTATATCACTTCTTTCCTCCACTGCTTTATCTTTATCATCGACGCATTTACTCGCTTTTTTCACTAGCAACAGTGAAATCATTCAAATTGCCAGCCTGCTTCTTCTGTTAACGATCATTTTAGAGCCTGGACGTTCTTTTAATATGGTCATCATCAACTCCTTGCGGGCAGCTGGTGACGCGAAATTCCCAGTCTATATGGCGATGATTTCAATGTGGGGAATCGGGCTTCCGATCGCATATATTTTAGGCATTCAGCTTGAGATGGGCCTTGTTGGGGTTTGGATTTCTTTTATCGTGGATGAGTGGGTAAGAGGCATCTTTATGTATAGGCGGTGGCGTTCAAGGATATGGACGGAATATCGTTTTACTTCCACATAAAAAGGACTGCGGGTGCAGTCCTTTCAGATGATTGACAACGGTCCTTATCATTACATCATATCTTCTAAAATAAGTGCTTTTTCTTGTGTTGAAATAAACGAACGCTCTGTAAACACGCGGTATTCATTTTCTCTTGTTTTATCTAAAATGGCCTTGTAAAAGTGAGCAGCCGCTTTCACCGGTATACGTGAATAAAGCGGAAATTCATGAAGGTGGTCAAAAAATTCCTCGTAGTACGCCTCTGCCTCAAAGGCAATATATTCCCATACATGCTGGAATGCTTGATTGACGATGCCTTCTTGCAATTCTTGCTCTGTATACCCAAATTGATCCATGACTTGTTTTGGTAAATAAATGCGGTCTCTTTCCGCCTTATCCTCACCAATATCACGAAGAATATTGGTCAGCTGCATGCCAATCCCCAGCGAAATCGCTGCTTCTTTTAGCTGTTCTTTTTTACGTGGTGCAATGATTGGAAGCAGCATCAACCCAACGGTACTTGCGACATGATAGGAATAAATGAGCAGTTCATCTAACGTTTCATATCTATGCTGCTCTAAATCCATCTCCTGTCCTCGCAGCAGGTCGAAGAACGGGGCTTCATCCATACGAAACTCTTGAAATGTATGCTCGAGCGCTACCCACATTGGATCATGACGGTCTACTTCGCCCTGTAAGAAACGATCAAACGCCTCCTGAAAAGACGCCAGTTCCTCTTTTGGTGAAGTGGACTCATCTACAATGTCATCCGCTCTCCGGCAAAAGGAATAAACAGCCCAAACTGCCTGTCTTTTCTTTTTAGGCAGCATGGAAAAGGCACGGTAAAACGTTTTTGAATGTGTTTGAATGGTCTCTTCACATACTTTCAAAGCTGTTTGTACATCAACCACTTAGCTTCACTTCCTTTCTGTCGTTCAAATCTTTTAGCAATACAGAAGCCATGAGCTTCGCACTTTGCATCACAATTGGTACCCCGCCGCCGGGATGAATTGAAGCGCCCACCGCATAAAGATTGTCTGTCTCTGCAACCTTCACTTGCGGCCGAAAAACACCTGATTGAAACAAATTAGGAGCAAGTCCAAAGCTGCCGCCTTCAAACAATCCTTCTCGCATTGAATCATTGGGTGTTCTGACCTTTTTCCAGACAATCGACTCTCGCAATTGCGGAAAGCCTCTTTTTTCAAGACGCTCCACCATTTTATCGACAAAGTCTGTCTCCTCTTCCCAGTTGATGTGATCTCCTGACGGTACAGGAATCAGCATATATAGGACACTACAGCCTTTTGGAGCAAGTGATGGATCAATGATCGATGGATGAAATGTATAAAACGACGGGTCTTGTGGGATCGTTTTCGTTTGAAAAACGTCTTTCATATGCTGATCAAAGTGTTCTCCCATAAAAAATTGATGAACAGGTGCTTCGTGGTATATCTTGTTTAACCCTAGATACACCATCACGCAGCCGGAGGATGGAACGTATTTGCGCCGGTCTTGTTCAACTAAACCAAGCTGTTTTAACGCTGCTGGATAATCTCCGTTTATCACAAATGCATCCGCTGCTATGTCTTCATCATTTACTTTTGCTTTGACCACTCGTTTCCCCTCAAATTCCAATTGCACTACTTCTTCATTTTGTCTTACTTCGACCCCCATCTTTAGGAGCTGTCTTTCCAATATATCTACTAAACTCGCATATCCGCCTTTTAAATAATAAATTCCATGGGCATGCTCACTATATGAAACTAGCGAATAAATAGCAGACGCTTCATACGGGTTTCCTCCGACATAGAGGGTTTGAAGTGCGTACGCATCTCTCAGGCGTTCATCTGAGAAATATTTTTTTAGCGCGCTTTGAACCGTTCGATATGCTTTTAATTTCATTAAAATTTTCATGTTTGCTTTTGTAAAAAAGGTGCGTTTTTCATGAAACGATTTTTCTAGAAAAGCTTGCTGCCCTTCTTGAAATCGATTCGTCATTTCTTCCATAAATTTCAGAAATCCTTGTTCTTCCTTTGGAAATACACGCCTGATTTCATCGAGCTGCCGCAGGATATCAGAATACTTCGTGTAAGAAGTGCCATCTTGGTATTGAATCGTGTACAGCGGGTCTAGCTGCAGCAGATCAAGTGAGGATTCGTCAATTCCTATCTCATGTAAAATTCCTTTTAACATATCAGGAAGTAGGACAATGGTCGGACCTTCATCTACTTTATATCCTTTCTCACGTACAAAAGCAAGTCTCCCGCCAAGCCGTTCATTTTTTTCGACAAGGGTGACATCATGTCCAGCTTTTTTTAAATAAAGTGCTGAGATCATTCCGCCAATACCGCCGCCAGCAATTAATATATGTTTTTTCATGAGGCGCTCCCCTTTTCTTGATGTGGCACTCTTTTGTGCGTATGCTTCTCTTTTGAAAGAATCGCATTTGTCGTAATACGCGCTGATTCTAAAATGGTCGGCAGACCGCTTCCTGGGTGCGTTCCTCCACCAACAAGCCAGCAGTGCTTCAATTCATCAAATTCATTATGCGGCCTTAGCACCATCATCTGCGTAAGCTGATGGCCAAGGTTAAATGTCGCACCTTCATACACATAAAGCTCTTCCTCCCAATGCTTCGGTGTGATCATCCGCTCGACTTCTATGTGCTGTCTAATATTTTTAAAGCCTGTTTTCCGCTCCAACGTATCCAGCACAAGCTCTCTAAATTCATCTTGATGCGCTTCCCAGTCAATACCGCTTTGATTATTCGCAACTGGCGCAAGCACATAAAGAGCTGATTTGCCTTTTGGCGCAAGCGAATCATCTGTCACACTTGCATTTTGAATATAAATGGACGGATCATCCGGCAGCTCAAAGGTTTTCGTAATCTCTTTGACGAACTTCGCATAGTCATCGGAAAAAACGATGGTATGATGCGGCTCATCATATATCGTATCTAAGCCTAAATACAGCATAAAGGTCGAGCATGAGAACTTTTTCTTTTTCAGTTTCTTCTCGCTATATTTCTTCAAGAGACCCGGCTCTACAAGCTTTGTCATTACGTGTGCAAAATCACCATTTACAACCACCTCATCCGCCTCGATTTCTTCCCCTGTTTCTAAGCGAATCCCCTTCACTTTCCTGCCTTCAGTCAGCAGCTTTTCAACTCCAGATGACAGGTGAATGGTTGCGCCAGATTCAACAGCTGCCTTTGCCATCGCTTCTGACAGCTGGTTCACTCCGCCTTTCGGATGGAAAACGCCTGTGTCATGCTCCATAAACGAAAGGATTGAAAATGCGCCAGGGCATTCCCAAGGTGACATCCCTAAATATTTTGATTGGAATGTAAATGCATATTTCACTGATTCATTCGAGAAATAGTCTGACAGCACATCGTATAAGCTCTTATTTAATGAAAGCTGTGGAAGCGCTCTAATAACCTTCGGACGCAAGTAATGATGAAAACGGTCCATTTTACTTTGTAGAATTGGCGTCAGGCGGTCCATTTTTCGCTTTGTATCGTTCATAAAACGTAAATATCCCTCGCCTTCACCAGATGCAAAGGCTTCTAACCGTTTGTACATTTCGTCTCGATCTCGAATCATATCAAGCTTCTCGTCTTGAAAGATTAATCTATACATTTCTTTTAATTCAATGACATCCATATAGTCATAAAGATTTTTACCAGCAAAGGTGAACAGCTCCTCTGCAATATGAATCATACTGAGAAAGGTAGGACCTGTATCAAACGTGAAATCACCAAGTTGAAACTTAGAGTTACGTCCGCCAACAAAGGGCTGTTTTTCGTATACATGAACGTCATGTCCTTTGCTTTGCAGCATCATGGCTGCTGCAAGTCCCCCTGGTCCTGCTCCGATCACAATGATTTTCATTATCCTATTTCCTCCAAATTAATTCACTTTAAGTTAATTATACAAATTAGAAGAATTAGATCAACTTTTGATGTGCTCTAAAAGTCTCATGTTATGTAGCAAAAAAGCCGGCTTTCTTTCAACAAGTGCAAGAAAGCCGACCTTTTGTTACGCTTCTATATCAATGCGATAGGTTTCAAACCAATGATGAATCTGCGCCAGATGGGCGATGAGCTGAGGCCCTTTCATTAACTGGCCATACCAAGGAACTTGAAAGGAAGCCCCTTCCGTTTCAATCAGCTGTTTCAATTGGTGTGGATTTAAAAATTCATGAAGCACAGAATCCTTTTGCGCAAGGCAATCTGTTAACATCTCTTTTACAGCCTGAGTATACGCTGGATGATGTGTTTTCGGATAAGGGCTCTTCTTGCGATAAAGCACTTCACTCGGTAAAATTCCCTCTAATGCTTTTCTCAAAACCCCTTTTTCACGATTTCCATGCATTTTCATTTCCCAAGGAATATTCCATACATACTCAACGAGTCGATGATCTGCAAATGGCACACGCACCTCAAGGCTCGCGCCCATGCTCATGCGATCTTTTCGATCAAGCAGCGTTGTCATAAACCAAATCATATTTAAGTAAAAAAGTTCTCTCCGGGCTTTATCTACTCCTGTTTCCCCGTCTAAAAGAGGTGTTTCTGCCACGGTTTCTTCATATTTACTCTGTGCATATTCCTTCAGTGATAATTTCTTTTGCCATGAGTCTTGAAGAAGCTGAATGCGGGATTCAGTTGATCTCATCCACGGAAATCCATTCGTTTCGCTTGCCATGTGAAACCATGGATAGCCTCCAAAAATCTCATCCGCACATTCACCTGATAAGCCGACAACGAAATCCTTTTTTATTTCTCGGCAGAACCAAAGTAACGACGAATCAATATCTGCCATGCCCGGTAAATCTCGCACTTCAACCGCTTCTTTCAAATAAAAAGCCAGCTCTTTTTGACCAATGATACAGCTGTGATGATTCGTTTGAAACGCTTTGGTCATTCGATCAATCCACGGCCCGTCAGCATTCGGCTGGAATTGACTCGCCTCAAAGAATTGATCATTTCCTTCGTAGTCAATGGAATACGTATGAAGTGGTGCTTTCCCTATTTTTTCAAAGTGCTTAGCGGCAATGGCCGTAATGGCACTAGAATCGACGCCCCCAGATAAAAACGTACAAACTGGCACGTCTGAGACAAGCTGTCTTGTGACAGCATCTGTAAAGAGTTCCTTCACGTGCTGAGCAGTGTCATCAAGCGAGTCTGTATGCTGCTTGCTTTTGACATTCCAGTACCTCCACACACGCAGACCATCTTTTGAAAAGGTGAGGGCATGGGCAGGTCTCAGCTCTTTCACACCTTTAAAAACACCTTGCCCTGGTGTTCTAGACGGCCCTAAGCCAAAGATTTCCGATAACCCCTCATGATCGACTTTTGCTTTCATATCAGGGTGAGCAAGCAGTGCTTTGATCTCTGAACCAAATAAAAAGGAATGATGACGTTCTGTATAGAAAAATGGCTTGACGCCGAGCCGGTCTCTCCCTGCAAATAATAGTTCACGCTCACTATCCCAGATGACAAATGCAAAGATGCCATTAAAATGGGTCACACACTCTTCCTTCCATTCTGTATACGCGTGAAGAAGAACTTCTGTATCAGAATGTCCAAGGAAGCGATGCCCCCTTTTTAATAATTCTTTTCTTATATCCTCCGTGTTATAGAGCTCTCCATTGTATACAACCGTATAAGCATGGTTTTGATGAGTATATGTCATTGGCTGCTTTCCGCCTTCTACATCGACAACGGCTAACCGTTTATGCCCAAAAAGAACATGCTCACTTTTCCACGTATTTGTATCATCTGGCCCTCTTTTAGATAATGTATCTGTCATTTGATTGATTACATGATCCTGTTGGATGAGCTGCTTTTTAAAGTCTGCCCAGCCTGTTATTCCACACATCATCATCAGCTCCCATCCGTTTTTCATCAAGTGTTCTCATTCAGCCTTTCTTAGTTTATGCATCGTCTCCTTGATAGTTGATTTGTCCTTTTTTCCGTATGTATAGGACAAGCATCATTTGGTAAGAAAAGAAAGAGGAAAGGAGCTTTTGCCATTGGAGAAACGATTGAAATATCTTCAGCATCATAGACAAAAATGGTGTAACGGGTATTTACTGATTGAAAACGGTCATTGTCTCATTGAAGATGAAGAAGGGGACATCATGCTGCCAGAAAGTCTTCAAAGCTCTATGATCTGTTTGAAAGAAAATGACCGATGGACAAAAGGAGAATGGCTCGGGTCCATGATTCTTCTTGAAAATGGACAGCTGATGGAGATAAAAGGCGGTGAAGCGATTCAATATAAAGCGTCTCTTTCCAAAGGCTGGCTTGACTTGCTTATGTTCGTACCAGAAAACGCTTTTTACCAAATCATAGACGATATAGAGCAGCTTGGGTTCTCCGTCTACGATTGTGTCTTTTCATCCTTTTATCCTTTTCATGCCGTCTCTTTTTTCCAATTTTCGAGAGATACACAATCACTTGCCCTTCAATGTCACCATCATTCCGCCGCAAGCCAAATTCAGTTTGAATGGACGACTTCTGACGGACACCGGCTCATTTCTTCGTTTGATGTCACATAAAAAAGGCACTGCTTTGTATAAGCAATGCCCCAGCGTGTAGACAAACCCTCGCATTCTTTGTCAGTCCTGCGTGCCGGTGCTCACGAATGTCAAATTCGCTCCGCTCCGGTACTCGTCCTTCCTAGACTGCAAAGGTTTTCAGGTCACGCTGAAAAGAAGACAAAGGGCTAAAATAAAGTTCATTTTAGCCCTTTGTCAACAATCTGAGGCACTGCTTTGTATAAGCAATGTCCTTTTTATCTTAGAAGATATGAAAACCGATCGGTAGACGCAAGCCTAGCAGTATCGTGACAATCGCAGCCACAATAAACCCAATCAACACACCTGTCACCGATTTTCCTTTTTTCTTGCGTACAAGGACCATTTCCATTAAACCGATCACAAGGAGCCCAAATATCATTTTACCAATATACTCGCCCCCGAAACCTGGAATTTTCATTCCTGTGCGAACATATAGCTCTACGCCTGTTGCGATAATGAGCAAGTAAAAGAGTCGTACGATCATGTGGACAATTTTAGCCCCTTTGTCGTTTTTACCTGCTAATGCAAAGGCGACAAAGAATAAAATAATACCTAGCACCCATGCTGTAATATGTAAATGTGTTCCCATTTGTTGTTTCCCCCTTTATCAGAACAAGTACCTTCTCATCGTACCACGAAATAAGTCGAACACAAAATGACAATCCTATGTCAGCATGCGCTTTATTTGACGCGGTTCGATAACGTCCCAATCGGTTCAATCGTTACTTCAATATGATCTCCTGAAGCCAAAAACTTTGGCGGCTCAAATCCTTTTCCAACGCCAGAAGGTGTACCCGTTGCAATGATGTCACCTGCTTCCAGCGTCATCCCTTTTGAAAGAGTAGAGACAATGTCCTCCACCGGGAAGATCATTAATTCCGTACTGGCAGACTGACGAACCTCTCCGTTTACCTTTGTTTCCACATGAAGCGCGCCATGATCCTCGATCACTGACTTGTGGACAATGTAAGGTCCCATTGGACAAGATGTATCTAAACTTTTTCCTATGAAAAATTGTTTGTGCTTTTTCTGCAAATCTCTGGCCGTCACATCATTTAAAATGGTGTAACCGAAAATATAGTCACGGACTTCTTCAGGTGCAATATTCTTTCCTGATTTACCCATGACGATGGCAAGCTCCCCCTCGTAATCCAATTCACTAGTCACATCTTCATGAAGAAGGATGTCCGCTTCATGTCCAACAACAGAGGTAGGTGCTTTAGTAAAGATCATCACGTCTGTAGGAATATCTGCCGCACTTCCCATCTCCATAACATGATCTTGATAGTTCTTCCCGACACACATGATGTTTTTAGATGGCTTTGGAATCGGTGCATGGAGTTTCACGTCTGAAAGCGGATAGACATAAGAGCCGCGGTCTTCTTCTTTTTTCTCAGCCCAATCAAGAAGCTGGCTGACGTGATCCACAAACTTGTCCCCCATGTTGATGCATTCAGATAAAGAGTTGGGTAGTGTCTCAAGCTCAAATAACTTGACTTCAGCCTTTTTGATGTCCATTACCCATTCATCATCAATGACGATCCCAATAAACATCCTATCATGTATCTCACCTGTAAAAAACTTCATGTCTTCCCCTCACAATCTTCATTTCACTTAGTGATGATGTCTCATTTTATTTCTCTATGAAATAAAAAAACCCTTTTTTATCATACTCTCTTTTAAAAAGGGTTTCAAAAATGAAAATCTGATATTTAGCGGTAGCGTCGATATTCCCACATATTTCCTTGATCCCATTTACGATCGACATGCCCTCGACCTCGACTGCGAGAATGATGTTTTTTCTTTCCGCATCTTCGGCAAGAATGACTACGTTTGTGGTGATGAGATCGTTTTGATCGATGACTGCGATGTGACTTGCGGCAGCTTTTCTTATGATGAGATTTGTGTTTGCTGCGGCATGATTTTTTCGTTTCACTTTTTTTGCTTTTGCATGATTTTTTACTTTTGCATGGTTTTTCACTCTTCACGCTTTTCTTGGAACAGCGGCTTTTTTTAGAGCGATAGCTTTTGTGACTCTTTTTGCTGCGGTATGACTTACGGCAGCCGCCTCCACCAAAGAACCAGTGACGGCGTCTTGATTGACGAGAACGAGATGATTTATGCGAATGTCTCGATTCTGGTTCACGATCTAAGTGATGATCACGCCCCTCACTTCGAAGTGAATCAACTGCATGTTCAATATGAGAATGATCAAATGTACTCACGAACAATTCCCCTCCCAATCTGTGCTCTGACAAAACAAACAGACAAAGCTGTTTATCTTCTCTGCTTTATGTTACGAGAGTCGGTAGACAAGTGTTCTTGGCGAATGCCTCTTTCTTAGAAAACTCCATGAATACCTATCAGCAGGTACAGGACATTCCTTCATTTTCATATAGTGAAGCAGATATAGGAGGGTGATGACACATGGACACAGAACCTTTAAAACAACTGGATATCTGGATTCATCCAAAGGATCTCATGGAATTAAAAAAGGACGTATGGAACGATGAGCCCGTTGAGGGCATTCTCAAAACCGGTCAAACGAAGTCACATATTTATGCCTCATACCGCGGATCACACATTCGAAAGCTCAAGAAAAAGTCCTATCAAATTGAATATAGGAAACCAAAGCAAAGACAAGGCGAGTCTCTTTTTCACTTAAATGCAGAGTACAATGATCCTTCTCTTATCCGAAACAGGCTGTCTTTTTATTTCTTCGAACAATTGGGGGTGTTAAGCCCTGCCGCTTCTCATGTGTTTCTAACCATCAATGGAAGAAAAGAAGGCATTTATTTAAAAATAGAATCCGTGGATGAACGATTCCTCCAAAAAAGACAATTACATGGAGGCGGTATTTATTATGCAGTAGATGATGACGCCAATTTCTCTCTTTTGAGTTCGTTTGATAAAAAGCCAAAAAAACATCTTCTTCTCGGATACGAGAAAAAAACGGGAACACCTCAACACGACAAAGAGCTGAACGAGTTTATTTACTTTCTGAACACAGCAAAAGACGACACATTTGCAGAAAAAATTGAGCAGTACCTTGATGTGACACAATATTTCCGTTGGCTCATTGGTGTGGTGTGCACCCAGAACTTTGATGGATTTGTTCATAACTATGCTCTTTATGTGAATGACGAGGGGCGATGTCAAGTGCTCCCTTGGGATTATGATGCGACATGGGGTCGTGATATTCACGGAGAAGAAATGGCGTTTGATTATATCCCCATTAGCGGCTTTAATACATTAACCGCTAGATTGCTAGATATTCCTTCGTTTAAAAGAACCTATTATGCTCTTTTTCAGCACGTACTGGATACACACTTTTTAGAAAACCGCCTCTGTCCCGTCATTGAGAAATGGCATGCAGCTATTGAAAAGCGAATCGGGGATGATCCATATACGAAAGATCGAAAAGACATGCTGCATTCAGAGCGAGAATTAATCCGGCAGTATATCAACAAAAGACGACGTTATTTACAAGCTGAGATGAAAAAAGAGACATCTCGCATGTAAAGGTGCTTTCGAATTTTGTCACTTTACTTCTCATATTGACGAAACAGCTTTTTTTATAGAAAAATAGGGTATAATAACCATATACTTCTATTTGATAAAAAATGTGAGAGTTGGCGTCCGTTATGATCAATTATGAAATTGAACAGAAAAGATTACATTTAATTGAGACTGCGAAAAAATTCGGTATGAATGCAGAAGAAACCATCAGGTGCAGTCAAGAACTTGACACACTATTAAATAAAGGCATCAAATACACCTCTAAAGAATGCTCGAATAAAGGCTAAACCATACATTTCATTCCTCTTATCAATAGTCTTCAAAAAGACAATCACACATTAAAAGACCCATCATAAGCTATGGTGAAACGCCCAAAAACGAAGTGCCCTATTTCTATAAAGGATGTGCACCGCTATGCCGGCTATTGTTGGAGCCTTTAAAGTAAATGCCGTCGGAACGAGCGGAGTCGTTCATGTTGGAGACTGCATCACCATTTCTCCAAATAGTCAGGTTAAAACCTTTGCTGGCGCAGGCAGTTTTAACACTGGTGATCAATTACGTATTAGCAACTATAAAAGTGTGACAAATACGTATGATAGTGATGTCATTGATCAACCGCTTGTTGGTAACTTGTAAGGAGTGAGAATCCGTTGAACTTCTATATTAATCAAGCGATACAAATTAATTACTTACGTGTGGAGTCTGTGAGTAACTCATCTGTTCTGCAAATTGGAAGTGCTGGATCAATCAAGGCACTCTCCAACCTGTATAACACCGGCAGCTACGTAGAAGCAGCACCTGCTGCAGCAGGCACACAAGGAATTGAAGAATCTCAAGGCGCAAGCACAGCACCGTTTGTACCGCTTCAGTCACCAACATCTTAAGTTCATCTGCAATCCCCGGAGGTGTATGCATATGTATGACTATCAAAATAACGCTTCACAAATGTATGGCATCATTCAAAAGCAAACACAACAAATCATGATGCTTGAAAAAAGGCTTAACGAGCTTCAGCAGGAAATGCAACTGATCAAAGATAAACCGACAACAACGATTGAACGGATTGATTATCAATTTGATCAACTGAAAATCGAGCGGCTGGAAGGCACATTAAATATCGGCCTCAATCCATCTGATCCAAACAGTGTTCAAAATTTTGAAGTGGGCCAAACAACAACCCCGGGAATTGGAATGATGCAGCAAGAAATGGCTGATCAATTTTTCAATCAAACACGCCAGCTTGTCGATGCCTTCTTAAATGAAGAAGCGCCAGAACTTCTTGAAGAACTCGAGCAGCGATATGAAGGCTCGCTTGATGAAAGCAACAAGCACCATATCATTGAAGACATTCGAAAGCAAATAGACAGCAGAATCAAATACTATGCGGGACAGCTGCCACACCGGGAAGATATGACCCCTTTGCAGCGATCAGAGCAAATTGCTGAATATGTGAAGCATGATGTAAAACGGGCGATTGAGCACTTTTTAGCCCATATTCCAAGTGAAACGAAAGGAGAGGAAAACGGATGAATTTCACAGTCGTCAACCGCAACATCGAAACCGGAAGTATTAAAGTAGTCGGGGTATCGTCCTCTTCCCTATTCATTATTGGGGATACAGACCACGTACAATTGTCATCGATTTTCGATACACCGCCAGAATCACTGATTATTGGCCCGTTTGTTCCTCTAGCACCTCGATAATGATTAAACGAACATCTCAAGTAAAGTTCACGAAGGTGAATTCTGTCGGGATTTCGAGTGTTGTTCAAATTGGTGATACACAGGCGCTATGCCCAAACGTTAAGGTATTAGCTGTTCAACGAACGATTAGTTTGTTTTATGGCAATGAAGCAGAAAACTTGGATGCAAAAGAATTTGAAGTGTATTTTGAGCCAATACCATTGATGCTACCAGAAAGATCGGTTAGAACGGCCTTTTATCATGAAAAGCCTCTCATTAAAGTATCGTCAATACATGTAGAAGGGGTGTCTTCCTCCTCTATCTATCAAATTGGCTCTACGTGTGGAATGAATGGCATTGCGCGAGTGAAGCATATTCGAGAGTTATTTAGTAACGACGACGAAAATCCGCCAAACTCACAATTGGACCTCCCTGCGCATATGATGGTGATATGACTTCGAATAAAGGATGTCGATTATGCCAGCAATTGTCGGACCCATTTACATTAACTCGATTTCTGGGGGCGTCGTAAACGTCGGTGACTCATTTTATCTTTCGCCTAAAAGTTCGTCAAAATCTGCTTTAGGCTCTGGAGCGGGGAATACCGGAGATTTCTTGATTTTAAATAATG
This sequence comes from Bacillus xiamenensis, assembly GCF_001857925.1. Classification (NCBI taxonomy): domain Bacteria; kingdom Bacillati; phylum Bacillota; class Bacilli; order Caryophanales; family Bacillaceae; genus Bacillus; species Bacillus xiamenensis. Next base: position 580,319 of record NZ_CP017786.1, read on the forward strand.
GCATTAGCGCAACCAACTATGTGGATCCTGACTTAAATGATCAGAATATGGTAGGCAATGCATAAAGCGGCTCCTCTACATCCATTTCATTTAGAGGAGTGCTTTTTTATGCTTATTTCTTTCTGCGTTGTCTCGATTTTTTTGTTTTGACCAGCTTGCTTGCCGGCTGTTTTCGAATCCATTTGATGTACGGAATGAGCTTTTCATCTTGTCTTAGTGCATCAAGCGTGTTCAAACGTGCGGCAAGCTCCTGGTTTGTATAAAGAGCATGAACTTGTTTATGGCAAGGGATGCACAGGAAGGCAGTCGGTAGAAATGCCCCACCTTCTTCTCTTGGCGTTAAGTGATGTTCCGTCAGTACGACATCTTGTCTTCCGCACAGCTCACATAATCCAATTGATTGCTTTGCCATCCTGACATCACCTCAGCTTCACATTAATTCCATTGATACCGTTGTCCCTTTCCCGCTTGGGTCTGCTGGATGGACAATCAGTTTCTTTGGCAATCTCATCTTTAATTCTTCCACATGGCTGATCACGCCAACGGCTAAATTTTGAGACTGCAGTTTCTCCAATGCCGTAATCACCGTATCTAACAAGTCTTGATCGAGTGTACCAAACCCTTCATCAAGGAAGAAGAATTGCAGCGGGAACTCACCTCTCAGCTGAATTTGCGCTGACAGAGCAAGTGCAAGCGCTAAAGAAGTCAGGAAGGTTTCTCCCCCAGACAAGCTGGATACTGGACGTCTGACGCCTCCATTGGCATCATCACGCATGACAAAACCGCCCTCTGAGTCGACTTCAATGGCATACCTTTGTCTTGTCAAAATCCCAAGACGGTGAGAAGCATCTCGGCTGACACTCTCTAGCTGTTCTTCTGCTAAGAACTCAACAAACGTATTTCCTTTAAACACGGTTTGAAGCTTATCCAGCCGGTCAATTTCTTGCTGCAGTTCTTCAAGACGTTCATGAATACTTGCAAAGCGCTGGTGGTTTGCTTCAATCACACGCAGCTGCTCCTGTGCAGAACCACTCCTTGCTGTCGCTTCTTCAAGTTCTTTTTCTGCAGCTTCTTTTCTTAATTGAACGTCTTTCCACTGGTCTTCATCTAGCGACTCACCTTTTAACAGGTCAGAAATTCGCTTTAAGTTTGCTGCACATTGCTTTCTTTTATCCTCAAATTCCTCAATTTCTCGTTTGACTGTATCACGTACAGATCGATCCATTAAAGCAGGTTCTATCTCCTGCGGCAGATCAAAAGGAGCAGGCTCTGTTTCTTTTTGCCATGCTGCCTCAGCTTCTTGTTTTCGCCGGTTAGCCTCTTGGAGTTGACGTTGACTGCTTGAGAAATGGCTTTGCGCGTCACTAAATAATTGCTGCGCATGCTTTAATTGCTCGTACGATTGCTGTTCTTTTTCATTTAGATGAGCAAGAGATTGTTGAACCTCGATCAGTTCATCAGAAATAGAAGCAGCTTTTAAAGGATATCGCTGTAAATCAGTGTCGTATTGATGGATCAGGTGCTGCTGATTTTCTATCTGATGAGATAGCTTATCCAGCTCCTTTTCTAGCTCGTATATGGCTGTATGCAGCTGCTCTTTTACTTGCTGTTTCTCTTCTAAAAATGAAATACTTTTCTCAATACGCTCCTGATAACCTTCCGCTTGCTGATCCTTTTCATCTATTTGTTTTTGCATTTCCTGCACTTGGTTGATTGTTAAGTGCGGGAAGGCTTGCTCAAATTGTGTCGTTTGCTCTGAAAGCTCAGATCGAAGCTCTTTGATCAGCATTTCTAATTCTTGAATGCGCTGCTGCTCAAATGTCAGCTGCTCTTTTACTTTGTTCATCTCTGCGGCTTGATCATGAGTGACGTCCATTAAACGAGCTCGTTTGCTTTCGATTGCTTGAATATCTTGTTTCATGCCTTTCCATTCTTGAATCAGATGATGCAAGGACTGCGGGTTTTGTACTGCTTCTACTGCTGCAGCGACTTCCGAATCAGGGGCTTTTTGAGACAAAAAGGAGAACTGTTTGACTAATTGATTGGCATGCGTTTCTAGCAGCTGCTTTGCAGCATACATGTCTCTAGCATATTCCTCTGCCAGCTTGAGCTCTTTGTCCATTTTTAGAATCACTTCATCAATTTGTGCAACAGTTTCATCATGATCATTGTCTATCACAGCCTGTGGATCATGATGAATCGATCCACAAACAGGACATGGTTCACCGTCTACTAGCTCTGCCGCTAATTCTTTTCTTAATTCTGCCGCTCTTACAGCATCACGCTGTTTTAATTTTTCTTGTTTTAGGTTCTGTTCTCTTTTACTCCACTCTGTCAGACCCCGTTCGAATTCGCATACGTAAAAATAAAATTGTTCAATGGCTTGAAACGATTGATCTATTTTTTCATAATGGTCTTTTTGCTGTTTTTGAAGCTTTTCATACGATTGTGCTGCCTGTGATGACCGCTGTTTTAGCTCCTCAACCTTTTGTTCTTCCTTTTGAATGCTCAAATTGATTCTTTGAACATTTTCACTGAAACGCAGTGCATCCTGTACATTTTTCCGCTCTTTTACAGAGACTTGTAATTGTTCCAGCTCGTGCTTCAGCTGCGTTTGTTTCGCAAGTGCCCGCTCTAACAGAGATTGTAGGTTCTCTGCTTCTGCTTTTTTTTGGGTCAATTGCTGCGCTTTTTCATTGTTTTGCTGCTCTAGTCCTGCTTTTTCCTGAAGAGCTGCTTCTTTTTTTCGTTCAATTTCCTTTAATTGAATGAGCTGCTCTTTCTTCTGGAGAAGCTCTGGCTCAGTTTCTATTTTCTTTTGCCGCGCCTGCTCATACTCCTGCGTCATTTGATCATAGATCGTTCGTTGATGAAGTAAATGCTTTTCTGCTTCCTGCTTCTCTGTCAGCGCTTGAGCAAGCTGCTTTTCAGCCTTTGTTAATGCATCCGCGTAGGGCTTTAAAGCCTCTGCCTGCTCCGCAATGCTTAGTTGATTCTTTTTCTCTTCCATCACGGGTGCCAGCTGATCGAGTTTGTTTAGTTCCGTCCCATATGCTTCTCGTTCCTGTTGATACTGCCAGATGGATTGCGCCTTTGTAAAAGCAGTGAACGCTTCGTCCCTCGTTTGTTTCTTCTCATGAAAAACGGCCTTTGCCTGCTCAGCCGCTTCTTTTGCTTTCGCTAATGCCTCTGGCCCAGCATCTCCTAGTCCAGTCAGTTCAGCCAGCAGTTCATTTTTCTGTCCATAATGATTCTGGGCCTTTGCACGTAAACGCTTGACAAGCTGATCACCATATTTTTCTAGATTAAACAGACGCTGAAGCATTTGGCGTCTGTCGGCTCCTTTCAATGAAAGGAATTCTGCAAACTTCCCTTGAGGTAAAACAACCGCTCTCGTAAAATCATCAATTGTTAATCCAAGCAATTCTTCTATTTTACGATTGACCTCACTCGCTTTATCTGCAAGAACTGTCTGGGTGTCACCAATTTCAATCAAACGGCATAATGTCGTTCTGACCTTCATTTCATCTGCCCGTTTGAAGGCACGTTCAACTTTATAAGAAATGTGATGCTCCTTTTGCAAAGCGAACGTAAAAGAAACTGACAGCTTTTCTTCAGCTTGATTCAAAATACCATGCGTATTATTTAATGCACGTTCGACCTTGCCGTAGAGTGCTAGTGTCATGGCATCTAAAATGGACGACTTTCCGCTTCCTGTTGGCCCAAAGATGCCAAACACACCTGCATCACATAAGGAGCTAAAGTCAATGGTTTGCTCTTCTCTGAAGCTATGAAGTCCTTTAATGGTTAGCGTAATCGGCTTCAATTCGCTTCCTCCTCTTGCATGTCATTGGCAAGCTCTAAAAACAGCTTGACGGTTTTTTCATCTGGCAGACCGCCGCCTGTCTGGCGTTCATAAAATTTCACGAACCGCTCTTCGATCGAGAGCTTTTCCACTTGTTTTTGTTCTTCCATTCGCTGTAGTTCTTTAAACTTCGGTCTAATGTGGACAAATCCACTATGCTGTTTTCTAAGCTGATGGATTTGTTCAATCGACAACTGGTCTGTTAAATGAATCTCTAAATCAATCCAGGCATGAAGATCCCGCTTTTCATCCAGCCAACCGTGTACTTGGCTCAATCCCTCAACTGCCTTCCACTTCACAAGTGGTTTACCGCTTGATAAAAACACTTCTTTCCAGCTTGCTGTTTCATTAGGCTTTGCATCTACAATGGTTACTGATTTGGCATAGCCTGCTTCTGAAAAGCTGTATGCAAGCGGAGATCCAGAATAGCGGGCAATCGTTTTGGCACGTTTAATGGTTTGCGGGCGATGCAAATGACCAAGTGCGACATAACAAGCCGCTTCAGGCAGACTTTCGGCGGCAACGGTATATGCTCCTCCCACTTCAATCGGCCTTTCTGAATCTGTTTGACTTCCTCCTGCCACATAAATATGGCTTGTTGCGATATTGACCGTATCAGCCTCGAATTGACGGCTTAAATGTTGAAACGCTTGTTGTATTTTTAAGTTGTAATGATCACGAAGCAGTTTCTCTTCAAATGTTTCAGCCAGCACCTCGTTTAGCCTCGCCTCGGATGGATAAGCTAGTGCTGCAATAGATAAACGTTCACTTGCAGAAGGAACATCGACACGAATGATGTCATTTACCGGATAGCCAATTAAATGAATCCCCTGTTCATTTGTTAAAGGGGATGCAGCTGATAAACGATCTGGATTATCATGATTGCCTGAGATCACCACAACCTGACGCTTTCCTTTATCAGATAATGCAGACAGACTTTCATAAAAAAGCTGTTCTGCTCGAGCAGGCGGATTCACTGTATCAAAGGCATCACCAGCCATCACAATGACATCAATTTGTTCATCCTTAACGATTTGATACAATTCATCTAAAAACTCAGCCTGCTCTTCAAGCCGGCTTCGGCCTTCAAGGGTTTTCCCTAGATGCCAATCCGCTGTATGCAGAATCCTCATGTGATTCACCTCTCATTCCAGTACATTTATAAAGAAATTTCTAAATTCCCATCAAAGAAATAGAGGATTTTCTCCTCTAATGTTCTGCTTGTTAAACGTTCTACCGCTCTTGCATACAACGCTATTTGTGTTTCATAGCGTTTTTTCAACATCGCTTTCGTTTCCTCTAGTCCGCCTGAGAATCTGCCACTCACTCTATCCGTTTTATAATCAAGTAAATAGAGCTTACCATCTGCTTCAAATAAACAATCAATCATTCCTTGAATCAGCACAGGTTCACCCTCTACCTCAATGTGGCTGTATACCTCTTTAACAGGTAAAACCATACTAAACGACACTTCTCGTTTCACCCAGTCCGCTTTCCGCAGTTTTTGACCAATAGAAGTAGAAAAGAAGGCAGCAATTCCTTCTCGATTGATGGAATCGATTTGCTCATCTGTTAGTAAGTCTCGCTCTTTTAAGGAATCGAGCAGTTCTTGTATACGAGATTCATCATAGGCCTCAGCTGAAGGAAGCGGAATATGCTGCATCACCGTATGCATCGCTGTACCTTGCTCTGCGGCAGTGAGTGTTTTTTTCTTCATAAAAGCCGGCCTGTCATACAATGTCGCACGCGGTTTTCGAATAGAAGAAGGCACACTGTATTCATCCTGGATTTCTTTCATCCTTTTTATCTCTGAAACCGACTGCTTTGTACCGACTTGAGAGGCCGCTAAATATGGATATCGCCATGAAAGTCTTTCTTTTACTTCATCTTCATAATCGCCATACCCTTCAACAGGCACACCTTCCATTAATGCTTGCATCACTTCGTCTTGCTTCTTCTTTTCAAGTGACACATCCTCTTTTAGAAGATCGGAAGCTTGATGAAATGTGATGGTAAATGATGATGGATGCGAAAGAACGACATCTCTTGATTCCTCTAAAATAGGCTTCATTGCTTGGTGACGAATGAGGGCAGGTCCAATAAAATCTAAGTATGTTTTGGCTTGATAACGTTCAAAATCAGGGAGGAGCCACTCTTCTCCGTTTGCGGCATTTTGCCATTTGCTTAAAGCTTTCACCTGATTTTTGACAGAACCGACCAAAAATAATTTTTCCTTAGCCCTTGTAAGCGCCACATATAGAACCCTCAGCTCTTCAGATAATAACTCTTTTCTCATCTTTTTTTTCATCGCTACAAGCGGTAATGTCGTATAACTAATTCTCAGCTCAGGGTGAATATATTTGCTGCCAAAGCCTAGTTCTTTATCAAGCAAGTAGGACTGATTTAGGTCCATCATATTAAAATTCCTGCCAAGCCCTGCGGTAAACACAACTGGGAATTCGAGTCCTTTACTGCTATGAATCGTCATCATACGGACAACGTCCTCTGTTTCACTGAACGTTTTCGCCGCCCCAAGATCATCTCCACGCTCCTGCATTCGTTCGATAAACCGAAGAAATCGAAACAGCCCTCTAAATGCAGCCTTCTCATACTGTTTGGCTCGATCATAAAGAGCACGGAGATTCGCCTGTCTCTGCTTCCCCCCTGGCATCCCGCCAACATAATCCAGATAATGTGTATCACGGTACACTTCCCAAATTAATTCTGCTACCGAATGAGTCATGGAGAAATCACGCCATTTACGCAGCAGGAAGAAGAATTGCTCCAGTTTTTTGCATGTCGGATGATCAGAATGCGTCACACTCATAAATGCCTTTACAGCATCATAATAAGTGCCTTTTTTATCACTCGTTCTAATGAGTGCCAGCTCATTTTCGTCTAAATGAACAATAGGTGACCTTAAGACAGCTGCAAGCGGGATATCTTGATATGGATTATCGATTACTTTTAACAAAGAAAGAACGACAGATACCTCTGTAGCTTCAAAATAGCCGGAGGAAAGATTCGCATAAACAGGGATTCCCTGCTTCTTCAACTCCTCCATCATTTGCGGTGCCCACGGCATAGACCTTAGCAAAATCACGATATCTCGATACTGCAAGTTGCGGCTTATTTTTTGTTTTGCATCATACACTTGAAAAGGTTGTTCCACCAATTCTTTTATTTTCCTTGCAATCACCCTCGCCTCAAATTGTACGGTCTCCAGTTCTTCTCGTTCTTCATCACTTTCTGCTTCGTGTTGATCTAGGTGTACAAGGAGCATTTCTGTCGTTGTGTCTTCGCTTTGCGGATAACTCGCTCCAAGCTTTAATTCAGCTTGTTCATCATATTCAATTTCTCCAACAGTTTCTCCCATCAGCTGTTTGAACAGAAAGTTTGTACTGTCTAAAACATCAGACCGGCTGCGGAAGTTTTTGTTTAAATCAATTCTTTTCCCTGTATCTTTGCTGTCTCTTTTAAAGTGTTTATATTTATTTAAAAAGAGCATCGGCTCAGCAAGTCTAAAGCGATAAATAGACTGCTTCACATCACCAACCATAAAGAGATTCCCTTCTGCAGGACGTTCCCCTTTAGATACAAGCTTTAAAATCGTTTCTTGGACAAGGTTTGTATCTTGGTATTCATCAACGAGCACTTCTTCAAATTGCTGTTGATAGTATTTGGCTGCTTCTGTTTCAATTAGATGTCCTTCCGCATCCTGCTTTGCTAAGATGCGTAAACAATAATGCTCTAAATCCGAAAAGTCTACGATTGATTTCTCTTGTTTTGCTCTTTCGAAACGCTCTCCAAATTGGATGACAAGTTCCACAAGTGTTTCTACAACTGGCTTCATTTCAGCCAAGCTTTTTAGATGCTGCTGAGGATTGCGCATAAAGTATTCATCTTTTAGCTTTTCTAATTGTTTTTTGGCTTGATTGCGTGCATCTGTAGCTTTTTCTACGAGAACAGGGTCATAGTCGTCCCCTTTACACGTCTTTAGCCTTTTAAAATTGATGTTCGGTACGAGCTCATAAAGTTTCTCAAAATCATCTTGATTTGTGATTAATTCATTCACTTGCTCTAAATCATCTATAAAATTCTCTGCTCTCGGTGCTGGGCCGCCCGGCTCTTTTGATAGGGTCAGAGCTTGTTCAAGCAGTTCCTGACAGCTTCTTAAAACGAGAGAAAGATCCTCTTTTATATAAGGGTAAAATGGTAATTCTTCTACTTTTGTTTGTGCATCCACATCATAGAGAGATAGGAATGCCCGCATCCATTGTTCAGGCGATGGATGCGATCTAGAAAACTCATATATTCTTTTTACAAGCCATTGAAGATCTAAATCATGACGATCTGATGTGTAACGGTCAACCAGTTCAAAGAATGCTGGCTTTCCAGCCTTATACTCATCCTCAAACAGCTCATCTAACACTTCGTCTCCTAATAATTCTCCTTCTGTTTGATCGGCTAAACGAAAGCCTGGATCAAGGTCAATCTCATAATAAAAGGTACGGAGAACTTGTAAACAAAAGGAGTGCAAGGTAGAAATATTGGCACGATTCATGAGGGACAGCTGTCTTCTTATATGAAGTGACCCAGGATTTTTGGATAATTCCTTTTCAAGGGCTTCAGTGATCCGGTGCTTCATTTCTGCCGCAGATGCATTCGTAAAAGTCACAACGAGCAGGCGATCCACATCAATTGGCTGCTCTGGCCGGGTCATTTTTCGAATCAGCCGTTCAACCAAGACAGCCGTTTTTCCTGACCCTGCCGCCGCAGCAACAAGAATATCTTGTCCTTCTGAAACGATGGCTTCCCATTGATCATCCGTCCAAGTACTGTTATTCGGTTTTGGTATTTGCATACTGATCCCCTTCTTTTTTGATCCGGTCTATCATGACATCATCCTTTTCAGATGTAAGCACCCTAAATTCATTATCCTCTATTGATTCATCAAACTGACAAATAGACTTAAAGGAGCAAAAGCGGCAAGGTGTTTGATCCTTCAATTTATATGGATTGATCTCTACCTCACCATTTGTAATTTTCTCCCCTGCCTCTTCAAAAGTACGCCGAACGTGTTTTGTGAGAATGTGAAAATGCTCTTCACTTAATACCGCAGAGTCAGACCGGAAAGACCCATCCTTTTTCAAACCGGCTTGGATGACTTGCGACCTTCCTGATTCAAGCGTTTGATCCATCAGCTTCACAGCTTCTACGTCTTCGAGCAATAGACCCTTCATTTTAAATTTCTTGAAGATTTCCTGTTCAATTTCATCCTCTGCCAGCGGAATAGGCGCTTGAATGAGAGGATCATGAATATGGAAGTATAAAATTCCTGCCGGTGTCGCCTCCATGCCTAGCCACTCTTTAGAATACGTAATGGTCAGGTCTAAGTAAGTGAGCATCTGCAGCGCCAAACCATAGTATACTTCTGCTAGATCCAGCCCCTTTTCGCTAGACTTATAGTCGACAATTCTTAAAAGCAGTCCTTTTGAACCTTCTGCTTTATCCACTCGGTCAATCCTTCCGACCAGCTCCATCGTGCAGCCATTTTTTAATTGAAAAGTAAATGGCGGCAGAGGGCCTTGACCTCCAAATCCTAATTCAAGTCCAACCGGAGAGAATCCGCTCACTTTGGCATGTTCGCTTAATATAGAAGAAACTCTTATGAGGATTTTTTGAAGTTTTTCTTTCATATAAGCATGCCGGTTCGAGCTTAATAGAATTTCCTTTTGCAAACGCGGAGCCAGCTGTTCAATTGCATGTCTTGAGTAGGACACACAATCTTCCTTCGTTAAGTTTTTCCATTCCTTTTTTTGTTCAACAAGTGTATCTGAAATATGCTTTAACGCCGAGTGAAACAGCTGACCGATATCGGGTGCTTCCAATTTGTAAAATTGGCGATCTTTTAGTTTTAACCCGTGTGAAGCAAAATGAGAAAATGCACACGCATTGAATTTCTCCATTCTCGAAACACTGCCTTGAATATGATCACCATAAAGCTCTTTTGTGACGTTTGGTTTTAATCGCTTCGCTCTATTTGTGAAAAACAAACTTGACATGATCTTTTTTGATACATCACGATTAGGCGACGTCATTAAATCATTATATACACTCCACCATACACCGCTGATGGGATATTGATTAAGCCATTGCTGCAGCTGTGAGACGGTATAGGATAACGAGACATGCTCGTTTGCTACAAATTTTAATTGTTCCTGATCATCCAGTTGCTCTGGATCTAACACATAAAGCGCATGCTGGTGATGTGGCATCAGTTCTTGGCAATACTTGATGAGCGTCGAAGGCAAAAGAGATCGCCCTTCCGTATCTGAAGCTGAATAGGATAAATAGAGATGGCGGGATGGGCTGGATAACGCCTGGTAAATTAAAAACTGCTCATCCAGCAGCCGTTCCTTTCCTGTCTCTGCCAGCTCTGCTCCTGCACGCTTTAACCATTCCCGGTCATCCTCAGACAATACACTTTCATCAGAAGGCCGCGCAGGGATAACGCCATCATTTACGCCAATGATAAATGTGCACTTCACTTGATACATTCTGGATAAATCCATACTTCCTACAAATACTTGATCAAGTGAAGGTGGAATCAAAGCGAACTTTAGAGATGCCAATCCTGTATCCATCATCTGTTGGAATAATGGAAAGGAAAGCTCCTCCTCGCCGAGCATTTCAACAAATTCATCCATTAATTGAATCACAGCATCCCATACTTGCCCGTGCTGCATCGCTTCAGCCTGCCTGCCTGCTTCTTCAGCCTCAAGTCTTGCCTTTTCAAGCTTATCCGGTACTTGTATTTCTTCTAAAAAGACATAGAGAGCCTCCACCATGTCTCTCACCTTTTGCGCTTTTGTCAATCTTTTTTGCAACTGAAAAAGAGGAGGAACAATCCAGTCTTTTACGTCATTTAGCATTTGTTCCATTTCAATTTCTTGATCTGTTTGTCCAAAATCTTCATCTAATGATTGAAATCGCCTGTAATGAAAACGAGAGCCGTTTGTCCAGCGTTCGCCCTTTACACCATAAGCAATACAATAGTTTTCTAGCTGATCTGCCTGTTCTCTTGCTTTGTTTTTGGCGAGTTCGAGCGGAAATAGGAACTCTGTTTTCACACAGCGAAACACCGCTTCATACCGCCAGTTCCCTTTTATGACATCGAGGCTTGAACGAATCAATTCAATGAGCGGATGATACTGCATTGATTCATTTCCATCAATAAAAAAAGGAATATCGTAATCTCGAAACACCTCTTTTAACGTATCTTTATAGTCGTCAACATGCCTTGCCACAATTGAGATGTCACGCAGCCTAAGCCCTTCCTCTCTCACTAAATCAAGAATATCTCTCGCTACTCCCTCCATTTCAGCTCGTTTGTTTGCGCTTTTTGACACGGTGAGATGAGGCGTTTCTTCTTGATAAGGCTGAAGCGGTCTTTGTTCATACTGGTTTTCTAAATAAGCAAGATCTGGTGCATGAAGATGCCGCTTATTTCTCTCCAACATGTGTTCAGAAATGGACGATCCACACTCTTTGGCAAGCTGATAAAGCTGAAAATATGTTTTACCGGTCATCCGAAATAAATCAAGTTCATTTGGCTGTGTCTCATGATATGGACGATCCACTGTGAAAGCAGCCGTTATTTTTGCTGCATGGAGCAGAAGCTGTTCAATGACTAGGAGCTGCTGCGGGGTAAACTGGTAAAAACCATCTATATAAATGTGTGCTCCTTTTAATTCCTCAGATAATGGAATTTGCTGTGCCAGAAGTGTCAAGTAGTCCTCTGAATGCACATATTCATCTTGTAAATACTGCTCCATCTGCTGATAAAGAACATGCAGATCATGCAGCTTTTCGGCAGCCCGTCTTTCTTCTGTATACTCTGAATGCAAGCTGGATACTGATATTTTTTCAATATCCTCCGGCATCATGCAGTACCTTTTAAATTCAGCCATCGTCTTTTCTATTTGCTCAACAAATCCCGGCTTATCACTCGCTTTTTTGAATACTTTAAACTTGTCTTTCTGCTCTTCAATCACTTTTCTTAAGAGCATCTGAATTCCCGTGCTAGTGACAAATTGCCGGTTCGCTCCGCCAGTCTGCTGTAAAACAGACCAAGCAAGACGAGTAAAACTAAAGACTTTGGCTCTGATCATACCGCCAGCGTCAGACGTTTTTGCAAGCTCATATTCCATTAAAAATGTCATTTGATCCGGGACTAAAAAAATGATGGGCGGACCCAGCGGATCAAGCCTAAGTTGTTCTTTGATCTCTTCTAAGATTGCAGTCGTTTTTCCACTCCCCGATCTGCCTGCTAAAAACTGAATCTCCACGTTCCACAACACCTTTCTTATGTACTCATATTCTAGCGAAAATAAAAGTAAATAGCTATTTTCCTCTCACCTTCCCTTTCTCCTTCCTCATTGAAAAGAAATAGGCACCTTTCCCAACTCCTTTCATATCATAAACCATCATGATCTAAAAGGAGGCTGGCAATATCATGTATTACGGTTATTATGACTACTCACCATATGACATGCGCCAAAACACAAGGATCATTTCAGACCTTGAGAAGGCCATCAATGGCGAATATTCTGCGATCCAATGCTACGAAAAACTTGCCCAAAAAGCCAAAAACCCTGAGGCGAAAAAAATCATTCAAGAAATACGTCAGGATGAAGTCAGACACTATCAGCTATTTTCAAAGCTATACTATTCTTTAACTGGTAAAAACCACAAACCAAGCGTAACAGAACCTTGTCCAGATCAATTTAGAGAAGGTCTCGTTTTTGCCTTTAAAGACGAACAGAAAACAGTCGATTTTTACTTAACGGTATCAGACTATGTCCGCGATCAAGGAACAAAAGAATTGATGAAACGTATCGCTCAAGATGAACAGCAGCATGCTGTGTGGTTTCTCTATCTTTTAACGCACCATGTTTCTTAGTTAGTCTTATTTTAATAGGAGATCGTATGTTCCGTCAAAAATTGAAAATGTCTTTTTGCTCATTCAATATGTGAAATAGAGTGCTGTCATCTACGAAATGTCTCTCCTTTTTCACTTTTTCCAACAAGAAAAAGTGCATTTGACCAATAAAAAAACTCCTCTGCCACAAATAGCAGAAGGAGTTTTTTAGATCTTTTAATGAAAATTTGCTTCTTTGCTTTGCTGCTGATGCTTTAGCAATCCATCAATTGACAGCATCTTACTGCCGCTAAGTGTCAAGTAAAGCGCCATAACCAATAACGCAAGTTCAAATTCATAACCGCCCACAAATCCTTTTGGAAAACCAACTGTGATAATCGCCACAGCCATAATCGGTACAAATAAAGCGGCGAAAATACGTGTCCCTAAACCTAAAATCAGGGCGATTCCACCGACAAGCTCAATTGTCTTTACAACATAGGCCATAAATTCCGGTACACCGATTTGACCAAAAAATGCAGCTGTGCCTCCTAGACCTCCTTGATATGCCTGAAGCCCGTGTATAAAGAAAATAATACCTAAGATCACGCGTACGAAAAGTGTTCCTATTTCTTGATTTGATTTCATATAGTGATTTCCTCCTGTTTTTACACTACATAATGTAATGTTAATTAGTAAAAAAAATTAGTAATTTAGGTTAAGCATAATCATTAAGACCAACATGAGGATGGCTGATGTCACGATTGGAATGAGTGGTACATTGAATGGGATATTGTATGTTGGGTTTAAGATCTTTTGTATTCTTAAATTCAACGCCCGATCTCCAAAGGACACCGCAAACTTCGTTTGTTTTTGAAACTTTGTTCTATTTTTAATGAGTTTCAAAAGGGCTTGTCCTACTCCAAGCTCAGTGCCTGTCTGCTGAATGGCATAATCATCTGCAATCACTTCACGAAAAACGGAGTAGCTTTGTCTCATATGCTTCAATACTGGAATATACCAAATCACTTTTGTGAGCATTGAAAAAGCGAAAGCCTTTAAAGGGTCATAACTGTATTTATGGTGCAATTCATGATGAACAACCGCATCAATTTCCTCTTCATCAAGCATGCTCATAAGACCTGTTGATACGTAAACCTTTGGGTGAAGCATTCCCATTGCGAAAGCAAGCGGTTCTCGGCAATGAAATACAATGATGTCATTTTCATACTTCTCTGATAGACATTTCGTCGATGGTTGATCGACTGCCATCATCATATTGCTTTTGAAATGCATATACTTTCTGATCTGCTTCGTCATATAGAAAACGGCAAAACCTAATGTATATAGAACCAAAGCATCCAGAAAATATTTTAAAGGAGTGAATCCATAGAATTCGAGAACAGACTGGCATACATGGATCAGATTATATGCTTGATTCCAGCCAAAAAAGCCTGAGAGCAAGTAATAACCCATCTGATAAAAAATCGCTAAACCAATCAATATACCACCCAAAAACAGCAGTCTCGATTTCATTTTAATCATGCCGCTTCTCCTCTTTTTTTGATGCAAGCCTTGCTTCAAGCACTTTAAGTAATTCAGGATCAGCACTTTCAATCGCGTCCACCATATGATTCACTGCCAAAGGACCGAAATCATCCATCAGACCTTGTGTAATCCATTTCGTTTGCTCATTTAAAAATTCTTCTTTTGTTAAAATAGGATTATAGATAGAAGAACGTCCTTTTGTTTTCTTTTCCACGATTCCTTTTTCGGTTAAGCGATTCAGTACAGTCATGACCGTGTTGAAATTAATCGGCTTCTCATCTGACAGCTTCTGCTGGACTTCTTTAATCGGCATATCCTCACCTTGATAAAGGATCTCCATAATCCTTCCTTCTAAAGGACCGAAAAAACGGTTCAATCCCTTTTCGTTATATTTAAAAGAAGGAATTTTCATGTCATCACCTCACACTAAGTAGTGTAGTGTAATTGAAAATGATAGTCAACTGATAACAAAAATAGGGGAAAATCGTTGTGTATTGCCTCTGCTTTTGGTAAAAATTATATACTTATTTATACAAAAACAATCTTTTTGTATTTAAACTATAAGGTAATCTTATGAAAATGCTAAAAAAATTCGTATTTTATTTATAAAGATGTTTGTATTATAGTGAACTTATCAACATTTCACTTACTGAACAAAGATATAGGAAGAAGGTTTACATTTGATGAAACAAGGAAACAGCCTTCGAACCGATCTCATTCTGATTGCGATAAGCGGTTTAGGAGGATTTCTTTTGTCTTTAACAGGGATGTCTATTGGCTGGATGGTTGGTACTTTAATCACAGCTTCGTTTATGGCAATGCGCCGCCCCACCCTGTTTCAGCGCAAAGGATACAACACCTTACGTATTCACAGCAGATGGCTACTCCTTGGTCAATTCATTCTTGGAATCGAACTAGGGCAGAAAATGAACATGAAAGTCCTTCACATTTTCGCTGAAAATTGGCTTCCAGTGAGTTTCATGCTTGTCTTTTCTATTTTATTAGCCATGCTCTCCGGGTTTGTCTTATGGAAGCTGAGCAAAACAGATATGCTGACCAGCTTTGTTGGTACTGCCCCCGGCGGTTTATCCGCTATGCCGGGAATTGCCCAAGAGGTTGGAGCAAATACAGCTGTAGTGAGTCTTGTCCAAACGATACGTGTTTTAATGGTTGTACTCACCATTCCATTTACAGTGTTTTATTTAAATACAAAAAGCCAATCAGATGCGGCCGCAGCAGTACAAGGCAGCGCCTTTTCATCAGGCGTGTTCACACTGTCAAACATCTCGTGGACAGCTGCTCTCATTTTAGGTGCTTGGCTTATGTCACGTCTAGCCGTTCGTCTTCATTTTCCTGCCCCTTGGCTCATTGGCAGTATGCTAAGTGTCGCAGCACTTCAAGTAGGTGCAGGTGCCTTGATTGGTCATGATTTGATTCCTTACTGGCCAGCCCAAGCGAACATTGCGTCACAGGTATTTCTAGGGGCAACCATCGGTTCAAAAATGAATAAACAAATGTTTGTCGGACTAAAAAACACCTTGATTGTGGCCATCGTCAGCTCAGCCGGACTGATTGCTGCAACTGTTCTTAGTTCAATTGCGATTGCAGAGATCACAGGGATTTCTGTCATTACGGCCATTCTTGCTTTTTCGCCTGGCGGTATTGCAGAAATGGCGACAACAGCAGTCACACTCCATGAGGATTCCACCTTTGTTGTTGCTGTACAAGTCGTTAGAATTATTTTGGTGATCGCCATGTTGCCACCATTTTTTCGTTTCTTACATCATTTTTGGGCAAAAAGACAGACTGATTATAAAGCCGCCAAATAAAAAAGAGACGCTCTGCTTATGCAAAGCGCCTCTTTTTTTATTCATGTTGATGCCTTTTTACACCGACTACTTGATCCTTTGAGATGGTTCCAAAATGCCGGCTGTCAAAGCTATGTATTCGGTTATCTCCGATCACGAAGTAATGATTATCTTGTATCCTATGATGGCCTGTAATGGCTTTTAGCTGAAAATCACCTGTCAGGACGTTGCCCATTTTATGATTTTTCTGCTCTTTTAAATATGGCTCTTTCCATTTCGCACCATCAACAAATAGCTGATCGTCTTCATACTTGAGCGTTTCCCCTGGCAGTCCAATGACCCGTTTGATCAAAATTTGATTTTTAGGCCCATGAAAGAGAACGTAATCAAACCGGTTAATTTTCGTGAGTTTTGGTGAGAACTTGTTGATTAATAATTCTGTCCCATCTGTAAATGTCGGGTCCATACTAACCCCTTCTACTTTGTACGTGACAAACATGAAATTCTTTACTTGGAACAATAAGACGATGCATGTAATAATCATCAACCACAGAAATGGCTTCTTTTTCATTAAGAGCCTCCTTTGTCCTCACGCTGACTCATCCGAATGTTCAACCTATTTTCTACTCTCTTTCCAACATACCATAATAAAGCGATGACTAGAACTGCAAAAACACTTCTTAACGGATTCTTTACCAAAGACGAAAGATCATAGCCAATAAAACTAATCATTAAGAGCATGACACACTTACCTGATAAAGCGGCTAATGAAAATTGCCAGATGCTAATTCTTGATAGTCCTGCTACTACATTGACGGCAGCAGAAGGGGTGAAAGGAAAGCAAAGTAAAATAAAAAGCGGGCCAAACCCCCGTTTTTCCACCCAAAGCATCAGCTTTTTAATGGAAGGGTGTCTGCTGATAAAGTTCAGCATTCTCATCTGTCCAAATTTTCTGATCAGTAAAAAGACAAGAATAGATCCTGCACTTGCACCAATCCAGGTCAATAAAAAGCCTTCCCATAGCCCGAAGGCATTTGCATTTGCCACAGCAAACGCAACGAGGGGTAAAAATGGCAGAAATGCTTCTATTAAAGGAAGCAATATGGCCACAATTGGGCCAAAGGCCTTGTAGCTCTCAAAAAATGATGTGATATGTTCATGAGTAAATATGGAAAGAAATGATGGCAACTTGTTTGACTCCTTCAAGGTTTGTCTATCTTTCATTTTACATGGAAAGCATAAAAATATACAAATGAATCCCTCTCCTTCCCCTTGAGATTTTTAGACTCATCCGATATAATAAATAAGAACAAATGTTCTATTTATAAAGAAAGCAGGCATGGACATGACAAGACTATCAAGTGTACAGCTTCAGATGATGGAACAGGCCATCTTTCTTCCAATGGTCATCTCCATCCTCAACCGTGACTTGACGCACCTCAAAAAACATCAAACATTTAAACTAAATGAACCATATATTCAGCTTGTCACATCTTCATTAAAAGAAGCACAAACAGCTCTTTATCAATTGAAACAGCATTTACGTCAAGAAAAAATGAAAGTACAGCAAATTGAACACGATGAAGGTTTTACGACATATTTATTTATGATGAATGGTTATGAAGAAAAGCATAAATATTTTAATCCACGTATACGTCATCGTGTAGAGGAAATGCTCACCCAATATTTTCTCCATCAAGAAAAATAAATGTGGTTATATTTTACATTCGAAAAGGAACTCTCCAATTTTTGGCGAATTGATAAACATACCAAAAATTAGGAGGAATTGCATAGTGATGAAAAAAATAGCAGCACTCACTTTAGCAGCAGGGTTACTTGTGCCAAGCACAGTTTCTGCATTAGAACCAGTGCAAACAGGAAAACAAGAAGCAGCAGCATCTACACAATTTACAAGTGTGGCCTATACAACGGTTTCTATCGTTGGAAAACGAGTGAAGTTTGAAGTGAAGGCACTCGAGAATCCTTTTAACACAACTTACTATAATCGAATTGCTTGGACGAGTAATGACGAGGAGCCGAGTGTATTCAATGACAATATTCTATCGGTCATTGTCGCTAAAAAAACCGGACAGTCTTATCAAGTCTTTTCATACGAAACACTCACTGCGGTGAAGGACAAGATTGAATCCGGCGAAAAAGTATATGGCTGGGCGCTTGCTTTAAATGGCGTGTGGTACCCAACGATGCCTGCAACCCTCTACTATTAAAAGACAAAAAGCCTGCCACTGCGGCAGGCTTCTTCATGATTTATGATAATTCAAGCTGCTTTCTCAGCTCTTGTCTGACTTCTTCTAACCCAGCTCCATCTAACTCAAAGTAGTACACATTCCCAGGCTGATAATCATGCCCCTTTAACTGAAGAGTATCCACTGATTTCAATGAACTTAGTAAAGGGTAAAGACCGATAAACTGCTTCATGGATAAATTAGTGGAGACGTTATCACCAAGTGTATCAATGATGTTGTCATATGACGGTATGGAAGAAATGGATTTTGATTTTTCAAAGATGGCTTGAAGTGCCTCCATTTGGCGCTTTCCGCGCATGAGATCACTATCTGCCTTTCTCGTTCTCACAAACGCTAATGCTTCTTCACCGCTGAGTGTTTGTGTGCCTGTTTCCACATGAACTTTTCCTTTTGAATCCTTTTCCATTTGTTTTGCAATGCCCTCATCTTCAATCGTCACATCAATTCCATTTAGCTCATCGACAATGTCTTGAAACGCCTTAAAGTTCCCTGAAATCACATAGTCTACGGGAATGTTCAACAGATTCTCTACCGTTTTGACTGATAAATCTGCACTGCCAAACGCATGAGCATGAGCAATTTTATCATAGCCTCTTCCCGGTATATCTACATAAGAATCACGAGGAATACTAAGAAGCTTGATCGTTTTCTCTGTTCGATTCACCGCCGCAAGTAAGACCGCATCACTTCTTGCTTCGTCTACCGTTTCACCTGGACGGCTGTCAATCCCTAAGAGGAGCACCGAAAAGCTATCTTTTCCTGGATCAAAAGCTTTCACACGCTTTTGCGAGGTCTCTCCTCTTTCTAATGATACTTGCGCTTTATTCGACGCTTTTGAAATTTTATAGTATGCGTATCCTGTCACAGATACCGCCATTACCATGACAAATGCCATGATAAACAGCACGACTTTCACCCAAGGTCTTAGCCTTCTTCTTTTTGCTCTTGTTTTTTCCTTCATCCTTTCCGAACCCTCACTCTATCTTAGTCTAGCAATGTAGGTTCCACTATAACATATTTTAACGAAAGTTTCCTGCACGCAACATATTTTTATGAATCCACAATAAAAAAGCCGCTCGATATGAGCAGCTTTTCATCCATTACTTTTGTTCAATTCCTTTTTTCACTTCATCTATCATGGCATTCAATGATTCAAGGCCGCCGCCTGCTAAATACCACATGTCAGAGTTCAAATACACCACATGATTGTTTTTGATCGCTTTGACTGATTTCACATAATCATTTTCAACAAGCTGTTTCGCAGACGTTTCTTCTCCAATCGCTTCACCGCGATCAACAACAAATAAGTAATCTGGGTTCGTTTTGACCATATACTCATATGAAATGCTTTGTCCGTGTTTGTCAGATGGCTCAAGCTTTGAATCAGCCGGTGTAATGCCAAATACATCATGGATCAGACCATATCTTGACTTAGGACCAAATGCCGTCATTTTGCTGTCGTTCGCCATGATCACAAGACCATTTTTCTTTAACTCTTTTGCTTGTTTCTTTAATGCATCCACTTTTTGATCAATCGCTGAAAGTTCTTTTTTGACTTTGTCTTCCTTATCAAAAATCTTTCCTAACGTTTCGGCATTCTTTTTAAATGATTTCATATAGTTTGCATTATCTACATCCATGTAAATCGTAGGGGCAATTTCAGAAAATTCGTCGAATGCATCTGCTTGACGGTGCTGAATAATAATCAAGTCCGGTTTGAGCTCTGCAATTTTTTCAAAGTTCGGCTCTTTTAAACCGCCGACATTCACATATTTGTCACTTTCATATTTAGATAAATATTTAGGGATCACTTGTTTTGGTAAAGCTGTCACATTCACACCTAGTTTGTCTAGCGTATCAAGACTTCCCATATCAAACACAACAACCTTTTTCGGGTTTTTCTTGATTTTCACGCCATCTTTATTCAGCATGTCTTTAACCGTCACGGTTTCCTCACTTGTTCCTTCTGTTTTCCCTTGGTTACCACAGGCAGCGAGTACAACCATCGCTGTTAATACAGTCATCAACCATATCCATTTTTTCATACTTCTTCACCTCTTCGTTTTTTTAAGAAAAATATAAACAAATGCGCTCACCGCGAATGATTTCAATCGGTATACGCATGTCATAAATTTGTTCAAGTGCATCGGTTTGAATCACTTCGTCTGCTCCGCCTTCTTTGATGATCTGTCCATCTTTTAAGGCGACGATATGATCGGAATATACAGATGCAAAGTTAATATCATGGAGAACCACAACAATCGTTTTCCCCAGATCATTCACGAGCTGCTGAAACAGCTTCATCATCTCCACAGAATGATTCATATCCAAATTGTTTAAAGGCTCATCTAAAAAGATATAATCCGTATCCTGAGCCAGCACCATCGCAATAAAAGCTCTTTGTCTTTGTCCGCCGCTCAGTTCATCTAAATATTGATGCTGGATATCGACAAGCTTCATGTATTGAAGGGACACATCGATCATCTTCTCATCCTCTTTTGTCAGATGGCCTTGTGAGTACGGAAAACGGCCAAAGCTGACAAGCTCCCGAACGGTCAGACGTACACTCATGTGATTGGACTGCTTTAAAATGCTCATCTTTTTCGCCAGCTCCTGCGGAGGATACTGACTATATGGTTTGTCTTCTAGATAAGCTGCACCTGTGTCTGGCTGAATCAGACGGCTCATGATGGACAAAAGTGTGCTCTTGCCCGCACCATTTGGACCAATGAGAGAGGTCAGTTGTCCTTTTTTCACACTGACAGTTGTTTCGTAAAGCACTGTTTTTCCATTATATGTCTTACTGACTCCCTTCATCACGACCATGAACGACTCTCCTTTAAAAGTAAGTAAATAAAATACAAGCCACCGACTAAATCAATCAGCACACTAAGCGGCGTTTGAAAGCTAAATATCTTTTCCACAAGAAATTCCCCGCCGACAAGGGCAATGACACTAATGAAAAAAGAGCCTAACAGCAAGTACGTATGACGGTATGTACGAAAGAGCTCTCTTGCCACGTTCACGACGAGTAAGCCAAGAAATGTAATAGGGCCGACAAGGGCCGTCGCAATGGACACAAGAACGGCAATGACAATCATCATCTTTTTGGTGATACCGTCATAGTCAATCCCGAGATTCACAGCATGTTCCTTTCCTAACGACATCACATCTAATTTAGCGCGGAATGTCCAAATATAAAGACACAGCGCCGCAAATAAAACAGAAGCGATGAGGAGGATATCTGTGTTCATATGATTAAAGCTTGCAAAGGATTTATCCTGTACAACCTGATATTCATTCGGATCAATGAGCATTTCCATAAAGGAAGAAAGACTTTTGAACAATGTACCAAATACAATCCCAACAAGCAGGAGTAAGAAAATGTGCTTGTTTTTGCGTTTAAACATCACCGTATATAGAAGTACGGAAAAAAGAATCATCAATCCAACGCAAAGGAAAAAATTCAGGTTCTTATTAGTGATCATCCAATTGGTCGATCCAAAAAGATAGATAATCGCCGTTTGCAAAAACAAATACAGCGCATCTAGTCCCAAAATGCTTGGTGTTAGAATTCGGTTGTTGGTCAAGGTTTGGAACACCACAGAGGAAAAGGCAATAGCGCCCCCTGTCAATGTCATCGCAAGTACCTTCTTTAAACGGCTCGGCACTGTGTACTCCCAGTACCCCATTTGAAAGGTGATAAAAATGACAACAAATACGGCTGCAATGGCTGCAATGAGAAATAGCATTCGTTTCTTATGCATAGCGCTTCCTCCTTAATAACATGTACAGGAAGATCGCACTTCCAATGATGCCGACCATGAGCCCGACAGAAATTTCATATGGATAAATGATCACCCGTCCGAGTACGTCACAGATGAGCACAAAAATGGCACCTAGTAAAGCCGTATGCGGCAGACTCTTTTTCAGATGATCCCCTCGGTAGATCGATACAATATTAGGAATGATTAAGCCGAGGAATGGCAGCATACCCACAGTTAAAATCGTGACAGAAGTAATCATCGAAACGATCACCAAACCAACTGCCATCACACGTTTATACGTTAAACCTAAATTGACGGCAAAGCTCTCGCCCATACCAGCCACTGTAAAACGGTCCGCATATACATACGCAATGATCAATAGCGGAACACTCACATAGAGCAGCTCATAACGCCCCTGAACAATAAGAGAAAAATCCCCTTGCAGCCATGCTGATACGTTTTGAATCAGATCATATTTATAGGCGATAAACGTGGAGATAGAACTAATAATCCCGCCAAACATTAAGCCGACTAACGGTACATAGATCGTATCGTTCACCTTAATATGGCGCAAAATTTTTAAGAATAATAGATTACCGGCTAAAGTAAATAGAAAAGCGATAGCCATTTTCATTAGCGGGCTTGCCTGTGTAAAAACAAGCATGGCGACCAAGATCCCAAGCTTGGCCCAATCCATTGTTCCTGCAGTGGTTGGAGATACAAATTTATTTCTCGTCATGCTTTGCATAATAAAGCCGCATATGCTCAGACTCATGCCAGCAAGCACAATACTCATCAACCGCGGGATGCGGCTTGATAATAAGGTTTGCACTTGTTCATCTGTTAGATGAAACAACTGTAAAATAGACAGATCCTGTACACCGACAAACAGTGACGCACATGCCAAACACACAAACAACAAACTTAATTGGTACAACTTCATACAGGTTTCTCACTTTCTATCAAGCGCTCCGTCACAAATGATTATCATTATCAATTAAGCGACAGTTCATATATTATCATATTTAGTGAAATATTCAATAGTAGAATGAGAAACGATTTCATTTACACAAAAAAACAGCCTTCAGAATCAGCTGTTTTTTATGATTGAATGTTCAATTGGAATTGCCCCTTTAGTTCCTCTTCTGCTTCTTGAAATAACTGCCTCATGCTCTCTGCATAATCGCCAAGCTCGTCTTTGCTTGCCTGATAATTGATCCATGTAAGCTCTACAGGAAGACTCACTTCTCCTGTTAAACAGTCCCAAAGCGCATCAAGATTTTTCCCGTAATGGTCAGGTAGCTGCAAGACTGTTTTTAATTGATCATGAAGCGCCTCCTGCGATCTGCACATCGCACCATCCAGCTGTACTTTTTTCATATCATCTCCCCCTCTCCTGCCTTTATTTTAAACGAAAGGGATGGGAAAGAGAAAGAAGACCTCTCACGTTTGATTCTGCCTGAACCCTAAGGTCGACAGGATGAGGCAAGCTGCAAAAACGATCAAGAAAAAGAGGGTTAATACCGTCTGAGTACCGTAGATATCAGCAAAGAGACCAACAAACACACTCGGTATGCCAAGACCTAGATACGCAAACAAGTAATACCCTGCAACGGCTCTAGCCGCTTCCTTCTTCCCTTGTTCGACAATGAGCTGCAAGCCCCCTAAGTAAGTAAATCCATAGCAAGCAGTGCCCGCCAAAAGAGTTCCAGCAAGCACAAGGAGGATGGATCCGCCATTTGCACCGAATAACAACAGACCATATCCACATGGAAGACAAATAAACCCTATCCTGAGCGCTGCGCTGCTATTCATCTTGCGAACAAATGGCTGCATCAGGACACCTGCTATATTAATAAAAAACAGCGCCGGTCCTACCCACAATTCATAGCCATTTAGTTTAAGCTGTGCTGGCAAAATAGAAATGATGAGACCGCACACAGACCATGCAATGGCAATGGCTAAGTTCGCCAGCATTGTCCCTTTTGGAAACCTTGGCATGTTCATTAACGGTTTGCCCGCATCTCCTTGGACAGGCGGCACAAAAAAGAATACACCAACAATCGTCAGGATGAAAAAGACCAACACAACCCAATAACTAAGCGGCGTCAGCGACACATGTTGAAAGGAAAGTATCGCTGTAAAAAGAGCACCTCCCCCAAACCCAACAGAACTACATAGTGCGATAAAAGTTGGAATCCAGCTTGATTTCTCTGGGTATAAAGCAATCAAGTAGGCCGTGCATGTTCCAACACTTAAGCCAAGCCCCACTCCTTGGAGCAGCCGGGCTGCAAAAAGCATTTGAATGGTCGGCTCCACGATCATCAAAAGAGTGGCACATAACGAGAAGCAGAGTGCGACCAATAAAATCGGCTTCCGGCCAGCCCGGTCTGATATGCCGCCAAGTAACAGCAATACCGGTATAAGTCCGAATACATATGCGGCAAATACAAGGGCAGTAGCCGCCTTTCCGTATCCTGCTTGGTCTGCATACGCCGTATAAAGAGGCACTTGCAGGTTCACAGCAGCCGTAATCATGAAAAGGCCAAATAAAACAATCATAAACGGCACCATGGATAGATGGGCTGTTTCTTCTTTTGATGCAGGAATCATTGGACTCTCTCCTCTTTATAAATGATATGAACCAGTGTACACACCATTTGGATTTCTTCCTACATCCAAAAATCACTCTATTGACCAGTCCAAAATCTCATGTCATCATGATAGGATGACCTAAAAGTAAGGGAGAAGGTGCACCGTGTATATTCATTTAGACCGCTCAAGCTCTACCCCGCTCTGGCAGCAAATCGTCACTGGTATCATTCAAAAAATTCATACAAAAACACTGAATCCTGATGATCAGTTAACGCCATCGCGAGTGTTGGCACAGGAGCTCAACGTATCAAGATCAACCGTACAGCTCGCCTATGATGAACTGCTGGCAAGAGGCTATGTGAGCACCTCTAGAAGAGGCGGGACAAAGGTCATTTCAAGTGATCAATACGCAGCTTCTCCTCCCCGTCAAAGCGAGCCGCCTTTTGCGCTTCCAGTTAGACCTCACTTTGACGAGGCTGAAAAACAAATGGATCACTGGCTATCGGCCAATCAATTTCATGAGAAGCTTGAGATTGACTTTCGCCATCAAGAACCAGCCATCGACGAACATTTTCAAAACATTTGGAAACGCTCGCTTCTAAAAGCATTACAGCGCTTAGATATGAAAGATTGGGGCTATTCCTCTCCGCATGGATTATGGGAAGTGCGCTCAGAAATTCGCCAATACTTATCTGTTGAACGAGGCATCGAGATAGAAGAAGATCAAATGGTGTTAACAGGGGGCACGCAGCAAGCCATTGACTTAATCTCACAAGTACTGCTCAAAAAGGGGGATATGGTGGCTGTTGAAGATCCTGGTTTTCCCGGAGCAAGACTTTCTTTTTTACATCGTGAAATGAACATTCATCCTGCTGCTGTAGATGAAGAAGGAATGATCGTGGATACATTGCCAGAACGTACAAAGCTAATCGCTGTGACGCCCTCACATCAGCGTCCAACCGGCGTCTGTATGAGCGTCAATAGAAGACAGCAACTGCTGCAGTTTGCTGTCAAACATCAATCTTATATATTAGAGGATGATTTTGATGGGGATTATCGTTATCATGGCGGGCCGCTTCCTTCCTTATTTTCAGAAGCACCTGACCATGTGATCTATATATTAAGTTTTTCAAAGGTGCTCGCACCAGGCATCCGTCTTGCCGCAATTATCGGCTCTCAAGCTGTCGTCAAAGAAATCGCTGCACTGCAATCGCTTATTCAAAGACAGCTGCCGATCATGGAGCAAATCACACTTGCATCTTTTTTCCGAGAAGGAGAATTCAACCGATATGTCAGGCGAATGAGACAGGTGTATAAAAAGCGGCAGGCCGCCATGATGCATGCCCTTTTGACACATCACTTTGACAAACACTTCGATTTATATGGAACCGATACAGGTCTTCATGTATTTTTAGAAGGAACACCAGACTTTGATGAAAAAGGCAGTATTGAGGCAGCAAAAGCAGCGGGCGTCGGCATTTATCCATTAAGCCCCTATTGCTATGAAAGCGAAAGAAAAGGATTGCTGCTTGGTTTTGCCTGTACGGATGAAGACATGATCCAAGAAGGCGTGCGCCGGTTAAAGCAAACATTTTGCATCTAAAAAGACCTGGAAGATTGACTTCCGGGTCTTTTTAACGTGATTGCTGAATGTTCCCCACTTCTTCAATATATGAGGCTGTCTCTTGCAATCCATCTTGAAAATGCTGGGTTGCTGACATAAACAACTTTTCTTGATCGGGGTGCTTCAACAACTGCTCCACCTTGTCAATTCCTTTTTCAAATGAAGCAAGGCCTGTCTTTAATTGTTTGTCAGCCTTTTTATACGCAGCTGGAACTTCTTGATGAGCAAGTCCTTTTTGAATCACACGATCAAATGCTTTCGTCGCTTTTCTCAATTTTTCATTTGCTTGGATTTTCCCATGTCCGTCTGAAATAAATTGATCGGTCATGTTTTCATAGGCTTCATTTAACTCATCCATATAACGCTGAACCCATTGTTCATACGTGTCTCCTGTTGTGTTTTGTTTTGAAGGCGGCTGACCTGCTTGATTACAGGCTGTGAGTAGTGTCACTGTCACGGTAAATAGCAGCATCAAATGCCATCGTTTTTTCATACAGAGCCTCCATTTCTATTCCCATTCGTTCATATCGGTCAAAAATGATCATCTTTTACCTCATACGAACACCTTACAAGAAATGACTTCTTTTTATTGTAACAGACCGCCTGTATCACTTCTGCGATTTGTGAGGAAATGAATGAAAATCCTTCTAATGGTTCACATTTCCCTGCCATTTCATGTTGATACAGTCAATAGACGACGAGAGACGCACGTATGGTTTCAATCTCGTCCTTTTTTCTGAAATAAAAAAGACCCCTTTCGGCGCCTTTTCCTTTTGCATGATATCCAATCCACACATCGTTTTCTGCTGTCAGTTCAGATGAAGTATCTCCCGTATTGACAACTCCCCGCGGTCCAACCAGCATGACATGACATTTTTCCTGTGCGAACGGTTTGTGCTCTTTTCCTTTTAAGCATCACATACAAGTCTCCTGCATTCAGTTCAACCTTGCCATCTCTAAACTCAATTTCCATCTCACCTTCAATGACGAGAAATACTTCGTCCGTGTGATCATGCTGATGCCAAACGAATTCCCCTTATATTTTCATTGCACATCATTCATTTCAGCGATGACCAGTGCTATGTAAATGTCCTTTAGATGAATGGATTTCAATTAGTGATTCCCCTTTTGAATTTAAATGGCTTTTAATCCCGCTCCGCATAGCGGCAGCACAATCCGTTCATGTGCCATTCTTCGGTGCTTCAAAAAGCCAGCATAATTGGCTGCTGTGGTTGGTTCAACGTAGAACCCTTTCGCTGCTAGTGCTGTGTGTGCGCCCTTAATCTCTTGCTCATTCACGGTCAAAATATACCCATTTGTCTGCTTCGTGGCGTGAAGGATTTGTGCTGCACGTTCAGGTGCTGCAATGGCAATGCCTTCAGCTATCGTTCCTTTATTTTGAACCGACACTTTCTCAAGACGCTGCTCATAAAAAGCTTCGGCAAGCGGGGCACAGTTTTCTGCTTGCACCGCGACGATTTTCGGCAATGCCTCAATGAGACCTTCCACTAATAGTTCACAGAAACCTTGGTAAACGCCTAATAGAAGTGTGCCGTTGCCTGCAGGAATGATTAACGTATCCGGCACGCGGCTAAGCTGTTCCCACATTTCGTAAGCGTATGTTTTCGTTCCTTCATAAAAGTAAGGATTAAACACATGACTGGCATAAAACGTTCCCTCTTGCTGAACTGCCAACTGCGCTGCCTTTGCCACATCCTCCCTCGTTCCATCAACCATACGAATATTCGCTCCATGTGCGCTTATTTGAGCGACTTTTTTCGGTGAAGTGGATGTCCCTAAAAAGATATCACATTCAATCTGAGCACGCTTCGCATAGGCGGCAATAGAAGTACCGGCGTTTCCACTGCTGTCAGCGATCACCTTTTTGACGCCCCATTCTTTTGCTTTTGCGATCAGGACAGCTGCTCCTCGGTCTTTAAAAGAAAGCGTAGGCATCATGTAATCTACTTTCACAAATGTGTGAGGATCATCTTGTGATAACGGCACAAGCGGCGTATATCCTTCACCCATAGTGACCTCTTCCCACACGCTACATGGCGAATGAAAAGGCAGCGCCTTTTCATATCTCCACATTCCAGGTAACTCACTTTGAATCTCTTTTTTTGAAAACGCTGGTTTCTCCCACTCTATTTTCAAAAGACCGCCGCACGGACATTTCCAAATATCAGGTGTACTTGGATAGGCTGTCTCACATGAGGTGCAAACATAGGTTTCTTTTAGCATAGCCATCCCCCTATTCGATTTGATTTACGATGTTTCCTCTGATTCTTTCATTTTCTTCAATTCGTCTAAGTAGCTATAAACCGTGACCTTCGATATACCTAACCGCTCCGCTACTTTATCCACTGACCCTTTCATGAGAAAGATGCCTTTCTCATCCATAAAACGAATCAGTTCAATTTTTTCTTGCCGCTTTTTTAATGAGCCTTTTTGATGAGAAATGATCTGCTCAATGAGACGATCTGCAATTTCATCTACACTTTGCAGCGTATCTTTGCTTTTCTTTGGCGATGCGGCAGGCATCTCTTTTGCTAATCCAGGGACGAGCTTGTCGATTAATTCTTTTACATGACTTACTGTACTCATATCGTAGTTGATGCAAAGCGCCCCGATCACCTGGTCTTTGTCATCACGAAGAAGTGTTGTAGATGCTTTAATGATTCTTGCATCTTCTGTTTTTATTTCATAGCCTGCCAAGTAATCTTCATCAAATTCGTCCGATAAGAGCACCTCTTTTACTAGATGGTCAAACGATTGTCCGACCGCTCTCCCTGTGACATGATGATTGATCGTAAAGATGACGGACGATTGCGGCTGGGTCAAATCATGAATGACCACTTCACAAGAAGAGCCAAACATATGCGCAATCGTTTTTGCAATCGGAATGTAATGGTTTAATTGATGTTTCACTTCTGACATTTCTTTCACTCCATTGTTGCTTTATTGTAGTTTCCCTTTACTGGCAATCGCTAACTCTTCTACTACTTCACCATCTTGAATGAGGTATGCTTTTTCATGAAGATTGACCACAGGACATATGTGATCCAGAATGATTCGTACCTTCATCAAAATATATAATTTTTTATTGACATGATTAAATTATATAATTTTTTATATGATAATCAATTGTTTTTTCGATGAAAAAGAAATGACGATGTGCGAAGTATGGCAGGTGAAGAAGTCCAGCGGCTTGCTGCCGCTGGTGTTGAACTAATATCGATTACGAAGTTCTCTTAAAATAAAGTCATACACAAGGTTGAGCTGCTGTTCCTTTGGATACAGCATAAATTCTTGTTTCTTAGGAAGACCTCCATCAAGACGGTCTTGAAATTTCGTTCGAAGATATGCTGTGCGGTGCACCTGACTTTCAAATGATTTATATGAGACGTCCAGTTTGACCGATTGCTCATTGGTAAAAGTGACAACCGTGTCTCCGAGGGACGATTCTTGAAAGGTATGAATGTATTTGTGGGAAATCCATCCGCACTGGGGGCGGTTGGATGAATAGGTTGGGAAGAAATACAAATGATTGGATGAGTCAATCACGATGGGAGGCTTGTGGGAAATTCCTGTTACTTCATATGTTCCCGCTTTTCTGCCTGCATAGCTTGAGCCAAAGAACCTACAGCTGCGTTCTATAATGTGCAGAGGCTTTAATTCAACATAAAAGCTTGTCTCTCTTTCAATCACTTTTGAATATACTCGTTTTCCTTCTTCAATCGGAAGGACCGCCATTGTTGTTTGATTAATGACGTATGAATCTAAAGGTGTTTCGCTAATTCCTGACACTTCATTTCCTCCTGTGTTAATTTTTGGTTATTTTAGATACTATTAATCTATCACCAACGTATAAGAAACGACAGGATTTTTTCAAAATTTATTTAAAATCATCTTTTTATCGTGTTTTTTAGTACCTTCGATCTATCTAAAAGGCATTTTTAAAGATATATCGCCTCCTGTCGACTGGACAAGGGGTGTCGATATGGCTCAAAAATAAATTGTCTAAAAATTATAAATTCTTATTGATTTTTTCTCCGCCAATCCATATACTATAAAAAAGGCATCGGGGGGATTCTTTATGAAAGAGAAAAAAACGTATGCTGAGCTCATGAAGTCCCGCAACACCCAAAAAACCGAAGAGAATGGCGTCACCATTTTAGACATCTATATTCAAATGGTTTTAGATGAGGCGCTTTATAAACAGCGCTTAACCTTCCTTAGAGAAGAGATTGATAAGGCCCTGGATCAGCGTGATGAAAAGCGATTCAATGACCTGTCAGCTCAATATGCAGAACACTGCTTACATCAATCTTGATGATGTTACTTGCGGCAGAGAGACAGCACCTTGTCTCTTTACCGCAAGTTTTTTGTTTACCCATTTAATATCGTTCCGCCATTGACATGTATCATTTGTCCATTCATATAAGATGAGTCTTCGCTCGCTAAAAATAAATAACTCGGCGCTAGCTCTACTGGCTCACCAGGGCGTTCCATGGGGACATTTCCGCCAAATTCAGAAACTTCCTTTTCCGTAAATGTGGATGGAATCAGCGGTGTCCAAATTGGCCCAGGCGCTACCCCATTCACTCGAATCCCTTGTTTGATCAGCGATAGGGATAAAGATCTTGTAAACGTCACGACTGCCCCTTTTGTCGATGAATAATCAATCAAGGTTTCATGACCTTTATAGGCAGTGACCGATGCTGTATTAATGATACTGCTTCCTTTTTTTAAATGTGGAAGCACTGCTTTTGTTAAATAGAACATCGCAAAAATATTCGTTTGAAATGTCCGAAGAAGCTGGTGAGAGGTAATCTGTTCAATACTTTTTTGCGGATGCTGTTCACCTGCATTGTTGACCAAAATATCAATCGAACCGAAAGCATCTTTTGTTTTTTTGACCACCTCATCTGAAAAGGCTTCATTTCCTAAATCCCCAGGAATTAAGATGACACGCCCTCCCGCCTTTTCAATATAGTCCTTCGTCTCCTCTGCATCGTGATGTTCATTCAAGTAAACAATCGCTACATTGGCTCCTTCTTTTGCAAACAAGACAGATACTGCTCTGCCGATTCCACTATCTCCGCCTGTCACAATGGCCGTTTTCCCAGCTAGCTTTTTGCCCTGCACGTCTCGATCAAAAATAGGTCTAGGGTTCATTTTATATTCAAGACCGGGACGTTCATTCTGGTGCTGAGGCGGTAAGGTTTTCTTCGGCTGCTTTGTTGACACATCAGTCCACTCCTTCCTTCTATCTCGCTTATTTTTATGTGTTGGCCATTTTTTTATGTATTTCGCTCTTGTTTCCATTCAAATGTATGATTTTCAGTATTGTGTAAAAATTATACATAACAAGTCACTGGAGGCGACAACATGGAACAAGAACATAAAGAATTAGAACAGACAACATCGTTATGGTTAGTCGAAGGTCAGAAGGATTCTTTTCCTTCTGTTAGCGAAGATCTCACAGCAGATGTGATCATTGTCGGGGCTGGTATTACCGGTATTGCTGCTGCATTTGAAATGACAGAACGAGGGCTGGATGTGATCATCATAGATGCTGATCAAGTGCTGCAAGGGACGACCGGACATACAACAGCGAAAATTACCTCCCAGCACGATGTATACTATCATGAGCTGATTCAGCATATTGGCATGCCAAAGGCCCGTTTATATGTAGAGGCAAATGAGAAAGCAAAAGAGCTGATTCAAGCACGCGTGAAAAAGTATGACATTGATTGTCAGCTTGAGGTGAAGGATGCTTACCTTTATACAACGGAAGAAGGCGGTGTCAAAAAGTTAAAGAAGGAATTAGATGCCTATAAACAGCTCGGTATTGACCGCGAATGGAAAACAGAGCTCCCTTTTGATGCTGACATAAAAGCTGCCCTTGCCATGACGCAGCAGGCACAATTTCATCCACTTCATTATCTTCATGCACTCATCGATCAGCTCGTCAGCCGAGGTGTACGCATTTTTGAACAGACAACTGCAGTCGATGTAAAAGAAGGAAAACGACCAGCTGTCATCACAAAAAGTGGCCATCATCTGACGGGCCGATTTATCATTTCATGCTCACATTTTCCTTTTTATGATGGCAAAGGACTTTATTTCACCCGAATCCATCCCGAGCAATCTTATGTCGTCGCAGCCAAAACAACCAAACCGCTTCCAGACGGCATGTACTTAGGAATTGACCAGCCTGCCCATTCATTAAGAAAGGCAAAATTCCACGGAGAAGACGTCGTGCTCATCGGAGGAGAAGGGCATAAAACCGGGCAAGGCGGAGATGAATCCGCTCACTATGAAGCACTAGAAAAGTTCGGAGACGCCACCCTTGGTATAGAAAAAGTTCTTTATCGCTGGTCAACACACGATATGGTCACGATGGATCACATGCCTTATATTGGCCACTTGACGAAACACCATAGCAATATTTTTGTTGCGACAGGCTTTAGAAAATGGGGCATGACGACCAGCCATGTCGCAGCAACACTTATTGGAGATTTGATTGAGGGAAAATCAAATCCTTACGAATCCATCTTTACACCATCAAGACTTCTTTCTGACCCATTCTTCAAAGACTTTATCAAAGAAAACACCAATGTTGCGGCGAAGCTGATCAGCGGTAAATTCAAGCGACCGGATCAAACCATTGATGATTTAAAACCAGGCGAAGGCGGGATTGTGTTTGATCAACATAAAAAATGCGGCGCCTTTAAGTCAGAGGATGGCAATGTCTTTCTTGTCGATACAACATGTACTCATCTAGGCTGTGAAGTCGCTTGGAATAATAGTGACCGGACATGGGACTGCCCTTGTCACGGGTCCCGTTTCTCCATTACTGGAGAAGTAGTAGAAGGTCCAGCGAAGAAACCACTAAAAAGGTCATATAAAGAACAGTAAAATTTCACTGGTTTCCCCTTTAAAAAAGCCAATATTATCCGATAAAAAACATAAAGTCTGATATTTGTGATCATTATGGGGGGACTAACACATTGTTATTTAAAAAAGAGAGTAAAACGAAAAAGACTGCTTTTTTCACACAACAGGATGATGGGATAAAACGAATCGATTTTTCGGAGAATACGGACATTGCCAAACAGATTAAAATGATTGATTTGACTCAGCAAGACCTTTTTATTCTGAAACAGCTAAATCCGATTGTTCAAGATGATATTGAACATATCGTCGATAAATTTTATAAAAACTTAGAGGTTGAGTCTTCCTTGATGCACATCATTCAAGATAACAGCTCAGTCGAACGTCTGAAAAAAACACTCCGCATTCATATCAGTGAAATGTTTGCCGGTGTGATTGACGAATCCTATGTAGCCAAAAGAATTAAAATCGCACAAGTTCATTTGCGAATTGGGCTTCAGCCTAAATGGTATATGGCAGCATTCCAAGACCTCTTGCTCTCGATTATGGATTTATTCGCTCAGCATATCCAAGATTTCAAAGAATATCAGACGGCAGTCAAAGCGACGACGAAAATTTTAAATTTAGAGCAGCAGCTTGTCCTAGATACGTTCCAAAATGAGTATTCTAAAATTCGTGATGAAGCAGAAAAACAGCAAAAAGAGCTTCATACAAAAATTACAGAAACCTCTAATTCGCTTGCTTCCCTCTTCTCAAACACAACAAATGCTGTGGACAAACTTGTATCAAAATCTGATGAGATGGCGGATATGTCACAGGCTGGAACGAAAATTTCAGCACAGGTCGAAGAAAAATCAATTGGCGGTAAAAAAGAGTTAGAAATTCAGCAAACCCAAATGAATCAAATTGATGGCAGCATGACAAAGATTGAAACAGAGATTAAACGCTTAGAAGAAATTGCGAAACAAATCGAACAAATTTTTGGGATTGTCACAGGCATTGCAGAGCAAACGAATTTACTATCTTTAAATGCCTCAATTGAATCTGCACGTGCAGGTGAGCATGGCAAAGGCTTTGCTGTCGTTGCAAACGAAGTTCGAAAATTATCAGAAGACACTAAGAAAACGGTTTCTACTGTATCAGAGCTCGTCAACAACACAAATTCACAAATCGCTATTGTGTCCCAGCATATCGCTGACGTGAATTTACTTGTAACAGACAGTAAAGAAAAAATGACCCAAATCAACTCTCTCTTCGATGATATCGTGAGCAGCATGAACCTAAGCAAAAACCAAAACGGAAAAATCGAAATAGATCTGCAAACGTTCCTGAACGAATTAAAAGAAGTGAAACAAACAGTGTCCCAAGTGGCAAGTTCCGTCGAATCTTTAACAAGCCTGACAAATCGCTGATCCAGTCATTTTTCTTCTTGTTTTAGTATAATAGAAGAAAAGATAGAAAAGGCGGGATTTGATTGACAGCAATTTGCCTAGTCAGACACGGTGAAACCGATTGGAATGCAGCGAAACGTATTCAAGGACGAACAGATATCCCTTTAAATGATACTGGTAAATGGCAGGCGGAACAAACCGGCCTTTACTTAAAAGATGTTCACTGGGATGTTGTCATTTCCAGTCCCTTATCAAGGGCAAAAGAAACAGCGCAGTTGATTTTACAGCATGTACATGCACCGCTCGTTATCATGGACGATTTTATTGAACGTGATTACGGTGACGCTGAAGGCATGTCGTTTGAGGAACGTCAGAAACTGTTTCCCGATAAACAGTATCCAAATATGGAATCGTTAGAAGCGATGCAAGATCGAATGGTAGAAGGGATTGAAAAGGTCAGAGCAGCCTATCCAGATCAACATGTGCTGATCGTGGCTCACGGTGCTGCCATTCATGCCCTACTCTCCACTCTTGCTGATGAACATATGGGTCTACAAGATACACGACTTGAGAATGCCTGCTTAAATTATGTGGAATGGAAAGATGGAAAATGGAAGGTGCGCGATTACAACGTGGTCAGCCATTTAACACAATCTGCTCCTTCTTAAGAAACCTGCTCTCCAAGCAGGTTTTTTTGTTGTCAGAAACAATGATCAAATAATATTTTTTTATATCGAAATTCGAAATAGATGCTAGCCTTTTCTACCTATTTTATGGCATTTCGGGTATCGAATGTTTATCCACAAATCGATCATAAGCAAAAAAGCACGATTCCTTTTTAATAGAAAATCGCCGAAAATATAGAATAAACATAATTTACCATAATTTCCAAGCGACTTAATTCCCTATTTTTCGCTAGGACTTTCACAAAAATTCAGGCCTACTCTTATTTGCCTATCTCCCTTAAACTGAAAATACAGAATAATCAAACGGGTCATTCTTATAGACTATAGATGATTATTCTGAAATAAGAAAAAAGGGATGTGGAATGTGCGTGAAAAAGAAAAATGTGATGACAAGTGTTTTATTGGCTGTCCCTCTTCTGTTTTCAGCAGGGTTTGGAGGCTCTATGGCAAATGCCGAAACGGCCTCAAAGTCAGAAAGTGAAAAAAGCTATATTGTTGGCTTCAAAGCTTCTGCCACCACAAACAGCTCTAAAAAACAAGCGGTCACTCAAAATGGTGGGACATTAGAAAAGCAATATCGCCTCATTAATGCTGCACAAGTAAAAATGTCCGAACAAGCCGCAAAAAAACTTGAACATGACCCTAGCATTGATTATGTAGAAGAAGACTACAAAGCAGAAGCATATGCACAAACCGTCCCTTATGGTATCCCTCAAATCAAAGCTCCAGCAGTACACGCTCAAGGTTATAAAGGTGCTAATGTGAAAGTAGCTGTCCTTGATACTGGTATCCACGCTGCACACCCTGACTTAAATGTTGCAGGCGGTGCAAGCTTCGTCCCTTCAGAGCCAAATGCCACCCAAGATTTTCAATCACACGGAACTCACGTAGCAGGAACCATTGCTGCCCTTGATAACACAATTGGTGTTCTTGGTGTCGCACCAAGTGCCTCCTTGTATGCCGTTAAAGTGTTAGACCGTAACGGCGATGGACAATACAGCTGGATTATTAGCGGTATTGAATGGGCTGTTGCCAATAATATGGATGTGATCAATATGAGTTTAGGCGGACCAAGTGGTTCCACAGCGCTTAAAAATGCTGTAGATACAGCAAATAATCGCGGAGTGGTGGTTGTTGCCGCAGCAGGAAATTCAGGTTCCAGTGGCTCTACAAGCACCGTTGGCTATCCAGCAAAATATGATTCTACGATTGCCGTTGCTAATGTGAACAGCAACAATGTAAGAAACTCATCTTCTAGTGCAGGTCCTGAATTAGATGTTTCTGCACCTGGTACGTCCATTTTAAGTACAGTACCAAGCAGTGGATATGCATCTTATACCGGGACATCTATGGCTTCTCCTCATGTAGCAGGAGCAGCAGCGCTTATTCTGTCTAAGCACCCGAACCTAACAAATACGCAGGTGCGCCAGCGTTTAGAAAATACAGCCACTCCGCTTGGTAGCTCGTTCTATTACGGAAAGGGATTAATTAACGTTCAAGCGGCTGCTAACTAAAAAAGTATGATCAAAACATCCGGCTGGATCAGCCGGATGTTATTTGTTTATTGCTTTTTTGACGTTTCCTCTTTTTTTGCTGCCTTTTCCATATCGATGATTCTCTCCATCATCGTTGGATGTCCATAGCGAAATATTTTCACTAAAAGCGGCGGATTGACTTGGGACAGCCCTGATTTTGCAAGCTTTTGAAACGACGTCACCCCCGCCTCCCCATCCTTTGTCAGGTTCACGGCATATTCATCAGCAGCCCGTTCTTGATGCCTCGACACAGCATTTGTAAACGGAGAAGCTGCAAATGACAGCATGGAGACAATGACCAAAAGAAGCGGAAGAGTAGCGACGTCATAGGGCCCCTTCAGACGAAATAGAGCAGCTCCCCTTTGATAAAGGTAAAAATAAAGACGGTCAATGGCAAATAATCCGGCCAGTGACAGCACCAAATATCCTGCTAGGCCGATATAAACATGCTTCATGACGTAATGTCCCATTTCATGTGCCATAATAAATAAAATTTCACGGTCTTTTAGCTTTTGAAGTGTCGTGTCCCATAAGACAATCCGCTTATTTTCACCAATTCCTGTTACATAAGCGTTCATCGTGTTTGTTTTCTCCGACATATTGACTTCATATACATGATCTGCGGGGATATGCGCTTTTTCTGCAAGGGTTAAGATCTTTTTCTCAAGCGCTTGATCCTTTAATGGATAAAAATCGTTATATAGGGGGTCAATGACGACCGGCTGTATAAAAAAAAGAAAAAGTGTGACTGGTACTGTCAAACACCAGGCATACAGCCACCATAACTTCCTTCTCTTTTGAATGAGCCAAAAGAACACGACCGTACATAGAACAAGAAGCGGATATTGAATCCAGAAATCCAGTGTTTGGTCTTTTAACCAGCTTGCTGTGCTTTGAGCAGATACACCGTAGTGCAAGGAAAGCTGATAGCTAATCCACTTGAAAGGCAGTGTAACCAGCATCGTCAAAAGCGACAGTATAAAAACATAAACAAGTTGGCTTAAAAATTGAAAACGAGCTGCTGCCAAGCTCCAATCTGCTAATTTCCGTGAAAACCCAGAAATAAGCAAAAGGAAAAAGACATACCAATCCAATGGGATGGTCATAAAGTATAGCAGATGACGGATGTTCGAGTAACTCTCACTGATCACAAGCTCATGACTTGTCATAAATGTATGCGGGTCTGCACTTGTCCCTTTCACACTGTCAGGAACAGATGAATCCCCCATTAGAAACAAATAAGAATAAATAAAAAGACCGTACACTATGTATGCTACCGTTGCAAGAGCTATCCATTTACGTACTCGCACTGGTCAGCCTCCTTTCCATTTCTCTACTTATTCTAATCATGTACATTTTTGTTTAGAACCTGTCTCATGTGGCTCCATCATAGCATGCCCCATCTGAAAAAGCTCGAGCGAAAAAAATGATTATGCTTCTCAAAAATCGGAGAAACTAACGGTAAAACAGTGAGTTGGAGGTTCATCATGAAGAAAATCCTTGCAGGAATTGTGATCTTTGGACTTTTACTGATCACCTTCTTTTATGTGTTCAGCCGGACAAGTGAAATCTTCGATGAGAATCGAGCAGAGAAATTATTGCTTTCACCGACGAACCAGTCTATTTCTTATGAAATTGATGATAAAGATACAGCTGAAGATGTCATCGAACAATTAAACAAAGGTAAACAAACGAGCAATCATCTTAAGAAGAATTTAAAAAAGCCAGATTATATCGCCAAGGTGATGTTCGGACGAACAAATGGCACTACTTTTCAGCTATGGACCAATCGATCTCAAGTCGTGTTTTTAGTGGATGGCACATATTATGAATTAAATCCAAAACAGTCAAATTCCTTTCGGAAACAAATACACGAAGCGATTCAAAAAGGAGCCTCTTCATAAGAGACTCCCTTTTTTTACTTACTTGCTTCTGCTTGGTACTTGTCTTTTAGCGCTCTTCTTAAAATTTTGCCAGTCGTGTTTTTAGGAATATCATCTATGAAATGGATCGTTTGGGGCTGCTTATACTTCGCCAAATAGCGTGAACAATGAGTGATGATGTCATCATGATTGATGTGAGCATGTTTCTTAGGGGAAATGTAACAGACGACAGCCTCTCCTGTGTTTGGATCTGGCACACCGATGACAACGGCTTCTGCTACAGCTTCATGTTGATATAGCACTTCTTCTACTTCTCTTGGGTAAACATTATACCCGCCAACAAGAATCATATCCTTTTTTCGATCAACAATATAAATATATCCGTCTTCATCTCTTCTCGCCAAATCTCCTGTATACAGCCAGCCGTCCCTCAGTACTGCCTCTGTATCTTCTGGCATTTGATAATAGCCTTTCATAATGTTTGGCCCTTTTGCAATGAGTTCTCCGACTTCATTCGGACCGACTTCCTCTCCAAGTTCATTCACGATCTTATTCTTCACATTCATAATATCTGTCCCGACCGATCCTGGTTTTCTTTTTCCGTCAAGGGGATTGAATGCAGTCACTGGGGAGGCCTCTGATAATCCATAGCCCTCCAGCACCGTGACACCGAATTTTTTCTCAAAACCGTGAAGTAAAGCAACAGGCATCGAGGCACCGCCTGATATACAAATTCTCACTGATTTCATCGCTTCATCGTGGCCGTCTTGGTGATATAAATAGTTATACATGGTTGGGACACCAACAAATAGTGTTGGTTTTTCTTTCTCCATCATGCGTAAAAGCTCTGATGGGCTGAAATGCGGCAGAACATAAATAGCCGCACCATGAATCAACGGTGCATTCATACAGACTGTTAAACAAAATACATGGAACATCGGCAGAGCAGCAATGACCTTGTCCTTTTCATCAATCGATAGGTACTCAGCAATATCCCTTGCATTTGAATACAGGTTCAAATGCGTGAGCATCGCACCCTTTGGTTTTCCTGTAGTGCCAGATGTAAATAAAATAACCGCCGTATCGTCAGATTGTCTGGTAGGATGTTCAGCTTCTGGCGCATCTCCAGACACAAGCTTTCCAAAGAAGACAAGGCGATCAGATACTTCTTTTAAACTTGATCTGCACACAAATTCATTTTCTGCACAAATAATCACTCGTTCAATGGACGGAAGCTGTTCATACACCTGCTCGTACACCGGCAGAAGCTGATCCGGTGCGACAATGCCTTTTACATCACCTGTGATCAGCATATATCCGATTTCACTTGGCGTATATGTTGGATTGACGGGTACAACAACAAGCCCTGCCTTTAATGCTCCAAAAAATGAAATAACAAAATGTGGTGAATTTCCTAAAATCAGCGCAATATGATCTCCAGCTTGAAACCCTTCGCTAACTAAACCATCTGCAAAACGCTCGATACTTGTCATGAGTTCTCGATAGGTCCACTTGTTTCCTTCAAAAATCAGTGCCACATTTTCGCCCTTGGTCATCGCAGTCTGCTCAAGATTTTTGATCAAATCCATTCTCCCACCCCTTATGCATCGTCAATGAATGAATAGCCATTCATTTTGAGGCCAAACATTCCTCCTTTCTATTATAATAGACAATCGAAAACATTCACAAGATCAAATGTAAAACGCTCTCATTTCTTTTCGTTAAAAAAGCACAGCTATCTCAAGCCGTGCTTTCCGCTTAGTAAATCAAATCAAGAAAGTCTTCCTTCGATACGTTGCCGAAATAATGGCGCATATCCATATCTTCTAATACATCACTAATTGTTTTCCGATCATATTGTTTTCCGATCAGTCTTTGTTCTATATCGGCTATATCGCCCACACCAAAGAAGTCACCAAAGATTTTGCAGTCCTGAATGATGCCTTTTTTCACCTCTAATCGAAGATCAATAGAGCCAGCTGGGAAACGTTTTGAATGCTGCAAATTAAACTTCGGAGAACGGCCATAGTTCCATTCCCATTTTTGATATCGATCCCGAGAAATCTCATGAATCTTTTCCCAATCCTTTTCTGTCAACTTATATTGAGGCACGTCCCCATTCGTATCAAAAATGTAGCTTAAAAGAATGTTTCTAAATTCTTCTGTTGTCATCTTTTGATCCATCAAATCACTAATATTGGCGACTCTGCTCCTAATGGACTTAATCCCTTTAGATTCAATCTTTTCTTTTTTCACATTTAATGCAGAAACGACATGCTCAATTTCTGAATCAAATAGCAGGGTGCCATGACTGAAAATACGGCCCCGCGTTGCGAATTGAGCATTTCCAGAAATTTTACGTCCTTCTGCCATGATGTCATTTCTGCCGCTTAATTCAGCTTTGACTCCTAGCTTTTCAAGCGCTTTGATGACTGGCTCCGTGAATTTCTTAAAGTTATGAAAGCTGTCCCCATCGTCTTTTGTGATAAAGCTGAAGTTTAAGTTTCCTTTGTCATGGTAAACTGCACCACCGCCAGATAGACGGCGAACAACTTTGATTCCATTCTCTTCTACATATTTTGTATTAATTTCTTCTATTGTATTTTGGTTCTTGCCAATAATAATGGACGGCTGGTTGATGTAAAACAGCAAATACGTTTCTTCTGGATCTAAATATTTTAAGCAATACTCTTCAATTGCTAAATTAATCATTGGATCATAATGTTGTTCGTTATCGATAAACAGCATCTCTATCTTCCTTCCTTGTTCCATCTAAGCCCTGAATAGGCAAGCTGTATACTGCCAGTATATAACGCATGTGCTTCATTGACTAGGTCTTTATGCCGCCCGAAATGAGGCAGGTGAGTGATGATGAGTTCCCCCACATTTGCTTCACTGGCCACCTTCCCTACTTCAGTGCTGTTCATATGGCCTGCACCTGATCCGTCTTGTCCTGCATAAAAGTTGCTTTCGGCAATGAGTAGATCGGCATCCTGACTAAAAGGGATAAATGCATCTTGATAGCTTGAGTCCGCTGTATACACCACCACAGCACCATCTGCTTGAATTCTCATCGCATAGCATTCTGCCGGATGAACCGTTTTCAAAAAATCAATGTGAAATGGGCCAATTTGAATCCCCTTTTCCGGATGATAAGGTTTTGCCTTTGTATGTACATCATCCGAGAGCCGCTGAAATGCTTCTTGGTCACCAGTATGTCCATAGATCGGAAGCAGGCCGCTGCTTTTTCCTAAATGATACCCCACTAATTTCGCATATTGGAGAGGTCCGATATCTGCAATATGATCGTGATGATAATGAGAAAGGAGAACAGCATCAAGTTCTTCTATATCAATGTATTGCTGAAGCTTTGACAGAACACCGCTCCCGCAGTCGACAAGCAGACGAAAACCATCTGATTCCAACAGATAACCTGATGTTGCTTCACCAGCTGCCGGAAACCCTCCATAGCAACCAATCACCGTTAATTTCATCGTCATTTTTCCCTCCTTTTCTAAAAATCCCCTTCTTACAATATACCCATTTTTCATGGAAAAAGCATTCTTCTTGCCTATTGTTACAAAACAGATTGACAATTATAAATCTGTTATAATACAATGATAGCAACAAAATGTATTGGAGGATGACAAATGCTAGGGAAAATCACTGAGTTTTTTAGAAATTTGCCTTCAAAAAAATGCACAAAATGTGGAAATGATTTAATGGAACAGCACGAGTGTTACGGTAATGAATGTGAGGAATGCTCACAAGTAAGTTATCTTAAATAAGGAAATAACTTCAATAAAAAAGCACTTTTTTCCTCCGTCGTCAGTTGGAGGCAAAAGTGCTTTTTATTTTTTCTGAAAAATAGGTAAAAAGGTAAAACCCCTGATATACAAGGGGTTTTTAGTATTTTTATATGATGACTTTTAGTTCGTAAGTCACTTTTTATTGACTCAAAACAACAAAGGAGGTTCGAAGTGTCCATTTTTTCAAATAATTTTGTATTTTCCAAATATAATTTAATCGTGGACGAACCTCTTTAATTTTAGTTATACTTTAATTCGTATATTAAAACTTAATATAATGGTAATATTCCTTTAATGAATATGTTAGGGAGGAAATCTATGAAAAAATTAAAATTTGGATTAGCTACTCAAATCCTAATCGGTCTGATTCTCGGTGTCGTGGTTGGTGCGATCTTTTTCGGTAACCCGGGTGTTGAGACGTATTTAAAACCAATTGGAGACTTCTTCTTACGACTCATTAAGATGATTGTCATTCCGATTGTCGTATCTAGCTTGATTTTAGGTGTTGCAGGTGCCGGTGATGGTAAAAAAGTAGGGAAACTTGGTTTTAGAACCATTCTTTATTTTGAAATTATCACAACATTTGCGATCATCCTTGGTCTTGTGCTTGCTAACTTCGTTCAACCGGGTGCAGGCGTTGACTTTGGACATACGGAAAAACAAGATATTAGCCAGTATGTTGAAACGGAAAAAGAACAAAGCAGTAAATCAGTTGCTGATACGTTCCTTCATATCGTTCCGACGAACTTCTTCCAATCCTTAGGGGAAGGTGATTTGCTTGCGATTATTTTCTTCACTGTGTTATTTGCACTAGGCGTTTCAGCTATTGGTGAACGCGGCAAACCAGTGCTCGCCTTCTTTGAAGGTGTATCACATGCGATGTTCCATGTCGTCAATGTTGTGATGAAAGCTGCACCATTTGGTGTATTTGCGCTTATTGGTGTGACAGTATCAAAATTTGGTCTTGAATCGCTTATTTCATTAGGTAAGCTCGTAGGTCTTGTTTATTTTGCGCTCGCACTTTTCCTTATTGTTGTATTCGGAATTATTGGAAAGATGATTGGCGTCAATATTTTCAGATTTCTTGCTTACATGAAAGACGAAGTCCTTCTCGCCTTTAGTACATCCAGCTCTGAAACAGTTTTACCGAGAGTGATGGATAAAATGGAGCGCATCGGGTGTCCAAAAGGAATTGTCTCTTTCGTTATTCCAATTGGTTATACGTTTAACCTGGACGGTTCCGTCTTGTATCAAGCCATCGCTGCGCTTTTCCTTGCACAGGTATATGGCATTGATCTCACCATCGTCCAGCAGCTCACTCTTGTTCTTGTGCTGATGGTCACATCTAAAGGAATGGCTGCCGTTCCTGGTACTTCATTTGTTGTATTACTTGCAACACTGGGAACGATCGGTGTACCTGCTGAAGGCTTAGCATTTATTGCAGGTGTTGACCGTATCATGGATATGGCCAGAACTGTTGTTAACTTAACAGGTAATGCACTTGCAGCTGTCGTGATGTCTAAGTGGGAAGGGCAATATGACCCTGAAAAAGGACATCGTGTGATGACTGGACAAGATGTTCCTCAGCCAACACAACTATCAAGCTAATGAAAAAGAACCCCTGCTATCGGGGTTCTTTTTTTATGCTGTGATTAATTTCGATTGAACATAGTGGTACAGGAGATTGGCTGTATGAATCAGTGAATCTTCATGTGTTCTTTCAAACGCATGTGAAGCGTCAATGCCAGGTCCAATCAGTCCATGAATGATATCATGCCCTGCTCTAATCGCCGCTGACGCATCAGAGCCATAATAAGGGTAAATATCAAGTCGGTAATCAATTTCATTGGCTTCAGCTAATGCTGCTAAATGCTTGCGCAAACCATAATGATAGGGGCCGCTTGAATCCTTCACACAAATTGATA
The DNA here is from genome assembly GCF_001857925.1 of Bacillus xiamenensis. Taxonomy (NCBI): domain Bacteria; kingdom Bacillati; phylum Bacillota; class Bacilli; order Caryophanales; family Bacillaceae; genus Bacillus; species Bacillus xiamenensis. Next base: position 624,848 of record NZ_CP017786.1, read on the forward strand.
CACTGTATTCATCGGTTGATTGACCATCACCGATGGCTCCCATATCAACAGCCATATATTCTACCGTTTCTTCAGGAATATTCGAATTTCCACCGTAGCCGATTTCTTCATTATTTGAAATTAAGAAGTGCGTCGTATGCGGCAGTGTGATGTTTTCTGTTTGAATGCGGTGAATTAATCGCAGCAATAATGCCACACTTGCCTTATCATCCAGATGTCTTGATTTAATAAAGCCTGAAGGTGTCACTTCCACTCTAGGATCAAACGAGATAAAGTCTCCTACTTGAATGCCAAGTGCTTTGACTTCGTCTGCATTTTTCACCTTTTCATCTAGGCGAATCTCCATATTTTCTTGATTTCGTTTCGCTTTTCCAGCATCTTCGTATACGTGAACTGACGTTTGATGCATGAGAATGGTTCCTGTGTATGTACGGCCTGATGCTGTTTCAATTTCACAATACTCGCCTTCTATTGAGTTATATTGAAAGCCTCCAATGAGTGCAAGACGCAGCCGGCCATTTGATTTAATTTCCTTTACCATCGCACCAAGCGTATCGACATGTGCTGTCAGCATGCGATGCTCCTGGTCATCCGTCCCTTTAATTGTGGCAATTAATCCACCTTTTCGATTTCGCTTTGTTTCGATCTTTAAATCTTGTAAAAAACGTTCAACAAAGCCGATCACCTTTTCTGTATTTCCTGATGGACTTGGGATCGATACGAGCTTTTGAATGAGTTGAATCGTTTCATTTACTTCAGTTGTCATTCGGCATTTCCTCCTTTGTCTGCAAGTCATTCCTTCCAAGCATGCCTTTTTCAGCATCTCTACTTAAAATATATCGTTTCGGGTTCCTGATGTCTAATTTCTCATAGAAAAATCCTTTCTCGATGAAGAGAAAGGATTCCTTGATTAAGCTTCTTCTTGTTTCATTTTTCTGATGTTCCAAGCAAAGTATGCTGTTGTTGCGGCCATCATGACGATGGCAACTGTTCCAAGGATCGCTGCTTGGTGCCATAAATAGCTGTCATTACCGCTTGCAATGATCGTTCTAAATCCATTGATTGTATATGTCATTGGAAGCAAACTATGAATGACTTGGAAGAATTTTGGTACAAGCTCAATCGGGAATGTACCCGCACTTGCTGCAAGCTGAAGAACCAAGATAATAACAGCGATGAAGCGACCTGGGTTCCCCATTGTTGTCGCCAGAAGCTGAATGATCGCTAGGAACGTCAGACTCACAATAATGGCAAAGAGATAGAAGCGCCAGAGGCTTTCCACCTCAAGTCCAAGTCCAAAGATGAGCATGGAGCTTGCAATCACGGCCTGTAAGATACCAACGAGCAGGAGCACACTATATTTGCTGACAAACCATTCAAACGCATTTCTAGGGCGTCCAGCAGGGTCTTTCATTGGGAATACAACGGTCAGCATGAGAGCCCCTACAAAGAGTCCCATAGATAAAATATAAGGCGTGAGCCCTGTTCCATAATTATCAATCTTTTTCGCTGTATCATTCTCTGTTTTAACGGGGCTGGCAATCATATTGTAATTGTCCTGACCCGCATCAATTTCTCCTGTTTCATCTGCTGCACTTTTTAATTTATCGGACAGCTTCCCTGTCCCGCTCTTTAAGTCACCCAATCCTTTATCAAGGGATTTTGAGCCCTCAGCAAGCTTAGATGAGTTGCTTTGGATACTCTCCGATCCACTTTCCAGCTTATTTAAAGCTGCGCTAAGCTGGCTTGATCCATTTGCAAGCTTATCTGCACCGCTTTTCGCTGTATCAAGCTTGCCATTTGCAGTTTGCAGACCTTCTTGTAATTGCCCTTGACCGGTTTGAAGCTTCAGTGCCCCTTGATACAATTGATTCGTACCAGACGTCATTTGATCAATGGCGTTTTGTATCGCAACTGTCGATGTGTACAGCTGTTCTGTTTTGTTTGGTAGCTGCTTGACTTGCTGCAGCTGTGCTTTTGCCGAAGCAACCGCAGATTGAATTTCGCTTGCGTCAGGCAGTTCCTGCAAGGCCGCTAAGCTTTGTTCAAGTCCAGACAGGTCAGGTAGTTCGATCTTAGGAAGGCTTTCGAGCTGATCCATTGCTGCCTTTTTCTCTTCATCTGTCATCGAGCTGTTTTGAATAATGCTTTTTACTTTTGCATCTCGATTTGATAACGCTTCGTTTAAAGAAGCAAGTTTGGTATTCAATGTTTTTGCGTCTTTTTTCACCTGGTCTATCTTAGGCGCCATCTTTTCAAGATTCGCTAATTCTGGTGAAGATAATACTTTTTCGACGGCTGCAATTTTTTCTGAAAATGACTGTGCTTTATGATTGAGCTGTTCAATGCCTGCTGTGAATTGCGGCATTTTAGAAGCAAGCTGCTGATGTCCTTCAAGGCTTGTGTTTAACCCTTCGGTCAATGTATCAATTCCTGTACCAAGTTCTCCAAATTTCTGATCGATCGTTTGATAGCCTGTTAAGAGCTGACCAAGACCGCTGTCAAGAGATTGAATTCCAGTGTTCAGCTCACCCATTTTTCCTGCGAACTGATGAACACCTTCACTATAGGTTAACGTTCCTTCTGCCAATTTCGCCAAATTGTCTTTTAACTTTTTACTGCCATCTTTTGCACTTTTTGTTCCGTCATCAATTTTCTTCGCCCCATCGCTTGCTTGATCTAACCCTTTTGCAATCGTTTTGAAGTTATCAAAGATGACCTCTGCATAATTTTCTGTGACTTCCTTTGAAACCGAATCTTTTAATTTGATAATGGCATTATTCGCAATTTGTGACGCAGCATAGTTTGCACCTGGATTCGTATAATATTTCAGATTCGATTTTTTTGGATGTTTGTCTAGCACTGTACTCGCGTTTTTCGAGAAATCTTTCGGAATTTCAACGACGAGGTAATAGTCCTCGTTATTTAAGCCCTTGATGGCCTTTTCTTCACTATCGACAAAGTGCCATTTAAAACTATTGTTCTTCTTCAATTCCTTCACTAAATCATCGCCCACTTGAAGGGTTTTGCCGTCATAATGACTGCCTTCATCCAAGTTGACAACCGCTACAGGTAATTGATCAACTGTACCATATGGATCCCAGTAAGCTTTTAAAAATACACCACTATAAATCAGTGGAATAAATAAGACAGCTAAAATCGGGATCAGTAGTTTTTTGCTCGTCACAATGTCTTTCCATTGATTCCGAATTAAATTCATTGCTGTTTTCCTCCCATTGATGAATGACTAAATTGGCAATTTGGTCATTTGAACTCAAAAAAAATTACGTTGTTGCAGACAGTCCTTTGAGTACATAAAGCTCGAGCGATTCGGCTACCTCTTCTTTTGTTAAAGGCTCGTATCGCTTTTCCCAATCAAAAATAAGTGCAATATATAGTTTCACCATCACAAATGCCGTCAATTCAGGATCACAGGGCTTAATGTCGCCTTTTTCAATCGCTTCTTTTACTTTTGTTTTAATATAGCGAATGATCATCTGCTCCATTTTTTCTATCATTTCTTTGACCGCTGACGTGCCAAGCTCCGCATTTTCCTGAAAGATTTTAATTGTGAGCTGATGGTTTTTTCTAAATTCTAATATTGCAAAGAGTGCTAAGTGAAGGTTTTCAGAGAACGTATTCTTCTCATCTATCGCTTCGTCCGCAATTTTCCTCATCTCCATCAACAGTGATGTGAAAATTTCATCAAACAGCTCTTCTTTGTTTTTGAAAAAGGTATAAATCGTTCCTTTTCCGACGTTGGCAAGCTTTGCTACAAGGTCCATTGTCGTGGCTTTATACCCAAATTGAGTAAACGCCTTTGTGGCTCCATCTAAAATCATTTGTCTCCTATCAACACTCATGATCTCACTCCCAAAATGACTATTTGAACGTTTTGGTCATTAAGTACAGAAAGTAATATACCACATCCCTTTCCTCAGATGCAACAACTTTGTTACATTTTATTATTCACCACTCTTTTCGAAACATACGAACATGAAAAACTCCCTTTCCATGACAGAAAAGGGAGTTCATTTTTATGAAAATAGATAAGATACAGCTTCTGAGATGGCCGCTTTTCCTTGATCAATACAATCAGGGATTCCAACACCTTCGAAAGCAGCACCTGTGATATAAATACCAGGATATGATTGCTTAAACGTTTCTCGCATTTGAGAAATCTTTTTTTGATGCCCCACATGATATTGCGGCATGCTCGTCTTCCAGCGAGTCACTGTCGTCAGCTCTGGATCTGCTTTAATATCCATGATTTTCTTCAAATCTTCCAGCACGATGCTGACAATTTGATGATCTGACTGCTCGACAATTGATTCATCGCCAGCTTTCCCAACATATGCACGCAGCAATGTTTTTCCTTTAGGTGCTGTGTGTGGCCATTTCTTATTTGTCCACGTACAGGCTGTAATGGAGAAATCACTATTTCTTGAGATGACAAAACCGGTACCATCATATTCATTGTGGACATCCTCTTCTTTAAAACCGAGAGCCACTGTTGCAACAGAGGTAGATGTCATCTCATGCAGGTACTCAAGTCCTGCTTCTTTTGGAAACATTGAATAGATTGATTGATGAGGGGTTGTGACAATGGCTGAATCTGCATAAAGCGTTTGGCCGCTGTCTAATTGAACGCCATAGCCTCCATCTGTTTTTTCAATCTTGGTCACTTTTGTCCCTTTGTAAATCGTCGTCAGCTTGAGTTTACTTTCTACCGCTTCAACAAGTGCTTGCAGCCCTTGATTGATGGTCTGGAACTGCCCTTGCTTTTTCGCTGTCACTTGCTGCGCTTTCGCGTGCTGCTGTGATTTTTTCATGCCAAGAATCAAACTGCGATGCTTTTGTTCTGTTTGATAGAACTGCGGGAAGGTGGACATTAAGCTCAGACGGTCAATATCACCTGCGTAAATGCCTGATAAAAGCGGCTCAATTAGATTCTCCACCACTTCATCACCCACGCGTCTTCTAAAAAATTCTCCCAGTGACTGATCCTCTGTTTGTTTGCTTTTTGGCAAAATGAAATCCATCGCTGCTCTTGCTTTTCCTGCAACTGAAAAAAGCCCAGTTGTAATGAAAGGGCTGATTTGAGTTGGAATCCCCATAACAGCTCCCTTTGGCATTGGATGAAGGGTTTCATTGACTAGTACATACGCTTGGCCTGTTTCATTATTGACGAGCTGATCGGCTAGACCGACATCCTTTGCCAGCTGCGGTCCACTGACCTTTCTTTCTAAAAATGAATCAGGTCCACGTTCAATGATATAGCCATCTTTATATAAGGTTTGTATTTTTCCACCTAGCCTAGGACTCGCTTCGATAAGTGATATTTGGATAGGAAGACCTTTTTCTTCGACTTCCTTTTCCAAATAGAAGGCGGCAGCCAAACCAGTGATGCCGCCGCCAATGATGACAAGGTGTTTTTGATTGTCATGCATAGGATCGCCTTCTTTTATATGATTACTTGCTTTCGTTAAGCTTCTTTAATACGACTGCTGCTAGTGCATCAATAAATGCCGGTTTCGCATTTGGCATTTCGGGACGATAGTAGGCTGCGCCAATTTCATCTGTTACAACTTTACATTCATAATCGTTGTCGTATAACACTTCAAGATGATCAGCGACAAATCCAACAGGCACGTATACGAACGTTTTATAGCCTTTTTGTTCAAACAGGTCACGCGTTAAATCTTGCACATCTGGTCCAAGCCATGGATCAGGCGTATTGCCTTCACTTTGCCAGCCAATTTCATAATGCTCAATCCCTGCACCTTCAGCAATCATTTTGGCAGATTGCGCGAGCTGATCAGGGTATGGGTCTCCTGCTGCAATGATTTTTTCAGGAAGGCTGTGTGCAGACACAATCAGCACGGCTGATTCTCGTTCTTCTTGACTCATGGATGCATACGTATCTTTCACTTGTTTGACCCAATAATCTACAAACTTCGGCTCATCATACCAGCTTTCAACAGAAGTGATTTTCAGATTACCCAGCTTATCTGCCTCATCTTGGGCACGTTTGTTATACGATTTCACACTAAATGTGGAAAAGTGCGGCGCGAGGACAATACTTACAGCTTCTGTGATGCCATCCTTGTGCATGTCAGCAACCGCATCCTCAATGAAAGGCTCGATATGTTTTAAACCAATGTACACATGAAATTCAATCTCGTCCTGGATATGATTCAAATGTTCACACAAACCGTTTGCTTGCTGCTCTGTAATTTTTGATAAAGGAGAAATACCACCGATGGCCTTATAACGATCCTTTAAATCTTGCAGCATCTCTGGCTCCGGCTTTCTGCCTCTGCGAATATGTGTATAGTAACGTTCAATGTCTTCTTCTTTATATGGGGTGCCATATGCCATAACAAGAAGCCCCATTTTCTTTTTCTCCACAACCAACACTCCTTCTGATCATTTGAAATAGTTTAAATGGATGTTTTTTTATGTTTAGCTGAGTAGTCGTGAATAAAATCTGTCAGCTTCTTTAACGTTTCTGGTGAAACATCAGGAAATACCCCATGACCTAGGTTAAAGATGAAGTGATCTGATTTCATCCCTTGATCTAAAATGTCTTTTGCTCTTTCTTCAATTACTTCCCAAGGAGAAAGTAAAATCGTTGGATCAAGGTTTCCTTGTAATGTTTTGGTTAACCCTTCTTTACGCGCTTCGTCTACACTCATACGCCAATCAAGTCCAACGACATCAAGCGGCAGGTCATGCCAATCTTTCGCTAGATGACTTGCACCAACTCCGTACATGATCATTGGTACATTTTCAGACTTCAGCTCTGTGAAAATACGCTGCATGACCGGCTTTATAAATGTCCGGTAATCCGCTGCATTTAAAGCGCCAACCCAAGAGTCGAAGATTTGAAATGCACGAACTCCCGCTTTCACCTGTGCCCGTATGTACGTGATCGTCATATCAGCTAATTTGTTCATTAGCAGCATCCATGTCTCTGGCTCACTGTACATGAGCGCCTTCGTTTTATGATAATTTTTAGATGGACCGCCTTCTATCATGTAGCTTGCCATCGTAAAAGGGGCGCCTGCAAAACCAATAAGCGGCACATTCAGCTGCTCCTTCGTTAACAGCTTGATCGTATCAAGCACATATGGCAGGTCTTCTTCAGGATGAAGCTCGCCAAGACGGTCAATATCCGCCTTTGTCCGAATAGGTGAATCAATCACAGGTCCAATCCCATTTTTAATTTCAACGTCCACTCCAATCGCTGGAAGCGGGGTCATAATATCTTTATATAAAATAGCGGCATCTACACCATATTGTTCTACAGGAAGTCTTGTTACATAAGCACATAGCTCTGGCTGATGCGTAATTTCAAATAGCCCGTATTTTTCTTTGAGGGCACGATATTCAGGCTGTGAGCGTCCTGCCTGTCTCATATACCAAACAGGTACATGGTCTGTTTTTTCCCCTTTGCACGCCTTTAAGAACGTGTCGTTAAAACCCTTCGTTTTTCCCATTACCTTTCATTCCACCTTTCGCCTCACACTCTCTTTGTATAAGGCTCAAACACTGCTTTTACTATACCGCTTTTTCAAGGCACGGTATACTAAAGCGGCTCAATGTTCAAAAAATCGCCGAATATTAACGACCAAAAGTCTCTGGCTTGACGTAAGAACTGCCTTCGCCTTCTTCTTTTGTTTGAGTATTGTATGGAACAACCTTATACTCTGCATCTGAAAACACATTCGCAAACGGCATTGTATAGCTGTTTGTTCCTGTTACTGAGTCGATCAGTGTCTCGCTTCCATTTCTCTTTTCATAAATGCGATACTCGACGCGTTTGTCCTCCTGTTCATCCCATGACAGCTCCAATGTAAACAGCCCTTTGATTTTAAACACATAACGTGCTTCAAAGCCTGACAATCCTTCTAAATGGATCGGCGATTGAAGTTCTTTAATCCCCTCTGGTTTCTCGAAGGTTTCATTGGTGATTTGGGCTGTCGTCAAGATATCTTTAAATAACTGCACTGGATACTGACTGCCGCCGGTTAAATAATGGCTGTTATCGGTTTTGTCATACCCCATCCAGATCGCACCCGTTGTACTAGGTGTATAGCCAGCAAACCAAGCATCTTTTGTTGCACCTTTCACACCCGAATAAGTGGTTGTACCTGTTTTACCTGCTAAATCCCCGGCATATGAACCGCTCTGAGCTGTACCGCCTTTGACGACCTGCTGCAGCATTCTTGTCATATTCCAAGCGTTTTGCACACTAAACACTCGTTCTTGCTTGTTTCGATTTTTTTCAACGGTTTCTCCTTCATCATTGGTGATTTTCTGAATGAAGAAAGGCTTTTTATAGACGCCTTCATTTGCGAATGTATGAAAGGCTCCAGCAATCTGCAATGGAGAAACCCCTTTTTCTAAACCGCCAAGTGCTATGGCAAGTCCTTTATCCGAAATATCAATCCCCATCTTTTCAAGATAAGATTTAGAGGTGTCAATGCCAAGCTGACTTAACGTCCATACAGCAGCTGTATTTTTACTTTTCATGAGGGCATCTACCATCGTAACTTGTCCTTCATACTGTCCATCGTAATTCTTTGGTGAATAGCCGTCATAGCTTTTTTCTTTGTCTTCAAGGAGTGAATAAGGTCTGAATTTTTTCTCCTGCAACGCTGGACCATACACTGCTATCGGCTTAAAAACAGATCCAGGCTGTCTCAGAGCCGTTACCCTGTTGTACCCTCTTGCCTGATATTCCCGTCCGCCAATGGCTGCTTTTACTCCCCCAGACACATTATCAATAAACACTGCACTGCTTTCTGGCGAGCCGCTTTTTCCCGGGAAATAACGGTTGTTTTTCATTGCTTCATAGGCGACTTTTTGCAAATTCATATCGATCGGTACCGTAATGGTATAGCCGCCTTGAAGCAATTGCTCATGTGAAATCGAATACTGTGATTCTGCTTCTTTTATGATGAGATCGACATAGCTGTCCACCCAAGGTGTTTCTGATTTCTTTTTCAAGTGGATGCCCAATGTTCTTCCTTTTGCTTCTACTGTCTCTGTAGATGACAAATATCCTTGTTCATTCATTAAATTCAGGATGGTATCTCGTCTTTGTTTATTTTTATCTGGGTGTAAAACAGGCGAATACGTTGACGGTGCCTTTGGCATTGCGGCAAGCGTAGCCCCCTCACTGACAGTTAAATCTTTTACATCTTTACTGAAATAGTAATTGGCGGCTGCTTGAATGCCATAGACGCCGTGGCCGAAGTAAAGCTGATTCAAATACATCTCAAGCAGCTTATCCTTTGAGTAATCTCTTTCTAAATTAATAGCAATAATGACTTCTTTTGTTTTTCGAAGAAACGTTTTATCGTTTGTGAGAAAAATATTTTTGGCAAGCTGCTGGGTGATCGTACTGCCGCCCTCTACCTTTCCACCTGCTAATATATCTCGATAAATCGCCCTTGAAATAGATTGTGCATCAATTCCATGATGCTCATAAAAGCGCTTGTCCTCTACAGCAACAAAAGCCTTCGCCACTTTATCAGGGACCTCCTTTAATGACACAGGGTCCCGATTTTCCGAATACATGCTTGTGAGTTCTTTTCCATTCTGATCAATGATTTTTGAGGAAGCGTGAAAAACGAGCTTCTTCTCATCTATAACATAATGTCCTAAAAACAAAATGGTCAGATAGCCAATAAATGAAAGCACGAGCGTACTTCCTGCTATGACTAATGGAATGATTATCTTCTTTTTCTTCAAATTAGGTCACCTCATTCCTTTATACGGATAGTATGGGATGTATTGCTTCATAATATGTTTTATGGATTGACTACCAAAGAATTATATATCATTCTTTTGTTATACTATCAAGCAGGAGGCGGTTTAGATGAATTTCTATATTACATATGGAACAGCAGACTTTTTGCAAAAAATCGCAAAAAAGCACCATCTGGAAAATCTGCTTTATATGGTCGGGAAAGAACAAGCGGCTCTTTTTCATGAAACGGAGGGTGAGACGGTCTTTAAAGCGCCCCATGCCTATGATGTGATTTATTCGAAAGGCGAGCTTGTCCAATCTGGTTTCGTCACTTTAAATCATATCCCTGTAAAGCTCGAGAGCAGGGCACTTTTTGAATCCACCTTTCAGAAAAAAACTAACATTTCAGAACATCAGCGCGGCTTTCAGGCACTTCGTGTGTTAAGACCAAAAAAGGATGAAGAGGTTTACTTGATTTTGACCCTTTGGGAATCAGAAGACTTATTTCAAGACTTTCAAGAGTCAGAAGCCTTTTTTCAGCCACACGAGGATACAGGTTCCATCTTCTCCCGCCCTGCCTATCTCACATCCTATCATGCCGTCACAGACCATTAAGGAAGTGCTTTTCGCACTTCTTTTCATGAAAAAACTCGGATTGTTGACAAAGGGCTAAAATGAACTTGATTTTAGCCCTTTGTCTTCTTTTCAGCGTGACATGAAAACCTTTGCAGTCTAGGAAGGACGAGTACCGGCGCGGAGCGAATTTAACATTCGTGAGCACCGGCACGCAGGACTGACAAAGAATGCGAGGGCTTGTCTACACGCTGAAAGCCCTTCTGCTGGGCTTTCAATGCCTTTCCTTTAGCTCGTACCGATGAATGATCGGCTGAAGCACATAAAAATTCAGCAAAATCCATCCTAATAAGATCGGCCACTTCAGCATAGGTGAAGCACCTTTCATCTGAATAAGCAGCACCAACAGTGGAATCAAGCAGATCATGAAAAAACTCATCTTCGAAACGAACGTTTCTTTGATTTGGTGCCGGCAGCTTGGACAGAGCATGATTCTCGCAAGTGATAATTGAAATTTTTCGACGAAAGAAAATGCTTTTGAACAATTTGGACAGCTTCCCAATCCCTCTCCCCCTTTTTTCCAGCTTCATATCACTCTTCGACTTTTATGTAAAATGACCTTGTCAGTCGTTCACGAAATCCTCTTTTGTTGAAAGATTCTAACAATTGCCATACAATCAGTAAAAGAGCATAAGGGAGGTTTTCGGATCAATGACAGTATCCACTTTACACAAAAAGATCAATGAGCGTCTTGATGAACATTATGAGGAAATGGTTGAAATTAGACGCCATCTCCATATGAATCCAGAACTTTCTTTTCAGGAAGAAGAAACTGCCGCTTTCATCGCAAACTACTATGACACATTACATATACCGACACGTACTCAGGTAGGCGGTCATGGCGTTTTGGCCTTTATTGATGGAGCTTTACCAGGGCCGACCATTGCCCTTAGAGCTGATTTTGATGCACTTCCTATTCACGATGAAAAGGATGTGCCTTACCGGTCGACAAAGCCTGGGGTCATGCACGCATGCGGTCACGATGGGCATACTGCGACGCTTCTTGTATTAGCGAAAATTTTGCATGAGCACCGTGATCAGTTAAAAGGAAAAATCGTTCTCATCCATCAGCACGCTGAAGAATATGCCCCCGGCGGTGCTAAGCCGATGATTGAGGACGGCTGTTTAGACGGAGTTGATGTCATTTTCGGCACACACCTTTGGTCTTCAGAGCCTTGTGGCACTGTTCTTTATAAAAGCGGGAACTTTATGGCTGCCGCCGACCGTTTCTCTATTCAAGTCCAAGGGAAAGGCGGACACGGCGCACAGCCTCACCTCACAAAAGATGCCGTCCTCATCGGTTCACAAATTGTCGCTAATCTTCAGCAAGTCGTTGCCCGTAAAGTTAATCCGATTGATTCCGCAGTGGTATCTGTTGGGGGATTTGTCGCTGAGAATGCCTTTAACGTGATTGCAGACTCAGCTGTCTTAACCGGTACTGCACGGTCTTTTGAAGAAAGTGCACGCCACATCATTGAACGTGAAATTGAACAGGTGGTGAAAGGGGTTTGCCACATGCACGATGCATCTTACACATATGAATATGTGAGAGGCTATCCTGCTGTCAAAAATCACCCTGCGCCAACTGAATATATTGCTGAAATAGCCAAACAGACAGAAGGAGTCACAGAAGTAAAAGAAGCAGAGACCCAAATGGGCGGAGAAGATTTTGCTTACTACCTTCAACATGTCCCTGGCACCTTCTTCTTCACAGGGGCCATGCCAGAAAACAGCCAGGATGTGTATCCACATCATCATCCGAAATTTGATGTCAACGAAAAAGCCATGCCTGTCGCAGCAAAGGTACTTGCTCATGCCGTCCTTTCCTACGACGAATAAAAAAAAGCCGCTGATCAGCGGCTTTTTCACTTCTTTTCTTCCAATATTCGCAAGTGAAACACATGACGTGCGACATCTCCAAGCTGTCCTGTCAGCTGATGATTTGCTACCCCGCCAACTGCGGCACCGACCACTGGCATTAATTGAAACAGCTTGACCAGATCAATATAATCTCGATATTCCTGCTGAAAGCTGTACCAATCCATTTCCTCTCGGCTTGTTTCCCAATCCTCAATGATTTTCATCATTTTATGACGATGTTCACTGCCTGAGAACGCGAGTTGAAAAATACAGAGCAAAAAGAGTCTTTCCTCTTTTTGAGACAAATCAAAGCCGTAAATACATGCGAGCTCATAAAGACATTTCATCTTAATGCTCAGCAGCAGCGGAAAATCCGCCATTCCGAGGAACAACCCACCCGCACCTGTTCCAATGCCTTCAATCGCAGCTGCCTTTTGATAATATTTCACTCGATCCTTTGCCAGCTCATTTCTCTCTACGATAGACAATTGGTCATCGATCACTGAAAATGAAGTAAAGTGTGTTCCTGATACAGTGGATTCCACCATTGTTTTGACCGCACTTGTGATGACTTGGTGAAATCGAGCAGGGATTCGCCGGTTCACTTGCTGCTGAACTCCTTTTGAAATCCGCTCGATCTTTGAAGGTTTTCTTAAAAAACGCGTTCGAAAAAGAATAGCCTCTTCATACAAATCTCGTTCAGCTGCATTCATCCGGTCCCCTCCTCGATGTCATCCGCTCGCTGTAAAGAACATTTCTCCGCTTATCTCATCTTTTTTAATCGGCTTTGAACGTAAGGCTTGAACAGCACCAGCACAAATGCCAATGAAATGAGAAGAGCAAGTCCGCTTCCCTTCCATCCTCCTGCTGGCAAAACGGCGCAGCTAAGCACAATCGACTGGATGATGAGCACATTGCGGACGAGTACAAAAAAGCTCCGTTCCTTTTCCGTCTGAGCGACTGGATAAAGTGCCTGTAACGAAAGATGTGCAAAGTGCTTCGTTAATGGGACAAGCTGTACACCTGTAATAAATACTGTGAACAAAACGAGTAATGCCCCCACCCAATCAGCTGCACCGGTATACAGGATAATGAGCACAAACACGACCGTTAACCTAAACACAAGGCCAAAATAGTCATTTGAACGTAAAAACGCCCTCACATACATGTATGAAAAAGCTTTGCGCTGCTCATAGGGAACAAACTGCAAAATCCAGTCCAAGTATGCCCTTCTTTTCACTTGTTTCTTTAAATGAGGGACATCTGTAAATAAGTTCGCCAAACGATAAAAGCGCTGCTTCCGTTTTAATTCATCAGAAATATGCAATTCCCATTGAAAAGGCTGTTTTTTTACTGCATTTGTTAAATAAATCAGATAAACGGCATATAAAATGTAAAAAACAATTGCAATCGCATAGGCTGCCTGTAAAACGGTATACATGATAATCGTGTTCAATAGAAAACGAATCGCCGCATCAAGCCATCTGACATGTTTTCCTGGGAAATAAGTCATTCTCCACTGAATCGCTGTATTCAGACCCTTGATCAATATCATTTGCGCCAAAATCAGCACATACAGCATGAGGTCTCCTGTTGAGACAGCCGAATAAAGCGGAAGAGCAATAATCGATACGGCAATTAAAGGAAACAGCTGAGAAAGGAAGCTGAAGTTAAAAGCATGTTTTAAATAAGGCTCCATCTTCCCTTCCAAAGGAAGCAAAAACACGAGGTCAGCCTCTTTGATCAACGTTCGCACGTAGGAGCTTGTCAGCACCAATGAGAAAACAACTGCCATGACCCAGTATGACGGGAAGTGAGCTGGAATATGTTTCAGCCAATTGCTATACCAGCTTGCGCCGCCGGCAAGGAAAAAGATCAGCACAATAACAAGGTGATCATTGAACATGTATTTTAAGTATTTTCTTGTTTCCTGTACGTGTTCCTCTAATCGTGATTTCCAAATGGTTTGCGTTGTTTTACTCATAGCTTTCTTCCTTTGTTAATTCCAAATAAAGATCATCAAGTGTCGCATCTCTCATGTTGAACTGCTCTCTCAGCTCAGTCAGTGTTCCTTTCGCTCTTATTTCCCCTTCATGCAAAATAATAAAGGAATCACAGTAGCGTTCAGCCGTTGCCAAAATATGCGTTGACATCAGGACACTAGCACCGTTTTTCTTCGCAGCATTCATTCGTTCCAATAGGGCATTTATCGCAAGCGGATCAAGCCCTAAAAACGGTTCATCAATGATATACAGCTCTGGTTCTACCAGGAACGCACACATGATCATGACCTTCTGCTTCATTCCTTTAGAAAAATGAGCAGGGAACCATTTCAGCCGTTTCTCCATTCGAAATTCTTTCAGCAATGATGGCAAACGTTCTTCTAATTGTTCTTTTGAAAGGCCGTAAGCCATCGCCGTCAGCTCTAAATGCTCTTTTAATGTTAATTCTTCATATAGAACAGGTGTCTCTGGAATAAACGTAAATTGCGAACGATACGCCTCTTGATCTTCTTGAAGGGTTCGTCCGTTTAATTCAATAACACCTTTATGCGGTTTCATTAATCCAATAATATGACGAATGGTTGTACTTTTTCCCGCCCCGTTTAGACCAATGAGGCCAACGATTTGGTTTCTTTCTAATTCAAATGAAATATTTTTCAGAACGGGATTCTTCGTATATCCACCCGTTACATCTTTTACAGTTAAAAGGGACATCACTTCGTTCCTTTCTTTCTTTTTTCCTTTATAGTACCAAAAACGAAAGATAATTTGAAATGTTTACCTATAGACTGGCCATGAATAAAACACAGGCGCCTTGGTCATCATAATGTATGTAGAAGAAATGAACTTGATGACCAATACGTAAATGAGGTGTTTGTTAAAGGCAAAGAACCGCATGACAAGTTGGTTTTTCATCTAAAACCTTAGCTTCTGTTTTGCTTCACTGATTCTTGATTTTTGTGTCCTATACAATGTTGTATACGACAAACCAAAACGTCAAATGAGGTGTTTACGGCAGAAATAGCAGGCATATGAATTCTTTATTTCAGTAAATAGAGAATTCAAAAAGGCATATCAAATGAAAACATCGGCATTTCTTCTGCAGGAACAGGATGAGCGACCAAAGGAGTTCGCTTGTCCTGTTTTCTTTTTTGTTTCTTTTTGTGATACGATAAAGAAAAAGAATGAGGAGTGACATGGCGTGAGCGACTGCATTTTTTGCAAGATTATTGATGGAGACATTCCATGTGCAAAAGTATATGAAGACGAGCATGTATTGGCTTTTCTTGATATTAGCCAAGTGACAAAAGGACATACCCTTGTAATCCCGAAAATACATAAAGAAAACATTTATGACATGACACCAGACGTGTCGAATCACTACTTCCAAGCGATTCCAAAGATTGCAAGGGCCATTAAACAGGAATTTGAACCAATTGGTTTAAATCTCCTCAACAACAACGGCGAAAAAGCCGGACAATCTGTATTCCATTACCATATGCACATCATTCCGCGCTACGGCAAAGGAGATGGCTTTGGCGCAGTATGGAAATCACATCAAGATCAATACACATCAGAGGATTTAAAAGACATTTCTTCTGCCATCCATACGCGGCTCACCTCATCTTAATTGATGAGGTTTTTCTTCTGTCTGCCTCTTTTTTAGAGCTTACATCTCCTGAATAGTAAGATATTTAGGACGATTCAATTTTTTTGTCCAAATCCCTCAAATTTGTGATAGGATGGTTTTATCTTTTGATCCATTAACGCGAGAAATAGGGAGAGATTGTGATGAAGCGAACGACGAATTTTAATGCTGGTCCGGCGGCACTGCCGCTAGAAGTGCTTCAAAAAGCACAGGAAGAACTTGTTGATTTTAAACAAACCGGGATGTCTGTGATGGAACTTTCTCATCGCAGCAGTGAATACGAAGAGGTCCACAATAAAGCAAAAGCGCTTTTGGTGGAGCTGATGGACATTCCAGAAGACTATGAGGTCCTCTTTTTACAAGGCGGAGCAAGTCTTCAATTTGCGATGATTCCAATGAACTTCTTACACGAAGGCGAAACCGCTCATTTCATTCAAACAGGAGCCTGGTCAGAAAAAGCATTGTCAGAAGCAAAAGTGTTTGGTCACACGTCTGTGTTTGCTTCAAGCGAAGACGACAACTATTCGTATATTCCAGAAGTAGATACGTCCAGTTTAACAGAGGGTGCTTACCTGCACATCACATCGAACAATACGATTTTCGGTACTCAGTGGAAAACGTTCCCAAACACATCGCTTCCGCTCATTGCGGACATGTCCAGTGATATTCTCAGCAAAAAAATAGACGTTTCTTCATTTGATTTCATTTATGCAGGGGCACAAAAAAACCTTGGGCCTTCTGGTATCACGATTGTGATCGCGCGCAAACGTTTATTAGAGAAAGAAAAAAGCGGCACACCTAAAATTTTAAAATATTCAACACACACGAAAGCCAATTCTCTTTATCACACACCACCGACTTTTGCCATTTATATGCTGTCTCTTGTCCTTGAGCATGTCAAACATGCTGGCGGCGTAGAAGCAGCAGAAAAACGCAATGAACAAAAAGCAGCGATTCTCTATGATACGATTGATCAAAGCGGCGGTTTTTACAAAGGACATGCACGCGCTGACAGCCGTTCGCATATGAATATCACATTCACCCTTCGTGATGATGCGCTCACCGCATCCTTTGTAGAGAAAGCAAAACAAGAACAAATGGTTGGACTTGCCGGCCACCGTTCTGTTGGTGGATGCAGAGCATCTATTTACAATGCGGTCTCTATAGAAGACTGCCAAAAACTTGCGGACTTTATGAAAAAGTTCCAGCAAGAAAATGAGTAAAAAAGCTTTTCTATCGCGAAATAAATTTGTTATAATGACGAGAAATATAAGGTCATGACTCTTGCAATAAATGATGAGCCATATTATTGGAGAGTCCTATAAGAGCTTAGCAGAGGAGAGCATAGAAATGAAAACAAAAGAATTAGTGATTATGTCATTGCTTGCAGCAATGGGAGCTGTTTTGCACACGATTTTCCCGCCCATCTTTTTCGGAATGAAACCTGATATGATGCTGGTCATGATGTTTTTAAGCATCATCCTTTTCCCTCGGGTGCAGCATGTCGTCGTCATTGCCCTGGTGACTGGGGTCATTTCCGCTTTGACAACGGGTTTCCCAGGCGGACAAATTCCAAATATGATAGATAAGCCGGTAACAGCCTTTATCTTTTTGGCCCTTTTCTTATCCTGCCAAAAGATGAAGAACAAAGTCGTGCTGACCGCCGTGCTAACAGCTATCGGAACCGCCGTATCCGGCGTGGTTTTCCTATCGGCCGCTTTACTGATCACTGGACTGCCAGCTGCATTACCGGCACTTTTTGTGGGTGTTGTCCTGCCAGCAGTTGTGATTAATACCATCGCAATGGTATTTGTGTTCCCGATTGCTCAGTCCATTCTAAAGCGTGCAAGAATGATCGAAGTCGCTTAATGAATAACCAAACCTCTTCATAATAAGATGAAGAGGTTTTTTTTCAACCTTTTATAAAAGAAAAAGGGTAAGCAGCAAAACGAGGAGCGAAATCCCTGCACCTGCCGCACAGACAAGTGCTTTTTGTTTCAATACATGTTTTGGCGGATAAGACCCTGCATACCCAAGCTGTCTTACATAATGAATGGAACCACCTGCGAAAATAACACCGATACACATAAAAACGAACAGAAAGACAGACAACCTTCTCCCCTCCCTTTTCTTCAAAAGTATGCTAAAATAAAGCAAGCTATGTATGGAAGTTCAATGAAGCTGATCATCAGCTCAGAGAGAACTTGCGAATGTGTAAAATTTGACTAGAGGTGATTGGAATGGCTAGTGGACGTTCTTTATTAACAGGATTATTTGTAGGCGGTCTCCTCGGAGGTGCGGCAGTGCTCCTGACGACTCCCTCTTCTGGCAGAGATGTACGCGAAAAGATGAAAGACAGCTATGACAAATTCGAAGATACGCTGACAAAATTAAAAAGAGATGGACAGGCTCTAAAAGAGCAAATTGTTGAAACAGCAAAAGAAAGTGCAGAAGTCATTAAAGAGGTCGGGACTGAATTGCAAACATCAATTCAGCAATGGCGTGAAGAAATCAAACCTCATCAGCAGGACCTGCAAAAGGAAATTCAAGAAATTGAGGAAAAGCTCAAACAGCTGGAGAAAACCTTACAAAACTAATATACTCACAAATAAATATTCGTTTACAAAAGTGTGCGGTGTGCGTATCCCGCACTTTTTTTGTTCAAAAAAGGTTATTTTGACAATGTTTTTCATGACTTTTTAAAATTCTTGAATTTTCAGCTTTATTAATCTTTATTTTATTGGCATAATAGAATTACAAGAAAAAGAGAAGTAGGTGAAATGGATGAATCATTCGGAACAGCCTTTCGATGTAAAAGAAGCACTTTTATTCAGTCAAAGAATGGCCCAATTGAGCAAAGCTCTTTGGAAATCCATTGAAAAAGATTGGCAGCAGTGGATCAAACCGTATAACCTGAATATCAATGAGCATCATATTTTATGGATTGCGTATCAATTAAAAGGAGCTTCAATATCAGAAATTGCAAAGTTTGGCGTCATGCATGTATCAACGGCGTTTAACTTCTCCAAGAAATTAGAGGAAAGAGGATTTTTGAAATTTTCTAAAAAGTTAAACGATAAACGCAATACGTATATTGAGCTAACGCCAAAAGGCGAAGAGACATTCCATAAACTACTCGAAGATTACGACCCGGCACGAACTGGTATTGTCAAAGGCGCACAGCCGCTTCATGACATTTACGGAAAGTTCCCTGAAATTTTAGAAATGATGTGTATTATTCGAAATATTTATGGTGAGGATTTCATGGAGATATTTGAGAAATCGTTTTCAAACATCGAGAAGGACTTTTTGAATGAGCGTGGGAAAGTCACGAAAAAGACTGAGGAGCTTGAAGACTCAGCAGATGAGAAAGCGGCTAAAGCAAATCAAATTGTTTAATGATCTTTATAAATTCATTCATTAACGGCTGAAACAGCCCTTGATCATGCAAAGCAAAAATGGTCTCATGAACATCCAGCTTTTCAACTAACTGCCCCGCAAAAAGCGCAAGGAGATTGTCGAACATGACATAGCCTTGTGCTTTTTGCTTGTCCATTTCATCTGAAAGCTCAGCACAAATACGTTCAATGTCCTTTGCCTCTTCTTTTGATACACGCTGCCGGATTAATAGCGCATAATATGGATAACGACTCATATCTGTCGCCGTCAGTAAAAGCTCCATATAATATTCGAGCTGGCTCATTCGTTCCTCAATACTCATGTACGTTCCCTCTTTCTCTTAGTCATTCTATTTTAGCCGAAATTACTCATTGACGAAAGAGACGAACCTCCCCCTCTTGTCTTTTTTTCTTGAAAAATCCAAAGTTTCCTCTCTTTAATTCCATATGAATAGAACATTTTATTTTTTTCATCAAAACCATTGATTTTTATCCTCAGGAAGAGTAAATTATCTTGAGATATTCAATTAGATTTTTGAGATTGGAAGGATGAAAAATGAATTGTTGGAAGACCATTAATCTTGAAAAGGATTATGGTTATACGAGAATGATGATTTCAGCAATAAGTCTTACTATACTTTTTTTCATTATGGCGTTTTTATGTTTTCAACTGACTCATCCTGAAACGAGACTCAGCAGTCACAATGCACCTCTCTTTGTCGTGCTTTTACTTGCGACATTGCTTGTCCACCGTGTGGTTCACTTGATCCCAGTGATGAAAAATAAGAAAAAAATGACGTTATTTAAACGAAATTGCTGGCAGCGCGTGCCGAAGAGAGTGATGCTTTTCTCACTGCTCAGCCCGTTTTGTGTCATCTCACCTGTTTACTTTATTTTAGGAATAGCATTTCCAATGTACGCACACTATTTTATCATGATCGCAAGTATTCATGCAGGCTATTGTTTGCCTGACTTTTTATTTGCATGGAAACTGCTAAAAGCACCAAAATCCTGCATCATTGATCAAGCCCAAGACGAGTTTGATATTTTAGTTGACCCAACTTCCTCATCATGAGGTTTTTAAAGCCAACTTCTATCTTTTTCATAAAAAATTTGGTAATGTAGTATGGGAATAGCATAGAGAGGGGGGATCTCCGATAGTTTTATTTTACTTCATCGCCTTTGCCGCGTTTATTGTGTACTCAATAAACAGGCTTACTAATACATTATGCCTTGTCAGAGAGATTCCTGAAGAACGGCAAGATAAGGTGTTTCGCTTTATCAATGTATCGATCCTGATCTTACTCATTTCATCATTTGTTGAAATTACCATTTCTGTTTAAGATCAAAGCAAAAGCTGCCTGTTTGATGGCAGCTTTTTGTGTAGGATGATCTATTAGTAAATCCAAGATGCACCGATAATGATCAATAAAATGAATAACACGACGACTAGTGCAAAACCGCCAGCAAAGACTTCTCCTCCCATGTGAAAACACCTCCTGCCAGTTCTTCCTCTGTTCTAAGCTCAGTGTATGCAGAAACATTGAAAACGTTTAGGCACCTGTCATCGTTTTAAAAAAGAACCGCCCGCACGCATGGCAGGACGGCTCCTTTCTGTAACAGCGATTTAATTAGTAAAGATATGCTGCACCAACGATGATCAGCAAAATGAATAGCACGACCAATAAAGCAAATCCATTAGAATATCCTGCTCCCATATAATTCAGCCTCCTTTTTGTGATCACTATATGTGTATGTCGAGCACAAAAAATTGACTAGACGAATGCCCTCCCATTTGCATTTCTTTTTACAGCGTGTCACAATATGTTATGATACAAGCAATGATAAATAAATTGGAAAGATTAGGAGTGTTTTTTGAATGAAAAAAATAGCTTTAGCAGCTGTAACAGCAGTAAGTGTTTTAACTCTTGGCGCATGCAGTAGCGGTGATAAAGAAGTCATCGCAACAACAAAATCAGGAGATGTCACAAAAGAAGAGCTTTACACAACTCTTAAGAAACAAGCAGGCGGAGATGCATTAAACCTACTTGTTCAACAAAAGGTTCTTGCTGACAAATACAAAGTATCAGATAAAGAAATTGATAAGAAATTGAAAGAATATAAAAAGACACTTGGAGCAGACCGTTTAAAACAGCTTCAAGATGAATACGGGAAAGACTACATCAAAGATCAAGTGAAATATGAGCTACTTACGCAAAAGGCTGCAAAAGCTAACATTAAAATCACTGATAAAGAAGTAAAAGCGTATTATGATGACCTCAAAGGGAAAATCCGCGCGAGCCACATTTTAGTCGCTGATAAGAAAACAGCGGAAGAAGTGGAAAAGAAATTAAATAAAGGCGAAAAATGGGATGACCTAGTGTCTGAATACTCAACTGACACGTCTTCAGCAGCACAAGGCGGCGATGTAGGCTGGTTCGCAAAAGACGGCCAAATGGATGAGAACTTCAGTAAAGCGGCCTTCAAACTAAAAGTAAATGAAATCAGCAAGCCAGTAAAATCACAATATGGCTACCATATCATTAAAAAGACCGAAGAACGCGGTAAATATAATGACATGAAAGCAGACTTAAAAAAAGAACTGCTTGAACAAAAGCAAGCAGACTCAACTGAAATCCAAACAATCTTAAACAAATTGGTGAAAGCTGCCGATGTGAAAGTAAAAGATAAAGAACTTCAAGACACGTTCAAAGAAAAATCTGAACAAACAACAACAGAAACTCAAAGCCAATAATCACGAAAAACCCCTCTGCGTTTTTAATTGCAGAGGGGTTTTTGTATGAATAGATGGCTGTCTAAGCAATCGAATGGTCTTCATGTTTCGCCGGTTCCTGTGATCGTGTTACTTGCTGACCTTGACGTCTGCGCTCTCTTTCCTGTTCCATTCGCTCAATAAAGATTTCTCCTTCTTTTTCAATAAAGGATTGATCAATCTCTTGCTCCTCTTTGGCTGTCGTCATTAATTTATATGCACAAAAGATAATGCCAATGATACATGCATACACCCACCACGGAAAAAACAACATTGTCATCGCCTCCTTTTTTCAGGACAAATCTCTCTTCCTTTGTGTTACATGCTTATGCGGCAAGAAGACAAGTTATGAAAAAAAACGCCCGCTTCCAGCGGACGTTTTGACAATGTTATTCATTGTGAAAGGTTGGTTTATAAAATGAACGATTCTCTAATGCAAAAATACGCTCTGTATATTCTCCTGGCTTCACATGTTCAAGCGCACGATCCATCATGTTCATTTTCGCGTCTAAATTATCAATATAGTGGAGAATTTCAGCTTCCTTCACCATTGGCGGTTTAGGACTGCCCCACTCTCCTTTTCCGTGATGACTTAGCACTAAGTGTTGTAAAATGAGAATTTCCTCTGAATCAATACCAAGCTCTTCTGCGGCTTTTGCAATTTCTGTCACCATAATAGAAATATGCCCAATTAAATTCCCTTCGACTGTATAAGTAGTCGAAACTGGACCGGAAAGCTCTTTGACTTTCCCTAAATCATGAAGAATGATGCCTGAATATAAAAGATCTCGATCGAGTGATGGATATAGATCAACAATTGATTTCGCTAAATGCAGCATAGATACCACATGATAGGCAAGACCCGATACAAACTCGTGATGGTTTTTTGTAGCTGCTGGATAATCGGCGAATTCCTGTCCATACTTCTTGAGCAAATGTCTTGTGACACGTTGAATATTAGGATTTTTCATATCAAAAATATATTGCATAATGGTATCCATCATATCGTGTTTTGGAATAGGAGCTGTTTCTAGAAAATCATCAATTCGAATTTGCTCGTTTTCAGCAACAGGGCGTATATTCCTAAGCTTCAGTTGATTCCTCCCGCGATAATGATGAATATCACCTACTACCTTCACGATGGTTTGCGCGGCATATGTAAGCTCATCATTCTGCTTTGCATCCCATAGCTTCGCCTCAATATCTCCACTTTGATCTTGAAGAATTAAGGTTAAAAATGGTTTGCCATTACTTGCAATCCCTTTAGTAGATGATTTAATTAATAAATGCAGGTCAACTTGTTCGCCGACGTCATAGGTCATGATCCCTTTAGCCATTCAATAAAAGCTCCTTCCATGTTTCTGCTCATATAAGTATAACATAAGTCATTATTTGTCAATCAATCTGCCGCTAAACTCGTAATCTGTCCCTCTTCCACTGTTTCTTTCATATGATGATGACAGGTGAAATAAAACAGCTGCGTCTCAAAACGAGTGAGTTCTTTCATTAACTCCTGCACTCTTCCTAGACGGACATGATCAAAATGAACGAAACTGTCGTCCATCATAAAGGGAAGCTGACAATTCTGCTGGTGGGACAAAGCAAGCGCAAAACGAATCGCAAGATAAACTTGTTCACAAGTTGCCTGTGAAAGCTGCTCTGGGCGGAATATTCGTCCATCCTTCCGTTTCACAATCAGCCGGTCATCTTCGCCTGAAAATAAAATGGATTCATATCGCTCATTCGTTAACGGCTGAATAAAGCGGGAAGCCGTTTGAAGAAGCGCTGGCAGCCTCGTTTCTTTATGCTCATTTAGCTTCTCTCGAATAACGGAGCGGACGAGCTGAATAGCTGCCCATTTTTTCACAAGGTGCTTCGCATGCTCCTGCTCTATCGCAAGCTGATGAGTCAAATCAGACACTGTACCTGACGCTTCGATTTGCCGGATTTCCACTGATCGTTCTGCCAAGCGCTGCTTCATATTCGTCACATTTTGTTCAATGTCATGCAGACGCTTTTTCGCTTGTGCGCACTCTTCCTCAAGGTGGCTCAATCCTTTACGAGCAATAACTTCCTCCTCATCCATACAACCGCTTCTGTGCAGCTCTTGATTCAGCTGCTGCAAATGATGCAGCCGATCCCGGTATTCTTTGGATTGATGAGACAGTACATGGTAGTCTTCCTTTGACTCTGCTTCTACTTGACGAAAAAGCTCGTCCATCTGCTTTTCGTAATATTGAATTTCTCCTTCCAGCGTTGTCAGCTGCTGCTCCACATGTTGAATGGAGATGTGCAATGCCTGACGTTCTTTTTCTCTTTTCGCCTCATCTTTCAATATCTCTTGAAAGGCTGAGATGGTTTCTTGAATGCTTCCTTCTTTTCTTTGAAGGAGGCGGCTTAGCGCTGCGACTTTTTGCTCATAGTCCGATTGCTGATAAGTGAGCGCTTCTATTTCCCTATCAAGTGCCTCATATGCCGCTGTATTTGCTTTTAATTGTTTTAGGATATGAAAAGCTTCTACAAGGAATGGAAGCTCTGTCGACAAGCCCAGCTGTCTTTTCATTTCCTCTACTTGCTGCTGGACAGGCTCCAGCTCTTGCTCCCAGTCTTCATATTGACGGATGATTCTTTCATATAGAAGTTCCTTTTGCCTGACAAGCGTTTCAGCTGAAGCCGCTTGAACATAAAAGGACTCAGAGGTGCTACCATTGGTTGCTTGTTTCAACTGTGTCTGTTTAAGCAATGGATAAATCGCTATGAAGGTAAATACAGAAAACCCCGCAAACAGCAAAGGCACCCAGCTCTCTGCTAAAAAGAATAAGATGATGAGGATGACAGCATCTGTCATAAGCATTAGCGGGAATAACCACGTCCGGAAAGGAGTCTGTTTCTCTTTCGCTCTTGTTCCTCTGACCTCGTCTGACACCGGCTGCTCCTTTAATCCTTTTAGAGCGGTTTCCGCTTCTTCTAACTCATGTCTTGCATGATCAAACCGGTCATCAAGCTGCGCTTTTCTATCCATTAAACGAACGTATTGGCTGACAGCCTCCTTTAATTCCCACTCAAAATCAAGTGAGTCATCCACTTGATCAAGCTGCATTGGACGCTGAAACTTCAGCTTCGCTGCGGCTTCTTCTATTTTTTGTTTCAATGAACCCCGCTCTACTTTCCCTTCTGCTATGCGTTTCTTTACAAACTCAGCATCAGGTGACTCAGCCATGACCCGTTTCATCTCCAACAATGTATCCTTGTCATATTGTGGTTGAACTTGCGTGAGCGAAGTTTGCAAGTGATCTAATTTTTGTTTCAGTGCTGTCAATTGTGCCTTTTTCGGGTGAAGGTGTGATTCTAGTTTATCAAGCTCATGCTCGGTTTCCTGTCTAAACTGTTTGACTCGCTTTGGATAACGCGCCAATTCTTTTTTAAGCTCCACTTTGCTTTCTATCATGGGATACAGCCGAATATGTTCAGTCAGTTGTTGAATGTCTATTTCTGCCTGATTCATTTCTTGTTGAAGCTGTTCGATTTTCTCCGCTAATTCAGCTTGCTCTCGTTTCTTTTCGGAATAACGTCCCTCTGCCAATTTTGCCTGTTTCAGCTGACCTGCCAGCTCTTTTAGACGCTCAAGCTGCTGATTTAATTCAGGCTTGCGTCCATTGGGTTTAAATAGCTGCTCCTGCTGTTTTAGCAGTCTGCTATCCATCTTGGATGCCGCATCTGAGCCAAATAAGCTTGAAAAGAGTAGAAATTCACCCATTTGGTCTTGGTTTAACGCTTGAACATTTTGCAGCCCAAACACATCAAAAGAATAAATCGATTGAAATAACCTGCGATCTGTTCCCTTTAACATCGTACGTAGAAAAGCTTCGTCTTTCACTTCACCATTGGGTAACAGCACCTGTGCTTTTCCGCCTTGATCAGACGTTCTCTCAATATGAATCACACCTAATTCTTCATCTAAACATGTGAGGGAGCCGCCATAAAATGAGCCCTGCTTCGGCTGATACGTTTTGCTTTTCGAAAAACCAAATAACACCGATTCAATAAACGCCTTCAATGTCGATTTCCCCGATTCATTCAGGCCATAAACTAGCTGAAAACCATCATCAGAAAAGTGAAAGGTTTGATTAGAAAATTTTCCGAAATTCGCAATATGAAGTGAACGTATTTTCATCATGCCTCTCCTTTTCTCACAATTGCTTCAGCTGTTCTGTCAGCAGCCTTTGTGCTTCTTCTTTTATATCCACTTCATCCTCTTTTGTGAGAGCTTTTCCTAACCTTCTATAAGTTGGATGACGCTTAATCGGTGAGAGCAGCTCTTCATACGTATCAAACTGGGCAATTTCTGATGTTAGTTCTTTCAAAAAAGAATCTTCCGGATAGACGATATCCTCATTTGTTCGGCAGTCAATCGACATCACCCAAACGAATATGTCTTCCTCTTCTTCCTGCTCATGAAGGACAGCCATCAGCTCCTCCAGCACCTCAAGCTGCGATAGTCGAATATAAGCAGGGGTTTCTCCAGTCAATTCGATTTTCACAACATGAGGAATGCCCCGCTCTTTCAGCCTACTCATCTGTTTGTCCACAAGTGTCACAAGGTCCGTCATATGTGCTGTATCTGTGATATCTAATGACAATGTCTCAAAAATGACATCAGAACAGCCAATAAACTCCGCTGCGTGAGAATTTTCGGATAGATGAACGACATAACAGCCTTTCTCTCCTGTTTCTTTTATATGTCTCCCCTGCAAGTTTCCAGGGTAAATGATCATTGGGTCTTCATGCAAAAGAGCCCGCTTATGAATATGTCCAAGCGCCCAATAATCGAAATCCCGCGACAGGAGCTGTTGAAGCTGAAATGGCGCATATGCATCATGTCCTTCTTGACCCGCTAATGTGCCGTGAAGCATCGCAATATGATAGGGTGCGTCTGTTGTTTTTACATAGTGAGATGTCATATTCTCATAAACCGCCCGCTCATTGTAGCTGAATCCGTAAATACTTGCGGCGAGCTGATCTCCTCTATAAAACGATTGCTCACTTGGCGTACTGCTCAAAAAAACGTGAACATTCTCCGGCCACTCAATTGGCGTCCATTCACCGCCTAAATGATCATGATTACCATAAATAATAAACACGTCAATTTCGTGTTCTTGCAGTTTAAGAAACTGATTTCTTAAAAAAAGCTGGACTTTCAGGCTGCGATTCGATTCATCAAATAAATCTCCGCTCAGCAGCACAAAGTCTACTTCTCGATCAATCGCAAGGTCAAACATGTTCCTCGCACTTTGAAATGTACTTTCTTTCAACCTCTTAAAAATTTGGTTTGGTATATTTGACATTCCCGCAAACGGACTATCTAAATGAAGATCTGCGGCATGAATAAAGGTAAGCTTCGTCAAACGTCTATCTCCTTATACAATACTGTCGTTGTCCATATTTTATCATGCCGTTTTTACGAATGCACGTTCTATTACTCTCATTCTAAAAAACACATTTTTAAAGACAAAAAAGAGGTTTTACCTGACTCCTTGTTTAATTCATTAAAAAACAAAAGAAAGGAAGATGAGGTATGGAGAAAACATACTTTTTGACCGTATTTGATTCGTCAGGTGAGACCTTATTAAACGAAAAAATCACAGCAAATAACGATGAAAAGGCGAAGGAATTAGGACGGCATCGCTTAATCGAACAGCAATACACGAAGCATTCTCATCGCCTTGTGAATGATGCAGGCAAGCTTCTATTATTTGAACGTTAAAAAAGCCGGCATGCGCCGGCTTCAGATTGTTGACAAAGGGCTAAAATGATCTTTATTTTAGCCCTTTGTCTTCTTTTCAGCGTGATAGAAAACCTTTGCAGTCTAGGAAGGACGAGTACCGGCGCGGAGCGAATTTGACATTCGTGAGCACCGGCACGCAGGACTGACAAAGAATGCGAGGGTTTGTCTACACGCTGAAAGCCGGCATGCGCCGGCTTTACATTCCTTTAAACTTAATGAAATACAGGACGTCTTTTTTCTAAAAAGGCTTGAATGCCCTCCTTATGATCTTGACTTTGTCTGAGTCTTGCCTGCGCCGCACGTTCCTTTTGAAGAACGGCTAACAGCTGTGATTCTGACTGCTGGAAATAGATCATCTTTGTTTCAATAAATGCTTGAAGCGGCATGTTGATAAACGGCTTCACACACACTTTTTGATACGTTTCAACCTCCTCTTGAAACACACCGTCTGCAAGACGAAGCTCGATCGCTTCTTCAGCCGACAGCTTTTGCCCGCTCCAAATCAATTGTTTAGCGGTTTGCTCACTTACTCGTTTAGTCAGGAAATAATGCCCTCCACCATCTGGAATTAGCCCAATTCCATTAAAGTTCATAGCGAGCTTTGCATCTTGATGCATAAACAAATAGTCACAGCTTAGGGCAAAGCTAAAACCAAGACCAGCCGCTGCCCCGTGGACTAGCGCAATCGTCACTTTTTGCATACGAGCTAAAGATAGTGTAATTCCCTCAATCAAATCCATCACACGATGAAAATCTTCTTCACGATCTTGCTTCAGCATCATTCCAATATCTCCGCCTGCCGAAAACCCTTTCCCTATTCCCTTGATCACAACGATCTTTGCACTGCTCTCACTCGCTGTATCACACGCCTCCTTAAATTCTGCAAACATGTCAACATGAAACGCATTATAAGCTTCCGGTCTATTGAAAGCGATTTCAAAAATATCCCCATCTAATTGACAATTGATATAGGTCATCATCCATTCCCCTCTTTCTTTTACAGCTAATGTCTTACTTCAATACCCTTCAAGTAATTCCTTTTCCTCTGAATAAAAAATTTCAAGATCAATTGATACCAAAATGAGCATAATGGTTGAAACAAGAAATATATTTTTATATAGTAAAATAAGAAATAAAAAATCGTTTGAAAGGGGGAGAATGATTGATAAGATGTTCCATACTCATATTGGTTAGCTTCATCGTCATGTTTTCTCCCTTTTCAAATGTCGTTTTTGCTTCACAAGCAGAGGCGAGCACACCCAACCTTATTTCTCCGTCCATCTATGAGGAAGAAATAAACGCTGTGAAGACACCTCCATTTTCAAAAAAACTGGCCTCATCTATTCTGTTAAAAGACAGATTATCAATGGGGGATTCAAAGGCTTTTCTTTTAAAGCGTGCAGCATCAACAGCACTATCTATTGATTTATGTTTTTTGGAAATGAAGTGTGCAATCCCCATCATGTATCAATCAAATTACCTCGACTGATTCATTTTATTTCATCCGTATTGACTATATGAAAAACAAAACCTATCATATTCGGAGGGATAAAATGGACATTAAAGAAAATGATCTTCCTGGGATTGGAAAGAAATTTGAAATTGAAACAAGAAATAGAGAAAAGATGACGATTGTGATTCATGATGATGGCAGACGGGAGATTTATCGTTTCGACGATGATGATCCAGATGAAGTGCTGTCCACCATTTCTCTCGATGATGCTGAATCCCGGCAAGTTGCTGCCATTATTGGCGGTATGGTATATAAGCCGCAAGCCCTTGAAACCATTGAAATGGCATTCAATGACTTGATCATTGAATGGTTTAAAGTAGAAAAAGGCGCAAAAGCGGTTGGACATACACTCGGTGATTTAGATGTGAGACAAAATTATGAAGTAACCGTTATTGCGATCATTAAGCATACGAATGAAAAATTACTCAACCCTGGTGCCGATTCGATTATTCAAGAAAACGATACGATCGTCATTTCAGGCGAAAGAAAACACTTAAAACGCTTAATACGTGATTTTCTTTCAAGAGGGGGAGAGTGATGAATGGATCATTTAGTCTTTGAAGTTGGGACGGCGCTTATTCTCATCGCCATTGCCAGCTTAATCGCCAATAAAATTAAATTTTCGATCATTCCTTTTCTGATTGTCCTCGGAATGATTGTCGGTCCACATGCACCAACCATCGGGATCATTGATTTGAAATTTATCGAAAGCACCGAAATCATTTCGTTTTTTGGTAGAATGGGTGTCTTGTTCCTTCTTTTCTACCTTGGACTTGAATTCTCTGTCGGAAAGCTCATTAAATCGGGTAAATCCATTGCAGTCGGCGGATCTATTTATATTTTGATCAACTTCAGCTTAGGATTGCTTTATGGCTTTATCACAGGCTTTGGATTCCTTGAAGTTCTTATTATGGCAGGGGTTATCACCATTTCATCAAGTGCCATTGTCGCCAAAGTCCTTGTTGATTTGAAACGGACAGCGAACCCTGAAACAGAGTTAATTCTTGGGATTATTATGTTTGAGGATATTTTCCTCGCCGTTTATTTATCTGTCGTATCAGGTCTTGTCCTTGGAGATGCCACATCCGTTGGCGGTGCCTTATTATCTATTTTAATCGCTTTTGGTTATATGATGCTTTTCTTTATCATCGCGCGTAAGCTCCCAAAACTATTAAATAAGCTTTTCGATATCCGTTCGAATGAAGTGTTCATCATTGTGATTTTTGCCGCCTTGTTCTTTGTCGCTGGTTTCTCAGAAACGATCCATGTCGCAGAAGCAATTGGTGCACTCTTACTTGGCCTTGTGTTCTCAGAAACAGAACACTCAGACCGCATCGAACATCTCGTTGTTCCATTTAGAGATTTCTTTGGAGCGATGTTCTTCTTCAGCTTCGGATTGAGTATCGACCCGTTTACATTAGGAGATGCCTTCTGGCTTGCAATTGGTGCTGTCATTCTCACCCTGATTGGGAACTTCACTGCTGGGATGTTTGCTGGAAGAAGAGCTGGTTTTTCTCATAAAGCTTCTTCTAATATTGGATTAACGATCGTATCAAGAGGAGAATTTTCCATCATTGTCGCCGAGCTTGGCATTGCAGGCGGGCTTGCCGCTACATTGAAGCCATTTGCAGCATTATATGTGTTAATTCTTGCGATTTTAGGACCGCTAGTGACGAAAGAATCGAAGCGTATCTATCAAATCCTAAACAAAATCTTCAAATGGAAAACAGAAAAACCAAAAGTAAAAAAAGAACCCACTTTGTAATCGAAAGGGCCCTTGATTCCGGGGCCCTTCTTTCATTGCTTAAATAAATTGCTGAAATGCTGTTTCTTGCTTCACTGGCGCTTTCTCTATTCCCCGTATCGTTTGTATCACTTTTTGGTTGCGATAGATAGATAGTTTTAAATTGGTTGCCGCTGTTCCGTGAGAGTGATCAAGGTTCGTGAATGTAAAGAAATGATGGGAGCGTTTGTCTTTAAACACAAGTCTGAAATCATCTGTCACTTTAAAATGCTGATCACTCTCCCACTCAATCAAAGGTTCATATGTGCTAAACCATGACGGAATATTCGGCGTGTATCCTGTGGCCAATACTACATGATCCGCTGCGATTGTCTTTTCTTTCTTCAGCTGCCATTGTTTCAGATGCAGCTCTAAAGACTGATCGTCCTTCATATGAACCGCTTCAAGCTCAGTCATCGGCTGAATGAGAACAGACGGCTCCTCTCCTGAAACGGAGCGATGATACAATTCCTGATAGATGCGAGAAAGCGTCGAGGCATCTATGCCATTTCTTAATCCCGCCAGTCTAGGCAACGTGTTCATCCGTTCTTCATAAGGAAGCGAATGAAAATATTCGACATACTTTGGCGTAAATAACTCCTGACCAAGCTCTGCTGTCTCCAGCTCTCTAAATTCACTAGACCGCGTAAACCATGAAAGCTGCTGCCCTTTCGTTTGATGCTGAAGGAGATCTAAGAAAATTTCAGCCGCACTCTGACCTGAACCAATCACCGTCACTGATTGAGCTTCGTGAATTTCTTTTTGCCGATCTACATAACGGCTGCTATGGGTCACATACGGCAAAGCAGCTTCTGGCACATCAACAGGAATCATCGGCTTACTTCCAGTTCCAAGAACCACATGCTTTGCGCGATATTCAGAAAGCGATCCATCTGTCAATTTTCGGACTTTCACTAAATACCCATCTTGGCAGTCCATCACTTCTTCAACCTTCATCCCAAACTGACAGCTATCTAATTCACCTGCAGCCCATGCTAAATACGCATTGAATTCTCTCCGTGGAATATCAAATTGTTCAAAGGTATAGAAACGGTGAAGCCTGTTTGACTCATGTAAATAATTCAAAAATGTATACCTGCTCCTTGGATTCGCCATCGTCACAAGGTCTGCTAGAAAGGAAACCTGCAAATCCGTTCCTTTGATCAGCATACCAGGATGCCAGGCAAATTCGGTCTCCTGTTCAAAAAAACAGCATGTCACATCTTCATACTCCTCTAATAAAGCGGCCAAGCCTAAATTTGCGGGCCCAATCCCAATTCCGATCACATCAATCATATGTACACCTGCTTTAACTTTTTACCTCCTATATACCCTTTTACAAATGAAAAAAACACTGCGGTACCGCAGTGTTTAAACGCGAGAAACAAATAATGACTCAAGAAATTGAATCTTCTCTTCTGTATAGTGCTCATAGCGATCATTATACGATTTAGGATCTTTTGGATTGGCATACTGCGTAATCTTCCCTGTGCGCGGATCAATGAATTTACTGGCCGCGCCGCATCCAATGCCAATGATCGTCTGCACCTCTTCCATAATGATGATATTATACAAACTTTCCTGCCCATCTAACGAATACCCGACATTTTCGAGATTTCCCAAGATGTTCTTTTGTCTGTATAAATAGTAAGGATGATATTCATGTGCTTTCGTCCAAGCAACCGCTTCATCCATCATACGTGTGATTTCTTCGCGGTCTGCTACTTGATACTTCTCCTTGTTACGGGTCATTTCAGACGCTCTTTTAAAGGAGAGTGTGTGCACAGTTAAAGATTCGGGTTTGAGTTCTTCTGTCTGCTGCAAGGAGTGCTGAAATTCCTTCAGTCCTTCACCAGGTAAACCAATGATTAAGTCCATGTTAATATTATTCATGCCGTACTGCCGTGATAAATGATACTTTTCAATCGTTTCTTCCACACTATGATGCCGCCCAATGGCTTTCAGTGTTTCATTCTCATATGACTGCGGATTAATACTAATCCGGTCAATATTGTACCGGTTGAGCACCTCCAGCTTATCAGGCGTAATGGTATCAGGACGCCCCGCCTCTACAGTAATTTCACGAATGTGTTTCACATCAGGAAAAGAGCGATACATTTCTTCATACAGCAAATCCATTTCTTCCGCTGTAATACTTGTTGGCGTGCCCCCGCCAAAATAAACCGTGGTCACTTTAATCCCGTGTTCTTTTAACCATTCGCCCATTCTTTGCATCTCATAATGTAGCCCAAACAGAAACGTTCCCACTCTTCCAGCTTGTCCTTTAATGGCATAAGCAGGGAACGTGCAATAAGCACATTTTGTTGGACAGAAAGGAATACCGATATAAATACTCACTTCCTCCTGAAGGTCATACAGATCTGGGATGGCTTGTATTTGCCGGTCGACAATCTCCTGCATCAAATTGATTTTTTCATCATGAATTAAGTAATCACGCTTTAACGCAGCATGCGCTTCTTCCTTTGTCATACCTTCTCTGAGCATCTTATGAAGTAATTTCGTAGGACGAATCCCTGTGAGAATCCCCCATTTTTGCGTCATTCCTGTATGCTCCTGAAGCAGGTGTAAATAAACAGACAGCACGGTATTTTTGATTTGCTTCCAGCGCTCCTTATCGTTCAAGCCCTCTGGCATCTCTCTTGCAAAACGGCTGGTTATGGACGATCCAGCAATATGGCCAGTTGCTTCAACGACTCCATGTTCTTCCTTCCAGTTAAACTCCATTACTAGAGCTTCAGCCATTTCGGTTCGATC
This sequence comes from Bacillus xiamenensis, assembly GCF_001857925.1. Lineage (NCBI taxonomy): Bacteria > Bacillati > Bacillota > Bacilli > Caryophanales > Bacillaceae > Bacillus > Bacillus xiamenensis. The sequence continues at coordinate 658,779 of NZ_CP017786.1, forward strand.
GAACAGCACTTCACTGTCTTCCTCAAATAAATTGGCTATATTGACAAGCGGGCGATGAAATCGTTCATCAGACAGCCCTTTTATTAAAATTCGCATCGTATCACCTTTATCTTCAAACTTGTTTCATTTTACAAAATTCAACTAGGAAAAGCAATGAAGGGAATAGACGAAGGCCCTGTCATTTCTTGATTGACAGAGCCTTCACCGTACTATCGTTTAATATCAAATTGGTGTAAAAAGCCTTCCCTTTGCTGCATCCTAAAGTATTCTTTGATCATATAAGCGACACCCTGTTCATCATGAGAACGTGTCACCCAATCAGCTTTACGTTTGACCGAATGAGGTGCATTTCCCATAGCAACGCCTAAGCCAGCTAACTCAAGCATTGGAATATCGTCTGTCCCGTGGCCAATCACGACCGTATCTTCTAATGTAAAACCTAGTGCTGAGGTTAACAAAGAAAGTCCTGCTTCTTTCGATACCCCTTTGCAAACGATATTCATTTTCTCATCACTGATCTTGATCAGATCAACAGATGGGAACGCTTGTTGAATGGTTTGGTGGATCTCAGGCTGAAGCGCTGCGGTCGAATACACTTCAATAACAGGTGTACTGACCGGTTCATCCATCAGCATATCACTTAATGATTCAACAAATTGGACAGGATAGAAAATCGGATCAGACGGATGAATCAACGTTTTTCCCATCAGTTGCGACTGTGTTTTTTTCCGGTTGCCGATTGAGAATTTTTCATGCAGCAAACGGATATTACAATCAAAACTTTCAAGGATTTGCACAAGATTAAACGTTTTTTCTTCCGTTAATTTCTTCACATGGAGCGGCTCATCGAGCTTATCAGCAATAAATGCACCACTATGCGTCACAAGGGTTGCATTGGATAGTTTCAACGCCTTGGCAATTTTTTGTGCTGATCGAAAATGCCGGTTGGTGACAATCGTCACGTAAACCCCTTTTTTCTTTACATATTCCACAGCTTCTTTAGTAGCGGAATGGATTTTTCCATTGGAACGAAGCAACGTTCCATCTATATTGAGTGCAAGTAGTTTTTTTGACACTGAGGCATCCCCCTTCTTGATGACTGTACTTACGATGAGGATATGCCCTAGTTTAATGCTTTAGAACATGCAGTTGTAGCAGCCCTTGTTTGATGAATCCATGATAAATAAAAAAAGCCTACCCCTAGGCTTTTTTTTATGTACGGTTTGGATGCGTAACAATGGAGTGATGAAGCTCCCCATTATCCCCTAATCTTACACACCAAAGCATTGCTTATATCAGATCCCCTTATGCTTTGCTTTTCTCCCAGAAGCGCTTCTCTCTCATTTGACTCATCGCCATAAAGCCCAAGTGAAACGCACCCAATTCATCACGAGAGTACTTTTTTGAAAGCACTTTCAATAAGTATTATCGCAGAATTTATGAGCTTCGACAACCCTTTTTTTCAAGGTGCATAGAAGGCAGTGAAACATAAAAAAGGGCGAATCGCATCGCCCTTTCAATTAATTTTCTTCTGCATTTCCATAAAGCTCTTCAAGAGGCTTCATGATAATTTTATTTAATTCACCAATGAGAACACTTACGCGCTGTTCTGCTTCCATCAACTGAGAGATTTTATCGTGCTGCTGCACAAGTGCAACTGTTTTTTGCGCTTGCTCTACTTCTTCTTGCGTAATCTCTTGACCAGTCATTTGTTTTTGTTGAAGGTTGACTTGAATGTCACGGAAGTTCTCAAACATTCTTTTAGAGGACTCATCCTCGTTTACCTCATCATAAAGATTTCTTAACGTTGAATATTCTTCGCTATGACGCAGTGCTTTTTCAAGGTCATATGCAACATCATAAAGATTTACAGACATGTTATGTCTCCTTTCTATCCGTTATCACCGATATGGATCGGCGGACACCACTCCACTATAACAAACTATGGCTCTCGTTTCATATATATACAATGAATTCAACAAAATTTCTCGATTTTCTCTTAGAATAAAGTGACAAAAACAGCTTGGATAGCACCAATCATTCCGCCTAAAAGCCCACCTAAAAATGTGATCATTTTCAACTCTTTATTGGAAATGCTAACCACTAGCTCTTCCATTTTTTCAAGTGGAAAAAGTTCAATTTGCTCACGAATAATTTCTTCAAATTGAAGCTTTGCGAGCAGTCCCTCTAAAGCATGAGATGCGGCTTCAATCCCCTTATCAATGAAAACTGGAGCAAATTGTGTTTTCAGATCATCCGCTACTGCACTGATGTAACCTCCAACTGGTCTGTCTAATAGCAGCTTTGTAGAAAAATGTGAAAGCAATTGCTTTTTCACACTAAATAGAAGCTCCTTCACATTCCATTTTTCATCAAGCTCATTTAAAGAGAATTGCTTTACCTTGTCCCACTCCTGAACGAGCAAGTCTGATAAGAACCTTTTTGTTTCTGCATTCTTTAGGAACTTGATGATTTCAGGATGTACCCGATCAATTAAGCTGGCATTTCCTAAAAACATTTGAACCATACTGCCAAGCATGCCTCGTTCTTTTAGGAAATCATCTATCATATTGCCAAGCCTTGCTTTCCCTTCATCACTTTCAAAGTAATGAATACCTCTTTTCAAAATATAATCTGCCGCATCTGGAATTTTGGCTGAGAGTTTACTTTCCACTTCCTGAGGTAGCAGCTCAGATAATGTTTGCTGATCATATGTCTCAAGCAAAGAATAAAGCTTTTTATCAGACCAATGGTGAAGCCATTCATCTGCTCTTACGTCAGCCTGTGAAACACCGTATCTTTCTAGCATGTCGAGAACTGTTATCTCCATGTCAGCACCCTTGTCAATATATCGATGCACTGTATCCAATATGTCTTGCTTTGCCTCGGACGATTCAAATCGTTTTTGAATTCCCTCTGGCGTGAGTAAGTGCTCCATGACCATGACACCGACCTGCTTGGCTACTTCATCTCTTCTTTTCGGAATAAGCCCTGGGGTAAATGGAAGTTGCTTCCCAAATAAATAATATGGTTTATAAGGACGAAAGAGCATTTTAATTGCAAGATGGTTTGTCGCTGCCCCTATAACTGCACCTATTACAATCATAAAAATAAACGTTGTAAGTATATCCAAAGTCGTCATCTACCTTTCAAACAATACCGGGTGATTATTGTTTTGATCTATACGTATTATAGTTGTTGTCAAGATCCCAAGCAAATGAAGCATGCATGGTGACATATGATAAAGTGATCTGTCGTAATGATAAAGGAGCGCCAGGTTTATGTAAAATCATAAAAAAGTGTTTTTCAATGGTGAAAAAAAGAAGTTGAAAAGTAGGTGTTGTATGATGACAGCGACGTTAGGTATTGTAACCCTTTCTTTGCAACATGAAGAGGCATTCACACATCAGCTTGCCAAAGCTGCCTCATCTTTTGATTTAGAGGTTGTTCGTTTTACCCCCTATGATTTAAAACCTGCTTCAAATTTAATCCACGGTCAAAAATTCAAGTCTGGCCAAGGATTTGAAGCATCAGAATTTTCGATTCCTGACATGATTTATGATCGATGCCTATACCAGCATGACGCACAATCAAAAAAAGCAAAACCTATCATGACTTGGTTAAAAAAGTACCCAAAAACATCTTTTTTAAATACCGGAATCCAAGATAAGATGCTGCTATTCGAGCAGCTCCGTCTCCAGCCTTCATTAGAGCCATATTTACCTGTGTGCTCTTTATTGAAAGAGCCATCAGATCTTCTCAACATGGTGAAAAGAGGCGGATACTGTAAAATACAGCCACTCTCTCATCAGCACACTGCACCCACTTGCTTCATTTCCTTAAAAAACAAATCAACATTCACTGTTCAACTGAGCCCCGAGCAAATGATGACATTTTCTCGTCCATCAGAGATTGAGCGCTGGTGCAAAAAATATATTGGCCGCTATTTCCTTCAATGTTTTAACACGAGTGATCAAAAGGATTTTTTATTTAATGAAATCAGGATTTTTTTGATGAAAGACTCACAAAATCAATGGAAAAGCATGGGGATTCATACAAAATCATCAGTCGAAAACAGCCTTTTGAGTCATACACAAAATTCCGTTCATGTGTTAGGATTTGATCACTACTTACACTCCTTGCAGCCACACATTCAAGAGCTCCTTTTAGATGATATTGCATCCATTCAGTCATCCCTATCAGTATTTATAGATAAAACGTTCTCTCCATGCATTGAATTCGCTGTAGACTTACTTCATACAAGTGAAGGCAAACTATACATCTCAAATGTAAGGTCAAAGCCAGGACGATCCGCTTTTTTAAAAGCTTACCCTGAAAAGGAAAATCAAATGATTCAAATCATACTTGAACACGCCAAATCTATGAAGTCTCAACAGAAGGAGGTTTCTTATGAAGAGAAAACGCTGCATCATCGCTCCTCATCTGACAAGTGAAAAAACAGTGTATCTGCCCATCCAATGGAAACAGAAGGGTGCTATCTTATCTATCGCTGCTGGGTCTCGTGTAGTAGAGGATTTCAGTATTTCCTACCATCAACATTCTCAAAAAATTTTATTATCGCAAGATCTATATCATGATTTACTGATTCCCTATAGCACAAAAATCGAGGTCATATTTGATCAACATACACTTTATATTGGACCTTTCATCGGCATCTTCACCGCAGGCTTTGAACAAAATGCACCTCCATTAGGAGACAGGTCAGACTTTTTCATACAGCTTCTGCAATCTTGCAGGCAGCATAGCGGATTTGCTTATCTTTTTGGTACCCATTCAATTGATTGGGAAAAAGGAATAATCGATGGTCTGCTCTATCAAGAGGAAAAATGGATAAAAAAACAGGTCCCCCTTCCATCCATCGTCTATGACCGGCTGCCAAATAGAAAGGCTGCCCAATCTGCATTCATTCAAGAAACGAAACGGAAACTGACTCAGGACTACAATATTCCTTGGTTCAATCCTTATTTTTTTAATAAGTGGGAAATTCATGAGCGGCTCTTAACAGACGAAAGCACAAGGTCCTTCCTACCTCATTCCATACAATTAGATCCTATTGATGCTCTAACTAAAATAGAGACACTCCTTTATCTGCATCATGTCATTTATTTAAAACCGATAAACGGCAGCCATGGGGATGGTATTTATCGATTAAAGAAATCGGAAAGCGGGATCGCTGTATGTTCAAATAAACGAAAAACGATTTCGTATGATTCAATCGATCATTTTGTGAAACAGCTGCGTAAAGATGAGCCCATTCATAACTTTATCGCCCAACAAGGCATTGAGCTTCTGCACGTCGATCATCAACCAATGGACTTTAGGGTACACACGAATAAAAATAGGTACGGACACTGGACAGTTACAGCTGCTGCTGCAAAATTCTCAGGAGATCACACAGTCACGACCCATCATTTACATGGCGGATCAATCAAAACACTCAACGAGGCCTTTCCTGATACGGATAAACGTTTCAAGATTTTGCAGCAGCTATCTGAGACCGCCATCACACTTAGTCAGGTGATAGATGAAAAAATGCCCGGTCTTATTGGTGAAATTGGTTTTGACTTAGGCATTGATACATCTGGTGCTATTTGGATGTTTGAAGCCAATTCTCGTCCTGGACGTGAAATTTTCAAGCATGCTTCTTTGAAAAACTCAGAATGGCTGATTGGGAAAAGAATTGTTGATTACGCCTCTTACCTCTCTCAAACAGCACTGACCACAGGCCAAGCAAGTATCTAGTTATTCTTTTAGGGTATGGTGTTCTAAAATCTGTGCTTTTCCTATGCTCTTTTCAATAGATGAGATACAATAAAACCAAGTTCAAGATTGTTTCCGTATGGTCGTGTTGATTTATTGTTTCATCAATATAAGCAAGGAGGCAATGATGATATGATTTCTCATTTTCAATGGAAACCTCTCTTTAAAAAGGCACAATTGCCTGGCTGGAAAATCTCTTTTTTTCACAATGGTGCCCACTATGAAGGCATCTACCACAAAACAGGTGATATTGAATGGGGCTCTCTTCTTCCGCCTCATGAAGTTGAACCAACCTTAAAAGAAGAAATCCACGAATTAATGCTATTCCATGTCTATGATTAAACTCGTTAAGGAGCCTCGCCATGTTAGAAAAGTTAAAACTTGTTTACGGAAACCATATCATCAGTACACCAACAAAAGATAAACATATACTTTGGTATGAGACAGACGAAGGCGAAATTTTTGGTGTAAACAAAAAAGAGCTATCAACAAAAGAAATTCTTCTTCTCAATTCTTTCCTAACACCGATTGATATCTCTCATACGCAGAAGACCGAAGATGAACAGAAATGGTACAGCTTTCTTTTTGAAAACAAATCATTGACCATTCATGAACCCGTTCGTGTTCATTATTTTAAAATGGATCATCAAGTAGAGCAAAGACAGCAAATCAAAGAGGCTGTGAACAGCAGCCTCGAACACACTCACTTCATATGGACAGGCGGTGAAACAGCCATGCTGATTCAAACAAACGCCTCGGCAGATAATGGTCAGCTAGACCGGCTAAATGATTTGTCACAAGCCATTACAAGTGATTTTTTAACCAACTCCGTCTTTTTACAAGGACAACTGCATTTGCCGAATGAGCATGTAAAGATGAGATTATTAAATGAACATCAACTCTTTTTGTGGCATATGCAGCGTGGAAAGCTCAGGTCAGGGGTCACAACATTTTATCAATGTCTACCATCCTTCATTCGATATGATGCGGACATCGTTTCTGATGCCATATCAGATGCATTTAAAGAGACAGTCTTTGATCGAGATGTTTACAGAACGCTTATGACCTATATGCAATGTAATTTTAATGCATCTCAGGCGGCTAAGGCTTTATACGTCCACAGAAACAGTCTTCAGTATCGGATTGATAAATTTATTGAGCGGACAGGGCTGGATATACGACATTTTCAAGAAGCAGCAGCAGCCTATATGATGATGAACCTTCTCGATCTTTCTTAAATATGAGTGACATGTAAGCACCCTGCCCAAAAACGAAAATCAGATGTTGTGCACGTTGTCCATTTACAGAATTCCCTCCTTTTTATACACTTTATTTATAAGTAAAGCGCTTTCAAAAAAGGGATTGGGAGGCTGTCATCAATGGCTGAAATGATGCTGAATCAAATTTACAAAGTATACGATAATAAAGTAACCGCAGTAGATAACTTTAATCTACATATACAAGATAAAGAATTTATTGTCTTTGTTGGGCCATCGGGCTGCGGAAAATCAACCACTCTTCGCATGATTGCAGGTCTTGAAGAGATTTCACAAGGTGATTTTCTTTTAGACGGCAAACGGATGAATGACGTGGCACCAAAAGACCGGGATATTGCAATGGTGTTCCAAAACTATGCATTATATCCTCATATGAATGTATATGATAATATGGCTTTTGGATTAAAGCTTCGGAAGTTTCCTAAAGCTGAAATAGATGAACGGGTTCGAAATGCCGCTAAAATATTGGGGCTTGAACAATACTTAGATAGAAAACCTAAGGCACTTTCTGGCGGCCAAAGACAGCGTGTTGCCCTTGGAAGAGCCATTGTGCGGGATGCGAAAGTCTTTCTTTTGGATGAACCGCTCTCTAACCTAGATGCAAAGCTCCGTGTACAGATGCGAGCTGAAATTTCTAAACTTCATCAACGGCTGCAGACGACATTCATTTATGTCACACATGATCAGACGGAAGCTATGACAATGGCTACCCGGCTTGTTGTCATGAAAGACGGCTTTATCCAGCAGGTTGGTGCGCCTAAGGATGTGTATGAAAACCCAGAGAATGTATTTGTAGGCGGGTTTATTGGGTCTCCTGCGATGAACTTTTTTACAGGAAAACTTTCTGACGGTGCCATTGCGGTTGGCGATACGCACATTCGTGTCCCAGAAGGGAAAATGAAAGTATTACGCAGTCAAGGCTATATCGGAAAAGATGTTATTTTAGGCATCAGACCAGAAGACTTCCACGATGAACCTGTATTTATAGAGGCTTCTGAAGGAACAAAAATTGAAGCAAACGTAGAAGTGGCAGAATTAATGGGAGCAGAAACAATGCTGTATTCATCTCTCAATGGCCAAACGTTTATTGCACGTGTTGATTCTCGTACAGACGTTCAGGCAGGTCAGACTCTCCCGCTTGCCATTGATATGAATAAAGCTCACTTCTTTGATACCGAAACTGAGCTGCGCATCCGCTCTGCTGAATAAGAAAAGGCTCGCCCAAACCATCACGATTAAGTGATGGTTTTTTGTATGTTAAAACAACATTTACCATGTTCTTTTTTCGTATGTTTTTTTCGCAACGAACCATAATATTTAGTACAAACCAGTTACCGCATTGGGTTTCGCCAAGTGGCAAATGACATGATCATTTCGCTGGTGCGATTCCAGCAAACCCAACCAAAAAAATCATATATAAAAAGGAGATTCACATCATGGCAAATACTAATAGTTCGAATCAATTACTAGTTCCTGGAGCACAGCAAGCAATCGATCAAATGAAATACGAGATCGCTTCTGAGTTTGGTGTAAACCTTGGAGCAGAAACAACAGCTCGTGCTAACGGTTCAGTTGGTGGAGAAATTACAAAACGTCTTGTGTCTTACGCTCAACAAAACCTTGGCGGAACAAAAGCTTAATTTCATATTTGGATCATAGAAGGCACCTTTTCAGGTGTCTTCTTTTTTTGCTTTTATCCCTCACCGATTCCTTTTGTGTTCATATGATGTATTAGAAAGGAGCGGATCTTCATGGACATTATTTCTGGTATGAATTTTGAACTTCTACAATTTGTCGGTATCTCTCTATTATGTGAATATGCTCATAGTATTCGGTCCTTTCACCTTTATAAAAAAAGCATGACATAAAATTGTACCATTTTGAGTTCTTTTCACTTATAGTATGTAGTGGAGGGATCGAACAGATGAAAATAGCTCTTTTCGGTGCTCATGGACGTGTAGGACAAGCATTTCTTCGTTTCGTACAAGAGGATGATCGTTACATGGTTCGTTCGTTAATTCGGACAAACCGGGAAGAAATGCTTGCGGGTATGTTTCAAGTCACCGGCAATTCCAGAAATCAAGAGGATGTGCTTGAAACGATCAAAGGATCAGATATCGTCGTCAGCTGTCTATCGACAGATGGTGATGACACTTTATCTGTTTCAATGGATCATATCGTACAAGCCATGAAGCAAACAGGAACATCAAGAATTATAACGATTGGCACTGCGGGGATTTTGAAAGCGAGGCAGCAGCCGGAGCTTTACCGCTTTGAAACAAATGAATCAAGGCGAACCACTTCCCGAGCAGCTAAAGAACATGCCAAAGCGTTTGAAATTCTTCAATCAACTGATTTAGATTGGACGATTATTTGCCCAACTTATTTACCAGATGGAGAAGTGACACGTTCATATCGCTATGAAAAGGATTTTCTCCCTATAGATGGACAGAAAATTTCGGTTGAAGATACTGCACACTTTTTATATCAACAGTTAAACTCAAAGGAATTTTTGCATCAACGCGTTGGCATTGCTTATTAAGCATTTAGCTCATGCAAACTATATACAACCCATAAAAAGAGCCTCATTCCATTGAATTGAAGTGACCCCCTAAATTTAGACACGGGTTTTTATGAGACAGCTTTCGAGGCATGAGTTCGATATTGTATCGGACTCATGCCTTTTAGTTTGGTCTTTATACGTGTGTGATTGTAGTAGTCAATGTATTGTTCAAGTTCTTGCTTGAAGTGTTCGACGTTCTCAAATTCTTTTAGGTATAGAAATTCAGACTTTAAGATACCGAAGAAGTTCTCGATAACTGCGTTATCGTAACAGTTACCTTTTCGAGACATACTCTGTGTAATCCCACGCTTTTTTAAGGCTTGTCTATATTGCTTCATTTGGTAATGCCATCCTTGATCAGAATGTATCATTGGTTTCTCCTCTTCATCTAAACGGTTGAACGCCTGATGAAGCATCGTTGAGACGAGAGAATAAACAGGTCTTGAACCGACTGTATAGGTAATGATTTCACCATTAAATAGATCTAATATGGGCGAAAGATAGAGCTTCTGACCAAATAATTTGAACTCCGTTATATCTGTGACCCATTTCTCATTTGGCCTATCAGCTTGAAAATGACGAGCCAAAATAGTAGGCGCTATTTTGTTCACTGTGCCTCTGTATGAACGATATTTCTTCACTCGAACCATGCATTTTAGCCCTAGAGCTTTCATGATGCGCTGGACTTTTTTGTGATTCACCTTTTGTCCTCGGTTGATTAGTTCATCACGAATCCGGCGATATCCATAACGTCCTTGATGTTCCTGATAAATGGTTTGAATCATCTTTTTCAGTTCGATATCCTGATCAGGACGATCTAAATGCTTGATCAAGTAATAGCAGGTACTGCGCGGAATACATGCGAGCTTAAGAAGTGATTTCACCGGATATTGATGCCTTAAATCATAGACTACTTGCGCTTTGTCTTGTTTGGTGATTGTTCCTTGTTTTGAACTAAGGCATTCAACTTTTTTAAATACTCATTTTCCATGCGTAAATGTTCTACTTCTGCCTGTAACGCTTCCATTGATCCTTTCGTTATTTCTTGTTTTCCGGTTTTCTTTTTCATAGACGGACGCCCCTTTTTCTTAGATTGAAGGGCGTCTACTCCTTGTGTTTCCAAGATGCGCTTCCAGTTCCAAAGCGTGGTATCAGAAGGCAGATTAAAGAGTGCAGCTGTTTCCAGGATAGACGTCCCATGTTCATTCATATAATCAAGTACGTCTAGTTTATATTGGACTGGATAATTTGTATATGACTTTGAAAAAGCTTTTTCGCCATGATATTGATACTTTCTGACCCAATATTGAAGTATACTTTTGTGCACGCCAATCTGTTTTGCAATTCCAAGCAGGGGTTCGCCGTCAATAAGGTATCGTTTTACCGCTTTGATTTTATCTTCAATTGTAAATTTAGCCAAAAGAAAAGCACCTCCAAATGTTAGACTGTGTCTAATATTTGGGGTGCACTTCATATGACGGCTCTTTTTATCAGCTGCTAGCCACAGCTCCCTTTTGCAATTCGTACATTTGTGCATACAGCCCGCCTTGCTCCATGAGCCCTTCATGGCTTCCCCGCTCGACGATCTCACCCTTTTCTAACACCAAAATCATGTCAGCTTTCTTAATGGTGGATAAACGGTGTGCAATGACAAAGGTGGTTCGCCCTTCTTTGACCACATCAAGCGCTCGCTGAATGATGGCTTCTGTTTCTGTATCGATGTTAGCAGTCGCTTCATCTAAAATTAAGATTGCTGGGTCGTATGCCAGTGCACGGGCAAATGAAATCAATTGACGCTCCCCCGAGGAAAGGGTGCTCCCCTTTTCAACGACTGGTTCATCAAAGCCTTCAGGCAAATGCTTTAATAGTTCTGCCGCGCCAACTTGCTTTAACGATGTTTCAATGGTTTCACGTTTAATGTCTTCATTCCCTAAGCTGACATTGGATGCAATTGTTCCAGAAAATAAATATGGATCTTGTAGAACAATGCCCATATGTTGACGTAAAGTTTGGCGCGACTGTTGATAAATGCTTTCTCCATCAATGAGAATGTCTCCCTGCTGAATATCATAAAAACGCAGCAGCAAGTTCATAATCGAACTTTTCCCAGAACCGGTATGTCCAACGAGTGCTACCGTTTGACCTTTTTTCGCTTCAAAGGTGATGTTCTTTAATACATTTTTCCCCTCATTATACGCAAAGGTGACATCCTGAAACTGAACGTGTCCCTCTATTTTCTTCTGCACAGGTTCTTCCACTTCAGTTCCTGGTTCATCTAGTAATCTAAAAACCCTTTCAGATGAAACCCTTGCTAATTCTAATTTAGAAAATTGATTTACAATGCCTGTAATCGGCTGGAACAATCGATTTAAATAATCAACAAACGCATAGAGTACCCCAATGGACACAATGCCTGACGCACTTAAGGATGCGCCACCAAAGTACCAAATGAGTGCTACATACGCTAAATTGCGAAGCAAATTGACTAGGTTATGTGAAAGGAGTGAATTTAAATGCAGCATCTTTCGTTTATATTGAAAGTGATTGTTATTCAGCTCATCAAATTCTTCTTTCGTTGCTTTTTCATGACGAAATGCTTGAATAATCGTCATGCCTTGAATGGCTTCATTTAGCTTAGCGTTGATTTCACTGATGATGGACCGAATACGGTGATTATATACTGATGCAAACTTTCGGTAAGTCATCGACCATAGGAAAATGATCGGCACAGCCACTAAACAAATGAGCGCCAGTTTCACATTTAATAAAAACATGGCGATATAAATGCCAATCATGTAAACGGCACTTGTGACGAAATTAGCGAGAACTGTCACATATAAATCACGGATCGTTTCTGTGTCATTTGTAATCCGTGCTACAACCTTTCCAGCCGGTAAATTATCAAAATATCGGATGGGCAATGTTTGAATATGTTCAAACACGTCGACCCGCATCTTTTGGATAATCCGATTGGCAATGCGCTGGAGCAAATAATGCTGCCCATACTGAAAGAAAATCGCAATGATGAGCAGCCCTAGATAAAATAGAACAAGCTGCACCAAACCACTGATTTCCGGCTGATAAAAAGCAAAAATTTCTTCTTTTGATAAACGCTGTACCTCATAGGTCTTGCGCTCGTTTCCATTTTCAATGGTGAGTTGATTTCCTGTTATCGTCCGGTTTCCATCAAAACGAATAGGCTCATTCACAACATAGTAGCCAAACCCAACTTGCACCACGTTGATTTGCTTTCCAGATTCATTTTCATTCTTTAAGCGATCGTTTCGTATATAGTTATTTCCCTGGTAATAAACGGTTTGATCTGTTTTTTCATTTACTTCAACATACGGTTTTTCTACACCTAAAATATGATCATCAATCATTTTCTTCCCGATGAATGGTCCCGTCAATTCAGCACCAACCGCAATGATTAAAAAGACCAAGGCAACAGACAATATTTTCTTATATAGGAGTGCGTAGGCAAGGAGTCTTCTTCCTGTTGTCATGCCTCATCCCCTCCTTCCAGCTGATTTGTCAGCTGCTGACGCAGAAACTGTTCTTTGTACCATCCATCTTGCTGAATGAGCGCTTGATGGGTTCCCTTTTGAACAATGCGTCCTTCCTCCATTACAAGAATAAGATCCGCATGCTCAACAGCTGATAGACGGTGTGTTGTAATAAAAGTCGTTTTTCCACGACGGTTTTGTCTTAAATTCTCTAAAATAGCAGTTTCTGTTTTCGCATCAACCGCAGATAACGAGTCATCTAAAATTAAAATCTCAGGATCAATTAATAGCGCGCGAGCAATGGAAATCCGCTGCTTTTGTCCGCCTGACAGCGCCACACCTTTTTCCCCAACCATGGTTTCTAACCCTTCGGGCAAAAAGCGTAAATCCTTTTCAAAGTAGGCATCTTTGATGGCTTGTGCTAATTCATCTTCTCTTGCTTCCATGTGACCAAAACGCATATTCTCTTCAACACTTTTGGAGAAAAGGATATGATCTTGTGGAACATAGCCAATCCATTGGAACAGCTGATCCAATTCGATGTCTTCAATTGGAACACCTGAAAGCAGGATTTTTCCAGCACCTGTCGGATACTGCCGCAGGAGCTGTTTAACAATCGTTGTTTTACCGCTTCCAGTTTTCCCTGTAATGCCAATCGTCTGTCCTTTTCGCACAGTAAAGGACACATCAATTAAATTATCTTTAGAGGAAGTTGGATACCTGAACGTCACATGTTCAAATTGAATATCGTCCGGCTCTTGTAACGTTTTAGGCTGAGCTGCATCTGTTACATCAGGCTTGTAGCTGAGTGTATGATTCAATCGGTCTAATGAGGCATTTCCTCTTTGCATGATATTAATCAGTTCACCGATTGCGAACATTGGCCAGATCATCATCCCAAGATAGACGTTAAATGCGACAAGTTCACCAATGGTTAGGTCACTTTGAAACACAAGATATGCCCCATAGCCGATGCCGATTAAGTAACTAATGCCAACAAGTAATTTCACTGTCGGCTCAAATAATGAATCAATAATCGCCACTCGCATATTTTTTTGAAATACATCCTCTGTCATTTCGCGAAAGCGATTGACATCTTGTTTTTCCTGTACAAAAGACCGGATGACTCGAACACCGGCAACTGATTCCAGTACACGATCATTCATATCACCAAATGCATCTTGAGCGACTGTAAACCGAGCATGAATTTTGCTGCCATAAAACGCAATCAAAATGGCCATTAGCGGCATCGGAATAATGGCCATGAAAGTTAATTTCCAGCTAATCGTCAGCCCCATCGTAAAAAAGATCATCAGCATATAAGCAGTGGAATCAACCAATGTCAGAACACCAAAGCCTGTCGTTAAAGCGACAGCGTTCAAATCATTTGTGCCTAAGGCCATTAAGTTACCGGTTTTTTTCTTTTCATAAAAAGTAGGTGTCATCTTCAATAAGTGATGCATGAGTTTTCCGCGCATCACACGTTCCATGACATTCGCGCCTCCAAATAACTGATACATCCAAAAATACGTGAGCGTATAGACGAGGACACCGAGTAAGCAAAAAATGGTCACATAAAATACAATGCTGGATGTGGTAAATTGACCAGAACGAATGTCATCCACTGCCTGACCTAGATATCTCGGTGGCAGCATTTCAAGCACATTCACAATGAGCAGCAGTGTAATGGCGATTGTATACCGCCTCCACTCTTGTTTAAAGAACCAGCCTAATTTCGCAAATACTGAAAACATGTTTGTCTCTCCTTTTAAAGCTAGCCGCTTTCTATATTTTCCTGGCTGTCACCTTGTTTCGTTTTTTGATCTTTGATCGTTTGTCTTGCTTTTGGCATGTTCACATGCTTTCACTCCTCTTCATTTGATTGCTGCTTTCCACTTCTTTATTTCGAGATGCGAAATGTAAACAACAAAAAAGAGGCAACCAGCTGACTGGTACGCCTCTTTTTTACATGATAAAAAGGCGTATGTTGACAAATACGCAACATACGCCTTGATTCATCCGATCAATTGGAACATACAAGTTCCTTTTCAATGACCAATGAAGGTGTAATTGTCACGTGAAGCCCGTTCATGAAGTTTGGTTTCATTCTTCCAATGTTGCACATGACATTTCCTCCTTTTGGCTCTTGAATCTTGTTTTATCTTATAGTGGCTGTCACTATTTTGTCAATAAATATTTTTCAATAAATGAAATTTTCTAACAAAAATACAATTCCTCTCATGTGTATCTTTTTCTGATAACGGGTATACCATGAGTGTAAAGACTCCTTTTGAAAGGAATGAGGACATTGTTTCAAGCTGATCGGATGGTCGTTGCGTTTGATGGACATGAAGACAGTAAGAAAGCATTAAAGAAAGCAATCGCTTTAGCCAAAACCTTGCATGCCAAGCTGACCGTTGTCTATTCCCATGATGGGAAATCCAGCAGACAGATGTTTGATGCACCGCGCCCAATGACTGGCGGCGCTTATATCGGAGGTGGCATGGCAGACCTTCAAACACCCCCTGTGTATGTACCTCATGATGAACAGCAAAGTCCCTTGATTTTTGAAGACCATACAGAAGAGGTCGTTGCAGAAGCGAGGATGCTTTTGAATGAAGAGCAGTTTGAAGCTACCATTGAAATTGTTGAAGGGGAGCCTGCGGAAGCAATTATCGAATATGCTGAAGAAATATCAGCAGACCTCATCGTCATGGGAGCACGTGACCAAAGCAGATTAAAAAAAATGCTATTTGGCAGTGTAAGTGAAAAATTATCGTCCAAATCAGATATACCTGTGCTTATTGTAAAATAAACAAATCACAAAAGGCTAAAATGAACTTTATTTTAGCCCTTTGTCTTCTTTTCAGCGTGAACTGAAAACCTTTGCAGTCTAGGAAGGACGAGTACAGGAGCGGAGCGAATTTGACATTCGTGAGCACCGGCACGCAGGACTGACAAAGAATGCGAGGGTTTGTCTACACGCTGAGGCTGTAAACATTGGTTTACAGCCTTTCTCCTTTTACGAGGAAATAGATGCTTCACTTTCATGCTTAATCTTTTTCTGGAAACCTTCCTGTACACGTTTCGTGATCTCTCCTGGAACACCTTCTCCTACTGGTTGACCATCTATCTCTACAATCGGAACGACTTCAGCAGTCGTTGAACTGATGAAAATTTCCTGCGCGTGCAACAGCTCTTCTTTGCTAATACGGGTCTCTTCAAACCTGCATCCTTCTTCCTCACAAACCTCTAGCAGCTTTCGACGGGTAATGCCATTTAAAATCAGATTGTTCGCTGGGTGTGTACGAATCACGCCATCAATGACGGCGTATACATTCGAGGAGGTCCCCTCTGTCACAAAGCCGTCTCTGATTAAAATCGCTTCAAATGCACCAGCTTCAGATGCTTTTTGCTTTTCCATGACGTTATATAAGAGATTTAAGCTTTTAATATCACATCTTAACCAGCGAAGATCCTCTGACAATAAAGCCTTTGCACCAGAAGTTTGCTCCTGAACCGGCTTTTTCACTTGGAATGTATATGCCGTAATTTGAGGGGTGAGCGTACCATATTGATGTTTACGAGGTGCGACGCCTCGCGTGACTTGAATATATACACCGCCATCTGTTAATTGATTGTCAGCGACTAGCTTTTTTAATTTTTCTTCCATATCTGATACCGTACCTTGCAGATGAATGCCGATTTCCTTTGCACTCTTGAACAGACGCTCTGTATGCTCTTTTAATGTAAACAAAGTACCATTGTATACACGGATGACCTCATAGACTCCGTCACCAAATTGGTAGCCCCTGTCTTCAATATCAACATGTGCATCTTTTTTTTCAATGAAATCTCCATTGTACAATACTTTCATATGGAATCTCCCCTTCGCTTTGCTTTATGGTTGAGTCTGATGCTATCTTAGCCGATAAATGTAAACGTTTCAATGATTATTCAGAATTATTTCATATGAAAATGAATCGATAACCTCCTATTGTAACAAATATAGATTCATAACCAAAAAGATTCCAATTTTTTAGCATCTTCTATATTCATAGGTTCTTTTTTCCTGTATACTTACTCCATATAAACACGACAAAAAACAGCGAAAAAAGACAGAATCCACTACATGATTCGACACAAAATTTTTGATTTATTGGAGCGATTGTCATGCAACAGGTTACAAAAAAACAGACACCTTCAAACACGCTGCTGCTCTCAAAGGCTATTGGGTTGATGATTCTGACATTGATCCTTTTTTTCATTTGGGATATGTCCAAAACCAATATGCAGGCAGCAGATCAGCCGGATGAAATGTCTGCGAGCAGTTCATTTCGAGACACAAGCACCAGTCTGAAAGCAAAAGATGATTCTACGAAAACATTAGATGCACATTTTAAGATCAATCCAAACAAACATGTAACGGATCAAACGATCTTTTTAACCTTTGATGATGGTCCTTCTACGACATCAAATCAGCTATTAGATGTACTAAAGGCGCAGAAGGTGAAGGCCACATTCTTTATGCTTGGACCGCAGATCAAAGAACACCCAGCAGCTGTGAAAAGACTCCATCAAGAAGGGCATCAATTAGGGCTTCATGGCATCACGCATGATGTGAAACGCTTTTATCAAAAAAGTGATTCTCCCGTAAATGAGATGAAAGAAGATCAGCGCATTTTGGCTTCTGTCACAGGCGAGTACACACATCTTGTGAGAACACCATATGGCAGTGTTCCAAATTTAACAGATCAGCAAAAAACACGATTAAAACAAAAAGGCTTTATCTACTGGGACTGGACTATTGATAGTCTTGACTGGAAATATAAAAGCTCAAAATATGTACAAGAAATATTAAATCAACTGCAAGTGTTAGAAACAAAATACCCAAAAGAACCGAAGATCATTTTAATGCATGATCAACCAGCTACAGCAAAATACTTAAACAATCTGATCACACGGCTAAAAGCGAAGGGCTATACATTTGAAGTCCTTGATGAAACCATGAAGCCTCTGCAACAATAAAGAAGAACCCGCATCATTTGGATGCGGGTTCTTCAATAGTTTATAAAGCCTTCACAAGATCACCAATCCGTTCGTGAAAGACAAGATCAAACAGTGAATCGTATTCCGTTTCACTCAAATTCATCATGACCTTGAAGATGGAAGGATGATGGGCTGCATCTTCTGGAATATATCGTGCTGGCGCCACTTCTAGGGAAGTGCCCATGACTAGCAGCATGTCCGCTTGCTGAAGCGACCTCTCCACCTGATCAAAATGCTTCACCCTATCTCCAAAAAGGACGACATCTGTTTTGAGCACACGTCCACACGTGCGGCCGCCTGAGGAGACCCTTTGACAAACCGGCACCTCTTCTTTTAATAAATAAGGCAGCTCGTATGTTGTTCTGCAAGAGGGACAAGTGGCCGTTTGAATGGAACCATGCAGTTCATAAACATGCTGGCTTCCCGCCTTTTTATGCAGGCCATCAATATTTTGAGTGAAAATGTCCACATGCTTCCCCTGCTTCTCTAAGTCGGCTAAAAAAGCATGTCCAGCGTTTGGCTCGTACTCTCCACTCATTTTCATTTGAAACAAATCCTTGAATTTAGGCCAGAATTGATGAGGGTGCGATAAAAAGTAGGAGCGGCTCATCGCTTCCATACGAGAAGTATCTTCTGTCCATAGCCCTCCTGTTGATCTAAAATCAGGAATTCCCGATTCTGTGCTCATCCCAGCACCTGAAAGGACCATAATATGTGAAGCTTGCGCTAGCCTCTCTTTTAATGCTGCCACCTTTGTTTGATCCAAACACACTTCCTCCTTTATTCACCCTGCTGTTTCTCACCTTTTTGTTTCATATAAATGGTCTGACCAGGGAATGCAAATTCCACTCCTTCTTCGTGGAAAATATCAATGATGCGATAGTTAATATCCTGCCTAATATCGAGGTTTTCAGACCAAGCTGTTGTGTTTGTGTAAAAGTTGAAGAATAAGTTCAAATAGCTGTCTGCCAATACATCGAGATTCACCATAATCGTTTCCTTATGAACCCCATCATGTTCATACAGCATTTGTTTTAGACGTTTGATGCACTTATCAATGTTTTCCTTTGGTGTATTGTAGGACACACGAACGGAGAACGTAATTTGTCGTTTATTCATTCTCGTCCAGTTTGTGATTGGCTCCTTTGAAAGGGTGGAATTTGGAACGGTCACCACCGCTTCAGCAGGTGTTCTAAACTTTGTACTTCGAAACGTAATGTCTTCTACAGTCCCAAGTACACTTGGGGTCTCTACAAAATCGCCCATCGTAAAAGGCTTCTCTGTAATGATGACAATTCCTCCAAAAAAGTTCGCCACTGTATCCTGCGCAGCGAGCGCAAAAGCCAGACCACCTAGACCAAGTCCTGCCACAAGTCCATTCACATCATAATTAAACTCCTGTGCAATGATGCTAATACTCAGTGCGATAATAATGAAGCGAAGAACCTTTGATAAAAATGGCGCTAAAATATCATCCATCTCTAATTCAAATTTTGAATTTACTTTTTGAAATAAGAAAGAAGAAGCAGCGGTTAAGTTACAAAGCCCCCACGTCAGCATCAATATAATAGAGGATCTATATAATTTGACAATGACATCCATGTGATGCTCAAAGTATGGTGCCTGTCTTAACGCAAAATATAGACCTAGTGCCACAAAAAACAGTCTGGCAGGTTTTTCGAATGCCACCACAATTTGATTAATGACTTCGGTTTTTGACCGATTTGTCAGCTTAAAAAGAAGGTGAAACAAGTATTTCGTAAATACTTTTCGAAGCAATAAAAAAAGCAATAAAATACAAAGGCTAATGCCAATTTGGATCGCAATATCTACTGTAAAATATGTATCCATCCATTTTTGTGTAAACATGTCTGTCTCTCTCCTTTAAAACAATCCTCTCTATTTTATAATATAACCTTCGTTTATGTCCTCTCTTAAATGTCTGACCTCTATATAAAAAGCCTCGGGACGTATCCCGAGGCATGATGTT
The DNA here is from genome assembly GCF_001857925.1 of Bacillus xiamenensis. Lineage (NCBI taxonomy): Bacteria > Bacillati > Bacillota > Bacilli > Caryophanales > Bacillaceae > Bacillus > Bacillus xiamenensis. The sequence goes on from NZ_CP017786.1 coordinate 678,945, forward strand.
CAATTATGAAATTTTGGCTAGAGACATATCGACGGGCAACAAACTACTTTTTCTTCTGAGCCTGATCCAGGAGAGTCGCTTTAAACATTTCAGCATCCGTTTCGACCTTAATACGTTCTTCCACTCTAATTCTCCCTTTACCCAATCATCTCGCCTCCTTTTCATCATTATAAAACATCAGAATTTTCAGTCAATATGACGAAAGTACTAATATTTTGACGAACGCTGACGATTTGGACAAAATTGAGCGAAGAAAAATTGATGTAATTCAGGTTTACTCAAACATAGCTTGGGCTATTCCTTTAACTTTTCATATTCCTACAATCATGCACTCCCAGTACATGCGATTTCATCATTACATACGGCGCTCTCCCTTTCCATATAGTAAAGAAGGAAAACCGACAAAGCATTTGATATGATAAGACCAGAACTTATGTCAGGGAGCTGGAGCAAGTGTATATTATCGCCCATAGAGGATCATCAAGCGCTGCCCCAGAAAATACAATCGCTGCGTTTGATTTAGCTGTTAAGCAGAGAGCAGATTATATTGAGTTAGACGTACAGATGACAATGGATCAGCACGTCGTCGTGATCCATGATGATACCGTTGATCGAACAACGAACGGAAGCGGTTTGGTTAAAGGTTATACACTTGATCAGCTGAAAAAGCTGGATGCAGGAAGCTGGTTTGGTCATTCGTACGGAAACGAACGAATTCCAACCTTACAAGATATTCTTGAGAGATACAGCAAACGTATTGGAATACTGATTGAACTGAAGCACCCTAAACGGCAAATTGGGATTGAAAAAGCCGTTGCCGACATCATCAACAAGTTTGCCTATTCCCGTCATATCATGGTTCAATCTTTTGATGAGACTGCCCTTCAAAGAATGAAAGCTTATGCGCCTTCTCTACGAACTGCTTTTATCATTAAGCCTTCTATGTTAAAAATGGCCAAAAGCAGTTTAGCCGTATACAGCTCCTTTGCGGATTGTTTGAATATGAAGAAAACGATGATGAACCGCTGCTGGATAGATCGTATTCACTCATTCGGGATGGATGTATTTATATGGACAGTGAAAGATCAAAAAACAGCAGATCGGATTAAAAAATACCCAATTGATGGCGTGGTAACGGATCACCCGCTATTTTTCCAAAAGGAGAAATGATCTACATGAAAACTTATTTCGCGGTTTTTATCGGTGGACTGCTTGGTACACTTTGCAGATATGAACTCAGCCAAACCGTTGTCAGCCAAACATTCCCCTATGCAACGATGATCGAAAACATATCGGGCAGTCTGCTTCTTGGTTTTGCAACAGGATACTTTCTATTTCAGAAGGGAAAAAAATATCTTGCCGCTTTGATCGGAACAGGATTTTGCGGTGGGTTTACAACAATGTCCACCTTTTCTAAAGAGGCAGTTCTCCTATTACAAGCTGGACAGGTCAATATCAGTATGATGTACATCCTGCTCTCGGTGATTGCTGGAGTAGCTGCTGCTTTAGCTGGACTTTTGACCGCTCAACGGCTCTTTCATCAAAATAAACAGCAGAAAGGAAGCAAATAAATGATTGTTCTTTATACAGCTGTGGCTGGAGGGATTGGCAGTGTCTTTCGTTTCTTCATCAGTCAAATGCTACAAAAAACCCAATCCCATGCCCGTTTCCCGTACAGTATTCTTTTGATCAATTTATTAGGTGCAGCTGGTTTAGGTTTTCTGACAGGCGCAGTGACATCCAATCACCCGCTGCTTGTGATCATTGGAACCGGTTTTTTCGGTGGTTTTACAACATTCTCTACTTTTAGTATCGAGTCTGCAACCATGCTGCTTCAGCATCAAATAGGCAAGCTCGCTGTCTATTTATTTGCGACGATGATCGGCTCTTTATGCCTCTTTGCTGCGTTTGATACACTAGGACAACTTCTTTTTTAAATCGTCGTGATGGCGGCTAAGCTGATCAGCAGTTGATCCATCAGCTGGCGCTTCATTAAAAACAATGTTTTTTCACTATAGCCGATTTCGATTGCACATTTTGCCATACGCCAATCTCGAAAATATTTGTAATCAATGAGCTTCCGCTCTATTTCATCTAATTCTTTCATTGCTGTTTCAATACAAGCAACAATGAGTTCATACTGGTTTTTCTGTTCTTCTAATTTTTTCTTTGTCATGTGATCTTGTTGAAGATGACTTCTTTTTTCAAGCTGCCTTTCAATGTTTAAGATTGCTGCCTGATAATTTTTGAAATTTTTCAAATGAAACTCGATTCGTTTCATTGAGGTTTTTTTCTCTGTGATACTTGCTGTTTCATACCAAAGCATGTCCATCCTCCTAACGAACGTTTGTTCTTATTATAAACGAACATACATTCTCTAAAAAGAGCCTAAATACCTAAAAAAACCTTGAGCTTATTTTTCGCTCAAGGTCATTTCATTTACTAACAGCGGCTCTTTTATATCAAGCTCAGGAAGCGCATTTCCCTTTTCTGCTGCTGTGACGCCTTTCTTTAAATCGATCTTTCTAATATAGCGCCCATCCATTTCCAGTACCTTTATCCGAATATCATCAAGATAAATCGATTGTCCTTCTTGGATATCAATATTTTCCTTCAAGATGAGCCCGCCAATTGTATCAATTTCATCATCTTCATAAGAAAGCTCGATGAAATCTTGAATTTCTGTTAATCTCACTTTGCCATCTAATATATAATGATGATCGGCTCTTTTTTGAATAACCGGCTGCTCATCTTCATCGAATTCATCACGAATGTCTCCAACAATCTCTTCTAAAATATCTTCCGTTGTGACAAGTCCAGACGTTCCGCCATATTCATCCGTTAAGACCGCCATATGCATTCTATCACGCTGCATCTTGACGAGAAGCTCCTGAATGGGAATTGTGTCAATCACTTCAATCACTGGATAAATATAATCTTGAATCTTCAGTTGATCTTTTTCTCCTTGATACACAATATCTGCAAAGAGCTGTTTTTTGTTCAGCATGCCAATGACATGGTCTTTATCCCCTGAAAACACTGGAAAGCGTGTATACTTTTCCTTTGTCATGATGGACAGTATATCATCTAATGGCATATCATCTGGTATCGCACAAATCTCTCTTCGCGGTATCATGATTTCTCTTGCAATTCGATTATCAAAATCGAATATTTTATTCATATAATGATATTCTGATGAGTTGATTTCCCCATTTTTTAAGCTCTCAGATAATAAAATCTTCAATTCCGCTTCTGAATGAGAATGTTCTTTTTCAGAACCCATATCGATGCCCATCATTTTGGTTAAGATACGAGCTGACCCATTCAACACATAAATGAAAGGGAACATGAGGATATAAAATGCATGCAGTGGTCCTGACAGCCAAAGCGTCATTTTTTCTGCCTTTTGAATAGCAAGCGTTTTTGGTGCAAGCTCCCCAACGACTACATGCAAAAAGGTAATAATAGAGAACGCAAGTGTTGCTGAGATCAGGCTGATTGCTGAATCAGGAATGTTTGTCAAACCGAACCCTCGAACCAATAGTTCTTTTACTGCCGGCTTACCGATCCACCCTAAACCAAGGGAGGTCACTGTAATACCAAGCTGACAGGCTGACAAATATTCATCAAGCCTTGATGTCACCTTTTTCGCCATGATGGCCTTTTTGGACCCTTCGGCAACAAGCTGATTAATTCTTGAACTTCTCACCTTTACAATGGCAAACTCAGATGCAACAAAGAAAGCTGTTAAAGCAATCAAAACACCGACTATACTCAGATTAACAATATCGTCCATTTAACCTTGCTCTTTCTTAGAAGAACAAGGAGTCACCTCCTGATTGATGATGTTGTCTTTTGCAAAACGGTTAACTGATTAAATAAGACTACATTGAGGGCCCCATTTAACCACCTCCGGTTCACGTAAAATCCGTCTCTCTACATATATATGAAACGGTATTCATTTTATCTTACCATAAATAATCTGAAAATTCCTGCATCACCCTGTTATTTTAGACATGATCACCTAAATTGAGGGAAATGCCCTCTGTTTCTCCATATTGGTAGTAAATATGAACAATTAACTTGTATTTCAGACTCGAATTATATTAAACTATTTTCATAAACTATAACGTGACGGTTAGGAGGAGATGTTCAGATGGGGCTGAGAAAAAGTATCGTATTGGTGAACTAGCACAGATTGCACAGGTGACAAAACGCACTGTAGATTATTATACCAATCTAGGGTTGCTTGCGCCTGTTAGATCTTGCTCTAATTATCGTTATTACGATGAACATGCTTTAAAACGATTACAATTAATCGTTCTTTGCAAACAGCAGAGATTGGCTCTTTCTGACATCAAATCCAGATTAGATGAACAATTTCCTTCTCAAAAGGAAGATCCTGATGAACTTGTCCATTTAACCTCTGATATCGATCGGATGAATGAGCATATGGACCGCATTTTGGCACGTTGTAAGCAGCTTCAGCCAGAACAACGTGAAAAACTAAAAGAGCAGCTTACTCCTGAAAAAATGACGGCTGTCCAATCATTTTTACTGCTGTTAAGTTAAAATTTTTACTAAACAGGAGGTGTTACCTTCGTTCTCAAAGTCAGAACGAAGGCCTTAATTGGACATAGTGAATTTACTCATAGTTGCTTTACTTATAGCTTTAACCGCATTTTTCGTTGCATCAGAGTTTGCGATCATTCGCTTAAGAAGCTCAAGAATTGATCAATTAATCGCAGAAGGCAATAAAACAGCAGTTGCTGTCAAGCACGTCACCACTCATCTTGATGAGTACTTATCGGCTTGTCAGCTTGGTATTACCATTACTGCCCTTGGTATTGGTTGGTTAGGGGAAGAAACGATTGCACATATGCTTGCACCACTTTTTACAGAGCTGTCAATTCCTCAATCAGCCAGTCATATTGTCACTTTTATTATTGCGTTTAGTATCATGACGTTTTTACACGTTGTGGTTGGAGAGCTCGCACCAAAAACACTCGCCATTCAAAAGGCTGAGCAAGTATCTCTTCTTTTTGCTAGACCGCTCATGGTATTTTATAAAGTGATGTTCCCGTTTATTTGGGTATTAAATGGATCTGCTCGTTTATTAACGAAAGCGTTCGGTCTTCAGCAAGTTTCTGAGCATGACATGGCGCACTCTGAAGAAGAATTGCGGATTATTTTATCAGAGAGCTATAAGAGCGGCGAGATTAACCAGTCTGAATTCAAATATGTGAATAAAATTTTCGAATTTGATGATCGTCTGGCAAAAGAAATTATGATTCCTCGTACCGAAGTTGTCAGCTTCCCGCACGATATTACGATTGAGGAAATGCTGAAAGTGACCAAGGTCGAGAAATATACACGTTATCCAATTGAAGACGGCGATAAAGACAATATTATCGGTGTTGTGAATATTAAAGAGGTACTCACTGCGTGTATTAGTGGTGAATGTTCGACAAGTGATACGATCGAAAATTTTGTGAACCCGATTATTCATGTGATTGAAACGGTTCCTGTTCATGATCTACTGCTGAAAATGCAGCGTGAGCGTGTACACATGGCCATTTTATCAGATGAATATGGCGGTACAGCAGGGCTTGTGACAGTTGAAGACATCCTTGAAGAAATCGTCGGCGAAATTCGTGATGAATTCGATATTGATGAAATCAATGAAGTGCGTAAGCTTGGAGAAGACCATTACATCTTTGATGGAAAAGTCCTTGTGGATCAAGTCAACCTGCTATTAGGAACGCAGCTTGATAACGAAGAAGTCGACACGATCGGCGGCTGGTTCCTTACACAAAAATATGAAGTCGAGAAAAATGACACCATTCGAGAACAAGGCTATGAATTTATTATCAATGAAGTCGATGGACACCATGTGGCCTACATCGAAGTCAAAAAGCTAAACGAACAATTATTAGAAGCAGCTGAAGAAGGCGCTTCGTAAGAAAAAGACGACCCTTGCCTTAGCAAGCGGTCGTTTTCTTTATCCCTTTTCTATTAACTGGGCTTCAAGTTCTTTGATTCTTGTGTTTAGTACTTCCGTCATCGCACCTAATCTTTCTTTTGGTGGCAGATGGTCAAATTCAGACAGCTCAATCGGTTCACCGATGATTAAACGCATTTTCCCCTTTTTGAAAAGGCTTTTCGCATTTGATGGCCCTTTGTACGCGGCCGGAACGATTGGTGATTTGCCGAGTTGTGCAATGGTGACCGCCCCTCTTTTTAAAGGAACATCTTCAGTTGTACGAGTTCCGCTTGGAAAAATTCCAACGATCTTTCCCTCTTTTAATAATTTAATGGGCGTTTTAATACTGCTTGGCCCAGGATTCTCTCGATCAACTGGAAAGGCATGAATTCTCTTTAAAAATCCGCCGATCCATTTATTTGCAAACAGTTCTTTTTTCGCCATGTAGTGGATCTCAAACGGGAGAATTCCTGCGCCTAATGCAAGAACATCCACAAAACCCTCATGCGTACAAGCAATGACAAATCCCCGATCCGTTGGCAGATTCTCTTTTTGATATACTTTGATTCCGCCTCGGAGAGCAAATAATGCTTTGATGGTATAGCCTGAAAATTTATACATAGTGCACTTCCTTTGTTTGAAGAATGAAGGATTTGTCTCTATTATAACAAATTTTTTATTACCTGGTACTAAAAATTTCATCATGCTGATAAAATGGAGTCTGTCTACTGACATCATCTTTTTTGTTTGAAATCATCACTCCTTCTGTGTTCAGGCTTGTGATTTAGGAGAGAATAAAATAGGAGTTGTGTCCAAATTTGTCGTTTTTCGAGTTTTTTTCCTGATTTGTTCTACTGAAAATACTTTATAAATGTTGCAAATTTCGCTATGATAAGGAGAAATGATTTTGATTCGGCGAAAGAGATGAGTAATGTACGGTCTATGAGAAGTTTCGTGCAACTTTATGCCTTTCTTATGCGTGTATAACATAGAGGGGAGAAAAATCAGTGACGATCGATGAAATTTATCAACTGTATATGAACGATGTTTACAGGTTTCTGCTCTCCATGACAAAAGACAAACATTTGGCAGAAGACTTATTGCAGGAAACCTTTATGCGTGCTTATATACATATTCATTCCTATGACCATAGCAAAGTGAAACCTTGGTTATTTCAGGTGGCACGAAATGCTTTTATTGATTATGTCAGGAAACATAAAAAAGAAGTGACCATATCGGATGATCTAATTGGCGGCCTTTTACAAACGTCTGTACAAAGCCCTGCTGAACAAATTGAAATAAAAGAAGTCCTCACGATGTATTTGGAGCAGCTTCCAGATAACTACAAGGAAGCGTTGACATTGTATTATTTAAAAGAACTGAATTACAAGGAAGCATCCAAGGTCATGAATATTACTGAAGCAAATTTTAAAAGTGTTTTATTTCGTGCAAGGCAGCGCCTAAAAGCACTATATAACAGAGGTGTTAATGATGAATGAAGAGTTTAACAAGCGATGGGAACAATATAATAATGGCGAGATGAATGAGGAAGAAATGATGGCGTTTGAAGAAGAGCTTGAAGAAAACGAAAAACGCTTAAGCCAGGAACTGAATGACTCAAATTGGACAGACTTCTCTATCAGTCCTGAAAAGCAAAAAGCCATTTTACAATACGGAAAAAGAAAGTCATATTTACGCATTTCCGTACTTGCTGTCATATCTACACTCATTATTTTACCGCTTTGTACACTAGGAAGTTATCTTTACTACGGCGTTGGCGGAGCAGAAAGCAAAGGCAATCATTTTATGGAAACAGCCGCTGTGACAGTCGCTTTGACCAAACCAAACGTCGCCATTGATATGAAAGATTTAAAAGGCCAGGTTAAGCTGTTTGGTATGAACACAGAGCTTAAGCTGCAAAAACAAATTGGGAACAAGACAAAAGCCATCGGCAGTGAACAAATTGAAATGTTTTTCGATAAATTAAAGAAGCCGACCATCTCTTTTTATGGTGATAGTGCACGCAATACAGAGGATTTCTTTACCCACCCTTCTACGCAGGCAGATGCATCAAAAAAACAAGTACTCACCACTTTAGACAAGCTGCCTGAAGGAACCGTGAGTGAAGTGTATGTATCCTATGACAAGGCTTACACACCAAAGGAAGTGTATTCCTTTGCTAAAAAATACGATATGAAAGTGCTCTGGAATGCGGTGAAAACAGAAGATTCATTAAGTGGAAATCAGCGGCCAATCGGTTTTCCTGGGAAAGACTCTGAATTTTTAAAAGAGCTCCAGCACACATCAAAAACAGAGGTAGATCAATTCAAAGATGCCCTCGCCTATGTGAATCAGCATCCAGAGTGGGCAAAAATAATCTCTGGCAGACCTGAACTTGATCTCTCTAACCGAATACGCTATATCAATCAAAATGGTGTTACAGTGTATGGATCTGTTGTCACTGGTCCTTCTAAGGAAATTGAGAAATTCGTGAAGACAAAACGCATTAAATCGGCAAAAGTGAGCGAGGTGGAATTATGGAATTGGTAAGAATTTTTAAAGAGCATAATGTGTTTGGCTGGATTTCTGTCGGCACCGCTATTTTATCCCTGCTCATGCTGAACCTCGCCATTATTAGCAATGTGACCTTTTATTCGTTTCAGATGCTTCCTTTTGCAATGGCCGCAGTTCCATTCGGTGTGATCGAGCTGTTCATTAAAAAAGGCCGCACAGGCCCAGGTCTCCTAGGCGTCGTTCTGAATATTTTTGTCATCGTTTGTGTCTATGCCATTGTTTCCATTGATGTCGATCTACAATTAGGTTTCTAATAACCTACAAAACGAAAAGCCAGCCATACTTGACTGCACCAAGTATGGCTGGCTTTTTTTCTCTTTATTTTTTGTTTAATTCGGAGTTCTTTCTTGAATATAAGAAATAGACAACAAGCCCAATGGCAAGCCAGATTAAGAATCGAACAAATGTGATCGTCCCAAGTTTATAAATAAGCAGGCCGCAAGATAAAATCGCTAAGATTGGAATAAGCGGAACCGCTGGGCATCTGAATGCTCTCGGTAAATCAGGCTGTGTTTTTCTCATGACAATAACAGCAACTGAAATCAAAATGAATGCTGACAGTGTTCCGATGTTCACTAGGCTTGCCAGCTCATCAAGTGGAATAAATCCTCCCATTAGTGCTGACAATGTACCGAAGAAAAGTGTATTGATATACGGTGTTTTATGCTTTGGGTGAACCTTTGAAAGAACCTTTGGTACCAAACCGTCACGAGACATGGCAAACATGACACGTGTTTGGCCGTACAGCATGACAAGCATGACCGTGGTCATCCCTAAAATAGCTCCAACATCCACAATGCCTGCTACCCAGTTTTGTCCCGCCACTTGCAGTACAAGTGATACTGGATGTGATACCCCTTCAAAGTCCATGAATGGTACAATACCCGTCATGATCGCACTGACAATGACATACAAAACCGTACAAATTAATAGAGAAGAAATGATCCCTCTTGGCAAGTTTCGTGATGGATTTTTTGTCTCCTCTGCCGCAGAAGCAACTGCATCAAACCCAATAAACGCAAAGAATACGAGGGCTGCTGCACTTAAGACGCCGGATGTTCCAAATGGAACGAATGGTGTCCAGTTTTCAGGTTTTACATATTTCACAGCGACTAAAATAAAGAGTAAAATGACCGCAATCTTCATAATCACCATGACGTTATTGACTCGTTTTGATTCTTTAATACCGAAATACAGCAAGAAGGTGATGATCATTAAAATAATAAATGCAGGAAGATTAAAATATGTCACTTGCCCCTTCAAACCACCTGGTGCTGCTGTTAACTCAACCGGTATATGAATACCTATCCCATTTAAAAATGACACAAAATAGCCTGACCAGCCTGCTGAAACAGCACTAGCGGCCAGCATGTATTCTAATATCAAATCCCAGCCAATGATAAACGCTAAGAATTCTCCCATAGATGCGTACGTAAATGTATACACAGATCCTGACACTGGCACTGTGGACGCAAATTCCGCATAAGACAGTGCCGCAAACAAACAAGCAAGGCCTGCGATCACAAATGATAAAACAAGGCCTGGTCCCGCTGTAACGGCGCCTGTACCTGTCAGAACAAATATCCCAGTTCCAATGATCGCTCCAATGCCCAGCATCGTTAAATCAAATGAACCTAATTCCTTTTTTAACGCTTTTTCCCCTTGTGTTGCCGCAATTAGCTCTGAAATGCTCTTCTTTCTAAACAACGAATTGCTCATACCATCACTCCCAAAACTTAGTATCAGTCTAAAGACACCACGACTTCATAATTAACATTATTTTCTGAATATTTAGATTAAATTTAGCGCTATAAATTAGTGGCGTAAAATTATTATATATGAAAATTAAAAAATGAAAACACTTTTTTACGAAATAGAGCGAAAATTCTTGTATATCAACAATTTCAATTGTCAATAAATGGGTTAGATTTTCTTCATTCTTTATTCAATACACAGCTTGTCCTCATTTATTTATGATATAACATTCAAAATTATATTTTTTTAGCATACTTATTATTAAACAAAAATAAGCCCCTTCTTTTGATCACATGTCCTCACTTGTACTATTTTAGAGCCTTTAGGCTGATAGCGAACTATGATAAAGGTCCAGTTCGGCAGCAAGAATAATATATGAAAAAAGAGACTGCCAGATGAGCAGCCTCTTAGAATCAATTAGTTTACAAATGTTTTCGCGCCAAGATAAATTGGCTTCCAATAGCTTGAACTCATATCACTGATCGTTACACCGTCAGAGGCAGCATGGATAAACTTGTTGTTCCCAATATAGACACCCATGTGAGATGGACCAGACTTATATGTTGTGAAGAACACAAAATCTCCAACATTTGGTGTTGAGACGCTTTTCATCGATGCCCAAAAACCTTCAGTGGTTTGTCTTGAAATCTTTGTTTGTTTATTAATGATATACCACATAAAACCGCTGCAATCAAAACCCTTAGGCGTCGTTCCACCCCATTTATAAGGTGTGCCGCTTTGTGCTTTAGCATCTGCTACGAGTTTAGACACATTTAAAGACGATGTAGCTACTGTTTTTTCTTTGACAGGTGCTGTGTTGACTTTAGACGTCTGCTTCACTTTCAGCTTTTGTCCAATTTTAATGAGATCTGTTTTGAGTTTATTGACCGATTTCAGCTCTTTCACTGTCATTCCATACTTTTTGCCAATTTTAGATAATGTATCACCTTTGACAACTGTATGAGTGGTTGTCGCTGAAGCCGCTTTTACTTTGGTTGTTGTGTTCGTTGTTGTTTTCGAGGAAGTTCCATTGATTTTTAACGTTTGTCCAACATAAATCATGTCAGATTTCAGCTTGTTGTCTGATTTAATCTTGCTCACCGTTGTTTTATATCTTTTCGCTAGAACAGAAAGAGAGTCACCTTTTTGAACCTTTACTGATTGTGCTGAAGCAGCTCCGGCAAATAATGTCGTTCCAAGTAGAACTGCACTTGCAGCTGTGATCCATTGTTTTTTCATTTGTTCCTCCTGTATGTATCCTATCGTGATCCGAATTTTTATCTACTTACTATTATAAGGATCGAATACCAGAAGAAATAGTCTTGACTTCCTACGACATTATGCTTATTAATTCGGCAAAAATTATTTTTTTTTAGGGTTCTTTTTATTTCATTTTCATTACACAATCATGACAAAATAAATGCATCTTGTCATGGATAAATGATACATTCATTTCTCATTTTGGTTCATTCTATGTAAAGTGGACTTTTACAATTTTAAAGTGAACTTTACGGTGCTGTAAAAAGGAATCCACACTTCTGCTCTACCATTGTAAACGTAAGAGCAACATATAAACAATGAGGAGGCAAAATAAATGAGTGTGTTGAAAAGCTCGAAAACGAAAATAGCTGCAGCGGCAGCGGCATCTGTGCTGTCGATTGGCATATTTTCAGGAATTGAATTTGGACAGGCTGACAAAGCTGAGGCGAAAAAGAAACCAAAAAATGACGTGCAAAATGTGATCGTGCTGATTGGAGATGGCATGGGAACACCTTATCTTTCAACTTACCGCTCATTTAAACACAACGGTGACCTTTCAAAGCAAACAGCGTTTGACCCTTACCTCACTGGCATGCACAAAACATACCCTGATGATTCAAAAAGTAACATCACCGATTCAGCAGCAGCTGGCACAGCCATGGCAACTGGTCAAAAGACATACAACAATGCCATTGGTGTGGACAAAAACGGCAAAACACTAAAAACCGTTTTAGAAGAAGCAAAACGGAAAGGAAAGTCGACTGGACTTGTCGTCACATCTGAATTAACGAATGCCACACCTGCTGCGTATGCCGCCCATGATGTGTCCAGAAAAAACACAGCAGCCATTGCGGATGATTTTTTCGATGAGAAAATTGGGAACCAGCATAAGATCGACGTCATGCTTGGCGGAGGACTTGTCGATTTTGTTCGCAAGGATCGTGATCTGACGAAAGAATTCAAAAAAGCAGGCTATGATTATGTAACCACCAAAGCAGCCTTGCAACAAAACAAACATCAACAAGTGTTAGGCATTTTTGCTGATGGTGGTCTCGATAAAGCCATTGATCGTGATAAAACAACGCCTTCCTTGCAAGACATGGCATCCTCAGCCATTAAACAGCTATCTAAAAACAAAAAAGGATTTTTCCTCATGGTCGAGGGCAGTCAAATTGACTGGGCTGGACATGACCACGATATTGTCAGTGCGATGAGTGAAATGAAGGATTTTGAAAAAGCATTTGAAGAAGCCATTCGTTTTGCCAAAAAGGATAAAAACACGTTAGTGATCACAACGGCGGATCATTCAACTGGCGGTCTTTCTTTCGGGGCAGACGGCTCTGGCAGCTGGGATTACAAACCAGTCAAAGCAGCGAAAAAGACGCCTGATTTTATTGCAAATAAAATCGCAGGCGGCATGACGGTTGAGTCTGCGCTTACACAATATATCGACCTTGATTTCACAAAAGAAGAAATCGCCTCTATTCAAAAGGCAGCTGAAACAAAAGAAGCTGTACAAATTGATGATGCGATTGAAGAAGTCATTAACACGAGATCACATACAGGCTGGACAACATCGGGGCATACAGGTGATGAAGTCCCATTCTTTGCATACGGACCATCCAGTCAAAAACTAAAAGGACTGATGGAAAATACAGATCAGGCGAAACACATCTTTAAACTGCTTAAAAACCAATAAAATGGAAAATCAGATTGTTGACAAAGGGCTAAAATGACCTTTATTTTAGCCCTTTGTCTTCTTTTCATCGTGACCTTGCTCGGCGCGGAGCGAATTTGATATTCGTGAAATGCGAGGGTTTGTCTACACACTGAGATGTCCGTTTTAGGACATCTTTTCTAATGATCTTTAAACTAAATATTTCCTATGAACCCCTTTTCCATCGTATGAAAACATCACTTCTTTACCTTCAAGAACTGACTCGATGTGTACACTTCTCCCCCATAGCTGATACAAATAGGGGAGTACTTTTTCTAAGTATTTCAGATCGAGCTCAATGCCTTCGTACCAATGCTTGATGTAGAGTTCATTGTTTTTTAAATAGTCGCCGTCTATTACTGTCAAATACGGAAATCCGCCATTGACCCTCATACTGACCAGCTGATCACGAACTGCCTTCCATTCTTTATCAATGACTTTATAGTCTCTTCCCTGCTTTTGAAACAAATACAAGTCTTCCCGCATCACAAGGTCTTTCGTTAAATAGTTTCGAATAAAGGAAATGTCTGATTCAATTTCCCGCACTTCAAACATTTTGCTGCGGCCGGACCCTTTTGTCACCCCTGCTTTTTTTAATTCCTCGCATGGGTGATCATAGCGCTCTTCGATATCTTCAAAAATCTTCAGCCCTAAATAGTAAGGATTGATCCCCGTCTTAGACGGCTGTACCACGCCTGCATTTAATTTGGCAAATTCAATTGATTCACTTGAATCTAAATCAAGCTCACGCATAATCCGCTGGTGCCAATACGATGCCCAGCCTTCATTCATGATCTTCGTTTCTAGCTGCGGCCAAAAATAAAGCATTTCCTCTCTCAGCATGGTCAGCACATCTCGCTGCCACGGCTCCAGCTCCCGGGAGTGTGCCTCAATAAAGAGCAAAATATCTTTTTCTGGCTTTGGCGGGAATTGCTTGACAATTTTCTTTTTCTCACGCGTCTTAGGCTCATCCATTCCCCACAAATCATCATACGGCGTTTGACGTTTTGAATGGTCTTCTTCATATTCTTCTTCATCGTCAATATTCCAGCTTAATTTTGAACGAACAAGAGACGGATCAATATGCTCCTGCAAGGCCAATACGGCATCTAAAAACGATTCGACTTCTTTTGTTCCATGAACATGCTCATACTCTTTAATTCGCTCTGCCGCCGCTGCCATGCTTTCGACCATATCTCGTTTTGTGTTTTGGAAACGGCAATTATTTTTGAAGAAATCACAGTGCGCCAGGACATGAGCCACAATTAATTTATTTTGAACAAGCGTATTGTTATCAAGTAGAAAGGCGTAGCAAGGGTTTGAATTAATCACCAGCTCATAAATTTTGCTTAATCCTAAATCATAATGAAGCTTCATTTTATGAAATTGCTTGCCAAAGCTCCAGTGGCTAAATCGTGTTGGCATCCCATATGCACCAAACGTATAAATAATTTCCGCGGGACAGATTTCATACCTCATCGGATAAAAATCTAGACCAAATCCTTCTGCAATTTCTGTAATTTCATCAATGGCTCTTTGTAAAAGACGCTTTTCAGATACGCTCAAGGAAACCATCCCTCCTCATCGGACTTATCCCTACTATATGAGCGTATCTAAAAAAACATGATGTTCAGCCGTTGGTTTACACGACTTCTATCTCTTTCATGGATTGCCCGCCGAATGCTTCGAAATGAATATTTTGTTCCGGAATTCCTATCGCTTTTAGGATATAGATCATCTCTTGTGTAAAGGCCGGGGAACCGCAAAGGTAAAATTGTCCTTCCCCTTCTCCAATCACTGATTGAAGGAATGAACGGTCAATACGGGAAGCCACCTTCTCCACCAGCTCACCCTTTCCTGACGCTTCAAACTGCTCGTTACATAGGATGATACGTCCATGAGGGGATAAAGCTAGAACACGTTCAAATTCTTTTTCAAAAGCGGTCACGTCCTCTATTCGATCTGCATGAATCATCGTAAATGGCAGATTTTGATGAGCGGCTGTTTTTACTAAACCAATCATTGGTGTAACACCAGACCCAGCACTGATCAAATAAACGGGCTGTTTGATGTCCCCTTGTAAGCAGAACATTCCCTGCGGCATACTCACTTGAAGAATATCCCCTTCTTCCATGTCATCATGGAGGAATGTGGATACATGGCCGTCTCGTTTCACTGTGATGCGGTAGTAAGATGGGTGATATTGATCTGATAAGCTGTACTGTCTGCTGCATACATAGGCTTCACCCGGCATATCTGCTTGCACCGTAATATATTGACCTGTTTCATAAATTGGCAGTTCAGATTCATCTTCTGGTACTAAATAAAAGGAAGTGAGTGACGGAGATTCTTGTTTCTTTTTCTTAATCACAAACGGTTTGACATCTGCCCATCCGCCTTTTTGTTTTAAATTTTCCTCCATCATTTCTGCTTCAATGGTGATAAATATATTCGCAATGATGTCATAGGCAGCCTTCCAAGCGGCTAACGTTTCGTCTTCTTCTGTTAATCCAAATACCTCTTTCATGGCTTCAATAAGATGGTATCCAACGATGGGGTACTGCTCTTTTTTCACCATGACACTGACGTGCTTATGGGCAATTTGTTTGACAGCAGGAAGCAATTCTTCTAATCGTTCAATGTACAGTGCAGCTTGATATAAGGTTGCCGCAAGCGCCTCTGGCTGACTTCCATTCATGAGGTTCGTTTTATTAAACTGATTGAGAAGCTCTGGGTGCTGTCTGATCATATTTTGATAAAAAACTGTCACAAGTTTTGTTCCCTCGGCTTTTAGTAGAGGGGCTGATTGTTTAATGGCATTCATTTGATCTGAAGATAACATTGTCATTCCTTCTTTCAAAAAGATGTATTTTAAATACATCTTTATCGTAATAGATGACAGGCTATAAAAGCAATATTTATAATACATGTTTTAAATGTTGTCACATTTAACACTTTCTCGAACAGTTTTTGTCTAAAATGTGTTACGATGATACAAAACTCTATTAGGTTTAGAGGTCGTCAAAATGAAACTTACAAATTATACAGATTTCTCATTGAGGGTACTCATTTATTTAGCGTCGAGAGACAACAATGAACTGTCAAATATTCAGCAGATTGCCGATATTTATGGCATTTCAAAAAATCACCTGACGAAGGTGATTTACCATCTTGGAAAACGCGGTTATGTGGAAACGATTCGCGGAAGAAATGGTGGGATTAGACTGGGGAAAAGCCCAGAAAGCATTAACATTGGTGAGGTTGTCCGCTATACAGAGGATGATTTAGTCATGGTTGAATGCTTTGATTCAAAGAAAAACAGCTGTATTATCTCCCCGATTTGCTCATTAAAGCACGTACTTCATGAAGCACTCACTGCTTATTTACGCGTTCTAGATCAATACACATTAAAAGATTTAACACAAAACAAAGATGCTCTCAGAGAGCTTCTGCTCTAAGGCGAAAGAATTCATTTCTTTCGTCTTTTTCTTTACCTCCTTGTAATAATAATTTATTTAAAATTATTATAAATAAATATTGACTATCATGTTTTATTCAATATAATTAGGGTATATAGATTGCTAGAACCCATTTTTTTGTTTACAGGAGGAGAAAAGAATGACAAATTCAAATCATAAACATTTGACGACAAATCAGGGCGTGCCTGTTGGCGACAATCAAAACTCAAGAACAGCCGGCCACCGCGGACCTTCCTTTCTTGACGATTACCATTTGATTGAAAAACTTGCGCATTTTGACCGTGAACGTATCCCAGAGCGTGTCGTTCATGCAAGAGGCGCCGGCGCTTATGGTGTGTTTGAAGTAGAAAATAGCATGGAAAAGCATACAAGAGCAGCCTTCTTAAGTGAAGAAGGGAAACAAACTGACGTTTTTGTTCGTTTCTCAACGGTTATTCATCCTAAAGGTTCACCTGAAACATTACGTGATCCACGCGGCTTCGCTGTTAAATTTTATACAGAAGAAGGCAACTACGATTTAGTCGGCAACAACCTGCCTGTCTTCTTTATTCGTGATGCACTCAAATTCCCTGATATGGTTCACTCTCTTAAGCCAGATCCTGTAACCAATATTCAAGATCCTGACCGTTATTGGGATTTTATGACATTAACACCTGAATCGACTCACATGCTCACATGGCTCTTCTCTGACGAAGGTATTCCTGCGAACTACGCTGAAATGCGTGGTTCTGGTGTTCATACGTTTAGATGGGTAAACAAATACGGAGAAACAAAATATGTGAAATACCACTGGAGACCATCAGAAGGCATTCGCAATTTATCAATGGAAGAAGCTGCAGAAATTCAAGCAAACGACTTCCAGCATGCGACAAGAGATTTGTATGATCGTATTGAAAAAGGAAATTATCCAGCATGGGATCTTTACGTTCAGCTTATGCCGCTCAGTGATTATGATGAACTTGATTATGATCCATGTGATCCTACGAAGACGTGGAGCGAGGAAGATTATCCGCTGCAAAAAGTGGGACGTATGACACTGAACCGTAATCCAGAAAACTTCTTTGCTGAAACAGAACAGTCTGCTTTTACACCAAGTGCACTAGTTCCAGGAATTGAAGCATCTGAAGATAAACTGCTTCAAGGTCGTCTGTTCTCATACCCTGACACGCAGCGTCATCGTCTTGGTGCGAACTACTTGCGTATTCCAGTCAACTGCCCTTATGCGCCTGTACACAATAACCAGCAGGATGGCTTTATGACAACAACTCGTCCAAGCGGACATATTAACTATGAACCAAACCGTTATGACGATCAGCCAAAAGAGAACCCTCACTATAAAGAAAGTGAGCCTGTTCTTCACGGTGATCGTATGGTGAGACAAAAAATTGAAAAACCGAACGATTTCAAACAAGCGGGGGAAAAATATCGAAGCTACTCTGAAGAAGAGAAACAAGCATTGATTAAAAACCTGACAGCTGATTTGAAAGACGTAAATGAAAAAACGAAATTACTTGCAATTTGCAACTTCTATCGTGCAGATGAAGATTACGGACAGCGTTTAGCGGATTCACTCGGAGTGGATATTCGCTCTTATCTTCAAGGAAACATGAAGTAAAACATCTCATGATCAGCACCTCTTTTGGTAAGAGGTGCTATTATTTTATAATCGAAACACGTTAATACTAATCAAATGACCGGTCTCCGGGTGAAAATAAATTTCTGCGTGGGCGGCAAAAAGTGTTGAGCCTTCCTTTACGGTGACGCGAAACACATCTTTTGTTTGTTCATCATTCACTTGTGTGCGTCCAATGTAATGATAATCGTTTAAAGAGGCACCTTCATATTCATCTTGCAAGGCAGTATAAGCAAGCCTTTCCCAATTGTCTGCGGGATATGCGGCTGCTTTTGATGCTGGATGCACCATGAGACTGCCGAATAAAATCATTCCTGCTGCAATAAGCATCCACCATTTCGGCTGCATGATATCATTGATCTCACTTTCATGTAGATTTCCCCTTAGGTTTTGCTGTTCAATCTTTTTTCATACATGAAGCATTTATTCAGCCTATAATTCCCGGTCCCCTTTTTATGCGGACACCAACTTTTCCCCTGAAAATGTCGATATGATCCGAGCAAACTAATGAAGACTTCTCAAGGGAAAGGAGAAGGTTTAATGAATGTGGCGGATTATGATAAAGCACTTTATTATACGCATCGCTCGCAATGGGATAATTTACTTATTCTTATGGTACGTACACAAGATGACTTGCTCTCGAAACGTATTGAGCATTTCTTACACGCGTATCAATTTAACCGAAACGATGCAGCTGTTGAAAAATGTTTATATGGGCTCCTCCAGTATATTGACCACGCTTCAGAGGCGGCCGTTTCTGAAGCATATGCAGAACCGATGTACACATAAAGAAAAAGGCTAAAATGATCTTTATTTTAGCCTTTTTCTTCTTTTGGCGCCCGTGACTGCATGTTTTTGTTAAAGCAGCTCTTTCGGCTGATTTTTTTGATAATCCACTGCATAAAGAGCGGCCTGGGTTCGATCTGCCAGCTCTAGCTTGGATAAAACATGAGATACGTGCGTTTTAACTGTTTTTTCAGAAATAAACAGCGAGGAGGCGATTTCTTTGTTGCTTTTGCCCTTTGCGATTTCAAATAGGACATCCCGCTCTCTATTGGTCAGCTCGTTCATCAGTGCCCATTTCTGCTCTTTTGGCTCTGTCAGATGATGCACAAGAAAGGTTGTAATATAACCGTCTAATTGATACGTGCCATTTTGTACTTCAATCATTGTCGTGAGCAGCTTTTCTGGCGCTACATCCTTTAGCTGATAGGCTTTCGCTCCGGCTTGAATTGCTGGAATGACATAATCTTTATCCGCATAGCTTGTCAGAATCACAATACGTGTCTCCGGCCTATCGATCATCATTTGTTTTGTTGCCTCAATACCGTTCATCACAGGCATTGAGAGATCCATTAAAACAATGTCAGGCTGCGTTTGTTGGACAATCTTTAATGCCTCTACTCCATTAGATGCCTCGCCTACGATGTCCACATCAGGCTGTGTTTGCAAGAAGAACACCAGCCCTTTTCTCACAATATGATGATCATCTGCAATGACGACTCTCATGACGATCCCTTCCTTTCTTGAGAAAATGGCACTTTTACATGAATTGTGGTTCCATTGCCAAGCTCAGAATCAATACAAAATGTACCACCTGCTCGATGGATGCGATCAGCCATTCCTTTCAGCCCAAATGAAGGAAGGCTCATTTGTTCGTCATACCGAAATCCTTTTCCATGGTCAATTATTTTCATATCGAACGTGTCTGCCGATTGTTCAAGTTTAACCTCTACTTCCTCTACTCCCGCATGTTTTTGACAATTATTCAGTGCTTCTTGACATACGCGAAACAAAGTCTCATGGCATGAATGATCCATTTCCAAACAGCCGGATAAAGATAATGTGCAGCTTAGCCCTAAAAGCTGTGCATACTCTTCAATTGCTGTCGTAAACCCTTTTTCAAGTCCTCTTGGTCTTAACTGCCATATGAGTGACCGCATTTCAATGAGGGCATCTTGTGATAAATGCTGAATAAAATCAATCATTTCCCCTAAATTCTGATCGCTTGTCATTTGACGGGCTGCCTTTGCAGTAAGACTCACAGAAAACAGCATTTGATTGACCGAATCATGTAAATCCTGTGCAAGACGGTTTCTTTCTTCAAGGAGTGCATGCTGCTGCTCATTTTGAACAAGCTTCATCCGCTGAATCGCCGTACCAATTTGAAGCGCAATACTTTCAAGTAAATTCAGCTCTTCTTGTGTAAATGTGACTTTACCTTTTGCCGCCACATTTAATAAACCAAAGGTGCGCTTACATGCCTTGAGTGGAACGGTTGCATGATGCGTAATTCCTTCCGTATCCCCAAGCTTTTGTTCAATTGCCGTTTCAATCCGTTTACAGTTAATGATATTGGTGGCTGATTGCAGTGATCCCTTCGTATATCGATTGATGCAATAACAATCATTTTGGCACAACAATTTCTTTCGATCCTTTGCCAGTGCTTGAGGTAAGGATACATGTGCCATCAGCTCATATGAGCCGTCTTCTTCTATAAAATAAATCCATGCTGTCTGAAAGCCTGTGACATCCATGAGCATCTGAAGGACTTCATGAAGTGTTTCTTTCATTTCCATGCCTTCATTGAGCTTTTCAGCAATTTCTTTTAATGTCTTTAAGGTTTGAACCTTCTCTTGGTATTCTCCCATCCTGTTTACCCCCGGCATTTGCTGCCTTCTCTTATCATTACGTTGATTATACCATGAGCACCTTCTTCGCTCTTTCTCAAAAAGGATGATTTCTTCTCATCCTTTTGGCTGAGAAAAACGCCATCATGTATGACACGATGGCGTTGTTTCTTTCTTTATTTAGCTGTTTCTTCCACAATATCATAAACGACTTTCATCACTTCTTCTGATAGATGCTTTAGCTTTTCTTCGCTGTCTGTTAAAGATGAGCCTTTAACGGCGATATAAAATTTCACTTTTGGCTCAGTACCAGAAGGTCTTATGCAGAACCAAGAGCCATCTTCAAGGAAATATTTTAGGACATTTGATGCCGGCAGATGAATGGTTTCTTCTTTCTTTTCAGCCACAAGGTGTCTTTGACTTGATTGATAATCCTCAATAACAGTTATGCGCTGACCTGCAATAGCAGCTGGCGGATTGGTTCTAAAGGTATGAAGGATGGCCGAAATCTGCTCCGCTCCTTCTTTCCCTTTTAAGGTTAATGACTTTAACCCTTCTCTGTAAAATCCGAATTCCTTAAAAATATCAACGAGGGCATCGTATAATGACTTGCCTTGTTTCTTATAAAAAGCAGCAACTTCAACGGCTAATAGCGCCGCTTGGACCGCATCTTTATCTCGTGCAAAATCACCGATCAAATAGCCGTAGCTTTCTTCATAGCCGAATTGAAACGTGTACTCTCCGGTTTCTTCAAATTGCTTGATTTTTTCACCAATAAATTTAAAGCCAGTGAGCGTATCAATCGTGTCTGCTCCAAATGCCGATGCCACAGCACGCCCAAGCTCACTTGTCACAATGGTTTTCATCACAACCGGACGAGGAGGCAGCTGACCTAGCTTTTTCTTTTCAGACAATAAATAATGAAGCAGCAGCGCTCCTGTTTGGTTGCCTGTTAAAACAGTAAATTCTCCCTCATGATCTCTAACAGCGATGCCTAATCGGTCTGCATCTGGATCTGTTGCAATCAGGAGATCGGCATTTTGCTTTTCGCCAAGCTTGATAGCGTATTCAAATGCTGCATGCTCCTCTGGATTTGGAGACGTAACCGTCGAGAATTGTGGATCTGGCTTTTCCTGTTCAGGCACAACGATCACATGCTGATACCCAAGAGCCTGAAGCCCGTTTCGGACAGGTTTATTCGCTGTCCCATGAAGCGGGGTAAACACCACTTTGATATCCACTTCATTTGCAAGCTCAGGGTGCACACTGATGGTTTTTAATTTTTGGATATACGCTTGATCAATTTCTTTTCCGATCATGCGGATCAGCCCATTTTGCTTCAATGTTTCTTCTGATTCTACTGATATCGCTAGTTCATTTTCAATGGCATCTACTTCTTTAATGACTTGATCTGCTTCAAATGGGGGCATCTGGCCGCCATCTTCTCCATATACTTTATAGCCATTATATTCTGGCGGGTTATGACTTGCTGTCACGACAATACCCGCAAAGGCATTCAGCTCCCGTACTGCAAAAGAGAGTTCTGGTGTCGGACGCAGTTCATCAAATACGTACGTTTGAATGCCGTTTGAAGCAAGCGTTTTGGCTGCTTCCATCGCAAATTCAGGGGATTTATGGCGTGAATCATATGCAATCGCGACGCCTCTTTTTTTTGCATCCTCTCCATGTTTTGCAATATACGCCGCAAGACCAGCTGATGCTTTTCGAACGGTGTAGACGTTCATTCGATTCGTTCCAGCACCAATCTCTCCGCGCATTCCTCCAGTTCCGAACTCCAGGTTTTTGTAGAAACAGTCTTCAAGCGCTTTTTGATCATCCTGATGCGCCTCCAGCCATTCCCTTAATTCAGTATCCAGGTGTTTTTCATTGATCCATCGCTCATAATTCGCATTCCAACTCATAGCCTTCCTCCCAGCTCTTATCATCAATAAGATAATATCTACTGTTATTTTATATGGAACTATCCTTCATGTCATGTTATATCATTGACATATGAAAAAATGATGAACAAAGAGTAAAAAACAATAAAAAAAAGCCGATACACGATCGGCTTTTTCTCTTATTCAGCATCAAGCGGAACGACTGCTTCATGGAATAGTTGCTCTAATTCTGTTTGATGTTTTTGTTTCGTCGCATCATCCCAGCCAAAACGATCAGCCATATAGTCAACGACAGGCTGTGCATACGTTTTTGCCCAATTGATATTAAATAATAGGCTGCCTGTTCTTCTTAAGAAGAAATCAACCGGTGTCACGGCAAGTTCTTCCTCAATCGCATAGACAAGCTCAGCCAGTACATACGCTGGAATATTTCGTTTGTCTGCTTCACCTTGAAGCTGCTCTACACGCTTGAAGACACTGCTGACGTTTGAGCCGTATTTTTTGGCTAGTTTTTCAGCAATCGGTTCTGTCAAACCAATAGAAGCTCCTTCTGATGTTTTCGCTTGTACAAAGGCTGCCATATTTTTAGAACCGCCGACATGTCCGCCTGAAATTGGCAGATGCTTCGTTTTACATGGCCCGTAATCTTTTCCCGTTTCTTCTTTGAGTCCATCACGTACGAGGTCTACAATGTGCTCGGCCATTTTACGGTAGCCTGTTAATTTACCACCAGCAATCGTAATTAAGCCTGAAGGTGATGTCCATACCTCATCCTTACGAGAAATTTCTGAAGGATCTTTGCCTTCTTCATGAATAAGCGGACGAAGACCAGCCCAGTTGGATTCAACATCTTTTTCTGAAATGTTTAGATCAGGGAACATGTACTGGATCGCTTTGATGACGTAATCACGATCTGCTTTTGTCATACGCGGATGTTCCAGTTCTTTTTTGTACACTGTATCCGTTGTTCCAACATACGTTTTTCCTTCTCTTGGAATCGCAAAGACCATACGTTTATCAGGTGTGTCAAAGTAGATCGCCTGTTTTAATGGGAAAACAGATTGGTCAAATACTAGGTGGATTCCTTTTGTATGCTGTAAATGTTTCCCCTCTTTTGAGTGGTCCTTCTCTCTTAGCTGATCTACCCATGGACCTGTCGCATTGACAATTTTCTTCGCATATACATCGTATGTTTTCTGAGTCATGACATCTTCAATGACTACGCCGACAACCTTGCCTTTATCGTAAATAAATTCTTTGACTTTCGCATAGTTGACAGCTTCCGCACCGAATTTCACAGCCTCTTTCATCACTTCAATTGTAAGGCGAGCATCATCTGTACGATATTCAACATAGTAGCCGCCGCCTTTTAAGCCGTCCTTTTTCACAAGCGGTTCTTTGGCAAGTGTTTCTTTGACACTTAGCATGCTTCTGCGTTCGCTATGCTTGACTCCTGCTAAAAAGTCATACACTCTTAGACCAATTGATGTTGAGAACTTACCAAATGTACCGCCTTTATGCATCGGAAGAAGCATCCATTCGGGTGTTGTCACATGTGGCCCATTTTCATATACAATGGCACGCTCTTTCCCGACCTCTGCCACCATTTTCACTTCAAATTGTTTTAAATAACGAAGTCCACCGTGCACAAGTTTTGTTGAGCGGCTAGACGTACCAGCTGCGAAGTCCTGCATTTCCGCAAGACCAACGCGCATTCCGCGTGAAGCCGCATCAAGTGCTGTACCAGCGCCTGTAATACCCCCGCCAATGATAAACACATCGTATGGTTTTTTTGTCATTTCCTGAAGCATTTGTTCTCTTTCTAAGCTAGAAAAAGTCATCTCTTGTTCCTCCCATGTTGTACGGTAAAGAAAAAGAGACCGCAAACACCCAAAGCGTATTTCTACACTTCGGTGCTTGCGGTCTCTCCAGTTCTCCAACCGTTCTATTAACTTACTTGAAGTATACCATACTTTTTGTTTATTTGAAAGCTTGAGCTGCTTTTACAGCCTTTTTCCACCCGCTGTATAACGAGTTGCGGCTGTCCTCTTCCATTTTAGGCTCAAAGCGCTTGTCAAGGTTCCATTGGTTTGCAATGTCTGAACGGTCGTTCCAGAAGCCAACTGCTATTCCCGCAAGATAGGCCGCACCGAGTGCCGTCGTTTCATTAATTTCTGGACGTTCTACTGGTACATCCAGTAAATCACTTTGGAAGCCCATTAAGAAGTCATTCTTCACAGCTCCGCCATCGACACGCAATGTTTTTAATGAGATGTTTGAATCCTTTTCCATCGCATCTAATACATCTTTCGTTTGATAAGCAAGTGATTCTAATGTTGCACGGACAAAGTGCTCTTTGGAAGTACCGCGTGTTAAACCGAATACAGCGCCTCTGACATCACTGTCCCAATATGGTGTGCCTAGACCAACGAATGCTGGAACGACATAGACGCCGTCTGTTGATTCTACGCGCTTTGCATAAGCTTCGCTGTCTTTCGAGTCTTTAAACATTCTAAGTCCATCACGTAGCCACTGGATAGCTGAACCAGCAACGAAAATACTTCCTTCTAAAGCATATTCAACTTTGCCGTCAATGCCCCATGCAATCGTCGTTAATAATCCATGATCCGACTTAATTGCTTTTTCCCCTGTATTCATCAACATGAAACATCCTGTACCATATGTGTTCTTTGCCATTCCTGCTTCAAAGCAAGCCTGACCGAATAGCGCAGACTGCTGGTCTCCCGCCGCTCCTGCAATCGGGATATTTTTACCGAAGAAATGATAGTCGGTCGTTTCACCATAAATGTGTGATGATGGTTTGACCTCTGGCAGCATGGAAGCAGGCACGCCTAAAATATCAAGTAATTCTTCATCCCATTTCAGATCGTAAATATTGAACATGAGTGTTCTTGACGCATTCGAATAATCTGTCACGTGTGATTTACCGCCAGTCATTTTCCAAATGAGCCATGTATCGATTGTGCCAAATAGTAAGTCGCCATTTTCCGCTTTCTCACGTGCACCTTCTACATTGTCTAAAATCCATTTCACTTTTGTACCTGAGAAATAGGCATCGATGAGAAGACCTGTTTTATTTCTGAACGTCTCATTATGTCCTTGTGCTTTCAGTTCTTCACAAATGCCAGATGTTTGTCTAGACTGCCAAACAATTGCATGATAAACAGGTGCGCCTGTATGTTTATCCCAAACAACAGCTGTTTCCCGCTGGTTCGTAATCCCAATACCTGCGATTTGATCTGCTTCGATTCCTGATTCAATTAAAGCAGTTGAAATAACAGATAGAACAGAGCTCCAAATTTCATTTGCGTTGTGTTCTACCCAGCCTGGGTTCGGAAAATATTGATTGAATTCCTTCTGTGCTGTATGTGCAATTTTGCCCTCTTGATCAAATAAAATCGCTCTTGAGCTTGTTGTCCCTTGATCTAATGCGAGAATATATTTTTCTTTTGCCATGGTGTTTTCCTCCCCTTACATACTTTCATTTACAGTATTTGTTTGGTTTTTCGTAGAGACATAGAGTCCTAACAATACCACAACTAAAATAACGCTTACAATCCAAAAAGCTGGCGTGACGTTTGCTTTAAAGGCTGCATTGTAGAAAACACCGCCAAACGCTCCACCTAAAATTGGACCAACAACAGGCACCCAAGCATATTTCCAATTAGATGGCCCTTTACCTGGAATCGGCAATATTGCATGTGCAATTCTCGGACCTAAATCACGTGCAGGGTTGATTGCATAACCAGTTGTTCCACCTAACGAAAGACCAATCGCCACAATTAAGAAACCAACAATCAGCGGGTTGACCCCGTCTGCAAATTTATTTGCACCGATCGCCAAGATTCCTACTACCAATACAAATGTGCCAATCACTTCACTTAGTACGTTCGCAAAAGTATGCGGAATCGCTGGACCAGTTGAAAATACGCCTAGCTTTGCACCTGGATCGTCTGTTGCTTTCCAGTGCGGTAAGTAATGTAAAAAGACAATAATAGCTCCGAGTAATGCGCCAAGCATTTGACCGGTAATATACATTGGAACATCAGCCCAAGGAAAACTTCCTTCTAAAGCAAGACCAATTGTGAGCGCCGGGTTTAGATGTGCGCCGCTAATTCCACCAGTTGCATATGCTGCAATAGCCACCGCAAATCCCCAACCGAAAGCGATTACAATCCAGCCAGACTGATATGCAAGCGATTTCTTTAAACTGACGGCCGCACATACACCGCCTCCAAAAATAATCAGTAGCATTGTACCTACGACTTCACCCCAAAATGGTGTCATGAAAAATTCCTCCTCTGGTTCAGTTGCCATCCCCTATAAATGTGTAGAAAAGATAAAGAAAAAAAGATCCACAACAAACAGACTTTACATCAGGGTCATTTGTCACCTAGTAAAGCGTTGTTGTGGATCTCCATTTCTCCATCACATATTATTAACTTAGTGCTATAGTATCAGAGGATGAAAACGTTGTCAATCAAATTTCACATTTTATCTTTTTCACTTTTGGAACGCTTTCCAAAGCGCTGTATTCGATGTCGTCACAGCTGTCGCTCCTGCTGCAAGCGCCCTTTCTACATCTTCTTTTGTTCGGATAAACCCTCCTGCAAATATTGGTATTCCAGCTCTTTCGCGCACTTCTGTAATCAAATCTGGCACGACACCCGGCAATACTTCAATAAAATCCGGACGATGTTTCCCAACAAACTCCATGCTTTTTTCCATCGCACTTGTATCAAGTAAAAACATTCGCTGTATGGCATATACCTTTTTCTGCTTGGCTTTTACTATGACAGAAGACCTAGTAGAAATAATGCCTGCCGGTTTCATTTCCTGACAAATAAACTCCGTTCCATACTCATCATGTTTGATACCATGAATTAAATCGACATGGACAAACATTTTTTTATGATGTGCGTTTGCCTCATTCATGATGCCCTTCAGCCGGCCTAAGTGAACATCAAGTAAGACGCCATATGTAAAGGGACTTTTTAAAAATTCCTCAAATTGCTTTATATTACGAACAGCAGGTAGAATGGGTTGATCATGAAAACTCATATGCCGTCTCCTTCTAAAGTGTATTGGTTTAGCCTTCTCCTTACAGTAATAGAATCTCATGTTTTTTTCAATACACCTAGTGTGTCCATTGCCCATTCAACCTAGCTGCCTCTACTTACCTGCACATAAAAAAAGCAGAGGATTCTCTCTGCTATAGCTGTGCCATGCTTTCTTTTAAAGTATGAATAATAAATGAGGCATCTTCATCTGTGATATTGAGCGGCGGTGCAATCTGTGCAACGTTATTATAACCAGCCACCGTATCGCCATTTTTTCCGATGATCAACCCGCGTTTTTTACATTCTGCAATGAATTGACCGACAACACTTGGATCAGCTGGCTTTTTGGACTGCTGATCCTGAACAAGCTCGATCCCAAACAGCAAGCCTTTTCCTCTGACATCACCGACAAACGGATGCTTTTTTAACTCCTGCAAGCGATCGAGCATGTCTCGGCCAAGTGTATCTGACCGCTCCACTAATTGCTCGTTTTCCATAATGTCCAGGTTGGCAAGTGCAACCGCACAGGAAGCAGGGTGACCCCCAAATGTATTCACATGACGCAGCCGGTCATACGTATCTTCTCCTGCATACGCTTCATAGATTTCTCGTTTCACGCACGTTGCAGAAAGCGGTAAATAACCGCTTGTGATCCCTTTTGCCATGGTGATGATATCTGGCTTTACTTCCTCATGCATAAAACCAAACCGCTTTCCAGTTCGGCCAAAGCCGCAGATGACTTCATCCACAATGAGGAGTGCCCCATGATCTTCACAGATTTCTTGAACCTTCTTCAAATATCCTTTTGGCGGCATTAAGATACCGCCTCCCGTAATGATCGGCTCCATAATGACCCCGGCAATGGTCTCGCTTAATTCCCACGTCATCGCTTGATCAATTGCATCAGCACTTGCCAAGCTCTCTTGGTCCTCAGGATGCCGATACATATCAGGGGGTGCGACATGGATGAAGCCCTGTCCTAATGGTTCATATTTATATTTACGCTGCGCTTGACCCGTTGCGGCGAGAGCGGCTGCTGTATTGCCGTGATACGATCGATATCGGGAAATGAATTTCGTGCGTGTACTCTCTCCCTTTTGCGCATGATATTGTTTGGCAATCTTAAATGCAGCTTCATTCGCCTCAGAGCCGCTGTTAGAAAAGAAGATCACATAGTCTCCGCCAAGCCATTCATTGAGCTTCTCAGCCAGCTGAATGGCTGGTACATGGCTTTGTGTCAGCGGATAGTAAGGCATCGTATTTAATTGCTGATATGCCGCTTCTGCAAGCTCTTTTCGGCCATATCCAGCATTCACACACCATAGGCCTGACATTCCGTCTAAATATCGATTCCCGTGAATATCTGTCACCCATGCGCCTTCTGCCTCATGAATGACCATACTTTCATTTTCCTTGTTTGTTCCTTTCATATGATGCCAAATCAACTGATCATCTTTCGCCTGAAGATCTTGAGCCTGCTCATGTGTTTTCATCTTCCCACGCCCCCATGTATCCGTTTTCATCATTAAAGAAACTTCGACCGGTCCAGCATATGGCCTCTCCATTCATTATATGGATGAAAAGTGAGGCATATGAAACTGAAACAAGACCGCCCGTTAGAGCGAACCAATCGTTGCTTTTATTATAAAAAAGGGGCAAGGCACATTACATTAGACAGATCGTCAACTGATTGAAAAGAACCATAAGACACTCTACTTGATACGTTGGCAAATCTAACATGCGCAGTTAATGGCGGTTCCCTTGCAAAAATTCATAAGCAAGGATTGCAAATTCAAGCGCTTGGCGTTTTGGTGATTGCATCATATCCTCACCAAGCAGCGCATGCAGCTTATCAAGTCTGTGATAAAGTGTCTGCCTGACAATATAGAGCTGGCTTGCGGTTTCTTTTTTAGAACCATTTGTCTGTAAAAAGATATTCAGCGTCTGAAAGAGCCTTCCGCTATTTTGTTTATCATATAAAATCACCGGCTCTAAATACTCTTTCACCATACTTTCTAATAGTCCGCTCTCTTTCATAACAGGCATGAGCCGAAGCATGTGTAAATCTTGATAAAATGGGCTTTCTACCCGCTGCGGCATCACTTTCTTTAAATGCAGCACTTCTTTCGCTGATTGAAAGCTTTTTCTCATGTGCTGAAACTGCTCACAATACTGCCCGATTCCAAAATTGATGACTGTGCCATGAGGCTGCTCCCGATCATATAATTGCTTGATTTCATTTGCTGCTTTCTCTGCACGCTCTTTCCAGTCTTCAATCTTTCTTGTATTCAATAAAATAAATAAGGTTTGTCCCTGATGCTCATACACGATCAAATGGAAACCAGCACGCTGAAAAATGGAGCGGCAAGAGACGAGAAAATAAAGGTTTCCTGCTATGTCTTCCAGCTGATGATTCTTTTGAAAAAGCATGACCACACAGCCGGTCGTTTTTTTTAATCCTTCCGTATCCTCAAGGTGTTCTAAAATATCTCTTTCTGTATGCTCTTCATGAAACCATTGCTGCAGCCATTCGTTCTCTTTTGTCTTCTTCAGCTCTTCTGTATAAAGCTCCCTTAATGTTTGCTGGGCAAGGGCATTCGCTCCCTTATCAAGCACAAGCAGTTCAAATTCTGAAAGCGTGTTCGATTGATGAATAAGCACAAGGTCTGCAAAAGTTTGTTTAAGTGCCAAGACTTGCTTTTGAGTCACTTCGTATCCTTTTGGCAAGGAAGCATGTGCTAAATAATTCATGACAAGCTCTTCTGTTTGTTTGGAAGAATCACATAAAATAATGGGCTCGCCTTGAACAGGTATGAGTAAAAGAATTCCTCTCACATGCTGATACACTTGATCCAAAATATCCATCTGTGGATGAGGCTTCAGTAAAAGCTCATTCAGTCTTGATGATAATGCTTCTAAATCCGCC
Source organism: Bacillus xiamenensis (assembly GCF_001857925.1). Classification (NCBI taxonomy): domain Bacteria; kingdom Bacillati; phylum Bacillota; class Bacilli; order Caryophanales; family Bacillaceae; genus Bacillus; species Bacillus xiamenensis. The sequence continues at coordinate 709,884 of NZ_CP017786.1, forward strand.
ATCATTTGATACTGACGCTCGATCATCATCGTATGAAGGTGCTGCGTGATGTTGACGAATTTCACTTCTTTTGTAAACAGAATAAGCGGAAAATCTCGTTCTTCTGCATAAGCAATCAGTTCTTCAGGCACATCCAATCGTAGCGGTACAAATTCAATACACAGGCCGGCTGCACCTGAATCAATCAGCTGGCTTAAAAAATCTTGAAACACATCCAATTGATCCTGAAAGCCTGCGGCCGTCGTTAGGATGAGCTCTCCCCCATTTAACAAATCCTCTACAGCAGGCACTTCTAACACATGAACCCATTTCACCTGACGAAACAGTCCCTTTTCCCCTGCTAATACCTTCGCATGTGTAAAATACTTCGTTTTTAACACATCACTTACTTGGAAATGAACATCTACATTCATTCATATATCCCCCTTTTTGTGTGTCGTCCCCTATCCCAGAGGGTGCATGGATAAAATCCATAATAAAACAGGTAAAGTAACGATACTTAATATGGTACTAAGAAACGTCGTGCTTGAGACAAACTCAGGCTTCGTTCGAAACTGTACAGCCATCAGCGTAGTATTCGCTGCTGTCGGCATGGCTGCAACTAAGATCATAATTTGTTTCACCAAATCATCTACCGGTAAAATAAGCGTAAAGCCGAATGCGATCAGTGGTGAAATAAATAACTTTAGCAGCACAGCATAGGAAATATTGCGATAATCCACTTGTTTAAAAGAAATCACTGCAAGCTGCATGCCTAAAATGAGCATAATTGTCGGTATCGCTGCATCCCCAACAAGCTGAACACCCGTCATAAGCTCTTTAGGTAATGAAAGGTCAATGAGCTGAAATAATAGGCCGAGGAGCGCCCCATATGCAACCGGCATACGCAGCACCTTTTTCAACACGACCTTTAGATCTCCCGCATCCTCTCCGCCTTTTGCTGCATAATACATGCCGATTGTACTCATGACAAGCTGCTGGAGAACCATCAAAACGATGGCAATATCTAAACCAGCTGCTCCAAAGACAAGAAGGACAACGGGCGTGCCGTAATTCCCATTATTCATAAATGCTGATGACAAAATCATGGCACAATACGTTTCATTCGAATATCCGTAAATACGAGATAAAATGAAGACACATAAAACAAGGGAAAGACAGAGCCCTATGACAAATATAGATAAGTACACATAGTCCATCGATACTTTATTTTGATAAAAGGTTTCAAACGCAAGAAATGGTGACATTAAATATAAAGACATTGATGAGAGCGTATGTATATCAAAACCAATTGCCTTTTGCCCAATATATCCTATGAGGAAAATGCCGAACACTGGCATTAAGACAAGTAAAAACTCCATGCTGCACCTACTTTTCTCTAGATGAATTCCTTATTTTTTTGCTTTCTTATTATCATACCACTGATAAACAATAAAAAAGAAGCACCCTTATGAAAGGCCGCTTCTCTCCGCATCCATATAAAACACTTCCCACAAATGACCATCAAGATCCTGAAAGCTCCAGCCATACATGAAATCATGATCCTGTTTTTCCTTAAACGGCGATCCACCTGCTGCGATCGCCTGCTCCACCAGCTCATCTACCTCTTCCTTCGAATCAACCTGCAGCGAGATAATGACCTCTGATCCATGCCTAGCATCCACCAATTGCTTCTCTGAAATGGATTGAAAATGCTTGAGTGATAGCAACATGACGGTGATCGTATCATTTATCACCAAACAAGCGGCCTGATCATTCGTCAATCGCTGATCAAAGTCAAACCCTAGCTGCTCAAAAAAAGCCTTTGACTCCTTCACACCCTTGACCGGCAAATTAATATACAGATGTTTAGATTGTCGCCCCATATCCCTCTCCCTTTTTAAAACATGATGTCCTTTCAGTATATTCGTCTTTTGATTTGGCATCCCTTTGTCACAAGAAAAAATAAGCGCCAAGACTCATTACCTTATTTTAACAAAAATATATAATGAATCTCGAACATGATACTAAAAAACTAGGAGGTTTTCTTGATGAAAACAATCGCAAAATCTTTGATGCTCTCCACTACTGTCCTTTTATTCGCTTCACCGTTCACACAGACAGCTGATGCTGCCTTTATTCAAACTAAGCAGGTTACAGCACAGAGTGATTTTCAGCTTCCTTCAATCACAGACACAATTAAACAAAACATCAAACTTTCTTTAGACAAACAAGAAAAATGGTTACAAAAATTAGAAGTGCTTGCAGGACAAGAAAAACGTGAACAATTTGAACAGTTTTTCAATCAACATGTAGGGCCTGATTTAAAAAGTCTTTTAGAAGAACCTGATCTTACATGGAAACAAGTAGAAAAAACGATTGATCAATCTCTCATCAAATCAGGTGTTCCATTTTTAGCTGCCAAAAGCATTGCCCACTTTGCTACATCCGCATTAAAGAAAATGTAAATATAAAAGACAAGCGCCCTACATTACAGCGGGGCGCTTGTTTTGGTTATTTCTTATATTCAATATGATACACGTCTCTTCTTCGGTCCTTCAGCTGGCGAACCGTCCCATCTTGACGCTGCCTTCTTAATATTTCTAAGTCGACATCACCGACGACAACCATTTCTATATTCGGGTTGCACTCCCCTACAATGCCATCTCTTGCAAATTCAAAGTCAGATGGTGCAAAGATAGCAGATTGTGCATATTGGACATCCATATTTTCTGTTTGCGGAAGATTTCCAACAGTTCCTGAGATCACTGTGTAAATCTGATTTTCAACCGCTCTAGCCTGCGCACAGTAACGCACCCTTAAATAGCCTTGGCGGTCTTCTGTACAGAACGGAGTGAAAATAATTTTCGCTCCTTTATCAGCCGCAATCCGGGCCAGCTCAGGGAATTCAATATCGTAGCAAATTTGAATCGCAATTTTGCCGCAGTCGGTATCAAACACCCGGACTTGGTCACCACTTGAAATCCCCCACCATTTTCGTTCATTCGGCGTGATATGAAGCTTATATTGCTTTTCAATCGTTCCATCACGTCTAAATAAATAGGCGATATTGTAGATTTTCCCTTCCTCTTCAACGAAATGAGAACCTCCGATGATGTTAATGTTGTATTTTACAGAGAGATCTGTAAACAAATTAATGTAGTCCTCAGTATATTCCGTAATCCGCTGCACCGCTAGACTTGGGGATCTCTCCTCTAAATATGACATGAGCTGCGTCGTAAAAATTTCCGGGAAAACAGCAAAATCAGCTGACGCATCTGATGCAACATCCACGTAATACTCGACTTGATTCATAAATTCCTCAAAGGAATGAATTTGTTTCATCGCATATTGAATCACACAAATTCGAACCGGGAAAGCCGATTTATAATATCTTTTCGATTGCGGGCGATAATCGACATTGTTCCATTCCATCAACGTCGCATACGTGCTGGACGCTTTATCATCCGGCAAGTAATTCGGATTGATCCGCATGAGGCTAAATTCATTTAACAGCTGAAAAGATAAAACAGGATCATAAATTTGGTGCAGCATGACCTGCTCAACATATTGGCGGGGCGTCATTTCCTCTTGATATTTATGATAATTCGGGATACGTCCGCCAATAATGATGCTTTTTAAATTTAATCTTCTCGCTAAGTCTTTTCTTGCTTCATACAAACGATGACCAATTTTCATGCGGCGGTAATCAGGACTCACCATCACTTCAATTCCGTACATATTCATCCCATCTGGGTTATGGTTTGTGATGTACCCATCATCTGTAATGTCCTGCCAAGTATGCCGATCATCGTATTCATCAAAGTTAATTAATAAACTTGAACAAGAGCCAATGATTTCCCCCTCGAATTCCGCACAAAACTGCCCTTCTGGGAAATGTTCAAGATGGCTTTCAAGGTGCTCTCGTTTCCAAGGGTCCATGCCCGGAAAGCATACCTCTTGCAGTGCAATGATTCGATCAATATCTTCTTCCCTGATATTACGGATCACCATTCTTTTTTCAAACCGTGTTAAATCTAATTTTTCTGCCATGATGTTTTTGCCCCCTTACTGATCCTCTTTTTCAAGCTGATGGAATAGTTGGAGCAATTCGATTTCAGCCATTGATTCTAATCTGACATCATATTCTTCAAATTGCAGCGTGCTTGTCACTTTATTTGGGACGATCACACATTTCATGCCTGCTCGTTTGGCAGCGACTGCTCCATTCACAGAATCCTCAAATGCCACGCAATCTTTCGGATCTACACCTAAGCATTTGGCAGTTTGTAAATAAAGTTCTGGATTCGGTTTGACTTCTTCCACATCATCTGACGTGCGGATACATTCAAAATAATCAAAAAGCCCAATTTGCTTTAAGTGATCAGACACCCATTTATAGTCTGAGCTTGAGGCAAGTCCAATCTTAATCCCAAGCTCCTTTGCTGCCTCTAAATAAGCTTCTACACCAGGTCTTGCTGATTCATCCTTCATTCTCTTTTGAAAACGGGAACGCCGGTCCGCTGTAAGCGCCTCATGATCTAGTGTCTTCCCTACCTGCTGTTCCAAATATTCAAAGGGCTTAAAGCCTGCCTGCGTCCCAATGACCTTTCCCCATACCGAAAGAGGCAGCTCCGATTCATGCTCTGCAAACATTTCCTGCAGAACCTCATATTCATGTGTTTCTGTATCTAAAATTAATCCATCAAAATCAAATATAATCGCCTTTACCAACGAGGCCACTCCTTTTTTTACGAAAGTCTTAAATACGATACTCCATGCTATCATATCGTGAATAAAATTGACTTTCAAAGATGAATGTCTGCTAAAATGATTATGTATAAAAGGAGCCTGCATCGTTTGTCAGGCTCCTATCATGTTCGATTCATTCTGCAAGAGATCCAAGCGCTCCGATTCGTGGAGAATAAAGAATGTGAAAAAGAGCGGGTTTGGTATTACAGATCTTAAAGGTTTCTCCGTTCCCTTAAAAATAGTATGTGCGGCTACCTTGTAAGTTAACAAGGAAGTTCACACCAGCTTTTACGCATTTTGAAGGTGACGGCCTGCAAAATCATCTAAGTCAAACGGAAAAGAAAAGCCGCACGCATTGACTTGTTCACGGTTCAGCTCAAATAACTCACGATCTCGTTTGGTGATATGACGCTTTGGCTTTAACATAATGGTATGTAATAGCTGAAGACCTGATAAGATACGAAAAGCATCATCCATTGTCCCATTATAAACACCATCAATGAATGTAAGCGGGCGTTGTTTCTGCCGCTGTTCTCCATGTAAAGAATGGGGTAAAAGCTCTTCAACTTCCTTGGCAATTTCTTCAATTGCCTGCTCTTGAAGGTCTGTAGCAGCTTTCATTAATCTCACGTGACATCTACCTCTCTGTCGTTATTTCTCCATTCAGAATAGCACAGAAAAAAAGGCATTCGCCAAGGTAAGTGTTTCCTATATATACCCAAAGAGAGGACCAGATATCATGATCATAAAAGGACACACCCTTTCACTAAAAGTAGGTGAGCAGCATCAAGGCACTTCCTTAAGTCAATGTTTAAAAGACGAAGTGTCTGCCTCAAAGCCGATCATCCAGTTTTGGATGGAGCACCAAAAAGTGCGCCTGAATCAAAAGCCTGCACACCACGCAGCAAAAGTCAGTGAAGGCGATCAAATCATCATTGATTTATTTGAAACAGAAGAAAGCGATGTGACGCCAGAATACGGAGAATTAGAGGTGCTTTTTGAAGATGAGCATTTACTGATTGTACAAAAGCCAGTTGGCCGGCCAACACATCCGAATGAAAAAGGGCAGACGGGCACACTTGCCAACCTTGTCGCCTTCCATTTTCAAGCGAACGGGGAGGAAAAACGGGTCAGACATATTCACAGGCTTGATCAAGACACAAGCGGCACCGTCATTTTTGCCAAACACAGGTTAGCGCATGCTGTCCTTGATCAAATGCTTTCTAAAAAATTGATAAAAAGAACGTACATGGCCATCGCACAAGGGCTTTTTCAGAAAAAGAAAGGAACGATCAATGCGGCAATCGGGCGCGACAAGCACCATGCAGTCAGAAGGAGAATATCCCCGACTGGTCAAAGCGCATTGACTCATTTTGAGGTCATCAAACGCAATAAACGTTTACAGATGACAGCCGTCAAGCTGCAGTTAGAAACAGGAAGAACGCATCAAATTCGTGTTCATCTTAGCAGTGCCGGGCATCCTTTAGCTGGAGATACATTGTATGGCGGTATGTGTGAGCATATCAACAGATGCGCTCTGCATGCCCAGCAAGTAGACATGAAACATCCATTTACAGGCGAGCAGCTTACAATAGAAGCACCGCTTCCAGCTGATATGGCTGAACTAATGGACAACATGTAGAAAGTGCCTGCCCCATACGCAGGCTCTTTTTTCATGAAACAGATGCTCTTTTCGCATAAATAATGTATCGCTCTGGTGCATTACCGACGAAATGAAATGGATAGCATGTGGTTAGTACGAGCTCTTCTTTTTTATTCTGCAGAGTGATAATGGATGTATCATGCTGATCCACAATTTTCGTATGCGTGATTTCATACACATACTCCCCGTATGGCACTGTGATTTTCAGTTGATCTCCAATGTCCAGCTCACCTGTCCGGCGAAAGACCGTGTCCCGGTGCCCAGACAGAACAATTTGTCCATGTTGATCAGGATAATAACTGCCTTTATAATGCCCGACTCCTTTGGCAAGGTCGTCCGCATCCGTCCCTTCGACAATCGGCAGGTCCGCCTTTAATTTCGGAATGGTGAGAATGCCTGAGGCTTTTCCCATTTCAGGAGCAAACGTCTTCTTTGACATCCCTTGATCGGCCGCTACCACCTTCTTCGCTTCCTCTAATGATTGTGCTGTTTGAAGATGAGTAGAGGTGATTTGCCATATTCCCCAGCCGAGCAGCGCAATTCCCGCTGTCATTACAGTAACTGCAAGCCATTTTTTCATGCTTTAACTCCTTCGTCTTAAACAATGATTCTTCTGAGGTGATGAGCCTTCAGCTTGCTGCTGCCTTTTCTTCTAGTTTTACTTTCTCAATTCGGCCCTCTTTTTGATACACAATGGCAGCGCCCTCGAAGCTCTTAACGAAAGCAACGGTCGCTTCTAAATCTTCTGGACCCGTTTCAGGGTTCTTCCCTAACCGCCCGATTGGCGCATATTTACTTCCAGTTGCAGTGGCCATGAAGTTATTCACTGTGAGTGTATACGTTTGATCGAAAACAACTGGTGAACCATCTGGCAGTTTCAAGTCGACTACTTTATATGTTAACGGATCATAGGAATATGAAAAGCCTGAAATGCTATAATCTGGTCCAAATTGAGGAGAGATTTGTGCTTCAATGATATCGACCAAATCCTTCCCCTGAATTTCCAGCTTGACTAAAACGTTGCCAAATGGCTGAATATTAAAGAGATCTCCCCATGTAATCGGCCCTTTTTCGAGATGCTGCCTGATACCGCCGCCATTCATCATGGCAAAGTCACTTTTCATCGAATATCTCATCCCATCCGCAATGAGGTTACCGAGCGGTGTGTCTCCATCATTTGAATAGCCGCCTTCCATTTTGACGCCTGCTTCTCCTACAACCTCACTAATAATCGGTTCAACTTCTTTGCCGTAGCGATCTAAAATGTCCGCTGCTTCCTTGTCCTTTTCAATACCAGTCTGGTCTACATACTGAATGTTTGCACTCTTTTTGACAATATCCTTTGTTTTCCGGTCCAGTGTGACATTGACTTCTCCAATGGCCTTTCCATATTCAAAGGCTTGAACGATTAATTTCCCATTGACCTCCCCATTGACTACTTCGTGATTGTGTCCAGCAAAAATGACATCAATTTCATCATCACCTTCTTTGGCAAGTTTCGCACTTTCTCCAGTAATGGTATCGCCATTTTGAGAGGCTGTCATATGAGCCAGTACCGCAATGGCTTTGACCCCTTTTTGCTTTAATTCCTTCGTTGCTTCATTGACTGCTTTCACTTCATCTGTAAACTGAATATCTTTAATTCCCTCTGGCATCACCATGCCCGCGGCTGATCTTGTGACAACACCGATAAATGCCACTGGGATTCCTTCAACATCTATGATTTCATAAGCAGGTAAAAGCGGTTTCCCAGTATCCTTGTATTCACAATTCGCACAAACAAGCGGGAAGTTCTGGCCGTCGTATCCTTTTGTACCTTTAGGGTGTTCCCCGCCGTTTAGGATACGCAATAGTTCATCAACGCCTTCATCAAACTCATGGTTGCCGACTGTACCGACATCAAAACCGATGTTCTCCATTAGTTCAACTGTTGGTTCATCTTGCAAAAGAGATGATACCGGTGAGCTCCCGCCAATCATATCTCCTGCATGGACCGTGATTGTATTTTTTTGTGACGCTTGTTTTTGTTTCATATAAGCCGCCACATAATCCATCCGTCCATACATTCCTTTACTGCCATCACCTTTTAGATCCAGCTCATATTGCTGATCAATTTTCCCATGTAAATCATTCATGCTTAAAATGGTTAATGGTACTTCACGAGATGACGTGGATGCCTGATATCCAGCCTGCTCTGCTTCTTCTTTTGAGGCAAAAAAGACACGTTTCTCTACATCAACCTCTTTCCAGTTGTCAGGTGATACGTAGGTTTTTGCAGAAGAATCACCGACATAACGTGTGAGCCCTTTTTTCTGCTCACGCGCTCTAAATTCAAATGGCTGTTCTATCAAAGGATCCGCTTCATTCCAAATACCCAGCCCTTTTTCCTTCGCTTCTTTCACAGCTTGCTGAAACGCATCGTACTCTTTTTCATCTCCAACAGGCCAGATGAAATAAGTAGGGGCATATCCTTTTTTCACAAGCTCTAAGTTCGTATTGATGCCTTTTTTGGTTTTCACTTGAGCTAGAAGACGTCCATAGCCATCCTTCGCTTCAGGGCCAATCTTTAATGTCACTTGATCACCGCTTGAAAGAAGTGTTTTTAAATAATCAGTCGCTTTTTGTCCAAAGCGCAGTTGGTTCTGATCTAATTCATTTTTGGGCTTATGATAGGTTTCCGGCGTATCCATATGAACAAAGCGCACCTTTGTCGTACCTAGCACTGGCTTCTTTAAATGAATGGTGTCTCCATCTACAACACGGTCAACGGTTGCCTGATATTCTTTCTTGATGTTTGGCGGATTTGGCTGACGTTTCAGCAGTTTGATATCAGCCTTGTGCCTTGGCAGCACCTGCAGCGTATCGTATCTGCTTAGAATCCCTGTAAACTCATACCATTTCCCTGTCTTCACTTGATCAATGGCACCCGTATTCTCCATCACTCTAAGGACAGTGCTATGATATTTCCGATCGATCATGGTTACATTGTAACCGCCGCCAGCAGACTGGTCTGGTTTTAATTCCACGTAGCCTTTGACTTTTACAAGTCTTCCTTCATATTTACCTGCATGATCCGTTTCCAGTTGTTTAATGGAGACTCGCTTCGGCGCTGGCAATGGTTGATTCATAGCATCTATCTGCAAACGGTCTTGATCTGGCACAATTTCAACCAGCCCTTTATATAGCGTTACCTTGCCAGTCACCGTCACCTTCATACCAGCTTTCAGTTCCGGAAAATTGTTCGGCTGCGCAGAATAAATATTCATTCCAGCGGTCTTGTCTTGAATATATGTTGAGAGCTTCCCATTTCCTATAGCGGATTGATCTGCTGTCACAATTCCACTCACCGTCACCGTCTCTCCGATGAGCTTACGGGCTTTTTTGATGGTCACTTGCTTCATTTGTTTCGAGACATTTTCCTTCTTGTCAGATGCACTGACCGGCTCCGCTGTCATGATACCAGGCAGTAAGGATTGCAGACTAAATATCACCAAAACCAAACAACAGATCATTCGAATGGATTGCATACGTTTCATTAGATCTCTCCCCTTTGAGCTTCATCTCTCATAGTGTACAAAGTAAATATTGATGCTGGATGGATTTCATGTAAAACTTATCCCTAAGAATTCGTTGGAAACGTAATAATCACGCGCGTCCCTTCAAAGCTTTTGCTTTCAAAACGAATGGTACCGCCATGGCTTTCAATAATTTTAATCGTCATCATCAATCCCAGTCCCGTCCCTTTTTCTTTCGTTGTATAAAACGGTTCACCCAGTTTCGCAATCTCATCTTCTGGTATGCCCTTTCCTTGGTCTTCAAATATCAGCATCATTTGATTATTTTTCAGCATGGAGGTCACTTGGATCACACCTCTCACACCATCCATCGCTTCAATTCCGTTTTTAAGAATGTTCAGAAAGACTTGTTTCAGTTCATTCGGTATGCCTTGAATGTTAGGGAGTGATGGAGAAAGTTTTTTTTGAATGGACACTCCTTTTAAGACCGCCTGCGATTCAACAACCATAATGACTTCTTCAAGCAGAAGATTGACATGTACTGGCTCAAAATTAACAGACTTGCTTCTAGAGAGCACAAGGAATTCATTAATAATCGCTTCAAGCCGGTTAAACTCTGACATCATGACATCCGCATAATCCTTCTGATACTTTTTACTTTGAATCATCAGCTGCAAAAAGCCTTTCAACGACGTAAGCGGGTTTCGTATCTCATGGGCAATGCCAGCTGCAAGCTGACCAACTGCCGACAGCATTTCTGACTTCATCAGCATTTTCTCCGACTGCTTTTGACTCGTAATATCCTCTGAAATGCGCATGACGGATGTCTGCATTTTGCCAGGATCATCAATTCGATGTAATGAGACTCTCTCCCACCGCTCACGTCCGGATAAATCCTGAAAATACAACTCCCCAGACCAGCTGCCCTCTCTTAAACAAACGTCCCATTGCTTAGCTAAATCATCACATTGACACAACGCTTGATAGACAGAAAAAACATCTTTCCCGATCAGGTTGTATTCATGCTTCTGTACAAACTGACAAAAGCGCTGATTCACGCATTGAATGACCCCTTCCTCCGTTGCGACCACAATATGAATATGGCTGTTATCTAGTGCTGTCACCGAAAGATGAAGTGCCTGCTTCAATTTCGTCATTTCCGTCATTTTGAACCAAGTCATCACCGCTCCCTCATGATCCTGTTCATAGTGAGGTGTGATATGCACGATGAATTGTTCTCCATCGTTTGTTTCAATTTCACGTTCGATGATGCGCCTGTCCGACATGACAGATTGAATGTCATGATAGAGTATTTCCTGCGTGAGCTTCTTCGCCATTGATTGAAAAGTTTGCTGGTTCCGGGCTTGAGCTGAAGTAAATAAAGAGGCAGCTGTAGGTGTGTTATAGTGAATATTCATTTCCCAGTCGACAAACAACGTGGCAATCTCTGGCTTCACAGATGGCCGGTACAGTTCTTCTCTTGTCACCTTCAAATTGTTTATGATATTAATAAAATGTTCATGGGTTTTCTCAAGCTTCTCTACCTGCATGTTTTTTTCTTTTAGTTCGGCTCTTGCTTCCTGCTCCTTTTGTTTCACCTCATTGAGCTCGTTTTCTAAATCGACAATTCGCTGTTGATAGACTGAATTCTGCTCTTGCATCTCTTTGTCCCTGCCGTTCTTTTGATTTTTTCCTCTCTCACTCATTCGAATGAGAATGACGTATACTCCCTTGAAACGGCGATCAAAACTTTTCACTGTAAAATCAGCATACTGCTGTCTGCCATTTTCAGAGATGGGGACATGCTGAAATACCACTTCGGTCTCTTCTGTCCACACCTTTTGAAAGGATTGACTCAACATCTCTTTCATGTAATCTGGTGTTACATATTTACAAGATTGATCTGACACTTCTGTATGTTCTAAAAAAGAAGAGGCACCCTCTGACATTGCGAGGATTTTGTCGCAATCATTTATGACGATGCATGCATCATCCTGGGCGATTTCTTTCATATATTGGGCAGCTCGTTCTTTTAACTCCATATCACACGAGTCTTGCGCCCAAGGCACATTGTGTTTAGAAACGTTTGAGTGGGTATAAATGTTCCACTTTTCATTGAACAAATGAAATAAACGAGGTATATTGGGGACCGTTTCATTCGGCCCTAGTATCAGCATCCCTTGATCCTTTAATGCATATTGGAATCGGGATAATACTCGTTTTTGGACTTCTGGCTGGAAGTACATCAGAACATTTCGGCAACTGATAAAATCGAGGTGGATAAAAGGTGAATCAATCAATAAATTGTGAGGAGCAAAGACGATATGTTTTCTAAGCGACTGCTTCACAATATAAGCGTCACCTTTCTTTTCGAAATATCGCGTCTTCCATTTTTCTGGCATCCTCGCCATAGACTCAGCGGAAAACACCCCTTTACTTGCCCTTTGTATGGCTTTTCGGTTGATGTCTGTTGCAAACACTTGAAGTTCAACGGACACTTGTCTTCGCTTCAGTTCTTCTAAAAATAAAATCGTAAAAGAATAGGCTTCTTCACCTGTAGAACAGCCTGCAATCCAAATGCGGCATCGAGATTTCCCGTTTTTCATTGTATTTTCAATGATCGACGGAATGACCTTATGTTCACATACACGAAAAGCTTCCATATCCCTAAAAAAAGAAGTCGTCCCACTGAGAAGCTGTACATGTAGGCGATCAAGCTCATCTGATTCTCTGTCTAATAAACGATCATAATCTGCCAATGATGAAATCGGTTGTTTGGCACTCCGCATTCTTTTTTGAAGAACAGAGAGCAGCCTATTCTTGTCATAGGTTGAAAATGCAATTCCTTTATGCATTTCAAGACGTTCAATGATTCTGACCAAAACAGGGTTGGAAATATCGATATGCGAAGCCGTGATGATGTTTCCAATATAAGCCGCAAGTGCAGAAGGGTCTTGAAATGTTTGCATACTATCCAGCTCATTATTTGTCTCACTGCATGATAAGGCTGTACCGCCTTGCTCAACTAATTGAAGCAAACCACTTCCTACACAATAGCCTTTTTGGAAAAAGATCGCATAGGCCTCTTCCTTTTGCACGCTGGCAAGTGACTGAAACAACGAATTGACAGCGCATGTCTTGTTCGTTGGAAGCTGCTCCGATATGTGCAGCCGTTTATCTTCTGTCAATGTCACAACTGCATGCTGCGGACAAGCATAAATCGTTTTTTGCATGACTTTCTCACCATGTTTAATCGTTTTTGCCCGGTAGCCAATCGGTAAAACAAGTGCTTCCAAATCAATTACACAATCGTCCGTCACATGATTTTGCACAACAATAAAAGAGGCATTTAATTCATGTGGAAATGATTGAAAAAAAGCCTCGAGATGATGCTGCTCAAACGGCGAAACACCGATGCCAATCACTGGTGCCTGCACATGTTCGTCTTCTATCAAACGATTAATGATTTTGTCCTGCATCTGCTACCCCCATGTTCATTCGTCTGATACTTTTTTTCGACAAAAAGGAAGAAAACCCTCTAATTGTAAATAATGTTTTTTGTATGAAAGAAGGAAAATTTCCTCACATTAAAACAGAATGTATAAACAATAGGAGGAATTTCTATGCAAAACGATCAACAGTCATTCGGACAAGGACATGCTCAGCAGCCTGAATTCAACCATGGCGGGCACGAGTTATTCGATTTACATGAAATTTTAGCAGGCACCATTAATATTTTGGATCAATACATGATCTTTCGGCAGTTCATCCAAGATCCTGCATTATCCGACATCTTAGATCGACAATATCAATTCATTTTGTCGCAGTACAATGTCACGGTAGATTGTTTTTCTACTGGACAAAAGCCTAGTGAAGACACTGCTACTTATATGATGAAAGAACAAACACAGGTCACATACGGGATTAAACCGTCACAGCCGAAGAAGCCGAATCAGTCAATGCAGGACGTAAAAGACGCAGGGATTACAGGGCATATGCTCGGTCTCGTGAAATCACATGCAGGATTACTGTCAATGACCGCTTTAGAGGTAACAAATCCTGTCGTTAGACGGGTACTTGCAGCGCAAATTCCGAACTTTATTGAAATGGCGTATGAAATTTTCTTATATCAAAACAAACATGGCTACTATCAAGTTCCGCAGCTTACAACTCAAGACATGCAAGCGATGACATCTACTTTTGCCCCTATGCAGGGACAAGTTCAAATGCCGCCAAGCAAAGCCAATCAGCAAAAGCCGCTTCATTAGACAAAAAACGGCCGACCTATTTTCCTGGTCAGCCGTTTTTTCTTTGATAGATCAGTGTAAAGTGCTCTTCAAAATTTGTGAGACGTTGTCCTGTCGCTTGTTCAAAGCCTCTATCAAAACGGCCGGTTTTCGCCGTTTCCTCCATGATCTCATGTATGATATCTCGTCCATAAAGTTGTACCAACTCATAGATCATATAGTAGCTTTGTAAATAGACGTCTGTCTCATACGTCGTTCGAGAATTCTGCCAGTCTTGATCAGAATGAAGAGATTGAAAAGGAATGACATCGAACCGTTCAGACGTGGCATTCAGCACATCATAGGCCGTCCATTCTGCTGTTCCTTCATGGAACCAAAGTGGAAAGATGACTGGAGACACCTTGTATGCATGCACGCTTTCATAGAAAACGAAATGAGCATACTCATGAATGAATAACGTGTTGAAAAAGTATAAGGGCAGTGTCTCTTTTTTCAACAATTCTTCCCGTTTATCTGGGTATAATCCAATCATGCGATCATAATCAGAGTAAAAACCCGTAATATGCTTGATGCCTGCAAATTGCTCGATCGTCTCTTTATCATCAAAGTAAATGATATCTAACGCTTTGTCAGGTTCAAACTGAAACACTGACATCGTTCTCTTCTTTGCCTTTTCCAGCGCCTCTATGGTCAAATCGACAAAGGCGTCCTCTTCCTCTGCATAGTAAATTCTAATATGTTCATAGACCTGTTTATTGAGTCCCTCCGTTAATACTGTTTTCGGAGAGGACTGCTGTTCTAAATATTGTCCTGTCAGCTGAAACGCAACATAAATCAAATATGCGGTGAACGCATAAAAAATCAAACCTGCTGCAATCATTCCGCTTACAAGTTTTTTATGAATCAATACCGGTTTTGCTTTCATTTACTCCCCACCTGAATTCATCCTGCAACCTCTTTTTCTCTCTATGAAAAAACAAAGATCAACAAGAGGTGATCTATTTTTTACTTTATGCATTCAGGTGCACAAGGTGCGGTTCCAAACAAAAAAGCCGCATTTGACATACGGCTTTTGTCGTAGCTATTTTGATTCAGGGAAAACACGTCGAACGGTTTCAGTAAATTCGTCAAAGAATCCTGAAATTGGTTCTCCGCTTCTAATACGTTTTCCGTACCCTGTCATACGATCGACAAAGTCTGGATTAGCGGATACATACACGTTATCAATTTGTTGATCAGTAGATTTTACTTTATCAGAAATTTTCTTTTTCAAATCATCTGTGACATCACCGCTTTTATTGCCTTCAAGCACAACGGCAACAAATGCATTTTTCCCTGTGACAAGTACGTTCGCTGTTTTCACTTCAGACATGTTAGCAACAAGCTCTGACGCTTTGTCTGCCACTTTGACCTTCTGAGGTGTTTGAACATTTGGCTGATCCTGTCTCATGTTTTCGTTCTTATATGTGACATTTTCATACTGTTGATTCATTGTTCCTCTTCGCTCATCGCCTTGATTATTCATTCCACACCCAGTAGTCATCAATGTCGGAACGAGTAGTAAAGAAAGCATCCATTTCTTATTCATCAATTATCC
Source organism: Bacillus xiamenensis (assembly GCF_001857925.1). NCBI lineage: Bacteria > Bacillati > Bacillota > Bacilli > Caryophanales > Bacillaceae > Bacillus > Bacillus xiamenensis. The sequence continues at coordinate 725,637 of NZ_CP017786.1, forward strand.
CTCCTTTTGTTCATAGGTTTTTCATCCAGCAGGCTTTTTATGCACACATCCTCTATTTCAGGAAAATGAATTCATAATTCAGCCTTCTTTGGTCATCCTAAACATGATAAAGAAGTATCATCACGATCAACTGGAGGGATTCGTTTGTTTAAAAGAAGAAAAGGCATGAGCACTGGCACAATGATCGCCGCTTCGACAGCGGTGATTGCACTGTTCTCCCCTGTATTACGGAAAAGAATCAGCCGCATGACACAAATGAACTTGTCCTCAATGATGAAAGGCCACGATCATAACCGTCATGAGCCATCTCGCCATGAGTCACATTCGAAATCGCATGCACAGAAAGAATCTAAAGGAACGGCTGAAGTCGGTCAAATGATTAAACAGGCTTTCACCGCTGTCCAGACAAACCAATCACAGCAGCAGCCATCATCATCAACTACGCATCAAACCCACAAGCCAAGAGAATCTTACGCACAGTCACTTCACATTGATGAAAATGTCATGAATGTCATGGATGATGAATCTATTCAGCAAGTGCTCAATGACATCGAGCACAAATAATCAAAACAGGAGCCTTCACGAAAAAGGCTCCTGTTTACTCTCCTGAAAAGTGCTCTTTCACCATCATGCAGAAGGAAGGCAAAAAGGTGATTTCGACCGTGATAACAAACCGATCCACATCATCTAGTATGATCAAAAGCTCTTTCTCATGCTGCCGGTCCTTTTTTATTTCGACATGTCTCACGGTTTTAAAATCATACACGCCTAAAACGGATGCATCTTTTTTTCGAACAGCCTTTAAAGAAAACTCTTGAACCCCAAGTAACATCGTCACCACAAATCGCTCTTCTTGATTCTCAAACCGAAATGTTAGATCTTGATATTCAATAGGCATATCTCGTTCAAACCCTTCAACAGGCCTCGTCTCAAAAAAAGAAAGCCAGTCCGATTGATCTGGAAATTGTTTTCTCCCCATTTTTTAACCCCCTCATAAGTGAAATTTTTTATTAATTATCTTGCTCCCCTTTTCTTTTGCAACAAATTTTAGTAATTTTAAAAAGGTGATTTTATTTTGCTAAGAGACCTCTTTATTAATTTAACAATTCTTGTTACTTTCCATTATTTATTGATGCTTGTGTTTAAAGAGAATTTTCTAAAGAAGGAAGATACCCTGCTCAGACAAGTATGCAAAGGCATGATTTCTGGGTTACTCGGTGTCCTCTTAATGTTTTTCTCTATTAAAGCAGGACCAGCCATCATTGATTTAAGACATATTCCCCTTATTTTAACGGCATTTTACGGAGGCATCGCGCAAACGTTCATCGCAGCATGTGTTGTCATCATCGGGCGATTATTAATTGAAGTCAACGTCGCTTCTTTCATCAATATTTTTTCTATGACGTTTATCGCAACAGCCTCTTTTTTGATTGCTGAACGTCATATCAATCATGTCGTAAAAATGCTGTTATCTATTACAATCAGCAACGTCATAGCGACCATTTTATTTATCACCGTCGTCCATGAAACAACATTTGAACTGCATGTCGCTTACTGGATTTTCTCGTATATTGCCGGTTTATTTAACTTTTATGTCATTGAGCATCAAACAAAAGCCTATCAGCTGTTAAATTTGTATAAATCCCAAGCTCATTATGACTTTTTAACTGGTTTGTTAAATAAACGGAAGTTTGATGAGGTATTAAGTGACGCTTTTGCTCTCAAATTAAAGCAGCCTCTCCATCAAATGTCCCTTATTTACCTAGACATTGATTATTTTAAATCCATCAATGATCAATATGGGCATCATGAGGGAGATATTGTTTTAAAAGAAATCGGAACAAGGCTGATCAAAAACACAAGAAGCTCTGATTATATCGGGCGAATTGGCGGTGAAGAATTTGCTGTGCTTTTACCGAATTGTTCAGTTGAAAAAACATGGCAAATTGCAGAGCGATTGCGGAGAAAAATAGCGGACCAGCCGATTTATTTACAAAACGGAACGTCTATTCACATCACGGCGTCACTTGGATGTGCTTATGATACAGGAGCAAGTGAAAACATCAAACAATTACCGATTATAGCGGACCAGGAGCTCTATAAAGCGAAGCAGTCAGGCCGAAACCAAGTGAGCTTTTCAAAGCGAAAAAGAGATCATTTCAGATAAGCTTTTTCCTCAATTTGTTAGCGCTAATTATTTTTAAAAAAGTTTTCGTATAACAGTTGTTTTTTCCCGCAAACACTGGTAAAGTAAAGGTAATTATTTTTGTTCGTATCATCTTTAAGAAGAAAGTTTTGAAATAGTTTTCGTCTTTGAAGTTTGTGTAAGAGCAAGAATAGTGAATTTAAGCGTTAAGATCGCTTTAGGAGGAAATTTCATGTTAGAAGGTAAAGTAAAATGGTTCAACTCTGAAAAAGGTTTCGGATTCATCGAAGTAGAAGGTCAAGACGATGTATTCGTTCACTTCTCTGCTATCCAAGGCGAAGGCTTCAAAACTTTAGAAGAAGGTCAAGCAGTTTCTTTCGAAATCGTTGAAGGTAACCGTGGACCACAAGCTGCTAACGTTAACAAAGCGTAATTTAAGAGCATTGCTCTTTTAGCACTTTATAGAGTGAAGGAAAACCGCTCGGCTTCTGCCGTCGGTTTTTTTGTGCAATAAAAAGAGAACCTGCTGAGAGGTTCTCTTTTTTATTTGTCCTTCTGCTTAAGCTTTTGCAGAGCAGAACGATACATATCATCATTCATTTTCGTCTCTGGTTCTTCTTCTTTGACAGGTGGTTCTGGCTGTTTAAACTTTTGAAGCGCCTGTCTATAGAAATCGTCGCCAGACGCCGTATCGTCCGTTCGAGAAGGCTCTGACGCTTTTTCTTCCTCAACAGGCTCTACAGGTCTCGCCGCAACTTTTGGCTCGCTGCGCGGCGCGTGAGACTGATTAGACACATCTTCTTTGACCTCTTCCTTCTCGACCGAAGCGTGTCTGACATTGAACGCTACTAATCCAATAATGACTAGAATAGCAGCTGCTAACGCTACAATAATCGTCGCCAAAAGAACCCTCTCCTTATCGCTTAAATGACGCAGTGACTGATGCTACACGTCTTCCTAATGCTTTCCCCAGCTCAATGCCTTCTGCAGAAATCACTTCATCAGAATCAATTGGGCAAGTCACACCCGCTCCATAATAAGAACCGTATAACGCATTCTCTGGAACATTTCCAGGAAGACCAACCACAAGCATCCCTTGATGGAACATAGGTGTAATCAAATTGTGCATTGTCATTTCTAATCCGCCGTGTGTTGTAGCCGTTGTACAGAAAACAGCACCGACTTTATCAATCAGTTTTCCTTCTGCCCATAAGTAGCCAAGGCGGTCAATCCATGTTTTTAATCCTGAACTAATGGTACCAAAGTGACCAGGGCAACCCCAAATGATCGCATCCATTTGATCAAGCTTGCGAATATCCGCATCTTTCACATGATCAATGAACACCTCAGCTTGCTCTGTTTCACCTGCGCCCGCTGCAATCGCTTCTGCAAGTGCTTTTGTATGGTCACCTTCACTATCGTATACGACATAAATTTTCATGTACGGTCCCTCCACACTTATCTTGCATCTTGGTTTGCTTCCTTAGGTGCTGGAAGCAATGTCATTTCTTGTTTCTTATCCTGCTTTTCTTTTCGCTTTTTATCCTTACGTACATCGCGCAGGAATAAGCTGAGAATCACGCCAGCCGCACAGAATAATGTCACCCACATGTAAGCATCATTAATACCCATCACGTTTGAATCGACCTGTGCTTTTGTAAAGAGCTGGGTGTATACATATTTTTGAGCAGCTTCTGCTGTCATACCCATATGATGCATCACATTTGACACAGCCGTCTGGAATGAATTCATAAAGAACGGGTCAGCTGTATTCGTTTGATCCGCCATATTGGAATAATGGAATGTCGTCCGATTTGTATAAATCGTCGTGATCAAACTCGTACCGATCGAACCACTAATTTGTCTTAATGTATTAGACATCGCTGTACCATGACTGTTTAAATGCTGTGGCAACTGGTTCATCCCAGCAGTCATGACAGGCATCATCAAGAGTGACATACCGAAGGCACGTACTGCATACATGAGCACAATGTGACTATAAGAAGTATCAATCGTCAGCCTTGTAAACTCGTATGTGGTCACAACGGTAATCAGCATCCCCAAAATGGCAAGCGGACGAGGTCCAAATTTATCAAACAAGATCCCTGAGATTGGGGACATAATCAGCATCGCAAGTGCCCCTGGAAGCATTAATAATCCCGATTGCAATGCAGTAAACCCAACAAGGTTCTGCAAATAGATCGGAAGTAAGAACATCCCAGTGTATAAGGCAACGGTAATGATAATGTTAATGACACTTGATAATGAGAAAATGCTGTATTTAAACACGCGGAAATCGAGCATCGGATTTTCCGCTTTTAGCTGTTGGAAAATAAAAAGAATGATCGCAATCGCACCAATAATAATCGTAGATAGAACGATTGGATCTGTCCAACCATCACTTCCCGCTTCACTCACTCCGTATAGAAGCGAAGCAAAACCAACGATCGACAGAATCGCTCCAAGGCTGTCCAGCTTGATTTTTTTAGGCTCTACAATATTTTTAAACATAAAGAAAGCCGCGATAATGACAATCGCACCGATTGGTACAAGTCCATAAAACATAATACGCCATGAATAATGTTCAATAATATAACCCGATAATGTTGGTCCAACCGCTGGTGCAAACATCATCGCAAGACCAAAAATCCCCATTCCTTTCCCTCTGTTTTCCGGAGGGAAAATAAAAAGGATTGTTGTCATGACGAGCGGCTGTAAGATACCGCCACCGACTGCCTGAATCAAACGGCCAATGAGCATCGTAGAAAAGTTCGGCGCAATACCGCAAATAAAGGTCCCTAGTGTAAATGAAATCATCGCCACGAGGAATAAGCTGCGCTGACCAAAACGTGTGATCAAAAACGCAGATAACGGAATGAGCACACCGTTGACAAGCATGTAACCTGTTGTAAGCCACTGAATGGTCGTCGCACTCACGTTAAATTCAGTCATCAAATGGGGCATGGCTACGTTCAAAAGCGTTTGGTTTAAAATCGCTACGAACAAACCGGCCATTAAAATGATCAGTAAAGACAAGGAGCCTGTTCCCTGTTTTGTCGCTGCAGGTTGATTTGCCATCTCAGACAACCTCCTTTCATTTTTTGATATCAGTCATCATTAAGATGAAATTTTGACAGAAGCATTCATACCTGGAAGTACTTTGTCAGATGGATTTTTAATAGAAATTTTCACTGCTACTTTTTGTGTGACTTTCGTATAGTTACCACTTGAATTTGTTGCCGGAAGCATATTGAATGTTGAGTTTGTCGCATAACCAATTTGTTCAACAGTTCCTTCAAATGTTGTATCAGGATCGCCGTCTACAACGATGTCGACTTTGTCACCTTTTTCAACGTTCTTAATGTCTGTTTCTTTAATATTTGCTGTAATGTAAAGCTTGCTTAGGTCAATGGTTTCACCAAGAACTGTACCTGCCTGCACTTGTTGGTTGTTTTGTACTTCTTTTTTGACTAATGTGCCATCAGCTACTGCTTTAATGTTTGTTTTTGCTTCTCCTTCAACCTTTGCAACGGTGCTGTCTTTTTTCACTTCGTCACCTTCATCAATGTTCCAGCCTTTGATTTGTCCAGCTGCTGGTGCTGTAATTTGATACATGTCGCCTGTCACTTTTGCTTCGTCCGTTTTGACAAAGTTTGTGCTTTCGTAGTAGTAATAAGCACCTCCAGCAATAATGGCAAGAATCACAATAAGGCCAATAATATTCGTTAACAATAAACGTCCTCTGTTCATGTTTTGTTTCTCCTTTCATGTATAAAAATATAGTGTCATCTGCTTTAGCAAGATTAGAATGCCCATCATCTGACAGAATATGAAACAAGCTCATACGCTGCATGTTTCCCCTCTCTCTACTCCGCTGAAAAGTGGTGTGCAGCCCATTTATACGTATTGTTCACTCATGAGCAAAAAGCAGAAAAAGAAGAAAAGACGATCGGCATCTTTTTTGAAAAATATATTTAACAAGATTAAATATTAATAAATGAAAATTGAAATGTCAAAGAGAAAGTTTTACTTTTTTTCTGGCGATCCCTTCCTTCTCAACACAAAAAACCTTTCAGCCCTTATGCTGAAAGGTTTTTTCAAATGTTCTCTTTAAGAAAGAACTTCTTCCTGCTGAAAAAATTTTTTTAATGCGAGAAAAACGTCCGGTTTTTGCTTCAAAATATAATGCTTAAATTTCTCATCCTGAATATGCTTATATGCTGACATTAACGTCGAATGTCGGTTATATTGATTCACTTCACCATAACAGAATAAGTTGGCTTTTTTCATAATCTCAGAAACGAGCTTCACACACCTGGCATTGTCAGAGGTCAAATTGTCACCATCTGAAAAATGAAAAGGATAAATATTATATCGTGACGGTGGATATCGTTCGTCTATAAGCTCCAGTGCCTTTCGATAGACAGACGAGCAAATGGTTCCCCCGCTCTCACCACGAGAAAAGAAATGCTCCTCATCTACGACCTTCGCCTCCGTATGGTGGGCAATGAATTCAATATCGACCGTCTCATACTTTGTCCGTAAGAAACGTGTCATCCAAAAGAAAAAGCTCCTCGCCATATACTTTTCCCAAAGTCCCATACTACCGCTCGTATCCATCATCGCTAGGACAACCGCCTTCGACTCTGGTTTAGTGACTTCATTCCACGTCTTATATTTGATATCCTCTGGATAGATGGGATAAAAGGAAGGGCTTCCTATCATCGCATTTCGTTTAAATGCCGACAGCATCGTTCGTTTTTTATGGATATTGCCTGTTAGCCCCGTTTTGCGAATATCATTAAACTCAATTTGCTCAACAATGATGTCGTCAAGCTCCTTTTGTTTAAGATTTGGCAGTTCTAATTCACGAAACAGCGCTTCCTCTAGATCCATTAATGAGACTTCTGCTTCGTAATAATCCTCACCTGCTTGATCTCCAGCCCCTTGCCCCTTCCCCTGTCCTTGCTTACTATCTGATCCATCCCGAGCGACCACATCGCCAACCTCGCTGTCTCCATCCCCTTGACCCACGTGCTTATTCTTATCATAGTTGTACCGAATTTTATATTCATCTAAAGAACGGATCGGAATTTTGACAACATCCTTGCCATTAGACATAATAATGCTTTCCTCTGTGACAAGATCCGGCAAATTGTTTTTAATCGCCTCTTTGACTTTTTTCTGATGACGCTGCTGGTCGTCAAAGCCTTTTCGATGGAGGGACCAGTCTTCCTGTGAAACAATAAACTGACTTTTTTCTTGCCGGGACATCCATCCCCCTCCTCACCTTTTTGCACACTTCTTGTAATCAATGATTCCTTTATCGTATGCTGCCTGTCATCGAAATGACGATTATTTCTAAAAAAGACATTATCGGTGCGGGTTTGCGCCAATAATGCCTCCTTCATTTATTAACGATTCAGAAGACTGCCTACATATTTTAAGAGTTCATTTGCGCTTGTGGAATTATAGCCATGCTCATCAATCAACCGAGCCACTACTTCATTGACCTTTTTCAACTGCTGTTCATCTGGCGTTTTCGTCGATGTCGTAATTTTCACTACATCTTTCAGATCCGCAAAGAGCTTCTTCTGAATGGCTTCTCGTAATCTCTCATGCGAATTATAATCAAAGCGTTTGCCCTTTCTCGCATAAGCGGAAATACGAATCAGAATTTCTTCTCGAAATGCCTTTTTGGCGTTTTCAGAAATACCAATCTGTTCCTCAATTGAGCGCATGAGTTTTTCATCAGGATTCATTTCTTCACCTGTTAACGGATCACGCAGTTTGTTTTTATTACAGTAAGCCTCGACATTATCTAAATAGTTATCCATGAGCGTTTTCGCAGATTCTTCATAGGAATACACAAATGCCTTTTGAACTTCCTTCTTCGCTATATCGTCATACTCTTTACGCGCAACTGAAATAAAATTCAAATAACGCTCCTTGTCTTCGCTTGAAATGGACGGATGCTGATCAAGCCCTTCTTTTAAGGAACGAAGAACATCCAGCGCATTGATCGATTCCATATTCTTTCGAATAATGGTGGATGAAATGCGGTTAATGACATACCTCGGGTCAATTCCGCTCATTCCTTCGTCATGAAATTCCTTTTTCATCTCATCAATGTCAGCCGATTGAAAGCCTTCGACACTTTCCCCATCATACAGACGCATTTTTTTCACCAAATCTATATCAGACCGCTTCGGCTCTTTGAGTCTCGTCAAAATAGAAAACATTGCGGCCACCTTCAGCGTATGCGGTGCAATATGAACATCTGAGACATCACTTTCTGAAATCATTTTATGATAAATGCGTTCCTCCTCTGTCACCTTTAAATTATAAGGAATAGGCATCACAATAATTCTTGAATGCAGTGCCTCGTTCTTTTTATTAGAAATAAATGACCGGTACTCCGTTTCATTCGTATGCGCCACAATTAATTCATCCGCACTAATTAACGCAAAACGGCCCGCCTTAAAATTTCCCTCCTGCGTTAAGGACAGAAGGTGCCATAGAAATTTCTCATCACACTTTAACATCTCTTGAAATTCCATCATCCCGCGGTTTGCTTTATTAAGTTCCCCATCAAACCGGTACGCACGAGGATCTGATTCTGATCCAAATTCAGCAATGGTTGAAAAATCAATGCTTCCTGTTAAATCAGCAATGTCCTGCGATTTCGGATCAGACGGACTGAAGGTACCAATACCGGTCCGTTTGTCCTCTGAGAAGAAAATACGTTCCACCCTTACATCCTCAATGCGGCCGCCATATTCCTCTTCCAGCCTCATCATATTCAGTGGAGATAGATTCCCCTGCACACGTATGCCATATTCTCTATAGAAATCTTCCCGCAGATTTTGTGGAATCAGATGAAGCGGATCTTCATGCATTGGGCAGCCTTTGATCGCATAAACTGCGCCATTATCTGTCAGTGAATATTCTTCAAGCCCTCGTTTCAGCCTTGTCACTAACGTGGATTTCCCGCCACTGACTGGACCCATTAACAATAAAATACGCTTTCTGACATCTAATCGCTTAGCAGCAGGGTGAAAATATTCTTCTACTAGCCTTTCCAGTGATTCCTCTAATCCAAAAAGCTCCTGATCAAAAAATTTGTAGGTTCTGACCCCATTCTCCTCTTCAATCCCGCTGTCTTTAATCATATGATAAACGCGAGAATGAGCAGATTGAGCGACCAGTGGATTTTCCTTAATAATGTCTAAATAATCGCTGAATGTGCCTTCCCATTTAAGACGCTGCTCTTCTTCTCTGTGCTGTTCAATTTTCTTTAAAATATCCATATGAACCTCCTCTTTCAAGATTGAAGCTAGAAATCAGATACTGTTTTACAATCTATGCGGAGGCGTCCTATTACATGCTTTCGTTCTTCAAAATGACGAATTGGCAAACTGAATTGACAACCATCTGCAAGACCCTTCATAATAAAGGAAAAACAGGAGAAAAATGATCTTCTTCTCCTGCTTTTCAAGGCGAACTTCACAACATATGAAACCGGCAGCGAAGGAACAAAGGGATAAGGGGGAGCTTATATGAGAACGGTCATTATGATGGGCGTCATCATTACGTTTTTAGTATCCATTTTCACAGCTGGCTACGAAGGCAAGCCTGGTAAATGAAAAAAAGGATGTTCCATCAGCGGAACATCCTTTTTTATTTAGTTCGTTGTTTTCTACGCTTTCATATCAAGCTCGATTGACTGACACCTGAAGCGAAGTCGGCGTGACCGCTAAAAAAAGCCAAGATAGGAATCCCGGCTTACATTATGACCTTATATCAGATCCCGATATTGCTGCTGGCGAAGCGCCTCATAAACTAGGATCGCTGCCGTATTGGACAGATTAAGTGAACGAACATGCTCTGTCATCGGCAAACGAAGACAGCGGTCCATATTGCGTTCAATTAAATCTTTCGGCAATCCACTTGTTTCTCTGCCAAAAACGAAGAAATAGTCTTCATCTAACTGAGAGTAATCAAACGTTGTATGCGGCTTTTGACCAAATTTCGTAATATAGAAAAATTGTCCCTTCGGATGCGCCTCAAACAATTCATCCAATGAATCATGATAGACGACATTGGCATATTTCCAATAATCGAGTCCTGCACGCTTCAGCATTTTGTCATCTGTCGAAAAACCAAGCGGACGAATCAGATGGAGTGTTGTATTTGTTGCTGCACATGTACGCGCAATATTTCCAGTATTAGCTGGAATTTCTGGTTGATATAAAACGACATGAAGTCCCAAAAAAGTTCACCTCTAATTTTCTTTTCCGCTCAACATTATACCATTAACTATCTTTCGCGGCATCGTCCAAAATGTGAAAAAACGTATAACGGATAGCTGGTGTATAAGCGGTTGAATCCTCATATGACCAGTACCGCATGCGGCTGTCATACGTCTGCGCATTCACAAGAGGCATCCCGCCTTTATCATGATCAACGACAATTGTTGTATGATTATACCTTCCATCCCCCTCAAAATCGTAGCAAATGACATCACCAATTTGAAGCTCCTGCGGCTCCTTCAGCTTCTTCGCTCTTAATCCCGCTTTAGAATTCGCTAAATAATTTTTCATCGAATGTGCCACCGTCCAGCTGTAGCTCCACGTATGTGAACGCACCCACCAGCCTGATCCGCGATTCGGATATCCTCTCATTGGCGCATTCCCTGCTTTTAGACATTGCGAAATAAAATTTGTACAGTTATCTTCAAAATTTTTATAGGCTGGATTCCGTTTATTCCAGTACGTCTCCGCATATTGCACGGCTGCCCGCCGGTCATAGTGAAAGGCTCTCCCGAATTGTTCTTCGTGCTGGAAGCGCTCATCAACCTGATCTTCGTTTTGCCGTTCCTCTTGTACCATACGATCCTTCACAAGCATGTCATGATAAAGAAACGCTTCTCTTTTCTCAACCTGTTCCTCTAAATAAAAAGAATCGTCTATATCCTTACAGACATAAGTGAGATGCGCAAGATATTCCACTTGCTGAACGCCATCATCTTGAATCATGGAACCTAGAAGTTTTGCTTTTGCTTTCGCCTTCACAATCTCAACCTGTCTTCTAGCAAAAAGCTCTTTTTTCCGTTCCACTGCGTCCACATCCGACACAAGCTGCGGCTGTTTGATCGTACTGCCATTTAATAAATAGGCCAGCCTGTCTTCTAACGTTTGCTCTAATAATTGTTTCACACAGACACCACCAAACTTTTTTTAAAAATCTCTGTTTGGTTCATTCTATGTTCAAAGGGATGTTATTTAGTATTTAAAGGTGTCTGTAACAGCTCGATCCCTTTGATGATCTCTTGTTTTGCTTCTTCATCACTTTCCCGCTCAAGGGCTTTTTCCAGCTCTGACAGCTGCTGCTCATCGCCAATTTTGCCAATTGCCCAAGCGGCTGTGCCTCGAATGACCGGCCTTGGATCTTTATGCATCAGTTCAACCAAATCTGGCAAGGCAGATGTATCTTTAAAGTGAGCAAGTGCCAAAATGGCATTCCGCTGAATAGGCTTTTTCCCACGCCATGATCCCGAAACATGACCGTACTTCTCCTTAAACTCACGATTGCTGATCGTCAGCAGCGGCTTTAAGAGCGGCTTTGCAATTTCAGGGTCCGGCTCCATTTCAGGATGCAGATGAAAGTCCTTCCCTTTATTGATTGGGCAAACTATTTGGCACGTATCACATCCATACAATCGATTCCCTATTTTCGAACGAAATTCGTCAGGTAAAAACCCTTTTGTCTGAGTTAAAAACGAAATACACCTTTGAGAATTCAATTGTCCTGGATTCACAAGAGCACCGGTTGGACATGAGTCCACACATTTATTGCATGTCCCGCACTGTTCTTCAATTTTCTCATCCGGTTCAAACGGGACATTTGTGATCATTTCAGCCAAGTACACATAAGATCCGAACTCAGGTGTGATAATCATACAGTTCTTTGCACTAAAGCCAATGCCAGCACGTTCTGCTACAGCACGATCAGACAGTTCACCTGTATCCACCATTGATTTCGTACGTATATCTTCATGCTTGCTTCGCAAAAATTCCTCGAGCATATCAAGCTTTTTTTTCAGTACAACATGATAATCCGTTCCCCATGAAGCCCTGCAAAAGATTCCTCTTCTCGCATCCTTTGTACTGCGGGGAGCATCTTTCATTTTGGAAGGATAAGCGAGCGCAATGGCAACAATTGATTTTGCTTTTGGAAGCAGCAAAGCAGGATTTGTTCGTTTTTCGATATCAGGTTCTTCAAAGCCGGACAAATACCCTAACGATTCATGTAAGATGAGGCGGTCCTTTAATGAATCAAATGTATCAGCACTTGCAAATCGAATTTTATCGACACCAATTTCGTTCGCATATTGAATCAATTCTTCTTTTAATTGTCCAACATGAATCACCTTGCAAACCTCCTTTCTTTGTTTCTTCAGTTGTTTTCAGTATAATACGAGTGTATCATGACCGATTGGAGTGAGTCACTGTGAAGATACATATGGAAATTTCTCAACCTCAAAGCCCGTCTATCCATGTTGGACAGATTGAATATTCACATATTGAGGTAGGAAAGTCACCTCAAATGCTAAAAGGCCGATTACGCCTGTTTCAAGAATCTTTATTTTTCGAGTATGAAGATCAACTCTTGGAAGAAGTGCCAGAGATCAAAGAATGGACTGGTCTTTTAGAAGGCGTCCCTTTTCTTCCCCTTCTTTCTGATATTCAAAAGGAACAATTTATTGACTCGACCAATTCCGTACAGGATTTGTCGATATTTTTTTCGTTAAAATATTTCTTGCCTATCCTTACATTAGATGCCGATCGTCTTAAAGACCCACTGTCATTGACAAAGACTGATACGGGTCATATTGAATGGCAGGACGGTGCAGGTCTTAAAGGGTTATTTTCTCAGGCAAGTCAAGCACACATTTCCCAGGACACAGAGAACATTCTTCAAATTATCCTCTTCCCGCCATCTATTTCCCGGGAAAAGAGTGAAGCGCTTATACAATCCTTGACGAAGATGTTTATACAAATACATGGTGGAGAAAGTAAATATGAACTCATGGAAAAAGCACTGTAGGCTGACAGTGCTTTTTCCATTATACTGACATAATAAAAAACGCAACACTTCGTTTATCTATGAAACGAAATACTGCGTTATACACAAAATTATGTATTGGAGCGGGTGATGAGAATCGAACTCACGACATCAGCTTGGAAGGCTGAGGTTTTACCACTAAACTACACCCGCATCAATCTTTTAAAGACAACATCATTGCGTTGACTTTTATTATGTTACAACTTTCTTCATCATTCGTCAAGAGAATATGAAAATTTTTCGTCAAAAAATCTTCATATTCTCCATATATATTACGATAGTTATTTGTCTAGCTGTATATAAAATAAATAGGCCTGCGACATATTCTTCAGTGCTTGCTTCGGGTTCTTCTCAACTTGCTCTAGAAAAGGCGAATTCCCATCTTTCCCCATTGACGCTGTGTACGCAATGAGCGCTTTTTCTCCTGAAGCCAATGTAACAGATTCTGATTGTGCAGAAAATACATAATCACTTACTTTGAATGGAAAACTTGATGTAGCTTTCGTCACATCATTCTTTTTGTCTGACCAAATACTAAATTGTGATGTATATGTATCTTTCTCATGGTTTAATTGAAAGAGCACATTCAGCGTTTGATCAGTTCCATCTTGATGTAAAGTAAAAGTGGCAGATGATGCTTCTTTATCAATTAGCCGGCCATTTTTGTAATGACTCCCAATAAAAGTGATACTCTTATTCTTCTTCGTTAGTCCTTTCAATGTTAGAGCCACCATTTCATTTGGGGTTGATGCATCGAGTAAGTTTTTTTCTTTCTTTGTCAGTTTCATGTTTTCAATGGTAACTTGTTTTTTAGAGACAGGCTCTGTTTCTATTTTAGATACCGTCTTCTCTGTCGTCGGTGTTTCTGCCGCCTTCTCGCTGCATCCTGCTAATAGAAAAACAGATAATAAAAGAATACTCCATTTTTTAATCATTAATAATCCCCTTTTATATGTTTATTCTTCATTATACTAAAATTTGGTTGAATAGACAAAAAAAGATTAGGATAGTTCTCCTAATCTTTCATTTTTTTCTGCTTCATCGACGAGAGCAGTGCCACAATGAGAAAACTCACAGCAAAAATCACAACCATATAAATAAAAAAATTTGGCTTGATTTGGAATGTAAAAGCTGATGAACCTTCCATCTCAAAAGCAAGACTGTTAAATAATAATTCATCATTTGTTTTTGATTGAAATAAATGATAGAACAATACACCAATTGTCAGCATTGGATAGCCTAAAAATCCTAGAAAACTACCAACAATTGCCCCTTGTTTTATTGCTTGAACGTTCATGATCGTTGTCCTCCCATCCCACCAAGCAATAGCTGCTTTATAATAGACTTCCCATCTCCCATAAACGGAAGAAGATAGAGCAATTGAATAAAATACGTGATTGAAAAAATGAAAAAGCCTGTCGAAATCGGATTTTCATCCAAAAATAAAACAGTCACCATGATTCCAGCTGCCCCGATTACACCAGGCAAGAGCGGACCAAGCAGTGTAATCCATACTTGTTTTTTCTGAAATGGATCTAGTACGGGTCTCACAAATTTCACGGACATCATATCGCTCGCAAAAAAACCTTGTGGACCATCCCGGCCTGCGAACTTCCGGTGTGCATACCCATGTGCTGCCTCATGCAAGGCGGTTCCAGTTATTAATCCGAAATAAATAATCGTAAAATAAATGGCGATGGCCGCAATTGATGGATCTGGAATAAATAAAAAGGCGATTCCAGCCATGATCATAAAGAGCATCCAGAAAAAGATGATTTTGCGCGTTACCATGAGCAAAGCAGTCCCCAATAGGTGAAGGAATGAATGCCCTGTGCAATCAAACCGCTCCTTCATCTTTACTTGATACTGCTTAAAAAATTGACAGCAGGCTGTCACAGCCCGATATGGCGATTGATAATGAATCGATAACAAATGATGCTGATTCAGCCCCATCATCAGTTGATAGAAATCACGAGCAATCACAGACTCATCGACCTGAAACAAATCAGCCAGCTCTGCTGTAATACTTGCCTCTGTCCTCTGACCATCAACTTTCGTTAACATATGATATGCACTTTCATTGATCGGAAGTGAACTTCCATACTGCGTATCAGTCAGATGCCTTTTTTGTAAGGTCACATACGGCGCAAGTGCCGGTATCCGCTCAATCTTTAGCTTACTGTTAAGAAGTTGAATCATGTGAATACCTCCATGAAAAACCTTTATATATGGCAAAGATGAGCAGACATTCAAATCCTGCCACAAGCAGCCACTGAAGCGTTTGACTCGATTCCCCTATCACATAATTTCCAATAAAGACAATCGGAATCATGATTAAAATAAGCGCTCCAAACGAAAAAATGCCTGTGTATGGATTATTTCGATCAAGAGGCAGTAAGATACCCACCACATAAAACAGAGCAGTCGCATTACACAAGACAGCGACGCCAAGCAAAACGATCCAGATCTGATCAGGGAGTGTCAATGTTGTGATCATAAATAAAGCCATTTGCATCACACCAACGAGCAAAAGTCCTAGAAACTTATAAAGAGCCACTTCCCACGACCTTAGACCAAATGTTTTATACATGCCAAGCATTCGTTTATCATTGCCAAATGAATTAAAGGCTGTTAATCCAGCTAAAGCACATAGGACAAAAAAAGCTTCTCCATCAAAACGGAAGGCAAACTGATAACGAACAAATAAGATCACAATGAGGAGAATGAGAAAGTTTAAAATATTTTCTTCATTTCGCACCTGTGACTTCATTTCCTTTACAATGAGTGACCACTTTTTTGAAGATGAAAATGGCAGTTTGTGCAGAAAGGTTAACGCTTTCTTCTCAGCCATAATCGGCATCAAAGCGAGAGAAATAAATGCGCCGCCCGCAGATAATAGGATGAAGATCGTCAACATTGCAGGATTCACCCCATCAGGAGACATCCCTTGTGCCGCTAAGAAAAACGGTGTTGTCAAATACATCAAATGATAATCAAACTGTACATATGATTGCTGTATTTGGTTGATGTCGAAATGCGTCATGCCATACGCTACAACCAACACCAATAAAACAAATATCGCTGCAAATTTTTGCAACGGTAATTTTAACTTTAGTACGAGTAAATAAGTCATGTTATAAATGAGCTGAAGCAGCGTTAAGACGAACAGCGATTGCAGCAGCACCATCAAAAAGAACGTAAAGATAAAGAAAATACCCATTCCTTGAGCAATAAAATTAGGCAAAAGCAAGATACCGATAAAAAACAAAACAAGCCCTGTCACCACTATCACCATCGGAATGAAGTAACCTAGACTTTTCTGAAAAGTAGACAGCGGAAACCAGCTGAGCTGCATAGAAAACCGGTCTTGTTCAGGTGTTCTGACTTTGATCAGCACAAATAACAAGCTTGTAAAAATGGATGCATTGATGGCCATCGACACAACCAACAACCCAAGTGAACGTTCATCTCCATTTAAGAAAGCCTTCATAAAGACACCGGTAAAGCTGTATCCAATGATAGCCCCCATTATGACGGCAAACAAAAAGAATAAGACCACAATGATTCGCTTCGTTTGAGTATCAAAGAGCTTATACATCTCCTGCTGCCACATTTTAAGCATCATTTTAGAAATGATTAATGATTTCATCAAAATGTGCACCCCTATCACTTAACATTGAAGCTTTCAGAAACACCTGTTCCAGTGTGCTTGATTGATACTTCTCTTTTAAAGCTGAAACTGTTCCTTCATCCATTTTATTTCCTTTAGAAATAATGGCGATTTTGTGGCACAGCTCTTCAGCTGAAAGCATATCATGCGTTGAAAGCAAAATTGCACCATGGTGCTCGGCATAACGTTTCATCAGTTTCTTTGTGTTTATAACCGCTTCAATATCAAGTCCTCTAAAGGGCTCATCCATGATCACCAGTTGACTATCAAGCATAAAGGCAGCAATCAGCTGTGTCTTTTTTTTCATCCCATGTGAATAGGTTTCAATCGGTCTAGATAAAGCCGATTCCATATCGAACAATTCAATTAGTTGATTTCTTCTTTGAATTGTTTTACATTCATACATAGAAGAAACAAACTCTAAATATTCAGCACCAGTCAATGCTTCAGGGAGCAGCAGGTCATCTGGAACATAGGCTACTTGTTTTTTAAAGGATGGATCATCATTTGTGACATCCTTTATATGAATCGTTCCTTCTGTATGCTTAATAATCCCGAGTATACAGTTAATCATCGTTGTTTTACCGGATCCATTCGGTCCAGCAACAGCAACGATTTGATGAGGGGCGATCTTTAAATGAAAATCATTGACAGCAGTCACATTATTTTTATACGTCTTGGTTAAATTCTCGATCGTAAACATATAACCTCCAAGTGTCTGCATATTCTTTAAAAACAGATCAGGCTAAACCGCCCGCCACAGACGGTTTAGCCCTGGTGTCTTATCCTAGAAGTAAAAAGATGAATCCTAAGTATAGCTACTTACATTCAATTTGGACTTTTAAGCCACTTTCCCACTGAACGGCTCCTGTAAAGCTGCCCTTGCCGTTTGCTAAACACCAAACTGCTGCTCCTAGAACAACTGTTGCTCCCAATCCGAGAAGGACTGCAATAAATACTAAGAACCAAGCTTGGTCCATAATAGCAGGTTCCATAGTGGAATAGTCAACTTGCGGCGCTGCATAAGTCATACTTTTCACCTCCCAGCTTATGATGATCGTATCATAGGCGTCACACTTCAAACATCAACAGAAGATCCCATTTTTGAGGGAACGTACTTTCGTTCAAAATGTGACTTTTTATTCAATTACTCCCTTTCGACTGGATAGACACTCTCTATTTTACTATTTTCTGCCACAACAGAATGCCCATAAAACCCATATAATGTCAATAAAACCATCTTTTTTCTGTTTCTTTTCAAATAGTTCATTTTTATCATCTGTTCTATATATTCTTTCATTTTTATGAGCTAGAAAGAATTCCCCCGATATATCAGATATAAAAGTCCTGTTTATATGTCGTTAACAGACCAATTATGAAATATTTACTGATAATTCGGACAAAAGAGTGAGTATATTTTCCTTCTTCTCTTGCCACTCGAAATATGTATATACAAGAAAGCGCATTGGGAAAAAAGCCCTTACCTTCTTCAACCGCACACACCTTTTTACGTTCTTGTTTTTCTATATAAAAAAGCAAAGCAGCCACACTCGCTGGGCTGCTTTGCTTTTCATTTATGACGAACTTGCAGCAGAGGCTGTATCAGGGAAGTAATGGTTCCCTATAATTTCTCCAGCTGGCACATGAAGTCTTGCATCACCATTTCTTTTAAATGGAAGAAGCGGGAAAACAAGTTCTGCTAAATGATAAGCCTCTTCTAAGTGCGGATAACCAGAAAAGATAAATGTATCAATACCGAGAGATTGATATTCTACGATACGTTCTGCCACTGTTTGCGGGTCACCGACGAGCGCTGTTCCGGCACCGCCACGAACTAAACCAATGCCTGCCCAAAGATTCGGGCTAATTTCAAGCTTTTCTTTATTTCCTTGATGTAATTCAACCATTCGTTTTTGCCCTACTGAGTCCATCCCTTGTAAAGCCTTTTGCGCCTCATCAATCGTCTTTTGATCTAAATGACGAATCAGATGTTCCGCTGCCTGCCAAGCCTCATCTTCCGTTTCTCTCACAATCACATGAAGACGAATACCAAACTTCACCGTTCTTCCTTCCTTTTCAGCCTGCTTCTTCACTTGTGCGATTTTTTCCTTTACTTGTGCAGGCGGCTCGCCCCAAGTTAAATAAACATCTGTATGCTTTGCAGCTGTTTGAATTCCTGCTTCTGATGATCCACCAAAAAAGACGGGTGGATGTGGCGTTTGAGCTGGTGGAAATAGCAACTGTCCATTTTGTGATTGCAAATGCTTTCCTTGAAACTGCACCTTCTCCCCTTTCAATAGCCGCTTCCAAATGGTTAAAAATTCCTCTGTTGCCTCGTAGCGTTCATCATGAGAAATCAATAGCCCATCACCTGCAAGTTCTTCTTTACTTCCGCCCGCCACAACATTGATCAGCAGCCTCCCGCCTGAAAGTCGATCGAGTGTGGAGGTCATTCTAGCAGCAACAGACGGCTGCATCAAACCCGGCCGCAAAGCCACAAGAAACTTTAAATGAGTTGTTTCTGCCGCTAAAGCAGCAGCCGTCAGCCATGGATCTTCACAAGATCTTCCTGTAGGCAGCAAGACCCCCGTATAACCAAGCTGATCAGCAGCTTGAGCAATTTGTTTAAAATATGGATAGTCTGCCTGTCTTGCACCTTTTGATGATCCTAAATAACGACCATCCCCGTGAGTTGGAATAAACCATAGAATATTCATCACA
The DNA here is from genome assembly GCF_001857925.1 of Bacillus xiamenensis. Classification (NCBI taxonomy): domain Bacteria; kingdom Bacillati; phylum Bacillota; class Bacilli; order Caryophanales; family Bacillaceae; genus Bacillus; species Bacillus xiamenensis. The sequence continues at coordinate 745,301 of NZ_CP017786.1, forward strand.
TCGCCTCCAATTATTTTTCACCTTGATAACTTGTGCGCCAACTAAGCAGACGCTTTTCTAACAGACGTACAAATGAATCTGTCACTTTACCAACTACCGCAAAGATGATAATCCCTACAAACACTTTATCCGTTTGCGAGAATTGCCTTGCATCCATAATCATATAGCCGACACCACTGCTCGACCCCATTAATTCAGCCACGACTAAACCAAGCCAGGCAATGCCCAATGAAAGCCTCACGCCCAGAAGAATATGTGGAAGGGCAGCAGGTAAAATCAGCTTTGTGATGTTTTGATACAGATTAAACTCTAAAGCGCGAGCCACATCAAATAGCTTGTTATCTACACTGCGAATCCCTAGAAAGGTATTGATATAGATTGGAAAAAAAGCCCCAAGTGCAATTAACAAAATTTTCGCTGATTCATCAAAACCAAACCAAAGAATAAATAAAGGTGTCACCGCTAAATGAGGAACTGTTCTCAGCATCTGCAAGGTCGGATCTACATACTGCTCTGTTTTCCTAGAAAAACCGACACACACGCCCATCACAAGTCCTAAACCTCCCCCAAGTAAAAACCCGCAAATCGCTCTGTAAAGACTGATATAAAGATGGCCAAACAGCTCACCGGAACGGATCAACTCTCGAAAAGATTCCGCAATGACAGTGGGGGCAGGAAGTACAGTCGAAGAAACGATTTGGAAACCAGCAGTTACCTGCCAAATCACAATGAGTAAAACAGGTAATACAAGTCCTTTTAACATGATCAAGGATGAAGCTTTTCTCCTCTTTTTCTTCGGTCTCTCGGTTTTAGTCACAAGAGCTGGATTAGATACAGCTTTCATCAATTCTTCTCCTCTTTCAGCATTTTTTCAATAAACGAATTATCTACTACCTGTTTAACATCAATCTTCCGCTGGATCGCCTTTGTTTGATATTGAAAATCAGCTGTATGCTGCTGGGCGTTTATGATCTTCTTAGAAATGGGCTCATTGAGCGGCTCTGTATTGTTTAATACTTGTGTCACCACCTTCTGATCTAGCTGCTTCAAACGAGCATATAGTGTAATGGCTTCCTGTTGATTTGCTTTCTGCCATTTCACCGCTTTGTTATAAACTTTTAAAAATTGCACCACCAGTTCAGGATACTGATCGGCAAACTTGGTTCTGACAAGTGTGAATCCTGGAGAATATAAATCGGTCGCTTCTCCATTGACCAGCAGTTTTGCCCCTTTTTGTATCGTTTCAAGTGATAAGAACGGCTCCCAAATCGCCCAAGCATCAACGGACTCATTCTCAAACGCAGATATTGCTTCATCCGGCTGCAACTGAATGATCTGAACATCCTTTGCAGATAATCCTACCTGATCTAACACTTTGTATAAAAAGTCAAAACCACTGCTCCCTTTCGCAACAGCAATTTTTTTCCCTTTTAAATCTTCTACTTTTTGAATCTCACTGTTCTTGTTCACTAAAATCCCATTCGCCTTCAGTCCATCCTGAGATAAACCAATTTCCTTAAAATCAATTCCTGCTGCCTGGCCAGCTATAACAGGTGAGTTACCAACCTGAGAAAAATCTAATTGATTAGCGGCCAGTCCTTCGAATTGGGGAGGACCACTTTGAAACTCCACCCACTTGACTTTCACACCTTCTTTTTCAAATGATTGTTCAAACCATCCTTTTTCCTTTGCTAAAAGTAGTGGACTTAGACTTTGCTGAATGCCAATCCGAATCTCTTTCGGCTTGTTTTCTGATCCATTGACGCTTTGATCACACCCTGCTAATACAAGGAGGAGAACCAGAAAGAGAGCGATTCTATTTTGCCTTTTCATCCGATTTGACCTCCTTAAATTCCTGAGCCATCCGTCAATAACAGCTCATCTGTTTTCTCAAATTCTGAAAGCACCTTTTGTCTTAAGCTCTGAAAGGCTGTTGACGTTCTATTCCGCGGAAACGGTAAATTCACGGGAAGGATTTTATGAATTCGGCCGGGTCTTGCCTGTAACAGCACAATTTCATTGCCTAAATAAATGGATTCATCAATATCATGAGTGACAAGCACCATCGTGGTTCTTTTCTCCTGCCAAATATCCAGCAGCACATCTTGTAGGTGTTTCCGTGTAAATGCATCCAGCGCACCAAATGGTTCATCAAGCAGTAAAATCTCCGGATCACGCAGGAGTGCTCTTGCGATGGCTACACGTTGTGACATTCCGCCCGAAAGCTCATGTGGATAAGCATGTTCAAAACCTTTTAACCGAACAATCTCAATCAATTCATCCACTTTTCGGCGTATAGCTGCTTGTTTTAAATTGAAATTGGCAGCGATATTTTCTTCGACCGTCAGCCACGGAAACAAGCGATGCTCTTGAAAGATAAAGCCCTGTTTCATTCCTGGTTCTGTCACACGCCTTTTTCCTATCACGATCTCTCCTTCATAATCTGTATCAAGCCCTCCAATGATCTTCAGCAATGTACTTTTCCCGCATCCGCTCGGACCAATCACCGTCACGAATTCACCAGGAACGATGGTGAGCCTCACGTCCTCAAGCACTTGAATGGTTTGTTTGTCTTTCCAAAAAGACTTCCCCACAATATCAATGGAAATTGTCACTGCACCCTTCACTCCTCTTGTCTTCTTGCATATACACAGAAAGGCCCTTATCCCAAAAGAGAGATAAGAGCCTTCGTGTTGTCCGATCAGCTGTTCATATTGATTTGTTAGCACCATCCTAAATCATATTATCCCTATAAATCAACTATATTTTATAAAATAGTTATTTCGACCTTGTATGCTTTTCATCAATTCGATCGTAAATCGCTTCTATTCGTTCTTGATTACTGTAAATCTCATATTTGTTCCGCTCAATCAAAATGTCTAGTGTAAGATCCAGATGTCTTCTGTATTTTCTTCGTTTTTTCTTTTTTTCCATGTTCATCTTCCCTTCTAATTAAAATAAAAAAAGGCCCTTCACTCATGATAAGTGATAGAGCCTTCGGTTGACCGATCAGCTATTCTTGTTGATGTTTTCAGTATGGTCATGTTAATACACACTATTCCGACCTGTCAACTATAATTATTGTTTTTTCAGATTTATCTAAAAAATCATTGACCGGACAGGAAACAAGATTTATAGTCTTATTAAATATTTCTTATCAAAATAGTTGGTTTTATCTAACAAAAGGAGGATACACACATGTCAGAAGATCTTCAATTTCGTCTAGAAACAAAAGCCATTCACGCAGGTCAGGAACTTGATTCAGCCACCTATTCAAGAGCCGTACCTATTTATCAAACAAGCTCTTTCGGTTTTAGAGATAGTGAGCATGCAGCGAATTTATTTGGACTTCAGGAACCCGGCAATATTTATTCACGTATTATGAATCCTACAAATGACGTGTTTGAAAAACGGATCGCAGCGCTTGAAGGTGGAATTGGTGCGCTTGCCGTCTCTTCTGGACAAGCAGCTACTACTTATTCCATTTTAAACATTGCAGGTGCTGGCGATGAAATCGTATCCTCCAGCAGTCTTTATGGCGGCACATACAATCTATTTGCCCATACATTAAAAAAGCTTGGCATTACCGTGAAATTTGTAGATTCATCTAACCTTGAAGAACTCGAAGCGGCCATTACAGACAAAACAAAAGCTGTCTATGCAGAGAGTATCGGGAACCCCAAAGGCGACATTTTACATATTAAAGCCGTCTCAGCCATTGCACACAAGCACCATATTCCACTTATTGTGGACAACACGCTTGCCAGTCCTTATTTGTTAAGACCTATTGAGTTTGGTGCAGACATTGTCGTCCATTCAGCGACGAAATTTATTGGCGGCCACGGCACATCTATTGGCGGAGTCATCGTCGATAGTGGTCAATTCCCGTGGGCTGACAGTGATAAGTTCAAAGGACTGACGGAACCAGACCCAAGCTATCATGGACTGACGTATACCGAAGCGATTGGAGAAGCGGCTTATATCACAAAAGCACGTGTACAGCTCTTGCGTGATTTAGGGGCGGCTTTATCACCATTCAACTCATTTTTACTTTTGCAAGGCTTAGAAACATTGCATCTACGTCTTGAGCGTCATAGTGAAAATGCATTGAAGACCGCACAATTTTTACAGGAGCATCCTCTTGTAGAATGGGTAAGCTATCCAGGTCTTGAAGGCCATGAATCCTTTGAGCTGGCTCAAACCTATTTACCAAAAGGACAAGGAGCCATCCTCACATTCGGTATTAAAGGTGGGCGAGAAGCAGGGAAAAAGCTCATTGATTCCGTCCAGCTTTTCTCACACCTTGCCAACGTGGGCGATTCTAAGTCACTGATTATTCATCCTGCCAGCACAACGCATCAACAATTAAGTGAAGCAGAGCAAAAAGCGACAGGCGTTACACCAGAACTCATCCGTTTATCTGTTGGAACAGAAGCGATTGAAGACATTTTGGCAGATCTAGAACAGGCGATTTCAAAAAGTCAGTCTTAAACAAACAAAAAAAGCACACGGGTGTGCTTTTTTTGATCTATTTTATTAATGATTGAGTAAACGAATATCTTGGATGGGATAAAACACAAATGATGTTGTCCCTTGAATATCACTCTTTGTAAAAAGACCTAAACCGTTGCGGCTATCCATTGAATTTTGGCGATTGTCACCCATCACAAAGTACTTCCCTTTAGGAACGGTAAGAGGACCAAAATCAGGCGTCAGCAAAGTGCCGTCTGCTTCTGCTTTCTTTTTGTTTGACTCTAAATAAGGCTCAGATACTTTTTTACCATTCACATACAGCTGGTCATTTTTCATTTCGATTTTATCACCAGGTAAACCAATCAATCGTTTCACATAGTGAGTGCTGCGGTCTTCCCCATCAAGAACGATGATCTGTCCCCGTTTATAATCGCCGAAGTAATCAACGGTTTTATTCACAAAAACCCGCTCTGTATTATGCAGGGTCGGTTCCATAGAAGTCCCTTTCACAATATACGGTGCGAATAAAAAGTTACGAATGATAAAAACAGCAATAAATGCGATTAAGATGGCTTTGATCCAGCCCCATAACTCTGATTTCTTTTTTTGTGTTTTTGTATTTGTCGTCATAAGCTCCTCCTGAAATCCCCTAGGACGAAATGAGTTTTTCGCCAGCTGGCCGCTGACGTCACACTTGTTTCCTCCCTAAATATAAACATATTTTGCCAACAAATCAAGCTGAGAGAGAAAAAGGCAAGCACCTTTCTGTGCTTGCCCAAAACTCAGTTAGTTAGCAGAAGAATCCGCCTCGTTCTCTTTGTTTGTTTTACCATAGAAATAATCAGATGGATTCACTGGTTTAAAATCAGATAGTTTATGGAATCGAAGAAGATCCCTGTAGAGCACTTTATCTGAAAGGCTTAACTGATTATCAACACGGGCTTTAATTGCTTCTGTCTTTTTATTTTGTTTCACAACTTTACCCGTTTTTGTATCGTAGACTGTATTATCTACAAGGGTATATTTCGGTGTCACATAGTTTCCATTACGGAATGCAACGGTTTGATCATGCTGTTTAGAAAATAGATCTGTCCCAAAATTCACGAACTCATTGGAATCAATACCTTGTAAGTGAAGAAGTGTTGGCATCACGTCGACTTCACCGCCATACGTATGGTTCACGCCGCCCTGTTTTCCAGGGATACGAATCATGAGCGGAACACGCTGATTTTGTGCATTTTGATAAGGGGTAATTTCTTTCCCTTGGATTTCGCTCATTGCACGGTTATGGTTCTCAGAAATACCGTTATGGTCACCATATAATAGAATCACCGAATCTTTATAAAGACCTGATTTTTTCAAGTCCTTAAAGAATTGCTCTAATGACTCATCCAAATATCTTGCTGTTTGGAAGTAATTATCTACGGTTTTATCGCCAGTTGTTGCCTTAGCGATCGTCGCATCTTTTTCATCTAAATTAAATGGATAGTGATTTGTGAGAGTCATTAAATGGGCATAAAATGGCTTTTTCAACGATTCTAACATTGGGATTGATTCTTTAAAGAACGGCTTATCCTTCAGACCCATATTCACAAGGTTTTCTTCATCCATGTTGTAATATGAAGCATCGAAGAATTGATCAATTCCCATATGCTTATAAATCGTGTCACGGTTCCAAAAAGATTTATAGTCACCGTGGAGCACTGCACTTGTATAGCCTGCTTTTTGATCTAGGATCGCAGGAAGTGATTGGAAGGTATTTTCACCTTTTGTCACAAACGCTGCACCCTCTGGCAAGCCAAACATACTATTATCCATCATCAGCTCAGCATCAGATGTCTTCCCTTGACCAGTCTGATGGAAGAAGTTATCGAAATACGTAAAATCATCTTTACCATGAGCCAGCTTGTTTAAAAATGGCGTGACTTCTTCTCCATTTAGCTTGTAGTCAATTAAGAACGACTGGAAGCTTTCTAAATGAATTTTAATGATGTTTTTCCCTTTTGCTTGACCAAAATACTCAGCATTTGGCTTCGCATAATGAGAGGTCGTGTAGTTCACAACATCCGTTAAATCATCACTGCTTGCATTTGCTACCTGCGTTGCATTTTGCGCCGTTTGCACACCGTCATAAATCGCATAGTTATAAACACCTAAATATTTGACAATATATTTATGATCAAATGTTCTCGTTAATAATTCAGGACGATCCTTTTCAGCTAAATGTAGATTGACAAAGAACAGTCCAACACCCGCAGCCACAATCAGCAGTGCAAACGTCTTTTTCATTTGGAACTTCTTCACTTCTGGTCTCCAAATGACAATAGCAATTAAAATAATGATATCAATGAAGTACAAAAGGTCATGCGGCTTAATGCTGGCTAACACACCGCCAGTCATGCCTCCCCCAAGATTGCCCGCTTGCTTCATAGTTGGGAAAGTCAAAAAGTCATCAAAGAAACGGTAATACGCTACATTCGCATATAAAAGTGCGGTCATAATAAAATCAATGACAATTAAAACAATGGCAGATTTACGCCCCTTCAAAAAGAGAGCAAGTCCTAAAAACACAATGGCTGAACTGAATGGATTTAATAAAAGAAGCCCCTCTTGAAAAGAACCTTTGACTCCTAAATTAAAGTCCATTTTGTAAGCTGTATACGATTTTGCCCAAAATAAAAGAACAGCCAAAACAAAAAAGCTATATTTGTTCGCAAATATTTTTTTCATAAAACCTCTTCTTTCTTCATTTCGATCTGATATAAATGAAATCATAAAAAATTTACATTCATTTTGCAAATGTAAATCTTCTGCACCAGGTATTCCGATGCTCTGTCTCCGCTGGCTACATGTGCTCCTTTAATATAACGAATGAGAAGCATCATAAGTTTCAAAAAAAATACGAGTAAATAAAAGGAAAATTATCCATTTACACTAAATTTACTAAAACTTCACATTTCAGTGAATCATGAAGGTTTTGTAAATCACTCAGTACTACTTTACTTTTTTCATCTAATCGTGTCAAAGTAATTATAAAGAAAAGGAAGAATCACCTAGGCTTTTCGACTTATTTACCCAAAATTATACAAAATTCGATCTCAGCCCATTTGCTCTTTTATTGTGACTCAACCTCCAACAATCCATGTATCCGCTCTGCTTCTATAAACCTAAAAACAGTTTTAAGCAAAAAAAGCTTGATTTCCTCTGCCAATGTACGGTGTGATAAAGGTATAGCTCCATCAATTAATCAAGCTGGGGGACATCCTATGAAAACGAACAAACAAATCAACACATTTGAACAAAGATTTTCAGAAGAAGTGATAGACATCATAGCTGTCACAGGACCTTCTGGGGTCGGTGCAGGAAAAGCAGGAAAAGAAACGCTTTGGACCGCTTCCATTCCACTCATTGCTTGGAAGGAAAATGACCGAATCACAACCGAAAAAATGAGACTGTGCTGGTTAACAGATGACAAGGGATTACGAGAAAAACAAGCACAAATACATCAAGAATCAATCGTTAGACTTCAGGTTCGAAAAGGTGAAGGTGAATTCATGCTCGTATCACTTACCGATACAGATACCGAGGATAGAGATCTTGAAGAGATATTAGAAGAGGCTCAAAAACCTGTCTTTTATCACGATGACAAATTGGGCACCTTTGAATTAGTAAAAGGACTGGACTTATTTGAAACAACCATCCAATGGGGCAACCAGGAAAGCCTTCTCTACTTCAATCTTGAAGAAGACGAAGACATAGCCGCCTCTCTCCAAACCGCTAGACAACTCGTACAAGAACAGGCTAAATGGGATTCCTCTATTAAATCATTTGCGGCAAATAAACTGATTGAATTAGCCAAAGATTGGCAGGAACAAGACGACTCGGCTGAACATCAAGAAGAGATCTCGCAAGATCAATTGATTAACCGCATGTCACTGGAAAGCCTCCATGCTTATCCAAATGGAGAATTTGAAGCCTACTATCATGACGGTGATGTATTTTGGGGACATGTCATCATTGTCACTGGAAATATCAATGGCACGTTTCAGGATGCACATATTGCAGGCTAATGGATGGAGAGATGTTAAATGGAGATCAAGGCTTTTCATGAATTAAATCAAATAGGGAAAACACCAGTCATGGCCAAGATTGGCGGATTTCGTTCTGATCCATATAGATACAGCTGGTTTGCCGGTCATTTTTTCATGCACCCTGATAAAGGATGGCCGACAGATCAAGACGGAGCTATGATTCCCATTTTGCAAATATATTTACCAGAAGTACCAGGGGGAATAAACGGCTTTGATGAATGTAAGATGATACAAATTTTTCTCAACCAGAAAGCACTTCCGATTGATATCACCAAAAACGGTGAAGGCTGGAAGCTCATTGAATATTCAACAATGGAAGGATTAGAAATCGTTGAGACCTCTGAAGAAGTGAAAGGAATCAAACCCTTTCAAATCCAGTGGAGCGAAAGTGAACAAGAAGACTACCCGTGCTGGGAGGAAGCTTGGTCGTACGTTGATTTATCAGAAGTGAATGAAAGTGAAGAAGCAACAGACTACTTCTTTCAACACTACTCTAATTACTCGTTCACAAAAATCGGCGGATATGGGGCTTATATTCAATCTCCGCCCCATCAAAAGCAAGGTGAATTCATGCTGCAAATCGCCTCAGAAGAAAAACCTCGTTTCATGATTGGTGATCATGGCACCATGTATTTCTATTACAACAAAGAAACGAAAGAATGGTTGATGCACTGGGATTGTTTTTAGAGATCAATTGAATGAAACCTCTCCTCTTTTCTAAGCGTAATGAATCATATGAAAGGAGGAGATGATATGGGTTTTATTTTAGACATCTTTACCCTTGCTCTGTATATCCCTTTTCTACAGGTAGATGAAGAGGATATCTCCAGGAACGCAGTACATCTGAAACAATATAGCTGGTTTCAAGCGTTATTAAATGAGCAAACAAGTAGAGAGCTGATCATTTATCACCAAGATGTTCGCCATGCCATTGGCAGGTTTAAAACGGAGAAACTCCATAAAAAGCGATACAACTTAAGGTGCGAACGTAAATTACTGCAAGCATTACGTCATGCTATGTAAATATTCATAAAGAGCCGCACTTGCCTGTGGCTTCTTTCGTATAAATTGAATAGACCCATTTGAAGAAAACAATTGACGCTCGGACAACTCTCCCCGTATATTATGTATAAATCCATCTTTTTCTTAGAAAAGGGGGCCATACATGCGCTTGTTTAAGAACTGGAGAAAAAAGCAGCCCAAACAACCGATCACTTCAGAAACGCAAGAAGACTGTATCCCAATTAACTTTTCCACCCTTCCCTTTGGTACAGACACCTTAGATGATTTTTTATTCAATTTAGACCTGACCTCCAAGCTCACTGATCCCTATAAAGAAACAGATACAAACAAATGAACCTAGACTTTCGTGAATGCTCATCCAAAACTGGATGATTTTTTTATCCTCTATTTACTCAATGAAAGGTGTAATCCCATGAAAACCTATTATATCGTCAGACACTGCCAAGCAGATGGACAATCCAAAAACGCAGCTTTAACACCGCAGGGCATCGCACAATCACACACACTCGCCGAGTTCTTTTCGAGCATACAACTCAATCAGATCATCTCAAGTCCTTATAAACGGGCGATCCAAACCATCCAGCCTCTTGCCCATGCAAAACAGCTTAAGATAAAAACGGATGAGCGTCTCTCTGAACGTGTGTTAAGCAGCAAGTCAATGGACGATTGGTATGAAAAGCTAAAGCTCACTTTTATGGATTTAACCATCGCGTATGAAGGCGGAGAATCCAGGCAGGAAGCCATGAACCGGATCGTAGAGGCTCTTGACGAACAAATAAAAAGAGGAGAAGATCATACCCTCTTTGTCACACATGGCAATATCATGAGCCTGCTCCTCAAATATGCTGATCCGGACATAGGATTCAATGAATGGAAAACACTCAGCAACCCAGATGTCTATGTCCTAAAATACTTTCGACCAGATCATTTAGAAATAAAGCGCATATGGCTCGACATATAAAAACGACAGAAACCTTCTGTCGTTTATCCATCATATCTATTGGCGATAATAAAAAGTCTCCACCCATTCATACGACTTCTCTCGCTCAGCACACCATTCCTAAAATTGTTTGTCTCCGTTTGCTGAAATTTAATCCAGTCTGATAAAAGCTGCGTATAGTAATCTGCTTGTTTTTGATAATAGGTACGTGTCCTTTCATCTTGTAACAGCATCACGACATCCTGAATGCCCTGAATTCGCTCTTGATCCATCTCAAAGGTACTTAAATAAAGATCTTCATGTATATGGTGAAACGAATACCACAACGCCGATACATAGGTTTCACAAATCTGAACAATCACACGCTGCTCCTCACCGCCTCCAAGCTCTACCGCCTTCAATAAATAAGGCAGTGCTTCTCCTTGGTGCACAAACAGACCTTGCCAGCGATACGGTCTCACATCCAATGGATCAATATCCACCCATTTTTGAAGAACAGGCTGGGTAATTCCATTCACCAACGGATACACAAGCAAATGGTGACCATCCTCAAACTGTTCAATCCACTCAAACACCCCACTCCACAAAGACACGCTGTGTTTCAAAATCGTTCTTCTTCATTTCTTCAATAAAGGAATCAAGGACTTTTAGCGCCTCTTTACGCAGCCCTTGCTCTTTTTGTACACAGTACTGTCTAAAATGCGGATCATGTGTTGACCTCTCGTCTTGAATGATGACCCGTAATATAGTAGTAGATTGCAATAGAATAACGCCGCCTTTTTTACATTCAATTTAATCCTAAGACAAACCCTCCATGAAAAAATGGTTGCTCTTAAATCCATTCTTTTCCGTGCGCCTGAATGAATTCCATGTCCTTTTGATAGTGTTCAAGATGCCCTTCAGCGATCATTTTCTGAAAAGCTATGTCCCCTTCATGTGCTTTTCTTTCATGTATTTACATAACCCCTCTAAGCGCAGCAACACCATATCCAAAAAACTTTCTCCCATTTTCTCACCATAGGATTCGAAAAACAATTGAATCCTATATTTTATAGGATCTGCATGTTCTAATGAATGATATTGAACCAGCTTACCAGTCTCGGTGCGAATGAATCTACTAAGAGGGACACAAGTGTAAAGTGTATAAGCGATATCCCAAAGTCTTGGACCAGGAGCCGCAACATCAAAATCAATGATTCCTACAGGTTTTCCATGATTAAAAATAATGTTGTACAGGGCAAAATCATTATGGCACACCACCTCTGTTTGGTTAGGTGTATTGTCCATTCGTTCCCAATCATCTGATATTGGAAAGTCACTTACAGCATCGTGGTAGAGTCTTAGCATTTTCGCTATTTCTTTTAAAACATCATGAGAACACATATAGCCTTTTACAGGATCATTGCCGGCCTCCCCTTCGATAAAAGAGAGTATCTCTCTCCCTTCATCATCAATACCTAAATACTTTGGGGCATAATTGAAATTCTTTTTCTCCAAATGCTTTAATAATTTGTGTATGTTGCTATTGCCTGGCTTTAATTCCCGTCTAACCGTATCTCCCGAACGATAGACGTTTGAGACATTCCCGCCTGTCAGTAATTCTTCATTGTTATATTGATTTTTCATTAAAAATCCCCCTAAAGACGGGATACCAGCCAGAGGTGGAGTTTTCCCTATACATAAAAGCAGCTATCTAAAGGGCCCTGCTTAGCAAAGGGAATATAATTGTCCACAGCATGCATCCCTGTATCCCTTGAATGATTTACACAGAAAAGTAATCGAATACTTAAAACGAAGGACTGTATAACTTTTCATTTTGTAAACCATGTCAAGGGTATTAAGTTGCCCTTTCTTTAGATCGCTAATTTTATATTATCAAATGGGATGGATCAACTAAAGGAGTTTTCAACACTTTGCTTTCTAGAAAGGGATACGGATCTTCTGTTTATCTGAAATATTCAAGAATGAAATACAATTCACTATGACGATAGATGATTCAAACTCATGATCTGTTCTTAGGAATGATGTTACATGCTGCCTGTGCAAACACCAAAGCAAATTTAAAACACAAAAAAATGCCTCTCCACAATGGAGAAGCATTAGATTGACGGTACATTCATTCAATTACCGATTATAGATACCGGTGGCCGGGGTCGAACCGGCACTCCGTGAGGAACACGATTTTGAGTCGTGCGCGTCTGCCAATTCCGCCACACCGGCATGATCATTAAAGAGCGCAACTTATATAAAAAAACAATGGTGCCGAGGGCCGGACTTGAACCGGCACGGTAGTCACCTACCGCAGGATTTTAAGTCCTGTGTGTCTGCCAATTCCACCACCCCGGCAGTCTTTTCAAAAAAGGCGACACCCGGATTTGAACCGGGGATAAAGGTTTTGCAGACCTCTGCCTTACCACTTGGCTATGCCGCCATTATTGGAGCGGAAGACGGGATTCGAACCCGCGACCCCCACCTTGGCAAGGTGGTGTTCTACCACTGAACTACTTCCGCATATCAACTGGGCTAGCTGGATTCGAACCAACGCATGACGGAGTCAAAGTCCGTTGCCTTACCGCTTGGCTATAGCCCAATAATAAAATGGGGCGATTGATGGGAATCGAACCCACGAGTGCCAGAGCCACAATCTGGTGCGTTAACCACTTCGCCACAACCGCCATAGATGTTATGAATCATATAATTGGCAGGGGCAGTAGGAATCGAACCCACACCGGAGGTTTTGGAGACCTCTGTTCTACCGTTAAACTATGCCCCTATGAAAATAAAAATGGTGGAGGGGGGCGGATTCGAACCGCCGAACCCGGAGGGAGCGGATTTACAGTCCGCCGCGTTTAGCCACTTCGCTACCCCTCCACATTTGAAAAACAGTGCCGGCAAGAGGACTTGAACCCCCAACCTACTGATTACAAGTCAGTTGCTCTACCAATTGAGCTACACCGGCAAATAGTGGTGGCTCGGGACGGAATCGAACCGCCGACACACGGATTTTCAGTCCGTTGCTCTACCAACTGAGCTACCGAGCCAAGTATTCTTTTAAAAAAATGGCGGTCCGGACGGGACTCGAACCCGCGACCTCCTGCGTGACAGGCAGGCATTCTAACCAACTGAACTACCGGACCATTTTGACTGCACTCAATGAGTACTCCCTAATTCATAAACAAAAAATTTTGGTTGCGGGGGCAGGATTTGAACCTGCGACCTTCGGGTTATGAGCCCGACGAGCTACCGAACTGCTCCACCCCGCGACGATATAAGAGATATGGTGGAGGATGACGGGCTCGAACCGCCGACCCTCTGCTTGTAAGGCAGATGCTCTCCCAGCTGAGCTAATCCTCCGAATAAAATGCTGGTATGTATTCTATAAAAATGGTGACCCGTACGGGATTCGAACCCGTGTTACCGCCGTGAAAGGGCGGTGTCTTAACCGCTTGACCAACGGGCCCTCTATTATATGTATCTTGTGGCGGAGAGCAAGGGATTCGAACCCTTGAGACGGGGTTACCGCCTACACGATTTCCAATCGTGCTCCTTCGGCCACTCGGACAGCTCTCCAAATTGGCTCCGCAGGTAGGATTCGAACCTACGACCGATCGGTTAACAGCCGATAGCTCTACCACTGAGCTACTGCGGAATGAAGAAAGCCTGGCGATGTCCTACTCTCACAGGGGGAAACCCCCAACTACCATCGGCGCTGAAGAGCTTAACTTCCGTGTTCGGTATGGGAACGGGTGTGACCTCTTCGCCATCATCACCAGACAATTTAGTGACAAAAGATATTATACTATGTATTGAAAATAAATCAAGAGATATTTAAAAAATGTTCTCTCAAAACTAGATAACAATGTTCATGCTTCACATTAAATATAGGTTAAGTCCTCGATCTATTAGTATCTGTCAGCTCCACGTGTCACCACGCTTCCACCTCAGACCTATCAACCTGATCATCTTTCAGGGATCTTACTTCCTTGCGGAATGGGAAATCTCATCTTGAGGGGGGCTTCATGCTTAGATGCTTTCAGCACTTATCCCGTCCGCACATAGCTACCCAGCGATGCCCTTGGCAGAACAACTGGTACACCAGCGGTGCGTCCATCCCGGTCCTCTCGTACTAAGGACAGCTCCTCTCAAATTTCCTGCGCCCGCGACGGATAGGGACCGAACTGTCTCACGACGTTCTGAACCCAGCTCGCGTACCGCTTTAATGGGCGAACAGCCCAACCCTTGGGACCGACTACAGCCCCAGGATGCGATGAGCCGACATCGAGGTGCCAAACCTCCCCGTCGATGTGGACTCTTGGGGGAGATAAGCCTGTTATCCCCGGGGTAGCTTTTATCCGTTGAGCGATGGCCCTTCCATGCGGAACCACCGGATCACTAAGCCCGACTTTCGTCCCTGCTCGACTTGTAGGTCTCGCAGTCAAGCTCCCTTGTGCCTTTACACTCTGCGAATGATTTCCAACCATTCTGAGGGAACCTTTGGGCGCCTCCGTTACATTTTAGGAGGCGACCGCCCCAGTCAAACTGCCCACCTGACACTGTCTCCCTGCCCGATAAGGGCAGCGGGTTAGAAGGTCAATACAGCCAGGGTAGTATCCCACCGATGCCTCCACCGAAGCTAGCGCTCCGGTTTCCAAGGCTCCTACCTATCCTGTACAAGCTGTACCAACATTCAATATCAGGCTGCAGTAAAGCTCCACGGGGTCTTTCCGTCCTGTCGCGGGTAACCTGCATCTTCACAGGTACTATAATTTCACCGAGTCTCTCGTTGAGACAGTGCCCAGATCGTTGCGCCTTTCGTGCGGGTCGGAACTTACCCGACAAGGAATTTCGCTACCTTAGGACCGTTATAGTTACGGCCGCCGTTTACTGGGGCTTCAATTCGCACCTTCGCTTACGCTAAGCGCTCCTCTTAACCTTCCAGCACCGGGCAGGCGTCAGCCCCTATACTTCGCCTTACGGCTTCGCAGAGACCTGTGTTTTTGCTAAACAGTCGCCTGGGCCTATTCACTGCGGCTTCTCGGGGCTTTAACACCCTAAGAAGCACCCCTTCTCCCGAAGTTACGGGGTCATTTTGCCGAGTTCCTTAACGAGAGTTCTCTCGATCACCTTAGGATTCTCTCCTCGCCTACCTGTGTCGGTTTGCGGTACGGGCACCTCTCACCTCGCTAGAGGCTTTTCTTGGCAGTGTGGAATCAGGAACTTCGCTACTATATTTCGCTCGCCATCACAGCTCAGCCTTCACGGGAAACGGATTTGCCTATTTCCCAGCCTAACTGCTTGGACGCGGATATCCATTACCGCGCTTACCCTATCCTCCTGCGTCCCCCCATTGCTCAAATGGTGAGGAGGTGGTACAGGAATATCAACCTGTTGTCCATCGCCTACGCCTTTCGGCCTCGGCTTAGGTCCCGACTAACCCTGAGCGGACGAGCCTTCCTCAGGAAACCTTAGGCATTCGGTGGACGGGATTCTCACCCGTCTTTCGCTACTCATACCGGCATTCTCACTTCTAAGCGCTCCACCAGTCCTTCCGGTCTGGCTTCACAGCCCTTAGAACGCTCTCCTACCACTGTTCGTAAGAACAGTCCGCAGCTTCGGTGATACGTTTAGCCCCGGTACATTTTCGGCGCAGAGTCACTCGACCAGTGAGCTATTACGCACTCTTTAAATGGTGGCTGCTTCTAAGCCAACATCCTGGTTGTCTAAGCAACTCCACATCCTTTTCCACTTAACGTATACTTTGGGACCTTAGCTGGCGGTCTGGGCTGTTTCCCTTTCGACTACGGATCTTATCACTCGCAGTCTGACTCCCAAGGATAAGTCATCGGCATTCGGAGTTTGACTGAATTCGGTAACCCGGTAGGGGCCCCTAGTCCAATCAGTGCTCTACCTCCGAGACTCTTACCTTGAGGCTAGCCCTAAAGCTATTTCGGAGAGAACCAGCTATCTCCAGGTTCGATTGGCATTTCACCCCTACCCACACCTCATCCCCGCACTTTTCAACGTGCGTGGGTTCGGGCCTCCATTCAGTGTTACCTGAACTTCACCCTGGACATGGGTAGATCACCTGGTTTCGGGTCTACGACCACGTACTCATGCGCCCTATTCAGACTCGCTTTCGCTGCGGCTCCGCATCTTCTGCTTAACCTTGCACGGGATCGTAACTCGCCGGTTCATTCTACAAAAGGCACGCCATCACCCGTTAACGGGCTCTGACTACTTGTAGGCACACGGTTTCAGGATCTATTTCACTCCCCTTCCGGGGTGCTTTTCACCTTTCCCTCACGGTACTGGTTCACTATCGGTCACTAGGGAGTATTTAGCCTTGGGAGATGGTCCTCCCGGATTCCGACGGAATTTCACGTGTTCCGCCGTACTCAGGATCCACTCTGGAGAGAATGACATTTCAGTTACAGGGCTGTTACCTTCTCTGGCGGGCCTTTCCAGACCTCTTCGCTTATATCATTCCTTTGTAACTCCATATAGAGTGTCCTACAACCCCAAGAGGCAAGCCTCTTGGTTTGGGCTGTTCCCGTTTCGCTCGCCGCTACTCAGGGAATCGCATTTGCTTTCTCTTCCTCCGGGTACTTAGATGTTTCAGTTCCCCGGGTATGCCTTCTCATACTCTATGTATTCAAGTATGGATACTACTCCATTACGAGCAGTGGGTTTCCCCATTCGGAAATCTCCGGATCAAAGCTTGCTTACAGCTCCCCGAAGCATATCGGTGTTCGTCCCGTCCTTCATCGGCTCCTAGTGCCAAGGCATCCACCGTGCGCCCTTTCTAACTTAACCATTTCTTACTCTAGAAAGAATCACTATGTGTGATGAACTTTGCATTGCATTCAATGTGAATGTATTACTTATTGTTATCTAGTTTTCAAAGAACAATCCTGTCTCGCTAGAGACATGTTTTGAAGGAATGATCCTTCAAAACTAAACAAGACCAAAACGCACACTGCTCCATATATCCTTAGAAAGGAGGTGATCCAGCCGCACCTTCCGATACGGCTACCTTGTTACGACTTCACCCCAATCATCTGCCCCACCTTCGGCGGCTGGCTCCATAAAGGTTACCTCACCGACTTCGGGTGTTGCAAACTCTCGTGGTGTGACGGGCGGTGTGTACAAGGCCCGGGAACGTATTCACCGCGGCATGCTGATCCGCGATTACTAGCGATTCCAGCTTCACGCAGTCGAGTTGCAGACTGCGATCCGAACTGAGAACAGATTTGTGGGATTGGCTAAACCTTGCGGTCTCGCAGCCCTTTGTTCTGTCCATTGTAGCACGTGTGTAGCCCAGGTCATAAGGGGCATGATGATTTGACGTCATCCCCACCTTCCTCCGGTTTGTCACCGGCAGTCACCTTAGAGTGCCCAACTGAATGCTGGCAACTAAGATCAAGGGTTGCGCTCGTTGCGGGACTTAACCCAACATCTCACGACACGAGCTGACGACAACCATGCACCACCTGTCACTCTGTCCCCGAAGGGAAAGCCCTATCTCTAGGGTTGTCAGAGGATGTCAAGACCTGGTAAGGTTCTTCGCGTTGCTTCGAATTAAACCACATGCTCCACCGCTTGTGCGGGCCCCCGTCAATTCCTTTGAGTTTCAGTCTTGCGACCGTACTCCCCAGGCGGAGTGCTTAATGCGTTAGCTGCAGCACTAAGGGGCGGAAACCCCCTAACACTTAGCACTCATCGTTTACGGCGTGGACTACCAGGGTATCTAATCCTGTTCGCTCCCCACGCTTTCGCTCCTCAGCGTCAGTTACAGACCAGAGAGTCGCCTTCGCCACTGGTGTTCCTCCACATCTCTACGCATTTCACCGCTACACGTGGAATTCCACTCTCCTCTTCTGCACTCAAGTTTCCCAGTTTCCAATGACCCTCCCCGGTTGAGCCGGGGGCTTTCACATCAGACTTAAGAAACCGCCTGCGAGCCCTTTACGCCCAATAATTCCGGACAACGCTTGCCACCTACGTATTACCGCGGCTGCTGGCACGTAGTTAGCCGTGGCTTTCTGGTTAGGTACCGTCATGGTGCAAGCAGTTACTCTTGCACTTGTTCTTCCCTAACAACAGAGCTTTACGATCCGAAAACCTTCATCACTCACGCGGCGTTGCTCCGTCAGACTTTCGTCCATTGCGGAAGATTCCCTACTGCTGCCTCCCGTAGGAGTCTGGGCCGTGTCTCAGTCCCAGTGTGGCCGATCACCCTCTCAGGTCGGCTACGCATCGTCGCCTTGGTGAGCCGTTACCTCACCAACTAGCTAATGCGCCGCGGGTCCATCTGTAAGTGACAGCCGAAACCGTCTTTCATCCTTGAACCATGCGGTTCAAGGAACTATCCGGTATTAGCTCCGGTTTCCCGGAGTTATCCCAGTCTTACAGGCAGGTTACCCACGTGTTACTCACCCGTCCGCCGCTAACATCCGGGAGCAAGCTCCCTTCTGTCCGCTCGACTTGCATGTATTAGGCACGCCGCCAGCGTTCGTCCTGAGCCAGGATCAAACTCTCCGAGGTATGCAGGATGCATATCACACATGCGTTGCTACACGATGTAGCGAACTTAGCATGTGATCATTTCCTGTCTCGTCAGTTTGACTGACTACCTATGATGTTTCATAGGATTTTTTTATTAAAACTCGAATTAACAGGTACGTTTTGTCTTGTTTAGTTTTCAAAGATCATTTTCGTTATCGCTCGGAAGCGACTTTCTTAATATAACATTTGAGCACCTTGTGCGTCAAGTGTTTTTCGGGATTTCTTTTTGTCAGCTTTTCTTTCAAAGCAACTCGGTTGCTCGTTAGCGACGTTTAATAATATACCATCATAATATTCATGCGTCAATATCTTTTTTCACAAAATATCCTCGATGATAGATTTTTTGCCCCTTTGTCTCAATTGGCTCCACCTGAACAATTCCTTTTTCCACAAAGAAATCAATCATGATGCTAAGGTCAGGCGTGAAATGTTTGAGGTCAGGATGTGCAAGAAGCTCGCCAAAAAGCCAAATATCTTGCTGCTCCATGACATGACGCAAATGAGCGGCTCCAATTTCTGCTTTTGAATGGATTAAAAAATCATTCGCTAAGAATAACAATTCTAACCGCTTATGCAGACTTTCATGGCTTTCAATTAGTTCTGAATAAAGTTTATATACTTCAGGCTCCATATGACGCACTTGGTTCCAAACGGTCACTTCTGGGTGGAAGCCTTTATCAATCACTTCAATCCGTGCCAAATGATGCAGGGCATGCACAATGGAATTATATGCATCAAGGAATTGATTTGATTCAAAAAATGCTTTTCCTTCTATATATCTGCGAATGAGCTTACCATATTCCAAACCAATTTTGAGCTTACGGTTTGAAAACGGGAATGTACTCAATTCATCAATCAAGTTGAAAATATATTCATTTCGATCAAACAAAACTTTTCCATTCAAAATCCAATCAATGATTCGGCGATTGGTGCCGAGGGTAATCCATTCTTTAAGCTGATCGTCTGTGACGACATTTAAAGAAGCTGTTTGGTGATCGGATTCATAGTGTTTGATAAATAATGGCTCTTCCGCTTCTTTTACGATGACTAAAAGTGCGGCATCAAAGTTATCTGTTTCAGAAGATACTTTATGTCTTCTTTCTACTATAATCACAGCTAATGTATCCGGGTGGCTTGCTCTCTCTTGATAAATAGGACGGAGAAGATTTTCCATAGTGATTCCTCCAATACTCGGGTGTAAGGTTCTTCTCTAATGCTATGTATTTCTCCTCATAGAATCAAAATTCCTTCAATACATGAAAAAAGATCATTGCATCATTATAAGCAATTTATTCACAAAACTCTATAACTAATTCAAACAGAAAGGTAAAATGTGCTATATTGGAGATAAGGGGGACTAGGGATGGCGAAATACTCCAGTAAGATTAATAAAATCAGAACATTTGCACTTAGTTTGGTTTTTGTTGGTTTTCTGATCATGTATATCGGTGTGTTCTTCAAGGAATCGATCTGGCTGTCGACTTTCTTTATGCTACTTGGCGTCTTATCGATTGGATTAAGTACAGCCGTTTACTTTTGGATCGGTATGCTTTCTACAAAGGCGGTACGAGTTGTGTGTCCAGGGTGCGAGAAGGAAACGAAGGTGCTTGGACGAGTGGATATGTGCATGCATTGCAGAGAGCCCCTTACACTGGACCGGGCGTTAGAGGGTAAAGAGTTTGATGAATCCTACAATCGAAAAAAGTCATAAAAATAAGCTGACCATTCAACTGGTCAGCTTTTTCATTAATGATTTTCTTTTTTCGCACATTCTTGACAGATTCCATAGATCTCCAAGCGATGATGGCTCACTTTAAAGCCTGTCACATGGGATGCAAGCTGTTCTACTTCATCAAGGCCAGGATAGTGAAAGTCAACGATCTTTCCGCAGTTTTCACAAATTGCATGGTAATGATCAGATGTCGCAAAATCAAATCGGCTTGAGGAGTCCCCATACGTTAATTCTTTTACTAATCCAGATTCCCGGAATACTCGTAAATTGTTGTAAACCGTTGCTACACTCATATTCGGAAATTTCCCTTCAAGTGCTTTATATATATCGTCCGCGGTTGGGTGAGTCATAGAATTTACGAGAAACTCCAAGATGGCATGGCGCTGCGGAGTAATTCGAACACCAGTTTCTTTTAGAGCGTCTAAAGCGTCTTTTAGTTCGTGAGCAGCCATTTCATCATGCACCTCTCTTCAAAAATATTCTTATATTATAATCTTTATAAATAGTGTACCCCCAGAGCCGAAACTTTGTCAATTACAATCCTCTTTTTTACCTATTCTTCTTTACAAAAAAGACCGGCACATCTGCCGATCTCATCTTATCATCCTATTAAGCGTGAGCTTTCAGTTCCTCAAGCGCTTCTTCTACATGATCTTTCACCTTTACTTTGCGCCATTCTTTTACAAGCGTTCCTTCTTTATTAATAAGAAATGTGGAACGTTCAATTCCCATGTATTCTTTGCCGAAGTTCTTTTTCAGCTTCCATACACCGAAAGCTTCGGACAACTTTTGCTCGTCATCTACAAGAAGCAGGAACGGTAAATCATGTTTTTCTTTAAACTTTTGGTGCTTGTCCTGACTGTCTGGGCTTACGCCAATGATGACAGCATCTAATTCCGCAAAGCTCTGATGGCGGTCACGGAAATCACAGGCCTCGGTTGTACAGCCTGGCGTCATATCTTTTGGGTAAAAATAAAGGACAATATGTTTTCCTCTAAAATCAGAAAGCTTTACTTTCTCTCCATTATCACCTGTTAATTCAATATCCGGCACTTGCTGCCCCACTTCGATTGTCATGACACAATCCCTCCAACCTATTTTTTCATTAGCCTATCCAATTTCGAGAGAATATTCAACTAAGGACGCTTGCATCGGCATGTTAAAATAATGTTAGACGACGTGTTACGTTGAGACAGGAGGCTATTTATGAAATTCACAGAATCAGAAAAATTACATCAAGAGGCACTGGAGCATATTGTTGGAGGGGTTAACAGCCCATCTCGTTCATATAAGGCAGTAGGCGGCGGGTCACCCGTTGCAATGGAAAAAGGAGAAGGCGCTTATTTTTGGGATGTTGACGGAAACCGTTATATCGACTATTTGGCAGCATACGGTCCAATTATTACGGGACATGCTCATCCTCATATTACAAAAGCCATCACGAAAGCAGCCGAGACGGGTGTCCTTTATGGAACACCAACGAAGCATGAAGTCACTTTTGCGAAAATGTTGAAAGAAGCAATGCCTGCATTGGATAAAGTTCGTTTTGTCAATTCAGGTACGGAGGCTGTAATGACCACCATTCGTGTGGCCCGCGCTTATACAGGCAGAACAAAGATCATTAAATTTGCCGGATGTTATCACGGTCATTCTGATCTTGTGCTAGTTGCAGCTGGCTCTGGCCCTTCCACTTTAGGAACGCCAGATTCAGCGGGCGTTCCTAAAAGCATCGCCAATGAAGTCATTACCGTTCCATTTAACGATATCGACAGCTATAAAGAAGCACTAGATCGTTGGGGCGATGAAGTAGCAGCTGTTCTTGTTGAGCCCATTGTCGGAAACTTTGGCATCGTGGAGCCTAAAGACGGCTTCTTGCAACAGGTCAATGACCTGACTCATGAAAAAGGCGCACTTGTCATCTATGACGAAGTGATTACCGCTTTCCGCTTTATGTATGGCGGTGCACAAGACTTGCTTCAAGTAAAACCTGACCTCACTGCATTAGGTAAAATTATTGGCGGCGGTCTTCCAATCGGCGCTTATGGCGGCAAAAAAGAAATTATGGAGCAAGTCGCTCCCCTTGGGCCAGCCTATCAAGCTGGTACGATGGCGGGAAATCCCGCCTCTATTCTTTCTGGGATTGCATGCTTGGAAGTGCTTAAAGAAGACGGAGTCTACGAGCGTCTCGATCAGCTCGGCGCAATGTTAGAAGAAGGAATTTTAGCCCATGCGAAAAAACATCAAGTAGATATTACAGTGAACCGCTTAAAAGGTGCTCTCACGATTTATTTTACAAAGGAAACGATTGTGAACTACGAGCAGGCTGAAAATACGGATGGCGAGATGTTCGCCCGCTTCTTCAAATTGATGCTCGCACAAGGCATTAATCTTGCCCCTTCTAAATACGAGGCTTGGTTCTTAACCATCGCACACACTGAAAAAGATATTTCTGAGACGCTGCAAGCGGTTGATTATGCGTTTGAACAGCTGAAACAATCATAATTGAGTGAAAAACAGACGTGAATTTGTGCGTCTGTTTTTTTATTTACCAGCTCTTGATTGTCAAAAGCGAGCGAATCTGTTACATTTTTTCTCAATACCTTCTTTTGATGTTTTCATGAACTTTCAAAAAGCACTTGAATATTTCGGAAGACCGCTGTATATTACTTAGTTGTTTCATCAAAATATGTATGATATATGACGAGTGGTCATCTATTATCAAAAAGAAAGGAATGCAGGGACAAAACCAATGAAACTTGGAGCCCGTATTTTAAAAACTGGTATTGCCATTGTACTCGCGCTTTACCTGGCAACATGGCTTGGGTTGCCGACGCCCGTCTTTGCGGGAATTGCAGCTGTATTTGCTATCCAGCCATCTATTTATCGATCATTTTTAACAATTGTTGATCAAGTGCAAGCCAATATTATTGGAGCAGCACTTGCCATTACGTTCGGTCTGCTTTTTGGCACAGGACCTGTTATTATCGGGTTAACCGCCGTTATGGTCATCGCCATTAATTTAAAGCTGAAGATTGAACATACGATTCCGATTGCACTTGTAACCGTCATCGCCATTTTAGAAAGTGCAGGGGATCATTTCCTTTCCTTTGCCTTAATTCGAACTGCTACTGTGGTATTAGGCGTGCTTTCTTCATTTTTAGTGAATCTCATTTTTCTGCCGCCAAAGTATGAAACAAAGCTGGTTCATCACATTATGGAAAATACGGAGGAGATTTTAAAATGGATCCGTCTGAGCTCCAGACAGTCTACAGATCATTCCATTTTAAAGGATGACATCGATCAAATAAAAGAACGTATGATCAAATTAGATCACATTTACTTGTTATACAAAGAAGAACGAAGCTATTTAAAGAAAACCACCTATGTCAAATCAAGAAAGCTGGTTTTGTTCAGACAGGCAATTATGACGTCTAATCGAGCTCTGTACTTACTGAAAAAGCTTCATAAATTAGAAAATGAAATTCATTTGATGCCAGAGCATTTCAGGGAAAGCTTAACCGATGAGATTGATTATTTACTCTATTGGCATGAGCGCACCTTAATGAAGTTTGTTGGAAAAATGAAGCCACATGACGATGAATTTCAAAATGAATGCTCTCTTCGTCTTGAAACATTAACGAAATCATTTATTCAGCATCAGCAAAACCAAGAAAGCGACTTACTCGATTATAATATGCTGAATGTGATGTCCAGCATCATTGAATACCGTGATGAATTGGAGCATTTAGATACGTTGATTACCAGCTTCCAAACGTATCACCCAAAAGATAGCGAGATCGAAACTGAAGAAAAAGAAGCATAAACAGAAAAGACCGATTCCAAAATCGGTCTCAGATTGTTGACAAAGGGCTAAAATGAACTTTATTTTAGCCCTTTGTCTTCTTTTCAGCGTGACATGAAAACCTTTGCAGTCTAAGAAGGACGAGTACCGGCGCGGAGCGAATTTAAGATTCGTGAGCACCGGCACGCAGGACTGACACCGAATGCGAGCGTTTGTCTACACGCTGAGACCGATTCTAAGAATCGGTCTTATTTTATTTTCTTCATTTTAGGATCAAGGGTGTCCCTTAATCCATCTCCCATCAAATTAAAGCCAAGAACCGTCAGCATGATCGCAACCCCTGGAAAGAATAAAGTCCATGGTGCTTGCACGAGATAAGGTCTCGCATCTGCGAGCATTTTCCCCCACTCTGGACTTGGCGCTTGTGCACCCAATCCTAAAAAGCCCAAAGCTGCCGCTTCGATGATGGCCGTTCCGATCGCAAGGGTCGCCTGAACGATCACCGGCACCATACTATTTGGCAGAATGTGACGGAGGACGATGCGGCGGTGTGACATGCCGACTGCTTTTGCTGCTAGGACGTATTCTTCTTGTTTAATACTCAGCACCTTTGAACGAACCAGCCGCCCAAAGGTCGGGACGTTAATAATCGCTATGGCAATAAGCGCATTTTGTAAGGATGGGCCTAAGATGGAGACGATCGCAATTGCTAATAGAATGCTAGGAAAGGCAAGTAAAATATCAAATAATCTCGAGATCACAGCATCCAGCCATCTGCCGCCGTAGCCCGCCATCAATCCAAGCAGTGTGCCTAAAATGACAGAGCCGAGAACCGAAAAGAAACCTACCCATAATGAGATCCGTGCTCCATGCACAACTCTTGAAAATATGTCTCTGCCGAAATCATCCGTACCAAACCAGTGTGCAGCTGAAGGCGCACTAAACCGTTCACCAAGTGACTGCTCATTGATTCCATACGGAGCAAGGAGCGGTGCGAAGATCGCTAGAATGAGAAATAAAAAGACAATCACACTGCCAATGACCGCCAGCTTATGCTGAAAGAATTGCTTCATCGATTCAAGAATCAGTGATTGAGAGCGTTCTTCTTTTGATATAGGAGCTTGACGCTCTTTTTGTGCTTCCATGTTGTCACTCTCCCTTCTCTAGTATTTAATTCTTGGATCAATGACTGCATACAAGATGTCCACAATGAAATTGATCAACACAAATATGAGCGCAACAACGAGAATGCCTGTTTGAATGACTGGATAATCACGATAGCTGATCGCATCGTATATATACCGCCCAATTCCCGGCCAAGCAAAAATGGTTTCGGTTAAAATGGCCCCACCCAGCAGGAGACCTGTCTGAAGGCCGATAATAGTCAAAATCGGAATGAGCGCATTTTTCAGCCCATGCTGATAAATGATAAAAAACGAACGTACCCCTTTTGCTTTTGCCGTTCGAATAAAATCGGAATGAAGCACCTCCAGCATACTAGCCCTCGTAATCCTCGCAATTATCGCAGCCGGAATGGTTGCAAGAGCGGTACTTGGTAAAATCAAATGCTTGATGCTGTCAATGAATTGATCAAACCTTCCTTGCAAAAGCGTGTCCAGCGTATGAATATAGGTGATCGAGTCCACTGGATTTCTAACGTTTTCTCTCCCAGTTGTCGGCAAAATTCCTAATTCGATTGAGAACAGCCACTGTCCCATTAAGCCTAACCAGAAAATCGGCATGGACACCCCAATGAGAGCAATAAACATCGCAACATAATCAAAGAAAGAATGTTTAAACCAAGCACTAATGATTCCTGCATTCACTCCCACCATAATCGCCAGCAGCATAGCAAAGAATGTCAATTCTAATGTAGCGAATAAGTAAGGCTTCATTTCCTGGGCAATAGCCGCTCCTGTTCGAATGGAAGTCCCTAAATCACCTTTTAAAAGACCCAGGATGTAGTGACCATATTGAACGTACCACGGCTGATCTAAACCAAGCTGGATCGTCAATTGCTCTACTGCTTCTTTTGTTGCCCGCTGCCCTAAGATGACCTGTGCTGGATTCCCCGGTATAAATCGAATGATCGAAAACACGACCAAGGTCATTCCGATCAATACTGGGATGAGCATTCCTGCTCGCTTCATACAATAAGCAAACAAACAGCTTTCACCGCCTTTTTCATTGTTTGAATAAGGGAGATAGCTCATCTCCCTTATGTGCTTATTCGAAATATACGTCCGTCAAAGCTTCTGAACCCGTTGGGTGCGGCTGGTAACCTTTTACATCTTTAGATGCTGCAAGCATTGGAATTGAATGTACCAATGGAATCCAAGGTGCTTCATCATGAATGATCTCTTGGGCTTTTTGATACAATTCATTTCGTTTCTTTTGATCAGTATCTGTTTGCGCTTCAATGAGAATGTCATGCATTTTATCGTTTTTGAAGAATGTATAGTTGTTACCGCCTATACTGTCTTTATCCAACAGTGTATAGATGAAGTTATCAGGGTCGCCATTGTCCCCAGTCCATCCTAATAAGAACGCATCGGCTTCTCCTTTACTTGCTTTATCTAAATAAGTCGCCCAGTCATATGTGACGATTTCGGCTTTAACGCCGACCTTTTCAAAGTTTGACTGAATGACTTCGGCTACCTTCATCCCATCTGGCATATATGGACGAGGTACAGGCATCGCCCAAAGCTTGATTTGAAAACCGTTAGGAAAGCCTGCCTCTTTCAATAGCTCTTTCGCTTTTTCAGGATCATATGGATATGGCTCAATGTCGTCATTGTAGCCTTCTAATGACGGTGGAAGTGGATTTTTCGCTGGTTCAGCAAGTCCGCCATAAAACGACTCAATGATTGACTCTTTATCGACAGCATAATTGAGCGCCTGACGAACCAGCTTATTATCGAGCGGCTTTCTCGTCACTGTCAGCCCGATATAGCCTACGTTCATGGATGGTCTTTCAATAAGCTGGAGTGCTTTATCCGTTTTAATGCCATCTAAATCTGACGGGTTGACACCATCCATTAAGTCGATCTCGCCTGTTTTCAGCGCATTTAAGCGAGCTGAATTTTCTGGAATGGAGCGGAAGATGATTTGATTTAGCTTCGGTTTATCTTTTTGCCAGTAATCTTCGTTCTTTTCTAAGACGATACGGTCATTTTGCTTCCACTCTTTAAACTTGAATGGTCCTGTACCAACTGGATTTTCACGAAATGCATCGCCGCTTTTTTCAACAGCCGCAGGACTGGCAATACCAAATGGTGACATGGCGATGTTTTTCAGGAATGTTGCCTGCGGACGTTTTAGTTGAAATTCTATTTCATGCTCTCCTTTGACGATGATGTCTTTAATAACGTGTCCTTTATCCTTTTTATAGCCGCCAAACATGCCGTAGTAGGGAAATTTTTCTGCATCACCATTCATCCAGCGGTCAAAGTTGAATTTCACGGCTTCCGCGTTAAAGTCTGTGCCATCGTGAAACTTCACACCTTCTCTTAAGTAGAACGTGTACGATTTCCCGTCCTTGGCCACATCCCATTCTGTTGCGAGGCCTGGATGGATGGTCGTGTCTTTCTCACCGTAATTCAAAAGCTTTTCAAACATATTCTCTGTGACCTTGAAGGTTTCACCTTCCGTTGTTGTAATTGGATCAAGTGACGTGGAGTCTCCTCCTCTGCCGAAGACGAGAGTGTCTTTTGTGGCTTTTTCTTCGGATGTTGGTGAAGACGAACAGCCCCCTAGAAATAGGGCAAGTGCCAGCACAAAAATGAAACTACTGAATAACCATGTCTTCTTCATTGTGTTCCTCCTTTTGATATAAATAGCACGCAACTGCGTGATCTGTTTCCTCCTCATATAAAGGAGGAACAGCTTGCAGGCATTGCGCCCACCTTTTTGGACATCTTTGATAAAAAGGACAGCCGCCGCTTGTCGCCGTCGTGGATTCTTCCGCTGCCACATCCTGCGTCTCCAGCACATGGTCCATATGTGGAATGGATTTGAGAAGCAGCGAAGTATAGGGATGAAGCGGCTTGTGAAATACGTCTTCCGCAGGACCTATTTCGACAATACGGCCGGCATACATGACGGCAATCCGGTCGCTCATATACTTGACGACGCCTAGATCGTGAGAAATAAACAAGTACGTAAGAGAAAGCGTCTTTTGCAATTCAAGCATTAAATTCAAAATCTGTGCTTGAACGGATACGTCTAAAGCAGAAACTGGTTCATCTGCAATCACAAGGCTTGGATGAGTGATCAGCGCTCTAGCAATCCCAATCCTCTGCCTCTGTCCGCCGCTGAATTGGTGTGCATAGCGGTCTCCAAAGGAAGGATCAAAGCCCACAATGTGCAGCATCTCTTTTACCCGCTTTTGCCTTTCTGCTTTCGTTCCATGTTTATGGACGATCAGCGGTTCTTCTAAAATATCTTTGATTTTCATTCGTGGATTTAAGGAAGCGTATGGATCTTGAAAGATCATTTGAATGTCTTTTCTTAAGGAACGCATCTCTCGTTCTTTCAGAAGGGTTACTTCTTGTCCTTTCATTCGAATAGAACCAGAAGTCGGTTCAATTAATCTCATTAGGCTTTTGCCAAGCGTTGATTTCCCGCAGCCAGATTCACCAACAATGCCGAGCGTTTCCCCTTCATTCACATGAAAGGATACTTGATTTAAAGCCAATTTCGTATGTTTGTCTTTAGAAAAAAATGCCGATGTGTCATAACGCTTTGTCAGCTGATTCACTTGCAAGAGTGGGTGACTCAGTGCCTTCTCCTCCTTCCATTAGAAAACATGCGACGCGGTGATACTGTTCAATGGATTGTAAGGCTGGGTCTTTTTCAAGACATTGTGCCATTTGATGTGGACAGCGTGGTGCAAATTGACAGCCTGATTGGATGGCACCGGGTTTGGGTACATGACCCGCAATAGAGATGAGCTTTTCTTTTTTTTCTTTAAATGATGGAACAGAGGCGAAAAGGCCTTTTGTGTAGGGATGCAGAGGTTTTTGAAAAATACGGTCAACAGTTCCTTCTTCTACGATTCGACCGGCATACATAATCATGACACGCTGGCATATTTGCCGCACGACACCTAGATCGTGGGTAATAAATAAAATAGCGGTGTCCATCTCTTCGTTTAACTTTTTGAGCAAACGAAGAATTTGTGCTTGGATGGTGACATCAAGTGCAGTCGTCGGTTCATCGGCAATCATGAGCTTTGGGTGACATAGCATCGCCATCGCAATCATGACACGCTGACGCATGCCGCCCGATAATTCATGGGGATATTTTTTAAGTAACGATGCTGCTTGTTTCAAGCCTACCGTTTGAAGCAAATCTACCGCCTTCACTTTTGCTTCTTTTTGGCTGATGGCTTGATGTGTGAAAAGAGCTTCTGTCATTTGCTTGCCGATGGTCATTAAAGGATTGAGGGAGGTCATAGGTTCTTGGAAAATCATCGAAATGTCATTTCCTCTGATCTCTCGCCACTGTTTCTCCGAAAGTGACAGCAGGTTTTGACCTTCAAATTGTATGTCACCTGTTGTTTCTGTTTGCTGATTCAGTCCCATTAAAGACATCGAAGTCATACTTTTCCCGCAGCCAGATTCACCAACAATGCCTAAGGTTTCTCCTTTTTGAATAGAGAAAGATATATCATGGACGATCGGCACTCTCTGCTTTTTTTGCTGAAAGGCAATGGACAGCTGTTTGACATCTAGCAACACTTCTTGTTCTTTCACATATTCACCACCCCGTCATACTTTTTAAAATTGTATTGAGACAAGCTGGGAAATATGTCATGTTTTTGACAAGCATAAAAAAGCCTATCCGCTAGAATCGGATAGGCTTCTACTAATTTAATGTTTGAATGGTAAATAGATGGCGATAGTGGCTGTCTCGGTTCATTAATTCTTCGTGTGTTCCTTTTTCCACAATCTCGCCTTTTTCCATGACCACAATTTGATCGGCATGTGTAATCGTCGATAAACGGTGCGCGACAATAAAGGTTGTGCGGTCCTTTGCCAGCTTTTGCATCGCTTCTTGAATATAATGCTCACTTTCTAAATCAAGTGCAGATGTCGCTTCGTCTAAAATGAGGAGGGGTGGATTTTTGAGAAATACCCTCGCAATTGAAATCCGTTGTTTTTGACCGCCTGACAGCTTCACGCCCCGTTCTCCTACCTTGGTGTCATATCCTTCAGGAAGAGACATGATGAACTCATGGGCATTCGCCGCTTTGGCAGCCGACACAATGTTCTCAAAGGATGCTTCCGGGTCTCCAACAGCGATATTTTCTTTAATTGTGTCACTGAATAAGAATGTATCCTGGAGCACCATTCCAACTTGATTTCGAAGGCTTCTTGCTTTGTACTCTTTAATATCAATGCCGTCAATTTCAAGTGACCCGCTTGTGACATCATAAAATCTAGGAATTAAGCTGACGAGTGTAGACTTCCCTCCACCGCTCATGCCTACAAGCGCAACGGTTTGTCCTTTTTCTACTTTTAAGGAGATATTGTGTAAAATCTCTTCCTGCGTATGTTCATAACGGAAGGACACATTTTTAAATTCTACCTCTCCTTTTAAATGATTGGCTTCTTTTGCATTTGGCCGGTCTGTTACCTCATACGGCTCATCAATAAACTCAAAAATACGATCCATTGACGCCACTGACTGGGTTAAAGTCGTTGATGAGTTAATGAGTCGGCGAATTGGGTTGTACATCCGGTCAATGTAGCCGACAAACGCAATCATTGTCCCAATTGAAAGCGATCCGTTAATCACAGTGTAACCAGCAAATGCAATGATGAGCAGCGGCGCAATGTCTGTGATGGTATTGACGACTGCGAATGTTTTGGCATTCCAATTCGTGTGGTTGATCGCTTTGTTTAAGAAATTTTGATTTTCATCGTGAAAATTCTCTTGTTCGTACTCCTCAATCGCAAAGCTGCGAATGACGGGCATTCCTTGAACTCGCTCATGGAGATGTCCTTGCACCTCAGCCAGTGCCTGCGACCGCTCTTTTGTCAACTTGCGAAGTCGTCCGTAAAAATACTTCACAGCTAACGCATATAGAGGAAAAATAATGACAGACACGATGGTGAGCTTGAGATCGAGTGTACACATAATAGCTATCACAATCAGGACGGTCATCAAATCAAGCCAAATGTTCATCAGACCTGTGATGACAAATTCCTTTGTCTGCTCCACATCGTTGATCACCCTTGAAATAATTTCCCCTGTTCTCGTGTTGGCGTAATAACGAAGGCTTAGCTTTTGAATGTGCGAGAACAGTTTTTCCCGAATATCAAATAATACTTTACTGCCTGTCCACTGCGCATAGTATTGTCTGTAGTACTCAACAGGCGGTCTCATTACTAAAAATAATACAAGCATGATTCCCATAATAATAAAGAGAGTGGATGTTTTTTCTTCAGCCGATCCAGAACCTTGAATGACATCATCAATGACATACTTTAAGAGCAGAGGCAAGGTTAAGGGAATCGAGAATTTGATCATTCCGATTACCATTGTCAATGCAATCTGTTTTTTATACGGTGTAACAAAAGCCATGTAGCGTTTAATGACCCCCATGTAAATCTCCTTCCCAATCTATCAGTGCCTCTTATCCGCAAGCAGTCAAAAACCTGTTAGCTCATAAAAAGCCAAACAGGTTTTTGCTGCTCTTGCTTATTTTGTATAACGTAAAAAACGTTCATACCACATATCTACAAATTCTGGAGCAAATGGCCCTTTCCGCTGGTGAATCCAATGCAGTAATGTATTTAGATGCTCTCTTAAGATACTATCGATTTCTTTTGGATAATTCATCTGTCTCTTATGATCTGCATACTCATCCTCATCCAAAATATTATACGTCATGTCCGGAAAGACTTTGACATCTAAATCGTAATCAATATACTTAATTGCCTCTTCGTCTGTCGCAAAAGGAGAGCTAATGTTGCAGTAATAATATACGCCATCATCTCTAAGCATCCCAATGACATTAAACCATTGTTTTGCATGAAAATAGCAAATAGCCGGTTCTCTCGTCATCCATGTGCGGCCATCGGATTCAGTCACCATTGTGCGGTCATTTGCCCCAATGATACACAATTCCGTTGCTTTCAGAATGGTGGTTTCATTCCAAATCCTGTGGATCAAGCCATTATGTTTATAGCTTTGAATTTGGATGGTTTCTCCTTCCTTGGGATAGCCCATATTTTCTCCCCTACTTTCTATAACAAACAAACCTAACAGTCCAAAGACCTAATTTCCCAACTAAACATGTCTCTATTATATTATACCGTTACATAAGTAAAAAATGAAATGAAAAAGCCATTCAACCCACTTGAACGGCACACCCCCTTACATCACGGTTGAGCTCTTCTCCATTTGTTTATATGAATTGATGACCTGTTCTGTCTGCTTTGTAAATAATGTTTGGACTTTTCGCAGTTCCTCTCGTTTCTGTTTAATTTGATCATGAAGCCGATGCAGCTCTTCCTTTTTTTCACCTTGCAACATTCGTTTTTCGGTCTCTACATACAAATCGAGTTCACCTTGTACATCAAGCAGTTGATCCATGAGCTGCATTTGTTCCCTGACAAGCTGGTCAAAATTAGACATCTAACTCCTCCCTTTCATTCGAATCGACTTTTTGTATCTATACCATTTCTTGAAAGAATGAAGAAGTCCTTTGACTGTTTATGTAGAGGTTTTACAGGTTTTGTCGGATAGTGGTGACAGGCAAAAAGAAAAGCACTTCATTCGTAGATGAAGTGCTTTCCTCTGTTTCAGTGATTAGCTGTTTTGTTGTTTGTTTTGCTCAGCTTTTTGGTTGTATTTTTTTACGTGCTGTGCGTCAGTCTCACTAGCAAATTCAGTGCCATATTGACCACCTTGTGCAGCAGCTTGGTTTTGTTTTTTCACTTGTTGTGCGTTTGTTTTGTTTTGTTGTTTATCCATCATTATCACCTCCACGCACATTATTTTGTGCAGAAGGTGTACATCCTATTCATGATTTTTTAAACAAGCAGAGAACGTCCGCCATCCACTATAATGGTCTGTCCTCTAATCATATCTGCCTTGCCTGATACAAGGAATTCCACACTGTCGACCATGTCTTTAATCTCCACCATTCGGCCAGCTGGTGTATTTTTCTTCGCATCTTCTAATAACTCTTCACGGTTTGGGAAATGCTTTAATGCATCTGTATCGATAGCGCCGCCTGATACTGCATTCACGACGATATTCTTTGGTGACAGCTCAACGGATAAGTAGCGTGTCAATGCTTCTAGTGCTGCCTTAGATACGCCAACCACTGTGTAATTTTCAAGGTAGCGGATAGAGCCTAGTGAGCTAATGCTGACAATATGTCCGCCGCCGTTTTTCTCCATTAATTTTGCTGCTTCTTGTCCGCAGAACAATAAGGCTTTCGCATTGATATTCATGGTCCAGTCCCAATGATTTTCTTCAAGGTCCATGATGGGGCGCTGAACACCAGAAGCCGCATTGTTAACAAATACATCTAAACGGCCAAAGGTTTCGTCGATTTGCTGAAACATGTCTTTGATTTTCTCAGGTTGTCCGACATTGGCTTTGACCACCAACGTTTTGACACCCATCGCTTCAATTTCTTCCGCTGTTTCAATTGCTGCTTTTTTGCTTCTCGCGTAGTTAATGACAATGTCATATCCTTTTTCAGCCAGACGAAGGGCCACTTCTTTCCCAACCCCTCTACTGCTGCCTGTAATTAATGCACATTTACGCTTGTTCATTATGGTTCATCTCCTGATTTGAATAGTTTTCGTCCATTCGCTTCACACTAATAGGAAAATTCCTATTAGGAGGTTGCATTCATGTATGTAGGACGCGATTTAAGCCAGCTTGGCATGATGTCCAAGGACCAATGGAAAGATACCGAGCTTGCTTACTTTCATCATGCTTTCCAACAAATTTTACCTTATTTAAACGAAGAAGGGCAATCGAAGTATCGAGAAATCATTTCTGAAATCGAAAGCCGCGGAGGCCTGCACCGAAATGAAGCCGATTATACCCATGGTACGACGGTTAAATACGACTAGGCTGCTCGAGTGCCATCTTCCATATTTTTTGATGTGAGACTGGCAAAGCATATGCCTCAAATTCTTCTATTGTGACTTTTTTTAACGCAGTGTCATCTGATACAGATGTCACACGTCCAAAGAAAACGGAAATATTCCAGATGAGATGGGTAAATACATGCTGGATGGTGCCTTCTAAATCACCAAGCTCCGCTTGTACACCTGCCTCCTCTTTTAAGAACTCAATCAGCTGCTCTTTTTCCGTTTTTCTTCCCTTCGTTGTTTCCACGTTAGGGAATTCCCATAAATTCGCAAGGAGGCCTGTACTTGGCCGCTTATGAATATATAGGTGACCTGTGTCGTCAAATAACACTGCTGCTGCCATTGATTTAGCAGTTGGCTTTTTCTTTTTACTTTTCACTGGCAGCTCATGCTGGACGCCTTCCTCGAGTGCCGAGCAATGCATGTTGACAGGGCAAATGAGGCATGCCGGGGAAGTTGGGGTACAGATGAGTGCACCTAGCTCCATGAGCCCTTGGTTGAATTGTGACGGCTTTTCCCGGGAAATGAGCTGATCGACAGCAAATTCGAACATGTTTCTCGTTTTTGGTTTGGCAATATCATCCCATATGGATAAAATACGGGAAATGACCCTCATGACGTTGCCGTCTACCGCAGGATACGGCTTGTTATAGGCGATGCTCAGCACAGCACCACTCGTATACGGGCCTACACCTTTCAGCTTTGAAAATTGTTCTTTCGTATCAGGGACAACGCCCCCGTAGGATTCATATACTTCTTTCACAGCTGCCTGTAAATTACGAACTCTTGAGTAGTAGCCAAGACCTTCCCATGCTTTCATGACCTTTTCTTCATCAGCTAAAGCAAGATCTTTCACCGTTGGGAACTGCTCCATAAACCGCTGGAAGTACGGAATGACCGTATCCACTCTCGTTTGCTGAAGCATCACTTCTGATACCCAGACACGGTATGGATCTTGATTTTCACGCCATGGAAGTGTCCGTTGTTCTTTTTCATACCAATCAATTAAATCATGCTGAAAGCCCGAAATATCTTTACGGTCCAGCTTTTCTTGAATGTCTTTCATATTTATACTCCTTCTCATTGAACCAAGGGCTAACGTTCTGAAAAGAACCTTATTTGTTGTATACTGTTTGTAGATACGTTAACATGTTACATTAAATCAGGACAAAGCAAAAGTGATTTTGCACATAGTCTTGAATGATGACGTATACTTTGTATGATTGTTCCTAAGCATGACAACTAGGAGGTAATCAATTGGATACTGGTACTCATGTAGTAATGGGCATTTCTCTTGGGGGACTTGCGCTTTTAGATCCAGCCGTCAGCGCAGATCCACAAATGGCACATGCCGTGATGATCGCGACCATTGCCGGCTCCCAAGCACCAGACATTGATACTGTGCTAAAACTAAAAAATAATGCGGTTTATATAAGAAATCACCGGGGATTTACTCATTCCATTCCGGCTGTACTGTTCTGGTCATTGCTGATTCCGGCTGTACTTTACCCATTTGTGCCTGGGGCGAATTTACTTCACCTTTGGTTATGGACACTATTGGCCGTCGTGCTCCATGTGTTTGTCGATATTTTCAATGCATACGGTACGCAGGCCATTCGTCCATTTTCGAAGAAGTGGGTAGCCCTTGGGATCATTAACACCTTTGATCCGTTTATCTTTTTTACACACCTTGTCGCCATTGTCATTTGGGCAATTGGTGGGCATCCCGGCTATACGTTCATCTCGCTGTATGCCGTGATTTTCTGTTACTATATCGTCAGGGTGATCATGCAGCTTCAGATTAAACGTCAGCTGCGTGCACGATTTGATGACATTGAAGACATTATTATTTCGCCTACAATGAAGTTCAGACAATGGCGCATTGCCGTGAAATGTAAATCCTCCTTCCATGTTGGACGCAGTATGAATGGAGAGATCGTCATTTTAGACACATTTAACCGTGTGCCTGTCCCTGATACAGAAATTATGAAAATTGCCAAACAAGATGAAAACATTTCAGCCTTTCTCTCCTTCTCCCCTGTCTACCGGTGGGAAGTAGATAAATACAAGGATCATTATGAGGTGCGGTTCATTGATTTGCGCTACCGCAGCAAAGGTCACTATCCTTTTGTCGCGATCTGCCATATCGACATGGACCACCAAATCAAAAATTCCTATACCGGCTGGATTTTCAGTGAAGAAAAACTGCAAAAAAAATTAAGACTCGGCTCTGTGTGAGCGAGTCTTTTTTTGTGTTATGTAGGGCTTGGATCTAGGGGAGAGTACATTATGTTGATTATTCATTTGTGTAGATGTTGAATTGGATAGGCACTTGAAATTGTGATGTATGCGCTCATGTAGAGTGCGACTGGAGTATTAAGAGGAGATGATATATCAATTGTATTTCAATCCACGCACTCATGTAGAGTGCGACCTTTAACTGATATCACTTTACGGTTGATTGTTATTTCAATCCACGCACTCATGTAGAGTGCGACTCTCTTTTGACATACTCTGCACCAATATCATCAAATTTCAATCCACGCACTCATGTAGAGTGCGACTGTTTTGATACCAAGAACATAGCTACAATGGCTATATTTCAATCCACGCACTCATGTAGAGTGCGACACGCGTTGGAACGCCTGTCAGACTTAATATTATACATTTCAATCCACGCACTCATGTAGAGTGCGACATTCCCAATGGACTACCTGTACGTTACACAAGGTATTTCAATCCACGCACTCATGTAGAGTGCGACTATTAACACATTCTTTAATTCTACTAAAGGAGAATTTCAATCCACGCACTCATGTAGAGTGCGACTGCGATTTTCGCCCTAATTATAACATTTTTTAGGTAATCACAGTCAAAATCACCAATATTATCAATCAAATTTTGTTTTCCCCTCTACAAAATATACATTTTTTCTCAATTTTGTCGAATAAACAGGTGCGAATGTTCCAAGGATTTTATGTTCACCTTACATTCGCACCAAATTTTTTAATCCTATTTAATTAGAAACTATTGCTCTTGATCATCTTAGAATTCATTTAAAAAGACTCATGTTTTTCAAGCCTAAATCAAGCGCAATTGTCAACATTTCTTTCCAGCTGTCTTACTGACAAGAATTTCAATCCACGCACTCACATAGAGTGCGACATGAGCAGGTTCCAGTCACGATTCATGGAATTAGGATTTCAATCCACGCACTCACATAGAGTGCGACACCCCTTGCTCCAATTACACATGATAGTATGCGAATTTCAATCCACGCACTCACATAGAGTGCGACAAAGTTTTAGCTAATTTAAATCCACACATGTTAGATTTCAATCCACGCACTCACATAGAGTGCGACTTACCTGTTGTGATGTTATTTGTTTCTCCCTTAATTTCAATCCACGCACTCACATAGAGTGCGACTTAGAGCTATTAAAAAATGATAAATTCATGGATATTTCAATCCACGCACTCACATAGAGTGCGACTGCATCTGTTTTAAGGACTTCAATATCATCTGTGTTATTTCAATCCACGCACTCACATAGAGTGCGACGGCGATTTCTGCCCTAATGATAACATTTTTTAGGGCATCACAGTCAAAATCACCAATATTCTCATTCAAATTTTGTTTTCCCCTCTACAAAATATACATTTTTTCTCAATTTTGTCGAATAAAAAGGTGCGAATGCTCCGGGGATTTTATGTTCACCTCACATTCGCACCATCAGCCTCTTTTACAACTTCGTTAGATAATCCACAATAAATTCCCAAAAACCAGGTACTTCTTGATAAATCAGCCAGTCTACTCTTTCGATCAGTTTGATATAGAGTTCTTGTTCGAGGTCTTCTCTTTCTTGATATGCCGTGTTTTGTAGTTTCTTTTTGATCATGGGTGTAAAGGTTTCAATGAGTTTTTCCATTTCTCCATTGGTGATTTTGTCTTCTTTCACGGACATCTCCCCCTGTTTCTTCTTTTAGTTTGTTGAGTGCTTTTTTGTGAATGTTTGAGATGTTTTGTCTTGTTTCGCCTAGCCGGTCAGCGATTTCCTTCATCGTTTGGCCTTCGACATAAATATGGGTCAACACCATTTTTTGTTTGTCTGTGAGCTGCTGATAGGCCTTGTACAGTCTTGGGTCTTGCAGATGTTCCCCTAGGTCCTGCTGGTTGGAGAGTACAGCTTCGTACGTATCTGTTTGAACAGAGTCTTTCACTTCTTGATAATCAGGATGATCCAGTGTGAGCGGAAAACGCTGCTGCTTCTTTTTCACCCGTTTGTCAAAATCGACTGAAAAGATACGTATCATCGTGGAAATATATTTGATGATGCGGATTTTTTGATAGAACTGCTTGAACTCGGAATCTAGCTTTTTGGCATTTTCCTCGTTTGGTTCTTTCATGACTTGCCTGAGCAGCTGCTGATTATTAGGATTGCTTAAAAATTGCTGAATGAGCGGGTGATCAATGATTTCCTTCCATTTTACTTTCAATAACAGCCGATAATCCATTTGCATCCTCCCCTTTGTTTCCTCTATTTGAATTAAGTGGACAAAAGTTAAAAAAAGTAAACTCTATGAAACGGGTCTAATGGTTCATTTTCTCCCGCTTTGATTTCCTATTTCTTCTTTCATACCACCTATAAAGAAGACGAGCATGAGCTGGGAGGTGAGACAAATGGAAAACTTTTTTTCAGAGGAATGGCTGAAGCAGCTCGGTCAGGCTGGCTTCCCTGCGATTTTGACGGTTTACTTACTGACACGCTTTGAACGAAAGTTTGATGAATTAAGCAAGCTCATCCAAACGTTAGTCGCTGCTCAAAAAAATGATGAATCAGATTGACATCCGCTTGATTGGTTTCACCTTATGAAAACGAGGGCGAAATGAAAGGCCTTTTATCACCTCACCCAATACGATGTTGAAAGGGGATTTTATTATGAGTGAAAAACAAAATGGTGTACCACAGCCAATCCGGGGAGAAAAAGGAGCAACGGTCAAAATTCCGCGTAACCTCGAGCGAGACAGACAAAACCCAGATATGCTCACGCCGCCGGAAACAGATCATGGAACAGTCTCCAACATGAAATATTCTTTTTCTGATACGCACAACCGTTTAGAAAAAGGCGGCTATGCCCGAGAAGTAACAGTTCGTGAATTACCAATCTCTCAAAGCCTTGCCTCTGTGAACATGCGCCTAAAGCCTGGTGCGATTCGTGAGCTGCATTGGCATAAGGAAGCGGAATGGGCATACATGATTTATGGGGAAGCACGGATTACGTCGGTTGATGCAGAAGGACGTAATTTTACAGAGGATGTGACCGAGGGTGATTTGTGGTACTTCCCTTCTGGCTTACCGCACTCCATCCAAGCACTTGAACCGGGAGCTGAATTCTTGCTTGTGTTTGATGATGGGTCTTTCTCGGAAAATAGTACGTTCCAAGTAACCGATTGGCTTGCTCATACGCCAGAGGAAGTTGTGCTCAAGAACTTTGGTATGACAAAGGAGCAGTTTAACAAGCTGCCAGAGAAAGAGAAGTATATTTTCCAAAAAGGACTGCCTGGTTCGCTTGAATGTGACAAGGTGAAAACAGAGCAAGGAGAAGTTCCGAATTCCTTTAAATACGAGCTGTTAAAACAAGAGCCGATTACTTCAAGCGGCGGACAAGTCTGGATCGCGGACTCAAACAATTTCAAAGCATCTAAAACGATTGCGTCTGCTCTTGTCAAAGTCGATCCTGGTGCCATTCGTGAGCTGCACTGGCATCCAAATACGGATGAATGGCAATATTTCATTTCTGGAAAGGCACGAATGACAGTGTTTGCTTCTGATGGACATGCAAGAACCTTCAACTATCAGGCAGGAGACGTTGGATATGTCCCATTTGCGATGGGTCATTATGTAGAAAATATTGGGGACGAACCGCTCTATTTCTTAGAAATCTTCAAGAGCGATCATTATGCAGACATTTCACTCAATCAGTGGCTTGCGGTCACACCAAAACAGCTCGTTCTCGATCATTTAGATCAGGGAGAAGACTTCTTAAAATTGCTTGATACAAAAAAACATCCTGTCATCGCTGGACCTAAAAAAGAGGATTAACGTATTACTTCCTGCAAAAAGGGCTCCCCTTTTTGCAGGTATCTTCATGTAAAGGAGTGATTGTTCACCTATGCAGCAATCTGTTCACGCTTTATGGCAAGGACTGAAATGGCTCGTGGCGACATCGGCTGTCTGTTACATATTTTTGTTGTTTTGTGTGCTGTTCTTTCATTTGACGGGTGCTTTTTATCAATCGATTTTATCGATCCTTCTGTTTATGGGCATATATGTTGTGATTGGGTTGTCCTTTGAGCATATAGAGCATGTACTCATGCGGTTTGTTAGAAAGAGTAGGTTTAATAAACACGCCATCGTTTTCTATGCCATTACATGTCATCTTTTGTTTATTTGGGGAGCCGTCTATTTATCAGATGAGTTTGTCGACGGCATTTTGTTGTCTACTTCTGAGGAAATTCTCTTTGCTGTGAGTCTGTGGTTGTTTCATTTTTTGTTTGATTGTGCTACGTGTCCGTTTGAGAAAGAAGCTTCGTGACCTGATGCCTCTATGATCTTTCTGGTTAGAGGGCTTCTTTGATTTGCTTCATGTGATGAATATCCTGCTCAATCAGCCCTTGAAAATAATTTGATAACGTCCGCTCAGTTTGAGCAATCAAAAAGAATTCAGTCCAGCGAGATGCTTCGATTTTCTTCATTTCTTGAAGTCATTCTGTTCTGACGGCAGCAAA
Source organism: Bacillus xiamenensis (assembly GCF_001857925.1). Taxonomy (NCBI): domain Bacteria; kingdom Bacillati; phylum Bacillota; class Bacilli; order Caryophanales; family Bacillaceae; genus Bacillus; species Bacillus xiamenensis. Next base: position 786,841 of record NZ_CP017786.1, read on the forward strand.
TCGTCGAATCGTCTCGCTTCTCTCTTCCTTTCTCGCTCTTTCGGCTGCCTAGCTGATTCATGTCATGCACATCAGGTGCTTGAGGTAACGATTGATCGTGTAAAATCAATTCATCCCACGGAACGAAATGTGCGAGTGATCTCAGCAATGCTCCATTTTCCATCGGCGATGGCTCTGCGCCATTCTTCGTCTGTTACTTCCATTAGCGATTGTACCCATTCAATGGAGTGTTCATAGTGATCAATAATGGACTCTCTGTTTAACGTCAAATGGTTCTCCCCCATTCATTTGCTCTTATGTTGATTGTATCAATTAAGTGATGAGAAAAAAAACACCACTTATGATGTAAAGTGGTGTTCCTTGTGTTTTCTCCGTGCATATAGGACCGCAACGATCAGACTGATCAGTGAAATGAACGCAAGAATCCTGATATACGGCGGATAGTAGGTTAGCACAATCTTGTTTTTGCCTTTTTCTATTGGAAAGCCGATAAATGCGTAATTGGCTTTTTCAATATCAGTTTGCTGGCCGTTCACAGTGAGCTCCCAGCCTTTTTCATATGGAACAGGCAGAATCATATAATTATCGCCGCGCTTGTTATCATATGAAATCGTAAAGCGGTTATTTTTAAGCTTCACCTGCTGGCTGCCATCATCCTGTTTTTCTTTATCATATGCCTTCTCTAGTATGCGGTAAGACTCATGATACAGCTTTAGTTGATTGAGCTCATACGTCCCTTTTGGCACTCGAATGGAGAGGATTTTTTCAGCAGGAACCCGAATCGTCACTTCATTTACACCTGTTTTGTAGATAGATGTATTGCTTTTTCGTGAGGTGACGTAGTTGTCAACGGATAATTGAAACCCTTCGTTACGGTCTGTCCGCTTCATATAAAAGCTCACATACACGTCCCCGGTACGAGCTATATCATCTGGAAGGGTGATATTCAGCCCGCCTGTCTCCCCGTATACATCAAGTACGCCATTTTCATACACCGCTTGTTCACTATGAATGTTTGTATCCTTTATTCGATCAGGCGAGTGTTCGATTACAGCGTTTCCTTTTTTATCTAAAATCACGCCTTGTAGCATGGCATGTTCTTTATCAAGCGCTGAAGCATGCTGAAGGGACGCTTCTGAATAAACGGTGCTTGTTGTTCTTGCAAATGGCAGCGGCCGTGTATTTTCATACACCTCATAATGCTCACTTTCCAATATTGGCTTAAAATAAGCTGGCGGTGAGTAAGACATCATGTTGTCTCGCATATAATACTTTCCGTAAGTCAAGCTATATAAATTCGCTCGGTCACCCATTGTCGCATAACGGCTGACACTTTCCCGTCCCATATCAATTTGCAGGTCATTCCAGTAGAAATTGAGCAAATGCTTATTCAATATACTCGAATACACACTCATCCCTTGAAAGCCTTCAAATAACGGGGTGTTGTTTCGCACACCATTCATCCAATCAATCCGGGCGAGCGAGTCCTTTGAGCGGTTTTGAATTTGCTGAATGAGCTTCATTTGCTCTTGCCCCGCATATGCTTCACTTTTCATATACGTATCTGACACTTCCTTGATATTGCTTCGTTCAGATAAATAACCTTGTTGATAAACACCAGCTGTCAGTAGACTAACGACAATGAGCAAAGCTGAAAACAGACGAAGGTGCTGACGTTTTTCCGCATGTATCCAGAGGAAGAATAAACTAATCACAAGCAGTCCTATTCCTGTAAAGACAACGACATCCATATTTCGCATCGCTCGTTCTGACAAAATGATAGAGAGGATAAAAACGATCCAGGCGCCTAATACCGCTCGCTTTTTCCACTCCCACTCTATTTGCGAGAAATGCTTGATGGTAATCGCAACGACCGCTCCAACTGTAAAGGCTAGAATGTATTCAAATCTGTATTGCGGTGCAGAAAAACCATTAAACACGCTCGCCATCTTTGGACTGTAGTGAAACATCATCAGCAAAACGCTGATCGCTGTGAACATGAAAAACCACCTGTTCCGGTAAAGCGGAACGAGGAACAAGCAAATGAGAAAAATGATAGGGATTAAATACACCCTGCTTGTAAACAGCAGATGATCATGCAGCTCGAACCAAGGAATGGCCTGTTCATACGGCGGCCTTATATTATTGAGAAATCCGTAAACAGATGGGATAAAAAAGGCTGCACTGATCCCAAAGGATAATAGCGTAGATATCGCAAGAGTCCAGAAAACCTTCCACCCGCGCTCCTCACTTCGAAGCTTGATCATATATCTGAAAACGAGATAAATTGCTAAAAAGATAAAATGAATATAGGCAAAATAAAAATTATTGATCAGCATGAGGCTGCAACCCGCAATAAACCAAGCCGGTTTGCCTGTTTTGAAAATTCGTTCAACCCCAAGCACAAGCAGCGGAAGCCACATCATGCTGTCGGTGAAAAACTCCCAAAACGTTTGATGCCGAAAGTACACAATAGACAGTCCGTAAATGCCAGCACCTGTCAGCGCACCTAGTCTATGCTGAACGATTGAAAGGAGTACGTGGTAAGCAATGAACAAAATGACCGTCAGCTTGATCACACTAAGCCAAATCACAGCATTTGCCCAAAAATGAATGTCCGTTGACTGAATGAGATGGAGCACATTCATCAGCCAGACGACAGCGACTGTAACCATAAAGACCGTCGACGTTGTAAAATAATAACCTAATTGTGTGTATGTACCGCCGCCTAGACCAAACTGATAGGAATAAAAGAAGTTTCCTTTCACATATTCGTCATACAGCAGCTTTTTAAATGGGAGCATTTGCGAGATGCCATCCCCATCTCCTGTCATATAGCGGCCTTGCGTATATTCATATAAGAAAAAGGAGTGTCCTAATAGTGCGAGAATGAGGCACATTCCAATGATTTTCCATCTACGTTTCATCATCTAAATCCTTTCCACAAAAGATCCACTGTTCTTTGAAACAAAACAACCCAGCAAGCGAATCGTGCTTGCCGGTTATGTGACTCCACGCTATTTAAATAACTGCGTTAACACTCGTTCTTGTTCTTTTGAGCTTGTCTCTTGCTCCATGACATTGGATTCTTGAATTAAATAATGCGGCCTCTTTTTCGTTTCATAGTAGATCCGGCCAATATATTCTCCAATCACGCCTAGACTCAAAAGCTGAACCCCTCCGAGGAAAAGCACAGCGGAGATTAAAGTGAAATAACCCGGTACCATGATGCCCGTTCTGACGATTTGAATAAAGGTGGCCACAATGTAAATCAAAGAGAGAAATAAGATCAGTATGCCAGTATAAAAACAAATACGCAGCGGGCGGTTGTTAAAGGAAATCACACCATCAATGCCATAGTTAAATAATTTCTTCAGTGACCATTTTGTATCACCATGCTGTCTTTCTACATTTTCATAATAGATGACCTTTTCTTCAAAACCGATCCAGCAAAAAAGCCCTTTCGAAAAACGATTTCCCTCTTTCAGCTGAAGCAATGCGTCAATCGCTTGGCGTGAAATTAAACGGAAATCTCCTACACCATCACGCAAGTCCACTTCAACCACCTTGTTCATCACTTTATAATACATGGATGATAAGTAAGAGCGAAGCTTGCTGTCCCCTTTACGGTTCCGTTTGGCGATGACTTGATGGTAGCCTTCTTCATATCCTCTGACAAAATCCTGGATCAAATACGTTGGGTGCTGCAGGTCGGCGTCCATTATGATCGCAGCTACTCCTTTTGCATGTTCAAGTCCTGCCAAAATAGCCGCTTCTTTCCCAAAGTTACGAGAAAAGGAAATGTATTTAACCTTTGTACTTTTGTGAGAGAGCTCTCTCATGTATTGAAGCGTGTTGTCTTGGCTTCCATCATTAATAAAGATGATTTCAAAGTCATAATGAAAATCGCGAAACTCGTCCTCAAGTGCTTCAAAGATTCGTCTGATGTTTTCACCTTCATTATAAGAAGGAATTATAACAGAGAGCAATTCCCGTTCCATATCGCACCTTCTCTTCACTTTTTTCAGATTGTTACATTTATTATTCCTTTTTTGTCAGAAAACGAAACACTTTTTTATTATCCATAAATTTCATTTATTTTTGATCGTCTCATTATATCAAAGTTTTATTTCCAGTGATTTTCAGCCAGATGAATTTAATGTAATTTTAAGTTTAACCATTGTAAAAAGCCTGTAATTCTTATCACAGACTGGGTATTGTTTCATAAAATTGTTTATATACTTATATATTTTCCTTTTTTAAAAAAAAAGATAATTAGACGTGAAAAAGCCCGCCCCTTTAGTGCAGCAGCCCTTTGTTATTTTGTTGCAAATGCTCGTTTGCCTTTGATTGTTTATTTTGAAATAAATGGAGCTGCGCGCCGTAGCTTTCAATCCATTCTTGGACAATCCGTTCTGTTGTTTCCTGTCCTTTATACTTATAGCCAGCCTTTGCATAGGTCGTTTCAAAATCACTCCATAGCAGTTCTACCCATGTACGTGCTTCTTCATATGTCAGCATATTGTTTTTTTCCATCAATTGTTCGGTTAATCGCTCAAAGTATTGTTCCATACCGGTTCCTCCTTCGTCTAGCAGAAAGTGCCTTATTAAAAAAATCTCTTTTTTCATATACTACCCTTACGTCTTCAAAAGACGCAAATGATTTGTATTGTTTGGAGGGAATCAGTATGCGTAATAAAGCAAAGGGCTTTCCAAATCAAGTGAATCACAAGTTTGAAGGCGAACCAGGCGCCACAGATGCGTATGCATCTAAAAGGCCGAATGGTGAGACGAATACTCGTCCACAGGAACGTATGAGGGCATCAGGGAAACGCTAATTTTTCCAAAGGGAGTGCTTGAGATATGAGTTCAAATGGGAAATCGTATATGGCAGATTTTGTTCAATTAAGGACAACCGCTTACCCTCAACCATGGGCGAATGCAAAGCATTCTGCCTCTCAGGTCAACGGAGAAACTCAGCAAACGCAGCACGACATCGTACTTCAGAACAACGTCCGTAAACAACGTTCGAAGTAAAGAGAAGGACTGATCTTAGGATCAGTCCTTTCATTGTTGACAAAGGGCTGAAATGACCTTTATTTTAGCCCTTTGTCTTCTTTTCAGCGTGATCTGAAAACCTTTGCAGTCTAGGAAGGACGAGTACCGGCGCGGAGCGAATTTGACATTCGTGAGCACCGGCACGCAGGACTGACAAAGAATGCGAGGGTTTGTCTACACGCTGAAGGACTGATCTTAGGATCAGTCCTTTTTCGTGAGCAATGAAATCGGCAGTGCATCTTCTGTTTCTGGCGCTGATACTCGGTATCCCCAAGCAAAAACCCCATTCAAATACTCTACATAAAACTGCTCGTCCGTATCTTTGATGTGATAGGTCGTCTTCGTCTGAATGGCCGATGGATCTAATAAATAGGCTTTCGCCATGTCAATTTTCCGCTCCAACACAGCATATTCATTCACAATGCCGAGCTGCTCAGCCTTTCTTGCTTTTTCAGAAAGGGCGGCAATCTCCTGCTTTAATTCGTATTCTGTCATCTCACTATAGCGTTTTTCCATCCGTCATTCCCCTTTGTCTAAAACGTGATCAATTGTATTAAGATCAAAGCCTTTCCGGTAAAGAAACTGCTTCACTTTCATCTTCTTTTCAAATGACCCGTCATATCCTACCTTGCGTTTTGCCTTCTCCAGCATATAGTGGAGGGCTTCTTCTTCCTTTTCCTCTTCTTGTCCATCATAGGCTTCTTGAAGGGCTTTATCAATGATATCAAATGAAAATCCCTTGCGCTGAAGCTGCAGCTTGATGCGCTGCTCAATCTCTTTTGCAGAACGATTTTTCTCTTTCTTTACAAGCTTGAGAACTTGTTTGACAGCTTCCTCTAGCTGCAAATCGTTCGGATATTGCGATAGCGCTTGTTCAATGGTGTCATCGTCTATGCCTTTTAGCTTTAATTCTTTTTTTAGGACGGACGGGCCTTTGCTGTTCGTTTTTCGGTGAGTGTTCACATATGCTTCAGCAAATTCAAGATCATTGACATACTTGTAATGCTTTAATTTGTGTATAATTTCACTAATAGCAGGTGCAGGTATGTCTTTTTTCGTCAAATAATCGGTGACTTCCTTCACCGATCTCATGCGATAGGATAAATAATCAACGGCCTGCTGAAATCCTTTTTTCACTGCATCACCGAATTGAATCTCTATGATATCGGCTTCGTCCAGTTCTTTCCCCTTTTTCAAATCGTGTTGGACGAGCACATCTAGATCCACGCTAAACGCGTACTTTTCATCAAGAAAGATGTTCACGCGCTCTGTATTGTTTTTCTGAGCAGAAATTTTCGTAATATACGGCATCCTGTGATCACTCCTTTTTTCAAACAGTCAGGATGTTTCTTCTGATTCAAAATCGTGAAAGATATAGGTATGTATATGAGAGGAGAGATGTCAATTGAATATCGCCATCACCGGAGGAACCGGTTTTATTGGCCAGCACGTCACAAAGGTGCTCGCAGCTGAAGGACATCATCTATATATTTTAACAAGAAATCCGAAGGAATCCGAACAAAATCATTTACATTACGTGCAGTGGCTGACAGATGGTGCGTCCCCTGAACATGAATTGCCTGCCATTGATGTATGGATTAACCTCGCAGGAAAATCCATCTTCACACGCTGGACAGACAAGGCAAAAGAAGGCATTCTCTCCAGCCGTCTACAATCAACGCAGGAAGTGAAGCGCATCATAGAAGCGCAGAAAACGAAACCGTCTGTACTCATTCAGGCAAGCGCTGTCGGTATTTATGGCACTTCGAAGACAGAGGATTTTACGGAGGAATCCCCTCCAGCCGATACAGATTTCTTAAGTCATACGTCCAAGCTTTGGGAAGCTGAAGGTCAAAAAATAGAAGCACTCGGCATTCGCACGGTTTATACACGTTTTGGGGTTGTGTTAGGAGAAAAAGGCACACTCCCTCTTATGACCTTGCCATACAAGCTCTTTGCTGGTGGAACGATTGGCTCTGGCTCGCAATGGGTATCATGGGTTCACGTGGAGGATGTGGCACATCTCATTGCTTATGCCATTCAACATGAACAGATATCAGGTCCACTCAATGTCACGTCTCCAAACCCTGTTCAAATGAAACAGCTTGGACAAACGATTGCTTCTGCCCTTCATCGCCCGCACTGGCTGAAGGTACCATCCTTTGTCATCAAAACTGCACTTGGCGACATGTCATTACTTGTTTTAGAAGGTCAGCGTGCCCTGCCGAAAAAGGCGCTGCTGTCTTCTTATGAATTTTTGCATCCTGAGCTTCAAGAAGCGATTTTGCATTCAGAGGAATAAAAAATGGACAAAACACCCATCCTATGAAGAAATGATATGAGGGGGCTGTTTTGATGAAGAAAAAAGAACACCAACCAACGTCTAAGCTGAAGAAAACCCAGGAAGTCCTGTATCAGCAGGAATTCAAAAAAGCGGAAAGAGCAGCAGAAAAAAGAAACAAATAAAATGGATATTCCTCCTTCACAAGCACATAACTATAGTGATCTTGTAAAGGAGGGAAAGGCTTTGAAAAAAGACCAACAGAAAGAATTCAACCACCAGCTCGCTGCACAGGAGACGGATGGCGAATATGTTGAATTTTCCAAAGAACTTGCAGATCCAAATGACATAAAAGCAATGGCACGTATGAAAGAAGCCGATCAGCGTGCCAAAAAACAATAAGAAAAAAAGCAGACCTTCTCACAGGGTCTGTTTTTCTTTTACTTGATTTCAGTAAGCAGGCTTGATGCTTTCTGACGTGATTTTTCCTCAGGCACTTCATCTGGATAACCGATGTGAAGAATCGCTGCAAAACGCTCGTTTTCGTTTAATCCCATCTCCTGTTGAAATCCTTTATCGTATAAAATACGGCCGCTCTTCCATACCATGCCGATTCCTTGATCCCAAGCAAGCAGCTGGAAGTTTTGAATAAGGGCGCTCACTGCAGCAAAATCATCATTTCTCACGACTGGGTTCTCGTCTTCTTTTAGCACGACAAGTAAAAGAGTTGGTACTTTTGAAAAATAGTCTCTGTATTGATTCAGCTTTTCTTCTTTTGCATCTGGGTTATTGCGTGTAAAGAAAGCAATGAACCGCTCAACAAATACTGCCTTTGCTTCATCAGTCGTTGCATATAAAAAGCGCCATGGCTCAGTGATTTTATGATTTGGTGCATAGACTGCATCTTCTAATAATGGCTGGAGCTGCTCAATGGTCACCGGTGTTTCTTTGAATTTCCGAATCGATCGTCTATATCTGACAGCGTCTCGAACTGTTAACGCCTCTGTTTGTTGTTTGATTTGTGGCATATATGTCATCCTTTCAATCAATTTTAATTGAAATTGATTCTCATTCACATTATAAACATGATGGTGTGTTGTTGCAAATAGAGTCCCCTTCCCTGTCAGCTAAAAAGTTGTTTGATTTTTTCAAGTAATGTTACAATCATATTACGTTTTAAACAAATTTTGAGAAAACATCCAAGATGATGAAATGATTTCATGTATTCCCATTTCATTTGATTCGGCCATTTTTTCAAAAGGCTTTCAACCCATGATTGGAAGGGAGGCTTCTGGATGGAATGAAGATCAATATTGGACAAATCATCAAGCTATATCGTTATAAACAAAATATGACCCAATCTGAATTGGCAGAAGGCATTTGTTCTGTCTCTCATTTAAGTAAAATTGAAAATGGCTCAAAGGAGGCCAATCAAGATACGATTAATCTCCTGCTTGAGCGGCTTGGCATCAGCCAAGAAACACTGTCGCAAAAGGCTCGTCACCTGCTGTCATTGCTCGATGAGTTTCAAATGAACATGTATTTCTATGCACTCGATCAGGCTGAACAAAATGCAGAAATGATTATTCATCACGAAGAACAGTTCTTTTCGCTCGATTTGGGGATTCAATATCATTTGTCCTTATTTCAATTTTATTTATTAACTGACAAACAGCCGCTTGCCTTAAAAACGTACCGTGTGCTTAAAAAGTTTGAAAAAACCTTTATTGAAACAGAAAAAGAAATTTTTGAATATCTAGATGGCATCCATCAGATCAAAAATGGTCAGCTGGAAGAAGGGCTGAAAAGACTTGAAAACTGTTTTTCTTATGCTTCTGTTGAACAGAGCGACCTTTATTATCACTATGCAAAAGCACTTGGAACCATGGGGCATCTCGGTGATGCGCTTGAAGCAACACATCAAGCAATGGATTTATATAGACAAAAGAATAATTTCAAGCGGGTCATCCATTGTACACTCATTCATGGCGTGATCTCACTCGAACTAAAAGCCTTTCAAACAGCTAAAAAATATATAAAAGAAGTGATTTTACACACTTCCCTTCACCCTGATGCCTATATTAAAATGACAGCTTATTTTTATTACGGAGTTCTCTTAAAACGTGAAGGCGATTTTTCATCAGCTGTGCCTTATTTACTAGATTCACTCAATTATTTTAATCAAGAGCAGATAGAAGATCGTTACTGTGAAACACTCTATGAAATTGCGACATTGTATGCAGAATATGATCGAAAAAAGGCGCTTCCTTACATACACGAGCTGTTAAAACAGCCTCGTATTCAGCCAAACTGTTTATATATGATTAAAATCTATAAATTGATGATTGAGGAGAATCCTCATGATTTAAAAACGTATTTAGTAGAAGCGGCCATTCCTTACTTTGAACACAATGAGTTGCATAGCGAGTACTTGTTTGCCCTTAGAACCTTGCTATCCTATGCGGCTTCAGAGCTTGATGAGAAAGCCTATAAGTCCTACACAACAAAGCTGCTTGATCACTTGGCATCATTTGTCCCATATTACAAAAAAGCATGACCTTATGCCGATTGAAGGTCATGCTTTTTCTATTGATTAGATGGTCTTTTGTTGATCTGTATCAGGACGGGTGACTTGTTCGACAGAATGAATATACCGTTTTCTCGCAAAATAATCGTACGCATGCTGACCAAAGCCAAGCCAAATGCTGAGTACAATGAATGGGACCGTTCCCCATAGGGCAGGAATGTTACAAGCAATTCGAAGCCAAGTATAAATCCCTGAATTTTTCTGATTTTTAGCTAAGGAAATAGACACGATTCGTTTTTCTGCCTTCTCTTCACTTATTTTATTCAGCCTCAGCAGCTGTGAATGTCTAAATGATTCAAAGTGAATTCTGTTCTTCCAATCGAGTGATTTCAACAGGTCAATCGCTTTTGCACATGTAGGACTTTGTCCATCATAAAACACAAGCAGCCTGAGTGATTTGATGGAACGCTGTTCTCTTTTTTTTGATTCAGCGAGCTTCTTTTTTTCTTGATCGAGATAGATGATTTTTTTCATAGATTGATCGCCAGTCCTTTTCCGTCATTTGTTTTTTTTAGTTCGTTCAAAGGAGATTACAACTAGATTACTATAGTTGATGGGCCTCTTGTATTGGGAAAAAGCCATCCGACGTGCGTTATATGAGCCTTTAGATAAGGGCAAAATTGATGATTTCATGGCATATATGAGGTTTTTCAACTAAAAGTGGTTGGGAAAATCGTGGTGCTTTGCGGTTTTCTGCGGTATTTGATAGAATTCTGCGGTTTTTCTACATCTTTATGCGGTGTTTTTTGTAGGCAAAACGCAAAAACAAGATAAAAAAAGACTACTTCCCATTGCGGTGAAGTAGTCTTTTGGTTTATATTTTTGCCAAAACTTCTACTATTTCTTTCTCAATATCTTTCCATAGGTAACGATCTGTCGTATAGTGGTGTGCGGCTTCTTTCGCAAACACCTGAAAAGCTTCTTCAAAATCAGGTGCATCTTTGTCCGGCTTTTTCTCGTCGACAAAGCGCTGAGCTTCTGCTGAGCGAGGTCCCCATTTCCCCACTTCATTCCCGTCTTGATCAATGATGACGATAATCGGAATCGATCTTGCGGTCCCGTTCGTTAAATACTGATCCATTAGGTCTAGATGCTCATCCCGAATGAAATAGCGCGCATCAATCAGTGCTTCATTTGCGATACGCATGAAAATTGGTACATTAACCATTGCATCCCCGCACCAATCCGCTGTGATCACAAGCGCTCTTAGCTTTTTCTTTTGCAGCCGTTGAAGCAGCTCTTTTTCTTTTTGATGAATTGAGTACTGGTTGTACACCGTGAGTAAGTTTTCACGGTTTTTCTCCATATTGTGTACATATGTACGTTCAGTTAATCCCTTTGTAAACCATCCATTTAATGTCATATGAACATCCCCTTTACTCTTCAACTTTACCACTTTTGCTATTCTTTTGTCTAAAAAAACCTTCACCTAGTGAAAGGTAAAGGTTTTTGCTCTTATGGACGCCTGTTTCGATTTGGGTCCATCCCAATCAGCTTGGTGACAAGTACCATTGTGACGGGCAGTGACGTATTCTTTTTATAGGCTAAATATTTTCCGCGCCATTCGGGTTTATATTTCTGTTTAAACGACCGTAAGCCGCTGAAGCTATACATATATCTGACGTTGTTGAAGATGACACTCGCCAAACGCTCTGTGAGGAAGGACTGTTGGAACGTCCCTACATTCGATAACGGCGCCATTCCCATGTTAAAGGACTTATAGCCTTTTTCTTTCGCCCATTGAAACAAGTGGATAAATAGCGCATCCATCATCCCATTCGGCGCATCATGCATATGACGCATTAAGTCGATTGATATCTCTCCTTCTTGATACATCGGCATTAACGACACAAAGGAAATGATTTGACCTTGTTGATCTTTTAAAATGGCAATTGGCGCTTTTTGAAGGTAGTTTTCATCAAAATAACCGAGAGAAAATCCTTTTTCTTTTTTCTTTCCAAGCCAGCTGTCAGATATCTGTTTCAACGTCGTGAGCAATTCATCCGAAAAAGGCGGTTCCAGCATTTCAAAGGTGTAGCCTTCTCGTTCAAACTTATTCGCAACAGCTCGTAAATTTGATTTTTTCTTCCCTGACAAAGAGAATGTTTCTAAATCAATGATGGCTTCTTCCCCAAGCTTAAAGAAGTGAAAGCCTAAATCATGATAAAGAGCCATTCCTTCCCTTTCTACTTGATAAAAAGCGACACGATAGCCCGCTTTCTCTGTCTGCTGCAAAAATTCTTCCAGTACTAGCGGATAAGACGCTTGACGACCGGATGGGTCACCGAGCACAATGACGCAGCGGCCAATACGGCCAAATTGAAGCATCGCCTCGCCATCACTGGAGAAAAACAGCTTTTTGTCTCCTAAAAAACCAAGATGACTGAGGGCATTTCCTCCCTTTTCTTCTAAAAACGTTTTTAATTTTTCTTCCTCTGCTTCTTCTCCAATTGGAAATGCCTTTTTATTAAAAATCAATTTGCTAATGAAAAAGAAAAGCGGTACCCCAATTAAGGCGATCATACTTGTCATCGTGATATGCCGTTCATTATGAACCAAGTAGTCCTTACTTAGGAAATGTCCGATTTTTGTCCAAATGAAGTTCCCAATGACATTATAGTTAAACAAAACGAGTAAATATCCAGCGGCAGCCGCTACAAATTCATACAGGGAATAAGGTGCCTGCTGCTTCACAAATTGATTTCGAAGGGAGAAAAACACCGCCATGATGACCGGCAGAATAAAGATTAAACTCAGGTTAAACCCTTTTAGCAAGGTGAACACAAAACCACCAGCTAGGGCAATCATTGTCAAAATATAAGATCTTTTCGTTCTTTTATACACTTCAATGGACAAAATCATCAAAATGATCCCGAACATTAAAGAAAGACCATTAAATCCTGACAGCAGAAAGTGTGGAATGGTTGTAATCACACCTAAGCGATCAACAGGAAGCACAACGGAAGCCATAATGAGCAAACCGCTTCCAAACGTTAAAATGGATAAAGAGCCGTACAATAAACGAATTAAAAGGGCACGGTGCAAAATAATTAAGACGTTCGTTGTTTCAATCGCAGGTGCCATTCTCGGGTTGCCTTCGAGACGTCTAATCGTCGTGCCGGTTAAATCATATGCGGCAAGACAAAGCCCAAGAATAAACGGGAAAATCGAGTAAACAAAGCGGTACAATACAAGAGCCGTCAGCACCATCTCTTTATCAAAACCAATGTATTGCATGCTGAGTAAAAAGATGAGATCAAACGATCCAAATCCGCCAGGAACCATACTGATTAAACCGCCGATTGATGCAATCGCAAACACGCCTAATATGATACGGACATCGACGTTCATCCCCATGGAGACGACAGCCATATACATGACAAGTCCAGCTGCCAGCCACTCTAAAAACGATGCACCAATATAAGCGTAAATCGGGTGCTTCAGTCCATTTTCACCGCTCTCAATCGAGCTTTTTCGAATGGAGGCCATGATGATGTAAATGGGCACAATACAGGCAAAAATAATGACAAATGCCCATAGCCATGGCTCCCGACTAATAATACTTTCAACAGGCAGAACCCTGACCAAGATCAAATCACTGAAAATAGATAAGCCCAGCAGGACAGAGGATGTCAAAAGGGCAATGCCTTTCAGTAGCTTTTTCGTATCTGTGATGTACTCCTTGTATAAAAGCGTTCTGAGCCCTGCTCCTGATAATCCGCCGAACCCAAGTACACTGTTAAAGGAGTTGGCAATCCAAGAAATACGAATCGTTTTCCAGCCACTGATCGGCATATCAAGGCTTCTTCTTAAAATAAAATCATATAAGGACATTGATAGAACAGCGACAAGTCCTAGAAAAACAAGAATAAACAAGTCCATTCGATTCAAGCTATCAATAATATAAAACGTCTTTTTAATGGAAAGGCCGCTCAGCTCCTGCTTGGCGAAAAAAATTAAGACAAGGATGATGACGATGGGAAAGAGCATTTTTAAAATCGTCATACCCGTTTTTTTGTTCCACATGTTTCTCCCAACTTTCTAGGTTGCTTCATTTATTTCAACTGAACATTATTATACAACAAATACCACTTGATTCATGCAGTTTCACATTCAAAAGCTTCATGATACTTTCAATTAGAAGTAAAAATCAGTAATATAAAGAAAAGAGCCGCTTAAAGGAAGTGAACAAGCGTGGAATATAATATTCATGACACCACCGTACTAAAAGAGGAAATTCTATCTCCTGAGGAAAAAAAGACATGGGTGCTTTATATGAAAGTGCTCACTGCCGCAGGACTTGGAGATGTTTCTGAATGGATGAAGCTTGATATGAGTATGCCTCAAATGAAGGTGCTCATGCTGCTTAATAACCATGGCTCCCTTAAAGTGTCCGAAATAGCTGAAAAAATGGGCGCTTCTTTGTCTAATATGACAGGTCTGCTTGATCGATTAGAGCAGTCTAACTTTGTTGAACGAAAGCATTCAGAGCGTGACCGGCGAATGATTGTCGTAGAACTGACAGAGGAAGCGAAAAACATTTTCAGAAGTATTTATCAAAAAGGGCACGAAAAAATTAAAAATTCCCTACAACGGCTCAATGATGAGGAAAAAGCAAAAGTCAATGAAGGTCTAGCCATTTTAGAAAAGGCACTTCGTCCCGAACGTGGCTAAAAGGAAAAAAGAAAAAAAGGAAAAAAGACGGTCACTTGAGATCCGTCTTTTTTATTTCTTCTGTTTCTTGTCGATCTGGGGTGAAAAGATATTTACGAATCACTTCCCTATCATCCCATAAGAGATAGCCTGCACCGATGATGAGGAAAAGGAGGCTGATCCATGTTCCACCAGGCAGAACTTCTTCAAGGAGCTGAAATTTACTCCCATCATCCTCTAGATTCGTATTAAAATAATGTATCTCGAATAAAACATATTTTGCTATATAAAACAAAGTGGCCATGAAGATAAACATGGCGCCGACAATTCTTCTACTAGACATGTTTTCGACTCCTTTCATTCCACTGATTTCTTTTGATTAATTCCGTTATATGGGCAAGGTGATGCTGTGAATGCCAGACGTACATTCCTGTTGCATCATATAAGGACACCGTTTGTTGATCAGCTGGATGGTAATAAACAGCGTTGAAATCTTCCTCTGTCATCTCGCGAAGTAACGTGACCCATCGGCGATGCAGACTGCTGATCAATCCATGCCTTGAGCTGTTCTTTCGTTTGTCGTTCGACCGGTTTATATAAACCAATCGGATATTGTCATGATGTCGTCATACGATGCCCCTCCTTAAAATCCTTCAAGCACAAATTTGCCGATCATTTTCCCTTGCTCAAGCGTTTGATGCGCCTGCTTCAAATTGGCCGCATTGATAGGGCTGAGTACCTTTGTTAACGTATGCTTTAATGTCCCCTCCTCAAATAATGCACTTGCTTCTTTTAAAAGCTCGTGCTGCTTGATCATATCCGCTGTTTCGTACATAGGCCGTGTGAACATGAATTCCCATACAAATGCAGCACTTTTGTTTTTGAGCAATTGAATGTCTAAATGATGTTGATTTTCAACAATGGTACAGATCGTCCCTTGGGGTTTAATCGCTTCTGCCATTCCTTTGAAATGACCATCTGTATCATTTAAACATAAAATATAATCCACTTCGCCAATCCCTTTTTCCTGAAGCTGCGTTAAGAGCGGCTGATGATGGTCAATGATATGATCAGCACCTAATGAGAGACACCATTCTTTTGTTTCGGGTCTTGATGCGGTAGCGATCACAGTTGCTTTTGCTAATTTGGCCAGCTGAATGGCAATTGAGCCCACCCCGCCTGCACCGCCGATGATCAGCAGTGTCGCGCCTTCTGCATTCCGCTTCATATGCATCCGGTCAAATAACGCTTCATATGCCGTAATCGTTGTAAGAGGCATTGCGGCTGCTTCTGCGAAAGAGAGATTTGCAGGCTTTTTCGCCACTATGCGCTCATCCACAAGCTGGTACTCACTATTTGAGCCTTGACGCGTGATATCTCCTGCGTAATATACGTGGTCACCCGGTTGAAACAGCGTACACGCTTCGCCTACCTCCACCACTGTACCGCTTGCATCATAGCCAAGAATTTTCAGCTCATCTTCCTTCTGCTTCTTCGGTGATCTCACCTTTGTATCAACTGGATTCACCGACACAGCCTCTACCTTCACCAATACATCCCTGCCAGATGCTTGAGGCTTTGCCACCTCATGATCAATCAGGCTTTGCTCATCCTCAATCGGCAAGTACTCAAATAATCCAACTGCTTTCACTCGCTTGCACTCCCTTTCTCCATGCTTCTTTTCCACATTTTATCATAATTTTCTAAAGTTTATGGATTGGTCAGCAATCGCTGGCACATTTAGGACCTCTTGAAAGCCTTTCGCTCCCTCGCCATGTATGAAGGGCGAGCCTTTTGCAAAGAGAGAACATAAGTGAACCAGCTGGTGGACTTAAAAAAGAGCTGAACGTAATAAAACTGAATGTGCTGTAGGATAACGATGATCAATAGAAACATAGTGAATGAGAGGATAAAGTTATCTGCCCCTCCCTGTATCCACTCGCTGACCCAAAGCATCACAAATCCAAGCATCATGAGCTGTTCGAGTCTTTGCACGAGCTGGACCAAGATATGTCCCCGCTTGGATAGGTCGCCTGACTGGCGCTTTCTAATTTTCCTCGATTTGTAAAACCACACAATACTTACTACGAGATTGTGAGTGATGAAAAGAGCGATCAACACAATAAATAAAGGGGACTGCACAAAAAGGACTTTTGCAATGAATGGAATCAACAAAGAGTATAATGCGATAAATGCGTATCTGAATGATAAAAGAAATAATTGTTTCTCTGTACATGACTGCATGCGTTTCACCTCTACATGTACTACGCCTCATTTTGAGAAAAGTTCCCTTTGCCTATCAAAAAAGGATGCCCTTTAAAAGGCATCCCCTTTAAAAGGCATCCTTTTTTGATTCAAGGCTGACAGCTGACGTATGCTTCCTTTTACCTGTCTATTTTCAAAGCACCGGCTGAGCTCCTTTAATGGGCCCTATTTGATAAACGGCAGATGCCAGACATTTTGCCGCAACGATTTTTACAGGTTTTTCTGCTTGTTCTGTCCTCTTTGTCAGGACATACAAGTTCCCAGCAGCAGGGCTGAATGGTAGTGCGGGTGGAACACATTCTTTCATCATGTCATAATAGAACGAAATAGGAGAACTGGAGTGTCCGTAAATGATTGTAACGATTGTCCTTTTTTTATTAGCTGGTTTGGCTGAAATTGGTGGCGGCTACCTTGTCTGGCTGTGGCTGCGTGAAGCAAAACCTGTGGGCTACGGGATTGCCGGCAGCCTCATCCTGGTCGCTTATGGCGTCATCCCCACCTTCCAGCAGTTCCCGACCTTTGGGCGGGTTTATGCTGCCTATGGCGGTGTTTTTGTCGTCCTTGCTGTGTTTTGGGGCTGGTGGGTCGACCGAAAAACCCCTGACCTCTATGACTGGATGGGTGCTTTGATCTGTTTAGCCGGCGTCAGTGTGATGTTATTTGCGCCCCGCAGTTAATTGCCGGCTTCTCTCTTTTACTTGCTAAATTGTGTTTCATATAACCGCCGGTACAGCCCGTCCTTTTTGAGCAGGTCTTCATGTCTTCCTTGCTCTTTTATGCCTTCTTTTGTTAAGACAACAATACGGTCGGCATGCTGTATGGTGGCTAAACGATGGGCAATGATAAACGTTGTTCGTCCTTCAGCCAGCTCTTCAAGTGATGCTTGGATAAATGACTCTGTCTCCGTATCAAGCGAAGATGTGGCTTCATCTAAGATAAAAATGGGCGGGTTTTTAAGGAAAATACGTGCAATGGAAATCCGCTGTTTTTGTCCGCCGGATAACATCATGCCACGCTCACCGATGATCGTATCCATCCCTTTTGGCAAGCTATTCACAAAATCCTTCAGCTGCGCCTTCTCTAATGCCTTCCACACTTCTTCATCAGATGCATCTAGTTTTCCATATAAGATATTTTCTCGGATTGTTCCATGGAATAAATAAATATCCTGCTGCACGACACCAATTTGTCTACGCAGTGAAGCGAGTGTCATCTTTCTTGTCTCAATCCCATCAATTGTAATGGTTCCCTCCTGCCATTCGTAAAAACGAGGCAGCAGACTGCAAAGCGTAGATTTCCCAGCACCTGAAGGGCCTACGATGGCAATCGTTTCTCCCTGTTTGACCTCAAGATTGATATCATGCAGAACTGGTTTATCTGATTCATATTGAAAAGACACGTTTTGAAAAACGATATCCCCGTTTAACTGATCGACTTCAATTGCGTCATCAGCATCCTTTTCATCTGGCGATTGGTCGATGAGTGATGCAAATCGTTTAAAGCCTGCTGCACCTTTTGGATACATTTCAATGACTGCATTGATTTGTTGAATGGGCCCTAAGAAAATGCCTGTTAAAAGTACAAATGAAACAAATTCTCCATACGTCATATTCTTTTGCAGCACAAACCATGCCCCGCACACAAGACCAAAAACCGTGACACTTTTCATGAGAAAATGACTGACCGCTGTATGCACTGCCATCATTTGATAAGTGGCCAGCTTTGTTTTTCTAAACTGCTGGTTATGTTCAATGAAACGGTCCATTTCATGTGACTCATTCCCAAATGCTTTTACAACACGTATTCCACTAATGTTGTTTTCAACACGTGAGTGGAATTGTCCAATGCTTGAGAACATTTTATCAAAAGCAGCGGACATTTTTTTCGTAAAGTAGACGGATAATCCGATCAGGAATGGAACGACAATAAATGTGAGGACGGCAAGCTGCCAGTTAATCGACAGCATCAGGCCAAAGGCCCCAGTTAGTGTCATCACAGCGATAAATAAATCCTCTGGACCATGATGAGCGATTTCGCCAATGTCCATTAAATCATTTGTCATACGGGAAACGAGTTTCCCCGTTTTCTTTTTGTCAAAGAAGCGAAAGGACATTCTTTGGACGTGAGAAAATAGCTGATTCCTCATATCTGTTTCAATATTAATCCCCAATTTGTGGCCAAAATAAGTCACAACATAATGCATGGTGGAGCTAATCACATATAAAATGAGGAGCAAACTGCCCCAAAACCAAATGGCTTCCCAATCACCATTTGGCAGCAAGTCATCCATGACTTTACTGATGGCAAGGGGGAAGGATAATTCGAGTAAGGCGGCCAGTACTGCACAGGAAAAATCTAGTACAAACAGCCCCATATATGGTTTGTAGTATGAGAAGAAGCGCTTTAACAATTGACAGACCTCCTACCGATCAGACGTTCCTGTCAATATGTCGGCAAACTTCTCCGCTTGATTCGCTACTGCAATCGGATCATAAGGCCAAAAGAACTCTGTATCCAGTTGATAGGTTTGCTCTTTTTTGACAGCTTTTAGGCTTTTCCAGATGGAATTATTTTGATCAAATGTCCCGCCATTGGATTCATCAATGAAGATATGATCACCCGCATATTTCGGAAGGGTTTCATATGAGATCAATTCATAACCTGTCTTACTATTTAAAATCGTGTCTTTGACCTGTTTTGGTGGATTTACCTGTAGTTGTTGATAGAGCGCCTGCCCGCCTCGGTAAATTCCGTTACCATACACATAAACATCGTTTTTAAATGCGCCCATGATGGAAACTGTTTCACCTTTTAAAGCAGATGTCACTTTTTTTCTAGCTGCCTCAATTCGTTGATCAAAGGTGGTAAGGAATGCTTTTCCTTCCTCCTCTTTATTTAAAACTTTTGCCAGCGTTGTCACTTCTTCATGTGCATCTTTGAAAGAACCGTAAGGATACACTAAGGTAGGGGCTATTTTTTTGTACACATCATAGACTTTTTCATCCTGTACGGCTGTGATAATCAGATCAGGCTTTAGGCTAAGTGCTTTTTCAGCTGAACGTTCGTCACTGATATCCTCTATTCCTTTTATCTTGCCCTTCAAGTGTACGTTCTTTAAATCTTGTGTGGTCGCACCTACAGGTTGAACACCAAGTGCAATGGCGCTCCCTAAATATCCATCTACGATAATTCGTTTTGGATGAGCTGGAATCTCTATCTTTCCTTTCACTGTTTCGACCGTTTTCGTTTGCTGCTTTGATTCTGCTGTTTTGGCTTGTTCTTTATTGCCACAGGCCGCCAATATCATGAGCAGGATGACAGCACATATCCAATACGCCTTTTTCATCTGAATATTCCTCCTTTATTTCCCTACTCCAAATGAGAATAGTTATCAATTACTAGTCTCATGTATTCTATCAACCTCACTTGAAGTGGTCTATGGAGGATTCTCGCAACTTACATATGGACAATTGTTGGATGAGCTGTCTGTGACAAGCGGCAGACGAATCGGTCAATCAAATAAAGCGCACGCTCCCCTTCATCAAATCGAAACTCCTCCAGTTTTACTGGATAAAAGGTTCCGTTCTTCACAGCCGGTAATTGCCGGAGAACATCGCTTTCCTCCATCCGCTTGTCCATTTGCTGATACCATCCATGTTGAACTCCGACAATAAAAAACATATGATCCGCTTCGTATTCTCCTAGCCTCTCTAAAGGAATGACCATATGTTGATTTGGGAGAAGAACTTCTTCTAGAATCGCCTTCGGAGGCTTTAAGCCGAGCGTTTCGTAAAGATAGCGGGCACCTCTCGCCTGATAGGACCATATATACACTTTGTCATGCCCTCTCATTTCATAGATCGCAGCTGTCTCTCCTTTTTTCCTAAAAGAAGACAGGCTATTTCTTGCCTTTTGAGTAAGGAGTTCGAAACGTTTCACCCAATCCTTCGCCTCTTTCTCTCTTCCTAAAAGGCGTCCTAAAGACAACACCTCTGTCACAGCATGACCACCGCCATATCGTAATACAAGCACAGGTGCAATACGTTCCAAACGCTTGATCAGCGCAGGCTTTGAATAAAAATAATTCGGTATGATCACTAAATCTAATTGAAGTGATTTAAAGACGTCATCCGGGGTGTGTTCATCTATGACGAGCGAATTGGCCAGTTGTTCTTTGAACATGTCTGAATGGAGAAAGGTTTCTTGATCCATGCAAACTGGCTGAATGCCTAATGCGATCAATGAACCGGCAAATTGAAAAGCGGCAATACGCTCCGGTTTTCGGTTCATTCGAAACTGACTAGGGGATCTTCCTGTCTTCTGGCGAAACTTCCTGCTGAAATACAAACTGTCTGTATATCCTACTTGTCGTGCAATGATTTGAATTTGATCATCGGTTTGCAGGAGACGTTTTTTTGCTTCATCTATTCGAATTTGTGCAATATAATCTGTCACACTCATTCCCATACTTTGTTTGAAAAAGGTTGAAAAATAACTTTCATGAAAACCCATCTTATGAGCTAAATCTTTTCTTGTTAGTTTTTGATCATAGTGTTCATCCAAATATTGCAAAATCATTTCGATTGAATAATGAACATTCTCTGAGAATGGTTGAGATTGATGCTGAAAAATCTGCATGATTTCTTCCAGCCATTTCGCCTGTTCTTGTACACTTTGACTCGTCTTTATTTGTTTGATATAGGAAAAAAGCAAGGCAGAGCCTTTGACAAGCTCTCCATTATCAGGGAGATCATCATGATTGACTTTATAGATCAATTCATTTTGCGCATTGCTTGCCAAAGTGAATTGTTCAAATGTGACAGTATAGATGGCCACCGGCACGCTGGATAAAGACTGAATGATCACTGCGATATTTGATCGGATGAGTATACTGTCTTTTGCATGCAGCTCGTATTCCAATCCTTCCATATCAAGCCTCACAGCACCATCCGCAGTCAAAATCATAGGTGAAGATGTTTGCCAGGAGACCGTTTGTTTCACAGAAAGAGATCGCTCACTGCTTTCTTTCATGTGAAGAATTGTATGAGTATGGGATGTCATTCTCTCTTTCTCCTTCCATATAAAAAAGTGCTAAAATAAAACATTATTTTAGCACTTCAATGTTTGACTGGGTGATGATTATCGAGCTCCAGCCGTTTGTAATTCTTTGTTTTTCTCTTTAAAGCGTTCGTTATGTGAGGAGACATACGCCACTTTTTCCGCTTCTGGTTCGATGTAAAGCTTGGCACTATTCAGCGCATTGACGCCATCGACAAACGTCCCGGCAATTAAACGGACTTTGCTTTTATGTGTACATAAGTCGCCTACCGCATAGACGCCCGGTAAATTGGTTTCCATTTTTTCATTGACCTCGATGAGTCCCCATTCACCTTGTTTGAGTCCCCATTCTGATAGAACACTCAAATCACCTTTCATCCCATGATTGACGATGACCGCATCTGTTTCGATTCGTTCGATGTCACCTGTCTCCAAGTGCTGGACAGTGACCGCATCAATTTTGTCACCTTGACCGTGAAGCTCTGTGAGTTCATGCGGTGTTAATATTCGCGCACAAGATGCCTTCATGTTGGCAACGTTTTTTTCATGACCGCCAAACATATCACGGCGATGAACGACGGTGACACTTTCAGCAATTGGAACAAGGGCATTTGCCCAATCGACTGCTGAGTCTCCGCCCCCAGAGATGACTACTCGCTTTCCTGCAAAAGTCTTTAGTTCCTGCACGGTGTAAAAAAGATTTGTCACCTCATAACGGTCTGCATGCTCGATTTCAAGCTTCCGTTGAACAGGAATTCCGTGACCCATTGCTAAGATCAAAGTCTTTGTCAAATGACGATCACCATTTTCAGCCGTGAGCAGGATATGACCATTCTCTACGCGCTCGAATTGCGTGATTTTTTGATTCAGCGCAATCTCTGGCTCAAATGTTTTCGCCTGCGTCTCGAGCTGCTGAATCAGCTGTTCTCCTCTTGTTGGCGGCAAACCGCCTACATCCCAAATGACTTTTTCAGGGTAAAGAAGGATTTTACCGCCAAGGCTATCGTTGTACTCAAGTACTTTCGTCTTTAAATCCCTCATCCCACTATAAAAGGCGGTGTACATTCCTGCTGGACCGCCGCCAATAATGGTGACGTCAAACAATTCAAGCTGATCTGCCATTTGAGTCCCTCCAGTTTTTCATTGATTGATCTATTATCATTGATATTGATTCTCATTATCATATGTATCTATTGTAGTCTACTCTGCTGAAGGGAATCAATAGCTTTCTTCAAAAAAAGAACAGGACGAGCGCTCACTCGTCCTGTCATACATCATACAATGGTTAAACCAAGGTCCTTTAGTTCAAGAGAGACAAGCCTTGCAATCGCATCTGCCCCTTCTTTTGTAAAATGTGTGCGGTCATCAATGCCTGTCGACAGCATAAAGTAAGAAGTTGTTTTCTCTATGCCGGAGGTTTGATAAAACTGAAGACTTACGGTATTTAAATCAACGAGAAGAACCTCTTCTTCATCGGCTAGTTCTTTCATAGCGGAACAATAATCAGGGAAATCATTGATATATTCTCCGTCTTTTTCATGAAAACGGCCTACAGGTGTTAACAAAAGCGGGGTTGCCCCTTTTGCTCTGGCCCCATGAATATATTGAGACAAGTAGCTTTTATACGTTGTAAAAGGATCTGTATGCCGTTCTGGCTTATCCTTAGAAGCATCATTGTGTCCCATTTGTGTAAAAAGCCAGTCTCCCGGCTGAATGACGGCCAGAATATCATCAAGTCGTCCTTCTTCAATGAATGTCTTTGAGCTTCTTCCACCGATCGCCCGGTTCTCTACTTTAACATCATGTGCCGTATAGCGGTGTAAAAACTCTCCCCATCCTCCTTGAACAGGACGATCTGGGTAAGATGAAACAGTTGAATCACCAGCTAAATAGATGGTTGTCATGTTCATGCGCCCCCTTTTTCATTGAGCCACTTCTTCATGAGCGATGCGGACACCCTAGTGGCTGCTGAAAAGATATGAAAAACCATTCACATCGCTCCTTCAATTATTCTCTTTTTGATGATGAAAACCCTGCTTGCAAAGAGACATGAGTGCATGAAATATGCGGAGAAAGTTCTATTTTTGTCTCAGCCGCTCTCTTTAATGCCTGAAGCATATAGCCAATGCCTTGATAGGGAGCGAGCGGATAATTCGCTTGTTGGTGAGGCTGTAATAAAGGGTCCATCACTTTCCGATATTTCTTTCCACCTAGTATGACAAGCTCATCATATGTGGCGAGATTTTTTTCATGGAATTGATGACTCAGTTCTTCTCGCGTGAGCTGTTCTTTGTGTGGTGTGCCAAATGCTACATCATAATTTTCATGAACAATGTCATCTGCCTTTAAGAATCCGTGCTTTGCGGATAAAATCATCCAGTCTGAAAAGAATGTTTGCGCATAGATTTTCGTTCGCTGGTGGAGCGGACTTAAGTAGACGAGACCCGCTGGCTGGCTTCCTGCCTCTGGATGCACGTCCCATATTTTCTTGGCGCCGCACGGGATGATACATATTCGTTTCACCTCGTATTCTCCTTCCTTCGTCGATATATCTGATAGACAATGCAGCCTAGCGCTGCTCCAAGTGTATTTAAAATGATATCATCTATATCACTGCTTCTTGTAATCATACCAGATTGTGAGAATATCCACTGAAGGACTTCAATCATCGCTGACAGCATAAACCCAGCCAGCACCGCCTTTTGCCAGCGCATGGTCCGAAAGGTTTGATAGAGAAAAAAACCGAGCGGAACAAATAATAGAATGTTTCCTGCCAAATTGAAAAAGACGAGATTTGGATAGCCGTGGTGATAGGCGTGAAGATTTTGATGGATTGAGTGAAAAGGAATGAGATTGACGCTCACTTGATCTCTTGCCGCAGAAAAACGATTCGGAAAAACCGTCAAATACAAGAGAACATTCGTATAAACAAACAGACAGGCAAGAACCATTTCTGTTCGTAAATAGATAAAGCGTTTCTTCTTTTTTGCCAGCCTGTATCTCATATATAGATAGAACGGGACGAGCAGGAGGAAATAAGCCATTGAAAACATAACGCTGGATGTCATACAAAGAGCTGCCCCTTTCTCACGTGATGCTTGACCATATTACAGCTTATTCAAGCCTGCCTCTATTCATCACTTATTCTCACAATCCATCAGAGGATGCCACATTGACAAATCGTCATTTTCTCGTTATACTGACTGACATTCAGTCATTTAAGGTCGGTGATCATATGTCGAAACGAGAAAAAATTATGCTTGCTGCGATTGAGGCGTTTAAAGAAAAAGGAATTGAAAAGACGACCATATCGGATATTGTGAAAACAGCAGGGGTTGCACAAGGAACATTTTACTTATATTTTCCGTCGAAGCTATCTGTTATGCCTGCCATCGCAGAACATCTCATCGCACAGATGGTGCCTGCGATTGAAAAGGAATTGACTCAGCATGCAGATGTACTCGATCAAGCAGATGCGCTTGTTGAATTTATTTTCGCTTTTACAAGACAATACCGTGATGTTCTTGCCCTAACCTACTCAGGTTTAGCTGCCACCGAGCATTTAAAAGAATGGGAAGATATTTATGAACCGATTTACAAATGGGTTGCCGCTTTTTTAGAAAAGGCAAAACAGGACAAAAGAGTACGTGAAAATTTGAATTGTCATTATGCAGCGAAGTTTATTATCGGATTGCTGGAATCTTCAGCTGAACAAATGTATTTATTTACAGAAACAGATACAGATGAGGTCCTCATTCAAAAACGAGAGGTCAAGCAATTTCTCCTTTACGCACTTGGCATAGAGACACCTTAACATAGTACAGCACATGATGCTGTACGCTCTTTTTTGGTTTCAAAATGACGAATCGTCAGTTCTGGGAGGAAAGATGATGAAGAAAAGCTGGATATATGTCGCACTCACTTGTTTATTCGAATTACTTTGGGTGTTTGGTTTAAATAAAGCAGATGCTGTTTGGGAGTGGGCGGTCATTATCTGCCTCATCCCGATTGATTTTTATTTTCTCATGAAGGCCTGTGAAAAGCTGCCGACAGGGACAGTGTACGCTGTGTTCGCTGGAGTTGGGACGATTGGTACGTCTATTATGGATTATGCGCTGTTCGGCGGTTCGTTTTCATTAGAGAAGCTCTTATTTATGGGGATTTTACTCCTCGGGATTATTGGACTAAAAGTGTCTGATAGAAAGGCGCTTGAGCAGAAAGGAGAAGCGGTATAACATGGGCTGGTTTTTTGTGCTATTAGCCTCTGCCTGCGAAATCGGCGGGACCATCGGCTTGAATATGTTTAGTAAGAAAAAACAAATCACAACAGGCATCCTGTTTGTCGGAGGCTTCGCCTTATCCTTTTTGTTTTTATACGCCTCGTTCTCGTCTCTTCAAGTGTCCATCGCCTATACGGTCTGGATTGGACTTGGTACGGCTGGCTCAGTCTTGTTTCATATGATTCTATTTAAAGAATCGAAAAACATCATTCGGATACTTAGTCTACTGCTGATTGTGATTGGCGTGGTTGGGCTGAAATTGTTTGCCTAAATAAATCAACCAAAAAAAGGAAGGGGCATATCCCTTCCTTTTTTACATTTCATTTAATGAGTAAAGTCCTGTTCAACCAAGAGATCTATTGCGTAAAACGACTCGCCTTTCTCATCCAATAAAAAGTAAACAATCAAGGGGGAGCCAAGAGATATTGTCTGTTGCTTGAACAAAACACAGGTGAATTTCTCGACACCAAACGGTAGTTTTCTTTTTAATGAAGGGTGCAGAATGGGTGATGCCCGAATGGTATCCACATCAACCACCCAATGTTCACTTTTTAATGTGGGATAATGTTCTATTAACAATTGATGCAGCATGTCAATACTCAACAATTTATTTCCTTTTTTTTCCTCGCAGCCCGTATCTAATACATTGTACTTATGCATGGGAACTACGCTCATTCTTATGTTCATTTGTTCGTATCCCTTTTAAGACAAAGCGTTTCTTGCCATCGAGTGTACAGGTGATCAATGTCAGTTCATCTTCCCCTTGATCTTTTAATACATCCACGTTCGTCGGCTCAATTGTAGCAGAGCTGACAATTTTATATTCGTATGTTTCCCCTTGATGATGTAAGAGGACGTTTTCCCCTTTAGGCACCTCTGGCAGCTGTCGAAAAAGACGATCTCCTCGAAATCCTCTATGACCTGCAATCGTAAAATTCCCTTTCCCAGGTATTTGATGAGGTTTGATTTGAGTCAGTGCAATGCTTAAATTTTCTGCTGAGGTGACAGGCAACACTTTTTCGTTTAAATCAATTGAAGGGATCTCAAGCTCCATGACGTCACGCAGGTCTTCCTCTGACAACGTTAAATGTGGAATGGAAGAAAGGTCACTGTCATTTTCCCCCATCATCTTTAGCGCTCGTTCCATTGCAGCTGTCTCTTGAGATTTTTGCCATTCATATATCAAAGGAAAGGAGATGAGCATAAGACCCATGAACACCAAAAGGCCGCCTAATAGGGTTTTTATTTTCACCAATAGACTCATTCCCTCCTTTTATTGAATGGCTCTTCTTCTGACAACAAGTAAAACAGTTCCAGCAGCTACTAGTAAAATCCCTGCATACATCAAATAGCGTAGCCATTCTTCCCCGGTCTTTGGAAGTTCACCGTTATGAGGTGGTTGCTGATCACCTTCATGAGAGCTTGGCGGATTGGAATGATTCTGATCATTCTTCACTGCTTCATTTTTTACGATGATGGTCTTTATATTTAATTGGCCCATTTCAATTGTGAACTTGATTGGCTTCTTTAAAGTCATATAACCGTCTGGTGCTTTCGTTTCTGTGAGTGTATAGTTACCAGGTTTAAGCCCTTTGACGATGACTTCCCCCTCTTTTCCTGTTGTCACAGATTGTATGGTTTTTCCGCCTTTCGATTGAATATCAAAGGTTGCTCCTTTTAAGGTTCTATCTGTTTGACGGTCTACTTTTATGATGCGAAGGCTTCCTAAGATCAACTGATTCTTTGCTGTTAATTGAAGGGGTTTTTTCTGATTCTTCTCAATGGTAAATGGAATGGATGTTCCATTTAATTGATACCCATGAGGTGCTTTTGTTTCAATCAATTGATAATCACCCGGTTTTAGGTCATTGATTCTTATTTTGCCCTCTTGATCCGTGACAAGTGCCCTTTTCAATGTCTTTCCTTCATGAGTAAGAAGAGCAAATTCTGCATGTTCTAGCGTGTGTCCTTCTTCATCCACTTTGGTGAGTTCCACCGCACCTGGGCTGAGCTTATTGATCATCTCTACTTTTGCCGGTTTGTCTTGACCTAGTTGAATAGTAAAGGAGATCGGTGTCTGATCCAATTCATAGCCTGCTATGCTTGCTGTCTCGACAAAGTGGTAGGTTCCTGGCTTCAGAGCATCAACTGTCACTTGGCCATTTCGGTCGGTTTTCAGTCCTTTCTTGATTCGCTTGTCATGTCCATCGAACAGATCGAAGGTCACACCAGCTAATCGCTTGCCATCCTCCCCTTTTTTCTGAAGCTTTACAGCACTCGTCATACGGACATTTTCCTTTGTGACTTCGACCTTTTTTTGAGGGTTAAATTCAATCTTAAAGTCAACTGGTTTTGAGTCCAATTGATGGCCGAATGGTGCTTTCGTTTCAATGAATTGATATGATCCTGGGTTCAGATCGTTTACAGTAATGGTGCCATTCTTATCGGTTTTTAAACCTGACATGAGTTCTTTTCCATTTTCATTTAAGAGTGTAAATTCTGCTCCTTCGAGTCTTTCCTTTTCTTCGCCTAATTTCGTCAGTTCTACTGAGCCTTTCTTTAGTTGATTGATTGCTTCAACATGAATCGCTTCTGTTTGGCCTAGTTCAACCTTAAATACAAGTGGTTTTTCACTCAATTCATAGCCTTCCACACTTTTCGTTTCGACAAATTGATAGCTTCCTGGTTTCAGACCCGAGAACTTAATCTGACCCTCTTGATTTGTGATCAGTCCTTCTCCACCTTCAACCATTTTTCCATGTTCATCGAACAAATCAAAGACAACACCTTCTAATGATTTGCCATCTTCTCCTTTTTTCTGTAACGCGACACCGCCTGTTTTCCGGCTATTTTCTTTTGTTACGTTCACCATCTTTTGAGGATGAAATGGAATAGCGAAGGTCACAGGTGTTTCATCACGTTCATGACCAAATGGAGCCTTCGTTTCAACAAATTGATAGGTTCCCGGTTTAAGATCATTGATTGTGATCTTCCCATCTCGATTTGTGATTAGTCCGGTTTCGATCTCTTTTCCATTTGCATCTAAAAGCTTGAACTCTGCACCTTCCAGTACATCATTCTTTTCGCCAAGCTTCGTAAGCTGGACAGAGCCCGTTTTGAGGTCATTGATCACGTTGATCACTGTTGGTGTTTGTTGTGCAAATTCTATGTTAAAAGGATATGGTGTACTCTTGGTTACATAGCCTTCCACACTCTCTGTCTCTACAAGCTGATATTTGCCCGGTTTGAGATTGTCGACAAAAAGTTTTCCATCCTCATCTGTTTCTAAACCCTTCCGAACGACTTCTCCATTCTGATCAAGAATGTCAAAACGAACACCTTGCAGCGTCTTGCCATCTTCCCCTTCTTTGATGACTTCTACTGCACTTGTTTGATATAGGTTCTTTTTCGAGACGGTAACCAGCTCTTTTGGATCAAGCGGAACTTCAAATTTAATCGGCGTATCATCCAGTTCATAGCCTTCAGGTGCTTTTGTTTCGATCAATTGATACGTACCTGGCCTTAGATGATCGACCATCACCTTGCCATCTTCTTCTGTCACAAGATGCCCATTCAATTCATGTCCATCATTATCTAAAAGCTTGAATTGTGCACCTGCTAGTCTCTCATTGCCTTCACCGAGTTTGCTCAGTTCTACGGAACCTGTCAGAATCTCATTCATGGCTGTCACAAGTGTTGTTTCCGTTTGATTCTCTTTGATGGTAAACGGCCATTTCTGAGTATTTAGTTGATAGCCTTTCGGCGCTTTTGTTTCAACAAAATAATAGGAACCTGGTTCAAGGTCTTTGAAAAGGATTTCTCCCTTTTCATCCGTTTTCATATTGGTTTGTACCGTATCTCCTGCTTCATTCTTCAGTTCAAATTCCGCATTCTCTAATGCTTCGCCTGTATCTCTATCTTTTTTCATCAATTTGACATGCTGCTTGATCTCTTGGTTCTGAACGGTCATGACCGTTCCCATTTTCGTTTGATCTCCTGCTTCATATGGCTGATCAATCGTTACCTGTATCGCTTCATCGTTTTTGATATAACCATCAGGTGCTTTCATTTCTGTTACTGTATAGTCGCCATACAATAAACGATCAAACATGAGATTTCCTTCTTCATCTGTCGTCTTGTTGCCGATGACGATTCCACTTGCAGCATCGGTCAAGGAGAAGTTCGCACCTTTTAGCACTTTTCCACTGCTCGCATCTACCTTTTTGATGGTTAACGCACCAACAGATCCCGTTCCATCTCCCATACCAGCCGTACGTTTTACAACAATTGAGGCTTCTGATTCTTTCTTTATTTCTTGAACATTTTCGCCTTTAAAAGTCACTTCGTTTTGTAGTGTACTTCCCACTTTATCTAGAATGAGAGATTGGTATTCCAAAATATACGGTCTGGTGATTTCTTCTTTAAATTGGATTTGAAAAGAATCTGGATTAAGTGCCAGATTTAGCTCATAATCTTTCCCTTTTTCTAACTCATCCTTTTTTGTCACTTGCCCCTTTTCATCTATTGTCGTCGTATAAAGGTGAAAAGAATGTTCTATTAATGCTTGATTATCGCTCGGATGATCGATGATCGTTGCATCTTGTACTGTCGATTGACCAAAGTTGATATTCAGCCTCCAATCAACTACTTTCCCCTGTTGATTCCCTGATTTGCTCGTGTATTTCCCGCCATTTGGGATAGAAACTACCGCATTCACATCAGATTCTTTCGTGTTTCCTTCATATTTCCTTCATAAAGGGTTGCTTTATTCCCATACGTTTTCTCTACTAAAGCCATCCCTTCAAGACTCGTCTTATATGTGATTTTGTATGGTGAATCAATTGCTTTTTTGAAGATGACTTCAAATCCTGTTTCTCCTTTTTCATTTTCAAGGAATTTGATTTCATAATCCTCTTTAGGCAGGATCTCTTTCTCTTCCGTACCATTTTCTCCACCATCTAGATCAAGCGAATAAATGGTGATTGAATCTTTGACCAATCGCTGGTTTCCTTGAATGAAATCTTGAACTCTTGCCTCATCTAGATGCTTTAGGTTATAGTTCACACCAATATTCCATGTGATCTCTTTCGTCTTGGCATTATATGATCCATTCTTAAAGCCATTCGATTGCGTATACGTGTCCGGTGTGAAGACAGCATCAGTCTCCTTCGTTAGGTCTTTCCCATCTTCATTGGTCCATTCGAGCTTCACATGATTCCGCAGATTCTTTTGATCTTTATCTGCTCTTTTTTCATAATCAAATGAAGTTGTATACGTGACGGTATGTTCGGTCTTGATTTCTTTTGTCAATTGAATATCAAATCCATTTTCATGCTCGACGATTTGATATTCAATGCCTTCTTCAAGAACTGTATTCCCCGTCATGACTTTCAAACTGTCCTTTTGCAGCGTCAATCCTTCATTTGTGAAAGTATCCTTTAGCGTCAGATTGTTCATCACTTGTTGGTCCTTATTGAACGTGATACTCCAAGGAATGGTTTTGTTCTTGTAGTTCGGTGTTCCATGGTGTTTCGTCAAGATTTGTTGATCAATCCTTTGATTGGCTTGTTTGCTCTCGTCGCCAGCCGTAACGGTATTGACAATCTGTTCAGCCTCAAAAATTCGCTCTGTGGCTTTTGTTTTATACGTAATGAGGTAGGCTGATTGAATATCATGATTGAATTGAAGAACAAATCCGTTTTGATCGCCCTTTTGTTGATCTTGAATGGTGTAATCTTCCTCATCCTTTGTCCCTGCTTCAGCACCATTTTGATCAATGGTGACTTCCTTCACTTGAAATGAATCGGAAATGAGCTCCTGTGTGCCATTAAAAAAGTCGACTAATATAGCATCCTTTTTGGCAATCGCCTTTTCATTGTAGTTATAACGAATTTCCCATGTAATGGTCTGGGTCACTGGATCGTAGTGAGCGGCCCTTTTTTCTAAAGGACTGCCTCTTGTGACATTTACTGTTCCTTCAGCAGCACTGATCACCTTATCACCTGAGACAAGTGATGCTTTATTACGAAACGTAGACTGATCTTGGTCAGTGATGTCAGTCTCATACACTAAACGATAGGCCAGATGCACTTCATCTTTAAATTCGATCACGAAATCTTGACCATCTTCTGTTTGCCCTATTGTGTAGTGACTTTCGTCAATCTGCTGGCCAATTGATGTTTCACCATTCAGCTTTGTATCAATGCGGTAAAGCTTGATCGAATCTTTTTTCAAAGATTGACCGTTTTGAATCGGATCCACTAGCCTGGCTTGCTTGACATCGTCTAAGTCCATATTAAAATCTACTGTCCATTGAATGGTTTCAGCATTGTACGATCGATTTGGCTCACCCTTTTTTGAAACGTTTGGACCACTTGGCAGGTAATGGATAGGAATTGTTACGGTATCCTTCCCTTCAATTGGGGTAATGCTGATTTCTTTGTCTTCGGTTATGACTGTTTGTTGATCTAATTTCGTCCAAATTTGGAGTGTTCCATGGATGTTTGAATATTGCTTGATAAAATCAGTGAACTCTATGGAGGCGTTTCCACTTTCATCTACTGAAAAATAACCAATGGTCGTCTGATTAAATTTCATCTCAAGACGATTGATTTTTTCGTAAATCACTAATTCATCTGGAACCTTGAAATGAAATTCATCTCCACCATAAAA
The DNA here is from genome assembly GCF_001857925.1 of Bacillus xiamenensis. Classification (NCBI taxonomy): domain Bacteria; kingdom Bacillati; phylum Bacillota; class Bacilli; order Caryophanales; family Bacillaceae; genus Bacillus; species Bacillus xiamenensis. The sequence continues at coordinate 819,695 of NZ_CP017786.1, forward strand.
TTCTTTTCAATACATTCACCCTTTTCTACAATCAATTTCAACACAAGTTACATCACGTGACTGGAGACACTCACCCCGCTTATTCATGTAATATCACCCATCAAAAATCACACCTTAAGACCCTATGCATGCAAAGAGAAAAATAATACTTCGTATAAAAATGCTCAAATGAATAACTCATGCGGCTGGATATTGGCGCGGAAAATGGGGAATGACGAGAGGAATCGCAGATTGAACAATTGGTACGTATCTGCTATTTTTTGAATGGTCAATATATACATGCTTATATAAGCATGTATTCACACATGGTCCAATCATATGAAAAGTAAGCTTGTCATGAATGGTATGGCGGTAGGACATTGCAGTATCATATAGACAGCATTCCTCTCTGCTTCTTTACATATGTTAATCAAAAACCCTCTACTTTTTATTCTTTTATTTACCATTTTGACAGCAAAAAAATAGACTAAATTCCTAAAACGCTCCATTTTTTCGATATTTATGAATCAATAAGACCATTTTAAAGGGAAAATTTGGCGAATTAGCTAATAAAATTCGATTTCGTCTAATTTTTTTCTTCTTTATCATGAAAAGAGAAGACAAATCAAAATCACCTAAAGATTACAATCATTTCATGTCTATTCTGATTACCTCATACTTGAGAAAGGAGTTATTTGTTTGATGGAACTCATTGATAATAAATCACGGCGATGGATCAACATTTTAAAGCTGCTTGTATCCCAAAATAAATGGTGGACTCTTCAAGAAATATCGAAGAAGAAAATCGGCTCTGTTCGTGCGATACAAAGTGATTTAGAACAGATGAAATCATTTCAAACAGAGGATGGAGAGCCATTAATTCGAATGAAACCAAGACAAGGCATATCCATTTGTTTTACGCAGACCTTGCGAGTGGATTACTATATAAAGGAGATTCTAAAAGACAATATTGAAATACGTTTGATTGAAGGGATATTTTTCGAACAAAACATGTCTTTTTATGAATGGATGGACGTTCTCAATATCAGCAGATCCACGCTGTATAATACAATCAATAAAATCAATTCTGTGTTAGCCTCCTATGACATTGAGTTACGTCCAGATAGTATGCAGTTCTATGGAAATGAAAAAGAGATACGGCATTTCTTTGTCGAGTTTTTATTTGAAGTGTATGGAAGTAGACTTTGGCCGTTTGATGAGATTCAAAAACAAGATGCAGCTGATCTCTTACAAGAGCTATTTCAGGTGGTTCAAGTGACTGTACCTGATGTCGCCATTGATAAATACTGCCTATGGCTTGGCGTATTTATTCATCGAATCCGCAAGAACTATACGATCAAACGTAATTTTACCTACTCCATGCTTGAAGAAAAACAGTCCTCTACAGCTAAAAGCATTTATAGTCAAATCAGAGCTTGGGAGGATCATATTTGTCAAAAGGCGAAGGACATATTTGATATTACACTGGATCATCATGAATTTGTCTTTTTATTGTTGATTGAACCATCGATCGGCCCCTTTAAATCAATTGAATCTGTGGAAGAAAAATTGACATTCTTTCAGTCACATGCACCACATCTATATGAAGCCATCCATTCATTTATCAATCAATTGGCATTGATTTATCATACAGACATTGCGAATCGAAAGGTACTAACATTACTTCTTCTCCAATATTACGTGTATTCTAATGAAATTACTGGAAGAGATGGCTTCCTTTTTAAAAAGAAATCGCATTATTTATCTGAGGTAAAAAAGCAGCTGCCCTATTTTTATTCAAGAATCACTCATATCATCCAGCAGTCAAAAACAGATGACATCCTAGCCTCTTTTGTTAAGAACGAACGAGAATTAATTCGTATCATTACATCTAATTGGAGAGGACTTGTTCAATTGGAAATGGAACGAAGAAACATACTGAACATTTTTGTTACTTCAACGCTAGGCTATAATCACAGCTTGTTTATTGCAGATTTAATTAAATTGAGAGTACCTCCCCTGATTCACATTTTCACAAGTCCCGAAAATACTTTAAATGAATCGACCATGGAACAACTTCAAATAGATGTGATTGTGACGGATACAGAGCTCCCTATTCAATTTGGGCGATCTACGCTACTGATCAGCTCTTTTCCAACGAAGAAAGAATTAGACAACTTACACCGAAAAATATCTGACATGACCGACTGAATCATCAGAATTATATGGTATTCATTGGTGTCATTTCGTTATAAAATAGAAAAACTTCATGAAAAAAAGCTGTTGAGCATCTCTCAACAGCCTTTTTCAGGAATATCTGTTTCCTGCTTTCTTCATTAGTGAAGCACGATTTGTTCATTCATCAAATCAATGGCATAAAGTGACTGCTCATGTTCATCTAACAAAAGATATACTTTGAGCGGAGCATCTGTTTGATCTGTCTGCTGCGTGAATAGCACACAAGTGAATTTTTCAATCCCTTCTGGCAGCTTTCTTTTCAGAAAAGGATGAAGAATAGGAGAGATTCGAAGGGTATCAACATCTTTCAGCCAAAGCTCATCTTGTAACGAAGGATAATGGTCAACCAAAAACTGACGAAACACTTCCAATGTACTCAAGGTAGATATCCTCACTTTCTTCTATCTTGACTTCAAACTCACCTAAACACAAACATCATCAACTCATCATATGATCTCGGCACACGTATTTTCGCATACGACTTGAGACACAATTTCTCTCTTAGTTAGAAATCAATTGTAGATCAACTATACTGTCACGACTATTTTATATATACAAACGTTTACGATGTCTTCTCATTGACTCCATCACGAATCCAAACAATGGACCTATGATCATATTCTTATCTGTTTCCTTTCGTGATGAAACGACAACTTCCTGCTACAATATTCCATTTTTCTTCAAAAAGTGAGGGAGATGGGACAAAAAAAAGAACAGCACTGACTGTTCTTTCAAAATGGGTAAAGTGCCTATTCAAATATCCTGGCTTCTTGCTTTGAAATGGTGATTTCATCTGGAGGTTGAGTATCCCGCATAATTGAAACATCTCTTTCTTATCTATGAAATGTCACCCTTGTCTGATCGATCAGATGCTGTATCGTTTCATTCATTTGTTTCACCTCGACATGTTAAATGATTCTTTTAAGGAAGGACAAAGACGACGATAAAAATGAATATGACGATTACGGTCAAAAGGCCAAAGGCCATTGACATCATATTTGCTTCTTTTGTAAAGCCCTCTAATTCATGCTTTTCAGTAGACCGGTCAATTTTTCTAAAGCGAAAAAGCATGCTTACATTGATAAGAGCTAGAGCAATAATCAATAAAAAAAATAGATATGCAGGTTGTATGTCAAAGAATGGGTTCGTTACATCTTGGAAACTAAATGACTGAAGGAACATCAGACCGCTCAATACCAATCTTGAAATGTTTTCTGATCTCTGTTCTTTCTCCCACTCTTTCCCCAGTTTCTCTTTTTCATAAATGGCTGCCTGCTCGAAAATGGGAATGAAAGACTTCGTTGATCCTTTTTTGATAAAGCCTATAATGCCTTGTATGAGCATTAAAATTCCTAAACAAAAAAAGAAATGTGTAAATCGAATTTCAGAAATTTGAATCAAAATAAAAAAAGTCACGATCATGATGCCAGCTATTAAATTACAGGCGGCTATTTGTTTTCTTCTCATCTTTCTTATTGCGGCTTGCTCCATATCATTCTCCTCTCCATTTCAAAGGTTTCTATTGAACGCTCTAACTGTATTACGTTTTTATCGAATAAATGTTTCAATATTTTCCCTTTCCATCGTGGATTTGGTCTTTAAGCGTCTATTGAGTTCTCTTATCATAAATAAAAATAAGAATGAAATATCCGTGTTCATTCAGCTCAACGAATGCTTAATATAAATGAATGAAGCTTTCCCTGCTGTTTTATATATAATATCTCGTCATTTCACTCGGTATGTACTCGATTTGATACGCAGGGGATAATGCCAGCTTTATGTCTTCTGTTATGCGCTCACCTTCTTCATTGAACCTCTTTTCCATTTCCACTCCATATGGCAGCAAGTCTTCTGTCTCTTCGTCAAACCAGCGACCATATTGTATGGCCCAATACCAGATTTTCGAGAAGAGCGTATCGCTTAGAGGTACATCATCTCTTTCTAAATGACATTGACAATGTCCACATTGAAAAGGTACACCGCCGTAGGTTCCTTCTATTTTCACAAATGGGTGTTCCTCAAACTCACGACAGCACACCCACTTTTTAAAGTGCTGACCAAACGCTGTCAGTTTAATCGAGTAATAACGCATGGAAATCCGTTTTCCTTTCATATCAAAAACACCCTGATCAATCAACTTCTTTAGCCGATACTCAATAAAATCATCTCCGATATACTGTTCTAAATGACCAATGACTTCTCCAATTAAGCGAGGCGTCTTGATGTACTCCTCTTGGTCTGACTGATGAACTCGCTTGGCCATTTTCACTAAATATGCATCAAATTCATCTTCTGGTACGTTAATCGTTTGTTCATTTCGCCATATCCTCAGGGTATGGTTCTCATGAGCAAATGAAAGCCATTCGTTTTTTAATTTCTCTCTTTCTTCTTTTGTCACTAATTGAATATGATCTTTACTCCCGTACAAAACCTTAAATTTCCCAGGTGTGATTTCCCCGGTATGTCGAATATCCATTCGTCTTGTTTTTGTATTGAAAAGATGATCAAATGCAGTCGTTGTATTGATTAGAGACAATTCAATGTTTTTCTCTTTTAATAAATAGATGGCATATCGTAAGGCTATTTGTTCATGTGCATTGTTGCCTGTCCAGATGAGAATACTCGTACTTCCTTTTATATCTTTTATTTGCTGAAACATTTTGTGCTGATCGGTGACCATATCGTCAAAATCGCCAAATTCATTTGATATCATGTTACGCAGCCACGCTTTACGCTTTTCCTGTCCTTCATGCTCATGCAAATGTAGAAGTGGTCCAATCGAATAAATGTCATTAAAGGCGATGATATCATCTTCTTGATCTAGCTTCATTTCTCGTAATGCTTGTTTTAAACTACCGGCAGCTGCTGCCCCAAATACAATATGTATCATCATTCGTCTCCCTTTATCTTACAGTTTATTTCATCTTCACCTATTCTTGGTTCTTTCGTCAATTCTATTGAGTCAATTTCATTCAAAAGTACGACAACAAGACGATAAAATACATACAGAACAAATTGAGTCAGAATCGAGGAGACACATGTTCCTAGACTTTTTATTTAAGAAGAAAAAAACGACAACACCCGTTGTACAGAAAAACGTCCAGCAAAAAACAACGAATAACAAAAAAGCAGAACGAAAAGGGGCACTTGGGGAATACAAAATCGATATTCAGCTCTCGCAATTGCCAAAGGGTTTTCTTTTTTTGAATGATGTGATGATAGAAAACCCCGCTTCATCAACAGGTTATTCTCAAATCGACCATATCGTCATTTCACCGCATGCCTTGTTCGTGATTGAAACGAAGAACTATCAAGGTACCATTTACGGAGGAAAAAAGCGTAAAAACTGGCTCATAAACGGGAAATTCCCGTTTATGAGTCCACTCGCTCAAAATTATGGACATATCCAAGCCATCAAGCGTTGCGCAAAAGATTTGATCGATACCTCATCAGTCGTTTCTTTGATCTCATTTACGAAGCGCTGTACATTTAAAGTAGATGAAGAATTAAGGAAAGTCACTTCGAATGAGTTAGTCATCTATGATATAGAATTGACCGAATTTATCCAACGAAAAAGTGCAAATATCCGACTACAGAAGCCAGCACCAATATATTCAGAGAGCGATAGAAAGCGTTTGTTTGAATTACTCAGCCAAGCGAATATCACGGATGACAGCTTACGGAAACAGCATGTTGAGCACATTAAGCAAACGTCCTCTGAAAAAAAATCTAAGAATGCCGTTTGCCATGAATGCCAATCTGCTGTATCTGAAAAGGTTCGATCTTACTGTTTGTCCCAATCAAAATTCCAAGGGGAAATTTATTGCTATACTCATCAAAAAACATTTACGAATCAAAAAAGGTAAGGAAACATGTCCTTACCTTTTTCTTTAGGTGCTAGTTCATCTCTATCATCTTATCTATCAATCCCATCTGCTCAATAACCTTCATAATCATTCATAAAACGCTGCAAACTAATTTTCTGCTCTTTTTTTGTAAATCTGTTGAATAGCCTAAGCATAGATTAAAAATACTATCTAACCTTTCTCCGAATCCACTATAAAAATAATTCGTCAGTTCGCCATTATTTTCACTTGCAAGAACCACAACTGTAGCCATCTCTAATACATATTCTATATTTTCTTCAGAAATCGTCCGATCCTTTTTCTTTGCATTAATGAATTCATTGCTATGAATAGAACTCATCCTACCTTCAAGTAAATTGAGTATAGACTTCTTATAAATGACATACACTCCTTTAATTAGGACCATATGGATCACATAAAATACATTTTACACGTTCATCTTCTTTTTCAATTTTTATTGCATCAAAATCATATAATCATATTTTATTAATTTCTTCTATTTTTATAGGAGGAAAAGCGTCGGCTGCCTCTGTTTTACTTTTCATTCGAACCTCCAATAACAGTAATAAACCTCTCTTACTCCAAACAATCCAATCTTTCAAGCCACTTTAACATGGCTCCGCTTTTAAAGAAATTGAATATGACACCATCGCAAAATCGTTCAGCTCTCACAACCCCCGTCACGAGAGCAAGTACACACTGCGCATTTAAATCTGAAACGTCCACATTCTCCAAATCGTCCGTTCCCCATTCAATTCCATTTACTTTAAGGATTTCTCTGTAAAGGGTAAGCTCCATATCCTTATTTTGTTCTTCAAAGGTATACACATCATTGATAAATTGACGCACCATTTCGTAATAATTCACAAAGGGCATTTGAATCGGATGTTCAGCTGTTCCATCATTTTCTCGATCGATTACCCAAACTCCAATACGATTCTCCTGAAGCATCGGTATGTATTTTGTCAGAATCTCGAATTTGTTCATCCTTATCCTCCTCCATTTTCATCAAGATCAAATAACCATTGAAGCCTTTTTATCTATTTTCATTCTATAGAAAACCCATGACTCTACAGGAGAATCATGGGCTGTTTGAACCTATTTTAAATCATAAAAAGCCTTTATTTCCCTATCCTTGACATTGATACAACTGTCTCCACATGCGCCGTATGCGGGAACATATCCACTGGCTGCATGTATTCGATTTTGTAGTCTTTTGACATGTATTCAAGGTCTTTTGCTAGTGTGGATGGGTTGCAAGAGACGTAGACAAAGCGTTTTGGTTTGACTTGTTTGACGGTGTCTAAGAAGGTGCGTTCGCAGCCTGTTCTTGGCGGATCGACGACGATGACGTCAGGGCGGAAGCCTTCTTTGACCCATTTTGGCAGCCAGTGTTCCGCTGTGCCTGTCACATAGGTTGCGTTTTTCATGCCGTGTTTTTTGGCATTTTTCTTGGCATCATCAATGGATTCTTTGATGACATCCATTCCTCGTACTTCTTTTGCGCCATCTGAGAGCCACATGCCGATTGTACCGACGCCGCAATACGCATCGACAAGCTTTTCTTTTCCTGTCAATTTGGCCGCTTTTTTCGTTTCATCGTAAAGCTTTAATGTCTGTTTCGGATTCAATTGGAAGAAGGCACGTGCACTTAGTTCAAATGAGACGTCTCCTAAAAATTCTTGGATGACCATGTTGCCCGCTAAGTGCGATGTTTTATGCCCAAAGATGACGGACGTTTTTTCGCCATTGATATTGTGCATAATAGACGTCACTTCTGGCAGACGTTTTTGAATGGCTTCGGCGATTTCTTTTTTCTTTGGAAATTCTGGCTTCGACGTGACAAGAACAACTTGAACTTCACCTGTTTCAAAGCCAACCCGTACGACAATCGACCGAACATCACCTTTTCTTGTTCGTTCGTTGTAAACCGATACGCCGAATTTCTCTAAAATTTTGCGGACAACGCCTGTTGTTTTGTTCGTTTTTGGATGCTGGACGATACATTCCTTGATCGGTACAAGCTTATGTGAATTCAGTCCGTAAAGACCTGCGATGATGTCGCCGCTATGTGATCTTCCTACTTGGAACTGACTCTTATTCCGGTAGTGCCACGGGTCTTCCATGCCAATCGTTGGTCTAATGTCTATCTTTTCAACCGACAGCTTTGTATGCCGCTCCATTGATTGAATGACTATATCGCGTTTTTCCTTTAGCTGCTGGTCGTATGCCAAATGCTGAAGCTGACAGCCCCCGCACTGCTCGTATACTGGGCACGGCGGTTTCACTCGATGCTCTGAGCGCTTGCGTACTTTCCTCACCGTACCTTCTGCATATTTTGCTTGAACATTTACGGCTTCAACGACCACTTCTTCACCTGGAAGCGCACCTGGGACAAAGACCACTTGCTTTTTAAAATAACCGACCCCTTCTCCATTAATGCCAAGGCGTTTAATGGTAAGCGGGAACTGCTGCCCCTTTTGTAGAAGGGCACCTTGCTGTTTTTCTTTCACGTACATTCTCTCCGTTCTATTTAAACCTTCATAGGTTGTCCTCATTTTATTCCATCTGATTAGTATATCACGACTTGGACAAAGAGAGAAAATGCCTTTCATTTATTCTGTCTCAATGCTTCTCCATAAATAAAGAGATGCGTAGCTTAAATACGGAGCCCACTCCTTGCTTAAAACTGCCATCTCTTCTTTTGTTGGCTTTTCAGGCAAGTCAAAGTGACGTTTAATCGCATTTTGAATCCCGATATCTGCCATTGGGAAAAGATTCGGTCTTCCGAGTCCATTCATGAGGACATTTTGAACCGTCCAAGGTCCAATCCCTCTAATTGGAAGCAGACGTTCCTCCACTTCCGCATCAGGTAAATGGTGTAATTCCTCTAAACAAAGAGAGCCGCTCACAATTCTTTTCGATACATCAATGACATATTCTGCTTTCCGCTGACTGAATTGAAGCTTTCTCAAATCGTCTGTTTCAAGTGATGCGATGGTTTCAGGTAAAGGATCGAACCACACGCCTTCTATTTGTTCACCGTACGTATGGACAAACCGTTTTGTCAGCTCATAAGCAAATGCAAGATTGAGCTGCTGATGAATGATGCATTTCATCAAGCAATGATATAGATGGAAATCCAGCATAAGCGGCATTCCGATATGACGTTCAAAAATGGATGCAAGATTTGTTTGAGAAAAATGGTCTTGCACAACGTGTAGTTGATGCTCCATTCCAAATATCCGCTTCACTTCAGAAATGATAGGTTCCTCCGGGCCGTTTGCTTGCACCCGGAATGCAGGCGCTTCTTTTGTTCCTGTCGCTTGAACTTCCACCACGTATGGTTTTTGATCCAGCCTCATCGGTACTTTCATTTCTCTTTTGTTCAAATCGACTGCCTTTAATGGATCACTCGATAAGCGTCTCATCACTTGATCGAAGTCATAAGGCGGCTCAACCACCAGCTGTTTTTCCCACATGTTTTTCCTCTTCCTTTCTGCAAACACACGCTGATGCGATTGTTTCACTTTGCATGAATGATTCTCTCTATTGAATACTTTTAAACATAAAGAGTACAAGAATTTATCAGTTATATCTTCCTGATTTGTGGTCATTCTCCTTTTGGATAGATGAAAATTTTTAGTCTAATTCAGCTAAAATTCGACAGCACCCTTCAACATTTCAGGATCATCTTCCTTAAATTAGAAATAGAACCTCTGGGTGATATCTTCCATTCCAGAAACATTTGTATAATTATGACATATCAAGGAGGTGAGCAAAAAAATTAGCGGATTAGGCAATTATTTGTTTCATCTTGCAGGAACATATTTACCTCATTGATCACAGGCTTCACCTAGTTTCACGTTTTACAAAAAGAAGACCCAAAATTTAAAAACAAAGGAGATTACCAATGAAAAAAACTATTCTTTCTGTTGCCCTTGCCACTGCTGTTTCTTCGACACTACCAGTATTCGCTGACGCTGCTGAGCAAAAAACTGCTCCAGTTTCAACTACTATTCAGCAAACTGTTTTAAACAAAGCTGCTGAAGGGAAAGCTGGGACAACTGCTAGCCCGAATGTCAATGTAAACTTCGATGCACTTGGCATTGCGAATGCCATCGTTAACGCTGTCAATGCAAATGCAAACCGCTCTGGATTCGTTAAAGGCGTAATGGAGAGCACGTTCTACGCTGCTGGTGCAAGATACAATGTCATGGTTTTTAACCTTAGCCAGAACTATGAAGACCGCTTTAATGGGGTTAAAACTTTCGCAACTGTTCAATACGGAAAAGTTGTTTACGGTATTTGGGTTTTTGAAAGCGGCACATTTAAAAACAATGGAGATGGCGGCTGGGATAACTGGGCATTCAGAGGCTGGTTTGACCGTCAAGATAAATTTGTTACATTCCGTCGTCCTTAATCATTATTTTAACCATCAATCATACACGCACATTGAACCGATCTCAGTGATGAGATCGGCTTTTTTTGTGATGAAAACGTATAAGTTCACCTGTGCTGCTTCATGATATAATGCAAGTCTGGAGGGGTGCTCATGCTGAAGAAACTTGCAGTGACAAAAAACGGCGACTTGATTGAACATGCAACATTGCAGCAACTTTCAAGCCCCGATATCGCCTGGTATTGGATTGATTTTGATACGCCAACGGAAAAGGAAGCAGCACTGTTAAAGGAATATTTTCAGTTCCATCCGCTTGCGATTGAGGATTGCTTCCATTATTTACAGCGGCCGAAGCTTGATTTTTATGATGGGTATTTATTTTTCGTCCTTCATGCCCTCAATCAAAAAACACTTCGATCTGAAGAAGTCGACCTGTTTGTTGGAGAAAACTATATCGTAACTTTTCATTTGAAGGAAGCACCCTACATTGATCGAGTCATTCGAAAGCTCAAAGGGTCTGATAAAGCACGAGAGAGCGGACCTGAGCATATGGCTTATATGCTGATTGATCAGCTCGTCGATGATTATTTCCCTATTATTTATCAAATTGAGGACAGGCTCAATGAAATCGAGGATGAAGAAGGTCATAAAACGTATGGCACATTGATGAACGAAGTATTTGGGATACGATCCGATTTGCTCAAACTACGCAGAACCATTATCCCGATGAGGGACCTTTTATATCGAATTGTAAACACGAATATGATGAAAAGCGATACAAATCGGCAAGCATATTTTAATGATATTTATGATCACCTGTTGAAACTGACGGAGATCGTTGAGTCGAATCGTGATATGACGGCAGATTTAAGAGACAGCTATCAAACACTAAATTCCAATCGAATGAATGCCATCATGATGACACTGACCATTGTCTCGACGATTTTTATTCCACTGACCTTTATTGTTGGAGTGTACGGGATGAACTTTGATAACATGCCTGAATTACACTGGAAGTATGGCTATTTTGGCGTGCTTATTTTCATGAGTCTGCTTGTCTCAGGGATGCTGTTGTGGTTTAAGCATAAAGGGTGGTTTCGGATTTTCAAATAGTTTTTTGAGAGAAATGCTTGAAAGGGAGATACTATGGAAAACTGGATTCCACTGACAGAGAAAGAACTAAAGTACGCATGGAAAACATTTGATCAAAAGTTTAAATTGAACCCTAGCATCTCTCGCTTTCCCGGTTTTCAAGCACCATCTCCTTACATCACATATGATATCTCTGCTTATTTCGAGGACCCTTCTCTCCTAAGTGCGGATGAAGACCTTGAAATGAAGGCACTGCTGTCTTTTCAGGAGAATATCACCGGAACCGACGAATATATGCAGGTACTTGATTGGCAGCACGAATGCTATTGGATCACACCATACGGCTCATTTGAAAAAGATGCGTTTGGAGACTGGAGGGTTCCTTTGTTTCCAAACGGAGATTATTTTTTCTTTTTATCAAAAGAGATGAACTGGGCCTGCCAGGACATCAGCGTCACGATTTTCGGTGAGGGCTTGATTGACTCCTTTACTCGTCATCGTCCCCTTTTGTTCCAGCGTAAAATAAGAGAAGGATAAGTCAAAAAGCTTGCAGATGTCTGCAAGCTTTTTTCTATAGCTGAGGCAGATGCCATACTTTTTCAAGCATGAGATCGTCTAGGCTTTTAAAGGAATAACCTTGTTTTTTCAGTGCTGTGATGGCATCATCCAGTGCCTCTGCATTGTCTCTTGAGACAGTATGAAGTAAGTAAATGGCACCTGGATGCGCCTGTTTCATCATTTGATTGTACGCATACTGCTTTCCTTTTTGATGATGGATATGCCAATCCACAAACGCCACTGACCAGAAAACGGTTTGGTAGCCGAGCTCTTTTGTTTCCTTCAGCACCCTTTCACTGAACACCCCGCGCGGCGGACGAAGGTAGAGATTATCTTGTTTTCCTGTGATTTTGTATACTGCTTCATTGACACGATCCAGCTCTTCTTTGATTTCCTTCGTACTTTTTGTTGTTAAATCTGGATGGTGATAGGAATGGTTACCGATGATATGTCCTTCTTCTGCCATCCGTTTGATCAGCTGCGGCTGATCCTTTACGAAGTGCCCGGTCACAAAAAAGGTGCCGGGTACTTGATGCTTTTTTAGCACATCTAAAATCTTGGGTGTGTACCCATTCTCATAGCCATTGTCGAATGTAAAATAAATCTCTTTCTTTTTCGTGTTTCCTAAATAGAACGCATCATATTTCTTTAAGAGTGTCGTCAGTTCCTTACCGGCATCTGCCGGTTTATGCTCTTTGCTTTTAGCAAATCCCCAGTGGATGGGGTTATTAGACACTGCTGATACTTCTGACAGAGGCATCAATACAAAAAGCGCACATAAACAGATCAGCATGTATTTTTTCATTTACGTCACTTCCCGGTTTTTCTTCTATTGTGCAGAATATGCCGGGTACTCATACGCTTTTTGACCTGCCAATTTAAAGAAAAAAGCCCGCATCAGCGCGAGCTATTCTTCCTTCCAATCGGTTTTAAACCGTTCATATTTCGCTTCCAGATCGTCAATCATCTGGATCAGTCTGTCTATATCCTCAACGTCCGTTGATTCGGGATCTAATGAATCAATCACATTCATAAACATATCTAATCGGTTTTTTAAATAATCCACCTGTTGTTCTTTGCTGTCTGCTGCCTTGCCCATAGATACACTCCCTTTAGCATTTGTCTATAGCTTATCTTTTTTTCCCTTGTAAATCAATTGAGCCCCTCCCCCTTGCGTATAACGGTCATGGGGCTTAAAATTAACTGTTGGCGGGTCTACGTTTGTTTGCCCGAATGAAAAGGAGATAGATACCATGAACCAAAAAACAGCACTTCGTCCGATTACACCTGCATTCGACCCTTGGGAAGCCTATCTCGATGTGCAGGATTACGGAGAAATGAAGCTGACAAATATTGAATTGACGACAACAACTTTATGTAACATGAGATGTGAGCACTGTGCGGTTGGCTATACTTTGCAGCCTAAAGACCCAAATGCACTGCCACTTGATTTGCTGCTCCGCCGTTTAGATGAAGTACCGCTCTTGCGTTCCCTTAGCATCACAGGCGGAGAGCCGATGCTTTCTCTTAAATCTGTACGCGAATATGTCGTACCTTTATTAAAGTATGCCCATGAACGCGGCGTCCGTACCCAGATTAATTCAAATTTAACACTTGATTTGGCTCGATACGATGAGATTATTCCATACTTAGATGTCCTTCACATTTCACATAACTGGGGGACTGTCGAAGATTTTGCTACGGTTGGTTTTGCAATGATGGACCGAAAGCCAACCTTTGAGCAGCGCGAGAAATTGTTTAACCGCATGATTGAGAATAGTCAGGCACTTGTGAAAGCGGGTGTAACCGTATCTGCTGAAACGATGCTGAATAAGCGTACGCTTCCTTATATTGAACACATCCATCGTCAAATCGTGGAGGAGATGAAATGTCAGCGTCATGAAGTTCATCCGATGTATCCAAGTGATTTTGCGAGCGCCCTTGAATCATTGACGCTTCCGCAAATGCGTGATGCGATTCATCAGCTGCTTGATATTCGTGATGAAAACACATGGATGCTGTTTGGCACCTTGCCATTTTATTCATGCAGTCCAGATGAAGAAGACCAGCGTCTCCTAAAGCGATTGCGTCAGGCGAAAAATGTCACTGTACGAAATGACCCTGATGGCCGCTCTCGGTTGAATGTGAATATTTTTGATGGGAATATTATTGTAACAGACTTTGGCGATACACCGCCGCTTGGAAATATTGAAACTGATACATTGCAATCAGCCTATACACGCTGGATGAACACAAAATTGGCGAAAGAACTCAATTGTCATTGCCCAAGTGTGCAATGCCTTGGTCCAAATGTTCTTGTGAAAAACAGCTATTATCAAGATGTTGATTTTACTTCTCGTACAGCCAGGGGGTAACCGATAGATGGACGATACTTTTCTGACAGTGGTCAAGAACAAATACATTGAAATTCTCCTTGTTGGACTCATTCTTTGGCTTGCTGTTTTTATGATCAACAAAGCGCTTCAGATTTTCTTTAAACGAACTGAATTCATTGAAGAAAAGAAGAAAAAAACGATTGAGAGCTTGATCAAATCCGTTTCAAAGTATACAGCTTCCATTTGTTTTGTCTTATATGTGATTTCTCTATTCTTTCATGACTTTGGGAAAATTCTTGCGGGTGCTGGTGTTGCTGGGATTGTCATTGGTTTTGGCGCTCAGACCTTGATTCGTGATATTTTAGCCGGCATCTTCCTGATCTATGAACGCCAGATTCATAAGGGGGACTATGTAACGGTCAATAATCTTTTTAACGGAACGATTGAAGAGATTGGCCTTCGCTCTTTGCAAATTAGAGAATGGAGCGGCAAGCTGTTAACCATCTCTAACGGAGACATCCGGCAAATTCAAAACTACAATATGCACTACATGCGAATCACCGAGTCTGTCTTAATCAGTGCAAACCAAAATCCTGACATTGCTTTCAAGGCGCTAGAAACAGCATGTGATCAGTTAAATCAAACGCATCATGATTTATTGAAAAAAGATGAATTCCAAAACGCCATTGAACCCTTCCAGGTTCATGGCATTATGGGGCTCAATAAATTGAATCGCGGGATTGAGATCACCGTAAAAGGAATGGTCGAGGATGAAAAATACTTCGAAGCCGCCCTCGCTGTGCGAAAAGAAATGATCACACAACTTCATCAGCATGATGTGAAATTGCTTGAGGATCTCGTCTATCCACAGCCTGCAACATAACCTCATTTGTGATGGGGTTATGTTTTTGGTTACTTTTTGTTAACAGGTTAATTATAATATTATTTAGTTTATCAATAGGAAGGATGTTTTTATTGATTTCTTTCATCAAGCAAATGTATCAAGAGGTGTTAATCGAATTAGATATTCTCCAGACTATCAGCAAGTAACTGATGGGAAGATCTCTTTCCTTGATAAATTTAAAAAGCGTCTATCTACATTAAAAGTCATGACAAAACAGCTTGGGCACATTAGGTGATGATTCTCTGTTTTTCAGCCCTCTTACTTCTACCCTCTTGACTGATTCATGTATAATAGAAGGCAGATTGATTTCATGCAGCATGGGGACCCTCATACTGTGTATTTACTAATTGAAAGAGAGTGAATAAGATGGGTCGTAAATGGAACAACATTAAAGAAAAGAAAGCATCAAAGGATGCCAATACAAGTCGTATTTACGCAAAATTCGGGCGTGAAATCTATGTGGCTGCCAAGCAAGGTGAGCCAAATCCAGAATCAAACCAAGCACTTCGTTTTGTCCTAGAACGTGCAAAAACATATAGTGTCCCAAAACATATTGTGGACCGTGCGATTGAAAAAGCAAAAGGCGGCGCAGAAGAGAACTTCGATGAGCTGCGTTACGAAGGATTTGGTCCAAACGGATCTATGGTGATCGTTGATGCCCTGACCAATAACGTCAACCGCACAGCGTCTGATGTTCGTGCAGCATTTGGGAAAAACGGCGGAAATATGGGCGTCAGTGGATCTGTTGCTTACATGTTTGACCAAACAGCGGTGATCGGTGTCGAGGGGAAAAGTGAAGAAGAAACGCTTGAACTTTTAATGGAAGCAGATATTGATGTACGTGACATTATGGAAGAAGATGATACGGTGATCGTCTACGCTGAACCAGATCAATTCCATCAAGTTCAAGAAGCGTTCAAACAGGCAGGCGTAGAAGAATTTACTGTCGCTGAAATCACAATGCTGCCTCAGAACGAAGTGACATTAGATGATGAATCGAAAGCACAATTTGAAAAACTCATCGATGTATTAGAAGAGCTTGAAGACGTGCAGCAGGTTTATCATAATGTGGATTTAGGGGAATAATCAGCTAAGCCATCGTGGTTGTTGGATTCATTCAACTTCTGCGTTGGCTTTTTTATTGTCTAGGTAAGGTTTACGTTCTACTCAAGACCATGTAATGAAGAAAGAGTCGTTTCCACAAATAACCAAGGAGCTGAGTTTCATTTTTAAAACATGGTGGTTTTCGTATTATGGCTTTATGATCCTCCCTCTTATTGGCCTATGCTTAATTTTCAACAATTTGACGATATTCACTAAAGTCTTTCTCTTTCTTTTCTTTGTATGGTTTTTATATAACGCCTTTGATTTTTACATTCATGAAATGAAAAAGAAAAAAGATAGGACATCTTAATCAAAAAACAGTCATCTCCCCTTGGTAAGAGGAGATGACTGTTTTTAATTCATCCCTTGAAACCCAAACGTCAGGTGATCCTGAACAGGAATCCAAGCGCCGATTCCTTGTGATGTCACATTTTTCACGACAAGTTTGCGTTTATTTCCCTTGAGCACAAGATACACTTCTCCGTAAGTAACCTTTCCTTTTTCGTTAATGGCTGGAGCGTATGCATGCAGGGATGCTGCTTTTTTCGGAGATACGTGGTAGGACTGATCTCGCTTTGTTCCTGCACCAATCACTGTGTCGAAGGCGAGCGGAAGTTTTGTTTTTTGGATGGCTTTTTGCATCATCAATGTTTTCACATCTTCTGGGTTTGGTACTTTTGCTGTGAGCCCTCCACTTACTTTTATTTGTTGTTTTTGCACATATTTGCCGATGGCTGTTTTGTTTCCGCCTCTATTATCAATGTGATTCGTGTTCACTTTTTTGTATTCCCAATTGGCGACGGTTTCGTTTGAATCATAGCTGAGTGCCCATCTTCCAAGAAAAATCGTTGCCCTGTAGCCAACTGCTAGCGGTGTACCTGAGATACTGGATTCATTCAGCATTTTAATTAAATGTGTATTTTCAATTGGTACACTTGTTGTTTTAAATAATTCGGCCGTCAGCTCGCTCGGCTGTAGCAGCGGTTGATCTTGTGACGCATTTGGATACGTATTTTCCTTTGAGATACTGGCGACAGACGATGGCACCTTAAACGGCTTTGCTGCCTCGGCTGGAAAGCTGTATAGAAAACTTAAGGATAAGAGAACAACAAACATGATGCGGGGCATCTTTTTCATATCATCACTCTTTCTCATTCATTTTTCCATAGTATTTTCCCGAAAAACGTCCCTTATCCACAAAAGATTATAAAAGGAAAAATCCAATCGCCATAATGAAATAGGCAGCAAGTAATGTGGCGCCTTCAAACCAGTTCGTATCCCCATCATTCGATAGGATGACCGTCAGTAAAACAGAGGATGCCATCGCAATAAGCTCTGGTAATGAGAAGATCAGCGGCATTTGCTTTTCAAAAAAAAGAGAGCTGATCACAAGGATCGGTGCGACCATCATGGCAACTTGAAGCGTGGAACCGAAAGCAATTTCGACCGCGACATCCATTTTGTTTTTATACGCCATGATGATGGCAGAAGCGTGTTCTGCTGCATTACCGACAATCGCAACAATGATGACCCCGATAAATAGTTCACTCCAGCCAAACTGTTCTCCGACTGTGTCAAATGTATGGACGAGCCGCTCTGAAATATACGCCACAGCAATTGTCGCAAGGAGTAAAATCGCCGTGGCAAACTTCCCCGACCATTCTGGTGTTTCTTCTTCCGTCGCTGCTTCCCCTTCCGCAATTTCCTGCTTGGCAACATAAACACCTCTGTGGCTGACCAGTTTGAAATAGAGTGCTGCGACATAAAGCAAAATCATCACGATGCTAATGCCGATACTTAAAACAAATTGACGATCTTCTGCCATCCCCATGGAAAAGACTTCTGGAATGACAAATGCCACAATAATCGCAAACATAAGCAGCCCAGAGTTATGCCTTGCATCGTGGACGTTGAACTCTTGTCGTTTAAATTTCAATCCGCCAACGAAAAAAGACAGTCCAGCCACGAGCAGTAAATTGCCAATCACTGAGCCAGTGAGTGAAGCAAGGACAATGGCAGTGAGTCCTTGTTTTAATGCAAAAAATGAAATGATTAATTCCACTGCATTTCCAAAAGTAGCGTTTAACAAACCGCCAATTCTTGGTCCCGCTATAATGGCAAGACTCTCTGTCGCTCTTCCCATATAACTTGCAAGACCGATGATGGCGATACAATAGACGGCGAACATGACAGCCTGCGGGAAATGAAGAAAACTGCCAATCACAGATAATGGAACACCGATTGCGACAATCACTAGAAACAAACGATTCATACAGCCAATCTCCTTTACATCATATCTGACTGTTATTCTTTCGTGAGTGCCGGCATCATATACATTTAGATTCGCTCGTGTGAAAGGGTGATGTCGATACTTCCTTTGACGGATTGCACCATGGAACAATGCTTCAACGCAAGCTTCATTCCTTTTTCCAGCTGTTCATCAGATGTATTGATGCTTTCTAAAATCATATGTAAGTGAATGCGGGTGATGTTGTTGACAGTCCCTTCTCTTGTCGTTTCAGGTACGATAGTCAGCCTTTGATAAGATATTCGTTTTTTCCGGCATACATGAATGAACATTTCTCCAAAGCATCCAGCAATGGCTGAGGTAAACAATTGATGCGGCCGGTATCCCGCTTCTTTATTTCCTGAAATATGCAGCAGTCCATAATCAGCATTTGCGATCCAGCGATCATTTTCATATGTCAGCTTCATTCCTTTTCCACCTTTCTATTGAAACCCCTATGGTTACATTGTACGATGAAAGCATGAACTTGTAAGGAGCTTCTGATGTCGAGAATTCATTTTATGATTTTAATTTTACTTGTATCCGTTTCTGGTTTTTCGCAGGGGGCGTTATTGCCTGTTATTTCGATTATTTTCGAACATGCCGGCACTTCCCCTACGTTAAACGGACTGCATGCCACAGGCTTATATCTTGGCGTGCTGCTTGCGTCTCCTTTTATGGAAGCGCCACTTCGCCGGTTTGGGTTTAAGCCATTGATCGTCATTGGAGGCGCTGCTGTCTTTTTAAGCTTGTTTAGCTTTGTCTTTTTTGAATCCTATGTCGTCTGGTTCTTCTTGCGGCTCATGATTGGCATCGGTGATCATATGCTTCATTTCTCCACACAAACGTGGGTCACCTATGCATCGTCTTCTAGTAATCGCGGACGGAATATTTCATTGTACGGGTTATCCTTTGGACTCGGTTTTGCCGCTGGTCCTTTTTTAACGCCGCTCATTGAGATCAATCCCTCCCTGCCTTTTATTGTGACAGGAGCCGTTAGTTTATGTATTTGGCTGCTTGTATTTGTTTTAAAAAATACGTATCCAGATACAGGCGACATGCAGACGTCAGAGCAGACAAATAGCCTAAAGCGCTTTAAAAAGGCCTTTCAATTTGGCTGGGTAGCGTTTATGATGCCGTTTTGCTACGGCTTTTTAGAAACGACGCTCAATAGTAATTTCCCTGTGTATGCGCTAAGAAGCGGGGTGACGATAGATGCTGTTGCATTTATTTTACCTGCGTTTGCGATTGGGAGTATTGTTTTTCAGCTTCCTCTCGGTATGCTGAGCGACCGGTTCGGCAGACGCCGCATGATTTTAGTCGTGACACTCGCTGGCTCATTCTTTTTCCTTTTGGCAGGGATTTTCATTCAGTCCGTTTTGGCTGTTGCGATCTGTTTCTTTATCGCCGGTATGGCTGTAGGCTCTACTTTCTCACTCGGCATCAGTTATATGACCGACCTATTGCCAAAGCATCTGCTTCCTGCAGGAAATTTGATGTGCGGGATGGCATTTAGTGCAGGGAGTATTCTTGGCCCGGTTCTTGGTGGATTCTTTGTGCAGACGTTCGAGGGAATGAATTTACTCTATCTTGTCAGTATCGTTATTTTATTTGTGTTTTGCTGTGTTCGATTTGGGAAGACGCTGGCAGTGGTTGAAAGTAACTAAATGGAGGATCTATTTTGTTTACATTTAACATTTCAGATGACTTAAAATTGGCGTGTTTACAAGTAGCGGATGCAGAGGCATTATTTGCACTTATCCAGCAGAATAAAGATCACTTGGGAGAGTGGCTACCATGGGTGAATCACTGTCATCGCATAGAAGATGTTCAATCATTTATTCAATCTGCCCGCACTGCCTATGCTGAAAAAAAAGATATAGAAGCGGGTATCGTATTAAACGATCGATTAATCGGTGTATTCCGCATGACGTTTCAGCATCCGATAGGCAATATTGGGTATTGGATTGGTGAAGATGCGCAAGGGCAAGGTATTGTGACCAAAACAGTGAAATTTATGACAGATGCCTTTGCTCCTGAAGTCGATGGATTTGAAATCTTTTGTCCTGTTGGGCATGTCAGAAGTGAACGTGTTGCGATGAAAGCAGGCTTTCAGCTCGATCCAAACTATCAGCCAAAGCCTGATGCAACTTTTCTCCTGAAACGTTATATACGGATATTGAATCATTAAAAACTCCCCTGCACCTAGGGACTGACCCCCGTTTTTGAGACAGGGATCAAAACACCTTTACGAAACAGCCAGTTGCCGATAGTTTATCGGTGATTGGTTGTTTAGTTTCGTTTGAATACGAATGTTGTTATAATAATAAATGTATTCTTTGACAGTGCGTTCTACAATGGTGTTCGTAGTTCGATCAATCCTGTTAAGATAGAACGTTTCAGACTTTAGTGAGGAATGAAACGATTCGATGGAGGCATTATCAGCGGGCGTCCCTTTACGGGACATGCTCATGGTAATGCCTTTCTTATGAACAGCTTTCTGATACTCGTAAGATGTATACACAGAACCTTGGTCGCTATGTAACACGCAATTCTCAGGCAGTGATGGGAGCTGATTAAGTGTGTTTAAGATAAAGTCTGTGTCCTGCTTATCACCAATATTAAAAGCAATCACTTCTCCATTATATAAATCCAATATACTGGAAAGGTACAATTGTTTCTGTCCATAAGGCAAATACGTGATGTCCGTTACTAGTTTTTCAAGAGGGCGATCAGACTGAAAGTTCCGATCCAGTATATTACCAGCCACGGCATAGGGCTGCCCATTCTTCTTACGCTTTTTCATTTTAACTCGGCACTGCCACTGGTTTTTCTGCATGATACGTTGAACAGTTTTATGGTTAATACGCATGCTCATTTTTAGTATGGCGGTGATTTTTCGATAACCATATCGATACTTGTGCTCTCGGCACAACGTGCCGACCTGTTTCTCTAGTTGTCTTTTAGAGTGATTCTGAGTCAGATCCTTTTTCCATCTATAGTACGAAGTGCGTGAGATACCTAAATGGAAACAGGTGTCCTGTATCGTCATCGTTTCGCACAATTCTTCTACCAGTTTGATTGCCGTTTCCTTATCAACTTCCTTTCCAATTCGTTGTACTTTTTTAAAACTTCATTCTGTTGACTCAAATAGCGATTTTCTGCCTGAAGTCTCTCTAATTCGGAAGAGTACTCAGGACCCTTTCCATAGGTATATTGTTTTCCAACAGGCTGTTCAAACCGGTGTGTATCCCCAGCCTTATGCCACCTCACCCATGTCTGAACCTGCGTCTTATTCTTGATATTCAATTTTTGCATAATCTCTTTCATAGGTACGCCTGCCAATCTCATTTCTACAGCCTTCTGTTTGACTTCAACCGGATAACTCACTCTTGTCCCCATAGAAAAAACACCTCCATGTTTTATTTCGGATCACAACGATCCATTTTCAAACTTGAAGGTGTTTTTTATTTGTCTCATCTGATGGGGTCAGTACCCCTATGCAGAGGAGTTTTTCACCTAATGATACCCATTTTGCCCATTCGCACTTCCGCTTGTTTTGTGCTTTGGCTGATGGCCTTTGTTTTGTTTTGTGTTGCTTCCGCCTTTTTTCGATTGTTTGGACATATGTGATTCCCCCATCCGTCAAGATTGAACACGTTCGTTCTTCTTTAGGATGCCCTGTTTTCTTTACAGCTTGCCTGGCATGATTTTACGCTTATGTAAAAGCGCATTGAGCTCGCCTCCGAGGATAATCATGATGCCGGTTAAATAAAACCAGATCATTAAGATAATGATTCCCCCAATGCTTCCGTACATCGCACTATAGTTGGCAAATTCGCCTACATAAAATGAGAACAGCATGCTGACGAGAATCCAGCCAACAGATGCGAATATGGCGCCCGGCAGCACAAATTTCAATTTCAGCCTGATGTTAGGGGCAAAATAATATAGGGATGTAAAAACAATCAGTAAAATCAGTGGACTAATAATCCACCTCATCGCTGTCCAAATGGTCAGAAACGCATCGGACTGTCCGACTAATTTGGCGAGAAATAAGCCAAGCTCTTTTCCAAAGACAGGCAGCATTAAGGCGAAAATAATCGTAAGAACCATCGCAATGGTTAAGATGATTGATGTTAAACGTACGAGAATGAAGGAACGATTTTCCTCAACTTCGTATGCGTGGTTAAATGCTCTAACAACCGCATTAATGCCGTTGGATGCAGACCATAAGGCGGCAATAATCCCAAAAGATAATAATCCCCCGTTACGGTTGTTCAGCGTCTGTTCGGCAATGGATTCAATCATCGAAAGCGCTCCCTCTGGCGCATAACCAGAAATCACGCTTAAGACATCCTTTGACGTCAGCGGCAAATAGCCAACAAGCGTCAGCACGAAGATGAGAAACGGAAATAATGAAAGCAAAAAGAAGTACGCAAGCTCAGCTGATTTTGCCGGTCCTTCATGCAGCAAAAAGCGTTCAATTAACGCTTTAACAAAACCCATACGTCTCATCTCCAATGATCAGTCTTTCTGTTTCGTTCGAAAGTGATCCTTTGTTTCTTCAATAATCTCTAATACTTTTGGGGTTGTTTCCTTTAACTGATTGACCTGTTCATTTAAAAATGATAAATCATCTGAGACCGTTCTCATCAGCTGCTTCGTTTCTTCCATTTTTTCTTTCACGCAAGCAGACATTTTGCCTGGCTCCTGGCGGTATTCATCCAGCTTTTGCTGGCAGTCATTCCATTTCTCTTTCAGTGCAACCCTTGTTGGCCGATGAAACAATGTCAGCAATATGCCACAGGCTGCGCCTATGACGGCTCCTCGAAGCATGAGTTGATTATTCTCTTCCATCTCATCTGATCTCCTTTCAGTTAAAGGTGTTTCTCTTTTTTTACATACGTCAAAAATCGATCAATTCCTGTCTCAATTAAATCATGTACTTCCTCAAAGTTCCCAGTGTAATAAGGATCTGGTACATCATCTCGATCGTCGTCTTCTACAAAATCAAGAAGACGGCCAATGAAGTGATGTTTTCCATAGCCGGCTATACTGCGGAGAGCCCCTACATTTTCAGCATCCATCGCAATGATATAGTCATATGTGGTGATGTCCTCATCCCTGATTTGTCTTGCGGTCATTCCTTCATAGCTGATGCCTTTTTCATCCAGCAGCTTTCGTGTTCCTTCATGCGGAGGACTGCCTTGATGCCAGCCGCCAATGCCTGCTGAATCAATGACAAAGTGCTCACTCAGTCCTTCGTCTTCTACTCGTTTTCTAAACATCGCTTCTGCCATCGGTGACCTGCATATATTGCCGAGGCATACGAATAATACATGAATCATCCTTCATTCTCCTCCTATCTTTTCCCTAAGAGTCCCTTTCGAAAACCTTTTCTCTATCATATCAAGCTCTTTTTCTTTTGGAAACTTTGCAAGAAAAACTCCCATCGGCATTGACACATTATACAAAAAAAGGTGACACTTTAGGAGAATTGCACAAAAAAAGGGGGATACTTATGGGATGGGTTGAACAGTTTGTCAGCAGGATTAATGATGTATTATGGGGACCGCCGCTTTTGCTTTTCATTGTGGGAACAGGGATTTACCTTACCTTTCGCGTGCTTTTTATTCAAATTAGGCTGCTCCCCTATTCGCTTAAGCTTGCATTTTCAAAGCAGGATAAGACTTCAGAAGGTGATATTTCTCACTTCCAAGCATTAATGACAGCTCTTGCTGCTACGGTTGGAACGGGAAATATTGTGGGGGTCGCCTCTGCTGTCATTGCCGGCGGACCAGGCGCTGTCTTTTGGATGTGGTTTGCAGCGTTCTTTGGAATGGCGACAAAATATGCTGAAGCTGTTCTTGCAGTCAGATACCGCGTAAAAAATGAAAAAGGTGAAATGTCTGGCGGACCTATGTACTATTTGGAGCATGGTTTAAAGCAAAAATGGCTTGGGGTGCTGTTTGCTGTGTTTGGCGCTAGTGCTGCCTTTGGGATTGGGAACCTCGTGCAGTCTAACTCCATCTCAGGGGTCATGTATTCAACGTTTCACATCCCGACATGGGTGACAGGGATCATCATTACCGCCTTTACGGCACTCGTGATTTTAGGCGGGATTAAAAGTATCGGCCGTGTGACGTCTATTTTTGTACCCGTCATGGCTTTATTCTACGTCATTTGCGGGCTGATCATTCTTGTTATGAATGCAGATCTAGTCCCAAGTGCCGTCGGGCTCATTTTCTCTGATGCCTTTACAGGTCAAGCCGTTGCTGGCGGTGCCATCGGAACGGTGATCCGCTG
Source organism: Bacillus xiamenensis (assembly GCF_001857925.1). Lineage (NCBI taxonomy): Bacteria > Bacillati > Bacillota > Bacilli > Caryophanales > Bacillaceae > Bacillus > Bacillus xiamenensis. Next base: position 844,770 of record NZ_CP017786.1, read on the forward strand.
GGGTGTGGCACGAGGCGTATTTTCAAATGAAGCAGGTCTTGGATCGTCTCCTATTGCTGCAGCTGCTGCCAAAACCGATATGCCTGCTCGCCAAGCCCTTGTGTCGATGACACAGGTCTTCATTGACACAATGATTGTTTGTTCTATTACCGGGATTACGATTGTGATGGCAAACATGTATCAATCAGGGAGCAGTGATGCACTCACTTCCGTTTCCTTTTCTTATTTCCTCGGTCCAATTGGTTCAATTATTGTCGCCATCGGCTTATTGTTGTTTGCATACTCCACCATCATCGGCTGGTCGTATTATGGGGAGAAATGCTTTACATACTTAGTCAAAGACTCGCACGTGATGTATTACCGGATTCTATTTGTCATCGCCGTCTTTTTTGGCGCTGTGTTTAAAAATGACTTTGTCTGGGGCTTGGCAGATATGCTCAATGGGCTGATGGCTATTCCAAACTTGATTGGCCTCATCGGTTTATCAGGCGTGGTCGTATTTGAATCCAAACGAATCATTGATAAGATCAAGCAGGAGAAAAAGGAGAAAAACATTTCAGTCTCCTCTTAATAGCCCTTTTATTCTTTTGCATTTCTGTTAAAATAGACATATTATTCGACACATGCAGGAAAGGACGTGCCGCCCTTGTCACAGCCAAAAGCGGCTGAAGTCAATCAGCTGATTGAAAACATATCGCAAAAGCTAAACATGCTGAACATTGGAGTCATCAAAGCCGAGGACTTCAGTCCAGATAAGTATGAAGATATTGAATTCCTTCACCAAATGGTGATGAAAAAATCTTCATTCAGCCCAAGTGAAATGCAGGCCATTGCAAGCGAGCTGAAAAGCTTAAGAAAATCATAATGGAAAAAGAATTGCCGCGCATGTCGAGATGATCTTGAATGATGCGCAGAAAAAGTCAGCACCGTAAAAGTGCTGACTCAGATTGTTGACAAAGGGCTAAAATGAACTTTATTTTAGCCCTTTGTCTTCTTTTCAGCGTGATAGAAAACCTTTGCAGTCTAGGAAGAACGAGTACCGGCGCGGAGCGAATTTGACATTCGTGAGCACCGGCACGCAGGACTGACAACGAATGCGAGGGTTTGTCTACACGCTGAGTCAGCACCGTTAAAAGTGCTGACTTTTTTTATGCTGTCACAACTGCCGCTTATTTCGCAAGCAGTTTTAATGCTTCACGGTTAAATGCTGGAATGTCGTCTGGTGTGCGGCTTGTCACAAGCTGATCCTGACAAACGACGACTTCTTCGTCTTTGAATTTCGCGCCTGCGTTTTCCATATCCACTTGAATGGATGTATAGCCGGTCGCGCCTCTTCCTTCCAGCGTCTTCGCTGTAATGAGCAATTGCGGTCCATGACAGATCGCAAATACTGGTTTTTTCTCGTCCATAAAGGCTTTTGTGAATTGCACGTAGCGGTCATCTGCACGCAGAATGTCAGGTGAGAATCCGCCAGGAATGAGAAGTGCATCGAAGTCTTCTGGCTTCACGTGATCAATAGACGCATCCACTCTCACTTCTGCCTCTCCTTGCTTCCCTTTTACTGTTTTACCTTTTTCATTTTCAATCACTGTGATCTCATGACCTGCGTCTTTAAAGGCTTTTGCAGGCTCGGTGAATTCAACATCCTCAAAGTAATCTGTTAATACAACTGCAATTTTCTTACCCATGTAGAAACCCTCCTGCTTGATTATCGTTTACACTACACACTATACCCCGGCGCAGTAAGATCAAACATCCTATCCCTATCAGAAAACCCCTCATGACAAAAATAAGTATTTAGACTCATTCACATTCCCTTAACAAGGTAATTCGTATGATTTATGTTATCTTTACAATAATCTGCAAAAAATAACTACAAAAGTGAACGAAACATTTCTACAATAGGTATTGTGGTCAAAAAAATTAGAAAGGCGGAGATCAGGTGAAGAAGCAAGCACATAGGTCTAAACGAAGGAAAAACTTGTCTATTCTGCTCACTTCCATGATGATGATTAGTCTCATTCTCCCAGCAGTACCTACTCATGCAGAAACAGAAAGCGGCAGCGCCGTAAAGGTCAGTATCTTAGCCACAACGGATGTTCATGCGAACATGATGAATTACGATTACTACAGCGACAAAGAAACAAATGAATTTGGTTTGGCGAAGACAGCCGAGCTGATTGAAAGGCACCGTTCACAAAATCCCAATACACTCCTTGTTGATAACGGAGACCTGATTCAAGGAACACCTCTTGGAGAATACGTTTATAAAAATGAAAAAGACAGCATCATCAATCAAACAAAGGTTCACCCCATTATTCATACACTCAACAAATTAAAATATGATGCAGGTACACTCGGCAATCATGAATTTAACTACGGTTTATCTTTTCTTGACGGTACCATTGCGGGCGCCAACTTCCCAATTGTCAATGCGAACGTCAAAAAGTTAAACGGAGAACACCGATTTACTCCTTATGTCATTCAGGATAAAACCTTTAAAGATGCAAACGGAGCCTCCCAAACTGTGAAAGTCGGTTACATAGGATTCGTACCACCACAAATTATGACGTGGGATAAGAAGCATTTAGATGGACAAGTTCAAGTGCAGGATATTGTGGAGTCTGCCAATGAAACCATTCCAGAAATGAAAGCAAAAGGCGCAGATGTCATCGTCGCTCTTGCTCATACAGGAATTGAAAAAACAGCTTCACCTAAAGGATCAGAAAATATGATCTTTGACCTTGCTACAAAAACATCAGGCATTGATGCGATTGTGTCTGGCCACCAGCACGGCACATTCCCAAGCGCTGAATATAGCGGCGTAGACAAATTTGATGTCTCAAAGGGAACCATTAACGGCATTCCTGTCGTCATGTCAAAAAACTGGGGAAGTTACCTTGGCGTCATTGATTTAACACTAGAGCCAGACGGCAGCAACTGGAAGGTCACAGACGGAACAGGCAAGATCGAATCTGTTGCCGGAGTGACATCTCAAAACAGCACTGTGAAAGATGCCATTCAAACGACTCACCAAAATACGCTGGATTACGTCAGAAAGCCTGTTGGAAAAACAGAAGCAGACATTAACAGCTTTTTTGCTCAAGTCATGGATGACCCTTCTATTCAAATCGTGACAGATGCACAAAAATGGTATGCCCAAGAAAAAATGAAGGATACTTCATACAAAAACTTACCGATTTTATCTGCGGGTGCGCCATTTAAAGCCGGCGGCCGCAACGGTGTAAACTATTATACAAATATCGCAAAAGGTGATTTAGCAATTAAAAACATTGGCGATCTCTACCTTTACGATAACACTGTACAAATTGTGAAACTAAAAGGCAGTGAAGTGAAAGACTGGCTAGAGATGTCTGCCGGCCAATTTAACCAAATCAAACCAAATACATCTAATGAACAGCCTATTTTAAACGAAGAATATCGCTCGTATAACTTTGATGTGATCGATGGTGTGACGTACCAAGTGGATGTCACACAGCCTGCTAAATACAGCACAACAGGCACACTGATCAATGCCGATGCGAACCGCATCAAAAATTTGTCTTACAACGGAAAGCCTGTCTCTGACAATCAAGAATTTTTAGTCGTGACAAACAACTACCGTGCATCTGGCGGCGGAGGCTTCCCGCACCTCACACAAGATAAAGTCGTGCTTGCCTCAGCAGATGAGAACCGCCAAGTGCTGATGGATTATATTATTGAACAAAAAACCATTAACCCAAGCGCAGATCAAAACTGGTCCATTGCACCAGTAAAAGGCACAACAGTCACCTTTGAATCTTCTCTACTTGCAAAACCGTTCGCAGAGAAATCAAGCAGCGTCGACTTTATTCGGAATGCCAGCACAGACGGACTGGGCGTGTACAAGCTAGCGTTTAAAGATGATGGTACAACAGAACCACCTGCAACAGACAATTGGCATTTAACGGTGATGCATACAAACGATACACATGCCCATCTGGATGATGCAGCCAGACGCGCAACCAAGATCAAAGAAGTTCGCGCCCAAAGCGAAAACAATATTTTATTAGACGCTGGAGATGTCTTCTCTGGTGATCTCTATTTCACAAAATGGCAAGGACTTGCCGATTTAAAGCTGATGAACTTGATGAAATACGATGCTATGACGTTTGGGAATCATGAGTTTGACAAAGGTCCATCTGTCCTTCGTCAATTCCTGACAGGTGATGCATCCAGTGTAGATGCTAAAAATCGTCATCAATTTGAAAAACCTAACTTCCCAATTGTGTCATCAAACGTTGATGTCTCTAAGGAAAAACAGTTAAGCAGCTTAGTGAAAAAACCAACAACATTCAAAGCTGGCGAGAAAAAAGAAGCCGGGATTTACCCTTACATTCTGCTTGATGTAAATGGCGAAAAAGTGGCTTTATTCGGTTTAACCACTGAAGACACGGCCATTACATCCAGCAGTGGTCCTAACATTCAATTTCAAGATGCATACAAGAAAGCAAAAGAAACAGTCAACACCATTCAAACAGAAGAAAAAATCAATAAAATCATTGCGTTAACACACATCGGCTATAACCGTGATCTTGAGTTAGCCAAAAAAGTAGACGGGATTGATTTAATCATTGGTGGTCACACCCACACCCTTGTTGAAAAATTAAAGGTCATCAATAAAAAAGAACCAACGATTGTTGCGCAAGTAAAAGACTACGGACAATTTTTAGGAAAAGTAGACGTGGCCTTTGACAAAAAAGGCGTCGTACAGCCAAAAGAATCTTCTTTTGACCTCATCACGATCGACGACTCTGTGAAAGAAGATGCGGACGCAAAAGCGATTCTTGATCAGTACAAGGCAGATATCCAAGATTTGAAAACTGAAAAAGTTGGGACGTCAAGCGTCTTCTTAGATGGACAGCGTGAACACGTCCGTGCAAAGGAAACGAACCTTGGAAACTTTATTGCAGATGGCATGCTAAAGAAAGCACAAGAATCTGCCGGGGCTGACCTTGCCATAACAAACGGCGGCGGTATTCGAGGCAGCATTGAAAAAGGAGATATCACATTAGGTGATATTTTAACGGTGATGCCTTTTGGAAACACACTTTATGTCGCAGATTTAAAAGGCAGTCAAATTAAAAAAGCGCTTGAACAAGGGCTTTCAGGCATTGAAGAGGGCGGCGGTGCATTCCCTCATGTAGCCGGTATTGAATATACGTTTACACTTAGTAGACCAGCTGGTAGCAGACTGATTGATGTCAAATTGAAAGATCAAAATGGCAATCTGACTGACATTGATGAACAGAAAACATACCGCGTAGCGACTAACGCATTTGTCGGCACAGGCGGTGATGGCTACAGCGTCTTTACAGAAGCCTCTCATGGAGAAGACTTAGGCTATGTTGACTACGAGATTTTCAAGGAGCAAATTGAACAGGCAGACGGTCATATTTCTCCTGTCATCGACCATCGAGTGAAAGAAGTGTTTCTTCCTCACTTGAAAGGAAAAGGCGCCTATGACATTCAAGATGATGAAAAGTTCCAAACGTATGTCCAGCATACAAATAAAGCATTGCTCTATTTAGACAAAGCAGCCAAAGCAAAAAATGTTCAATTGTCTCTATCAAAAGCGCAAGTAGCCGAACTGAAGAAACGTGAACAAGATCCAAACGTCACCATCTATCATGACAAAGTCGGACTGGAATTACCGCTCTCCAATTTATCAGAGGAAAGTGCGGATATCTGGATGAAGAAAACAAATAAAGTGAAAAATGCACTAACCGACACATATGATTTCCAAATCAAACAAGATCAAAAAAGTGTCTCTACCTTTAAAGATCCTGTCACACTTTCCTTTACATTAGACGCGCCTGAAAAAGCGAAGAAACCAGGTGTTTATTATGTAGATCGCAAGAAAAATCGTTACGCCAAAACAAGTAATGGTTCATTCGAAAATGGGGTCGTCACAGGTGAAACCACACACTTTAGTGAATACACCGTACTCAATCAAAGCGAAGCAGCTGGAGCGGTCCCAGACCAAACCGGAACGTCTGCTCCAGACGGATCAGATCCAAGTCAAGATGGAAGCGGCCTGCCAGGAGGCATACTGCCAAATACCGCGACAATGATGTATACAACTGTATTAATTGGCTTGCTCATGCTTGCCTCAGGCGGTATTCTTTATTACTACCAGCGCAAGCGCACACGAAACAACATGTCATCTTAAAAGAAAAGGACAGAGTAGCGGCTCTGTCCTTTTAGATTATTGACAAAGGGCTAAAATGATCTTGATTTTAGCCCTTTGTCTTCTTTTCAGCGTGACCTGAAAACCTTTGCAGTCTAGGAAGGACGAGTACCGGCGCGGAGCGAATTTAAGATTCGTGAGCACCGGCACGCAGGACTGACAAAGAATGCGAGGGTTTGTCTACACGCTGAAAGGACAGAGCAGCGGCTCTGTCCTTTATTTATTTCAACATCAATCCTGGGATAAATAAATCCAATTGCGATCGTCAAATTCTTTCACATCATCTGATCCGATATGCCGCAGCATTCTATTAAAGAAAGTGATGTCATCTTCATCATCGACGGCATATAAATTCGCTTGAACATATTCTCTCGTAATAAAATTCGTTAAGCTCGTATTGTTCACAAAGTCAGCAAAGTACGATTGGACAAGAGTTAAATCCTCTTTATTTAAAGGTTCATCACTAATAATTGAAAGATGAAACACATTCAAAATCGCTTGAATGTCTTCTTCATCCATATAACATAACGGCTCTAATTTTCTATCTTCTTCCGTAAACGGTTTTCGCGTATCTTCAAGGATGACGTAACATAAAATCATGTGATCCTTCATGACGCTAAAAATTTCTAAATCCCGTCATTTGAGTGATCTATTCAGTCTGATCATTTTTCCTCCTGTGGTTTTGATCTTGTCATTGTTTATTCCCCTTGTATCTCTAAAACCAGAAATAGACAGAGCCTAGGCTCTGTCTTCTATTTTTCTCTTCTAGCAAAATCCACGAATCTGAAACGATCTAACCGGTGGCGGCTTTCTGTGTATTGAAAGAGACTCGTATCCTCCAAGAACACATAATTCTTCACGACCACCACATGATCAAATCCGTTCAAATCAAGATACTTCGCATCCTCTTCTGTACACGGCTCGACCACAAATTCCTTTTGAGCGTAACTAATCGAGACACCAAGCTCTCCTTCAATATACTCGTAGATTGATCCTTCGCAAATGTCCTTCGACAATACCTGTACATGTTTTTGCAAAAAATAATCTTTGTCTAAAATGACCTCTTCTCCGCTGATATTGCGAGAGCGGATAACTTCCCAAACATCCTCCTGCCCACTTATTTTCAGCTGAGATTGAATATACTGATCCGGTTTGATTAAACCAAATTCATGTACAGTTGTCACCGTCTTCCGTCCAAGTGTTTGGGAAAGCTCTTTAAAGCTGACGAGACCTGAAACAGGGAATTGCATTTTCTCCCGATTCAGCAATACGGAGCCTTTCCCGCGGATTTTTTGGATATAACCATTTTGCACAAGGATGTTCAGTGCCTTTCTCACCGTCTCACGGGACGTATCATACATGACTGACAGCTCATGCTCTGATGGGAGGATGCCTTTATCCTGCCATTCGCCTTGTTCAATTCGTCTAGCGAGCTGATCATAAATCACTCGAAACTTATTCTCTTTCATTTTCCCTCCGCCCCATTTACTAGCGTTTGGTTAAATGATAAACGATTGACTCGTATGGACGCAACGTAAAGCCCTTGATATCTTCAGGCACATCCTCATAATTGGATAACAGAACTTGAACCTCCATCTCATCTGCATCCTTTAATAGCTCTATCGGAAGCGTGAAGTTCACCTCGCCTGCGTAGAAATGGTTGATCACGAGAATCTTCTCCTCTTGGCCTTCTCTGACATAGGCAAAAATCTTTGGATCGTCTGGCAGCAGTAAAGTAAAGCTTCCATACGTGATCACATCATATTCTTTCCGCAGCCTGCAAAGAGCTTGATAATGGTAGAAAATCGAAGTTCGGTCTTTTAATGCAGCTTCCACTGAAATGTCATTCTTGGCTGGCGCAATCCAAGGCGTACCTTTTGAGAACCCCGCATTTTTTTCTGACGTCCATTGCATTGGTGTCCGGGCATTATCCCTTGATTTCACCTGTAAAATCGCCAGTGCTTCTTCCTCTGTTTTCCCTTTTTCAAGCATCACTTCGTACATATTCAGTGATTCGATATCACGGTAAGACGAAATGTCCTCAAAGCGAGGATTCTTCATGCCAATTTCCTCGCCTTGATAAATATATGGAGTACCTTGCATCAAATGAATGGTGGTCGCAAGCATCTTCGCTGATTGCTGATGGTACATGCCATCATCACCGTACCTTGAGACGATGCGCGGCTGGTCATGATTGCACCAGAATAGTGCATTCCAGCCGCCGCCCTCATGCATTTTTGTCTGCCATTCTGACAGAATCGATTTCAACTCTAGAAAATCAAATGGGGCAATGGCCCATTTCTCACCGTTTGGATAATCGACCTTTAAATGATGAAAGTTAAACGTCATATCCAGTTCCTGCCGATCAGGTCTTGTATACCGGATGCAGTCTGCAATATTCGTTGAAGACATTTCTCCCACTGTCATACTATCGTATTTCGAAAATACCTCTTGATTCATTTCGTGCAAAAACTCATGAATTCTCGGACCATCTGTATAATACATGCGGCCGTCCCCTTGTACTGATTGCCCGGCGTCATCTAAAAAGCGCTGATCCTTAGAAATATTATTGATGACATCCAGCCTGAACCCATCAATTCCTTTTTCAAACCAAAAGTGCATGATGTCGTATACTTGCTTACGCACCTCATCATGCTCCCAATTGAGATCCGCCTGGGTGACATCATATAAATGAAGATAATAGTCACCTGTCGCTTCATCTAGCTCCCAAGCTGGGCCGCCAAATTTTGACTGCCAATCATTCGGCGGAGAGCCATCCGCTTTTGGCTCTTTCCAAATATAATAATCGCGATAAGGGTTATCCTTCGACTCTCGGGAGGCCTGAAACCATTCATGAAAAATGGATGTATGATTGACTGCTATATCCATGATGACACGGATTCCACGTTCATGCGCTTCCTTCAACATGTGTTCAAAATCAGCCATTGTACCGTACATGTCATGTATTTTTCGATAATCACTAATATCATAGCCGTTGTCATGCTGCGGTGACTCATACATTGGGGTCAGCCAAATGCAATCCGCCCCCAGCTCTTTGATATAGTCGAGCTTCTTTGTCACACCATTGATATCACCTGTGCCAGAGCCCGTTGTATCTAAAAAGCTTTTTGGATAAATTTGATAGACCACCGCTTTTTTCCACCACGGTTCGTTTGTTTGTTGATTCAAATTCCTTCACCACCACTAGTTAAGTTCTTGTGATACATCCTTTTTCTTTTTTAGTTTTGCATATAAAAGGGTACCGATGAATGGGACGATTAGCACAATCACCATTCCGATGGCAAATGCCCCCCAATATTTCGGAATGATCGAGAAGATCCCAGGAATGCCTCCAACGCCGACTGAGCTTGCCAGCACCCCTTGAGAGGCAATAAACATACCAGCTATTCCTGAGCTGATCAGGGCAAAGATAAACGGGAATCTATAGCGCAAGTTGACCCCGAACATCGCAGGCTCGGTAATGCCTAAATAAGCGGAAATACTTGATGTCAGCGAGAGTCCTTTTTGCTTTTCATCTTTTAAGACAAACATCATCGCAAGTGCAGCTGATCCTTGAGCAATATTGGATAGTGCAAGCATTGGCCATAGGAACGTGCCGTGCAACTTTGAGTTAATCAGCTGAATATCAACAGCTAGGAACGTATGGTGCATTCCTGTAATGACTAGCGCTGCATACAATCCGCCGTATAAAAGACCGCCAAGTGCTGCGAATTGCTGGAATACGGTGACAAGTCCAGATGTTAAAACGTTTCCGATCGCAAATGTGACAGGACCAATGACGATAAACGATAAAAATCCAATGAGTAATAACGTAATCGGTGCAACGACTAACAGCTGAATACTTTCAGGCGTCCGCTTTGTTATCCATATTTCAAGCTTTGCAAGCAAATAGGAGGCGACAAGTATCGGAAGAACCTGCCCTTGATATCCTACCTTCTGCACTTCAAGTCCAAACAAATTCCAGACAGGAATGTCACCCGTCTTTTCCGCTGCTCCATACCCCCATGCGTTTAACAGATCAGGATGTACAAGCATCAGTCCAAGGACCATCCCTAAAAGCGGATTTCCCCCAAACCGCTTCACAGCCGACCAGCCAATTAATGCTGGCAAGAAGGTAAAGGCAGTGCCTGCAATCAAATTGATCATATTCGCTAAATCCGCCCATGCCGGATACACATCCACAATGGATTTTTGATCAAAGAAAATATCAGGAGCTGTTAAAATATTATTAATCCCCATCAATAAACCGGCTGTGACGATAGCTGGAAGGATTGGAATGAAGATATCCGCAAGCGTTTTCACTGCACGCTGCAAAGGATTTAATTTCTGATCAGAGGCACGCTTGACGTCCTCTTTCGTCGCTTCGCCGATTCCCGTCTGTTTGACCATTTCGGCATATACCCGATTGACAACCCCTTGACCAATGACCACTTGGTATTGGCCATTCGCTGAGAAAGATCCCTTCACTTCATCAATTTGTTCGAGGGCTTTCTCATCCACCTTTCCTTCATCCTTCAACACAAAGCGAAGCCTTGTTACACAATGTGTTGCTTGATGAATGTTTTCTTTGCCACCAATGGCTTTCACAATCTGATCTGCTGCTGCCTGATAATCAGCCATGCTATCCCCTCCGAGACCGTTTTTTTTATAAGAAAAAAGAACCAAAAAACTTGTATATACATGTTTACTTCATATTTTATATTTGTATATACATGTAGTCAACAACAAAATGTAGCGCTTTCATAAAAAAAGCTCCCCCAATGTGCTCAGGGAGAGGCAACGTGTCATCATCTTTTTTTATGCTCCGTTAATTTTTCGTAGACCGTATGTTTATAAAAGGAGGAGGCTGGGCGAGCAAATGTTTGGCGCTTGGATGTGAGTTCATCCAGGCATTTTTGTTTTTCTTCGCATACGAGAGTGAGTTTTTTTCTTTCTTCCTCATCTATACTGGTTTTCAGTAACTCTTTGACTGTCAACAGTTCTTTTTTCAATGCTGTTTCTTCACCAGCAAAACCAGCATTTTTCATGATTCGATAGCCCATCCTCAGCTCTTCAGGTACATGAGCAGCATCATCTTTTGGCAGAGGTTTTCCAAATCCTGATAGCCCTTCAAAAGCCCCATTGTCCATCGCCTTTTTGATCCGTTCCTCTGACAATCTCTGCGCAAAATCCATGATACTTCTTCCTTTCCGATCGCCTTTATTTGATTAAGCATAGCAAAAAAGCTGACTCTCTCACAAGAGCCAGCTTTCTCGTTATTTATTATCAATTTTAAAGGTAGATACCATTTGTGCCAAGTCCTCTGACATGTCAGAGAGCTGTTCAATCGCACTTGAAATTTGCTGCATGCCAGCGCTTTGCTGTTCTGTTGCTGCTGCAACTTCCTGAGAGCTTGCAGCATGTTCTTCTGACACAACCGAAATTTGTTCAATCGAGGTAGAAATCGTTTGATATGCTCGTTCTACCTGCTTAATGGATTGAAGCAAATTGTTCGTTCTGCTTGCAAATTGAGACACTCCGTCGTAAATACCAGCGAAGTTCTGTGAGGTGCCTTTCATTTGCTCACGTCCTTCTTCCACTGCTTTACTGCTTTCCTCTACGCTTTCAAGGACACGCTGACTGTTTTCCTGTGTGCCAATGACCAGATCTGAGACCGTTTTAGCCGCATCAGCTGATTGCTCAGCTAACTTCCGCACTTCATCAGCCACAACAGCAAATCCTTTTCCTTCTTCTCCGACACGTGCCGCTTCAATAGAAGCATTCAGTGCAAGCAAGTTCGTTTGCGCTGAAATGTCTGTAATAATCGAGATGACACTTTCAATTTTAGTTGAATGCGATTGTAATTCTTCTGCTGCCTGCTTTGAGCTTGTCATCATGTCGTGTAACACATTGAGATGCTCTAGGACATGCTGCACCAGTTTTTGACCAGATTCTGACTGCTCTTGTACTGCTGATGAAACAGATGTCATTTCATCTACTTCTTTCGTTACACCTTCAATTTGAGTATCAATTTCCGCAACGGAGGTTGTGCATTCCGTAATGTTTGCTACAGAGTCATTAATGCCTTCACTCATATTCGTCATCGCTTCTGATACTTGCTGCGCACTTTGACTTGATTCGTTCGTCACGATGCGAAGCTGTGAAGACATTTTGGAGACTTCACTTGATGAGTTTGAGATTTTCCCAATGAGCTCTTTGATCCGTCCCTGCATTTTCTGGAAGGAAGCCGCTAATTGACCAATCTCATCTTTACTTTCAACCTGTACCGTTCCAGTTAAATCGCCATCTGCAATTCGGTTCGCGGATTCCATCAATGAACGTGCTGGTTTCGCAATTCTTCTTCCCATGATAAAGGAGAAGAGTAATCCGCCGATGAGCACAATGGTAGATGCCAACGCGATATAAATCGTCAGCTTCTTCGTTGTTTCAGGCACAACAGATGCATCTAAATCAATCCCTAAAATCCCAGTCAGCTCTCCATCTGAATCTTTGATTGGCAGAAAGACCGATTTATGTGTTCCATATGAATCATGGTAAATATCACTTTTTACGATTTGATTATTAGAAATGGCTTCATTCATTTCTTTTGTAAATTTATAATCTTGGCCAAAATCATCATCTTGCCCAGTTAACACAATGATTCTTTCCTTGCCATCCTTATTTGATAACACGTATAAGTTCTCAAGCGAATGATTTTCTTGAAGCTCGGTGATTTTCTTTTTGGTATTCACATAAAGCGGATCATCCTTCCCGCTAATGCTTAAGACGTTTCCATCAATATCATCGATTTCATTTTTAGCTGTATCAATATCTGTCGTTAATCGATAGTCAAATTGCTTTAATAACTGGGATGATAAATCTTGGCTGACTAAATAAAATGTTAGAACGAATAATGCAACGGTTGCGAGTAATGTTCCGACAACGACTGACATAATTTTGGAAGAAATAGTTAACCCTCCAAATTTTCCTGGTTTCGCCATTTTTTTCTACATCTCCACTCTCAGATTTAATTTAAGCTTGTACACTTTCAAATTGTCCACAAACAGATGCGATCACATCTTTTAAATAAGATATGATATGAGGAATGTGCTCCGGTAATGTATACGGTGAGATGACAAAAAACTTACTCACACTCAGATAGAACTCTTGACCATCTTTCGCATGAACCTGTAAAAACTTCGTTGTATCGCCAAAGAACATTTCGTCTCTTTTCTCTCCAAGCTTTTCAAACAGCATTTTGTTCAATTCATTGTTCCGCTCAATTTCCATTGCAGTTGCCTCGCCGCTAATTTCTTCTTGGAAACGCGGAGAGCCGTTTAAGTAAATTCGAAACAATGTTGCCATTCCGACGTTGTCACCATTGACGACTTCTGCTTGCGGAATTTCCTGACGAAGGGCTTCTCTGAATGCAAGGTTCACCTCTAAAAATTGACCGAGCAAACGCTGATATCCTTCAACTCCAAATGTTAACAGCACGCTTAGCATACTGATTGAGCTTCCCATTCTTGAGCATTCAAGCGTATAACCCGTATGGTATTCCCCGTATCCTCTATGTCCAACGTATGGTGTTTCTTGTTCTTCTAGATCCAAACGCTTTAAGTCAGCAGCATTTTTCACTAAGAATAAACTGGATGTGTAAGGGGTTTGACCGAGCTTTTGAAAATCGAAGCACATCGTGTCTGCAAGAGAAAGATGCTGGAATTTCGCTTTGATTTCCTTTAGCATACGTAAAACGCCGTCTGAGAATTGCAGCGGGTTTTCAGACACATCATACTCATTAAAGAAAGCAAAGAATCCGCCAAGCGCCGAATCTGCATGAATATGCGGCACCTTTAGACCATACTTCTCTGCAATGGCTTCTGCCGTTTCACGTACCCCTTTTACATCATCAATTGCAATGGCATCTGTTGTTCCTGTTGTTGCTACAATATAAACGGGAATTCCGCCATTTTGAGCAACATGCTCCATTTGACAACGCAAATCTTCCATATCCATTGAATGATCTTTATTCGTCTTAATTCTGATTAAATTGTCTGTGCCAAGTCCGGTTGCTTCCATTGACTTAAATAGGCTGTAATGTGCTGCATCAGAACAAAACGCATAAAGATTTTGCGGGACACCTTTTCGTAATGACTCCGGTGCGACTTTCGCAATCGCTAAACGAAGCCCTGAGAAAATAGCCCCTTGACCTCCCCATGTTGTGTATCCTCCGCTCACACTTGGGTCATATCCGATGAGCTTAGACATCATTGAGACCACTCTGACCTCAGCTTCCGCACCTGCCGGTCCATACACATCCCAAAGGTTGTTTCCGTTAACCAGCATAGCCGTCAGCATGCCTAAAATTCCTGGTGTACTTGCCATTGGCAAAATGTTCGTGAAGAAATACTTTGTGTGGTATGGATGATTATGTAAAAGCTTAAGTAATTCTTCATTCACAAGTTCCGGTTGTTGTCCGTTCATCGGAATTTGACTTGTTTCAGTGAGTTTTTTGTAAAAATCCTCCCCACGATTCTTTTCACCCTTTAGGTGAGCACGATTCGGATCCTTCAGGTGATCGACGCCTGAAATGATCTGTTCCATTAATTTGACGAGTTCTTTCCGATCTTCTACATTTCCGTCCTCACTCGGAAACCAGTTCTGAACGAGATTCTCTGCTCGAACAGTCATATACTATCAATCCTTTCAATGGAAGATTTCCTGTCACTGTCTATATCGACACCGTTTCAAAAGTTTATAGTGTCGAAATGTCCACTTAAGTATATTTAGATAATTTGTTCATTCATCAAAATCAAAAAAACCCTTACAATACACATCAAAACCATTATGTTCGTGAAACAATAAAATATATCAATATATTTTTAAAGAGGGATTTTTATCCAACCACTTCAGCAGTTCCTCCACTCATTTTTTTTACTTAACCTGCATAAACATTAATAAACACTGGAAATTCGCTTGAATACACCATTGTAGAAATTAAATTGATTCTTTAGACTTGTGTCTTTTTGCCTGTTTTATTGATATAGCAACAGGGGAATTACAGAATTTTCTGTTAATATCAGGATAGATTTCACAAAAAGTTTTTCGGCGGCCGAATATTTTCGATTTCCTTCCTTTCTTTCTAGGACAGGCTGTTCACGCCGTTCACTGATTATGACTTTTCTATTTGTGCATTTCGTGGTATATTCTAATGGTTCGTTTTCTTTCGTTCCGCCTCTTCCGTTTATCGGAGAAAAGGAGTGTTTATATGAAAACATTTATTCAAAAAAGAGGTCTCGGCTTCTTTGTGATTGCAGCCGTCTTGCTATGGCTCAAAACGTATACAGCTTATTTAATTGAATTTAAACTTGGTATATCCAATGTACTTCAGCATATTTTGCTTTTCGTGAATCCTATTAGCTCCAGCTTGTTCTTTCTTGGCTTTGGTTTATTGTTCAAGAAAAAATGGCAGCCTGCCGCTATCATTGTGATTCATTTTTTCATGTCTTTTTTACTATACGCAAACATCGTGTACTATCGGTTTTTCAATGACTTTATCACGCTGCCTACTGTGATGCAGGCAGGAACGAATGGCGGACAATTAGGTGATAGTGCATTTTCACTCATGCGTTGGACTGATGTGTTTTACTTTATCGATACAATCATTTTGATCGTACTCGCAGTCCGCATGAAAAGGCAGCAAACAAGTACAGCGACTGTACCTGTTCAAAAGTCAAAATCGTTTAGACTCGTCCTTGTGTCCTCTGTTGTAATCTTTGTGCTCAACTTAGTCGCTGCAGAGATTGATCGTCCAGAGCTTTTATCAAGATCGTTCGACCGCAATTATTTAGTCAAATATTTAGGTGCTTATAACTTTACTGTGTTTGATGCCATTCAAAATGTGAAATCAAACAGCCAGCGTGCTCTGGCAAATTCAAATGATGTAACAGATGTAGAGAATTATTTAAAGGCGAACAGCGCTGATCCAAACCCTGCTTATTACGGGAAAGCGAAAGGCATGAACGTCATTACAATTTCACTTGAATCTCTGCAAAACTTCGTCATTGATTATAAAGTGAATGGAAAAGAAGTAACGCCATTCCTTAACTCACTAGCTCATGACAACAAAACGTTTTACTTTGATAACTTCTTCCATCAAACAGGACAAGGAAAGACATCTGATGCTGAATTTATGATGGATACTGGGCTGTTCCCATTATCACAGGGCTCTGTTTTTATTAACAAAGCGCAAAACACATATCAAGCACTTCCCGGCATTTTGAAGAAGGATCAATACACGTCAGCAGAATTTCACGGGAATACGAAAACCTTCTGGAACCGTAATGAAATGTTTAAGTCCTTTGGATATGACAGATTTTACGATTCTGAATACTACGATATGAACGAGCAAGATACGAAGAATTATGGTTTGAAAGACAAACCGTTCTTCAAAGAATCCATGCCAATGCTTAAAAATCTGAAACAGCCGTTTTATTCGAAATTCATTACGTTATCGAACCATTTTCCATTTGGTATGGATGAAGGTGATACTGATTTTGAACCCGGTGATTTCGGAGACTCTGTCGTCGATAACTATTTCCAATCAGCTCATTATTTAGATGAAGCCATTGAGCAGTTCTTCACTGACTTGAAAAAGTCTGGTCTATATGACAACACAGTGGTCATTATGTACGGAGACCATTACGGCATTTCAGAAAATCATAATGACGCCATGGAAAAAGTGACAGGACAAAAAATTGGAGATTATGAAAATGCCCAGCTCATGCGTGTGCCGCTCTTTATTCATGTACCAGGCGTAAAAGGTGGACAGATTCATAAATACTCTGGTGAAGTAGATGTGGCTCCAACCCTTTTGCACCTGCTCGGCTATGATACGAAGAACTATTTAATGTCTGGTTCTGATATCTTATCGAAGAACTTTAAAGAGCTTGTACCATTTAGAAATGGTGACTTCGTGTCAAGGGACTACACGAAAGTAGGCAACAACTATTACAGCAACAAAACAGGTGAAAAAATCGAGCCGACTAAAAAGGCATCACAAGAAAACGAAACGGTGAAAAAGATGCTAGAGACATCTGATAAGATTGTCACAGAAGATTTACTCCGTTTCTACAACCCTAAAGGCTTTACACCAATTGACCGAAATGAATATGACTATACAAAGAAAGTACAGGACGAAGAAGATTCCTCTTCCGCCAAAGATGAATCCAGCTCGTCTTCAAAATAACTTTCTCATTTCAATCCCCAGCCGATCTCGGATCAGCTGGGGATTTTTCGTTTCATCCTCATGGCTGCGGGTATAGGAAAAGAAGGAGGGGTTTATTGATCAGCAGCTTTTGTCGTGACCGCTTCACTCGCTTCTTCCACCTTATTCAGTTTCAGCCCTGCGATTTCAGCACAATCCATTCCTCAAGGTCCAAAGGACGCGCTAAATAGTATTTATGAGCTGGCGCCTAAAGGACAAATCATCAAAGCCGGCTCCTAAATAAAAAGATCCTCCTGAGCATAAGCTCAGGAGGATCTTCTTTATGATGATGCCACTTCTAAATGCGGCTTTCTTTTCAGTGTTCGTTTGATCATTGGAGCTGCTACATAATCAAGACCAAATTTTCCGGCATTCCCTTTCGCTGCCATAATGATGATCGCAATGAGAAGAAGAAGCGGATTAACAGAGACGGTTCCAGCTAGTAAGAAAGAGACATTCATCACGCTTCCAAAAAAGGCTGCCGTTGTTGTGAACAATCCAATGATTAACCCTAGACCGACTAAGATTTCTCCCCACATGACCATGGCACTGAATAGCCCGGCATTTGGCAGTGCGACATGTTCTAAAAACCAGACATAGAACGGATAAACAAGATGACCATCTTTCACAACAGGTTCAGATATGGCAAATTGCAAATATCCTGATGCATCGAATCCGCCTGTTAGTTTTCCAATACCAGATGTCAGCCAAGTCCATCCGATATAAAGTCTTGCTGCCAAAAGAATAACGGCTGCCCACACATTTGTTTGTAAGAATTTTGTAAACATGATGATGCCTCCTTTTTATTTATGTGAAATATTTCACATATTCTTTATGATCTTATTATACTATGTGATTTTTCATTTGTGATCTTTTTCACATATATATTCATAAATTGTTCACGAATATCTAGTTGAGGTAAACTTTTCCGTTGCGATATCCGCAACAGTTATTTCGGGACCATAGCGGGTGTATGTATGCGAGTGTCATGGTTTTTACTAGTTGTGATCAGTATTGTACTTGTGATCGACCAGAGCAAACAAAAAAAACGTCCAGCCCATTTGATCTGGCTGAACGCTCTTTTTTAATCTTGATCAACTTCCTTGCGGAGATCATCTGCGACAAATTCGACATTTGTTCCAATGATGATTTGTACAGATGTTTTCCCTGACGTCAGTATCCCTTTGGCACCTGCTTTTTTCAATGTACCTTCGTTCAATAAATCCGTATTCTCTACTGTTAAGCGAAGGCGTGTAGCACAATGATCAATCGTGGTGATATTGTCTTTGCCGCCAAGCCCCTCTACGAGCATACTTGCTCCGGCAGTATGTGTATCATCCGCTGAAATATCTTCAATGTCATCATCTTCTCTGCCCGGTGTTTTTAGCTTCAACAGTTTAATGAGGAAATAGAAAACGATAAAGTAAATAACGCCATAAATCACCCCAACCACAAGTAACATGATTGGTTTTTGAGCAATACCAAAGCTTAAGACGTAATCAATCGCACCGGCTGAAAAGGCAAAGCCGCTATGAATCCCTAACGTATTCACAATAAAGAGCGAAAGACCTGTTAATATGGCATGGACACCATATAAAAGTGGAGATAAGAACATAAATGAAAATTCAATTGGTTCTGTGATCCCTGTAATAAATGACGTCAGCGCCATTCCAATCATGAGGCCAGCTGTTGCTTTTCGCTTTTCAGGCTTTGCTGTCACAACCATAGCAAGACATGCCGCTGGCAGACCAAACATCATCACTGGGAAGAATCCTGTCATAAAGACACCCGCACTTGGATCTCCTTTAAAGAATCGCGCTAAATCACCTGTTGCCCCGTTGAATTCCCCGAATTGAAACCAAAATAAGTTATTAAGGACATGATGAAGTCCTAGTGGGATGAGCAACCGGTTAAAGAAACCAAACAGTCCGGCACCCGTTGCACCAAGACTTAAAATCCATTCCCCTAAGTCATTGATCACACTTTGAATTGGAGGCCACACATATCCGAAAACGGCTGCTAATACAATGGTGAAAAGTGCTGTCATAATTGGCACAAGCCGCCTGCCACTAAAGAAACCTAAGTATTCCGGCAGTTTCGTATCCTTAAATTTATTGTAAACGTAACCTGCCAAGAGCCCGCATAAAATACCGCCCAATACCCCCATATTGTTGGTCGAATTGATTGACGTTGTTCCTGCTGACAAAATAAAATAAGAGATCGCCCCTGATAACGCCGCTGCCCCGTTACCATCCTTTGAAATGCCGATCGCTACACCCATTGCAAAAATTAATGCCAAATTCGCAAAAATTGCATTTCCTGCCGCATGAATAAACGGGATATTGAATACATCCTCCCGTCCAATAGCCAAAATAATACCTGCTGCAGGCAGCACAGCGATTGGAAGCATAAATGATTTTCCTAACTTTTGAAAAAACTGAAACACCATTTCATTTCTCCCCCCTTCGTCATCACCATGAACAAATCTCTCATGATGCTCATAAAAAATATATCATATGCACATCTAGTTATCTATACCAATTTGTCCATATTGAGTTGAAATCCACCCTTTACTCTTTTGGCGTAAAATGTGGTAAGCTATTGAATAGACTGAAGTTATAGAAAGCGGGAATGAACAGTGATTGTCAAACATGATCATGAGTTAGAAGCCTTAAAAAAAGTCGGCCGAATTGTCGCTTTGGCAAGAGAAGAAATGAAAAGCCAAGCGAAGCCAGGCATGACTACAAAAGAATTAGATTTGATTGGGAAAAAAATTTTAGAAGAACATGGAGCCAATTCGGCGCCTGAAAAGGAATATGACTTCCCTGGTACGACTTGTATCAGCGTTAACGATGAAGTTGCACACGGCATCCCGAGTGATAAAACCATTTTACAAGAGGGTGACCTCATTAATATTGATATCTCGGCAGAACTGGATGGATATTATTCCGATACTGGAATTTCCTTCGTATTAGGCACAGGTGATGCTCGTCTTGAAGCATTATGCCAATGTGCAGAGGATGCATTCCTTGAGGGATTGAAGCATGCGAAAGCGGGCAAAAGACAAAACCAAATTGGCCGTGCGGTCTACAACACGGCAAAAGAGCAAGGGTTTACAGTCATTAAAAACCTGACTGGACACGGCATTGGAAAGAGCTTGCACGAAGCACCGAATCATATTTTGAACTACTATGACCCATTCGACAATGCTTTATTTAAAAATGGCACTGTCATTGCTTTTGAGCCTTTCATTTCAACAAATGCTGAATCCATTTATCAGGCTGATGATGGCTGGACATTTAAAACACCTGATAAGAGCCTGGTCGCACAGATTGAGCATACGATTGTGATCACAAAAGACGAACCGATTATTTTAACAAAGCTGTAAGCAAGCGAATCCCCTCCTTCACTGGAGGGGATTTTTTCGTGTCCCTTTCACGAATCTGTCACGACTAAACAAAAACCCCTGTGGTAAAATAGGCAAAGATATGTGAAAGGGGTCTTATTTGATATGTGGTTCATCATCATAGGTGTCATCTTTTTCATCGAAAGTATGATCTTAACGGTTGTGGGTTTCAAGAAAAAACAATCCATGATGACGTATCTTGGCGTTGTCTTGATGATTATGACGATCGGTATGATCATTGTCACCCTCAACCCGCCAAATTCATAATTCATCATTTCCAGCATATACATGGATCATAGGCAGATAGAATCAGTTTTCATTTCTTCACACCTGCACACTTTTCACGTCTTTTTTTGAGATGTTACAATGCAGGCAGTTTCATTGAAAGGAGTTTTCTATCGTGCATTATGGTAGCAAAGGCTGGTATGTCGAAGAATTAAAGAAGCTTGGTGTGACCAAGCATGAAGGAAGAAAGCTTCAAAGCTTTAAAACCTATTTCCTTGCAAATCTTCTTGAGCAAAAGAAACTTAGCTCATAAATGTTGAAAAGCCGTACATCTAGTGTGATGTACGGCTTTTTTAAATGTGCTCAATTCGTTTTTCTAAAGACGTCCTCACCACATCTGCCAAGGCATCTGCTTCAAGAACGGCTTTCAGCCTCTTTGGATCTGCTGGACGATATTTGACTTCGTTGACTTCGTGGACCGTGATGGAATGGGGCGCTTTTTCGACTAACACAAGTGATTCATCAGGTGAGACCATTCCTTCTTTCAACACACGTAAATAAAAGCCTGTATATCCGGTTTGCTGCACTTCCTTCACAAGCTTCATGTTGCCGTGCTTAAGCGAAAGCTTCACACACGGCTGTCTTGGCTGACTGACCTCAACAAGCGCTTCTCCTAGCTGAAACACATCTCCAATACGCACTTCTGTCTCCACAAGCTGATGTACTGTCAAATTCTCGCCAAAAGCTGCCTCCTGTAACGAAACGCCTAAAAATTCCTCGAAGTAAGCATAGTGATCATATGGAAAGACGCAGATGGCTTTATCATAGCCCCCGTGATGAACCAAATCACCCTGACCGTCTCCCTCAAAATGAAGTTTGCTCAAATAGACAGGCTCGTGAATACGCTTTTTATTGATGGCTGTTTTGATTTCTTTTCCATTCGCATAGGTGGTGATAGGTAGTCCTACTTGTATTCCTTCGATGTCATACCTTGTCTGCCCCACTCTCACCATCTCCTTTGATTGTCTGATTGCTTTTATTTTACATGCTTTGACAGTCAAAGCATAGTCGGTTCGTGAAGGTCAGACGATGGCTATGGTACGATGAGGAAAAAGGAGAGATGACATTGATTCATTATCATGCCATTGTAAAAGGTCGGGTGCAAGGAGTCGGGTTTCGTTATTTTGTCCAAGCAGAAGCCATGAATCGAGGGATGAAAGGCTGGGTGCGCAACACAGATGAAGGTCATGTCGAGTTGAAAGTCGAAGGTGAGCCGCAAGAGGTAAATGACTTTTTAGAAGCCGTCCGAAAAGGAAGCCGTTTTTCAAAAGTGACAGATATGCAGATAGAGCCGCTCACCGAGTTAGCCCATTATCAGGATTTTCGGATAAGAGGGTAGCTAGTGACTCTTTCTGATGATCAAATAAAGCAGTTATAACAAAAAAACCTAGCTATTCGCTAGTTCAGCGTGTAGACAAACCCTCGCATTCGGTGTCAGTCCTGCGTGCCGGTACTCGTCCTTCCTAGACTGCAAAGGTTTTCATGTCACGCTGAAAAGAAGACAAAGGGCTAAAATAAAGTTCATTTTAGCCCTTTGTCAACAATCTGAACCTAGCTATTCGCTAGGTTCTGTTTCATGATAAGGCTTGTCCTGATAAAAGTAATTCGGTTTCACAATCGTATTGTCGTAGCCGCGATGGAAGATATGCGTAGCAGCAGGTGAGACTGGCGGAATGAGCCATGTCCAGTCACCTGTCAGTTTGCGGTCGGCCTTTTCTTCCTGTTTTTCAAACTGCTTGAATTGATGGGCTGCTGTATGGTGATCCACAATGGTCACCCCTGCCTCACGATAGGAGTGAAGAACCGCCACATTCAATTCAACAATGGCTTTGTCCTTCCAAAGCGACACATTCTTTGTCGTGTCCAGTCCTAAAATAGAAGCGACTTTTTTCAACATATTGTAGCGATTTTCATCAGCTAGATTACGTGCACCAATTTCTGTGCCCATATACCAGCCGTTAAACGGTGCGGCGTTGTAATGAATGCCGCCAATTTCTAACTTCATATCAGAAATAATCGGCACAGCATACCATTTCAGTCCTAAATCACGAAATCCATCATATTCAGGATGGGTGATCTCGACTTCTTGGACGATTTCTTTCGGAAGCTCATACAGAACGGGCGGCTGATCCTTTAGCTGAAACATAAGAGGCAGAAGATCAAAATGTGTACCCTCTCCTTTCCAGCCATGGGCTTCACATAACTTGGTTAATTCAAGTGATGCCTCGTCCCCAATGATGCCATATTCCGTCTCATATCCCGCATAGCGAATGAGCTGATGATTATAGATAACGACTTCCTTACGTCCCTTATTCTCTGGTGGAAAGATTGTAATGGACGGTTTGATTTTCCCGCCATTTGTCGCATACTCAATATGATGAAAGAGTGCCTCTTTCACCTCATCTGCTGTCTTCACATGCCGGCAGTCATGAACATGCAGCGTTGACCAAAACAAACGGCCAATGCAGCGGTTGCTATTGCGCCATGCCATTTTCGCCCCATGAGATAATTCTTCCGGCGTATGAGTATAAATGCCTTCAGACTCTATTTCTTTTTTTATTTCATGCAGACGTGCTGCTTTTTCTTCATTTGACTTGCCTAATTCTTCATAGCATAAAGAAATAAAAGCTTCTGCTTCATTCCACAACACTTCTTGGTTACTCAAACATACTCGCCTCACTTTAATACGAATATATCCATTGTAGCGGTTTCCTTTAATAAATTCACTTGTTTCAACCCATTTTTTATCATATCATCCGACAATTGTCCTTAGACAATGAATGAATCAATGATCTCAAGGGTCTTTTGGAGCCAGCGAACATACCCTTTTTCCCTTTCAATGGCTCTTGACAGCACTAAATAATGCCCGAATTGTACTGAATGTAGCGATTGGGCAGATGGGTCTTCCTCTGTTAAAGCGTTCAGCTTCTGTTCCAGCATCTCTACTTTCTTCGTTCGCTCTAGCACTGATGAGCAAACAGGCTGGCCGCTTCTGTTTTGTCCATAGATGAAATAAGAGCTGGACGAAAATAGAAAAAGCGGCACGCATTGTGCCGCTTTTAGCTTGTTCACAGAGAGGTAACCCCTTTTTATTGAATCCCTAGCGTCTTCTGATGAAGCAAGAACCGATAGACTGGCAGTTCATCGCCTGTTTTTGAAGCGATAAATCCTGATGTCATATAGCTGTCCTTTGATTCTGGTTCAAGGGCAAGTGACAATAAATTGGTCTCTGGCTGTGCAGTCACATACACCTTCGTTCCTTTTGGCAGCTGACGTTTCTTTTCAACGAGTCTCGTTTCAAGCTGAATATCGGTTGAGCTCTTTTCCTCTCGTTTTGTCACCTGATAGGCTTGTACCGGTACTTTCATGCCAACAGGCAATGTCACACTTTTTAACCCTAAAGTTCTGAGCTTTCTCTCTACCCCTTCATGTCCTGGGAGAATGAGATAAGCTGTCGGCCGTTCTCTTGTCAGTACAGGAACTGCATCACTCGCACTATGAAAACGTACAGGGACATTGGTGGTCTGTCCTTTTTCAATATCCACCATTTCCAGCGAATCGTTCACAGGAGCCTTGAAATCATCTTGTATGACCACTTGATCATCATCATTTGGTTGAAGACCTTTTTTCACCAGTTTCAGCCGCTCCGTCACCATTTGCTGCTTCACCTGCTTGGCATGCTTCACCGTTGTCCCAATGATTTTTTCATGCGTAATGACCTGTGCTGCGACGCGCCGGGTAAAGTTCTCTCTGCCAATTCCAATCCCCCTGCTTTCTACAAGAAACGATAGGGCTGGTGAGAGTGCAAGAGCATTTCGGCCAATCCGTGCATCGGTTCCGCCTTCATAAAGGTCGATCTTTCCATCCTTCCCTCTTGTGTTTGTATAATATAAATCGTTAGAAAACCCTTTATTCGTCAGCGTCTCACGCACTCCGTTGACGTATAATTCATTTGATGTTAAACGAATGCTTTCAGGGATGTTCAAATTCTTACCTGATAATATGAGCAGATCGTGATATTTCAGCGCACCTGATGGGCCAATATCTTCAAACTGCTTTTGACCTACATCATATTCATGAGCATCAATGACCACCTCTGGCGCATAACGATTAAATTCTTCATGCAGGGCTATCAGTTCTGGAGATTCTAGTGTCATGTGATCACGGTTGCCATCCATTCCGTTTGCAAGCCTGCGGTCAAATGCATAAGAACCATCTGGATTGATTCTTGGGACAATGATGACGTTCACATGGCTAAGTATACGCTCCCCCTCATCACCTGCTAGTCGTTTGGCGATGACAAGAGCTGATTCACCGGAGGCTGGTTCATTTCCGTGTATTTGTGCTTGCAGCCAGATCGTTGGCTTTTTTGACAGTGGAGAGATGTGACGATCCTTTGTAAAGTAGATAGCTGGAATGGATCTGCCTTCAATGGATGTTCCAATCTGTTTCTGCGTAGCATAAGGACTTTTACTGACAATGTCACGTAAGAAATCTTGAAGCTCTTCTTGTGTGGTAAATGCTTCTCCTTTTTTCTGAAAAGCAGGGGTATCGAACGTTTCGTCCGGCTCAGGATACAGCTTCTGAACCGAGGCTGGCTGTTCATAATTTTTTCCATAATAAGGGGTATCTGCATTCGCTGAAACTGGGGTCACCATTGACAAACTTCCTGCCATGAGGCATACAGCAGCAGAAAGAATCGCGCCTTTTTGTTTGGACATGCTATCCTCTCCCTTCGTTGATTTGCATTATAAAGAAAAAAACAGCAAAAGTGTCAGCATTTTTCAAAAATATAACTTTTGGAGGAATCAAACAGCCCTTTATATAGGGCAAATGAATGGATCTCACCCAGCAATAGGACCTAAAAAAGAGTGCCTGCATGGCAGCAGACACTCTTCTCATTACCAGATAGAAATGGCTCCAATGAGAACCGCCATAACCGTCATGGCGACGACTGCAAGTACAGCCCATTTCATCCCAAATTTCTGATGCTGATCCAGTGATACCCCAACAAGTCCAACAAGTAAATGAGTCGATGGAACAAGTGGACTTAACATATGAATCGGCTGACCAATAATAGATGCTCTCGCAATCTCAATTTTATCGACACCGTATGCCGCCGCTGTTTCTGATAGGATCGGCAGTACCCCGTAAAAATATGCATCATTCGGCATAAAGAACGTAAATATCCCGCTTGTTAACGCGACAATGACTGGAATAAATCCGCCAAGCTGTTCTGGAATAGCCGATACAATCGAAATCGCCATTTCATCGACCATTTTCGTCCCAGTTAAGATGCCTGTAAAAACACCGGCCGCAAAGATCATTGAAGCAATGGCTAAAACGTTTGTTGAATGAGCCGCAATCCGCTCACGTTGCTGCTCTAAATTCGGATAGTTCACGATAATGGCGACACAGAAAGCAAGAACAAACAGAACCGTTAAGCTGACTTTTCCTGATACAAGCAATAGGACCAATAATAAAGTCAGTGTCAGGTTAAACCACCAAAGTTTTGGGCGTTTGATGTCATCTTGCAGGGCCGCTGCCATTTCATTTGCATGAATCGGCTGGTCGAGCTCAATCACACCAAGGCGTTTTCTTTCGGCTTTTCCAAGAAAGTAAGCAACTACGACCATACTGAGAATCCCTGCACCAATGACTGGAATCATCGGCCCAAATAATAGTGATGGATCGACGCCAAGAGCACTCGCCGCTCTAGGTGTTGCTCCTCCCCATGGGATCGTATTCATAATCCCCATTCCAACACCCGCAATACCTGCTAGAATAATTGGCCGAATGCCAAGCAGTGTAAATAACGGAAGCATGGCTGTTGTTGTAATCATATACGTTGTGGTTCCATCTCCGTCGAGCGCGACAAGCATCGTCAGCACCGCTGTCCCGACAACAATTTTTAATGGATCGCCTTTGACAATTTTTAAAATTTTCGCCACCATTGGATCAAATAAACCCGCATCAATCATAATCCCGAAGTACAAAATGGCAAACATGATCATGACCGCCGTAGGTGCAACTTGCTGGACGCCTTTCACAATCATGTCTGAAATTTCTGTAAAATGAAAACCTGCAATAAGAGCAAATGCAATCGGTGTTAATACCAATGCCGTTAAAACAGACATACGTTTTGTCATAATCAATACCATAAATACAATCATCATAAGAAATCCTAAGATCGCTAACACGTTGTTCACCCCTTATTTTGTATACGCTTTCATTAATATTGGTATCCCATTTCCAACCCTTTCTGTCATGATATCTGACGCCTGAATTGAAGTAAATATTATGAATTTTAATTCTTTTTCGGTCGATAAATGCTTTTTGTTCATTTTGTGCAATTGTTGCCGTTCGTTGATTCCATGAAAAAAAGCGGCCTCACCTGACCGCTTTTTCTCCTTGTATGAACTGTTCATAACGTCTTAATTGATCTTCCATAAAGACCTTTGCTTCTTTACTGTTCATATACCGGCCTGTCCAGCCTTTTTGTTTCAACTGCTTTTTCCATGACTTGGTTTGTGTCATTTTTTGAAGAAGCTGATCCCATTCACGAATGTCGTGCTGATTCATTTGCTTTGGTCCCATCACACCACGCCAATGAGAAAAGGTGAGCGGGATTCCCTGCTCTTTCCAAGTAGGTACATCTTTAAATCCCTCTAAACGCTGATTCGTTGTGGTCGCGACGAGCTTTAGCCTTTTCTTTTCATAATCATGGCGAACCTCTGTAATGGTTGTCGTTGCTGCATCCACTTCATGAGCAATGAGTGCCTGAAATAAATCATCTGCACTGTCAAACTTCAAAAATTGAATGCGATATGGATCAATTCCTGCCATTTCGGCAGCCCGCGCGAATGAGATTTGATCATCATTCCCAAAGTCCGGGGCAAACCCAATTTTTAAGGAATCCGGTTTTTTCTTTAGTGCGTTTAACAGCTCTTTCCCACTTGAGAAAGGAGAATCAACAGGCACTGCGACGACTTGCCACTCCTCTGCAAGAATGGCGAGCGGGGTCACATCATTCATGGTCACGTTACTGCTGCCAAGCAAATTACGGCTTAATAATAGGCTTGAATTTAAACTAATATAATTGGCCTCTCGCTCCATCATGTAGGTCCATCCTTTATCGACCGTACCGCCTCTTTGATAAAGGATATTCACAGGCTGCTTCACCAGCTTTTCTTGTTCTAGCACGGATTTCATCACTTGGGCCGTTTGGTCAAATCCGCCGTCAGGTACACCTGATACCACAATGTATAATGGGCTGTTTTGCAGGAAAGAATCTTTTGCTGTTTTTTCATTAAAGGTGAGCGTCATACAAAGGCAGGTCATGATGAGGAGAAGGATTCCTTTTTTCATCTTTTATGACTCCAATTGCTTTTTGGCAGGATAATATTTACGTTCTGGTCTGCCAATGATTCCATACGCAAGCTCTGCTCGGCATTCTCCCGTTGTGACAAGATACTCTACGTATCGTCTCGCTGTTGTGCGTGATGCGCCCATTTTTTCTCCGAGTTCTTCCGCTGTAATCCCGCTATTCTCTGATGCCATCAATGTTTTCACTTTCTCCAAGGTGAGTGAATTAATGCCTGTTGGCAGGTCGCGGTCATCCTTTTGTTTTGGTTCTTCCTGCATCTGCCCAAAAAACAGATCAATCATCGTTTGATTGACTTCATCCTTTGAGTTAATCAAGTCTTTCTTTTCTTTATATTCGGTTAAGACCTGCGTGAATTTTTGAGCTGTCACCGGTTTGATTAAATAATGAACCACGCCATAATGAAGGGCGTCTCTTAGCAGCTTCGTTTCCGTTGCAGCCGTGATAATGATCACATCCACTTCAGGATGGCGCTCTCTTAAAAGCGGCAAAAGGTGAGTGCCAAGCTCATCAGGCATATACACATCAAGCAAAATCAGATCCACCTGTTCTTTTTGAAGTGCCTCCCACATATCCTTTGCACTCTTTGCCTTTGCGGCGACTTGAAAGCCTTCTATCTTTTGTATATAAGATTCATGAATGGCAGCGATTCGAAAATCATCCTCCGCAATGAGTACCTTCATCACAATCTATTCCCCCTTTGTGCCTTTCGGTATGTATACAGTGAAGATGGCACCGCCTTCTTTTTGGTTCTGTACTTCAATCCAGCCCCCAAGTTCGTCCAATACCTCTTTGACATTGGCAAGTCCAAAGCCTCGCCCTTCTCCCTTTGATGAATGACCTCTTGTGAAAAGTTGTGAAATGGCTCCTTCATTGACACCATCCCCTGAATCAGACACCTCTATGATAATATCAAATCCAATATCTGTGATGAACAGGACTACTTCTCTCTTCTCCTTATTCAATACAGCCTCAAACGCATTGTCTACGAGATTGCCAATAATCGTGATAAAGTGAGATATACTCAAATGTGCGGGAAGCGGCTCCAATGAACTGTTTTCATCAATGTGAAAATGAATCTTTTTCTCAGATGCCTTTCCTAACTTGCCGAGTAAAATGGCTTGTATTTTTGGAGAGCGAATTTGCTTCATGAGTAAATCGTGCTGACGATTTTGAATTGTATATTCTTCTTTAATGAAGTCAATGGCTTCATCCACTTGTTTCAGCTCAAGCAAGCCTAAAATGGCGTACAGCTTATTTGAAAATTCGTGTGTTTGTGCTCTTAGGTCTTCTGAATATTGGCTTACCTCTGTTAATGTATCCAGCAGCTTCGTCAGCTCTGTTTTCTCCCTGAAGCTCACAATCCCCCCGAATACTCGATTGTCCTGCATCACTTTTTTTACATTTAACACAAAGGTTTTATCATTGACGACGGTTTCTATGTTAGGTTCAATCGTCTCTATCTTTAGATAGGATAGAAGATTGGCATTTGGCAACACTTGATCAATATGAAGAGGCAGCGTTGAAGAGACGCGTAGCATCTGTTCGGCTGACGTATTCATCATTGTAATTGCACCTTTGCGGTCAAACGCAATAATGCCCTCTTTAATCGCGTGCAGCATCGCTTCTCTTTCTCGATATAATGAGGCAATTTCATGTGGTTCAAGCCCTAATGTATCTTTTCGAATACTTCTTGTTAAAAAAATAGCTCCAAAAACGCCAGGCAGCAAAACAAGAAGAGCGATATAACTCAATTTGAATAATTGATGGGCTGTCGCTTGGTCAATGTCTCTTTTTAAAAATTCGACGGTGACTGTGCCAATAATTTCTTCATGCTGTCCTGTTTCCTTCATAATCGGCGCACTGCCTCTGACGACGGTTTCACCATCAGAATCACCAGTTGATATAGAGGTTCCTCCAAATAGCAGGGTGCTCCTTCCTTCAGATACACTGATGGTTTCCCCTACATCCTCATGATTCGTATGAAAAAGGACCTTTCCTTTTTGATTGGTGATGAAGATAGCATGTGCTCTTACTTGCTCCCTCATCTGCTCAAGCACTGCCTGTTCTTCATTTTGGGACGCTCCGGTAGCCACCGATGTTTTAATGGGCGGCATATAGGATATCGTTCTAGCGGTTTGCACTGCCAGCTGTTCGGCTTGTCTCTGCCTTTCTGATGTTTGCAAAAAACCGAAACAAATCGTCAATAAGGCAATGACAACAAGCAAAAGCCCGATAATTAACCCCAAAATTTTCGTTTGTAAAGTGACTTTCCTTTTGCCCATCCTCACCGCGACAACCCCTAATTTCAGTAGATTCATAGAATAGACTCTAAGAAAATCATATCATTTTTTCTCACTAAGTTAAGAGAAAATTCATTCAATCAAAAAAGGATGACTCAGCATGGAGTCATCCCTGTTTGTTTTTTACGTGATGGATAAACCAGCACTTGCATAGCCTGCTACGGTATTCACTAAGGAAAGACCTGTAGCTGATGCAGAGAATACAACAAGCAATCTTGTTTGCGATGTGACTGGTACATTTAGACCAGTTGCAATACCGTTTGCTATAGCACCTAGCGTTAAAATTCCGGTTAACGCTGGGTCCAGTGTGACGCTAGCTACTTGAGTAAAGCTGTTATTTGGTGTCGGTGAAGCAAACAGACTAGCCGTAACGGTAATACTCGTGCCAACTAAAGAAAGGCCTGCTGTCGTACTAAAATAGCCGGCAAAAGACGTAATGGTTCCATCCCTTGGAACTGAGAACGCCATGTTTAATAACGTTCCTGCGGCACCTGTTAAATCAATGATCCCGCCTACAATAGTGACACCTGTCGCTGAGCTGCCAAATCCGACCAAGCTAGATGTTCCAACGAGACCACCAGCAATTGTTGTCAAAACAGCCGGAGTACCAGATGCAAATGGAATAATTGCACTTGCTCCGGTTGCTCCTGTAGCTCCTGTAGCTCCTGTGGCGCCTGTGGCTCCGGTTGCACCAGTTGCTCCTGTGGCGCCTGTATCTCCAGTTGCACCAGTTGCTCCTGTGGCGCCTGTATCTCCGGTTGCACCAGTTGCTCCGGTGCCGGTTGCTCCCGTGGCGCCTGTATCTCCGGTTGCACCAGTTGCTCCCATGGCGCCTGTATCTCCGGTTGCACCAGTTGCTCCCGTGGCGCCTGTATCTCCGGTTGCACCAGTTGCTCCCGTGGCGCCTGTATCTCCTGTTACACCAGTTGCTCCTGTGGCGCCTGTATCTCCTGTATCTCCTGTTACACCAGTTGCTCCTGTGGCTCCTGTATCTCCTGTTACACCAGTTGCTCCTGTGGCTCCTGTATCTCCGGTTACACCAGTTGCTCCTGTGGCTCCTGTATCTCCGGTTACTCCTGTGGCTCCTGTATCTCCTGTTACACCAGTTGCTCCTGTGGCTCCTGTATCTCCTGTTACACCAGTTGCTCCTGTGGCGCCTGTATCTCCTGTTACACCAGTTGCTCCTGTGGCTCCTGTATCTCCGGTTACTCCTGTGGCTCCTGTGGCTCCGGTTACTCCTGTGGCTCCTGTATCTCCGGTTACTCCTGTGGCTCCTGTATCTCCGGTTACTCCTGTGGCTCCTGTATCTCCGGTTGCACCTGTGGCTCCCGTGGAACCTGTCTCTCCTGTTGCACCAGTGGCGCCGGTGCCGGTTGCTCCTGTGACGCCGGTTGCACCTGTTGCTCCCGTGGCGCCGGTATCTCCTGTTGCACCCGTAGCTCCTGTGGCGCCGGTTGCCCCAGTTGCTCCTACAGCGGCCAATAACGTATAGTCTGGTGATGTATCTGGTGTGCCTGCTGGTGGTGCTGTATTGACTAGGTATGTTCCACCTTCATATGTCACTACTTGACCTATTGGATATGTTGGCGCTTCTGCCGCATCAAACGGCACGACTCCAGCTAGACCTACTCCCGTCGCTCCTGTATCACCTGTTGCGCCAGTTGTTCCTGTCACACCTGCAGCTGCCAATAATGTATAGTCTGGTGATGTATCTGGTGTGCCTGCTGGTGGTGCTGTATTGACTAGGTATGTTCCACCTTCATATGTCACTACTTGACCTATTGGATATGTTGGCGCTTCTGCCGCATCAAACGGCACGACTCCAGCTAGACCTACTCCCGTCGCTCCCGTATCACCTGTTGCCCCGGTGGCTCCTACAGCGGCCAATAATGTATAATCTGGTGATGTATCTGGTGTGCCTGCTGGCGGTGCTGTATTGACTAGGTATGTTCCACCTTCATATGTCACTACTTGACCTTCTGGATATGTTGGCGCTTCTGCTGCATCAAACGGCACGACTCCAGCTAGACCTACTCCCGTCGCTCCCGTATCACCTGTTGCCCCGGTGGCTCCTACAGCGGCCAATAACGTATAGTCTGGTGATATATCTGGTGTGCCTGCTGGCGGTGCTGTATTCACAAGATATGTTCCACCTTCATATGTCACTACTTGACCTTCTGGATATGTTGGCGCTTCTGCCGCATCAAACGGCACGACTCCAGCTAGACCTACTCCCGTCGCTCCTGTCGCACCCGTAGCGCCTGGGTCTCCCGTGACACCGGTTGCACCGGCAGCGGCTAACAGCGTATAATTCAACGACGTATCCGGCGTACCGATTGGCGGTATTGAATTCACCACATACGTACTGCCTTCGTACGTCACTACTTGACCTATTGGATATGTTGGGGCTGCCGCTTGATCAAATGCTACGATGCCCGTTAAACCTACGCCCGTTGGACCTGCTGGACCCGCTGGACCTACTGGGCCAACTGGACCTGCTGGACCTTTTCTTCCTCTTCCTCCATGTGATCCTTGAATGACACAAACACAAGGATCTTTTCCGCAACATGGATTTTTTACTAGCTTTTTTGACTTTCCTTTCTTACAACTATCACATTCCCAGCGATCATCCTTATACGCATCATACCAGCTTCCTTTTTGGTAGCGGTCTGTATGAGTTGGGTACATCTCTCCGCATTGTCTACACCTTCTCACGGAATCACCTCCATCCATCGTATTCATCATCATGTGGAAAATTGTATGTACCATTTTATTTTTATAAAAAATTTGAAAAGACCTTGCACTTCAGGCACAAGGTCTTTTCTTCATTGAACTCTCATCGTCATCATGAAATCTTTTTATACCATACTATATTCAACTTCTACTGGACGGATTGCCTCTTTTCGTTTTTCCACACCTTCTCCTTCAAAGTAAGAAGGTGCATCTTCCCCTCCGATAAAGGTGACATCTAAGTCATGACTTTGTACAGAAGTGTTGCTTCTAAAAATGACGCACTCACCTTCTTGACAGCTCCATTCATTCCTATTCAATTTCGAAATCACTTTCTTCATGATGTCTTCTGAACGGCATGGATAGGAAATGATGTCACACTGAAAGCCCCTTACAAAAGTAAGAGGCTTTTTAAGTGGCATTTATGCCCAGCTTTTCACTTTTTCATGGTCTGTTACAAAAAGAAGAACTTTTCCTTCATCTAGATGCTCTTCAAATGTCTCAGCTTCTTCTTTAGAGAAACCTATTTCATGAATTTTATTACGGAGCTCGTCGCCCTTTTTACTAAAGATATTTCCAACAGCATGCTTAAGTCCAACTTCTTTTGGACCTATCGTATTTGCATCTGCATTGCTTGCAATACGCTCTGTTCGATCATCGTCATGGGACAGAACATATATGTCCTCTCTTGCAACACCGAGTGCTTTTAGTTGCTCTACATCTCTTTGAAGTGTTTCATCATTTGAATACTCTCTTACAACAGGTTTCATTATATATTCCTCCTTTAACGTCTTACGAATCTTTTACCCGTCACTTTTGTCATTAAACCTTCCACTTGCACATCCATTTAGCGACATGTATTTACTGTGCCTATTGACTTATTTTTGACAAAATTCCCACATAAATGACTAAATTTTCTGAATTATCGTGTTCATTCCTCATGATTTGTTGTACAATTCATATACTGGAGGCTAGAAATGGGGTGGAGCTGATGTATTATTTTTCAGCTGAGCAGCAGTTTAATGCATGGGTTGTCAGTGATTTGGTGAAACAGCTTTTTCAAAAATGGCATCCTGAAGAATCAAAAGCAAAGCCGCTTACATTGTTTGCTGAACAGCACTTTCACATCTGCATTGATTATCTCTTTTCGATTATTATTAACATTGGAGATATCGAGTCAATCGAACAAGATCCACAAGACCTGTTGTCCTCATATTTGAATATCCTTTTTCCTTTTGTGACGCACGATATGATGAAAGCCTCCATGCAAAATGCAAATGAATATTTGTTAAAAGAACGTGATGCGGACGTGTATCAGCTGTTTGTTTCTCTCCCGCCGCTCCTTTCTGTCTCTCTTCAAAAAAAGTAGTCCCCTTCTTTTAGATGGTGACTGCTTTTTTGTATGTGTTTTGAAAAGATCGTATGTTTTGAATGAAAAGAAGCAATCATGTTAATGTAGATCTAGGATGCAAGTGAAAGGGAGGATTTGACATGAGTCAACAAAAGCAAATTCAATTAGCAAAACGTCCAAAAGGGTTACCTACAAAAGATGTTTTTCATTTTGAAACCGTTGATATACCAGTACCTCAAGATGGTGAAGTCTTGATTCAAACGAAATATGTGTCTGTAGATCCTTATATGAGGGGACGAATGCAGGATACAAAATCCTATACACCTCCGTTCAAGCTCAATGAAGTGATTCAGGGGGGTGTTGTCGGAGAAGTCATCGAGTCCAAATCACCTCAATTTAAAAAAGGTGACTTTGTTCTTGGATTCCTTGGCTGGCAAGAATACTCTACGGCCAAAGCAGAGTCTCTGACAAAAATTGATCCATCTATTGCGCCGTTATCTTATTACTTAGGGATTTTAGGCATGCCTGGACAAACAGCCTATTTTGGACTTCTTGCGATTGGTCAGCCAAAAGAAGGCGAAACCGTTGTCATCTCTGGAGCCGCTGGTGCCGTTGGTTCCGTTGTCGGACAGATCGCTAAAATCAAAGGCGCCCACGTCGTTGGCATTGCCGGATCTGATGATAAGCTGGCTTATTTAAAAGAGCTCGGCTTTGATGAAACCATTAATTATAAAACAACAAACGATTTAGATGATGCCATTGCAAAAGCTTGTCCAAACGGTGTCGATGTGTATTTTGACAATGTTGGCGGCGAAATCTCTGATGCCGTGATGAATCATTTGAACCGCTTTGCCCGTATTCCAGTCTGCGGCGCTATTTCTTCTTATAATATTAGCCCTAGCAAAGACATCGGACCGCGTGTACAAACAAAACTCATTAAAACAAGCGCATTGATGCAAGGCTTCATTGTTGCCAACTACGCTGATCGTTTTGAAGAGGCGGCAAAGGATCTCGCTCAATGGATAAAAGAAGACAAACTGACTTACAAAGAAACCATTATCGAAGGTTTTGACAACATTCCTGATGCGTTCCTTGGACTATTCAAAGGGGAAAATGTCGGAAAACAGCTTGTCAAAGTTTCATAACACCAAAAGGGCTAAAATGAACTTTATTTTAGCCCTTTTTCTTCTTTTCAGCGTGATAGAAAACCTTTGCAGTCTAGGAAGGACGAGCACCAGCGCGCAGGACTGCGGGCGAATGCGAGGGTTTGTCTACACGCTGAAAGGACCCGCCAAACGGCAGGGTCCTTTTATTATGCCTGATGCTGCACAAGCTGCAGCTGGCCTTGTTTATACACAATTTCCTCAAGCGAGAGATTCAGCTTTTTCGCCATTTTTTTCAGCATCGCATGCTCTTGATGGGTGACAAGACTGATGACAGCCCCTTCTTTTCCTGCACGGCCTGTTCTGCCTGAACGATGAATATAGCCTTCTTCATTTGGCAGATCTGCATGGATGACGTACGGTAAATCGTCGATATCAATGCCTCTTGCTGCAATATCCGTTGCAAGAAGAAGCGGAAATTCATGCTGTTCAAATGCCTTTAAAATAACAGCACGATCTGCTTTTTTCGCTTCACTGTGAAGCACTCCAAGATCAACATGATGATACGCTAATTTTTCTGCATAAATGCTTAAATTCGTAATATCACGCACAAAGACAAGCGCCTGCATGTCCTCAAGCCGCGATAGCTTTTGGAGCAGTTTCACTTTATCCCGCTGATCACATAACAAATAGTAATGCCCTACCTTCTGCGCTTCTTCCTGGCTTCTGCTAATTGTCAATACCTCTGGCTCAGATGTCATCTCTTTGATCAGTTGAACGGTTTCCTCTTTAAAAGTGGCAGAGAAACAAAGAATTTGTCTTTCTTTTAATGTTGATTTAATGATCGCTTGGATCGTTTTCATATGCTCTGGGACAAGAAGCTGATCTGCTTCATCTAACACGATTGTTTTGACTTCATGCATTTTCAATTTCTTGATTTTGATTAACTCTTGTACACGGCCCGGTGTCGCCACCACGATGTTTGGGTGTTTTTTTAGCTTTTCCTGCTGCTTCTTGATGTTTGCTCCGCCTATTAAAGAGACGGCTTTGATGTCTGATCCTTGTTTGAACTCTTGCACGACATCAAATATTTGCATCACAAGCTCTCTTGAGGGTGCCAAGATTAAGACTTGCGGGTGTTTGATACTCACATCAATTTTATTTAAAAGCGGCAGAACATACGCAAGTGTCTTCCCCGTTCCAGTTGGTGATTCTGCAATCACATCGCGCTTTTCCGTAATCCACTCTGCTGTTTTTTCTTGTATCGCTGTTGGTTTCTCAAAGCCAGCCGCTTCAAAGTTCTTTTGTATAAATGGTTTGGCTTCTTTTAAAAATGCCCAATTTTCGGTCATGTCGATCTCCTTTATCCTCATTCAATCTATCCTTAAGTATCTCAAAATCAGCTTTGAAACGCAATTTTTCTTTTGATGCTTTTATCGAGCCGGACAGTTCGATATAATCATGAGAGGCACTAGCCGTTTTGAATCTATTTGAGGTGTAAAAAATGATATTATCTGTTAAAGATTTAAGTCATGGCTTTGGCGACAGAGCCATTTTCCACGAAGTCTCCTTCCGGTTATTAAAAGGCGAGCATGTCGGCTTGATCGGCGCCAACGGTGAAGGAAAGTCAACGTTTATGAATATTATTACTGGCAAGCTTGAGCCAGATGCAGGAAAAGTCGAATGGGCAAAAAATGTCCGTGTGGGCTACCTTGATCAGCATACCGTGCTAGAAAAAGGAAGAACCATCCGTGAAGTCCTTCAAGATGCCTTCCATTATTTATTCTCTATGGAAGCCTCAATGAATGACATTTATGGCAAAATGGGTGAAGCTGATCCTGATGAGCTGGAAAAGCTGTTAGAGGAAGTTGGCATCATTCAGGATGCACTGACAAACAATGATTTCTATATCATTGATTCCAAGGTGGAAGAAATCGCAAGAGGTCTTGGGTTAACGGATCTTGGGCTGGACCGTGATGTGACAGAGCTGAGCGGCGGGCAGCGTACAAAAGTCCTGCTGGCGAAATTGCTGTTAGAGAAGCCAGAAATTCTCCTTCTCGATGAGCCGACCAACTATTTGGATGAGCAGCATATTGAGTGGCTGAAACGCTATTTACAGGAGTATGAAAATGCGTTCATCCTCATTTCACATGACATTCCGTTTTTAAACAGTGTCATTAACTTGATTTATCATGTCGAAAATCAAGAATTGACACGCTACGTTGGTGATTATGATCAATTTAAACAAGTGTACGAAGTGAAAAAGCAGCAGCTAGAAGCAGCGTATAAAAGGCAGCAGCAAGAAGTGGCTGAATTAAAGGATTTTGTCGCGAGAAATAAAGCACGTGTCAGCACTCGGAATATGGCCATGTCTCGTCAAAAGAAACTAGATAAGATGGACATGATTGAATTGGCAGCAGAAAAGCCAAAGCCGGAATTCAACTTCAAGCCAGCACGTACTTCAGGAAAATTGATTTTTGAAACGAAGGATTTAGTCATTGGTTATGACGAACCGCTCTCTCGCCCATTGAATCTGAAAATGGAACGCGGACAGAAAATCGCCTTATATGGCGCAAATGGTATCGGTAAAACAACGCTGCTGCGAAGCCTTCTTGGAGAAATCACGCCAATTTCTGGCGAGGTGGAACGTGGAGAATTCTTGCATATCGGCTACTTTGAGCAAGAAGTCAAAGAGCAAAACAGCAACACCTGTATTGAAGAAGTGTGGAGCACCTTCCCTTCTTACACGCAATATGAAGTGAGAGCAGCCCTTGCCAAATGCGGATTAACGACAAAGCATATTGAAAGCCGTGTATCTGTTCTAAGCGGCGGGGAGAAAGCAAAGGTCCGCCTCTGTAAGCTGATAAATGAAGAAACCAATTTACTTGTTCTCGATGAGCCGACAAACCACTTAGATGTCGATGCGAAAGAAGAACTAAAACGCGCGTTAAAAGAATATAAAGGCAGCGTCTTATTGATTTCCCACGAACCTGAATTTTATCAAGATGTTGCAACCGAGACATGGAATTGTGAATCTTGGACGACAAAAGTATTATAACGTCAAAAAAGCCTTATATCTGTTCAAAAAGATATAAGGCTTTTTTCTATTTTAATGACCGGCCTGTATATTCACCAAATGCTTACGGCCAAGAAGCAGGATGATCATCCCTGCCAGCACAACAGCCGCCCCTACATAATAGGGCGTACTTGCTGTATACGTTTCAGCGAGTACGCCGGCAATCCAAGGAGCAATCGCACCACCAATAAACCGTACTGCGCTGTAAGAAGATGAAGCAATTGAACGCTCAACAGGTGCTGAGCCCATGACAGCCGTCGTAAGCACCGTATTGATCATGCCGAGAATTCCCCCAGCGATGACAATCCCGCAAATGTTTTATAACCTTAACGTAAACGTTAAATTTTTGACCCTTGATTTCTCCTGCTGTTTGATGCAAAATAAATAGGAATTATTACGATTTAAAGGAGGTACACTATGCTCTCTTTTCCACCCAAAAAAGAACGACACCAACAATTCGGATCTGTCCCGCCAAGCGCTCGAACGAAGCCTTGTCAAAAAGAGGACATGATGGACATACAACAGACGGAGCAGGACTTTTATTTTGATCTTGAACAAGTCGGAATTTGCCGCGTGTCGTATCCTGTACATATTTTGTCTAAAACGGCACCACAGCACCAAACAACTTCCGCTGCCTTTGCACTGAGCACATACTTGCCAGCTCATCAAAAAGGCATTCATATGAGCCGTCTTACTGAACAGCTGCACTCATTTTACGAGAGCGGAAAGCCGCTTGATGTGAATTCCTTAAAAGAATTGACGGCACAGCTTGCCAAGCAAATGAATCAGCCATCCGCCTCTGTTCAGGTTTCCTTTCCTTGGTACATGGAAAAAAAGAGCCCAGTGAGCCGAAAGTCCGGTTTGATGCATGCGACTGTGCAATATGACGTCCATTTTCATGAAGAAAACGGATGGATCTGTCATGTTGGCTGCACTGCACAGGTCACTACACTATGCCCTTGTTCAAAAGAAATCAGTGAATACGGCGCGCATAATCAGCGCGGCACTGTGTCTATTCAGGTAGAGCTGTTTGAACAAGTACAGCTCCCTGATGACATGAAAGCTGATCTACTGCAGATCATCGAGTCCAATGCGAGTGCGCCCCTTTATCCCGTACTTAAAAGACCTGATGAAAAGAAAGTGACAGAAGAGGCCTATGAAAATCCACGCTTTGTGGAGGATGTCACGAGGTTAATTGCGGCCGAGCTTTATGAACAAAACTGGGTCAAGGGCTTTCAAGTCGAGTGCCGCAATGAAGAATCCATTCATCAGCACGATGCTTATGCTAAATGCTCTTATCAAAAAAAACTGTAAAGCCTCTCTACAGTTGAGCGTGTAGACAAACCCTCGTATTCGCCCTAAGCGCTGTTGCTCACGAAGGTTCAATTCGCTCTTTGAAAGCAGCTATCCTTTCTGGAATTCAATGGTTTTCTATCACGCTGAAAAGAAGAAAAAGGGCTCATGATGAGCCCTTCGTCTTCTTTTATGCAATTTTGTCGGCACGCTTAATTGCTTTCCAATTCCTCTATCATCATCGACAGTTCTGTCCAGCGGTCCATCGCTTGTTCTAATTCTTCTGTGACGGCTTTTTGCTTGTCCATCAGCTCTTGAATTTTCCCGAAATCACTGCCTGCCTCAGCAATGCTAGCTTCGAGCTGCTGGTTTTTTTCCTCTAATGCTTGGATCCGGTCTTCAATCCCATCCCATTCAATCTGGTCCTTATAGGACAGTTTTTTTCTCTTTTTAGGGGCCGCTTCTACTTGTTTTTCAGGAGGCTTTGTCTCTGTTCGCTTCTGCTCTTTTTCTTGCTCCATGTAATCGCTGTATGCCCCTTGAAAATGTGATATGCGTCCATTTCCTTCAAAAACAAGCAGGCGATGAACGACTCGGTCTAAGAAATAACGATCATGCGACACTGTGATGACTACGCCAGGGAACTGCTCCAAATAATCCTCTAAAATGCTGAGCGTCTCTGTATCAAGATCGTTCGTCGGCTCATCTAAAAAGAGAACATTCGGCTCTTCCATCAAGACTTTTAGTAAATATAATCTGCGGCGCTCTCCTCCTGACAGCTTGCGAATAAACGTGCGCTGCATGGATCTTGGGAATAAGAACCGCTCCAGCATCTGCTCGGCTGTCACAATGGTGCCATCCGTTGTCTTCACGATTTCAGCTGTTTCTTTGATGTAATCAATGATGGTCAGCTCTTCATTCATTTCATGATGATCCTGCGTGTAATAGCCAATGCGAACCGTTTGGCCAATAGTCAATTGTCCAGTAGTCGGTTCTATTTTACCCGCTAGACAATGAAGTAACGTGGTTTTCCCCACTCCGTTCGGTCCGATTAATCCAATACGGTCACCTGGCACGACTAAATCGGAAAAGCACTCCACAAGGGTTTGGCCAGCAAATGAGATGCTGATCTCTTCTACCTCCATCACCTGTTTTCCAAGCCGGTGAGAACCGATCGCAAAATCAAGCTCGCCCTTTGCATCAGGTCCCTTTTGATCCTTCAGCTCTTCTACTCTGCCGATTCGTGCTTTTTGCTTTGTCGTTCTAGCCTTTGCCCCTCTTCTCAGCCAAGCAAGCTCTCGTCTAAGTAAATTTTGACGTTTCGTTTCCTTCACCTGAGCTTCCGCTTCTCGTTCTGCTCTTTTTTCTAAAAAGACTTCATAATTTCCTTTATACGTATACAACTGCCCTTGATTTAATTCATAAATCCGATTGGCAACACGGTTTAAGAAATAACGATCATGGGTCACAAGGATAACAGCCCCGCTGTATTGACTCAAATACCCTTCAAGCCATTCAATGGTTGCATTATCTAGATGGTTCGTCGGCTCATCCAAAATCAGCAAACCCGCAGGCTGGATTAAATTTTTGGCGATGGCAACACGCTTTTTCTGTCCGCCCGATAACGCATGAACAGAACGGCTCACATCTTGGACACCAAGCTTTGTCAAAATCGTTTTCGCCGAAAGGTTTGCATCCCATGC
This sequence comes from Bacillus xiamenensis, assembly GCF_001857925.1. Classification (NCBI taxonomy): domain Bacteria; kingdom Bacillati; phylum Bacillota; class Bacilli; order Caryophanales; family Bacillaceae; genus Bacillus; species Bacillus xiamenensis. Next base: position 886,899 of record NZ_CP017786.1, read on the forward strand.
GTCCTCCTGATCCATTTTATTTTGCATACGCATGAGCGCCTCTTGTTTTGCTTCATTTTGCGGATCATGCGCTAAATTAGCAAGCGCCTGTTCATACGCCTTCATCGTTTGAATCATCGGTGCTGTTCCAGAAAAAATATAGTCGAGAATTGTTTCATCTCCGCTCATCTCAGGATCTTGCTCAAGAAATTCGATATCAAGTGTTCCTGCTTTCGTGATGTCACCCTCCTCAAACGATTCAAGCCCTGCGATCACCTTTAGAAGCGTTGATTTGCCTGTTCCATTTGGTCCAATTAAACCGATGCGTTCCTTTGGTTCTATATGAAAAGAGATATGATCAAACAGCGTTTTTTCGCCATAGGTTTTATATAATCCTTCAACATTCAATAAACTCAATTTTATCAGCCCTTACATAGATTCTTCCTTTATTTTAAATCAGCCAGTAGCAGAAAACTAGTTTTAAAAAACCCGCTACTGAAAAGAATGTTTCCTTTTGATGCTCGATACACTATGATGAGGTGATCTATAGATGATATCCATTAGCTTATGTATGATTGTGAAAAATGAAGAGGAGGTTTTAGCGGACTGCCTTTCTTCTGTTCAAGACATTGTAGATGAGATGATCATCGTTGATACAGGATCAACAGATCGGACGAAGGAAATTGCTCACTCTTTTTCAGCACAGGTGCTCGACTTTGAATGGGTTCAGCATTTTGCAAAAGCCCGCAATTTCTCTTTTTCCCATGCAACAAAAGAGTATATCCTATGGCTGGATGCAGACGATGTCCTGCTTGAAGAGGACCGAAAAAAGCTTCTTCAGCTCAAGCAGACTCTTGATCCCGCTGTGGATGCCGTCTCGATGTTTTACCACGTTGGATTTGATAAGGACGGTCATGTGAATTTTAAATATAGAAGAAACCGGCTCGTCAAACGTGCTTTACACTTTCAATGGTACGGAGCCGTTCATGAATTTCTCCAAGTGTATGGCAACATCTTTCCAGCCGAAATCGCCGTCACACATCAAAAGCGTAAGAAAACTACCGCTGTGGAGCCTGGGCGCAACCTGCGAATTTATGAAGACATGCTTGCAAACGGTGAGGAGATGACGCCACGTGATCTCTTTTACTTTGCCAATGAGCTAAGGGATCACAAGCAACATGTGAGGGCCATTCGTTTTTATCATCAATTTTTAGCCACAAAACAATGCTGGATTGAGGATGAAATTCGCGCATGTCAATATTTAGCTGACTGCTACTATGCAGTAGGTTTCGAGGAAGCGGCCCTATCCTCATTATTGCGCTCCTTCTTATATGATCAACCCCGCCCTGAATTTTGCTGCCGGATCGGGGATCATTTTAAAACACAAAATAAACACCAAGCAGCTATCTTTTGGTATGAGCAGGCCCTGAAGGCTCCTGAAAACGAAACAGGCTTTACACTCATCCAATATAAAACGTGGTACCCTCACCTCCAGCTTTGCTATTGTTATTATCAGCTCGGCGATTTGGAGCAAGCCAAAACCCATCACCTTGCTTCATCAGTCCATTACCCTGCCCATCCGAGTGTGCTGTACAACGAAAAAATATTTGCTGAACAGCCGTAAGATCTCCTGTTGCCGCATTCGCCTGTTATGTGCCGGCGGATGTCTTTTTATATCCATTGAACGCTTATGATATGTCACGCTTTAGCGATTTAAAGCGTTTTTCAACCAATTGACTAAATTATCATTTACGCATATACTAACATTCGTCTTACGAAAAGATTTATCCATTAGGAGGTCAACATGAGTTCTTTATTTAGAAAAAAATCTCTCGACCAGCTCATGCTTGAAAGTCAAACAAAGCGGCTGAGTCGTTCTTTGAATACATTTGATTTAATCTTGCTTGGCATCGGCTGTGTGGTCGGGACTGGGATCTTTGTCATTACGGGGGTCGCTGCTGCGAAAGATGCGGGACCTGCGATTATTATATCTTTTATTTTGGCTGCGATCGCATGCGCTCTTGCTGCTTTTTGCTACGCAGAATTCTCCTCGTCCATTCCAGTGTCAGGAAGCGTTTATACGTATTCTTATGCCACACTTGGCGAATTCCTCGCCTTTTTAATGGGCTGGGATTTAATGCTCGAGTATGTCGTTGCGCTCTCTGCTGTAGCCAGTGGATGGTCGTCCTATTTTCAATCACTGCTCAGTGGATTCGGCCTGCACATACCGAAGGCCTTATCGGGTGCACCTGGAGCCGTTGATGGGGCCGTCTTTAATCTGCCAGGCGCACTCATTATTTTACTCATTACCTTTATTGTCTCAAGAGGCGTAAAAGAGAGCACAAAGCTGAATAACATCATTGTGCTCATCAAAATTGCCATTGTCCTGCTCTTTATCATTTCAGGCTTCGCTTACGTTAAACCTGAAAACTGGACACCTTTTATGCCAATGGGCTTTAATGGCGTCATTGCCGGAGCTGCGACTGTCTTTTTTGCTTATCTTGGATTTGATGCAATTGCTAATGCATCAGAAGAAGTCAAAAATCCACAAAAGGCGATGCCAATCGGAATTATTGGTGCGCTCGGCGTTTGTACGATTTTATACATCGGTGTTTCATTCGTCTTAACAGGCATGGTTCACTATACGAAGCTAAATGTCAGTGACCCTGTCGCATTTGCTCTTCAAGTTGTTGGCCTGAATAGTGTCGCTGGCATTATATCCGCAGGTGCGATTATCGGGATTACGACCGTGTTAATCGCTCTTGTGTATGCCCAGGTTCGTTTAACCTTTGCTATGAGCCGAGATGGGCTGATGCCGAAAATTTTCTCAAACGTTCATCCAAAATCGAAAACACCGGTTGCCAACACTTGGCTGACAGGGATTGTTGCGGCATGTATCGTTGGATTCGTCAACTTATCAACACTGGCTAATTTAGTCAGCATCGGTACACTTGCGGCCTTTACGGTGATCTCGATCGCTGTGATCGTTTTACGAGAAAAACACCCGAATGTCAAAGCAGCATTTAAGGTACCATTCGTGCCTGTTCTTCCGATTATTAGTGCCGTCATATGTATTAAACTTGCGACGACACTTTCATGGGTGACATGGAGAGCTTTCCTCATCTGGGTGGCTATTGGTGTCATTGTTTATTTCACGTATGCAAGACGAAAAAGCCATCTCAATCAAACACATTAGAAAAGAGACACGGGGATTCCCGGTCTCTTTTTTTGCTTAAATCACACTGTTTTTAGCTGAATTCGAGTCGATCATATCTGGATCTAATACGCTTGAAATTGGAATGACAAGCGGTGAACAATCTCCATTGTCCTCACCAAAACCTTGGTTCATTTTCATCGAAAGAAAATAATCGACCTGCTGATAAGGACCTAGAGTGAGTGAAGCCCCCCGGTCCATTGCATTGATTTTAAAAGCACCGACATTGACGACTGAAGGTGAGAATAACATCACACGTCACTTCCTTTGAATAGGTTTAGCTGCTGGCGAAAAAGAGGCAGGTGAGTCCACTTGATCTCGATCATCAACATGGCTTTTTGTTCCGACAAAACCGCTGGCATCTCCAAAATTCTGTCCGTACCCCTGATTTTTCTTATCTGAGTTTTGCCACTCTGCTAACAAATTTTGTCCGACATTCACCGCCGACGCATTTTCAAAGGAATTAATTTTTAACATGAAAATATTAATATTGATATACGGAGTTGGTTGAACCACAGATAAACCTCCTTTTTATAGGTATATGCAAGCACCCATCAAGTATGTTAACAGGAGGTCTTCACATGGACTTCGAAAAAATGAAGCAGTGGATGGATATTGCCCAGCAAATGCACGGAGATGATTTTTGGAAAATGATATTCGATGATGAGCAAAGATCTCCCTTTATGGCAAATAGTCCGTCTCCCTTTACATTCACGCAACAAGATCAGCGAGGAACAGATGCGTCATTTCCACCAATCGACATTGTGGAAACCCCTACAGAATTTCAGTACTTAATATATTTGCCTGGCTACCGGAAGGAAGATGTTCAGGTGCTGTCATATGGGGAATATTTGGTTGTGAAAGGACAGCGTTTTTCCTTTTTTAACGAGCAGGACTTTCGTCAAAGGCAAGGGAAATATGGTCCGTTTGAAAGAAAAATTCGGCTTCCAGATATGATTCTTGGTCAAATGAATGCCGCCTTTAAAGACGGCGTGCTGTACATCCGGCTGCAAAAAGATGAAGGAAAAGCAACTGCGATTATCATAGATGACGAATATTGATACTCACTGCATCTATTTGATCACGATCATCAACCGTTTCAATCGGCAGGATCGTGATCACGCCATCGGCATTTTGCTCACCGAAACCATTGTTTCTTTTTATCGTCGAGCAGTGATTTTGTACGAACGTCGAACCGAATGTCATCGAGGACCCTGCACCAATACTATTCGTTTTCATATGAGCAATCTGAATCCGTGTAGGCAGCATGCTTTTCTCCCCTTTCTTGTCATCTCTATAAGTATATACCGGGCAGCTTTTCCATAGACTAGAGCAAGGCGAAAGAAAAGGTTGTGGTCACTTGAAACATTTCATTCAATCACTCTTTAAAAAAACGGAATCCAGCCCATCCCCGTCTGTCGTCGAGCTGGAAAAAAGACTCACTGCTCTTGAACAAAAAATGTCTGCACCTGCTTCACCAGTTTCAGAGGATACGCACATTCATATTGAATCACTGCACGTGGACAAAATTGACTACCATCTAGAGTTTGGTGAACTTTCCATTAACCAGCTGCAAGGCAGACTCAACATTGGGGCAACCTATTATACGCCAAAGGACGCGCACCTCAAAAAGCCCGCTCCAGCACCGAAGCCAAAAGAAACATCTGCACCAACCGTTTCGATTCGATCAAAGCCCTCATCTCAGCACGATCGGCAGCCAGAAATAAACCGCAAGAACAATCGCCACAATACTGATGATATTTAACCAAAAGCCCGCCTTGACCATATCAGAAATTTTGAGTATATCTGCGCTAAAGACAGCCGCATTTGGCGGTGTAGAGATTGGTAGCATAAACGCACACGAGGAAGCTAACGCAGCCGCAGCCATTAAACCATACGGCTCAATGCCAATGGCCAGGCCAAGCCCTACTGTGATGGGAATCACCATATTGGCCACAGCTGTATTTGACATAAATTCTGTCATAAACAGAACGGCAGCCGTTAAAATGAAGATAATCATGAAATAAGACAGACCGTTTAAAAGTTGAAGCTTCTCCCCCATCCAGCCCGTCAAATCGGTTTCTGCAAATCCTGTGGCAAGCGACAAACCGCCCCCAAATAAAAGCAATAGCCCCCAAGGAAGCTGTTTCATATCCTGCCATTCTAGAATTCTCTCACCATTCGTCGATGGAATGAGAAAGAGCAGGATTGCACCAAAAATTGCAATAGATGTATCTGATACATAAAGATTTCCAAACAACAAAGATTTAAAGATCCATAGGCACGCAGTCATGAGAAAAACCGTAAGAACCCATTTTTCCTCTTGTTTGATCTTTCCTAAATCCTTTAAGTCCTTTTGAATGAAGTGAGCTTTGATATCACTTCGATGCTCCACCCGAAATTGAATTTTTGTTAAATATACATATAAGAGAGACAGCATAACGACTGTGACAGGAAAGCCAAATAAAAACCATTCAAAAAACATAATGTCACGATCTAATAATTTTTTAGACATTGCGGCAAACACTGCATTAGGAACTGTTCCGACGAGTGTCGCTAATCCGCCGATCGAGGCAGAATACGCAACAGACAGCAAAATGCTTTTACTAAACTTCTCAAGTGAATGCCCTGACAATATCTGATTTGCTTTGACTTCTTTAATGATAGCGAGTGCCACAGGAAGCATCATTAAAGCTGTAGCAGCATTCGAAATCCATAAAGATAAAAAAGCCGTTGATATCATAATCCCTAATACAATACGGTCACTTCTTGTGCCAATAAAATTGAGAATATGTAAGGCCATTCGTCGATGTAAATTCCATTTCTCAATCGCAATTGCAATCATAAAACCACCCATATACATAAAGACAATCGGATCACCGTAGGATTTTGCCGTTGCATCCATCGACAGTCCCCCAAGTGTTGGCAGTAAAATAATCGGCAATAGAGACGCAGCTGGAATCGGCAATGCTTCTGTTACCCACCAAGTAGCCGTCCAAGCTGAGACAGCAAGCACTACCTTAGGTGCATAGGCCAATTCTGACGCTGGTATCAAAAACATGAGGGTAAGAAATAAGCACGGTCCTAGCAATAATCCTGTGATATTCACTTTTTGATAAGCGATCATACATCCCTCCATTTTGTTATCGCTTCCAAGCAATTAATTCCCTTATGATCCTTCGATGATATGAAGTGATTTCCCTTTTATCAAGAGCAGGCATAAAGACTCGATAAACACAGTGAAATTTGACACCCAAAATGACTATCACCAGTTCATTTGTCTTATTCACGCAGCATGATTCCCATGAGAAACTATACAAATCGTACACAATAACTGTAAAATATAGAGGATCTAATCAAAAATTGAGGTGTTTTCATTGTATACAGATCAGCGGAAATCATTTTGGAAACAGAAAAAATTCACCGTCCCCCTTATCAGCATCATCTTACTTGCTGTTGCTTTCTTCTTCTTAAAAGATACACTTTTCTCCAAAGAAAAAGAGGCCTTACAGACAGCTCAATCCTTTACAAATCAATTGAAAAAGAAAGACTTTACGAAGCTCGCAGATGAGGTCACAAGTACATCTCTAAAAGGCAATGACTTTTCTAAAAAACAACTAGCCGAGAAATACGACAATATCTTTAGCGGAATCGGTGCTCATGATGTGAACATCTCAAAACTCAAAGTAGAAAAACAGGACAAAGGAGACGGGTACGAATTCACCTATGATGTCACAATGAAAACATCTCTTGGAAAGCTGAACAAGCTCTCGTATAAAGGCGTCCTCTCAAAAGAGGATAATCAGTGGAAAGTAGATTGGAAACCTAACCTCATCTTCCCGCAAATGGAAAAGAGAGACACCATCAAAGTGAAATCTGATCCTGCGGTACGCGGAAGTATTGTGGATCGAAAAGGGCGTGCTTTAGCAGAAACAACTGGTGGAAACGCACTTGGCATTATTCCGGGAAAGCTCGGTACAGGCAAGACAAAAGAAAGCCATATAAAAAAAATCAGCAGCGCTTTTGATATAGATGAAGAATTCATTCAAAACCAGCTGAAACAAACATGGGTCACAGATGACACATTTGTCCCGCTGAAGTCTATGTTAGAGCAAATGCAAATCCCAAAGGACGTAAGTGGCGTGACCTATCAACCAAAGGAAATGCGCTATTATCCATATAACGAAGCTGCTGCTCATCTGACAGGCTACGTCGGAAAAGCAAATGCGGATGATATCAAAAGAAACCCGGCATTAAAGGCGGATCAAATCATCGGCAAAACCGGCCTTGAATACACATTTGATCAGAACTTACGTGGACAAGATGGCGGAAGCATTCTCATTGTCCATGATGAAACAGGCATTGAAGAAACACTACAAAAAACAGAGCGAAAAGACGGAAAAACAGTGAAATTGACCATTGATGCTTCTTTACAGAAAAAAGCCTATCAGCAGTTGAAGGGTGAAAAAGGGGCCGTCACCATCATGAATCCATCATCTGGTGACCTATTAGCACTTGTCAGTACCCCTTCCTATGATGTCAATCTCATGACAAATGGGGTGACACCTAAGCAATATCGAGCATACAGTGAAAACCCAGATCTTCCATTCCAAGCTCGATATGCAAGCCGATATGCACCAGGGTCCACCTTCAAAACCATTACAGCAGCCATTGGGCTGGAAACAGGTGTCACAAAGCCTAATAAAGTGCGCACCATTCATGGACTGAAATGGCAGAAGGATCAATCATGGGGAAATTATCAAATTACACGGGTTCATGACAAAGAACACGTCAACATGGTCGATGCCCTCGTGTACTCAGACAATATTTATTTTGGACAGGAAGCCCTTGAAATCGGCAAAGATACTTACGAGAAAAAAGTGAAAACATTTGGGTTTGGCGAAGATTTACACATGCCGTTTACAATGAAGCCCGCACAAGTATCAAACGATGGCATTCAATCAGACATCTTACTCGCTGACTCGGCGTATGGCCAAGGGGAATTACTCATGTCACCGATTGAGCAGATACATGCCTATTCTCCATTTGCAACAGGAGGCAAGCTTGTGTATCCTCGCGTCATTCAAGATGAAAAAACAGCATCACCAAAGCAGATCATAAAAGAAGATTCAGCAAATAAAGTAAAAGACACACTGACTCAAGTCGTGACCAATTCAAACGGTACTGCTCACTCCCTGCAAATCAAAGGGGCTGATATTGCCGCTAAAACGGGAACAGCAGAGCTGAAGAGCAAACAAGGTGCGACAGATGGTACTGAAAATGGATTTTTACTTGCGTTTCATCCCAAAAAAGAAGATTACATCCTTATCGGCATGATCGAAGGTGTGAAAGACCGCGGCGGCAGTGGCCTAGTCGTTCAAAAAATGAAGCCTGTGATCGCTTCTTTTTATGAATAACCCTTTAGAGACACACGCTCTCCATCAAGAGCGTGTGTCTCTTTTTTCTACATCATGACAATTTGCTATTGTTTTATAGTTCACCTTATGAATAAAATGAGGAGAATGCAAAAAGAAACCAGTTGAATGAAAGGAGGAAGTCTCATTGGCTATTGCTGCTCGTGCAAAGGATAAACCTCAAAAAGCTGTCACCGGCTCAACAGTTTATCCTATTTTATTGATTATCGGTATTTGCCATTTGCTCAACGACACATTACAAGCCGTTATTCCTGCCATGTTCCCTATTTTAGAACGATCAATGGGGCTGACCTTTACACAATTAGGGCTGATTGCCTTTACATTAAATATGGTCTCCTCCGTGATGCAGCCTGCTATTGGATGGTACACAGATAAACGGCCGATGCCCTACGCACTTCCCATTGCACTATTCTCAAGCGCTGTCGGTATTTTCGGCCTTGCATTTGCACCATCCTTTACGACCATTCTGCTTTGCGTCGCCTTTATCGGACTCGGCTCTGCTATTTTCCATCCAGAGGGTTCCCGCGTTGCCAATATGGCAGCTGGTCCAAGACGTGGACTTGCACAATCAATCTATCAAGTCGGCGGCAATACAGGTCAAGCCCTTGCACCACTGATTGCAGCACTCATGCTCGTCCCGCTCGGCCAGCCAGGAGTCGCCTGGTTTACGATTGTTGGATTGGTTGCTACCTGTTTCCTTCTCTACATTTCGAGATGGTACGCAAGGAAGCTTCAAACCATTCGAGCACAAGCGAAAAAAGCGGCTGCAAAAGCGGCAAGATCTGATATGCATCGCAAGTCAGCACTCGCGGCACTCGGCATTATCGTCTTCCTTATTTTTGCTCGCTCTTGGTATGGGAATGCAATCTCGAATTTCTATGCGTTTTATGCAATTCAACAATATGGTTTGACAATTAAAGAATCACAAACTTATATTTTCTTATTTCTTATATTGGGTGCAGTCGGGACATTTCTAGGCGGACCGCTTGCAGATCGATTTGGCAAGAAAACCGTAATTTTGGCTTCATTATTAGCATCCTTTCCACTTGCCCTTTTATTGCCTTTTGCCGGACCTGTTTTTGCGTATGTTTTACTTGGACTCATTGGCATCATTTTAATGTCAAGCTTCTCTGTTACAGTGGTATACGCCCAAGAACTATTTCCCGGGAAAATCGGCACAATGTCTGGTTTAACGGTTGGGCTGGCGTTTGGAATGGGTGCAATCGGATCGGTTGCCCTCGGCTCATTCATTGATGCCTTCGGCTTAACGCCTACCATGATCGGTGCAGCCTTTTTACCGATTTTAGGCATTCTAGCTGTCCTGCTTCCTAGTGATCAAACCATCACCAAATGGAATGAATCATAAATGAAAACCGCTCAAATCACTGAGCGGTTTTTTTCATATCTCATAAAAATGTGTATCGGGAACATGCTTCTTTGCGATAAACCCTTGCTGAAAGTCCGGAAATACCTCTTGTACCTGTTGAATCTTTTGATGAATCAAATTGGCATATGGAATATACAAATGATCCACCAGCTTTTGATCTGTCATATAGTAATACCAATTGAGATTAAAGGTACGCTCATCAATGATTGTAAAGGCAGAAAAATGATAGAACAGCAGTGGACATTCATCAAGATAAATATCTTCTTTCACAACAGAGAGCTCGTAGTTTTCAATATTCCAAATCGCTACATTGGCACCTTTAGATGCCACCACATGGACTCCCTCAAAATCATCGACCCATCTTTCAACATACCGCTGATCTCCGTATGTCTTTTTTTCCGTATCCATTTCTACCGTACAGTGTGCAATGCAGTTTTCTTTCCACTGCGTCACAGCCCGTTTGGCCACATCTGTGTTGCGGCAGCCTACAAAACCAGTATTAAAACGGCCGGATAATTCATAATAGTGATAGAATCGCTTGGAATTCATATGATCTGTCAAATATAAATGAGCGAGTGGATTCTCTGCAAATATTTCCTTTGGGTGATGATAAAAATACAAATCTGTATCCAAATGAGCGAGATAATCCGCATCAGAGGACTCTAGAATTTTGAGTAAAAACGCAGGCTTTAATGTCCAGCAATACTCATGGAACGTACGATCATCCTTTGCCTTTCGCAGCGAATCATCTTCAATGTCTTCAAGCTGTTCATATTGGACATGCGGGTGAGGAAATTCACTTAACACCTTGTAAGCCAAAGGGTCAGCACATAAAACGGAGAGTTTGAAGGAACGAGCCGTCTGCTCAAGTGAATGAATCAGCGCCAGCAGCTTCAATACATGGGTATTCGACACAATGGTTGTAAAATGATAGGATGCCATCTACAACACATCCACTTGACATAAATCAACATGCAGCAGCTCTTGCGTCAGCCCTTGAATAGCTTCTACTAGAACCGCAGAATCATATTCCTGCTTTGCAAGCTGCGCCGCCTCTGACAGTTTTTTCAAAGAAAAGTGCTTTGCGGTCAGCACATCCTTTTGATCACGTTTGATGCCCATATTCCGCTCTGTAATCATATGCAGCAGCTCTAAAAAATAAGAGAGCAGATCATCAAATACCGGGTTTTCACGCAGCTGACGAATTTCTTTCATGATGTCATTGGTCACAGTGTGAGAAAATGGTCCAGAGAAGACCAAATGAACATCAATGGAATCAATATTGTTGTACTTCTCGCACATATACAAAATGTTATATTTAATGTCATCGAATGACGTTAAATTACTTGGATGCTCCTGATGTACACTCAAAATATCCTCTCGCAGCTCAAATGAGAGACCAAACTGATACAAACGAATCCCCAAATCATAATCCTCAAACCCGTACCGAACGATATTTTCATCAAACATCCCTAGTTTCATGACATGCTTTCTCTTTACGGAGGAGTTATTTGTAATGAAAAATCGCCACGGCAATTGATAAGAACCTAAATCATAGTGGTACGTGTTTAAAATGTCTTTCAGAATATCAATAAATTCGGACTGCAAGTCGAAGCTTCTCTCTAAAAATGCACCATTTTCCACTTCCTCCATTGATAAAAGAGGCGTTTTGTCCTTCATTTTCCGCTGATACAGCCCTTGTTCTTTCAATCGCTTCACATGATCTTTATCAAATCCAGTGTAAAAATAACGATAAATTCGCTTCCAGCAAACACCGCAAATGACAAGATCCTCTTGATCATCATGTGCTTCTGCATGCTTTTGAATAAACCTCGGTTCTGCGAGCATATCACTGTCATGAAAAATTAGCAGGTCTCCCTCCGCCTCGCGAATGGCATGATTGCGCCCCTTGGCAATCCCTTGATTGACGGGGATACGCACCTTTTTCAACGGAAAGTTCACTTCCATTTTTTCGAGCATTTCCATCGTGCCATCCGTTGACCCATTATCGGTGACAATGACCTCAAATGGAATATCTGTTTTCTGGCGTGTTAAGGAAAAAAGACTCCCTTCTAAACGCTCTTTGGCATTATAGCTCGGAATAATGACGCTTACCTTCGGCTTTTCATTCATGCGTCATCCACCTCCAGTGTGGCATAGCCGTTAAACATCGGATTGACTTGTTCCACAGATTCAATCACATGGCGCAGCACTTCTCGATAGGCTTCTTGGAAAAATGGCAAATCATTTCTTCCTTTTTCATGGATTTGCTGCATATCATCCTTGCTCACAATCCGAAAACCACTGAAATGATAGCAAATGAGCGGACTTCCATCCTCAAGCAGAATACGTCCATCCTCTTCCTTATAGACATGCTGTCCATAATTCCAATGACCAATATTGACACCTTTCGTTTCAATCTCTTCTACGTTGTCAAACAGCATTGGCATATGATCCAAATACCCTTGATCGCCAAATTTACCTTCTCCAGGCGCATTTTTGCATTCTTTTAGACACTCTTCTTTCCACCAGCTGAGACACTTTCTGCCGGCTTCATCTCCTTTAAAATGTAGGAATCCTGAATTATATCGGCCTAAAAGCTTCTGAAGCATCGTCACTTCCTCTGGATCAAAGCTTGGAATGACGATATCCCCTCTTGATAGGAGAACAGAGGCATCCGGCTGGTTTTGAAATATAACTTGCGGACTCTCATAAAAGAATAAATCCGCATCAAGATACGTCACTTCTTCTGCCTTCTCCTCTTCGAAAATACGCTCAATCCAGATCGGCTTTAACGTCCAGCAATATTCCGAATCATCCCGTTCCTTTTTGATCTCTAGAAGCTCAGGTGTTTCAAGCTGCCGTACATGAACAAGATCGACATGCGGGAAATTCATTTGATGAAGCAAATCAAATGCAGCATCATCCATACATAACGTCTTGATGACAGCATCATCTTCTACTTGCTTCAACGATAAGAAAAATGCAATGGCTTGATAAAGTCTTCCACTTGATAGAACCGTACAATATATGCTGTTCATCTATTTACACCTCTATTTTTGAAAGAATTCGCGGTACCATTCAATGGTTTTCTCTAAACCTTCATCAATGGAGTAGTCTGGCTTCCAATCAAGCAGCTTTCTCGCTTTTTCTGCCGACAAATATTGATGCTTAATCTCATGCGTTCCTTGGTTGAGAATACGAGGTTTCAGGTCACTTCCCATTGCTTTTAAAATCTTATCTACGAGTTCAAGGACCGTCAGCTGAATTTCATTACTAAAATTAAACGCTTCTCCAGCAAGCCCTTTTTCCTCCATTTTTTCAGCTAGGAGCAAATAAGCCTTAACCGCATCTTCAATGTAGAAATAATCGCGAATAAAGGTCCCGTCACTTCTAATTTCTGGAACCTTTCCCTCTAACACAAGCTGGATGGTTTGCGGAATGATTCGGTTAAAATTCAAATCCCCGCCACCGTATAAATTACCGCACCGCGTCACACAAACCGGAAGACCATATGTGTTGTAGTATGTGTGAGAAATTAAATCTGCGCAGCTTTTCGATACATCATACGGGTGCTTCCCGTTAAGCGGCATGTTTTCATCATAAGGAAGCTGCTCCTGATCACCGTAAGCTTTATCACTTGATGCCACAATGACTCGTTTGATGAGCGGCTGCCTCCTGCACGCCTCCAGCACATTCCATGTCCCTAAAATATTGGCTTCAAATGTAGAGACCGGATGTCTGTTTGCGACCCCAACAATCGCTTGGGCAGCCAAATGGAAGACGGTATCAATTTCGTACTCTCCGAGTGCACGTTCAATCGTTTGCATGTCCTCAAGTGCGCCTTGCACGACATTCATTTTTTCAAACTGACTGCCTTGATATAAATTCGATCTTGGCACTTGATCACGTACAAGCCCTGTTACGTTTGCACCTTGATCAATCAATTCCTTGACGAGATAACTCCCTAACAATCCTGTACATCCAGTCACAAATACGTTCTTCCCATTCCAAAATCCGCTCATGCCGTCACCAAACCTTCCATGGTTGTTTTCCTTCTGTCCACATGTCGTTGATTTCCTTCAAGTTTTTGTACGTATCAATTGCTGTCCAAAATCCGTGATGCTCATAAACCGCAAGCTCTCCATCATTCGCCAGATGTTGAAGCGGCTCCGCTTCGAACACGCATTGATCATCATCTGTTAAATAATCAAAAACCTTTGGAGACAACACAAAAAATCCTCCATTGATCATCCCGATACTGTCCGTCTTCTCAGAGAAGGATTGTGCCATCCCGTTATACACCTTAAGTGTCCCGTACTGTGACTTCTTTTCAATTCCTGTAACAGTGGCAGCTGCCCCAATATCTTGATGGCGCTTAAGTAAATGAAACATATTGATATTGGCGAGCCCGTCACCATACGTCATCATAAATGTTTCATCCCCAATGTAGTCTTGTGCCTGCTTTAACCGTCCGCCTGTCATCGTATCCTCACCCGTATCTAAAAAGGTGATTTTCCAGTTCTCCGACTTCCCTAAAAGCTTCATTTCTCCTGTCGACATATCCAGCTGCATGCTGTGATGCCGCCAGTCGTAGTTGAGAAAATACTCTTTGATCTTCTCTCCTTTATATCCAAGTAATAAGATAAACTCGTCAACACCGTAATACTGATAGATTTTCATAATATGCCATAGAATAGGCCGATCTCCGATCATAGCAAGTGGTTTAGGAAGCGCTTGTGTGACCTCACTCATTCTCGTTCCCTTTCCTCCGCAGAGAATGACTGCTTTCATCTTCTCCCCTCATCTCTCTATGAAATTTTTGATTAAAAACCTTATCTTTATGCGGAAAATCGGTACATGTACCCTTATACTTTGTCCGATATCAGGTTTTGAATCTACTCTATTCATATGTAAAAAAGAGAGTTCGCGCCACCTAGCATTCAACTATTTTTACAAATAAAAAAGAGCGAGATTTGTCTTCTCGCTCTTGCAAAGTTTAAATTGTATATTCTCAGGGTAGATGGTATGATAAACATGTGCATACGCAGCACAAACAGCCTCTTTCTATAAAGAGACTACTAGATTGAATGAATCAAGTGGCAGCTTGCGTCATTCTCAATATGAATCACGGAGGTGAATTCCCATGGCACAAAACGTACTTTGTGAAGTGAACTCTTGCCGTTTTTGGGCTGAAAACAGCTGTACAGCCTCTACAATTAAAATTGGTAAAAGCACAATGTCTGACGTGACTCGCAATGTAGACACTGATTGCGAAACATTCGAAACAAAATAATAAAAGATTTCTGAGATGAAGGAACTGGCAGGTTCCTTCTTTTCTTTTATCATTCTATCAAGAATGATAATTATTATCAAGTGTTTTTCAGTAAACATTTCTCGGGAAATAATGACACGATATTTCTCCATTCGTTGACGATTTTCACTCCTTTTTCTATACTCAACATATCCGAAGAAGAAAAAGTGGTGACCAATCAGTGGACTTTACGATACGTTTTCTATCATTCTTTGTGATTGAAGTAGAAGGCAAAGATGAACAAGCAAATAAACGGTTTAAACATTATCAAACATTAGACCAAGAGGAATTTGAACAAAGTGAGCTGAAGGACTTTTTAGACGGTGAGCTGAAAAAAATCGTCAAACGAAAAGTGGACAGACATCCTAAGTCTGAGCAAGTACCGACTAAAATTGGCCGTTTTATTGTCGAACCAGGTCATGAGCTCGATTCAAATCCAAACTACAATTTATTTCATCAGACGAGATTTGCAGATACAAAGGAATTATTCAACGAATGCAGCGAACAATTTGTTCGCACCTATTTAGATACAAGTGCTGTGAGGGGCGGCGTTTTTTTAGTTGCTTCCGCAGTTCCTAAAAAGTATTTCGATGACTCCTTTGTCTTTATCATGAAATGTGATTTTGAACAGAAAGTCGCTTCTATTGCTGATACATCTACCTTGATCCGAAAAGTCGAAATGGCGATTACAACCAAAAACATGAAATCGATTCAATATCCGTTTATGCCAGAAGAGGGCATGACAGAGGAAGCAGAAGTGAAAATCCACCAATCCTCACACGCTCGTTATTTTGAGGACTTCCTGAAATTCGTCGAATATGGAGAATCGATGCCTGAAATCATGAAATCACAGGTCATGAATATGGTTCAAGAACAAGTATTTGAAACATTACAGGATGAAAGTGAAGAATTAAAACAATTTGAAGAGGACCTTGAAATATGGGAAGCTAGTGAAAAGCGTGAGATTAGGGAAACGCTCGATACAGAACAGGTCACGTTAGCAGCTTCACATATTGTTGAACAAACCCCTGACATCACAATGAAAATGCGTCTAGGTGAAACAGAGATCAAAGGACTTTTAGCCGACTTCGGCCACTCGATTCATATCGCAAAGGTCAACAATCGATATGTCGTGCTCGTTGAAGCAGATCAAATCATATTCGAAAAAGGTAGCACACCTGTTGAATTCCATAAACCAAATGGCTTAAAAGAAGTCGTCAGCCAGCTGACGCAAAAAGCCTATGATTCGGGCATTGAATAGGTGAATATTACTGCCTCATGCGTTCAGCCGCATGAAGGCAGTTTTTTTATGTTGCTATCAGACTTTACCACATATGCGATCATGAAGAAAATACATTCACTAACCTGACTTCTGTTACATCTTGACTTGATGATTCACACTTCCCCATAAGAGACATGCTGCCGATTGCCTCTCGTCCATAGACTTAAAAGCAGTACGCTCATCATAATCATCAGCCAAAAGACACTGTTCGCCCCCCAAAATTGAATGACTGTATATCCCAGCAAAGGTCCTAAAGCAGCCCCCAGATCTTGAACAAAGGAATAGCTAGCAAGGAAGCGGTTCCTATCTGTTTGAGTAGAGGCTTTGTGAAAAGCAAGCGTATCGGTTAGCGTCGTTAAAATCGTGGACAACAGCTGAAGCAAAAGCAACATCACAAGAAACCAGCCAGTGATCTTCAGCATGGCTCCGAGTATACTGAGAGCTCCAAACGAAAGAAACATCCAGCACAGCATTCGTTCCTTCACCACAACCCCGTCAAACCACCTGCCTGCTCTTGGTGCGACAAATGGTTCCCATCCCCATCTGATTGCTTGAATCGCTCCACTTAAAGCAGACGCACCTATGACATAACCGAGAAGAGCTATTCCATTCTGGCCGATCTTGACTTCAATCACATGACTCAACGTTGAAGCAAATAAACCTTGTATGATCAGTGCTACAAGCATACCTGTCAGAAGAACTTTCACAACTTCACGTGAAAGCCACTTCTGTTTGATGCCTTGATAGACTTGCGTCTCTTTGCCCTTTTCAATCTCATCTAAAGACACATAAAAAATACACCCTAGCAATGTGAGCAAGCCAAAGACGAGCGTCATGGGCTGGAAACCGATCAAGCTGGCGAATACCCCGCCAAATAGCATTCCGAATAAACTGCCGAGACGGTAAAGCCCGTTATAAAGACCCGTTAAATGCCCTTGTGTGCCTTCATCCATTTCAGCCATCAACCGCATCCCGCTCATACGAAGTAAAGTCCAAGCTAATCCCCAAGCGCACCGGCAGATCAGCAGCAGCCAAAAACCGCTGACGCCATATAACATCGTGGTCACTGACGCCAGCAAAATAGCAATCAATACGCCAGTCTTCATCGGCACATACCGGTATAACCACCAAACAACAGGCGCTAAAGGGATGCGAATGAATCGGTTGATCGAGAGCAGCAAACCGACCTCCCAAATGGACGATAATCCAACCTCTCTCCAATAGATAGGCAGAACAATATAAAGCATTGAATCTCCAATGAGTGCAAACGCAGTGATAAGTGATATGGACACGACCTGCTTTTGACGATGATCCATTTTTTTGCCCCCTTCGCTACCTTTACGATAAGGGGTGCCTTATAATAAATCTAATGAATGTTTTTGATCCAATCATCAAAATAATTGATAGGTGGTACAAAAATGAATTTACATGCCCTCCGTATTTTTGCAAAGGTAGCCGAAACGAAAAGCGTCACACAAACGGCAGACGTGTTGTCTTTGACACAACCAGCGGTTACGGCTCAATTAAGAAGCATTGAACGAGAAATCGGTTTCCGCCTATTTAAACGAAACGGCCGAGGAATTACACTGACAGAGATGGGGAAAATTCTGTATCCTTATGCCCGGCAAGTATTTGAGGCTGAAAAGGAAGTAGAATATCAGATCACACTTTTACAAAACGGGAAAAAAGGGAGACTGCGAATTGCTTCTACCTACGTTCCACTTAACTTTTTGCTGCCTGGATGGCTGGCTGCGTTTAAAACATCATCACCACAGACAGAAATTGAATTAAAAAGCGGAAACTCCGCTCAAGTGATAGAGGATCTTCTGCAATATCATTCAGATGTCGCCATCGCTGTCATTGAAGACCTGCACCACGAGGACATCCACACCTCCCATTTGACTAATTTAAGCTATGATTTTATTGTCCCGTCTGATCATCCGTTGAACGGACAAACCGTTCCCCTTGAGCGCCTGCGTCATGAACCCTTTTTAATGCGAGAAGAAGGCAGTTCCACAAGAGAGAAGCTCTTTTCTCTTTTTACCTCGAAAGGAATTAAAAAACCGAACGTTGATTTACAATTCAGCGGTGTCCATGAAGCCATTCAAATGATCAAAGCTGGCTATGGCATCACACTTGTTCCTCGTGACGCTGTTCAGCAAAGCTTAGAACGTGGAGATATCGGACGCGTGTATATCGAAGGAGTTGACATTATCAGACCTGTTGTTGTCTGCAAACGAGCGAATGACCTTGAGGAAAATAAAACAGTGAATGCCTTTCTGCAAATGAAAGACATTGGACCATTTATACCACCAGCCTTCAATTAAAAAAGTGCCTGCTTCGTAAACAGGCACTTTTTCTATTCGGATGGTTGGACAAGATCAAACGGAACAGCCTTTGATGCCTTTACTAATTGTTCTGGTGTGATGAGTATTTCATTTCCCCACTCGCCAGCTCCTACTCCTAAGACCTCTTCTTCTAATAGCGAAGCTTCAATAATCGTTCGGAACCCTTCAGGCTGCCAGCAAAATGGCGGAATCGAACCAATTCGATAGCCCGTCACTTCAAGAACCGTGTCTGGTGAAGCCATTTTGATATTACGAGAGCCTGCTGCTTTTTTTAGTTTTCCTGATTTGATGTGCTGATCAGCACCAACCATCACAAGCAGCTGCTCCCCTTCCCCTGTTTCAAAGATCAATGTTTTGATCATTTGTCTTTCTCTAAAACCAAGAGCTGCCGCTACATTTGCTGCACCCTTCTCTGTTTCGTCAGAAAATGTTTTGATGTCATACGGAATGCCAAGCTTGTCCAAAAAGTCGTGTGCTGGTAATTTTCTCAATGGATTGAACCCCTTTCCTTACAATGTCCTTTCATTTAGCTTATCACAATCCTCTCATCCTTAAGATGTATTTTTCAATAGAAAGCCTCTAGCCCCTTCGCTCTCATGCTATACTGAACTTGTTTTTGAAAAGGAGCCGGTTTGATATGGGAAAAACGTTTTGGTTTTACACAGGCAGTAAAAGCCTTCTGATGCTAAGTGATATCGTGTTTGTGATGACCATCACTTTCGTCATTTATCAAGATACACAATCTGCTACCTATGCGGCATTATTTCCACTCATTAGAACGTTATGTCAGCTATTAGCTGGGCTCATCTCTCCTGTTTTGATTGATCGCTTTCAAGCCTATCGCCTTTTAAAATGGCTCCCTCTTGCACGTCTTGTGATGATGATCTTGTTCACCACACAATTCCATTTCTTTCAGCAGCATATCGTCTGGCTGTTTGGTGCACTCATACTCATTTCGATGACAGGCGGATTCATCAGTCCTTTATTACAGGCGATCATGCCAATGCATGTGCAGGCAAATCAGCTTGTTCAAGCGAACAGCACAGCCTCCATTTTTCAACAAATCGTTCAAATTGCCGGCTATTCGTTTACCGGAATACTCGTCTTGTGGATTGGGTCAACTTATTTATTAGCTTTCACTTGTCTCATGATTGTATGTTCTTATCTATTGTTCTTACCCGTTTTGCCTTTGCTTCAGGAAGAAAACACGACTCAAAGAACGAATCAATTAAACAGTTTCAAAGACGGCTGGACGGTCATTTGGAAAAATAAAATGATTCGTACCCTGACATTCATGGATGTTTGTGAAAATATAGCGGGATCTGTTTGGATTGGAGCCATTACACTCGCCTTTGTCACGCATGATTTGAATAGAAGCGAGGATTGGTGGGGGTTTATCAACGCTGCTTATTATACTGGCGCCATTATAGGCGGGCTGCTCGCTGCATGGTTCAGTCGTTTCATTCAAAAACAGCTGCTCCTCTTTATGGCAACAGGTTCATTCATCTATGCAGTGCTCACCATTCTTTTTGCAATGAACAGCCTTCCATGGCTTGCGCTGCTGCTTTGTATTCTGATGGGACCTGCCTATCAAATTCGAGATGTTTCCCAGCAAACCATTCTTCAAACAGCAACACCCACCCGTGACTTATCAAAGGTGTATTCCGCTCACTACGTCCTTTCTTCTGTATCTGCCGGTTTATCCATCTTCTTTGTTGGATTTATTGCAGATACATTCGGCGCAAGGTTTGTGTATTTGTTAGGCGGACTGTTTGTCCTCGTCTGTTCCGGCATCGCCATTCTTGCTTTCATGATGCAGAAAAAAAGAGCGGCTGTTTAAGGCAGCGGCTCTTTTACTTTTCTTTTAACATCGCAAACATGTCACGGGCCATGGTTTCTAAAATATACACAACGGGTGTCTGTGTGGTGATATTGGCTCTGTGCATTCGTTCATCTGTAACGTAATAGGCAATATTGACATCAGAAATACGTGAAATCGTACAGTGCTGATTGTTTGTAATACTAATGATCGTACTGCCTTCTCTCTTTAATTTCGAAATATGATCAATCGTAATACGGTTCTCCCCTGATACAGACAGCACAATCGTGACGCTATTGTCTAAATACTGCATATTCATTGGGAAAAATGGATCATTGATGTAAAACGAAAATTTCTCAAGACTTGAAAAGTATCTTGCCCCATATTGCGCCAAAATGCCAGAACTGCCAGTCCCAATAAACAGCACATTTTTTGCCTCAGCAATCAGCCTCGCTGCCTCTTTGATTTTTTCTTCAAAATCTCCTTTCAATGTTCGTTCTATAAATTCATATAGAAAATGCTGTGTGCTTTTCAAAGAGGGCGTTTGCTCTGATTCTAAATACATTTTGAGCTTCACTTTAAACTCTGAAAAGCCTTCACACTTCACTTTTCGGCAAAAGCGAAGGACAGACGAGGTAGAAATATGAGCAGCATCTGCTAAGTCGCGAATTCTCATATAGACGACCTTTTCACTGTTTTCCATAATATATCGGTATAAAGCGCTCTCTAGTTCATTAAAGCTGGAAATGACCTCACTTGAAAACATCTGACTTCCCCTTTCTCCAACAACATGTCACAACGTGTTTCTTTTATGTAACAAATCTCTAAATAGGGCACCCTTGCCTAAAGACGCCAAAGCCATTTACGCACAAGATGCTCTCACGATAAGCTATAGTTGTACAAACAAAAGAACAATTGGTTTCAATCTATTATAACATTGTGCGTTACATTATTCGGAGGTGCAGAACATGGCAAAAGGATTAAAGGTTGTCACAATTGGCGGAGGATCAAGCTATACACCAGAGCTTGTCGAAGGATTTATTAAACGGTACGATGAATTTCCAATTAGCGAACTTTGGCTCGTCGATATTGAAGCGGGAAAAGAAAAGCTTGAAATCGTCGGAAATCTTGCAAAACGAATGGTGAAAAAAGCCGGACTTCCAATTGAAGTTCACTTAACACTCGATCGTAAAAAAGCCCTCGTTGGCGCTGATTTCGTCACAACACAATTCCGCGTCGGATTACTGGAAGCACGTATGAAGGATGAACGCATTCCTTTAAAATATGATGTCATTGGTCAAGAAACAAATGGTCCTGGCGGTCTATTCAAGGGCCTGCGCACCATCCCTGTCATTCTTGATATTGTAAAAGATATTGAAGAATTATGCCCGGATGCATGGCTTGTGAACTTCACGAACCCTGCCGGTATGGTCACAGAAGCCGTTCTACGCTATTCAAATCACCGTAAAGTCGTTGGCTTATGTAACGTGCCAATCGGCATTCGCATGGGCATCGCCAAAGGGCTGGATGTAGATGCAAGCAGAGTGGAAGTCAGCTTTGCTGGATTGAACCATATGGTATTTGGACTGGATGTATTCTTAGACGGTAAAAGCATCATGGATCAAGTCATTGAAGACATGGCAGATCCAAACTCCACCATGTCAATGAACAACATTCAAGCGATTCCATGGGATGCAGATTTCTTAAAAGGGCTTGGCGTAATTCCTTGTCCGTATCACCGCTACTACTACAAAACAAGTGATATGCTGGCTGAAGAAAAGAAAGCAGCAGAGAATGAAGGAACGCGTGCAGAAGTCGTTCGTGCACTAGAAAATGACCTATTCGAGCTTTACAAAGACCCTGATCTTGATATTAAACCGCCACAGCTTGAAAAACGAGGCGGTGCTTACTACAGTGACGCAGCGTGTAACTTGATCGCATCCATTTATAACGACAAGCATGACATTCAGCCTGTGAACACGATCAACAATGGCGCGATCAGTGACATTCCAAATGATTCTGCCGTTGAACTGAACTGCGTCATCACAAAAGACGGTCCAAAACCAATCGCTGTTGGTGAAATGCCGGTCGCTGTCAAAGGACTTATTTCTCAAATTAAATCCTTTGAACGTGTAGCCGCTGAAGCAGCCGTGACAGGCGACTACAACACAGCCCTTGTTGCCATGACCATCAATCCGCTTGTCCCATCAGATGCCATTGCAAAAAGCATCCTAGATGAAATGCTAGAAGCACACAAAGAATATCTTCCGCAGTTTTTTAATAAAGTAGAAGCATAATAAGAAGGAACCGCACTTGTGGAAAGTGCGGTTTTTCTTATTTACCGGCAAATAGCTGATCCATCCGAGCGAGATCATATGTTAATAGCCAGTGCTGTAAGCCCTCATAGACCGGCCGCAGATGTTCAGGGTCTGCCGCAATGAGATCACAGCCTCGATCATCATATAAGTGGAAAATCATCTGTTTTGAGAGGTTGATTAGATAGATTTCATAACCAAGCTTTCCTTTCATGATTTGATTCGGCGTGTAAAAGTCTTCTTGGCATATTGCATGAAGAAGCGGGCGCAATCGAATATCCTGCATCTGACAATGGAGCATAAATCGCTCTATTTTCATTGTTTCTTCTAGATTTGGTTGTACATAGGTCAAACGCTCGTGACGCAACCTGTGACGCACTTGTCGGTCGACATATTTTTGATAAACAAGGAGCTTTCGCTTCGTTAGTTCATGTTCATGCTGCGTGTAAACATCTGTGACGAATAGCATCTCGTCCTCTGGATGAAACGCATATCTCACAATGTCAAAAGCACGATCCCCTGCTTTTTCTAATACATCCGATTCCTTTCCTAATGACCAATCTGCCACTTCAAACCGAAGTCCATACGGCCATTCATAAAAAAGAGGCGGTGCTAGTAAAAGATCAGAAAAATTGTGTTTTAAAAACGTATCTATTAGATCGCTCATTTGATTTCCTTCCATTGGTTTTATTTTCATCTTGAAACATGGAAAAAACAATTGGAAATTCCTTGTTATTTCTTATATGATAACATGAGATGGAAGTGTGACTAATTGAAAAAATCCAAATGGTTTTTACAAATATACCTCACGACATTGATCACGATGTGGATCCAGGACAGACTTGATCAGGCGAACATCATTGATATCACCAATGTATGGGCTGATGCTAGCAGCTGGGCCATCATCTTCTTAGTGACTTTTGCTCTTCTCGAATGGATAGCTCACGTCCTATCAAAACGAAAAGCCCCTGCTCTTCACTAAACATCTCTTTTCATAGAGTTGTTTTTTTGAAATGGTTCTCCCATCAATTCCTGAATAATGCCTAATTCTGCTCCTCAGACCATTCCACATTTCGCATTTTCTTCCGATAATAGTAGTAAGCACGAATAAAATTTTGATTAAAACGAGAAGGAGTGAAGGAAATGTCAGATCAACAGCACAACGCATCCCATGAAGAAGAAGAGGAATTTAACGTTTACGACATGCTTCCGCCCGCAGGAACAATCATCGGCGGAGCAACAGAGGAAGAAATGGAAGCAGCGGCAGCACTAGAAGTGAGACATTACGCCTTTATGCGCCTGCAAGACTCATACATTCAATTTGATGGGTCTTCGTATAAAGAATTGCTCAAAGACTTTCAAGAACTAGAATTTGACTCTGCAAAATTTTGGAGAGCCATCGCTAGACGCCTGCAAGTCCCATACGAATGGCCAATCCGAATCGATCATGCAAACGGTCCTATTTATATTGGTGAAACAGAGGATAGCCGTGAGGTTGGGGAGAGTGCGGAGTAAAGGAATTGGTGACCCCCTTTTTAGTAAAAGGGGGACTTTTGTTTTCTAACTAAAAAAGAAAGATTTATGACTCCTCTAAATCAAATTCCAACGCGATTGATATATTAAAGGCAATATCCCGCAATTCATGAATTTCTGATTGATTCAAGTGTTCCGCAAAACGACATACATTTTGGACAACATCCATATTCTTCTTAATCATTTCTTCATTCAATATAAAGATCGTATTCAGCGCCCACCCAGCAGTCGTTACCATTTCTTCGTCTTGAATGGAGTGCATGTATGTTTCTACTTCAGAAAAGATCCACTTAATATCATCAATGTGTTTCACTTGGTAATTTGTAATTTTTGAAAGCTGTTCAGGGTCTTTGGTGATGAATATGTCCTTCACTTCTTCTTTTGATAATGGCGGATTCTGCTTTTCATATTCAGCCTGCCACTCTTCATCCGACATCCCATCTTCTAAGCTATCCTCTGCGGTATAATGCCCAGCAATCAGTTCATCAAACGAATCCGCTAATTTGAAATCCGTCTCATATTCTAGATCAAAGTAATGAACCGGCGGATGCTCCTTTGTTTCTCTATAATCCAAAGCGATCCACGTATGACCATCCCCACAAATAAGCACAAGTCCCTCAGGCAATTCCCATTCTTCTATTAAATAATCGCTATCCATTATGCCTTCACCTTTGGCAATTCCTCTTAAATGATCAAATGACACATGATCCTCTGCCCATCCATTCGGCTGGTCCGTTGGAAAAGCGTTATGCAGGGTATACCCGCCATTTTGTTCAAGAATAAGTTTCTTATATGTATCAGGCAAGATGACGCCTAGCTTCTTTTCCGCTTTTGCAATGCCTTTTTCATTGATTTTTTTAAATGTCTCTTCACTTTCTCTGTCTGTATCCCAAAATGGTTTCAAATAAAATACCTCCAATTGTTATTTCTATCTCATTTTACCATTTGAGAGAACTAGTTTAATAGTCCTATTCATAAAAAAAGAGGAGGGTTACCCCTCCTCAGATTGTAGAGAAACTCATGTTTTTCTACAATCTTTTTTATTTTCATCGTAATGATGGTGGATAAGATTGAATGAAAAAGGCCTCCCACACACCTAGCCTAGCTTCGCTAGGTGTGTGGCAATCTTCTTCATGTTCTGACAGGCAGCTGTGAGAAGCACTTGCTCACTCACATTTTGTTTTCCCCTCAACCGGCAGTAGCGAAGCCCATGCAGTTGTTTTGAATCTGCAAAGCTTCGCTCTATTTTTTCTTTTCTTTTTTTGTATAGCTCTTTTCCAGCGGGAGACAGACGATTTTGTCTGACCTTTTCTTTATGTTCCTCCCACACATGTCTTGAGATGACCTTTTGATGATTTTTAGATCTTGTACAGTTTTCAAGAAAAGGACACGAAGCACATTTTTTGGGATCTGATTTGTAGAACCTATAACCTTTTCGATCAGTTGTGGTATATGAAAGCTTTTCACCCTTCGGGCATATGTAGTGATCGTGTTCAGAGTCATACTGAAATTTCCACTTCTCAAATAATCCTCTTGTTGGATGAAAGCGTCTATGTGCGATAACACCAAAAATACGTCGATCGGATAAACCTTTACAGATTGGGGTTGTCAAATAACCAGAATCAAGGGCAACAGCTTCTACTTGAAAACCAAATCGTGCGATTTGGTGATCCAGTCGTTCAAGATATGGTACAGAATCGTGGACATTACCTGGTGTGACATGAGCATCAGTGATGATATTGTACTTCATATCTGTTGTACGGTGGTCTAGGTAGAAAAAGCCTTCTGGCTTGTTTTCACGATAAAGATAGCCACTTTCAGGATCAGTCTTACTTTGACGAATGTCTTTTTCCGTTTTCACCTCCTCTTTTACCTTTAAGGGCTTTTTTCCGTGTGCCACCCGATCTTCTTGGATCGCTTCTTCTAAATCATTTATATAGTTCTGGGTATCTTGTTCAATCGTTTTTCTCGTATATTTATGTTTATTGGCATTGGCTTTAAGATGAGTTGAATCAGTAAAAAGAACGCGGCCTCCTACCATATCATGATTGATAGCTTGAAGCACGATCTCGTCGAAAATGTCTTGAAAAATCGTTGTATCTTTGAATCGAGTACGACGATTCCAGCTAATGGTCGAGTGATGAGGAACGGGGTCATTGATGTTCAAACCTAAAAACCATCTATACGCCATGTTATAGTAAATTTCTTTTTCAAGTTGTCTTTCAGAACGGATACCGTACAGGTATCCGATAAACATCATTTTGAACAAAATAAGCGGATCAAGAGAAGGGCGACCTTTATTCTCGCTATAATACGGTCTTACTTTATCTACGATAAATGAAAAATCAATGTACTGATCAATTTTACGAAGCAGGTGATCCTCTTCGACCAGTTGATCTAGCAATACAAATTCGGCTTCGTGCTGAGAAGAATTTCTAGTGTGGAACATGAGAAAAACACCTTCCTTTAGTATGCTTTTCTCTATTATAAAATGAGGGGATGGAAACTTTAAGGGAAAAATAAAAGCTGTCGAGATTTTCTCGACAGCCTGAGGAGGGTTACCCCTCCTCTTTTTCATCATGATTGTTCGTTATTTCTCGCTTCAAATTCATCAAGCATTGCACGCACTTCATCTGTTGACGATGTGTTCATTAATTGATTTCTTAAGAAACTCGCTCCTCTGAACCCTTTCACATAAATCTTAAAGAAACGGTGAAGCGCCTTGAACGGACGCAGACCTAGTGAGGAGTATTGATCATGGAGATCAAGATGCAATCTTAAAAGACCAAGCAATTCATCACTCGTATGCTCCTTCGGCTCTTTTTCAAAGGCAAAGGGGTTATGGAAAATCCCGCGCCCAATCATCACTCCGTCCACTCCATACTGCTCAGCGAGCTTTAAGCCAGTTTGACGGTCAGGAATATCACCATTGATTGTCAAAAGCGTATCAGGAGCTACTTCATCACGCAGTTTTTTTATCTCAGGAATGAGCTCCCAATGCGCATCCACTTGGCTCATTTCCTTTCTTGTGCGAAGATGGATCGATAAATTCACAATGTCTTGCTCCAAAATGTGTCTGAGCCACCCGCGCCATTCATCGACCTCTGTAAATCCTAGTCTTGTTTTCACAC
The DNA here is from genome assembly GCF_001857925.1 of Bacillus xiamenensis. NCBI lineage: Bacteria > Bacillati > Bacillota > Bacilli > Caryophanales > Bacillaceae > Bacillus > Bacillus xiamenensis. The sequence goes on from NZ_CP017786.1 coordinate 914,656, forward strand.
TAACAGGTAATCCCCCTGCTTTTGCCGCTTGAATTAGCTCTGCCGCAACGTCTGGGCGAAGAATCAAGCCACTGCCCTTCCCGTTTTGTGTGACATTTGGGACAGGACAGCCCATATTAATATCAAGCCCCTGAAAACCTAATTCCGCCATTCCAATGCTCATTTGTCTAAAGTTCTCAGGTTTGTCTCCCCAAATATGAGCAACAATCGGCTGCTCATCCTCTGTAAACGTTAAACGGCCCTTCACACTTTGAATGCCATCAGGGTGGCAATAACTTTCACTGTTCGTAAACTCTGTAAAAAACACATCCGGTCTCGCCGCCTCACTCACAACATGACGAAACACAACATCTGTCACTTCTTCCATTGGTGCTAATATAAAAAATGGCCGTGGCAAATCACGCCAGAAATTTTGATTCATCTTTCGTTCAATTCCTCTCATGACATAGCGCCTAAAGGGCATGTCCTTCTGTAAATTCTTTCAGCAATTTTTATCATTATATACTTTAATATGAACGTGGCAAAATTGCAAAAAGGGACATTTGATAACCAAATGCTGGACAAATATTCATTTTTGATCCACGATTACCGTTTTTTATTCAAGTAGAGCAAGCGAAAATAAAAATATCCCGATGTCGGTTTAATATCACGAAATCGGGATGCTTCAATACATTACTAATTAATCACAAGACTTGCCACACACTCCACATGACTCGTATGCGGAAACATATCCACAGGCTGCACTTCCTCCGTCACATACCCACCATCCTCAAGAATACGCAAATCACGAGCAAGCGTCCCAGGGTTACAGGACACGTAAACAACACGGTTTGGTTTCATCTTGATGATTGTGTCAAGCAATGCTTCATCACAGCCCTTTCTTGGGGGATCAACGACTAATGTATCTGCTTTGATACCTTCTTTGTACCAGTTTGGGATAACAGTTTCCGCTTCACCAACTGCGAATTCAACGTTGTTGATCCCGTTTAAGGCAGCGTTGCGATTAGCATCTTCAATTGCTTCTGGCACAATTTCTACACCGTATACTCTACCTGCTTTTTGTGCGAGAAATAAGGAAATCGTACCGATTCCGCAGTATGCATCAATAACGGTTTCTTCGCCTTGCAGCTCGGCATATTCAAGCGCTTTGTCATAAAGCACCTTTGTTTGAGCTGGATTCACTTGATAAAACGATCGGGCTGAAATCGCAAATTTGATGTCGCCAATCGTATCATAAATGTATTCTTCTCCCCATAAAACGGTCGTTTCGTCTCCGAAAATGACATTTGTTTTCTTTGAATTCACGTTTTGTACAATTGACCGAACATGTGGGAAGCGTGCTATAATTTGCTCAATCACCTGCTGCTTTTGCGGAAAATCAGCCGTTCTTGTGACAAACACAACCATCATTTCACCTGTTGCCATGCCGTAACGAACCATGACATGACGCAACCAGCCTTTGTGCCTCTCTTCGTTATATGCTTTAATGCCAAATGCATTACAGATGTCTTTTACTGCCTGTACCGCTTCGTCATTTTCTGACTGCTGGATCAAACATTTTTCCATATCAATGATTTCATGCGTTCGCTGCTGATAGAAACCAGCAACGAGCCCGCCTTCACGTTCACCAACTGGAACTTGTGCTTTGTTTCGGTAATTCCAAGGATCTTCCATGCCGAGTACAGGATGAACTTTTACACGGCTCATATCAAGCTTGCCGATCCGCTCCAATACGTCCTTTACTTGTTTGTGTTTAAATTTCAGCTGACCTTCATAGCTCATATGCTGAATTTGACAGCCGCCGCACTGCTTGTAAATGGGACATGGCGCATCTTGCCTGTGCTGACTTTCCTTTGTCAGCTCCATGAGTCGTCCAAAAGCAAATCCTTTTTTGACACGTGTGACTTTGATTTTTCCTTGTTCGTCAGGAAGGGCATTCGGTACAAAGACAGGGAAGCCTTCAATTTTCGCTACACCGGCACCTTCGTGCGTTAAGTCTTCGAAGGTTACATTGTAGTATTCATTTTTTTGAACGGGCGGTTTCATTTTCACCAATTTTATCACCTCATTTGCAAAGAAAAACTTGGTCGCCATAAGGAACCAAGTTCAGTCTTCACCCTATTTTTTCAGCTGTTGCTTTTGGCACAATAAATTCAATATGGCGATATAGGTTTTCAAATTCACCTGGCAGCATGCCGCCGTATTCACCATCTAAATTCAATTGCATTTTATCTTTTACATCTACTTTCACGCGATTCGCTTTTGCGTAGATGACATTGTTATCATGAATATGCTCGCCTCGAAGTGCAAGGCTGACCACTCGAATGGCTTCTGCTAGATTGACCTTCTTTAAAATAATCAGATCAAACATACCGTCATCTAATATGGAATCTGGTGCCAGCTTTTCAAAGCCACCTACTGAGTTTGTTAGTGAAACAAGAAACAGCATGATTTCTCCATGAAACAATTTGCCGTCATATTCAATTTCGACTTCTGTCGGGCGGATGGAAGGAAGCATCTCCATGCCTTTCAAATAATAAGCAAGCTGTCCTAGCATGGTTTTCAGCTTACTAGGCACTTCATAGGTCAGCTCTGTTAATCGGCCGCCTCCTGCAATATTAATGAAATATTGGCCATTCACTTTACCGATATCAAGCGGCTTTGCTACTCCATCAATGATGGCATCTGTTGCTTTTAATATATCTTCTCTTGGAATGCCAAGTGCTCTTGCAAAGTCATTTGTTGTTCCTACTGGAATGATACCTAATTTTGGTCTTTTTTCAAGCGGTGCTAATCCATTGACGACTTCATTGATCGTGCCGTCTCCACCTGCTGCTACAATTAAATCAAAATCTCTCTGTGCAGCTTTTTCTGCTGCTTGTGTTGCATCTCCTGCACATGTCGTCGCATGACAAGATGTTTCATAGCCAGCCTGTTCAAATTTTTGCAAAACCTGCGGTAAATTCTTCTTAAAGAGTTCACGCCCAGATGTCGGATTGTATATAATTCGAGCACGTTTCATTCATCATCATCCTATTATCATTATGCAATCTATTTTCACCACTAACAACCTTTAATTATACTATGAGTTTTGAAAATGGCAACTGAACAATCCCCTAATATTTGAAATCTCATGGCACGTTTCCCTCAACAGATAAGCATTCTGATAAGATAAAAGAAAACGATGAAAAGGATGGTATGCGATGAAAAAACCTGTCTATTTCAATCATGACGGCGGTGTTGATGACCTCGTCTCCTTATTCCTGCTTCTTCAAATGGAGCACCTGAAAGTCATTGGGGTGTCTGTGATTCCTGCTGATTGTTATTTAGAGCCTGCGCTGAGTGCGTCTCAGAAAATCATTGATCGATTTAGTCCTTATGAGATTGAGGTCGCTGCTTCCAACTCTAGAGGTGTCAATCCATTTCCAAAGGAATGGCGCATGCATGCCTTTTATGTAGATGCACTGCCGATTTTAAACGAAAAAGGCGCTGTTGATACAAAAGTATCCAAGCTTCCAGCACATCTTCATCTGATTGAAACGGTTAAAAAGGCAACAGAACCTGTCACCCTGCTCTTTACAGGTCCGCTCACAGACCTTGCACGTGCCTTAGAAGAAGATCCCTCTATCTCAAATAAAATTGAGAAACTGGTATGGATGGGCGGCACATTCCTTGAAAAAGGCAATGTCGAAGAACCTGAGCATGATGGGACAGCAGAATGGAATGCTTTTTGGGACCCCTATGCTGTCAGCACCGTCTTTCAAGAGCGCTTTCCTATTGAAATGGTCGCATTAGAAAGCACGAATCAAGTCCCGCTGACACTTGATGTACGCCAGCGCTGGGCTTCCCTCCGCTCTCATATTGGAATAGATTTTATTGGACAGTGTTATGCCTTTTGTCCGCCACTCATTCATCACGAAACGAACTCGACTTACTACTTATGGGATGTGCTGACAACCATCACTCTTGCTTCCTCATCATTTACCCGTTCAAAAGAGATGAACGCGATCGTTTACACTGAAACACCAAGGCAAGGACGTACCGAAGAACATCCAGATGGAAAATCCATTCAAGTGATCGACCATGTCGATCGTGATGCATTTTTCCAAGCGTTTGAAGAGCTCATGAGAAAAGCGGTTTGTCAGATTTCAACATAAAAAACCCCGCCAATGAGCGGGGCTCCCTCTTACTCTTCTTCTGCGTACTTTTTCTTACGTCTAAATTTGCTTAAGATTTCATACACGATTGGCACGATGACCAATGTGAGAAGTGTAGAACTTGTTAAACCGCCAATAACGGTGACGCCAAGTCCTTTTGATACGATCTGACTTCCGCCTTCAAAACCTAATGCGAGTGGCAGCAATGCACCAATTGTCGCAAGTGCCGTCATTAAGATTGGACGTAATCTTGTTGTACCTGCTTCAAGTAAGGCTTCTCTTGTTGAAAGACCTTCTTGTTCTTTGTGTATGACGCGGTCAATCAAGACAATGGCATTTGTCACAACGATTCCGATCAGCATCAGCAACCCAATCATGGCATTTAAACTGATGGTTTCTTTCGCTACAAACAATCCAACGAGTGCACCAATAATCGTAAATGGAAGCGAGAACAGAATGGCAAATGGTGCAAGACCTCCGCCAAATGTAATGACGAGAACGAGGTATACAATGGCAATTGCTGCAAGCATTGCGAGCCCTAGCTGTGTAAAGGATTCTTGAATATCCGCACTTACACCGCCTGTATCAATCGTAACGCCAGATTTCAAATCAAGCTTATCCACTTTCTTCTGAACATCCTGTGTCACTTTTGATACATCATCTGTCGTCATGTCACCAGACACTTCTGCGTAAATTTTTCCATCACGCTTTGTCACAGTGTTCGCTGTTGTGCCGTCTTTCACTTTCACGACATCACCAATTCGGACTTCTTGCCCTGTCGGTGTTGTGATCTTTTTATTCTCTAAATCTTTTTTGCTCTTATATTCATCTTTTTCCGTTTGAAGCTTCACATCCAGTTCTTTGCCGTCCTCTGTTACTTTCGTCAGTGTTGTTTCACTGCTTTGAGGAGCGATCGCCTGTGCGATTTGTGAAGCCGTTAAGCCTAGCTTCGCCAGTTTTTCTTGATCTGCATTGAACGTATATTCGTCATATTTCTCAGATAAGCTTGTGCTGACGTTTTTCAGGTTCTTCTCATCTTTTAAAATGTTCTCGACATCTTTGACTGTCCCTTCAATATCACTGACCTTGTCACCGTACACATAGTACGTCACTGTATTACTTGCGCCAGCAGATGAGAAGTCTTGTGATTTCCATTCCCCTTTAGACGTTTTGTCTTGCAGGGCTTTGACCACACGATCTTTTTCTTTATCGAAATTCGGTGTGTCATCATCATATTGGACGAAGAATAACGCACCGTTAGAATTGCCGCCAACACTTGCTGTCAGTGCATTTGAAGAGCCTAATGAATATTGAACCGTATTGACATGGTCACGTTTCATTAAGTATTCTTCTGCTTTTTTCGTTTCATCAATTGCTTGTTCTCTCGTTTGTCCTGGCTCTGGCGTGTATGTCACCATCGCCGTTTTTTCCGCTTCTTGCGGTAAGAAGCTGACGCCGACAAGTGGTGCTAGGAATAAACTTCCGACAAGCATGAGAATCGCAATTCCTGATGTAATCCATTTATGATTAAGGGTCCAATTGAGTATCCGTCTATAACCGCCGGCAAGCCTGCTTGGTTTATGTTCTTTTACCTTTTTCGCTTTGCCATACAGGTTCTTTTTAAATAGGCTGTGAGCCATCATTGGTACAATTGTAATGGCGACAAGCAGAGAAGCAAGTAAAGCAAACACAATCGTTAATGCAAATGGGATGAATAGTTCACCAATCATTCCACCCACAAGTGCTAACGGTAAGAACACCGCAATTGTGACAATCGTCGAAGACATAATCGGGATAAACATTTCTTTCGTAGCTTCTCTGACGAGTGCTTTGCCTTTTAACGGTTCATTCTTTAATGCCATTCGCCGATAGATGTTTTCTATGACGACAATCGAGTCATCGACAACGCGCCCAATGGCGACGGTCATAGCACCAAGTGTCATGATATTTAATGTGATATCCAGCTGATTTAATATTAAAACCGCAATCAACAAGGATAACGGAATGGAAATCACCGAAATTAATGTTGATTTGATATCTCGCAGGAACAAGAGAATGATAATGATCGCAAAGATTGCTCCGATGATCGCCTTGTTCAGCATTGTGCTGACAGACTCTTTAATCGGCTCTGCCTGATCATATGTGGTGCTTACTTTGATGCCTTTGTTGTCTTTTTTGAATTTCTCAAGCTCTTTTGTGACTTCTTCTGCTACACTCACTGTGTTGGCATCAGAGCCTTTCACAATTTGCAGACCGATACTGTCTTTTCCATTCGTTCTAGAAATCGATTCTGCTTCTTTCACAACTTTAATATCTGCAATCTCAGAAAGCTTAATTGTCGGTAGCTCTACAGATTGACTGCTTGCTGCGCCTAGACCTGTTTGCTGCTGACTTGCACTTCCAGCCTGCTGCTCAGCACCTTGGACATCTGCATTTCCTGAGCTGCTAGAAGACGATCCATCTCCTGCTGTTGCACTTGATGTAACAGGAATTCGCATGTTTTTTAAATCTTTGACGCTTAAAATATTACCGTCCACTACGACTGATTTTTGCTTGCTCCCAAATGTGTATAACCCTAATGGTACATTGACATCAGAGCCTTTGATCATGTTTTGGACAGTTTCTTCATCTAAACCGTATTCTTTCAATTTCTTTTGTTTAAAAGAAAATTCCACTTCTTTAATTTGCTGTCCTGAAGCTTCGACAGAAGATACACCATCTAATCCTTCAAGCGAAGGAACAAGGTCATCTTCCACTTTTTGTGTAAGGTCTTCTAATGATTCTTTATCACCCGAGACACTGAGTGCTAAGATTGGAATTGCGTTAATACTAAAGCGAGCGATTTTCGGTTGTTCTGCATTTTCAGGAAAATTGATATTGCTAATGGCATCTTCAATTTCCTTCTTTGCTTCATCCATATCTTTGTTGTAATCGTACTCGATTTGAATTGATGAGGCATTCTCAAAAGAATTGGAAGTGACCACTTTGATCCCATTGAGGTTTTGTATAGACTTCTCAATTGGATCTGTCACTTTATCTGATACTTCGTCCGGCGTTGCACCAGGATACGTTGTAGAAACCGTAATGACTGGAGTGTTGATATTAGGGATTGATTCTTGTTTCATATTCAATCCGGCATATAGACCAGCAACTGTTACGATAATCGTCATGAGCCATACAGCGAACTTGTTCTTTAATACAAAATTGATGATCGAATTCATTATGTCCTCCATTTCCCTTTATGTATTGACTGACTGGTCATTCTATATCATAATAAACGGTGATATACAATGTCGTCAACCATTTCACTTGCGTTTGACGTAACATTCTAAAGCTGAAGGGGCCTTATTTCATGAACGAAAAAAAAGAAAAAATCATTAAAGCAAGCATCCAGTTGTTTGCGAAAAAGGGTTTTTCTTCTACGACCATTCAGGAAATTGCAGATGAATGCGGAATATCCAAAGGTGCATTTTACTTGCATTTCAAATCAAAAGAACAGCTTTTCAACCGAGCGTTTGAATATTATATCGACACGTCTATGCAAAGTATTGAAAAGATTCGAAAAGAGAATCAGCATCTTGCGCCTAGAGAGATTTTTCAGAAACAAATCGCTGAACAGTTTCAACACTTTGCTGAGAACAAGGATTTTATCATTTTGATCCTCAGCGAGAACATTATTCCGGAAAACCAGCAAATTAAAAAGTATTCCAAAACGGTTAAAAAGCAGATGAATGATGAAATCCAAATTTCTATTTTGACCACGTATGGACAGGAGATCGAACCATATATAACTGACCTGTCAGTCATGATTCAAGGAATCATCCAATCTTATGTGCAGATACTGCTTTTGCAAGATCAGATGCAATTATCATGTGATGAGCTCTCATCCTTTATTCTCGACCGATTTGATGATTTGGTTCATGGGCTTCTTCGTTCTCATGCGAAGCCAATTCTGAAGCAAAACATTTGGGATGATGAAGCTCCAAATGCCGCTACTCTTCAAGAAGATCTTCGATTGTTAAAATCTGAACATCTTTTATCTGATGATACCCTTGTATCCATTGAAGTGATTGAAGAAGAACTGGCCAAAGATCAGCCCCGCAAACCGGTCATTCAAGGGATGCTGACAAATTTAGAAACGTGTGAGGACTCCGCTGTCCAAAGAGCTGTGGAACAATTGAAGGTGTTCCTTCAATGACAATACGTGGCGATGTTCACTTTCGTTCACCTTTATCCCCTTCGAATATGTGCTAAAGTTTATGCTTCATTATAAAAAAAGAACCAATGAATTGATATACGGCGGTGGTCTGAATCTCTAATAAGACCCTGTCATTTTCACCAACAAAAAAACCGCCTCATCATCCATGTGGCGGTTTTTGCGATTTAGCGTTTTTTGATTTCTTCGAGAAGAATCTTGTTGACCATCGGCGGGTTTGCTTGTCCCTTCGATGCTTTCATGATTTGTCCAACTAGGAAACCAATTGCGCGGTCTTTTCCATTTTTGAAATCTTCAATGGATTGCGGGTTGTTATCAAGTGCTTCTGTGACTAGCTTGAGCAGTGCACCTTCGTCAGAAATTTGGACAAGTCCTTTTTCTTTGACGATTGTTTCTGCATCGCCCCCATTTTCAATCAGCTCTTTGAATACCTTTTTGGCAATCTTAGAAGAAATCGTTCCTTTTTCAATGAGTTTGATCATGCCAGCAAGCCCTTGTGGCGTAAGTTTTGTTTCTTCCAGCTCTTTTTGAGCGGAGTTTAAATATGCAGATACTTCACCCATGAGCCAGTTTGATGCTTGCTTCGCTTCCGCACCTTCTGAAATGGTCGCTTCAAAGAAATCAGACATTTCTTTTGTCAGCGTCAGCACCATTGCATCATATGCAGGCAGTCCAAGTTCATCAATGTAGCGTTTGCGGCGCTCGTCTGGAAGCTCTGGAATGGATGCTCTTACGCGTTCTTTCCACTCGTCATCAATGTACAGCTCCACCAAATCTGGTTCTGGGAAGTAGCGGTAATCATCAGAGCCTTCTTTCACACGCATGAGGATCGTCTTTTTAGACGCTTCGTCATAGCGGCGTGTTTCCTGCTCAATCACACCGCCAGAAAGCAATACTTGCTCTTGACGTTTCTCTTCGAATTCAAGTCCTTTTTGAACGAAAGCGAAAGAGTTCAAGTTTTTAAGCTCTGTTTTCGTTCCAAACTCTTCACGTCCAATTGGGCGCAGAGAAATATTGGCATCACAGCGCAGTGAGCCTTCTTCCATCTTACAGTCGGAAACGCCTGTATATTGAATAATAGATTTTAATTTTTCTAAGTAAGCATATGCTTCTTCTGGTGTGCGAATGTCTGGCTCAGATACGATTTCAACAAGCGGTGTGCCTTGTCGGTTGAAATCGACGAGTGAATAACCGTCGCCTGTGTGCGTCAGTTTCCCTGCATCCTCTTCCAAATGAAGACGCGTAATACCGATTCGTTTTGTTTTGCCGTCTACTTCAATTTCAATCCAGCCGTTTTCACCGATTGGTTTATCAAATTGAGAAATTTGATACGCCTTTGGGTTATCAGGATAGAAATAGTTTTTACGGTCAAATTTTGTATCAGTTGCGATCTCACAGTTCAGCGCCATTGCCGCTTTCATCGCAAAGTTCACCGCTTCTTTGTTCAGCACCGGCAGTACGCCAGGATACCCAAGGTCGATGACACTTGTTTGCGTATTGGCAGCCGCACCAAAAGCTGTCGGCGAGCTTGAGAAAATTTTTGATTGTGTTTTTAGCTCTACGTGGACTTCAAGTCCAATTACCGTTTCAAAGTTCATTCTGATTCACCCCTTACAGTTCAGGTTTTGCTTTATGATGATCTGTTGCTTGCTCGAAAGCGTGAGCCACGCGGTACACGGTTCCTTCGTCAAAGTGTTTACCGATGATTTGCAGTCCTAGCGGAAGACCGTTTGTAAATCCACAAGGTACACTGATTCCTGGAACGCCTGCAAGGTTAACAGGGATCGTTAAAATGTCGTTTGCATACATAGTCAGTGGATCGCTTGTTTTTTCACCAATGTTAAATGCAGGAGTAGGTGTTGTTGGTCCTACAATGACATCATACTTTTCGAAAACATCTTCAAAGTCTTTTTTAATCAGAGTACGGACTTTTTGCGCCTTCTTATAGTATGCATCGTAATATCCTGAGCTTAGAGCGAATGTGCCAAGCATGATGCGGCGTTTTACTTCATCTCCAAAGCCTTCAGAACGGGTATTTTTATATAAATCAATCAGGTTGTCTGCATTGTCTGTACGATAGCCATAGCGGATGCCGTCAAAACGAGCAAGGTTCGCAGATGCCTCAGAAGATGACAGTAAGTAGTAAGTCGCAAGCGCATATTTAGAATGCGGAAGAGACACTTCTTCCCATGTCGCACCAAGTCCTTCTAATACTTTCAACGCTTTTAGAACAGACTCTTTTGCTTCCTCGCCAACGCCTTCGCCAAGATATTCTTTTGGCACAGCGATTTTCAAGTCTTTGATGTCACCAGTTAATGAAGAAAGAAAATCTGGTACATCGACATTTGCACTTGTAGCATCCATTTGATCGACACCAGCAATCGCTTGAAGAACATATGCGTTGTCCTCTACATTACGCGTAATCGGCCCAATTTGATCTAATGATGAAGCAAATGCGATTAAACCGTATCTGGATACACGGCCATATGTCGGTTTAAGACCAACAACACCACAAAATGATGCCGGCTGACGAATGGAACCGCCTGTATCTGAACCAAGGGAGAATGGTACTTCCCCTGCTGCAACAGAAGCTGCTGATCCACCGCTTGATCCACCTGGAACGGTGTTCAAATTCCACGGGTTTTTCGTTGCTTTGTAGCCTGAGTTCTCCGTAGAAGACCCCATTGCAAATTCGTCCATGTTTAATTTACCGATTGTGACAGCTTCCGCTTCTCTTAGGCGGTTCACAACGGTTGCATCATAAATTGGATCAAAGTTTTGTAAGATCTTACTTGATGCGGTTGTACGTAAATCCTTCGTCACGATGTTATCTTTGACACCGATCGGCATACCGAACAATAGACCAAGCTCGTCCTTTTCACCAACTGCCTCGTCTAATTCCTTTGCATATGCACGTGCTTTCTCTTCGTTCAGCGCAAGGAATGCTTGTACTTTCCCGTCTACTTCATTGATTCGTTTATAAGACTCGTCCACTAAATCAGAAACAGACAGTTCCTTTTTATGTAAAAGCTCTTTTAATTCAGAAATTTTGTGGTCAAACAATGACATGTCTCAGGCCTCCTTTAGTCCAAAATTGATGGCACACGAATATAGCCGTCTTTATGATCAGGCGCGTTTTTGATGACTGCCTCAATGGAAAGACCTTTATTCGGAACATCTTCTCTCATGACGTTTTTCATTTTTAATACGTGTGTGGTTGGTTCAACGTTTTCCGTATCTACCTCGTTTAACTGCTCTGCAAATGAAATGATGCTATCCAGCTGTTCTGTAAACATCTCAGCTTCTTCTTCTGTAATCGCAAGCCGCGCCAAATGCGCAACGTGCTTTACTTCTTCTATTGAAATTCTTGACATGCAGGTTCACCTCCAAAAATGATACGTGTTCATGGTCATGATCATAAGTCATATACACTTTATCATATCAAATTTTACTGTTCTAAAGCAACTTTACAAAGACGCTCAGACAGGCTTTGTCTCTTGATATGTCATTGTCGTGCAGCAAGTAGCGAAAATATTCATCAAGGTGACTATTTATTTTTCAGAATATTTTTACTTTGGTTTGTTTTTGTAAACGCATACATATAGAGTCTTATCATCAATCCATGCATTTTTTCTTCAAAATGGAGATGTTTAAGACGGTTGATCACTTGGGAATACTCTGATAGGTTAAGTAACCATAGCAGTGAGCAGGGCAATGAAATGAAAATCCTGCCCTAGCACTTCTGTATATTTTGATTGAGGTGATGTCAAATTAATACGAAAAAGGTGAGAAAACTACATGAGTATTGAAGTTACGATTTCCTTATCTATCTATTTTATCGGAATGCTTGCCATTGGTTGGTATGCGTTTAGGAAAACACATGATTTAAATGATTATATGCTTGGTGGACGCGGGCTTGGCCCATTCGTTACAGCTTTATCAGCAGGTGCTGCGGATATGAGCGGTTGGATGCTGATGGGTGTACCAGGTGAAATGTATAAAACAGGTTTATCGACAACCTGGCTTGCAATTGGTCTAATAGTCGGTGCTTACTTGAACTATTTAATTCTTGCACCTCGTTTACGTTCTTATACAGAAATTGCGGATGATGCTATTACGATTCCTGATTTCTTTGACAAACGATTCAAAGGATCATCTGCTTTATTAAAAGCTGTTTCAGCCGTCATCATTTTAATCTTCTTTACACTGTATACATCGTCTGGGATGGTATCAGGCGGGCGTTTATTTGAATCAGCATTCGGCGCTCATTACATGTTTGGACTGATTTTGACATCAAGTATTGTGGTTTTGTATACACTGTTTGGCGGATTTTTGGCAGTGAGCTTAACGGACTTTGTCCAAGGAGCTATTATGTTTTTAGCATTAGTGCTCGTGCCGATCGTTGCCTTTACACAATTAGGCGGACCTGTTGCCACATTCCAAGATATTCAACAGATTGACCCTAAATTGCTTGATATTTTTAGAGGAACGAGCGTCATTGGCATTATTTCCTTCCTCGCTTGGGGACTAGGTTACTTTGGACAGCCTCATATTATCGTACGTTTTATGGCGATTACGTCCGTAAAAGATTTAAAACCAGCACGCCGAATCGGAATGAGCTGGATGATTATTTCAGTCATTGGTTCACTGTCTGTCGGTTTAGTTGGTGTCGCATATGTACATGAAACGGGTATGAACCTTGCTGACCCTGAAACGATTTTTATCGTCTTTTCTAAAGTGTTGTTCCATCCGTACATTACTGGATTCTTACTTTCTGCCATTTTAGCAGCAATTATGAGTTCAATTTCCTCTCAGCTGCTTGTCACAGCAAGTGCGATGACAGAGGATTTATACAGAACGTTCTTTAGAAAGAAAGCCTCGGATAAAGAGCTTGTGATGATTGGCCGTATGTCTGTACTAGTGGTGGCAGTTATTGCTCTTTGTCTTTCACTCAACCCTAGTGATACCATACTTGACCTCGTCGGTTATGCGTGGGCAGGATTTGGTTCTTCATTCGGTCCAGTTATCTTACTTTGTCTATACTGGAAACGGATGAATCATCACGGGGCACTTGTCGGGATGATTGTTGGTGCCGTTGTGGTTCTGACATGGATCACGACAGGTCTCAACCATTCAACAGGTATCTATGAAATGATTCCTGGCTTTACGTTAAGTGGTTTAACTGCAATTATTGTGAGCTTAATGACAAGTAAGCCGACAAAAGCATCAAAACAGCTATTTCACAAAATGGAAACTCATCTCGAAGAAGAATCAAAATAATGTAGAAGTGAAGAGTCATCTGCATCTAGCGGATGACTCTCTTCATTTTTTAATAAAATGCTTTTCTTTCTCCCGTTTCTGAATAAAATAGAAGTTGTGGCAGCCATATAGGCTGTGAGAAGATCATATACATGATGTGAAACGTACATGAAGTGAAAGGAGCGATACGCATGTTTTGGACAATTGAATGGGATACGGTCTTAAAATTAGCCGTTGCCACCTTAATCGGTTTGATTATCGGTCTTGAACGCGAGCTGAAGAAAAAGCCGCTCGGTTTAAAAACGTGTATTGTCATTGCTGTCAGCTCCTGCGTATTAACCATCATCAGCATTGATGCAGCCTACAATTTCCCTAGAGTCTCTAAGCTTCAAATGGACCCACTCAGGTTACCGGCGCAAATTATATCTGGTGTTGGTTTTATTGGAGCAGGTGTGATTCTGCGTAAAAGCAATGACGTCATCTCAGGTCTTACGACATCTGCGATGATCTGGGGAGCAGCAGGACTTGGGGTTGCAACAGGTGCAGGTTTTTATAAAGAAGCCTTCCTCAGCCTTTTCTTTATTCTGGTGAGTGTCGAATTTTTACCTTGGCTCTTCCAGCGAATTGGACCGATTCGCTTACAGGAAAAAGAAATCCGCATCAGAATGTCACTTTCTGATCGCAACCGCATGACAGACATTTTGAAAGAAATGAAAGCACTCAATATTCGCATTCATTCCGTACGTATTGATGATTTAAAGGAAAAGGACTATCCGATCATGGAAGTACGCGTACGTGTGCATAAAGATCGCTATACAACCGATGTGTACTTTGATATTAAAGATTTAGAAGGTGTTGTCGGCGTGAAGTGTGATACGGTGTAGTATCAAAAACTCCCTTGCTGTTTCAAACGGCAAGGGGGTTTCTTTTATTGCGCCAGCTGATGAAAGTCAAAAGGCGTCACTGGTATATTGTCCTCAATTTCCTTTCGAAAACGCGCCAGCATGGCGCTTTCGTCAGCGCTTAGTGTTTGGAGATCAAATGCTTGATGTAAAAGCCCATAAATAAGCATATGACGCAGCATAAGAAAATCTGGTATTGTTGCCAGCCATGCGTCATCAAGCTCATGCTCCTGTCGATAGCCTTTGAGAAAATGGCTCATAAATTCAGCGGTAAATTCAGCTTTATCCTCATACGGAATCACCGGATACCATAGAACGTTGTATAGCAAAATGCTCATATCGTTGATAAACCAGTGATATCCACAATCATCAAAATCAAATGCAATGATGTCTCCCTGATGATAATGGAAGTTCCCATGATGTAAATCGGCATGCACCAGTCCATAGACATCCTTGGATATCGGGAGCTGGTGAAGCTTTTGCATCAGTTCATCTTTTCGCTGCAGCACAACCGTTTGATCAGAAGGAATATATGATTCAAGCTTTAATTGCTCTTCTTCATACCACTCTTGACGCTTATAGCGAGGATCTTTCACTTGATATTGTTTGGTCGCTTGATGCATGCGCCCTGTATAAGCACCTAACGCCTGAAACAATTGTCCATTCCAATCCGTTTCCGTCACTTTTCTGCCCGGTGCTTTTTCATATGCACGCAGCAAAAAAGCGCCTCCTGCTTGATCGGGAATCACTTCAACATCTTTTCCTCTTGCTGATAAGACCGGTTTAGCTACTGAGATGCCATGATCAGATAAATACCGAATCCAGTCCATTTCTCCTAAAATATACGGGCATGAACGGCGAATGGTATGGGTGATTTTTAATATATAATTCACCCCATTTTTAGCCTTATATTCATACACATCATTTTCTGCATCGGCTAGAAATGTGACTTGTTCTGGGTGAAAGTCATATAATAGAGCCGCTTTCTTTAAGACCATTTGTTCATTGTATCGCGCTTTTACTTCTTTATGCATGCTGATTCTCCTTTTGTCGTCTATTTACTTATACATGACGGTTATCAGCATTTATACGAGCATCAACATACCTGCCTTTCCTTTTGGTTTCTTCACATACTTTGACAAACGTTTAAAAAATCCCTCTTATTTGAAAAGAAAACCGCCTTAGAGGCGTGGCGGCTTTTGATTAATCATATATATGGACGGTTGGTTCTTTGTCTTCAGCATTTTTCGTGATCAGGGCTTCTTGTTGATCAGAAGATGTGATGTTGATTTCTATATTGGTGCTCTTATAGTAATCCATCACTTCACCTGTTAAGTATTGCGTGAATGCTACGACTTCTGTTTTTCCGTAGAATTGCATTGGAATTTCTATTTTCATTTTTTGCAGGCTTCCGTTTTTATAAAAGCCTGTACCTACCACACCTGTGTAATTTGGGAAGTAGTCTTCTACTTTTGTCTTGAAGCGGTCAAATCGTTCTGAATCGTCTTTGTAGGTGCTTGTTGCATTATCTGAAGGGAAGAAAACATTCTCTTCTTTGATCGTATCCCAATTGCCAATATCAGATGAACCTGCTTTCACATCGGTTTTGGCGATAAAGTTTCCTGGTACGATAGACGATTTTGGTGCTTGTTTATAAAGGGCGATCATGACAGGCACTTTTTGCAGCCCATCCATTTGACGAAGTCGTTTGATGACTTTCTCAGCGATTTTTTCCCCCTCCGCTAAAAGCTTCTTAGAATTTTTCGATGAATCGATGGTTACCTCTTGTTGAGGATCTCCGACATTTTCTCGATAATAATATACAGAGTTTAGCGCAAGACCAATGACGACTCCGCCAAGCTGTAAGCTGTTTTTATCTTTTCGAATTAAGTAATTATGCTCTAGCATCGAAGCCAAGTAGATTGGACTATTTTCGTTTTTGGACTTCGTTGAACCTGAGTTTGGAAGAGCAGGGTTTAATCCAAGGTTCTTAAAGTTTTTATCTTCTTTTTCAGCTTTTTTCAGATCACTGCCTGTTTTTTTGCGCGCCAGCCAGCTGAGAACGGTATCCTCATCTAAATGCTGTCCTTCTTGGAAAAGATAGTCGTTTGTATTAAATGATTCTGTCGCCAGGCGCATCAGTCCTGTTTCAAATTCATCAATATCTAAGCGTGTATTGAGACGCTCTGCTGTTAATCCTCTTGCAGCACCTTCTTTAAACGGCAGCACCATTTTGTAATACGAATCAGAGATATTGTACATTGGGATGATGGCTGTTTCTTTCGTTTCATCCGTTTTTTGTGTAACCTCTTCCTCGTCTTTTCCCCCAAAAGGTGCACACGCTGACAATACCAGTGTGAGCATTGTCAGCAGCAATAGCAACTTTTTCAATAGAAAACACTCCTCTTATTTCTTTAGCTCCTCGAGCATTTTGGCTTCATCCCATATTTCAATATTGAGTTCTTCCGCCTTTGTCAGCTTACTTCCAGCTGCTTCACCGGCAATGACTAAGTCTGTTTTTTTACTCACACTACCTGCTAACTTGCCGCCTAATGCTTCGATCGCCGCCTTTGCGTCGTTTCGAGACATGACCTCCAGCTTCCCGGTCAGCACAATGGTTTTGCCAGCAAAGTAGGAATCACTTTCCTCTGCTTTCACAGGCTTTGGTCCTGTGTAGGTCATATTGACTCCAAGTTCTTTAAGTTCATTTAGCAGATCCAGTATTTCTTCTTTCTCAAAGTACGTGACGACTGCATCGGCCATTTTTTCACCAATTTCATCGACTTCGAGTAATTGTTCTTTCGTCGCTTGTTTTAACTGATCGATATCCTCGAAATGCATCGCCAACGTCTTCGCCGCTTTAGAGCCGATAAATCGAATGCCGAGTCCAAACAGTAATCGTTCAAGAGAGTTTTCTTTCGATTGCTCGATCGAACGCAGTAAGTTATCGACCGATTTCTCGCCCATTCGGTCAAGTTGAATGAGCTCCTCTTTCGTTAATCGGTAAAGATCAGACACCCGCGACACGAGCCGTTCTTTGAAAAGCTGTGTAATGACCCGTTCCCCAAGTCCATCAATGTTCATGGCATTGCGAGACACAAAGTGAATGAGGCCTTCACGTATTTGGGCGGGACATTCTGGATTGATGCACCGCAGTGCTACTTCTCCTTCGATTCTCACTAACTCACTTTGACATTCTGGACATTCAGCCGGCATGTGAAATGGCTTCTCTTCTCCTGTACGCTGATCGACAAGGACGCCTACGACTTCAGGAATAATATCGCCCGCTTTCTTCACGATGACTTGATCAAGAAGACGAATATCCTTTTCTTTGATCAAATCTTCATTATGAAGAGAAGCACGCTGCACTGTTGTCCCTGCCACCTTTACAGGCTCAAGTATCGCTGTCGGTGTGATGACGCCTGTACGCCCGACATTTAACTCAATATCAAGCAGTTTCGTCACGACTTCTTCAGCAGGGAACTTGTACGCAATCGCCCACCTTGGACTTTTTGCTGTGAAGCCTAGTTCTTCCTGCTGAGCCAATGAATTGACTTTAATGACAATGCCATCAATTTCATATGAGAAATCCGCACGCTTTGTTTTCAGTGTTTCAATGAGGTCGATCACTTCTTCAATTGTTTGACACGTCCGTCTTTCTTTGTTCGTTTTAAAACCAAGCTCATCGAGAAGATCAAGTCCTGCACTTTGCGTGTCGACACCGATTTCATCAAGCTCCGCTATACTGTAGACGAAGATATCCAGATTTCGTTTCGCTGCAATTTTCGTATCAAGCTGACGAAGTGAGCCGGCAGCCGCATTACGCGGGTTGGCAAACGGTTCTTCTTCGTTTTGTAATCTTATTTCATTTAATGCTTCAAAAGAAGGTTTGGGCATAAATGCCTCGCCTCTCACTTCAATCGACAGAGGACGATTGATTTTGAGCGGAATCGAACGAATGGTCTTAAGGTTTTCGGTAATATCCTCACCAATTGTCCCATCACCACGCGTGGCACCTCGAACAAACACCCCATTTTCATAACGGAGAGAAACAGCGAGTCCGTCAATTTTCAGCTCAACATTGTAAGCGACGTCGTCACCGACTGCCTGACGAACCCGGCGGTCAAAATCAAGAAGATCCTGTTCATGAAACGCATTGCCAAGGCTGAGCATCGGCGTGCCGTGACGTACCTTTTGAAAGGCGTCTAAAACAGCGCCTCCTACTCTTTGCGAGGGTGAATCCGCTGCTTTTAAATCAGGGTGTTCTTCCTCTAGAGAGATCAGCTCACGCATCCGCGCATCATATTCAGCGTCAGGAACACTTGGACGATCCAGTGTGTGATATTCGTAGTTGTATTGATTCAAAATCTGGTGCAGTTCCTCGATCCGGCGTTTCGCTGCTTCTTTATCCATCTGCTTCTTCCTTTCACTTCATCCGTTTTATCACTTCTATAGATTTATTGCTTCTCGATTGGCGCAAATGCTGCGAGGAGCCGCTTAATGCCTGTCGGGCTTGGGAACGCAATATCAAGCTCTGTGCTGTCTCCGCTGCCTTTCACACTCACAACCGTTCCAACGCCCCATTTTTTATGAGCAGCTTTATCTCCCACAGCCCAGCCAATACTGCCGCCGCCTGTGTTTTGAATGGTTTGCGTTTGCGGACGTGAAACAGGGCCCCGTCTTTGCGGTCTTTCTCTTGTTTGGCCAAACGGTGTTTTCGTTTCTTTTTTCTCATTTAGGTTGTCCAATAAATCAGCTGGTATTTCTCTAATGAATCTTGATTCAAGGTTCATGTTCGTCCGGCCAAATAATGTTCTCATCTTAGCGCTTGATAAATAAAGCTCTTCTTCGGCCCGTGTGATCCCTACGTAAGCAAGGCGGCGCTCTTCTTCCATCTCTGCATCTTCCATTAATGAACGACTGTGCGGGAAGACGCCTTCCTCCATCCCCATTAAGAACACAACCGGGAATTCCAGCCCTTTTGCTGCGTGAAGGGTCATTAAAATAACGGCATCCTGATCTTCTTCCTCATTCTCATCCAGCTTATCAATGTCTGCCACAAGAGCGAGGTCTGTCAGGAAGGTGACAAGTGATTTGTCTTCATTTTGTTCTTCAAAGTTCTTTGTGACAGATAGAAACTCATCAATATTCTCTAAACGGCTTTGGGCTTCAATCGTTTTTTCGATCTTCAGCGCTTCACGGTAGCCTGTTTTCTCTAAGATCTCTTCCGTTAATTCTGTGACAGATAGATATTCCTGCATGTTTGTCATTTGATCAATGAGCTGTTTGAACTCATCAAGTGCATTGGCTGCCCTTGCACTGAGTCCAATGAAATCCACCTGACCAAGTGCTTCGAACATAGAGAGATCATTCATTTCTGCATATGCGGCAATTTTATCAACAGAGGTCGCCCCAATTCCGCGCTTTGGTACGTTGACAATGCGCATAAAACTAATATCGTCATCTGGGTTTGCCACAAGGCGTAGGTACGCCAAAATGTCTTTGATTTCTTTTCTGTCATAGAACTTCGTGCCACCGACAATGTTGTATTGAATGTTAGCCTTCATTAACGTTTCCTCTATGACACGTGACTGAGCGTTCGTTCGATAGAGGATCGCAACATCAGATAATTTTCGCTTTCCGCTTTGATGAAGCTGGCGAATCTTTCCTGCGACAAACTGACCCTCGCCAAATTCATTATCTGCTCGATAATAAGCAATCTTCGCTCCTTCGTCATTTTCTGTCCAAAGGTTTTTTGGCTTACGATTTGCATTGTTTTGGATCACCGTATTTGCAGCGTGCAAAATGCGTTTCGTTGATCTGTAATTTTGTTCAAGCAGAATCACTTGACTCGTTGGATAATCCTTTTCAAAGGAGAGAATGTTCGTGATATCTGCTCCGCGCCAGCGATAGATTGATTGGTCTGAGTCACCGACGACACAAATATTTTGAAAGCGCTGAGCCAGCAATTTCACGAGCATGTACTGCGCTCTGTTCGTATCCTGATACTCATCCACATGAATGTATTGGAATTTACGCTGGTAATGCTCTAATACTTCAGGAATTCGCTCAAACAGTCTGATCGTCATCATAATCAAATCGTCAAAATCGAGTGACTGGTTTTTGAGTAATCGTTTTTGATAATCTGTATATACGTCACTGACGACTTGATCGTAAAAGTCACCGGCTGTTTTTGCGTATTCTTCTGCATCAATGAGTTCGTTTTTTGCACTGCTGATCGATCCTAAAATACTGCGTGGATCAAACTTTTTCGGATCAATATTTCGTTCTTTTAAAATGTTTTTAATCACAGAAAGCTGATCAGATGTGTCTAATATGGAGAAATTGCGATTCACACCAATTCGATCAATATCGCGTCTTAAAATCCGGACACACATACTATGAAACGTCGAGATCCAAATGTCATCTGCACCGGGCCCTAAAATCGCTTGGACACGTTCACGCATTTCACGTGCTGCTTTATTCGTAAATGTAATCGCTAAAATGTTCCACGGAGCCACATGCTTTTCTGCCATTAAGTAGGCAATTCGATGCGTGAGCACCCGTGTTTTTCCACTACCTGCTCCTGCCATTAGCAGCAGCGGACCGTCTGTCGCTTTGACCGCTTCCTTCTGCGCATCATTCAGTCCTTCTAATAGATGATTCGATATTTCATTCATTCCATTCACCGCCAATTCGAACTTATGTTCTATTTTAACCCGTTTCGTCTTGTTTGACTATGATGACTTTTTCACTGCATCGACTGTCTTTAACGCTTCTTTGAAATTATCATAAATGACGTTTCCAACAACGACCACGTCTGCATGCTGCGCGAAGTCTTTTGCCTGCTCTTCATTCTCAATGCCGCCGCCATAAAATAGAACCGTTTCATGAAGCACTGCTTTTGTTTCTTTCACAAGCTCTATGTCTCCAAGCGTCCCGCTGTATTCTAGGTAAAAAATAGGCAGTTTCATCAAGTGCTCTGCCACTCTCGCATATGCCCTTACGTCATCTATATCCAGTGCCGTATTTGCCTCTGTCAGCTTCGCCGCTTTACACTCTTCGTTTAAGATGACATATCCTTCCGGCACAATCTCTTCCATTGACATCAGATCACCGTATTCCTTCATCGCATCCTTATGAAGCCCAACAATCCAATCAGGATGAGCGCTGTTTAACACAGTGGGGATGAAATACAGATCGAAGCCCGGCACAATCATCTCATGTGTCGAGATTTCAAGCACACATGGCACAAGAAAGCGGCGCACCTTTGACATGAGTTGCAGCACGTTGTCCTCTGTCACATTGTCACTACCACCAATCAAAATGGCATCCGTACCAGATTCACAAATCGCTTCGAGCTGTTCATCGGATATCTCTTTATTTGGATCGAGTTTAAAGACATGCTTCCACTCGGTAACATCATACATGAAAAACGTTCCTCCATTCGTTTCATTCCATTTAAATATTATAACAAAATCAGGCACCGCAAAAAACGGGTAACCTCCTTCAGCTAAAAGTTTCATTCTTTTGAAAATGAGTGGCGGGGATTTTCGTTGCACCTGCTGAGGAACGGCTCAAAAAAAGCTCACTTTCACAGGAGAGGTTTTGAGGATGTTTTCACTCCATATACGTTTTACAGACCATGATGTGCGCTCAACCTATTATTTTTCAGGCTTAGAAAACCTCATGATCAAGGATTGATCGGTTTTCAACAGGTCGAGCCGCCAACATAAGAAAAACCGTTTTGATTGATTCAAAACGGTTTTTTTTAAAACTATTGTCTCACTTCATTAAAATAATGGACAGATGTCATAGCCCCTTCATCGACCATCTTGTTATCTTGAATATCTAACGGATCAGGGTGTCCGGCTTTGTCAGGCACCTTTTCATTTGACCGGCACATGCTGACCCATTTTTTCAGATGCTGTTTATTTTTAACCGCTAATAACACAGCACCTCCAACCCCTAATCCAGCAAGTACGTATGGACGCTTATTCATGTATGCTCCCTCCCCATTTGATCTTATTTTTAAGTTACCCCGCCTTTTTATTTCTAAACGTCACAATATGTTGAGCCTGTCATGTGGTTTCTCTTTGCACAAAAGGTGGAATAACAACAGCAATGAAAGAGAAAAGAGGGGATGTATGTGACAGCAGCTTTCATTGTCATAGGCGCACTAATCGTTATTTGTTTGATTGTACCCATGATTCTACTCATATGGATTTGGATGAGAGATGAGAAACAAGAAGAGCATTCTGTTCTGCGAAATTATCCGGTCATTGGAAAACTGCGGTTCATTTTTGAAAAAATAGGACCAGAGCTTCGCCAGTACCTCTTTCTTAATGACCGAGAGGAACTTCCTTTTTCAAGAAGGGAATATGAACAAGCTGTCATGTCCGGAAAATACAAAAGCCGTACCATGGGATTTGGGTCAAAACGAGATTTTGACAAGCCTGGTTATTATATTCGTAACGTCCTGTTTCCAAAACAGCGAGATGAGTTACGTATCGATCAATCAGAAAACATTCAAACAAAAGTGTATGAGATTGATCAAGACAATCTACTGCGAAGAAGTGAACATGTGAAAGAAGTCGAAGCAAAGCCTTATTTTCTCCACGAAGAGGATGTGCAAGTCATTGGTGAACATACGTGTCAAAAACCCTTCCGCGTCAAGGGACTCATTGGTCAATCAGCCATGAGCTATGGCTCCTTAGGCGACCGGGCGATTACCGCTCTATCCTCCGGCTTAAAAATGGCTGGCGGCACGTGGATGAACACAGGTGAAGGTGGCCTTTCCCCTTACCACTTGAAAGGCGGCACCGATATTATTTGCCAGATTGGTCCTGGTCTATTTGGGGTTCGAACGGAGGATGGCGCATTTTCATTCGAAGAGTTTAAGAAAAAAAGTGAACATGATGAAGTAAAAGCCTTTGATCTCAAACTGGCACAAGGAGCGAAAACACGCGGCGGTCACATTGACGGAGAAAAAGTCACAGAAGAAATTGCCCAAATCCGCAAATTACCGCCTCATCAATCAATTGACAGCCCAAACCGGTTTGAGATGTTCAACTCTATTCCTGACATGTTTGATTTCATTGAACAACTGCGAAGCATTGGCGGAAAGCCAGTTGGAATCAAGCTTGTGGTCGGACATAAGGAAGACATTGAGGAGCTTGCTCTCTATATGAAAAAAAGCGGAAAGCACCCTGATTTCATTACGATTGATGGCGGAGAAGGCGGCACTGGGGCGTCCTTTCATGAATTGGCCGATTCCGCAGGCCTGCCCATTTTCACCGCACTGCCAATGGTCCATCAAATCTTGAAGGAATATGGGGTTCGAGATCGACTCAAGCTGTTTGCTTCTGGTAAACTTCTTTCTCCTGATAAAATTGCAATTGCCCTTTCCATGGGTGCGGACTTTGTGAATATCGCAAGAGGTCTGATGTTTTCAGTCGGCTGCATTCGGGCGCAAGTGTGCCACACGAATAAATGTCCAGTAGGTGTTGCGACCACTGATCCAAAGCTGCAAAAGGGCTTATCCATTGAAGAAAAGAAATACCGAGTCTGCAATTATATCCTGTCACTTAGAGAAGGATTGTTTAATTTATGCGCAGCAGCTGGCATTGAATCGCCTATTCATTTTAATGAGAAACATATTATTTTCCGAAAAGAAAATGGTCAAACAAGTGAAATATGAACCTTTAATGAAAGGAGAGAGTAAACATGCCTTGGAATACCATGATCGGTGTTGGTATTTTTGTTGTAATACCCGTAGTCATTATCTCAGAAGTAGTTTACTTGATGAAAAAAAAGAATACCAAAACGTCCAATAGCTGATGATTGAAAACAGAGCCGCTTTTGATATGACGGCTCTTTTTAATAGGTTAGTATGCAAACATTTCAACAAGAGCTTTTCGTGATTTTACGCCTTTGGTGCTTTTGTCCACATATTTATTTCATTATTGCAGATCAAAAGGGAATTTTCACAGCGATCTACATAAAAAAACTGCAAACAAATCCATTTTCGTGACCAGGATTGTTTGCAGTAAAAGCTGCTTTATTTTGTTTCGTCCGTTGATTGCTGCTCTGCTATGCGGTCAAGTGCCATTGTATAGGCATCATTGCCGTAGTTCAAGCAGCGTTTGACACGTGAGATGGTGGCTGTACTTGCACCTGTTTCCGTTTCAATTTTATGATACGTGTTTCCCTCGCGAAGCATACGCGCTACTTCAAGACGCTGTGATAAAGATTGGATTTCATTGATGGTACACAAGTCATCAAAGAATCGATAGCATTCTTCCAGGTCTTTAAGGGATAAGATGGAGTTGAATAACTGATCTAAGCTTTTGCCCCTTAATTTATCAATTTGCATCTTTATACATCTTCTCCTTTACTATTGGCACACCGTTTCGCATGAAACTCTTAGAGAAAGCGGTATCTTTCCTGACTCATTTTTTTCAACCTCAGCAATGAGCTTTGAACGAATCATGACAGGTTTGGTTCTACGCTGAAAATGCCATCAGGTTCTTTCGTAAGCCGAAGCTTCTTTATCGTAAACAAATTCGACAAGTTTTGTCATATTCCTTGTGCGACAATCTGACAAACTTGTTTGCTTCCGATATCGAGAACACTTCTGCTCTGTTAGGTCTGCCCTAAAAAACAGTATGTGTAGAAAGCTCGGCGAGACGACAAACCTTCGCCCCGCCTTACTTGATCAATCAAAATATGTTGGCCGGCCAGCGTAACCGACAGATTCATTTTACAATTAGGACACTTCATTCGTCATGTCAAAGCCCTCTGCTTTGTCACCATATGTTAGCAGCGAAGAGATCCTTTACTCACTTCTGCCCTATAACAGCGGCCAGAAATCAGGCAAAGATGATACAGCTCCACTCTGTTATATTTTAACGCATTATAGACGGAAAGAGTACAGTTTTTTTCATGACATCAAATATTCCTCTTGGTGTCACTCGAATATACGGCAAATGTGTGCTTTGGAAAAAGACAAGTGTATCAATCGGACAGTCAAATGGATACCCGCGCTCAATGAGCAGCTCACGTAAGGTTTGCTCCTGCTGAAGAACCGTCTCAAACGATTCAGCTGATGCACAGCCTGATAATTGCAGCGGGATTTCATGCAAAATCTTTCCGTTCTCTGTGAGTACGATCCCTCCGCCGATTTCTTTCATTCGCTTATGAGCCAGCATCATATCGTCTTTATTTTTCCCGATGACTAAAATGTCACCAGTCGTTGAAAATGAGCTGACAAACCCTTGTACCTTGTTTGCAAAGCCTTTTAGCATTGTATTCACACGCCACTCGCCTTTTCGATCAATCAGGCTAAAGAAGCTTTGATCATGGTCACATGACAGCTGGTTCACAGAGTTATCAATCTCCACTGTATAAGGCTCCATGATGACGGCATTTCTCATTTTGACCCCAAGCGGCATAGAGAATTGCAAGTCGCTCATCGTCAGATCATAGCCTAAGTCTAGCGGCTCGAGCCCGCCATTTTCCCATTCTGTCTCTTGAAATTGATGCTGGTTCTTCCCTTCTAATTTAAGAATCACGCCTTTAGAAATAACCGTCTCAGGATTTGGGTTCATCGGATCATCTAAAATATTCAAAGAGGCCAAGCGCCCAGGACCGACAACGCCTAATAGGTCATCAATTTGATAGTATTTCGCAATATTAAAGGTCGCCATATTGTACGCATCCATGATAGGCACACCTTCTTTAAGGGCAATTGAAATTAAACGATTGATCATGCCTTCTTCATAAAAATGAGGTGCTGACCCATCTGTTGTATAGAAAAAGTGATCATAGTGTCTGAAGTCACGCTCATGCAATTCTCTTAATATGTTCACTAAATCTGGGCGGATGGAAGAATGACGCAGGGAAACATGGTAGCCAAGAGACAAGCGTTTCAACACATCATCTGCATTCATCGCTTCATGATCACTGTCCGCTCCAAACAGCTTCATTTTTGTTAGCGTTTTCTCAGAAGCTCCGGGAAAATGCCCTTCTATTCGTTTTCTCTGCTTCTTCGTTTCTTGCATGCAATATAAAATGAGATCATCACCGTCCATTAATCTAGGCCAGCCTGTTAATTCGCCGCCTTGAAGGACATCCGGATGATCAATCCATTCCTTGCGATAGTTAATTGGAAGCATCTCATCTTCATACCTTACTTCGGTTTGAAGATCGTATCTGGACCACCAGAAATACTGAAATGGCTGCTTTTTTAATTCACACAAAGTGGAAAGCGCTTTCTTTTCATGGCTCTGCAAAAGAAGAAATAAGTTATCGCTGACCATCGTTGTTGTGCCAAATTGAGACACATATTCTGCAAGTGATTGGGGATTATAAATATGGAACGGATGCGCGTGAGGCTCAATATACCCCGGCACAATGTATTTCCCTTCACAATCAATCACACGTTTAGCTGATTTATTTTGAGGAAGCTCTGCTCCGACATAAACAATTCGATCATCATGTATCCAAATATTTGCCTTCACCCATTGTTTCAAAAACGGGTTTAGCACGAGTCCATTCGTTAAAAGGAGTGTTGGAACTATTTTTGAGTCGACTACATCGATTTGTGTGCGGATGTCATTGTTTCTCCAATTAAAAGTACGTTCGGACATTCACATACTCTCCTTCATTTGTATTAGCCCTATCGTAACATAACGAACCACGTTACGCATTAATGAAACGTTACAATTTCTTGAAATCACACTTAAAATAATTTAAAAAAGGAGAATTACCTTCAATGAAACCTAATCTTGGCTTAATGGAAGCGCTCATGAGAATTGCCTGCGGAATGACGATATGTACAGTGGCTGGATCTTTATATGCTAGAAAACCTTGGAGTAAAATGCTGCTTATTGGCATCATGTTTGGCGGTATGAAATTGGGCTCTGGTATTCTTCGTTTTTGTCCAGTGACCTATATGTGTGAGCAGCAGTACACACATAAAGAGAAGGCTGAGTGAGACAGCCTTCTTTTTTTGTGCGCTCATCAATCAGCTGCTTCACACCATTTCACGATCGTGCCCGCAATAATTTCTGCTGCTTCGATGACATGCTCTATATCAATGAATTCATTCGGATAATGGGCAAGCTCCGTTGTTCCAGGTCCAAACACAATGATCGGGATACCTGCTGCCTGTGACAGTAATCCGCCATCTGTTCCCCAAGGGGCAGCTTCCACCTTTGGCGGATGCTTTAATACCTCTTCATATTGTTCCTTCAATAGACCTAAGAGCGGATGATCTGTATCAATTGACCCCGGGAGCCATCTTGCACCAAACCATTCGACCTCTACAGGATGTTCTTGGAACCATTCATCTTTCTCCCCAAGTCCCGCCATCCAATTCTCTAGTTCCTTCTCTGCCTGTTCCACCGTCTCACCCGGCATCACACCGAGTCTGCCTTCCATTGTGACAAGGTCTGCAACAGAAGACGGCCAATCACCGCCTTGAATTTTCCCAATGTTGATGGGGACCGGAATCGGGATATGCTGAAATAGTGGCTCCGTTATTCGATGATTTCTTTCTTCTTCTAGTGCCGCTATATGAGAAAGAACCAGGGTACTCTTTTCAATAGCGGAAACGCCGTGATACCTTGTTCCGCCGTGAGCCGCCCTTCCTTTAATATGCAGTCTGAACCACTTTGACCCTTGCTGAATCGGAAAGATTTTCATATGACTTGGTTCTGGAATGATTGCAGCATCTGCTGTGTATCCTTTCAGTATCGCTGCAAGTGTGCCTGCCCCGCCGCTTTCCTCTTCAACCACGCTATGAAACACCACATCTCCTTTCAGCGGAATCTGAAGCGCATGCAGTGCCTCAAGGGCAAAGAGTAAAGAAACGTTCCCGCCTTTCATATCTGTTGCCCCGCGTCCATAAAGTCTCCCATTTATGATATGCCCGCTGTATGGCGGATATGTCCATTGTTTCGCATCTCCTTCTGGGACAACATCTACGTGCCCATTTAATAAAATGGATGTTCCATTGCCTTTTCCTTTCAATCGTCCAGCAACATTAGGACTTCCTTTAAAAGAACGGCGAGGGGAATAAAAATAAGGATGTTCCAGTAACTCCTCGCCGCCGATTTCCCAAACATCTACATCAAAGCCTATGGCCGACAGCTTATTGGCCACGATGTTTTGTACTTCCTGTTCATTTCCTTGTGTGCTCTCGCATTGCACCATTTGCTGAAGAAGTGTAATGGCTTCCTCCTGATGCTCTTTCATCCAGTTTCTGATACGTGTGATTGGCTGCAAGTTGGTCATCCTTTCTACACAACAGATTTGACATCAGGCGCTAATATTAAAGGAGCTTCTGTCGCCCTCATAACATCTTCCGGCTGAAACGGCGGCATGACTTCACGCAAAATGAGTAGCTGAGACTTAACCTCGATCACCGCCATATCGGTAATAATCAAATCGACACAAGATTTAGCGGTTAAGGGCAGTGTACAAGCCGATTTCACTTTAGATCGACCTTGTTTATCCAGATGGCTCATCACCACCACCACCTTTTTCGCTTTTTGCGCCAGTTCAATCGCTCCGCCCATACCAGGCACTCTTTTACCCGGTACAATCCAATTGGCAAGATCCCCCTGACTGCTTACTTCAAGTGCACCCAAAATCGTCATATCAAGCATCCCTTTTCGGATAATGCCAAAAGCCGTCGTGCTATCCATGTAGGAGCCGCCTTTTATTAACGTAATGGGAAAACCGCCGGCATTGCACAAATTCGGATCTTCTTCCCCTTGCAGGGGCGAGGCTCCTGCCCCCATAATGCCGTTTTCTGCATGCAGCCACACCTCGTAATGTGCGGGGATGTAATCGGCCGCTAGGGTCGGGATGCCGATCCCAAGATTCACAATCATGCCATCTTCAATTTCCTGTGCCGCTCTTTTGGCAATGCGGTGTCTTAAATCGATGTCTCCCATGCCCATGTCCAGTTCACTCCTTTTGATTGCACGATCTGGTTCACAAATACACCCGGCGTCACGATTTCTTCTGGATGAAGCTGTCCCACCAGCACAATCTCTTCTGCTTCCGCAATGGTCCAATCCCCTGCCATGGCGACAAGCGGGTTTGTATTTCGTGCACTTTTATCAAAAATCAGATTTCCCGCTTCATCCGCTTTATAGGCATTGACGATGGCAATATCCGCCGTGAGCGCAGGCTCAAAAATATAATTTTTCCCATTTAACGGAACCAATTGTTTCTCCTCAAGGTTCAGACTATCCATTCCGACATCTGTCACAATGCCCGCCAGCCCCATCCCGCCTGCTCTGATCTTTTCTGCAAGGATGCCCTGCGGGTAAAAAAGAACGTCTAATGTACCTGCCTGCATTTTCTGACCGGCAATCGGATTCGAACCAATATGAGAAGCGATGATTTTTTTGACTCTTCCTTCTGTAATAAGTCGGCCCACGCCAATTTGGGGAAAGCCTGCATCATTTCCGATCAATGTCAGATCTTGAATATTTGCTTCCAAAATGGCATCAATCAACGATGGTGGTGAACCCACGCCGCCAAAACCGCCAAACATGATGGTCATCCCATCTTTCAATCGCTTAATCACTTCATCAAAGCCCACCGTTTTGTTCATGTTCCTTCCTCCCCTACATAGCAGATGGGAAAAACCCTCGATTGATGACTTCTTGTTCGACCTGCGTGATGGTCTGCCCAAATATATAAATAAGTTCATCCATCTCCTGCTGCGTAATAGAAAGCGGCGGTGCAATCATGACAGCTGCGCCGCCCACTCCATCCTCTCCAGCGCTTGCGGGATACACGAGCAATCCGTTTTGCTTTGACGTTTCAACGACAAGATTGGTCATCTGGGCATGTGCAGGAAATGGCGTTTTGGATAAACGATCTGCGACAAACTCAATGCCAATGAGCAATCCCTTCCCTCTCACATCTCCTATAATGGAATGTGTTAATTGCAGTTCTTTTAAAGCATTCATCAGGTATCGCCCAGAAAGATCAGCCCGTTCGGCCAGCTGATGTTTTTTCATATACCGAATGACCGCAAGTGAAACGGCTGCTGAAAGCGGATTGGCACTATATGTGTGGCCAGCCATCACAGAGCCTGAACCACTGAGAATCGGCGCAATCACATGATCCGCTGAAACGGCGGCCGCAATCGGTGAATAGCCTGCACTCATTCCTTTTCCGAGAACCATGATATCTGGTACGACACCCCAATGCTCCATCGCAAACATTTTCCCAGTTCGTCCAAAGCCTGTCATGACCTCATCTGCAATCATTAAAATCTCGTTTTCTTCGCAGACACGCTTCATCGCCTCGAAATATCCGTCTGGCGGAACAAGCGCCGCTCCCGCTGCTCCAACAATCGGTTCTGTAATGAATGCGGCAATCCTCTCTTTTCCTATACGCTGAATGACAGTCTTAAATTCCTGGACATACCACTCGACCTGCTTGCTTTCTTCTTTTGGCAGCCATGACCGGTAGTTATAGGGCGGAGACAGCACCGGGTGTTTTTCAAGCAGTGGTTCAAAGCGCTCTCTCCTCGCAATATGACCGGACATCGACAGTGCACCAAGTGTGATGCCGTGATAACTCATCCATCTTGATATGATGTGATTCTTTTCTGCCTTTCCCTGCTCCTGCCAATGCTGAATCGCCATTTTCATAGCTGTCTCCGTTGCCTCTGATCCGCTTCCTACAAAAAAAGACCAGTTCAGGTTACCTGGGCAAAGTGTACTCAATTCATACGCAAGTTCTTCCGCTGGTTCATTTGTAAATTGTGACCTGTACGTAAAGCTCACCTTTTTCGCTTGCTCGGTCATCGCTTCAATAATATCTGGTATGCCATGTCCAATACTTGCCGTGACTGCCCCCGATGAGCCGTCTATATATTTTTTTCCGTCCCGATCATATAAATAAATCCCCTCTCCTCTCACAGCCACAGGATATTGCTGATTCAACATCGGTTTGATTAGGTAATCCCGGGTCTCCACTTTGTCATTCCTCCCTCTCTTATCAGCAGCTGTCTCTTTCTTTTTACATGAATCGCAAGAAAATTTTGTATACTTGTTATAAGATTAGCTTAATCAAGAGGGCAGTCATCCTCCATTCGACACATGCCCGAATTTCACACGTGTTTTTTATACATGATGTATAAGAGTGTTCAAAAGGAGGTCATGAGTCTATGGCGATTCTCGTCAAAGATGCACTCTCGCTCGATATGATGAAAGAAACCAAACTGCTTGCTGGAGAAAATGGACTGGACCGCCTCATTCAGTGGGTAACCATTGTGGAGATTATCGAGGACACTTCCAGACTGTCCGAAGGGGAATTACTCGTCACAACCGGGTTTGGGCTTGCAGAAAATAAAGAAAGATGCGCTCGCCTTGAAGAATTGATTCAATCCCGTCGACTATCAGCCATTGCCATTTATAAGGGCGTCTACTTAACAGAGATTCCTGCCTCACTGATTAAGGCAGCCAAAAAAAGCGGCATTCCGCTCATTGAAATTCCGCCGCACGTCAATTTTTCAGACATTACAAAAGCCGTCCTAGAGCAAATCGTTAGCAGTCAGCTACATCAACTCAAATATTCTTCAGCGATTCATCAAAGACTGACCCATTTAAATGTGAGCAATAAAAATGTCACGCAAATTACGGATGAACTGGCACATCTTACTGCGGCAAATATCGTCGTTCTTGATGTGTTTTTGCACCAAACAGCGGCTCATCTCGAAACAGATCACGTAACGTATTCTCCTGCTTTTGGCTTTCTAATAGATGACGAACCAATTGAAACCGCTCCACTTCTGAAGCAGGCAGAGGAGAAAGGGAGGCTCATCTATGACACATGCGGTGCGTTTGTTCTGGCTACGTGCCCCGTGATTGCAATGGGCGATATTTTCGGGTTTATTGTGGCTTTAAAGAAAAAGGAGATGTGGCATCATCTCGATGCGATTGCCATCGAGCATGCCGGGGCGGTGTATGCCATTGAATGGCTGAAACAAAAAGCCATTCAAGATACAGAAAACCAAATGCAGGGACATTTGTTAGATGACATGCTGCAGCAGCAATACACAGAAGAAAGCTATGTCATCGAACAAGCAAGAAAGCTGCAATATGATATGAGTGAGGAACAGGTCGTCATCTACTTTCAATTTCAGCATCAGCACACGCAGCTCGATCACCAGATGGTGCAGCGCCTCTCTCAATTGCTTACATCCATTTTTGAACGCAGACATATCCCTTTTTTACTAAAGGCAAGACTTGATTCCATTTTCGTCCTGACACCCGCCGGGAAGAAAACGTTTCAAGAATCAGAGTGGTACAGCGCATCAGAAGAATGCCGCAGCACTTGGTCTTATTTTTTCCCAGTCCATCCCATTGTGATTGGCATCGGAAGAGCTTATGACCAGATCAGTCTCTTTGCCAAAAGTGCAAAAGAAGCCCAGTATGCAGCAAGGCTTCTTCCTCTTTTAAAGACAGACGAAAGCATCATTCATTGTCAGAAGCTCGGCCTATATGGCATGCTGCTTGAAATGAACGAAGCAGGAATGAATTTGCATGACTTTTACGTGGAGCTGTTAAGCCCTCTGCTTTATACGAAAAAACAAGGGGCTGACCTGATTCATACACTCGAAGTGTATTTGGCACACAATGAAAATATTCAAAAATCCGCGGGGGAATTATTTATTCATCGACATACGTTAAGCTACCGGTTGAAACAAATTGAAACGAGAACAGGCTGCAGCCTCAAATCCACTGATGATCGGATGAAGCTGCAGCTAAGTATCATGGCGTACCGCCTATCTGGTCTTCTTGATCAGATGAGAACCATTTCATGATTCATTTGGCGTTTTGACCCATAGATTCATATCTTCAATTTTGTCAAAAATATAGCAGTTGTTTTGAAAGCGCCCAGTGTATGTATAGCCGAGCTGATAAAATACTTGATTCATTCCATAGGACAGTGCACGGGCAAGAGAATAAAAGACATAAATGTGCATGGATTGAAGCTCTTGTTCGAGGGCTAGAATCAAATGATGCATGAATCCTAGTTTTCTGTATGTGGGAAGGGTTGCACAATCTGTTAGTTCTGCATGACCATACGGTACATTGATTTCAGCGGATGCGGCACTTACAAGTTGACCGTCATGTTCAACGGCATAAAAAACCGTCCCTTCCTCCATTACCTTTCGGATGTAATCTGGCTCATTCATTGGCGTGGGGTACGTTTCAAAGACCGTATCATAGAGCGCTGCCAGCTTGTGCACATCCTCTGGACCGGCTTTCCTCATCACATACTCATCCTGCCACACGCCTTGGTCTTTTTTAATCGGCTTTTCTTGAATAGACGCAACGATTTCATCTTCCTTCAACCAAAATGGGCTGTTCATTCGATCTTCGGTCAGAAAGAGCGACATGCCGTATGCATCACTTCCGAGAAAATAATGAGAAAACACCCCTTCAAGCCGAAAGCCTTTTGCTAAAAAAAGAAGCATATGCTCGCGCCTTACTTTTACAATAACCTTAGACGCCTTGCAGTCCGCCGCTTCCTGAAGCACGGACTGAATCACATCCTGCACCCTGCCGCTATAGTCATCCAAACGAATTCGCTCATTGAATGGATCCATACAGATCAAAGCAGAAAAACGCTCGTTTGCAAGTTTCTTCAATTGCACCATACACTCATTCCCCTCTTAGCTAATGAAAAACTTCCAAATTAAAAATGAAGAAATAGCAATACCAGAAAAAATGGATAGGATCATATAACTAATGGCTGAAGCTTTTTTCATTTTATTGTGTTTAATGGCAAATAACATAATGTTATTTATGTTTATGAGAAATAAAATGATCATGAATATTGCAAAGAGAATAATTGCCTTAAATTCCATGTTGCCTCCTCGTGAATGGGTCATCCAATAACACTTCTCCATATTCGGGCTTTATCCCTTCTAATCATCAAAAGAAGAAAAAACACCTTTCCATCTCGTTAGATAGAAAGGTGTTTTGATTAAACCAATTTTCTCGAAAATTTCAGAAAATAATTTCTATAATTAACGATGTTTAGTACCACTATTATTCCAATATTTATAATGATTTGAAGATTTAGAAACTGAGAAACTACCAGTTACTGTTACCCCTTTTACTGCTGCAGAACCACTTCCACTTATTGATACATTAGTGGTTCCATTATTATAGAAGTCTCCATTTACATACCACCAAATAGCAGTTGGAGAAGTTATTTTTGCTTTAACTTTACCAGC
This sequence comes from Bacillus xiamenensis, assembly GCF_001857925.1. NCBI lineage: Bacteria > Bacillati > Bacillota > Bacilli > Caryophanales > Bacillaceae > Bacillus > Bacillus xiamenensis. The sequence continues at coordinate 949,471 of NZ_CP017786.1, forward strand.
AAAATGTTTTGAACCAAGGCTAGAATATCTGTCTAAGTCTATATCTTCAATATATTTAAATTGTACAAATGATCCACTCGCATATGTCCAAGCATAAATTTGAACTTTAGGTTGATATAAAAAACCTACATCCTGAACAATTGTCATTTTATGCATACTGTATTTTGTTGCAGCTGTACTAAATTGTTTCTTTGATAAATTTGTAGAAGATTTTTGAACTTCTTTCTTAGAGATACCCCTTGATTTGGATACTTCCTTAACATATTGATCATATGAAATTTTTTCAATTTTGGTATTTCCTGTTTTACCTAAATTATGAACCTTATTAAGATTGATAGAACCAAATTCTTTAGCAGAAGTTGGTGCAGGAATAGCAAAAGCTGAGCTTACTAATACGAGAACTAGAAGAACTGATGAAATCACTTTTTTCATTATTATACCTCCCTTTGTAATATATTAAATTTATAACATTAAAATGAAAATAAAAAGGTTTTTTTATACATTTAAAGTAATTTTAAGGTTTATCTGTGAGTTTTATAATATAAAAAAAGACCCACTCACATAGTGAGAGAGTCTAGTATAATCATGTAGTTTTCCCCGCAGCCTTCAGCGCACGGGCGCCAATGTCACGGCGATAAAATAAACCTGGCTGAATGATTTCTTCAACCGCTTCATACACTCTTGATCTTGCCGCTTCAAATGTGTCGTCAAATGCGGTCACATTTGCTACACGGCCGCCATTTGTGACGAATTGATCGTTTTCCTTTTTTGTTCCTGCGTGGAAGGTGACGACATCAGAGACCGTTGTTTGCAAAGCACCGATTGGTGTGCCTTTTGCGTAGTCTTCCGGGTATCCTTCTGATGCAAGAACGACACTGACAGCGGCTGTGTCTTTCCACTGCAAGTCCACATCTTTTCCATCTAGAATGTCTAGGAAGACTTGAACTAGATCTGATTCAAGACGAGGAAGCACTACTTGCGTTTCAGGGTCGCCAAAGCGTGCATTGAACTCAATGACCTTAGAGCCTTCTGGTGTCAGCATTAAGCCCGCATATAAAATGCCTGTAAACGAACGCTCTTCCTGCACCATCGCGCGAGCTGCTGGTTTGACGACGTCTTCCACCGCTTTTTGTACGACTTCATCTGAAATTTGTGGAACGGGTGAATAAGCACCCATACCGCCGGTGTTTGGTCCTTTGTCACCTTCAAATGCCCGTTTATGATCCTGTGCGATTACCATTGGATATACTTTTTCACCATTGACAAAGGCCATCAGTGAAAACTCTTCACCTGTTAAAAATTCTTCGATCACAACAGATGCACTCGCATCGCCAAACTTTTCATCCTCTAAAAAGTCATGCAGGCAGTTAATCGCCTCTTCAAGCGTCATTGCCACTGTCACGCCTTTTCCTGCCGCGAGCCCGTCGGCCTTAATGACAATCGGTGCACCCTTTTCTTCCACATATGCCTTTGCTTCTTCAAACGATGTGAAGGTGGCATAAGCGGCTGTCGGGATATCATAATTTTTCATTAAATCCTTAGCAAATTCCTTTGAGCCTTCAATGACTGCGGCTTTTGCATTCGGTCCAAATACTTTTAGACCTGCTTCTTCGAATGCATCGACGACACCTGCAATTAACGGAACCTCTGGGCCGACAATCGTTAAGCCGATATCGTTTTCTTTTGCAAAACGAATTAGCGCCTCATGATCTCCTTCGTCGATCGGTACAAGCTTCGCAGTGTCTGTCATTCCATCATTGCCGGGTGCGACAAATACTTGGCTGACAAGTTCACTTTGATTCACTTTCCATGCGATGGTATGCTCTCTTCCGCCTCTGCCGATAATTAATACATTCACACTGTCATCCCCTTAATGTTTGAAATGTCTAACGCCAGTGAAGACCATGGCGATGCCGTATTCATCTGCCTTTTGAATCGATTCTTCATCACGAATAGATCCGCCCGGCTGAATGATCGCTGTTACCCCTGCCTTTGCAGCAGCTTCCACTGTATCGCCCATTGGGAAGAACGCATCAGAACCCAGCGCACTTCCTTTTGCCTTTTCACCTGCTTGCTCAATGGCAATGTTAGCGGAGCCGACGCGGTTCATTTGACCAGCACCAATCCCTACGGTCATTTGATCCTTCGCTAGAACGATCGCATTTGATTTCACATGCTTAACGACTTTCCATGCGAGCTTTAAGTCTTTCCATTCGTCATCAGTTGGCTCTCTTTTCGTCGGGATCGAGATGGTCGCTTCATCTAAGCCATACGTGTCGATATCCTGAACGAGCAGTCCGCCATGAACACTCGTCAGCTGCTTTTCTTTTTTCTCAAGATCCGCATCGACATCAAGTGTTAAGAGACGAAGGTTCTTTTTCGCTGTTAGCACATCAAGTGCTTCTTGGCTGAACGATGGAGCAATGACAATTTCTAAGAAAATCGTATGCAGAACGTCAGCCGTTTGTTTGTCTACTTCACGGTTCAGCGCAACAATGCCGCCGAAAATAGACGTTTCATCTGCTTTAAATGCACGATCAAATGCTTCTGCAATGGTTTCTCCTGTACCAACACCACATGGGTTCATGTGCTTCACAGCCACAGCGGCCGGCTCTGAGAATTCACGTACAATTTGAAGAGCCGCATCTGCATCTTTGATATTGTTGTAGGAAAGCTCTTTTCCATGTAATTGTGTCGCTGTTGCGAGCGAGCCTTTGCTTGGAAGGGCATTTTCATAGAAAGTCGCCGCTTGGTGCGGGTTTTCTCCATAACGAAGGGATTGCTTTTTCTCAAATGTGACAGTGAACTGTTCTGGCTCTGTTTCACCAACATAGTTCGTTAAGTAATCCGCAATGAGGGCATCGTAAGCAGCCGTATGACGGAATACCTTTGCCGCCAGCTCACGTTTTTTCTCTAGCGGCACGCCGCCTTCTTTGATTTGCTGAATGACTGTATCATAATCTCGAGGGTCCACAATCACGGTGACGTCCTGATGGTTTTTTGAAGCGGCACGAAGCATGCCCGGCCCGCCAATATCAATGTTTTCAATCGCTTCTTCATATGTCACATCGTCTTTTGAGATTGTCTCTTTGAAAGGATATAGATTCACAACAACAAGATCAATCGGCTGAATGCCATGCTTTTCGATCTGTGCCATATGCTCATCGTTTTCTCTCACTGCTAACAATCCACCATGAATGTTCGGATGGAGTGTTTTGAGTCGTCCGTCCATGATTTCTGGGAATCCCGTCACTTCAGAAATTCCAATGACATCAATGCCGTTCTCTTGAAGAAGTTTGTGTGTACCTCCAGTTGAAATCACTTCAACGCCAAGTTCTGTTAATTCTTTCACAAAAGGTACAAGATTCGTTTTATCGGAAACACTGATTAATGCGCGTTTGATCGTCATGCCTTTGTCACCTCATTAAGATAATTCTAAAAGTGATTTGATCACTTTTGGATATAGTGTATGTTCTAATTCGTGCATTCTTTTTTCAATGGATTCAAGCTCTTCCCCATGTTCAATGTAAATCGCCGCTTGGTCAATAATCGGGCCGGTATCCATGCCTTCGTCGACATAATGAACTGTGATACCTGCCACTTTGACCCCTGCTTGATAGGCTTGCCCAATGGCATCAAGCCCCGGGAATGCTGGCAGTAAGGACGGGTGAATATTCACGATTTTCCCTCTGAATGCGTCAAGTAATGTCGGACCGATCAGTCTCATATACCCAGCAAGGAAAATCCATTCTACTTCATGCAGCTTCAGCTGTTCAATGATCGTTTGTTCAAAAGCCGCTTTACTAGGGAAAGCCTTCGGCGTAAAAGCAAAGGACGGAATCCCCTCTTTCTCTGCCCGCTCCAGCACCTTCGCACCCGGTTGATCACAGATCACAATGGCGGCCTCTGCCTGCCACTGTTCTTCCTTTAATGTATCCATAATGGCTTGAAAATTTGTCCCGCTTCCAGAGGCGAAGATTGCAAACTTCTTCATGAGAGACTTCCACCACCGAAAGTGACGCCTTCTCCCTTTTGAACTCGTCCGATGAGAAATGCTTTCTCTCCGTCTTGTTCAAGTCCGCTGATCACATCGACGAGATCATTCTCTTTGACTGCTAAAACAAAGCCGATACCCATATTAAACACGTTGAACATGTCTTCTGCTTTCAATTGTCCTTTTTCTTGAATAAAGGAGAAAATCGGCGGAACTGGCCATGAGCCATTATCAATTTCCACACCAAGTCCTTCAGGCAGCATACGTGGTAAATTCTCAATAAAGCCGCCGCCTGTCACATGTGCCATGCCGTCAATCTTGCCGGCTTTCACTTGTTTGAGGACTGGCTTTACATAAATTTTCGTCGGTTCAAGAAGCTCTTCTCCAAGCGGTCTTGTAAAAGGTTCATATGTTTGGTGAAGATCAAGACCAGCGTCTTCGAGCAATACTTTACGTATAAGAGAATAGCCATTGCTATGAATCCCACTTGAGCTGAGTCCAATGAGTAAATGCCCTTCTTTGATACTCTCTCCTGTCACGATTTCATCCTTTTCAACGACGCCTACAGAAAACCCAGCAATATCATATTCTTCTTCTGTGTAAAGACCCGGCATTTCTGCTGTCTCTCCGCCGACAAGCGCCGAACCAGACTGCTCACATCCGTCAGCTACACCTTTCACGATGGATTCAATTTTCAAAGGATCTGCTTTTCCGACTGCTAAGTAATCTAAGAAAAAGAGCGGCTCTGCTCCTTGTGCAAGCACATCGTTCACACACATTGCGACAGCATCTACACCGATCGTATCGTGTTTATCCATTAAAAAAGCGAGCTTTAATTTCGTGCCAACACCATCAGTTCCTGAAACAAGAACGGGCTTTTTGTATGGCAGTTCAGATAAATCAAACATCCCGCCAAAGCCGCCTAAAGCACCCATAACACCTGCTCTTTTTGTACGTTCTACGTGTGTTTTCATTCGTTTAACAGCTTCATATCCTGCTTCGATGTCGACACCGGCGTTTTTATATGCTTCTGACATCCCATTCACTCCTTTTATCTGCTTGTCTTCCTTTTATTTTCGGCAGAATGAAAGAGCAGCATATCAAATCATCTTGACTGCTGCTCCATTATTCGATTATTTCGTCAGGACCGTTTCCTTCACGTGAGGAAGGACCGTATCTTCATAAATTTCCGTCGGGTATTTTCCAGTAAAGCATGCTAGACACTGACCACGCTGCGGATCATCATACTTTCTGCCAATCCCGTCCATTAAACCGTCTACAGATAAAAATGCAATGGAGTCTGCACCGATTTCCTGTCTAATTTCTTCTACTGAATGAGAGGAGGCGATGAGCTCTTCGTGTGTGGACGTATCAATTCCATAAAAACACGGGTGAGCAATTGGCGGTGAACTAATGCGTACATGCACTTCCGTTGCACCCGCTTCTCTTAGCATCGTGACAATTCGGCGGCTTGTTGTTCCGCGTACGATGGAATCATCCACCATCACGACACGTTTTCCTTCGACCACCCCGCGTACAGCAGATAGCTTCATTCGCACGCCCTGCTCACGCAATGATTGAGACGGCTGAATAAATGTCCGGCCGACATAACGGTTTTTAATTAAACCAAGCTCATATGGAATACCTGTCGCTTCGGCATATCCAATTGCGGCAGAAATACTCGAATCTGGCACCCCTGTCACAACATCTGCTTCCACATGCGCTTCTTCTGCAAGCTTTTTGCCAAGATTCTTTCTCGCACTATGCACATTGATGCCATTGATATTGCTGTCAGGTCTTGAGAAATAAATGTATTCCATGCTGCACATGCTACGGTTAATGTTCATCGAAAAGCGTTCTGACTTCAGCCCTTCGTCATTAATGATAAGCATTTCACCAGGCTCCACATCACGTAAATATGCGGCACCCACGACATCAAATGCACATGTTTCAGAAGCGACAACATAAGCGTCTCCAAGCATACCAAGTGAAAGTGGACGTAAGCCATTCGGATCAAGCGCCACAATCATTTCTGTTTCCGTCATGATTAAGAAAGCATATGCTCCTTTCAGCATAGACAGGGCATTTTTGATTTGATCCTTCAAATCAACATATCCGCTGCGCTTAATTAAGTGAGCCAGCACTTCGGTATCAGAGGATGTTTGAAAAATGCTTCCTTGGTTCTCTAGCTGCTGTTTTAATTGCGTTGCATTGACTAAGTTTCCATTATGAGCAAGGGCAAGACTACCATTGTTTTGCGAGCGGAAGAAGAGGGGCTGCACATTTTCAAAGCCGCCTCCGCCTGCTGTCGCATACCGAACGTGTCCAATCGCACCTTTTCCCTTTAAATCCTTTAGCTCACCATTTTGGAACACTTCCGTAATCAGTCCAAGGCCTTTATGTGATGTCAGGTTTTCACCATCTGTTGCAATAATTCCCGCACCTTCTTGTCCTCGGTGCTGAAGGCTGTGCAATCCGTAATAGGTGATTTGAGGGGCTTCGTCGTGTCCCCAAACCCCAAAGACACCACACTCTTCGTTTAAGCCTCTGATTTCAGCAAGCATGGGATCGCTCCTTTCCATGCACGTTCAAGCTCGTTGACCGCTGCATGAATCCATTGTTGTCCTTCTTGATTTTTGACGGAAAACACACCATCATTTGTGACCGTTCCAACTTCTTTTGCATCTTTCACAGCCGCAGCAAATGCTTCACGGTTTTCTGTCTTAACAGTTACGACAAAACGTGACTGTGATTCACTGAATAATAATGCTGCGCTGTTTAGATCAATCTGGATATCAGCGCCAAGTCCCTTTGTTCCAAATGTACTCTCAGCTAGTGCTACACCAAGACCGCCTTCAGACACATCATGTGCTGATTGAACAAGTCCGTTTTGAATCGCTGCTAGAAGGGCTTTCTGACGCGCCAGTTCTACATCCAAATCAATTTCTGGCGCTTTTCCGTAGATACGGCCTTCTGTCATCTTTTGAAGCTCACTGCCAGCAAATTCTTCCTTCGTTTCACCAATGACGAAAATGACATCGCCTGCCTGCTGGAACGATTGAGTCGTAATATGAGCTGTATCTTCAACCAAACCAACCATTCCAATGACTGGTGTTGGGTAAATCGCTGTTCCATTTGATTCATTGTATAAAGAGACGTTCCCGCCGATCACCGGCGTGCTTAATGTGCGGCAAGCTTCACTAATGCCGTCAGCAGACTTTTCAATCTGCCAGAAAATTTCTGGTTTCTCCGGGTTACCGAAGTTTAGGTTATCTGTCACAGCAAGAGGACGAGCGCCTGAGCAGACAATGTTACGTGCTGCTTCTGCGACTGCAATCTTACCGCCGACCTCTGGATCAAGGTAGAGATAACGTGCGTTACAATCTGTTGTCATCGCAAGAGCTTTTTTCGTTCCACGAATTCTTAGAACACCCGCATCAGAGCCCGGTGCAACAACTGTATTTGTTCGAACCATATAGTCGTATTGATCGTAAACCCATTCTTTACTCGCAATTGTTGGCTGCTGAAGGAGCTGTTTTAACGTATGTGCTGCATCTGTGATCTCAGGTGCTTCTACTTTTGTTTCTAAGAACTCACGATAGTATGCAGGCTCACTTGACGGCTTGTGATAAACTGGCGCTTCTTCTGCAAGGGCATCAACTGGAAGCTCACACACCACTTCACCTTGATGGAGTAAACGAAGCATTTTATCGTCTGTCACATGACCGACAGATACAGCTTCAAGATCATATTTTTTAAAGATATCAATGATTTCTTGCTCACGGCCTTTTTCAATGACCAAAAGCATTCTCTCTTGAGATTCAGACAGCATCATTTCGTATGCTGACATGCCTGTTTCACGCTGAGGGATCAGGTCTAGGTTCATCTCGATACCAGAGCCTGCTTTACTTGCCATTTCCGCACTTGAGCTAGTTAAACCAGCCGCTCCCATATCTTGAATACCTACGAGCGCATCATTTTTGATGACTTCAAGACACGCTTCAAGCAATAGCTTTTCCATGAACGGATCGCCCACTTGAACAGCTGAACGCTTTTCTTCTGATTCATCAGAAAATTCTTCAGAGGCAAATGTTGCGCCGTGAATTCCGTCACGTCCTGTCTTGGCCCCAACGTACATGACCGTATTGCCGACACCTTTGGCCTGCCCTTTTTTGATGTCCTCATGATTGATTAACCCTACGCACATCGCGTTAACGAGCGGGTTGCCTTCATAGCTTTCATCAAAATGAACTTCTCCGCCGACTGTTGGAATCCCAATACAGTTTCCATAGCCTGCGATCCCTGCCACTACTTCTTCAAACAAGTACTTCACGCGCGGTGAAGTCAGTTCACCAAAACGAAGAGAGTTTAATACAGCAATTGGACGCGCCCCCATGGAGAAAACATCACGGATAATCCCGCCGACACCTGTTGCCGCTCCTTGATACGGTTCAATTGCAGATGGATGGTTATGTGATTCGATTTTAAATACAACCGCTTGGTTGTCTCCAATATCAACGATTCCAGCGCCTTCCCCAGGACCTTGAAGAACATGCTCTCCTTTCGTCGGGAATTTGCTTAAAACAGGCTTTGAGTTTTTATAACTGCAATGCTCTGACCACATCACAGAAAAGATACCTGTTTCTGTGTAGTTTGGCAGCCTACCAATAATGGATTCGATTAAAGCGAATTCTTCATCACTCAATCCCATTTGCTGATACAATTTCTCTTCTTTAATTTGCTTGTGACTTGGTTCAAGCAGTAGTGACATGAGTGTCCCTCCAATTTTTCACGATAGATTGAAACAATTTAAGTCCGTCTGCGCTGCCTAGTAATGAATCAACCGCGCGCTCAGGGTGCGGCATCATGCCGAGTACATTGCCCTGTTCATTCGTTACACCTGCAATGCGATTGACACTGCCGTTAATATCGTCTCCATAAGTGAAGGCGATTTGGCCTCGTTCAATCAGCTTCGCTAACGTGTCTTCATCACAGTAGAAGTTGCCTTCACCGTGTGCTACAGGAATCGTAATGGATTCGCCTTTTTGATAGCCGCTTGTAAATAGTGTTTCGTTGTTCTCTACAATGAGTTCAACTGGTCGACAAATAAATTTGAGGTCTTTATTGCGTCTCATCGCTCCTGGAAGAATGCCAAGCTCCTGAAGAATTTGGAACCCGTTACAAACACCAAGAACAGGTTTTCCTTCCGCAGCTGCTTTTTTCACAGCCGGCATGATGTTAGAAAAACGAGCAATCGCACCGCATCTTAAGTAATCCCCATAAGAGAAACCGCCTGGTACGAGTACAGCGTCAAATCCGTCAAGACTCGTTTCGTCGTGCCATACATATTCAACTTGTTCACCTAACTCATCTTGAATCGCATGGTACATGTCGATATCACAGTTAGAGCCAGGCAAGACGATCACTGCAAACTTCACTGTGCGACAACCTCCTCCACCTCATAGCGGTAATCTTCAATCACCGTGTTGGCAAGCAATTTTTCACACATTTCTTTGACCACTGTATCTAAATCACGATCTGATTTTTCAATGACAAGCTCCATGTATTTCCCGATACGGACATCCTTTACTTCCTGATAAGACATGCTGTGCAACGCGTGCTGCACGGCACTTCCCTGTGGATCAAGAACGCTCTCTTTTAAGCTGACAAAAATTTTCACTTTATACATGTTTATGGCCTCCAAGTCTTTTGAAAATTTCTTCGTATGCATTCGTTAAGCCGCCCAGGTTTCGTCTGAACACATCTTTATCAAGCTTTTCGTTTGTGTCTTTGTCCCAAAGCCTGCACGTATCAGGTGAAATCTCATCAGCTAGCAAAATACGATTCTCGTGATCTATTCCGAATTCAAGCTTGAAATCAATTAAATTCACATGGCAATCTGAGAAGATTTGCTTCAATTCTTCATTCACTTGTCTTGTGATTTGTTTCATTTCCTCGACCTGCTCAGGTGTCGCTGCATGTAAAATGCGAATATGATCTTCTGTAATGAGTGGATCGCCGAGTGCATCATCTTTGTAGTAAAACTCGATCAAAGGTGTGTCCAGTTTCGTTCCCTCTGGAATCCCAAGACGCTTTGACATACTGCCTGCCACCACGTTTCGCACAACGACTTCAAGCGGTACGATGTCTACCTTTTGAATGAGCTGTTCTGTTTCAGATAGGCGTTTCACAAAGTGATTGTTGATCCCTTTCTCATGTAGCATTTGAAAGATTAAGCTGGAAATTTCGTTGTTCAGTCTGCCTTTTCCTTCAATTTCCGCTTTCTTTTCACCGTTAAATGCTGTAGCTGAGTCTTTATATTCGACATATAAAATATGCTCGTCATCGGTCTGATAGATTTTTTTCGCTTTGCCTTCGTAGAGAAGTTCTTGTTTCACAGTCATTCAGATTGGCCTCCTAATTTGAATGTTGGCAATTTTCAGGATGAGTCGCCTGACTAGCAGGCGGCCCATTTCTTACGCAAGACCTAGACGTTCGAAAATCATATCGACATTTTTCAAGTGATAGTTGTAATCGAAGCAGTCAGCGATTTGTTCAGGTGTTAAGCGTGAAGTGATTTTCTCCTCTGCTTCTACTAATGAACGGAATGGTACTTGTTTTTCCCAAGCCTCCATCGCCTTTGGCTGAACCGTGTCATATGCTTCTTCACGTGCCATACCTGTATCAATAAGTGCAAGAAGAACACGCTGAGAGTAGATCAAGCCAAGTGTGCGGTCCATGTTGCGTTTCATATTCTCAGGGAACACCGTCAAGTTCTTCACAATATTGGAGAAACGGTTTAGCATATAGTTCAGTGCAATCGTTGCATCTGGTAAAATGATGCGCTCAGCAGATGAATGAGAAATATCACGCTCATGCCAAAGCGGTACATTTTCATAAGCAGTCAGCATATACCCACGGATGACGCGAGCAATCCCCGTCATATTTTCAGAGCCGATTGGGTTCCGTTTATGCGGCATAGCAGATGATCCTTTTTGTCCTTTTGCGAAGAATTCTTCTACCTCACGTGTTTCACTCTTTTGAAGACCGCGAATTTCAACAGCAAATTTCTCAATGCTTGTAGCGACTAATGCAAGAGTTGCCATGTAATCGGCATGACGATCACGCTGCAAGGTTTGGGTTGAAATTGGTGCAGCCTTGATGCCAAGTTTCTCACATACATATTGCTCAACAAACGGGTCAATGTTCGCATATGTGCCAACAGCACCAGAGATTTTACCGTATTCGATGCCAGCTTTTGCTTGTTTAAAACGTTCTAAGTTACGCTTCATTTCTTCGTACCAAAGAGCAAGCTTCAGGCCAAATGTTGTCGGTTCAGCGTGTACACCGTGTGTACGGCCCATCATGACTGTATATTTGTGCTCTTTTGCTTTTTCTTTTAGTATGTCAACAAATCTCTCAATGTCCTTGAGCAAGATATCGTTCGCCTGTTTTAATAGATATGAAAGCGCCGTATCCACTACGTCTGTAGAGGTTAACCCGTAATGAACCCACTTTCTTTCTTCTCCTAGAGATTCAGATACAGCACGCGTAAAGGCAACCACGTCGTGGCGCGTGTCTTGTTCAATCTCTAAAATACGTCCAATATCAAAGCTTGCATTCTTGCGCATTGTCACAACGTCTTCTTTCGGAATAACGCCAAGTTCTGCCCAAGCTTCACAAGCGAGAATTTCTACTTCAAGCCATGCATTAAATTTGTTTTCCTCTGTCCAGATTGCTGACATTTCTGGTCGTGCGTAACGTTCGATCATTTCCCGTTTCCTCCATCTCTTTCAGTCCATATCTTTGTGATGTTTGTCATCCATTCATCATCGAGCTTTTTCATAAACGTCATATGTCCCATTTTGCGGCCGGCTTTCACTTCATGCTTGCCATATAGATAAAGCTTCGCTTCCTTTAAAAGCTCAGGATGCTCTTTTGGGATATCCACTTCATCGCCAAGTAAGTTCACCATCATTCCCTCTGATAAAAGGGCTGTACCGCCAAGCGGCAAACCACATATGGCGCGAATGTGCTGCTCAAACTGACTCGTCTCACATAAATCAAGTGTGTAATGACCAGAGTTATGCGGGCGTGGTGCCAATTCATTAACGATCAGCTTTCCTTCATTTGTCAGGAACAGTTCTACAGCAAGCGTACCGACTAATCCAAGTTTTTCAGCGAGTGTCGTTGCCAGCTCTTTTGCTTTCTCCTGAATGCTGCCGTCTACTCTTGCAGGCACAATGCTTTGGAATAAAATATTGTGCTGATGAATGTTCTCAGCAACTGGGAATACCGCAATTTCCCCATGAACAGACCTCGTCACAATCACGGATAGTTCCATTTGGAATGGGACCCAGCTTTCTAAAATGCACGTCCCATGAGTGAGGAGTGCAGTAGCTTCATGAAGCTGATCCTTCTCTTTGATGACGTATTGTCCTTTACCGTCGTAACCGCCTCTGCATGTTTTCAGCACAGCTGGCAATCCAAGTACATCTATTGCGGCTTCTAGCTCTTTCTGATCATGAATGATGCGATAAGGTGCTACTTCACAGCCTGCGTCTACAATCCCTTTTTTCTCCGTTTCACGGTTTTGAGTTAACAGAAGAAGGTCGCTTCCTTGCGGTAAATACGCCTCTTCCTTCAGCTGATTGAGTGCATCATAATCAATATTTTCAAATTCATATGTCACCACATCACTAATGTCCGCCAGCTGCCTTATCGCTTCAAGGTCACTGTATGCGGCTGTAATTTCCGTATCTGCAACCTGTCCACAAGGAGATTGTGTCACAGGGTCTAGGACAGCTGCCCGGTAGCCCATTTGCTTTGCACTGACGGCCATGTATCTGCCAAGCTGTCCGCCGCCGATGATACCGATGGTTGCGTTTGGAAAAAGGGTCTGCTTAGCCAAGCTGATCACTGCTTTCTAGTACAGTCTGTTTTGTTTGCTCTCTTCTTTCTTCAAGGCGAGCTGCAACGGCTTCATCAAATGCTGAAATCATTTGTGCGGCTAACAGGCCTGCATTTGTTGCACCGGCTTTGCCAATCGCTACTGTAGCAACAGGTACACCGCCTGGCATTTGAACGATGGATAATAAGGAATCCAGCCCGTTTAATGCTTTTGATTGTACGGGCACACCAATGACCGGCAGTGTCGTTTTCGCTGCGACCATCCCCGGTAAATGTGCTGCGCCTCCAGCACCGGCAATAATGACCTTGAGTCCTTTGCCTCTTGCTTCAGTCGCATATTCAAACATCAAATCAGGTGTCCGGTGTGCAGAGACAACCTGTTTTTCATACGGAATGTTTAGTTCCTCTAAGATATCGCACGCATTTTTCATTGTTTCCCAATCAGATGTACTTCCCATGATGACACCTACAAGCGGCTTCATTTTGTCCCCACCTTTAAGCTGTATTCGATTTTGTATCGTTTGACACGCTTCCCAAACCTAAGTAGCTTGTCAAACGCCGAACAAAAAGACCCGGTTTGTATTGCATTGTTAGGAAGCAACACAAACCGGGCCATGGTAAGCGCTGTTCGCTTTTGAAACGCCATGTCAGTTTTGTTCACTATCCTGCATAGTCCAGTCATTTACGGTAACTGGGTAGAAACTTATGGGCCATATTCCCAAGATTATATGAGGTTCGTGTTTTGATTTCATGTTTATCTTAACAACGGATGTTCATGATGTCAACGGATTTATCGAACAATCTATGAAGTCGTCGTTTTAATGTTCGGATTTAGAGTATTTTTCCCTCAAATACGATTTTTTTACCAATCGGAATGATCTGAATCGACCCATTTTCCTTCTTTTCCTGAAAAATCGGCTCCTCCATTCGGCGGACAGGCGAGTAGCCTTCCTCTGCCATCTGAGACAACACTTGATCAATCGTCATGTTGTCCTCCACATAAAATTTTTTCTTCTTTGGTTTTGCGGTCATTCTTTAATTCTCCTTTTCTTCACGGCCTTCACCCAGAAGCCGCCATGAATCGTTTTGGGCTCATACGAGATGATAAACGCCTTTGAATCAAGCGTTTTAATCGTTTCATATAATTGCAGTTCATATTTTCTCGGTGTTAAAATTTGCATCGCTGACCGGTCTCCTTCAAGACCTCCTACTACCCAGTTGGTGACACCATATCCTTTTTCTCTCAATTGCTTTGGGAGATCTAGATCGATTTCTTTTGTAATCACGTTCACAGTAATGTAGCCAAGTGCCAGCTTCTCTTCAATTTTCATCCCGACAATAATCCCAATCCCATAGCCTAGCGCATACGCAATGACATTTTGGACTTGATCTAAGTTATCTAACACGATACTCAAACCAATGACATAAATCAGCATCTCGACTGTACCAGCAAAGGCGGCTGCGTACCTTCTGCCTTTCATTGTTAAAATCAAACGCATAGTGGAAAAAGAGACATAGACAATGTTAATCACTAAAATGATCAAAACCATGGTGAACGCATTGGATAAAAGTTGTTGAAGCACGATTCGAACCCCCTGCACTAAAAATCAAATAAAGCACCCCATATTCTACTAGAGAACAAACCTTGATACAATCAAATTTGCACGAGAAAAACACATATATCTTTCGACAACAAGGGTGGTCTATGTTACCAAGAGTTTACCCGCTTTTCCCACTTCTCAACATGAAAAAACCTCCTTTTTAACCAAAGGAGGTTTTGAGCCTGTTTTATCCAAACTGAACAGGAACAAGCGAAGGAATCAAATATTCTCCGACAATGCCCCACAGCAGTGCAATGATGACCAGCTCAACCAATAAAAAGACCCAGCCAGCATACATCAAATCCCCTCGATCAGCTTCATGCGCTGATTGAATCGAACGAAAGAGCACCACTGCAATTAACTGGAGACCGACAAACATCATCACAGATAAAATGACCGTCACATATGGAATATTCAGCATGGCAAATACAAGCCAAAGGATGGATAAAACCAAAACTGGTACAAGCGCAGCACCAAACTTCATGATCACTACTTTTAGCGATATGTTCCCTTTGAGCATGTACTTACCAAGCACCCAAACCGTCAGCACCATGAGTGTCAACAGAACGAGTGTAAAGACCGCTACCTTCAAAAAGGCATCACCAAAAGAATAATGAATGCCAAAGCCTAATAAACGAGTCTTTGACGCCTTTAATTGAACATAGTTGCCTAAAGCAAAAAACACGCTGAACAACACAATTGAAATCCAAGCGTACTTCAAGCGTAAAGTTTCCGCTTGATTTATAGCATGACTAGGTGATTTTAACATCGCAAGCCCATATGAGCTATAGCGCTGAAAAGCACCTCCCACACCTCTCATCATGCGCTGAAGGGCTGAACGTTCATCATCCGCTGTCTTTGCGGTTCTCCCTCGTTTTGCTGCGCTGCGGCTGAGGCGGGATTGCCTTGTTTCTTGATCTATTGATGGCTCTTCGTTTTTCGTTTCAGATGTGACCTGCTCTTGATCTTTCTCTAACATCTCATATCAACTCCTATCCAAACACAATCCGCACAGGCTCAACGAATGACCTGTTCGGATGACTCCTATTAAAGTAGCGGAGTCTTTCGATTCAGTCAAGATTCCTTGACCTTCATACGAATAGACGGATAAAAGACGGCAGAGGTTTTAAATGGAGAGAAAATAAGACAAAACAAAAAAGCTGATGACTGCATCAGCTTGTATGAGCTCATCATGAACGATAGTGACTCCTCTTTGCTTTCTGTACCCGAAGATTCTCCTGATGAGTAGGGAAACGGGTCTTTTCTGTTGTATCGACTTGTGTAATTTGTCCATTGTGGATGGTGATCACCACCGATCCGTATTCAATGCCTTTTAAGGCAGATAAAATAAAATTCAGCTTTTGTTCATCCATCGCTCATCCCCCATCCCACTACTTTTGCTTTCGTTCTTTTAAATAGAGAACCTCATTTTCCAACTCATGAATCGTATAATGCATGAGTGCTTCCTGTTTTTCTTCATGCCCCCATAACAGGAGCTTCTCAATCAAATCCTGCTTTTTCCGCTCAATCACCTGCCTAAGCCAGCGTGACAAGACATCCCCTCCCCTTTTTCATCAATCAAAGAAAAAAAGGCACTCTGAAACCTTCTATTGAAAAAGGAAATCAAAGCGCCTTTGGTGATCCAATCAGCGAATTATGTCTTTTTATCATAAACAGATAATTCCTATAAGTCAACTATGTTTTTAAAATTTTCCTACAAAAAAACAGCAGCTTCCATGAGCTGCTGTCAGATTGTTGACAAAGGGCTAAAATGAACTTTATTTTAGCCCTTTGTCTTCTTTTCAGCGTGACATGAAAACCTTTGCAGTCTAGGAAGGACGAGTACCGGCGCGGAGCGAATTTGACATTCGTGAGCACCGGCACGCAGGACTGACAAAGAATGCGAGGGTTTGTCTACACGCTGAAACAGCAGCTTCCGTGAGCTGCTGTTTCAGACGAATGATTAATGATTTAAGAAAGCAAAGTATAGAATAAAGATGACAAACAATCCGTACATAATTGGATGCACTTCTTTTGCTTTTCCTTTAAAGATCATAGTGATCGGGTAGAAAATGAAGCCAATCGCAATCCCTGTCGCAATGCTGTATGTGAGTGGCATCATAATCATGGTTAAAAAGGCTGGTACCGCAATCTCAAAACGATCCCATGCAATCTTCGCAAGCGGTGCTACCATCAGTGCACCAACAATGATTAAAGCAGGTGCCGTTACATTCGGTGTCACGACAGATAAAAGCGGCGAGAAGAACATCGCAAGTAAGAAGAAAATACCTGTCATGACGGCTGCAAAACCAGAGCGGGCACCCGCAGCAACACCTGAACTAGATTCAACATAAGACGTCGTTGTTGATGTTCCAAGAATAGAACCGACGACGATAGAAGAAGAATCCGCCAGCAGTGCTTTTCCTGCACGCGGCAGCTCATTATTTTTCATTAAACCAGCCTGCGTTGCCACAGCCACAAGTGTACCAGCTGTATCAAAGAACCCAACGAATAGGAACGTTAAAATGACAATAAGCATTTGAATGGAGAAAATATCTGGCAAGTGAATCAAGGCTTGGCCAAAGGTTGGATTCAAGCTTGGAATGCTTCCGATAATTTGAGATGGAACTGGCACAAGACCAAAGATCATTCCAGCAATGGCTGTCACAAGCATCCCAATGAAGACACCTGCATTCACTCGAAGAACCATTAAAATGACGGTTACAACAATCCCAAACACCGTTAACAGCACAGGGCCACTATGAATATTTCCAATTGAAACGAGCGTATTATCATTATTGGCGATAATACCAGAGCCTTGTAGACCCACAAACGTAATAAACAAACCAATCCCTGCACCAACAGCCAGCTTCAGCTCAGCCGGAATGGCATTGATGATTTTTTCACGAAAACCTGTTAAAGAAAGAGCAACGAAAATTAATCCTGAAACAAAAACACCTGAAAGTGCTGCCTGCCATGAGATTCCCATACCAAGAACAACCGAGAAAGCGAAAAACGCATTCAGTCCCATACCTGGTGCAATCGCAATCGGATACCTGGCGATTAACCCCATCAGGAAACACCCTGCCGCAGAAGCTAACGCCGTAGCTGTAAAGACAGCCCCCTGATCAATTCGTAATTTATCTGGAAAATCCGGTACTGCTACTAAAGCAAGTGTGATCGGATTGACAAACAAGATGTAGGCCATCGACAAAAAGGTCGTTAAACCGCCGATGATCTCTCTGCGATAATTTGTACCTAACTCATCAAACTGAAAAAACTGTTTCAAAGCCAACTGACTCCCTTCATGTCCTTTTGCTTTAGTCTGCCCCATTCACAAGTCAAATAAAAAACGCCCCAACAGTTTTTGGGACGCTTGACTACAATGTGAATTCAGACCGTGACATCAAACAAGAACAATGCATGATTTATATCAAACGAGTGTGAATTGACGTAGTCAAGCCATTTACGGTAGCTTGGTAGAAACTTGCGGGCCATATCCCCGCGATTATACGACTTCTATCTATTTGATTTCTGTGTCTATTGTACCAACTTCATTTTTAAAACACAATACGAAAAGCGAACATTTCTGAAAGAAATGTCCGCTTCATTCGTCTTATTACACGAATTTGGAAAATCACATCTAGTTCTTTATACACCCTTCACTGAATTCCTATCCTTTGCAAAAACCGATTCAGCTACATGGAAAAACTCTTTTACTGCCGGGGAAGCATGTGTAAGCGCTGGACAGGCAAGCGCCACCTCACGATGATGCGCCACATTCAACTGACTAATCTGCACATGCTGCTGCGTTTTCAAGAATAACTTAGGACCTATCGTCACACCGAGCCCTTCCCCAACCATACGGGCAATGGTCGTACAGTCGTGCACTTCAAATAAAGTAGCCGGCTTGATGTGCGCCTTTGAAAAAATATCCTCTACATGTGATTGATACATGCCAGTTGGCATAATAAACGGTTCATCCGCTAACTCTGCCATCTCTACAATCGGTTGCTGCTGAAAACGATGATTTTCATGATAGGCGACCACCATTTCATCTTGAATCAGTGGCAGCAGATCAAATGCTTCATCCGCTTCACCTTTTACAACAAAACCAACATCAATAATGCCGGAATGAAGCCACTCCAATATTTCTTCATATGTCCCCTCATAGAACTTAAATTCAATTTTCGGATGCTTTTTCTGATAGCTCACAAGCAGTTTCGGCAATAAACAAGCCGATGCACTGGCAAAGGTTCCAATCCGAATTAAGCCTGTTTCAATATTTTTCGTCAGCGCAATTTCCTGCTGAATCTTCTCCACTCTATTTAACACTTCTCTTATATGAGGGAGCAGGGTTCGACCGATGTCTGTCAGCATGATACCCTTTTTCCGGTCACGAATGAATAAAGACACGCCCCACTCCGTCTCTAAGCTTGCCACCGCATGACTCACGGCAGACTGCGTCATATTTAATGCTTCAGCTGCAGCGGTAAAACTGCCTAGCTCGATCACCTTTGCCATTGTTTCGAAACGAACAAAACTCATGAGTATTCACTCATCTCCTTCATGAAAAATATCAATTTTACTTATGTTAGCACGCAATTTAAAATGAACACAACGTTTCAACATGGAGGAAGGGTTCAAAATGAAAAGTACATCTTATCCATTGCTCATATTTCTTTTAGCCGTCGGTTCTTTCGTCACAGGTACTTCAGAATTCGTCGTATCAGGCATACTGGACATCATTTCTGACGATCTGCGCATCTCCATCCCGGTTGCGGGACAGCTCATTACCATCTATTCTCTTTTTTATGCCGTGGGTGCCCTCTTTTTAGTCATGGCCACATCGAAATTGAATCGAAAAAAAGTTCTTTTATCGGCGATTTCCATGTTTATAGCAGGTAATGTGCTTGCCTTTTTTAGCCATCATTTCATGCTGCTCATGCTTTCGCGGGTCATGATGGCCATGAGTGGCGGCTTATATATTGTGCTTGCAACGAATCATGCAGCGCAGCTCGCCCCGCCAGAAAAAAAGGGACGTGCGATGGCAACGGTGATCACTGGATTTACAGTATCACTAGTACTCGGTGTACCGATTGGAACATTTTTATCAGGATATGTAGATTGGCATGCCATTTTTCTCATCATTGCAATAGGGACCGCTTGTCTCTTGTTTCTTCTGTATCGATTATTACCGCCTATGGAGGGACATTCCCATGTGCCATTCAAACAGCAAATGCAAATTCTTCAAGACCGCAGGGTGTTAAGTGGTTTAGCCACGACAGCTTTTTGGATTTTAGGATATACAATGGTATTTGCTTATATCTCGCCATTATTGCGGCAGACGGCCGGATTTACTCTTGACATGATCAGCATTGCCCTGCTCATCTTAGGAATTTCTGCTTTTATTGGCTCACGCTTTGGCGGCTTCGCCGTCGATCAATGGGGACCAAATCGAACCATTGCAATCAGCATCACGGTTCAGATGCTCACTCTCTTTGCGTTATCCTTTACACAATTCTCTATAGTTGGCGTCTTCATCACGCTCGCCATATGGGGCACCGCAACATGGACGACAACACCAGCGAAACAATTTTATCTGATCTCCCTGAAACCCCAAGCATCGGAAACCGTGCTAAGTTTTAATACAGCGGTCATGAACATCGGCATGATGCTCGGATCGTCAATAGGCGGCGTGATAATCCAATATACAAACGTAACAAATTTAAGCTGGATTGGCGGGTTAGCAAGCCTTGTGGCGCTAATGCTGATTGGGTATTCGTTCAACCGCAATCGACTGGTGCATCAACAAACAAAAAGCGAACATGTATAACCATGTTCGCTCGCTTATTTATCGACTAGCTTTTGAAGTTTCTTTTTTGACTGGAATGGTTACAGTGATATCTTTATGTGGTGCCAACAAATTCAAATCTGACAAATTAAGATAAAGCCCATAATCCTTAAATGAAAAATGGTTTAATGATAATTTGTCTAACTCCTTCACATCAAATTCAAAGGTGGATTGCATAGAAGCTGTCTTTAAATTGGTCACTTTTGCATTGTTCCCCTTCAAGTAATATCCGTTCTCATAATCTGCTTCAGGGTCAGGCCATGATTTCATTTTTTTAACATCGCCTAATCCTATCCATTCCCCTGCATTCTTCATCACACCTTCATCTAATTCTTTCTGGCCTACTCCAGTAAATTGATAATCTACTATCACAGAACGGCCTTTTTGCTCAATTTTATTAATTTTAATCCCAATCCCATAATGCTTTGTCTTGAACTGAATAGGCAGCTTCGTCTGGAGGGGAATGATTTTACTTTCTTCATGTTCTACCCATAAAGTGGTAAAAAATGTTAGTTCTGTTGCCTTTGGATCGATTGGCTGATTTAAGATTGTCATATGATTTATCCTAGTTTTTTTGTTTGAAAGTTGTTTTTCCTCAAATCTTGTCCCAGTCTCAAGTCTGTACTTATTTCCTAAATTATCTCTCATTCTATCTATTAAAACTTCATCGTCTTTTGCGATACCATTGTAATCAATCGCATATTGAATCACAGAGGAATTCACTCCATTTTCCACCTTGATATCTTTCAATTGATAACGTCCATTTAAAATAGATACTTCTTTTTGTCCTGCTAATAAGATGGTTTTTTGCTTAACCACAGGCAACTCAAATCGCCAATTCCCTACAATATCTCCAATTTTCGAAATCACGAGTTGTGCTTTTTGACCTTGCTTAATCATTTGTCCATTTGTATAGAATTCTATTCGTCCAGCATATCGACCATCTTTTAGTTTTTTCAACTCTGGACCACTTGTATTTGGTTGGAAATTTTCATTGATCTGATCTGAATCAATGTTGATCGGTATAAAATCTTCTTTTGTATGAAAGTTCTCCACAGTAAACGTATAAACAAGCCGCCCAGCATCATAATACACACTGTTTACTTTCACAGTAACCCCTCTTGATTCAGCCCCCTCATTGACATGCTTCACCAACTCACTCTGAAAAAGAGACATACCTACTTTATCGTGAAACATCATATATAACTGTCCAACAAGTGGCACTCGAGCCATCGCTGTATTAAGAGAAGGAAAAAGGAAGCCGGATGAAAAATAAAGAACGATTAGTACGATGGCAGAATATATTGGCGTTCTCCAATTCCATGTGAACCAACGTCTTTTCTTTTCCGCTTTCACATCTCCCATTGCTTGACGAATCACAGAGGTCACTTCAACCTTTGGTACATCAATCTCATCATAGAGCTTTTTCATTTCTTTTCGTTCCATCGACACTCTCCTCCTTCTCCAATGTTTGCTTTAATAACTTTCTTGCACGATACAAATGAGTTTTGACCGTTCCTTCGGGCACACCCATCTGTTCAGAAATCATTGAAATCGAATAATCTTGAAAATAAAACAGCTGAATCACGAGCTGATATTGCTCATCTAACACATCTAGTGCATTTTTTAAATCGAGCTTGTCTTCCAAAAAATCATGCCGCTCAACGCTCTCATGCTGCTGTTCAAACGGAACAACATCTTGCTGCTTTTTCTTCATCGCAAAAATCGTATGAATCAAGATCCTAGTCAGCCATGTAGAAAAATAAGCCGGTTCTTTTAATCCAGATAAATGTTTAAACGCTTTAATGACCGTCTCTTGAACAGCATCTAACGAATCCTCTTTATTTCTTGTATAGAGAAAAGCCGTTTTATATAAACGCTCTTGATACATCAGCATTAATGTCTCAAATGCCGGGACATTCCCTTTTTGTGCTTTTTTAATTAGACGCACTTGCTTCATCTCATCCACACCTCCTACACCTGTTAGAGCACACTTTCTCACAAACGGTTTCAACAAATAGAAATTTCTTTTACTTAGCATATGTCGGACAAAAATAGAAAAAGTGAAGAATGGGCCGCAAAGATCGTGTTGAATATTGATATAATGGAAGAAATATCTACGAAAAGGAAGAGATTGATTGTTTCTATTGGAAGAACCCACATGTGCTAGCTGTCAGAAGAAGATAGAAGGTAACGAAGAAGTGTACGTCAAACTGTTCTATCCAAAGAGACGAGGGATGACAGAAGTAAAGGCTTGGCTGAGAAATGAAGGGGTTTTTTATTGTAAGGCATGTTATGAAAAAACAACATAAAGACGAGCACTTCAATAGAATGCTCGTTTTTACTTTCTACTATTTCACTCCCGCTTACTACGAAGTTCAATGAGTGCTAGTGTCTCGTCATTGAAAAAGAACTCCAAAATGATGCCATTTGATTGATCTTGGTATTGTATACCTTTGCTATACCCTTCGACAAACCAGAGCTTCTTGAATTGCTCTCCATATGTTTGTATCACAGATGAATAATCTTCTCCTATTTTAACTCCCTTAGATGTTTGAAGATTTTTCTGTTTTGACTGATTGTAAATAGATGTTACTCGATGATGTTGATCAACTGATACTACAAAATCTTGATTTTCTTTTTCCATATAGACCCTCTGTTTAGGATGAGAGAATTGAGTATTCTCCGCAAAAGTATGATCTCCCTCAAATTTTTCACCGATCTTAAAATGACCTAACGATTCATTTATTAAAGATACAGAGTGAAAATTAAAAAACATAGCCACCCAAACAAATAGTGCGGTTCCTCCTAAAACAGAACCTACAATCACTAGCACTTTAGATTGAATGATTCCCTTTATAAATAAATAGATCACTAAAGATACGGCGATCATCACGATGACGATCATAATTAGAAAAATGCCCATTTCAATTATCCTCTTTTATCGAATTCGTTTGTGAATTATTCCCACAATCATATTCTCATATTACACCAAAGCATTACACAAAATCGACCAGTACAGGTATAATTTAAATAAAATTGCACAAGGAGAAAAATATGACTAGACGTGAACTGATATTCCCGCAATCATTTCCAACAATACATACCGAAAGACTAATCTTAAAACAAGCGACGATCGAAGACGCTGAGGATATGCACATCTATTTATCCAATGAAACCGTGTGCCGCTACATGGGAATTGATGCTCATAAAACGATTGAAGACACAAAAGGAGAAATCCAGTGGTATGACAACATCTTCAAAGAACAAACAGGCATCCGCTGGGGCATTTCTTTAAAAGATGATCCTGCGATCGTCGGCAGCTGTGGATTTCTTAACTTGGAAAAACAGCACTGCCGCACGGAAATTGGCTATGAATTGCATCACGATCATTGGAGAAAAGGCATTATGAGCGAGGCGATTGCTGCGGTGTTACGATATGGGTTTCAGGAAATGAACCTGAATCGGATTGAAGCGATTATTGATCCAGCTAATACATCCTCTGTTCAATTATTGGAGAAGATTAAATTTGTACGAGAGGGTTTATTGAGGGAGTATGATCTTGGTCAAAATGGGTTTGATGATGTGTTTATGTATTCGATTTTGAAGAGGGATTACAAATAAAACAAATGAAAACAGATATTCATTTCATTCAAAAGCCGCAATCAGAATATGTTTCTTTTCACATTTATGAGCTCAATCCGACGATTGCAAAGCTTGTCCAGCAAGTGGAGCAATCAGCCCCCTTCTTCCTAGCGAAAGACCCTGAGAAAGAAAGCATGAAAAAAATCTATTATCACGACATTTTATATATTGAAAGTGTTGATAAAAAATCGTTTTTGTATACGACAGACGGGGTTTTTCTCATAAAGGAAAAGTTATTTGAACTTGAAGAACACCTTGAAGCGCATGATTATGTCAGAATCTCGAAATCGATGATTCTGAATATTGATTCTATCGCCTTCATTTCTCCTAAAACAAGTGGCCGTTTTGAAGCAAGCCTTAAAAATGAAGAAAAAGTAATGATTTCACGTTTTTATATTCAAGCATTAAAAGAGAAGCTTGGATTACGGAGGAAGTGAATAGAATGAAACGTTACATCATCAATCTTTTGATCACATTTTGTATGATCTTTACAGCCTTAGTGTTGATTTACTGTTTCACATTTGGATCGATGCCGATTTACATTTTAGAAGCGATCATTTCCAATTCCTTTTTTTCAAGCGCCCTGACTTTCTTGCTATACCCAAAACAAACATATAGCCATCAACGGATTCTTTTTCAACAAATCCTATATATTGTCCTTGTGATGTGTATGATAATGACAACTATCATTATCGTCAGCGGTGAAATCAGTCTTCTTTCGTTCATCGTGAATTTCCTTGTGGTCATGGCATTATTCTTTTTAATTAAGTACCTATTGTATAAAAAAGATCAGGCAACCGCTGCGGAAATCAATGACCTTTTACAGCAGCGAAAAAAACGAACTACATCTTAATATGCATCTTAGGGTTAAAAATTGACAGGTTAGGAAGATTTGATTGAGGTTTCTGCTTGATTCCACTACTCTGACATTAGAGGAGGAATCAACAATGAAACCAATGACAATCATTCGAAAAGCTGTGCTTCTACTGCTGTTTTCTTTAATTATTCCAACAAGTGCAGGTGTCTATATATCCATCAAAGAAGTGACCGATCCTATGACCATCTATATCATCAATGGCTGTGCCATGCTGGCTGGGTGTCTTTTTCTTCTATTGATTATTCAGAAAAGCCGTTTTCACTTGAAAGAAATAGGCTGCCGAAAAGGGGCTCTCGGGATGTGGGTCATTCCCATCCTTATCATCGAGGCCATCCCGTTCATCGCTGGATTAAACACGGATTTATCCCTCTCTTCCTTTACGGCACTTTGCTTCTTCATGGTCTGTGTCGGTATTTTTGAAGAAGGTATTTTTCGCGGCATTCTGTTTCAATATTTAAAGCAAATCAATCTAAGCACCGCCATATGGGGTTCCGCCGTACTATTCAGTCTTGGTCATGCTGCGAATCTTTTAAGTGGAAAAAGCCTCACCTTAACCGTTGCTCAAATCCTATTCGCCTTCTTATTTGGATTCGTTGCAGCTGAAATTGTGGCACTCACAAACAGCCTGCAATGGGTCATCATATGGCACGCAGTGCATAATATCGTGGATCAAATGACAAATGGGCAAACATCTGTGGAATTGCAAATGCTTTTACTGTCAATTCAATGTGTCATTTTGCTTGTTCTTGCGGTGGTGTTGTGGAGATATTTAAGGACGAAGAAAGTGAAATACAAACAATAAAAATATCAGTAGATAAGGGAAAATGACGAATGAGACGTGTGTGTGTGTATACAACCAGCTTAGAAAAACGAAAAGAAGCGAGGTTATATCTTGGGAATATTCGATAACGAAATTACATTTATTGGATTTTTAATAATAGCATTTTTAATATCTTTGTTTTTATCAACAATTAAACTAAAAATCCAACTGTTAATGATTCAAACAAAACTTGGTACAAAATTGGTAAACTTCATCGGAGATGTTCTTTTATCTGAAAGAAATTTACCACGGTTTAGTAAATCATTATTTTTAGTTTTATATTTTTCTTTGTTTATTGTTCAATGTGAATTTGGAATCAAATTTATTGAATATCAAAATCAATATTTTAATTTAGTTAGTGTATATGGATTTGTTGTTGGACTTTTAAGTATCTATGGTATTTATATAGGTTTTTTGCAATTTTTAGTTGGTGACAGTGATAAAGTTAAATATTTAGGAAGAAGTAAAATTAAACATTTAGCAGATACGTCTATTTGGTATCAGATTACGCAAACTAAACCATTTCTATTGATATTATTTTTAACTATTACTTCTCCTATTCTAATTATTAATACTAATGGAGAACTGAAAGACAATCTAATCTTTGCCTGGCAAACAAGTGTTACAATGCTATTTTGGATTTACATCTTTTTAATTGGAATGAGCCTACAAATTATCCGCATGCTATTTCTAATAAAAGGAAAATCAGATATAGGATTAGAACATACTATAAATGAATCAATATCTAAAAAGTATTATAGACTATTCAGAAAAATGTATAAAAGTAAGTTTGATTATGACGATATAAGATTTTTCTTTAGAGTTCTCAAATATGATATCTCAAAATTAGATAATCATTCAATTGGCTACTTCTTAAACAAAGTATTTTCTAAAATAGATATTGAGGTAGGCTCAAAATATGGAAAATTCAAAAGGATCCGAATCGAGAAACATCGTTTTGGGGAAGAAGAAATTTATTTATATGATAATTACAAAAGATTCATATACAAAAAATGGGAATACTTATCTGATATTCAAAAGGAAATTGATTGGTACTACTTAAAAAAAATTATTGACCAAGATATGTACACTTTTAACCGTTTATTAGATGAATCACCAAAGTTATTAGAAAAAAATATAAATGAACTTGATTTTAGTTCAGTCTTAAATAAACAAATAGGAAATATTCATATTTATTTATTCGATCTGTTAATAGAAGAAGCAGTTTCTGATTCAACTAAAATGGAGGAGTTGTATACAGATATCAAAAAAAACAATTTCAACATGAAATTTAAGTCAGAAAAAAAGAACAAAACAACTGATTTTTTAAAATATTATTCTAAAATCGAGAAATACAAATGGGAGAAAATAGCTCAAAAATATCTAATTTCAGAATCTCAGTTTGACCTACCTACCTTTTCGAGATACGACAATGATGAACTGTTTTCAAAAGCAGTGTTTGATTACTTAATTAGAAGTCATGGTAATTTAAGAGAGAACATTTCTGAGAATGAAAAATTGGAAAAGCTAATTTCTTTATTGAATAAGGAATACCTCATTGCCTATTCATTATATCAATTACTTTACCCAGCTAATGAAAAGTGGAATGATAATACTTTATATTTCAAAAGAAAATTAATAAATGCATTTCATTGGGCTGAAGAGGACGAGAAAAAAAATTTATATTTTTCATCCGCCAAAATAGTTGCAAAAACTAATATAAATCACAGAATCACATTCAAAGTGCTAACGACTATTTATACAGACAGAGAAAAGCAAATTGAAAATATGGACTACTATGATCAATTTGCTTATAGTCGGATCTCACCTCTTAAAATATTATTGATTCAAGCGATATTATCACCTAACAACAAATATTTACATAAAATTGTCCTAACAACACAACAAACAGAAACTGATTTAAGGATGATTAAAAATCTTTGTATTGAATTTTTACGTGCCGTTGATAAAATACCAAAAATAACGAAATATGAAGAGTTAACAAATTCAATGGAATATTTACTACGAGAAATACCTCTAGATATGAAAAGCATAGTTGATGATTTGAATATAGTCAGTCTGTTGTATTATGAATTCATCGTAAATTATAAAATGAGAGTCTCGGCAAATAATCTATTTCTTGAGTCTATCACATATGGAAATGGAGGAGACACATATATTATTTTAAACAGAGAATCTATATTCACATTTTTTGCGTTAAAAATTACTGATAGTAGATATGAACAAAATTTCAAAAACACACAGTTTTTAGATGCGTTTAAAACTGGTGGAATATCTATCCTTGATAGAATAGATATGACATTAGATGAATATCTAGAAACAATTTATGAAAAACTTAAAAATTCAGTCCACGGAAAAATTGGGAAGGCTAGTTTGAGGCAGCTTTCTATTAAATTAGAAAAAATTCTTTTTGGTTAACTTTTTTATTAATAGCTTTCATAAAACTAAAAACAAACAATGCAACACCGATCATACAAAAGAGCCGAAACTGTTGTTATCAAACGAACCCGGCTCTTTTGTATGCCTACCCCCACTCAATCTTAGTAGGCGACTTACTCGTAATATCATACACCACGCGATTAATATGCTTCACATCATTGACGATACGAGTTGATATCTTATCAAGCACTTCCCAAGGGATTCTTGCCCAAGTCACTCATCATACCATCAATAGATGTAACTGCACGGATGCCGATTGTGTATCGTATCCTATGACACTACTTTATGTAAAAGATTATACCTAGCCATTCATTAAAGCATTTCAAGAAAAAGAGAACCAAATAAAAATATGGGTCACAGTGAAATATTTAGTTGATTGTTTAGGGGCTCAAAGAAAATAAAATTAAAAATGAAGATAGGCACCCAGAGGACAAAAAAAATCAATTAAAAAAGATATCTCTATCCCTATCTCTTTTTTGTAAACTTGGTATAATAGAAAAAATCAGAAAAATTAGAATGCGATGATAAGGAATAGTACTTGCCGAATTGTTTTCAGAAAGTTGCTGGCTGATGAGAAGCAATAACAAAAGGCAAGGAACTCACCTTAGAGTAGCCTTAGTGAAATGAAAAGGATTGATGTAGTTAAGGTCGGCACCCCACCGTTATATGGGAAGGATATAAGATCAAACAATCTGTATCCGAATAAGGGCATGATAATGTTTGTTTATCATGAAACAGGGGTGGTACCGCGTAAGAAGAAGTCTTTCGTCTCCAAGGTAAATATTGGGGATGAAAGGCTTTTTTATATTCTATTTTCTAGGAGGAATCGATGATGTTTAACCACAAAAAATACGAAAAGAAATACTTTCTGCCACCGAACCTTACTTATGATTGGGTGAAGAAAGAAACATTAGAACGTGCTCCGATATGGTGCAGTGTGGACTTACGGGATGGAAATCAAGCATTACCTATTCCTATGAACTTAGAAGAAAAATTGGATATGTTTCAGTTACTAGTAGAGATCGGTTTTAAAGAAATTGAAATCGCATTTCCAGCTGCTAATGATACGGAGTTTAAGCTATTACGGACACTGATTGATCGTCATATGATTCCAGACGATGTCACGATTATGGTGATCACGCAAGCGAGAGAGCATATTATCCGCCGAACCTTCGAAGCCATTAAGGGGGTACCGAAAGCGATTGTTCATTTATATAATTCAACTTCAGAAGCGCAGCGCAGACAAGTATTTAAGAAAACAAAAGATGAAATTAAACAAATTGCCATTGATGGAGCTATTTTAGTAAAAGAACTGGCCGAAAAAACAGAAAGTGATATTTATTTTCAATATAGTCCTGAAAGCTTTCCAGGAACAGAAGTGGATTACGCTTTAGATATTTGTAATAGTGTTTTAGATATTTGGAAACCGACACCACATCACAAAGCGATCATCAATATTCCGACAACAGTTGAATATTCAATGCCTCATATCTTTGCAAGTCAGATTGAGTATATACACAAAAATTTGTCTTACCGAGACAATGTGACATTATCTGTTCATCCTCATAATGACCGCGGGTCTGGGGTGAGTGATGCAGAATTTGGTGTGCTAGCTGGCGCAGAAAGAGTCGAAGGGACATTATTTGGTATCGGTGAACGTACAGGGAACGTAGACTTGATTACCTTGGCGTTGAATATGTACTCACAAGGTTATGATCCAAAATTGAATTTCAATAACCTAGAAGCGATTCGTAAAAAATATGAAAAACTAACAAAAATCACTGTTCATGAGAGACAGCCATATTCTGGGGAGATGGTTTTCACCGCATTCTCTGGGTCACATCAAGATGCGATATCTAAAGGGATGAAATATAGAAAGGAACATCATGTTGATAAATGGGACGTTCCGTATATCCCAGTAGATCCAGTTGACCTGGGGAGGAATTATCAAACGGATGTGATTCGAATCAATAGCCAGTCTGGAAAAGGTGGCATAGGTTATATCCTAGAAACAAATTATGGCATTCAACTTCCTTATCAAATGAATGAAGCCATGGGATATGCAGCGAAGAAAGTATCTGATCAGACAAATAGGGAATTGTCTGTCGAAGAAATATATCATGTTTTTGAAGAACAGTATGTTGATTTTCACCCTCATTTCCAGCTGCTTGATTATCAATTTCATAAAGGAGAGAAACAAGAAGTCTCCTTAACTTTGCTGAAAGATCATCAACAAATTGACATACAAGGAACTGGCACTGGAAGTTTAGATGCAATCAGTAATGCGTTAAAAGCACATTTTCATCTCGAGTATGATTTGGAAGTCTATGAACAGAATTCTTTGGGCAAGGATTCTCAAGCAAAAGCCTGTGCACAGATTGGTATTTCATATCAAGGAAAAATGCATTGGGGTGCTGGAATCGATAAAGATATTATAGAAGCAACAGTAAAGGCCCTGGTGGTTGCAGTAAATAGACTAGAGGTTTGTATGTAGATGGAAACAGCTACACTTGAAAAACATGAAGCGATGCAATATTTAAGAGAGTACAACGAACAAGAAATCTTTTATCAACAATACCAACAGAAAAAGCATGACAATCAATCATTGCAATTATTTTTGAAGGATTATGATCAAAACAATTTCATGCAAAAGCAAATATATATAGAAGAATTTTTGCTAAGAGGGCAGAACGAATTTGAAAAAGAGGATACAATGTGGTTAGGTCAGGAGAAAGATATCGAAGTGAGAAAGTATAGCCGTTTTATGCCTCAATTGTCGGCTATCCATGATTTCTTTGAGATGATTTATGTTCTAGAAAATGAGATGTATGTAGAAGTGGAAGATAAAAAAATCGCTTTAAAATCAGGAGATATTGCCTTTATTCCACCTGACACAATACACAAGCCAATTGTAATGGAGAATACAATCGCAATCCAAATCATGATCCGTAAAAGTACTTTTCAAAAAGTGTTTTTTAAAATGTTAAAAGGAAATCATGTCATTTCAGAGTTCTTTTTGAATGCATTGTATATAAAAGAAAATAAACATATTCTTATTTTCCATAGTCACTTGGATAAAAACTTGCTAGACTGCTCTCTTCAACTTTTCACAGAAAATCACAATCGATTTCCTAGTTACCAGTTGATTATGAATAATTTGTTTGAGGTATTATTATGTCTCTTATTAAGATTCAAACCAAGTCATATGAACGTCGTTCAGGTCAAACAATATAGTGATATACGTATGATTCAAATGCTTCAATATATTCAGCAATGTTGTGAGCATATAACACTCCAGAAGATGGCAGAGAAATTTAACCTTTCACAATCTTATCTGTCAAAATATATAGCTCGTAAAATCGGCAAATCATTTAGTGAAATTCGACAAGAAATAAGATTGGAAAAAGCCTGCGAAATGATAACCGGTAGTGAATTACAAATAGATGATATTGCGGGAGCCGTTGGTTATCAAAATGTAGAGCATTTTATTCGTTTATTTAAGAAAAAGTATCATCTAACACCACATCAATATCGTTTAAATAATAGATCATGTCAAATCAATACTAATAAAAAGGAGACATCATCATGTCAATCAAGAAAGTAAAAGGTTATTTTAAACAATATGAGATGGATACTCGAATTCAGGAATTTTCAGTATCTAGCGCAACCGTAGACTTGGCTGCTTCTGCACTGGGCTGCGAACCTGAAAGAATCGCAAAAACACTTTCCTTTCTAGTAAATGGACAAGCTATTTTAGTTGTGACCTCTGGTGATGCAAAGGTTGATAACAAAAAATTCAAGGTATATTTTAAAACAAAAGCGAAAATGCTGCCTCCTCATGAGGTCGTTGACTTGGTCGGTAATGAAATTGGCGGAGTATGTCCTTTTGCTATAAAGAATGGCGTTTCTGTTTATTTAGATATGTCACTCAAACGTTTTGAGACAGCCTATCCAGCCTGCGGGAGCAGTAACAGTGCTATTGAACTCACAATAAAACAATTAGAAAAACACTCCGGTTATTCACAATGGATTGATGTGTGTAAGGGATGGAATGATGAATGAACACATGAAGACGGAAGGAAAAAGTGCAACATAAAAAAGAGCTAGAAACCCTTGATACACAAAGGTTTCTAGCTCTATTATAGCTATTCCCACTCAATCGTAGCAGGCGGCTTACTCGTAATATCATAAACAACACGGTTCACATGCTTCACTTCATTCACGATACGAGTTGAGATTTTTTCAAGTACATCCCAAGGGATTCTTGCCCAGTCACTCGTCATCCCATCAATCGAAGTAACAGCACGGATACCGATTGTGTAATCGTATGTTCTTGCGTCACCCATGACACCTACGCTGCGGATGTCTGGGAGGACTGTGAAGTATTGCCAGATGTCGCGCTCAAGGCCGAAGTTGGCAATTTCTTCTCGTAGAATCGCATCAGATTCACGGACGATTTCTAGTTTTTCTTCAGAAATTTCACCTAGGACACGGATCCCTAGTCCTGGACCTGGGAATGGCTGTCTCCAGACGATGTCGTCAGGAATGCCTAGCTCTGACCCTAGAGCACGAACTTCATCCTTGAATAGTGTATTGAGTGGCTCAATCAATTCAAACTGCATGTCTTCTGGAAGACCGCCTACGTTGTGGTGAGATTTGATTGTTTGTGCCGTTGCTGTTCCGCTCTCAATGATGTCTGTGTAAAGTGTTCCTTGTGCTAAGTAGTCGATGCCTTTTAGCTTGTCCGCTTCATCATCGAATACATAGATGAATTCGTTACCGATGATTTTACGTTTTTGCTCAGGATCAGACACACCTTTTAGCTTGTTTAAGAAGCGATCTTTCGCATCTACTTTAATCACGTTCATGTTGAAACCTTCGCTAAATGTCTTCATGACCCCTTCTGCTTCGCCTTTGCGAAGAAGACCGTGGTCAACGAAAATGCATGTCAGCTGATCGCCGATGGCTTTGTGGATCAATACGGCCACAACAGATGAATCCACACCGCCGCTTAGTGCGCACAATACTTGTTTGTCGCCCACTGTTTCACGGATTTTTTGCATTTCGATTTCAATGAAGTTCTCCATTGACCATTTGCCATCACAATCACACACGCCGAAGACAAAGTTTTTCAATAGGTCATTTCCGTACTCAGAGTGACGTACCTCTGGGTGGAACTGAACGCCATAGAAATTCTTCTCAGCTAAGCTCATCGCTGAGTTTGGACAATGTGCACTTGTTGCATCAACTGTAAAGCCTTCTGGTACTTCAACGACAAGGTCGCCATGGCTCATCCATACGACTTGATCCGTAGGAAGGTCTTTGAATAAAGCAGGTGTTCCGTTAATATGGATGTCTGCTTTCCCATATTCACGCTGGCTAGCGGCTTCTACTTTCCCGCCTAAATAGTGAGTCATCAGCTGCATGCCGTAGCAAATGCCTAGAACCGGAATGCCTAGATCAAAAATCTTTTCGTCACAGCGGAAAGATCCTTCATCATATACACTGTTCGGTCCACCAGAAAGGATAATTCCTTTAGGTGCCATTTCTTTAATTTCTTCAGCAGTTAAAGTGTGCGGATGAAGCTCACTGTACACACCAAATTCACGAATACGGCGAGTGATCAGCTGATTGTACTGACTACCGAAATCGAGAACCAAAATCATTTCATTTACTAAATTTGTCATGGTGTCACCTCTATGTCCAATATAGTTTTTTATAAACGCACAGAAAAAATGAGAGGAGAAAACCTGCTCTCAGTGTGGAATCACGCTTTTGAAGCGCCCAGACTCACATCCGAACGCTTCAATTTCATGTATTTTAGAAGGTTTTAATATTCACCTATTCTAACAACAGGAAGGTACGGGGTCAAGACTATCTCCTGTTTATTAAATTTTCCCATAACTTTGCCGATTGCCGCCAAAGCGCCGATGCATCTTCTCGTCGATAGAGCGCCCGCTCATAAAGCTGCGTCAACTCAGACATGTGATGATCTCCATCCTTGTCATCGATCAAAGAAGCGAATTCTCTTAACGTCATGCCCGGCTTTTTCTCGTTCCCTCTGCGCTTCAGCTGTTTTAATAGAGCCGCATACGCATAGAAAAATGCTTCCTCATCTGGCAGACGTTTCACCTTTCGTACAATGAAGAACGGAAGCCATCTTGATCTGAATCGATAAAGCAACCAACTAATGAAGCCGAGAAGGACAATAGCACCTGCTACATAGCCCAAGATTGAACCAATATGCACCATACTCGGCTTTGTTTGAGCTGTTTGTTCCTCTTGCTGCGGCGGCTGTTCCGTCTCCTGCTGCTGCTGTGTCTGTTGATTTTCCTGTTCATCAGACGCAGGTTGATCTTCT
The DNA here is from genome assembly GCF_001857925.1 of Bacillus xiamenensis. Classification (NCBI taxonomy): domain Bacteria; kingdom Bacillati; phylum Bacillota; class Bacilli; order Caryophanales; family Bacillaceae; genus Bacillus; species Bacillus xiamenensis. The sequence continues at coordinate 983,993 of NZ_CP017786.1, forward strand.
TCATCCTTTTGATCATCCGTTTGGTCGCTGGCAGTGGTTTCATTCGTAAATGTCTCTGGGTTCGTGAACCCTTTTGTCGGTTCAAAGGTCACCCATCCCCGATTTGGAAAATAGACCTCCACCCATGAATGCGCATTGTTATTGGTTACTTCATACACATTGTCTACACCTATCTGTGTTTCATATAACTGGCCAGACGTATATCCTTTCACCCATCTAGCCGGAATCCCGATCGAACGAAGCATCACAATCATTGAGGTTGAAAAATTGTCACAATAGCCCATCATCGTATCAAATAAGAATTGATCCACATAATCTTCATTACGTCCCGGCACCGCAACATTTTGCGTTTCATATGAAAACTTTGCAGATCCTAAATAATCCTCAATTGCTTTTGCTTTATCATACATATTATCCTTCGTTTCCGTTAAACTGTTTGCCAATGTTTTCACACGCTCTGGCAATGTGGAAGGGAGCTGCAAGTATTCACGTCCGACCTGCTGATTTACCTGCTGCTTGGTCGGCACTTTGATCCGCTGTAAATCCTCAAGAATAAATGTAGGTGATAAGAAGCTGATTTGATAGTTCCCTAAATTTTCTGGCGGGTTTTGATTAGCCGGCACAATTTTTTCAGTCTTCCCCATCATTTGTAGTGGAATATTTTCCATTGGCGTCAGATTGGTCGTCCCAATTGGATAGACCGCATGATTAAAGCGATAGTCCGATTCTATATCGACTCTCATTTCATGCTCCTCTGTTTTCACACGGTCGGTAAACCACCGATTCGGCACATCGTCATCTTTTAACCGAGTAGGCTTTGTATCATTTGAAGCATCCTCCCAGCCTTTCCCGGTGTAAATACTTTTGGTTTCTACACGAAAATAAGAAGGCTCCTTTCCGCTCCATTTAAATACTGGTGTGCGGTCCTCACTAAACGGTCCTCCAAGTGACGAATCATCCGCACTATATCCCACCTTATTCTGTCCTGCCGTTCCATCTTGATTCGTAACCGCCTTAAAAAATGGTACAGGGTCAGGCCATTTCGGATCAAACTTTGGTAAAGAAGCACCGAGTGACGCTGATACAAGGACAAGTGCCAGCATGGGCAAGAACCAATTGAGACGCGCTTTCTGCGACACACGAACGCCTTCAGCCGCACGAAGTCGATCAAAATATAGCAACCCAAGCAAACAAAAGCCAAATACCATAATTCGAACAATGGCAAAGGTCGCGTCATAAGGCGTAAACGTATCCAGGATCGTGACATACACAATTGTCATAAGTAAAAAGAAAAAGATACGCTGCTGATACACAACCCAATAATGCAGCAAATAGACAAGCAGCCAAAGCAAAATATAAAACAACAATGTGCGGAAAGACGGATACATATCACTCCACATGCCCATGCTCATTAGAGAGATATTATCTTTAATATCAGCAAAAAGCGCAGCCAGATAGCTTGGCTCTGATTGATAAAAGATCAAATATAAAGCAAGCAAGATTAATCCAGCGCAAATAGGAAAGGTCACATACCACTTCAGACGAAAGAACGTAAACAAACACGTAAGCCCTATAAAAATGATGAAATAAGACGTATGACTCGTCTCTGTAAAATCTTGAAGCGGACGAAGCCACTCCCAAAGCAGCAGAAATGCTACAGCATAATAGATAAACAACTCAAAACGGCTTTGCCGCTGATGAGTATGCAGCATAAAAGTTTGTCACCTCACAGTTCTTTCGTGCAGCCGGTCTTCAAATAAAAAGGTAGTGTGTATACCAGAAGCTTTGAACCGGTCTACAAGCTGTTTTTCTTTTGTCGTTAATCGGTCAACAGCTCTCTTCACTAAAAGAACAGTGATGTTCTTTCTGTTTCGATTGCCTAGAAGACTCGCAGCCAGCTCTTCCTGCAGCTGACCCGTCACAACATATTTCCCGGTGTGCTGGTACTCACTCGCTGTTAATGATTGATAATCGGGTGCGCGAGAAGGCTGATGCTGCACCCTTGTTAAATAATAGAGCATGTCCTGTAAATGCAGATCTCCTTGATCCACTCGAAATGACTGCTGATCTCCAAGTGGGACAAGGCCTGCTGGCACGCCTTTTTTCACAGCCGTTTGAAGAACAGAAGCGGCAATAGACACAACCGTCTCAAAAGCGGCTTTATCTGTAAAATCAGCAAACACCACAAGGTCCTTTGTCTGATTCTGTTCAAACTCCTTTGTCATCAGCTGACCTCTTCTAGCCGTTGTCTTCCAGTCCACCCAAGCAAACCGGTCTCCTTGCTGGTATTCCCGCACACCTGTTGTTACATTGGTCGGTTCATTTAACCAGGAGTGCACCGCTTTGCCTCCATTTTCATTCACCGATTCAGCAGATTCAACTGGAATATCCAGCATTTTTGGATAGACAAGCAGCTTTTGCTCTAACGGGAGGATCACTTCTTTTTCAACAAACCCAAACATATCACCTGTTTTGATTCTAACCGCAGTTAATTGATGCTCTCCCCGTTTGATATCATTCAATTGATAAGAAACTCGCCACGTTTTTCGAAACCATGGAAACAGCATTCGCTTCATTTCAACCTGTTCCTGCAAATGAAAGGTGTCCGGCGGATTATCCTCAAGGATGACGTACACGTACGGAAATGGATTCGTCCGCTTGATTTCAAGGTCAACAGACAGCACATCCCCTGCCCTCAACCGGGTATGCTGCAATGTCCTTTTGGCTGTCGCGCGAAGCGGAACAAGCGCAAACAGAAGCGAATACAAAGCATATGGCAAAAATGCATAAAAAAGGAACCAACTCACAAAGCCACCCTGAAACATCGCGTAGCAAAAGGCAGCCGCAGTGAGGAGAAGAAGCATAAAAACCCGTAACCATAGTGAAAAAGCGAAGCGGTCACGTGACTTCATTGAGTGATCGACTTCTGAACTGGCACGCCAATGTGCTCAAGCACCTGTCGTAGCAGTGTCTCCGCCTTCTTCCCTTCATATGTTGCTTCTGATGTCAAAATCATACGGTGCGCAAATGTGTAAGGCGCCAAATACTGTACATCATCTGGAATCACATAATCACGCCTGTTCAACAGCGCATACGCCTGAGCCGCTTTCATCAGTGCAATCGACCCCCTTGGGCTCACGCCTAAATAGACGGAAGGATGATTCCTCGTTGCTTGAGCAATTTCGACAATATATTCCTTAATGGATGCATCCACATGTACGGTCTGAACAGCTTGCTGCAAAGCATGAATATGATCCTTTGTCATGACGGCTTGGAGCGTGTCAATCGGGGATTGCTTCTCCTGCAAATTGAGCACCTCCAGCTCCTCTAGCATGGTCGGATACCCCATCTGCAGTTTGAATAAAAACCGGTCCATTTGCGCTTCTGGGAGCGGATAGGTTCCTTCATATTCCACTGGATTTTGAGTAGCCATGACAAAGAAAGGATCTGCAAGCGGCATCGTTTCTCCGTCCACGGTGACACTGCCCTCCTCCATCGCTTCAAGAAGCGCTGATTGTGTTTTAGGAGAGGTACGGTTAATCTCATCAGCCAAAATAATCTGTCCCATAATCGGCCCTTGTCTAAATTCAAACTCATTGGTCTTTTTATTATAAATCGATACACCTGTTACATCTGAAGGCAAAAGGTCAGGAGTGAATTGAATTCGTTTAAAATCACAGCCAATTGATTTTGCCAAAGCACGAACCATCATCGTTTTCCCAACGCCAGGCACATCCTCTAATAACACATGTCCCTTCGCCAAAATCGCAACAAGGCTTAATATCGTAATGTCTTTTTTCCCAACCATGACTTTATTGATGTTATCTACGATTTTTTGTAAATCTGAATGCATCGGTTCATCAAATGCCATCCTGATCCTCCTATCACGTTTCCGTCAATTTTCATATAGTCTAACTTTACCATACAACGCGCATCTGTATAAAACATCAGTACATAGAAAAGGAAAAGAAGCCTTCTCACGATGGAAAAGACTTCTTCTCTTCATTTGATACATTTGCTGGCTCCATATGAACATGAGAATGTAAAATATCATGTTCCGTTTTCATTCTTCGTTCGATTTCATCTGCAATATCATGGCTTTCAGCAATGTTCAAATGCGGTTCTACCTCTACTACTACATCCACATGGACCGTACTTCCAAGATAACGAGCCTTTATATCTTTCAAATCGCCTACTCCTGGTGTCGACTCAATGGTCTCTTTATACTTTGACATATCTTTTATATGGAAACCGTCCGTTAACGAATGAGAGGCATCTCTGAAAATCTCCCAAGCCGTCTTACAAATAATTAAACCAATCACAAACGCAGCAAGCGTATCAATCCATGCCAGCTGAAATTGTGAGGCGATGATCCCTACAAACGTCCCGATACTCACATAGGCATCGGATTTATTATCAGCAGCTGCCGCATAAAGAGCCTGGCTATTGATCCGTTTAGATAGATTCCTGTTATAAATATACACAGCATACATGACAACAGCACTTCCTGCTGCCGTCCAAGCCGCGACCATATCAGGCGTTTGATGTTCGGATGAGAAAAGCGACTGGCCTGCACTCAGCAAAACCTGAAGCCCGACAAGCATCATAATAAAGGAAGCCACAAGCGACGCAATATTTTCAGCTCTAAAATGACCGTATGGATGATCTTCATCAGGCGGCTTCTGAGAAATACGCAGCCCAATTAATACCGCAAGCGAGGCAATGATATCTGTCGTATTATTTAAGCCATCCGCCGAAAGGGCTTCTGAATGAAACACATACCCTATGATGAGTTTGACAGCAGATAAGATCACATAGGCAATAATGCTGACCCAAGCACCTGTTTCACCTTGTCTTAATTCGTTATAGCGCTCCATATCGAACAGCGCCTCCTCACACATAACTTTTTCTATTATTTATCTTACAAAGCAAAGCCCGTGTGGGTCTACAGCAACATGATTCGCTTGCGTCAGCAAAATAGGATACATAGAAATGTGTTGACTTAAGCAAACTTATTTTTATAAGGTCAATTGACCTCAAGACCTACTCCCATCAGCATTTTTCCCATTCACTCCGAAACGTGAAAAAGAACAAAATTTCTCTATCGTTAAATTGTCAGAATAATTTTATTTTAAGACACAACTTTTTTTCTCCTATCTTATGCTAATTTTAAGAATGAGTAGAGAAAAAAGAGGGAACATAATCTCTCAAATCTTTTATACTTTTTAACATCATGTTAATAGGTTTGAAATGTCAGTTTGATAACCTGTCCAATGCTGAATGGCAATTCAGTATGATAAAATTTAAAATATTCTAAAAACAAATTCTCTATTAAAAGAGAAGTGTTTGGAGGTAAAGAAATGTCCAACATGACAAACGGTCTTCAAAAAAACCTTAAGACAAGACATATTTCGATGATCTCCATTGCCGGGGTCATTGGGGCAGGGCTATTTGTTGGTAGCGGCGCTGTCATCCATTCTGCAGGTCCTGGATCCATTCTTTCCTATTCATTTGCCGGACTTCTGGTCATCTTTATTATGAGAATGCTTGGAGAAATGGCATGTGCCTATCCGACAAGCGGTTCTTTCTCAAAATATGCGAGCGATGCCATCGGCCCATGGGCTGGCTTTACAATCGGCTGGCTTTACTGGTTCTTCTGGGTCATCGTCATTGCCATCGAAGCCATTGCGGGTGCTTCCATTATTCAATATTGGTATGGAGATGCACCTGTTTGGCTCACAAGTCTTATCCTCACAATCCTCTTAACATTGACAAATATCTTTTCTGTTAAATCTTTTGGCGAATTTGAATATTGGTTTTCATTAATTAAAGTCGTCAGCATTATTCTATTTCTACTCATTGGTTTTGCATTTATCTTTGGTTTTGGCGGTCATCATACTTCAGGTCTTGCCAATTTAACAGCGAACGGCGGGTTCCTTCCAAATGGATTCGGCTCTGTGCTGCTCGGGATCGTTGTCGTCATCTTTTCCTTCATGGGAACCGAGATTGTGGCAATTGCGGCTGGTGAATCAGCAGACCCTGTCAAATCTGTTACAACAGCTACTCGTTCTGTTGTATGGCGTATTATTGTTTTCTACGTCGGATCAATCGCTGTCGTGGTTACCTTACTCCCATGGAATTCGGCAAGTATTTTAACAAGTCCATTCGTTGCGGTATTAGATTACATTGGCGTCCCATCAGCCGCTCAAGTCATGAACGTTATCGTTTTAACAGCCGTACTTTCTTGTTTAAACTCTGGCTTGTACACAACGTCCAGAATGCTTTATTCATTAGCAGAAAGAGGCGAAGCGCCGAAACGTTTCATGAAAATCAGCAAAAGCGGTGTCCCTGTAGCGGCTACAGTCGCAGGTACCTTCTTTTCCTACATTGCCGTTATGATGAACTACTTTTATCCTGAAACCATCTTTCTATTCCTAGTCAATGCATCTGGTGCCATTGCACTTCTTGTTTACTTGGTCATTGCCGTTTCACAATTAAGAATGCGTCGTAAAATGGAAAAAGAAAATCCAGAACAGCTCAAAATCAAAATGTGGCTGTTCCCATACCTCACGTACTTTACCATTTTGGTCATTTGCGCCATCTTGGCCTCTATGCTGTTTATTGAATCGATGAGGCCGCAGCTCATATTGACATGTATCATTACCGTTAGTGTACTAGCTGCCTACTTCATCTTTAAACCGAATAAAAAGATGCCTGCAAGTGCGGCGCTTGAAAATAAACACCCTTAATTCTCCCGCTGAAAAGCGGGTTTTTTTAATTTATTCACCTATTTTGATATCCGCACTTATAATGTATCAAATTGAATGTAAGTGAGGATTAATCAACATGAACCTAGAAAAATTTGTTGACGAGCTTCCAATTCCAGAAGTTGCAGAGCCCGTCAAAAAGAACCCAAGACAAACGTATTATGAAATCGCCATGAAGGAAGTGTTCTTAAAAGTTCATAGAGACCTGCCCCCAACCAAGCTATGGACCTACAATGGCAGCCTGCCTGGTCCGACCATTAAAGCGAGTCGAAATGAAAAGGTCAAAGTGAAATGGATGAACAAATTGCCGCTGAAACACTTTCTGCCTGTCGATCACACCATTCACCCCGGGCATCATGATGAACCAGAAGTCAAAACAGTCGTTCATCTGCATGGCGGGGTCACACCAGCAAGCAGCGATGGTTACCCAGAGGCTTGGTTTTCACGAGACTTTGAAGCGACCGGGCCTTTCTTTGAACGGCAGATTTACGAATACCCTAACCATCAGCAAGCATGCACATTGTGGTATCACGATCACGCGATGGCATTGACGCGCTTAAATGTGTATGCAGGCTTAGCTGGATTTTACTTGATCTCAGATTCATTTGAAAAGTCGCTGGAATTACCGAAAGATGAGTATGATATTCCATTAATGATCATGGACCGTACATTTCAGGAAGATGGAGCATTGTTTTATCCAAGCAGACCAAACAACACACCAGAAGACAGTGACCTTCCAGACCCCTCCATCGTGCCCTTTTTTTGCGGGGAAACGATTTTGGTCAATGGAAAGGTGTGGCCGTATTTAGAAGTTGAACCACGAAAATACCGTTTTCGGATATTAAATGCATCCAATACAAGAACTTATGAGCTGCATCTAGACAACGATGCCACGATCTTACAAATTGGATCTGATGGCGGCTTTTTGCCAAGACCGGTTCATCACCAATCCTTTAGCATTGCACCTGCTGAACGTTTTGATGTCATCATTGATTTTTCAGCTCATGAAAACAAAACGATCATTTTAAAAAATAAAGCAGGCTGCGGTCAGGAAGTAAATCCAGAAACAGATGCGAACGTTATGCAATTTAAAGTCACACGTCCGCTAAAAGGAAGAGCACCTAAAACATTACGTCCGATTTTCAAACCACTTCCATCGCTTCGACCGAGCCGGGCAGATAAAGAACGTACACTAACACTTAGCGGCACACAGGATAAATATGGCCGCCCAATTTTATTGCTAGATAACCAATTTTGGAATGATCCTGTCACGGAAAATCCGCGACTTGGCAGTGTAGAGGTTTGGTCTATTGTCAATCCAACAAGGGGTACACATCCTATTCATTTACACCTTGTTCAATTCAGAGTGATTGATAGAAGGCCATTTGATACAGACATCTATCAATCGACAGGCGAAATTGTGTACACAGGACCGAATGAAGCGCCTCCTTTGCATGAACAAGGCTACAAGGACACCATTCAATCGCATGCCGGTGAAGTCATTCGAATCATCGCCAGGTTTGTCCCATATAGCGGCCGCTATGTGTGGCATTGTCATATTTTAGAACACGAGGATTATGACATGATGCGGCCGATGGATATCATTCAGTAATAACCATCATCGTTTCACAAACTATATGCAATTTCGTTTGACATAGATTATCATGAAAAGGCTAACTGACATGAATTCATTAGCCTTTTTTCCTTTTGGCGGTCGATCTATTTGGAAATTGAATAATAAACTTAATGAATGGTTTCTCCGAACATTTAACACTAAAAAAATAGCGTAGCAAACCGATAATACTACTATATACCCATTACCTCTATCAAAAGGCACTGAAGAAACAATACACGAACAAATAGAAAATCGTCATAAAAAACGGAGGAGTTCAATTTGAATGAAGAAAAAGAGACTTGCCAGGTCAATCGAGAAACAGTGGCAGGAAACATAGAGAAGCTTTCAACTCATGAAAACGAGAGCATTCGATCAAACATTGAACAACTAACAATTGAACTCGGTGAACAAAAAGAATTCAATCACTTCATATTGGATGAAAAACAAAAGGCCATCAGCACACTATCTGCTCTGATTACAAAAGGCGATTGTGGTGAAGAGTTAAAAGCTCATTTTGCACAAGCATTACATATCGGGCTCTCTGTTATAGAGATTATGGAGTTGATTAAGCACTGTACAAAGGTTGCAGGATTCCCTCATTCCATTAATGCCTTGTTTATTTTTCAAAACTTACTAGATGAAAACATAAAATAAATAAGAGAAAACGAGAAGTCATCTGTCCTCTCGTTTTTTTATTTCTACTTATCTTAATCTCTTTCGTTGATTCTGTCACAACAGCAAAATATGAAAATACCACTCATTTCCTTGCTTAAAAAATGATTTTCATTTCAACAATCCTTATCTTTCACCGACATATCCCACGACAAAATAAAAAAACGTCCAGTTATATGACATAACTGAACGCACCTTTTATCGATTGACAGTAAAGTTGTTAACAATCCCGCCATCTTTCTCCCAAGCAGCTTCTACTGTTTTCTTCTTGAGGTCGTATTCATAAATGGTTCTAACCTTCGCCTTCCGGCCGGTGTCATCCTTTAATTCCTTTGCGTTCTTTGCAGCACCTAAGAAATAAATCGATGTCCCATCCGAAGAAAATTGCGGCTGTGCAGCACTTAAAATATGCACATCCTTGCTGTTTTTAACGAGTGTCTTCGTTTTTCCCGTATCTACATCAAGCATCTTAATAGAGGATACTTCTTTTTCGTTTCGAACCTTCAATTCTGTATAAACCAGCTTCTTGTGATCTGGTGAAAATGAAATATCATTAATTGTTTGAGAGATGCGCGCAATGTTTTTCCCCTTCTCACCTGCTTGAAGGGTAATCTTCATGGTCGTTGGCTCAGGGTCCATTCCTTTTTCATTCGCTTCATCAGTCTTCTTATAATCTTCTTTTAACGAATAATGCTGAATGGCCAAAAGATTTGATGCTGGATCGTAGGCAAAAGAGCTCACCGTATCATCATCACTTTTTTTAGGATATAACACTTTCACTTTGTGTTTTTTCAAATCAAAAGATGCTACATAAAATTGCTCACCTGAAGCCTTATTATACCTTAGATATAACTGCTTTCCGTCGCCAGACAGCCTCATACTGTCAATTGAATCTTCACTCGTAAAGAGCGTTTTTTCTTTATCGGTTTTTACATTCAGTTCTCGGATACTCACCTTTTGCGTGTCTTCATCCGTATACGTATAGTATAAAGTCTGTTTCGCCCGATCATAAGCAATCGAAGGATATGCTGTGAGTTTCTCCGTATGAAGTGCCTTGTCGTGCAGGTAATATGTGTTATTTAACTGTTGATCTGTAAATGAAACAAGCAATTCGTCTTTTGCATCTTGATTTATTTTCACTTTTCCTGCATGTTTCGCCTCTTGACCCGGCTTCATTATGAAGAAAATGACGGCCGCAATCACTGCGAGTCCAATGACCGTGATGATCCACCATGTTGATTTTTTCATTGACTTTCAGACCCTCTCTACAACAAAAGAAGCCAGAAAATGAACTTTTCCCGCTTCTTTGCATGCCTATGTATTAATAAGTGTAATGCCCTTTGACGACACCTTTACTTGTTGAATACCCAAGTGCTTTGAATGCTTTCGGACTTACGTCTAATACTGCGTTTGGCATTCTACCTACATCATATTTATATACTGTAATCACTTTATGTGGTTTCGCTTTTGTTGTCACTCTTAGTTTTGTACCTTTTTTCGGTACGTCAAATCCCATTTTCGTTGCTGCATCCCAATGACCGAGTTTTTTTCCATCTGCGCCTTTTTTGCCGACACCATTATACCAAGTAATATTGCCGCTTACTTTTTTTGCACTTGCTCCATGTGAGAAACTAAACGCTAAAAATAAACTAGCTACTGTTACGATTGTCGCGATAAGCTTTTTATTCATTAAAAAATCCTCCGTATTTGGTTTCTGCACTTATTATACATGAAGATGCACCCAGTTATTTTACAGTCACATTACAATTCGAATACAAGTTAACCACTTTATGACCGATTTTCAACATAAATACCACCAAAAACAGCCAGAACTTTGTAAGTCAGACCTGTTTTTCATTTTATATTATATAAGTGAATGAACTATAAGGAGGAATTATCATGAAAAAATGGATCACGATGTTCAGTCTGAGCTTAGCGTTTGTTTTAATGCTTTCAAGTCTGCCTGCCTCAGCGGCTGGCCCCCGTCACGGTGCGATTGTGACACAAACGGATGAAGCGAAATGGTCAGGTATCTCTGCTGATATTGTACTGCCGAAAACAGCAACCATTAAAAATGGCTATGCTGACTGGTATCTCGGTCTCGGCTCTGCCGTTATTGAAAGCGGGATTTCAAAAACATCTTCTGGCTATAAGGTCTTTTTGGGCAGCGGCTCCCAAGGCGGCAGTCAATATTGGAACAGCGAATACGATTCAAGTATTAAAGATGGTGCACGTGTCAACTTAAAGCTCATCAACAATGGTGATGGCACAGTGTCACTATATGTCAACGGGAAACTGCGTTATAAACAGCCTGTTTTCAATCCTAGTCGTCTGAAAGACCTCGATGTCGTCAAAATGGTACATGGGGTTCAGGATGATGGGACAAACAGCTACTCACAAGCAAGCTTCTCTAATGTACAGCTTCGTGCAAATACATCTGGAAGTGTCTATAAAAAATGGGACGGCACCGTCAAATCATCTCTTTTACGTAAAAATCTAGAGTCAGGTGCTGCGGCTCCAGCATTCACAGTCATTTCTTCCATTCCACTTAGTACAACCCTTTCAGCACAATAAGAAAAAAGCGCCCATCCTTGGGTGCTTTTGATTGTTCACAGCTTGTCAACATTCTTTTTTAATCAAAACAACGTTTCGTGGTAACATAAGCATACATACTTCGAAGAAAAAAGGAGAAAGAACGTGAGAAAAAGTCTACTTATTTTCTTGAGTCTAGTTGCAAGCTTCTCTATTTTAGCTGCGTGCTCAAATACAACAAAAGAAAAAACATCAGAATCTGTAGCACTTCCGACGATTAATGAACGCATTCAAAATGAAACGAAAGAAGTAATGGAACAGTCTAAACTCATTAAAGACACAGCGATTACCGTTGATCAAAAGAAAAAAGTCATTTCCCTAAACGTGACGGCCTCATATGATACCAACAGTGATTACGCTGAAGTCATCGGATTAAACTTTGCCAAAACGCTAGCCATTGGAGCATCCACTGAAAAAGAAAACAACCTGCATAAGCCGGAAAATGACAGCCTTGGTGCCCTCTACTCCTTTTATGACCTGGATATCACCGTAAAACAGGAAAACGGCAAGGTGCTGGCAAAAGGAAAGAAAACGACAAATGAAACAAAGATCACCTGGGAGAGAGCCCAGTAATTGGACACAAAAAAGCTTGTAGAGAGCCGCTCTACAAGCTTCTTTTATTGTTCATTCCGTTCAAATCTTCTCTCATTATATGAATCAGTGTATCGATACCCGAGTGAGACCTAGATGCTAATCGCACCAACAAATGATCAATATACTCATACAAATGACGATCTCTCAAAATATACTCCCCATAAAACGGAATAACAAAGAAATAGAGCAAATCAGCAAATTCAAGTGCAACGTCATCTTCATCTTCATCCTCTAGCGCCTCTCCAACACATTGAATCAACCAATCCACATCTGCTTTCTTCTCAATCGGAACATACATCAATTGATGAATACAGTCCGTATCCTTCGTTTGCAGCAGCTGCTCCGCCGCTTCCTTTGATAAAGCACCAATTTCTTTAGAAGATATATTAAGAACCGCTAGTTCATTCTCTGATCTGTCTTGATCCATTTGCAGCACATTTTGGTCCATCTCGACTCACTCCCCGTTCTCAGATACTTTTATTATAAGGAATTCGTCTGATTTTTTATGGAAATGGTGGATTTTTTTATGTAATTTTAAACAAAAAGAGCATCCAACAATTGATGTTCAACTTCAATTCTAAAAAAACATCGCGCTTGATTTGAATCTATGTGTATTAGTAGATTGAAGGGTGAGAGAGTGAAGTTGAAACAGCCATAGATCAAGGAATAATGGTTGAAATGATTCTTGTAGACGGGCTTGGAATCTTTTCTGCGCAGCTGACCTTTTTACACATGACTTAAGCGGCACCAGTTGCAGAAGCAGCGAAACCCACTCCCTTTGTGGAAGTGGGTTTCAGCGCTTTTTTGATCCAAACAATCCAAACACGATGACGAATACAAGAATAATCGCCACCCAAGTCGTCAATCCCATATGTTCACCGCTTTTCTCTTTAAAAGTCTTTTATTCTAACGCCTGAAAAGAGGTGAGGATTTCGATTTCATTTGTTCTTATATTTTTCCATCATTCATTAGAAATCAAATTTGCCGTAAGTGACCAATACGTGACCAGTAAAAAAACAAAACAAAAACCCCTATATTTCAAGGGGTTTTCGGGGGGTGTTACATCATTCCACCCATGCATTGCCTAGTTATATGTGTTTTTATGAACTTATATAAAGTGAAGTGGAAAATTACCTAAAGATGATTTAATACGATCGCTTTTACATCCCTATATTCATTTATACAGCTTTCGGCATCAAAAATGGCATCAAAAAAGCCATCCATAAGGACGGCCGGGATGAGGATGATATGATACAAATTTAATTATTTTTTTAGATATTCTGGATGTAAAGGCAATTTAAAAAGCCCTTCCGTTTGGAGGGGCTTTTTCATTTTTTTATATTCCTATTCCCTTACTTAACATTCGTTTTTGGATGTTAGTTAGAGTCGATACCTCTAATAATTCAGGGCTCTCCATAAGGACTTCTGCAATTTTTTTTCTAATATTATCTTGTTTTTCAACAAGAGCTCTCTTTAGGGTTCCCCAATTTGGTTGGCCATTTTCTGTTTCTATTTCAAAAAATCGGTCATCAGCATTGCCAGCATGAAATAAAGTGTCAAAAAGTATTCTCCCATGTATATTTTCGAATGAAATATTACGGTTTAATTCAGGTTTTAATTCGTGGAGTGACTCTTGAGCTTGAATCAATACACAGAAAGAATAATCATCCCTCTTTAATTCAATTGTTTTTAGAATACTCATTTTTACTCCTACCTTTCTTAAACACATTATACTCTAATTCACACGAAAATATTCGTCAATTAAATCTAATGCAGTTTTAATGGTGTTTTGCCAAGATTGTTCACTAGCCATTCTGGTTGTATCATTTTTCTGATCATAAGAATCCCAATGAAAAAAAACATCTCTATTATTTTTATAATATCCATAAAGTTTATTCAAGTATTTTATTTTTTGCTTTGAACCTACTTTATCATTATATGCTGTCTTTAAGCAATAAGTTCGTTTTATATTAGTTTTTTCTTCAAAAGCTTTACGGAAAGAATCACCTGAATTAATGTTATGTTTGTCCAACACGTATTTCAAAAATCCTTCCATACCTCGGAATGCAGGGAATACCAAATATGTATAATCATACATATCTCCTTGCAGCTCTAGATTTAAAACAGCCTGTTTTAAAGTATTCTCAAGTTTATCTGAAAGCAAAACATTTTTATTTGGAATTAAAGACTGATAACTGTACTCAACAGTTTTCTTATCAACATCTATATTATGGTAGCTCGTTAAAACTTCATGTGCTTGCTCTGGATTAACAAGTTCAAGTACATAAGTTTGAGTGACTGAAAAAATTGTTTCGGGTTTACCTTGTAACATTAATTTATTCTTTGTTTTATAATAAATAATAGTGAGTTTTTCTTTACCTTTTTGCAAGACCCATGTAATACTATTCTTCTCTTCCTTGTCATTAACGATTATATTCTCTATATCTTCTTCCACAATAGAAAGAACTAGCTTAAATTCCTCTAAATCAATGTGTTCTACGACAAGATAATTATCTCCTGTTTTAGGCTGTTGATTATTATTTAATGCTTTTTTAGCTAAAGAATCGACTAAATCATTATATTTATTATTTGAATGCCCTTTAACCCATTCAAATGTGATATTTATTTTCTCTTTTTTCGCATCAATAAACTCTTTGTATTCCTGAGCGACAAAGGTTTTAGCTTTCCATTCTTCTTTAGCCCATTTCGCAATACCTTCGTAGTCATGGTAAATATGAATATTATCAAATTTCAATTCAATTGCTTTTTCAATAGCAACCATCGTTCCCCATAACTCACCAGCCACATTCCTTGACACAAGGGCATTTTCCCTATTATCACTATTACAATCTTTATACTCTTCGCCATCAGGTAAAATTAATACAAGACCGTAGGAATATCTTTTTAATTCATCTTTGTAACTACCATCAACATATGCTATAACAGTGTTCTCTTCATCAAGTTGAATGCCTTCTTTTGAAGACACAGTTGCTGATGATTGCTTTTCACATTGCAAATATACCTCTGCTTCCTCCTTGCTGAGAAAGCTTTTATATTCAGCTTGACTGTACCCATTTACAGCACTCTTACACTCTTCCCAATTATAGAAAATACCTGTTACATGTCCTTTTCTAACTGCGTATACTTTTGTTTTTTTAGCCATATCCATTCCCCTTATTAAAGTTATCTAAACCAATATATCATTAATAAAAGGAAAAATGGTGATCAATTCCATAATTTTTTTATTTTTTCACAACAAGTGATTATTAGGACTTATATAAATAACATTTCAACCCATTCTAACCGCTCGTTTTTCCATCATAGGGTCGGTATTTCTTCCGCCCTTCTTCTAAATCTTTTTTCAGTTGCTCAACATCTGATTTTAAGAATAAAACAGTTTTACCCACTTTTTTTATCGGGCTTACTCGACCGTCAGTATGCAATTTACTCATGCGCTGCTTGTTAACATTTAAAATTTCCTGTGCTTCAGCTGAGGTGAGGACCTCATTTTTCATGAAGTCCTCAACTTGCTGCCGGTTCTTCAAATGATATTCCATGTTATTTTCTCCTTACATCTTTGATGATTACAAAAAGCGTTGCAAGTATTAAAGCGGCCATGAATACCGTTGTGAAAGTGTTTGTCCATATTGAACGAGTTACAATTGAAGCTGCGCTCAAGAGGATCATAAAGAAGATCAATTGTTTTTGGTTCATATTATATGCTAGAGTGGTTATAATTATATTGAGAAGCGAGCGATTAACTCGCTTCCCTAGTGTTAGTCCTTCTTATTATCTTTGTTTGCGTCGTGTGATTGTTGGGCAATCCACGCTATAGATGCAACGTAAAAGATGATTTGAAGGACTTTTATCATGTTGTCTAGCATTTCCTCACCTCCTATATTTATTATACTATAACTATAGACAAAAGTCTATAGTTTGGGTAAAAAAAGACCTCCCTTTTAGAGAGGTTTTTCCGCTTTCATTTCAATGATTTTTCAATGGCCTTCTTTGTTTTCGGCCCATAAATGCCGTCTGCCGTTAGACCATTCATTAATTGAAATCGTTTGACTGCATCCGCTGTTTTCAGTCCATAATAGCCGTCAACACCGTGGTTTTTTGCTCCCTTTTCAGGATAGAAGAAAAGAGCGGATAGAGCTTCCTGTACGGCTTTTACGCCTGCCCCCTTAGTAAGAGGTTTCGTAACTTTTAAAATGCCAGATGGCAGGTTGTATGTCTTTTTAGAAGTGTTTGTTTTAGGCTTAGATGTACTTTTTGATGGTGATGATTTAATAGGCGATGTCTTGATTGGTTTTGCAGAAACTTTATTTGATAGTAATGACACCAAGACAGGACGCTTACCTGCTTGAAGCTGTGATAAAGTCAAACCGCCCATCATTTCAAGATGTGGGTAGTCCTTAAAACTCTTCCAGTCTCCACCCCACGAAAAACCTAGTGATTTTCCGATTTGCGCTACTCGGCGCCATTTCTCGTTAACTGTCCAAAGCGCTTTTTTTCCATCCTCACTTAACAGAACGTAATCAATCGCTAAACCATAGTTGTGATTTGATTGACCACCTTTGGCATTGGTGACAATTTTCCCAGGAGCGGTTCGGCCTTGAGCGTAAAGTTTGTTTTGTTCTGCAAACGAACGGTAGCCAGAAGTAATCTGTACATAGATACCTTCTTTGTATGCTTGCTTGATCATTTCAATTGCGCTTTCTTTTACAACACTGTTAATGCCAGCACCCATATTCCTAATCGAACGATCTATAAGAGTTTGCAATCCAATTTTTTCAGCCATGTTCATTCTCCTCTGTATTCTTTTTTTTAAAACAAAAAAGCCGCCTAATGGCAGCCGTTTATTTTGAGAGGCCTTTTTG
Organism: Bacillus xiamenensis; assembly: GCF_001857925.1. Taxonomy (NCBI): domain Bacteria; kingdom Bacillati; phylum Bacillota; class Bacilli; order Caryophanales; family Bacillaceae; genus Bacillus; species Bacillus xiamenensis. Next base: position 1,001,113 of record NZ_CP017786.1, read on the forward strand.
TTTCAGAATTTCTTTTTGTTTTTTTCCTTTTTCGGTAACATAGTTATTTTTAAACCATGCGATAATTGTTGTTATAAGCAAAAATGCCGTTGATCCAGCCAAATATAATGAATCAGCAAGGGTTGTTACCTGATCATCTGTAATTGGTAATACCGGTTTTCCAAACATCACAAGCGTTTGATTAATAAAAGCAATTAAAAGAAGCACTGTACGGATCACAGTGCCTTTGTCGAAGTTTTTCATATTAAATTCCTCTTTTCTTTTATTTTTGAAGCATTGTATAAACAAGAGCGATCCCGCCGCCAATTACACCAGTGCAAACAGCGGTTATAATCGCACCAGTAATAGTACGCTTAATCCATGTGGTGTTTTCTTCAATTTTGTTAAGCTGATTGTTCAAACTTATAATTTGCTGATCATGCTTGTCTTGACCTCTTTCAAGTACAGAAACACGTTGTTCCAAAGCTTTTTGACTGGTTTTTAATTCAGACACATCTTTTTGTATAATGTTCACATCATTAACCTCCGTCATCCCTGACATGAGTTAGCCCCCCTAGTCCTATTTCAAGTTCCTCACCTCCTTAAAGAAGGTAAAATAAAAACGCCTATTCAGCGTTTGTTTGATATTCTTCTTTTGTTATTTCTTTATATTGTTCCGGCGTTATCTTCCCAAAACGTACAAATTTTGCAACGTCTTTTTCTTTATAACAGGTCCACTGATAGAACAATGAAATACTACGGAACCAATCCAATTAAATTACCCCCTTTTCAGTCAGTAACATAACAAGTTCTGCTGTTGTTTTTGATTGTTCTTCTGCTCTCTTTTCTGTCTCTGCCAGTTGCTGGAGCAAATCAGCATTTTGCTGTTTTAACAGCTCAATATCTGACGGTGGACCTGGATCAGGCTGCAAACTATCAATGTATTCTTTAGATGCCGCCTCGAACCATTCTTCTTTTTTGGGATCATACTTTGCAATAAATAGCCCATCTGGCGGCTGTTTATCTGTATAGCCTTTAGGTATTGCTTCTCCGTTATCTACATCTACTAAAATATCTTTGCCTGCTTGCCAAATGTAATTATCATCATATTTATACACCCAGATCATACTCGCACCTCCCATGCTTACTTTGCTTTAAAACGGAATCCAAACGTAATAAATTCATTAGGATTTACCGTATTAGAACAAGATTGAACGCAAACTCGACCGTCAGTACCTATATAGGTTCGGTGATATTGTGGTACACCCGGTGTTCCCAAACTGGATGCTACTCCAATAAAGTGCATGGATTGCAATGGTAAATATCCATCAAGCAGTGTAAATGCCTCGACATCATTACCTATCACCCCACCAGTAATAGATCCAATGATCTCCACCACGCCAAAAGCATCTTTTGTGTAGCGTAACGTGTGTGGAAATCCATCTGATGATACATATTGCTTCCACCCTTTTGACAATGAAGGTGTTTTCCAAGTGGCCACAGCATCTCCGTCAGTTATGAGACGTTTCCAACCTCGAAAAACACCGTTTGTATGGACCGTTGCATGCCACATTGTATTTTTAAAGCTGGCTGTTGCTAGAATCATTTTACGGCCTGACCCGCCGTCTCTTATATCGTAGTAAAACCAACCTGTATCAGTCGGGTCAGGATTGTTTAAAAGACGGTTGTTAATTCCATAATATAAGCCAGGTGGGAGCGTTAATAAATCCGTTCCGTCAGGTATCAGTTTTGCTAACCCATTATCCTGCGTGAGCTTGTATAACTGACCATTGTTCCACTTAGATTTTTCGACTTCGGATGTGTGTAATATTTTATCAGTAGCATGACTATCAAAATCTGCCTTTGAAGCTTGCTTAATGTTATCGACATTACCTAACCCGACCTGTGATTTAGTGACAGCATGGGGGTTATTTTTGGCGTTAGAATGTGCCGCTATATCATTCGATAAAACCTTTAAACCTGCTGTAACTTCAGTTGTTGCTGCTGCTTTACTTTGCAACTCGTTTAAAGCCTCATAGGTGCCATTCATGTACCAGTTGAACCAATCGGCAGGCGGATGGTCCATTGGTTTAAATCCCTCACTAATTTTACTTTGTGGAGGCTTTTGACCTGCGTTGTCCCATTGTGGTATTTCTTTTGTAAAAGCCATGCTTTCCCTCCTTATTAGATTGGTAGTGGATAATCATCCTCTGGTTCAAAGATGCCACCTAATGTGCCACCGTCTGTTCCATCAGATGAAAACCCGAATTGGCTTGTCTCGATTTCATCAGGAATAGATGAAAAACTGAAAGTTCCATTAAGATTGATATAAGCAACTCGGACACCAGCAGCAACTGTTTTTTGCACAATAGATGAAAATTGCGTGGCGGACATTCCTACTTTATTAAGTGCTTCAAGTGGTGCCTTTTTCACAATGATTGCAGCTGGTTCATCTTCATTATCTTCTTTCACAGTGTAGATATTTATCTCTTCATAAGCACAATTCAAAGTCTTCGCAAGAGCTTCTATAATACGGTTTGTTGTTCCATCAGAGATGTTCCGTGCTACTTTACCACGGATCAGAACCCTATAAATTTCATCTGTGGCTCTGCCTCTATTTTGAGCAACGTTATCACCTATTAAATCAAGACCATGACCTTTTGCATTATCTATATCACGCCATTTTTCTGCGGTAGTCAGCGTCTTCCTCACTGCGGTCAGTTGTTCATCTACAATTAAAAAAAGCTTTCCGATATTGCTTTTCTCATCTTTCTGAAAAGCATCGGTCAGCTTATTGATTAAGTCCTTTATCATACATGTACCACCTCGATTTCCGAGAAAAGAACTTGTGCCACTTGTTTAGGCTCAATCTCTATGTTCGATTGTCCGAGAGTATCACGAGTTTTCCCAATCTTGATCACAACATCATCAACACCAGCCACTTGATACACAGCATTATATAGTTGAGACAAGATAACATCGTCGCCCATTTGAGATCCAGTGAATGAAGACCCCGATTCGTCCACACCACCAATTTTATATACAACATTATTCTTGATCAGATCCTCCCCATCTATGGGGAATGATGCATTTGTCTTTAATTCAAGGCGGACATAGATTTTCACCTCTTGAGCGAAATCAAAATTGACTGTATGATCAATTCCGCTTAAATCAGTAATGACAACAGATTGATTACCTACTGTTTCTATGCCTGCCGCTACACTATTAAAAAGTGAATCAGCCACATCTTCTTTTATACCTCCAAGTACATAAGCATGAATACTTTTAGGTGGGTTCCCGTCAGCATCTACTTCCATTGTGTTATTCATCACCACATTAGCTGAACGGACCCCGGATGTTTTTATCAGTGCTGCAATGATCCCGCTGTGCGTGGATGCTGAACTACCTTCCACGGACCTCTTAATTCGTGCACGATATTCTGAATCTATTTCAATATCGGAACCACCGGCGGCCGCTTCGGGATTGGTCACAGACGTGATATTTTCCGTTGGTTCAGCTTGCACAGTTATCGTATCAGCTGCCACATTGTTCATTGCGCCTTTATCGACTGATATGACATCAACTAAAACTTTTCCATTAGTATCAATTGTTGCTTCTTCAAGCACTTCAAAATATATGTCTGATTCCGTTGCAAACTGGGTTTCTTCTTCAATGATGTGACCCGGTTCACCTTCAATTTCAAGCGTCGCATATGATTCACTTGCCGGCTCTCTTGTAATTCCATTGTTATTGCCTAATCTATCAAGCTGCACCCCCTCAGACTTACTAACGAAGCCGCTGTTATATACTTTTTCAGCGATGTCCCAAACACCTGCAAGGAACCATGCAATGATCCTAAAAATAATTCCAAGAGGAGTCCGACTTGATGTATTTACATCCTCCCCGAACTGTTCCTTTGCCTTATCTTCCATTTCGTCTACAATGTCTGAATATGTTTTTCGCTGGAAACCATTTTCATTCAACAACATCAACACCACCTAACTGTAACTCTTGGCCGTCTTCTTCTTTGATCAATTTTAGTTTGATACGACTGGAGCGTGCTTTTCGATCAAATTGAAATTCTATATCTTCTACTGTGGCAATACGTTCTTCTTGAGCTATTGCCTCAATGATGTCATATTGCGCTTCTTCTTCATCGAGGTTTTTTCCAAGAAGGTTTTCACGATCGACACCTAAAAACTCATCTAGTTCAAACTCTCCTAAACTTGTTTTCAAGATCATTTCTACAGCTTGTGCCAGCTCTTCTTCGCCTTCGACCATTTCTAGTTCTCCATCTTTTAAAATAAGATCACCATTAACCAGTTTTAAAGTTTTCATCCGTCATACACCCCAATCACTACAGCATCTGTTATATCGTGTGTACGGGTACTATCAGGATCAAAAGGTTTGTTTGTTAAATTATCAAGCGCCCTATCTGCAAATGATAGAAATACCATAGCCCCAACCTTTATATCTGGCTCGACATGCTTTAACACAAGGGCGTCTTGTATCAATGGTTGTTCATATAAAGTGTCGTCGTCAGCCGTCATAAAGAGCGGTTTTACATCTGCCGTATGACTGGCAGCATCATAAGAAACGACCCTACCAGGAGCGCAAACATGAATCGAGTGCTTGATGCCTTTTATAAGATTATCGAAAAAATTCGTATCTGCTGCCATTAGATCACATCCGCTTCTGTGTAAAAATCGTTTCCGTCAAAAACATGCTTACCTTTTTTAACACGATACTTTCCGTTGGCTGTTTTGCTCTTTATGATAATAATTGAAGCGGTGGTTATGCGGTGTTGCAATAAGCATTTAACCGAGTACCCTTTAAGCTTTTCATCCTCAAACGCTTCAGGAGAGTCAAGCAAACCTGTTGATTCTTTTAACTCAAACCGCTCATCGTCCCCCTCTGTGATCGACCTGATAACAAGACGACCACGCCTGTAATACAAGGAAGCACCACAATCATGCACAACTTCTTCTAATTTCTTCTCGATACTGCCTGTGACTGTGTACCCTTTCTTATATACCTTGTTTCTAGGCAAAGACAGCTTCGCAAGTTTTATATCAAGAATGCGGATTAAACGATTTATAATTGTGCGGGCCGTGGTTCCTTTTTTAAACGTGATTTTCATGGATTGTTTTCTGTATTTCGCCTCACGGACTGTTTTGTATTTGATTGTTCGTGTGCTTTTGCGGACAGATGTCTTACCCGACTTCAATTTGACCACTTTTTTTGTTTCAACCTTCAATGGTTTCTTCAGCTTGTACCGCTTGTTGGCATAATATTTCACAGGAGCATCAGCGGTATTTTGATCAACCTTAATATGAGAGTAATCGTCTCCTTCTTTCATGAAAATTGAAGTGATTTTATCGACCCCTGTACGCCGTGTCAGTACCTTAGTAACCTTTCCGATGGCTAATACCCCAAAGTCGCTTTTATACCCCGCCTGAACGGTCATAGTAGCACCTTTTTTGATTTTATTGATCGTGCTACTACTTAGATTGAAAATCTCAACCTTTGTTTCATTTGGCTTTGCATCATCATCAAAGGGAACTTCAAAGCGAACTTCTAAGTCTTTATAATCAAAGGTCCCTTTATAAGAACCGCTATCAATCGTCACTTTAACAATACGACCGAATAACAATTTGTTATTATTCGTCGCCATCTTCTTCACCTTCCTCGCCAACATCGTCAATATACAGAAACACAGTTTTCATGAAGTTTTCTGATGAAAGCCGAGTTTCTGTATTTGATTCGTCTAACGGTACTAACGAAGGAGCTGGCAAACGATCATCTATAATGTCATCCCACAATGGCACATTTAAAATCATTTTTTCACCTAGTACGATTGGCTCCATGTCCATGTCATACAGGTCGATGGAATAGCTGTCATCAGTTTCGTTATAGTTGATTTGAAAAACAAAAGTGCTGTCAGCTAAGTCGATCTCAAACTGCTGCGGAATGTCTTCTATATCAATCGGAATATAGTCTCTCGTTGCCATTTTGCTCCCCCTACTTCACCCGTAATTTGACCCCTATAGGAATGCGGCGGTCAGGGTACTTATTCCAGCGTCTCAGCTGTGATAGGCTCGTACCGTACCACATTCTCATGTGGCTGTATGTTTCGCCTTTCTTCACTTTGTGATAGACGGCGCTTTTCTTCTTTGTATTTGATTTCTTCTTTTTCCCAGATGATTTCACTTTCTTTTTTACAAACGGACTTTTTGCAATACGGATTTCTTGTAACTCAACTGAGATAGCAAAGCCGTTTTTATACTCTCCAATATCACGGGATAGATTGGTAATGACTACGTTTTTCGCTACTTTTCTTCCTGTGTAGTTAAGCAGTTTACCCGCATACATCTGCTTTTTAAGATACGCAAAGTCTTTGTTTGGATTTTTGCCCAGCAAAAAACCCGAAATTGAAGTGATTTCGGGTTTTCGTTGTACATGATCCGTTATGGGAATTCCTTTTTCCACAGGGTATGATGTCACTTCTACTTCTGGATTATCCGACTCTTTTTCGTTAACTATTTTGATTTTCCCTAGCTTCGCCATCAATATTCCCCCTCTGGCTCATACATTGGGTTCAATTTATTCCAAACTTCATCCAACGCCTCTTGAACAGCTTGCTTAATACTGCTTTCGCTACCTGTTGCACCGCCTGAAACTTGAACGTAAATTGTTGGTGAAAAACTATTACTATTTGAAGAATTAGAATATGTTGTCGAACTAGATGAAGGTGTGTAAGCTGCGTCACTTAACATGCTGTTTGTTCTACGGTTGTTGTAAATTGTTGACCCGCCGGACAAACGCATAAGCTCTGGTCCTTGCTCACCAACCATTGCCCATTGATCACCAATGATACGGCCACCTGTTGCATATCCCTTATATGGACCACCCCGCGCCATTGATTTTAAACCCGGATGGTTATAGATGCCGCCGTATCGTCTATTAAGATAGTTAATTGCCGCTATGATTTGATGAACCGGGTTTTTAATATTGCCGTAACCTGGTTCTTTATAAGATGCAAATGTACTTGGGATAAACTGCATAAGTCCTTGTGACGGATGTCCAGCTTTCCAGTTACTATCCCATCGGTTGACTACATTAGGATTTCCGCCTGACTCTTTCATGGCGATGGTTTGCAGGGCATCAGCATAACTAGGACTAATTCCTTTAATCGAAATAGCTTGAGCAACCCATTTTTTAACGGCAGCAGATCCACCGCCGCCAAACATACCGCCAAAGCTCTCAATTTTTTTCTTTCCCCAACTCATTACGCCATCTTTTACCTTAGTAAATAGACCCTTTGCTATATCACCAAAACCTCCAGCTAATGAAGGTACTTTTCCACCAAACTTTTCAAAGGCTTTATTCATAAGCTTTGTAGGATTAGAAATATAGTCCCACACATCAAAGGCAGCGTTTTTCACTTTTCCAACAACGTTTTTTGCTCCCTCAACAGCTTTACCAAGCCATCCTGACCCTTTTTGATTCCCTTTAGTTCCATCACCATACATAGGGACATTTCCAAGAGTTTCAAGGGTTTGTTTATGCGATAATACCTGCGTTCCTTTTGGTAGATTCATCAGTGTGTCGGTTCCCGGCGATAATCCAACATGGCCAGACGGTGTTTTATATAGTTCGGGACCGCCTCCATCACCTAATATTGCGGGACCTCCCGGATGACCATTTGTACCATTCGCATATTTAGGCGGTGTCCATTTTGGGATTTTCACATCTTTTAAACCGATTTTTTCTAGTACCCAGTTAATTCCGCCCGTTACTCCGTTCACAGCGGTTGCTAATGCTCCCGCCAACATATTACCAAGACTTTTGACGCCACTAACTGCTTTAGATGCCATTGATTTAATACCCTTGCCAATCTTACCGGGCAACGCTTTTGCACCTTCAACCATATCGCCAAACTTTTTCTTAACTAGGTCCCATAGAGCGCCGGCTAATCTACCGACGTTATTCTTTACAAAACTCCAACCCTTAACAATCATTCTCCCCATATTTACAACTAGGTTTGAAGCATTTGTCGCACCGTTAACAAAGAAACTTTTTACACCATTCCACATACCAGCTACTAGACCACCGACACTCTTTGCAAGCCCCATGATTCCTTTTACGATGCGGCCTATAAATAGAAGTTGTAATCCGTTCCAAATAAAAGATACTGCTCCGAAGAATAATTGTTTTACACCTTCCCACATCTTTCCGAAATCACCTGTAAATAGCCCTGTAAATATCTTCACTATTCCCATAATGATGTTCAAAGCTCCTGTGATAACACCTTTAATATTTCCCCATACAGATTGAACAATTGTAAGTATTATCGGCATCAAGAACACAAACACCTTTTGTAAGACACTAAAGACATTCTGAAGTGCTTGGACTATTTGTGTGCCATTTTCTTTCCAAAATGCTGACACTTGATTTCCAATGGACGCCAAAAAGCTAAACACTCCCCCCAATGCTTGGCCTATGTATGGCGCAATAAATTGGACGGCAGACAATAATCCGTTGAAAATCGTACTAAACACCGGTGCCATACTTTTCATAGTTGAAATAAAACTCAATATGAAAGCTTGTACATACGGTGATACACCAGCAATGGAGGCTTTAACTGTATCAAAAACCGATTTCACTTTATCTGTTACTCCCACAATCATATCTACCGTACTTGGAGGGAAAAGCTGTGACAATATGCCGTAACCTTCTAAACGATCTCCTGTACCTTTACCTTGCATAACGCCAAATACACCCATAATCGCTTGTTTAGCAGTTTGGGCTGGACCTGAAATATTTTTAAATATAGAGCCAATCGTATTGAAAACAGGCTGCATTACTTTACCAAGACCAAAAATCACATCAGGCAATTTACTAAATTGAGTAGAAAACCATCCCATTGCAGCTTGAATATGAGGCTTTGCAGGCTCCATGATCTTTGCCATCGTTGAGCTGATTGACGATTTCATGCTATCTACAGATCCGACCCACGTATCTTTTGAATCTTTCATGATACCGGCCATCGCTGCTGTTTCGCCAGCTGCTCCTTTGGTTCCTTTCTGCATCCCCTTTACAAGCGCAGCAATTGCTTCTTCACTTTCAAAAGCCCCTTTGGAAATGACCTTTTTCAGATCCATAACATCTTGACCTGTTTCATTCGCCAATATCTTTAGAGCTGGTATACCGGCATCCATGAGCCGGTTCATTTCTTCCATAGACAAGGTACCTGATACCTGCATAGCTCCAAAGGCATCACTGATCTGTCTAAATCCTTCAGCACCTTTACCACTTGCGGCGGCGGCATCCCCAACTGCTTGCATAGTAGGTATTACATTCTTAACATCCATACCAAAAGCAATAAGATTTCTACCACTGTTTGCGATGTCTGTAAATGCATATGGTGTTGTTTTAGCAAAGGCCAGCATATCGTCTAAAAAACTTTGTGCCTTCTTCGCATCGCCCATCAAAACAGATAAAGAGGTTTTAGCCTGCTCAATAGCAGATAAACGCCCCATCCCTGTTGCGGCTAAAGCTCCACCCGATAACAACCCTAATGCTCCTGCATAGCCTTGTACAGCTGTTTTTGCTTCTCTGAATGGTGCTGTGATACCTGATTTAACACTATTGGCAACACTTCGAGACATTGAACTAACCGATGATGGGATTCTGCCAAAAACTCCACCTAACCTTGATGCGCTTTGTGTCATCTGTTGAAACTGTCCACCCACTTGGCCGCCCATACGGTTCACTTGCTGAGTTAGCGCTCCTGCATTGCTTGTACTGTCTTCTAATCTAGTACGCATTGCAGATAGCTGACTATTCGCCACTCGGATTGTTCTAGCGCTTGTGTCAGTGGATCTTGTGAAACGCATTATACTACGGCTTGCTGTGTTGATATTTGTGTTTGTTGTGCTGACACTTTGACTAGCTGTTCTCATTCCACGGGAAAGGTTTACAACCTGTCCATTTGCCAGCCTAAGTTGTCTGGTTGCTCCAGCTGCAATTTGACTAGTGTTGTTAAGACCACTACTCATTGCTTGTATTGGTCGATCTGCTCCCTGAATACTACTAAGCATACTATTTACTTGAGTATTCATTTGTTGCAATGGTTTCGAGTTAGCAATAAGTTTTAATTCTATGGCAGTGGTCCGCAAAGGTTGAGACATTTATTTACCTCCTTTCTGATTTGCTTTGTTCTTCGCTTCTATCATGAGATCAAGGGCGGCATTAGCTTCAGCGATCTCGTCAGGCGTCATATATCTAGCAACATCAAAACTGATCACTCGCTCCATCACTAGCCGCCACATGTCCCACTCACTTTTTGCTTTGTTCTTGTAATACTTCCTGTCCTTCGTCTTCCGCTGTAAGAAACGTGTCACATTCGTTCATGACCTCCTGCAAGGCTTTTAATCCTTGCTCATCCCAATGTGACCAATCTACTTTAGGACTGTGAATTACATGTTTCATGTAACCGTCATACAAGGCATCTAAATTAATAGAGCCATCACCAGCAGCTACAGATGATTGCAATTGAACTACCTTTCTTACTCCTGGATGAACGAGTGTATATGTGACACCTTTTACTGTTACTTCTTTCGATTCGCCGTATTTAGCCATTGGTTTTCTCTCCTTTAGTGGTTTTTTCATATAAAGAAAAGCAGCCTTTTCAGACTGCTTTCGTGTGTTCGTTTTCTTTTTTTGAGCCATCTTATTTCACTGTGTAATCAAAGACTTGAATTTCAAACTCTCTATCTCCGACTTCATCTGAATACTCTGCATCAGCATTCTTTTTAACAGCAGCTTTGGTCCCGCCGAATGTTTCTTTTATCTCACCATTATTCTTGATCCAGATGGGAAATTGTTTACCGTTATTTGCGTACTGGTTTAGTAATGCAACGAATGGTGAACCTTGTGACAATGTTAATGTGATAGTGCCAAGTCGATTGTTGGTAATAGCCATACTAGCTTCACCTTTAGCACTCATTTTCGTTTGGAAGTTATCTTCATCCTTAGATGCGGAAACCATAGTGCCTTCTGAAAATCCTGTTACAATTTTACCGGCCACCGTTATGGTGACGTCCATCGGATTATATGTGTATGCCATTGATTAAGCCCCCTTTAAATAATAATTTCCCCTGTGATTTCAGCTGTGTGAACCGCTCCGGCAAGCTCAAATGTAAACGACAATCCGTCATACACACGGTTTTTGCGGTTTTCGTCTGTCATTTCGCTTCGACCTTTCGATTGAACAGAATAAACAGGCTGTCCATCCTCGTCAGGTGCAATGATGCCGTTTGTGAATGCTGTTTCTAAAACATTGATAATCTGTGATTCTAATAAAGCGAACCCTTCATTTGTGTAAGGGATTTTGTCAGTAGTGCTTAGAGCGATTTGAATTGACGTCTCGATGTTAAGCTTGACCCAGTCTTTGCCGTGCAGCACGTCAATAAATTCACCCGAACCCGTAATACCCTCGCTTGTTTGATTACGGCCAGCTTTAGTCACAAATGCAATGGCGCCCGCCTTGTGGATGTTTTCCAACGTATCGACTTTGAAATCTTGTGGTGTGACACCAACGAGATTCTTAAATTTCCATGTAACAGAACCGACAGGCTTGTTTGCAATTGCTCCAATAAGCGCAGCATCCGGTTCCTCATCAACAAGCGGATGATGGAATACGATGGTCCGATCTTTTCCTGTATATTGCTCAAGCTCGTCAAATGACGCCACTTTCAAGACAACAAATTTATATGACTTCTCTTCAAAGAATTTTGAAGCTTCAAGACGATCTTCCGCATTGACAGCAGCCAGTAATACAAAATGAAAGTCTTTGTCAAAATACTCTTCTAGTGCGTTTCTAACGCTGAAAACCTGTTTAGGGTTCTCTGTATCTCCTGTTTCGAATTCATGTCCAAATGAAGCCACAGCAACCTTATTCGGCGCATTGTCACCTTGTGCAAAGATAGCCGCCGCCTTTTTGTAAGTAGCCGTGCTTTCCCCGTAGTTTTGCTTTAACGATTCTAGCGATCCGTATTCTCGATAAACACTTTCAGTTGCGCTAGTGTTTTTAACCAAGATAAGCGGAATGCCAAGACCTACAAGCGTTGTGGGCTTTAAAATATCAATTTTGACTTTTACGTCTGATAAAGGCATGTAATTACCCTCCTATATTCTCGTTATTTATGGTGACGGAATCAAAATACTCTGACTCTGCCCCGTTATGTGTTACTCGTACTCTAAACCTTGCATCAAAGCCATGTCGACGCTCATTTTCAATAGATAGAAATGTATCTCTGTTACCTGTTCCCTCCGCTTTAATAAACGCAATTCCCTTATCATAAAGAACCTGCTTCGCCTTCATTGTTCTCAAAAGCGTAGCAGTCTGTTGTGTTAAAGAAATCACTTCAATAGCATCATCGGAAATCCAAGTGAACGAAAAGAAAATATCTACATCTTCAGTGATCGCATCACCTTCGATAATTCCCCGATGTTGGGGAATATACGGGGAAGTAACGGTATATGTGCAAAAAGGATAAGCAGGCTGCTTCCCTGTTCCATTTCCCTCAATAACTTTGTGACCTGTACTGTCTCTGATGACACCAATCACCGTGCTTATAATGGACTCGTAATCAATCAAAGCTGCTCACCGCCTTTAAGATGTAACTATTGAAGTCTGCGTAATCCTCGAAAGGGTTCATAGATTCAACATGGTATGTGGCTCCTTTAAAAATCACTTTAGATTTCAAAGGGATCTCCACAGATTTGCTGATATAAAGTTGGCGGTCAAGTGTCGTTAAACGGCCACCTGATTGATAGATTAATTGACTAGGTAGAACAACAAGCGCCCCTTTTTGCTTGGTGGTTATGGGTTCACCATCTTGCCAGCGTCCGATATCATCATAATCTCCTTCACTATGCACAATGAGATCAAAAGTCACACTATATTTGCCTATGAGTTTCATGAAATTGAATTGGCTCATCACTGCACCTCATAATCAATGGAACCAATCAGCTCACCTGTATCAACAAGCGGATTTGATGATCCTTTTTGTTGAGTGGTAAATGGTTGGTTTGCTGGTGACTTCAGATCCCGGGCGTATTTTTGTATTTTGCCCTTTGTCTCAAGACCGATGGCATTCATTATGCTTCGAGTGCTGATTCCTTTTTGGACAGCTTCAAGCAGAAATTTGTCCAGCTTCCGCAGGATTTCACGTTCATTTTCATCCCAGCCTGATCTAATAAAAGAACGTTCGGGAATGACAATGTGAGTGGTGTCTTTTCGCAAATGTAGACCTTGAGAATGTAGATATGCACGCATTTTTGGCGTCACTGTGATACGTGTACCAAATTCATGCACAGCTGCAATCATGGCTTCTTTTCCTGTTCCAAGAACGCCCACCCTTGCTTTTCTCTCTCCATTACCAAGTGCGTTGACGACTTTTGGAATACGGTTTTTGTCTTTGATCTTTATACGCCCCATATCATCACCTCAACGGGCGGAACTTAACTTTCCTGTATTTTCTCCACAGCTTATACACAGCCTCGTAACGCGTATAATCACTTGTGTATGTCTTGCTCATGCCGCCGATAGATTCGGAGGAAACACCCACCTCATTCGAGCGGTCAATTTTAATCATCATGGCAATTCCTTTTTTGACTGGTGAAGGCAACTCAAGTAACCCCTCTTTGTTTAAAAAGGAGTTGTTACAATATTCTTGTGCGTATTCAATGCCATCTTGCAATTCCAGTTTAAGCTTTTCATCCTGTGACTCATCATCTAAAGGGATCTCTAAGCGGGTTTTCAACTCTATTAAGTCCATTATTCACCCCTCAGTCCAACTACTTCATATGTTAGAAAGCAGCGGCAATGTATGTCATTGGCTGCGCTGCCTGATTGTCCGGGCGCAACTGCTGTGACACCATTTCCTAGATCAAATTGTTCATTGACCTTTCTACGCTGACCTTGCAACGCCTTATGATTCGCCTTTCGAGTTTGTCGGACCCGCTCATCATCAACGTTGTTCCATACCTTCTCCATAACTATGCCTTGTTGCTCAAATTCTTCAGCTTTATTGTGCGTGGCTTTTTCTCGCACTCTGTGGGCTTCTGTACGAGCGATAACGGTCGATCTATAGTAGGAGCTATCAAATGCGTTTCTAACTCGTCTAGCAATATCAGAAAAGCGTTCACGCTCAATGAAACCTCTTTCAATTGCTTCGTTTATATCCTTCACAATCATTGCGCGATGCTTTTCCAATGCTTGCGTTAGCTTGAGTCCATATACAGCGTTCTTACGAGCTTCTTCAACTAACTTTGGCAAAGAAGGCGTTGCATTTCTTAGCTTTTGATCAATCATTGCTTCGACAACGGATGCCATCCAATCATAAGAGAAATCATAAGTGTCTTCTAAGAGCCGTATGATTTCCTTTTGAGAGCGGGTATCCAGCTTGGATGCCAAAGCAATTATTTGAGATTTCAAGGCTTCTATATCATCGAATTGATTAATGTCAGCATATGAAAGGTCTTCACCTTGATCTAATTTCTCGTACAGATCCGTAAGAGAACTCATAAATTCCTTTGAGGCTTCACGATACAGCTTTTTTAACCTTCTCATGGCCCCTCGCTCTTTAAGGTCCAACGGCTTCAAAAGCTCGTTTAAAAATTTCCCTTTATCCACCGTCATCCCCCTTATTCTTCTACTAGTTCTTCAGGAACTTCCTCTACTTCATCTTGCTTCTCGCCCTTTTTGTCGAGCTTATAGCCTAAGTCTTTGTAGATGACTTCAAAGGCTCTTTCAGTGACATCAAGTGAGTGCTTACCTTTTTTAATTTTCATTACTCACCAGCAGCCCCTTTTGGCGTGATAGCAGCGAATGCATCATCAGCTAAAGTAGTGAAACCTACTTGCATAGTCGCTCGAAGAGCAAACATTTCACGTTCAAAAAGGTTGATCGGAACATTATTCTCATCTACCACTGTAGTTAGGGTTGCGTCAGTTGAAATAGCATACTCAATATCTTGTAAAATTCCGTATCGCGCATAATCCCAAGCACCTGTAATTAATTCAGCTTTTGTTTTGTCCCAAGATTTACTGTCAACAAATCCAATTGGTAAACCTAGCGCTTGAGGCGTTGCATCTGCTGTTACTTGGTTGAACAAAGGTAAACCGTTGTTATCTTTTGACGCTCTCAACTTTTGGCGGAATTTACGAATAGTTGTAAATGCATCAGGATCTTTGTCTGCATCTTCCACTAACGCCATAACAGCAGCTAAGTCATCATAGATTGTTGAATTGCTACCTGCTCCTGTGCCTAATTCAACCTTTTGACCAGAAGTATTGATTCTTTCCATAACTGAAACACCTTTTTCAAACGGTGATTCTGTTCCGAATAATGCTGCTTGGTCAAATTTCACAGCAAAGGCTTCTCTGATAGCTGATTGCATTTGAGTAAAGAAGTCTGAAACAGTGTATCGTAAAAACTCTTTAGAAACAGGAATGATTACCCCTAGCTTCTTGGTTGTCATCTTTGCGGTGAGCCATTTAGCAGTGCTTGTTTCAATACGTTCGCCCTCTCCTACCCAGTAGGCTCCTGGTCCTTCTGCTAAGTAAGTAAAAGTCTTTTCAGGCTTTGTCATTGGCTCATATTTTGCTAGTTGTGAGATAGCAGATGTTTGCATGAACTCTTTCATAACAATTTCTGCATGCTCCGTTGGAATCTTTCCGTTTACTGCGTCTTGTAACAATACTGTTTTCGGATCAAATGTTGGCATGATAGCCCTCCTTATTTTCTAATGCTTGATTGTGAAGCTAGTTTTGCGATGTCTACACCGCCTGAATGGCTTGCACCATTACCTCGTTCAATTTCGCGGCCCGATTCTTTGAATTTCACATCTACAGCAGCTTGCACGGCAGCATTGAATGATTCTTCAAGCTTGTTTAGATTTTCCAGTGTAGAATCTTCGTTTTCTCCAATAAAAAAGTCAATAACGTCCTTTGGCAACTTCTTTTCATCAGCTGCTTTAAGGGCTTTATTGACTAAAGTTTCTCTATTTCGTGCCGCTCTTTCTGCTTCAATTTCTTTTCTAAGTTTCTCAACTTCAATTTGCTCTGGTGTTTTAGACGGGTTCCTTTTTGAAACCTCTTCTTCAACGATTTTTTCAAGGTTGTTTGCCTTCCATGTATCAAGGCCTTTGGTAAAGTGTTGATCCAAGCGCGGCTGCAAGAATTTCTTTCCTTCTTCTGTTTCTAGGAATCCTTTCACCTTGTCGACCGACACGGCTGATAGTTCTCCCACAAACGCTTTTACTTCTTCATTTTCTTTATTTTGTTCAAGAAACTGCTTAATTTCTTCAATGTTCATTATTCTTCATCCTCCAAGCCATGTAGTACGAGCCTACACGTCTAAGTTTTCCGTCTTTTCACGACTTCCGGCAGGTCGTTTGTCTAGCTCCTCATCTTCGTCAAAGCTATATATGGAATCTACTTTCGCCTCATTCATTCTTTCAAGTTCATATTGCACATCATCAACAAACGTAAGAAGTGACAGCCTTGTTTCTTCGCTTACAAGACCTTTTAGTTTTGCTGTGGTTTCTGCTTCTTCAGCAATGTTGGCAGGTAGGTTGCGCGCGAAAGTGAACCACACTTTCAGATAATCATCATTGGTGATAGATGCGTTTTTCCTCGCCCATGCTGAACATAGCAACTTGTATTGGTATCTCAAAGCAGCAGTCATTTTTCGCTCCATAGTGATACATTTATTCTCAAGAGCCATAAGCTTGTACCGCATCGCAACGCCTGTTAGATTGCCGCCAAACGCTTCATCTGAGAAGTTAACCGACTTAGAGAAGCGCATAATGTTTTCTTCCAGACGATCCAAGTGATTTTCAATCATTGTGTCGTTTATATCTTTTGTTAAAAACTTCACGTCATCGTTATCACCGAACAGCTCAAAGACCCCATGTTTCTTTAGCTTCTCAAGCGTTTCCTCGTCAGCACCAGCACCTTTAAAGATCATGTAAGCAAGTCGCAACTGCTCAATCTCATTTGAGGCGTCTGACAGCGTTCGATCATAAGCATCAATTAGAGAAAGGACCTTTTCAGCATCACCCATAAACTCATCATTGTTTGGCAAACCGAATAAAGGACAGTGGTCAAATAGATGTTTTTTTACTTCAATCTCTTGCCATCCATTCTCAAGCTTCTCAAAATAGTAAACGTGAGAAGAGTCGTAAAACTCCGCCTTTTCACGTTTGATCTGCTTTCCATCTACCCAGGTTGTCACCTCATAATATCGAAGAGCAAATTCAGGTTCAGTTATGTCATTGCCGCTACCAATAATGACCGCTTCCCACGGATCAATATTCACAGTCCTAACTTCTCCCGCTGTGTCGACATAAGCCAAGCGAGCGGCATACCCACAGATAGCCGCTTTCTTACCCAGTTCACTATCAGCATCCTCGATAGTATTTAGCAGATTAAATCTATTGATCACTTCGACTAAAGCCCCTGATTCACTTACTTGGTTTTTATCCACCTCATAAGTGATTGGATGACCAAACATGTAACCCACTTTTGTATCAACAATCTCACTATCAAAACCGTTGTTTAAGCGATTGTTTACTCGATCATCTATTCTGAGGATCGCTCCTGTTTCAAAGTCCTCTTGATGCTCAAGTGTAAAAGCATCCCTTTGGAGAATTGGCACACCCTCAATGGACGCTTTGTATCTCTCGTACTGATTGATCATTTTATCTCGCTGTTCTTTATGAGAATTTATAATCGCATCAATGACTTTGCTGTTAATATCATGTTCTCTTAAATACTGTACAAATTCATTCATTTGCTCACCTCTCTCCTTTACGCCTCATCGGTTTATTATGTGTATAGAGGGCATAACGCACTGAATCAAGCACATCGTCCCATTCTTTAACTGGATCACCCGTCTTTTGATTCCACACATACATGAATATTTCTTGTTTGAAGCGCTCTACTTTGTCTTCAACAACAAAAAGCCTGTTCTTCTTGAACAAGCCTGCCACCTCTTCTATACCAGACACTACAGCCTTATCAGCATTCAAGGCTCTTAACCTCTCACGCCTGAATCTAACAACATGTTCTGGTCGAGCGGTATCGCAATAAAAGTTCATGCTGCCGTAACGCTCTTTTATATCTTTCGCCACTTTGACCCAATAATCTATTTCTTCATGCTGCGCTGCATGCTCTTCCAAGAGATAATAATTTTGCTTATCATCCTCTCCAATAACGACGATGGAACCAAAATGCTCATACCCCCAGTCAACGCCAGCGAAGTATTTTACAAAGTTGACGTTCTCTAATTGATCTGACTTGATGTAATGCACATCTTTGTTGAAATCTTTGTATATCACGCCTTCTGGCGCAACCCAATAACCATGAATATCCCTGTCCGTAAACATGCCACTCGGTGTCGATGCCACTATACTTTCAACATATTCAGGATCAAGAAAGTTATTATCAAACAAAGAAAAGTGAAAAGCCCTGATGTTAAGGCGACCACTCTTTAATCTTTGCCCGTCTTTATCGATGTAATCCTTTTTTACGGTGTGCATTGGGTTTTCAGGGTTTGTATCCATCAAGACCATTGCGCCTTTGTATGAGCAACGGGATATAACTTCCTTCACAAATGAGTCATGAAGAGCGGTTGCTTCGTTTAAAAATGCGCCAGCTGATGTAAAACCCCTCGCTTTTTTCCAAGCATCCACATTGGCACCATCGAAACAGTAGACCCGGTTGCCGAATATCTCAATGGCATTTGCTTTGTCTAGTTTAAGCTCTTTCTCTAATATCAATTCGAGATCATTCAATACGTTACGCTTGATGGTTGCTTGAGTAGCGCCACCGATGATAAATGAAAGACCCTTGTTTTGATATTTACTAATGTGAGCAAGGAATGCTAAAAGGAGCACGAATGTTTTCCCTGCTCTTTTTGCTCCGCTGCACAAAAGGATTTTAGGACGCTCTTTTACGAAGCTGTCCCATACCTCTTTTTGCTTTTTATTCAATTCCATGTTCATTCACCATCTTTTGAAGCATTGAAGCAATTTTGTTTTCTCCACTGCCTTCACTACCGCCATCAATGGCTTTCTTAGTCTTCTCAATGTTCAAGCGCATCTGCTCCAGTTTAAGCCGTCTTTCGTCTGTCTCATGGGCTATGTTGTCGAATTGCTTTATTAAGCCCCTAAGCTCAGACATTGCCCTAGATTGAGCGTTTAGGAATGTAGCATGACGATCCCAAGCAAACTGAAATTCGTATTCTTCTTCTTCGATGTCAGCTGAATCTGAAACGACTGACTTTTTCTTTTTCAGCTCCTTGATCATTTCATCCTTATTCTCGACAAACATAATCTTCTGCGCTCTTACAATTGCTGTGAACTGAATTTGTATTTGTTCCCAAAGTAAATCAACAGGGGAAAACTCCTGAATGTCCTGCATGATCTCAAACGCTTCTGCTGGCATGTGCTTTGAATAAAATCCATGCGTCTTTGCGTTTTGGTTTCTTGCAGGAGCACCGCCGCTATTTCCGTAAGCGTTTTTGTTCCCTTTCGGAGCACCACGAATAGGAGCGCTCCTTTTCTCAATCGGAGCGCTCCCTTTAAATTCTTCATCCCATTTGTCGTTCGCTTTCCACTTTCTAATTGTGTTTGCAGTGACACCTAATTCTTCCGCAATGTCTTTTAATAAGCGGCTTCCGTCACTTTCCTTCCACAACTGAAATGCTTTGTCTCGATTCGGATTTCTAGCCCTTGCCATGTCACATCACCGCCACTCCTTTCTTTGTGTTGTTTTGTAATTTTTATTTCGTGACAAGCGCATCATCTTTTGCTGATTGATGAAGAGATTCTTTTGCGATTTCAATCATTCCAATAGCTTCTAGGTATGATTCGTTAAGGTAAATAGTCTTTAACGTCCCGTCTTTCATCTTAAATGTAGTAACATAGCTGTCTATCTCATGAAAGTTCTGTTCAATCCAATTACTCAAGCCGTTCACCGCTTCTGGGAACACGCTTTTAACTCCGCCCATTTGATCACTCCTTTTGTTTTGTTCGCTCTAAACTGCCGCCGCACTCTACCTTTAAGCCGATGCTTGGTGTAAAGAATTATCGGAAGCAGTTTACAGGAAACAAAAAAAGCACCCCGCAGGATGCAATAGATTATTTTAAATATTTGTCAGCTACTCTTTTAGAGAAAACCTGTTTGAATCTTTTCCCAATGTCTGAGTTTGAATAAGAATCGTCTGTTAGAATCATACAAAACTCCGTAAATATATCTTTTAATTCTTCGTGACTGATTCTATCTTCTAATACATCTTCAAGCGCACTTTGAAAACTCATATCATCACCTCCCGCCTTTATATCGGCAGAAAGTAAGTACATGGAACTATTCGCAAAATTTGTCGAACGAAAATCACTTTTCATCCTTTTCTTTTCTTGCCTTTACTTGCTCAAATGTTTTTAACATGTAACCTGTAACAATTCTATCCTTTCTGTCTTTATCCAAAAGCCACAGAACAATTAGAACTGATACCGTCACAAATATAAACCCTGACCATTTATTTTCATTAACATTAAAAGCGACCGTAAGAAATGCAGCGAATAAAGGCACTATTGCCATTAGATTTCTTCTAACAGGGTCTAGACTATTATCCATATGTGAAAACCTTGCTATCGCAAATTCTAGGCATTCAATTTCTAAATTATAAAGTAGTATCACATTTTTTTTATAGTAATTTTTTTCTTGACCGTATTTAAATTCTTTCAAAAAATAAGCAAGTAATTCTTTATCTCGATATGTGTAGATCACATCTTCTAATTCCTTTAATTTCTTCGTGTGGTTCTCATTATCTAATTTCTTAATTTTTTCATTTTGTCTTTTATTTTTAATTGCACGTTTATTTTTTTTACCCAACTCTACTCACTCCTCGATTTTATTATCGGATAAGATTGATAAAGTTGAGGAGTCTACGAAATTTGTCGAACGAATCCCAAGCTCGCAAGAGCAAGTGAAAATATATTAATTTGTGGTGACGCGGGAAATTATGCCTCCCCGTCCTGCCTTCAAGTTTACACTGCGGTTTTAAGTGATTTCAAATGTTGAAGAAAATTGACTTTCTTGACTTCTTTGACGATGTTGCCGATTATTTCAGTTTTGATTTTTCTAATTGTGTCTCTTGAGCATTCAAGGTGATCTGATATAGCGGTGTAACTCATTCCAGTCATCATGCAGTCATAAACGATTAAATGTCTTTCCTCTTGCATTTGGTCCACGGCTTTATTAAGGAAATTAGCAATAGCTTCGTATTTGAGCAGTCGCTTTTCTCTGCGGTCAAGATGTCTTAGTTCAGCTTGGCTTATTCCTGCTGATCCTTTAGGCATTGCAGCTTCATCACCGTATGTTGCCGTTAGCTTTTGACCTCCTGCAAATTCAACACGATTCAGGAGCCTAGTGAGCCTGTCGATCTCTCGTAGCATAAATTCATAGTCTCTAATCCATTCTTCTACCTTCCAAGCAATCATTTGATCTGTCATCTATATTCCTCCCGTTATTTACGCTTGTACGCCCCGCCTTTGGCTCTTCTCAGTCTCTGCATGTTTTGCCCCATGAGTTCACGTATCTCTCTTTCTGTAAGCTCCTGCGGTCGTTTCTTCGGCTTATCCTTCTTCATGGCCGCTCCTTTCCGACAAATAAAAAACGGACACCAACCAGCACCCTAAAAAGGTGTTGATCAGTGTCCGCAGGCTCTCCGTCTTGGACTTATTAAATTACTTTTTCAAACTCCCGCTCAAAATCATCAGCAAAGCATCTATACGTGTTTCCGTTTTCCCAAACAATAAATAATCCTGGTTGAGTAACTAACAATTCTTTCTCTTTTACGATGTACAATAAACCGCCTCTAAATCTTACTTCCAATACATCGGGACGAAGGTCCAAAAATTCTATGATGTCTTCACGGTTTTTCCCGGTCCATTAAATTGCTTCAACCTCAATGACAACTGGCTTCTTTCTATATTTCATTCGAAGACCTCCGACCTTGCATATCTCAATAATTCGTAATCCTTTGCGCTGATATTCACATTTGCTTCACCACAGTGAGCACAATAGATGTTTCCCGGATGATTAAGCTCGTCAATGTATGTCCATTCATCGCATTCTTCACAATAATAGCTGTGCAAGTCTTCTGCTGTCATTCCGCTACCTCCACAAGCTCAAAGACCTCAGGTGCTGGTGTTTCACCTAGTAACCTGAAAGACTCTTGTTTTAAATTCTCGAATGCGGTTGAAAGATGCTTTGACCTTTTCATTTCTTCTAGCAGCTGTTTCCCTATTGCTTCGAAAGCTTTCAAAGACTCCGTTTTTGATAATGGCTTTTCTGGCAAGTCCATTACTAGCGCGCCTGTCGTTATTTCTGAAACTTTTAATACATTGTCTATTGGTGTTACACAGAACCGGTATTCACCGACTTTTATTTCATGGCCTACTGCTTGTTGCCAATGACTTTTAAAATTCAGATGAAATGTCATTGCTTGAGGATCGACAGTAATTTTCATTTTCGCACCTCGAATGACGGCGTATAGATATGGCCCTTAACGCCTGTCCAATTGCTGTTTTTGTAGATCGTCATTTTGATACGGTGCGTGCCAGCAGTGTGATTGACTGTGTAAAATTCCTTTGCTGGTGTAGCTGTTTTGAAAGAACCGACCAAGCTAAACCGCTGATCTTTCCATTTGCCGCTCACCTTCTTTTGTAGCGTGAAGCGATAGTATACTGTTTCATTCCCTGTTTTACGTGCTGTCACGTCGATTGATTTAGCTCTCGGCGTGTAAGAATTGGCATCCGTTGATACGCTGACCGTATGCCCTCCAATTGTTTTATATCCGCTCGTTACCGCCTGAGCAGACGGCGCATAAAGCACCGCAGCCATAATAATAGTTAGTGTGATTAGTAGTTTTTTCATACTGAAACCTCCTTTGAAAGTCCTCTGCGCTCCATAGTCGAAATTGATTTTGGATCAATATCATTTAATATAAATCTACGTCCAGTGTTCACAGCCAACAACCAGTTCCTTGCTGTTTCCTGAGACAAACTCAATGATTTCGTTATTCTCAATGTCTGTAAATACTGCAAAAGGCTGTTTGCGACTAAACCCTTGTTCATGTAGATAAACCTCGTCAATTCCAAGCACTCTTGGAGCTATTAGAACCCTTTTGAATATCCACAAATGTTAATTAAAGCATATTCTGCGTCTTCTCTTGTATCAAACCTTGCGATACACTTACCTTCTTTTAATTTTCCACTTGAATAAGTACCACTCCATCTAATCGGTCTAATATAAAATTTACCTTCAATATCCTCACCTATTTGTAGTACCATGTCTGAATTAATCCATGAATATTTTTTTAAATTACGCAATTCCATTTTCGTTAGCATTGAATATCCCTCCATCTTGATTTACAACATCCCCAAACTCTTCATATACTTGTTCTAAAAACGTAATTGCGTCAAAATTATATATTTTATTTTGATCTATCATTTCCATTTTCCTTTCTCATACACTTGTATCCATGCCTAGTAACATTTCATCTTCATTCCCCTTTCTTATATCAAGCTTCCGTCTACTGCCAGCATCATTTCTCCTTCGCTGGTTAAATCCTCAAGGACTTCTTCAAATGGTATTAATTCTTTATCTTCTCCAGGAATGCGGCTGTATTTTGCTGCTGCATATAGTGCCGCTACTTCTTTGATGTTCTCTGTAAGTTCTCCATCTTCATCATCAGCGACAACATCAGTATAAATTGTCATAGCATTCTCTTCTGATGCTAAACTAGGGTCCAAGGTTCGAATTACATCTAGGTTTCTTGTGTTTCGCTCGTCCGTTTTTTTCAGTTCGTCCTTTATAAATTCAACCGCTTCCCTAAGCGTTTCAAATTCCTTTAACACATGTTCACTCATACCGTTTCCTCCTAAGCCGCTAGGCTTCTATATAGTGGTTGAAACCACTCTTTTTCTTTAAAAAATTACTTTTATTTCAAATCCTTCCTCACCCATTTTTTAACCATAACTTCTTTAAGCTCGACTTCAAAACACTCAACCTGATCATCGTATTCCCACGGACTATCTTCTTGTAACTCTGTAGCGCCTTCCTCGTAAGTCGTCTCATAAAACTTGTCTTGATATGCAAACACTATGCGATAATGAATACTCCATCTAGATGTTTCAACAATTTCTTTTAATACTGCATTAAAGGGTAGGCCTAGATGGTCAACAAGGTAATTTCTATCCAATAGGATTTTCATTAGAGACTACCCCTCTTCCTTTGCAATGTTTACATTCAATTAAGGGCTCGTTGATATTTGCCATTAGTTCATCTAAAAAAACTTTAATGTTATTTTTCATGTCCTCAACATTTTCTCCACAGAACGGTTCAACAATCGGGTAATTTTGATAAGCTTTTGGTGCAACTTCATAAATGATTGCTTCTTTTTTTGTTCGCAGCCTTTTTTCTAGCTTTGGCTTCCTGCGTTTATACATACGATTTAAGTCAACAACGTATTCTTCATGTTCGTAAAGCTCAACCACTTTGTTAACAGTTAAACAAAAATCATAATCAGAAGTGATTCTTGCATATTTAGGATTTATGTTTGCATTAACATGATTTCTGATAATGTTATAACTTTCTTTGTGTGACAGGTAGCAAGGCTTTGTTTCAAGCATCATCGGATGTGTTTGAATTTTATCTAATAAGTTATACTTCAAATTAAATTCCTGTTTCCCTAGTTTTAATTCTCCATCAAATTCTTCAAGTACATTTAATTCGAAATCAACTTTTTCATTCTTTTGAGGCTCTTGGTCAAATTTCAAATCATATAGACCCTTTACTTCATAAAATTCACTACCTTCATCTATATAAGAAACATTGATAACTTTGGGCGTTAATTCTGTTTCTTGAAATTGCTCTTTCAATTCGTATCTATAATTAATTCTTTTAGCTGCCAATTTCTTTTCAATCGTTTTTGGTTGTTTATCTAATTTAAACCAGTCTGATTTATAAGTTTTCTCAGCCTTTTCTCCATCAAACAGATAACCTTCTAACTGACTACGAAAGTATGTCTCGCCTTGAATGTTGTCAGACACCAAAAAACAGTTATTTGTTTTAATACCAATCAGCTTCATAAAAATTCCCCTTTTTAATTTTATTTTTATCCTTGTAAAATCCCTGTTTTTTATCCAATTCCGCTCATCAACCCAGCGATCGTTATAATCCCCATGAAGCCAAGCACCGTGAGAATGACAGGCCCGTTCGATTCCCTTTTCGCCATGACGACATTGCCCTCTATGACCAAGTCATCGTTTTTGCGTACCAGCATGGGCACCACAAATTCAGGAACTCTAATTTCAGCAGCTGCATCATCTATTGTCATTGCTTGATTTTTGCAGGCTTTGACGGCCTGCGACAGTTCGACATGTTTTGGTAGACTCATAATCTTTCAACCTCCGAAGAAGAATTATTTGATCTTGTAACCTATTTCATGGTCAACTCTTGCAAAGTGACCTTTAGCAGTTTGAATGATTGTTTTTCCGTGTTCAGGTGCGTCTGTGATGTGGGCAGTACCTTCGGTGCCGTCAATCACGATAATGCGGACCTTACCAGGTTCTAAATTCTGATCAATGGTTGTAGCAAAATCCTTTATTTCTTTTGGCTGGTTCATCCGCTTCGCCCCCATGTGTTATAATTAAAGTGTTGGATTTAATTAGCACTGGAGCAGCGGCTTCGGTGTTTTTTTATTTGTCTCTGACATACGGATTCATGAGATCAAAAATGATCAGCTTGGGCTTCAATTCTTCACGGTAAACGATTGGATGCTGATTGATATAAGCTTGTCTTTCCTCTTCTGTCATCTTCCAAGTGACAACCGGACCATGCTTTCTAACGTTTTCCTTTTGCATTTATACATCCTCCAATCTTCGGTATTTCCGCTCCGCCCATCCTTTTACAATCTGATCCAAAGCGGCTTGAGCATCGCTTGAACTGCTTGCAACGTGTCATACAGGCCATAAGCTTATCTTCCTTTTGAACCCACAACGGACGATCGTCTGCTATTACCACGTTTAACAGTTGGTTTCCCCGCCTTCCTTTTCAGCTTTTTGAGTTTGTCCAGTTCGATGAATCCAAACGACCGATCAAAAGCAATGACCTTTAGCGGCGTATCAAATTTGCGTTCATAAAGCTTTCGCTTGATAGCAAACTCTTTCGTTTCCATGCCTTTAATGTCGATTATTTCTTTTGTTCCATCGAGTTTAGTGATCTCGAAGTCTGCAATATATTCAATCTTCCGAAAAGTCTTGTCATGTTTCTTAAAGGCTTCTTGAAGCTCAAAGCGTGGTTGCAATGAAAAGTCTTTTATCTGTTTGGCTTGCTTGAGCCATTTAAGATGCTCATAGTATTTGGCTTCTGCCTTGCTGTCGAAGGTGATGCCGTCTACTACCGTTTTGCGTGCGCCGTATTTATTGGACATTTGCCCTCTCCTTCTTTTGCTTCTCAATATCCATTTCGGACATTCCGCAGTCTGCACAGTATTCAAATTCAGGTAATTGTAAATGGTCTTCTCCCAACCATGAACCGTAACTCATTTCCATGTGTTTATGTTCACAGGATTCCTGACGTTTCTTATGCTCAATCATTGCTTCTCTCTGTCTAACAACTGAACAATACTTAGTTTCATGTAACTTAGCACCGTGCGGCGTAAGAAGACGTTTTCCGCACTGTTCACATTGATAGAGTGTTTGATCTTTCAATACTTTTGCCATTCTTCACCCTCGCTTTCCGTTGCTGGAAGTGCTTTTTCAGTTCGGCAACGAGCTTTGATTTTTCTGTTTCAGTTAGGTTGGTTCGTTTCAGTAGTTCAGTGATACTAGGGTTCATTGCTATTGTTTTGTGTTACCTCCCGTCATCCCGCATCCATTGCAGGAGCTTCCTTTCTCTTGATGATGCCGTGAAAGCTATAGTGATTAGTGCGGCCATCGTCTTCATGCTGTCTTTCCTTCCAGCGCCCTTGCTTCGACTAACATTCTGTCTAACATTTCAATGACTGGCTTCAGGCTCTGTTTACGTCCTGTGGTGTTACATTCAGGGCAGGGATAGTAGCCCGCCATGAAAGCATCTTCGTTTATGACGACTTTCTCGTCATTGCATGTTTCACACATTTAAACCGCTCCTTCTAACCGATGATTTAGTTTTATGTTCTTCTCAATAGTGACCGTGTAGTTTTTTACCATTTCATAGATTCTTGTTGCAAATGCTTCGTCAATCTCCAAGAGCTGGTTTAAATCAAGTTCAGATGAAACCATGATTGGCTTATAATTCAAATAACGAAAGTTGACGATCTCTTGTATCTGTGTGAACTGCCACGGTGTCACTTGAGGTACACCCGCTTTGGGTTTGAATAGGTCATCAATGAACAAAACATCTACGGTCTTTAGAAGCTCCAGCTTGGCTGCTAATTCATCAAAATCTTTTCGTAAATCGGTCATCCCCTCCAGATAAGGGAAATACATAACAGATAATTTAAATCGTTCTATGAAGCCATTTGAAATGCTTGTGAGAAGATGAGTTTTTCCCACACCTGACTGACCAAGTAGGGCGATACTATTTTGTCTCGTCTCTCTAATCTCCTTAAATTTCTGAGCATATTCAAAAGCACAGTCATACAGCTCTTTAACCTCATCCGGCTTTTTTTCAAGAGAGAAGTTTTTAAAGGTTAGTTTCCTGAATCCTTCTGAGATGTTGCTGGCACTCATCAGCTTCATTTGCCTTTTTCGCGCCGCTCTTTCAGCAACGCATGAGCATTGACGGGAAAAGGTTGTTTTCCATTCCTTCGCCTCTTGAGGGCTACATACTTTGCCAGCAAGAAAGTCATCTTCACGAACCATTTCATGAGCTGCTAGATCAAAGCGTTTCCCCTCGTTTTTCATGCGCTCTTCTGTGCTTTTGTGAATCCGATACACGATAATTCCCTTGTCCTTGCACTCATTGCATTCATGCTTTTCTTCTGTGACGGCCGGTGCCGAAAATTGGCGTGACTTTAGATTGGCCTTCATTCTTTGAAACACTTCGTCCAGCGTTGCCTTTGGCATCCTGCTTGCCTCCTTTGTTGATTGGTCTGTACAATACCGCCGACACCCAATTGATTGATTTCCTATCCTTCTGAACGGCTTCTTTCATGATCTGCAAAACTTTCTCTTCCCCGTGGTCATCAATGAATTGACCGATTTTTTGGGCATTAATCGGGCTTAATGTGCCACCAAAATGACTTTCAAAAAAAACGAATGGGTTCATATGTTGCTCGCCCTCCTGTCGTGTTGGTTTTTCTTCTTTTGGCTTTTCAGGTTCTTCATCAGGTACAGGGGCAATGCTTGCTGTATTTTCTAAACTAATAATGCGATAACTGCCCGCTGATTTACCTTTAGGCTTGTACTCAATGCGTCCATGCTTCATTAAAATATCTCGATGCTTATCCATGGTATTTTCACTAACCCCTAACCGCGAATAAAGACGACTGTTGGACACTGTGAACCATTCTTTCCATCTGCAATTGTTGTTTATATCCATCAAGTGAAACCACAATGCTTGAGTGGTGGGCTTTAGTTCTGTTGTTTCAAGCCACCGCATGAAGCCGTTTATTTCTTTTAGGTAGTTCAAGCCCCTACCTCCTTTCGCATAGAGCTGTCATTCCGTCGATGCGGACAAGCTGTAAATTCGGTTCAGTTCTTTTGATGTAACCCTCGACATAGTTTCGGAACAACTCAGACCTATTGGGTGCCCCTTCTGTCATCCATACATAACAGAAGGGAATAGGTACTCTAATTGAAAGGGAGTTCGTCATCTTTTATATCAACCGTTTCGCCGTCAAAAGGATCGGCATCTTTTGCGCTTGGCTTTTCATCAGCATCAATGATTTCCGTTTCCGGCATTTCCTCCGTAATGTCGATGCGCTCACGCTGTTCTTCTCCGTCTTCTTTCAGGGCCGACTGCATTTCAACCGACAAGATGCCCCACTTGCTCAAAATTGCTTTTAATACCGTTTTGAGTGCCATAGCATCCCAATCGTTTTTCCAACCGAAATCGGATTTACTAAAACGTTTTTTATGTTTTTCAACGTCCGCTTTTGGCCAATAACTTGTTTTTCTAAAACCGTTTAGTAGCTCAAAATATGCGGCATATCCAATGACCGAATCTGACTTTCTTTTTTCAAAATCAATATCTAGTTCCTCAGTTAAAGGGTTCCACTTTTGGAGTTCTCCCTCACGAATAGGTATACAGTTGATAAACTTGTATTGTCCGGTTCTTAAAGCAAGCTGGATATAACCTTTGTAGCCTAGTTGAAATTGCGCTTTTCCACCGTAGGGAACAATCCAGGCATAACCCAAGTTCTTATCTACTGGCAGATCAAGCGTAGCCGCTACCATTGCAGATGAAATGACGCTCATCGGCTCCGCTTTTTGAAGCATCTTCTCGCTGTTATATAGACCTAAAATTGACGCTGTGAACTGTGGTGCTCGCTTCCCTAAAACCTCTTCAAAACGGTTCATGACTGTTGGTGAAGAAAGTAGTGATTTTAGTGTTGTTCCTTGTGATGCGGGTGCCGCTGCGTTATTCTGTCGATTCTGTATGTTGTTTTTTAATGATTGATTAGTAGCCATCATTCGACCTCCTTGATTGCGAAACGTCTTGATTTCGTTTCTTTTATGACTTTTTGGTAAATATCAGGAAAGTGCTCTTTCAGTTTGTTTGTGTCTACTCTGTTAGAAACAACAGGCTTCCAAGTTGCTTGATACTTCCCAACAAACCCCGTTTCAGCATCTTTCAATTCTTGCTTGATTTGATTCTCAAGCTCTTTCGCTTGCTCTTGTAATGCAGAAATCTCTGCTTTAAGTCTTAGATAGTGCTGGATGCGCTCTTTATTTGCGCTTGTGAGATCAATAATTTTGGTACTATCTGATTCAGCGTATTTCTTCTTCAAGAACTCTTCGGCTGCGCTTGATCCGTCTAATGCTGGAGCAACACCGCCTAACACATGGTCATTCCAAAAATTCACGACAGATGAGAAGATCATGTTAATTAATTCTTCATCACGCTCAACTTCTTTCCACACAAACCGATTACCGCCAATTAGTACAGCGAAGTAACCTTTTGTGTATTCAGGGCCTAAAATCCCTAGATAGTATTGAACCTGAACAATGTAACTGGCGGGAATTTCATCATCTATCCATTCCTTTGCGTTATAGGCAGATGTGGTCTTGCATTCGAGAATGGCTTTTTCACCAACGATCATGCGGTCGATGTTTGCTAGAATCATAGAGTGTTCAGGATGCTGTAAAATGGCGTTTTTCTTACGAACCTTTTTGCCGCTCCTAATCTCAAATTCTTTCGCCACAATGTCTTCAAGAATCGTTCCGAAGTATGCTGCGTCACTCTGCTCATCATCCAGCAAGACTTGCCCTGTCTTTTCAAGCCATAATTCAAACGGCGTTTTCCATTTACTCAAGCCAAGCACAACAGCAGCATCAGACCCACCTATGCCCTTCTGACGAGAGAGAAGCCATTCCTCACGGGACATTTCAGCTGTAGATGAAAGGACCTTCGCTTGCATGGTTACATACCTACCTTTTGGCGATACGCAGCTTGTCCTAGCTGAATGTATTTTTGTTTGGCTGCTGCGTTAGGGAAATTAAACACAGGTTGTCCTTTTTTGTAGTCGATCCAACCACCTGCCTGCTCCAAACGCTCTTGCGCTTCACGGCGGTGATCAAAGCTGATTTGAAATTTTGACATTGTGTATACCTCCATTGAATTTTTGTAGAAAATTTGGTATACTGTCCGTAACCAATCAGAAGCAGTACACCTTAAAACTCGCTATGCCAAGCGGGTTTTTTTATTTGTTTTCGTCTTCCTCTTCATAGCCATCGCGCTCCGCTTCATCTTTCCAATGACTCTTTGGATAACCAAAGCTATTAATTTGTGTGATCATCGGATGCTCAATATTCAATGGTTTCAGCCCCTTCATTTCGTTTGACAAGCTCCAGACGCGCACCATGTTTTTTCTGTATTTCCTCAGCCGTTCTGATTAAGCGCCCCTTGTTATTCATCCGTACAAGATCCTCGCTAATGTTTCTAATACTGCCAGCCATACTTGCCACTTCTTCGTAATTGCCGTCACGTAATTCTTGATGAGCAAGATGTAAAAGCTGGTTTATACAATCAATCGTTGCCTTTGCTCTCGATACGTCTCCGCTTAAAAACTGTTTTTCAATCATGCTCATGCTAGAACCGCCTCTCTATCCTGTCTTTTGTGCATTGCCACCTCTGCGACAATGGCCTTTTTAGACCATTTTTCCGTCAGTTCTTGTATTTGCAAACCAAACTCTCTCGACATTGAGTACATGAGCGTCTTGTTTGCCTGCGTTAGATCATAAATCTGCTTTATCGCCTGCATTGGAAGCTCCCCATGTTTCCCCGGACGGGTATTGTTCAACCACTCCGCAAGCTCTTTAGTTGCTTGCTTGGCATCTTCCATTTCATGGACTAAGTTGATCAATGCCTTATGAGCACAATCATTTAGGGCGGGATTAATTGGTGCGGCTGCCATTGGGTGAAGCTTGAAAATGTAGTGTACGAGATCAATATGTTCGTATGCTCCGCAAGCTTTGAACCAGTTGATGCACAATTCAGGTGTAGGTCTGACATAACCATTTTCAATGTCTGATACATTCCTCTGATCACGCCCTCCAATTAATGTGCCTAGCTGATACTGCGAATATCCGGCTTCCTTCCTTACTTTTCTAAGAATTTCAGGTAAATTCCGCTGATTATACGGGCTGTTCTGCATTTGTTCCCATCCTTCTTTATACGATTTTTATTGGTAAAATTTATTAATGAAGGGATACAGCAGGATCTAGGAAACCCTGCGTGGAACCCAGTTAACAATGTAATTAACAGCAACTTGCATGTCTTTTCTCTTTAAATCTTTATAGCTGGATACGGCGAAACGATCTTTAATTTCCCGATGAAGTTCGCTGAAAAGCCGCTTACGCTCTGATCCATCTTCTGTAAAACTGTAAACCCTAGAAGCAACGGCTTTTTGAATCCGTCTTTGCTCACCATGATCAAGTGTGATCTGCTCATCCACTTTGGTGTCCAATTCAAGGATTTTCTTTTCATGTGTGCTTAATTTCTTAGACATCTCGTCTTGTCGCTGTGATGTCTCCAACAAGAGTTTAAGGGACTCAATGCGCTGTTCTCTTTCGGTTAAAGGTTTTGGAACACCAAAGTGACCATTCTTTCTAATTGAAGGGATGACTTCAATTGCCAGCCAGTCTTGAAATTGTTCTGCAACTTCGTTAGATGCTTTAAACGCCAGCTTGTACACAAGTGGTTCAGGAATGAAATCACCTCTCCCCACTTCTGGGGAATTTTTCGGAAGGTATTCATTCACTCGCTCCCATCGAATGTACTGTTTGTTATTTTTCTCTTGGACAAACCCTAGAGATTTCGCAACTTGTTCAGCATCAAAAATAATTAAATCACCTTCGATTTTTGCTGATACTTCAAACATTTCATTTTTAAATAACTGTGGGTTGTTCATGCGGTAGTGACCTCCTGAATGTAAGATGAATTATTCTTAATCCATTCAAAAACTTCATCTCTTGGGTACCTAGCTTGAATTTGAGTGAGTTTAGGAAAATCAGGTCTAGCTGTTATTTTTGATACCGTTGGTCTTTTGACTGAAAGAATTTGTATTAAATGATCGACATTTAAAACGGGTGGATACGAGTATTTTTTCATGCCGTCTTCAACGCCTTTTTCATAAGCTTCTTGGAAAAGCTTTTGCATTTGCTCTTGAAACACGGTGGCTGTCATTTCATCAAAAGTGATAACTGTCTGTGGCATGTCATAACCTCCTATTGGATTTTTCTACCTTTCAGCCGATATTATCTCTGAAAGGTGGTGAGTATTAATGGGCATACCTACACATGAAAACAAATTTGTTAAATCCTGTTTAAGATGCAAAAGAGAAATAAATGATTTGCAAGAAGACCATGTATACTGTACAAAATGTGCGTCTCCATTAAGAAATGAATGCACAGCAACTGATCATTTCACAGATGGGCAAGGAGTATCTTTCCACTCTGGTGATGACATTTATATCTTGGAACCAGACAATGCATTTTGTCCTAAATGTGGTTCAGAATCTCTATTCAACCAACGAGGTCTAATCGATGTTGAATATCCAAGAGCAGAAGTAGTAAGACAGCAAATCATCACATCAGATGAAGATTTGCCATTCTAAGAATGCAAAGGTAGTTTCGATCCGCATCGAGTGCAAAAGTTAGCATCTAAAATATGCTTATCTTTCTTGCACTTGGTGCATTGAATTAACTTCGAATCAACTTGAAACGTTTTTTTGTTTTCCATGCTCATGCTCCTTTCAAATTGAATTAGGCTGTGTTAGTCTGAGAATCTTGTCCTTTTTGATTAAAAAAAAGAGCCTTTATATCCGTACCTAAAATTTCACTGACTTTAAACGCATCATCCATTTTAGGTTTAGAGTAACCATTCTCCCAATTAGAAATAGTTGATTTCTTACAATTGAGTTTAAAAGCAAGTTCTTCCTGCGTTAAGCCTTTGGCTTTTCTAGCTTGAACCAATTTTAGATTTTTCATCTTGCTCACCACCTTTGTATAAGATTCTTGTACTTGTTGTTTTCATTATAGGTATAAGATTCTTGTATGTCAACATAAAAGTATGAATTTCTTATACTTTTGTTTAATAAGCTTTTCTTTATAGTACAATAAACTTGTACTTTTAAATTGGAGGAAACTGTCATGCTCTCTAAAAGATTAAAGAGTGTCAGAAAGAATAAAGGATTAACACAAGAAGAATTGGCTAAACGTGTTAAAACAACAAAAGGAACCATAAGCAATTATGAAAACGGACATAGTACGCCATCTAATGAAATGCTTAAAGATTTAGCTGACGCATTAAATACAACCACTGATTATCTTCTTGGTAGAACTGAAAACATTTCCACGGAACAAGTTGAATATGATTTTAACGATCCTGATTTACAGATCGCTTTCAAAGATGCGTCTGACTTTTCCGAAGAAGCTAGAAAACAAACTATAGACTTTATCAATTACATTAAAGAAAAAGAAAAGAAAAGTGGCCGTACTTTTAAAAAAAATAAAGACCGCAACAAATAATTCAAAAATGCTTACATGGAATATATATTATTATTGTTTAGTTTAATTAATGCTGAAGGTTTTGCCTCAATTTTTGAGGTGAAGTCTTAGGTTGAATGACTGTTCAACCTCAAAATTTGCGGTAGAGTCTACAATCATTTTTTTGCAGTAATAAAGGGGCGTTATTTAGATGAGTGAAAAGAAGAAAAAGAATCACAATCAAATTGTTGCAGAATACATAGAACGGCATAATTATAAAAAAGGAGACTTAACAAACGGCAGTATAAAGGGGTATGGAGCATTAGATATTACATTAATATCTGTACACAATGTAGGATTTGATGTCTTTTTAATGAAAAATGATAATGTTCATAATGTGGAATCTTTTAAGTGGGAACAATTTTCACAAACAGATATTGATAAATTTGCTCTTAGCACCGAATTTGCATTGACTGGTGAAAAAGAAATCACTTTAAAAATTGCAGATGACAAACCCTTTTACTCACAACTTGAAGAACACAATATTAAGATGATTCTCAAAAAAAGAAAGTGGCAAAATAAAATTTTAGGGTTCCGCTCTCAAAGTAAATTCAAGATGATTATTGCAACGATAACATACTTAGCAGCACTGTCATTAATTGTAGTGCCTATCATTGCATACAACCTCCCAGGCGCTAAACAAGAACGTGCAGCCATTGAAGAGGCTAAAATAAAACAAGAAGCAGCCGAAAAGGAAGATAGAGAAAAAGAAGCTGTGGAGGCCGAAGAATTCAACAAAAAACAGGCCGCTAATAAGAAAGAACAAGAAGAAAATATTAAAGAATTAGAGATTGATACTAAAGATCGCCTTAAAGAATATGTAGACAATAGCGATGGCCTATTATTCAAAATCGAACCTATGACTAACAGTTGGGAACATGTTTATGCATTTGTATCAGAAAATTTTAAAACCATGTCTTTAAATGAAAAAGAATCATGGGTTAACGAAGCTGGATTGGATATTAAAAATAGAATTAAAGGCGGCGGAATAGCTGAAGATCCACGAGTTTATTTTGTTTATAAAGATCAATCAAAACTAGCGGTTCCCGATACATTCAATGAATCTTATAAAATTGAAGATTAGCCTATTAAAAGGCTTTTCTTTTCAAACAAAAACAGAACATACATTCTTATTTTAGGGGTGGACAAATGAAAGGACTATCTCATTTAGAAGAAGAAGTGAAGAAGATTTATACAAAAATAAACATGCTTACACCTGAAGCAATTGATATGGAACTCATGGCCGCTTCATTAAAAATATGGCTGCATTTTGAAAGAAGGCCTAGTTTCGTTTTCTGTGTGAATGACTCATACAGCATGGTTATTGATAAACGTTTAAATAAAAAACAACAATGGGAAGATTTTGGTCATGAGTTATGTCATGTAATTAAGCACTATGGGAACCAATTTGATATGCACAAGCTCTTTCGAGAATTGCAAGAATACCAGGCTAATAGTTTCATGTATCATTTCTGTGTCCCCTCTTTTATGCTTCAAAAACTGAACCTGCCTTCTTTGCAATCTGAAGCGATAAAGTTAATTGGAGACACCTTTAATGTGACTTACTCTTTTGCCGCTGTCCGCTTAGAAATGTTTAGAAGAAAAAGCTTTGCTTTTGCTTTATATGAGAATTCCTTAAAACAAATTAATTGAGGAGGATTAAGCATGGGAAGACTTCAAAAATACGAGACCAAAAAAGGCGACCGCTGGATGTTTATAATTGAGGATGGAGTAAATCCCCAAACAGGCAAACGGCAAAGAATTGTAAGAAGAGGCTTCACTAAAAGAAAACATGCAGCTGATGCTATGATCGATTTGGAATACATTCTCGGCAAGGCAAAATTAGACTTAAAAAATGATATTACATTCAAAGATATGGCCGCTGAATGGTTAGATGTTTACAGTAACACGGATAGAAAAATTAGCACCATTAGAGTTAGAAAGCATGAAATTGGTCATTTAAATACATTCTTCGGTTTTCGTAAGCTAAAGGATATTACTAAAAAAATGTATCAGGATGCTATAACCAATTTGAAAATCGAGAAGAAGCTATCAGAAAACACGATATCTGGTATACACGGTACCGCAAGAATGATCTTCAAACGAGCTTTGGAACAAGATTTGATCTTTGTTGATCCATCTGCGTTTGCTTACTTGCCAAAAGATAAGAAGACTGTCGAAGAAATAGAAAATGAAAAAATAGAAGAAAAATACTTTGAGAAGAATGAATTAAAACACTTTTTAGATACAGCTTATCAATTAAATTTTGAGTATTACGTTATGTTCTATTTGTTAGCTTGGACCGGTTTAAGAGCTGGTGAGCTTGCAGCTTTAAAGTGGTCAGATATTGATTTCAAGGAATGTACCATCAGTGTTACAAAAACTTATTACAACCCAAGCAACAGCACAAAAAAATATACTCTCTTACCTCCTAAAACTAAAGGTTCTATTAGAAAAATTGACGTTGAAAGTGAAGTTCTACAAGCTCTAAATAAATTTCGAATCCAACAAAATGAAATAAGAATGCAGATGAAACATGAATGGCACGATCATAATTTTGTTTTCGCTAGAATTAAGGGACCTTATTGGGGATATCCTCACTTTATTAAGACTATTGAAAATAGGTTTAATGCAGTTCTAAAAAAGTCAGGGATACAGAAGAAACTAACTCCTCATTCTTTAAGACACACCCATACTTCACTTCTTGCTGAGGCTGGTGTGGATCTTCAAAGGATAATGGATAGACTTGGACATACAGAAGATCAAACAACAACCAAAATATACCTTCACATAACAAAAGACCGAAAAAAAGAAGCTTCTCAAAAGTTCGGAGAACTAATGAAAAGCCTCTAATTTATCTATATGGCATCAAAATGGCACCAAAACGAGTGTGACTTACGGATAAACCCTTATTAATCAAGGGTTTAAATCCGTAATTACATCATTCCACCCATGCCGCCCATGCCGCCCATGTCTGGCATTCCGCCACCTGAGCCGCCTTCTTCTGGTTTGTCAGCTACGACTGCTTCAGTTGTAAGAAGCATAGCTGCAACAGAAGCTGCGTTTTGAAGTGCAGAGCGAGTTACTTTTGTTGGGTCAACGATTCCTTTTTCAATCATGTTTACCCATTCGTTTGTTGCTGCGTTGAAGCCTACGCCAATTTCTTCGTTTTTCAAGCGCTCAACGATGACTGATCCTTCAAGACCTGCGTTGTGAGCGATTTGACGGATCGGCTCTTCAAGAGAACGTAGAACGATGTTGACACCAGTTTGAACGTCACCTTCAGCTTCGATTGAAGCGACTTTGTTGTATACATTCACAAGTGCTGTACCACCACCGGATACGATCCCTTCTTCAACTGCTGCACGAGTTGAGTTCAGTGCATCCTCGATGCGTAGTTTACGCTCTTTTAGTTCTGTTTCAGTAGCAGCACCAACTTTAATGACAGCGACGCCGCCAGCTAGTTTTGCAAGACGTTCTTGTAATTTTTCTTTATCGAATTCAGAAGTTGTTTCTTCTACTTGCGCACGGATTTGGTTCACACGTGCTGCGATTTGAGCAGAATCTCCTGCACCTTCAACGATGGTTGTGTTTTCTTTTGTGACAACCACTTTAGACGCGCGGCCAAGCTGACCAATTTCAGTTGATTTCAGATCAAGTCCTAGGTCTTCTGTGATTAATTCTCCGCCAGTTAGAACAGAAATGTCTTCAAGCATTGCTTTACGACGATCACCGAATCCAGGTGCTTTCACTGCCACTGCATTGAATGTACCACGAAGTTTGTTCACAACAAGTGTTGCAAGTGCTTCGCCTTCTACATCTTCAGCAATGATCAATAATGGTTTACCTTGTTGTACAACTTGCTCAAGTACAGGAAGGATTTCTTGAATGTTTGTGATCTTTTTGTCAGTGATTAAGATGTAAGGATTTTCAAGAACTGCTTCCATCTTATCAGAATCCGTCACCATGTACGGTGAAGCATATCCGCGGTCAAATTGCATTCCTTCAACCACTTCAAGCTCAGTTGTAAAACCTTTAGATTCTTCGATTGTGATAACTCCGTCGTTTCCAACACGCTCCATAGCTTCAGCGATCAAGCTTCCTACTTCTTCATCTGCTGCAGAAATAGACGCAACTTGAGCAATTGATTCTTTGCCTTCGATTGGTTTAGAAATCTCGTGTAAGCCTTCAAGTGCGACTTTCACTGCTTCTTCAATTCCTTTACGAACGCCAACAGGGTTTGCACCAGCTGTTACGTTTTTAAGGCCTTCACGGATCATTGCTTGAGCTAGAACTGTTGCCGTTGTTGTACCGTCACCAGCTACGTCGTTTGTTTTGCTTGCAACTTCAGCCACAAGTTTTGCACCCATGTTTTCAAATGCATCTTCTAATTCGATTTCTTTTGCAATTGTTACACCATCATTTGTGATAAGTGGAGAACCGAATTTTTTCTCAAGAACCACGTTACGTCCTTTAGGTCCTAAAGTTACTTTTACAGCATCTGCAAGTGCATCTACACCACGTAACATCGCACGACGTGCTTCTTCACTGAACTTAATATCTTTTGCCATAATAACGAAACCTCCTCAGTCTTTTTAGAAATATATCTCAATGCGTTTTTATGTGATTAACCAATAACAGCTAAAATGTCGCTTTCACGAAGAATTAAATATTCTTTTCCTTCATATTTCACTTCAGTGCCTGCATATTTTGAGAAGATAATGCGGTCGCCTGTATTGACTTCTAACGCAACGCGCTCACCACTTTCAAGTACACGCCCTGAACCTGCTGCAACAATTTTACCTTCTTGCGGTTTTTCTTTTGCAGAATCCGGTAAGACAATACCGCTAGCGGTTTTTTCCTCAGATTCAACGAGTTCAATGATTACGCGATCGCCTAATGGCTTTAACATAAGAAACAACCTCCTCAATTTTTATATGTAGTCTCTTTTAGCACTCATCACTAGAGAGTGCTAACACATTTATTATAATAAAGAATGTCTTCTGCAATTTCAAGTAAAAAACTCAAAAATTTTTACGCTTTCATGATCTTTTTTTATCACCGATTCTTTCCTTTTCAACGAAAAAGAAGACTTGTGTTACAATAAATCTAGTTCTTTTAGTAAAGGGGTTTTCGTTACTTGAAAAAACAATATTGGTACATCATCTTAACGTATATATTGGTACAGGTTTCTGCGATTCCTTATGTGTTCATTATGAAATGGTTAGGATACATTCAGACACCGATGACACAAGCAGAGCTCTCTGAATTGTCAGGAACCTGGACCATCATCAGCTTCTGTGTCGGATTAATCATAATTCTGCTCATTCTTCGGACTGTGCCAAAAGCTTCACTTCGGAATGAAGCACCTGTTTCCATCGGTTCTGCTATCGCCTGGATCATTGGCGGTTTCTTTCTTTCTCTGTTCACGCAATCGGTTGCTGGCATGATTGAACAATATGCATTCGGCATTGGCCGTGAGTCAGAAAACACACAAAATATTTTATCTATTATGGAGACTTTTCCTTTACTTGTCATCATCATTGCGCTGATTGGGCCAATACTTGAGGAAATCATTTTCCGGAAAATTATTTTTGGTGTGATCTATGAAAGAACGAATTTCTTCATTGGGGCACTTGTTAGTTCGGTATTTTTCGCTGCTGCACACTCTGATTTTGCCCACTTCTTGCTCTATACCGCAATGGGCTTTACTTTTTCTTTCTTATATGCAAAAACAAAACGAATCATTGTTCCAATCGGCGCACATATGCTAATGAACTCGCTCGTCATTCTTGTGCAGATTGAGCCAGTAAAAAAAATGATTGAAGAACAAACTCAAACAATGCAAATGATTATTGGAGGCTTTTTCTCATGAGAAACCCTGTCGTATGGGGCATTATTTATTTTGCCGTAGGTGTGGCGTTCACCTATATGGCCATTCAAAATCCAGGTGATATGTGGTCATTTTACAACATTTTGCTGATGGTGTTTGCGGCCTATAATATTAATATCGCGTTTAAAATGTTTGCTTTTTCTGTCAAACTGAAAAAACAGCAGCAAAAATAAACCAAAAACCATTTTCCTCTGCTTGGAAAATGGTTTTTTTATGGAGGGGATGTCTTCATGGAACAGGAAGAACTGAACATCATGAATGATCGTCATGAAACGATAGGTACAGCCGCCCGGTCTGATGTTCATGCCCAGGGCCTTTGGCATGAAACATTTCATTTCTGGCTTTTAAAAAAAGAAGATGACACAGTGTTCCTTTATTTTCAGCTTAGAAGTCCCGAAAAAAAGGATTTTCCTTCTCTCCTTGATATCACAGC
Organism: Bacillus xiamenensis; assembly: GCF_001857925.1. Lineage (NCBI taxonomy): Bacteria > Bacillati > Bacillota > Bacilli > Caryophanales > Bacillaceae > Bacillus > Bacillus xiamenensis. Next base: position 1,041,755 of record NZ_CP017786.1, read on the forward strand.
AGCAGGCCATCTTCTCGCAGCTGAACAGCCTCCTGATGGTATGAGAGAGGTCGAAGAAGAGCTCGGTCTCTCCATCCCTTTTAAGGAAGTGACCTATACAGGAATCATCCAAGATGAAATTCATCTGCCATCGTTCATCGACCGTGAATTTTGCCATGTGTATCTTTATATGGAGCAAAAGGAACACATGGATGTTCATCTACAGAAAGAAGAAGTTGCTGGTCTTTATAGAGCAAAGTTAATGGATGCACAGCAGCTTTTAACAGGAGAATGCGAAAGAATTCAGATCGAGGGCTTTGACGTTGATGCAGCCGGAGAACGACGTGAGGAAAGCAGAGAAGTAGACGTACAGGATTTTGTCCCGCATGAGTCCGCATATTACAAGCACCTATTTCATGCAATCCATCAATTCCTTTCACAATAGAAAAAGCATCGTGATCACATGTTGGATCACGATGCTTTTTTTATGAGACATCAGCACTTTCTTTCTCCTCTGTTTGCTGCATTTTGCGATAGGTCACTCTTGAAATGATAATACTCACTTCATACAAAACGAGCATTGGCAAGGTAACCATGAGGTGAGAAACGAGCTCTGGCGGTGTAATCAGTGCGGCAATGACAAGGAGGACAAAATAGGCATACTTCCGTATTTTCGATAAGAACATCGGTGTAATGATGCCAAGTCTTGTGAAAAACATCAACACGACAGGCATCTGAAACAAAAACCCAAATGGAAGTGTTAACTGCATCAGAAATGTAAAATACTCATGAATCCCAATCACTTGTTCCACATGTAAATCATTCGACATCCGCATCATAAAATCGACGACAAACGGGAACAAAATAAAATAAGAGAAAGCCACACCGCTCAAAAATAAAAGCAGTGCAATCGGAATGTAAGCAAGTGTCACCTTTCTTTCTTTTTCATATAAGCCAGGACTCACAAACGCCCAAAGCTGATATAAAATCACGGGACACGTCAAAACGAGTGCAATGACAAATGCGAACTGCATAAACACGTACAGTGGATCTGTGAGCTTAAATGCGTTCAATGTCAATGTTGCCGCTTCATCAGTATTTTGCAAATACACAATGACCGGCTTAGCGAGAAAAAAACCTGCCACCATAAAGGTGACAAAAAACATCGCAATGATCACTAAACGTTTTCGCAGTTCCACAATATGCTCCATAAGCGGCATATCTTTGACATTCATGAAGCTCATCCTATTCTACTGATCTTCTTTTTTCTTTTTTTCTTCCTGATCATCAGCTAAACCTTTTGTGGCATTTTTGAATTCACGTAATGTATCTCCTGCTGCTCTTCCTAATTCAGGAAGCTTTTTCGGCCCAAAAATAATGAGCGCAACAATCGCAATTAGAATCAAACTTCCAGGACCAATCGGACCCATTTGCTCCACCCCCTTTACCCCTTTTCGTCAGTCCTCCTGCGTAACAGAATAATGCTTTAAGAAATACACAAGAGACTGAAGTTCAACCGCCAAATCTATATGATGAATTCGAATGTGTTCCGGCACATTCAATCGAGCCGGCGTAAAGTTAAGGATTCCTTTGATGCCAAGGGCAATCAAACGATCTGTAATGGACTGAGCTGCTACGGCAGGTACTGTCAAAATCGCAACAGGAATATCTCCTACCTCTTGAACATGCTCTTCAAGCTTATCCAAATCATAGACAGGCACGCCGCCTATCTCACTTCCTATTTTACTCTCATTGACGTCAAAAGCCATTGAAATTTTTGTATTATTATTTTTGATGAAATTATAGTGTAAAAAAGCAGTCCCTAAATTCCCGACACCGATGAGCATGACATTCGTCATTTCATCTTGGTCAAGGGTTTTTCTGAAGAAGGTCAAGAGGTAATCGACATTATAGCCATACCCTTTCTTCCCAAGTGCACCAAAGTACGAAAAATCTCGGCGAATAGTGGCAGAATCCACTTTGACTGCATCACTAAGCTCGGCCGATGACACCCTTTGTTTTCCTGATGCATGCAGATTTTTTAAAAAGCGGTAGTAAAGCGGCAAACGTTTGGCTGTCGCTTGTGGAATTTTTGACTGGTCTATATTCATATAAGATCCTCCAACTTAAATATCAGATGCTCTGTGAAAATCACCGTTTTTCCCGCCTGTCTTTTCAACTAGATAGGTCGGACCGATGATCATGCCTTTATCAATCGCTTTACACATGTCGTAAACGGTCAGTGCACATACTGACGCAGAAGTGAGCGCTTCCATCTCCACACCCGTACTTCCTTTTGTTTTCACCTGTACTTGTATGTTCAGAATGTGCGCATTTCCGTCTTCCTCCCAATCAAAGGAGATATCCACGCCTTTTAGTGCAAGCGGATGACACATTGGAATGATATTGGACGTTTGCTTTGCTGCCATGATGCCGGCTACCTGTGCGACAGACAGCACATCCCCTTTTCCAATTTCACGATGTTGTATTTTATCAAACACTTCTTTTATCATACGAACGCTTGAAACAGCAACGGCGGTTCTCACTGTAGACGATTTATCACTAATGTCGACCATCTTTGCTCTTCCTTGTTCGTTAAAGTGGCTAAATTGACTCATCTTTCAACGCTCCCTCACTCAAATCATACACTATTTTTCCTTATCTGTCTTTCATTTGACCATGGCTGTCGTCTATAAGATTTGCCGGTTTACTGCTGATAAGCTACACTTAACATATTATAGCAGAGGTGAAGTTACATGATGATTCTACAAGTGAATCAGCTGTCAAAATCGTTTGGCGCTGATACCGTTTTAACGAATATAAAATTGGAAGTCAAAGCAAAGGATCGTATTGCCATTGTCGGCCGTAACGGTGCAGGCAAATCCACGCTTTTAAAAATCATTGCCGGTCAAATGTCTTACGAACAAGGTGAGATCATCAAACCGAAAGACCTATCTATTGGTTATTTAGCACAGCACACCGATGTGACGTCTACACGTACGTTAAAGGACGAACTCCTATCGGTTTTTGATCATTTAAAAGAGATGGAACAAGAGATGAGAGCCATTGAAGAACAGATGGCTTCTTCCACAGGCTCAGAACTAGATTCCCTGATGAAAACCTATGACAGGCTGCAACAGGCTTTTAAAGATCAAGGCGGCTATCAATATGAAGCAGATGTCCGCTCCATTCTTCATGGACTCGGCTTTAGCCATTTTGAAGATCACACAACCGTCCAATCCTTAAGCGGCGGCCAGAAAACCCGTCTAGCGCTTGGAAAGCTCTTATTGATGAAACCAGAACTCTTAATTCTGGATGAGCCGACCAACCATCTAGATATTGATACCTTATCATGGCTTGAGCAGTATTTGCAAAATTATACAGGGGCGATTCTCATCGTTTCCCATGACCGATATTTCTTAGACAAAGTCGTGAACCATGTATATGAAGTATCAAGAACAGCCATGAAGAAGTTTGCGGGAAACTATAGCAAGTATCTTGACCAAAAAGCTGAACAGCTAGAGCGTGATATGAAGCTGTATGAAAAACAGCAAGAAGAAATCTCGAAGCTCCAGGATTTCGTCGATCGCAACCTAGCAAGAGCCTCTACAACAAAACGCGCTCAAAGTAGACGGAAGCAGCTGGAACGAATGGATCGCTTAGACAAGCCATTAGGTGATGAAAAATCGGCAAGCTTCCATTTTGATATTACAAGACAGAGCGGTAACGATGTGCTGAAGGTACATGATCTTGATATTAGTTATGATGAAAAAACGCCGCTTCTATCCTCCCTCTCTTTTCATATAAAACGCGGGGATAGCGTGGCACTGATTGGTCCTAACGGGATCGGCAAATCAACTCTTTTAAAAACATTAACGAATACGCTGAAGCCTGTAAAAGGAGATATCATCTTTGGCTCTCATGTGACGATTGGCTACTATGATCAAGAACAAGCCAAGCTCACATCATCCAAGAAAGTACTTAATGAGCTTTGGGATGATTATCCGCATATGACTGAAAAAGAAATTCGGACATGCTTAGGGAACTTCCTTTTCTCAGGGGATGATGTCTTAAAGCCTGTACATGCATTAAGCGGTGGAGAAAAAGCACGCCTTGCCCTCGCAAAGCTGATGCTGCAAAAGGCCAATTTCCTCATTCTCGATGAACCGACGAACCATCTTGACTTAGATAGTAAAGAAATTTTAGAGAATGCACTAATTGATTATCCAGGAACCATTTTGTTCGTTTCGCATGACCGATATTTTATCAATCGCCTGGCAACAAAAGTACTCGAGCTCTCACCAAATGAAACAACTGAATACCTCGGTGACTACGACTACTATCTTGAAAAGAAAAACGAACAATTAGAGCTTGAAGCACTTCAAACTCAGGAGACGCATAAAAAACAAGCAGCAAAACCAGTAGAAACAGCCAAGCTTTCTTATGCGGAAGAAAAAGAATTGAAAAAGAAAGAAAGACAAAAACAACGCAGAATCGAAGAAATTGAAGAGCGGATCGCTGTTATTGAAGACAAGCTCGCTGAAAATGAACAGCTTTTGTGTGATCCTGCTATTTTCCAAGATCATGAGAAGGTACAAGCCATGCAAACAGAAAATGATTCTCTCAACCAAGAGATGGAATCCCTTTTTGCAGAATGGGAAGATCTATTAAATGCTTAAAGAGCGCCCTAACGGGTGCTCTTTTTTCTGTGAGCGAAAACTTCTTATCCACAAAAGTACCCACAACAACTTCTTGATTATCCTTAAATATATTAAAGTTATCCACTTTATCCACAGTGTTTTAATCACATATCCACATAAAAGATCCTGTTTATACACATTCTTCTCATTTTAAAACAAAATTTTCTAACAATTGTGGATATATAACGTTTACATGTGAATAAATCGTTTTCATTTTCATAAAAAAACCCCTGTATATCCACAGGAGTTCTCATTCATAGGACACAAGCGGCAATCCCGGCTGACCATTCATAGCCATATCGCCTCTTATTCCTTTTTCAAACGCAATGGTTCCCGCAGCAGCAATCATAGCTGCATTGTCTGTACAAAGAGACAATGGCGGAATGATAACATTGACTTCAGGCAGCTTCGCAAAGGCTGATGTTAAGGCTTCTCTAAGGCCTTTATTGGCAGCAACCCCACCAGCTAAAACGACTTGCTTCACACCGTACGCTTCAGCCGCTTTTAATGTCTTTCCGACTAGCACCTCAATGACGCTTTCTTGGAAACTTGCAGCCAAATCCTCTGGAGCAATCGTTTCACCTTTTTGAGACGCATTGTGCAGTGTGTTGATCACAGCTGATTTTAAACCGCTAAAACTAAAATGGTAGGAGCCTTCTTCAAGCCATGCGCGAGGAAGCTTGATTACAGGCTCCCCTTCATGTGCTAATCGATCAATGTGAGGTCCACCTGGATATGGAAGACCCATCGTCCGAGCCACTTTGTCATACGCTTCTCCAGCCGCATCATCCAATGTTTCTCCAATGACCTCAAAAGACCCATGCTCTTTCATGAGAACGAGCTCAGTATGTCCCCCAGAAACGACAAGAGCTAAACATGGAAACACCAGTTCATCAACGAGCTGGTTCGCATAAATGTGTCCAGCAATATGATGAACACCGACAAGTGGAATTTGATGTGCGAAGCTCAGTGCTTTGGCTGCATTGACACCTATCAATAGTGCACCGACTAAGCCCGGTCCTTCTGTCACAGCAATGGCATCTAAATCCTGAAAGGTCATATTGGCCTGAGCCATCACTTCTTCTAATACGATGGTCATTTGTTCCACATGATGTCTTGAAGCGATTTCTGGCACAACACCGCCAAATCGTTTGTGACTTTCTATTTGTGAGGCGACAACGTTCGCTACAATCTCTTTCCCATTTTTCACAATGGACGCAGCGGTTTCGTCACAGCTTGTTTCTATACCTAATATGAATCGATCTTTTTGTTCACTCATTTATATTCACCCACATGACTAATGCATCTTCCCCATTATCTGTATAATAGTTCTTTCGAATAGAAGCTGGTCGGAAACCAAGTTTTTCATAAAGGGATTGTGCTGGAGTATTCGATACCCGCACCTCTAATGAAAGATGATCTGTCTTTTTTTCTTTGCAAAATTCCATAACATATCGCAGCAATGCTTCTCCGTAACCTTTTCCTCTATGCTCAGGCAGAATCGCAATGTTCGTAATTTGTGCATCGTCCATGACAATCCAGACCCCGCAATAACCAACAGGCTCACCAGCTTCTTCGATGAGGAAATAATGGCTGTATTGGTTATGGAGAATCTCATAGACAAACGATTCTTTTTTCCAAGGTGCTGTAAACGAATGCACTTCGATCGTATACACCTCAGGAATGTCCTCTACTGTCATTCTTCGAATCCCTACTGTGTGGAGATTATTTTTGTCCTTCAAGCCATTTCACTTCCGCTTCTGCCAAACGAATATAGTTAGGAACTAGCTGATGTACATCTTCAGCAGAGCGATCTGCCCCTAAACATGCAAGCACTGAAGGTCTTGGATTATGAAATGTCCCCTCCGCCAAAACAGCCTTTTCTCCAAGTACGGAGCGAATGCTCTCTTGATGAAGATGCACATCATGTCCAAGAAATAAGACAGGCTTCCCCTCCTTCTTCAGCTCTTGAAGCCAATCTGTGAGCAGGATATTTTGGTCTGGTTTGACTTCTTTTATTTTTCCAGCTTCAAACGTATATAGCCCAGTATAAACTTGTCCTCTTCTCGCATCAAATATAGGCGAGATCCATCCATCAAAATATTGAGCATTAGCTGCCAGCGTTTCTAAACTTGAAACAGCAGATACCGGAATAGACAGCGTCCAAGCGAGTGTTTTTGCAATGGTCACACCGATTCTGACACCAGTGTAAGAACCAGGTCCTTTTGCCACAACAATTTTGCTTAATTCACTCGGCGCTATACCGCATTCTTTCATCAGTGCTTCAACTGTCGGCATCGCTCGGACTGAATGATTCTTTTTTAAGTACGTAATGCTTTCTCCAATCACAGTGTCGTCTCGGACAAGAGCAATTCCTAGTGTGTGGTTTGACGTATCAATCGCCAGTATGGTCAAATTCTTTCATCTCCTTACAAAGGGTCTCATAGCGCTCCCCTTTTGCATAAAACGTGAGATGACGTTCTTCTTCACGTTCTGTTCTCAGCATTTCAATTTTTAAATAGGATGAAGGCAATTGTGGCTCAATGAGATGTGCCCATTCAACCAAGCATACACCCTCTCCCTCAAAATATTCTTCGAGCCCAATATCTTCTTCCGCATCTTCCATACGGTACACGTCCATATGATAAAGTGGCAGCCTGCCATCTGTGTATTCTTTTATAATTGTAAAAGTAGGGCTGTTGACGATACGGGTAATACCGAGGCCTTCTGCAAATCCTTTTGAAAAAGTGGTTTTACCTGCGCCTAGATCTCCTTCTAATGTCAGTACATCTCCTGGCATCACAAGTTTGGCCAAGGCAGCGGCAATTCGTTTCGTCTCATCCGCACCTTTTGTTTTCCACGTTAACTGCACGATGGGTGTCACCTCATTTCTTAAAATGATTATATCCTTTTTTCATTAATATTGTTTGTTGATCATTGTCTTTTAAGATCACACTGGCTGCTTCATCACCTTTGACTTGTCCAATGCACGTAACCTGAATGCCCTGCTTTTTACATTGTGTCTCAAAGCTTTCCCAATCAGCCGCTGGAATCGTACCAGTTAAAACAAAGTCTTCTCCCCCGAACAACACCCATTCAAGCCAGTCTTTACGTAACAACGGTAAATCTGGGTGCTTCGGAAGCTTATCAGCTTCGATTTCCAACGTCACATGACTGGCTTCCGCAATTTCGTTCAGCTCACTCGCTAATCCGTCACTCACATCATTCAAGGTCACCCGGGGGAAGCTTGAACAAATAAGACCAGCAGCAACGTGCGGCTGCGGCATTTTGTGACGCTCAAGAAAAAAAGCAGTGTCGATTGAATGTGCAGCATTCACTTCATTCATTAAGAGTGATAGCCCAGCAGCAGCTGAACCTAATTCACCTGTGACAAAGACAACATCTCCTGCCCTGGCACTGTGACGGTAACAGGCTGCTCCCTTTGGCACTTCACCAATGACCGTCACTGTAATAACAAAGTCACTGCGGGTGGCTACCGTATCTCCACCGATTAAATCCATATGATAGGTGTCAGCCAAAGCGTTCATTCCCTCGTAAAGAGCAGTGACAATTGCCTCATCACCATGAGGCGGGATCGCAATGGATACAAGATAATACTTTGGGGTTCCTCCCATGGCCGCAATATCACTTACATTAACTGCCAGTGCTTTAAATCCAACTTCAAAGGGTGTGGAAAAATCAAATCGAAAATGTACATGCTCCACCATTGTATCAACACAAACGACCTCTTCACAATGTGAATGAGGTTGATAAACACTAGCATCATCACCGATACCCATGACCAAAGAACGCTGATGTGTTTCTTTTGGTGTAATTCGGCGAATAAGATCAAATTCATCCATAAAAGACAGCCCCTTCATCCAATCAAATGATTGAGTAGACATGATGTCAGACACAGTTAGTATTAGTGTAGCGAATATGAGCCTCAGTTCCAACTAAAAATGATATAAAGAAAGCCTGGTATAAAAAAACCAGGCTTTGTTGAATGAAGTCATTATCTTTTCTTTTCACATATAGTGTAGCCAAACAGACGATATTTCATCGCATCATTCATACTTGTTGAAAGAAAAAGACATAAAAAAAAACGAAACTATACGTTTTCGTTTACAAGTCATAAAAATGGCGGTCCGGACGGGACTCGAACCCGCGACCTCCTGCGTGACAGGCAGGCATTCTAACCAACTGAACTACCGGACCATTTTGGTTGCGGGGGCAGGATTTGAACCTGCGACCTTCGGGTTATGAGCCCGACGAGCTACCGAACTGCTCCACCCCGCGACGATATAAAAACAACAAGCTTGGCGGCGTCCTACTCTCACAGGGGGAAACCCCCAACTACCATCGGCGCTGAAGAGCTTAACTTCCGTGTTCGGTATGGGAACGGGTGTGACCTCTTCGCTATCGCCACCAAACCTGATGGAGAGAATGTTCTCTCAAAACTAGATAACAATGTTCATACTTCACATTAAATATAGGTTAAGTCCTCGATCTATTAGTATCTGTCAGCTCCACGTGTCACCACGCTTCCACCTCAGACCTATCAACCTGATCATCTTTCAGGGATCTTACTTCCTTGCGGAATGGGAAATCTCATCTTGAGGGGGGCTTCATGCTTAGATGCTTTCAGCACTTATCCCGTCCGCACATAGCTACCCAGCGATGCCCTTGGCAGAACAACTGGTACACCAGCGGTGCGTCCATCCCGGTCCTCTCGTACTAAGGACAGCTCCTCTCAAATTTCCTGCGCCCGCGACGGATAGGGACCGAACTGTCTCACGACGTTCTGAACCCAGCTCGCGTACCGCTTTAATGGGCGAACAGCCCAACCCTTGGGACCGACTACAGCCCCAGGATGCGATGAGCCGACATCGAGGTGCCAAACCTCCCCGTCGATGTGGACTCTTGGGGGAGATAAGCCTGTTATCCCCGGGGTAGCTTTTATCCGTTGAGCGATGGCCCTTCCATGCGGAACCACCGGATCACTAAGCCCGACTTTCGTCCCTGCTCGACTTGTAGGTCTCGCAGTCAAGCTCCCTTGTGCCTTTACACTCTGCGAATGATTTCCAACCATTCTGAGGGAACCTTTGGGCGCCTCCGTTACATTTTAGGAGGCGACCGCCCCAGTCAAACTGCCCACCTGACACTGTCTCCCTGCCCGATAAGGGCAGCGGGTTAGAAGGTCAATACAGCCAGGGTAGTATCCCACCGATGCCTCCACCGAAGCTAGCGCTCCGGTTTCCAAGGCTCCTACCTATCCTGTACAAGCTGTACCAACATTCAATATCAGGCTGCAGTAAAGCTCCACGGGGTCTTTCCGTCCTGTCGCGGGTAACCTGCATCTTCACAGGTACTATAATTTCACCGAGTCTCTCGTTGAGACAGTGCCCAGATCGTTGCGCCTTTCGTGCGGGTCGGAACTTACCCGACAAGGAATTTCGCTACCTTAGGACCGTTATAGTTACGGCCGCCGTTTACTGGGGCTTCAATTCGCACCTTCGCTTACGCTAAGCGCTCCTCTTAACCTTCCAGCACCGGGCAGGCGTCAGCCCCTATACTTCGCCTTACGGCTTCGCAGAGACCTGTGTTTTTGCTAAACAGTCGCCTGGGCCTATTCACTGCGGCTTCTCGGGGCTTTAACACCCTAAGAAGCACCCCTTCTCCCGAAGTTACGGGGTCATTTTGCCGAGTTCCTTAACGAGAGTTCTCTCGATCACCTTAGGATTCTCTCCTCGCCTACCTGTGTCGGTTTGCGGTACGGGCACCTCTCACCTCGCTAGAGGCTTTTCTTGGCAGTGTGGAATCAGGAACTTCGCTACTATATTTCGCTCGCCATCACAGCTCAGCCTTCACGGGAAACGGATTTGCCTATTTCCCAGCCTAACTGCTTGGACGCGGATATCCATTACCGCGCTTACCCTATCCTCCTGCGTCCCCCCATTGCTCAAATGGTGAGGAGGTGGTACAGGAATATCAACCTGTTGTCCATCGCCTACGCCTTTCGGCCTCGGCTTAGGTCCCGACTAACCCTGAGCGGACGAGCCTTCCTCAGGAAACCTTAGGCATTCGGTGGACGGGATTCTCACCCGTCTTTCGCTACTCATACCGGCATTCTCACTTCTAAGCGCTCCACCAGTCCTTCCGGTCTGGCTTCACAGCCCTTAGAACGCTCTCCTACCACTGTTCGTAAGAACAGTCCGCAGCTTCGGTGATACGTTTAGCCCCGGTACATTTTCGGCGCAGAGTCACTCGACCAGTGAGCTATTACGCACTCTTTAAATGGTGGCTGCTTCTAAGCCAACATCCTGGTTGTCTAAGCAACTCCACATCCTTTTCCACTTAACGTATACTTTGGGACCTTAGCTGGCGGTCTGGGCTGTTTCCCTTTCGACTACGGATCTTATCACTCGCAGTCTGACTCCCAAGGATAAGTCATCGGCATTCGGAGTTTGACTGAATTCGGTAACCCGGTAGGGGCCCCTAGTCCAATCAGTGCTCTACCTCCGAGACTCTTACCTTGAGGCTAGCCCTAAAGCTATTTCGGAGAGAACCAGCTATCTCCAGGTTCGATTGGCATTTCACCCCTACCCACACCTCATCCCCGCACTTTTCAACGTGCGTGGGTTCGGGCCTCCATTCAGTGTTACCTGAACTTCACCCTGGACATGGGTAGATCACCTGGTTTCGGGTCTACGACCACGTACTCATGCGCCCTATTCAGACTCGCTTTCGCTGCGGCTCCGCATCTTCTGCTTAACCTTGCACGGGATCGTAACTCGCCGGTTCATTCTACAAAAGGCACGCCATCACCCGTTAACGGGCTCTGACTACTTGTAGGCACACGGTTTCAGGATCTATTTCACTCCCCTTCCGGGGTGCTTTTCACCTTTCCCTCACGGTACTGGTTCACTATCGGTCACTAGGGAGTATTTAGCCTTGGGAGATGGTCCTCCCGGATTCCGACGGAATTTCACGTGTTCCGCCGTACTCAGGATCCACTCTGGAGAGAATGACATTTCAGTTACAGGGCTGTTACCTTCTCTGGCGGGCCTTTCCAGACCTCTTCGCTTATATCATTCCTTTGTAACTCCATATAGAGTGTCCTACAACCCCAAGAGGCAAGCCTCTTGGTTTGGGCTGTTCCCGTTTCGCTCGCCGCTACTCAGGGAATCGCATTTGCTTTCTCTTCCTCCGGGTACTTAGATGTTTCAGTTCCCCGGGTATGCCTTCTCATACTCTATGTATTCAAGTATGGATACTACTCCATTACGAGCAGTGGGTTTCCCCATTCGGAAATCTCCGGATCAAAGCTTGCTTACAGCTCCCCGAAGCATATCGGTGTTCGTCCCGTCCTTCATCGGCTCCTAGTGCCAAGGCATCCACCGTGCGCCCTTTCTAACTTAACCATTTCTTACTCTAGAAAGAATCACTATGTGTGATGAACTTTGCATTGCATTCAATGTGAATGTATTACTTATTGTTATCTAGTTTTCAAAGAACAATCCTGTCTCGCTAGAGACATGTTTTGAAGGAATGATCCTTCAAAACTAAACAAGACCAAAACGCACACTGCTCCATATATCCTTAGAAAGGAGGTGATCCAGCCGCACCTTCCGATACGGCTACCTTGTTACGACTTCACCCCAATCATCTGCCCCACCTTCGGCGGCTGGCTCCATAAAGGTTACCTCACCGACTTCGGGTGTTGCAAACTCTCGTGGTGTGACGGGCGGTGTGTACAAGGCCCGGGAACGTATTCACCGCGGCATGCTGATCCGCGATTACTAGCGATTCCAGCTTCACGCAGTCGAGTTGCAGACTGCGATCCGAACTGAGAACAGATTTGTGGGATTGGCTAAACCTTGCGGTCTCGCAGCCCTTTGTTCTGTCCATTGTAGCACGTGTGTAGCCCAGGTCATAAGGGGCATGATGATTTGACGTCATCCCCACCTTCCTCCGGTTTGTCACCGGCAGTCACCTTAGAGTGCCCAACTGAATGCTGGCAACTAAGATCAAGGGTTGCGCTCGTTGCGGGACTTAACCCAACATCTCACGACACGAGCTGACGACAACCATGCACCACCTGTCACTCTGTCCCCGAAGGGAAAGCCCTATCTCTAGGGTTGTCAGAGGATGTCAAGACCTGGTAAGGTTCTTCGCGTTGCTTCGAATTAAACCACATGCTCCACCGCTTGTGCGGGCCCCCGTCAATTCCTTTGAGTTTCAGTCTTGCGACCGTACTCCCCAGGCGGAGTGCTTAATGCGTTAGCTGCAGCACTAAGGGGCGGAAACCCCCTAACACTTAGCACTCATCGTTTACGGCGTGGACTACCAGGGTATCTAATCCTGTTCGCTCCCCACGCTTTCGCTCCTCAGCGTCAGTTACAGACCAGAGAGTCGCCTTCGCCACTGGTGTTCCTCCACATCTCTACGCATTTCACCGCTACACGTGGAATTCCACTCTCCTCTTCTGCACTCAAGTTTCCCAGTTTCCAATGACCCTCCCCGGTTGAGCCGGGGGCTTTCACATCAGACTTAAGAAACCGCCTGCGAGCCCTTTACGCCCAATAATTCCGGACAACGCTTGCCACCTACGTATTACCGCGGCTGCTGGCACGTAGTTAGCCGTGGCTTTCTGGTTAGGTACCGTCATGGTGCAAGCAGTTACTCTTGCACTTGTTCTTCCCTAACAACAGAGCTTTACGATCCGAAAACCTTCATCACTCACGCGGCGTTGCTCCGTCAGACTTTCGTCCATTGCGGAAGATTCCCTACTGCTGCCTCCCGTAGGAGTCTGGGCCGTGTCTCAGTCCCAGTGTGGCCGATCACCCTCTCAGGTCGGCTACGCATCGTCGCCTTGGTGAGCCGTTACCTCACCAACTAGCTAATGCGCCGCGGGTCCATCTGTAAGTGACAGCCGAAACCGTCTTTCATCCTTGAACCATGCGGTTCAAGGAACTATCCGGTATTAGCTCCGGTTTCCCGGAGTTATCCCAGTCTTACAGGCAGGTTACCCACGTGTTACTCACCCGTCCGCCGCTAACATCCGGGAGCAAGCTCCCTTCTGTCCGCTCGACTTGCATGTATTAGGCACGCCGCCAGCGTTCGTCCTGAGCCAGGATCAAACTCTCCGAGGTATGCAGGATGCATACCACACATGCGTTGCTACACGATGTAGCGAACTTAGCATGTGATCATTTCCTGCCTCGTCAGTTTGACTAACTACCTATGATGTTTCATAGGATTTTTTTATTAAAACTCGAATTAACAGGTACGTTTTGTCTTGTTTAGTTTTCAAAGATCATGTTTCAAAATGGAGCGGGTGATGAGAATCGAACTCACGACATCAGCTTGGAAGGCTGAGGTTTTACCACTAAACTACACCCGCATGAATTATTATTGGCGCGCCCGAGAGGAGTCGAACCCCTAACCTTTTGATCCGTAGTCAAACGCTCTATCCAATTGAGCTACGGGCGCTTAATCAGGCGACTTAATCATCTTAACATATCGTTTTTATTAAGTCAACATCTTTTTAGAACTTGTTGATCGAATGCGTTTGAACATCCGTGTTTCATTTGCGTCATCAGCGACGAATAATAATATACCACGGATCATCTAAAAGGGTCAATACATTTTTCTGAAAAAGTTTACTATTTTTTAAGAAGTGCTCTTTTCTTAGATAAATAGAGATGCGATAGCTCCATTTTCATTTCTTTCTTCATCATTCTAATGATTCTTAAATAAAATCTTTCTAAATCCAAAGAAGGACAAAACATGACCATCTAGAATTTTTATTTATTGGAAAATTCTTAATATTTTCCTGAGCATTTAAAGGAGGTAGGAGATGATGAAAAAGTTCGTCGCTTTTCAAATCATGATCGCTTTGGTGATAGGGGCTCTTATTGGCCACTTCTTCCCTGATTTCGGAATGGCACTGCGGCCCATTGGGGATGGCTTTATCCGATTGATTAAAATGATTGTTGTTCCTATCGTTTTCTCTACGATTGTCATCGGCGCAGCTGGCAGCGGCGGGATGAAGAAAATGGGCAGCCTTGGTTTAAAGACAATCATTTGGTTTGAGGTCATCACGACCATCGTTCTTGGAATCGGTCTATTATTGGCTAATGTTTTAAAGCCCGGCGTTGGACTTGATTTCTCTCAATTAGCGAAGAAAGATATTGGGGAACTAGATGGTTATACTCAAAAAGTCGTCGACTTTAAACAAATGGTATTAGATATCATTCCAACCAATATCGTCGATGTTATGGCTCAGAATGATTTACTCGCCGTCATTTTCTTCGCCATTTTATTCGGTGTAGCCGCAAGTGGGATTGGTAAAGCATCCGCTCCTGTTTTGACCTTCTTTGAATCAGTGGCACAAATTATGTTTAAACTCACACAAATGGTGATGGTAACAGCACCTCTTGGGGTTCTTGCATTAATGGCTTCTTCTGTCGGCCAATATGGCATTGTATTATTAATCCCTATGATGAAACTTGTTGGAACTGTCTTCTTAGGATTATTTATTATCCTATTTGTTCTGTTCCCTCTTGTCGCACTGATCTTCCGTTTTAACTACTTCGAAGTGTTAAAAATGATTTGGGATTTGTTCTTAGTCGCCTTTTCCACCACAAGCACAGAAACTGTTCTTCCTCAGCTCATGGCACGAATGGAGAAATACGGTTGTCCAAAAAGAATCGTTTCCTTCGTGATTCCATCTGGTCTTTCTCTCAATTGTGATGGTTCAAGCTTATATTTATCGGTTTCCTGTGTATTTCTTGCGCAGGCGTTTGGTGTCGATATGAGTTTATCACAGCAGCTCCTGATGATGCTTGTCCTTGTTTTAACAAGTAAAGGCATTGCAGCTGTGCCCTCCGGTTCACTCGTCGTTCTTTTGGCAACAGCTCATGCAGTAGGTCTTCCAGCCGAAGGTGTCGCCATTATTGCCGGTGTTGATAGAATTATGGATATGGCCCGAACAGGCGTGAATGTTCCAGGGCATGCGATTGCATGTATTGTCGTCTCTAAATGGGAAAAAGTATTTCGTGTGACTGCGTGGGAAGTTCCAAAAGCAGGTGAGGAAACAAAAGGAATGTAATGATTTCTATGAAGGAAAGGGCTCGCCCTTTCCCTTTCTTACGGCAAAAATGTTTGCTTCAGCACCGCTTTGCCTCCTTGTTGTATGTGCACTTCTGCATATGCTCCATTAATCAGGGTCATTTGCGGCGGGACGTGTCCACAATCAATATCGTAAAAAATCGGCGTTTGCAGTTCCTTGTGTAATTCTTCATATAGATCCGTATATTCATATCCTTCTACAGGGGCATCTACTGCACTTCGGCCAAACATGATCCCAGAGCAGTGATCAAACCACCCTGCTAATTTTAATTGAACAAGAGATCTCTTCATGCTCGCAGCATTTAATGCGCAGTTTTCGAAATACCAGAGAATGGGTTCACCTTTCAGGAATGTATCTTGAAAGGCTTTGACATCTCCAAAAGGCGTTCCTGCTAAGTGGCGTATCACATCAATGCAGCCGCCCATCAATCTCCCCTTCACCATCATCTCCTGCTGATCAACAGTACGCCATGCGGTTGGCTCGGTTAAATGAAAGACATGTATACTTGGATTGTCATGCTGCCATTCCTTTTGATACATATAAGAAGAAAATTGAGTAACGTCCTTCTTCTCTGGAGTGGAAAGTATTTGTTCCCACATCGCTGTCACCTGATCAAGCTCTTCCCCCCGAAGATCTACAAAGTTCGGTCCATGCGCTGTCGCAATGCCTGTTTTTAATGTCAAGGCCAGCAGAAGTACACTCGTATCTGAGTAACCAAGAATCCACTTTTTTGGCATCACTGAGAAATCAAGATGCTCTAATATTTCAATAAGCAGCTGTCCACCCCATGGCGGGATGATGTGGTCAATCTCATCACTTGTCATCATGATCTGAAGCTCGTTTGCGCGTTCTATGGCAGGGGCTGATTTTGCTTTTTCCTGCTGCCATACCGTCTTTCCACATATAACCTCATACCCTCTATTTTTCATCCGCTCACATGACAGCTTAAACATCTCATGCAAAGATGGTTGTACACCTGAGGACGGGGCTGTAACGCCAATCGTTTGTCCTTTTTGCAAATGCGGATACTGTATCATCCTGCTTCCCTCCCCCTTCTATTCATTGTAAAGAAGATACCCCTTGGTAAAAGGGGCATCTCGTCTTACTCTTTCTGACGCAGTACAGTGTATACACCTGCAAAGATACATAGAATTCCAATGAAAGAGCGTAAACCCATCTCTTCACCCAGAAGCAGCCAGCCAAGGACTGTGCCAACGATTGGTTGAAAGAAGAAAAACAGACCTCCGCTCGCGGCATCCATCAGTTGAAGCCCCCTATTCCACAAAAAGAAAGCAAGGGCTGTTGAGATGATACCAAGATAAAGAATACCACCCCAAATTTCCGGTCTCGCCATTTGCTGCACATCTAAATGTGGCAGACGAAATAGAACAGGCGGAGTTAATACGATAAAGGCAATAATGATCGCATATGTTGTTATCACTGCCTGAGGGTACTTTCTTGGAACCCGTTTCAGCAGAACAGACATCAGCGCCCATGTTAATGCAGCGATCACCAATGAGAGACCGCCAACAAACTCATCTGTTTGAACAGTGACAGGCCCAATCATGGTGAGTACACCTGCTGTAGCAAGCAAGATAGAGACACACTTCCTAACAGTGAATGATTCTTTCAATAGAAAGAAAGCGAAAAGCACCATAAAGGCAGGTGTTGCCGATGTGATGACAGCACCCATTTGCGCAGACGTGTACATCGTACCAATTTCTTGAGTCACGATTGAAAGAAAGTTACCGATCAATCCAATGGCCGCAATAAGCGGGATATCTTTTTTATCTAACCGAAAAGAATATCCTAAACGCCAAATGGTGAACACAAGAACGACTCCTGCTACTGCGTATCTCATCCATACGAGTTCAAGTGGCGGGACAACCGCTACTGCTACTTTGACAACTACGTACATACCACCCCAAATACTAGCGGCTGCCGCTAAGTAAAGGGCTCCTATATATTTTCCATTCATCTTTTTTCCCCTCCGTTACTGGATATATCATTTGCGATATCCACAAACGGAGATCACTCTCCGTTATGGACGGAGGTGATTTGGTACATCATCTTCAAATAAAGGTTTCCATTGCATGACAGTCACCCCAATTGTTATTATTTTCTGATTACTTTATAACAAATTCTGGTTGACTTCAATCCTTTTTTATCGCCATGTTTCTTCATATAATAGAAGTTACATAGGATTGACATGATAAATTCGTTTTCATATAGTAAGTAAAACGATAGACGGTCAAGAGAAAAGGAGTAGAGGTCGTTGGATATTGAAGCTAGAAAACGCATTCCCAGCGCGGGACACGAGCCGTTTTTCGAGGGAATAAAAGATTGTGTACCGACCTTACTCGGCTATATGAGTATTGGGTTTGCCTTTGGAATTGTTGGCATAAGTGCACAATTAAGTATATGGGATATTGCGCTCTTATCCATCTTTATTTACGCAGGCGCTTCACAGTTTATCATCTGCGCACTGCTCGTAACAGGGAGCCCTCTTTCCGCAATTATTTTCACCACATTTATTGTGAATTTGCGCCATTTATTACTCAGCCTTACGCTCGCCCCTCATTTTACACGCTACTCTGTGAAACAGAACATTGGGTTTGGTCTTTTGCTGACAGACGAATCCTTCGGTGTGGCGATGAATAAATTAGCGCAGCAAGGAAGGTTGAATAATCGGTGGATGCATGGACTGAATGTAACGGCTTATTTGTGCTGGATTGCGGCATGTACACTTGGCGGCATCTTTGGACACTGGATCTCAAATCCAGAGGCGCTTGGTCTTGATTTTGCTTTATCGGCGATGTTTGCTGCGCTATTGATCCTTTCTTTGCAAACAGTCCCCAAAAATAAGTTAACCCATCGCCTGTCGCTTGTTTTGTATATGGTCGTTGCGATGTTTGTTCTGCTTCATTTTGTTCCTTCACACGTGGCTGTTCTGTTAGCAACTGTGCTTGTCGCAACCATTGGGGTGGTGACAGATAAATGATCAGCAGCTTTATGATATGGCTGATTCTTGGTTGTATGCTCGTAACCATCATTCCAAGAATCCTTCCATTTATATTTGTTCGGAGTATTCGGCTGCCTGAAGTGGTGCTGAAATGGCTATCGTTTATTCCAATTTGTATATTCACTGCTTTGATTGCTGAACACCTTTTCATACATACAACAACAGGCGTCACCATTCACTGGATGTATCTTGCTGTGTTGATTCCAACGGTGCTTATGGCTGTTTGGACAAAAAGCTTGTCCCTCACTGTTCTGGTTGGCGTCTTGCTGATGGGTACAGCTAGATGGTTTTTCTAAAAGAAAAAGCTTAACCGTTTGCGGTTAAGCTTTGTTTCATTTGACGATTCCGTATATAAACCCGTCATAGCCTTTTTCACCAACAGTTTGAATAGCTGTTGCCTCAATTCTCGGCTCTTGTTTGAGTAAATCAAATAATTCACGAGTTCCCTTCACTCGCTCATCTTGATCAGAGGCATGAATGACTGCTCCATTTCTGACAACATTGTCTGCAATAATGACGGTTCCCTTCTTTGAGAAGTGTAACGCCCACTTCAGATACTTCGGGTTGTTTGGTTTATCTGCATCAATGAAAATCAAATCGAATGGGGGCGTACCCCTCTCTTTTAACTGAGATAAAGTATCTAACGCTTTTCCTTGTAAAATCGTTACCCGTTCTGTCAAGCCTGCTCTGTCGATGTTTTGCTGCGCGGTTTCTACATGATAGCTGACAGCCTCTAATGTCATGAGTTCTCCATCCTCTTCAAGAGCTCGTGCCAGCCAAATGGTGCTATATCCGCCAAGTGTCCCGATTTCTAAAATACGCTTTGCTCCTTTGGTTTTTGCTAATAAATAAAGCATTTTCCCTTGGGCCGGAGACACATCAATTTCTGGCAGCCCCGCTTGTTTATTATTGGTAAGCGCTTGCTCCAATACGTCATCTTGAGCCATCAATTTGTCTTTGATATACTCGTCAACTTTCCCCCATACTTGGTCCATTTCATCCATCTCCCTTGATTCATGTCTTCTACCTAAAGTCTACATGACGTACAAGAGGACGTATAATCAATTCTTTTCACACACCTATTCATTTAATTGATGAAAGGCATGTGATGATGGAGACATGAGGCGAGTACCTACAGCTATGTGCAAACTACTGATTCAGCTTATTTTTCACGTCACCTTTTTTATCTTGAAGCTTTCCTTTTGCTTGATCTTTCTTTCCTTCTGCTTTCAGGTTTTCATGATCTGTCGCTTCGCCAAGCTTTTCTTTCAATTGACCTTTGACTTGATTTGTTTTTCCTTTCGCTTTATCCATATGTCCTTTTTGTTCACTCATTTGCTCCACCTCCACGTTTGATACTGCTTATTTAGCCTTTTTGAACATGACAAAACATCTGAGTGTGCTGCGTGCACGTTTCAGGTATGATAGACATAATGGAATGAAAGGCTGGTGGTCTGTTTAATGATCATATCTGAAAACATGTTCACTGTTCGTGGTTTGACCTATCGTATTCGATCCGCTGCACTAGCAGATGCCAAACCGTTATCTGCTCTCAGACTAAAAATTGATGGGGAAACAGAATATTTAGACCGTGAACCAGGAGAAGCCTTTCTTGATGAAAAAGGATTTGCAGCTCTCATTCAAGAGGATTCTAAGGAAAGCCGGCATCTATTTTTGGTCGCGGACATTGAAGGGGAAATTGTAGGCTTTTCAAGATGCGAAGGGCATTCACTAAAGCGCTTCGCTCACAAAGTGACGTTTGGCGTCGCTGTACAGAAGACAGCTTGGGGCTATCACATCGGGAAAGAGCTTTTATCCGCATCGATCAAATGGGCAGACCAGCAAGGCATTCAAAAGATGTCACTTCAAGTGCTGGAAACCAATCAAAAAGCCATTCGGTTATATGAACACTATGGCTTTGAGATTGAAGGGGTGTTAAAAAAAGATAAACGGCTGGCGGACGGAATGTATTATGATACTGTTGTGATGGGCAGGCAGTGGCCGGCCTCCTAACCGCTTACATGACATAGCCCCAGATCATCGAAAATGCACTATACATAAGCAGAAGTCCCATGACGAGCTGGAACGGCCGTTGATAAAGATTCAAAAAACGCTTGAATACAGAGCCAAATAGACTCCAGCTGAACGTACCTAAAAATCCAATGAGTGCGAGAATCAGCGTCATTAACATGTACTGCATATTGGACTGTCCATATGGCAGAACAAAGGTTGAAATCACCGTTAACCCATACAAGATCGCTTTCGGATTGATAAATTGCAGCAGCATGCCTGGGATAAAATGATTGTAGCGGTCTAGTGTATCGTCATTGCCGCCCTTACTTTTCATGATTTTGACAGCCAAATAAATCATGTAGCCAGCTCCGATGAATGCCATCACCCAGCTTATTTTCGGCATGACTTGATAAAGAATCATATTGAAGAAACCACTCAAACACAAAATGACGAAAAACCCGATACCCACACCTAAACAAAATCGAAATGTTTGCTTGACCCCATATTTGTTTGTAAAGACCATGGCCATGATATTGTTTGGTCCCGGGGTGAAGCTGGTGACAAAAGCATAGATCAGCATTGAAACAATCAAGATGTTACCCCTCTTTCATACGTTATTTAGACCTAAAAGTCTTTATTGCGTATATTACGTTTTATTGTACTATTCGGTCGTTATAAAGTAAATGCAGAAAGGAGTTTTTTGATGGAAGATGTACAATCGATTATTGCTAGAAATGTAAAACATCTAAGAGAACAAAAGAAATTAAGCCTAGAGAAGATGGCTGACATAACGGGTGTGAGTAAGACGATGATTGGACAAATCGAGAGAGGAGAATCAACCCCCACCATCACGACTTTGTGGAAAATTGCGAATGGATTAAAGGTGTCTTTTAGTGAACTCATTTACGCACCGCAGCCTGAAATCAAGGTAGTGCGAAAAGAAGACGGACAGGTTTTAACTGAGGATGAGGGAAGGTATCGTGTGTATACGACTTTTCCCTTTGATGATCGAAGAAAATTCGAAGTGTATCAGGTAGAAATTGATCCCGACGGGTCGTTAAGTGCCGAAGAACATATTGGCGGTACAGAGGAATTGATTACCGTTTTTGAAGGAACACTTGATTTATCCATCGGTGATGAGCAATATACATTAGAAGCTGGCGACTCTATTCGTTTCAAAGCGGATCGTGCCCATGAGTATAAACAATCAGGAGAACAGATGGTCCGAATGCAAATGATTCTTTATTATCCTCATTAAAAAAGCTGACAGGCTTGTCCACCTGTCAGCTTTTATTTATTCAAACCCCGGATCACGCACAACCGTTCCAGTAAATGTGACGTTGTATTTTCCAAGGCCTAACTCTTCAATTGATGATTGATATAAAATACCGACCCAGCCATCCTTTGCATATGTAATACTTGATGGGATATTTGACGTCGTATAAGTTCTTGTTTCCGAGACCGTTCGACTCGCTTGAACCGTTATGTCACTGTTCGCTTTCTCTTTTGCTTCCACCGGGACAGTAGTGACCCCAGCACCTGTTAAAACGATTGCTCCAACCAAAACAGAAGACATGACCTTTTTCATAAAAAAATCCCTCCCTTTTTTTGTTGAACATATTAACCATACCATAATCTAGAACTTTCGTAAGTTATTTTTTCATTTTTTTGAAAATTATGATATGATTGTCTTATACCGGATAGAGATCGTTACATACTACTATGATTTTCTCCTCATCTCATTCTAGTGAAACAATTGATAACGGAGGTGATTTCATGAAAAAATGGCTCATCTGTTTTCAACTTGTTTTCCTCTTTACCTTGACGGCCACACCACTTGCTTCTGCTGCTTCATGTCCTACAGTGAAACCATGTGTTATTGATCCTTAAGCATAAGAAAAGGTCGATCAAGCCTATTCACTTGATCGACCTTTTTGTTTATTCTTGCTCTGCTTCCCAGCGGGTAACTTCTTCTCTTACTTTAGGAGCGACTTCTTTTCCAAATAGCTCAATGGCTTTCAGCACTTGATCATGCGGCATTGAACCAACTGGTACATGCAGCATGAAGCGTGTGATTCCTACATTTTTTCGCAGATGAATGACTTTTTCTGCAACAGTATCTGGATCTCCCACATACAAGGCACCTTCTAACGTTCTCGCTGCATCGAACGTAGAACGAGTATAAGGTCCCCAACCTCTTTCTCTTGCTAATGTATTCATGACATGCTGTGTAGAAGGGAAAAATTGATCTGCTGCCAGTTCTGTTTCTTCCGCTACAAACCCATGTGAATGTGAAGCAACTGTTAATTTCTCAGGATCATGTCCCGCGTGAACAGCGGCTTGCTTGTATAGCTGAACAAGCGGTGCGAATTGTCTAGGACTACCACCAATGATGGCAAGTACAAGCGGTAACCCTAATAATCCAGCACGTACGACAGATTCTCTGTTTCCTCCGCTGCCAATCCAAATTGGAAGCGGGTCTTGAACAGGTCTTGGATATACGCCAACATCCTGGATGGCTGGACGGTGCTTTCCGCTCCACGTCACACGCTCTGACTGCTGTAATTTCAACAGTAAATCTAATTTTTCTTCAAATAATTCTTCATAATCATTTAAGTCATAGCCAAAGAGCGGGAATGATTCAATAAATGATCCTCGGCCAGCCATGATCTCTGCACGTCCGTTAGATAGTCCATCTAATGTCGCAAAGTCTTGAAATACACGCACAGGATCTGCCGATGAAAGGACTGTGACAGCACTTGTCAGGCGAATATTCTTTGTTTGCGTGGCTGCCGCTGCTAATACGACTGCTGGATTCGATGCGGCAAAATCTTTACGATGATGCTCTCCTACTCCAAATACATCAAGACCTACTTGATCTGCTAAAATAATTTCTTCTACGACTTCTCGAATACGCTGTGCGTGGCTGACTGTTTTCCCTGTTTGAAAATCAGGTGTTGTTTCTACAAATGTACTAATTCCTAGTTCCATGGATGGAACCTCCTATCTTATAAATATGTTACAAATTCAGAGACAGGCTTTCGGTAGCCTCTCGCTTGTCTGCTTTCTACTTTTTCTTTACCGAGCGTGATCATTAACACAGGAACCAGATCGGATTCGATGTTTAACACTTTTTTCATTGCTTCGGGATCAAAACCGATCATCGGGCACGTATCCCAGCCCTTGTTTTTGGCGGCAAGCATAAATAGCATGGCAGATAATGAAGCATTGCGAATCGCTTCTTCTTTCTGAAAATCTGACCCTCTCTGCTCATAAAAACTCTTTGTCTCTCTGACCATTTCCTCATATTGCTGCGCATTTAAGATGCCGAGCATTTTTAGGCCTTCATAAATGTTTCCTGCTTGCTCATAAGCTTTCGGATCGCCGAGCAAAATGATCGCTGCTGAAGCGGAATGCACCTTATATTGTCCAAATGCTGCATCTCTTACTTGCTCTTTCAGCGCTTCTGATTGGACGACGACATATTGCGTATGCTGTAAATTAAAGGCTGAAGGTGCCAGCTTCACTTCTTCAAAGATGCTGTTAAGCTCTTCTCTCGAAATCGAGATATTTGGTAAAAAATTGGATGCTGATCGTCTTTCACGTACCAATGTATCAAAGCTGAGTGTCATCCTGTTTCCCCTTTTCATGAAGTTGTTTTGCACCTAAACCGATTTTTTTTAGCAATTCAATGAGCTGCTCTTTTTCTTCTGATGTAACAAAGGACAGATTTTGTGAAATGACATCTGTATGTTTTGGAAAAATGTCGTCAAATAGCTGCTTCCCTTTATCCGTCAGCACTACATGGAATACACGTTTATCCGTGGGTGCACATTGCCTTTTGACCAGTTCTTGTTTTTCTAGCTTGTTGACCACATATGTAATGCTTCCGCTTGGAATGGACAAGATCTCACTGATTTTTTGGACGGGATGCGGTCCTTTACTATAAAGCAATTCAAGGATTTGAAAATTTTCAAATCCGATATCATAGCGTTCAATGTCTTTTTGGATATTTGTAAAAAGGGCTTGATAGGCTTTCATCCATACACGGAAAAGCCTTAAGTCTAATTCATGTTCTGGCTGCACCATGGCAACTACTCCTTTTTCAAGAAATCCTAAAACTAGGATAAATTTATCCTAACACTAGGATATTTTCTTGTCAACGTGTTTGTTTCATCAAAAAAAGACCACCCCAGGTCAGTGATCCTCTTCTTTTAAGACAACATGCATTTCAGCTATTTGCTTATATTGTCGTACTTCTTTTAATGAAAATCTGGATTCCATATCCGCTGGGGAAAACAGAGGAATGCCTCTCCCAATCATGACAGGTACGATTTGAAGATAAAGCTCATCAACCAATCCTGCTTTTATGAAAGATTGGAGCAGTTCCCCGCCGCCGACAATCCAGATATGCTGACCTGTTTCATTTTTTATTTTCTTCACAAATGATAGGATATCTTCGCGAATGATGTGAGTTCCTTTCAGACTGTCTTGTAAAGTACGTGACATGATATAACAAGTCTTTCCTTCATAAGGAAACTCCTCTGGTGACAGCTGAAGAACCTGTTCATATGTATTGCGCCCCATGATCAGCGTATCAATTGACGCATAAAAGTCATCATAGTTCGTATCTTCTTCGCCCTCTGTCCCTATTAGCCAATCGAGCCGGTGATCCTCTCTCGCTAAATAGCCATCAATACTCATTGCCCCATAAAAAAGCAATTTCCTTTTCTGACTCAATCTCATCACTCCTTAACCTAAATAAGAACACACATTCTATTTTGATTGTATCAGAAAGGAAAGACAAAGGATACATGGATTTGTCATCATCCAGATTCATGTCTTCAACACCGTGATTCAATAAGGTATCCTCTTCAGGTAATGATATAATAAAATCAGTTCAATCAATGATCATACTTGGAGGAGAGGCTGATGATACGACGACTTGATCATATCGTATTGACTGTTCAACATATGGAGGAAACCATTCGCTTTTATACAACCGTATTAGGAATGAAGGAAGAAACTTTTGGAGAAGGCCGTAAAGCCCTTCGTTTTGGTTTGCAAAAAATCAACCTTCATGAAGCCGGACATGAATTTGAACCAAAAGCGGCTCACCCCCAGCCTGGATCTGCTGATCTATGCTTTATCACCGATTTAGATATGGACAGTTTGCTGCTGCATTTGCGAAAGCAAGTTGTTCCCATTGAAGAGGGACCCGTAAAGCGAACAGGTACATTAGGTCCGATTGAATCCATTTATATCCGTGATCCTGATATGAATTTAATTGAAATCTCCCGATATATAGAGGAGGATGATCCATCATGAGTCGTTTATTTTTGAGACCGATTGAAGAGCCAGATTATCCTGGTATCCATCGAGGTTGCCAGCATGAAGAAACTCTTTACATGACTGGCACACGCAAAACGTTCACACTAGAGGAAATTCGTTCAGCCTATACCCGCTTTCTGCAGGATGACAGTAGACGGGACTTCGCCATTTGTCTGCTTGACACAAAGGAGATGATTGGGGATGCGGCGATTGTGGACATTGATCCAATCAATCATACGGCCAGCTTTCGCATTGCACTTCATGGACCAGAGCATTTTCACAAAGGCTACGGGACAGAGGCGGCTCGGATGGTTCAAGCATTCGCTTTTGATACATTAGAACTCAACCGCCTTGAGCTTGAAGTCTTTTCCCATAATCAAAGAGCTTTTCGAAGCTATGAGAAAGCCGGATTTCAATATGAAGGAAAAAGACGTCAAGCGTTCTATTTCAACGGGACTTATTCAGATGTCATCATGATGGGCATCCTGCGTGAAGAATACAATCAAATCAACAATCAAGATACCCCCATCTAAGAAGCGTCATCTTTTTTAAAAAAAAGAAGCCCTGTGACGATGATCAAACAAATCATAGAAGATAGAACGATAGAGACGCCTGATATACTAAGCATCATTCCTTCCCATCTGCCAATGAAGAAACTGCTCACCAATAGGACCAATCCAAACAAGGTGATACATATCGGAACAATTAGCCCAGCATGGCGGTGTCTTCGCCTTTTTCCTGCCCACCATGAGAGGCAGAGCACAACGATCGTAAAAATAGCGGTTTGCAGCCAGAACATATAACGACAACTCCTATTCTCTTTTTATCCTACGACAACGGAGGTTTTTCCAATGAACATTAGACCTATTCAACCACAGGACAATCCTTTTATCGCGGACATTATTCGTCAGTCATTAGAATCAGCGAATCTTGCGATTGAAGGTACAGCCTATACAGACCCACATCTGGATCAGCTTTTCGAATACTATCAATCATTGACTCATGCAGCCTATTGGATTGCAGAAAAGCATGGTGAAATTGTTGGCGGCGTTGGCATCGCCCCTTTCACAGATAGCATATGTGAGCTACAAAAGCTTTATTTAAGTCCAAAAGCACAGGGAAAAGGGGCGGGCAAGAAGCTGTTGGATACGGCACTGCAATACGCCTCTACATATTATGATGCCTGTTATTTAGAAACCCGACGTGAATTAAAAGCTGCTACTGGCCTTTATCAACGGTATGACTTTTCTCTGCTTTCTAAGCCACTTGAAGGCTCGGAGCATTCTGCCATGGATGCTTGGTATCTCAAAACCTTCTCAGCGTGAGGCATAAAATAAGACATACGTTTTTGTCCAATGAAATCCCAGCTTCTCTGCCAATTTGGCTGAGACTAGGTGATGGACATCGCAATCCCAATGAGGCGTCTTCCCTTTTTCAACACAGATGCTGATCATTCGCTGAGCTGCTAACAAAGCCAATCCTTTTCCACGGCAGGCTTCATCTGTCCAAATATCGATTTCCACACGTTTTTCACTTGAAAAAATAGAGATACATTCGCTGACCACATCTTCACCATCTAAAACGGCCACCCCGATCCCATTGGATAGAAAATGATCTATTTCTCCCCAATAGGCTTCGTAATAGCTAAAGTGCATATTTGTGAATGGAGGGATGATTCTGTATCTTATGGATCAACTTATATAAAGGAGCGATTCAAATGATTAAGGAAATGAAACATCAATTTATGCAAACGTCCTTTGTCTCGATTGTGTGGCTGACTCTCATCCTGTCGATGACTCAATCGTCAGCTGCTGTCCCTGCTGCCGCTTCTGTCACCTTCCCCTTCCAAATAAGGGTTAAGCCTAACCCAAGACATAAAACAACACCCGCGAATAGGAAGGGGAAATGAATATTTTGATCGAATAAAATACCGCCAAGCGCTGGACCGAAAATTGTACCGAGGCTCGTGTAGGTAGAATTCATGCCCGCGACAAATCCTTGCTGATTACCAGCGATTTTTGATAAGAAGGTCGTTAATGCCGGCCGCAATAAATCAAACGCAAGGAAAATGACGCATGTGACGATCAGCACGACCAAAAAGCCTGAAACGACTGTCGAAACAAAAGCGAGGACCGCCCCGATAATCAAGCATAGCTGAATGACTCGTTTCTCCCCAAGAGCATTCACCAGTTTACCGAACACAAGCACTTGGATGATGACTGCTACAATCGAACTGACAGTAATGATAATCGCAATATCTTTTGGACCAAATCCAAACTTATGATTTGTAAACAAGCTAAAGACCGTTTCATATGCAGATAGTCCAAACGCCAGAACAAACACAATGATGAAGGCGATGAGATAGCTTGGATGAATAGATTTTTTCAAATCTTTAAAGAAGGTCGATTCCTTCGCTTGATCTATTTGTTTCGCTCGTTCTTCTTTTGTTAACGGCTCCTTTAGCATAAACATAGACGAAATGACGGCAATAAATGCAATACCAGCTGCAAAGAAAAATGGCAGGCGAACACCGTATTCTGCAATAAACCCGCCAATTCCAGGTCCAATGATAAAGCCGGTACTAATGGCCGCAGATACATATCCCATCGCCTTTGATCTTTCTTGAACAGTTGTAATATCTGCGACATAGGCAGTGACAGCCGGCATGATAAATGCCGCACTAATGCCGCCCAGAACCCTTGCAAAATAAAGAACATACACATGTGTCCCTAAGCCAAAGACGAGTTCTGATAATGCGAATAGAAACAGCCCTGACACGATCATCATCTTTCTTCCGTAGCGGTCTACCCATCTTCCAGCAATGGGTGATGCTATGAGCTGCGCAACAGCAAACGCAGCCACAAGGTATCCCATTGTACTGCCCGTTAAATGCATCACATTCATAAAGAGCGGCATGACAGGAATGATGAGGCCGATGCCTAAAAACGCAATAAATATATTACTTAATAAAATAACGAGTACCGCTTTTTGCTCACGAATCGCTTTTTGCATGATGTTTGTTTCTCCTTTACTGACTCACTTGTTACTCATGATGGTTGATTCCGTGAATAAACAATGAGATCGCCTCTTTTTGTAATTCCTTTTTCTCCTGCATCGTGTCATTTCTATATAACACGTCTAATCCGTAAAAAACGGAAAGTAAGATTTTCACTTTCGATTCAACATGCTCAATCGACCAACTGCCGTCTTCGTTCCCTTCAAGCAATATGTCTCTCATCACATCATCAAAGTCGGCATCAATTTTATTCAGCCGTTCCATGACTTCATCTGATGTAAATGCACTGGCACAAAATTCTTCACTAGCTCTCATTAAAGGATAGTTAATCCCCATTTGACTGAGCAGCTCTGCAAACCCTGCGAGCTTATCAATGGCCAGATGCAGCGTTTTCTTCTTCTCATGCCACGTCTCCATCATCAATCGATGATCCTCTTCCATAATATGAAGGAACAAAAACTCTTTTCCTTTAAAATGATGATAGAGGTTGCCTTTACTAATCTCAGCAGCCTCTAGAATATCTCGCACAGATGTTTCGGAATATCCTTTTTTCGCAAATAAATCACGTGACGCGGTGACAATCTTTTGCTTCGTCTTCTCACTCTTTTCAGCGCCGCTTTGTGTACTTGTCATCTCTTTACAATCCCTTCTCCCTTACATTTCTTCATACGGACAAAATAAAACCGACCAGTTGGTTTATTTTCATTATAAAATGATCTCACCCACAGCACAATGAAAAAGCGCCCATATCCACAAGGATTGAAACACGTAAAACTAAGCCGGGCATTTCCATTAATTAATTTATCTAAACATTTAACTTCACTTAACTATTAAAATGGCATATAATAAAAAAGAAAAGAGGTGATGTATTTGGATGAGGAAATCCTACATTTCAGCAAACAGATTATAGATTACTCGAATGCATTAGGCTCTATTTATGTAGAAGAGTACCAACGATTTTTAAAAAATGAATATGCGGATTTATCAACGAAGCAACAGCTGACTCTAGAATTATTGCGTACCAAAACGAGAACAATCAATGAACTAGCTGATTATTTTTCGATTTCTTCTAGTGCCGCTAGCCAGCTCATTTCAAAGCTTGAACAGCTAGGATATGTCAAACGAGAAATTAATCCACATAATCGAAGAGAGATTATTGTTGATTTTGCGCAAAAGGGGCATGAATATCACAAAAATATCGAAAAAATTCAACTGCACCTTATTCAAAAATACTATGCAAAGCTTCCAAAGGAAGATTTAAAAACACTCTTATCTCTTTATGAAAAGCTCTATACAATTGCAAAAGAAACACCTTAACAGGGTGTTTCTCCGTTCAATATTTAAGACAACTTAACTATTAAGGAGTTGAATGTATTGATGAATATAATTCATTTGCAAGATGGACGTAGATTGGGGGTAATCGAATACGGTGATCGTGAAGGCTATCCCGTGTTCTTTTTTCATGGTACACCTGGTTCTAGAATCATGTTTTTAGAAGATGATCCTCTTTCAAAAGAGCTTGGCATTCGTCTCATTTCTTTAGACAGACCGGGTTTTGGTTTATCTGATCCGAAGCCTGACCGTACCATTTTAGACTGGGCAAAAGACGTACAGGAAGCGGCCGATCACCTTGGCATCTCTCATTTTTCAGTCATTGGAGTCTCTGGAGGCGGAGCATTCGCTGCTGGTTGTGCCTATCAATTGCCAGACCGCATTCTTTCAGCTGCTCTCGTCTCAAGTGCCACCCCGTTTCAGGACGGTAAACCACCTAAAAGTATGCTAAAGGAAAATAAGCTTGCCTTTTTCCTCAGTAAAAGATTTCCTTGGCTGTTAAAGGCAAGCTATCGCGCTCAGAAAAAATTAATTGAAAAAAAACCAGAGAAATTCAAGAAACTCACGAAAAAAGGGAACAAACATTTACATCCTTGGGATCGTCAATTCCTTCAAACCGATGAGCAGCTGGAGCTAATGATGCTTCATTTATACGAAGCTACTCGTCAATCTGTGGATGAATGCATTCATGAACCAGATTTGCTCACTCGACCGTGGGGGTTCGCTATAAAAGATATACAAATCCCGGTTGATGTTTGGCATGGAAAGGAAGATACGATGGCTCCATTTGCAGAGATAGAAAGAATAGCTGCAACGATTCCAAACGTCAAAACCTCTTATATAGATCAAGCGGGACATTTTCTTACTGACGTAGACGAGATTTGGCGAGATATTTTACTCTCTTTAAAGAAGCGTGCTGAACATCAGGAAGATGTATAAAAGAAGACCTACTATGTGAGATGATCCCCCCTAGGTAAATAGTGTGAAATTCCTGTTTTTCATTCGGCTGTTACACTATACTTGGAGGGGATTTTTCTTTATTAATACTGCTCGAAATAGGTTTGAATTTTATCTGGATCTTTTGTTTTCGTCAATGCGAGCATGAGCAAAATACGTGTTTTTTGTGGATTTAATGAATCCGATGACACAAAATGAAGCTCGTCATCCATCTTTTCATGTGTGACAATGCCATTTCCTACGCGGCTTGATCTCACGATAACCACATCTTTTTTCACTGCCTCTTTTGCTCCTTTGATCGCTTCGGTGGACATCGTTCCATTTCCTGCTGCGGCAGCAACAATGCCCTTCGCTCCTGCTTTGACCGCTGCATCATACATATATTTTTGATCATTTTGATAGCCGTATAAGATATCGACTTGCGGAAGTTCTTTTAGTTTAGATATATCAAATTCACTGTCAGCTGTGTGTTTTCTTGTCGGTTCGTTGTAAAAAGACACCACTTCACCAGCCACTTCTCCAATGTATCCTTGCTCAAGAGACTTGAAAGAATCTGTTGTGGTGGTATTCGTCTTTGTAATAAACCGGGCAGAGGCAATTCGGTCATTTAATGTCACCATCACACCTTTGCCTTTTGCTTCTTTTGTGGATGCAATTTTTACAGCATGGTACAAGTTAAGCGGACCATCTGCACTGATAGCTGAGGCAGGTCTCATAGAGCCAACGACCACAACCGGTTTATCACTTTTGACAACCAAATGTAAAAAATAAGCCGTCTCTTCAAGCGTATCTGTGCCATGTGTGACCACAATGCCATCCACTTCGTCATCATTTAACAGTTGATTGACTCGTTTGGCTAATTTTAAAAGAAGTGCGTTATCAACATTTTCACTGCCAACATTCGCTACCTGCTCACCTGTCACGTTCGCAATATCCTTCAGCTGAGGAACTGAATCAATGACTTTATCAATGCCAAGTGAACCAGATTTATACCCCGTCGTATCTGTATCGCTGTCCGAACTACCAGCAATTGTCCCGCCTGTTGCGAGCACCTTAATATTGGATAATGACTTGTTCCCTGTCTCAACAGTCGTGTTTTTTTCTTTTGTTTCACTGGTTGCGCTTTCTTTTTCGCTTTGATTATTCTCTTGCGTGTTCGTGTTGGCACAAGCTGCTGTCATCAATAATGAAACAGAAAGAAGAACAGCTCCAAACCATTTTGTTACGTTCATTCGATCATCTCTTTTCTTAAATGTAATGGATGAAAGGCTATATCTCTGTCTATAGGATTTACTTTATACCATTCCTTCATTCATCAGCATGAGGCAAAAGAGCTAGTACCAAATAAAGGTAAAAAATCATGGTGATCAACATTTATTTCTATCCAAATACCTAATTTCACAGAATATAGAGTGAGCCGGTCCCACTTAACCTATTGATGATAGCCCGGCATCCGTTCCCATAATGATCCTAAGCAGTCTCATCTACTGGATTTGTGATTCTTTGTTTTAGCAGAGGATTCAGGGACTGACCCCCGTTTTTGAGACAGGGATCAAAACACCTTTACGAAACAGCCAGTTGCCGAAACTCTTTTGGTGACTGGCTGTTTCATTTCAATTGAATTCGGATATTGATATAATAATCAATATATTCCCTGACTGTTTTTTCTACAATGGCTGTTGTAGTGTTTGTCAGGTGGTGGAGATAAAATCCTTCTGATTTTAAACTGGAGTGGAAGGATTCGATGGGGGCATTATCAGCGGGCATTCCCTTACGGGACATGCTCATGGTAATGCCTTTTTCCTTTATCTCCTTTTGATAAGCATAGGAAGTGTAGACCGAACCTTGATCACTATGAAGTACGCAGCCTTTAGGCAGTGTCTTTAACTGCTTCAATGTATCTAAAACAAGAGAAACATCCTGTTTATCACCAATCGTATAAGCCACAATCTCACTTGTATATAAATCTTTTATGCTGGATAGATAAAGCATTTTTTGCCCAAATGGCAAATACGTGATATCTGTCACCAGTTTTTCAAGTGGCTTTGTCGCAGAAAAATCTCGTTTTAAGTGATTTTCTGCAATGTAATAGGGTTGACCGGTCTGTTTACGCTTTTTCACTTTCACACGACACTGCAAACCGTAGGTTTGCATCATTCGTTGTACTCTCTTATGGTTGATCTTCATTTCTTTGCGTAGAAGAGCCGTTATTTTATGATACCCATACATATACTTGTGCAACTTACAAAGTGTTGAAATAAGCTTGATTAACCCATGTTGCTTTGAGTGATGATGATCTTGTTTTTTCCAACGATAAAATGTTGATTTAGCCACTTCAAATAGCTGACAGAATTCACTGACACTCACTTTATCTTTTACCGTTTCGTAGATCGACACGAGTGCTTCTTTTTCCACCACCTTTCCCATTCTCGGTACTTTTTTAATATGTCTATTTGTTGATTTAGATAGCGATTTTCTGTTTTCAATCTCTCGTTTTCATCTTGGTATTCAGGTCCTTTACCGTATGAATACTGCTTTCCAACAGGTTGATGAAACCGGTGGGTTTCACCATTGTGATACCCACCGGTTTCATCCAAGTTTTCACTTGTGTTTTATTCTTAATTCCTAGCTTGTCCATGATTTCTTTTGTTGAGACTCCTGCCAACTTCATCTGAACCGCCTCTTCTTTTACACTTGCGGGGTAACTGGCTCTTGTTCCCATACAAAAAACACCTCCAAATTGTTTTCAGGTATGATATACCCGATTTTCAACTTAAAGGTGTTTTTATTTGTCTCACTTTATGGGGTCAGTCCCCAATGCCCTCAGTGCTTTGAATGCCTTATGATACTTGCTGTTCGACCTTCACTCGTTTTATAAAGAAAGCAATGATCAAGCCTATGACGGTCATGATGACAGCAAAGATAAATGCATGCTGTACGCCGTTTGTAAAGGCTAGCAGCTGATTGACCGGATTTGACGGATCAGCCACATTTTTCATAAAGCTGCGAGCACCTGAAGACAGGATCGAGATCCCGACCGCTGTGCCAATCGCTCCAGCCACCTGCTGCAATGTATTCATAATCGCTGTACCATGCGGGTATAGCTCTGGTGGGAGCTGATTTAATCCGTTTGTTTGAGCTGGCATCATAATCATAGCGATCCCTACCATTAATGTAATATGAAGCGTCACGATATAGCCGATTGACGTATTCACACTTAAATTCGTGAAGCCAAACATCGTGACTGCGACAATCGCAAGGCCTGGGATGACAAGCCATTTCGGTCCGAACTTATCAAATAGGCCCCCCATAATTGGAGACAGTAATCCGTTGATAATGCCGCCTGGGAGCAGCATTAAACCAGCTGTAAATGTAGAAAGCGCCAGAGACGTTTGCAAATATAACGGCAAAATCATCATAGCAGATAGCATCACCATCATACATACTAAGATCAGAAGTAATCCTATGACAAACATCGGATATTTAAATGGGCTTAAATTCAGCATTGGTTCTTTCATGTTCAGCTGTCTGAGGGAGAACACAAGAATACCAATCACCCCCACTACAATCGCCACAATCACATGCATACTGCTCCAGCCGCCGCCTTCACCGGCACTGCTAAAGCCATATACAATTCCACCGAAACCGATCGTTGAAAGCACAATTGATAGGATGTCGATTTTGGGTCTTGTTGGTTCCGTAATATTTTGCATAAAGATATAACCAAATACAAGTGCAGCCATTAATAATGGAAGCGAAATCCAAAAAATCCAATGCCATGTTAACGATTTAAGAATAAGACCTGAGACCGTTGGACCAACTGCTGGTGCAAACATAATCACAAGACCAATAATCCCCATTGATCTGCCTCGCTTATGAGGTGGAATGATGACCAAAATCGTATTAAACATCAATGGAAGAAGTAAGGCTGTTCCGACTGCCTGCACCACACGTGCAATCATTAAAATACTAAAGACTGGTGCAACTGCGGCAATAAATGTCCCAATGATCGAAAAGACGAGCGACGTAATGAAAAGCTGTCTTGTTGTAAACCATTGAAGAATGAGGCCTGAAATTGGAACGAGAATACCAAGTGTTAATAAATATCCTGTTGTCAGCCACTGAGCAGTCGTCGCTTCAATGCCAAAGTCTAATGTTAAGCTTCTGAGCGCCATGTTTAGTGCCGTTTCACTAAACAGACCAATAAACCCAGCTGTGATAAATGAAATAATTATGGGCAGCGTTCGAATATCAGAAGCTGCCGCTTGCTGTTTGTTCATATTAAGTTGGCTCCTTTTCTTTTTCAAATAAGGGTAAATCATAAGAAGTCAGGCTGGTCAGAAATGAGCCACTTCAAAGTCTATGAAAAAACGGATAAAACCTGTCTTTCTGCAGCGAATTGTGCAATTTTCTCGATTGAATAGCCAGATTCATGAATATAAAACATGAGTTCAGGCGTCATTGGAGAGGACATACATAATGTCGTCAGCTCAATATCTTGTATGTTCGCTTCCCCTTTTTCTTTCGCTTCCTCCAGCAAACCGCGAATGATTTGTTTGAGTGATTGACTGTAATGACAATCATATAATTTACTTGTCTGCTCTAAATTCCCAGAGATCGTGAGCATCCGAACCCAGTCTAAGTGGTGTCCGACAATCAGATGGATCTCCTCGAGAACATATTGCAGACGATCTCGAACCGGTTGATCACTTATTTTGCTCAAATACAGATGTAAAGCAGGGATCAGCTGTTCAAATTTTTCTCCTAATATAGAAAGACACAAGTCACTTTTATTTGCATAGCGGCGGTAAAGAGTCCCTTGACCGACACCAGCTGTTTTTGCGATCTTATGCATGCTGACATTTTCTACACCAAACTCTTCAAACAAGGAGAAGGCGACCTCTTCAATTTCCTTTCCAATATCCTTTTCCATGATGCCTTACCTTCTTTCCCTTCATCCACACTGCACTTATCTCTATATTTTACATCAAGACTCTTTAGGTTCTTTTCAGGACAATTGTCCCGATCTTATGTTACGGACAATTGTCCGCCTTGTCAATTGTTATTTTCGACTCATCCTCCTTCTTTCCCTTCAAAAAAGAACCTCATAACAAAACCTGTGACTCGTCACAGGCATTTTTAATAAAGAAAACAAGATGCTTTTGGTTCAATTCTTTATTCAAGGATGATGCAAAAGCCTGAATTGATGGCAGCAGAAGGTTCTCTCTTGACTTAGAGTTCACTTTAAGACGTACAGTATAGTGGAACAACCGAAACTTACTTTTGAAAGGATGATCAAGAATGTGTCAGACGCATCAATCAAACGTTTTAAGTGTTTCACATGCAAAAGCGAATTTTGAACGGACAACCATAATCACCGGCCGGCGTAGCATTGCCGGGTCACTCGTTGGCGGCATTCAAGAAACACAAGAAATGCTTGATTTTGCAGCTGCTCACAACATCGCGCCACAAATTGAAGTGATCAACGTACGAACGTGTGCTGAAAAGTGATGTGCGTTATCGCTTTGTTATTGATATTTCAACATTATGATCGAAATTGATTTTGAAAGGCTGGCCTGATTAGCTGGCCTTTTGATGCTTCAACCATTTATGGTGAAGGTGGAGATATCCTGTTTAAACATTTCTTGCTTATCTTCGTTTTCGTGATGTTATGGAATAAATCAATAACCCTCTTATATTTTGATCAAAAATCGTTGACATAAAATAATTAATCGTGTTATTATTAAAAATTTGATTATTTTACTCTTATGTGTGGTACCCTTAAAGTAGGTTCTATATATGGAGGTGGATGATATGTTTCAAGTCGGTGATAACATTGTTTATCCAATGCATGGTGCAGGTATAATTGAGGCCATAGAAGAAAAAGAATTTTCTGATAAAAAACAATCGTATTATGTCATTAAGATGGCCGTTAGCCATATGAAAGTGATGATTCCTACAAAGAAGATGTCAAGGTCAAGGATAAGACCTGTTACAGATATACTTGCCTTAAAGAACATCATATACACTTTTCAAAATGGAACATCAGATAAGTTATTGCCATGGAAAGAGAGATATAAAATCAACACGGACAAAATAAAAACGGGTAACATATTAGAAGGCGCTGAAGTGGTACGTGATCTCATGCGAATGAAGAAAGAAAAAAGACTGAATGCAAGCGAAAAGAAAATGCTTGACGATGCTTATGGGTATTTGCTTAGTGAGCTAGAAGTCATCAAAGGAATCACTGAAAAACAAATCAAGAGTTTCTGCTAATATTGTCTACCTGCTTCCCCATTTTTTGAATACATGTTCTCTACGAACAAATCCCCCTATCTTCGGCTCAGTAAAGAAAAAGAAATTATTTAGGAAAATTCCGCATTTTGTAAATCTAATATGCTATACTGTAACTAAACCTTTGAAGCATGAATTTTTTTGCGATTACCTTGTAACATCTCCCTACTTGCACGCTGAGTAGGGTTTTTTGATGCAAAAAAACAGGCTCTCTGTTAGAGAACCTGTTTAAAAAAAATGAAGATTAAGCAGTTTTTTGAACGTTAGCAGCTTGAGCTCCACGAGAACCTTGCTCTACGTCAAATGTTACTTTTTGACCTTCGTCTAAAGATTTGAATCCGTCACCTTGGATAGCTGAGAAATGTACGAATACATCGTCTCCTTCTTCACGTTCGATAAATCCAAAACCTTTTTCTGCGTTAAACCATTTTACTGTACCTTGTTCCATGATTGTTGCCTCCTCGTGCGTTTACCACACAATGTATTATACTATCCTTGCCCAAAGTACCCTCAAGACGAAAAGTCAATCTTCATGCTATCCTTTACGCCGAACAAAAATAATTATTTTTATTATAGCATGAATCGGAAATTATTGCAATTTGTTGATTTGAAAAAGAATCACACATGACATAGTGACACAAATAAGACAGGAGAATGATTCAACGTCAGATTACTCCTAAACAAGTCTTTGAAGCGGTGAAATACGGTAAAAAGTATTATGATCCAAAGTATAACTCTACAATATATCATTATAAGGGTGTAGCAGTAGCTAAACAGGGCAATACTTTGACTACAACATATAAAAGTGGAATTAAAAAGAGGTGGAAATAATGAAGATAATGAAAAATAGGATAACTTTTGATAAAGCAGCTAACTTTGGATATATATATGTCTTTAATAAAAAATATAAATATAAAATTTAGGAAACAGAAGAGTTAGAAGCTAACGAGTTAATAGCATTAGATATTGATAGAGAAAACAAGATAGTCGGTTTGGAGATTTTCGGGGAAGAAGCAATTTATATAAAAAATAACGAAATTTCTCAAATGTATAAACAAATAGATGGTTCATATTATTTTTTATTGGTTGATAAACCTGTAAAAAGCTCATCCACATTTTTAGGGATTGAATTCCTTTTTGAAAATGAAGATTATACTAACTTTATCGGTTATAAAATTTTAGATAATGAAAAATATAAAAAAGAGCTTTTAATTTAAACAAGCTCATGTAGCCTGATTTATTTATATTTAAAACACTCACCTAAACAGTGAGTGTTTTTGAGATAGATTATTCAATTTCTATATTTTTTGGTTGTGTCATTAATCAATGTTTAGATATGAAGGTCACATTTATAAAAGCATTGCTAAAAGATCCTCTATAGCCTTTAAAAATTCCCCCGTCTCCTCTAGGAAGTAAAAAATTTCTTTATCACCTGCAAAGAGATTTCAACGCTTTTAATGACCATTATTATGTTATTTTGAGGGGAATTCCTCCAAATGCCACAGTTTTCTATTTTCCAGAACAAACCCAAATAATCATAAATAAATCTTTTAGTACCAACAGAAGATTTATTTTTAACGACCGAAGTCAATCACATCTAAAGACAGTAGCGTCACCGTTCCAATTGGAACAGCTTTATGATTAA
The DNA here is from genome assembly GCF_001857925.1 of Bacillus xiamenensis. Lineage (NCBI taxonomy): Bacteria > Bacillati > Bacillota > Bacilli > Caryophanales > Bacillaceae > Bacillus > Bacillus xiamenensis. The sequence continues at coordinate 1,081,181 of NZ_CP017786.1, forward strand.
AGCTTAAAAGAGAGAATAACTTCAAAGACCACGGCAGAAAAATCAGACGACATTATATAATAAAAATTCAATCTTAAACAAAAAAAACACTTACATAAAATAGGTGGGTAGATACTGATTAGATTCACATTTAGAAACTAAAAAACCAAAGGTTTAACCACCTTTGGTTTCATTAATGCGGCCGAGAGGACTTGAACCTCCACGGGTTATTCACCCACTAGGCCCTCAACCTAGCGCGTCTGCCATTCCGCCACGACCGCATGTATGGTGTGCTCATATGTTCATATGTGCACTGTTTGAAAAAACAATGCGGGTGAAGGGACTTGAACCCCCACGTCATAAAGACACTAGATCCTAAGTCTAGCGCGTCTGCCAATTCCGCCACACCCGCGTGACAATGGTGAGCCATGAAGGACTCGAACCTTCGACCCTCTGATTAAAAGTCAGATGCTCTACCAACTGAGCTAATGGCTCATCTGCTATGCAGAAAAACATATATATAAAAATGGCTGGGCTAGCTGGATTCGAACCAACGCATGACGGAGTCAAAGTCCGTTGCCTTACCGCTTGGCTATAGCCCAACGAATCAAAAAACAAAACATGACCCGTACGGGATTCGAACCCGTGTTACCGCCGTGAAAGGGCGGTGTCTTAACCGCTTGACCAACGGGCCATATGATCATGGCGGAGAAGGAGGGATTTGAACCCTCGCGCCGCTCGCGCGACCTACACCCTTAGCAGGGGCGCCTCTTCAGCCACTTGAGTACTTCTCCATTATGGCTCCGCAGGTAGGACTCGAACCTACGACCGATCGGTTAACAGCCGATAGCTCTACCACTGAGCTACTGCGGAATAATAAGACATGTTTCATTATATCTATGCCAGAAAAATGTGTCAAGAATTTTTAAGCGTTTCATTCCTGCTCCATTTGCGACGGCTTTTATAATTTAACATATACTAATATAACAGTCAAGCCTTTTTCCCTTCCTTTTGGTAACATGGCAGAAAGACCCCGACCTCTTAACGGAGACCAGAGTCCCTTGATACAGGCTTCTTCCGGATGATTACGACAGCCTAAACTTTCGCATCCACTTGTAAAAAGTGCTTCTTGGCACCCCTGCTAACCTCGCTGCTTCTGACACATGACCTTTCGTTGTATGCAGTGCCTCTATCACTGTTTGCTTTTGAATCTGCTCCCTAAACGTGAGTTCTTTTGGAATTTCGGTACATTGTGGTGGGTGCAGCTTCTGTTTTTTCTGATCGATCGTTTCTAATACTTCAGCATATTGTGATGCACCCATCCATCCTCCTTCAGGAAACAGTACCCTTATATGTTCAAAAAGATTAAAAAGCTCACGTATGTTTCCCGGCCAATGATACGCTTCCAGTTTATGAAAAAATGATTCAGGAAACGTCGCATTCCAGCGATGTTTCTTTTGATAGTAACGATATAAATCAGGAATGTCTTCCTTTCTTTCTCTCAGTGGCGGGATGTTGATTGGATAGACATGAAGACGGTAATACAAATCTTCACGTATTTTCCCTTCCTTCAATAGTTCGTTCATATTACGGTGTGTCGCTGTAATGATTCTAATATCCAAAGGGATTTCATGTGTCCCGCCAAGCGGTACGACTTTCCTTTCTTCTATGACCCGAAGAAGCGCCACTTGCATCGCATATGGAATTTCGCCAATTTCGTCTAAAAAAAGAGTGCCTTTATGGGCTTGTTCAAATTTCCCTTTAGCTCCATGACGCCTTGCCCCAGTAAAAGCCCCTTCAGCATAACCAAACAATTCGCTTTCTAATAGGCTTTCAGGAATGGCCCCGCAATTAACAGCAACAAACGGTCCTTTATGCCTTTCACTGGCTAAGTGAATTGCTCTAGCTACCAGTTCTTTCCCTGTACCTGTTTCTCCCCATATATATACATTTGCATCTGTTTGTGCCGCTCGCTTCATTTCACTGAGCGTCTGTTGAAATACCTTACTTGTACCAGATTCCCCGGGAAATTGAGCAAAAGAAACGGTTATGTTGCTTTTGGTTGCTTCTTCAAGCGAAAAAGACATGCCAAGCATCTTCCCGTCTTGCTCCGACTGAATGAGCTGCGTGCCCCGGATCGCAAATGGTTCGCCCATCAGCCGCTCGACATCCATTCCGTACCAGTCTGAAAATCGTTTTCTAATCGGCCTGCTCGCAGAAACAATCTGCTTTTTTTCATTACAGACAACATATGGTTCGTCCGCTTCCACCTGATGGAGACAATGACTGATCAGCTCCATCTCTCTCTTTTTTTGCTGGACTTGAATATCTCTTTCTATGGCATAAGCAACTGTTGAAGCCATTCCAAGCATAAAAGGGTGCCTGTTATCCGCCATACAGGAGATATCAATCACCCCGATGATCGTACCGTCTGCATCACGGATAGGAGCAGCTGAACAACTCCAATGATGGGAAGCGACAGAAAAATGCTCCGTTCCGTTTATCGTCACAGCCTCCCCGATGACCAGTGCCGTTCCAATAGCATTCGTCCCTACATCTGTTTCGGTCCAGCGCGCGCCCTCCATAAAGTTAATTTTTCTTGCGTCTACCATCGTCCTTTGGCTACCTGTCAGACTTAGCACATAACCGTCTGCATCGATGAGTAAGGCCACCATGTCAGATTCTTTTAATTGCTGACTGATTTTATTTAAGTAGGGAAGAGCGGCATTTAGACATAATGAATATTTCTTTTTTTGGGCACTGAATAATTCATGATCTAACAACGACTGTCCTTTATCTAAATACGGATTTACATTTGCCTGTTTACACCTGTGCCATGACTCCACCACTCTCTTATTCAGACGTGACCTATCAAGCAAACCTTCACGAACAAAACGTTTCCATGTATTTAAATAACAAGGCGTCGGATTCATTCCATCCTCTCCTCTGGGGGCTTTTTATTCATTATAGTTAATTATAAAAGCGCTTTCAATTAACGTTGCTAACCCACGAAGTCAGGCGGATAGAAAAAAGTCTCTTTCAGCAGTGCACTGCTCGTCCAATTGTTTGCAGCAAGGCTTCGTGTATCGCCTCTGAAAGTGTCGGATGTGCCGCAATAAACTGCTCTAATGAATCAGCGGTCGACTCTGTATGCATCATCACCGCCGCTTGTCCAATCAGTTCTGTTGCATTCGGCCCAATGATGGATACACCTATAATTTCTTGATGTTGCGGTTCTACAATGACCTTTACGTGACCAACTGGTTGATTTAAGATTAACGCTTTTCCATTTGCAGAAAATGAAAATGTCCCTATCTGAATATCCCCATACTGATGTCTAGCTTTCTCTTCATTTAAACCCACACTGGCAATTTCAGGAGATGTGTAGATGCATCTCGGAATCACTTGTTCATTGACCTTTAAATCTTCTCCTGATGCATGTGATGCCGCAATTGTCCCTTCATGAAAAGCAGCATGAGCAAGCTGAACACCGCCTGTCACATCACCGCACGCATAGATATGCGGGAGATTGGTTTGCATATGCTCATTGACGTAGATTCCGTTCCTGTCATATTCAAGGCCAATCTGATCAAGGTTCAACTCTCCAAGCTGCGGCGTTCTGCCAATTGCCACTAAACAAAGATCAGACTGGATTTCACACCGCTCACCTTGACTTTTCTCAATGACAACTTTTCTTGAGGTTGAATCAAGCTGTTTGACTGAAGACGACGTCAACATTTCCACCCCATCTTCTTCAAGTTGATCGTGAAGACATTGTGCAATATCGCGATCTTCTTCAGGTAAAATGTGTACTGCCTGCTCAACCATGACAACCTTTGTCCCCATTCTGCTAAAGATGCTCGCAAACTCACAACCGATAACCCCTCCACCAATGATACAAAGCGAATCTGGTATCGAAGAGAGCGACATGGCATCCTTACTGTGAATGATCCAATTCCCATCGAATGGAGCAAAAGGTAAGGAAGCAGGCACAGCCCCTGATGCAATGATGATTTGTTTTGCTTGAATGATTTCAACATTTCCGTCACGTTCAACCAACATCTCATGTGCAGAAAGAAATGATGCCTTCCCATGTAACACGTTGATTTTGTTTTTTTTCATCAAATAGCGAACACCATCAGTCAGTTGCTTGATGACTGACTGTTTTCGCTTTTGAACAACATCCCATTGGATGATAGGCTTTGGGTCTGAAAGTTCAATTCCAAAATGTCTAGCCTTCTTCACCTGCTCGTACATATCAGCGCTTTGTAAAAGTGCTTTGGTTGGCACACAACCTTCATTAAGACAGGTTCCCCCCAACTGACCTTGATCAATTAACACAACCTCCCTGCCAAAACGAGCGGCTGTCAATGCCGCTACATACCCTGCAGGTCCACCTCCGATAATGACAAGTGTCATCGTGTTTTCACCTTCTTCCTATAAAAGAATGGATGCTGGTTTTTCTAAAAATGATGTAACCGTTGATAAAAATGCGGATGCTGGTGCCCCGTCTAGTACACGGTGGTCAAACGTAAGGCTAAGTGGCAGGAAGGTACCTTTGCACAATTCATCCTCTTGGTAAACAGGGGTTTCATACATGGTGCCGATGCCAAGGATACCCGCTTCAGGCGGATTCAAAATTGGCGTAAAATACTCTACACCATAGGCTCCAAGATTGGTCATCGTAAAGGTAGAACCTTTGATTTCATCATGCTGAAGTTTGCCTTCACGTGCTTTTTTGCCATACGATTTAATCTTCCTCGCAAGCTCTATGAGCGTTAACCGCTCCGCTTGGCGAATAACCGGCACAGCCAGCCCGTTATCTAAAGCAGCCGCTATCCCAAGATGAACGTCGTCAAACGTTTCCACTCTATCATTTTGATATTGACTGTTCATCGCAGGGTGCTCTAGTAATGAAAGGATGGCTGCTTTGGCTACAAAGTCGGTGATGGTCAACTTTGTATCGTAACGTTCTATGGCTGTTACATTCAGTTCATGTTGTAATTTTGTCAGTGTTGTCACGTCCGCTTTCATCGTAATTGTTAATTGTGCACTTGTTTGCAGGCTTTCCATCATCCTTGAGGCAATTGTTTTCCTCATCATGTTAACAGGTGGATGCGCTGGCTCATTTTGCTTTTTCTCTGTCTGTTCTGGAAGCGCATGAAGCACATCCTCTTTCGTAATTCTTCCTCCGGGTCCTGTCCCCACCAGGGTATCAATGTCTAGGTTGGCGCTATTAGCAATTTTCCGAGCAACCGGGGAAATTTTCTTTCTCTCTTTCTTTGGTTTTGACTGCACGTCTCTTTCTGTCTTTTCCTTCGCCTGTTCATTTCCTTCACCGATATAACAGATGACCGTGCCAGGCGGTACACCTTCTCCTTCAGACACTTTTATATCCAATATGGTGCCTTCAACAGGTGATTCGATCTCCATCTCAATTTTTTCAGAGTTGATGCTTGCAATGCTTTCCCCTTTATTTACGGTCTCTCCGACTGACTTATTCCAGACGGATACCATTCCTTCTTTCATCGACATGCCCAATTTCGGCATCACAACCTCAACAGCCATCTCCCTCTCTCCTTTCTTTAGTTCAATATCTTGTCATGACTCTGGCCAACCATCTCTAATACGGTGTTCACCACCTTATCAGGTGTTGGCAAATATATATCTTCAAGTGGCGGTGAAAACGGTACTGGTGTATGAGGAGCTGTCACTTTTTTGATTGGGGCGTCGAGTAAATCGAAGCCTTTATCCGCAACCAAAGAAGAGATATCTGCGGCAATTCCGCATCTAGGATTGGCTTCATCTACAATGACAAGCCGATTTGTTTTTTCTACCGAAGCCAAAATGGCCTCTTCATCGAGTGGTGACAAGCTTCTTGGATCAATCACCTCAGCTTCAATACCACGTGCAGCTAATTGTTCTGCCGCTTCGAGTGCTGTATACACTTGTTTGCCTACTGCAAAGATGGTCACGTCCGAGCCTTCTCTCTTCACATCTGCTTTGCCAAGCGGCAGCGTGTAATATCCTTCCGGAACATCTCCGGTGATATTGTACAGCGTTTTGTCTTCAAAAAAGATGACAGGGTCCTGATCCTCGATTGCTGTAAGCAGCAGCCCTTTGGCATCATATGGTGAGGAAGGCACAACCACTTTCAATCCAGGGATACTTGTAAATAGCGCATATAAGCTTTGCGAATGCTGGGCAGCTGCTCTAAAGCCCGCTCCATGTGTTGTTCTAATGGTGATCGGCACCTCTGCTTTTCCGCCAAACATATATCGAAATTTGGCGCCTTGATTCAGCACCTGATCCAGACAGGTACCGATAAAATCATTAAACATGAGTTCCGCAATGGGTCTTAGCCCTGTTGAAGCAGCTGCCATGGCGGCCCCTACATAGCCCGCTTCGCTAATCGGCGTGTCAAGCACACGCTCACGTCCAAATTCCTGAACAATTCCTTTGGTCACACCAAGGACACCGCCCCATGCTTCATCATCCTGTAAGTGATCTACATGAGCGCCTCCAGCAACATCTTCCCCCATTAAAATGACATATTCGTCTCTTCTCATTGCCATTTTCATTGCTTCATTTAATGCACTAGACATGCTGATTTCTCTTGTCATGTTCCTCTCCCCTTTCTGATTTATTGGTACGAAACATACACGTCGGTCAATAATTCAGTATGATCTGGATATTCACTTTCTTCACTGAATCTAACGGCTTCATCTATCGCTTCCGTTACAGCCGCTTCGATATTTGCGATCTCTTGATCCGTAAGTAGCTGTTTTTGTATCAATTTATTTTTAAAAAGAGCGATGGCATCTCTATCTTCTTGATGTTCGGTTCTTTCTTGAGTTGTTTTGTAACGCTGGGCGTCTCCTTCAAAATGGCCATAGTTTCGATATGTCATGCATTCAATCAGTGTTGGACCTTCTCCATTTTTTGCTCGTTGTATTGCTTGTTCTGCTGCCTGATAAACTGCTGTCACATCTTTTCCATCTACTTGAATACCAGGAATGCCATAACCGGCGGCTCGATCCACAATCGATGTACAGCTTGAAGCATAGGAAAAAGGTGTCGCTTCCCCGTATCCATTGTTTTCTGCGATGAAAATAACAGGCAGTTTCCAGATGGCCGCGAGATTGATTCCCTCGTGAAATGTCCCTTGATTGTTTGCACCATCTCCAAAAAAGCAAACGCTTACATTATTCGTCTTTTTATATTTGGTCGTAAGGGCTGCTCCACACGCAAGAGGAAAACCACCTCCAACAATTCCGTTGGCACCGAGCATTCCTTTATCAAAATCTGCAATGTGCATGGATCCACCTTTTCCTTTACAGAGACCTGTGGCTTTTCCATAGATTTCTGCCATCATTCCTTTTAAATCACAGCCTTTTGCTATACAATGGCCGTGGCCACGGTGGGTACTTGTGATGCTGTCTTGTTCATTCAGATGAGCGCAGACTCCTACAGCAACAGCTTCTTCGCCAGCATAAAGATGGACAAAACCCGGCAAAATCCCTTTTGTAAAAAGCGTGTGTACTTGATCTTCAAATTGGCGGATCTCCTGCATCTTTTGATACATCCAGACGGCTTTTTCTTTTGTCAATGCTATTTCCATGTTGTAAAACCTCCTATCTTTTTTGCTTGCACTTATATACAAGCAAAAAGCGTGCCAACATGATGGCACATGAAAATTGAGATTTTGAACGATTCAAACCGATAAAAAAAGAAACAACATGAGACACGCGTCTCTCTTTGTCTCAATCTGTCTACTTCTCTCGCATCTATCATGATGATCCATTTTACTTGGACAATAAAAAAACATTCCCATAGAGGAATGCTTCTCACACTCAATCGTTTGTACGGAGCCATTTCAACTTCCCTTTGCAGACACCGCACACATAACGAGTGGTATCAAATCGTCTTTTCCTTATAAAATGCTGTCCGCATTCTGTACAAACATATTCATGTCGTTTTTGCACACGCCGCTTGTTTCGTACAGTTTGTAGCGGCGTGCAAAATCGAGGGGCTCCCACTCGCTGCAAGAGCTCACGAAAATCCCGGTCCCGGTGCTGATAGCCCTTTCCTTCTAGATGCAGATGATAATGGCACAGTTCATGCTTAATGATACCGATCAATTCGTCTCTTCCATGCTCCTCTAGATATCGGCGGTTCAGCTCAATATGATGTGTACCCAGTAAATATCGCCCGCCTGTCGTTTTTAGACGGGCATTAAAAACAGCCTGATGGCGGAACACCTTTCCAAAGAACTGCTCGGAAATGTGCTCTGTTAACTGCTGTAGCTCTCGCTCGTTCAATCAAGATCGTTCCTTTCTATAAAAACCTCGAACGGGACAATTTCCCCTTTGCATACATTGAAGGTACATCCACTGTTTCGATCAAAGGAGGAATGGGCGATGCCCAATTGGCTGAAAAATCAGATGCAGAAAGCATTTTATGAGAAAAATCATTATCAAATCAAATTGCTCAATCAATGCTGGTACTTCTATAGAAAAAAACATTCAGTCACATCAAGGCACACCCCATCCTAAGGTGCGCCTCGTTTTTTGTTTACTCTGGTTTTAGCATGGAAAGAGCCACTCGGCCTTTTGCTTGGTCGACGGAGTCTACCCATACAGTCACAATATCACCGACTGACACGACATCAAGCGGATGCTTCACAAAACGGTTGCTTAGCTTCGAAATGTGGACAAGTCCATCCTGCTTTACGCCAATATCAACAAATGCGCCGAAGTCCACGACGTTTCTCACCGTTCCTTGAAGCTCCATTCCCTGCTTCAAATCCTCTAATTTCAATACATCTGTTTTTAAAAGCGGTTTTGGTACTTCATCGCGCGGATCACGCTCAGGTCTTGTCAGTTGATCAATAATATCTTGAAGGGTGATTGAACCAATTCCAAGCTGCTCTGCTGCTTCTTCCAGCTTCACCTCAGCGATTTTCTCTTTTAATTGCTCTGTTCCAAGATCGTCTGGCGTCATTTTCATCATGCGTAAGAATTGTTTTGTTTCTTTATAGCTTTCAGGGTGAATGCCCGTGCGGTCAAGTGGGTCTTGTCCGTCAGAAATGCGTAGAAAGCCGATACACTGTTCATATGTCTTAGCGCCAAGTCTTGGGATATCCTTCAGCTCTTTTCTGCTTGTGAATCTACCAATCTCTTCGCGGCGCTTGATGATATTCCCTGCGACAGCTTTTGAAAGACCAGACACATACTGCAGCAGCGCCTGCGAGGCCGTATTGACGTTTACACCAACTTGGTTGACGACCGTCTCTACCACGAAGGTTAACGAGCTGTTTAATTGCTTTTGACTGACATCATGCTGGTATTGACCAACCCCGACAGATTTCGGATCAATTTTCACAAGCTCTGCTAATGGGTCTTGCAATCTTCTGGCGATGGAAATGGCGCTTCTTTCTTCCACTTGCAGGTCTGGAAACTCCTCTCTCGCCAGCGCAGATGCGGAGTATACACTTGCCCCTGCTTCATTCACGATCAAATATGAAACGGGCTGATCCAGCTCTTGAATCAAGTCTGCGATAAATTGTTCGGTCTCTCTTGAGGCTGTTCCGTTTCCGATCGCAATGACTTCAATGTTAAATGATTGAATGATTTCTTTCACTTTTTGTTTGGCTTCCGCTTTTTTCTGCACAGGCGGGTGCGGATAAATGACGCCAATATGATGGACTTTTCCTGTATCATCCACGACGGCTAATTTACAGCCTGTACGAAACGCAGGGTCTACCCCAAGTACACGTTTTCCTTTCATCGGCGGTTGAAGCAGGAGCTTTCTTAGGTTTTCAGCGAAAATATGAATGGCTTGCTCCTCAGCTTTTTCTGTCAGCTCTTTTCGTATTTCCCGTTCAATTGACGGCTGGATGAGGCGCTTGTATGCATCATCAATGGCCGCTTCAATATACGGTCTCGCCGTCGTTTGCTTGCCTTTTATGACTTGCTTATCGAGATAGAAACGAATATTTTCAGCAGGTGGTTCGATGGCTGCTTTCAAAATGCCCTCTTTCTCTCCTCGGTTGACCGCAAGTACACGATGGGGCACAATTTTTTTAATCGGCTCTTGATAATCGTAATACATTTCATAGACGTTTTTCTCATCGCTTTCCACGTCTTTCCTTGTTGTGACAAGGCTGCCTTTTTGATACGTTTCACTGCGAATCCATTTCCGCATATCAGGGTCATCTGCCAGATGTTCCGCAATGATGTGCAGTGCGCCCTCTAGCGCTTCTTCTACACTTGTCACTTCTTTCTCTTCGTTAATAAAAGCAGACGCTTTCTTTTCAATATCATCATTCGGCAGCTTCAGTAAATATTCCGCCAGCGGCTCAAGTCCTTTTGCTTTGGCTACATTTGCCTTCGTTTTTCGCTTTTGCTTGAATGGTCTATATAAATCTTCGACCTCTTGCAGTTTATGAGCCTGTTCGATCTTCTTTTTTAACTCATCGGTCAATTTGCCTTGTTCAGCAATTAAGCGAATGACTTCTTCTTTTCGGTTCGTCACATTTTGAATATATGTATAGCGCTCTGATATGGTTTGAATTTGCACCTCGTCCAGTGAGCCTGTCTGCTCTTTCCGGTAGCGTGCAATAAATGGGACGGTGTTGCCATCCTCTAATAGCTGGATCACCTGGTCAATTTGTTTTGTTGAAAGCTTTAATTCTGTTGCAATTTGTTTTAATAAAAAGTCAGATGTCTTCATACTTTGCATCCTCTCACTGTGTCTTCTCTTTTAGTGTATCAAAAAAACCGGCAAAACAGAAAAAAGGTCAGCTATTTTATATGAGCTGACCAAGTACATAGGTGAGATCGTCCTTCTTGTCTTGTGTGTATGTTTCAAGTTGTTTTGCGATGTCTGCAACTGAATGGCTGTGCTTTAAACACATTCGCATGTTTGGCACATTCAGTCCGTCTGAATACATAATGAATGTCGATCCTTTTTCGTAGGAATAGGTGTATGTTTTATATTTTCTAGGTTTACCTGATAGATATCCTGATGTCGGAAGTGGATATATATAGTCGCCAGAAGGTGCATTCAAGATAAATCTGATATTACCAACCGAACAATAGGTAAATTGCTGCTGGGAAAAATTCACCTTTAATATGGCTACAGTGGCCCCGCGTTTATTTTTCATGGCCTGATTGCATCTGTCAATGAGGGTCGTCACATCCTCATGTCCATATTCTTCGACAATTTCGCTGACTAAAGAAGATGATTCATTGGCGAACGGGCCGCTGCCTAATCCGTCTGCTACAGCACAAATTAGTTCTTCATCATCTGCTTTAATAAAAAAACTGTCCCCGCAGCATGATTTCCCTTCTTTATTCGATTGATAGATGATGGCATTCACATGCTCATGCTGTTCAATCTGCTTCATTATCCTAGCTCCATAGACGCATCTTCTGATAATGCATCTCGTAGCTTTTTAACTGCCTTCCGCTGCAGTCTTGATACATGCATTTGAGATATGCCGAGTAAGTCGCCTGTTTCTTTCTGACTTTTATTTTGCAAATACGTGAGATTGATAATTTCTTTTTCTCTATCTGTCAGAACGTGAAGCACACTCTCAAGCATCATTTTTTGATTTACGCGTTCGTAGCCTTCTTCTTGTGAGCCGACGACGTCTAAAATCGTCACAGTGCTTCCTTCAGAATCAGCCTCTACGCCTTGGTCAACAGACAGCGCTTGATAGCTTTTGCCCATCTCCATTGTTTCAAGAACTTCTTCTTCTGTTACATCTAGATATTCTGCAATTTCTTGTACTTTAGGTGACTTTTGCGTTTCCGTTGTCAGGTGATCCACTGCCATCTTGATTCTTGGTCCAAGCTCTTTAATCCGCCTTGGTACATGGACACTCCATGTTTTATCACGTAAAAAGCGTTTGATTTCCCCGATAATGGTTGGAATGGCAAATGCCTCAAATGATTTACCGACAAGCGGGTCGTATCGCTTCATTGCGCCGAGTAAACCAATCATTCCAACTTGTCTTAAATCTTCATGAAAGCTTTTTCCTTTGGAATATTTCTTTGCCAGCATATCAACAAGGTTTGTATAGCATTCAACTAGCGTCAGCTGTGCCTGCTCGTCTTGATTGGATTGATAGCTTTGGATGAGGCGATCCACTTCATCTTTAGTTAGTTTCATAGTTTTGGATGGTTGTGTCATGGTCAACTCGCTCCCTGTTTAAAAACTTTGTCATCGCCACGGTAACGCCGGAGTTTGCTTGCACCTCGACTTCATCCATCAATGTTTGCATTAAGTATAAACCAAGACCTCCTTCTGCCAATTGATCCACCGTATGAGCAGATGTGTACGGCCCAAGGTCTTCCTGCTTTTGCTTAAAGTCAAAGCTGCCGCCTTTGTCCGCCACAATGATTTCTAGACGATCCTCAAAGACAAGAAAGCGAACCGCTACCTCTCCATCTTCGCCATCTGCACCTTCATAGGCATGCTGAACTGCGTTTGTACAAGCCTCGCTGACAGCAATTTTCAAGTCCTCAATCTCTTCGTAGGCATAGCCCATCCGGCTTGCTATGCCTGAAAGAGTTAGACGAATGATCCCTACGTACTCTGGTTTCGCCGGAATTTTCATCTCAATTAGATCTACTGATTCGTTCATTGTACCCCACCTTCTGACTTTGCAGAAATGTCAATGATGTCCTTTAATCCAGTGATTTCAAACAATCTGACAAGCCGATCTGACAAGTTCTCAAGCTTTAATGATCCTCCAGCTTTTTGAACCGCTTTGAACAGCCCAACAAACACACCTAAACCTGTACTATCCATGTAAGTAACATCCTTCAGACAGATTTCAAGATGCTCTCCTTGCTCTGCCTTAGGCATTAGCGTTTCTCTTAGCTCTGGAGCGGAGTACACATCGATTTCTCCGCTGACACTAATTTTTGTCTTCTGATCTATTTGATGCTCTTTTACAGACATATTCATTATGCATTCACCTCGAAATTCTTGTTTCCTAAAGTTTTATATACCCGCATAGCCACTTTCTAAACCTTTCTTTTGAGGACAAGTAAAGTAAAGTCATCGTGAAGCTGAAAATCTTGTAACTTGAGTAAGCTCGCATAGATGGCATCCACCATTTCCTGCGCTGAGTAAGATAGGTTCTCTGATATGAGCGCTTTGATATCCTCCCGCTCTAAGAAACCGTCCTCTACCTTGGATTCTGTGACACCATCAGAGAATAAAATCACCATATCTCCTACGTCCAAATGCTTCTCATACTGTCTGTAATCAAAATCTGGTGCGATCCCAAGGACAAGTCCTTTCGCATCTAAATCGTAAAATTGATTCTCTTTTTTACAATAGAAAAAGCCCGGCTCATGCCCAGCCGATGCATACTTAAATTCATGTGTTTCTTTATTATAGCTCCCATAAAACATGGTGATAAACATGCTTGGGTCTACGTTTTGTTCGACAACACGATTCAGGGTTTTCAGCACTTTTGTTGGACCGCTTCCTGACTCCGGCAAGGAATCCATCGCATACTTAATCATCGACATACAGAGCGCAGCTGGGATACCTTTCCCAATCACGTCTGCGATCGCGATATTGATTGTATCGTGATCAGTGACAAAGTGATAATAATCTCCACTCATCTGTTTTGCCGGCACACTAATGGCTCCAATATCAAATGTGTCTCCTTCTGGAATTTTTGTTTCCAGAAGGGTTTGCTGTACATTTGCAGCAATTTCAATTTCTGATTTAATTTCTTGCTGGATGCCTCTTAGTGTTAAATGTTCCTGATAGGCAAGTCCATATCCAATCATGACTTCAATTAAGAAGTCTAGTGAATGAAAGACATCTTCTGGTAAATCAGGATAAAGCTCCTGAATCACTTTTCGGTGAACACTCACTATTTCCTCAGGAGGTATTTGATGCTCAATGGTTTTTCGGCTGAATTTTTGAGCTTGATAAAGCGATGTTTCAGTTAAATCACTGATATAACGACTGAGCAGTTGATGGTACCGCTGCTCCATTACCTCCTTAAAATCCATGGTTTCCCTCCTAGCGAAGCCACTTGACAGCTTGAATCTCAGTTCCTTGTTCTGGTGCAGAGTCTAATGTAAAATCATCCATCAGCCTTTTCACTCCCGGAAGGCCTGCTCCGAGTCCGCCTGATGTAGAGAATCCATCTTCCATCACTTTGCGTATATCCATAATGCCAGGTCCCTCATCGGCTGCGATGACTTTGAGTCCGCGCTTTCCGCGCTCCATTACTTCTTCTATACAAATCTGACCTTTACCAGCGTATAAATAGATATTACGAGCTAATTCTGAAATGGCCGTCGTAATTCTTGCTTGGTCAACAGTTCCAAAACCAAGTTCTTTTGCAACATTGCGCCCCAATTGTCTTGCTGCGACTATGTCCCATTCCGTCAATATTTTTACACAGGATTGGTCTTTCATATCTATTCCCCCAATTCCCGCTTCAGTGTCTCAAGCCCTTGTTCAAGATCTAGTGCTGTCTGAATTTCTTCCAGCGAAATGCCAAGTTCAATCAGCGTCACAGCGACCGCTGGTTGTATTCCTGTTAATACTACTTTTGCCCCCATGAGCTTAGACATTGTGATGACATCACCTAATACTTTTGCGATAAATGAATCAATCATATCAACAGACGTTAGGTCAATCACAACACCGCTTGCTCCTGTTTCGTGAATTTTATTCAGTAAATCTTCTTGAAAGTGAAGAGCAGTTTGGTCGTCAAGCTCCCACTGTATTGAAATCAGTAGACAGTTATATAATTTTAAAATCGGAATCTTCGGGTGATTTCTCACTGGGTTATCCCTCCAATGAAACAATTTTTCGATTTGTCATTTCTAAAGCAGTTTGAATTCCTTTTTGAAGGGTATTCTTTGTTGTAACCTGAGATAAATCAATTCCAAGGTTGACGATGGTTTGGGCAATTTCTGGACGAATTCCGACAAGCAGGCACTTTGCACCTACTAATCTCACAGCCTCTGACGCTTGAATGATATGGTGCGCGACCATTGTATCAACGACAGGTACACCCGTAATGTCAATCAAGACAACCTGTGAACGATGTTTCACAACGCCATTGAGCAGATTCTCCATAATTTTTTTCGCACGTTCTGTATCAATTGTTCCAACAAGCGGCATAACAGTGATGTGCTCAAACACCGGGATTAGAGGAGCAGACAGTTCCTGCAGCGCAATTTTTTGAAGGTTTACGGTTTTCTCCCATGAGATGGAATACTGATTCAAGATTTCGTTATGAACTGGTGTGATGAATCGGTCAATTTGCCAGATGAGGTCATGACTTTCTTCTGCTGTATCTTTGTCATTATTCATTTTTTGATATAAGTGGGTACGAATTTTCGTTAGACCATTTGCCAGTAACTTAAGTGATATACCCATTTGAACAATTTTTAAAGCAAAAGTTTGCACTTTTTCTTCAAAATCTTCAGCATATCCCTCTGAAAGGGATGTAATAATCAGCTGAACGTATTCCGAACAGATGGTTTCATACATTTTGTCGTTCAGCATCATGTCCGTTTCTTCTTCCCCAAGTCGTTTAAAAATGTCCGTCCACTCTTTTTCTAATTCCTTTTGATGCTCTCTTGCGAATGCTAACACGATATGATTCGACATGATTTACCCCCTGCGTACATAAAAAAGCACTTCTTATTAGTCTTTCTTCATTATAACGTTAATAAAAATTGAACACAAAAAAAGTTGCTCCCAAGAGAGCAACCAAATCTCACCATATTAAAAATCAATAAGAGCCAAACTAACTTGTAAGGCTTCATCAACCTTCTCCATCATCTCATCATCAAGATGTGTAATTTTATCTGTCAATCTTTGTTTATCAATCGTACGAATCTGTTCCAAGAGAATGACAGAATCTCGTTCAAAGCCGTAGCGCTTTGCATTAATTTCGACGTGAGTCGGTAATTTCGCTTTTTGTATTTGGGCTGTTATGGCTGCAACGATAGCAGTCGGGCTGAAGCGATTTCCAATGTCATTTTGGATCACCAATACCGGGCGAACCCCGCCCTGCTCGGAGCCAACAACAGGAGATAAATCAGCAAAGTAAACATCACCGCGTTTAACAATCAAATGTTTAACCCCCGCTGACTAATCGCTCAACTGTATTCTCAGCCTCAAATTCTGCGTATTGTGCCTCTGAAGAGATATTCAGATTAATTTTCGCCATCTCCATGTAGCCGCGTCTCATCGATTCACGATTTTGTCGAATATTACGTTCACGAATATACGTTTTTGTCGCTCGGTAGATCAATTCATTTCTTGTTACCTTATCCTGCTCTGCTACTCGTTCGATTTCAGACATTAAAGCCTCCGGCAGTTGAATCTTCATTTCGTTTGTTGCGCTGGATTCAGACAAAAAACATACACCTCCACAAAACTTACGGATACCGTTTCGATCCATTCCAAGATTAATCATACCATTATTCAATGCACAAGCAAAGCTGTTTTTTCATGATTTCTTATTAGAACATGAAGCGGCCCGCCACCCGTAAATCAAGATGATAATGGAGTTCCTCTTTCCCATTATACGCTTTTTTCCGAAAATCATACGGAATTTCCAAAATCTCTAAAAAAGGGAGAATGTTTATTCTTTGTTTGTAGAATAAAAGAGAACGATGTCCGTTTGACCATCGTTCCCGTGAAAGCTGTTGATCAAAAGTTTGGTCCGTCTTGAAGGAGCGGATTCCGTACATAAACCCTTTTGCCGTCCTCTATATAGACTCTTGGGACGCGGTGACCTATAGAGCAAGTGATTTCATAGTTAATCGTTTCAAGTCGTTTGGCAATTTCATCAACTGATACCTTTTCCGCGCCTTGTGCTCCGATGAGAACGACTGGCTCTCCTGCCGGCATGTGCTCTTTCAATTCAACCATGAACTGATCCATACATACCCTTCCAGCGATCTTCCGGCGCTTTCCGCCAACGAGTACTTCCGTTCCCGCCAGCTTCCTGATCCAGCCGTCTGCATAGCCGACTGGAACCGTGCCAATCCATGTATCTTGATTGGCTGTATAAGTCGCTCCATAGCTCACGCTCTCACCCTTTTGAATGAGCTTTACATGTGCAAGCTTTGTATGAAGAGACAATGCTTCCTCCAGCTTAAAAGGCAATTCATCTTTGATTTCCTCTGAAGGTGACAGCCCGTACATACTGATGCCAAAACGAACCATATTAAACAACACTTCTTTGAACCTTAGACCTGCTGCACTGTTGGCGCAATGAACGAGCAGTTGGTCTGCACGAAGCGGCTGAAGCAATGTGTGAAAGGTATCTACCTGTCTGTTAAAGTAGTCCTCATCCTGTTCATCCGCCGTTGCAAAGTGAGTAAATACACCTTCCAGCTTTAAATATGAATGTTCGCGGACAAGCTCTTTTACTTCGTTGACTTGCTCTAATGTTTTAACACCTAAACGATTCATGCCGCTGTCCATTTTCAAGTGGAAACGAATCGGTTGTCCCATCTGCCCTTGCACCACTTTGACCACTTCTCTCAGCCATTCGATGGAGTATGCTGTCATGATCACGTTGTATTTCACGGCGACTTTGACATACTCTGCCGGTACTGCGCCGAGTACAAGAATCGGTGCTTTGATGCCTTTATTTCTTAAAGAAATGGCCTCATCTAAAAAGGCTACGGCTAACAAGTCTGATCCTGCTTTGAGGGCAGCTCTTGCCACTTCTATATCTCCATGACCATATGCATTGGCTTTCACAACAGCCATCAGTTGAACGTTTTGACCGATATGATCTTTCATATGTGAAACATTATGCTTGATTGCGGTTAAGTCGATTTCTGCCCATGTGTCTCTATAAAAGGCATTTGTGTCCATTCGTCACACTTCCCTATTGAATGATTCAATACCTTCATTATGATACTAAAAATCAAGAATAATGTGAAACAAATCAAAGAACATCAACCCTTGCACAGGGCTGATGTTTCATTTTCAAGGCTTTCACCTGATATATTCAGTTATTTGGCTGACTGGCCCTCTACACTTTTTGCGACCATTAAGAGCTCTTCCTTCGTTAAATCATTTGAAGAAATTAAGTAGTCTACTCCGTCAGATGTCCATGAAAGGGATTGATCTGTCAGAACACCCACTGTCATGCCAAGATCGACTGGCTCACCGTTCATCGTCACAGGTGTAGACGCTTGTGCTACCCGCGCTTTTTCCTGAATGAGTGTGAAGGATTTCTTTCCGCCATACGTCATCACATACCGCTTCCCAGCATCTGTTGTCATTTCTTTCTCTTCCATCTTCTTCACGCCCTCTGGCACATCCACCGGTGTTTTCACTGCAAAGCTGTCAGATGGATCTGCACTTGTGGCCACATCCATTTGAGAGAGTGTCATATTTTTCTTCTCATCAAATGCATCTTTGTCAAAAGATTTATTGAATTCAAAGTGAGAGAATTCTACTTTCACCATTGGCTTTTTATCGCTATCCAGTACTTTCACACTGGCTGGTGCCATTGTTTTTTTGTGAAAGGTAATCTCTTGGGTTGGCAGCATTTGGTTGTGCTGATAGTTGGTTTTTGTTTCGAAAACATACTTCGACTCTTTCGCCTTGAACTGCGCTGCACTGTCGTTTTTAATGTCTTTTACTAGTGATTCAAATAAATAGACCTGACTGCTATTATTCGGCCAATCACTATGGAAACGGAAGCTTTTGTTTAATGAAGGTGTCAGCACAAACACACCATTGCCATTCCTTAAAATGACTTGACTCTGATCCTTCTTCGGATTTTCTAAGTAGACACGGTAAAGCTCCGGCTTCTTGTACCAAATTTCTACATGGTATTCCTGCGGATCATTTCCTGTCTCAATGGTCATTTTTGCTTTGGCTTTGTATGATGTCATTTCCTCTGCCTTTTTGTTTAAATCTCCAACGATATCCTGTTGAGATTTTTGACCGCATGCGGAGAGAATCAGTACAAAAAGGATCCCCGTTACAAGCAAAACAAAGCTTTTTCTCACCCTTTTCAACCCCTTCGTTAATTGTGTTAAAAGGAAGAAACCGCTTGTTTGACTTTAACAGTACGCCTCAAGAGTTAACTGCGTACCGCGAACCATCAAAGCCTGTTAGCAACTCGCCCTTCCTTATCGCACTACCCAATATATGAAGGGGGGACAAACAATATGCAGACTAGCTTGACAACCTTTCAATTAAAACTTGTGCAGCAGCATATTCTCTTGTGTGTGTAATGGACAGATGAACGTGATCTTCCTTCGTTTTCTCACTTTTGATGAAAGGCTTTCCGCTCGCATCTTTTTGTATCTCGATGTCATGAAAGCTTAAATGCTGACCAATTCCCGTACCGTATGCTTTAGCGAATGCTTCCTTTGCCGCAAAGCGTCCTGCCAAAAATTCGAGCTGTCTCTTTTTACTTAGTGTGTGAAAGGCGTCCTGTTCACTTAAAGTCAAAATTCTTTCTGGTAAACGGGGCTGCCTTCCGAGCACTCGTGACAGACGGTCGATCTCTACAATATCAATGCCAATTCCTTTGATCATGGGGTACCTCCTAGGATACTCGTACTAATTTGGATGTTCGCTTCATAAACGTGTTACTATAAACTTACCATTATCTAGTCAAAAGGGGTTTGTTATGTTTATTCGAACGGAGAGCTTTCAACAATTTATTAGATCGTATCCAATCGTCACAGCCATTCTTGCTTTACAAATAGTCCTATGGCTTGTATTTGCGATTCCCATCCCTATTATACAGCTTGGGCAGGACCATCTCGTTGGTTTCAATTATGGTGTCGCCGCAGGAGAATGGTGGCGGCTTGTGACGCCTATTTTTCTCCACGGGAGTCTGACACATATTTTGTTCAATTCCATGTCACTCTTTCTATTTGCTCCAGCACTTGAATCTTTGCTTGGTAAGGTGCGATTTCTCCTGATTTATATTGGTGCAGGATTCATTGGCAATCTCGGAACCTATTGGGTCGAGCCTTTAGAGTACGTACATGTCGGGGCTTCTGGTGCTATATTTGGTTTGTTCGGCGTTTATCTTTATCTTGTCCTATTTAAACCGCACATGATGGACCGCGGCAATTCTCAGGTCATCTTAACGATTCTTGGTGTCTCTGTCATCATGACGTTCGTCAATTCGAACATCAATATCATGGCCCACTTGTTTGGATTGATTGGCGGCATGATCCTAGCACCGATCACCCTATTCTTCCACTCAAAAAAAAGACGCTATTAATCTCATAAAAAATGTCGATCACTCCTTTTAAGGGAGCGGATCGACATTTTTTTGGTTTAAGAAGATTTGTTTGTTTCATAGGAATACCAATCACATACACGTGCCGCATCTTCCTCTTTAAGATGATGCACACCAAAGGAATCAAGCAGTGCAGAGGATTTCACGAAGGTGTGAATACTCGCCACTCGGCCTTTTTTTTGAAAGTATGATTGGGTCATCGTATAGTTTTGCATTCGTTTTCTCAAGATGAGTCCAGTGGTTTTGCCGATCCCTCTTGTCGTTAACTGAATCAATTGATCTTTTATGACATACCCTGATTGTTTATAGGCTAAATACCCAAAGAACAAGGCAAATGGTAATGGAATGAGCGCCAAATATCCCCATGGCGGAAACCGTACGGAAAGGATGATCCCTACAAGTAATGGAACAAATCCATAAGAAATCAGATAACGTTTCAGTGAACGCTTCGGCACCTTATTCAGCTCACGTTCCGGTGTCAGATGATATTGATCTGTAAATTGAGATAACAATTCATTGATTTTTTTCTTCCGTATGAGTGGAAATAAGACAGAAGATGTTTCTTTTTCTGTAATCGAACCTCCTGCACTAACAAGCATTACCGTCGCAAAACCAAAGGGTTCACGGAGAATATTTTCTTTCAATTTCACTGCTTGAATTCTCGCAAGTGGAATGGTCATTTGATGCCTCTCAATCAGTCCTCTTGTAATGATGATGTCATTTCCTTTTCGTTTTGCAGCAAAATTCGCATATTGAAGCGCTGTGACCCCAACACTAAGTATCCACGCAATCAATACTGCCAGAAAAATGAGAATCGCATATATTTCAATGCTCGCATGACTTAAAAAGGAGAATTGCTTGACGAACCCGTCCAATGGAAGAATTTCATCTATTTGTGTGTAGATGGCGAGACACCCTGAAATGATCACACCGATTCCGCTGGAGGTGGTCGCCGCCAAAAGCAGCTCCGGGACACCCATGCGATAGGAAACATGGACTTCTTCCTCCATAGGTTTTTGCACGGTCAGATGTTCATTCGTTCCCTCACCATTTTCATTGAATGCTTCCCCTTCTTCTTGCTGTAAGCTTTTCTTTCGGTTGAAAATCGACTGTTTCAACTGTTCTGCTTCCGCTTTTGTAATCGCCGTCAGGCTCACTTCTGGACCATCCGTCCCGCCTGCCGTTTCAATTTGAACTCGCACCAAACCGAAAATCCGCTGAAAGATGCCTTCACTTGTATTGACCGTTTGAATTCGTTCGAACGATATATATTTTTTCTTCTTTGTGATGACACCTGATTCCACGCGAAATTCATCGTCTTCCATTCGGTAGGTGAATCGTCTCCATGCTAAAACGGTTAAAACCGCTTTCCATAATAGAAGTACCCCAAGTATGATAAACGCATAAAAACGAATACTTGAATTCGAATTCACAAAAATCAGCACGAAAAAAGGGATAATGAAGTTTTTGATCATGGATACGGCATCTGAGATAAAATCAATGAACATCGAGATGGGATGTACTCGTTTTGGTTCAGACATCATCTTCAGTCACCCTTGCTAAACGAGATATGTAATCACGAAGCTCATCTGCCTCTTCTAATTCCAGTGCTGGAATATCATGCACTGTAGCAGCAGTAGATATTTGAACAGATGCCAGACGATAGCGTCTTAAAAGCGGCCCCTGAGATGTATCGACATGCTGGACACGTACCATTGGCACAATCACACGTGTGACACGAATAAGTCCATGCTGTATTTCAATTTCGTTTTCGAATACTTCGTAGCGCCAAATGTGATGACGGATTTTCGGTATGAGCCAGATTCCGAAGATGACCTGTAGAATCCACAATCCGACGAGGATGGCCCCAATCCAATATGGCCATTGAAAATAATAACTAGCAACAAATACCCCAATGATAACGAGTAAGAAAATCAATGAGATAATTCCATTTTGAAGACGCCATACCTTTAAACCATTTAAACTAATTTGACGTTGCGGCTGTTTTCTCACATTCTTCCCCCATTCTCTTACTTTTCTATCAATATATTACGAAACAAAGCCTGAAAAGTTTCAATCAGCCTTTTAAAAAAAGCGAATCCTGCAAAGGATTCGCTCTTGTATGTTAGCTGTTATAAGATTTCTTTTGACGACGATCGTTAGAAGAACGATTGCGGTCATTTGAAGAACGTTTTTTATCACCGTAAGATGAACGGCTTTTTCCGCGATAGCCGCCTCCGCCGCCACCGTCTCTACGTTTTGAAGAGCTGCGGTTGTTACGATTGCGTTTTGAAACCATTGGTGCTTCATCTGTTAAACGAACAGGTGTTGCATCTGGCTCTTTTGTCATCATTTTGATAGCAGCCGCAACCACTGTGACAGAATCATGATCTTCTAGTAATTCAGCAGCTGCTGTCATGTAGAAGTTCAAGTTATTTTCACTAATGATTGTGCGTAGACGGTCAACTGTTACTTGTTGTTGTCCTTCAATCGCCTCGTCTAAAGTTGGCTCTTTCATACGATCCATTTTACGTTTCGTCGTTTGCTCAATCGCACGAAGCATATCTTTTTCACGTGGTGTGATAAATGTCATCGCCATACCTGTACGTCCAGCGCGGCCTGTACGTCCAATACGGTGTACGTAGCTTTCTGGATCTTGTGGTACGTCGAAATTATATACGTGTGTAACACCTGAGATATCAAGTCCACGTGCTGCAACGTCTGTTGCCACAAGTACATCGATTGAACCTTCTTTGAATTTACGAAGCGCAACCATACGTTTCGCTTGAGTCAAGTCACCATGAATTCCTTCAGCTGTATAGCCTCTAAGGTTCAGTGCTTCAGTCAATTCGTCCACACGGCGTTTCGTACGTCCGAAAACAATTGAAAGCTCTGGTGATTGAATGTCAAGAAGACGAGTCAATGTGTCGAACTTCTTACGCTCATGGATATCCAAGTAGAACTGCTGAATGTTAGAAACAGTCATTTCTTTCGCTTTTACTTTTACATGTTCTGGGTTTGTCATGAAACGCTCTGCAATACGCTTAATTGGTGCAGGCATTGTCGCAGAGAATAAAAGTGTTTGGTGTTCACTTGGTACATTTGAAAGGATCGATTCAATGTCTTCGATGAAACCCATGTTGAGCATTTCGTCTGCTTCATCAAGCACGACTGTTTCAACATTTTGAAGACGCATTGTGCGACGATTAATGTGATCGAGTAAACGTCCTGGAGTCCCTACAATGATATGAGGATTTTTCTTGAGCGAACGGATTTGGCGGCCGATATCTTGTCCACCGTAAATTGGAAGTACACGTGCACGCTTGTCTTGGCCGATTTTGTATAGCTCTTCAGATACTTGAATCGCTAATTCTCTTGTTGGCGCAATGATAATCGCTTGGATGTTAGGAGACGCTGGATCGATTTTTTCTACCAGAGGAATACCAAATGCTGCAGTTTTTCCTGTTCCTGTTTGTGCTTGTCCGATGACATCTTTATTCTGAAGACCGAGAGGAATGGTTTCTGCTTGAATCGGTGTTGCTTCTTCAAATCCCATGCGGTTAATAGCTTTCATGAGACTTTCGCTTAATTGAAAATCTTGAAACGTTATAGTCAATTTATTCAAACTCCTTCTAATTGCTGTTTCAGTAATCTCGTGAATGATCATTAAAAACTGCCCTTTGATGA
This sequence comes from Bacillus xiamenensis, assembly GCF_001857925.1. Lineage (NCBI taxonomy): Bacteria > Bacillati > Bacillota > Bacilli > Caryophanales > Bacillaceae > Bacillus > Bacillus xiamenensis. The sequence goes on from NZ_CP017786.1 coordinate 1,105,140, forward strand.
AAGGACAGGTCCATTATATACAAAGCCCGAATTACCCTACATTATATCTTACCATTACACTATTTGTTTTTCAACAAGACAGAAATGGATATATCTACTGCTCGACAATGACAGATTCACCTTCACTTTGATCTCCGTCCATCCATTTCCACTTTTCGAACAGTTGGATTTTTCCGTTATCCAGCTGCTTAGGGGTCGAATGACAAGAACCACTTCTCATGCTGCCATCCTTGCTGACATGGTGATATCTAAAATGAAGTGTTGCGTCTTTATTCACAGTTCCTACAAGTACCCCAGATACAATACTGCCGCCTTGATATGTGCCCGTTAATATATTTCCGTCCTGACGATATTGAAATATGGTTCCTTCCGATACTTCCCCGTTGCTCGAATTAAACTGCGGGATAAAGGTTTTTCCATCATATTGAAACAACCGAATCGACCACCTTTTCTTCCCTATTGTAACATAGGCCTGTCACTCATTCGACAAAAATGATGCAAATTTTAACAAGTGGGATTCAATTTATATTAGTTTAGCCACATTTTAGCTTTTCTATAGATTAAATTGCTTTTTTTAAAAATTGTTCTACTTTTTCAAACAATTGCTGTGCACATGGCTCATGACAAACATGATGTTTACAATCGGGTAAATAGAACATTTCTTTATGACGAGACGGGATTTTATGATAAATAAACTCTGCACTAGAAGCCGGTACAATCCCATCACTTTCACCTTGAACGATTAAAACGGGTAGATGAAGCTTTTCAAGAGAGCTCTTCGTTTGCTTAACCAGCTTCATAAATTCTACAGCTGCTGACAAAGGTGTGCTCGCTAGCTTATGACGGTACCGCTCATACAAAGGATTCGTATCAATTAATCCGGACAAGGATTCTTTTACCATCTGCCTTGTATCTTGAATCATCTGTTTTGGATTCACATATTTCGCTGCAGCGCTTAACAGGATAAGACGGGCAACCGGATACTTCGCTGCTAAGTAAGAGGCAATCATCCCGCCCATTGAAAAGCCGATCAAATAAATGGTGCCACATGTTCGGTAGAGGGATAGGAGTTCAAGTTCAGCGGTCGCAATCCATTCTTGATAGAGAATGCCTTTGAGCTGAAGCTCCTCCCCATGCCCGGGGAGCGTGACAGACTGCACGTTCCAATCGGTCGTCTGCTTTAAATATTGCGCCAGTGGTTCTACTTCATAAGGGGCACCCGTAAAACCGTGTATACATAGACAGCCAATCATTTGATCACCTTCTTTGCCGCTCTCTTTTATAGTGCCGTAATGACTTCTTCCAACCTCATGCCGCGAGAGGCTTTGACAAGAACCACATCGTCAGGTCCTGCCACATCAGCTAATTTTGCCTTTAAATCTTCTTTGTCCATGTAAGAGGACACACGCGCGTCTCCAAATGCTTTCTTCGCTCCTTCAGCAATGAATGCACCTAGACGACCATACGTTAAGACATGGTCAATAAACTCAGGCTTGATGTATTCGCCTAGTTCATAATGATATGTTTCTTCTTCACTGCCCATCTCCAGCATATCTCCAAGAACTAGAATGCGATTTGCAAAGCCGTCCATATCACCTACAAGATCAATCGCCGCTTTCATTGACGTCGGACTCGCATTATACGCATCATTTATGACTGTGATCCCTTTATCTGTTTTAAACAATTCAAGACGCATTCCAGTTATTTTCGTTTGCAGCAGTCCTTGGGCTATCTGACTTTCATTCAGCCCAAAATGCTGGCCAATCGCAATGGCAGCAAGTGCGTTCTTTACATTGTGTTTCCCTAATACAGGAATGAGAAACGCCTGAGCGTACCCTTCTACCTGAAATTCAGTTCCTTCTGCGAGCTGATTGATGTGAGTCACCTTGATATCACAGTCATCTGCTTCTCCAAACGTCTTTGCTCTGCGGGTCAGCTCATTCGCTCTTTCGCGGAGTAAAGGCTCATCTCCTAAGTAATAAAAAATGCCGTCCGATTTTAACCCTTTTGTGATCTCACATTTTGCATCTGCGATGGCCTCTCTTGATCCTAGGTCTTGCATATGAGATTCACCAATATTGGTGATGACAGCAGCATCAGGTTCAGCCAGCTTTGATAAAAATTCGATCTCCCCTTTGGCACTCATGCCCATTTCCAAAACCGCAATGTCTGTTCCTTCTGGCATTGCAAGAATGGTGAGAGGAAGACCGATATGATTATTAAAGTTCCCATCTGTTTTATGGACTCGGTAGGCCGTTTGTAATACAGAATGAATCATGTCTTTCGTCGTTGTTTTGCCATTACTTCCGGTAATACCGACAACACGAGGGTTTTCCTCTGCTAAGTATGATTTAGCAAGCTGTTGAAGTGCAGACAGCGTATCCTCTACAAGAATGACTGGAACGCCCTCCGGTGGATTGGCTTCATTTTGATTCCACAGAACAGCTGCGGCGCCAAGCTCCACTGCTTTTGAAGCAAAATTGTGACCGTTAAAATGTTCTCCAATAAGTGGGATAAACAGTGCGCCCTTTGATACTTTGCGTGTATCTGTTGTCACCCCGTGAATCTGTTCTTCGCCAAAAGCTTGATTTGATAATGTTCCACCAGCCATTTGGGCGACTTGTTTCACTGTACGTTTGATCATGATTTTTCGCCTCTCTTTCTCATTTCACGTTTGAAGGAAAAGAGACACTACCTGTAGGATAGTGTCTGCTTGTTACTCACATTAAAAAGTTGTTTTAATGGTTTGTTTTTCTTGATGACGCTCAATCGCAAGTGACACCAGCTTCTCAATCAACTCAGGATATTCTACACCAGTATGTTTCCAAAGCAACGGAAACATACTAAATGGTGTGAACCCAGGCATCGTATTCACTTCATTGATCAGCACTTCGCCTTCTTCTGTCAGGAAGAAGTCTGCACGCACAAGGCCAGATCCATCAATGGCTTTAAATGCCTTAATCGCCATCTCTTGAATCTTCTTGTATTCTTCGTCTGACACACTTGCAGGAATGATCAAATCTGTATCGCCATCTTCATATTTTGCTTTGTAGTCATAAAAGTCTGTTTTAGGTGCAATTTCACCAACGACTGAGCATTTCGGCTCATCATTTCCTAACACACCAATTTCGATTTCTCGTCCTACGACGCCTTCTTCCACAACCACACGGCGATCATATTGGAAAGCCAAGTCAAATGCAGCTTGCAGCTCTTTTTTGCTGCGGCATTTACTAATTCCAACACTTGACCCCATGTTGGCAGGTTTCACAAAACAAGGATAGCCAAGTACTTGTTCTACTTGTTCTAAGCTGTCCTGTGTCGTTTTCTCATAGTCTTTTTTATTGAAGGAAAGGTGTTTCGCTTGTGCAAGTCCTGCTTGAGCAAAAACATCTTTCATCATGACTTTATCCATACCCGCAGCAGATGCGAGAACGCCGTTGCCAACATACGGGATATTTAATAGTTCAAGTAATCCTTGCATGGTTCCGTCTTCACCATTTGGTCCATGCAGCAATGGAAAGACGACATCAATCTTCTCATCGGCTGATGCAGGCTGTGGGAACATGCTTTCATTTAAAGAAGTTGGTAAAAACGTCTTTGCATTTTGTTCGAATTGAAGCATTTTGACGTTTGATACTGGTTCAGTGAGTTTTTCTCCTCTTAGCCATTCGCCCTCTTCTGTGATATAAATTGGATGTATATCGAACTTCTCAGTGTTAAGTGCTTTTGTCACTGCAAGGGCTGTTTGCAGTGATACATTATGTTCGGCTGACTTTCCGCCGTAAACCAATCCTAAACTTATTTTCAATGGATACTCCCCCCACTAAAATTCATCTTTACTATCTTATCACTTTCAAGCAAAAATGCTCTAATTAATTTTTGTTGTTACGTAATTGAAATGATTTGTAAAGGTTGTAAGCGCCCCCCGAGCATTTGTATGTCATTCGCCTTTATTTTATATTAAAATGACATTGAAAAGGAGTTGTGACAAATTGAAAACAATCACAAGCACTGAACAATTCAATGAAATCATCCAATCAGACAAAGAAGTCATCGTGAAATTCTTTGCGACATGGTGTCCTGATTGCACAAGAATGGACATGTTCATACCAGACATTTTAGAGGCTTATGCTCAGAATGAATGGTTTGAAATAAACAAAGATGACTTCCCTGAATTAGCGGAAACCTATCAGGTCATGGGGATTCCAAGCCTGCTCATTTTCAAAAATGGTGAAAAAACAGGTCATTTACACAGCGCAAACGCAAAATCACCTGAAGAAGTAACTGAGTTTCTTCAAGAACACGTTTCATAATTGGTTGAATCAAGACATCAGCAAATTCTTGCTGGTGTCTTTTTTAGCTCTTCTGTATCCTCTTATATCAAATCTCTACATAAGACGAGATGTCCGGCCAAAACGTTTCAACGTAAGCAAGAATGTTTGATGTGATTTCACGACAAGAATTGACAGTGGATTATTTCCTGGGAAAGAATTCACCGTCGATATGAATGGGAATATGTCGGTTACGTGAATTTTCTGAATTGAATCTTTACTTATGACATTTGGCTTTGTATAATGGAATTGCTAATTGAAAATGATTATCAATTTCATCTGTGTGAAATCCTATAGACGTCCATTCTTATAAAGGAGCGATGAGTCACATGTCTAAGAAGAAAATCAAAACATACCAGCAATTAATTGAAGAGAACAAAAAGGCGATCATGCACGATCCTAAAATGATGGAAAGTATATACGAAACCATCGACAAAAAGCATCAGAAGCAGCTTGCAGCTGCTGGACGTGAATCATAAGCACAAGTAGAGCAGTCAAACAGTTGGCTGCTTTTTTTGACTCCAGAATGAAAAAAGCCGATAAAATCTTTATGCGATTTTATCGGCTTTTGCTGGTTTAATGTGATTTCGCTACGCGGTCTTGCTTCATTCCTAAATAGATAAGCATATATGTCAGATAGCCCATTGTCATCGTTAAACCACCGAAGAAGAATTGAGAAAACACAGGTTCCTCAAATGTCGTAACGGCAGCAAGAATGATCCAGCTCGCATATAAATAGACCATAAACCATTTCATATTTCTTTTAAGTGTATACAGAAAGAAAAGACCCGCTAATGAAAAGATCCCTAGCGCTAGTCTGAAATAAACAAGATGATCAAACTGGAAGGCAAAAGACACAAACGAAAACGACAGCAACAACAAAATTGGTAAAGCCGTAATGAAATTTTTCACGATAGTGCCACCTCCATGACTCCTTCTTATTATAAGACAAAATCAGCCGCTTATCGTGAAATACAGACCCGTTTTCACAAAGATGTCACGAATTTTCCTTGTTATTTGACACATTTTTTACACATTTACATCACGCTTCCAAAAAAGGAGCCAAGCCGTGCCAACAAAGAAAACAAAATGCGCCCCCACAATGAATAGCGAAAATAACGGACTCATGCCTTGGAAAGGCGGCGGGCCTTGAAAACTGTACTGTGTAAAGTCCGTATTGGCGAAAAGCAGGATTTTCCCCCACTGATTTTCTAACAGAGACATAATCGGCACAAGTGATTTCGCCGCATATAAAACAAAAAATGAAATCACAAGCGCAATCAGGCTGTTTCTAAACAGACTGGAACACATAAAAGCGAAGCTTGCCATCATGACCACTTCCACCCACTGAGATCCAATGACCGCAAATGTATGCTGAAATAACCGCCCGGTACTTTCATCAAAATCAGTCCCAAAGAAAATAAGGCCAAAAAGGAACGCTAGTACATAATAAAAAACAAACAGGTAAATAACCGTCAGCACAAGTGTCATGTATTTCGCTAGAAAAATCTGCAGCCTTGTCTTTGGCCGGATCAATAAGAATTTAATCGTCCTTTTTTGAAACTCTGTTGAGATCAGTGTGGCGCCAATGACGACAGCGAGCACTTGTAAAATAAATACGACATTCGTTGAATAGGCAAAATAATTTGCGACTGTGTCTTGCCCACCAAAGCCGGATATGACTCGTTTCAACGTTAGCGCCATTGTCAATTGAAAGACAGTAATCAATCCAAGTGCAATGAATGTGATCTTTTGTCTCATGATTTTTTTATGCTCATTCTTGATGAGTTGAAGCATCTGCTGTCCCGCCTTCCGTCCATTTCATAAAAGCCTCTTCAATCGATTGTTTTTGAGGCGTTATTTCAAGTACATCAAACCCTGCCAAAACTAGCTGTTTATTGAGCTCTGGCACACGTTCTTTGTTTAGTTGAAGCAGCACATGCTGACCATTTTGTTCATATGTATGTCCATGAGTGTCGAGCCATGAAACGGCCTTTTCAATTGGCTGAATATTCATCAGAACCTGCTCTTTGCCATCCATATCTCGAAGATTGGCATTGACTTTGATCTTTCCTTTTTGAATGATCATCATGCGGTCACAAAGCTCCTCGACCTCATGCAATAGATGCGTAGCAAATAACACAGAGGTACCTTCTTCTTGTACAAGTGTTTGCAAGTGCTCTCTGAATTCCTTCATTCCTGCAGGATCAAGTCCATTTGTCGGTTCATCTAAAATGAGCAGATGGGGCTGATGCAAAATGGCTTGTGCGATCCCAAGCCTTTGTTTCATCCCTAAGGAATACGTTTTAACCTTCTGATGAATGGCGTGCTCCAGTCGTACTCTTTTCACTACTTCATGAATGCGCTGATCGGAAACCTCATCATGCATGGCCGCATACAATTCAAGGTTTTCAAAGCCTGTTAAATATGTATAAAATTCAGGGTTTTCTATGATAGCACCAACAGATGACAACGATTTGACAAATTCGTCATCTTGAGAATACCCATTGATCATGATTCGTCCGTTGTTTTTTTTCATCAAACCGACAATCAGTTTTATTAAGGTCGTTTTTCCAGACCCATTTGGCCCAAGTAAACCGACAATCTCTCCTTGTCCAATTTCAAACGAAATATCTTGCAAGATCATATGACGGCCAATTCGTTTATCGACTTTCTCTACTTTTAGAACAGCAGACTGCAAAGTAGTTCCTCCTTCTGATGTAAAGCCTACGGCGGCAGCTAGGACCGCTCATCCTGTAAAAAGTATATCACGCTAGACAAGCCTTCCCATGAAAAAAAGGGCTGATCCAGTCAGCCCTTACAGATTACTGACAAAGGGCTAAAATGATCTTTATTTTAGCCCTTTGTCTTCTTTTCAGCGTGACCTGAAAACCTTTGCAGTCTAGGAAGGACGAGTACCGGCGCGGAGCGAATTTGACATTCGTGAGCACCGGCACGCAGGACTGACAAAGAATGCGAGGGTTTGTCTGCACGCTGAAAGGGCTGATCCAGTCAGCCCTTCTTGCTTATTACAGTGATAAGTGAGGTGTTGGTGCTTCCTTCTCATGCTTCTTTTCGGTTTCAGTAACAATGACCGCACATGCTGCGTCACCTGTAATATTAACTACAGTTCTTGCCATGTCTAATAAGCGGTCTATGCCCAGGATAAGCGCTATACCCTCAACAGGAAGATTCACCGAATTTAAAACCATGGCTAGCATGATGAGCCCTACCCCTGGGACACCTGCTGTACCGATACTTGCTAATACAGCGGTTAAGACAACAGTCAGCATTTGAACAAGCGTCAATTCAACCCCATACACTTGTGCGATAAAAATGGTTGCTACCCCTTGCATGATCGCTGTACCATCCATATTAATGGTTGCACCCAGCGGCTGAACAAAGCTTGAAATAGGCTCTGGCACCTTTAAACGCTTTTGAGCTGTTTCCATTGATATCGGCAAGACTGCGTTACTGCTTGATGTACTAAATGCCACAACCATTGCTGGAGAAAACCCTTTGAAAAATGCCATTGGATTTCGTTTAGCTAAAACAGCAACAGTTGTGCCGTATGTCAGGAAGAAATGCAGGATGAGCGAAATTAAAACGACCGAGAAGTAGAGTCCCATCGCTTTCATGGCATCCAGCCCCTGACTGCCGATCGCCGTTGCGATCAAACCAAATGTCCCATACGGTGCGAATTTCATCACAACACCGACAAGATACATCATTAATTCATTTCCTTGTTCAAACAGTTTCAGCAAGCCTTCCGTTTTTTTACCGAGCATGGCAATGCCAAGGCCTAAAAATACACAGAAGACGATAATTTGAAGCATATCTCCTTCAACTAAAGATTGGACTGGATTGGTTGGAATAATGTTGAGTAGTGTGTCTGCCATTGATGGGGCTTCCTCTGCGGAATAATCAGCCGCTTTCGTATCAAAATTGCCGAACGCGCCCGGCTTAATGAGTAAGGCCAATGTAATGCCAATAATGATGGCAAAAGTCGTCGTGAGTAGAAAGTAAGTAATGGTTTTTGCACCAATTCTGCCAAGCTTTTTCGGATCGCCAAGGCCTGCTACACCAAGTGTGATCGAGAAGAAGACAATCGGCACAACTAACATTTTAATTAGGTTTAAAAAGATTTGACCTAGAGGTGTAAATAGATAAGGGTCTAACACTTTGAATACATTTGGAGCAAAAATGTTGAGTATTAATCCTGTGATTGCACCTACAAACAAGGCAATAATAATTTTCGTCGCCAGCTTCAATAAAATCTCCCCTTCCTCGTCAAAAAAGCCCACGAGAGAGTCTTCTCGTGGGCCTGCGTGTCCATACGTGTACCACTGTTTACTCTCTTCACGCTGATGAGGTTAGCTGACGGGTTAGGACGAAGAGATGTCCTTTTTTCTCATGAAAGAAAAATTCACCCCAAAAACATGGGTCCCCCATTCCTTTAGAAGGATTAAGCGTGTGGTAATATGATATTTTCATACCATTTATACCTTATTTTCGGAAAGTTGTAAACAGGTTCATATGAACTTTTTAATTACTTTCTTCCTTATTTGTGACCTCAAGAATATCTAAAATAAACACAAAGATTGGGATACCGATAATAAGTCCCCAAATGCCAATATAGTGTTCAGAGAAGATCAGCACAATAAATGTGAAGAAAATAGGGAGTTCTGTTTTAGCTGACATGAGCTTTGGATTTAGGAAGTACGCTTCAATTGCATGGATAATCACAATGACCAGCACAATATAAAGGACGTACACCCCGCCTCCAAGTGTATACGCAATGATGCTAAGTGGAATAAGGGAGATGACCACACCCGCTACAGGAATCAAGCCTAACAAAAAGACCATGACCGCTAGTCCAAATAATTGCGGGAAGCCCATAATGCCAAGCGCAATGGTTGTTAAGACACAGTTAACCGTTGCAATGATGAATTGTGCTTCAAGCACCTTTCCAAACGTTCTGGAAAACTTACGTCCAAAGAAGGCAATTTCATGATAGAACACGGAGATTTTACTCGTTTTGAACTTATTCATGAATTGAATAAGGCGTTCCTTTTCGAACAGGAAGAACATGCTTAATATTAAGGACATAATGACCTGGATACTGAACGTGCTGAAATCTGTTAAGTATGTATAGAGGAAATTAAACCCTTTCTCGAAGAAAGAAGATATTTTGAAATCTCCGAACACGTTGGTGATGACATCAAAGAAGGGTAAATCTTGTGGGTGATCTGCAATTTTCTTCCCTAAATGAAATAACTGCTCCACTTGTTTGGCGATAATTGGCACAAATACAAATCCGCCAAACGTCAATCCTCCAGCTAAGAGAATGTACAAAATGGTAATGACTGATTTCTGTCCTATTTTCAGGAAGCGATTTAAAAAACCTCTAATGACCTCTTCTAACCGGTTCATCAAAAAGGTGAAGATGAAGGTCAGGAGGATTAAATTCATCATTCCTCTTAATAGATATAATACTGTGGCTAATACTACAAATACTGAAAACCTCTTAACACCAGGTTTTTCGAACAATTTTAAAAATGCCGCCATACGTTACACACCTGCCAGGACTAAAGTCTATTTTTCATTGGATCTCATATTCATTATATCGGATCTTTCTGTAAATTATATAACAAAAGGTCAATGAGGTCTTACGATTCGATCTAATTTTATCTAGCTTTCATGTTTTTTCTTTTCATCACAAGAAAAAAACCGAACCTCATGAAAAACATAAGGTTTCGGTTTTGAGTTGTGTTTATACTAAACAGCTTGCTTCATATTGCGCATTTCTTGAAGGGCTGTTTTACTCTTTGCTTCGTCAAATTCCCCTTCACTCTTCGCTACAACAATTGTGGCAATTCCATTTCCAATCAGGTTCGTAATCGCTCTTCCTTCACTCATAAATCGGTCGACCCCAAGCAGCAGTGCAAGACCCTCTAGCGGGATAACCTGAAGTGCAGCGAGTGTAGAAGCCAGCACGATAAATCCGCTTCCTGTGACCCCAGCTGCTCCCTTTGATGTGAGCATCAGAACGAGAATAATGGTGATCTGCTGTCCAATGGATAGATCCACCCCAAACACTTGCGCTAAGAAAACAACGGCCATAGACAAGTAGATTGAGGTTCCATCTAAGTTAAAGGAATAGCCTGTCGGAATGACAAGTCCAACAACTGACTTGGAGCACCCGTAGCGTTCCATTTTATCCATCATTCTTGGCAGTACGGATTCTGAAGAACTTGTGCCAAGGACAATGAGTATCTCATCCTTGATAAATCGGAGATAACCGAACAGGCTAAAGCCATACATTTTACAAATGATATTCAGCACAACGAATATGAACAAGAACATCGTCATATAAACGGAAAGCATCAGACTCGCAAGCGGTCTAATTGAAGACAAACCAAAGTGTCCGATCGTATAAGCCATTGCCCCAAATGCACCTAAAGGCGCGGCACGCATGATGTATCCGATAATTTTAAAGAAGACAAGTGACAACTTATCGAGCCATTCGATGATTCCTTTCCCCTTATCACCAAGTGCAGCAAGCGCAACACCGAATAAAATAGAGAAGAACAAGACCTGTAAAATATCTCCTTTTGCAAAGGCATCTACCATGTTAGATGGCACGATGTGGGTGACAAATTCCATCCAGTCAATACCCTGTCCCCCATTTTGGGTATACTGCGAGACATCCCCTTTTTCAAGCTTACTATAGTCAAGACCCGCTCCCGGCTTCATAATATTGACAACAAAAAGTCCGATGACAAGCGCAAGCGTCGTGACAACCTCAAAATAGATAAATGCTTTTCCTCCAACTTTTCCAACCTTTTTCATATCCCCCATCTTGGCAATCCCAAGAACGATGGTTAAGAAAATAATTGGTGCGATCACCATTTTGACGGCATTAATAAATGTATCACCTAACGGCTTCATTTCTTTCCCGACGTTTGGCCAAACCATCCCGACAATGATCCCGATAATGACAGCTGCAATCACCTGAAATGTCAGGTTCTTCAAAAGCCTTTTCATAAAAAATCAACTCCCTCACCTTTGATGTAAACGCTTAACTGTTATCTGTAGATAAATGATAGCGATTTCATCAAAAGCTGTGAAGCTTATGAACATATCGTACATTTTGGTCTTTTTGGTCTCTTAGTCTGAATGTACGATATATTTATTCACAGGCCGTCCCACGCCGCCATATTGCATATCTAATTTCAGCTCGCCTTCTTTCACAAGGAAGTCTAAATAACGGCGTGCCGTGACACGGGCAATGCCCAGTGCATTGGCGACTTCCTCTGCAGACTGCGCGCCTTCTTGTAAACCCATATAGGCCTTAATTTCATTCATCGTATGCACATTCAGCCCCTTAGGAAGCCATGTATCTTCCTGCTTAACAGCAGGCTTTCGTATGATATCATCCAGCATCTCTTGAGAAAATTCTGCTGCTGTACGAATTTTTGATTTAAACGCTTTATAGCTTTCAAGAGATTCTTTCATTCGTTCAAACTTGAACGGTTTGATAATATAATCTCGTGCGCCATTTTGAAGCATGATGCCGATCGTCTCTTTGTCCTTCGCTGCAGAAATCACAATCACATCCACCTGCATCTTTTGCTTTCTGATGTCTTGCAGCGTTTTGACACCATCCTTTTTTGGCATATAAACATCAAGCACAACAAGATCTGGCCGAATCTCTTTGATGAGCTGGATGCCCTGCTCGCCATTCCCTGCTACCGCCGCAACTTGAAAGCCAGGGACACTCATAATGAACTCTTTATTCACTTCTTGCACCATCGGGTCATCTTCAATTAATAGCACCTTAATCTGAGTCATCTGTCTCTCTCCTCTATTGTCATTGGGAATTCGATTGAGAAGGTGGTACCAATGCCGATGCTTGATGTGACTTCTACATTTCCCATCCCTTTGTCGATAATCGTTTTTACAATATACAGCCCATAGCCTGTTCCGCCTTCTTTTCCATGAGTAAAGCCTTTATCGAAAATATGAGGAATCATGTCCTCTTCTATTCCAGAGCCATGATCTTCAATTAAGATCGCAAGGACATCCTCCGTTTGATCAATACTAATTGAAATGAGTTTCGTGTCTCTTTCTACCGTATCATACGAAGCAAAGGCGTTCTCGATCAGGTTGCCAAGCAGCTTCGTCATATCATGCTGATCCAGCCGCTCTGGAAAATCGCGCAGACGGCTGTTTTCATCTACTTCGACTTTTATCCCAAGCTCCTTACCCCTTCTGATCTTGCTCATCAAAAGACCAGCGACTGCATCGTGCTGAATGACGCGGTGAAGAAAGTCTGTTACATGTTCCTGTTCTTCCGTCGTTTGAAACGCAAGGGCGAGGGCCTGATCGGTTTTACCCAGCTGAATCAATCCCGCAATCGTATGAAGCTTATTCATATGTTCATGATTTTGCACCCGCAGGCCATCAACGAAGTTCTTCACCCCTGTTAATTCCTCCGCCAATTTGGCCGCCTCTGTCCGATCCTGAAAAATCGCAACTGCTCCGATGATTTTCTTTTTCATCACAATCGGGATCCGGCTGCTCATAATCCGCTTTCCGCTCATATGAATTTCTTCATTGTAGACGGGTTCTGCGCGATCAATGATTTCTGGAAGCCTTGTGTCAGGCAGCACATCCCAAATATTTCGGCCCACTACATCACCTGTCACACCGAAAATTTGCTTCGCCTTTTCATTAAAAATGGTGATCATATGCTGATTATCAATGGCAATGACTCCTTCATTAATCGAGTGAAAGGTAGCGGTGCGTTCCTCTAGCATTCTGACAATCTCATGCGGCTCCAGCTTAAACATTTGCTGTTTAATATGACGGGCGAGCAAAAATGAGCCCACAAGCCCAAAGCTGAGCGTCAGCAGCAGGATCATGAGGATATCCTGCTTCATTTCTTCTAATATATCTGCCATGCTTGGCAGTGTTCTTCCTACTAGTACAACCCCTGTTTGGTTAAACTTTTCATCCTTTACTGGATAAAACGCTCTAATGGCAGTCCCCAGCTCTCCCTGTGCTTCTGAGAAATAAATATGCTCTGCAAAAGCCGGTTCTTCATCCGCCCCCTCTGAGCGCTGGCCTATTCTTGTTTTCACTGGATGCGTCAATCGCACGTGATCCATATCCATGACGACAATGTAGTCAGCATCTTGAATAATACGAATCTCTTCAATCGCATGCTGTAATCGAGAACGTTCCTTTGCCTGATCAGCTAACGCCTGCTTCACCTCATTCATCTCAGCCACAGTTCTTGCTGTGTTCATGAGCCTTTTTCGAAGTTCTCGTTCCTCCGTTTGCTGGATTCCCCCAACAAGCACAATTCCTCCGATTAAAAGGGCGAAAATGACAACGAAATATGTGAGGATGGTGAGCTTCCATCTGATAGATAATTGTTGTAATTTCAGTCGATTTCTCATCATTTTTTCACCTGTATCTTTACGAATTCTTCCCCTGTCAAGTATGCTTGACATAAGGGGGATCTGACGCATGAAGAATTTACTCGCCTATACGCTATTACTGATCATCGGTTTTGTAACCGCTTTATACTTTGGTTTTTATCATATGATGCCAAAATCAACAACGATCTTCGATGATGAACAGACAGGGCTGAAGGATCAGCTTGTGTTCAAATTTAGCCATGTTGTGGCAGACAACACACCGAAAGGACTGGCTGCCAAGAAATTTGCTGAGCTCGTTCAAGAGAAATCCGATGGCAGAATCAGCATTCAAATTTTTTCAAACGGAAGCCTTTATTCCGATATCGAAGAAATTAATGCACTAAAAGAGAATCAAGTTCAATTTATCGCTCCGTCTACGTCAAAGCTGGGCATGCTGTCTCCTGAATGGATGGCACTTGATCTTCCCTTTGCCTTTTCTAACTATGATGCTGTTCAAGAAGGCTTACATGGTGCAATTGGTCAGAGATTGTTCGGCACGTTGCAAAAAGACGGATTAAAAGGGATGGCCTACTGGACAAATGGCTTTAAGCAAATCACCTCTAATAAAGGTCCAATCAAGCAGCCTAGTGATTTAAAAAACCAATCTCTCCGCATTATGCAAAGTGACATGATTGAAAAACAATTCAAACTTCTAGGCGCAAAACCGTATCAGGAATCGTTTAATTCAACGTTTCAACTGTTAGAATCCAAAAAAGTAGACGGTGAAGAAAATACAATTTCAAATATTTATTCAAAAAAATTCTATCATATACAAGACTATATGACGATCAGTAATCACGGGTATTTAGGGTATGTTGTCTTAACAGATCAATCATTTTTTGATCGCCAGACACCTGAAACGAAGCGAATCTTGCTTGAAGCGATGGAAGAAACAACCGCTTGGAACGAAAAACATGCAGAGCAGATGAATAAAGATCAGCTGGAGGACATTAAACGGGAATCTCCGATTGCAATCCACGAATTAACACCAGCAGAGCGGCAAAAATGGATGAAAGCACTTGATCCGTTGTACGATGAAGCCGAAAAAACCATTGGTTCTACCTTGATCAAACAAATCAAGGAGCTCCGGACACGATATGAATCTTCTCCGATTCATTCGGTAGAAGAAGGTGTTGAGACCAAATAAAAAATCCCTTCGAGAAAGGGATTTTTTATGCGTCTGAGTCACGCTGTTCTTGCTGCGAGAGCTCTTCTAATCTTGTTAATATTCTGCGCTTTCGATATTGCATGATGCCTGTTTCGGCAATTCCTTTTAACTGTGAGCGGTTGGACGCTGCGCCAAACAAAATCCCCGCAATCGGAACAAGCTGAAACAGCTTCTTCCAGCCAAACGAATCTCTATAGTTATACACAACCTCACGCCATCCTTGAATTTGGGAAATCATGTTTTCGTGCTTCCCTTCTGATGCATGATAGCTCATCAGCTCTTTTAATATAGACTTTTTTCCAACGACGTCAGCAGAGTTCAGCTGTAAACATTTCATGATAAATACCCGTTCTTCCTTGTTTTTCGGATCATAGCCATAGGTGACGGCAATATCCTGTAATGTTTTTAGAGAGAGTCCAAGCACAGCAGGTATATCTGCAGCTAGTGTAAACATGCCGCCAACACCTGTTGTTGCCCCTTGCACCGTGGCAAGATTCGTTCTATTTTTCCCCATTTGCTCACTAATGGCATCCATGACTTCAATAGGCGCTTTTTCAATATCTTCTATGCGCTGAATGGATTCATCGGCACATTTCGTTTGGAATTGATGAATAATGCCTTTTTCTGAGGTCAAATAAACACCGCCTGATTGAATGTAATGCCCCATTTCATCTAATAACACACCGATTTTCTTTTGAATAAAGGCAGGAGTCAGCTTGTCCAGCATTTGAAATGGAAGCCGGCTGAGTTTCTCCCAAAACCACACCTTCTGCTGGTCTTTCTCCCATTTTTCGATCTCCTTTAATTGTGCGTTTAACCACTCTCTTTCCTCCATGCCATGTGCCTCCTTAGATGCCGTTCTGTGTTTGACTGTTATTATACACAATCCTTGTCGATAATACGTATCAAACATTGAAGCGGTTCCGAAAGGTTTTAATCCCCTTTAAAACGGTTATTGCTTAATAAACCAAACAAAAGAGGAGTGATCAACATGTTAGGATTTCTGATTTCATTAGTTGTAGCGATTGTTATTGGTCTCATTGGGAGTGCACTCGCTGGAGGCAGTGTACCTGGAGGCTGGATCGGCTCAATGATTGCCGGGCTTGCAGGTGCTTGGATTGGTCATGGATTACTTGGAACATGGGGTCCTAGTCTGGCAGGCTTTGCGATCATTCCAGCGATCTTAGGAGCAGCTATATTTGTTATTATTTTAAGCCTGATCTTCCGCAGTGTGGGATCAAGGGTTTCTTAAAAAACGGAATAAGAGGAAGCAGAGGGGCACCGCCTAAGAGGCGGTGTCAGATTGTTGACAAAGGGCTAAAATGATCTTGATTTTAGCCCTTTGTCTTCTTTTCAGTGTGATCTGAAAACCTTTGCAGTCTAGGAAGGACGAGTACCGGCGCGGAGCGAATTTAAGATTCGTGAGCACCGGCACACAGGACTGCGGGAGAATGCGAGGGTTTGGCTACACGCTGGCACCGCCTAAGGGGCGGTGTTTTTTTATGTATTGATTGACAAGGTATCTATTTTTTTCACTTACATATGATAAACAAACCTATTAGTTCAGATAGTTGACTTTTCATGAAGATGGGCATATGATGATTAAAAATTGCATCAAGGAAACTTTTTGTGCCGAAGCAAAACTTTTAGAATCTAGGTGATGACATATGACAAACAAATACATCGAGGCACAGGCACACATGTCAGTGGCCGCAGAGCGTGCACTTGAAGGAAAGGTCAAAGGATTTAGAAGGCTTCTTCCTTTTCTAGGACCTGCTTTTATCGCTGCCATTGCATATATTGATCCAGGAAACTTTGCGACCAACATTGCGGCTGGCTCAAAATATGGTTACCTTCTTTTATGGGTCATTCTCATATCGAATCTCATGGCTTTGCTCATCCAGTCTTTGTCTGCAAAGCTTGGAATCGCAACAGGTAAAAATTTACCTGAAATCGCTCGTGAAGAGTTTCCGAAACCCGTCTCTATTGGGTTATGGATTCAGGGTGAGCTCGTCATTATCGCCACAGATTTAGCCGAATTTATCGGCGCGGCTCTTGGTTTATACTTGCTCTTTCGGATCCCACTGCTTGAAGCATCCATCATTGCAGCCATCGGATCATTTGCGATTTTAGAGCTTCAAAGACGCGGATATCGAGCATTGGAAGCAGGGATTACTGGCATGCTGTTTATTGTAGTGATAGCATTCGCTGTGCAAACTTTTGTCGCCAAACCTGATATCGCAAGTGTCGCAGGCGGACTGTTGATGCCAAGATTTGATGGCGCAGATAGTGTCCTGCTTGCTGCTGGGATTTTGGGCGCCACTGTGATGCCGCACGCAATTTATCTGCATTCAGCTTTAACTCAAAGAAGAGTCGTCGGCAGAACAGAAAAAGAGAAAAAACAGATTTTCCGCTTTGAGTTTTTAGACATCCTCATTGCGATGTTAGTCGCTGGAGCCATCAATGCCAGCATGTTGATTGTAGCAGCTGCTTTATTTTATAAAAATGGTCTCTTTGTTGAGGATCTGGATGTAGCATTTCAGCATTTTGGAACACTTGCAGGTCCTGTGTCAGCCATCTTATTTGGTCTAGGTCTGCTTGTAGCGGGACTTTCCAGTTCTTCTGTCGGTACACTGTCAGGCGATATTATCATGCAGGGTTTTATTCAATACCGAATCCCGCTGTATGTACGCCGTCTGATTACCATCATTCCTCCTATTGCAATCATTGCATCCGGAGTAAACCCGACATCTGCGCTTGTGATGAGTCAAGTGGTCTTATCCTTTGGTATAGCCTTTGCTTTAATTCCGCTCATTTTGTTTACAAGTAAAAAACGAATTATGGGTGATTTAACGAATGCTCGCTGGGTAACAGGAATATCGTGGGTAATAGCGGCTCTTGTTGTCGCACTCAATCTGTTTTTAATTGTGGATACGTTTATGTAAAGGAAAGTCATGATCCTGTCTTTTTCTTTCTATTTGTCTATGGTAGAATTTCCCTAGAGAGGACGTGAGCACATGTTTTTTTATCAGGATCAAGACATATCTATGAGGCTGCTTGAGCCAAGAGACGCCAGAAGTCTGTATGTACTCATCCATCGTTCCAGAGAGCACTTACGGGAATGGATGCTCTGGGTGGATTCAACGCAGACAGAGGAAGACAGCCTGGCGTTCATTCAAAGCGCCATGCAGCAAGCCTTGCAAAACAATGGATTCCAAGCTGGTATATGGTTTCATGGGGAACTCGTCGGCATCATTGGCACCCATCAAATTCAATGGATCAACCGCACCGTTTCCATTGGTTATTGGCTCGGAGAAGGCTATCAAGGAAAGGGCATCATGACAAAAGCATGCCAAGCCGTCATTCACTATTTATTTGAAGAATGCCGCCTGCACCGCATTGAAATTAGAGCAGCTGTCGACAACATGAAAAGCAGACGCATCGCAGAGCGATTATCTTTTTCGCTTGAAGGCATTTTAAAGCAATGTGAATGGCTGGGGGACCGCTTTACGGATCATTGTGTCTATGCACTTTTGCAGCCTGAGTATATGCAGCAGAAAACACATTCGATGAACCAGCCCACGTAATTGTGTCGATTGCATGAACTATTTTACAAAGTGAAGCTTTGCAGTATCCGTTGTGACCGGCATCTGATAAAATAGAAGGAAAAATCGAGGTATGATGTATGTCTCTTATTATTTTATTTTACTTATGGATTGTCCCTTTATTATTTGGCATTTTCTTCTCATTCTTAACAAAGAAAGCCACATACAAACGCCGTTTTGTCCCATCTTACAGCATGATCGGACTCAGCATCGTTTTTCTAATTCTGGCACTTGTCTTTTCAGCCAGTCATTTTCTATTCATTTGCGGTATGTTCCTATTTGCCACAACACTTGCCGGCACAGGCATTCCATTATTCTTAGCCTTTACGAAAACACCATCATAAACAAAACCACCTTTTCTCGGATGGAAAGGTGGTTTCTTTTTACTGCTGAGGCATTCGATAGGTAATCGTGCCATTTTGATTTTCTTCAATCACCTTCACAATGTCTTGAAGGATTGCTGCTGCGCGTTCATTTGAGTCATACTTACCGAGAGTCTTTGCCCAAGATGTACTTCCCAAGATCATTCCTTCAATTTTTTTGCCGCTTACTGTGATTTCATGGACATGGATTAGACTTTGCTCGTTTTGTGTGAAAACCCATAGCATGGTTTATTCCCCTTTTTTGTGGTGATTGAGTTTCGATAGTGTCATTTTCTAAATCTTAAAAAATGAGCACTTCACATTTCACCCTTTTTTGTTAATAACTCATATCGAATAATGCGTGTCTCGATATCTGCATATCTTACAGGGATTGGTAGTCAAGATTAATAAATTTTATCACATTTTTTGTATATTTATTCTCTTTATTTTGAGACGGAGCAATATTATTCCATTTATTTTCTAATAGCACTATTCTTTTTTTTATATCCAAATTCTATTAAATCATTATTCGAATTTATTTTTCCTTATTAACCATTGAATTTTTCGACGTATTTTAAATCAGATTCATCAGGTTCTGTTTTTTTCTCTACAATACTCCCGTTTTCATCGTACTTTATATAAGTCATTTCCCGACCAGCTATATATTCAGATTCATACTTTTTATTTCCACTCTCAAAAAACTCGACTTGATATCCATCTGCAGCACTTTTATTCATATTACCTATTTTTTTCACATTTCCATTTGAGTAAAATTCAACACACTTTCCCTGCTTAACACCTTGCTCTACATAGAAGTAACTTTCGATATTTCCATTTTCGTATTTATCATAAGCTAAGCCCGTAAATAGTTTTTCGTTACCATCCGGGGTATATTCCACTATTGCTAGTTCGTAAGGACCCCCGTACTCTAAATGTTCTTCAAACTCCGTACCATTTTCTAAAATAAAATCCTTTTGTAATATATCTGGTATTTCCTCTCTCCAAATTAACAACAATTCTATGAACTCCTTCGTTTCAATTTTATTTTCAAAGGGTTCTTCAATCCTATAATGATGTTCAGCTACTGTCTCATCTTTTTTAATATTTACACTGGTAGCATTCAATTTAATTTCAAAGTTCTCATATACTCCATCTATAACATTTTGAATATATCCTATATATTCATCTAATTCTTCTACTGTTGAAATATTTTGTATAAAGTCTGAGAAAATACTTATTTTTTCTGGTAATAATATTTCTAAATCACCAAATTTGTCTTTCTTAAATTCAAACGAATACCTCATATAAATTAATCACCTTCATATATTCGTAGCGAGGATAACTCTCCATAGCAAACTTGTGCTCAATGATTAATTGCAGAACAAAAATATCCATACCCGCTGCTTGTCTCTATCATAGAATGTTTTTGATAGAAAGGAGATATTTAAAACCCTTAAAAGGCATTTAACCATTCAAGGGCTTTTGTGTTTCATTATATTCTACTTCAATGCATCTTCTAATATTTTCTTTTCATGTTCTAATATATCATTTATTATAATGCCGCAAACTACTTCATCTTTATCTAAGGCAAATCCTACTTTATCATTTTGTAAAATAGACATCGTATCATTTTCTGATAATGAAATGAATACCTCATCTATTCCTAGAAATACGTCTAATTTTCCTTCTTCATCTATATAGATCTTATTATTATATTCTTCTATTTGAAAAATAGGTACTCCGTTAATTGTATTTCTATCTTTCAGATCTAATTTCAAACTTTCCACTTTGTGTACATTTTCACTTAATGTAAGTGTAATTGAACGAATATTGCCTGTATACTTCCCTATGCCTATTTCAATTAGGGATTTCTTAAAATCTCCAGTTCTCCAATATATTGTTGGCTCTTTTGATATATTCCAACTACCAAACTCTATATTAATCGGTGTATAAAGATCATATTCAATATTTATTGGCTGACTGTCTTTATATTCTGTTACTTTTAACATCATCATGTCTCCTTTTAAGGCATATACACAGCGTGCTTTATTACTGGTAGTAAGCCGTCTCCACGGGGTTTACTAAAAATTAATTCCCAATTGCCTACCTTCATAATCTCTTCATATTTAATTCCTTGCTTAGCAGCATTATTTACAGAGCTTTGGAAACTCGCCAACAAAGTTTGACTATTTATAGGCATACCATGTGTAGTTGCATCTCTTGTTATATACTCGACCATATGTTTTGTTCCATTTGGATGCACCCAGAAATCTCCACCTGCTTTTGTTGCTAATTCAAAGGATTTGGGGATTTTTGTACCTTCATATAGTGGTTGAGTAATTTTTATATTCTGCCACACTGTACCATGATCAACATTTTTAACAGTACTCTTAATCCCCATCTTCCCATGAAATCCTTTCGCCCCAAACGGCAAAAGCATCCCCAGCGCCGCATTCATACTCGCTTCCTGTTGTTCCTTCGAGATCTTATTTCCAAACATATCTCGACCCGTGATCGCTTCGCTGAAGCCGTTGGTGGCGGTGAGGCCATATAAGCCTTTTTGAGATGTTTTTAAGGCATCAAAAGACTTCTGTGATGTCTTGTAAATGTCGACTGCTCTGACTGCGGCTGACGTAGCTTGAGTCGTTTTATAGATGGCTTTTCCGCCTTTGAAAATACGGCCTGCCCAGCCGACGATTGGGATATAACCCGCTGCTGCCATGCCGCCTGCAGCGACTCGCTGGCCTGCGGTGAGTTCTTCACCTGTGATTGGGTCAACGCCTGTTGCGGCACGTTTTGCATCGTTTACGCCGGTCAGCTCGTTGACGATATTTCCGCCATAATCGAGTGCTTTTTCATACCAAGGACGGTTGGCAAGGGCTTCTTGTTCCTTTGCGATCTCACGAGCTTCTTGTTGTTCTTTTTTGATTTTGAGATATTCAGAAGTTTGCTTTTCAATATCGCTTTTTGCCTTGTAGATTTCACTATTTTGATACGCTTTCTTGTCAAAATTCATAGGCGAAATGGCTTTTCCGTCATTTGTCGCATTCATCATTTCAGCGTACAATGCCATTGTAGCCTGCTGCTCCGTCTCTGACAAAGCATATTCATCTTTTAAATGTTGATCAAGCTCTCGTAGATCTTTTAATGTCTTTTTTCTTTCATCTTCCGCATCTGCAATCTTTTCATCAAAGGTTTGGCTATCAAATACCTCCAAAGAAATGAGGTCATCAATGTCTTGAAAAATGGTTTTCAGTGCCTTTTTTTGATCTTTTACAATGCTTTTAGCATTTTTGATACCCATATGTACAGCATTGTCTAAAAAGTGTTCTTCTACAAAAGTGTCGCCGCCAAAGCTCGTATCATCCAGTGTACCTGAAACCCCTTCATGAAAGGCTTTTTGCTTATCAATGAAGCTGATAAACATGTCCACATTTCCAGCCAGCTCTTTATAGAAACTTTTAATGTTATCGGCACCTTTCCCAGTGAAATCATCACCGAGGTTTGCCACGCCTTGTAGCGCCTTTTTTAAATCTACCATTTGTTCACGGAGTGCCTGATAGTGTTTTGCCCTTGTATCCATGGCACTGGTTAGTGCTTTTGCATCAAGTATCTTGCCCAGAAGAAGCCACTCCCTCCATTATTGATCATAAAGTCTATTTTACCTTTCTCGACGAATTGGAAAAATAGGCTTTAAGTTACAAAAATATCTTTCGGATATTTTCATATGGAAGAAAACAAGTGACAATTGAAATGATTTTCTCTGTTCAATATAAAAAAGTCAGTCCCCCTTTTTAGAGGACCGACTACATTTGGTTTAGAAAAAGCGTTTTAGACTTTTCTTAAGTGGAGGAATATCCATCTCACCTTTTTCAAAGAATTTTTTCAACAAGTATTTACTAAATCCTGCTGCTTGTGTGTACGTAATTTTCCCAGGTAATGGCGGCTCATTGGTCACTGCAACATCAATGATCACAGGTTTATCTGCTTGAAGCGCTTGATCAAAGGCTGGTGCTAGTTCTTCATGTGATGATACTGAGATTCCTTGGCCGCCGCATGCTTCTGCAAATTTTGCAAAATCGATATCTTCTAGCTCTATACCGTAATTGATGTTTCCTTTTACCTGTTGTTCATATTCAATCATTCCAAGGTTGTTGTTGTTTAAGATGACGACAACGATCGGCAGTTTATATTTTACAGCTGTCACAAAGTCTTGCATGACCATTGTGAAGCCCCCGTCCCCACAGACAGCAATGGCTTGGCGGTTCGGTTCATTTAATTTAGCGGATATCGCCCCAGGTAAACCACAGCCCATTGTGGCCAGCCAGCTGGAGATAATGAAATCCTGTTTTTTCATTTCACAATGACGCGCCATCCATACAGTCACATTACCGACATCAACTGAAAAAATGGCATCGTCTTCGACTGCTTCTTCTAGTCTAGCGATCACTTGCTGCGGTTTAAGTGGTGATGTGGCAACGGATTTTTCTTTATCCATTTCTTCTCGCCACTTCATCATATGCTCTGTACAAGCTTCAAGGAAACCTCGCTGTTCTTTATATTCAATATAGGAGGTTAGTTCGTGCAGACCGTTCTTACTGTCACTTACGATTCCCACTTCTACCGGATATCTTTTACCGATTTGATCCGGTTTGATATCCAATTGAATGGCAGGTGTGTCTTCCGGTAAGTAATCCCTATATGGAAAGGAGGTTCCTAGCATGATTAATAAATCACATTCTTCCATCGCTTCATATGCCGGCTTCGTACCAATCTGACCTAGATTCCCTAAAAAGTATGGATGCCTGTCTGGAACAACACCTTTTGCAGGAAGTGTAATGACGATTGGTGCAGCTGCCTTTTCTGCAAATGAAAGAAGCTCTTCTTTTGCTTTTCGTAATCCTTTCCCTGCTAAGATGACTGGCTTCTTCGCATTGTTAATGAGCTGAGCAGCCTTTAGCAATTGATCTTTCTTCGGCAGAACTTCTCCCTCTACATAAAGAGGAGATGTATAAATAGGTTTACGCTTAATTTTTTGAGAAAACAAATCATCTGATACAGTGAGAACGGCTACACCTTTATGGGTATAAGCTGCTTTGATGGCTTGATTCAATAAGTCAGGCAAAGCTTCTGCTGTTTGTACCTGCTGATTAAAGACAGCGACATCATCAAACATCCGCTCTAATTTGATTTCTTGAAAAGCATCTCTGCCTACTTCGGTTGATGCAACCTGCCCTGCAATCGCTAAAACAGGTGCACCGTCTGCTTTTGCATCGTATAGTCCATTTAATAAGTGTACAGCACCTGGACCAGCAATTGATAAACAAACACCGAGTTTACCAGTTAGTTTTGCATCAGCCGCTGCTGAAAGTGCTGCCACTTCTTCATGTCTTGTTTGGATAAATTGAATTCGGCTTGATTCATGCCTAAGTTCTTCGATCAATTCGTTTATGCTGTCGCCGGGCATTCCATAAATATGTTTCACGCCCCACTCTTCTAGCAGCGCTGTTACTTCTTTTCCTGCGGTTCTTTGCGGCATGTGAGAAAACTCCTTTTTTCTTTCTCCATACCACTGCCATGTGTTGATCAAACGTTTCAACTTGCTCTTGTTACTTTTTAAAATGATAAGGAAGGGTGGCGACCACAATATCCCGCTTCCATAATAAACGGAATCTTAATAAAAAAGCAGATTGATTGTGCAAAATGGCATGCCATCTTTTTTTCGGGATAAATTGAGGCACGAGCACCATCACTCTATATTGATACGCATTTGCTTTCGCCTCAATCGTTTCAAGAAATTTATCAAGCGGGTGAATGAGACTTCGATAAGACGAATGCAAAATCACAAGACGCACATCACTATTCAGCTTTTCCCAATCTTCTTCAATCTTTTTGTCTCTCTCTTTATCAAAGGATACGTGAACTGCGATGACTTGCTCTGATAAGGATTTTGCATATTGAATAGATTGTTCAACGACACGTGTGACACCTGCTATTGGGACGATGACCACATTTCCTTTGATGTCGACAGGCTCGGTTTCATTCAATAAACGTAATTGTTCTCCAACAGACACATAATGTTTCTTAATAGAATGAAAAATAAATAGAACGATTGGCATGAAAACAAATACAGGCCATACAAGATGGAACTTGGTCAAAATGAGAATCATGAGAACTGTAAACGAAATCAGTGCTCCCACTATATTGATTGGCATTTTCGTTTTCCAGCCCTGTGGTTTTTCTCGAATCCACTTTACACACATACCTGTCTGAGACAAAGTAAATGGAATAAACACACCGACAGCATATAGCGGGATTAGGTGTTCCGTTTTCCCATCAAATAACCAAATGAGCAACATGGAGGCTACACCTAAAAAGATAATGCCATTGGAATAACCAAGCCGATCTCCTCTTACGGTAAACATGCGCGGCATGTATTTATCTTTTGCTAAGTTGACAGCCAATAATGGAAAGGCTGAAAATCCTGTATTTGCCGCTAATATCAAAATTAACGCTGTAACAGCCTGAATGACATAATAAAAGAATGTCCGTCCAAATGTGTCTGATGCAATTTGTGACACAACCGTTTCTTCTGGTTTTGGTGAGATGCCAAAACCAAACGCAAGCAATGTCACACCGACAAATAGAACGGCCAGTAATCCCCCCATCATCAATAAAGTTCTTGCTGCATTTTGTGCAGCTGGTTTTTTAAAGGACGGAATCGTATTTGAAATAGCTTCAACTCCAGTCAAAGCAGAACAGCCAGATGAAAATGCTTTTAATAAAAGAAATAACGTAATGCCAGGTACGTGTGTACCAAATGCTGTATGCTCAGGTGCTGGCGGTACTTGCCCTGTTAATAGTTTAAAGCCGCCGACTCCAATTAAAATGAGCAGTGAAAATACAAATAGATAAACAGGATAAGCCAATATAGATGCCGATTCCGTCAATCCACGAAGGTTTAGCACCATAATCAATAAGACCAATACGATTGAAATCATGACATGATATGGATATAGTGCTGGAAAAGCCGATGTGATGGCATCGGTACCCGCTGAAATGCTCACTGCTACTGTTAAAATATAATCTACCAGCAATGATCCACCAGCGACCAGCCCTGGTTTTTCACCTAAGTTTCTGCTTGAGACGACATATGCCCCGCCGCCTTCTGGATAAGCATAAATAATCTGGCGGTAAGATAAAATTAACGCCATTAAAAGAATTAATACACAACCTGCAATCGGGAGAGAGTACCAAAACGCTGCCGCACTGACAACTGATAGAACAATCAAAATTTGTTCTGTACCGTATGCAACTGACGACAATGCGTCTGATGACAATAATGCCAAAGCTTTGATTTTTGATAGTTTTTGTTCTCCTGCTGCCTGTGATTTTAATGGTTTACCAATTAAAATACGCTTCAACAAACTGTACATGTGTTGCCCGCTCCTTTAGTGTCAAACGATTTCATTACAAAAGATGGATCGCCAAAAAGACACAGAGGCAATAGAATGCCCCTGTGCCTATTCTTTAGATCACAGGTTGGTCTTTGCTCTCTTTAACGCTTACGAGGTTAGCTGACGGATTCGGGCGCATGAGACTTTGCCCTACCTTAAAAGGATTCACCCCACGTGGTGTGTTATACCACAATTGGTTCCCCCGCTCATCGAAATGATTCAGCGATTGGTCTTTTATAAAAGAGATCATACTCCCGTTTGACACCAAAGTAAAGAGATTTTTTCAAGGTCTTTTGATCGTTTAAAACTCAGTCTTTTTACGGTTTTTTCGTACAAAATAGACCATCATCACAAGCACAAATAGGATGAGTGCAGCTATACATGCAAAGTAGATCCAAGACTCGCTGCTACTTTGTTTTTCACCAGTTTTCAGATCGCTCGATGTGCTGCTGACCGTTTGATGATTAGAGAACATGTCTTTGTTTTTACTCTCTATTGCAACTGTTGCGGTTTCCGTATTTGTTTGAAGGAAATGGATCACTTCATTTGACACATCAGCTTCAGCTGCATTCATTCCTGAAAAGACTGTCATGGTTTGTTCTTTATTCCAAACCGATGGCTGTGTCCATACAATTCGGGCAGTTGTTTCGTTGATCATGCCAAAGGTGGATACATCATATTGATCCTTATTTGTTGGAACGATCAGATCGTCTGCTTTTTCTTTTAAAAGGGTGAACGTTTGAATGCCTCCGAAGAAAATAAGAGAGTGATTTTCCAGTTGTTTATTTGTGACATTGGATGCTTTGATCAGGTGATATTGAGCAGCTTCTGGCTGACTAAATGATTCCGTGAGCATGGCCATTTGATTGATTGTTTCACGCTTGATTTGATCTGGTATAATGATCAATATTTTTCCCTGCTGTGCTTTTGAAGTGAAAGGAAGCGGCCATGCGGCTAAATCCGGCGTATCACTAGATGTTCCTTCTGGAATTTGAAGAGAACTGCTCTTGTCAATGAATATCCAGCCTTCTTCATCTGTGTGTCTGCATGATTCCATGTTTTTAAAACCACTTGTGACAAATTGCAAATCAATATATTCGTTTTTTTGGAGCACCTGTGAATCAACTGGAATAGAGACATGATAGAATCCATCCGCATCTTTGTTTCCTAGTTTTGTTAATGGTACATCATGTGGTTCGTCATTGATCATAACAGTTAACCGCTCTGCTTTGCTTGACGCAGCAGATTTTTTTAATGATAGATTGAGCTTTGCGCCTGATTTTTGATTGGCAATCAATGCCTTTGGATAATAGTAATGATCAGATGCTGGCTTTTTGGTTCCAACGGTGAGATCATTTCCACCAAAATCTTTTAAACGAATATGATGAGATGGCTTAGACGTTTTAGCTGTCACCTTTTGAAGCAGCAAGTCTGTGCCAGTGAGTTGACCTGTCAATTCTGGCTGAGTTAGAACATTGATTTTTTCAGCAATTATCGCAGGCTTTTCAGCTGTTATAAATAAGATAGGCTGTTCTTTCTTCTTTGCTGTCAGGGTTCTCACCGCTAACGTGAGATGATTGCTTTCTGTTTTTATTCCCGCAGCTTGTTCAATTGATTTCATCCGTCCATCCCAGCTTCCTTTTGCTCCTACAGCAATCGTTGGGTGAGCCACTTGCTTGATGTCCTTTTCCTGGATGAGCTTGATGTCTCTTTGGCTATTTTTGTTTTTCAACGTACGGTATAGTTTGATGGCTGCTTCTAATTCGGCTGCATCCGGTGAATTGGGAAGCACAATATCAGTTTGCTCTTGCTGATCACCTGTTTGAATGAAAGGGAATGGGAAGCTGTCTAATGTGAGGTCTTTCGTTTGAATTCCTTTGAATGTAAGCTCACTTTCAGGATATACTTTTAGCCAATTGGCAGGTGTCTCTTGGTTGATACAAAGACCTTCTTTTAAGACACCATAAAAAGCGAGCTGGATTCGATGAGATCCTTTTTTCAATTGTGCGTTGTTCAATTTGATTTGAATCGACTTCTTTTGGTTTTTCCCTGATACAGGGATCGTTTTTTCAATCTCTCCATCAACCATGACCGTCAATGAGGATGGTGAGATGAGTAATGGTGAGGCCTCTATATTTAACGTCAATGTGCTTGATTCGACTTTTTCCTTATCCATTTGATAGGAAAATTCAGTGTGGCCTTCTTGTCCGTATAGGATCACTACATCTTCTGATAGGTGCTGCGTTTCTGTTTTATTTTCTGTTGAGGAGCGAATCCAATCATCTTTCACTTGTACTCGATTTGATTGCGCTACCGCTTGACCTGCCATGAAAAAAGGCTGGATCGCAAGGGATAATGCCCATATAAAAATCATCCATTTTACCGATTTCAATTTGTCACCCGCTTTTCTTTTGTTGTTGATTGTAACGCTCGGTTTTGTACCATTTCACTTCTTGTTTCAATAATCGGCTCTTTGCTTCTGCATATAAGGAGTACACGACAAGCGCAATCCATACTTGAGAATAGGTGAAGTACATGAGAACCACAATGAGAATGTTTTGTTTGGTCAGCTCTGTTTTCTCAATACTCAATGTCATCATCACTTCTGTTAGAAAGAGGAAGAAGGCCAATCCCCATAGAATCAGTGCCACAGTCCCAATAGATAGGTGAAGATCGACAAATATATTTACGATAAATATGCCATTGGAGAGCAATACGCCAAAGAAAAACAAGAAATACGTAAAGAAAAAGTAAAACAAATCGAAAATCATTCGTTTTCGTTTAAGCTTCATCCATTGCTTTAAAAATTTAAGCACTACATATTGATTGCCTCTAGCCCAGCGTGTTCGCTGCCGCCACCAGACCTTCCATGTCTCAGGCTCTTGTTCCCACGTGATCGCAGCAGGGAAGAATCGAATGACATATCCAAGGTTATATACACGGATCGTTAATTCGGTGTCCTCAGCCAGAGCATGCACATCCCAGCCGCCAAGCTCTTCTAAGATGTGCCGGCGGATCGCGAAGTTTGTGCCTGGTATTGTCGTAATGCCAAACCACTTCCACCTTCCGCCTTGCGCCATCCACTGGAAGCAGATGGTCTCTATATTAATGAATTTGGTGAGAAGGTTTTTGGCTGCATTGATCACCCTGAATTTCCCGACAATCGCGGCCGCTTTTGGATCATTCAATAATCCAAGAACTAAATGATAGACGGCTTTTTTTTCTGGCATGTTATCTGCATCGTATACGCAAATCACCTCTCCATTCGAAGCCTTCAATCCTTCATTTAGGGCAGTGGATTTCCCCTTTCCAGCAAATGGCGACTTTGTTTCAATCATATGGATATGCTCATATTGCTCACTGAATGTTTGCACAATCTCTCCTGTGCGATCAGAGGAATTGTCATTAATCACAATGATTTCAAGGAGATGTTTTGGATAGGATAGCTGGACCATAGCTTTTAGCGTTTGCCGAATGACCACCTCTTCATTATGAGCTGGAATGAGAATGCTGACGACCGGCAGTTCTTTCCCTTGTTTTATCCATGCAGGTAGCACTTTTTCGTAAGTGAGATAATGCTGAAAGCCTCCCTGCATTAGGAACATATGGTATAGGAGCATGACCCAAATCAGTATTAATGATAAATAAAATAAGATATCAGCCACCTGATTTTCTCTCCTTAAAAATACGTTTTTTCATTGTCAGCCTTAAATACAATGTGTAAAAAGCAAATGCCACAATAAAGAGCAGCACCACCATTGTGAGTATTCGCAGCATATTTTCCATGCCGCTTCGTTTGACTGTTTTTGTTTCAGCTATATTGGATTGCTCTACTTGAATATGTCCATTTCCTGATGTGTTGATCTGTACATGGGCGGTTTGAACCGTCTGTTTTGTTTTCTTTAAATCCAGCCATTGACTAGAAGGGATTGCATCCATCTGTGTGACCAAATCCTGCAGTCCATCTATCCCCGCCTCCACCTCATAGGACAGCCCAATGGCGGAGGATTGGAGATGCTGCATGGATTGAATCGTCTGCTCAGTCATTACGCTTGAATCTTCTTGGTCAGTTGCTGTCTCTACAAGCTGTTCAGGATATAAGGTCATGCCATGGAGCATGGATGGTGTCGTCAAAAATGGCGGTGCACCTTTTGTTTTCCATGTATGGTCGGAAAGCTGCACCTGTCCAAATAGACTTGACACATGCCGGGAAATCACTTCATAGCCTTGTTGAGATATGGCATCATTCGGCACTTCAAATGCAAGCGGATATAGTCCTTGCTGCGTTAGAAGCTCAATCCCCTTTGTGAGTTTCTCGGTTGTATAAATGATGTCTTGTTGCTGATTGGATTTGATATAAGTCTTGTAGTCTTTCTCATTCGGAAAATGGCTTTTACTCAGCTTCTTCTCGGCTTTCTGCGGCACATTTGAAGTAATAGGCTGATCGTACTTTGCATCCCAAAACTCAAAGCCCTGACCGGATTCCTCTGTTCGATACGTACGGCTAAACCCATGAAGAATCACGCTGGCTCCACTGCTTTGCAATTGTTTTAACACCTGCACAAGCTGAGGGCGGTCATTCAGTGTCACTTCATCACCTGTAGCCGGATCAATCCATACAGGAGTCACCGAGATGAGAAAAGGAATATGCCGTTCGGACACGTATTGTCCAAGTTCTAGCAGCTTTTTCTCATCAGTGACTGGACTGATGCTCCCCAGCTGTAAGTACTTCGTCGTCATTTGATCAGAAGCCTGAAGGAGACTTTCAAGCACCTCTGCAAGAAGCTTGTTATGCTGAAGGATATCTAAGATGCCGATATATGCCGCACCTTCTTTTGTTTGAATCACAAATGGCAAATCTGCTTGATGTTTCTTCAAATAAAATTCACTTTGCAGAGCTGCCCCTTGAACCGTCAGAGCTGTGATTCCTCTGTCTAGGTGACGATATGTCTGATCATCAACACCTTTGATTTGACTGGTATGATCTTGTTTGTGAAAAGTAAGCTTGGAGAATGGGCGAAGCTGTTCCGCATTGTATCCAATTGCCATGAGATGTTTTGATTCGTTCATGATACGAATGGTTTGTTTTGGCAGGGTTCTCTTGACTTCCCCCATATAGATGACGTGTTGAAATTCATTCAGCTTCTTTTGCGACAATTGTTCATCGGGTATGACCATCGTTCGTTCGGAAAAATGCCCCACAAGTACATCAAGCATCTGAACAGCTGGCGTTGCCTCACCTGATTGTGTTGAATAGATGATGAGGGTGCTAGGCTGTTTCTTAAGAGCATCGGCTGAGGCAATGTCTTTGACCGAAAGCAAAGAAAAAAGAGCGATTAACAAACAGCCTTTCATCAAACATTTAAAGTTCATTCATCATCATCTCGTTTTCTAGTTCTTCTAAAAATTGCTCTGGTGTACGATAGTCCGAGCTGCTTGTTAAATGACAGACATGAAATGTTAAGGTCACTTCACGCCCATTTAGTAAGACATGCGTTTGCAGTTTATCTTTTAGCTTTTCAAGGACGACAGAGACGTTTTCTTCAGGTGTGTGGGTGAGCAGCAGGCCTATTCGTTCTTCGGTTAATCGAAATTTCTTATCTGTTTCTCTCACACTCTCGCGAATCTTCATACTCAATTGTTGAAAAAGATGTTGCATTTCTTTTTCTCCATATAAGGATTTGAATTCCGCTGCGTAGTGCATATGAAGAAGGACAAAGACAAATGGCTGTTTGTATCGTTCTGCCCGTTTCATTTCCTCGGATAATTCCAGCCTCATCCGCTCGGCATTGTCAAATCCTGTTGTCGAATCAATCGCCACAAATTGTTTGATGGCCTGCTTTTGTTGTTCGATGGTGTGCCGCATCGTTTTGATACGCTCATGTAAGGTTCCTGCCGACATGGCGAAAAAGAGGAGTGCCACACCCCATATCACGACATCTTGCAATGTTTGATTAGAAAAGAGTGGGTTCGTGTGACCAAGCTCTGTAAAGAACATCACGCTTCCTATAAAGAACAAAATAAGCAAGGTAAAAACCAATGCTGGTAAAATACCAAATAAAATGCCACTTCCTAACACGACGAATGTCAGTGCAATGATCATGAAGCTCTCCGCATCATGTACATTTAAGT
The DNA here is from genome assembly GCF_001857925.1 of Bacillus xiamenensis. Classification (NCBI taxonomy): domain Bacteria; kingdom Bacillati; phylum Bacillota; class Bacilli; order Caryophanales; family Bacillaceae; genus Bacillus; species Bacillus xiamenensis. The sequence goes on from NZ_CP017786.1 coordinate 1,137,683, forward strand.
AGCCCATAAATAAAATGAGTCCTGCAAACGTGAGGAGCAGAGTATAATACGTGCGATAGGTGTCACTGAATAACCGATTCATTTAGAAGCTCCCTTTCTGCAATTAGAGGCAATAAATTATCAAATGAGTGTGTGTCTTTTTCGTTCATGTATCCTCCGTAATAAGGCTTGAGAGGATCTTGAATTTGTAATCCTTTCATTCGGTGATAGACATCTTTTGCAAAATCTTGCTCGTTCTGTTTGAGCGCATATAAGATGACCAGTGCATAGACTGAAGGCGATTCATACGTCACAGCTGGCTGCAATGTGCTCAGCCCATATCGTCCGTACAGTTTTCCTTCTTCTTGGAAATTCGTTTTCAACCATTTCATGATCGCAGAGGTATCAACCTGTGCGTATTCGGCATAGAACGCCGTATAAAGTTGGTCTATCAAATTGATTTCTTGATTAAATGAGTAGGCTTTTTTCTCTATGTCATAGGATGTCGGAAAGAATCCTTTTTGTCTCGGTGCGTTTTGAAGAATGGCCAATTGGCTGTTCAGCATTTGGTTCGTGAATATTTGGAGGGATACCAATTCTTTGATGGCTTTTGGGTCAATATATGAGAGTGTGATTGTGTGTGAAGTTTGCTTTGCCGATGCATCATAATAATCGGTCAATATGCCTTTGAACATGTTTTTGTCTTTTAACGCTTGTGCGATGTCTTTTGCTGTGGTTTGATACGCTGAATTCTGCCACAATTGATCTGCCTTTTGAAGTGCTGCCACTACACGTAAGTCATCGACTAAAGCATTGACTTTACTTGTTTGATTGGATTCGATTTTCCAGCTAAGGAGATCATGATCCAGTAAGAATTGAGTGTGCAGGACGTCTAGCTGCTGATCAAAAGAGGGTTGGTCTTTTTTTCGAACAAGATAATCCATCCAAAGTCCAAGTGATTCAGATAAATAGATGTGCTGCTTTGAAAAAGAGGTGCGAATCATGCCTTGATTTGTCATTAAATGGTGCGTGATAAAATATTCCCCTGGCAATACTGGTTGTGCAGATTCTGGATGAGCTGGCTCTCGCTGCAGCTTCCAGGTACATCCACCTAGTAGAATGACAATGAATATAATGATAGCCTTACGATGTATGGATATATCCATTCTTGCCCCCTTTCAACTCCCCATTCTCTAAGCATCTAATGATTTATTATAGAGCGTTTTTGTTTTAATTTAAATACATATTTTATAGCAAATTACGAGTCTTTTTGCATACATATTCCTATTTACAGAAAAATTTTATGCTAAACACTCAAAACCCCACGCGGTTTCGCATGGGGGATTTTACACAACTATTGATCTAATTTTAATTTCTTCAATTGTTCTGCTAGTGCGTTATTGATTGGTTCTTCCACTTTCTTTTGCTTCTTCATATATTTAGACACATCGTGCTTACTGGCTCGTTTTTGATTGGATTGTGATTTGCGTTTTTCGAAAACAGACAGTTTTTCTCTATGGCCGCACACACAAGCAAAGATTTTGCCATCGCCTTCTCCGCGCAGCTCAAGCTTTTTATGACAGTTCGGGCAGCGTGCATTTGTTTTCTTCGCCACATTTTTGCGGTGTCCGCATTCTCTATCCTGACAAACAAGCATGGTGCCGTTTTTCCCGTTCACTTTCAACATAAGTTTTCCGCAATCAGGACAATGAGTGCCTGTCATATTGTCATGCTTAAAGGTTTGGTTCGTCTGTTTGATTTCAGATACGGCTTGTTTTGCATATGACTTCATTTCACTCATGAATTGAGAAGCTTTCAATTGGCCTTTCGCAATCTTAGAAAGCTTTTGTTCCCATTCCGCTGTTAATGCAGGTGACTTTAAGTCTTCAGGTACTAAAGAGAGCAACTGCTTCCCTTTCGATGTCATGAAGATGTCTTTGCCCTTTTTCTCGATTAAGAAGCTATTAAACAGTTTCTCAATGATATCGGCTCTTGTTGCCACTGTACCCAAGCCGCCCGTTTCACCAAGGGTTTTCACTAAGTCCTTTTCCTTATTCTGCATAAAGGCAGCCGGGTTCTCCATCGCAGATAACAGGGTCGCTTCATTAAAACGAGCAGGAGGTTTCGTTTCTCCTTTTGTTTCTTTCAGCGTTCTGACTTCAAAAGATTGACCTTCTGACAGTGCCGGCAGATGCTGATCTGCTTCGGCTGATTCCTCGTCTTCATAGGATTCATCATACACAGCTTTCCAGCCGGCTGATTGCACGGTTTTTCCTTTTGCCGTGAATGTTTCATCGCCTATCTTGGCAATCACCGTTGTTTCCTCGTATTCAAAAGGATTCATAAGTACAGCAAGGAATCGTTTGGCAATAAGATCATATAATTTACGCTCTTTATCACTTAATGCACCAGGATACAGCTCTTCCTCGGTTGGAATGATCGCATGGTGATCTGACACTTTTGCATCGTTGACGAAGCCTTTGTGCGCTTTCACACCTGATTGTAAAATACGGTTCACATGCTGTGCATACGGTCTGACATTCATCCCTTTTAGTCGATCTTTTAATGTAGGAACGATATCCGCTGAAATAAATCTTGAATCTGTACGCGGATATGTCACAAGCTTATGCTGCTCATACAACCGCTGAAGCGTAGATAATGTTTCTTTTGCTGAGAAACCGTAGCGTTTATGCGCATCACGCTGCAATTCAGTCAGGTCGTACAGCCCTGGAGCAAAAGCTTTTTTCGCTGTTTTTTTCAATGCATCGATCACTGCTGGTTTTCCTTTACAGCCTGCCAAACGCTCTTTTATGACATTCTCTTGGAATGTGCGGTTTTGCTTTGTTTTGGCATCCTGCCACGTCAAGGTAAGTCCATCTACTTGTGCAGTCATTCCATAAAACGGCTTCGGCTGGAACTGCTGAATGTCTTCCTCTCGCCTTGCGATCATGGCAATCGTTGGTGTTTGCACACGTCCGCAGGATAACTGTGCATTAAACTTGGTTGTCAGCGCTCTTGTTGCGTTGATCCCTACAATCCAGTCTGCCTCTGCACGAGCCACCGCAGAGCGATACAGGTTGTCATATTCTCTGCCGTCTTTTAATCGTTTGAATCCTTCTTGGATGGCTTTGTCTGTGACAGATGAGATCCATAGTCGTTTCAGTGGCTTTTTCACATGCGCTTTTTCAAGAATCCACCTTGCGACAAGCTCCCCTTCACGTCCAGCATCTGTTGCGATGACAATGTCTTTGACATCTTTTCTCGCAAGCTGCGCTTTGACCGCTTGGAACTGTTTACCTGTCTTTTTCATCACGACAAGCTTGAGCGGCTCTGGAATAATTGGTAAATCCTCTAGACGCCAAGATTGAAATTCCTTTCCATAGCCTTCTGGATCAGCAAGTGTAACCAAATGACCAAGCGCCCACGTGACAATGTATTGATCTCCTTCTAAGAAACCATTTCCTTTTTTATGACACTTCAGTACACGTGCAAGGTCACGTCCTACTGAAGGTTTCTCTGCTAATACAACTGTTTTTGACACTAGATTTCACATCTCTTTCTTCTATCCATCCTTTTATTATAGCAGACGTGGAGATCCGGTTCTAATGGCTGAACATAAATGAGAAATGGAGCTGAAACACTAGTGTAAAGACAACACTTGAAATAGAAACATCTCTATACTGAAACGCATTCAGAAAGTCACACGAAATAAGAGCTTGTAGTGCCACTTAAGCATCGACCCGCCAAATTTTCAATCCATAATATGTTTTCCAACCATACAAAAAACACCTCTGTATTCAAAAAGGCGTTTTGGGGGCTGAAGTTTTTCGAGGCTTAAAGCTTAGCTCACAATCTTTGCAGTACAAGTAACTAACTATTCTTTCTCTGAACCCAGACAAGTAAATAAATATGATGACAAACAAAACAATTCCAAGTGTCTCTTTTATAAAAGGGATAAACACTATTCTTGTTATCAGATAAGAGATATAAAAAGAAATACCTAACATGAGAACTACCGAAACACAACATGCACTTCTTACTCTCTTTCCCACACGATTACTTATTACATCTAGGGCATCCTTGCCATTCCAAACAAACAACCTCCTTTCTGAATTTATGTAAATTTTATTATATAAACAATAATATTCCATTTTTATTTTTAATGTTCAGAATATAGAAGGTGAAGAAAAAAGAACAAAGAATATAGTATTTATGCCATAGCTCGTTTCATTGATATCAATTATTCTTTAAAATCCATCACAACAGCAACTCTCCCATTTTTTAAGCATTCATTGAACATATTTTGAATTTTTCGTAGATTTCAGCATGTCCAGGCGGTCTTTCGTTTATATTAGAAGATGAGAAACTAGCTTTTATACAGGAGGATTTGTATATGCATACAAGTATTAGCCGTCTGAGACAGGCGGGTTTTATTGAGGGTATGTCTCTTTTAACCCTTCTTTTAATTGCCATGCCTCTAAAATATTTTGCGGATATTCCGATGGCAGTCACGATTGTAGGCTCTCTTCATGGCGCATTGTTTGTGATCTATATGCTTGTTTTGGCATATGTGACTTTTAAAGTTCGCTGGCATTTGAAATGGTCTATTGCTGGCTTTTTTGCGGCTTTTATTCCTTTCGGTAACTTCGCTTACGATAAGGTGCTTCGTCAATTTGATACAAAAGCTTAATCAAAAAGGGCTAAAACGATATTCGTTTTAGCCCTTAGTCTTCACGCTGAAGCGTCCTGATAAAGGAACGCTTTTTTATATTGATGCATATTTCACAATGGCTGCTTGACGCATCATGTCGTGATATGCCACCCATAATTCATCATCAGGCAAGACGCTAGTGATTGGATCAATTGGCTGCTTCACCTCGTACAGCATGCCATTTCTCTCCACTTGAATGATTGCTAACGGCAGGTTGCCGATCACGCCAGCAAAGGAGACATTGGTTACTTTTGCACTTCCTTGTTTCTCTTGCAAGAGATCCATTTCTCTCTCTAACTCTTCTTTCTTTGTTTGGATCGTTATTTGAGTTCCTGATGTGATCTGCATATGATCAGGGATGAACTGGCTGACCGTTTTTGTGATGGACTCATCTCCGTTTGAAACCATCACATCAAGCTGAATAGGCTTTTGTTCATGGATGGCAATTGGATATTGCTTCACACGCTGGATCGTTCCTGTTAACGTCACATCTTTACCCGATCGATTCCGCACTTCATGACCATAGGCTGCCATTTTGAGCTGGCCGTTGATGTCGACGAGATCGGCTTTTTCTCCTGTTGTAAATTCAAAACCAGCGGCTTGAATCATTGGAATGATATACGTTTTCTGATCCAATTCAAATGTGAGTGATAAGACGGTGCCTCGTCCTACGGTTCCATAAGATTCTATTTTTCTTAAAACAGCGCCTTTGATGAACTTTGGCTGAATTGGCTGCGAGAAGTCAACTTCTTTTAAGAGCATTGCCCTTTTCTTCTTCGGATCATAGTGAACGACAATACGCTGGCCTGGCTGCGGTATCTGGGTGTAGGATACAACCGTTTTAACCGTCTTTTCTATGCGCTGCCCTTCATATTCAAATTGAAGCCGCATGCTGACAACAGGCTGTTCGTTGATGTAAGTGCCAGTTTCTTTAACAGACACAATATTGGCTTCTAATGTGACACTGTCCTTAATCTTGTTCTTTCTCACCCGTCTCAAAATTGGCGGCAGGAAGATCGCTAGCACAAATAATAATAGCGGGATCAAGATCCATATCGCCCAGTTAAGAATGAGCGGTCCGCCCTTCATTACATATTGCGTAAAGGTATCAACAGACGTTTGGTGGGCTGGACTGGCGTTTTCAATTGAGATGACCTTTTGCAAAGGAAATTCCTTTAGCTCTTTGCTTTTCGTCTCAAATGCACCCGTTAATTGCTTGTTAAATGAATAATAGAGCCAATCGCTCTTCACATTTTTATTGAAAGAAAGCTCTTCTCTTTGTAAAGATTCATATGAAAACGACTGCAAAAGCTTGCTGGCAGACGTCACCTTATTCGTACGATGGTTATACATATACCCCGTCAGTTTGCCTTTTGCCTCGTCCTTTGCTGTAGAGCCCGCAATGAGAACTTCTTCCTCATTGAGCTGGTACACGTACGTTTGATAAATCGGTTTTGGTGTTGGAACGACTTCTCCAATCCCTCCATCTGCTGTTACTTTCCTTGCTCTTTTTGGATATGCCGATTCTACGGCGACAGCAAAGTCCTCGGATGAGCCAATCGTTTTTTTCAGCTGCTGTTCCACTGTATCATCAATGAGACTAAACGGTTCATCCCCTTTGGATACATAGACCCCAAGCTGATGTTTTTGATTAGAAATCCCGCTGACATACGCCTTCTTGTCATTTTTCAAGGTGACTTCAAATATAGGAATAGGGGTTTGCCCTTTAAAGGAATTCATGACTGCATCAACGGAAACAGGTCTTGCTGGCAGCTTTAGCTGATTGAGCTTGTGTAAGTAAAACTGACCATTTTTCAGCTCACCGATAACCGCTTCTGCCCCTTCCGTTTCTCCTGTAAATACGAGCCTTCCATTCCATTGATATGTATTTGAACTTAAAAATGATGGCACCTGTACTCTCTTTTGAACGAGCTCTTTTCTCTCGCCATTTGGTGACAGCTTCTCGATCATCAGCTGCTCATCTTTATTTTTGAAGGCAAGTAAGAGGTTGTTTCCTTGAATGGATGGCCATATTTCGTTAAATGGGTCGCTTGATATGGTCCATTCCTTGATTCTTTTTGCTGAACGAGTGTCATACATTGCGTAATGAAGCTGCTGGTCTTTTGATACAGCACTCACCACTCGTTTTCCTTCATCAAATGTGAAGATTCGTTTGACGTCATTCTCTTTGATTTTCCCATCCGCCAAATCCTCTTGATAATGATTCCACACCATGACACTGAGAATGATGGCTGGAAGAAAGAAGACCATATATCTCAAGAAAATTACTGGTATTCTTTTCACATGACCGCTTCCTTTCATGAGGTTCCCTTATCTTATACGTCAGTTCAGCGAGAATGTTTCAAACGCTGGAAGAATACCCTTTACATACCGCAAAATCCATATTTTACAGATTTGATGGTTTGCGATAAAATCCAATCAGATTCAAAAAAAGGAGTTCTCTGATTGGATAAGCTTTCGTCTTTCATTTTAGCTGCTTGGCTCCGTGTTCCACGATGGTTCAAACAATGGCTGCTCGTATCCATTACCATTTTCTTTTTTTATCTGTTTTTTGTAAAGGGGCTGACTCGTTGGCACACATTGCCGCCCGTCACCTTGGTCTCATGTATGATTGGTTCTTTCTTCATTTGGATGATGTGGTTAAAAGGTCAAAAAAACAAGTAAAAAGGAGAAAAACATGAAAGAATCCATCTTTTATTTTGCGGTCTCTTTTATTTTGCAATTTGTTTGGTTTGGGGTTGTGCATCCAGATAGAGGTGTGACACTGCTGGACATGTTCATCTTTTCTATTTTGTTTGCGGTGATGTTCTTTTTCATTCGGCGGATTTGGCGGTATCAGAAGAAAGGAAGCAGTGAGTGATCATGAAATATGCTCTATTCACTGCTGTTATCTGTGTGTTTATCATTCTATTTTTAATGTCGAATCCTTTTGAAGGGGACGCTATGCGGATTGTGTCCGCCTTGTCCCTGCCTTTTTTCGGTATGATCGGTTTAGGTATTTTATTGTTTAAAACTTAAAAAGGCTGCCAAATAGATGGCAGCCTGTTCCTTACTCTTTTCATGCAAATAAATAATCAATGTTTAATCTCCGTCACGGAGTGTATGAATTAAGATTCGATCATATCAGTGTGTCATATGTGTTCCGAGTGAACCTACGTTTGAAAGTAAACGCCATGGAAGTTCTGGATAACAAGACAACGAAAGCCCTACCTCTCATTCGTCCTTACGGCTCCGAAGCCGTGCCAGTGTGAATTGTAAATCAAAACGTCTTTTTTCCATTCTTCCGCTTATATAGGGGGGCGGGAGCAGAAGGAAAAGAATAAGTTTGTTCGCTTTGACAGCGTCTCGTTCTTATCAAGTAGAAGCTCTATTGCTTCTCATTATGTCATAGAAAAAAGAAAGTTTACTTTCTTTATTTATTTGCTTATTTCAACACTTAATATCAAACTATAACACATTCCCCCTGCTTACGCAAGTGTTAAAGTGATCATTCTGCTGGTGTACGACTTCCCTCATTCATATAACGGATGGAGGTTGGGTCAATTTTCAGAATCACTAAGTTTGGATCATCTTTTCCTTTAAACCATTTCTCCATTTCCTCTGACCAAAGGCGGTCAATCAATTCTCGGTCATCTGTTAATGTAGCGGTGCCTGCAATTTCAGCATACGTATCACCAAATCCTTCGCCTGTATATCCAATGAGAATATGAACATTCGGGTTTTTTTTAATCTCATCTGCTTTATGTGTTTCTTTGCTCGTTGGTGTATATAGCGTCAGCCCGTCATGAAAAAAGGTCATGTAGCGGGTATGCGGCTGATCCTGTTCAACCGTCGCCAGCGTTCCGACCTTTTGCTCATCTAATAAGTTCAGTACCTTTTGCTTTAACTCTTCTTGTGACATATATCTTCACTCCTTCAAATATCATCCGTACTGTTAGGTTTCCACGACAATCCATTCATTAAACAAAGAAATGTGTTTTTCATAAAAAGAGATCTTCTAGCTGATGATAAAGAAAACAGGATCAATGAAAGGGGAAGTTGAGCATGCATCATGAAACGATGTTTCATTTGGTTTCACTTGTCATTGCGGCAGCTGTTGTGGGGATTATCATCTGGTCTGTCACATCTGTGCAGAAAAATCGCAGGAAATACTAAAAACACCGCCCAACAAAAGCTGGGCGGCGGTGCTATTGATCATGTATTCATAAAGGAACCACCATTGACGTGAAGGGTCTGTCCTGTCATATAAGACGATTCATCAGAAGCAAGCAGCACATAGCAGCCGACATGCTCTACAGGCTGACCAGGTCTTCCCATTGGGGTTTCGGCCCCAAAGCTTTCCACACTGTCTTCATCAAATGTAGATGGAATGAGCGGTGTCCAAATTGGACCAGGTGCCACGCCGTTCACCCGAATCCCATCTTTCACAAGCGACTGTGCCATAGAACGAGTAAAGCCGTTGATGGCCCCTTTCGTCGCTGTATAATCAATCAGCACTGCGTTGCCTCGATAAGGGTTGATAGATGTTGTATTAATGATCGAACTTCCCGGTTTTAAGTAATCAAGCGCCTTTTTCGTCAAATAGAAATAAGAATAGAAGTTTGTTCTAAACGTTTGGTGAAGCTGTTCACTAGAAATATCTTGAATCCGTTCTTGCGGATGCTGTTCAGCCGCATTATTCACTAAAATATCTAATTGACCAAACGCTTCAACCGTTTTCTCTACCGCTTCCTCGCAAAAGGCTTCGTCCCCGACATCTCCTGCAATCGTTAAGCATTTGACACCTTCCTGCTCGATGCGCTTTTTCGTGTCCTCTGCATCCTCATGTTCATTTAAGTACACAATGGCGACATGTGCTCCTTCTTTGGCATATGCGACAGAAACGGCACGTCCAATTCCGCTGTCTCCACCTGTAATCAGTGCGACTTTTCCTTTTAGCTTGCCAGACCCTTGATACGACTCATCCTCAAAGATCGGCGCAGGATTCATTTCTCTTTCACTGCCTGGCTGCTGATCCTGTGTTTGGCGCGGAATGCCGTTTGTTAAGTATTCACGTAAATCCATGTGTAAGCTCCTCCTTGATTTGCGGATGTATCCTTTCATTACCACTTCACTTGTTCTTCAAACATCACGATGCCGTACAGATGCGTTTTTGAAAAACAGGTTGTCATGTTTCGAAATGGGAAAATTCGGTTACATGATCATCAAAAAGGAGCATTTTCATATGCTGTCAACTCTCTCAAAAACCTTTAGCAGACCAAAAGGCTGGCTTGGAAGCATTGCAGGCTTCATTATGGCAAATGAAAATAAAGCATTGAATCAGTGGGCGATCCGTCACTTAGAGCTTGCTGATGGGGAACACCTGTTAGAAATTGGCTATGGCCCGGGTTACAGTATCAAACATATGCTAAGGCATTATGATGATCTTCACATTGATGGACTGGATGCCTCTTCCACCATGCAGGAGCAGGCGAAGACCCGCATTAAGAAACGATTAAAAGACGAACAGGTCCGGCTGTATGTCGGGAAAATTGAAAACTCACGTTTGCCAGCAGAGCAGTACGACAAAGTGCTTTCTGTCAACAATTACACGATTTGGGATGACCCAAAGACTGGATTACTCAATCTTTATCACACCTTGAAACCTGGCGGAAAAATCGTGATTGTGATGCAGCCAAGAGAAAAGGGAGCGGGCGCCAGCCGGACAACAGAAATGGGTGAAGAGATTCTGCATCACTTGCAGTTTGCTGGATTTGGCCAATTTTCTATTGAGTACGAGGAAATTCGTCCTACCCTCGCTGTCTGTGTCACAGCAAAAAAGCCGAGAAGCGAATAAGCTCTCGGCCTTTTTCCTACCATTTTGCCTCTTTGACAAATTGGTAGAACAGCTGATTTAATTTCTGCTCAATGTCTTCCTTTGTTCCGTGTCCATAAAGCGCTGTGCTTTCTTCGCTTTCGATGATGGATGAACTGATCAGACTAAACATTTCAGACCCTTCTTTGCCAAGCTCTAGCGGCGCGAGCATCATGAGCATTCTTGACATGAGCTGCTCTTTGCCATCCATGCTTTTGATCTCGTATGCCTCATCAAGATCATAGATATGAAAGATCGGCTTCTTGATGAACTCATGCTTTAAGTGGAAAAGAGCGAACTCGGTCCCCGGAATGCCTAGACCTCCTTGCTGTTCACGTTCAAGTAAGCCGGCCGCCACGTCGTCCGCACGGTCTACATATCCTTGGCTTTCAAGCTGACGCATCAGCTCTCGGATGGTTTCCTCATGCTGATTCATCGTGTTCTTTTTTTCAATTGTAAAATGGGACAAGATGCTGCGAATGACAGACATATAATTCGTTATCTGCTCTGCCAGCCCCATCATATCCACTGGTTCCTCCACCGATTCTTTCACAGATTCCTGCGCTCTTTTTTTCTCAATGATATACGGAATCTTGCGTTTAATATGAGACTTGACACGCATGGCGTCATCCTCGTTTAAGAGCGGACTGACCATAATGTAATCAATATGCTCATATGGGATCGGAACCGTTGATACAATCATGTCATAGCTCGCCGCGTCGATTTCCTTTAGTTCCATCAAGGAAGATAGATCGAATTTAGCGATCTCTGGCAATTCTTTTTTCAATCGTGATGCGAGCATTTTGGACGAACCGATTCCGCTTGAGCAAACGACCAATGCATGAATCTTCGTTTCTTCTTTTTTAATTTCAAGAACCGAGCCAAAGTGAAGCACGATAAAGGCAATTTCATCTTCTGGAAATTCAATCTCGGGAAAGAAGCGCTCAACCCCTTCTTCAATCGCCATGAACAGCAAAAAGTAGTCTTTTTTAATTTGTTGTTTGAGCGGATTATAAATCCGCATCTTCTCCTTTAATCGGTTCATGGCAGGTTCAAGATGAGACACGAGTCCCTCATACAATGAATCATTTTCATTTAAATGGTAGCCTGTTTTATGAGAAATAAAATCGATGAGTTTTTTCGTTCTCAGCGCAATATCCAGTTCAATCTCATCAATGCGATATTCTGCCTTAAAGCTTCGGTTTGCACTACGCAGATGGATGGTCATATATCCGACCTCTGCTTCAGGAATCTCGACATTAAACATGCGTTCTAGTGCTCTTGCGATTCGCAGTGAGGATTCAAATTCCTTCGTCCGCTTTAATTCAAGCAATTCTTCCTCTTCCATCCGAATGGTTTCGCCGATTTGAATGCGTTCGATGGCATAGGTTAAGTGAACGACGAGCGCAATATAAGCACTATCAGACAATGAGAGCGACAGTCGGTTTTTCAAATGAAAGAGTAGCCTCTCTACCTTGAGCAGCTGTCCCCTGCTGACCACTCCAAACACTTTTTCAGTCGCTTTCGTTCGATGTTTAATATTCATTTCAATCGTTTCTAAAAATAATTGAATGTCGAGCCGGTCGACAATGAGATTGCCGACAATTTTTCGTTTTGCTTCCTCCGGTCCTTTTAATTCAATGCCGTACCCGCGCTTTCGAATGAGCAGTAAACCATAAGGAGCAATCCAGTCCGTCAGTTCATCTAAATCGTAGCTGATGGTCGCATTTGTGACCTGCAAGTCGGCTGCAAGTGTATATAATTTCACCGGTTCCTTTGCTTCAAGCAGTGCACACAGGATTAAGAGCTTCCGTTCATCAGAACTATATTCAATTTGATCTTCATTTGAAATGTGAGCCAGAAGCCGCTGCTTGTCTTCCTGTTCACCGACTGCCTTCAGGCCCTTCCCCGGCTGTTTATCAAGTGATAGGTTGTAACTTTTTAAAATCGGTTTAATGGATTTAAGTTCTCTATGAATGGTTCTTGTACTCACCTGAACAGAATCGGCGATCTCACGAATGGTGACATAACGATTTTGCTGAATCATATATTTGATGACTTTTTGTTCTCGTGCCGTTATGTACATGAAATGCCTCCTTCTGCTTACTAGGTCTATTGTCACAATTTAATATAAAACGCTTTCACTAAACGATGCAATCTGAAGTTGTTCTAAATTTGGCAAACGGTCTGTGACAAAATGAAAGACCTTCTCCACATCATACGTTTTTCCAAAATGACGGTCCATACTCCTTTTGATGAAATTGAACCTTTTGTTCTTGAAAAGGCAGTGAACCCCCGGCTTTTAAAGAATAAGTCGGATTGTATACGGAAGAGCCAAAGCAATAATCGATTGTGCCTTCTTCCGGACGGAACAGGACGGTTCGCATCGTCCCAAACAGCTCTTCATAATTGTGCACAGTCAGACCAGCGGGATATTCCGTCTGGAACAATTTAGCAAGAGACTCGCTTGATCGCTTTTCTTCCAAAGCCTGAATCAACAGATTGTATCTGACAACAGAGTGATGTTTGGTTAACCCTTTTGCCGTTTGATCAGCTACCGGATGATTCGTTGCTGCAATATATCCATGCTCCGGTTTTCTCACCATCTTTTGCCCATCAATCATTTCGATCACAGCCGCGTCTCCTTGCCGATCGGCGAGCATGAGGTGAACATTTGAGGCGACAGGCATTTCCTGTATCAAGCTGGCGGCTTCCTCAACCGTTTCACAGGAATCCAGAACAGCTCGAATCACGTGATATACTTGCAAGCCAGCAACGGCTGGTGGCTTTAAACCTGGTTCATTGCCAATAGGCGGTCCGCATGCAGAAAAGGTCACAGACAGACCATGCTCATTCATTCCATCAGATCTGCCAAATAAGATTAATGATGATCCTGTATGAACCGCCAAACCTTTCACATGTGTAGACACAAGGCGCATATCATCAAACAGCGGGGAAAAATCATAGTTGCGCAGCATCACTGTTTGTTGATTGTCCGTCTTGTTTCCCTGCCTCACACAATGCGAACATCCAGGCTGAAGATGTGATGAAAAGAAAAAGGTCAAATGACTTTCATTGATTTGCAGTTCCTCACAAAATCCAGCGAGCTCTTCCTCTAACTGAGGAAGATATGGACGCAGCAGCTGCTTCGTTTCATTCACAGCCTCTTTTGCCACAGGTTCGGTTTGAAGGTAGTGTTTCTTGAGATAAGGATGCTCCTGAAGCCAGACAGCCTGCTGCTTTCCTACCTCATAAGCTGTTCCTTTCATTTCATGAAAATACGCGCTCATCTCCTGCATGCATCCACCTCTTTTATCTTCGTTTCTCTTATCATATCGAAACAGGCATTTATTTTAAAGGATGAAAAAAACTGCAATCCTATGGATCACAGCTGTTTAGCGGATTGTTGACACAAGGCTTCTGCCATGGCTTGATACCCTTTATGGTTCGGATGAAATTGATCCAACGATAAGTAATCTCTTTCATGGCCTTCAAACGCGCGGTAAACATCTACTACTTCTACATGCGGACTTGATGCGAGCAACCGAAGGTGTTGATTGTATTGCTGAAGCCACCGCTCCGCTATCGGAATGTCAGGAAAAGGATTATATAAATTCATGAGATACACGCAGTATGACTGATGCTGCCCTTTTTTGATCTGAGCGATTTCTTGAATCATCTTGCTAAAATTCGTCTGGCAATGCATAGACGCTTGCAGCAGTGTCTTTTCATCTCCACCTTCTTCATACTGCAAAACAGCTTGAACAAGATCATTCCCGCAGCCTGTAATCGTGATGATGTCAGCTTTTGCAATAGCACGTCTTACATCAGACTGCTTGAAAAGCTGCAGGATTTCTTCCGTTGTTAACCCTGATTTCGCAAAAACGGACAGCTTAACCGGCGTATGCAGCTTTTTTTCAAGCATCACCGCATACCGCTCAGCAAAACCTCCGCCAAATAAACGAGCCCCCACCCCAACCGTTAAGGAATCTCCAATCGCAACATAGGATCGTCCCACTCTTATCCCTCACTCTCTCATGCCTTCTCTTATATATACGAAAAATCAGAACAGATGCTTGTAGCAGATGGCTTATGGGTATCCACCTTTTTTTCAAAGGCATAGGATGAGTGCATTTACAAACACTTTACTTGCGATATTGACCCATTTTTTGTTCAATGGGAGTAGGCTTTTTTGCTTAAACGGGTGTTCCAACGCCTTTCAGAAAAATTTACAAACTTTTTATCTTGATTTCAAGACTTTATACCTTGACTTCAAACTATATTGTGATTACAATGAAAATATCAGTTTTTATGTAACTGTGCTTGTTACATCTTTTTCATAGCATTCCAATATGAATAAAGATGCCACATATTCAGCGTATTCTTGGGATACGCTAAAAAATACCCGAAACAGAAAGGATTGAATGAATCATGGCAAAAGTTTTATACATCACTGCACATCCGCATGATGAAACAGTTTCTTACAGTATGGCGACTGCTAAAGCATTTATCGAATCTTATAAGGAAGCAAATCCAAGTGACGAGGTTGTACATATTGATTTGTACAAAGAACATATCCCTCACATTGATGCAGATGTATTCTCTGGATGGGGCAAGCTTCAATCTGGTGCTGGCTTCGATACACTTTCAGCTGAAGAGCAAGCGAAAGTTGCTCGCCTAAACGAATTAAGCGATCAATTCGTTTCTGCTGACAAATATGTATTTGTTTCACCACTTTGGAACTTCTCATTCCCACCAGTTTTGAAAGCATACATCGACTCTGTTGCTGTAGCTGGTAAAACATTCAAATACACTGAGCAAGGTCCTGTTGGATTACTAACAGACAAAAAAGCACTACACATCCAAGCACGTGGCGGATACTACTCTGAAGGTCCTGCTGCTGAGCTTGAAGCAGGTCACCGTTACCTTGGTACAATTGCAAGCTTCTTCGGAATTCCTTCTTTCGAAGGTCTTATTGTTGAAGGTCACAATGCTGAGCCTGATAAAGCAGAGCAAATTAAAGCAGATGCAATCGAACGTGCAAAAGCTTTAGGAAAAACATTCTAATCCATCATATAAAAAAATCCAATGATCTTTACGGTCATTGGATTTTTATTGTTCAGTTGAAAAACCTAATTCTTTCGAAATGCCGCTGGCGGCTTTTTTGACCTGCTCAATTAAGTAAGGAAGCCGTTCCTTTTGATAACCCGCTTCAAATCCTGCAATGCTAATCCCTGCTGCCACTTCCCCGTGATGATTGAAAATCGGCGCTCCGATAGCTGCTGTATAGTTTTCAAGTTCTGAATAGCTTAACGTATAGCCTCGCTTATTCGATTCCTCTAGCATACTTCGCAGGACATCTTTATCCGTAATGGTCCCAATTCCGATTTTGCCAAGCTCAATGGAGTCAATATAAGCCAGTCTCTCTTTCTCTGGTAAAAAGGAAAGGATGCTTCTTGCACAGGCTCCCGCATATAATGGAGATCGCCTGCCGACTGCGGTATAAAGCCGGACAGGCTGCGTTCCTTCGATTTTTTCAACGTAAATGGCTTCATCTCCTTCACGAATAATGAGCTGTACGGCTTCCCCTACCTCATCACGCAAACTTTCCATAAAAGGCCTTGCAATTTTCCGAATATCAAGGCGATCGGCTACAAGCTGGCCGTATTCAAGAAACATCAATCCCAATCGGTAAACACCTGAAGCCTGCTTTTCTAATAGCCCCATATCGGCTAATGAGCTTGCCATGCGGTGTACAGATGTTTTCGGCATCTTGGACAGCTCAATCATGTCATTTAACGTTAATTGTTCGTGTGTGATAAAAAGCCGCAAAATCTCCATTGATTTCACAACGGTTTTATTTGTGTTTTGCATGTTCCTCACCTTTTCTAAAATGAAAATGTTTCCAGCTTTAATCGTGTGGTTAGTTCTTTAATGTCTGCCTCTTGACTAAATAAGGCCTGCTCTGCTTCCTGACGGTCGATTTGTTGAAAAGTCAGATTCGCCCCAGGCATCGCCTGTGCAATGAGCGGCAAATCGACTGTTGCCACCTCACCAATACGCGGATATCCGCCTGTTGTTTGTCGATCTGCCAGCAAAATAATCGGCTGGCCGTCAGGAGGGATTTGAATAGAGCCGAAGGCAACAGCTTCTGAAATTAATTCCAGCTTTTGTTTTAAGCGAATGGGTTCCCCCTTCAATCTGCATCCCATGCGGTCTGATTGGGGCGTGACCTGATAAGGCCGCTCAAAAAAAGCCTGCTGCGATTCTTTCTGAAAATCACATAGATGTCTGCCGGCAAGCACCCGAATCACTGGGGATTTCCGCAGCGGCAAAAAATGAGCATGGTTGACTGTCCAATCTGGCGCGCTGTATGCCCCGCGTGTCACTTTGCTTTTTAGCATTTGAAATAGGCTACTGGCTAGAGGTGATGGCTCTCCAACAGGCAAAACGTCGCCTTTTTCTAGCGGACGACCTTCTAGCCCGCCTATCCTCGCTCTCACATAGGTGCTTTTGCTCTGCATGACTGGCTCCACGTCAAATCCACCTGCTGCGGCGAGGTAGGAACGGCATCCCCTCTTACAAGGTCCAAAGGTGATCGTACTTCCTGCCCGAATGAAGAGCGGTTTCCATAGAGGGGCTTGTTCCCCATCAATATCAATCTCCACGTCAGCACCAGTCACTGCAACCAGCTGATCCTTCTGACTTGTAAACACAGGACCCGGTCCCATCAAAGTTATTTCCAGTACGGCTTCGTTTTCTTGATTCCCAGTGAGGATGTTGGCGATTCGCAGTGAGAGCGGGTCCATGCCGCCGCTCGTTAACACGCCATACTTCTGGTAGCCTTTTCTCCCTTTATCTTGAATGGTGGTGAACATTCCTGGCTTGACGACATGAATACTCAACGTTCTGCCTCCTTCATGCTGAAAAATTCCTTTTCAGACATTTGGACAAATCTAACCTCATCCCCTGCCTTCAATAGACTTGGACTCTCATCATCTGGCCGAAACAATGGCAGCGGGGTTTGTCCAATGAGCTGCCAGCCTCCTGGTGTGGAAATTGGGTAAACGCCTGTCTGCTTCCCCGCAATGCCCACAGACCCTTTTGGAATCGACATTCTTGGTGTTTCTCTGCGCGGGGCTGCAATTTTTTCAGAAAGCCCGCCTAAAAACGGAAACCCCGGGGCAAATCCAATCATATAGACAAGATACGTCCCGGCTGTGTGAATTCGCACGACTTCTTCAGGCGTTAAATCGTTGATACAGGCAACCTCTTCTAAATCAGGACCCAGCTCTCCTCCATAGCATACAGGAATATCGACGGTGCGGCGATTTGACTGAATCCCTTCCTGCCATTTGTCTTCAAGCAGTTTTTCAATATAGGCTTGGACCCATTCATACGGAGACATATCACGTTGTTGAAGCTGAGCAGATTGATACACCGTATACGGCTCATAAAAGACGGTCACGTTTGTAAAGGCCTGAACAGCTTCAACATATCCGTCGAATGGATGCTGTTCAATACATGAGAACAGCTGCTTCACACGCTCATGTATGTCTTCACGTATGTCGGCCCCTGCTTGGATGACAATCGCTGCATCTCCTAGCGGGTGAAAAGTGATCGAATCTTTTATCGTTGAAAATGCCACTTTTATGACACCTCTCTTTCTACAGGACACCGAGCTTTTGATCTCTTACATCTGTGATAAACATATGACCGGGTGCATGGGTGATCGCAATGTCTGGCTTTGTGTGCATGACAATGGCTTGCGGCGTCACACCGCATGCCCAAAACACCGGGACTTCTCCTTCTTTGATCACAGATGGTTCTCCAAAGTCTGGTTGATCTACATGTTCAATGCCAATCACAGCTGGATCACCTATATGGATAGGACCGCCATGTACCGATGGGAATCTAGACGTCACCTGAACACTTCTTGTGACTTGATGCGCTGGGATCGGCCTCATACTGACAACCATCGGACCATGGAATACACCTGCCCTTTCACATGGAATGTTCGTTTGATACATTGGTACATTATGACCGTCTTCAATATGGCGGACAGGAATGTCATTCAGCATCAGTGCATGCTCAAACGTAAAGCTGCATCCGATGAGAAAGCCCACCATATCATCCTCCCAATAGGAAGAAATATCTGTTACCTCTTCTTGAAGAACCCCTTTTTTGTAAACACGATATTTAGGGAAATCCGTTCGAATATCCGCATCAGGTGCTGAACGCCTTGGCACTGGATCACCTGGGTCGAGCACATCAAGCAAAGGGCACGAAGCCGGATTCCGCTGACAAAATAAAAGAAAATCGAAGGCCAGCTCTTTTTTGACGATCATTAAGTTGGCTTGCGCAAATCCCTCAGCAAAGCCAGCCGTTGGTTCTGTGATCTTCTGCTTACGAATCAATTCCCTTATTTGTGACGGCTTATAGGTTTGATATGCTTTCATGTGATCAGCTCCATAGTTTCGGAATTTCATTCATGATGGTATATCCGCCCATAATCGCCATGATGATGACCACAAATGCACCAGCTGCTGTCAAAAAGAATGGATGACGATAATCACCGACAATCTCTTTTTTATAGGCTGCAATCAGCAATGTTCCTAGTGCAAGCGGCAAGATCAATGCATTGATCGCCCCAACCAAAATCAAGATATTGACAGGTCGTCCAATCGTAATAAAACAAAGGGTCGATAGCGCAATAAATCCGATGATAATGCCGCGTTGATTTTGCTCAATTTTTGGTGAAAAGGTTTTAAAGAAGGAGACAGATGTGTATGCTGCGCCAATGACCGAGGTAATGGCGGCAGCCCACATAATAACCCCGAACATTTTATACCCGATATTCCCAGATGCTAATTGAAAAACAGAAGCAGGCGGGTTCGATGGATCAATTTGCAAGCCTTTTGCGACCACTCCTAATGTGGCCAAAAAGAGTGCTACACGCATAACCGACGTGATGAGGACACCGAATATGGAGCTTTTCGTCACTTGCGGCAAGGATTCCTTCCCCTTGATGCCAGCATCCAGCAGGCGATGACCGCCAGCAAAGACGATATAGCCGCCAACCGTTCCCCCTACAAGTGTCACAATGGATAAAATATCAATTTTCTCTGGGACGAACGTTCTCACTGCTGCTTCTCCAACAGGCGGCGCTGTTGAAATCGCCACATACAGCATGAGACCAATCATGACAAACCCGGCGATCTGCGTAAAACGATCCATCGCTTTTCCAGCTTCTTTGATGACAAAAATAAGAATGGCAATAACAGCACTGACCCCTGCGCCAATCCGTGGATCGACACCGAAAATCACCTGAAAACCTAGCCCAGCACCGGCGATATTTCCAATATTAAAGGCAAGCCCGCCGATGACGATCAAAAAGGCTAGCACATAACCGAGGCCGGGCAGCACCATATTCGCAATGTCCTGTCCTCGTTTTTCCGAGACGGCAATGATACGCCATACATTCGTTTGTGCAAAAATGTCTAACACAATGGAGATCAAAATGACAAATCCAAAGCTGGCTGCAAGCTGCTGTGTGAAAACCGTTGTTTGTGTTAAAAATCCCGGTCCGATGGCGGACGTAGCCATTAAAAAGGCTGCGCCCATCAGCATAGAACGGTTCCCCTTTGATGACTGTATGTTTTTGACTTTTTCTCTTTTCATGTTGTTTCCCCCTTTGTTGACGAATTATTGAAAGGCTTTAAGTTGAATGTTGGCTTCTTTTAGCTTCGCTGTAATGGTTTTTGCAAATTGAAGTGCATGACTGCCGTCTCCGTGAATGCAAACCGTATCTGCTTTGAGCTGAATATCTTCCCCTTGAACTGTACGAACCTTTCCTTCTATGACCATACGAATAACCTGCTGCACCGCCATGTCATCTTCTTCAATCAGTGCATGAGGCTTTCGGCGCGATGTCAGTGTTCCATCTGGTTGATATGTTCGATCAGAAAAAACTTCATGTGCCACTTGAAGGCCGATTCTTTCCCCTGC
This sequence comes from Bacillus xiamenensis, assembly GCF_001857925.1. NCBI lineage: Bacteria > Bacillati > Bacillota > Bacilli > Caryophanales > Bacillaceae > Bacillus > Bacillus xiamenensis. The sequence goes on from NZ_CP017786.1 coordinate 1,158,256, forward strand.
TGACGCAAGTTCACTGCCTGACAGCGCAAATAACACAAGATTCGGATTTACATCATATACAGCCTTCGCAATATATTCAGATAATTCAGTATTTTCAGCCGCCATGTTGTAGAGGGCACCGTGTGGTTTGACGTGCTGCATCGTGCCGCCTTCTGCTTTTAGAAAGGCTGATAGCGCACCAATTTGATAGATGACGAGATCATAGGCTTCGTCTGGCGAGATGGCCATTGGACGTCTGCCAAAGCCGGCTAAATCCTGCAAGCCTGGATGCGCACCGATTTGAACCCCTTTATCCAGCGCCATTCTGACCGTCTTTCTCATGACCGTTGGATCTCCCGCATGAAAACCGCAAGCAATGTTGGCTGAGGTGACATATTCAAGAATTTGTTCATCTGAACCGATTGTGTATGGACCAAAGCTTTCTCCCAAATCACAATTGATATCCACTTGATACATAGGAACCCTCCTTATCGTTCCGAAAAACGGAATCAAAAGTCCGAATATTCGAATTTATATTGATTATATCAGCTTTGGACACACTTCACATTAAATTGTCAGAAAACATAACCATAGAACTAGAAGAAAACAAAAAAGCGAGAGGGAATGTCCTCTCGCTTTTTTCTAATGGTTATGAAGATGTTTGATGAAATGCATCCATTTCATCCTTCTCCTCTATTTAGACAGCACCCAATGTTGTATAGCTTTTGCTACACCGTGCTCGGTATGAGGAGCGGTAATCCAATCAGCGGCTTCTTTCACGACTTCTTGTGCATTCCCCATCGCAATGCCTAATCCGGCTTCTTGAATCATGGCCATATCATTTAGGCTGTCGCCAAGTGACATGACGTTATCCATTGTACAGCCAATTCGTTCTGCTACTTTCGCAAGAGCCGCAGCTTTGTTAATACCTGCCGCATTGACTTCGATATTGGTTGGACTTGAATTTGTAATCTCTAGATGCTCATTTGTTTTCAATGTATTGAGTACTTCCTCACGAACGTCATCGTCATGAATATCAAAGCCGAATTTCAACCATTCGTGGTCATGAATGCGTTCTGGAAATTCACCTCTCCACACCTTATCCACAGTGGAAGCCCAGTAATCGGTTTCGTACCTGTTTTTTAAATCCCACATCATTTGAACGTGATCGGGATGCAGCAGTTCTCGTTCAATCAGCTGGAAATTCGAATCCCAAATTTCACTTCCGTTGGCTGTCACAAGATAGGAAGAAAGCTGAAGCGGCTCGACCAACTCTCGGCATGTCATCAGCGTACGCCCTGTGCTAATCACCACATGAACCCCTTTTGCTTCTGCTTCTTTAATGGCTTGTTTATTTTCCTCAGGAATGACGTGCTCACTGTTTAACAGCGTGCCATCCATATCAATGGCAATCAATCGGATGTCTTTCTTATCAGCTTGTGTTGACAAATTGAGTACCCCACTTTGTATCATTTTTTGAATCTACCTTTATTTTAATATAAAGACGAAGATGGCACAAAGGAACGAGTTTGATCCCATAGAAAAAAGACCCTGTCACAGGTCTTTTCATATCTTCTTAGCGTTCACACGCAATGCCGTCTTTATCGCGGTCAAGGTGTTTATTTTTTAGGTAAAGCGCTTTTGATGCATAAGGCTTGTACCTTGTTTTTCCACCTTTGTTTTTCGTATTTTTGCTGATCGCCACTCCGCCTTTATAAACCTTGTTGAGCGCTTTGCAGTTTTTGTACTTGACTGTCTTTGCATCCGCTGTGTGCGTGTCGACTTGTGTAAAGCTAAGTAAAAGACCTAAAGACAAGACAGCCACCATGATTTTTTTCAACATACAGATTTCCCCCTATTTTTTCTCATTTTACATTTTTATCATATGACACCACATTTTGTTTTTCAAGACGATTGAGCTAAAAATATTGATTTTTTTGGAATAAAACAAACCTTATTTCCTATGTGGTAAAATTGGTGGGAAACCTTTCCGGTTTTGACACGTATATGAAGAAAGGAGCTTTTCACATGAAAATGAAATATACCATTCTATATGTACATGATGTTGAAGCGAGTATTCATTTCTACCATCATGTACTTGGTTTCCCTATTAAATTAAGAGTTGAATCCTATGTTGAATTCGATACAGGAGAAGTGACCTTATCCATTAATTCACGCCAAGATGTGAAAGATGCCCTTGGGTTGCCCGTTCCAGATGCGAATAGCTCGTCTCAAACGTTTGAGATTGGCTTTGTTGTGGATGACGTGGATCAAACGATTGCATTCATGAAAGAAAAAGGGGTACCTGTCGTGAAAGAACCGGCAAAGAAACCATGGGGGCAAACGGTCGCTTATGTGTCTGATCCTGATGGTCATTTCATTGAAATATGTGATGCGATCTCCTAATACTCGATCGAAGGAGTGAAGCGTAATGAGAAAAAAAGCTTTTTATGCTGGTGTTGGCTCAATGATTGTCATTTGCAGTATGTCCTTCCTTCTACAGCACCACGAATGGATTGGGTGGGTCAGTGGAGGAATCTCTATTATTGGAATCGTTGTATCTGGTTTCTTAATGGGGGCATGGACAAATGGGGAAGAAACGCGAGCAGCCTATCACACTGAAACAAAAGAGCACCGCATGCGGCGTCTTGATACGGCTTTTCTTTTTATCATCTTTGCCCTTCCGCATATGGCTGCGGCGGTCTTATATGTTTTGATGTAAATCATGAATGTCATGAAAAGGAGATATCCATATGGCTGTTTTTGTATTATTCATTGTATTCGGCTTTCCCATTATCTCTGGGCTGATTGGTACTTTCGGCACGTTGCTTTTGAAAAACGTTTGGATTCCTACTTTGATTGTACTGTTAGCGAGTGTGACCCTGATGTTCACTTATATTGGTGGAAATGAATCCTTTTTCATTTGGGTCATCATCTACACAGTCTGTGCGTTTCTCGCTGGATTGGTGACAAAGCAGTTGAGAACTATTTCATAAATACAACACCATTTTATCTATAACCATCATAGGCTTCACCTTTCAAGGCTGTTGAGAGAATCTCGACAGTCTTTTCTGTAATTTGTGGCCGCTTTCTTTCGATTCTACATCCAGGTGCACATTATCTAAAAAGTTCTTTTCTTGTTCATGGTTTGTTCAAACTTCTTCTATAAAGTAGACAATAATAGGAGGTAGAAAACATCATGGCAAAAATGAATAAGAAAATGATTAGTCTCTGCACCGCAGCCATCAGCAGCTTATACATCACTGGTTATGCAGCTACCCATCACGCCCAAGCCGTTCAGACAACACAATCAAATACACAAGAAGATACACAAGAAGACGCTTCTTCAAACAATACATCTAGCACATCAGCTACTCTTACAACTCAAACAGAAGATACCAGCTCAGAATCTGAGCTCCAAGACGGGACTTATTCAGGAACTGGATCAAATGAAATTGGATCTATTAGCGTATCCGTTACGATCAAGCAAGGAGCCATCACTGCTGTAGAAATTACTAGTGATAACACAAGATATGGGCAAAGCTCCATTTCATCATTACCTAATCAAGTGGTCATCAGACAAAGCGCTGATGTAGATACAGTAAGTGGTGCAACATTAAGTACACAGGATTTTGAAACAGCAGTAGCTCAGGCATTAGAGCAGGCCAAGGCTTAGAGAGGAGACTTCATCATGAAACAGTTAAAACGACAAAAACTGACGACTATTCAAAAGTCCATGCTAGCGATGGGAACTGTCATCGATATTCAAGTGGTTGCGTATGAAAAAGATAGACAAGCCGTTTTAGCAGATATGGACCGTGCCTTTTCACTTTTTTATGAAATCGAGCGTAAATTTAGCCGTTTCAGATCCGATTCTGAAGTGATGAATTTGTCAAATCAGCCCCGCCAAGAGGTATTTGTCAGTGAAATGCTCTTTGATTTGACAGCCTATGCGCTAGAGTTAGCTGAGTTAACAAATGGCAGGTATGATCCCACCATCGGAAAAGTAATGGAAGAAAAAGGATTCAATCGCATGTACATGACAGGACAAACCTATACGTCACACGTGCCAGATGCCTCCGTTCATTATCGTGACATCAAGTTAAACGAAGAGAATCGAACAATCTACTTGGAAAAGCCGCTCATTCTCGACTTCGGTTCCATTGCAAAAGGATTTGCGTGTGACCTGGCAGCAAAAGAGCTTGAAGCATGGGAAGGCTTTATGATGAATGCTGGGGGGGATGTATTGGTATCTGGTTTTAATGAATACCAAGAGGAATGGTCTATTGGCATTCGTCATCCCATTCAGAAGCAGACCAATATGATGGTCATTCAAACAACAAATTGTGCGATTTGTACATCAGGAAGCTATGAACGAATCAGCCGTGATGACCCTCATACGCACCATTTAATTCACCCTCAAACCAAGCTGTCTGAAAAAAGTTTATTAAGCTGTACGGTCATTGCACCACTTGGGATGCTTGCTGATAGTCTTTCAACAGCCGCCTTTATATTAGGCGAGAAAGAAGGTTATGCTTTTTTAACTGAAAATGAGTTGCCTGCCGTCATGATAAATAAACATGTCGATATCACCACAACACCGGAGATGAAGGAGGTTCAATCATGGAATTAAACCCATCACAAATAGCAAAAGCACCACCTGTCACAGATCAAAAGATCATCAAACAGTCGGCATCACCTCCATCTCGTCCACTAAAGGCTTACATTCGAACACCGAAACGCTATGCCATTGTTACGCTTCTGTTTTCCCTGTTGATTGGAAGTCTTCATACAGGATTTCTAAGTGGCATCACCACCGTTGCCACAACCATTGGAACAGCTATGCTTCTCGATACTTTGATTTCAAGATTGATTTGGAAAAATAAAAAGCAAACATTCCCTGATGGCGCTCTGCTGACAGGGCTGATCATTGGGCTTGTCCTCAGTCCAGCCACTTCATTTGCTATATCGGTTTTCACAGCCGCAGCAGCCATTTTATCTAAGCATTTCATCACTTATCAAAAGAAACCGATTTTGAATCCAGCCGCATTCGGTCTATGGCTCTCGATCATTTTATTTTCTTCGAATCAAAGCTGGTGGGGCGGCATGTCTCTACTCCCTTGGTGGACCATATTACTTGTGGTAGCCGGCGGCTATTTGGTCACAAACCGCGTACAAAAATTCCCGCAAGTTTTCGCCTTTTTAGCAACATACGGTCTCATTCACCTTATATTTGGATTTATCGGCTTAGCGGATGCTTCATCTGCCTTTATTACGCCCTATCTGAACGCTGTCTTGTTTCTTGCATTCTTCATGCTGACTGATCCACCCACATCCCCAGCAAAGAATCGAGATCAAATCATCTTTGGCATTCTCTGTGCGGTTGTATCGTGTGTGGACTTCTATTTATTTAACAGCTTATCCTACTTACTCACAGGGCTGCTATGTGCAAATGCTTGGAAAGCTTGGCGTGCATTTCAAACACAACAAAAACGACAGGCGAAACGTGCAAAGACCGTATAAATTCTTGCTCACATAGCTAAAAAACGAACCCCCAATCGAAGGTTCGTTTTTTTTGTGCTCCATTAAAGCCGATAACGCGCAATATCCTGATTTAATCGCATACTCAACTCATTGAGTCTTTCTGCTGCCTTCGCCACATTGGAGATCGCTGTGACTTGTTCGTCTGTAGATGCTGTTATTTCTTCAATAGCGGCTGCATTTTCTTGAGAAATATTGACGGCACCGTGCATCGCTTTTGTGATCAGATCGTTTTGCTCCAGCAATGCATTCAGCTCTTTTGTCATTGCATTCGTTTCAACGATGGTTTGTGAAATCGATGTAGAGATGGTATTAAATTCTTGTTCTGTTGCGTGAACAGCCTCATCTAACTCGGCAAAACGCTCCATTGTGCTCGACATGATGCCGGCTGTTGCCGTCGTTTCCTCTTTAATGCCCTGAATCATCTGCTGTATTTGGACTGCTGACTGTTTGGTCTGCTCAGCTAAATTCCGCACTTCACTCGCCACAACTGAGAAGCCTTTGCCATGCTCTCCTGCGCCTGTTCAAGCGTCAATTCTTTTTTCTCCACACGATCATTCAATTGTTCAAGTGTGGCCATCGCTCCACTGACGATGTGTTTTAAATCTGCTTTTCCCGAATCAATTAATACATTCTTCGCTAATAAATACCCTGTTGTGCCAACAAGTCCGCCTGTTAAAATGGTGATGACGATAATGGCCGACGTTAATTGAAAAAAGACACCTCTCGAAGAAAACACTTTCTTTCCCATGTTCTATTCCCCCTTACTTTCATATATCGTCAAACGGGGAAAAGTATTGAAAAAGTCATAAAAAATCCCTTTCACATGATGGAAAGGGATTTTCTAATTATAGAACTGTTTCCTTGAGAATAGATTGATAAAGTTCGTCTTTAGGCTGTAGTCCACATACTTCTTGGAGCACACCTTCAACGCCTTTTTCTTTCCTTAATGCCTGCAGACGAACAGCTTCTTCGTCTTCTGCAAAATCGTATGCCAAAGCTGCGGCAATGCCTTTGATTAAGTAGACAGGCTGTTTGATTTTTTTCGCTGGACCGATCAAGCGGTCATCTGCACCTAGCTTTCTAAGCGGAGAGCGTGCGACACGAGTCACTTCGTCGGAAATAAAAGCATTCTCAAATCGTTTGATGATTTTTTGAATATACGCATCATGCTCTTCCTGTTGAAAGCCATATGTGTCAATTAAATAGCTGCCCGTTTCATGAAGGGCCCCTTCGACAACTTGGCGAATCTCTGGTGTGTCGACAGCTTCTTTGATCGTCTGAACGCCCTGCTGATAACCGACGTATGCAGCTAGGGCATGTCCTGTGTTGACAGTGAAGAGCTTCCGCTCAATATATGGCGTCAAATCTTGTACAAAGGTTGCTCCGTCAATTTTAGGAACTTCTCCCACAAAACCAGTCTCATCAATGACCCACTCGAAAAATGGCTCAACTGACACTTTGAGAATGTCCTCATGATGCTGAATCGGAACAATTCGATCAACAGCAGCGTTTGGAAAACCCACTGTTTGCGATATCGCTTCTTGTTCATCTGATGTCAAATAGGAAAAAACAGCTTCTTTTAAATGAGAGCTGCCCCCAATCATGTTCTCACAGGCCACAATGTTGATGAGATGGTCAGGCTTTTTTTGTTTTAGCCCTTCAGCAATAGATGAAGCAATGATCTTCAATACAGCTGGTCCAACGGCTGTCGTAATCAAATTGGCTGTGGCAACAGCCTCTGTTAATGCCGCTCGGTTTTGCGAGGAATGGATTGCTGACACAGGACCTACCACTTCTTGTTTCTGCCCTGGTGCTGCGAGTTCAACCGTGTATTCTCCTCTTTCATTCAACTCGTTGATGACCGCTTCATTTACATCCGTAAACACAAGCTCAAAGCCTGATGCTTTTAACAAAGACCCAATAAATCCTCTGCCGATATTCCCTGCTCCAAAATGAAGTGCCTTCATGCTAGTTCACCTCGTTAAAGATGGCGATCAGTTCATCCTGATCCTTTGCATGAATGATGCGTTCTACATTTTCTTCTTCTGAACAGACAATCGCAATTTGAGATAGAATATCGAGATGCTCATTGTTTTTCCCAGCGATGCCAAATACGACTTTCGCTACATTTCCTTCTCCATATTCAACGCCATCTGGAATTTGGATGATGGAAATCCCTGAATGCAGGACAGCCGCTTTGGCCTCTTCAGTGCCATGAGGAATCGCAATCCCGTTGCCCATAAATGTAGAAGAGATCTTTTCTCTTTCAAACATTTTGTCCACATAATCGCTCGTGACATAGCCGTTTGCCACTAGGACTTCTCCTGCTTTTTTAATGGCTTCCTCTTTAGAGCCTGCTTGTTCGTTTAGAAAAATATTGTCTTTTGAAAGAACTTGTTTCATGAATGATCACACACCTTTTTTAGAATAAAAAATCAGGAAAACAACCAAAACGGGGAGTTCAATTAGGAAAAATTGGACTCAACCCGTTTCGTCATGTTATTTTTTCAATTTCTCAATCAGCTCATCATATTTTGGGCTGTTTAAGAAATTATCAACTGAGATATGCACAGCTCCCGGCAGTTTTGCCTTGGCTCTGTCTGTTAAATCTTTATGGGTAAAGACCACATCGGCATCATCTGGGATGTTGCTGATGGATGTGTTTGTCACATCAATATCAAGCTCTGCCTTTTTTACTTTGTTCTTTAAAATGGAAGCGCCCATCGCACTTGAGCCCATTCCTGCATCACAGGCAAAGATGATTTTGTTCACGTCATCTGGATGGATATCATGCGGAGATGCTGCTTGCTCGTTTGCTTCCGCACCTTCCTTTTGCGCTGTGAGAGCTGCTGCTGCTGCACTTTTCTTTCCTTTCATGTCTTGCATCTTTTCGGTTGCTGCTGTTAAGTCTTCGTCAACTGCTTTTGATGTTTTCAAAATGACAGAAGCGACAAGGAAGGATACGATGGCTGCCACCACAACACCTGCTAAAACGGCAAGATGACCGCCTTTTGGTGACATAATCATAAGCGCAATAATACTGCCTGGTGATGGGACAGCCTTTAAACCTGCATTTAATAATGTGAAAGTCAGAACACCACTTGCCCCACCTGCAATGACAGCCAAAATGAGTTTTGGCTTCATTAGGATGTACGGGAAGTAAATTTCATGAATTCCCCCTAAGAATTGAATGATAATCGCACCTGGTGCAGACTGCTTCGCATTCCCTCGTCCAAAGAACATATACGCAAGAAGAACACCTAAACCCGGTCCAGGGTTTGTTTCAAGCAAGAACAGGATAGATTGACCCGTCTTCGCTGCTTGCTCCACCCCTAAAGGACCTAAAATACCTTGGTTAATCGCATTGTTTAAGAACAATACTTTCGCTGGTTCAATGAAGATACTTGCCAGCGGAAGTAAATGTGCATTGACAATGATATCTACACCTGCGGCAAGGGCTTTGTTAAGGCCTAATACCACTGGGCCAATTGCGTAGAATGCAATGGCAACAAGAATGGCACCAAGGATACCAGCCGTAAAGTTATTGATAAGCATTTCAAAGCCTGATTTGATTCGGTCTTTGAACAGCTGGTCGATTTTCTTAATGAGATAACCGCCAAGTGGTCCCATGATCATGGCACCTAAAAACATTGGAATGTCTGAGCCAACAATGACCCCAATCGTAGCCGTAGCACCGAGCACTCCGCCTCGATGGTCATAGACGAGTTTACCGCCTGTGTAACCAATTAATAGCGGCAGTAAGTAGTTAATCATTGGTCCAACGAGTGTCGCTAACTGTTCATTTGGAAGATAACCACTCGGAATGAACAGAGCTGTAATCAGTCCCCAAGCAATAAATGCACCAATATTCGGCATAATCATGCCGCTTAAATAGCTTCCAAAGCGCTGTACTTTTACGCGGAATCCGCTTTTTTCCTGCATCTGTGAAAACCCCTTTCTTCTTTCCCTTAGTTCAGGGATTTATAGGTCAAAAGATATAAGAACAAGTGTCAGTGAAGCCCTTATACCTATCGTAAAACGCTTTCACTTTCCCTTCAATTGAAACTAAATGTCACTTTGTCACATAGTGTGTGACAAAATTGAAAAATGATGTGAAATCATTGGAAGATCATAAATGATCATGAGTGAAAAGGGGAATCTGCCGTTGTTTTGGCACAAAATTCATTGGAATTTCACAAATTTCAAATGGTCTCTTCTTGTTTCCTCTTCTTAAATCGAATAGGCTTATATTGATCAAACCTATTCATTCAAGAAACGTCTGCGCAGACAGGACACAGAAAAAGTGAACCATCTTGCTATTTGTTTCGTTTACCTTTTAGAGTAGGCGGTACACTAGAAAGAGCGGTTTTTTCTGTGACTCACAGTTTACTGCCGCTTTCTTTCTGATACATGAGATATTTTCATAGGTAGAAAGGCGGTTATTCACATTGTTGACATATAGTAAGTGGCTTCTGGTACTGATCGTCATGCTCTCTTTTTTCATACCAAAGGAGGCATCGGCTCATGCATATGTGGTGAGCTCGAATCCTGCGGCGAATGAAGAGCTTGATCAGCAGCCTCCTTCCGTCTCTATCACCTTCAGTGAAGGAATCGAAAGCGGATTTCATGCCATTAAGGTGTTAAATGCAAAAGGGGATCGTGTGGATCAAGGAGATACGGTCATCAAAGATCAAAAGATCATGGAAGCGGCTTTAAAAAAGAATTTACCAAAAGGGATTTACACCATTCAGTGGAATGCGGTATCAGCCGATGGGCACTCTGTTTCTGGCATGATCCCGTTTAGTATTGGAAAAGCAGATGGCGGATTCGATCAATTGGATCAGGCGCAAGCGAATGAATCAATTGATTTGGCTTCGACCATCGACAAAGCCTTTCTGTATACATCGTTCAGCTTATTCCTCGGGACCATTTTGTTTGGACTCCTTTGGTTTAAAGCGGCGATGACAGACATATTAGCCAAACGAATGAAGCGGCTTCTGACCATTTCACTGATCATGATGGGCGGAGCACTTTTGTTCCAGCTGCCAATTCAAACAAGATCAGCAGCAGACGTGTCCTTTTTAGGGGCATTTCAACCATCGCTTTTAAAAGAAACCATTGCGTCGACTTCTGGTGGAAGTCTGTGGATGATGCTCATGGCGTCATTTGTTCTTCTGACGATCTGGACGATGGTGGCGATGAAAAAAGGAAACTTCACTTCCTTCCGGGTCTGGCTGTTTCCACTGCTCATTTTCACTGTGCTCCTTTGGCTGAAAGCGCAAATCGGTCATCCAGCCGCAACAGATAATAAAATACTGACAACGTCACTTGATTTCATCCATCTCGTTTCTGCATCCATTTGGGTCGGCGGTTTAACAGCGATTGTCCTTCTTTTGATGAAGAAGCTGCCAAATGAAGACCAGCCGCTCATACGTAGCACCCTGACAGCCTTTCATCCGTGGGCACTGCTCTCAGTTGGACTCATTGTGTTTTCAGGGTTCGTGAATGCGATCTTTATTTTGCAATCGTTTGATGCTCTCTTCCAATCAGCGTATGGACGTACTTTCTTAATCAAGCTTGGTTTATTTATCATCATGGGCCTTCTTGGACTTGTCCATTACCTAATGCTGAGATGGGAAAAGAAGCAGAAACGAAACATATCTTTACGAGCAGAATGGATGATTGGGGTCGCTATTTTGTTATTAACAGCCGTATTCACGAATATTCCAAGTCCTCCTCCGCCTGCGCCAGAGCCATTCTTTGGAGCCAATCAGGTCGAGCATCGTGACATTGTGTCCTTGAGCATTACCCCGAATGCCCCTGGAAAAAACACATTTGAGGTGGCATTTACGAAGAAGGATGGACAAACGATCACAGACATTCAATCAGTGACAGCCAAGATTCATAAAGTGGCCCTATTCGGTGATGAAACGCCGAATGAATTTCAGCTGAAACGATTAAAGAATGGCCATTTCTCTGCTGAAAATCTTTTATTAAATGAAAAGGGCACTTGGAAAATAGACATACATGCGTTAACTGGTTCTTTTGAGAACATCAATACCACATTTATTAGAAGAAACTAAAAAAGGAGTTCATCTTAAATGAAAAAATATGTGAAAGCTTTATTACCAATGCTTCTTGCTTCATTTTTACTGGCGATTCCTGTGAGTGCACACGTGACCGTCAAACCTGATACATCTGCGACAAACGCTTGGGAAACTTATACGTTAAAAGTGCCTTCTGAAAGCGACAGTCCGACAACAAAGGTTGTCATCACAATGCCTAAAGGCGTAGAATTCCAACAGTACGAGCCAGTACCCGGCTGGAAAACAACGACTGAAGAGAAAGATGGCAAGGTCACAAGAGTCACTTGGGAAGCAACAGGCGATGGTGTGCTTGCGGGGCAGTTCCAGCAATTCGTGTTTGTGGCAAAAAACCCTGAAAAAGCAGGCGAAGCCAAATGGGATGCGTATCAATATTATAAGGATGGAACGGTTGTGGAATGGACTGGCGATAAAGATGCTGATAAACCTCACTCCATCACAAACATTGTCGCATCTAATACCGTAACAGATGCACATGGTCAAGAAAAACCAAAAGAAGAACAGGCATCCGAGACTGCCTCTACTTCTTCCTCACCACTTGTTCTTGGTCTGTCCATTGCCGCTCTAGTCGTTGCCCTTATTGCACTTGGACTTGCTTTTAGAAAAAAATAAACGTTTTACATGAGCGATTGCTTTTTGAAGCCGTCGCTTTTTATTTTCCCAACCTATTATTTCCAATATAGGATTGAATAGGATTCAGGTGCATGCCATAATGAGACAGATGACCACTTAGGAGGCTATGAGATGAACCATCTAATCATATTTGCACATCCGCAGCAAAGTTTAAATCAAACTTTATTAGATCTTGTCGTGAGCACTCTTTTAAACAATGGTCATGATGTGACAGTTCGTGATGTGTATGCCATTGGTTTTCCGCCAGAGCTGACACTAGCAGAAAAGGCTGCCATGAAAAGCGGTGATGTGCCAATCGCCATTCAAACAGAGCAGAAGCTGATTCAGCAGGCGGATGTCCTGACGTTTATTTTCCCGATATGGTGGACGGGCTTTCCGGCTATGCTAAAGGGCTATGTGGAACGCGTTTTTTCAGAGGGCTTCGCTTATCAAATCAATGAACATGGAGCCATTGACAATCTTCTTCAGGACAAAAAAGCTGTCATTATCAATACGCACGATGCCCCAAGGACCTTTCTTGATTCAAATATGATCGCTGCCCCATCCCATCATATGACGACAGATACAGAGGTCTTCAATTTTATCGGAATTGAGCCAGTGGAACGGCTCTTATTCAGCAGCATGGAACAAGCATCTGCAGATGACATCCATGAAATTCTCAAGGAAACAAAAGAAACAGTGGATCAACTTTCCCCCCCTGCTGTTTGACATAAAAAAAGACTGCCGAGGTTTTCTCGGTCAGTCTTTTTCACGTTTTATTCGTCTAAACCAATGGATACGTATTTTGTTTCTAAATATGGCTCGATTCCTTCGATGCCGCCTTCCCGGCCAATTCCGCTCTCTTTCATACCGCCGAACGGTGCTTGAACAGCCGATGGCCCCCCATCATTCCAGCCAATAATCCCGTAATCAAGATTCTCTGAGATATAGAGCCCATTCCGGTAATTCTCTGTAAAGAAATAAGCCGCCAGTCCAAAAGGTGTATCGTTGGCTAATTGAATCGCCTCATCTAATGTTTGAAACGTCGTTATCGGCGCCACTGGACCAAACGTCTCTTCATGCATAATGTTCATGGAAGGATCGACATGCGTGAGAACCGTCGGCTGAACAAAATAATACGACTTCTCATCGTCAAAATGCGTATCGCCGCCAACAAGGACTTTCGCCCCTTTATCCACCGCATCTTGAATTTGGTTGACAATTTTATCAAAGCCGCGCTTATTGATAATTGGACCGATTGATGTACCTTCTTCAAAGCCATTTCCGACTTTCAGCTTTTCTACTTCTTTGCTGAAGCCTTGCGCAAATGCTTCATGAATTTCTTCGTGTACGATTAAACGGTTGGCACAGACACAGGTCTGTCCTGCATTACGAAACTTAGATGCAACTGCCTGTTTCACAGCCAATTCAAGATTCGCATCCTTGTCCACGATGAGCGGGGCATGACCGCCAAGCTCCATCGATACGTGTTTGACTGTGCTGGCACTGTTTTTAATAAGATGCTTTCCGACTGGTGTTGAGCCTGTAAAGGTGATCTTGCGAATCAATGGACTATCTGTAAAGATTTCACCCACTTCTTTTCCATCTCCGACGACCCATTGAAGAGCATCCTCTGGAATTCCAGCTTCATGGCCTAATTTCACAAGCTCAATGGCCGTAAGCGGCGTGTCTTCAGCAGGTTTCACAATAAACGTACAGCCTGCCGCAAGCGCTGGAGCTGCCTTTCTCGTAATCATGGCCGCAGGGAAATTCCACGGTGTAATCGCAGCGACAGGACCAACTGGCTGCTTTGTAACGAAAAGACGTTTGTTTGTCGTATGAGACGGGATGGTTCTGCCGTAGATACGCTTTGCTTCCTCTGCGTACCATTCTATATATCCAGCTGCATAGACGATTTCTCCTAATGCTTCTTGATACGGCTTCCCGTTTTCTTCTGTGATGATTTTGGCAAGCCTTTCTTTATGTTCGATCATCAAATCAAACCACTTGCGAATGATGTTTGCACGTTCATGGGCTGACGTTTTTGCCCATGTTTTGAATGCTTTGTGTGAGCGAGAGATCGCGTCTTCGATCTGTTCTTTTGTATGCTGAGCAACTGAGGCAATTTCTTCTCCTGTTGCAGGATTATACACTTTGAGTTCGTTTGTCATGCGCTACCTTCTCCTTCGTTCTTGGATTCATTACATATAGTATATACCCAATGAGTGCCCAACCTAAAAGCAAAATCCATTCAGCTGGCCATGATAAGGAAGCCGGCATCCCCGGAAAATAAAATGAAAGAAAAAGAAAACTCAGTCCAATGGCTAAGACGCCAGTCGTCCGCCAATATCTAATGCGGTATGGACGCTCTAGTTCAGGTTCTTTTTTGCGGAGTTTCATAAAGGCGATGGACACAATTAAGTACCCGACAATAATGCCCACGCCGCCTGCATTCACAATCCAGACAAGGGCAGGACGGCCTAGTAGCGGAGCAAAAAAGGCCAATGCCCCTAAAAATAAAATAGCATTTGTCGGTGTTTTATACTTTGGGTGAATATACGCAAACCATTTGGAAATCATGCCTCTTTCCGCCATTGCGTATAAAATACGGCTTGCACCAATGATAAAAGCATTCCAGCTTGTCACAATCCCTGCTACCCCGCCAATCACAAGCACTGTCCCAAACGCCTGATGACCGAGAAGCTGTACCATGGCATCTGCTGTCGCCAATGAAGAAGCTTCAAGCTGACCTTTGGACATCCCAGCAGCTACACCAAAGACAATGAGCAGATAAAAAACAACCGCACTCACGATGGAGATAATTAAGATTCTCCCGATGATTTTCTTCGGTGCATTGATCTCTGCCGCCACTTGCGGAATGACATCAAATCCAACGAATAAAAAGGGAATCATCACTAAAACGGCCATAAGACCGCCAACCCCGCCTTGAAACATCGGCTCAAGGTTTGCAAAATCTCCATTGAATGTCGCGCCGCCTAAAAGGAGAAACCCTGTTAGGATAATCGCCACTGTGAACACCGACTGAAAAATGGCAGCTGGCTTTGCACCAATATAGTTCAGTGCTGTTAAAAATAACGCACCGAGAGATCCAATCAATACCCAAGTGAAATAGACGTCCCATCCCCCTATATTCCATAGAAAGCCAACATGCTGTGTTGGAATGACATAGTCAATGACTGTCGGAAGTGCGACAGCTTCAAACGTAATCACGGACACATAACCGAACAATACACCCCATGCGGAGACAAAAGCAGATTTCATCCCAAATGCCCGCTGGACAAAGACGAGCCCTCCGCCTGTCTCTGGAATTGCAGACGATAGCTCGGCATACGTGAGTCCAATAAAAATGACGAGAATGCCCCCTATGACAAAAGCGATCACGCTTCCTAAAAATCCAGCTGTTAAAATCCAATCTCCCGAAAGTACAACCCAGCCCCAGCCAAGCATTGCACCAATGGACAAAAACAGTACGTCTGACTGAGACATCGTTTTGGCCATTTCTTGTTTGTGCATACAACCATCCCCCTTTGTTGTTTAGCGTGCGTTGAAGGCGTCCTCGATAATCCCTAGTCCTTCATGCAGCAGTTCATCTGTGATGACAAGCGGCGTTAAAAAGCGAATAATATTCCCATTAATCCCTGCCGTTAATAAGAGTAGTCCGTGCTTGTTTGCATAGGCTGCAATCGCGGCTGCTCTTTTCTTATCTGGTGTACGCGTTGTTTGATCTTCCACCATTTCAATCGCTGCCATTGCCCCTAACCGGCGGACTTCCCCAATGAATGAGTACTTTGTTCTCCACTCATTCGCTTTGTCCTCAATGACTTGTCCAATGTGTTCAGATCGTTGATTCAATTGTTCTGTTTCAATAATATCAAGAACGGCTAATGCTGCCACACAGCCTAACGGACTTCCAGCATACGTTCCCCCTAGCTCCCCTGGGTCCGCTGCATCAAGCAATTCTTTTCTGCCAACGACACCGCTCAGTGGTAAGCCGGCTGCAAGTGATTTTGACACAGTGATTAAGTCTGGCACAACATCAAAGTGCTCAATTGCAAAGTATTTTCCTGTTCTCGCAAATCCTGTTTGAATCTCATCTGCGACAAATACGATCCCGTGCTGCTGACAGAATGAAGCGACGTGCTGTACAAAACGCTTCGATGGTACAATGAATCCGCCCTCCCCTTGGACTGGCTCCATCACCACACAAGCGACTGTTTCTGGTGCAACCGTTGCGATAAAGAATTGATTGAATTGATCAATGATGAAGTCGTCATAGGCTGCATCACTTAACCCTTCAGGTTTTTGATAGTAATAAGGATACGGTGCTTGATACACCTCTGATGCAAATGGTCCGAAACCAAATTTATAAGGCTTGACCTTGCTTGTCATGCTCATCGTCATATTCGTTCTGCCGTGGAAGCCTCTTGTAAACGAGACAACAGCCTGTCTTTTCGTATATTTACGGGCAATTTTCACCGCGTTTTCAACCGCTTCTGCACCTGAATTTAAGAAAATGGCTTTTTTGTCGTGGTCGCCTGGTGTGAGGTGGCATAGTTTTTCTGCCAATTCGATATAGGATTCGTACATCATGACGTTAAATCCTGGGTGAATCAGGCTGTCTGCCTGTGCCTTGACGGCTTCCACAACCTTTGGATGTGAGTGTCCTACATTTAACGTACCGATAGCGCCTGCAAAATCAATAAAACGATTGCCGTCGATATCGAAAAGCTCGGCGCCTTTCCCTTTTGCTGCAAGATGACGGTTGCCGTTACTTACGCCCCTTGCGACGTATTGATCTCTTTTTCCCTGCCATTCCTCTGTTGAAAAGCGATTTGTTGTCGTTTGACTCATTGTCATCCATCCCCTTTATGTCTTTTTTATTATTCTGAATATTTTTTGGTATGATAGAAAGTACCAATATCATTTTTTTGATGGTACCAGAGAGGATGAAATGACGACATGCTGACAATTCAACTAGATCAAACAGGAGAAAACGGATATATTTATCATCAAATCTATACAAAAATTAAAGATGAAATTTTAAATAGAAATCTTCAGCCTCACGATCAATTACCCTCTAAACGAGAGTTAGCCGATACATTAAAAGTCAGCGTTAATTCGGTGAATGGCGCATATCAGCAGCTGCTTGCCGAAGGATATTTATATTCGGTTGAGCGGAAAGGTTTTTTTGTGGAATCACTAGAAACGTTTCATGAATCAGGTCAGTTGAAACCCTCTTCCCTTCCAGCGGATTTAAAGGAAGAACCTATTGCGCGAGACGACTGGTATTCTTTTTCACATATTTCTGTTGATACAGCCAATTTTCCATTTAAAAGCTGGCTGAAAAGTGAACAAAAGGCGATTCATCTCCACCATGAAGCGTTTGGTGAGCTTCCGCATCCACAAGGCGTTTATGAGCTGCGGGAAACGATTGCCCGGCTGATTGGACTTGCGCGAGGGGTCAAATGCTATCCTGAACAGCTCATTTTAAGTGCAGGTACACAATCACTGATTCATTCGTTATCAAGCATTCTTCCGGCCGATCAAATATATGGATTAGAAAACCCCGGCTACCGCAGACTGTATCAAATGCTCAAAAACAATCACCACCGAATTGAAACGATTGGCATTGATCAAAAAGGTGTGCGGATGAGCGATATTCACCAAAAACAGCCGAATGTCTTAATCATTACCCCTTCACATCAGTTCCCAACAGGGGTGATCATGCCGATTTCCAGGCGGATTCAGCTGTTAAACTGGGCGGCTGATCAGCAAGACCGTTATATCATTGAGGATGATTATGATAGTGAATTTAAGTATGGCACAGACAGCATACCCGCGCTACAAAGTCTTGATCGATATGACAAAGTCATTTATATGGGGACTTTTTCGAAATCATTGCTGCCCGGTTTGCGGCTAAGCTACATGGTGCTGCCGCAGCATTTATTGAGACGCTATAAGGAAGAGCAGCACTTTTTCATTCAAACGGCCAACCTTTTTACACAATACACCCTTCTTCATTTTATAAAAGATGGAGCGTATCAGCGTCATATTAAGAGAATGAATGGATTATATGAAGAAAAAAGAAAGCAGCTCATCGGAGAGCTCGACACTGTCTTTGGTGACAACGTACAAATTATTGGGGAAAATGCAGGGCTACATTTTATCGCAGAGTTCCGCTCAGATCGAACGCAGCATGAGATTTTACAGCGTGCCAAAGAAAGAAAGCTGCAAATGTACGGGATGGACCGTTTTACTCTCGATGAGCATGTACCCGGTCATCAAGAAGGCTTTGTCCCGCTTGTCCTCGGCTTCTCTCATATGCGGCCAGAGGATATTGAACCTGCGGTGAAACGCCTGTATGAGTCGATTTATGGGACATAAAACAGCCTATGTAGATGGGTCGTGACACTCCTTTGATGGGGTATACCGATAAAGGAGTGTTACGATCACATTCTTTCATAAACGTAATAGTTAATGTGAATATTTTTCTCCAGCAATTTCACGAGCGTTTGAAGGCTTTTTAAGTTGGTTGGCATTAATGCAATACCATCTCCCTGTTCAACGATCTTGATCATTCCTTCAAACGAATCTAGCTCAAATAGAGTACGATCACCTAGCATACGCGTGGCCTCATGTCTTAATGGGCAAAGCTGATCACGATTTACGACCAATGAAATATGATCATCGTATATATCTTTTGATTTTCCATATAAGTTCAATGCTATGCTCTTGACCTCTTTTAATTGATATTCCGCTTTTTCAATTTGATTAAAAGAAATGATTTGATCATAAATATCCTCTGTTAGCTTTTTGTTGATCGTACTCGATGAGGCAATGATAAAATCAGTGAATTGAATATCCTCTAGAACATGTTGCTCGTATAAGACGTTAAATAGAATTTCAGAGCATAAAATGTTCTTTTTCTTTGAAGTCAATTTTTGTTGAATGGCCTTCGTTTCTTTTATGACTTTTTGAGCGTATTGATAAAATAAATCCCCCTGTCCTGTTGAACTGATTCCATCATGATGCCTGATAAAAAATGTTGAGTCATATAACGTTTCAAGCGATTTGATTCTTTGAGATATATTGGATTGAGCATACCCTAAAGCTTTAGCCGCTTGATTAATCGATTCTTTTTGATACACCTCTATGAAAATAATCAAATCATTTATATTCATCATGATCACCTATCACTTTTTGTGATAACAATAACACAAATATGTATTATTCAGAAGATTTGAAGTCGCTTATGATGGCTATTGAAAGGGAGTGTTTCGATGCATGCCATGCAATATCATATTGATCTGCCTGCAGATTATGATATGAATATCATTAGAAGAAGAGTGATGGACAATGGATGGAAAACAGATGGATATAAGGATTTATTATTTAAGGCTTATTTGATCACTGAAAAAGACAAACATAGGAGTTTACACAATGGCTATTGCCCATTGTATATTTGGAAACAAGCTAAGGGCATGACTGATTTTGTGTTTAAGGGGTCTTTTGATCATATTTTACGTTCTTTTGGCTGGAAACAAATCCATATTGGTATCACGTATTCCGTCCATTTCACGCATGATTTTAATTGTAGCAAATACGTTCTTGAAGAATATGTGACGATTCATCCTACCGATTGCCTTGAAACCCTAGATATCTCTCATCTCTTTTCTCATTTTAACGACACTAAGGGAGAAGTCATCGTATATAACCCTGATAAATGGAAGCTCGTAAAATATTCTTTTTTGGACTCATTACCAGAGAATATAGACAAGAAGGTCCACACATATGAAATTGTCCATTTGTCTATCGATCATTCATTGGCATAACTCGTTTTGAACGAGGCGGATCAAAAATCCCCAAGGCGTTGTTACCTTGGGATTTTTCATTTGCTGATGCAAGACTCTCTTACCACCGCTCTTGGCCTACAGCTAAAACGGATGACAAGAGGCCTGGAAAAGCGGTATCAATGTTGTCCTTTCTGAGAGAATAGTAACGGTGCTTCCCGTCAATTCTCACTTTCACGATGCCTGCCTCTCTTAGCACTTTGAAGTGATGGGAAAGCGTGGATTTTGCAATGTTCATTTTATACGCACCGCAAGTCCTTTCACCCGCTTCTGCTAAGCAGCGGACAATTTCCAGCCGAACAGGGTCAGCCAATGCTTGCAGCACAGAAATGAGTCTCATGTTTTCTTGGGTTGGATGATTTGGATTATTCATACGATAAATGTATCGTATTTTGTTCTAACATACAATCTCGTTACTCGCCTATGACAAAGAAGACAAAGGGCTAAAATAAAGTTCATTTTAGCCCTTTGTCAACAATCGGATACATGTCATTGAGACATGTATTTTTTTAAGTTCATTTTCTTGTCATGTGCCATTGGTTTTGTTATCATAGCAAAAGTGACCACTCGGTTTCCATTGTGACCATATGGTTTTGCCGATTCGGAAAGGACTTATGAAGATGAACGAAAAGCAAGAAGAGATTTTGCGGGTATCGAAGAAATTATTTTCTCAAAAAGGCTATATGAGTGTCTCCATGCAGTCAATTGCTGATGCCTGTAAAATATCAAAAGCGTCTATTTATAAACTGTTTGATTCAAAGGAAGCTCTTCTATTGGAACTGATTAAATACAATCAGCGCAAAATGAGAGAGATTTCTCAGATCATTCATTCCGAAACGACGCTGTCCAAAAAGGAAAAATTCACAAAAAAGATTAAGCTTGAGCTTGAAGAGTTTAAAGAGAATCATAAATTTTTGAATATGCTGTCCTTTGAAGCTTTTTCACAACATTCGCCCATCGTCATTAAGCATTTACGTGAGACACGCTCCATTATCATGCAGCGGCACAGAGACATCATTTTAAGCACATATGGTGAATCTGTTGCGCCTTATGTGTGGGATCTTGTGATTGTCCTCAACGGATTAATGAGAGAATTCATCTTGATGTTGGCGATTGAGCACAAGAACATCCAATTAGAAAATGCCGCCGAAATGATCATCGGTGTAATGGACCGTGTATCAATAAAGCCTTGCTCCATTGAGCCTGTATTAACAGATCAGCTGATGGACTCTTATTTGCTTTCCACACAGGAAGAATATGATGAAGAAAAGCTTATCATCTCGTACTTAACAAAGATGAAACAAGAGCTTCATACACTATCAAACGGAGAAGAAAAGGACGATCTCCTCTCTGCGTTTGAGCTGCTAAGTCAAGAGCTGTCAAAGGACCAACCGAGAAACTTTTTAATCCGCTCATTGCTTGATTATTTAGGCAAAAACAGCGTTTTATCACATAGCGTGTCACAGCTGAAAAGCATTATTTTATAGATAAAGAAGGGATAACATGAACCAATCAACAACATCGTATAATCGACCTGTGATTGTTGGGATTTTCCTCGTTGGGGCATTCGTCGCAATACTTAACCAAACACTGCTCATTCCAGCGATCCCGCATATCATGCAGGAATTCAATATTGATGTCAGCAAAGGTCAATGGCTCACAACAGCCTTTATGCTGACAAACGGGATTCTCATCCCCATTACGGCTTTCTTAATTGAGAAATTTTCAAGCCGTTCTTTAGTTTTAACGGCGCTTAGCATTTTTACAGCAGGTACAATCCTTGCTTCGTTCGCCACGAACTTCCCGGTGCTTCTTGCAGCACGTATTGTGCAGGCAGCCGGTGCAGGGATTTTATTGCCGCTCATGCAAACGATCTTTTTAACCATTTTCCCAAAAGAAAAACGCGGGCAGGCCATGGGTATGGTCGGACTTGTGATTTCATTCGCACCGGCGCTTGGACCAACACTGGGCGGCTGGATTATCGATTCCTTTAGCTGGAAGTTCTTATTCTATATTGTTCTTCCAATCGGTATCCTTGATCTCATTCTTGCTTTCTTCTTAATGAAAAATGTCACACAGCAAAGAGACACTCGTATCGATGTCTTATCGGTCATCCTGTCTTCCTTCGGATTTGGCGGGCTGCTGTACGGATTTTCTAGTGTCGGAACGTATGGCTGGACGAGTGCGACCGTTCTGATTTCACTCATTGTCGGCGCTGTGAGCTTGTTCTTCTTTATCCTGCGTCAGTCGAATTTGAAAAGACCGATGCTTGAGTTTGGCGTCTTTAAGTTTGCGATCTTCAGCTTAACGACTTTCCTCGGTATGCTTGTCTTTGCTTTACTGATTGGAACAGAGACGATTCTGCCGCTCTATACGCAGAATGTCAGAGGGTTATCTGCCCTTGATACAGGGCTGATCTTATTGCCAGGGGCTCTCTTTATGGGATTCCTATCACCGATTATCGGACGAATTTTTGATAAAGTCGGCGGTAAAGGGCTGGCTCTAGGTGGGTTTACGATATTAGCTGTCACTTCCCTGCCATTTATGATGCTGAGCCTTGATTCATCAATTGCCCTCATTACCGTGGCCTACACGCTTCGCTTAATTGGGGTTGGCATGATCATGATGCCGCTGACAACAGCCGGGATTAACTCTTTACCACCGC
Organism: Bacillus xiamenensis; assembly: GCF_001857925.1. Taxonomy (NCBI): domain Bacteria; kingdom Bacillati; phylum Bacillota; class Bacilli; order Caryophanales; family Bacillaceae; genus Bacillus; species Bacillus xiamenensis. The sequence goes on from NZ_CP017786.1 coordinate 1,181,031, forward strand.
ACCTGATTCCGCACGGGACAGCGATGAATAATACGATGAGACAAATGGGCGGCTCTATCGGGACGGCTGTGCTTGTCTCCATTATGAGCAGCTCTGCTGCAAATGCAGCATTATCCGATCCAATGAAGTCAGCCGTGCATGGCATGAATACATCATTTATCGTGTCTGGTGCTATTGCGGTCATTGGACTTGTCCTCTCGTTCTTCTTAAAAGAAAAACGTGAAAACAAAATGATGAAGCAGGAGCTATCTTCTTCCTCCTCTTCTTCATAAAGACAAAGAGCTCGGCATATCGCCGGCTTTTTTTTCATATATACACTTAAATCGTCCTCTCCAAAAATACATTTGTTTTTACAGAGAAGAAAAACCTTGATAATTTAAAGAAAAGAGTTGATAATAGAAACTATTCAATTTGTGAGAAAATTTTTACTATAGGAGATGTATGCATTGAAGGTCGTTAAATTTGGTGGCAGTTCTCTTGCTTCTGGCAAGCAGCTGCAAAAGGTATTTGACATTGTCACAGCAGATCCAGCTCGAAAAGCAGTCGTTGTTTCCGCACCAGGAAAACGGCATTCAACGGATACGAAGGTCACCGATCTATTAATTAGCTGTGGTGAACAATATTTACGTTTGGGTGAAGCACATGATTTACAGGAAGCCGTCATCGAGCGGTATGCGTCGATTGCGGATGAGCTGGGGTTAGGTCATGATATTATTGATACCATCCGCCGCGATGTAGACGCCTTATTACAGGCTGATTCGGCTCATCCTGAACGTTATCTTGATGCGATTAAAGCAAGCGGTGAAGATAATAACGCAAAGCTGATTGCAGCGTATTTTCAGCATCAAGGTGTCGAAGCACACTATGTGAATCCGAAAGAAGCCGGTCTATTTGTAAGCGATGAACCTGGTCAAGCGCAAGTCCTTCCAGAATCGTATGATCATTTGTACAAATTAAGAGAACGCTCTGGCATCATTGTGTTTCCTGGATTTTTCGGTTTTAGTCTAGCGGGTGATATCGTCACTTTTTCCCGCAGTGGATCAGACATTACTGGTTCCATCTTGGCAAACGGACTGAAGGCAGATGTGTATGAAAACTTTACGGATGTGGATGCCGTCTACGCTGTCAATCCAACGATCGTTCATGAGCCAAAGGAAATTACAGAGCTGACGTATCGTGAAATGCGTGAACTGTCCTATGCGGGTTTTTCTGTATTTCATGATGAAGCACTCATTCCAGCCTTTCGGGCAGGCATTCCTGTTCAGATTAAAAACACCAATAACCCATCTGCAAAAGGCACGAAAATTGTGAATCAACGGGATCATACGAATGGCCCTGTTGTGGGAATCGCCTCAGACAAGGGATTTTGCAGCATTTATATCAGCAAGTATTTAATGAACCGAGAAGTCGGTTTTGGACGTAAGGTGCTGCAAACGTTAGAGGAATATGGACTTACTTATGAACACGTTCCTTCAGGCATTGATGATATGACCATTATCTTAAGACAGGATCAGCTTGAGGAGCAGCATATTGAACAAGAGCTTTTAGACCGCTTGAAGCTCGTGCTTGAAGCCGATGAAGTCGTTTTAGAACGCAATCTCTCCCTGATTATGGTCGTAGGAGAAGCGATGCGTCATAATGTTGGTACAACAGCAAGAGCGGCTCAAGCACTGTCAAAAGCGAAAGTGAATATTGAAATGATCAATCAAGGCTCTTCAGAGGTGAGCATGATGTTTGGCGTCAAAGCGGCTCAAGAAAAAGAAGCCGTTCAAGCCTTGTATGAGGAATTTTTCTCTATGTCGACTGTGCCTGTCTCCATTTAATTAGCAGACTGTCAGATCTCCGGATCGGCAGTCTTTTTGTTCTCGCGCGATTCGAACTGATTTGCGCATTAAAGTATATCTATTTCTCGTTTGATTTTGTATGATAGAAACAAATCAACTATTGTTCCGGCCTTTGATCGGAGCTACAAGGAGTCCTAATCCATGCCTCGTCAACAACTATTAAAACAGTTTCGCAATTTTCATGATGCTTCTACAAGTATTTTAAACATGATGAGCCAATTCATTGATGTGAATACACTGTTTATTGCTAAAAATGATCAAACCACCAATCAAATGGTGAAGGTGCTGAATCATGACGAGCAGCTTCTTGAAGAGGGAGAAACACTGCCTTACGAGAAGACATTTTGCAAGCTGGCGGTCGATCATCAGGATACACTCGTCATCCCTGATATTCGATTGGATGAGCGCTCTAAATACTTAGAGGTAACCAATCGGCTCCAAAGCGGCTCATTTATTGGGGTACCGATTGATTTTACAGATGGGACGAACTATGGAACAATCTGTGGACTTGATTTAAGACCGAAGCAGTTTACAGAGGAGCATGTTCATATGTTTGAAACGATGGCCTCTCTATTGAGTTATGTCCTGGAACTTGATCGAGCCAATCGGCAGATTCAGCAATTGTCTGTACCGATTGTTCCAGTTGTTGACGGTGTCGCCGTGCTTCCTCTTCTTGGAGATATCGAGGAAACACGTGCTCAGCATATTTTAGAGACCATTTTACAGGAAAGCTACAGGCTGTCGCTCTCTCATTTGGTCATTGATGTATCGGGAACAAAACGGCTAAATGAACAAAGCATTCAATATTTGGTCAGCTACGCACAAACGTTAAGACTTTTAGGCATTTCAGCTGTTTTAACCGGCATTAAGCAAGACCTTGCGCTTAGTGCGATTCAGTCGAATATTTCATTTAAAGACATCACCATTCGCAAAGATTTACCGCAGGCGCTTGCCCACATCGGCTTGACGTTTTCAAAAACAGAATGAATGATGATACACCAAAAAGGGCTAAACTCGGATTAGCCCTTTTTCTTCTTTTCAGCGTGATAGAAAACCCTTGAAACGAGCACTGGAGCGGAGCGAATTTGACATTCGTCAGCACCGAATACGAGGGTTTGTCTGGTTAAACCCGAGATTAGCCCTTTTCCTGTGGAAGCGGCAAACGGATGATAAATGTCGTTCCCTTATGTTTCTCACTTTTTAAATCAATATGTCCGTCATGCAAGTCCACAAGCTGCTTCACGATGGACAGGCCAAGTCCGTATTCTCCATAAGGCGTATTCGTTCTCGAAATATCCGCTTTATAAAAACGTTCCCATATGTGTTTGACTTCTTCTGGCGCAATGCCAATGCCCGTGTCTTCCACTTCAATGATCGTTTCCCCATCGCCTTGCTTCCCTCTTAAGAAAATAAGGCCGCCCTCTGTAAATTGAATGGCGTTCTTTGTGATATTCACTAAAATTTGGATGAGCCGGTCATAATCTGCATATACCTTTTGCTCAGGATCAACGTTTACAATCAGCTGATTGTTTTTCTCTTCTGCGATTCGGTTGAGCTGCTCTTTGATCACTTCAAACGTATCAATGAGTGGATAGTGAAATTTTTGAAGGGTAATTTGATTCGATCTAATTTTCTCATAATCCATATTTTCATTGACGAGGCGCAGCATTCGTTTTGTCTCGTCTGTAATTAATGCATAGCATTTCTCTTTCTCTTCTGCGGGCACACCATCCGCTGTGTTCAGCCATTCGACCAATCCTCGAATGGTGGTCAGCGGTGTTTTTAATTCGTGCGACACATCCGCGATAAATTGTCGTCTCCGTTTTTCGAGCCGGTCAATTTCCTCTCTTGATTGTTGAAGGCGTTTGGCCATCATATTGAAATCCTCACTAAGTGTACCGATTTCATCGAAGTGTTTGTTTTCAAGGTTGATGTTGTAATCGCCTTGCGCAATCTTCTCCGTTGCCTCTCTCAATTTTTTGATCCGGTTCACGTGAAATTTAGACAGAAACAGACTGAGAATAAAGGTAATCGTCAGTGCCACAAACACGATGATATACAGATAACGATTCATCTGAGCAATCAGTTCTTCCGCTCCTTGGATTGGGGCAATGAGAACGACCCCGCCCTTCAGCTTTCCGTCCTCCATGACAGGAAGTGCCACAAGGGAAGCTTCTTGATCAAGACGGCGTGAATCACTCCGCTTTACAATGATTTGCTCTCCTTTGGAAAGCTTGGCCCATAAATCTTTTGTCAGCAAAGCTTCATGCGGCGGCATCCCTTGCTGCTGAGACAAAACATCCCCATTCTCATCAAACACGAAAAAGCGAATTTGTCTTGTCGAGAGAATATCTTCAAATGGACGAAGACGGAAGTTCATCTCGGTTTTAGGAAGCTGTTTATAATTCTCCAAGATTTCATTCCCATACGAGCTCATTTCATCTACCCTGTTTTGATAGGCAATATCCTTCACAAAATGAGACAAAAGGGTGCTGATAATAATGATGGCAATGAGCAATAACCCAAGGTGACTAATCAGCAGCTGGTAAAAATATTTAATCTTCATCGAACTTATACCCTACACCCCATACTGTATACAAAAAGGGCTTAGGCCCGTCCCCAATTTTTTGGCGAAGCCGTTTAATATGAACGTCAACTGTTCGTTCATCTCCATAAAATTGATATCCCCAAATTTGTTCCAGCAATTGTTCCCGTGAAAACACTTGCCGAGGATGCTGAATAAAAAAGCACAGCAGATCGTATTCTTTTGGCGTCAAATTCTCAATCCGCTTCCCTTCGAGAAAAACTTCTCTCGTTTTCTTATCCAACTGAAAATGTGCGGTCACCAGTCGTTCATCCTCTTTTGCTTCTTCTTGAACGGATGTATGAGCAAAGCGCCTTTTCACCGCTTTGATTCTTGCCATTAAGGTCAGAGGACTAAAAGGTTTCGTCACATAATCATCTGCTCCAAGATCAAAGCCAAGTACCTGATCAGATTCGGTTTCCTTTGCTGTCAGCATGATAATGGGAACATCACTGATCTTGCGCACCTTTTGACAAATGGTAAGACCATCCATAGAAGGGAGCATGACATCTAGGATGAGCAGATCCCAATCCTCCTCTTGCTTAAACCGATTCAATCCTTCTAGTCCATCATGGACGAATTCCACTTGAAATCCTTCTCGTTGAAAAAACATATCTGTCATTGTACAAACACTCTGGTTATCTTCAATCATTAATATTTTCATCATCAGCCTCCGCTGTTGCTTTTGTTTTTCTTTATGTAACCTTATTTTACATGTTCCTTCTTAAATCTCAATCGGATTGATACGATTTCATGAACTTATCATGCTTTGGTCATATTTTTTTCATACTTTTTGAAGGAGTTGAAATTTTGGGGAATCACATTGTTCTTTTTTAATATAGTAGAATGGAAAAATGAAGGAATTGTAGAGGATAGTCTAAGATGAGGACAGTGTCATTTACGTTCTTTGAGATGAAGAAGTCTCCCATGTAGTAAAAGAATGAAATGACACGCTTCCTGATCGTTATAAATGGTATATATAAAACAGTTTGGAACTGGACATGCATATCGAGGGCGGTGTGCCCTAAAGAAGCTATTTGTGATTTTCTATAAGGCACCCCATTTCGATGCGAATTTCCTTTTTCTTTATATCTTCATTTGAATAAGAGTTGACATTGAATCCAATCAGTTGAAAGCCATTTTTCAAATAAAACTGGATAGCTGGAAAATTGGATGATTGGGTTTCTAATACAATCATTCTAACTCTCAATTCACGAGCTCGTTTTTGTGCCATTTTAATGAGAGTGCTGCCAATACCTTTTCTTTTAAATTGTTTATCCACATATAAATCATGAATGAGTAATGTATTATTCCATTTCATGTATTGAATGACTATAATTCCAGTTTCTTCACCGTTCATCTCTGACACGTAAACCTCTGAACCCTCTTTATATGGATCAAAAATCTCCTCTTTTAGATTTTTTTTAACTGGAGCTTCAAATACTTCTTCTGTAAGGGAAATGTTCCAACCATTGTGACTGGTTTCCATATGAATTTCATAGTATTTTTCAGATGTATATTGATAATATACTTGTTTTCCTTTAGGATAATTTTTTTGATAGATACGACGAATAGTTAACATTTCATTCTCCCTTCATTTCAATGATTTAAATCTTTTAAACGTACTACTAAATTCGTCGATTTGCGATTTGATACCTTTAAAAATACACCTAAAAGATAAAATAGAATAGGGTCGTTTTTATATGTGATTGTTGTAGATCAAGATCAATTGTTCACCTGACGAAGAGAAGATCTTCTTTGACGTCATAGAGTGTATTCACTCTTATGAAGAATAAAGACATTTAAAAAGCTCATCTCCAAGGGACGGGACTGACCCCCGTTTTTGAGACAGGGATCAAAACACCTTTACGAAACAGCCAGTTGCCGATAGTTTATCGGTGATTGGTTGTTTAGTTTCGTTTGAATACGAATGTTGTTATAATAATAAATGTATTCTTTGACAGTGCGTTCTACGATGGTGTTCGTAGTTCGATCAATCCTGTTAAGATAGAACGTTTCAGACTTTAGTGAGGAATGAAACGATTCGATGGAGGCATTATCAGCGGGCGTCCCTTTACGGGACATGCTCATGGTAATGCCTTTCTTATGAACAGCTTTCTGATACTCGTAAGATGTATACACAGAACCTTGGTCGCTATGTAACACGCAGTTCTCAGGCAGTGATGGGAGCTGATTAAGTGTGTTTAAGATAAAGTCTGTGTCCTGCTTATCACCAATATTAAAAGCAATCACTTCTCCATTATATAAATCCAATATACTGGAAAGGTACAATTGTTTCTGTCCATAAGGCAAATACGTGATGTCCGTTACTAGTTTTTCAAGAGGGCGATCAGACTGAAAGTTCCGATCCAGTATATTACCAGCCACGGCATAGGGCTGTCCATTCTTCTTACGCTTTTTCATTTTAACTCGGCACTGCCACTGGTTTTTCTGCATGATACGTTGAACAGTTTTATGGTTAATACGCATGCTCATTTTTAGTATGGCGGTGATTTTTCGATAACCATATCGATACTTGTGCTCTCGGCACAACGTGCCGACCTGTTTCTCTAGTTGTCTTTTAGATGATTCTGAGTCAGATCCTTTTTCCATCTATAGTACGAAGTGCGTGAGATACCTAAATGGAAACAGATGTCCTGTATCGTCATCGTTTCGCACAATTCTTCTACCAGTTTGATTGACGTTTCCTTATCAACTTCCTTTCCAATTCGTTGTACTTTTTTAAAACTTCATTCTGTTGACTCAAATAGCGATTTTCTGCCTGAAGTCTCTCTAATTCGGAAGAGTACTCAGGACCCTTTCCATAGGTATATTGTTTTCCAACAGGCTGTTCAAACCGGTGTGTATCCCCAGCCTTATGCCACCTCACCCATGTCTGAACCTGCGTCTTATTCTTGATATTCAATTTTTGTATAATCTCTTTCATAGGTACGCCTGCCAATCTCATTTCTACAGCCTTCTGTTTGACTTCAACCGGATAACTCACTCTTGTCCCCATAGAAAAAACACCTCCATGTTTTATTTCGGATCACAACGATCCATTTTCAAACTTGAAGGTGTTTTTATTTGTCTCACTTTATGGGGTCAGTCCCGTCCCCCAAAGATGAGCTTTTTTCATATCACACGAGCAACTTCAGATAGGCAGCGTCATTCCCCTCTTCAACAGCCTGTAAAATCTGCTGCGCTTGTGATGCACCTGTGACACTGCTTACCTTTTTCAAAATGTCTTCTGTCGATAGCGCATGTCCTGGTGCTCCCCGCGGGATATCGACCCGTTTGCTGATGGTCGTGCCATCAAATAAGGTGAGTTTCACAATCGTAAAGCGTCCTTTTGGCACTGCGTCTGGATGGGGTTCTGTCGTTTGATCATACACTCTATTTACCCGCTTCATCCATGCCCGCATCTCTGGTGAAATGGCTTTTTTCGTAAAGGCATCCAGTGATAAAGGTTGTCCAAACACCGCTAGTGCGATGACGTATTCGACACTAAATCGTCCTTCTTCACCCGTCAAAGGTGTCCTCTCAATTAGCGCTGCATCTCCGCCTGGCGGGAATATGACATCTACTTGTTTCACCTGCTCCAGTGAGAAAGTATGCTCTTTTAATAAGGATAGGATTGCATCGGCAGCATGATGCGCCGCTGAACAGAACGGATACACTTTGAACCATAGGCCTGGCGAAACAATACGCCACGCCGCACCATAGCCCTCTAGCAAACGTCTTTCCGCTAGTTTCTGATCTCCATAGAGAGAAAAGAAGCCAAGCTCTCCATCCAGAACCGATTCACTCCCGCCAAAACCTGAACAAGCTAAATCCATGGACCATACGGCTGTTTTAGCGGCTAGGCCGGCTTGTAATGGCTTCATGTCAGTGCCAAATTGCTTGCGCATTCCTGCTGATTGCGCACCAGCAAAGCCGATCGCTTTCGCAAGCTCTTTCTGTGAAACTTGTTTCAAATGACCAATGGCACAGACTGCTGCAATGGCTCCGAGAGTCCCCGTATTGTGCCAGCCCCGCTCATAATGCGCCTTACCAATGGATTCCCCAAGCCTTGCCATCACTTCAACACCTGTGATGTAGGCACTTAAAAATCGGTCACCATATGCCTCCCCGTCTGTTAGCTGGGAAAGCAAGGCAGGGATGATGACCGCACTTGGATGTCCTCTCACATCTGAATGCACATCATCATAATCAAGGGCGTGAATCAGGTAGCCGTTTAGCATGGCTGCTGCTTGGCGGCTGACCTTTTTCCCTTGTCCAATGACGGGAATTTGAGCTGCTCCGCCTTCTTGTTCCACAAGTGCCATGAGCTTTTGAATTCCTTCATCCTCTTTCGCGGCAAGCGCTGCCGCCGCAGCATCTAATAGACCATTTCGAGCCATTTCTACCGCCCGCTGATCTTGAAGTGGATGAGCAGACAGTACAGACTCTGCCAATTGTTTGGTTAGTTCCATGATCGTGACTCCAATGCCCGAACTGCAAGCTCCGCAAAGAAAGCGGCGGCGACTGGAAGTGCGTCTTCATTTAACGTAAAGGCAGGGTGGTGCCACTCCTCTGTACCGCTTGTCCCCATCCATACAAAAAAGCCTGGAATGCGCTCCTGGTAAAGGGCAAAGTCTTCCCCGCCTGGTGACTGCTCTGCCTGAACGACTGTCAGATCAAGCGCACCAGCCGTTTCTTCTACAACCTTTGTCAGGCGTTCATCATTCATGACAGAAGGCAAATACGGATGCCATCTCACTTCTGCCTTTGCTCCAAACCCTTCGGCAATTCCACTGACGATTTGTTTCATGAGGTCTGGAATCATTGCTCTTACTTCCGGCTCAAACGTTCGCACGGTTCCTTCCATCTCGACACGATCAGGTATTACATTCCATGATGTGCCGCCTTGAATACGTGTGATACTGACAACCGCATGATGCAAAGAACTAATGCGGCGGCTGACAATTTGCTGAAGGGCGCTTGTGATCTGTCCGCTGATGGCAATCGGGTCGACCGTGTGATTTGGAATCCCCGCATGACCACCCGTTCCTTGAATATCAATTTCAAACCGATCGACACTCGCCATTAACGCCTTTTCTCTGATGCCAATGGTGCCGACTGGCAGATCGGGTTTATTGTGCATACCGAATATCGCATCCACACCATCTAAAACGCCTGCCTCTATGACGTGTTTGGCCCCTTGAGCGACTTCCTCAGCCGGCTGGAACAAAATGCGGACCGTTCCCTTTATTTCGTGCTTACGTTCGTTTAATAAGACCGCCGCACCAAAAATCGAAGCCGTATGAAAATCGTGACCGCATGCATGCATTTTTCCGGGTATCTTTGAAGAAAATGGTTCGCCAGATGCTTCGTTAATCGGAAGTGCATCAATATCCGCTCTAAGGACAATCGTTGGCCCCTCTTGTTCTCCTTTGATGTCGCAGACAACCCCTGTTTGAAGGGCAGGGATATTGAGAACCGTCATTCCTTCTTCTTCTAACCAGCGGCGCAGTTTTTTGGTCGTTTCATATTCTTCAAATGACAATTCTGGATGTTCATGAAGCGATCGGCGAATGTTCATCAAACGTTTGTTTAAGTCTTTCTTTTCGATTGATTTCACTGCATTTTCACCCCTTTTAAGAATAAAAAGCAGCTTATGCTTCTTCAGCCGCTGCTTCTTTTTGGATAAATCGTTTTGTTCGTTCATTCTTCGTTTCATCAAATAGCTCTGTTGGTGTCCCCTGCTCGATAATATGACCATCAGCCATAAAAATCACATGGTCCGCCACTTCTCTTGCAAACGCCATTTCGTGTGTCACGATGATCATGGTCGTTTCTTGAATGGCAATGGATTTAATGACTTGAAGCACGCCTGAGACGAGCTCTGGATCTAGGGCTGACGTCGGTTCATCCAGCAAAATGGCATGTGGATCGACCGCTAACGCACGGGCAATCCCAATCCGCTGCTGCTGGCCGCCAGATAACGTGACTGGGTAGCTGTCAGCTTTTTCTTCTAGACCTACCTGCTTTAATAGCTCCATACCGATCTCATTTGCCTGCTGTTTCGTCATTTTCTTCGTCACAAGCAGTGACTCTGTAATGTTTTGAAGAGCTGTTTTATTTTTGAATAAATTATAGTTTTGGAACACCATAGCTGTTTGTTGACGCAGGTGATGCGCTTCTTTGCGTGTATATTTGGCCGCATTCAGCTTTGCATCGCCAATTTCAATCATACCTTCATCTGGCGTCTCTAATAAATTTAAGCAGCGCAGCAATGTTGATTTACCGGAGCCAGAAGGTCCGATAATGGCCACAACCTGCCCTTTTTGTACATCGAGATTGATTCCGTCTAACACAACAAGATCGCCGAATGATTTTTTCAAATTGGTGAGCCTGATCATGTCCACACCTCCTTAATTCCGGTAAGGTTTGCTGATTTTTCGTTCAAATAGGTCTTGCAGGGAGCTATAAATAATGGTCAGCACCCAATACACAATCCCAACCGCTAAATACGTTTCAAAGTATTTATAGTTGGCTGATGCAATCATCTTCCCTTGTGCAAACATTTCTGCCACTCCAATGGTAAAGGCAAGAGATGTTTCTTTTAAAAGACCGATAAAGGTATTCCCCGTCGCTGGAATCGCATTTCTGACTGCCTGCGGGAAAATAATTCGCACGTAAGACTGCCATCTTGTCATGCCGACAGATAAGCAGGCTTCAAGCTGCCCTTCATCCACAGAGTTAAGTGCCGCTCTGAAAATTTCTGCTAAGTACGCTGAGTTTTTAATACTTAATCCGATAATGACCGCTGTTAAGGCATCCATTGAGGTCATCGCAGGGAATAGCTGCGGAAGACCAAAATAAATGAGAAAGAGCTGAACCAAAGTTGGAACCGCTCTGAAGAAAGAAATATACAGCTTGGCAAATTGGTATAGGACAGGTATCCGGTTCTTTGTAATGAGCGCGAATACCACACCAATGATAATGGCAAATACCATGGAGACAATCGCCATGAAGATCGTTATCGGCAAGTATTGAATCAAGGTCGGAAAAACCGTCACCATATACTGCCAATCAATGTGATTCATGTCTGCTGTTCACCGCCGCTGTCTTTATTTTTTAATTGGCACTGTCACATCGTCTTTGAAATATTTCTCAGACAATTTCTTAAGTGTCCCGTCTTCTCTTAATTCTTTGATCACTTTATTGAATTCTTCTCTTAGCTTGTCATGCTTTTTATCTTTGGCAAATGGGTAGCCCACTTCTTCATAAACAATTGGATTGCCTACGATTTTCAGTGGAAGACCTGTTTTTTCAATTTGAGCCAATAATACACTGCGTCCGTTGACGTACGCATCTACACGGCCATTTGCCACTTCATTTAATACGCCGTCTTGTGTTTCATATGTTTTGATCTTGATTTTCTTGTCTGGGTCTTTGCTCTCTAGATTTTTGGCATGGTTTGAGCCAAGAACAGCCGCAACTGTTTTTCCTTTTAAGTCGTCAAGCCCTTTAATGTCATTGTTGTCTTTTTTCACGATGATTTGAGTTCCTGCGTACGCATACGTATCTGTAAAGTTGAACGTTTGTTTACGCTCATCTGTGATCGCTACTTGGTTTGATACTGTATCCAGCTTACCAGATGTCAGCTGTCCCATCAGTCCGCTGAATTCACTCAGCTGCCAGTCTAGTTTGTAGCCTAGCTTTTTCGCAATAGCTTCTGTGACTTCGACATCAAACCCTACTAGTTTGCCGTTTTCTTTATAAGCGAATGGATAGCTTTGGCCTGTAGCGCCTACTTTCAGTACTTTATCGTCTTTGCCTTCACTCTGCTTGCCCCCGCCGCAAGCTGCTAACACCGCCAGCATTGCCGCAAATAAAACAACGAGCCACTTTTTGTTTTTCATGTTCGTAAACCCTTCTTTCCTTTTATGGTTGTGTAATATCTGATCTTAATTGTTTTTTGAAATAAATGGTGATATGACCTTTGCCTAAATCCTTTTCACCTGCTTTGACGTAGCCTTTGCGCTGATACATATCCATAAGCCACGGATGCTTATCAGCTGTACCGAGAGACACATACGGTACCTTCAGTGTATCCCTCAGCACTTCGGTTTCAACCCACTCAAGTAAAGCAGAGCCTGTCCCTTTTTTCGCCGATGGTTCTGAGGCAAACCACCAAATGTGTGGAACGCCGAACGGTCCTGGCTGTTCACCCCAAGGCATACGGAGTGATAAGGTGGAGAGAAGCTCTCCGTTTTCTTCCATTACATAGCAAAGGTTCTTTTGTACATTTTTCTGAACGAGAGCGAAATCTGCATGTGCTGCTTGGAACTGGATGCCGAGCTCACGAATCGGCTCGTAGGCTCTTGTTGTCAGTTCAAGCAGCGCCTCTATATCTTCCTCAGTTGCCAGACGAAACGTGTATCCCAACGTTAGTCACCTCACCCTTATGTCGTGTAACGATTTTTTGGCTGTTTTAATCCGAGATTTTCTCGTAAGGTTTGTCCTGTGTATTCTGTTTTGAACAAGCCTCTTTCCTGAAGGATCGGAACGACGCGATCTACGAATACATCGAGTCCTTCTGGCAATAATGGCGGCATGACGTTAAAGCCATCTGCTGCTTCCTCAGTGAGCCATGTTTCCATTACATCTGCCAGCTGTTCAGGTGTTCCAATGAAAATATGATGACCGCGAGAGCCGGCAACAGATTGGTAGAGCTGGCGAATGGTCAGGTTGTCCTTTCTCGCCATATTCATGACAAGATCAAAACGGCTTTTCACCGCATTGGACATGCTTGGATCAATCTCTGGAAGCGGCCCGTCTAATGGGTACTGCGTCAGATCAATTCCACCTAAATAGTTTTGTAAAATACTAAGGCCAATCTCTGGAACAATCAGCTCTTGTAATTCTTCATACTTTGCTTTTGCTTCTTCCTCTGTATCGGCAATGATTGGGAAGATGCCCGGCATGATGCTGACATCCTCTCTAGCACGTCCAGCTGCCTCTACTTTCCCCTTCAAGCTTTGATAAAATTCCTTCGCTTTGGCAAGATCGTTTTGTGCCGTAAAAATGAGCTCAGCCGTTTTAGCTGCGAGCTTTTGACCATCTTCGGAAGATCCTGCTTGAATGATCACCGGCTGCCCTTGCGGCGTACGTGATACGTTGAGCGGCCCTCGAACAGAGAAGAACTCACCTTTGTGATGCAACTCATGGAGCTTACTAGGATCAAAGAATTCTCCCGTTTCTTGGTTTCTCACAAGTGCGCCTTCTTCCCAAGAATCCCAAAGACCTTTAACGACATCTACGAATTCCTCTGCCCGCTCATATCGTTTGTGATGCGCTAAATGCTCTTCTCCGCTAAAATTTTTCGCTGTTTCTTCAATAGAAGATGTGACCACATTCCAAGCCGCTCTGCCGCTCGATAAATGATCGAGTGAAGCAAACTGTCTCGCAATATGGAATGGCTCACTGTATGTAGTCGATGCTGTTGCTGCTAAGCCGATTGTAGAGGTAGACTCTGCAATGGAAGAAAGCAGTGTGAGTGGTTCAAATCTTGTCAATACATTCGGATGAGAGGTATGATTAATGGATAAGCTGTCGGCTAAAAAGAGCAAATCCAGCTTTCCTTCCTCTGCCTTTTTCGCTAATTGTTTAAAGTAATCAAGATTCATGGCTGCGTCTGGTACTGCTTTCGGATGTCTCCAAGAGGCGACATGATGCCCAGTTCCTGCGATGAATACGCCTAGCTTGAGCTTCCGTTTTGGCTGTGACACTTGTTCTTCATCCTTTCTATATCTTCCTGTATCAAGCTGTTATTTTCACAAGATACATTTTTCTGATTGAATTAATCGGTTTTATCCATAAAAAAAGGGCAAATGTTGTGAAAAATGAAAAATAATTATTACTATATGCCCTTTTCACATGATTGTCAACCGCCTTCTAAACCTCCAAAAAAAGGGATTTACAGGCGTTTACGGTGGGTCGATTTCAATATTTCCGATGAGCCGGTCTGTGTTGTGTGTCATCCATTGACTGCGCTCCAGCACGTTATGGGCAATCACCGAATGAGTGGAAGACATGGTGCGGAAGGCAATCGCTTTTTGAGGCGAGAAATTGATGATATTATTCCTCAGCACTCGTGCTGAGACGGTCTGGTCCAGAAAAATCGCTGTCGGCTGTCCGATGGAACGATTTAAATAAAAGCGGTTATCTCCGATTTGGGGTGAACCGTTTTTAATATACATCACCACATATAAGGATGTTTCTTCAAAGGAATTATCTTTAATTTCTAAAGGTCCTGTGGTGTTGCTGTATACGGCGTAGTTTTGATACTGTTTAAAGCGATTCCGCCAAATGAGAGCCTTTGCATTTCCTGTGACACTGATCGTATAAGAAGACGTAAGCTCTGATACTCCTTCTTGAATAAAGTGATTGCCGTTAATCCCCGCTTCTCCACCCTGCACCCATATCCCTCTGCTGAATTCCTTGAATTGATTATGTCGAATCAGGATATTTGTTCCTCTGACAATTGCTGCATCGATGACAGAGTAGATGGTATTGTTTGAAAAGACAATGCTATCTGATTGATAAATCCGAAGCGATGCACTTCTGAGCCGTGTGTTTGTCCCTGACTCAATATGATTTCCTTCTATTAAAATACGATTCGCCATATATACGGACACAGCCGCATCTTCGAAAAGACTGATTTTATTCCCTGTGATGTGCACGCTGTCTCCCCTTACGTCAATGCCCTTTTCAAACCCTTCAATCATATTGCCAATAATAATGACATTGTTTTCCGTTTGATCAAGCGAGACACCTAAGCTCGTAATCCCTGCTTTTGTCACGCCCCCTCCCACTGCACGAATCAAATTATTTGCGATGATCGTTTCAGTGGCGAAGCCATAGGAGATACTGCTGTCCGTTTGATTGCCTTCAATGATCACACCATAGCCGTTGAAGTTATAAATGGCGCTTGCTACCCCGCCTCTCACAATGTTGTTTCGGATTTGAATATTCAGCGGTTCCTCCAGATTGGTCGCATTTTCTCCATATCCTTCAATATCAATCCCCATTTTTGGCTCGACCCCGTTGACCCCTGCTCTTTCAATTAAACAATCCTCAACAATGACCCCGTCACAGCCTGTAATGGAAATATTGTTCCTCCTTGAATCCGTGATGGTGCAGCCAGAAATATGAATAGACGAAGCAGGTGAGTACGATTCGATATGGGTCAATAAACCATGAGGACTGACAATGATGCCGTCTCCCGTACAATTTTGAATCTGTACATGATGCACATTCACATGGGAAGCACCTTCGATACACACACCAAAACCCCATTCATGGGTTTTTCTTTCAGAAGGGAGTGACTTGTACACATGCGTATCCCGGTCTCCTTCAATCCGTCCGCCTCGAATGGTCACATGCTGAACTTTTCCTATATAAAATGCCGCATATCCCCATGAATCATTTGGTTTTACTTTGATCACGGCATCTGATGCCATATCAATACAAATATGGCTAGGCACCCGTATGCCGGCATTCCGAAAAGGAAAAAATGGATCACCTCTGTACACCGCATCTATTACATACGTACCACTCGGCAGCCAGACGTGGGAGTAGCCTTGTGCTTTTGTCCATTCTAGGCATTCGTTCAGCTTCGCCGTACAGTCCGTTTTCCCGTCTGCAATCACGCCAAAGTCTAATACATTGACAATGGGCTTCTTCAGATCAGATTCATTCA
Source organism: Bacillus xiamenensis (assembly GCF_001857925.1). Lineage (NCBI taxonomy): Bacteria > Bacillati > Bacillota > Bacilli > Caryophanales > Bacillaceae > Bacillus > Bacillus xiamenensis. The sequence goes on from NZ_CP017786.1 coordinate 1,197,211, forward strand.
ATTCCCCCAACCAAACCCCTCCTTTTTTCACATGTTCTCTCGTCATCCTATGCATGCGAAAAAGGTTTGCTTGTACATTACTTAAAATTTTAGATAAATTCTTTCGAAATAATTTTCCGATGATTTTTATTTGATTGAATTTTTTAATTTTTTGAGTCTTTTCGCCTATTGAACTAACATTTTCCTGTTTTAGAATAGTTTTATATTGACACAAGAACTATACAAGAATATCATTTTTCTCATATCTCTTTTTTTAAGAAAGGATCTATGCCATGTCTACAATTGACCACGATAAAATTGTTAAAAGTGTTCCACAAAAAGGTTTTTTTGGACACCCTAAAGGACTTTACACACTGTTTTTCACTGAATTTTGGGAGCGTTTTTCTTATTATGGCATGCGTGCACTTCTCATCTATTATATGTACACAGAGGTGACAAAAGGCGGTCTTGGCTTTGACCAGACGACAGCCAATTCGATCATGTCTGTTTACGGTGCCCTTGTCTACATGTCAGGAATTATTGGCGGATGGCTCGCCGACCGGGTATTCGGTTCATCTAGTACGGTCTTTTATGGCGGGGTTTTCATTATGCTTGGTCATGTGATTTTGGCACTGCCAAGCGGAGTAACAGCACTTTTTATTAGTATGGGGCTGATTATTATTGGGACAGGTCTTCTAAAGCCGAACGTTTCAAACATTGTCGGTGACCTGTATACAAAAACGGACCCTCGCAGAGATTCTGGTTTTAGTATTTTCTACATGGGGATCAACATGGGTGGTTTTATTGCCCCATTAATTGTCGGAACACTCGGTCAAAAAGTGAATTTCCATCTTGGTTTCTCACTTGCTGCCGTTGGTATGCTTATTGGACTCATTACGTTTGTGATCACGAAAAAGCCGAATCTTGGGCTTGCCGGCACTTATGTGACAAATCCACTAACAGCTACTGAACGCAAGAACTTCAAAATTTTCGGAACATTGATTGTGATTGTTCTCGTTGTTTTTGCTGTCATTGGCATCCAAACAGGAGCGCTCACCATTAATCTATTCACTTGGTTTGTCAGCGTCCTTGGTGTACTCATTCCGATTGTTTATTTTATTGTGATGTATTTTAGTAAAAAAACGAGCACAGTGGAGCAATCCAGGGTACTCGCTTATATTCCATTATTCTTAGCTGCGGTCATGTTCTGGGCGATTCAAGAACAAGGCTCAAACATTTTAGCCACATATGCAGACCAACGAACCAATCTGAATTTCCTTGGAATGACACTAGCCTCTTCGTGGTTCCAATCCTTGAACCCGATCTTTATTGTGCTGCTGTCACCAGTATTTGCTTGGTTATGGATCAGACTCGGTAAAAAACAGCCGTCTACCCCGGTTAAGTTCTCACTTGGTCTACTGTTTGCAGGGTTATCCTTCATCATCATGATCATTCCTGCATACATGTCTGGTCCAAATACACTTGTAAGCCCAATATGGCTCGTCCTCAGCTTCTTCCTAGTTGTGATTGGAGAGCTTTGCTTATCACCAGTTGGGCTGTCAGCCACAACAAAGCTTGCACCTGCTGCCTTTTCAGCGCAAACCATGAGCCTTTGGTTCCTTTCAAATGCGATGGCACAGGCGATCAATGCACAGGTGGTCAAACTGTTTGATAAAGTGCCAGAAACCGTCTATTTCGGGATCATCGGCCTCATCGCCATCGTTTTATGTGTTGTCATGCTTCTGTTTACACCGGTGATTAAGAAAGCGATGAAAGGTGTTCATTAATAAAAAACTGGACATGAAGTACTCATGTTCAGTTTTTTATTTTATTTATTCATAATAATCCTTCATTTTTTCAGCATCTTCATTATGGAATATAATATGATGGATCCATCAGCAGTAAAAGGGAACAAATTCACAAGGTTTAATATACAAATAAATGCAAATGCATTCCAGTATATACTGATATCATAGTATAATAAGAGCCCACCACTAATCGGTAAAATAATATTAGGTGCTACTGAAATGACAAAAATATGAAGATATTTTTTATCATTTAGGTATGAAACACTAGCTCCAAATATATTAAGCTTCAGCCCTAATATCTTCTTTTGAAATTTTTTTATCAACAACAAATGAATAGCTTCATGGATTATAAGCACACTCATCAATATAAGATAAAAAAGGATAAACCCTTTTATAAATAAAATCATGTTTTCCATACTTTATTTCGTTGTTTTTTTAGACTTTATAATAGCAAATAGCGCAATAATAAAAAGAATATATATCATATATATAATTAAAATTTGAGATGTAAATGAAAAATTCGTATACAATTCTTCTTTATTCATTGTCATATCAATTTTCAGCCCTAATTTTGACATATATACGCCAGTCTCATCAATAGAAAAAAGAGTCGTTATATAATCAATTAAAAAAGCAACTAAATATAAAATTGTACCTAAAAATATCCACCTAGGCAGTCTCATCTAAATAACTCCTTTCCAACAAATAATATTTAACTGAGAATAGCAACAAATATACAGAGACAAAAATAAGCACACTATTTGAAATTAGGTAAAGTCCTACAGCCATTACAATACATAGTACAGAAGCAGAGAACTCATTTAAAGAACTCTTATTTTTCGGAAATATAATACTCATTATCAGCCCTGCTTCAAATAAAATGACACCATAATAGAGACTTTTTACGAAATCACCTGATAACATCAATGATGTGATTACAAGTGGGAAATTGATTATTAAATTCATAAATGTTGTAATAAAAGATTCTTTTAAAGAAGTTATCCCAAAAAAAGAATTCATTTTGCGATATGATACAGTTGTATTAAAATATCTAATAGATGAAAATGAAATAATAGGATATATGTATGCAAGTGTAGTCAATGAAATGAGGATATTTTTAGTATCAAAAAGGGATAATACAAAGACTAAAAATACTACACCTAAAAGCCTTATAGTTAATTTACTCCTAATAGTTCCGAGTATAATTAAATTTAATTTATTCATTTTCATATTAAAAGGCAATTTTAAAATATAAAAATCATTAGTAGTATATATATCATTATCAATCTTTGTGTGTAGATAATGGATACATAGCACAAATAGAGCAATTAAAATACTTAAAATAAGCATGAACTTAACCACTAAGACATGATCAATAATCATATTAAATGTCTGAAATTTCATGTCAATTCTAAAACGAAAAGAGAAATAATAAAGGAAAAGAAACAACACTAATAACCCATTATTTATATTAAAAAAATTTAACCTAACAAGTCGACTTAAAGAATAAAAAATTAAATAATAAAAACAGATACTTGCAACGAATAAAAGCTGGCAATATATCAAAATTAAAAAATTTAATCCTATACTATAGTGGAATAACCTCAACATAGGGATCATTATTGCAAAAACAATTAAAAAAGACCAATAACTTAATAATAGTTTGAAAATAACGCTACCAAACCATATACTCCCTTTTTCAAAAGGAAGGATCTTTAGCAGAAATTGCATTTTTTTTGTAAGAGAGAAGGATAGGGTTACAATTAAATAAATAACACCAGTGATAATAATGATCATATTAGTTAGACTAGAGAACAACGAGTTTCTCAGTTCATTAGAAACTTCATTCCTGTTTATAAAAATTTTATTTAATTCAGTCATATTTAAATAGAAATACATGATATAAACAGCTAAGATAAGACCTAATAACAGATATCTATTATGCCTTTTTTTGAAAATATTATTTGATAATAAATTATGACAAATCTCATTAAGCAAGACTTTTGTTACGAGAAATGAATCCATCAATTTTTTCATAGTATTTTTGTAATTCTCCATTATTTATTACGATCCCTTCAATTTCTCCAACGTTCTTAATAGTGCTCAAGGTGCCTTTGCTCAGTAAATAAACATTGGCCTGTTCGTTACGCATAATAAAATCCATGTTATGTGAAATTAAGATGAATTTTCTGAGTGCAGAGTATTTTTTTATTAAATACTCTGTCAATAAATAGCTTTCATAATCGAGTCCATTAAATACTTCATCCGCCAATACATATTCAACTTCTAAAGCCAAAGCAATCCCTATTTGTAATTTCTTTTTCATACCATAAGAATAATTGCTAATTTTTTCGTCTAAAAATGATGTCAGATGATACATTTCAGTAATAAACTCAAATAATTTCTTATTTACATCCCTATATCTCCTAAAAATAAAATCAGCATATTCATTACCAGACAGATATTCAGGCAAATAAAAGTCAGATGGTATATAGAACATTTTAAGTTTTGCTTCTTTTTCCTTTCTGCTAACTGAATTAATTTTTATATCTCCTTTTTGAAAGGACGTTATATCGCATATACAATTTAGAAGTGTAGTTTTTCCTGACCCATTTACTCCAACAATGATATCGATTCCTTTAGAATCAAACGTTATACTTAAGTTATTCAGAACAGGGCTACCATTATAGTTTTTTTCTAATTCATTTATAGTAATCATTTTTATCATTCCTATTTTTGATTAATAGCGATTTTGAAGAACAGCATATATACTAATTTATTTTGCGTTACAGCCTATCCCGATATCCCAAACCTTTGGCCAATTCCACTTAACTTTACCAGAGAAACTGTAGCCTTTACTTGTACAATAAAATGCATAAGCAATACCCGAAAGTAATGCTATTAAAATAATAACCCATACTATCCATTTATTTTCAATAACGTTCTTATGTTTCTCATTTAAATAAGATCCCATTTTATATAGGCCAGACATTAATTTATTCTCAATTTTACTAATGACAAACACTTTATTCTCTCCTAACTGCTGTTCTCCAAAATACAAGATAATATTAATTTTATTATATGGAAAATTCAAGGTTGTTTTACAATTTTAAGGTTATTTTAATCTATTATTCTTAAAGATCACCCTTTCCTCGATCCATTATTTCAATAATTATTAAGTCCAATAGACTGATTGAATATGAAATTTTCCCAATTGATCACAAGAAAAAAACACCTTCAGATTTATATCAGAGGTGTTTTAAAATATCTCATACTCACATATTTAGTATTTCTTTTTTGATCTTAAAACCGAATCTCATCTTCTCCGTGGATTTGCAGCTTGAGCGGTTCACTTTTCGCCTGATGCTTTTTCACATAGCGGTGATAGACGACATACCCAATGATCATAAGCGGTACGCCGACATATAGCCCAATCCGCTGCTCCGCATCAAAGGCAAGGCTGATTAACACAATCGAGTTTAGCGTGATGGCAATGATCGGCAGTACCGGATAAAGAGGGGTTTTAAATTTTAAGTTTTCCAGCTTGCCGCCTGCTTTCACATATCTTCTGCGGAAAAGCAGCTGTGATAATGTAATTGTAATCCAGCCGGTCTGGGCACTCATGCCGGCGATAGACACAATCCAGGCAAAGACGGTTTTCTCTGCAAAAAAACCAGATAATAGCGAAATACCTGTAAATAGAAAGGTAAGCAGCAGCGCATTCATTGGGATACCGCGCTGATTGACTCGTCTAAACGCCTTCCCTGCCATTCCTTCCTTCGATAAGGAGTACAGCATTCTTGTCGAAGCATACAGACCAGAGTTCGCCACAGATAATAAAGCAATGATAATGACAAAGTTCATGATATCTGCCGCATAAGGAATGCCCGTTCTCTCAAATACGGTCACAAATGGACTTTGCAGCACACTCGCTTCTTTCCAAGGCACCATGCCCGCTAAGACAAAAATAGATAAAACGAAAAAGACAAGGGTGCGCCAAACCGTCTGATGAATCGAACGAGGCACGGTTTTCTCTGGATTTTCACTTTCTCCTGCCGCAATCCCGATCAGCTCCGTTCCTTGAAACGAAAAATTCACCGTGATCATCGTGACGACAACGGCCAGCAAGCCATTCGGAAACAGACCGTCACTCACAAAATGACTAAAGTAAGGAGCTGGTTCCCCGCTCGTCGTTTGAATAAAACCAAACATCGCCGCTCCGCCTACGCCAATAAATAGTAAGATGGCAACAATCTTAATGGTTGAAAAGAAAAACTCCGACTCCCCGAACGCTTTTGCTGACCTGGCATTTAATAAGAACAAACACAGCCCAAATATGAGACACCAAATCCACACATCCACTTGTGGAAGCCAGCGTCTCATCAGCTGCCCTGCTGATAAAAATTCCAGCGCCACAGTGGCTGCCCAGCCAAGCCAATAAATCCAGCCAACAGCAAAGCCTGCGGCAGGACTGACAAATTTGGTCGCATACGTATGAAACGACCCCGACACAGGAAGCGCGACTGACAGCTCTCCAAGACACAGCATGGTTAAATACATGATCAATCCGCCCACAATATAGGAAAGAACAGCTCCAACTGGCCCTGCTTGTCCAATCGTATAGCCTGTTCCAAGGAAAAAGCCTGTCCCAATGACACCGCCAAGAGAAATCATAAATAAATGGCGGGAGGTCATCGCCCTTTTCAATTGTTCGGGCTGATTTTGTCCAACATCCACAATGATGCCCTCCTTCTTCTAAGATGTTCTGTTATCAAAACATGTCTCCATGTGATTATTCCATTTTCAAAACAACCTACTAATTATACATCTTTTATAATAAATATGCTTCCTTCTAACGTCACTGTCACAAAGTCTTTATTTTAGTAATGTTCGCACAACTCAAAGAAGATCCTCACCTTGAAAGTGATATTTCTGCTCCATGAATACCTAAATATAAAAACCAGTGTGCGTCTGTTGAAGACTTTCACACTGGTCTGTAGTTTATTTTTCTATTCATCTGTTTTGCAGAAGCCCTCTGACAAGAAGGAAATGGAGAATATCATAGAAGTGTCTTTTTCTTTCGTGTACCTGTCATAGCAATGATAAACAAAGCCATTGTGATTTTTTTCAACTTTCATCCCTGACCCTCGATCATGATAACCAGGCATTCTTTCCTCTTCCCAGATATTGAATAAATTCATAGTACCTCCAACACAAGTAACCATGTGTTCATCATTTTCTGTATTCTCCCAAAATATCAAAGTAGAGACTTTATCGCCCCCTACAATAAAACCATTTTCTGATAAAAGAACAATTCCCTGTCTACGTGAAGACGCTGTATGATGGATTTTAACTTGTATCGACTGCTCATTTGAAAAATGAACCACATCCGTTTTCATCACTTGATCTAATTGGCCATCTACCTCTTGGAACTCCTTCTCTTTTTTAATTCGCATGCATTTGTCGCTCCTCATTACTTTTTTTATGATCATTGTGATTTTTCAAAGTTACTTTCAACAAATAAATCAAAAGAAAACATGGCAGACAAATAATAGCCATTCCTAAGAATGCATAGGAAGGAGATATAGAAAATAAGTACCCGCTCACTATGGTTAACAGACCGTTACCAAGACTTAATCCTAAAGCTGCGTACAGCCCGTGAGCATATGGGAAAAATTGATTTTTTATATGCCTATCTAGGTATTTCATAAAGGCCACTTGAGTAAGGCCAAACGTAAAGGCATGAAGTAGTTGAGACAGGATGAAAATGAAAACATTCCCGAAAAGGAAGAGCGACATCCATCTTACAATTGATGCTGTTACACTAAACATCAATAAAGTGGTCACTGAACCTTTTTTAAACAACGAATCCGAAATAAAAAAGAAGACAATTTCTGCAATGACCGCTATTAACAAAAGAAATCCTATATATTCTGGCCGTACCCCTAAATTGCCTAAAAAAAGCACAGCGTAACTGTAATATGCAGCATGCGCAGACTGTAAGATGACACAAAGAAGCAGAACAAACACAAAGGACTTTGACTGAAATAGTTTTTTTATGCTCATTCCCGCTGGGTCATTTTTTTCTCGCAAGGTACTAGGAGCTCGTAAAGAAGCCAATAAGGCAAATAACAGCAGCCCCCCAATCATCACATAAATAATGACTCTTTCTCCCAATATGGAGATCATAATCCCCATAAGTAGCAATGCCACAATGTATCCAAAAGAGCCAAAGGATCTGCTGCGCCCATAAGCAATCTCTCCTTTCTTCATCAGTCTAGAGGCCATCGCTTCATGCATAGCTAAAGGCATTGGATAGAGAAGACTAATGAAGAACGTGGTCACAATGACCGCTAAAAAGCTATTTGCCGGTATAAGAAGAACAAAGAGGAGCACCGATAAAAAAACCACCCATTGATTTAAACGAGCCAAGCCCATATACTGACTTGCCAAAGGAAATAGAAAAAAGGTGGTCATCGCTCGGGTCAGTAATCCAATCGCAATAATTATGCCGGCTTGATCAGGTGAAAAGTTCTTATCTGCAACAAGCCAAATCGACCAATAGGGAACAAATATACCAAATGTGAAAAAGAATCCAAAAAACTGCATAGACATCCATTTGTTAGCATTCATACTCTCTCTGCCGATCTGACTTTATTCAATTGTACTTTTATGAACTCACTCATGTGTTGAAAACAGCGATCTTTAGAGGGAGCTTTAAAAGCCTCTGAATATGGGTTGGCGAATCCATGTCTTCCCTCTACCATCATCACATGAACTCCTTTCTTTTTCTCCAAAACACTTACAATTTCCCTAGGTTTAAAAGCATTTTCAATGGTCGGAAAAAACAACAACGTTTCACATTTAGGCGAAATCGTCATATAATCTCTTATCCTGGAACCATAGAACCCGATGACTCCAGTAAATAAACCATCATATCGACTACATAGCCAAGCGACTGTTGCTCCCACACTGAAACCTAATGCAAAAAGACAGACACTCTTATCTTTCGCTTTTAATTCTCTTGCTAAATGAAGGACTTTGTCGACTGATCGGTCAAAACCTACTTCTTTCATAAAATAGCGATACGCATCGCCTTCACTATCACGACCAAATGGTTTGATTTGACCTAATAGCTCAGGACAATAGACTTCAAAACCAGCCCTTTCAAAATGTTTGATCGTAGTCTCCATGTGATCATTTATGCCATAAATCTCATGTATCAAGATGATGACGGGTTTTTGATGTAATGTTTGCAAATGTCCATCATTCCCTTCTTAAGAGTGCAAAACAAGAAGACTTTCCCCACTCTTAATTCCTCTTCACCTTTACTTCCATGTGTAAAATACCTGTAAATGTAGGGTTAGAAGTCCATTCTGGATTTTCAAGATCATATAAAGGCTGTATATCAGGACAACGTGAAATGACTTCTTTTAATATTTCCATAATTTCCGCACGAGCAAATGCTGCTGCGATACATGTGTGATACCCCCCGCCAAAGGCCATATGACGAAACCCCTTTCTTGTGATATCCATTTTGTCAGGATGTTCGAAAACTCTTTCATCTCTTCCAGCAGATGCCAAGAAAAAGTAAACAGAATCGTTCTTCCTAATTTGCTTACCATGCAACTCAATATCTGAGGATGCATGTCTGACAATATATTGGATGGGGCCTTCTAACCTCATTGTTTCATCTAAAACTTTAGGTAATAATGACATATCCTTTTTCAACATTTTGAGGATCTCTGGATTCTTAAATAACAAATGTAGCGAGTTACTGAGAACAAACTGCGGAATTTTATGCCCACCAAAAATGAGATGCATCGTCTGGGCAATTAATTGATCATCTGTTAACTCACCATTAACACCCGGTGTCTCAGAAATAAGCCGACTTAACAAATCATTCTTCTTCTCTTTTCTTCTCTCAGCTATAGCATTTGATAAATACGCATAAATCTCTTTCACACTTCCTCTGACTTGTTCGCTTATTTCTTTACTAGGTACATGAGATACAACAAAGTTTTGCATAAAAAGAGCAATATCATCAGACCATTTGATAAACTTATCTACTTCTGTTCCTGGAATACCAAGCATTTTACAAAGAACCATCGCTGGGATAGGATGTGCGATTTCTTCTACGAAATCAAATGATTCTGTGTGGCTCTCAAGAACACGGTCAATAATTGTAGCAACAATTTTTTTAATTTCAGGAGTGATCAGTTCAATTTCATTTACTAAAAACGCACGATTCATATACCCCCTTAGCTCTGTATGGTCAGGACGGTCATGATAAACCATCCATGTTTTAATGATGTCAATGATATCTTTAAAGTGCTGATCTTCACCTTTTTCTAGGTTATTCATCTTTAAAGGAATAACTTGACTAGAAATAAACCGATCACCTGGAAGGTTTGTGGTCATGTCAGCATGCCTTGTGATGAACCAAGACTTCATCTCTTCATTCCAACACACAGGGGCTTCATTTCTTAATTGCTTATAAATGTCATATCGCCGTTCAAAATATTCATTACTATACAAACTCAACTGTTCCACACTCTGTTCTGTCTTCAATTTCAACATCATCCCTTCTGTTTTCACATACAAAATTTTCGATTCATTTTTGAGATTGGTGGAAATATGACAACTTTCTCTTCTCATCAGTCTGGGGCATATAAAAAAACCAAGATAAAAAGAACCTGCCACCATCGCTGAATAGCGTGAGAAGTTCTACCTGATCTTGGTCTTAAAGAATGTATGATTGAAACGATTCACAGAGGCTTTTAGTTAGAGGAATCTAACAATATAAAATGTTATAGTTCCTGTCATTTTTCCTATAAGTAAGATTAAGTAGCAATCTTCTCGTAGTCTAATTCTTTACGGGAATTAGGTAGAGACTCTCAGACCATATTTCTGAAGGTATACGAGTATTGCTGCCTACATCAAATTCGAATCGAATGTAAAAAAATACAATAAAATACTTTATTTTTACATTTTTATCATAGCATATTTGACTCTGAAATGGTTCAAAAAATGATTACATTTTTCAAATATCTTGACGATCATTTCGCTATTTGCTCGATTTTAGTTTGATCTCTCTTTTAATTCGGGTATATGGATAGCGGCATTAGTTGGCCTATTTCTTACTAGAAGGCTGTAACAGCAGGCATAAAGTTGGTGAGATTCGCTCAAGCTAGTTTCAAATGCTTTACTTTTAGGTTGCTTCTCTGTAAGATCATATGTTGTAAATACCAACAAGAAAAGTGGGGAATAAAATGAAAAAGATGTTGTTTGCCATTATTTTAGGCGCTTGTGTTGCATTGATCACAGCATGTGGATCAGCTGCAAATGACAACGCTAATAAACAATCTGAGTCTAAGGAATCAGGTGACCTTTGGAAATCTATAAAGGATAAAGGCGTCTTAACAATAGGGACAGAAGGTACTTATGCTCCTTTCACATTCCATGACAAAAAGACAGATAAATTAACTGGCTATGATGTTGAGGTTATCACAGAAGTAGCTAAACGCCTTGATTTAAAACCAGAATTCAAAGAAACTCAATGGGACAGCATGTTTGCTGGACTGAATTCTAAACGTTTTGACGTGATAGCAAACCAAGTTGGTAAAACTGGACGTGAAAATCAATATGATTTCTCTGATAAATACACAACGTCTCAAGCCATTGTTGTGACAAAATCGGATAACAACGACATCAAGAAACTTTCTGATGTGAAAGGCAAAAAAGCAGCACAATCATTAACAAGTAACTACAATAAACTTGCAACAGATGCTGGTGCGAAGATTGAAGGCGTCGAAGGTCTTGCACAATCCATTCAATTGATTCAGCAAGGACGTGCTGATCTGACATTCAATGACAAGCTGGCTGTCTTGAATTACTTGAAAACAAGCGGGAACAAAAACCTAAAAGTTGCATTTGAAACAGGAGATCCTCAAGAAACTTATTTTGCCTTCAGAAAAGGCAGCGGCGAAGTCGTTGACAAAGTGAATGGCGCACTAAAAGAAATGAAGAAAGACGGTACACTTGCTAAGATTTCTAAGAAATGGTTTGGTGAAGATGTTACAAAGTAATACCCTAGGAGTCGTCATTCCTTGGGATCTTCTTCAGCAATCTTTTTGGCCAATGGTGATGCAGGGAATTTATTATACAATTCCCTTAGCCATCATTGCCTTTATCATTGGTCTTTTTATCGCACTTGTAACAGCTCTTGCTAGAATGTCTAAAATCAAAGCGCTCAGATGGATTTTTTCCATTTATGTGTCGGCTGTTCGTGGAACGCCGCTTTTTGTGCAATTGTTTATTATTTTCTATTTCTTTCCGACCTTTAATATCACACTTGATCCATATCCAAGTGCCATTATCGCTTTTTCATTAAACGTAGGTGCGTATGCGTCGGAAATCATCCGGGCATCCGTCCTTTCTGTTCCAAAAGGGCAATGGGAAGCGGGTTATTCGATCGGGATGACCCATCGCAAAACGCTCGTCCGTGTGATTTTACCGCAGGCAGTGCGTGTATCCATTCCGCCGCTGTCTAATTCATTTATTAGCTTAGTGAAGGACACATCCCTTGCCTCCCAAATCCTCGTGGCAGAGATGTTCCGTAAATCACAGGAAATTGCTGCGGCAAACTTGGATCAAATCTTATTTATTTATATGGAAGCCGCCCTGATCTATTGGGTATTCTGCTTCATTCTATCACTCGTGCAGCACCGCATTGAAAAACGACTCGATCGATATGTCGCAAGGTAAGGAGGGAACGACATGCTAACAGTCAAAGGCTTAAACAAATCCTTTGGTGAAAATGAGATTTTAAAGTCAATAGATTTTACGATCAACAAAGGGCAGGTTGTGGCCATCCTTGGTCCATCAGGTTCAGGAAAAACAACGATGCTTCGCTGTTTAAATGCACTTGAAATACCAAATGGCGGCTCCTTTACCTTCGATGATTTCTCGATTGATTTTTCTAAAAAAAATAAACAAGCTGATTTGCTCAAGCTTCGCCGGAAGTCAGGCATGGTGTTTCAAGATTATCATCTGTTTCCACATCGCACTGTTCTTGAGAATGTGATGGAAGGTCCAGTCCAAGTCCAGCGCCGTCCGAAAGAAGCGGTGCGAAAAGAAGCGATTCAGCTCCTGCAAAAGGTAGGACTTGAGGATAAAAAAGATTTGTATCCCTTCCAGCTGTCAGGCGGTCAAAAGCAGCGTGTCGGCATTGCCCGTGCACTTGCCATTCAGCCAGAGCTTATGCTTTTTGATGAACCAACCTCTGCACTTGATCCTGAGCTTGTCGGTGAGGTCTTAAAGGTCATGAAGGATCTGGCCAAAGAAGGCTGGACGATGGCGGTGGTCACACATGAAATCAAGTTTGCCCAAGAAGTGGCGGACGAAGTGATTTTTATTGATGGAGGCGTGATCGTCGAACAAGGTCCTCCTGAAGAAATCTTCAAACGGCCAAAGGAAGAACGAACAAAGCAATTTTTAAACCGGATTTTGAATCCAGTATGATGAAAAAGGCTGTTCTCATGTGATGAGAACAGCCTTTTTTTATATCTCTTTTTGCAGGCGAAGCGCCAATAAGTCTTGAAGGAGCAGTCTCGCTCCCTCTGGGCTGACAACTACTCCGCCTGACAGCGCCTTATTGGAACAGGTGACTTGCCCTGTGACGATACAAGGCTTATCCTGCCAATAAGGTTTTATCACAATGCGACCTTCTTCTTGATAGATTTCTATAAAGTCTTGCGGTCGAATTTTTAATCGTTTTCTAACATCTGTCGGAAGGACAACTCTCCCGAATTTATCTATATGCCTTACATAGTCTTCATTTATCAAATTGACCCCCTCCTGCATCTATAGATACTATATGGACGATCACCTCCTTATCGGGCGATCTGCTCGATGGCATGAAAATGAAGGAGCCGCCGCAGGCTGGATCAGTGACTACACACGCTTTCCATATATAATATATCTGTTTGGTGCAGGCCCAATAAAAGAAAAAGGATAACATGTCGTGAGGACAAGTTCTTCTTTTTCATGCTGCAGTGTCACAATACTTGTATCGTCTTTTTTAACAACTTTTGTTTTCTCTATTTCATAAACAAATCGACCGTATGAAAGCTCAATGACAAGCTGATCCCCCTTCACAAGCTCTCCTGTTCGTCTAAATACGGTATCACGATGTCCAGATAACACAATTTGTCCTTGCTCATTAGGGAAATAGCTCTTCTGATAATGTCCAACACCTTTTGCCAAATCATCTGCTGCTGTTCCTTCAACGATCGGCAGCTCAGCCTTTAGTTTTGGAATGTGCAAAAGCCCAATGGTTTCACCAGCCTGCGGCGCAAAAGATGAATCCTTTTGCACCTGATGCTGAACGACTGCTTGAGCAGACTGAAACGATGTCTCTATTTCCCTCTGTCCACCTATCATACCTATATACCCGCCAATCAACAAACAAAAGCCCGCTGTGATCAATACAGTAGAAATGATTTTTTGAAACATGGCGGATTATCCGTTTCTTTTTCTTCTATTCCACACCATTAGAGATGCACCAATGAGAACTAGAGCAAATCCTGCAAGCAGAAGATTGTACATGACGGTTGCAGTATTCGGCAGTGGATGACCAGGTGTTTCAGTGTGAGGCTCAGATGGCTGATCTGGTACAGTCGGCACCTCTGGTTCATGAGGAGGTTCAACTGTTGTCGTGTTTTCTGGTTGATCTGGTTCGTCTACATTCTCGCCCTTCACATCTGCGATATTCGTGATTGTCTGGCCTTCAGCACCTTTGACAACCTTTGCCTCGAACGTCACAGTATGCCAATCGGTATCTTTAATATCGCCAAATTGTCCCGTCACCTTACCTTTTGTATAGTCTCCTTTGTCATCATCTTTAGCATCGCTCACTGTTTGTCCATCTACTTTGAGTGAACCTGTGACATATGCAAGACCTTCTGGCAGCTGATCTGAGATCACTAGATCTTTGATGACACTATCCTCTACACTGTTTTTTGTTTTAATGGTGTAAAGAAGGGTGTCGCCTACTTGCACTTGTTTTTTATCTGTGTTGCCTTCTGCTTTTTGATAAATCTCGGATGTTTTTTCTGATTCAAGTTTTGGATCTCTTGGATCAATTTTTGTTTCCGTTGTCGGCTCATCTGGTGGCGTGTTTTCGCCTGTTACTTTCGCTGTGTTTTGAATGCTTTTACCTGATTGGCCTTTAGCAACCTTCGCTTCAAAAGTAACCGTATGCCAGTCTGTGTCTTTGATATCACCAAATTGACCGGTCACCGTACCTTTTGTGTAGTCTCCGTTGTCGTCATCCTTTGCATCTGTCACTGCTTGTCCATCTACTTTTAATGAACCTTTGACATATGCAAGTCCTTCTGGAAGTTCATCTGAAATGACTAAATCTTTGATGACACTGTCTTCTACACTGTTTTTTGTTTTGATCGTGTAAAGAAGGGTGTCGCCTACTTGTACTTGTTTTTCATCTTTATTGCCTTCTGCTTTTTGAGAGATCTCAGATGTTTTTTCTGATTCAAGCTTTGGATCTCTTGGATCAATTTTCGTTTCTGTTGTCGGTTCGTCTGGCGGGGTATTATCGCCTGTGACTTTGGCAGTGTTTTGAATGGTTTTACCTGCTTGGCCTTTGGTAATTTTCGCTTCAAACGTTACTGTATGCCAATCAGTATCTTTGATCTGACCAAATTGTCCTGTCACCGTACCTTTTGTGTAGTCTCCGTTGTCGTCATCCTTTGCATCTGTCACCGCTTGTCCGTCTACTTTGAGAGAGCCTGAAACATACGCAAGTCCTTCTGGCAGTTCATCTGAAATCACTAGATTTTCAATGAAGCTATCTTCTTCAAGATTCTTTGTTTTAATCGTATAAAGAAGGGTATCTCCTACCTGTGGTTGCTTTTCATCTGTGTTGCCTTCTGCTTTTTTCTGAATAACGGACGTTTTTTCAGACTCTAATTTTGGATCACGAGGATAAATTTCTGTCTTCGTTGTTGGATCATCTGGCGGCGTGTTTTCACCAGTTACTTCGGCAGTATTTTGAATGTTTTGACCAGCTTGTCCCTTTTCAACTGTCACTTCAAACGTCACGGTATGCCAGTCTGTATCCTTGATATCACCGAAATAACCTGTGACCGTTCCATCTGTATAGTCACCGTTATCATTGTCTTTCTCATCTGTGACTGCATTCCCGTCGATTTGAAGTGATCCAGTGACGTACTTTAGCCCTTTTGGTAATTGATCTGAGATTACTAGATTTTCAATGAGACTGTCTTCTATCGTGTTCTTTGTTTGAATTGTATAGAGAAGGGTATCTCCTACTTCTGGATGCTTCTCATCTGTATTGCCCTCTGCTTTTTTCTGCAAGACCGCTGACTTTTCAGATTCAAGCTTTGGGTCACGAGGATAGATTTCTGTATTCGTTGTCGGCTCATCTGGTGGTGTGTTGCCGCCTGTGACGCTGGCTGTATTTTGAATGTCTTTGCCCGATTGACCTTTTTCAACCGTCACTTCAAACGTCACGGTATGCCAATCTGTATCTTTTATGTCACCAAATTGAGCTGAAATGGTTCCGTCTGTGAAGTCTCCATTGTCGTCATCTTTTGCGTCTGTGACTGCCTCTCCATCCACTTGAAGTGAATCCGGCACATACGATAATCCTTCTGGCAGTTCATCTGAGATCACTAAGTTTTCAACGAGACTGTCTTCTATCGTATTCTTTGTTTGAATTGTATAGAGAAGGGTATCTCCTACTTCTGGGTGTTTCTCATCTGTATTGCCCTCTGCTTTTTTCTGCAAGACCGCTGTTTTTTCTGAAGCTAGTTTTGGGTCACGAGGATAGATTTCTATATTCGTTGTCGGTTTGTCTGGTGGTGTGTTACCGCTTGTAACGTTGGCCGTATTTTGAATGTCTTTGCCTGCTTGGCCTTTTTCAACCGTTACTTCAAACGTCACACGATGCCATTTCGCATCTTTCACCTCACCGAACTTTCCAGTAATGATTCCATCTGTCATATCGCCATTATCGTCATCTACTGCATCGGTTACTGGGTTCCCATCTAGTTGAAGTGAATTTGGTACATATGCTAATCCTTGAGGCAGCTGATCAGAAATCACGAGGTCTTCAATCACACTGTCTTCAACAGCGTTACGTGCTTGAATGGTATACAGTAACGTATCCCCTACCTCTGGGTGCTTCTCATCTGTATTACCTTCTGCTTTTTTCTGTAAGACTGCTGATTTTTCTGATTCAAGCTTGGGATCACGAGGATAAATTTCTATGTTTGTTGTTGGTTTATCTGGCGGTGTGTTTTCCCCTTTGACATTGGCCGTATTTTGAATGTCTTTACCCGCTTGACCTGTTCCTACTTTCGCTTCAAATGTGACTGTATGCCAAGCGGTATTTTTCACATCGCCTATTTGACCCGTCACGGTGCCGTTTGTATAGTCACCTTTGTCTTGGTCTTTTGCATCTGTCACGCTTACGTCATCTACCTTAAGGCTACCTGGAACATAGGTTAAGCTGCTCGGAAGGTTATCTGATATGACTAAGTTTTTAACAATACCATATTGAACAGTACTTCTTGCTTTAATTGTATAGAGTAATGTATCTCCCACTTCCGGGTGCTTCTCATCTGTGTTACCCTCTGCTTTTTTCTGTAAGACCACAGATTTTTCTGATTCAAGCTCTGGAGGATATGGATCAAATTCTGGCTTTACTCGTGAAGCTAAGTCATAAGATAATGAATCACCAACAGTGCCCATATAAGTCGTGCTTAATGTTTTTGCATCAAGTGTATACAGAGTAGAATGGCCAATAGATGCATTTAATCCTGACTGCAACAGCATTTGCCCATTTGGCAAAAAGCTGATTCCTCGAACGCCTCCATCAATGCTTTTACCATCCGCACTTTTAATTGGGATCACACGAATGACTTCAGCCGTATCTGGATTCATTTGTGCAATGGCTCCACTCCCATTTGATGCGAACCAAAGATAACCGTCTTTATCAACAACAAGGTCCCCGCCAACACCAGAGCCGATGTCATAGCCGACAATTTTTTTAGACGTTTTTTGCCCAGTTGTTAGATCATATGTTCCAAGGAAGTACTCTCCACCTGAAGAATAAGAGTGTATATATTTTCCATTGTGCACAACTGCATTAGACGCTGCTCCAGCTAAAGCACCTACTTCTTGTGCTTGTCCAGAAGTTGCATTTATTTTATAAAGAACAGGAGTTCCGCTTACTGATGTCGTTGCATACACAACGTTCTCTTGATCATTGACGGCAACACCGTTCACTAAAGTCGAATTGATTCCTTTCACTTGAACACTAGCCTTTACGTTAGTTGGGTTATTCCCATCGAGCTGATAAAGAATTAATGGGCTACTTCCAATCATATAGGAATCTGTGTTGTTCACTACAACCGTTCCTGCAGCCTTTGAGATAGGTGGTGAGACCGTTAATAGATTTCCAACAATCAGCACCAATATAAGAAATAATTGACTCGTTCTTTTTAATATATTCATTCTTTGACCTCCCTTTTTTCTTGGTTCATCGAGTAAAGGTATGTACCAGCTCACCTCCTATACTTTGGTAAAGAATATCAGTAACATTTCAGAACCCTCAACATGACTAAAAGACTATTTTCGACAAAAATAGCCCTTTAGACATATACAACTCTCAACATATGATTCATCTATGTTTTTTCCAACAATGAACGTTTTTTTATCGTGTGATAAATAGTTTATCTAGTCATTCAAACAGGCCTAATAACGCAATTTACATACAACCTCTTCTATTTTATATGAATGAATCTTTAATTGGATAAAGGTTGTTTTTTTGTCAATTTATAATGAATTTTTTTCTTATTCTTATAAAAAAAGTTAATAATTGGTTCGCTTTGTTAAAAAAAACAATCTAAAAGTCTTGCTCCAATTTTTGATGTTTTTCACTCTTTTTATTGAATAAATTCTTTTTTTCGAGTAAGCGATTACAATTGAGCAATGCCATTTAAAGGGGCGTGCGAGTATGTTACGATGAAAATCGAGTGTTTAAGAAAGAAGGGAATGCTTTGAAGCGGGAACATCTTTTACGTTGGTTTTTTTATTTTGTTGGATTGATCGTACTTGCTTTTGGACTATCGCTGACAGTGAAAGGAAAGATTCTTGGGATTGGTCCTTGGGACGCTTTCCATTATGGGCTGTTTCAGCACTTTGGTT
This sequence comes from Bacillus xiamenensis, assembly GCF_001857925.1. Taxonomy (NCBI): domain Bacteria; kingdom Bacillati; phylum Bacillota; class Bacilli; order Caryophanales; family Bacillaceae; genus Bacillus; species Bacillus xiamenensis. The sequence goes on from NZ_CP017786.1 coordinate 1,216,251, forward strand.
TAACCATTGGACAATGGTCCATTCTGATTGGTGCACTGATTGTGACACTGACCTCTGTTTTTACGAAATCATGGCCAAAGGTCGGCGCTTTACTGAACATGGTGCTGATTGGTGTGTTTATTGATTTCTTTAACGCGGTATTACCTGCACCACATGGGTATTTACCTGCTTTATATGTGTTTATGACGGGTGTTGTTGTGTCTGGATATGGCGTTGGCATTTATGTCTCAGCCAATCTTGGCGCCGGGCCAAGAGATTCATTAATGCTGCTCATCTCCGCAAAAACAGGGTTGAACGTACAGTGGGTTCGAAATGGAATTGAGTTAACCGTGCTTGTATTTGCATGGATGCTCGGCGGACCGATCGGTATTGGAACGATTCTGACCGCCATCTTTACAGGACTCGTCCTCCGTTTCTCCTTGCCGCAATCGACACGGCTCTTGCAGCTGCTCATTACAAAAACGGCAGAGAAACCCGTTCAAACCCTTATCCGATAAGAACAAGTCATTCTTCTAAAAGAATGGCTTTTCTTGTGCTAAACTAAATAAACAAATAATTCTTACAATTGGAGTTGATCCTAGGATGCAGCTTTTTCACTATCATTACTGGACACCCTTTGTTGAAGAGACGGAGAAGGCATACACTTCATTAGGCTTTGACGTAAAAAGTCGTTTCACAAAGGAAGGTTCCTTTCATCCTCCGCTGACATGGGATGATTTTAGAGAAAAGAACCCAGTTTTTCGTATCGTTGAAATGAGAAAGGGACAGATCAATGTCACATTTGGGTATAGCAAAAAAGTGATTTTTGATCACATTGGCTTTCTTGTAACTGACGATGAATATCACCAGCTACTAATACAGGCGAAAAAGCAGCATTGGGGAATTCAAACAGGGGAACGAAGAACATTTCTTTCAACACCGATTCGGTTAAGAATTGAATTGCAGCGACGGACAGATGTAATTGAAACGGGAGAGGAAGCACTTAGCGGGATGACAATCGCAGTGCCTGATTTGACTCATACACCTAACGTCGATCAGCTGCTGGACGGTTTGATACAGCCCATCCACTTGGAAAAGGGAGAACGCCTCTCCTTACTGAAAGTGATGATAAAGGATGCAAATTGTAAGAATACCATCGATCCGAACGGTGTTCACGTCCTTAAACAAACATAAAAAAAGCAGCGGAATATGCTGCTTTGCCGATTGGGATCCAAATCAACGTCACATGATCTTGAGAAAGTATATCTCTACCAACGGGATACGTTTCCATTCCCCCAGCATGTTCATATCCTGAGGCGGGAAACCATTCAGTGAACATGCGTGTCCATGTTGAATGAACTGTGTGTTCGACAGGTCCATTTGCTTGAAAAACATTTCTTCAGCTGTAAGCTTTAACCGTCTTTTTCGAATGTATTCTGTACGGGAATTCCCGTTAGCAAATGAAACAGCCGCTGATCATGGCATGTCGACATACAGACGGCCTCCGCCACTTCTTCAATCAGTACAGGCTGATCGAGCCTCTCTTCCATATACTGAATACTGTCCATGATTGTTTGTGCTTTCATTGAACAGGATGCCTGTTTCTCTTTTGCAGAGGTTCCTCCAATGGTACAATAAATGTAAAAAATTGAGGTCCGTTATGGAGATTTTCGCTATCCAATTACAACATTTAGATGAAATCAATGCACGAAAACAAATAGATCAGCTCAAACCCTTTGTGTCATCTGAAAAACGCGCGGCCGCTGAGCGCTTTCGTTTTTTGATAGATGCAAGAAGAACGCTGTTAGGTGAGGTACTGATTCGTCAAATCATTCATGAAATGTACGATCTGCCTATGAAACAGATCACTTTTGAAACGGAAGAAAACGGCAAGCCAGTTGTCCGGCACATTCCTTCTTTTCATTTTAATCTTTCTCACTCTGGCGATTGGGTGGTTTGTGCAGTAGATGATGCGCCTGTTGGTATAGATATTGAAGAGATCAAGCCCATTGATTTAGCCATTGCCAAACGGTTTTTTTCAGCTGATGAATATCAGGATTTACTCTCGCAGCCGGCAGAGCGCCAGGAAGCTTATTTCTTTCATCTTTGGTCAATGAAGGAAGCCTTTATTAAGCTGACTGGAAAGGGATTATCCTATGGTCTTTCGTCCTTTACAGCCCGTCTGTCAGAGGATGGACAGGCTTCTTTGACCTTGCCTGATCATGAAGCTCCTTGTGTGGTTCAAACGTACTCGCTCGACCCTGCCTACCAAATGGCTGTATGTACAAGAAAGCCCGCTGCAGCTGAGAGCGTCGAGATACTCACTTGCAAGGAAATACTGGCCCGCCTTCATAACGTGTGATTTGCTCTTCTTTCTCATGCTAAATGTTAGCTGAAGAATGGGGTTCTTATGACAGGTAGAAATGTAATGTCGGTCGATTGGCTCCTCAGGTAAGACGACAGCACCTGTTTGAAGTCTTGGAAAAATGATTTTTAAGAAGCTTTTTTATTAAATGACTTTCCCAGCCTGATCATATGAATAGATCGGGTCTCTTTTTGTATCGAATTCCAAATCAGCCAAGTAGCCATCCTATGTTTCAGTAATGGCTATTTTCTCATGCTTTTAATAATTTATTCAAAGTGAGCTTTGACATCTTGGCATTTTATAGAAAAAGCGAATCGGTTCCATGTAATTGAACTCACTTTCGTGATGACATTCTTTTTGTTTGTCTTTTTCAATGTCGCTGCGCTTTTTCGCCACTCGGCAAACGATACACTGCCACAGTTTTTCAGTCCATTTACACATCCATCTTTTGTATAGTCTATACTTTTCTTAGGCAATCTATCTCGCTACTCAGAGCGTATTCATCAAATAATGCTCTCTCCCTTCTTGAAGCAGCAAAGGTCAACAATCTGTCTGCCTTTATTACAGTCGCCGCCGGGGTGCTCATCGATTTATACATACCATATCATTGGAAATTTGCTGGTCATTGGCGGGAATGTGGTGAGGAAGGAGAATTCATAAAGAAAAAGACACTCGTTTGACGGTGTCTTTTTTTATTGGCTGGAGAATTGTTTTTTTGTTGTGTGCTCAATGACATGCCTAATGTATTCTGCAATAATAACTATTAAGTACATATATTTCTCAATTCTCTATCTTCTTGTAACTAACCTGTGAAAATGTGAATGAGAAACCCTGTTGTTATGAAAACATGGAAAAACTCATTTGTTTATTGATCAACTTCTTGTTTACTAGTTGCCAAAACACAAAATAGTTTTTATGTCAAAATCAAAATTTACATTCAAATCCAAATTAGTTAAATACAGTATAAAAAACCTATTTATTATAAATCCTTTTTTTGTATAATACAGGTATATCAAGGGAGGGGGTGGAAAATATGGAAATGAGTTTAAAAAATAGATTTTTTGCAATTTTAGGCTTGAGTCTTATTTTCACTTTAACTTTAACAACTATGGTTTTATTGACTCTTGAACCAGTTACACCATTTGCAAATCTAGTAGCTAACTATCCTCAAATACCTACTTGGGCATTGACTTCAGTTAGTGCAATCCTTAATGCAGCTGGTACAGTTGGTGCTATCGCTGCAGTTTTAGGTACTTTTGGACTCGGCGCCATTGCTTCTCTAGTAATTAGTTATGCTAGAAAATATGGAGTTAAATACGCTATTGCTTTCTAATTTTTAAATAGAGAAGGTGTAAATACCTTCTCTTTACAATTATAAAATGGAAGTGTTGTAAATGCATAAATACTTAACATACACAAAGATTTTATTAATCAATGATTTTAGAAATCATAAACGTAATAATGCTCTCATTTTTGCATTTTTTTCTTTCTTATACATAATTGCCCCTCTATTACTAGGAATTTTGTCTGCTTATTTTGTTAAAAATTTGCCAATTATCTATATATCAATATTCATTATAATATTAACAATAAATCTTGATAAAAGTTTGATGAGAATTCTCTTTTCTAAAGATAAAAAACAGATGGCTATTTTAAAAATAAATCTTGATCAATACATTTTCGCCAAAGACATGAGCAAGTTTTTCAGTATTATTGTTAGCTTGTTATTCCTTTTTTTGGGATCTTTTTTAACAAATATACTTATAAACGGGTATGATAAATCTATTACATTAGCAGTGTTGGGCGGTACTGCCTTTATTTTAGGCTACCTACTTAGACTACATTTCTTGTTAGTACTTTCAAACCCTAGATTTTTTTCCATTTCATCAACAATTGGGTATATAACTACAGGCCTTATTGCACTTTGGGTATTCACAGTATTCAATTTTAACTTATTAAATAACCCGCTACCTATAAACTCGATTTATATCATTTTAACATTTGTTTTAATTAGTATTTTATTGATACTTAATTGGAACAAAAACATTCGTAATGTGCCAATTTTTCATTTCCAGAGAAAAACAAAAAAAATAAAAACAAGAAAATCCAGAAAATTCGATCATATTTTCCTTTATGAGACTATACTTTTATTGAGAAATCCACCTATACAGTGGTCTGTTTTACTATTTATATTAACAATATCTGGAGGTTTATTTGGTTTAATTCTATATGGTGTTCATACAAACCAGCTTGAAACACTAAATATAGAAAACGATTTTTTATTTATTTTTAGTGTTATTTTTCCAATGATTTTAATATCGAACGCAATACAACCTTACGTCTCATTCGATATAGATGGTCCAATTCTCCCGTTAAAACAGAAATTACCTAATTTGGTCATCAATAAAATAAAAGCTAAAATAACTTTATCTATCATACTTCATTTGTTTTTTTGTATTCTGTATACCATATTTTCTACTTTTACTATACAGTTAGACCAACCATTTTTCGTTGTTATTACTCTAATAAACACAAGCTTTTTAATAGCTACTTGTACTGTTGGTACGACTGTTTTATTTCCTTATTTCAAATGGGAATATGTATATCAAGTTCCAAGTTCTCTTAGTAAATTGACCTTAAATATTTGCTACGGGTTTATTTTAGCTTTATCAGTTATCTCCTCATATAGCACAATTTATTTCATTGTGACAAACACAGTTATGATTGCAAGTACAATTATAATAATATTTTTAACACTTTCATTTTGGAATAAAACAATTAATAAGAATTACAAATCGTTTAAAACATTATTTGAGTGAGGGATTTTATGTTATCAGTTCATAATCTAACTAAAGAATATAAAGACTCTAATTTTAAAGTAATGATTCCAGAGATGCATTTTAAAATGGGTTCAATTATTGGGCTATTAGGAAGAAATGGAGCTGGAAAAACTACTATTCTAGAGATGATTGCGGGATTGATAGTCCCAGATGAAGGACAAATTTTCATAAATAACAGCAAGCAAAGCTTTTCTTATGTTGGATACATGGAAGACGATCCTACCCTCTTTGAAAACTTAACCTGTTTTGAATTGATAAAATATCAATCTATGCTTGTAGAACGCCCCTTGAAAACTAATCAAATAAATGATCTATTGAACAAATATGGGTTAGAAGAACAAGCTCATCGTCGTACATCAAATTTGTCTCGAGGAATGAGACAAAGAATATCTTTTATTTTAACCCTATTACATAACCCAAATATCATATTATTAGATGAGCCTTTTACTGGTCTTGATCCTACGAACATGGCCGATATGAAAAAACATTTAAGAAAGTTAAGAGATGACAACAAGATCATTTTATTATCCACACATATCATTCAGTTCGCTGCAGATTTATGCGATGAAATCCTTTTTATTGATGATGGTAGTATCATACACTCAGAAAAAAAATCTTCAGGAGTGACGTTTCATGAAGATCAACTTAAAAAGAAGTTTTTTGAGAAGTTATCTTAAAAACTTTTCAATTTTTTTGATATTTTTCTTTGGTGGTTTTATCTTAAGTATTTTCACTTCAAAGTTTATAAGAAGTATAGATTTTAAGAACAACATTCAAATTAATGGTTATCAAGAGATTTTCATCAATAATCTTTTTGTATCCCTCCTCATTTTAATATCCGGAATTGTTAGTTTAGGTTTGCTGTCTAGCATTATCATATTTTTAAATGGATTTTTCCTTGGAGCTTTTTTTATATCATATACTTATATATATGGAATTGATATAGCCTTATATTATATAATTTTCCATTCACCTGTAGAAATTGTTGGTTTGTTTCTTTTTTATTTTGTATCGTACGATATATCAAAGCACATAATAAAGTACATACTTTCTAAAGATAGAATTCCATTTAGAACAAGAGGGAAAATATACTTCATACAACTTTTAACAGGATTATTTTTGTTATTTATTGCTTCGGTTATTGAATTTTATTTTATAAACATTTGATATTGAAAAGGATGGTAATATGAAAAAGCATATTATATTAGTAAGTCTACTCTCTGGCATTATAGCCTTCATCCTTTCTATATTGAAAATGGATGAAATTAATAATAATCTACTAGAGCTTCAACTTGAAGGAAATCAGGATATAATTGAAGTGAGTAAGTGGATAGGTATATCACTTGCTGTAATTGGGGAAACATTCAAGCCAGTAATAGAAGTTTTGCTTTTTTCATTAGTAATTTTTCTAGGTTTTGTTACACTCGGAATAAATCAATCCTATAAGAGTATATTTAAAAGAGGGATACTCGCTTACTACTGTATTTTATTAGGTAATCTCATTGTTATTATTTTATACCTATTGAATGTATCGAATGCCGAGCATATGATAACACTTCCAATACTATGGAATTTAAATATTTTTGTCCTAGTATCTTTTAGCTTATGGTGCTATTCCTACGTAAAGGACAAAGAAAACAGAAACTATAAGTTTTACATACCATTTGTATTATTGTTTTTATTTTCTTTAGCTATTTCAGCGTTTTCCAGTTTCATTCCACAATAAAAAACGGCCCAATATGGGCCCGTTTTTTTAAACCTTTAATAATCGATGTCTTTTTTTATGCTCAATGACATGCTTCATATGCTCTGCGAAGCGCTCGAGGTGTGTGTTGATATACATGTGGCCTCCATCAAAATCAGTGCGTTCGATGGTGTTGGCCCATTTTAACCAGCCGTTTGCATCTTCCATGCATGTCTTATCTTGCTTACCGTTGAATAAATAAACGGGTGATTCGATGATGGATTTGTCCGTATGCTGAAAGGTTTCTAGTGCTTGATAGTCTGCACGTAAGGACGGTGTAAAGTAATCCATCATTGGTTTGTTATCCAACAATTCCTTTGGAATCCCGCCCATTTCAGCAATATGCTGAACAAATGCTTCATTGGACAGATGGGTCAGGATCTGTCTTTTTGTTTGCGGCGGCTGAATGGCAGAAATGACAACTGCTTCAGGATAGATGCCTTCCTTTTCTAGCAGCTGGGTGAGTCTATACACCACTAGTCCGCCCATTGAATGTCCGAACAAGATAAATGGACGGTTCAATTGGCCGGTCAGTCCTTCTTTGTACAATTCAGCGAGCCGGTCAATGCTGGTTTCTAGCGGCATGAGGTTGGTTCCATGACCCGGAGGCTCTGCTGCTGTCACTTCGGCCGTACCCTTTAGCTGTTCAAAGAGCGGACGGTAAGAGGCGGAATATCCGCCTGCAAAAGGAAAACAAATAAGCTGAATGAGATCTGATTTTTTTTCAAAGGTTTTAAATAATGGATTCATACGTCCTTACCCCTTTACAATCGTTTCAAGAATCTGTGCAAGATGATCTGCCTGAGGTCTTTTCATCATGGTGACATGGTCGCCTTTGATGTGATAATACGTGCACGTCCCTTTCGTATAAGCCTCCCAGTCGGCAAACTTCTTCTGAAAATCTGTGGCGTGGTCACTGCTCTGTACAATATAAAACGGCACAGGGAATGGTTCTTTTTCTAATTCAATGGCTTGTGACATAATGGTATTATGCGTTTGCATTTGCAAGTATTTATCTAAATAGTGATCATTCATAAATTGATGAACGACTTCATCCTTTTCTGCTTCTTTGAGGATTTTCTGCTTCACTTCTTGGAAACTGAGCCCTTGTAATGCTTCTGGTTTGATGCCGACGAGGTTCCCCATACCAAGGACGAGGGCGAGCATTTTCACTTCTTCTTCGTTCATATCGGCATGAAGCGCTTGATCTGCCTCATCTCTTAATACCGGAACCGTATCTAAAATGATCAATCCTTTTGGCGCTTTTCCTGCATGACAGAGTCTCTGATTCATTCCGTAAGCAAGATGTCCGCCCATGGAATGCCCTGCCAGATAATCAATGCCTGGTCGATAGAATGTCTCAATGGCTTCAATAAAAATGGTGACAAGCTCTGTATAATGAAGGAATTGTGGTTCTTCATCCTCATACAAGCCCGGAGACTGCAAGGCATAAACAGATCCTTCATGTGTCATGAGCTTGGCCACATCGATATACCCCATCACCGTTCCACCAGCAGGCGGTGCAAAGAAAATTCTCGGTTCAGCCGGATCCCCTTTTTTCAACTCGATCACATAGTCTTTCGGCGCTCTTTCGACAGGCTCGCCTGTTTCTGGCACTGTGTCCAAATATGCCGCTAACTGTGCTGGCGCTGGGTGCATGAAAATCCATTTCGGATCCACACGGACACCTTTTTCTTTTAATTTGGCAACGGCTTGAATACTCATAATCGAATCTCCACCTAAATCAAAGAATGAATCATGAATACCTGCTTGTTTGACACCAAGCACTTCCCTGAAAGCTGCCACAATGAGTTGTTCTGTTTCCGTTGCCGGCTGATCGTCCTCATGTGAGGAAGAAAGCGTTTCTGTTGGCTCTGGCAGTGCTTTTTGATCGACCTTCCCATTCGTTGTGACGGGGATTGCGTCAAGTACGATAAAGTAGCTTGGGATCATATAGCCTGGCAGGCTTTCCTGTAAAAATGCTTTCCAGCCGGGAACCGGATTTTCCCCGTCTGTGACAAGGTAGGCTGCCAGCCGTTTTGAGCTGCCATACGTTTTGGCGATAACGGTACATTCTTTTACTTGCGGATGCTTGAGCAGGGCTGTCTCAATTTCTCCACATTCAATTCGGTAGCCTCTAATTTTGACCAAGTTGTCTTTTCGGCCGAGATATTCAATACTGCCATCTGACCGCCATTTGCCTAGGTCACCTGAGCGATAGAGCTTGTCCCCTTTTAATTGCGGGAATGGATTGTCAATAAACCTTTCTTGCGTCCGCTCTGGGTCATGGAGATACCCTTTCGCCAGTCCAGTTCCACCAATATAGATTTCTCCTTTAACGCCTATTGGTACTGGATTGAGGTATTCATCTAGTATGACGACTGTTGAGTTTGCGACTGGTACACCAATTGGTACTGATCTTGCATCCTCCGGTACGTGTGTGACTTGATGAGTGGTCGCTAACGTCGTGTTTTCTGTTGGGCCGTAAGCATTGATCAGCACACCTTTCATATGCGGCAATGCCTTTCGTGCATGCTCACTAGACATGGCTTCTCCGCCAACGAGCAGTGTGCGGTAGCCAGCGACACTTTTAGGGTCATGCTCAATCAATCGATTGAATAACGCGGTTGGCAGACAGTTGGATGTGACTTGATGTGTTTTGATTAACCGAGTTAATTCGTCCATATTTAGTGCGGCATATTTTGGAATCAGAATCAGTTGACCGCCATTTAGCAGCATTCCCCATAATTCAAATGTAAAGGCATCAAATGCATAGTTAGACAACTGAAGCATTTTATCGTCTGAACCTAGTTCAATATAGTTTGTTTCTTTTACTAAGCGGACAACTCCTGCATGAGGGAGCATCACGCCTTTAGGTGTGCCTGTTGACCCTGAAGTGTAGTTGACATAGGCAAGCTGGTCTTCTCCGACAATCGATTGATCCCTTTGATACACTGCGTCTGTTTCTGGTAACGGCTTGTCCATTTCAATCTTTGTAGCGGTCAGACCCTCTAAACGATTGATCAGATGAGACTGGGTTAAGATGAGATCGCTTTGTGTATCTCGGACGATCAGACCGATACGGGCATCTGGATACTCGGGTGACATCGGAACATAAGCTGCACCCGACTTGACGATCCCTAACACCGAGACCATCATGTCAAAGGAACGATCAAAGAGCATCGGGACAAGGGAACCGGGTCCAATGCCTTTTGACTGCAAGTAGGCAGCAAGCTGTGTCGCCTTCTCGTCTAAAACTTGATACGTCATGTGTTCTTCCATATAGGATAAAGCAATGCGATGCGGATCACGCTGCACTTGTTCTTCAAACAATTCTTGAAGCGTACGCTTTGGATAAGATGTATCGGTTTGATTTTTTCCAATGATCATGGCATCCTGTTCTGCTTTGTCCATTAGGCAAAAATCAACAAATGTCCGTTCAGGCTGAGCCGTCATGCCATCTAACAGATTTAGATAATACTTCATAAAACGATGGATGGTTTCTTGATCAAATAAATCCGTATTATATTCTACGTGAATAGACAGCTTGTCTTCCTGCTCAAATACATGCAGGGTGAGATCAAATTTAGATACTGTATGATGGACCATCACTTGTTCAGATGTCAGCCCTTTTAGGTTGATCTCTAACGAGTCGGTTACATATCCCATCGCGACTTGGAAGATCGGTGAGCGACTTAAATCTCTATCAATCGAAAGGTCATCCACAAGCTTGTCGAATGGATAATGCTGATGTTCAAAGGCTTTTAACGTCATCTCTTTCACCTTTGCCAGCAAATCAGCAAATGTACCCGCTTTTGAGACGTCCTGTCTCAGCGCAAGTGTATTGACAAACATTCCAACGAGCTGCTCTGATTGTTCGACATCACGGCCAGCGATCGGCGATCCAACAATGACATCTGTTTGTCCAGACAGCTTGTGAAGCAGGACATAATACGCTGACAACATCGTCATGAACAGCGTTGTGCCCTGCTGCTTAGACAAGGCCTGTAAGCGCCGGACAAGCGGTTCATCTATCACGATTTGTTCTGTAGCCCCGCTGAATGTTTGAACCGGCGGACGAGGGCGGTCAAATGGGAGCTCTAACACCGGAAGCTCTCCTTGTAAGGTATCAAGCCAATAGTTCTGGGCGTCCTGATGGTTCTTTAATTGCTCATTTTCCCAATGGACATAATCTGTCCATTCAATCTCAAGCGACGGAAGCTGAGGGTTTTTTTCTAAAAGCAAAGCGTCATACACCACTTCTAATTCTTGAATGAGCAGGCTGAGCGACCATGCATCTGAAATGATATGATGCTGCGCGCAAAGCAGATAATATTCTTCTTTGCCCATATCCACAATCGTCCAATGTGCAAGCGGACCTCTTTCTAGATCATAGATACGATTTGCTTCTTGATGAATGAGCTGGTCTAATCTTCTCACTCTTGTTTTTTCATTAAATAATGAAAAATTCGCCACTGTTACTGATGGCGGCAGGTCTTCTCGAATGAGTTGAACCGGCTTGCCGCCAAGCGTTTGAAATGTTGCACGCAATGCCTCATGTCGTTTGGTCAAAAGTCCAATGGCTTTCGTTAAAGCTTGAATGTGTAATCGGCCTGTCAGCTTCCAAGCACCTAAAATATTGTAATGATGGCTCTTTTCTAATGTGGATAAGAACCAAATCCGCTGCTGGGCATGTGACAACTCATAGCTTGTTTGCTTTTCTAGCTTAGGAATGCCAGCTTCCTGAATGGCTGGTGCTCCTTGAATGTCATCCACCATTTGCGCCAAGTGTGCCAGATTCTTGCTTTCGAATAAAATTTTTAGCGGTGCCTTGATTGAACACTCATGATTGATGCGGGAAATCGTTTGAGTCGCCTTTAATGAATGTCCGCCAAGGTCAAAAAATTGATCCTCTTTGTACACACGATCTACTTCTAAAATATCCTCCCATATTGCCGCAAGCACCTGCTCTGTCTTCGTTTCTGGCAATTGCTTTTCAAGCGGCTGTGCGTTTTTGTGATGGAGCTGTTTGAGGGCTTGATGATCAATAGAGCCATCTTGTTTTTTCGGTATATCCGGCACTTGCTTGATGTCCCATTTCCCCTCTGTGATGCCTGCGATCTTGCCCACATGCACTTCTTTGCCTGGTTGAACCGTATAGTAAAGCTTCTTTTCAAAACGCGGGATCGGAGCCGGCTTAAGATGTCCAGCGATTTCTTGATTTGCCCCGTCCAGGCCGATAAATAGATGCGCTTCTTTTAGACGAGTACCTAGACATAATGAATGGAGACCTTGTTTCTTTCCAATCAATTGAAAGCCCTTGCGAACGGTTAGCGCTGCTCCAGTATGCCCTTTTGACAAACCAAGGTTATCCCACATGCTGAAGTTCAAAGAGATCGCTCTTCTTCCTTCATGATGGGTAAGGACATGCGCGAGTCCATCTAAAAAGCTGTTCGCCGCAGAATATGCCCCAAATGTAGTGCCGCCAAAAAAGCCATTCACTGATCCAAAAAAGACAAGCGGTACTGCCGGGTCATGCTTGAAGGCTTCCTGCAGCACCCAAGCACCGTCTGCTTTACCTGAAAGTTCTTTTGTGAAATCTTCTTCCGTTGTATGAGCCAGTGTATACTTGTCCACATGCTGAAAATGCTCAGACACATTGCCGGCCCCGGCTAAATGAAGGACTCCCCGGATTGATTGTCCGAAATGATTTTCTGCTTCATAAATTACCTGCTCGACGTCAGATAAATCGGTCACATCCGCTTGTACATAGATGACGTCTCCCATTCTTTCAAGCTGTGAGAACGCCTCCTCTTTTTCCTTATCCACTTCAAGTGATGTCCGTCCAATTAACACGAGCTTTAAGCCAAATTGGAGCATTTGCTTAGACAGTTCAAACCCAATGCCACCAAGTCCGCCAGTCAGCAAGTACAGGCCTTCATATTCTAAAAATCCTTCTGTTTGAGGTGCCTCCAACATATTGACTTTTTCCAGTTTTGGTACGAGGCGCTGCCCCTGTCGATAGGACACTTCTGCTTTCATATGAACCGCACTGAGTTCGTCCACAATGTGCTTGGCATCCTGTTCCACATTCTCCGCTTCAATATCAATATGCGATACTTCTGCTCCTTCCCATTCTTGCGGGATGGTTTTTAATAAACCGACAAGAGATGTTTTCTCCACATGAAGCTCATCTTGCGCCTTCACAAATTGACCACCGTTTGTCACAACAGCGAGACGCATCGGCTCTTTATTTTCTTGTCTCAGCGATTGATACAAATACAAAATGGATTGACTGGTGCTCGCATTCAGTTCTTTGAACTGCGCAGGGCTGGCAATCATCTGCTTGTCTGACACATTCCACAAATGAAGAATTCGGTCGACCTTTAATTCATCTGCTTCAAGCGCTGCCACGAGCCTGACGTAATCCCCCTTGATTCGAGGATTCATCTGATACATCCCTTTTGACAGGCGTAAAAATTCATGACCCTTTTTCACAGAAACATAAGGCAGGTTCATTTGTTCAAATTGTGCATAAAGCGATTGATAAAGCCCTTTTTCATCCTCAAATACGAGTACATAATCAGTTGACACCGGCTGAGATGGACCGATATTCTCTTTTACCCAAATACGCTTAAAGAACCAATCTGGGAGGGTTTGTTCATTTTCCGAAGCCAAATCAAGTGCACGTTCAATATCATGAAACATTCCATCTTTTAGTGCCGCACCTAACTGGGCACGTTGAATTTTTCCGCTTTCTGTTTTCGGAAACTGGTCTTTTTTCACCGGAATGATGTGGTCAGGTTCGATCCCTATTTTCCGAATGACCGCCTCTCTAATCTGCTGAATCATTGTCAGTTGTTCCTCTATTGATTCCTTTTGCGAGACAAAAAAGACGGCGAGTGTATCATTGCTTGATTCTGGGTTGTAAATGCCATACGCAGCGGCAAAGGTGACTTCCACCCCTTCGACTTCTTCCACAACGGCTTCAATTTCATAATTCAAATAGTTCGCTCCGTTGATGACGATGATGTCTTTTTCACGGCCTGTGAGAACAAGGCGCCCTTCATGAATAAACCCTAGATCTCCTGTGTGAAACCAGCCGTTTTCTGCAAATACTTCTTGATTGGCTTCCTCATTTTGATAGTAGCCCATCATAATCGTTGGGCTTTTCACCTGCAATCGTCCCACCTGATCTTCTGGCAGCACGTGGTGATGCTCATCTACAATTCGAATCCATACAGACGGAATCGGTACGCCTACCTCTGTAAAGGTCATCTTGTGCGGATGATCATGCGCCACATATTGAATCTCACTTGTTAATGAGGTCTGATCAATGGTCAGCTGTCCATCCTGATCATCTTGACGCATGAATTCTTTTGACTGAACAATGGCTGAGGATGTTTCTGACATGCCGTAAGCAGGCACCATCGCATGACGGCTTAATCCGTGCTGACCCATGATGTGCATGAATCGCTGTGTTACTTTTGGAACAACCGCTTCAGCTGCATTCATGATATAAGTCAAGGTGGAAAGATCCCATCTACCCTTGCGAATGTCGTCTTCATATTCATTCATCATGGCAAAGGCAAAGTTTGGCGCCCACGTCCTGGTGACACCGTATCTTTCTATCCAATCCAGCCACACCATCGGCCGTTCGATAAATTGATCAATGGATGGACTTATTTGCTGACAGCCGAGGTAGACATCATGTACATGAAACATGACAATGCCCCCAACGTGATCAAGCGGCATCCAGTTCAGTGATACATCCTCATGCGTGAAGCCGTTTGCCTGCTCAAAGGAGATGATTCTAGATAAAATGCTTTGATGGTTGTGCCGGATACACTTTGGTACACCCGTACTTCCTGAGGACAGCAACTGAAGCACAGGCTCATCCGGCTCTGGCTCATAATGCTGTTCATCTGGATCACAGGCGAGTAATGTTTCGATTGTTAAAATAGGAATCGCTTTTGATTCGAACATTTCACGCAGCCCAGCAATGTCCTCAGCACTCGCTTCGTTTGTAATAATGAAAGGTTCATTTTGCAGCTGAAACACGCCCTTCAGCTTGTTCACCCCTTGATTCATTTCATCATACACAGGCGGTACAGAGACTGGGGTTGGAATAATTCCTCCGAGAATACAGCCCCAGAACACCGTGATAAAATCATGATGATCTTTCAATTGAAGCAACACTTGATCGCCGTTTGAAAGTCCGGCTGCCCTTAATCCAGACAGGACACGTTCCGCTCCTGTGAGCAATTCCGGGTAAGTCTGGGTCACCGTCTGACCGCCTTCTTTGAGATACGTGACTCCGCGATTTGGTGACATAAAGGCGGCTCGGATCAGTACCTCTGTCAATGTGACTGGTGTACCAGGTTTTCTAATCACATCACCTCCATAAACAAGAGCTGGTGGTTTTTCTTGTGCGGAGGATTTTATTGTTTGGCTGACTTCATTTTTTGAAAACGATTCATTTCCATTCGTACGCTGTCTATCTGGAAATAAGTCATCTAAATGATAGGGTGTTTGTTTTTCTGTCTGACTATCTATCAAAACGGCTGCTTCCTCTACTCCATCTATGGCTTTGGTGCGCTCTTCTATCTTTCTTCGTTCCTCTTCATCTAGTACATCAATTGAAAGGAGCGCTTCTGTATCGACCGCTCCGCTTTCTGCCCTTGGCAAGGAAGGTAATAAGACGAGCGCGGCTGGCACTTCATAAGGATGAAGCGGGCCTTTCATCAGATCCTCTCTTGTCAGCGAAGGGTCCTTCGCCTGTGCAAATAGCACAAGCGATAGGCCTCCCTCTTGATTTTTCTTCGGGATGAGAGCACATTCCTCTAGTGGAAAATGAAGCATCATGACTCTCTCTAGTGCTTTAAGATCGATTCGTTTTCCGTTGATCCTGACAATATGATTTGCTGCATTTCCTTTTCGTCTACTTACTAGCATTCTTTTTTCTCCTCCTACATCCAATCCAAAATCTGAATCTTGCTTTTTTCAGTCCAAACGCCGACATCCCCTGTCGGATAGAGGAATTCGCCTGTTTGATGTTTGAATGGATGCGAAATTTTATGCGTCTCCATCCAATCGGCAAGCTCCCCACAAAGTGCTTTAATCTCCTTTGCACCGATAAAAATATCCCCAGGAAATCCTACCGGCATGAGCTGATGCTCTTCATTCAGGATAAATATTTCTGTTTCATAGGCAGGATCATTTACTCCTGCATAGACCTCTGCTTGGTCTGGATACAGCACGCTGACTTGTGCGTTTTGCGCCCAGTCACTGATCATCCGTTCTTTTTCTTCATTTGTCACAATCGTGAAGGAAGAGAGCGGTGTATTCAC
This sequence comes from Bacillus xiamenensis, assembly GCF_001857925.1. Classification (NCBI taxonomy): domain Bacteria; kingdom Bacillati; phylum Bacillota; class Bacilli; order Caryophanales; family Bacillaceae; genus Bacillus; species Bacillus xiamenensis. The sequence continues at coordinate 1,232,529 of NZ_CP017786.1, forward strand.
TTGTTCTGTCATGGCCTCAAGTGTGTGAATCAGCTGCTGCATCAGCGTTTGTATTTGCTTTTCTGTATATTGATTTAAGTGATATGTGACCCGAAGCTCAAGCGTATCTCCAGGCACTGCAACAAGGGTTAAGTCATAGTTCGTTTCTTCATGACTTGCAATGTCTAAAATGCGTACACCATACGGTTCAATAGATTCAATCGGATAGTTTTCAAACACGACAATGCTGTGAAACAAAGCTTCTCCATTCGGAATCTTGGTCATCTGCTGAATATCTGGCAGTACGGTATACTCGAATTCTCTTATGTGAAAAACAGTTTCCTGCGTATAGGCCAGCAATTGCGCAATGGTCTTGTCTGAAGTGATCGGCAAACGGAGCGGCAATGTGTTAATAAAGAGACCTGTCATGCTTTCCACTTCTGGTAAGTCCGCTGGCCGGCCTGATACTGTCACGCCGAATATGACTTCCTCTGATCCTGAATGAAGATGCAGGAGCAGCCCCCACGCTGACTGAATCAGTGTGCTCAACGTGACCTTCTGCGTGCCAGTCATTTCTTCCAGCTTCTGCTGCATCTGCGGCGTTAGTTTCACGCTCACCTGCGTAGTGCCTGCTCTTTGATCCGAAGCATGCTCACCGTCTCCAGGCAGCGGTGTTGCTTCCTCTACGCCTGACATATAACGCTGCCAGAACTCTTGCGCCTTCTCTTGATCCTGCTTGTGCAGCCATTCAATAAAATCTTTATATGGGCGGACAGCAGGAAGGCGAATCTCTCGTTCGTCCACAAGAGAGCGATACAATGCAAAGGATTCTTCTATAAAGCTGAACAAGCTCCAGCCATCTATTAAAATGTGATGAAAGCTAAAGACAAACGTGCTTTTTTTCTCATCACAATGGAATAAAGCAATACGAATGAGTGGTTCATCAATATGTTCTAAATTGAAATCCTTTGAACGATCAGATTCTAGAAATTGTTCGATTGTCTCTTGCTGCTCCAAATCACTCAGGTGGCGCACATCGTACTGAGTGAGGTGAATGCTTCCTTCTGATTGAATGAACTGGACAGGCTCCTTTAGCCCTTCCCAAGCGAATTTTGTTCTCAAAATGGAATGACGCTCTACAAGCAGATTCCAAGCTTGTTCATAGGCATCGCCGTTAGTTAAGCCTTCGAGCGTCATATGCACCTGACCAAAATAAGCTTGTGATGCTTGATCCAGCAGTGCATGAAACAGCATCCCTTGCTGCATTGGAGACAGCGGATACACATCTACCACATTGTCTGGAAGCTCATCTACTTGTTTTTGCGTGAGCTGAGCCATAGGAAAATCAGATGGCGTAAAACCGCCTTTCGTTTCTACACAATGCGTCAGAATATCCTCCATTCTCTCTTTGAATCGTTCAGGTAACAGGCGCACCTTTTCTTGTTGGAGCAATTCACGATTGATCATAAAATTCATCTGAAGCTGACCATGTATCACGTACCCATACACATCAATTAAATGCTGTCTTTCTGCCTTCGGATCGTGTACATGCCCATTTCGCTCGTCTGCTATATATAGCTTTGCATCGCCATCTGTCTGATCTAACTGACCGAGGTAATTAAAGCTTATCTGCGGCGCTGCCGTTTTCAGCAGACGAGGCTCTGTCATGTATTGAAGCAAGCCATAGCCAATTCCCTTTTGCGGCACAGCTCTCAAGGTTTCTTTGACGTCTTTGATTTGTCTTTCAACATCGGTTTGAATAAAAGGAATAAAAATAGGATAAGAGCTCGTAAACCAGCCGACTGTCCGTGACAAATCCATCTGTTCAAATAAATCCTCGCGTCCATGCCCTTCTAACGTAATAAGCACCGGCTGTCCAACGGCTTGTACAAGTCCTGATAACAGCAAATCATTTATCTCTGTCCGGTACGCTTGTGATGCCTGTCTTAGTAAAATATCTGTTTGTTCCTTTGTGAGCTGAACAGACAGAATCTCTGCATGTTCTTCTATGTTAGAAAGCGCAGGCGGTTGAAAAGGAGAGCCCACTTCCTCTTGATCTGTGATCTTTTGCCAAAAAGAGGCCTGCTCTTGTAATTGCTCTGTTTGTGCATATTCATATAGCGCATCTGCCCACTGCTTATAGGAGGCGGTTTTCTTTGCAAGGACCACGTCCTGCCCCGCAGCAAGCTGCTTCAGTCCATTTAATATATCTTCTTGTATGATGCGCCATGAAATTCCATCCATGACGAGATGGTGTGCAGCAATGAAAAGCTCTGACGTGTCATGACTTGTGTGAAAAAGAATGGCTTTGATCACTTCTCCACGCTCTAAGGACAATGTACCTTGACAAGCCTCTGTCTCTAAACGAATTTGTTCAACCGCTTCCTCCTGAGAGACATTCGTCAAATCAAAGCATGTGATGTACGGGAGGATGCCCGGCTCACGAATTGTTTGTATCCACGTTCCATCTGCCTCTTTTGTATACACCACTCTCAGCATATCGTGATGATCGAAAAGCTTTGAGAGAACCTGTGTCAACTGCTTTAGCGTCACTGACTGCTTGAATTCAATATGTGCCGATAGATTCCAATAATCTTGGTTGGTCATGGATTGCTCAAAGAACCAAGATTGGATCGGGAGCAGACGAACCTCTCCTGTCACAGGTGACTGATCATAGGACACGGAGACATCTGCCTGTTTCATCGCCTTGGCAAGCTGCGAGATGGTCTGTTTTTCAAAAACATCTCTCGGCTGGATGACGTAGCCTTCCTGTGCTAAGCGCGCCACCATTTGTATGACAATAATAGAATCTCCGCCAAGCTCAAAGTAGTTATCATGGACGCCGATAGAAGGAGCACCGAGCAGTTGAGACCATACTTTTTCTAGCACTCGTTCTTCTTCAGTGACTGCTCTGTCAGTTGTTGTTTCTACTTCTTCCTGTCTCCACTCCGGCGGCGGGAGACGCTTTTGATCTACCTTCCCGTTTGGCGTAAGCGGCAGTTCGCAAAGCTCCATCAATAGGCTTGGCACCATATAATCTGGCAGTATATCTTTTAGGTTTTGGCGAATGTCCTGCGGGGTCATGTCACCTTTTTGGACAAAATAACCGATCAACCGCTTATGACCACTCTCGTGCTGATGCGGGATAACGGCACATTCTGTGATGTCATCAAATGTCAGCATAGCGGCTTCAATTTCTCCACATTCGACGCGGTGTCCACGAATTTTCACTTGATGATCCATTCTTCCAAGGCAGTCAATGAGGCCATTTGACAGCCAGCGGCCCATATCGCCTGTTTTATATAAACGCGCTCCTTCTTGGAAAGGATGCGGGATAAATGATTGCGCTGTTTTTTCTTCATCTCCAAGGTAACCGAGTGCAAGCCCTGTTCCGCCAACGTAGATCTCACCGATGACGCCTTGCGGGACTGGTTGCAGCTGGTCGTCTAATATATAAGCCTGTGAATAAGCTATTGGCCGTCCAATGGGGACCGTCGCCTGCCCTTCATCCAATGCTCGAATATGATGCACACAGGAGAACGTCGTATTCTCCGTCGGTCCATAACCGTTTAAAAGCCCTTCAGGCAAATACGGCAGTGCTTTTCGGATATGTGCGGCTGATAATGCATCTCCGCCGACCAATAATGCATGAAATCCAGATAAGGCTTCTGGATGCTCTTCTGTTAAACGGTTGAACAGCGGCACAGTCAGGAAACCTGTTGTAATCTGATAAGCTTTCAGCGTATCTGCCAGTGCGTCCATTGATAAAATCGTATTTCGATCTGTGAGTATGAGCCTACCCCCGTTTAAAAGCGCTCCCCATATTTCATACGTAAAGGCATCAAAAGAGAAGCTGGCGATTTGTAAAATTCGTGTATGTTCATCAAGGGTGACATAGTCCGTTTCACATACAAGCCGGATGACCGCTTGATGCGGAATGAGGACCCCTTTTGGCTGTCCAGTCGACCCCGATGTGTAATTGATATAAGCAAGTCCATCAGGGCTTAGTGCAGCAGGCATGACCTCTGCTTCTGGTAAAAATTCTTCATACCCCTGATCTAGACAAATGAGTTCAGTTTGATTGATGGACACCTTTTTCAGCCATTCATTTTTTGTCAGCAAAAGTTTAATGCCTGTATCCCTCAGCATATAGTCAATGCGTGTATCTGGATATTCAGGATCAATCGGCACGTAAGCCCCGCCTGCTTTCACAATGGCAAGCACCCCAACAATCATTTCGGGCGATCTGTCGATGAGCAGTCCGACTGGTTCATGCGGCGTGACGCCTCGCTGCTGCAAATAAGCGGCAAGTCGGTCGACTTTCTTTTGTAATTCACGATACGTCCACTGCTCTCGCTGGAATTCAAGAGCCACTGCATGAGGTGTCTTTTTCACTTGCGCTTCAAATCGTTCCGTCATGAGAATCGGGCCTTTTGGTTGATCTGTTTTTCCACTCCATTCATAGAGCAATTGATGCTTTTCTTTCTCTGGGAGGAAATTCAGTTGTTTGATCGGCTGCGCTGGATTCTCACAAATCCTTTCGAGCAGGTGCTCGTAGTATGTGAGGAATCGCTCCATCGTGTCATCAGAGAATAAGTCCGCATGATACTCAAGCTTTAACTGGAGACCTTCAACGCCTTCAAAAACAAACAAGGATAGATCAAATTTGGCTGTATCATGATCTTCAATGGCTAAAACCGATGTTGCCTCTCCCATTGGAGAAGCTTCCAGCGGTAAGTTTTGCAGAACGAACATGACCTGAAACAGCGGCTGCTTACTGGCATCACGTGCAATATTCAGTTCATCGACCACCATATCAAACGGCACATCCTGATGCGCATAAGCGCCGACTGTCGTCTCCTTCACTCGCTCTAATAGTTCTGTAAAAGCTGGATTCCCGCTATGGTCGATCCGAAGTGCCAATGTATTCACAAAAAAACCTATTAAATGCTCGATTTCCGCTCGATTTCTCCCAGCAATCACCGAGCCAATGACAAACTCATCCTGTGAAGACAACCGATGTAAAAGCGTAGAGAAGGCTGACAGCAAAGTCATATAGAGTGTGCTGTCTGTTTTCTTGGATAGGGCTACAATCTGTTCAGACAGCGGCGTCGACAACTGATACGTTTTCGTTTTTCCTTTATAGGATTGAACGACCGGCCGCGGATGATCATACGGTAAGACCAACTCTTCAACAGGTGTAGCAAATTGCTCCTTCCAATAGGAAAGCTGCTTATCGAGCGGCTCTCCTGTCAAATACTCTTTCTGCCATAATGCGTAATCTGCATATTGAATCGGCAGCGGCGGCAGGTGAGGCTCTCTTCCTTCGATGGCCGCTGTGTACCACTCGGATAATTCTCTTGCGACAATACCAATCGACCAGCCATCTGACACGATATGGTGGATGGACATGAGCAGCAAATGATCTGCGTGTGAAAGCCGAATCAGCTTCACTCGAAAGAGCGCTTCACGTTCTAGTTGAAAAGGGGTAGATGCCTCTTTTTTCGCCCATTCAGCCGCTTTTTGTTCTTTTTCTTCCTGCGATTCCAGGTCTGATACATCTATCACTTCAAGCGCTGGAAGGGTCATATGGTCATGAATGATTTGCACCGGTTCATCCCCGCTCATTGCAAAGGATGTTCTGAGCGATTCATGTCTTTCCACCATTTGATGCAGGCTGTCCTGAAGCACCTTTATATCTAAAGGTCCGTTCATTCGAAAAGAAATCGTATTATTGTAAAATGGCAGATCGGGCTCTAATTGATAGAGAAACCACTGTCTTTGCTGGGCATAAGACATCGGAATCTCCTGACCCTTTTCCATTTTTCTCATCGGAATTGCTTCATCTGCTTTCGCATGTGAATCGATCCAGTCCGCTAATTCTCCAAGTCTCGTATGTTCAAAAAGAACTGCAAGCGGCACGTCAAAACCGGTTCTTTGTCTCACTGCAGACAGCATTTGCGTTGCCTTCAGCGAATGACCTCCTAGTAGAAAGAAATGATCACCGCAGCTGATATCTGAGACATCGAGCAGCTCTGCCCAAATATGTGCGAGCAGTTTCTCTGTCTCTGTTTGAGGTGCTCTGTTCTCTGAATCTAGTCCGCTTTCTTCTATTAATTCATGAAAATACGCCTCGTCCGGCATGCCATCTTCTGTTTCTTTCCAATATTCTTCAGGATACAGATGCACCGTGTATTCACCAGACAGCCGGGACTGTAAGCAGGTATGAATTAATTGATACAGTCGTTCTTCAACCGCCTTTGTTTGATCGGTTTTGAAAAAGACATAAATGGCTTGTTCTGTTTGCATCTCCGCATCCACCATCTCTTGAATCTCTTTCTTTGACCGGTCTAATCCCGTATAAATGAGCGGAGCATCTGTCATCAGACATGCCAGTATCGTTTGGAAGCCTGCCTGTTTGGACATCGAAAGATAACCTCTTTCTTTTAAAATGCCTTTGATCATGGAGCCTTCGCTCATTCCGACCTCGTCCCACATGCTGAAACTAAAGCAATACGGCTTCACTGTAGACGTCATTTTCTGATAATGAGCAAATTGTTCAACGAACTCATTCGCCGCACAATAGGCGCCGACCGTCATTCCGCCCTTTAATGTACGTGCTGACGAGCTGGAAAGGAATAAGACGTTCTGCCGTTTGGAGGCAGCCTCATGAAGCGCAATCGTTCCATATACCTTCGCTTCGTACATTTTATTTAGCGACACAGACGTCATATCAGCAAGCAGCTCTTCTTGAATAATGCCTGCGAAATGGATGATGCCATCCAGCCTTTGATCTCGAGTGACCTCATGTCTTGAGATGGCGGCTTCAATCTCTTTTGCATCGGTGATGTTCGTTTTCTCATAAAGAACCGTGCCGCCATAGACTTTTGCCTGTTCCTTCAGTAAAGACAGGGTCTCTTGCTGCTCCGCAGATAAAGCCTCTTGCTCTTTTCTACCAAGCAATACGAGATGTGCTTGATAGGATGTGAGCAGATGTTCACTAAGCATACGCCCAATTCCGCCAAGCCCACCTGTGATCACATAGAGCCCAGATGCTTCAAATGGCGGCTTCTTCACCCTCTGTTCCTTTTCCAAATGAAGAGGGGTTAAAAGGGGAATATAACGAACACCTTCACGATAAGCAGTCACATGACTGTCTTTGTCATGTGTGAGTTCTGCCATAATCGCTGATGCATGAGAATGACTTGATGCCGATTCTGTCAGAGAAAAATCAAGACATTGCACTTGAATAAACGGCCATTCATGCTGAACCGCTGTCAACAGCCCGGCTGTCGTTGCCTTTTCTACATCATGTGTATGATCTTCCGGCAAATTCATTGCATGAGCTGAGACAAAGGTGATGGCCACAGGTTCCTCATAGACGGAAATCGCTTTTGTTAAAAATAATGCACTCATGCTGCCCGTTTTCTGCGCTTGTTTCGCCTTGGCCACATGAAGCTTGTCTTCTTGGTTTGTATAGTTCCAAAGGTGAATGATGTGTTTCACCGAAACGCCATACGAACGGAGCGTCTCAAAGAGTTGTTCGTAGTCAGACGGCCGATTCGGGTGGATGATGAAGTGTGTGTGTGTGAGTTGTTTGAATGTTTGACCCGGTTCAACCGTAATAGATGCTTGTTCGCTGTTTGAAAGAGATTTCAATTGATCTGCCAGCCCTAATGTGTCTGCAAAGATCACCATGTCGCCTATTGTTTGCTTGTCAGCTGCTGCATCAAGCGGAGCAGGTGTCCACTGCTTTTGATAACTCCAATCAGGCAAGGTATGCTCATTTTCAAGCCTTATGTCCATTTCCTTGATGATTTCATCGAATTCGCCTTCCTGCCATCGCGTCTTCAGCTGCGCCCTTTCTATTTTTCCAGAGCTTGTTTTTGGAAAGGCATGCTTCTGGACAGGAATGATACGCGCTGTAGACAAACCCATTTTTGTCGCAATATGGGATTTGATGTGCTGGCTTGCCCTCATAATATAAGACGGCTCATACAGCTTCGGTGTAAAAAAGAGAATCAGTTCATCGGATGCAGAAGCCTCCATTCGAGCGGAGCAGGCAGCCACAAAGCTCGTTTCTACGCCTGGTACTTCCTCTGCTATGGCTTCAATTTCATAGTTGTGATAATTTTTCCCGTTGATGATGATCATGTCTTTTTCTCTACCGGTTAATGTCAGCCTTCCTTCGTGAAGGAAACCTAAATCCCCCGTATGAAACCAGCCATCCGCTTGAAATACTTCTTCATTCGCTTCGTCATTTTGGTAATAGCCCTTCATTGTGGTTGGCCCTTTTATTTGCACGCAACCAATATGATCTTCTGGAAGAAGCTCGTGCTGATGGTTGACGATGCGGATGGTGATGCCTGGAATCGGTCTTCCGAGCTCTGTAAAGCTGACGGTTCCTGTCTCACGTGCCTCCGCCGGCCTCAACTGCTCTGTCAGCGAAGTTTCTTCAAAGGTCAATACCCCGCTGTTTTCATCTCCCCGCTCAATCGCAAAGGAAAAGACAACCGCTGATGAGATTTCGGACATGCCGAAAGCCGGCCTGATGACATCTCCCTTTAAACCATGCGGAGCAAGCAGATGTAAAAATCGGTGAATGGTTTTTGGTACGACCGCCTCTGCCCCATTGATCATGCAGGTCATGGCAGAAAGATCCCAAGATCCTGAAGAAATCTCTTTCTCATAATCATTGATCATTGCAAATGCGAAGTTAGGTGCCCATGTCTTCGTTGCACGGTAGCGGTCCATCCAGTCCAGCCAGCGCAGCGGCTGAGCGATAAAATCATCTGTTCTCGCCCGTACCTGCTCGCACCCTGTGTACACATTGACAAGGTGGAACATCACGATACCGCCAATATGATCTAAAGGCATCCAGTCTAACGAAACATCCTCTTGTGTAAATTGATTGGCTGCCACAGTGCCTTTGACATTCGCAAGCACACTTCTATGGGAATGCTCTACGCACTTTGGCATCCCTGTGCTTCCAGACGTTAAGATAAAGAAGACGGAATCATCTGGCGCGGCAGGATGAGCCCTTGTATCCCGTTCTAAAGAAAGCATCGGTTCGACTGCCGCGACACGCAATTGATCTGTGTTCCACAATAAAGCTAATCCTTGCACCTCGTCGATCAGTGAGTCATCTGTTAGGATGAGCGGATGCTCTAGCAGCTTCCAAGCATGATGAAGCTTCTTCACTGCCGCATTCATCTCTCGATAGGTGGGAGCAGCGGATACAAGTGTTGGAACAAATCCGCCTAATACACATGCCCAAAAGGCAGTGACCATAGCATGATTCGATGAAAATTGGAAGAAAACAGGATCGCCTGCCTCAAGACCCAGTGCCCTTAAACCAGTCAAAACCCGCTCGGCGTCTTCCTGTAACTGCGCATAGGATTGCGTGAGTTCGTTCTCACTGTTCACAATATACGTAAGCCCATTTGACGTTTTTGCCGCCTCTGTTAAGACTTCCTGTAAGGTCTGTGCACCTCTTGTAACATCTAAATCTCCTCCATAAGAAAGGGCGGGCGGCATGTCTGCCAAAGCAGGCTCAGCCGTTTGCGTCTGTATAGTTTCAGCTGCGGCCTCCTGCTCAATATGCTTGTCGAGAAATAAATGAGAGAGGTGATATGGCCGCGGTCGAATGGTTTTTTCACGTGAAAAAACAGCGAAGCGTTCGATTTCATTGGTTTGTAATATGGCTGTCTTTACATCTTGTAAAATAGCATCCATTGATTCATGTACACTCGTTTGGTTAATGGTTGATGGTTTCATATGAGTTCCTTTCCTTTTTTGTTAGGCAGGAGTACAAGACTGCATCCTGCCTAATCTAAAGTTTACAAGACTGGTTCTCTATTTTTTTGATTCAGTATCTTTTTTATCAGCTGTGCATTTTGGGCTGCACATTCTTTGTTTTTGAACATATCAGCATGTCGACCGCAGCCTTGATACTGGCTAAAAGCACCGGTCGTCGCATGTTCCCAGCCCTCCATCCAGTCCGGAATCGAGATTTGTTCTTCAGATTGGATGAATGCAATATCTGCCTGTATCGCTCCTTGATTCACCCCCTTCACAAACGTTTCATAGTAGGCACGCGTCTTTTGTGCAAGCGCTTCTTGGACAAGCTCGCTTTGAGCAAGTTCACTTTGTTTCGACTGATGGACAATCGCTTCTATATCGTCATCAATGCTCCGCCCCTCTAAATTACTTTCTCCAATTTTCTTATAGGAATCGATCATGATAACCTTCTCGACTGTCCTCCCTGCTTGTTCAAGCGCTTGAACAAGCTCAAAGGCAAGGTAACATCCGCCAGAGTACCCCATCAAAGTCAGCGGCCCTTCTGGTTGAAGCTGCTGAATATGCTGAACGTACTGCGCTATTCGTTGATCCGTTTCAATAAAATCAAAGGCGATCAAACGAACATCATCAAGCGTTTTTGCTGCTTCCTGATAAATAAAGCCATAGCCTGGTAATGGTGGGAGAGCAAAGACCGTAGATGATTGAGATTCATTGAATACAAGATAGCCAGCAGCTTCTTGGTCCTGCTGTTGAATGAAACGACTGAGCGCTTCTATCGTTGGTGTCTCAAACAGCAAGTGAATAGGCACCTGAACCCCGAACTCTTTTGACACTTTAGACAAAAGAGACATGGCTTTTAATGAATGTCCGCCAAGCTCAAAGAAATGATCGTCCGTGCTAATATCATCTCGTTCCAGTACTTCCCGCCACATGACCAGCAGCTTTTGTTCTACTTCATTTACCGGCAGTTTCACATGGCGGTTTCCTTGCGGCGCCTCTGGCTTTGGCAGCTTGCGTTTATCAATTTTTCCATTTGGCGTGAGCGGGAGGTTCTCTAGCACCGTCAGCTTATGAGGCAGCATATAAGCCGGTAAACGCTCTTTCAGCCCTGATTCGATCTCATCGAGCTTGCCCTTCCATTCATCATCACATGTGATATAAGCAAACAGCCTTGTATGATTGGTTTCATCCTGATCCGCAATAAGTGCAGCCTGTTTGACACCTGGATGCAGGAGGAGATGGGCTTCAATTTCTGTCAGTTCAATTCGGTGTCCGCGAATTTTCACCTGATCATCAACTCTGCCTGCATACTCAATGAGACCGTCTTCTCGAAAATAAGCTAAATCTCCCGTGCGATACAGCCGCTCGCCCGCAGCGAATGGATGAGCGATAAAGGCTTGTTTCGTCAGATCAGGCCGATTCACATATCCTTTCGCCAGCCCTTTGCCGCTCAGACAAAGCTCGCCAACCATGCCAATCGGCTGAAGCTGTCCTTGCTTGCTTAATATATAAGCACCCGTCTGATTGAGCGGCTTTCCAATTGGAATTGAACGTGCCTCTGCCGGAATGGCTTCATCTATAGGATAATAGGTCGCAAAGATGGTCGATTCGGTTGGACCGTAAACATTGATTAATCTGCCTTTCCCCATCACATCAAAGGCTTTTCTCACATGCCGGACTGATGCCCGCTCTCCTCCAAACAGCACCTTACGCACACCGCGCATCCAGTCTGTTCCTTCATCAACAAGAAGGTGGAATAAAGCCGTTGGAACAAACATGACAGAGATATTTTCTCCCCTAATCAGCCTGGTCAGCTCGTGCATGTCTAAAATGGTGTCTTTTTTCGGCAGGACTAGCTTTGCTCCATTCAAAAGCGCGCCATATACATCAAATGTAAAGCCATCAAATACGCTATTTGATAACGACAGCAATGTATCTGTTTCTGAAATGGTTAAGTAGTTCGTATTTTTGACCACTCGGGCAATATTTGAATGGGTCGTCATGATACCTTTTGGCTGTCCGGTTGTGCCAGAGGTATACATGATGTATGCTGTGTCATCTAATCCAGCTTCAAGCGGCAGATTCTCTGAGCTCATCAGTGAAATTTCCTGATCATCTACAAAAAGATACGTACCATTAAACGCGAGCGCCTTCGTTTGACTGATAAAGGATGAATGAGTGAGAAGATGCGTCGCTCCGCTGTCTCTCAGCATATATTGGATGCGGCTTTCTGGATAATCAGGATCAATTGGCACATAGGTTGCGCCTGCTTTTAAAACGGCAAGCAAGCTCACAATGAGTTCAGGCGTGCGCTCTGCTAAAATGGCGATAACCGTTTGATGTTTGGTTCCGTGTTTTTGCAAATGCCTTGCCAGACGGTTCGCCTGTTCGTTCAGCTCCGCATAGGTCATTGTGTGATTCTCTGCTGATAATGCCACCGCATTCGGCTGTTTGCGGACATTATGCTCAAACCACTTAGACAAATAGAGCTGATCATGTTCAAGCTCAGGTGCATTCCAGTCCTCAAGAATCCGCTGCTTTTCCCGTTTCGTCACAAGTGTGAGTGTGTGAACTGATTGATCGGGATGCTCGATGGCCTCTTTGATCAACAGAATCAGCTGCTCCTTTAATCGATGAACAAATGCAGGATTAAATGCACGTTGGTTAAAGGCCAGCTTCAACTGCAATTGTTCCCCGGGCGATGCAAGCAAATTGAGATCATAGTTCGATTTTTCATATACCTTCATTTCTTCTACGGTAAAGCCTAACAGCGACTCTTGCTCGTCTTTTTTAGCAGCGGGGACATTTTCAAACACCACAATATGATCAATGAGCTGCCGCTGACCTGTCTTGGCCTGGATATCATATATTGGGATATATTGGTGCGGTTCAGCTGCTAAAGACTGCTGCTGCGTCTCTGATAATAGAGAACGGAACGTCATTTGGTCTGTCAGCTGAATTCTTCTTGGAATGACATTGATAAACAATCCCACCATCCGATCCACACCAGCCAAATCTGCCGGACGTCCTGACACAATCGTTCCAAACAAAACATCATTTGACCGCTGATACCTGCTCAATAAAATGGACCAAACCGATTGAAGCGCACTGCTTAACGTGGCATTTTGCTGCAAGGCTAACTCTGATAAAGCAGCCGTTTCTTCTCTACTCATGGACCATTCGATTTCGCCTAATTCATGCTCATTTGTTTGCTTTCGCTGTTCTTTAAAGGTTGTTTGTCCATCAAACCCGGCTAACGATTGCGTCCAATATTCAAGTGATGCTTGTTTATCTTGTTTTTCCAGCCATTGAATATATTCTTTATATGGCTTGACTGGCTGCAGCTTGTAAGGCGTACCATGCAAAAGCCCATGATAAATCGCAAATAACTCCTGCACGACAAGGCCAAAACACCAGCCATCTAGAAGGATATGGTGATAGCTCCATATCCAGCGATAGCTTGAAGGGCCCGTTTGAAAAACGGATGCCCGCATGAGCAGATCCTTCGAGAGATCAAATCCTCTTAGCTGATCCTGTTCTTTAAAGCGCTCAATACGCTCAAGCTGTTCACTTTCAGAAAGGTTCTGTATGTCCACCACATCAAGCTGGAAAGGTCGTTTTTTCAAGACAACTTGGACAGGACGCTTCACTTTTTCGTGGAGGAACACGGTACGAAAAATATCGTACCGTTCCACGATGATATTCATGCTTTTCTCAAGCAAGTCATGGCGAAGTGTGCCCTTCACGTTCATATCCATTTGTTCTACATAAAAGCCCTTTTCTTGATGGTGGAGGGTATGAAACAGCATTCCTTCTTGCATCGGCGACAGGTAGTACATATCTTGAACTTGATCCCTTTTAAATTGACTCATCTATTCCATTCCTCCTTTCCCTTTTTCATGACTGATCTAGTGGTGTTAGGTCAATTTCTCCTCAAGCATGTCAAAGATTTCATCCATTTCATCCATTTCAAGATCCGCAGCAGAGAAATCACTTGGCGTAAATTCCCGCTCGTGAAGTGCTAAGCAATGGGTGATGATGGACCTAATTTTCTCCTTCAACAATGCGATGAACTGCTGTATCGTTTGTTCTTCGTATTCACTTGCACAATAGGAACATGACAGAATGAATTGGTTGTGTTGAACAAGCCCGCTAATGTTCAGCTTATAAACAGCTTCTGATTCAGGGCTTGCTTGTCGGCCCATATCATAGGTTGACGGCCCAAAGAGTTCTGTCGCGACTTCCTGATCAATCTGCCCCAAATAGTTCAAGCTGATTTCAGGGTGTACGTGTTTGGCCGACGGATCAGATGCTGTCATGTATTTTAAAATACCGTAGCCAATTCCTTTATTTGGGACACGCCGCAGCATCTCTTTCGTTCCTTTAATAGCATCTGCTATTGTCTGATTCGGCTTCGCTTCAAGAACGACTGGATACATGCTCGTAAACCAGCCAACCGTGCGGGATACATCTAACCCTGATAAAATATCCTCTCTTCCATGACCTTCGAGCTGCACGTGTACATGAGATTGCCCTGTCCATTCCTGAACGGCAAGCCCAAGAGCACACAGAAGAATATCATTCATTTCTGTTGTGTACGGAAGATGAGTATCGGTCAACAAATGCTCGGTTTCTGCTTCTGTCAGCTGCATTTTAACCGCTCTCGTATCGGTGACTTTTCTTTCTTTCACTTCATGGTCAACAGGTAAAGTGATAAATGGCATGCTCTCAATCTCTGCCCAATACTCCTTTTGACTTTTGAGCGGCTGTGACTGTGCGTATCGTTCAATCGCTTCTGCCCATTCTTTGAAGGAGTGGGTTTTTGGCGGCAGAACCAGCGCTTCTCCTTGTTCTGCCTGATGATAAAGAGTCATAAAGTCCTCTAGTAAAATCCGGCATGAAACACCGTCAATGACAAGATGGTGCGTGACCATGAGTAAGTGATCACCTTGTTCTGTATGGAAACAAATCACTTTCATCAATGGACCTTTTTCGAGATTCAGCTGACGCTGATACTCATTGGCATATGTGGAGATGGCCTTTTTCACGTCCTTCTCTTTTGAAACATCACAAGAAATAATCGACATCGGTTCTGTGAGCTCCCGCTGATTATATTGCAGGATGTCACCATGCTCTTGTCTGTACACCATGCGCAGTGCATCGTGATGTGAAAACAGTTTTTGCAGGACTTGTTCTGTGATCGCCAAGTCAAATCCTTTCGGCGCATGAAGCATCATCGAGAGATTCCAATGGTGTTGATTTTCGAACCTCCGTTCAAAGAACCAGCGCTGAATCGGTGTTAAAATGACTTCCCCTTCGACCGGTGATTGATCCGCTGTGAGAAGATCGGCTTCTTCGATATATGGGCGAAGCTCCGCAATGGTTGGATATTGGAAAAGCAGCTTCATATCGAGCTTCCATCCCTCTTGCGTGAGCCTGCTTGCCATTTGGATGCCTTTAATTGAATCTCCGCCAAGGAAGAAGAAGTGGTCGTGAATACCGACTTGGCTTACGCCAAGCACATCTTCCCAAATGCCGCAAAGCAGTGTTTCGACTTCGTCTCTTGGCGCTTCATATGCCGTTTGATTCGCTTCTATATCAGGTGCTGGCAGTGCTTTAAGATCGACTTTGCCATTTGCCGTCATGGGGAATTGGTCTAGCTTTATGATCCATGATGGCACCATGTATTCTGGTAATGTGCGTTTTAGGCTTTCTTTCAGGGCTGTCGTGTCTTCATCCGTCATAACGTAAGCGATAAGGGCATCTTGATCGCTGGCATCTTGGACTGTTGTCACGACTGCCTCTTTTACAGAATCTATCGCAAGGAGCTGCGCTTCTATTTCCGACAGCTCAATACGGAAACCTCGGATGTTGACCTGATGGTCTTTTCTGCCGAGATAGATCAGCTCGCCATCCTCTGTCCATTTCACCAAGTCGCCTGTGCGGTACATGCGCTCTCCTGGATGAAATGGATCTGGGACAAATCGTTTGTCCGTTTCCTCGGGGAGATTCCAGTAGCCTCTGGCCAGTCCTTTCCCCGCAATGACAAGCTCACCCGGTACGCCTGGCGGCGAGAGATCATATAACGAACCCATGATGTAAAAACGGCTATTGGCAATCGCTGTTCCGATAGGAAGCGTGCCTTGATGCGGATCAATGATCCCGCTGGTCGCCACGACCGTATATTCAGTCGGCCCGTAGTTATTCACTAGTTTGTATGAAACGGGCTTCACCTGTTTCAGCTTATCTCCGCCTGTCAGTAAGTAACGGAGAGACTGATTGTCCATCGACATAAACTGCTCACATAGCTGCGTTGGCAGGAACGCAATGGTAATGCCTTCGTCATTGAAATACGTATTGAGCTTGATCATATCGAGACGGATCGCTTCGTCGATGATATGCAGCTCTGCGCCGGCTATCCATGTCGGGAACATCTCCCAAATGGAGGCATCAAAGCCAAAGCCGGCATATTTTGCGGTTCGATCTTCCGTTGTCACCTGGAAGGCATCATTGTGCCAGAAAGCGAGATTCACTAGTGACTGATGCTCGACCATGACACCCTTCGGCTGTCCAGTCGTCCCAGATGTGTAAATCATATAGGCGAGATCCGTTGGTTTGATAGGAACCTGAATCGCGTGCGCTTCTCCTTCTACCGCCTCTTCTATTAAGAGGGTATGACCTGTGAAAGAAGGTGGTGCAGTGAGCCCTTTTTGAATAAGAAGCACCTCTGCCTCGCAGTCTTCCAGCATGTACGCAATGCGCTGCGCAGGGTAGTCGGCATCAATTGGCACAAATGCCGCACCTGCCTTGAGAACACCAAGGACAGCGGCTGTCATATCCAGCGACGGACGAGTGAGAATGCCGACGCGATCTCCCGGTTTTGTGCCGCTGGACATGAGTCTTGCGGCCACAGTATTCGCCCGTTTGTTCAGTTCTTCATATGTCCAGCTTGTGCCGCAGAAGGTAGCCGCCTTTTGATAAGGTGTGTTGCACGCCTGCGCTTCAATTAGTGCATGAACGGTTTGATCGGACGGGACGTCTAGGACTGGCCCTGACCATTCATTCAGTAGGTCTTGCTTTTCTTCTTTCGTTAGGATTGATAGTGTTGAGATTGGCTGATTCAGCTTCGCCATCAGTTCGTCTATGATTTGTTCAAAGTATCGACTCCAGCGCTGAATGGTACTCTTTTTAAACAGTGCCGCTGCATACTCAAAGCGAAGACCCACTTGATTTTGTTCCTCAAAGACACCGAGCGTTAAATCAAATTTTGCATGAACCGTTTCTTGCTGCTTTTGCGAAAGCTTTAGCCCATTTAAATTCGGTAACGTCAGGTCACGATCATCTGTTGTCAACATGACACTAAACAACGGATTACGGCTCGTGTCTTGCGGAAGATCTAACTGCGCAACCAATTCCTCAAACGGGAACGCTTGATGTTCATAGGCTGATAGGTTGTGATCTTTGATTTTTTCAAGCAGGTGCTCGGCGGTTTCTTCTAGCTGAACTTCATGCCGAAGAGCTAGTGTATTCACAAACATGCCTGGAATCCGTTCGAGTGACGCATGCGTACGTCCAGCCGTCACAGCACCTATGACGATGTCTGTCTGCCCAGTTAATTGATGAAGGAAAAGAGTAAAGGCCGTTTGCATGACCATGTTCAGGCTCACACCTTTTTCAGCCATAAGCGCTTTGATGTGCTGCGTCTTTTCAGCAGACAGCCATCTATCGACTCGATCTCCTTCAAATGACTGAACACTAGGGCGCGGAAAATCAAGCGGAAGCACCAAATCCTCTGGCGGCTGTGCATATTGCTCCAGCCAATACTGCCTCTGTTTTTCAAGCAATGCTTGCTGCTTTTCTTCCTGTTGCCACACCGCATAATCCTTGTAGTGCAGCTGAACTGGCGGTAATGCCTTTTTCTCATATAGCTCGGCCAATTCTTGAATGAGCAGACCACGTGTGACACCATCTGCAATAATATGGTGCATATCCATCATGAACATATATCTCTCATCAGAAAGCTTTGCCACCTTCGCCCTCATCAATGGTGCATGGTGTAATGAGAATGGTGTGATGAATGCTTCTATGGCAGATTGTTCCTGACCGCTCTCTACTTCAACAACCTCTAACGTAAACGGCACACGTCGATATACTTTTTGAACTGGGACACCGTCAATTTCAACAAAGGCTGTCCGCAATGATTCATGTCTGTCAATTAATGCTTGAAGTGCTTCTTCTAGCTGCTTCAGGTCAAGGTTTCCTTCCATCATTAACACTGCTGGCATATGGTAGGTGACTGCTTCTGGATGTAGCTGCTGTAACACGTACATCCGCTTTTGTGCAGACGAGACAGGATAGAAGTCTTGCTTTTTCGCTGGCTGAATGGCTGTGACCGCCGCAGAATCAGCTTCTTCCAAATATGCCGCCATCGCCCGTATGGTTGGCTTTTCAAAAAGGACTTTGAGTGGCACATGTTTGTTCAGCTTAGCTTGCATCTTTGATATGAGCACCATGCCTTTGAGAGAGTGCCCCCCTAATTCAAAGAAATGGTCATGAACACTGATTTGCTCAATTCCAAGAACATCTGACCAAATATCACAAAGCGCCTGCTCAAGCGCCGTTTCTGGTGCTGCGTGTACTGTGCGGCTCATATGTGCCTCATGAGGAAGCGGCAGAGACTTCGCATCCACCTTGCCGTTTTGTGTAAGCGGAATATGATCCACTTTGACAAAATAGGTTGGAATCATATAATCAGGCAGTGTCTCTGAAAGCTTTTCTCTAAACACCAGTGTTCCAATAGGTTCAGGCGCTGTATAATATAACGCCAGCTCTGGTAAACGGGTCATGTGAATCACTTTGACATACACTTCTTGAATGAATGAAAGTGCCCGTGCGGCATGCTCAATTTCTTGTTTCTCAATTCGATAGCCGCGAATTTTCACTTGGTCATCTACTCTTCCAAGAAACTCAATGTCTCCATTTGCATGCTGTCTGACCAAATCCCCTGTTCGATACATCCGCTCTTGAGGGAAAAATGGATTTTCAAGAAAACGCTCTGCTGTTAATTCAGGCTGGTTCAAATATCCTCTCGACACGCCTTCGCCTGATATATAGAGCTCACCCGGTGCGCCATATGGGACAAGGCGATGCTCACGATTGCATACAAGCGCGCTTGTGTGAGCAATTGGCTTTCCGATTAAAGAACGCTCCTTCAAAGCATCCAGCTCATGCGGTGTGATCAGCTTGGTGACTGTACCAATGGTTGTTTCCGTCGGACCGTAATGGTTCATCACTGCCACGCAAGGATGGTGCTTCATAAATGTCTCAACATCCTTAGGAACAATGGGTTCTCCTCCAAGTACAACAAGGCGCAAAGCATCAAATGCATACTGCGGAGAGTCTGCCATCATATGAAATAAGGATGGTGTCATTTTGATATAAGTCAGCTCTTGTTCATCAATAAAACGCATGAGACACACAGGGTCTGTATACACGTCTTCACGAGGAACATAGAGTGCACCCCCTGCTTTTAAGACAGGGAAAATGCTTGTGTAACCAAGGTCGTATGCATAAGAAGACAGCAGTGCGGTTCGATCACATTCTTGCATTGTCACCTCATTGGTCAGCCAGTTGACGTAATGAGATAGATTACGATGCGTGAGCTGTACGCCCTTCGGCTTCCCTGTTGTACCCGACGTATAAATCACATAAGCCAGCTGATCAACCGATACTTCCGGCAGGTCTAGCGAATGGTTTTGACACACTGCTTTTTCAACATGTACCACCTGAATTGATTTGTGATACTGATCGGAATCGAGCAGAGACTCATTTGTCACGATGACTTGTGCCCCTGAATCTTCTAATGTGTAGCGGATACGTTCCGCAGGAAAAGCCGGATCAATTGGCACAAATGCACCGCCTGCTTTCATCACTCCGAGCATCGATACGATGACATAGACAGAGCGATCCATGATGAGCGCCACAGTGCTTTCTTTCTCTACGCCTTGAGCCTTCAGTTCACCGCTCAGTGCATTCGACATGTCCTCAAGTTCACGGTAGGTGAGCTTCCTTTGATCATCCATGACCGCCATGGCATCAGGTGTTTCCTTTGCTTGACGAGAAAATTGCACATGGAATGGCTCATGCTGACTCGTTTGTCCATCGTCTCTTTTCTCCAAACGCTCCATTTGCTCTTGTTGATCCAATAGATTGAACAAGCCGATCTGTTCATCTGGATGTAAAACCGCCTCACGAATAATCGTCAGAAGATGTGTTCCAAAACGGCGGATGGTCTCCTCTTTAAATAACGCCGTTGCATAGTCAAGACTTAGCTTTAATTCTCCCTCGCGTTCAAATGCTTCTAGAGACAGATCAAATTTGACCGAGCGATGTTGAATAGCATAAGGCGAAATGTTCAGATCGCCGAGCTTTAAAGCCGGAATCTCCATGTTCTGCATATTAAACGAAACACTAAAGAGCGGGCTCCGGGTTGTATCGCGATCAAGCGGAAGACGCGCAATTAACTCTTCGAGCGGATAGCTTTGATGTGCAAAAGCAGCTACACTCGTTTCTTTTATTTCTTCAAGCAGCTGTAAAAACGACTTGGTTTGTTCAGGTTTCCCGCGCATCGCAATGGTATTGATGAACATCCCCGGCATATCCTGTATATCCGGATGTGTCCGCCCTGCAACAGGCGAACCAACGATGATATCTTCCTGCCCGCTATAGGAAGCGAGCAGCACTTGAAAGGCGGATAATAAGAACATGTACAAGGTCGTATCCGTTTTCTGAAGCAATTCATGAATGCGCTGAGTCGTCGCTTGATCACAGCCAAACATCACCCGTTCTCCTGAAAAATCACGTTCCGCTGGACGCGGGTAGTCTGTTGGTAAATCTAAAACCGGTATATCTCCTTCGAATTGCTTCAGCCAATACGCTTCATGCTCACGCTGTTTCTCCGTTTCTTCTGCACTTAACTGCCAAACAGCATAGTCTTTATAATGAATCGGTCTTTCTGCAAGCGTTTCTCCATCATAAGCCTTTGCCAAATCTTGAATGAACGTCTTCATGGAGCTGCCATCTGTAATCAGATGATGTGCTTCCACAACTAGAAGATGACGGTCCTCACTGACTTTAAGCAGCTGTGCTCGCAGGAGAGGAGCGGCTGTCAAGTCAAATGGCGCCTGACGTTCAGAAAGAAACGCCTCTGCATCTTCTTCCTTTACAACATGGACGGGAAGATGAAATGCAGCTCGTTCATGCACCCTTTGAACAATGTGTTCCCCTTTCATATGAAAGCTCGTTCTTAAGATTTCATGCGTTTGAATCAATTCATCAAACGCTGAGCTGAGCCGCTGATGATCAAGTGTACCTTCAAGCGTTAAGACGATCGGAATATGATAGTTCGTGCTCTCAGGTTCAAGTGTTTGCAAAATGTATAAGCGGCGCTGAGCTGGTGACACCGGATAGTCCTCCGCCTGCGCTGCCGGCAAGATCGGATGTACCTGCTCTTGTTCACCATCCTGATCGATAGATGCCGCAAGTGAGCGAATCGTTGGTTTCTCAAAAATCTGTTGAATTGGAACTTCCTTTTGAAACACTTCTTGAATCTTCGCTGACATCATCATCGCTTTGAGTGAATGCCCGCCAGCCATGAAGAAATGCTCGTCTATTCCAACCGTTTTCCCCAGGAGCTCCTCCCAAATATGAGCAAGCGCCTTTTCCGTCTCGGTTTCAGGCGGAAGGATCTTGATGTCTTCACCATGCGCTTCGTCTGGCTTTGGTAATGCTTTTCGATCGACCTTTCCGTTTGAGGTAATCGGGAAAGCCTCTAGCTTCATGACATGATGCGGCACCATATACGCAGGCAGCGCTCGATTGAATAGAGTCCGCACTTCTTCTTCTGTGATCGTGCCTGTATAGTATGCGGTTATTTCTTTTTCATCTGAAGAAGACTCATGGACGATTACAACCGCATCATCTATACCCATTTCTTGCTGAAGAACCGTTTCAATTTCACCAAGCTCAATACGGAAGCCGCGAATTTTCACTTGATCATCTGTCCGGCCTAGGAATTCGATCTGACCGTCAGAGTTATACCTAGCCATATCTCCTGTTCGATACAAACGTCCTTCAGGCCTAAAAGGATCCGCGATAAATGCTTGCTTTGTTAAATCTGGGCGATGGAGATATCCCCTTGAGACACCATCACCGCCAACATACAGCTCTCCTGGCGCGCCAATTGGTTGAAGCCTTTGATTGTCATCTAAAATGTAAGCGGACGAATGATTGATCGGCTGACCAATTGGGATTGTGCCCGTTTCATCCCCTCTCACCTCGTAAATGGTCGAGATGGTGGTGTTTTCTGTTGGACCATATGCATTCAGTAACACAAGTGATGGATGGCTCTTCTTCACAAGCTCTGCACTCTTCACATTGATCACATCACCACCTGTGATCAATGTGGACAACCCTTTAAACATCTGCGGCCGCTGCTGAGCGAGCTGATTAAATAATCCAGTCGTTAAAAAGAGCGCCGAGATCTGATTCGTTTGGATAAATTGTTCAAATCGATTGATGTCTAATAACGTGTCACGTTCAACAGGATAAAGCGTCGCCCCATTTAACAATGTCGTGAAAATTTCAAAGGTAATCGCATCAAAGCTGACTGCACCTGTATGCGCCATACGATCCGACACGTTCAAACTCAATTTTTCCTGTGAACATGCTAATCTCACAATATGCTGATGCTCAATTTGAACACCTTTTGGCCGTCCAGTTGATCCTGACGTATACATGATGTACGCCAACTGCGCAGGAGACGTCTGGACTGACAATGGCACGTGTGAACGCTTAGACAGCTCTGACACATTGACAGCTTGGATGCCTTCATGAGCTGGCGGCTGACTGTCAGCATAGAGCAAAATCGATACGCCGCTGTCTTCAAGCATAAATCGGATTCTCTCCTCAGGCTGGGATGGATCAATTGGTACGTAAGCAGCACCTGCATGAAGAACTGCTAATATGGACAGCACTGCATCTGCTGATCGGTTCATATACACAGCAACGGCATCCTCGGACTTTACTCCGTTTTCAGCCACCAAGCTGCCAGCTATGCGATGAATTTCTTGGCCTAGCTCCTTATAGGTAAATGACCGATCTCCTTCGACTAATGCAAGATGATCTGGCTGCGTTTGAATGCGTTCTTTAAGAAGCTCAGGAATAGACAGATGCTTTGGATAATCTCGTTCTGTCTTGTTCCATGCTTCAATCTGCTGTTTTTCTTCATCTGTGATACATGTCACTTCATGAAGGCGAATTTCCGGGTTGTGGATGATCTGCTTCATGAGATGGGTCAGGTGTTTCGATATATGTTCAATGACCTTTTCTTCAAAAGCCTTCGCATTGTATTTGATTTTCAATGTCCATGTTTCACCTGGATATACAAGTACATTTAGATCGAAATTCGTTTGCTCAAATCCGTCTTTTACATCAATCGAAAAACCTAGACGCGCAGACATGGTGTCACCAGATAGCTCTTGATCTAAAGGATAGTTCTCAAACCCAACCAAGTGATCGAAGAGCTGTCCTCCAGCGGCTGTCTGCTGCTGAATGTCATAAAGTGGCATAAAATCATAGTTTTCCGCTTCCAGCGCATGCTTTTGAACCTTTTGAAACAGCTGTTTGAAGGTGTACGCCTGATCTATTGTCACCCTGACTGGTATCGTATTAATAAACAGCCCTGCCATACGTTCTATACCGGACACACTTGGCGGTCTTCCTGATACGACTGTTCCGAAAGTGACATCATCTGCCGCATGGTATGTGCCTAAAAGAACTGCCCAGACAGCCTGAAACATATTTGGCGGTGTCACTTGGCAATTTCTTGCGACCTCTTGAATGGTGTTGACCATTTCAGCATCCCATGTGAACGTCCATTCCTGATGGTCGTATTGTCCGCCCGTCTCTTTCTGATGCAGCAGTCCTTGATGCTGAACAGCACCAGCTAGACGCTCCTTCCAATAGCCTTCCGCTTCTTGTTTATTTTGCTTTCCAAGCCACTGGATATAGTCTGCATAAGGTTTACCTTGTGAGCGATCCGGCGTTTTGCCGTTTCGATAAGATTCATAGTAATGAAACAGCTTTTTCATCAAAACACCCATGGACCAACCATCCATGATGATGTGATGGTTGCTCCAAATGAGATGCCAGTTTGTTTCATTTAGCTGGAAAACAGCGACTTTCAATAACAGATCATTCGTTAAGTGGAAGCCTTGTTTTCTCACTTGCTTTTTATATTGTTCTAGTACCTTTTGCTGTTCCTGATGATTCATGTGAGATAGATTCTCTCTATGCACCTCTAAATGACGTTCTGCCAATACAACCTGACGAGGCTTTTGTAATTGCTGATATACAAAGGCTGTACGGAGAATGTCATATGTGCGTATGAGCTCATTGAGACTTTTTTCAAAAAGATCGAGATCGAATTCTCCTCTTATTCCAAGCTCTAGCTGTGTGAAATAAGAGGAGGAATTAGGATCTAGCATGGCATGATACAGCATGCCCTCTTGCATTGGCGTTAAAGGATATACCTTTTGAATCTTCTGTTTGCTCATAGTTCACCTCTTCGTTTGCTTAAAATATATCCATCAGCTTTTCAAGTTCATCCATGGTAAGATCGTCATCCCCTACATCACTAGGTGTGATCTGAGTCTCATCCTGTGATACACAATGTGAGATTAAGGCCTTCACGTTCTTTTCTAGAAGTTCCTTGAATTGCTCCATCGTACGCTCTTCGAATTCAAGTTGATTGTATGAAATCGTCATATGGAGCATGCCTTGTTCTACGAATCCAACAATATCTAACGCATGAGGTTTCTCTGATTCAGGGCTCAGCGATTGTCCTGCATGCCACGCGGATCGATTCAGCTCACCGCCGCCGATCTGTTCATCAAACTGACCGAGATAGTTGAAGCTGATTTCTGGTGTGACATCAAATGCAATATCACTTTTCATCTTGTCAGGCGTTAAGTATTTTAAAATGCCATAACCGATTCCCTTGTTCGGGATGTGCCTGAGTTCCTCTTTTAAATATTTGATTTGATAAGGAAGATCTTCTGTATGCGACATATCTAGTAACACGGGATACATGCTCGTAAACCAGCCGATTGTCCGTGACACATTAACCGCTGGAAGGATTTCCTCTCTTCCGTGTCCTTCAAGGTGAATCAAGTGTCTGTCTTCACCTGTCCACTCTTTCATGGACCATCCTAATGCTGTCAGCAAAATATCATTTATGTCCGTATGATAAGCCTCATGTACATCCGTCAGCAGGCTTTCTGTTTCCTCTTCAGACAAAGTAAAGCGGATTGTCTTCGTATGCAGCATTCTTTGATCCTCCGTGACATGATCCTTCTGAAGCGGCGTGATTGAATGCGCAAGTACCTTTTTCCAATAGGCCCTTTCCGCTAGCAGATCGTCTGAAACAGCGTATTCTGTCAGCTTTTGGGCATATTCTTGGAATGAATGTGTTTTTTCAGGAAGTGTTAGGGCTTCCCCGCGTTTCGACTGTTCATAAAGAGCCATGAAGTCTTCAAGGAAAATACGCCATGACACACCATCAATGACAAGGTGATGTACCGCTAGCAATAAGTGATCTCCCTGATCCGTTCGGAAAATAGCAGGTTTTATTAATGGTCCCTCTGTTAAAGAAATACTCGCCTGCACTTCATTTGCCAGCTTTTCCACCTGCACAATTTGCTGTGATAGCTCCCCTTTCACTTCTATCACGTCAACTGCTACATTGTTTTCCTCTACTCCTCGATGACGCTGGATGATGCGTCCTTCTTCTATTGGATAAACCATTCGCAAGGCATCATGATGGATCATCAGCTGCTCGAGCACCTGCTTAACAATTGCCTCATCCAAGCCATTTGGCGAATGGAGCATAACGGACTGGTTCCAATGATGCTGGCTACTAAAGTTGCGTTCAAAGAACCAGCGCTGAATCGGTGTTAAAATGACTTCCCCTTCGACCGGTGATTGATCCGCTGTGAGAAGGTCGGCTTCTTCGATATATGGGCGAAGCTCCGCAATGGTTGGATATTGGAAAAGCAGCTTCATATCGAGCTTCCATCCCTCTTGCGTGAGCCTGCTTGCCATTTGGATGCCTTTAATTGAATCTCCGCCAAGGAAGAAGAAGTGGTCGTGAATACCGACTTGGCTTACGCCAAGCACATCTTCCCAAATGCCGCAAAGCAGTGTTTCGACTTCGTCTCTTGGCGCTTCGTACGCCGTTTGATTCGCTTCCATATCAGGTACTGGCAGTGCTTTAAGATCGACTTTGCCATTTGCCGTCATGGGGAATTGGTCTAGCTTTATGATCCATGATGGCACCATGTATTCTGGTAATGTGCGTTTTAGGCTTTCTTTCAGGGCTGTCGTTTCTTCATCCGTCATAACGTAAGCGATAAGGGCATCTTGATCGCTGGCATCTTGGACTGTTGTCACGACTGCCTCTTTTACAGAATCTATCGCAAGGAGCTGCGCTTCTATTTCCGACAGCTCAATACGGAAGCCTCGGATGTTGACCTGATGGTCTTTTCTGCCGAGATAGATCAGCTCGCCATCCTCTGTCCATTTCACCAAGTCGCCTGTGCGGTACATGCGCTCTCCTGGATGAAATGGATCTGGGACAAATCGTTTGTCCGTTTCCTCGGGGAGATTCCAGTAGCCTCTGGCCAGTCCTTTCCCCGCAATGACAAGCTCACCCGGTACGCCTGGCGGCGAGAGATCATATAACGAACCCATGATGTAAAAACGGCTATTGGCAATCGCTGTTCCGATAGGAAGCGTGCCTTGATGCGGATCAATGATCCCGCTGGTCGCCACGACCGTATATTCAGTCGGCCCGTAGTTATTCACTAGTTTGTATGAAACGGGCTTCACCTGTTTCAGCTTATCTCCGCCTGTCAGTAAGTAACGGAGAGAATGATTGTCCATTGACATAAACTGCTCACATAGCTGCGTTGGCAGGAACGCAATGGTGATGCCTTCGTCATTGAAATACGTATTGAGCTTGATCATATCGAGACGGATCGCTTCGTCGATGATATGCAGCTCTGCGCCGGCTATCCATGTCGGGAACATCTCCCAAATGGAGGCATCAAAGCCAAAGCCGGCATATTTTGCGGTTCGATCTTCCGTTGTCACCTGGAAGGCATCATTGTGCCAGAAAGCGAGATTCACTAGTGACTGATGCTCGACCATGACACCCTTCGGCTGTCCAGTCGTCCCAGATGTGTAAATCATATAGGCGAGATCCGTTGGTTTGATAGGAACCTGAATCGCGTGCGCTTCTCCTTCTGCCGCCTCTTCTATTAAGAGGGTATGACCTGTGAAAGAAGGTGGTCCAGTGAGCCCTTTTTGAATAAGAAGCACCTCTGCCCCGCAGTCTTCCAGCATGTACGCAATGCGCTGCGCAGGGTAGTCGGCATCAATTGGCACAAATGCCGCACCTGCCTTGAGAACACCAAGGACAGCGGCTGTCATATCCAGCGACGGACGGGTGAGAATGCCGACGCGATCTCCCGGTTTTGTGCCGCTGGACATGAGTCTTGCGGCCACAGTATTCGCCCGTTTGTTCAGTTCTTCATACGTCCAGCTTGTGCCGCAGAAGGTAGCCGCCTTTTGATAAGGTGTGTTGCACGCCTGCGCTTCAATTAGTGCATGAACGGTTTGATCGGACGGGACGTCTAGGACTGGCCCTGACCATTCGCCCAGCAGTTTTTGCTGCTGCTGTGGTGACAATAATTGCATCTGATCTAATGATTGATCTGGTGCTGACACCATTTGTTCAATCAAATAAAGGAAATATTCCTTCCACTTCTCAATTGACGGCTGTTGAAAGATAGCAGAGTTAAAATCAAACACAAGCTCAATCTGATCAGCAGATTCATTTCCAGTTAGGGTCAAGTCAAATTTGGCGATGTTCTCTTTGAATGGTTGTGGAACAATGTGAATTCCATCCATTGACAAATCACGGATATCTGCATTTTCCATCGAGAACACCACATCAAAGATTGGATGGCGGCTTGTGTCGCGCACCGTTTGTACTTGATCCACCAATTCTTCAAACGGGTACAGTTGATGTTCGTTTGCCTCTAATACAAGCTGATGAACTTTTGACGCAAATTCAGCAAATGTCTGCTGTCCCGCAGGCTTTGTTCTGAGTGCCAGCGTATTGACAAACATGCCGATCACAGATTGAATATCAGGATGAGTTCTGCCCACAA
Organism: Bacillus xiamenensis; assembly: GCF_001857925.1. NCBI lineage: Bacteria > Bacillati > Bacillota > Bacilli > Caryophanales > Bacillaceae > Bacillus > Bacillus xiamenensis. Next base: position 1,260,602 of record NZ_CP017786.1, read on the forward strand.
CCGGAGAACCGATGATGATATCTTCCTGTCTCGAAAGCTTGCTTAAAAGTGTACTGTAGCAAGCAAGCAGCACTGTATACGTCGTACTGTTGAGCGATCTGACCAGCTCATCCAATTTCTCTTTAAGCGGGCCGTCGATCGAGAATGCGACGCGATCTCCTTCGAATGTCTGCACTTTTGGTCTTGGCAGGTCTTCAGGCAGTGCCAATACAGGCAGTTCTCCGTGTAATTGCTTCAGCCAGAACGCCTCATCAATTTCTTTTTGCGCAAGGGATTCCTCACTTTTTGACCAAACAGCATAATCCTTATATTGAACAGGTAATTCCTCTAGTTCGTCTCCTCGATACAAGCTCGAAAGTTCCTCAATTAAAATTCCGACAGACGCACCATCTGAAATAATGTGGTGCATATCAATCAGTAAATAACGGACATTGACGGAGACAGACACAAGCCCCACTCTGAGTAGAGGCGCTTTTTCTAAATCAAATGGACGGATAAAGTCATTCATTAGCTGCTGAATGTCTCGGCCATTCCCTTCGATTTTTTCAATGTCTACAGAGACATTTGCTTCAATCCGCTGAACAGGTGCACCCTGAACGAAATCAAAGCTCGTACGGAACGCTTCATGACGATGAACAAGCTGTTCAACGGCTTGTTCAAATCGTTTTTCATCAAATACGCCTTCAAGCTTTAAAGCGGCAGGCATATGATAGCTTTCAGCATCTGTCATTTTTTGCAGAACGAACAGTCTTTTCTGAGCAGATGTCACTGGATAAAAAGCCGCCTTTTCCGCTTTCTCCACTCGCTTGATTTCGGTTTGATCTGTTTGATCAACCGCAAGAGCAAACGCTTCTAATGTTGGTGATTCAAATAAAGTTTTCAGGGTGCATTCCACATTCATCTCTTCATACAGTCTGTTCAGCATTTTCATGCCGCGCAGCGAATGACCCCCGCATTCAAAGAAATGATCGTGTCTTCCGATTCTCGGCACTTCAAGAACTTCTTCCCAAATGTGTGCCAATATACGCTCTGTATCTGATTGAGGAGGGACGAATTCATTTGCTGTCTGCTCACTCAAATCAGGCACCGGTAAAGCCCGTCTATCTACCTTGCCGTTGCCTGTCAGCGGAAGCTCGTCTAATTGCATGAAGAAGGCTGGCACCATATAAACAGGCAGTTCACGTCCTGCTTGCTCACGTAAATCCGCTAGCGGAACAGCTCCGTCTGCTGTGAAATACGCACACAATGTATCATTTGACGCTGCAATTACAACAGCTTCCTTCACCTGTGGATGTTGCAGCAGCTGGTGCTCGATTTCTCCCAGTTCAATCCGCTGTCCTCGAATCTTCACTTGTTGATCCATTCGTCCAATGAATTCAATATCTCCATTTGACAGCCAGCGTGCTAAATCACCCGTTTTATACATGACCTCGCCAGATCGGAAAGGATTTGCTACAAACTTTTCGCTTGTTAGTTCTGGCCGGCGATAATACCCTTTTACCAGTCCATCACCAGCAACACAGAGCTCTCCTGCAACACCTGGCGGCTGCACATGTCCACATTCATCTACAATGTAAACAGCCGTTTGACTCACTGGCTTTCCAATGGGAATAGATAACGCCCGTTCATCTATTTGATTGACAGGATAATACGTTGTAAAAATCGTGCTTTCAGACGGCCCATACATATGAACAAGTTTGTTTTCCCCTACCGTTTCAAGCGCTGACGCAACATGAGGTACTGACGCGCGCTCTCCGCCAAACAGTACTTTTCTCACGTTCTTCAGGCTGTCCTTTTTCATATCAATCAGTAAGTGGAAAAGAGCCGTTGTGATCATTAAAATGCTGACTTCTTCCTTCTCAATCGCTCCAGAAAGCTCATTCATGTTTAAGATATTGTCCTTTGGCAGAACAATGAGTTTCGCTCCGTTCAATAAAGCCCCAAACACATCAAACATAAAGGCATCAAATACATAGTTTGAGATGCTCATCACCGTATCTTCGTGATGAATGGTGAGATAATTCGATTGCTTCACCGTCCTCAAAATGTTCCGGTGTGTCACCATGTTCCCTTTAGGCTTGCCTGTAGTACCAGATGTATAGGTCAAATTCGCCAAATCCTCAGGTGACACACCTATACCCGTATTGCTGTCTGACTGCTGATCAACAGCCTGATCTTCTGTTTCTATGATGGTCCCTTCAAAATCAGCCAGCACAGAACGATGACGCAGCACCTGATGCGTGAGCACAAACTGTGCACCGCTGTCTGTCAAAAAGTGCTTTACACGCTCATCAGGGAAGTCCGGATCAATTGGTACATAAACACCGCCAGCCTTTAGTACAGCTAGAACTGACATCACCATCTCATTGGACCGTTCAAAGAATAAAGCCGCTTTCATCCCTTTTTCAAAACCATGTTCTCGTAAATAATGAGCCAGCTGGTTGACTCTGTGATTCAGTTCTTGATAAGAAAGAACCACGTCTTTAAATTGCAGTGCAGGCTTATGCCCCTGTTGCTGCACCTGTGCTTCAAACTGCGTCACAATGGTTTCTTCCGCAGGATAAGGCGTAGGCAACGGGTTCCACATATTCAATTGATCCTCCGCCTCTTGTTCAGACAGTAAGCGGTACGATCGAATAGCTTCCTCCGGCATTTCAACTATCTGCTCCAGAAGATACACATAATGCTTGAGCATCTGCTCTGCTGTACTGCGTTTAAATAAAGCAGTACTGTAATCGAGAACGAAGGATACACCTTGACCTGACTCCATCGCTTGCAGTGTTAAATCAAATTTCGCAATATGGAAATTGGTTTCCTCGATTTCGACTTTCATCTCTCCAATATGCTGTGCTTTCGAATGATCCGGCGTCAGGGCAAAGACGGTATCAAACAATGGATGGCGGCTAAAATCTCTTTGCACATTCAGCTTTTCAAGCAGCCGCTCGAATGGGTATTGCTGATGTTCAAACGCCCGCATCGTCTTTTCCTTTACATGCTCAATCAACTGCGTCATTGTGCTGTTCGGATCAACCTCTGACCGCAAAGCCAGCGTCTGGACAAACATGCCGATCATATCATTCAGATCTGCATGCACACGTCCTGCTGTCGGTGTCCCGACGACGAATTCCTTTTGGCCTGTGTATTTCGCAAGCAGTGTATAGTAAGCAGAAAGCAGAACCGTATACAGCGTGGTGTGATGATTGACTGCAAGCTCTTGTAATCGGGCTTTTAACGTACCATCTATTTCTTTCATGACACGATCCCCTGTGAAAGACTGGACAGCTGGGCGCTGATAATCGGTGAGCAGCTGTAAAGCAGGAATTTCTCCCGAAAATTCTTGCAGCCAGAATGCTTCGTCCTTTTGGTCACCTTGATCTGCCTGATGCTCTTGCCAAACGGCATAATCCTGATATTGAAGCTTCAATGGCGCTTTCACCACTCCCTCGTAAGCATCTGACAACTCACGCAATATCAAATCAATCGAAAGACCATCTGAAATCAGGTGATGCATATCAAAAAAGAGAAGGTGCTCCTGATCATGTAAAGACTGAAGCCCAATCCGCAAAAGCGGCGCGCGCTCGAGGTCAAAAGGTCTGACAAATTGCTTCATGTTCTCTTCCATCGTGCTGCCTGTCAGCTGTTCCATTTGAAATGGGACTGATGAAGCGACCCGCTGACGAGGAACTCCTTTGATTGTATGAAAAGAAGTCCGCAGCATATCATGACGTGCGATCATTTTTTCAAAGGCGGCATCCAGCTTCTCTCGTTGCAGCGTTCCTCTTAACCTCACAACGGCAGGCATATGATATGCGGTACTCTGCTCCAATTGACTCACCATATAGACACGCTGCTGTGGTGGTGACAATGGATAATCGGCGGCAAGCGGCGCTTTCGGTATCACCACTTGAGAAGATCTTTCCGCTTGTTCAATATAGACAGCAAGTGCGGCAATCGTCTGCTGTTCAAATAAAACGGACAACGGCACCTCCACCTGAAAAGCTCGCTGAACATGCGTGAGAACTGTCATTGCTTTGAGCGAATGTCCGCCTCGATCAAAGAATGAGTCATACACACCAATGTTCTCTTGATCAAGAATTTCTTCCCACAAACGAACAAGCTTCGTTTCTATATCGTTTCTAGGCGCTACATAAACAGCACTAACAGCCTTGTCTCCTTTTAATGCGGCTAGCGCACGCCGATCGACTTTACCGCTGACTGTGAGTGGAAATGCATCGAGCTGTTTGAAATAAAGCGGCATCATGTAAGCTGGCAGCTGATGTTGAATAGCGGCTCGCAGCGTGTCCACTGAGAGGGCCTCTTGACGGGATTGATAATAAGCACTTAAAGCCTTCTCACCATCCGTTTCATCGACCACAAGTACGACAGCCTTAACGACGCCGTCTACCTGCTCCATCACAGCTTCAATTTCGCCCGTTTCTATACGGTAGCCCCTTATTTTCACTTGGTCATCCATTCTTCCAAGATAATCAATCGTGCCATCTGGAAGCCATCTGACTAAATCACCTGTGCGATACATCCGTTCATGAGGAACAAACGGGTCTGCTCTGAATACCTTCCCCGTCAATTCAGGCTGATTCACATAGCCGCGCCCAACACCTATGCCCGCAATGCATAGCTCTCCGGCCGCCCCGCGCACCTGCAATTGCTCATATTCATTTAAAATATACATCCGGTGATGACCTAGCGGCTTGCCAATCGAAACATAGCGCTGTTCAGACGATTCCTGCAGCTCACTTCGATCTATACGATGAACCGCCGCATCCACACACGTCTCTGTCGGACCATACACATTCCATAGAGCAAAATTCGGCTGGCTGATGCGAACAGCTTCAACTAAAGACAGCGCCGCTTTCGCAGGCAATGCTTCTCCCCCAATCAGCATGTGAGTGAGTGCAAGCCCATCCAAATCGGCTGCAAGTAAAAGCTGTACATGCGCTGGCGTTCCATCTGCCGCTTCAATTTGATGTTCTCTGTAATACGCAGCCAGCTGTACACCATTTCTTGTCGTTTCCCTTGGCACGATATGAAGCGTATGCCCAAATAAAAGTGCAGCAAAGATTTGTTTTACAGATGCATCGAAATGGAATGGTGCAAGAAGCGCCATTTGCAGCTGACTTGCTCCCTGATACACTTCGTGATGCAGTGCATGAACCAAATGATGCAGCTGAAGATGCTCAATCATGACACCCTTCGGCTTTCCCGTTGTACCCGATGTATAAATCATATAAGCCAAATCCTTTGATTCCGTCTGATTGAAAAGGTCTGGCAGCGAGCAATCATCTAATAACACATGCTGCTGGACGATCATTTTCTCCTTGAAGGATGGGTACTGCTGAGCTAACGACTCCTCTGTTAAAACAATAGAAGCACCCGAATCCTCCACAATGAAGTGAATACGTTCCTCAGGTAATGCCGGATCGATTGGTACATATGCTCCGCCAGCCTTTAATATGCCAAAAATAGCTACCATCGCATCCGCCGTCCGGTTCATTAAAACTGCAACGGGTACATCACGAGAAACACCTTTCATTTGTAAAAAACGTGCCAGCTTGTCAGCCTGTTGATACAGCTCTCCATAAGTGAGCGTTCCATTTTCCGCTACCACGGCTGCCTGATCTGCATGCTTTTTTGCTGTCTCATCAAATAAGTGGTGAACCGGCTTCGCTACTGGTAATTCAAATGAATCTCCCACAGACTCAGATAATTGAAGCAATTCGCTTTGTTCATCTGCTGACAATAGAGGCAATGTCCCGATGAGCTGCTCAGGCTGAGAAACCGCCGCTTCTAGTAAGATCGTGAATCGATCAAACATCTGACTCATCTCATCTTCACTAAATAAATCGGTACGGTAATCAAAATCAATGGTCAATGTATCTGTATCCCAGCGGTCTTTCACATGAATCGAAATGTCATTCATGCCGCTTCCACTAAAAATAGGCTCAGTAATGAAGGACAGATTCTCTTTTTTCTGCCATTGCATGACCTGATATTCTAAAGAAATATCAAAAAGACGTCCTGTAAACCCTTCTCTTTCCCGCAAATCATTCATGAGCAGATTGTAAGGATATTTTTGATGACGCAATATCTTCATCTGATCCGCCATGACCTGCTTCACGAAATCAAGAAAGGATTGTGACCCATTCACAGATGCCCGCATCGGGATGGTGGAAACAAACATACCAATCATCTTTTTTTCTTTTGCATTCGTTCGGTTGCCCATAAAGGTTCCAAGGACAACATCCTCCATGCCGCTAAATCGGTGTAAATAAATATAAACAGTGGACATAAACATAGAAAGCATACTGACTTTCTGTTCTTCACAAAAAGCACGAAGCTTCTCCTTCAAAGATGCTGGAATATCACCCGAGAACCGCTCCGCATGTAAGCTCATCTCGTATCCCTTATGCGGTGTTAAAGAAGCGAATTCTGGGATATCGGCAAATTGCTCGTTCCAAAAACTTCGGTCTTTCTGAAAACGTTTAGAAGATTCATAGGTTTGCTCACTCATAATATGATCAACAAAAGAAATATCCTCAACTGGAGAGATGTCTACCCCCTGCAGCATGTCATGATATAAATCGATGATGCGGTTTCCCATCAGAATAATTGAAATACCGTCAGCCACAATATGATGTGCCTTACAGAACAGCCAGCATTCTTGCTCACTGATTTGAAAGACCGTAAATTCAATCAACGAACTGTCAATCAACGCCATCGGCTCACGGATTTGCTCGTTCGCCCATGTCCTTACTTCCTCTTCACTCCATCCTTTCACCAGGCGTATCGGCTGCTTTTCATATGGCTTGATATATTGAACAGGCTCCTCCTGCTCGTTTTGATACACCAGCCTTAAACGAAGAGAGTCAGTTTGACGAATGTACTCTTGAAGCACATCAACAACCAAAGAAGGATTTAGACCTGATACCGACCTTAATCTGGCAAACCCACCCAAATTAGAAATACTTGTACCTGGATAAAATCTTTCTGTATAGAATACTCGCTTTTGTGCATGTGTTAAGGGGTAATAAACTGTACTCATTCTCATCCTCCGCTCTTCTATGTTTTCTACACCAATACGATCCCCTTTACCCTCTATATCAAAAGAACCAAGTCTATTTCATTAAAATAGACGAAATGACAGAAAAGGAGCCCACCCCGAATAAAACGGAGGGACTCCCATTTTGATTCGGTAGCCTGCCGACCATAGCAAAAAAAGAAACATTTACCTTAGGACATGGCTTTGCGTCTCTATGTTTCCATAGATTTGCCTTTTTCTTCTTTTCTTTTAGATATTTTCTATTTACGTACACTTTATATGAAAATATTGTTTTTTTCACCGAAAAATGGGTGTAAAGATTCATGCGTTATGCCGAAGGAATCACATCATAATTTACGATATTTACCGAAATTAACTAATAATAGTTGCGCTTCACCGAAAATAAATGACAAAATACCGCAAAAATTTCATGTTTCCCCTTAATTTTTGCAAATATGACCGAAAATGTAGGAGAGAGGTCTCCTCTCACGCTCCACATTTTCTTAAACCTTAAGAACTATATTCCCTAAAACTCTGAATATTTTTACCATAAAAACAACAAAAAAGGAGCTGCCATTTCAAATGACAGCTCCTTGTTTCTTCATTATATTTACATCACCTTAGACAAGCCAATCGTTTTCTCAATAATTAGCAACGCAATGATAGAAATGATAATAAATATGACAGATATCGCATTGACACTAGGATCAAAGGTTTGCTCAATATAATTAAACGTCCTCACTGGAATCGTAATGGTTTGGGGAGAAGAGACGAATAAACTAATCGATATTTCCCCAAATGACGTAACAGCTGAAAACACCCCGCCTGCGATGATTCCTGGCTTGATCAAAGGCAGCGTGATGCGAAAGAATGTGCGTATTGGCCCTGCACCAAGATTCATAGAAGCTAGCTCGAGACGTGGATCAAGATTTGACACACTGACACCCACCGTTCGAACCACATAAGGAAAACCAATGATGACATGACCAATGACTAGCGCCCACAAAGACCCTGTAAAGCCCATAGCCGTAAACAAATAAAGCATAGCAATCCCTAGTACGACCTGAGGAATCATGAGAGGCGACAAAATAAAGGCTTGAATAGCCTCCTTCCCCTTAAAAGAAAGCCTCGCTAAAGCATAAGAAGCCATCGTTCCTAAAAGAACGGTAAGCGGCGTCACAATCACTAGCAGAATCACACTGATGCGCAAAGATTCCATCCATTCCGGGTTTGACACGACCTCATGAAACCAACGAACAGAGAACGAAGTCGGCGGAAATTCAGGAAAGGCATTCGGACTAAAAGCAGAAAGGACAATGACAAGAACAGGTATAGTTAAAAAAAGATACACCAGTGAGCCAGAGGTCCAAATCAGGATCGAAAGCAAGCGGTCTCCTACCGACTTTTTACGCATGCATCCTCGCCTCCCAACGCTTCAATAGATAACTTAATAGACTAACCACCGCGAGTACACAAACCAATAACGTAAAGGACATAGCCGCTGCAAGAGGCAAGTTATATACCTGCATGACCTGCTGATAAATAGACAGAGGCAGCAGCGGCTGCATCCGTCCGCCGACTAACAGCGGGGTAATATAGCTCCCAGCTGCTAATGAGAAGACAATAATGGCTCCAGTGATCATTCCTGGAATGGTCAGTGGTAAAGTCACATGTAAAAAAGTCCGGATACGTCCTGCCCCAAGACTCATAGAAGCCGGCCTTAAATGACGATCCATATCGGTTAAGCTCGTTGCAATAGGCAGTACCGCAAAAGGAAGCATCACTTGAACATACGCAATAATCACCGCATTCATATTCCACAGCATCGATAACGGCTGCTTAATCACATGTAAATCTAATAACATGCCATTGATCAGGCCATTTTGGGAGAGAAGAACGATCCATGCAAATGTCCGAATGACAACACTTGTCAAAAGCGGCGATACAAGTAAGATATAGAAAAATGCCCGCAGTCGTGGGTTGGGTGCCTTGACTAGCACATAAGCTGCGGGATATGCCATCAATAAACAAATCACCGTTGTCTGTAGTGCCACCCATACTGTACTTCCAATTGCTTTCACATATGCATCTGTCGTAAACACATGTATATATTGAGACAAACTATAGGTTTGTAATGTATTCATCATCGAATCAACATCACGAAAACTAAGGACAAGCATCATCACAAGCGGAGCAAGAAGGAATACAACCAGAAACAAACAAGCTGGCAGCAGCATAAACCAATGGAATCGTTGATTCTTTTTTTTGATTCGCATCACGTATGCACCTTCGAATCTAAGAACACGATATCTTCAGGCTGCCAATGAATATGCACGGTTTCTCCAACTTCAGGCAGATGAGGAAATGCTGCATCTGATGCATGGACAATGATTTCACCTTTATCAAGCCGCACAACCAAACGTAAAGAGTGCCCGATATAACTAACATCCGCTAAAACCCCTGTGACATGGTTTGGCTGAGCTTCCTCCCGCACAGAAGATATGCTGATTCTCTCAGGACGCAGCATGAGTAAATGCTTCTTTCTCTTCTCTTTATCCCCCTCAGCCTTCAACTGGACAGGCTGCCCGTTTGACTGAGTGAAATGTGGAACAATATACGTGGAACTAGCTTCATCATACTCCGCCTCAAATAGATTGACCTGCCCGATAAATTCAGCGACAAATCGATTATTTGGCTGGCGATATACCTCTAAAGGCGTCCCAATCTGCTGAATTCTTCCCTCACCTAATATCCCAATTCGGTCTGAGAGACTTAAAGCTTCTTCCTGATCATGAGTCACGAGAATGGTCGTAATTCCTACATTTCGTTGAATATTTCGAAGCTCCGACTGCATATTTTTTCTTAGCTTTGCATCTAGGTTACTAAGCGGTTCATCCAGAAGGAGAACGGACGGCTGAATGGCAAGCGCCCGGGCAATTGCCACCCGCTGCTGCTGACCACCACTTAATTGGTGCGGCATACGTTTGGCAAACGAGTCTAATTGAACAAGCGACAAACTCTCCATGACCTTTTGCTTGATTTCCGCCTTCTTTTTCTTTTGAACCTTTAACCCGTATGCCACATTATCAAATACGGTGAGATGTGGGAAAAGTGCATAGCTTTGAAACACCATGCCTGTTTTCCTTTGATAAGGCGGTAAAGTCGTCACATCCTGATCACCAATATAGACGACGCCTTTTGTCGGTTCTAAAAACCCGCCAATGATATTGAGTAAAGTTGATTTTCCACAGCCACTAGGACCAAGAAGGGAGAAAAACTCTCCCTCTTTCACCGTAAGACTGACATCACGAAGAGCAATCTGTTCGCCGAAATGCTGGCTGATATGTTCTAAATTGATTCCACTCATGCGATCACCTATTTTCCTCCACCTAAAACTTCGTTCCAGCGATTTGTCCACTGACCAAGCTCCGAAGTCGCTGTTTCGTAATCTACCCAAGTCAGCTTGCTATAATAATTCTCGCCAACCTTCACTTTCCCCTTAATCTTGTCCCCATATTTCACATCAGAATTCGACATGCCATAGTAAGATTTTTCAGAGAAAACCTCCTGAGCTTCTTTTCCACTTAAGTAGTTTAATAGCTTATAAGCCGCGTCCTCATGCTGACTTCCCTTCGTTAACGCCCAGCTCGCTACAGCTGCTACAGCGCCTTCTTTCGGATAAGAGAACCCAATATTCATTCCTTCTTCTTCAAGTGCAAATGCTCGACCATCCCAATACGGAACTGCCGTAACGTCACCACGTTCTAACAACGTTTGAATAGACCCTGGGTTATCTGGAAAAGCAGCTACATGCCCTTTTAATTGTGCTAGACTTTTAAATGCTTTATCAATATCCTTCGGGTTTGATTCTGTCCCTCCTTGAGCGTGGACAAGTGCAGAGAAAAATTGCAAGCCAGCTGCATAGGTCGGAGAAGAAATAGCTATCTTCCCTTTCAGCTGATTGCTCCATAGGTCTGTCCAGCTGTTCGGTTCCTGCTTGACAAGGTCTTTTCTATAAGCGATCCCTAGCTGCCCCATACTAAAGCCTGCTGCATATTGTTTTCCATCAACAGTGAGTTTCTTTTGAACAGAACGATAAAGCTTCTTCACATTCGGTGCTTTATTTTCGTCAATAGGCGAAAGAACGTTTGCTGCAATCCCTCTTTGAATCGTATCAGGCTGTAAAATAAGCAGATCATACGGTGGATTCTTACCATTTGATGCTTTTAATTTTGTAAACCATTCAGAATCTGCTCCAGAGACCGTTTGAACTTTAATTCCTGTATCTTTTTCAAATTTTTCAAGGATTGGCTTGATATTCTTTTCCCAATCCCCGCCATAGACACCAACGATCACAGTTTGCTGTTGTTTACTTTGATCCTGCCCGTTCCCACCGCATGCCGCCAGCAGTAAAACCATTGATAAAATCCCTGCAAATATAGTGATTAATCTTCTGTTCATGATTCATTTCCCCCTTTTTGTTGGTTCAATTGACGAAGTGCCTGAATAATATCCATCTTTGTTAACGGTTCATGTCTATGACTGAAATGGGAGTGAACCGCATGTTTATAGTGCGTACGTTCATTCGCTGGGTATGAACGTAGCTGCACAGCAAGCTCACTGCTGGCTTCGTCCGTCCATACCTTCTCATAAACTGCTCTTTGCTCTCCAAAATCCCATAAGGCAGCCTCGGCATCATTCACCCTTTCGCGAAGCCTGCTGGTCTGCTCTTCGTCGATCTTCCATTCATTATGGTCTAGATAGACTTTGACGCCATATTGCTGCAGTGCTCTTTCTTCACTTAAAAGCCCTGCTTCCACTTCATGAAGGACTTTTTCTTTCTTCCTAGCAAATGGATTCCCCCAGCCGCCTCCGCTTGGTGAAATCAATTGAACAATATCGCCTTTTTCAAGTCGCATGACATCAATTTTTGGCTGGTCTTGTTTTTCCCCATTTGGTTTGGTCAGTTTTACCTCACCAACTGCTCCTGCTTTGCCGCCCATTAATCCCCAAGGCTGAAACTTCATTCGTTCCATTCCTCGTGCTGTCACCATAGATTCAGGCTTGATCATTTCAAATGCTAAGCCAATTGCATGTCCTCCTCTATATTCCCCCACTCCACCTGTGTTCGGCAGCAGCTCATATCGGTGTACATGGATATCAATATGCTGTTCCAAGCTCTCAATCGGTGTATTCTTTAAAAAGCCTGACGAATGATCAATGCCATCTACTCCATCCGTCCCTTTTTGAGCACCACCGCCTCCGCCTAACGGTTCGACAACAGACATTTTCCTGCCTCCTGTTTGATCATCAGGAACAGAGAGAACAACAATGGCAGATTGACCTGCACCTGCTGCTGGCACTGCCTCAGGCAACAGCTTGCCAATAGCTCCTAACACGACATTGTACAGCCTCATTGTAATGGAATGCCGAATACCGACAGAAGCTGGATACTCTGGATACACAAGCGTTCCTTTAGGAGAAATCACGTTTATCGGATACGTAATACCACCATTAATCGGAATAAATGGATCTTTGCTAATAATGTAATTAATTAATCCTTGATATAAAAAGGAATGCTTTTGACCATTGGTGACAAGATTAAAGGCCGTCTTTACTTGCGGGTCACACTCTGAGAAATCCAGTGTCAGCTGTTTCCCTTTGACCGTCAGCTTGATTTTTAATCGGATCGGCACGTCAGAAATCATATCATCATCTAAGTAATCGGCAAATTCACTCGTTCCATCTGGAATGGCTTCAATTACTTTTCCTGCACGATCTTCGGCTTGCTTGAGCAGGTCCATCATTCCTTGTTTCACTTCGTTCTTTCCAAATTTCTCAATCATTTCTTTTAATCGAACATCTGCTGTATTGACTGCTGCAATCATCGCATTGATATCCCCATCATTTAAATGACTGGCCCGGCTGTTGGCTCTTAAAAAGGTCCGAACCACCTGATTCTCTTTTCCGCCTTCATAAATTTTCACTGGCGGAATTCTTAATCCTTCTTGATGAACATCGGTTGCAGTCGGAGAAATACTTGAAGGCACAAGGCCCCCAACATCACTTACATGGACAAAAGACCAAGCATAGCTCACAATTTCATCTTCTATAAAAATAGGTTTTATGATATGAACATCTGGCAGATGAGTCGCTAAACCGTCTGTAGTATATGGATCATTTGTGATGATAATATCTCCAGGCTGCATCGGTCCGCTTTCTTCAATCGCCTTTTTGAGACTCAGCCCTAAAAAGATCGTCACACCGACTGTCTTCGGATAGACAAAGAAATCTCCAGAAGGCGTGGCTAATGCTGTCGCAAAATCAGCAGATTCTTTTACAAATGTCGTAAATGACGTCCGCTCAATGACATGTCCCATACCTGATGCAATCGCATTAAAATAACTGCGCATCATCTCAAGCTTTGCTGGATCAGTTCTCATGTAAAGCTGCCTCCCTAGAAATCACTAAGTTTCCTGAATGGTCTATGTTGCCGGACCATTTTGGCAAAATCAATGTTGTCGTATCATCTTGCTCAATGATAGCAGGTCCTTTCACGTTAGAACCTACTGACAGAGTACCCCGGTTGTAAACGGCTGCTTCGTACTCTTTTTCTTCTATAAAAATACGTCTATATTCATATGGTTCCAAAGGTTGCACACCGCTTGCATGAACAGACGAGAAAGGCAACTGTGGTGTCTCTCCTATGACTCGAACCCGTAAATGAGTAAACTCAATATTCGCCTGATCATCTCGATGGCCATATTGACGTTTATGCAGATTGTGGAATGCTTCAGTGAGTTGATGAATGTCTTGTTCTTGCTTCAGCCAATCCGCCGATAATGGCAATTCAATCTCAAATGCCTGCCCTTGATAGCGTGCGTCGGCCAATAACAGAATGGACGTCTCTTTGATATGTTGGATGTTTTGCTGACTAAACCAATCCTCCGCTTTACGCGAAAGCATGTCATAATCTTGTTTTAATTGGTCAATTGTATAGTCTTGCAGGCATATTTTCTTAGACAAAACAGCATCGTGAATAAAATCAGCTGTTAGAGCACCTAACGCACATAATGTACCAGGACTTGGAGGAACAACCACATTTTTTGCATGAATTTCTCTCGCAAGGAAATTTGCCACAACAGGACCTGCCCCGCCAAACGCCAGCAAACTAAAATCTCTAGGATCAAACCCTTGCTGCTCCATGACATTGCTTAGTTCCGTGTACATATTGGCTACAGCCACTTGAATCAGCTGGTCAGCCGCCTGTTCGACCGTTTTATGAAGCTGATCAGCGATTGGCTGAAAGGCCATTTCCGCTGCAGACCGCTGCAATTGTAAATGTCCTCCGGCAAACCGATCTTGATTGAGGTAACCGCATATGAGAAATGCATCGGTTAAAGCAGCTTTTTTCCCCTTTCCATACGAAGCAGGTCCAGGCTGCGAGCCAACTGATTCCGGTCCTGCTTTAAGAAGCCCGCCTTGGTCAAGCCATGCGACAGAACCTCCGCCAGCCCCTATCGAATACATTGCAACAGATGGAAGAATGATCGGAAATCCTGAAAGCTGATTCGATTGAGCCATTGTAGGCTGCCCATTTTGAATGATCGAGATATCTGCACTTGTGCCACCAACATCAAACGTAATTAAATTGGGTTCATTTGCAGAAGTTGCAATTCTCGCCGCACCAATTACACCAGCTGCCGGGCCAGAAAAAAGTGTTTTAACGGGTGAAGTGGCTGCACTTTCTGCATCCATTAACCCACCATTTGATTGGGTAATGTATGGAGAAATTGGGACACCTTCTTGTTTCAAGCGGCTTTTCAAGGTTTGTAAATACTGTTTCACCTTTGGTTGAATGTACAAATTAACAACAGACATCACTGTCCGCTCATATTCCCTCATTTGGGGCCATAGTTCAGATGAAGTCAGGACTTCTAACTGCGGGTAATGGTGATTGATATAGGCTTTTGCTTGTAATTCATGAACTGGATTTTGATAACTATGTAAAAAAGAAATGACAATACCTGCTAGCTTTTTAGACATGACCTGCTGGACAGCATCATCTAATTGCTGCAGATGGAGAGGTTTTTTGATCGAACCATCGTGTATCAACCTTTCAGAAATTGGATATACATGCTTCCGTGGTATCAATGGTTCTGGCAATCGAGAATTGAAATCATAAGGGATGGGTAGACGTAAACGCTGTAATGACAAAATATCTTGAAAACCTTCCGTCACAAAAAGGGCTAAATCTGCTCCCTTTCTCTGCAATAAAGTATTAAGACCTATTGTCATCCCGTGTACAAGATATTGGATTTTGGATAAATCGACACCTCTTTCTTTTAGAAGATTCAGCCCATTGATAATTCCTTGAGCTGGGTCATCTGTCACTGTAGGTGTCTTGAGTTCAGTCAGCTCCCCTGTTGCTTCATTCATCAGCGATAAATCAGTAAATGTTCCACCTATGTCTATTCCGAGCCGATAAGAGACATCCGCCATTTGTACTTCCCTCCTGCAATGTAAATGGAATCATATTTTGATAAATTACAACATTTTTTTGATATTTGACTCCATATTATTAAAGCATATCGGTCTAGTCAATTTTATTTTTCTAAAATTTCTGTGTGTTAAAATCTTGAAATTAGCCCAAAAACCAATGATAAAGCCGTTCTGCATCAGCATAATCATTTTATGAGCAGCCAAATTAAAATTTTTATGCTTTCTATCCAAATATGAAATGGGGAAAAACGGTAAAAAACGTTTTTCGAATTTTAAAAGACGTTTTTTCAAAACGAGGAGAAATTGGTAAGTAATTCTGCTATACTCTGTTTACAAAATACGCAAAAAAGAAAGAGAGCCAGCATCTATGAAACTTCTTAAAACCATTCTCCTGCTTTTATTGATAGTCATTGGTGTAGCAACAGGCTATATCCAGCTGGAGCAAAGTAAACAAGAGACAACAGACTCTTCTTATGACAAAACCATTCACTTTCCATCAGATCGTTATCCAGAAACAGCCAAGCACATAGAAGAGGCAATTGATGAAGGTCATTCTTCCATTTGTACGATTGATCGAGAAAATAGTGATGAGCAGAGAGACCGATCACTGCATGGCATCCCAACAAAGCATGGATATGATCGAGACGAATGGCCAATGGCAATGTGTAAAGAAGGAGGAACAGGCGCTTCTGTGAAATATGTGCGTCCATCAGATAACAGAGGCGCAGGCTCTTGGGTAAGTCATCAATTATCCGATGATCCTGATGGAACAAGAATCCAATTTATTATTGACTAGCATCATTTTTCTCTTCTGTATCAAAAAAATTTCGTGTAAGTGCATGCAGGTATATCAAACATTTTTTTTATGCCGATAATCCTTAAGGAGGGATACCCTACCTTATACCTAAAGGAGTCAAAAAGCATGCAGAAAAAGGGAAAACTGAGGCTTGGTGCCAAAATAATGCTGATCTTTTTAACTGTGCTCATCGTATTTTCAGCGGTTGTTGGTTATGTGGTGAATCGCGAAATGACAGAGAACATTAAGCAAATGGCCACAGAAAAAGCAAAAGGTGATTTAAAACTAGGCTACGCTTATTTAAACGAAAAGATTGCGGGCTCATGGCAGATAAAAGATGACAAGCTTTACAAAGGCGATACGAAAATCAATGACTCTAACGCATTGGTTGATCAATTAGCTAAATATACTGGTGATACAATCACGATTTTCCAAGGAAATACCCGTGTTGCCACGAATGTCATGTTAAACGGAAAACGAGCTGTAGGGACAGAAGTCTCACCTGAAGTCAAAGCCGCTGTTTTAGATAAAGGAGAACATTATTACGGCACAGCAAATGTTGCGGGGAAAGACTACCAAACGGCTTATATGCCAATCAAAAATGATTCAGGTGAAACGATTGGTATTTTTTACACCGGTGCCAATCAAAGCATGATTTCACAAATGCTTCAGTCGTTCTTTATTCAATTTCTCATTGTCCTGCTGCTAAGTTTAATTGTTTCAGTTATCATTATTTCTATTTTCACAAAGCGGATTCAGAAACGCCTCAAACACATGGCATCTGCTATTAAGAGTGCGGGAGAAGGAAATTTGACAATCAATGTGACAGATCACACAGGGGATGAACTTTCTGAACTAGCCGATCATTTTAATAAGATGCGGGAGAAATTAAATCAAACCATTTTAAATGTCATGAAAACATCTGAATTAGTGGCCACCTCTTCAGAACAGCTTTCAGCTAGCGCAGAAGAAACGAGTGCAGCATCAGAAAAAATCACTCACACCATTCAAGAGGTTGCGCAATCGTCTGAACAGCAAGCCCTTCAAATGACAGCAAGTGAACACACGATGAGACAAGTATCAAACGAACTTGAAAATATCACTGAAAATGCGGGACAAATGGCGACAAGAAGTCAATTCGCACAAGAAATGGCCCAAAAAGGGGTACAGAATATTGGTGAAGTCAACTCACAAATGACATCAATTGCAAAATCAATTGAAGAAAATGGCACAGCGATTCAAGCGCTGGAAACACGTTCAGTCGAAATTGATCATATTTCCAAAGTCATTACAGACATCGCCAACCAAACAAACCTTCTTGCTCTTAATGCGGCTATTGAGGCAGCACGAGCAGGTGAACACGGAAAAGGTTTTGCCGTTGTGGCAGACGAAGTAAGAAAGCTTGCAGAAGAATCTCAAACGTCATCCAACATGATTTCTCACCTCATTTCTGAAATTCAAAAAGAGATGAATCATTCGACGAGTGCAATCAAACGAGTGAGGGAGGAAGCGGCTCAAGGGGCTGTTCTTATTTCTCATACAGAGGAATCATTTATTGATATTCAGCGGTCAATGAGGGAAATGGCAGATGGCATTAAACATTTATCAAGTGCATCACAAAAAATCGCAGCTTATACAACTGATGCGAAACAGTCCTTTGCCTCTATCACAGAAGGCGTTAAACTGACGAGCGAACATTCACAGCAAGTAGCCGGTTTAACAGAAGAACAATTTGCAGCAATGGAAGAAGTAACAGCTTCATCAGAAGCTCTTGCCCATTTAGCAGGAGACTTACAAGAAATGGTGTCACAATTTCACATCTAGATCCCTCAACACAGGAGCGCAAGACGGCGACAATCGTCTTGCTGCCTAACATTCTCTTCAAGAATCTTTTCTTTCAAACATTCACCTTTCGACGTTAACGCTAGCTAACAACATCCATTAATAAAGGAGTTTGATATGATGAATGATTTAAACAAAACCTATTCCCTCTCTATTTCTTATCATCAAATCACGGTATACACAGGAAGCGAAACACCACCTGTTATTGATTGGACAGATGATGCGATTCAACAAGGATTCGCAACTGGAGATCAAGGAATTTCCTTTGAAGGCATTAACAACGGAAAGGCTTCTATTGTCGTGACATTAAATAGCCATGAGACTCCATCTTCCGTCGATAGAGCCATCACAGTGCCATTTACACATACAAGCGGCCACGTTTATCTTACAAGCGTCATGGCACAGGTACTGTCTTTCTCCATACCAAAAGGAGACTATCAGCTCACCTGCTATTATACCTCTCAACAACCTGATCAAGATCTCTATTGCTTTGATTTTCGGAGTGCGTAGGTCACAATTTGTCGTACTGATCAAACCACTTTTCCGCAAAATCTACCGATTCTCTCATCGGCAGTAAATACGAATGGGCGAGCCCGATTTGACCATGATGATGAGTACATCCTGAATGTAAAAAATCACGACCAATTTCTTCAAATAATTCTTCTCTTGTAATGATATCTGGATACTCTTTCCATACTCTCCACCCTTTTTCTAACATAGGAGCCCCTCGAGTCATGAGGTCTTGCTGAGGAATTCGATATTCAGCTAGGTGGAAGGCTGTATGGCTCTCAAATGACGTACCAGCCAATAGTACGTTTGCATCAAGATCGTACATACGTCCAAGAGGCGAGGCTTCTCCTAAACCATAAGCAAGCCTATGGTGTTTCAAAATGTCATGTTTCTTTTTCCCCCAGGCTGTGAAAGAAAAATGAGGATGATTACTTCTCTCTACGCCTGGGTATTTCCAAAATGTTTCTGCTATCTTTCCCATTGCTGTTGGAGCCGTGTAGGCCGGATCAAATGCAGGCATCGTATCTTTGATCGATTTCCACCAAGAATAAGGAACAGGCGGATCAATCCAATCAGCGGGATCAGACAGCTCTAACGTTTGTGCCGGCATAATCAGTGTGCCTTCTTCTGTTAAGGTTTCCATTAATGCTTGTATGACGGCTACAGCACCCCCATTCACCCAGCCCATAGATGATAAGGATGAGTGGACACATAAGATCATGCCCTTCTTCACACCAAGTTGAACCAAGTCTGCTTTGATTCTTTCCTTTGTGATCGGTTCAGCTTGATTTTCGATTAATTTTCGCATCGTTTATTTCCTCCTGCGTCTCTTCTATTACTGATGAATGAGACGTTTAACCGCGATCGACAATTTATAATTTGCGTAATTTGTTAGCTCCGTTAAAAACTGATCAAGCTCATCATGACTGGAGAAATGTCCTTCGGCCATATAACAGCCGTCTCCACTTATTTTAAACAGGTTCTTGATTTCTTCCTTTTGGTGAAGAAACGACAGGAGCAGTTCGTGATGATGACTTTTGGTATAGAGCTGCATAAATGTCTGAATGGTCTGCTGTGTCCGCCAGTCAATCGAAATGGTATAGGCTTCAATGACACCTTCTTCTTCTAGCTTTAACACACGATTTGCAACTGCTTGACCGGTTAAATGAACTTTTTCACCAAGTGCTTTCATCGTCAATCGACTATTCTTTGAGAGTTCATTTAAAATGGCCATATCTGTTTGGTCTAGCATTGGATCACCACTTTCAAAAATCAAGTCCTTCTGCTGAAAGACTTTCATCCCCCTCTGTCACATGAGGCTCTTTTAATATACTGTAAAATTACTTAGAAAAAAAGGAGGCCTTTTTGATGAAAATAACGCTCATTCGTCAAGCTACTTTATACCTTCAATATGGTCAATCTACTTTCTTGATTGATCCATTTTTAGCAAGAAAGGGAACATACCCGCCGTTTCCGCATACAGCCAATCAACATTTAAACAATCCAATTGTCGAGCTGCCTGCAAACATTGATTTGGACAAGATGTTACAGCCGGATGCTGTCCTGCTCACTCATTTACACGTGGATCACTTTGACGACGAAGCAAAAAAGAAATTAGCTCAAGAGCTGCCTATCTATACTCAATCGGAGAAAGATCGAAAAGAAGTCGAAGAAGCTGGCTTTCAGCATGTCACATGTATTGAAGATGAAATCAATATTTTGGGTGTTCATATTAAACGTACAGGCGGACAGCATGGGACAGGTGATACCGCAAAACGGATGGGACAAGTGAGCGGTTTTGTTTTCTCTCACCTGGATGAGCCCACTCTTTATATTGCAGGTGATACCATTTGGTGTGATGAGCCGAAAGAAGTTGTGAATAGTCAGCCAGATGTTATTGTGGTCAATAGTGGGGCTGCCCAATTTCTAGAGGGCGATCCGATTACAATGACAAAGGAAGAGGTCGTGGACATTCACTATTCCCAGCCAAATGCTCAAATTGTCGCCTGTCATCTTGAGGCTGTGAATCATTGTTTATTAACAAGAGCTGCATTAAAAGCTTACATTCAAGAACATCATGCAGAACAATCTATTTTTGTCCCTAATGATGGTGAGACCCTGACCTTTTAAAAAGGCTCTATAAACAATAAAAAAACCGGCACCTCGCTGCCGGTTTCATCATTATGGTCGATGGTGCTGTGGTTTTTTCAGCAATGGAACAAACCCGTTATTTTTTAAGTGATTGTAATGTTCATCCATTCGTTTCGTGATATGCGTGCCTTGTTCCTTTGTTAACACACCATATTGAACATATTTCTTAATCACTTCTTTTCGTTTAGAAAGAATTTGCTGCTCAAGCACTTCGATTTGTTTTTGTTGTTCTGTCGTTAATTTTACTTGCTGCGTGACCGGACGCTTTTCCATTTGGGGTGTTTCGCCATGAGCTGTCTCCACTTGAAAGCCAAATAACAACAGCATCATAGATAACATGATGAAGCCTCTTCTTTTTTTCATCTCTGTGTTCCCTCCTTTATTGAATGTTATTTTGCACGCACTTTCCTTTTTTATACATTATTTCACGTCATCAAATTGAGCATAATATTCTTACTTTTTTGCTTTTCGTCTGAAAACGTTGTCCTAACTGAAAAAGCGTGCTATGTTTTGTTTTGTATAAAAAATAGAGGAGGATTCTTAAATGAGTCGTTTTTATCATAGAAAACCTATATGGGTGCTGCTTGTTGCGTCTGCTCTCATGCTTGTCATGTCTGCTTGCAGTCAATCAGGCTCATCTCAGTCTGGAGAATCAAAGTGGGATCAGATTCAAAAGAAAGGAAAAATCGTGGTTGCTACTTCAGGCACCCTTTATCCTACGTCATACCATGATACATCTAACGGCAAGGATCAATTGACTGGCTATGAAGTTGAAGTTGTCAAAGAAGCCTTTAAACGCCTTGACGTGAAAGTAGAATTTAAAGAAATGGGCTATGATGGTATGCTGAGCGCCATTAATTCTGGTCAAGTGGATGCCGCTGCAAATGATATCGACATCACAGATGACAGGAAGGATAAGTTCGCCTTTTCGACTCCTTATAAATATTCCTACGGAACGGCTATCGTACGGAAAGATGATTTGTCTGGTATTAAGACACTAAAGGATTTAAAAGGAAAGAAAGCAGCTGGTGCTGCAACAACGATTTATATGGATGTCGCTCGTAAATACGGTGCAAAAGAAGTCATTTATGATAATGCCACAAACGAGCAATACTTAAAGGATGTCGCGAACGGCCGAACAGATGTCATTCTGAATGACTACTACTTGCAAACACTCGCTCTTGCTGCATTCCCTAAATTAAATATTACGATTCACCCTGACTTAAAATACATGCCAAATGAACAAGGGTTTGTCATGAAAAAAGACAATACAGAGCTTCAGAAAGAATTGAATCGTGTCTTAAAAGACATGAAAAACGACGGAACAATGAAAAAGATTTCAGAGAAATTCTTTAATCATGCTGACGTCTCAAAAAAAATTGATGTTGATGTCGAAGATGTCGACATTTCTAAATAAGGAGCCGCAGCCGTGGGAGATATTCATTTCGAATATATCTTTAATCCTGCACTAGCAAAGGCGTCGTTTCCATTTGTCATGAAAGGCATCTGGCTGACGCTGCTCATTTCCTTTGTGAGCATGTTTTTTGGAACCATTCTCGGCTTTTTTATTGCCCTTGCCAGAATGGCAAATTCGTGGGTGCTTCGACTGCCTGCCCGGCTGTATATCTCATTTATGCGCGGGGTTCCCATACTGGTGATTTTATTTATCCTTTATTTCGGATTCCCTTACATCGGTATTGAGTTTACAGCTGTCACTGCTGCTATTATTGGGTTCAGCTTCAATAGTGCTGCATATATTGCAGAAATCAACCGGGCGGCTCTCTCCTCTGTTCCAAATGGTCAGGTGGAAGCCGCCAAATCAATTGGTCTCAGCTATTGGCAAACGATGCGCGGGGTCATTCTGCCTCAATCCGTTCGCATTGCACTGCCGCCGTTGACCAATGTCATGCTCGACTTAATCAAAGCCTCCTCCCTAGCGGCGATGATTACTGTACCAGAGCTTTTCCAGCAAGCCAAAATCGTGGGTGGACGAGAATTCGATTATATGACCATGTATATTTTGGTCGCATTGATTTACTGGGGCATTTGCAGTGTCGTCTCATTGCTGCAAGACTTTTTGGAAAAACGCTATGCTAAATATTTATAACAAAAAAGAGAGCAGTTCCAATGGATCTGCTCTCTTTTTCCTTTAATGGATCAACCATAACCACACATATAACCCCAATAAAGTGATCATTAGAGTCGGTATGGTCAGAATGATTCCAGCTTTCATATAGGCGCCCCAAGAGATATGGACTCCCTTTTTCTTCAAGACATGAAGCCACAGCAATGTCGCCAATGAGCCGATTGGGGTCATTTTCGGGCCAAGGTTTGAGCCGATGACATTGGCATAAATGAGTCCGTCTCTCATCACACCTGCTGCATCGGTATGACCGATGGCAATCGCATCAATTAAAACGGTTGGAAGATTGTTCATCACAGAGGACAGCACTGCGGCCAGAACCCCCATAAACATCGTTCCTGCAAGCAAGCCATGCGATGCCCCTTGTTCAATCCAAGCCGCTAATATTTCTGTTAGGCCAACATTCTTCAAGCCATAGACGACGACATACATGCCGACTGAGAAGAACACAATGGACCACGGTGCTTCCTTGATGACTCGTTTTGTCGCCACTTGCGGACTCCTTTTCGCCAGCCACAAGAAAGCAAGGGCAATGCCTCCTACAATGATTGACACCGGAATGCCAACCAATTCCCCGGCAAAATAACCAACGAGCAACAACCCTAACACATACCAAGACAAGCGGAACATGCGCAGATCACGAATGGCTGACGCTGGCTCCTTCGCCTGTGACAAATCGTATGTTTTTGGGATGAGCTTTCGGTAAAACACATAAAGCACAAGCATACTCGCCCCAAGTGACACAAGGTTTGGCACGAACATGTTCGCCGTATATTCTAGAAAGCCAATATGAAAATAATCAGCTGATACGATATTGACCAAGTTACTAATGACAAATGGCAAGGACGTCGTATCTGCAATAAAGCCGCTCGCCATCACAAATGGGAGCACCATACGTTCATCCAACTTTAATGCTCTCACCACAGATAAAACGATCGGAGTTAAAATGAGTGCCGCTCCATCGTTGGCAAAAAAAGCGGCTACCACAGCGCCGAGTAATGTTAAATAAATAAACATGCGGACACCGTTTCCTTTTGCGGCTTTTGCCATATGCAGTGCCGCCCATTCAAAAAATCCGATTTCATCTAAAATTAACGAAATGATGATAATCCCAATAAATGCAAAAGTGGCATTCCAGACAATTTGTGTGACTTCCCACACATCGCCCAAATGAACCACGCCAAAGGCAAGAGCAAGAATGGCTCCCCCACATGCTGACCATCCAATGGTTAAACGTCCTGGCTGCCAAATGACAAGGACGAGGGTCATGATGAAAATCAAAATGGCCAAGGTGACTGATCCCAAAGGTGGCCCTCCTTTCAAATCTTTATCTATCATACAACGAAACGCAGCAATTGTATGCCTCTTTTACAGCTCGCATGAAAATCGAAAATCCGCAGGTGATTCCGTGCACCTGCGGATTCTACGTTTATTGATCTTTCTTCATCAGCATCAATTCAATAAATAACTCACACCGCTGGCTAAAATGACTCAAATCAATCGAAGTCATATCAAAGATTTGTTTCATTCGATAGTTTAATGTATTTTGATGAATAAACAGCTGTTCTGCTGCTGGCTTTAGCTTGCAATTATTCAATAAGTAAACCTCAAGGGTTTTTAAAAAAGAGGTCTGGCTGCCACGGTCTTTTTCCTTCAAACGTAACAAATCTGGATTGAAGTCGTTTTTCTTTTTTTGGTGGCTGTAAATCGAGTCTAAGAAACGAAAGACACCCAGCTGCTCGTAATCATACGGAATCAATTCCTGCCCCCCGACAATTTTTACAGCCTTCACTACCTCTATCGCTTCAAATCGACTTGTACTCATTTTCATGACATCTCGATATTCTCTTCCCATCCCAATATACAAAGGGGACGAATGTGAATGCGTTTTCGATTGAAGATGAGCGATGACATCGGCGGCAGTCGCTTTCGGTGAATGACGGTCTGACAGACTGCCTAATATGACAACAATATCTGCTTGCACCGAATAGACGTGATTGACCTTATCTTCTAGCTGCAAATAGGTTCTAATCACATCCTTCACATCTTCTGCCGTCTCACTTTTGTTATCGGCGGCATGAACAACCATCACAGTAAAGACAGCTGGAAGCGGAATGCTTAAGTTCTCGGCTTCCCATTTCAGCTCTTCTTCTGTATAAAAATGATCATCCATGACCTTTTTGAAAAATTCTTCAATCTTGCCTTCCTTTTTCTCCAGCTGTTTCTTATTTTTATAAATGACTTTTCCAACCTGAAAGGATGCCTCGTGTAAAAATTGCAGCTCCTCCTGAGAGAGAGAATCCTCAATGTCCTGCACCCAAATAAACCCCACAACCTCTTGTTTATGCTTGGCACTCACAGCCACCCGTCGATTAAATCCGAGCTCCTCATGACCATTCACATAAAAAGGATTTGAATCTGTGTACAGCTGCTGAATCACTCCTGTTTTCTTTAACCAATCGACCACAGCTCCCGGACATTCCTTTGAGAAAATCGTTTGCTGGTTGACTGGGTCGAACTGCTGGATGCTGTAAGAATTATAGGCAAGCAACTGACATTCAGTACTTTCTAAAATGACCGGTTTTTTTAAATAACCACTAATAAATGCAATTAATTTATCGACATCAAAAAATGTATGAAGCTTTTCTAATATCTCTTCCATCCCGATTGCTCCCTGAATAAGTGATACATTTATCATACTTCTTTCCAGTCAGATTTGTATAGAAGCAAGTCGCAGGCAGATAAAAAAAGCATGAACCCGCCTGCACAGGTTCATGCTTTTCCATATTAAAACATTTCACTAATCGTTTTGGCCTGCATGTGCAGCGCAAGGTAATCTGGGCCGCCTGCTTTTGAATCTGTTCCTGACATTTTGAAGCCGCCAAATGGGTGGTACCCCACGATAGCTCCTGTACAGTTACGGTTAAAGTAGAGATTCCCCACATGGAACTCCTGCTTCGCACGATTGATGTGATCACGGTTATTTGTAATGACCGCACCGGTTAAACCGTATTCCGTGTTGTTGGCTACTTCAAGTGCCTCATCAAAGCTTGAGACTTTTGAGAAAGCTAGGACAGGTCCAAAGATTTCTTCTTGCATCAAGCGAGATGTTGGCTCAAGATCTGCAAAAATAGTTGGGTGGATGAAGTAGCCTTCTGAATCATCACTCGTTCCGCCCGTGACTAAGCGACCTTCCTGCTTGCCAATCTCGATATACTCTGTGATCTTGTCAAAGGAAGCCTGATCAATGACCGGTCCCATGTAGACATCAGCCGATAGCGGATTGGCTGTTGTTTTCGTTTCAGTGATTTCCTTCACTCGCTCGATCACTTGGTCATACAGCTTCTCGTGGACAACAGCACGAGATCCAGCCGAACATTTCTGACCTGAGAAACCGAAGGCTGATGTGAAAATGGCGTTCGCTGCAAGTTCAACATCTGCATCCTCGTCTACAACCACAGTATCCTTACCGCCCATTTCAGCAATGACACGCTTTAAATGCTGCTGTCCTGGCTGCACTTTTGCCGCACGTTCAAAAATACGTGTCCCTACTTCTCTTGATCCAGTGAATGTAATGAGGCTTGTTTTCGGATGATCCACTAAGTAATCTCCCACCTCTGCTCCGCTTCCTGGTACAAAGTTGACAACACCTTTTGGAAGACCTGCTTGCTCAAGTTCTTCCACAAAGCGGGCCGCAATAACAGGCGTCGCACTAGCTGGCTTTAATACGACTGTATTTCCTGTAACGATTGGTGCTACGGTTGTTCCTGCCATAATTGCGAACAAGAAGTTCCACGGCGGAATAACGAGCGTCACGCCAGTTGGTGTGTACACATATTGATTGCGTTCTCCCTCGCGGCTGTTCACAGGTTTGCCTTTCGCCAGCTCCAGCATTTGACGGGCATAATACTCTAGGAAGTCGATTGCTTCTGCTGTATCTGCATCCGCTTCATTCCAAGGCTTCCCTGCTTCTTTTACAAGAAGGGCTGAATACTCATGCTTTTTACGGCGAATGCTTGCCGCAGCACGGAATAAAACGCCGGCTCTTTCTTCTGGAGACGTGTAGCGCCATGTTTCAAATGCTTTTGCCGCAGCTTGAATCGCTTGTTCTGCATCTTCCTTTCCGGCCTTCGATACCGTGCCAACGACTTCTTCCTTCTTCGCCGGATTGATTGAGACAATCTTGTCTTTCGTTTCGATTCTCTCTCCATTAATCACAAGCGGATAGGTTTGACCAAGAGATTCGGTTACTTTGGCTAATGCTTGTTCAAACGCTTGGCGATTTTCTTCCTGGCTAAAATCCGTAAATGGTTCATGCTTGTAAGGTGTTGTCATCTTTGTCACGCTCCCGTTTCAAATTATTTTCTCGTCATCCCTTTTAAAGCAAATGCAATGTTTGCCGGTCGTTCTGCAAGACGTCTCATGTAGTAGCCATACCACTCTCGTCCATACGGGGTATAGATCCTCATTTGATAGCCTTCTTTCACAAGCGCTTGCTGCGTTTCTGATCTCATGCCATACAGCATTTGAAATTCAAACTGATCTGTCCGTATATTGTGTTTTTTCACAATATGTTTCGTAAACTCGATCATTTGATCATCATGTGTCGCAATAGCTGTATAGTTCCCCGAGAGTAATTGCTTTTCGATCAGCTTCTTGTAATTCTGATCGACGTCTTTTTTGTTTGGAAACGCCACTTCAGCGGATTCCTTATAGGCACCCTTGACAAGTCTTAAAAATGGCTGCAGCTCATTTAGGTCATCAAGATCCTTTTCTGTTCTGTACAAATACGCCTGCAAGACCGTACTGACATACTCATATTGAGATTTCATCTCTTTGAAGATGTCTAGCGTTTTTTGACAGCGCTGTTCATCCTCCATGTCAATTGTCACCATAATACGGTGTTTCTCCGCCGTATCTAAAATGCTTTTCATATTGCGATACACAAGGTCATCGTCAATATCTAAGCCAAGTGACGTCATTTTGAGTGATACGTGGGAATTGAGTTTTTCCTCTGCAATCCGTTGAATGGTTTGAATACATTCATTCGTCCGCTCATTTGCAATCTCTGCCTTTGTGACAAATTCACCAAGGTGATCGACTGTTACAGCCATACCTTGATCATTTAATCGTTTGATGACAGGGATAGCACTCTCAAAATCCTTCCCCCCGATGATCTTCTTTGATGCAACAGCACTTCCCCAATTACGAGCAATATGGTTCAAGAGACTGCTCTTTGACAAAAACAAGAAGAAATTTCTTGTGACCGACTCCATAAAGGGCACCTCCCACTCTTTGTAAGCTATGTCTTTATTGTAAGGCTCATGAGCTGTCCGCTACAATATTTGAAGATGACAAAAATTCTGACTTTTTTTGTGGTTTTATCACAATACGAGATCAAAAAGAGCCTGCCGCTAACCGGCTGGCTCTTCCACGCTTACGCCCACACCTCATCAAGGGTAGACTGCAATAACTCATTTAATTCTTCAGTGAGATCGTCTTTCGGCTGATTGTAGCTTTTCACCAATTCATGAAAACGAGCTAGCTCTTTGTCGATAAATGGGTGGACATGCACAAGGCGGTCCTCTAAATCCATTTCTTCTCCGTCCATTTTGCGTTTGAGCAGCTCATGAATTTCAGCTAAAAGTGGTCCATCCTCCACAAGCTCCTTGAGCAGTTCATGAAAGTCCATAGGCGGAACCGTCCGGTAGCGTTCAATCCATTGACAGGCAAGCAGCGGACGAAGCACATAGAAATATTTCTTAATTCGCACCTGCTCTCCTCGTAAATGCCGGCTTTCATTTCGCTTCGCCATATTGAGGTAATGATACATCAATGCTGCTGGATAAAAGGCTCGATCTTTTAATTCTCTCAGCTGCTTGGCCAAAGAGAAGGATTCAGCATAGATGATGTCAGAAGACAGCCATTCGATAATGGATGGATTCGATTGATTGAATAAACGTAGCGCCTTTCGCAGCTCCCAGCCGCTAATATCAAGCGCATCGTCAATGGGCAGCTCGATCACATCACGATGTTCTTCCATCGACCAATACCATTCCTTCCGAGGAACATAGATAAACCGAACATCATAATCACTGTCAGTTGAAGGAAATCCCCATGCCCTGCTGCCCGATTCAACGGCGAGACAAATCTTGACGTCATACGTTTCTTCGATGATTTTCAGCTCTTCCTTAATTCTTTCTCTCAAGTGTCCATCAACTCTTTCTATAGAATTCTGCATGACTTCTTCACCTTTTGGGAAAATACGAATAAGACATATATGAAAAAGGAGTTGGACCTCATGTCTATATCTCGCATCATGAAATGGATAACTGGAATTTTTGAAGCCTGCCTTGCCATCCCAGTGATTGGAGGACTATTTGTTATCAGCAATGGCTATACACCGCTCATGGTCATGCTTATTCTGCATATTATCACACTCGTCTTATCGAAGCGAGACCAAGGACCAATGATTGGGAGTATCATCGGAATTGTGACATCCTGCCTCGCCTGGATTCCGATTCTCGGATTCATCCTTCATATCATCACAGCTCTTGTCCTCATCATTACTGCATTAGTGCCTGATGAAAAAACAAGACAGAACACGAGTTATTAAACAAAGAGGCCCTCAGCTTGAGCGGCCTCTTTGTTCTTTTAGATCAGCAAATGCTTTTGTAAAAAGGACAGCTTCTCCGTTTGAAAAGCCGGGATAAATTCGTGACCAAAATATCGGTACACCTTCAGCTCTTTATCTGTTTCTAAGTGATTGTATGCCGCAAACACAGTAGATGGCGGAGTTACTCTATCAATCAGGCCGATCGCCATCAATGTGGGCTGTTTCACCCATCCGGCTAAATTGATTAAATCAAAATAGCTTAATGTCTCAAATACCTTTTCTTCGGCTTCTGGATCACTGTTTCTTCGGAAGTATGAATTGATTTCTAAATAAGGCTGCTCTAAGGCTACATCGACTGCACGCTCAAAATTTGATAAATAAGGGTAATCAGCCACAACGACCTTCGGAATGTCTGAAAGGGCTGCGGCGGCGATCGCTAATGCACCCCCCTGACTTCCGCCGATGACGCCGATACGGTGTTCATCCACTTCAGGGAAGAACTGAATGACTTCAAGTGCACGAACCGCGTCTAAATAAACACCGCGATAATAGTAGGTATCCTTCGATAAAATGCCTTTTGTCATCCACCCCAATGCTTGACCGCCTGGTGTTACTGACGTATCTTCACTGCCGCCTTGACCGCGGACAAGCATACCGAATGTCGCATAGCCATGCAGCGCCCAGTTGACAATGTCATGAATACCGCCGTCATAGCTTCCGTTATAGCCATGAAATCGAACGAGCGCAGGATGCGGACCCGTTTGATCAGGTACGGCATACCAGCCTTCAACACGAGATTGTCCAAAGCTTTGATACGTCAGGCGGTATACTTTGACCCCTTTTACAGGATAGTCGTAAGGTTCAAGGGTTACTTCTGCTTCCACTTGACGCAGTTCTTCAAGCGACGTTTTCCAAAAGTGAGAGAAATCAGGGCGTGCTGTTTTCTTTGGTTTATATTCTTTTAGCTCTTCTAGTGGTAAATCGAACAATTGCATATCCTACTATTCCCCTTTGTTTTATTAGTTATATGTATCATATCACTGATTTCTTTCCTAAGAAAGCGATTTTCACTCTCTTCTACTAATATAGACGAAACCTTCTGACATTTCTATTGGCAAAGATGGTATAAACCTTTATGATAAAGAAACTGACTTGAAGCCTAGACGCTCTCAGGCAGAATCAGTCTATCTATCCATCCATTCATGAAGTGGAGCATTCATGGATTTTTACTTTGCATGCAAACAAATTAAGGAGGAACCGTCATGAAAATCGCCCTTATCCAAATGGACGTTCAAATTGGAGAGCCTGATGTGAACTTTAAGAAAGCAGAAGCGTTTTTAGAAGAAGCGATCCGCCAACAGCCTGACCTGATCATTTTACCCGAAATGTGGAATACCGGATATGCGCTGGAACAGGCGGAGCAGCTTGCCGACGTAAACGGAGAACGCACAAAACAGCTCTTCTCTAACTTTGCCCGAAAGCATCAAGTGTATCTCATCGCAGGAAGTGTATTGAATAAGCGTACTGAAAATCAAGACATCACCAACACGATGTATGTGTTTAACCGCCAAGGTGATCGTGTATTAGATTATGATAAAATTCATTTATTCCGCTTAATGGATGAGCACAACTATTTAACCGCTGGTGATCAGCTCGGTTTATTTGACTATGATGAACATATAAAGATCGGTGCCATGATCTGCTATGACCTCCGCTTCCCGCAGCTTTCCAGAACACTTGTAAACAAAGGGGCAAAGGTGCTCATCAATACCGCCCAATGGCCGTCAGCCAGAGTCGACCATTGGCGCAGCCTGCTCATCGCAAGAGCCATTGAGAACCAGTCGTTTATGATTGCGGTCAACCGGACGGGCACAAGCAGAGACACTGAATTCCCTGGACACTCCATGGTGATAGACCCGCTCGGCCGTATACTGCTTGAGACAAATGATGACGAAGACATCTATTATGCAGATATTGATCTTCAGCTGGTAGATGAAGTGAGACAACAAATTCCTGTCATGACGGATCAGCGTCTGGACTTATATTAGAAAGCAGGGCACTCCCCTGCTTTCAGCGTGTAGACAAACCCTCGCATTCTTTGTCAGTCCTGCGTGCCGGTGCTCACGAATCTTAAATTCGCTCCGCTCCGGTACTCGTCCTTCCTAGACTGCAAAGGTTTTCAGGTCACGCTGAAAAGAAGACAAAGGGCTAAAATAAAGATCATTTTAGCCCCTTGTCCACAATCTTAAAGCAGGGCGCTCCCCTGCTTTTTGTGTTTGATTAAACGTTTGTTTAAGCTTCTCCTCTACTCTGATAAAGGTCCATTAATGCTTGAGCGGCTTTCGTTACATACCTTTCTTCCACATATGCAAACACAAGCGTGCGGGTTGGACATGACTCAATTGGTAAGTAGATCACTTGGCCTCTTTCCTCTTTTGCCACCATTTTCGGCACAACCGTCACGCCTAGTTCGTTTTTAACCAAGGCCTGAGCCGTTTGAATATGACTGGTTTCAAATGCAATCCTTGGCCGAAAGCCATGATGACGACACAGTTCTGTGACCACTTTCCGAAAGCCATACCCCTCCTTCAGCATAATGAATGGGACGCCTTCAAGAAGGTGAAACGGAACGGCTTCACCACCGATTCCTTTCTGGTCAGCTTGATGGATGATGTCGTTCAATTCCTTGCCTAACCAAGGTTCGGCAGCTTGCGGAACTGCGAGAAGGAGCGGCTCTGTCAGCATTTGTTTCGTTTTCAATTGTTCGTGCTCGACAGGCAGAGATAAAATAGCCAAATCCAATTTCCCAGCCAGCAAAAGCCTTTCTAGCTCACGAGGTGATTCTTCTATCAAATGAACGTGTACATGGGGATATGTTTTACAGAAGGTTTTTAATACACCCGGCAGGACATATCCTCCTGTGACAGCAGGTGCTCCGATCATCAGTTCTTTCCCTACCTCATAAGATGCTTCCTCCATCTCACGCAGCAAATCATTACGTTCCTTCAAAATGTTCTCAGCTCTTTTGATCAATCGAGTTCCTTGAGGTGTTGGGGTCACTTGTCCGTACTTCCGAATAAATAACGGCGTGTCTAATTTCTCTTCCAGCTTTTTAATTTGTTGACTTAAAGAAGGCTGGGCAATATGAAGGTTTTCCGCCGCTTTTGTGAAACTTTGCTGGCGGTACACTTCAATGACATATTCCATCATTCGTATATCCACTTTTCTCACCTCATAGGTTTTATCTATTCATATCATATCTTTTATGTCTTAGACAAATAACCGGAAGAATTCTACGATAAAGTAGACAACAAAAAGGGGGAAAAGGAATGAATCCATATTCTAAGGCCGAGACACAATTCTCACAAAATGCAGAGAACTACCGAGATTCACCCATATTTGCAGCAGGAGAAGAGCTAGAATGGATGAAAGTGATAGCAAATACGAAAGGTCATGAGCATTTACTTGATATCGGCAGCGGGGCAGGGCATACCGTTTTTTCCTTTTCAGACATCATCTCTAAAGGAATTGGCATTGATGTCACGCACAAAATGATCGAGGTGGCAGAAGCACTAGCAAAAGAACGCCATTTGGACCATATTACGTTTCAGCAGGCAGGAGCAGAAGCATTGCCTTTCTCAGAAGCATCATTTGACCTCGTGACATGCCGATTTGCTGCTCACCACTTTCCAAACCTCCGAGCGTCTATGTCTGAAATCAGCCGTGTCTTAAAAAAAGGCGGCAAATTTCTTCTTGTAGACCATTATGCACCTGAAAACCGAGCACAGGATGAATTTATTAACCACTTAAACCGATTGAGGGACCCTTCTCATGTTCGTGAAAGCTCGCTATCAGAATGGAAAGAGCTGTTCGCTGACAACCATCTGACTAAAGAAGATATTCACTACTGGGACCTGCAGATTGATTATCAGGACTGGATCAAGCGTGGACGTACACCAGAGAGTGTTCAAAAGGAGATCGTTTCCCATCTTCAAGCCGCAGACCCTGAAACGAAACAGCTGTTTCAACTTCAATTCGATGAATATCATCAGCCCACCTCCCTCTGCTTAAAAGCCGCACTCCTGCAAGGAATCAAACAGTGATGCTATAGAAAAAACACCTCCATGTTTTATTTCGGATCACAACGATCCGTTTTCAAACTTGAAGGTGTTTTTGATCTGTCTCATCTTATGGGGTCAGTCCCGTCCCCTAAACGGTAGACTTTTTATTTCGAGTATAAATCCCAGCCAAGTTTAAGTGTGTCGACAATATAATTGGCGACTTCCTCTGCCT
Source organism: Bacillus xiamenensis (assembly GCF_001857925.1). NCBI lineage: Bacteria > Bacillati > Bacillota > Bacilli > Caryophanales > Bacillaceae > Bacillus > Bacillus xiamenensis. Next base: position 1,294,512 of record NZ_CP017786.1, read on the forward strand.
CTAGATGATCTGTTTCAACTCTTGAGTTATGAAGGGCATAAATTTCCCGGCGTTCTTCAAACAGCTCTTTCATCTCGTCAATCGTGCGGTTATGAAGAACAGGACGGTTTTCGATTAAAATATCCAACCGCTGCTTCCAATTCTCCCAAGATAAATCAAGGAAAAGAACCGTACAATGCTTCAAGCAGGCTCGTTTGATTTCTTCCTGTTTGAACGCACCGCCCCCTAGGGACACGATCTTCAGCTGAGTATGTTCACATAAATCGACGATATATTCCTTTTCAGCCTGCCTGAAGAAAGCTTCTCCCTTTTGCTGAAACATTTCTGGAATCGTCATGTTGTACTTTTTTTCAATCTCCTGATCGACATCAATAAAATCTCTATATAACTTTTTGGCAACCATCTGTCCAATGGTTGTTTTCCCAACACCCATAAAGCCAATGAGGACAATATTTCGCTGTCTCACAGGGATTTCTCTATTGTTTTTCATGTTCGTGACACGTCCTCCTTACGACAAGGAATGCTACATAATGTTTCTATTATATGATAAATGGGCTGTGAAAAGATAGGCATTCTTAAAAATTGTGTTTGACGACGTAACCAAGCTGTTCGGAGAGCTTCTGGGCATGCTCCTTCACTTTTTGTTGCAGCTGAGGAATGACGTCCTCGGTAAATCGATGGGTAGGTCCAGAGATGGATAAACATGCCTTCACCTCGCCATGAATGTTAAAGATCGGTGCCGCCACTGCCGCAGATCCGACCTCCCGTTCATCAATACTGCTAGCAGTATATGTCTTCAGAATATGCGCACATTCCTTTTGCCAGTCCTCCCTCGTCACGTGATCAGCCTCAGATGCAAACACTTGTTGCTGAAATTCTTCACTTTGGAAGGCAAGCAGTACCTTTCCGCCGGCACCTGCGTATAACGGTAGCTTCTCGCCGATCTTGACAAGATGACGAATAGATTGAAGGCCTTCCGCTTGTTCAATACATACCCTGCTTGTCTGATCCAGCACGTACAAGTTGACGGTTTCCTTTGTTTCGTCACGAAGTGTGTACATCAGCGGCTTTGCCAGTTCTCTCAATTTGATGGACTTCCCAGCAATGTAACCGAGAAGATACAGTCTTTGACCGAGCCGATACTTCAGTGTATCTTGATTCTTTTCTACAAAATGATTCATTTCAAGTGCCTTGAGCAGTCTCGTCGTAGTAGACATTGCTAAATTCATCTCTTTTGAAATGTCCGTTAGCGTCAGCTCTTGACGTTCTTCGCTAAAACAATAAAGAATATCCAGAGCGCGCTGAACAGTACGCAGTCCTGATTCTTCTTTTACCTTCTTATCAGCCATGTTTACTTTCTCCTTTTCCCTTTTGATTTCTTATCGACATGAATGAGCAATTTTGCTATAATCCATTTTAAATGTTCCATTAAAAGAAAACAAATTCCATTAGACGGAATAAGATAAATAGATGGTTTTTGATGGAGGAGATATAGATATCATGATATACCTATTCATTTATACACTTCTTATTAGCTTATACATCGTTCATCAACTGTTCCCTGCTCCCATACTTTCCTATATTGTTGGTCTGCTGGCTGCTGCTTCGCTCACCATTTCGTTTAAGAAGGCTAATGGGCTTTATTTAAAAACAGGTGCTATGTTTCTCTTAATTGGCTTGGTATTATTCTTCTTGTCTGACCAGCCTTTTCACACGTTTTTTCTTCATTTTCATTCCATGCTAGGCTTGCTTTCTTTATTTTTCATGCTGCCATTTATTCATTCTCTCATACATGTTGGACATTTCGATACACAATTAAATAAACTGCTTACCCTGCATACAACGAGTTCAAATCAGCTTTATCGCAAGAGTTCGTTCGTCACTCATATTCTTGGCATGTTTTTAAATATCGCAACCATTCCCTTGCTATATACATCCTTGAAACCGTCGCTGGACGCCCTGAAAGAGAAAGTTAAACAGCAGCTTTATACGCGAAACCTCTTAAGGTCATATGCGCTCTGTCTAAGCTGGAGTCCTGTTGAAGTGCTGGTGAGTGTCACCATTGATGCCACCCAATTGAAATATTATCAAATTGCACCCGTTACCTTTTGTTTAATGGTGGTTGTGCTGTTGACGGATTGGCTGCTCTTTTCTCGTCAAAGCAAGCGATTGCCAAACATCATCCATTCAGAAGAAACGCATACCAATCCTAAGAGAATCAAGCGAAAAACCCTTCAGCTCGCTTTCATGCTGCTAAGTTTTATCACAGTCGTCTCGCTTGTCGATGCCTGGATTGGAAAAGGTTATTTATTCGCTGTTGTGCTGACGATTATTCCATTTGCTTTACTCTTTTCAACGGTCATCAAAAAACGGAAACAATATGTCGCTGTCTCTGTTCCTCATTGGAAGGAGCGAACCCGTCAGCTCTCCAATTATATGTGTCTATTTTTAAGTGCTGGTTTCTTTGTCGATATGCTGCTCGCCACAAACAGTATGCAGCCGATTCAAGCATTTATTGTCAGTATATCAGACCATGCCATCTGGGTTTATTGTGTCATTGGGTTGTATTTTCTGATCACCGCTCTTTGCGGTTTTCACCCGCTCGTCTCACTCGCTTTGTTAGTGAGCATGCTGGCACCTGTCATCCATGAACTGCCTGCCCTTCCTATTGCCATCATGCTCATTATCGCTGGAACATCAACTGTTATGTTTAGTCCATTTAATGTTTCGGTCTCCCTATTAGCCGATTTGATGAAGGTCAATCCTTACCGTATCACTCGTTGGAATATCTGGTTTGCCGGCTTTTATATCAGTATGGGCATCGCATGTGCAACAGTCATCACCATGATCTTTTATTCATAGAAAAGAGAACTCATCTATCTAGGATGAGTTCTCTTTATGTTTGTCATTATGGTTTTAATTGAATGCGTTCAATCTTACCTACGATAAAGATGTACGACATCGCCCCGCCTAATGCTACCAGGCTGACAAATAAAATACCGCCGTTGTATGAGCCTGTCGCTGATACAATGAGACCGATAATCAGCGGCGTGATGATGCCGGATAAATTAGCAAAAAAGTTAAATACGCCGCCAGCCAGTCCAACCATCTCTCTCGGAGCCACCTCAGACAGCATGGTCCATGAGATATTTGACAGCCCTTGTGCGAAGGAGGCGATGGATAAAATGGTCAGCACAAGTGGAATACTCGTTGTAAAATTCGCCAAAACAATCGTACTTGTCAGAAGCAAGCCGACCACAACGGGCAGCTTTCTCGCCACATTGACCGAGACACCCCTCTTGAGCAGCCAGTCAGAAACATAACCACCAAACAGTACCCCAAAGAATGCTGCGATGTATGGAAGAGATGCGGCAAAACCTACCTTAAGAAACGCCATATTTTTCGCTTCTGCTAAATAGGTCGGAAACCATGTTAAAAAGAAAAAGAGAGTGGACGCAACAGAAAATTGACCAATATAGAGTCCGATCAATTTACGATATTTTAAAAGAGCGGCAAAGTCTGCCCATTTCAGCTTCTCCTGTGATGCTACTGTCAGCCCTTCGCCTTGACGGATCAATTCTAACTCATCTTCATTAACCTTCGGATGTTCCTTCGGTTCGTGATAATACTTGTACCAAAAGAAAGCAAATATGATACCGAGCGCACCTGCAGTAATAAAGACGGTTCTCCAGTCGAAAGTCGTCATGATCCAAAAAAGAAGAGGTGTCGCAAATGCAAGACCCACATACTCTCCAGCGGTATAAACACCTGTAGCAAATGCCCGTTCTCGTCTTGGAAACCATGTTGTCACAATGCGGTTATTCGCAGGAAATGCAGGAGATTCTGTAATCCCAATAAACAAACGGCAGCCGAATAAAAAGGCAAAACTGTTCGCAAACGCCTGTAAACCTGTGAAAATAGACCAAGTAATAAGTGATATCCCATATGTTACCTTTGAGCCAAATTTATCGAGAATAAAACCGCCTGGTATTTGCATCGCGGTATATGTCCAGCTAAATGCCGAAAAGATTAATCCTAATAAAGCAGGATTTAACTGCAATGAAGATTGAATAGCAGGTGCAACAATGGACACACTGGCTCGATCAATATAATTAATAGCGGTAATAAAAAACAACAGAATCAATATACCAAAACGGGCTTTCGTTGGTTTCATATAATTGGGCTGCAATTCGTTCCCCTTCAGTTCTGAATGCACTTTCATAACCATCCTCCTTTGTTTCCGCAGCGTGCGGATCGGTTGAGCGTCTTAAATGACCCCTTTTTCTTCTAACTGTTTACATTCTTCTTCTGTTAAGCCAAGCATTTTCGTTAAAATCTCATAATTATGTTCACCTAAATCAGGCGCAATATGCCGGATACGACCAGGTGTTTTTTCAAACTTCGGAATGATGCCAGGTACTTTCACTTTGCCAAGACGAGGGTGATGCACCTCGACAATATTCTCTCGTGCTTTAAATTGCGGATGCTCAAAGATATCCCGAATGCTCAGGATCGGACTCACAGGCACGCCGTGTTTATCTAGAATGGCTAATACCTCATCCCTTGTTTTAGACGCAATCCATTGAGAGACGATAGCATCCATTTCATCGTTATGTTTCAGCCGGGCTGCATTCACAGAGAATTTCTCATTCTCTAGTAAATCTAACCGATTCATCGCCTCTGCCAAACGATTGAAGGTCGAATCCGTACTCGTCACAAGGACCAAATAATGCCCGTCCTTTGTTTCGTAAGTGCCGGCAGGACTTGAATGACCACTTAGACCTGGTGAACGCTCACGCACCTTTCCAAGCTTATCATATTCTGCAATCAAGAATTCTAGCATACGGAACACAGATTCATAGAGTGCCAAATCCACCATTTGCCCCGTTCCTTCTGGATGCGTATCCCGGTAATACATCGCTGTCACAGTAGCAAACGCCACATAGATTCCTGCAATGTAATCCGTGAGAGAAAAGGAAGGGCTGACTGGATGTCGATCTGGAAACCCTTGAATATATGTAAAGCCGCTAAACGCCGTCGCAGGTGTTCCAAACCCAGCCTTATCCTTAAACGGGCCGGTCTGCCCATAGCCCGATACTCGAATCATAATTAAACGAGGGTTGATTTCCTTTAATACATCGTACCCAACGTCCCATTTTTCAAGTGTTCCTGGACGAAAATTTTCAATAATGACATCAACCTGCGCTGCAAGCTTTTTAAAAATGTCTTTTGCTTCTTCTTTGTGCAGATCCAGTGTAAGTGATTTCTTATTCCTTGAGAGACCTGACCATCTCAGCGGTTCACCATCCGCAAAAGGACCGACATGCCGCAGTGTATCCCCTTTTCCAGGAATCTCAACTTTGATCACCTCCGCACCAAAATCGCCTAGAAGCACCGCGCCATAGGGTGCAGCAATCATTGTAGAGACGTCTAATATTTTGATTCCTTCAAGCGGTGTATTCTTATTCATTGCTTGACTCCCTTTCATTCAAGTGATAAAGGGCTAAAATGCTTCTTATTTTAGCCCTTGTCTTCTTTTTGAGTGACCCAGAAGCCCTAGGTGATTAGAAAGGTGAGCTCACGGGGTCAGATTTTTAGTCCTTCGGAAGCTGCCCTTGCGGTGTATAGAGCCAGATGAGCCATAACGGTTCATCCCCTGTATTCACATGCTGATGCGAGACACCGTCTGGAATAAACATAAAATCATTTTGCTTAAAGGACTGTTTTTCTCCATCACAAATGACTTCGCCAGATCCTTTAATCACGTAATCAAATTCCTCTGATCCTGGATGATTGTGCACCGAACTTGCTTCTCCTGGCTCAAAAATAGTAAGACCTGCCATCATATGCTCCGATCCTACAGTATCTGGTGTAATGGTTTGAAACACCTTTCGAATCATTTGCTCTTCTGGATGATCTAAACCTAACCATAGTGGATTTCCATCTTTAAACGGGTTCAATACTTTAATTTTCATTGTTTATTCCTCCCTAGTTCTGTTTAATTCACACTGACATGTGAGCGTTTTGTATTTGGTGAATAAATATCATTAATATTCCAATGTCCATCGGTCGGCACAGGATCATTTTTCATTGCTACATCAATGACGCATGGTTCTTGAGATGCAATTGCTTCAGCCAATGCTTCTTTGAATTCAGAAGCGGCAGTGATTTTGATCCCCTTCATCCCATAACCTCTTGCAATGGCCGCAAAATCAGGAGAATAACTTTCTCCATCTTTTCTAAAAACAGTGCCGTATGTCGTTTCATAGTGCGCCATTTGCAAGCCGGCGATTGTCCCAAACGCACTGTTGTTCATCACAATCCATACAACAGGAATGTTTTCTTCCATGGCTGTTGCGAGAACGGATGGATTTTGACCGAATCCGCCATCACCGACGAGTGACACAACGACACGGTCAGGCTGAGCAATCTTTGCTCCAAGTGCGGCGGGAGCTCCAAATCCCATCGTCGCAAAACCACCTGGCGTTAAAATCGTCCCTGGTGTCAACACAGGAAATTGCTGCCCCACTCCATTTTTATTCCAGCCAACATCTGTTGTAATGAAGGCATCTGGCGGCAATATTTCCCGCACTTCCTGCAAAATACGCTGCGGCTTCATTGGGAAGGACTCGTCTTGAATATTCGTCAGATTGCTCTTTTGAAATTCATCACGGTATGCCGCAATTTCTTTTTTCAATTCAGGTCGATCCAGACCTTCTGGCAGTCTTTCTTTCGCCACACGATTTAGTACGGTCAGCGCCTGCTTGAGATCTGCTACAGCCCCAATTTCAACAGGATAGTTTCGTCCAATTTCATTCGGATCAATGTCAATATGAATGAGCTTGGTTGATGAGAAATTAAACGTATACTCCGATTCCCACGAACTTGCATCCGCTTCAGCAAAGCGAGTGCCTAAAGCCAATATATAGTCCGCCTCTTTACACTGATCATTGATAAATTTTGTTCCCCAAAAACCTGTCATCCCCAAGGTCATTGGATGATCATCCGGCATCGCCCCTTTCCCCATCAAAGAATGGGCAACAGGGATGCTCAAATGGTCAGAGAATGTCTTTAACTCTTCCGCAGCATCTGCTAGTAAAATGCCTCCCCCTACATATAAGAGCGGTTTTTCCGCCTGCAGCAATCGATCTAATATACGATTTGCTGTATGATCATCAATGGAAGGTTTTTCAATGGTGTGTGTATGATGCTCGATTTGTTCAAATAGGGACACATCTAAGTCTTTTGAGAACACATCCATCGGAACAGAAATCAGCACAGGACCGGGACGTCCGCTTTCAGCTAACTGAAATGCTTTTGATAATATCTCTGGAAATAATTCTGGAATGTCGACACGCCATGCCCTTTTCACAAACGGTCTATAAATTTCGTATTGAGAAGCATCGGAATGAAGATTGATTTCTTGGTGTGGGTGCTTTCCGTAGTAATGACTTGGGACATCCCCTGCAATGACAACCATTGGAATGGAATCAAGTGCTGCATTTGCGACACCTGTTGCCGCATTGGTGAGTCCAGGACCTAAATGACTAAGAACAACAGCCGTCTGTTTCTTTGCTCGTGCATAACCGTCTGCTGCATGTGCCGCTATCTGTTCATGTCTGACATTCACAAATTGAATACGGCTTTTTTCAAGAGCTGATAAAAAAGCAATATTCGTATGGCCACAGAGACCGAAAATATGCTCGACTCCCCGATTTTCTAAATACTGAATGACCTGTGTAGAAATATTCTTCTTCATGTTTCTCTCCTCTCACGGTGCAGCTATGAATCTGCTACTCACTTATTCTTTGAAAACACAACAGATAGAACGGTATTCAAATCTTGAATCGCTACTTGTCCGGGAGCTGAACTTTCTTTCCCCACGGCAAAGGTCATGACAGACCCAAACAGTCCACCAACCATTCTGGTGAAGGCCCCATGCTCTCCCATCGCCATCGAAATGACTGGAATCGACAGTCGTTTTTGCGCATAGTTGGTCGCCGAAAGCAGATTTAATGCATCCTCATACGAATGCGGCATGACAGCGATCTTTGCGATGTCGGCGCCGACTGATTCTGCATTGGTGAATATTTGTACAAGGCGATCCACCTCAGGGGTACGATGGAAATCGTGATATGACACAATCAAGGTGATCCCATTCCTTTTAGCCGCCTGACTGACTTGCTGCATATGTGTCACATCATGCATCAACTCATAATCAATCGCGTCCACAAGCTGAGTGGAACAAAGCTCGACAAGCAGAGACACCTTCTCCTCTTCTGAGAGTGATATGCTTTCACCACCCTCCTTTTCAGAGCGGATGGTAAATAAAAATGGGATTTTATTTGCCTTTTCTACCATTCCTTTAAGGGTTTCTATTACTTGTTCCTTGTCATTGAGGTGTGTGAAAAAATCCGCTCGCCACTCAATCACATCAGGCTTCTTCTCGACTAACACCTCGACCTCATGAAACAATTCTTCCTTTGTTTGTCCTATTAGCGGTGTACAAATCATCGGCTGACTGCCTGCCTGCACGTCTTTTAGCTTGTGCTGAAATGCATTCACATCCATCTGCTCCTTTTCATAGGCCATTTGGAAGCACGACCATTTTGGTTTCGGTCATCTCTTCGATAGCGAAACGCGGCCCTTCTCTTCCAATACCGCTTCGCTTAATTCCGCCATATGGCCAGTGATCAAGTCTAAAATTCGATGTCCCATTGATTACAACGCCGCCAGTTTCAAGCTCTTTTGCTGCGTGTAACGCAACATCCATCTGGTTCGTAAAGATGCCTGCTTGCAGACCATATCGACTATCGTTTGCTTCTTTGATGGCCTCATTCAGCTCCTCGTACGGGAGAACGCAGACAACTGGACCAAACACTTCTTCACAGACGACCTTGGCTTGTTTCGGCGGATTCAGCAAAATAGCTGGTGTGATGCTTGCTCCCTTTCTTAATCCTCCAGATAAAAGCTGAGCACCCATTTTCTCTGCCTCTTGTATCCAAGCCTCAACACGCTTCGCTGCTTGTACATCCACCATACAGCCAATATCACTCTCACTAGACAGCGGATCTCCAACGACAAGCTGCTCCACTTTTTGTTTTAATGATTCAATAAATGACGGCAAAATGTGCTTGTGGACATAAATTCTTTGTACAGAAATACAGCTTTGACCAGAGTTGCTAAAGCCCGTCTTTGCACAAAGAGATGCGGCTTTCTCAATATCTGCATCATGATGAACAATCGTCGCTCCATTTCCTCCAAGCTCCAGCAGAACTTTTTTTAATCCAGCAGAGTTTGAAATATGCTCTCCGCCAGCCGCTCCGCCGGTAAAAGAGATCAGATTGGTTCTTTCATCAGTGACTAACTGTCTCCCTGCATCTACTCCCCCAATCACAAGCTGGAGGGCTTTCTCAGGAAATCCTGCTTCGAGCAGCAGTTTAACAAATGCTGTGGCAACAGCTGATGTTTGCGGTGCTGGCTTTAAAATAATGGCATTCCCTGCCGCAAAGGCTGGACCGACTTTGTGACAAATTAAGTTGAGCGGTGCATTAAAAGGGGTAATCGCCAGCACAACTCCAACCGGCACTTTAAATGTCATCGCCATGGCTTCCTGTCCACGGGAAGATACATTGCCAGGAATGGTCTCACCTATTAATCGATTGGCTTCTTGGGCTGACAGCGCCATCGTTTCAATTGATCGTGAGACTTCATCTCTTGTATTTTTAAGCGGTTTGCCTAATTCTAAAGAAATGAGTTTTGCAAAATGCTCTTTTTGTTCTTCCAGCAAGGTGGCTGCTTTTGTTAGCAGCGTTGAGCGTTCTAATGCCGACATCCCTGCTATTTGTTTTTTAGCTTGCTGTGCAATAGAAAGTGCCTGTTCAATATCTTCTGATGATGCTAGATAGGATGCACCGATGATCTCCCCAGAGTATGGATTGATGATGTCTTCTTTGACATGATTTGCATCCAGCCATTCGCCGTTTATATATGATAACGCTTTCAATTCACTCAAATTCTCTCACCCTCCTTCAAGTGACGCGTTCCAACCCCCGCATAACGAACCAGTTTTTCTTCATTTGGACAAGGGCCTTTCACGAGGGCTCCCTTTGTCAGCTCTTCATATGCATGCGCCACGATGCCCATTCCTCTCGATAAGGAAAAGATGCCTTTTGCCGCTCCAGCTGGAATGCTTAATTCACATTGAATCGCAGCAGATACACCATCTATGTTCATCGTTATTTTTTTCCCTTTTAGTTGTTCAAGTTCATGTCTAATGGCCTCGGCTAACCGTAAATATGTTCCACTGATATGCCCTTGCTGCACATATGACTGACTTAGCTCATATAACCGTCTCACCCTCGGATCATCATCATGCAGCTGGTGACCGATTCCTGGAATTTTTTCCTTGCGGGCTAACCACGTCTGACACACTTGCTTTGCAGCAGACTTGATATCCTTGTGATCATCGTAGACCGCTTTGGCCTCGTATAACATACGCATCGCCTTTTCACCGGCTCCGCCATGAATATCACCTAATAGATTCACCCCTGTTGCAACAGAGGAATTAAACGAAATGCCGCACGTAACTGCCATTCTGGCCGCTGCAATAGACGGTGCTCTTGGTCCATGGTCCGCACCTGCGACAAGAACACTTTCAAAAAGAGCCGCTTTCGAATCATCCAGTAATTCACCAACAAGCAGTAAATAGAGCATTTGCGGATACGACAATTCACCAATAAGCTCTTCAATTGGATACCCTCGAAGCTCAATTGAATTTTTCTCAATATGACTAATCTCCGTCTCCCACCAAGCGCCTCCTTCTTTGTATATTTCCAGCGCACTTCGATTTTTCATTGTGTGAATCATTCCTTTAGCCTCTTATTTGGAGATGAACCACTCCTTTTATTCCATACAGTGGAATTTGATTTCACTTTTTGGAATGTGACTTTATTGTAAGCGCATTCGTTTTTATCGTCAATCATTTTTTCTGAAAATACTGTCATTTGGTCAGAAATTAAGTGAATCGAACTAATTATTCCACCCATTTTTTATTCTATTATCCTTTATTTAGTCAAACAGACTTATGTAGATCGTTCTACTAATTTACTGAACCATTTTTCATTCCGCCTGTCAAATTCAGATGAAATTTCCACATAAAAAATCCTCTCCATTTCTGGAGAGGATTCCAGATTGTTGACAAAGGGCTAAAATGATCTTTATTTTAGCCCTTTGTCTTCTTTTCAGCGTGATAGAAAACCTTTGCAGTCTAGGAAGGACGAGTACCGGAGCGGAGCGAATTTGACATTCGTGAGCACCGGCACGCAGGACTGACAAAGAATGCGAGGGTTTGTCTACACGCTGAAATCCTCTCCATTTCTGGAGAGGATTCTTTTTTATTTCCACCAGTCATCAAACATTGAAGCCGGTACTTGGCGTTTATGTTCTGATTGTACATAGCGCTTTTCAATCGCTTCTGCTGCTTGAGCTGAAACAGGTTTTCCTTCTAAGTAATCATCAATTTCATTGTACGTAATACCAAGTTCTGTTTCATCCGTTTGCTGAGGTTTTTCATCCAGCAGGTCGGCTGTTGGTTTCTTTAAGTATAGACGTTCAGGTGCTTGAAGAGCTTCCAGCAAAGACCGGCCTTGGCGTTTTGTCAGACCTGTGAGCGGCAAAACATCTGCACCGCCATCACCATACTTTGTGAAGAAGCCAGTCACAGCTTCAGCAGCATGATCTGTCCCAATGACAAGTAAGCCTTCCTGTCCACCGACGGCATACTGTGCGATCATTCTCATGCGTGCTTTGACATTGCCTTTATTAAAATCAGACAGCGGGCCGCCTGTTTCCTTTTGATATTGATCACTAAATGCCGTCACGGCAGGCGCTATATCATATTTCCAAGACTTGTCCGGCTGAATAAATGATAGAGCCAGCTGCGCATCGTCTTCATCCTGCTGCGTGCCATGCGGGAGACGCACCGCAATAAAGACGGCATCTTCTTTTCCCTCTTGGCGCAGCTCTTCTACTGCCAGCTGAGCGAGGCGGCCTGCAAGCGTTGAATCCTGCCCACCGCTAATGCCGAGGACGAATCCTTTTGCACCAGTCTTTTTCAAGTAATCCTTTAGAAATCCAACCCGTTTTTCGATCTCCTGCTTTGGGTCAATTGAGGGCTGCACATGCAACTCTTGGCTGATCTTTTTCTGCAAACTCATACACTTTTCCTCCTAAGCATCCTCTACATGAAGAGAACAGGTTTTACTCTCAATTCATTTGGTTTGACAACGATTTTAGACACTTTATTATACCATGTTTTCATAAAGGATATTTTTTAGACGTTCCCCTTTTTCTTAAATGATCAAACATTCACAAAGGAAAGAGACCAAGTCTTTTATAACTGGTCTGTCCTTTTTAATCAATTTCCACCCGTATGGATGTACAACTTGAACCGTTACACTTCCCAATGTCAGCAGGGCAGGCGGACACCGCGACAATGAGATCCATTTCTGCACGCAGGCGAATGTAATCACCGGGTAGCGATTTTGGCACCTCCACAGACAGCTTTCCTTTTTCATCAATGACTGTATTCATAAAGACGTTAAAAGGATAATACATATCCTCCTTCGGAATACCAAATGGCTCAAAGGCCGTCCGCAGATTATCATAGCAAGTATGCATGACCTCTAGGTGCGTCCGGCCATATAAGAGCTGATACATTTCTTGCCGGCAGGCAGGCATATATAAATCATGGCATTCCACTGTATCTTCAATGACCGTAAACATCGGTTTATATAAATTAGAATAAAGCTTATCTCCCTTTTTCACCTTGGAAGAGAACAGGCTGTCCATTGTTGCGCCCTGATCAAATCTTTCATAGAAATCCTTCTCATGATACGCCATCACATCTGCTACTTGCTGACCTTCGACATCAACCACTCGCATACATTGGCCTTTTCCTAAACGAAAGCCTTGTCCATCCTTTGGGAAAATCACGTATTCTCCGTTCATCACATGCACTCCCTTTCCATGACAGTATGCCCAAAACGTCCCCTTGATCATGTATAAAAAAAAGAGGCGGTCACAAGCTAATGCTACTGAATTGGAAAGGTGTTGCACATGCATTGAAAGAAGAACAATCGTTATCTTGGTGGCAGCTTTCTCTCATTGGAGTCGGCTGTACAATTGGCACTGGTTTCTTCCTTGGTTCCAGCATCGCCATTACAAAGTCCGGTTTTTCCGTCTGCATGTCATTCTTGCTTGCTGCGGTCGGCACATATCTCGTCTTTAAACATCTGGCTGCAATGACAGCCGAAAACCCAGATAAGGGATCGTTTTGTTCCTATGCTCGAAAAGCGTATGGGCGCTGGGCGGGTTTTAGCAATGGCTGGGTGTATTGGTTTTCAGAAATGCTGATTACGGGAAGCCAGCTGACGGCAATCTCTCTTTTTACTCGGCACTGGTTTCCATCCATTCCACTTTGGGTGTTTTCAGCGATTTATTCCGCTCTTGCTCTGCTTGTCATTATCATCGGGCTTTCTTCTTTTCAAAAGACAGAAAATGTCCTTGCGGTGCTGAAGACCGGGGCGATCTTGCTATTTGTCGTCCTTGCCGTTCTTGTCTTATGCGGCATGCTCACAGAACACCGGCCGGCCCTCCATCTGCCAAATAAAGACCACGAATGGATGCCGCTCGGTCCGCTTGGTCTATGGAATGGGCTGATATATGCATTCTATGCGTTCGGAGGAATTGAAGTCATGGGGCTGATGGCGGTGCATTTAAAGGACCCGAAAGATGCGGCAAAATCCGGACGTGTCATGCTGATCATTCTAGCTGTGATTTATATCGTCTCCATCGGACTTGCTCTCATGCTTGTGCCAGTGACGGCCTTTAACGAGAACAGCAGTCCATTTATTACATCATTGGAGCCATTTCATTTATCCATTTTTCTTCATATCTTTAATGGCATTTTCATTATTGCCGGTTTTTCAACATTGGTCGCCTCCCTCTATGCCGTCACGACGCTGCTTGGCACGATGTCAGAGCATGAGGATGCGCCTGCTTGTTTTAAACAAAAAGAACCATCTCATGTCAGATGGTCTTCGATTATGTTAACTGCTGCTGGATTGATCGTCTCGATTTTACTTGCACTCTTTTTGTCCAAACACATTTATGAGCATCTCACAACAGCAGCTGGTCTTACCCTTTTGTATACATGGGTGTTCATTCTGCTCTCAAGTAAAAAGCTGTCAAAGCCATCTACTCGCCAAACGTGCGAAATGGTGCTTGCCCTTCTTTTAATCGGAGCCGCCGTTTCAGGCACTCTGACAGAAGCAAGCGGACGGCCTGGCTTTTTTATCAGCCTTGGGATCATCGCAGTGATTGCCATTATGGTGCTTTTTATGAGGAAAAAGTGGAAACAGGATCAGGCCGCATCATAATTTCATTATGTTTTTTAAAGCAGTAAATGGACATTTGGCGGAGGCTGGTTTCTCCGCCTCATCATCTGAGAGAAAATATTGTTTCCATTCTAAATTTTTCTGATCCCCATACCATTTTAACGCTGGATGTACATCTACTTGATCGTACGCCTTCAGCCGCTTCCGTACGAGTTTACTCATCTTTTGACCAAATGTGGTGGAGCCGTTCATTTTTTCAAACACCCACCTTGGCTGAAAGGCCATCATAACATAAGGGAAATGACGGCTTTTTCGAAGTCGATGAGCAGGTGTCGAACACAATATAAAGTAAGGTTCCCCGTGAAAACAAAACTCCCATTCGTGATGCTCAGGATCTGCCGGAATGTCCTCTGGCCAGTTCAATTCATCCTTTTGATGCAACCGCTGAACCAAAGACCAGAACTGTTCCTCAAATTCTTCAATTGAGTGCTCCTTTACATCCTGTGGTGTTTCAAAGAAACAAATGAATGAAGCATATTGACCAGTTTGTCTAGAGCAACTTTGATAGTTTCTTAAAAGCTCTGCCAGATCATTCACTGCCTCATCTCCCCGCGGATCACCGACAAACCCATAACGCAAATGATCAAGAAAGTATCCTTGTCTGCCTGGTACACAGGGAAATGTATCTGCCTCATCGCCTACCATCTCTCCAAATCGCGTAAAAGCATCCTGCTTCCATTCTTCCAGTGACCGTAGATTTTGATCAAGGCAACTTTTCGCATACAGCTGAGCCATTCCCTTCCACCTCGTTTTAGCGTCTTCTCCATAGCCTATGAGGAAAAAAAGCTATGGTGACTGTCCTTCAACGACTTTCCCTGCACATCCACAAGGTGGATTTTTTTGCAAAATGAGCAGGAGTTTTCTTTCTTTTATCCAATCATGTTTGAGCAGACTTCTGCATATATTCATGATGCCGCCTCTTTTTGATAGAGCCAGTGATCATCATTGAAAAGGTTGTGAATGGCATGCTTCTTCTTTTTCTTCATCCAATGTATCTCATCTTATTTACACTGCCGGTCATGGCATTCCTTTGGGGATTCATTGGGTATCTTCTATTCAAGCGGATATGGCCTGTCCTTCTGTTAACGTTCGTGTTCTCCACGATTTTCATCTTTGCTTACACTGGATTTGACCTTTCTAATCTATACTGGGTCTTTTTGATGATGGCTCTCACTTTCGTATCAAGCGGATTCTCGAAGGTCATACACGGTCATTTTCAGGAGAAAAAACGAGTAAAGCCTATATGAGTGGTTCTTCATCAAAAAAACAGACTGAACGTATCAGTCTGTCAGATTGTTGACAAAGGGCTAAAATGCTCTTTATTTTAGCCCTTTGTCTTCTTTTCAGCGTGAACTGAAAACCTTTGCAGTCTAGGAAGGACGAGTACCGGCGCGGAGCGAATTTGACATTCGTGAGCACCGGCACGCAGGACTGACAAAGAATGCGAGGGTTTGTCTACACGCTGACAGACTGAACATATCAGTCTGTTTCATTCATCCTTCTACCCAATCAACGCCATGATCCCTTGATATCCAAAATAGGCACCGAAGCCGAGTAAAGATAGACCGGCAAGAACAGATAAGCCATGCAATATCCGTTCATTTAAATACCGTCTAAACGTACTGGCGAGTAGCGCCATACAGAAATCCCATATGAGCATGCCGATAAAAATGGCCAAACTGTACATCAGCATTTGGGATGCTCCATACTTTTCGATCGTATTGGCCAAAATGCTGCCATAGATTCCAAGCCAAAATAAAATACTGAGCGGATTGGAAAGAGAAATGAAAAACCCTGACATGAATGAGTGTCCGATTGATATGTTTCCTCCATCCTTTTTCGGGCTCTCCTGCAAATTGATTTTACGAAGGCTTTCAATACCGGTATAGGTCAGAACGAAAAAGCCGAACAGCCACAAAAAAGTTTTCACAAGAGGTGCGGTCAAAAGCTGGGCGACACCAAAATAAATGAGGAGCATATACACAATATCCGCAGCCATGGCCCCCACACCAAAAATCCACGCGTGCCAAAATCCACTTTTAATCCCTCTGTCAATTTGGGCTGCATTGACTGGCCCAACAGGCGCTGAAAGCGACAACCCTAAAAAGATATATCCAAAAAACACCGTCACAAGACGTCCTCCTTTTGATGCTGACTTGTACATGTTATTCACGCTTTCGTTGTTTTAGTACAAGTCCTTCGTCACCTTTTCTGAAGATGAGCTATACAAAAGGAAAAGCTACCGAATCAGCTGCTCACCGGTCTGCTTTCATCGCCGGCGGCTGCGCGGGTACGGTTTCTTTTTTCCGAGATCGATTCATTTGAATGGCAGCCGCAAAAAGGAGAACAGCTAAAAAGGCGAAAACAAAGACGGCGCTTGCCGCACCTGCCCACTCAAGGCTAAACCCAATCAAAAAGGACAAACAAGCTCCACCTAAACTAGCGGCGGCAATAAAATAACTCGTGGCCTCGTCGATGGCATTTTCAATCATTAATGCAGAAGCCGTCAAGGCAATGGGGAACATGCCAGCTGCGCACAGACCGATGAAAAAGATCAGAATTAGCTGCGCGGCGATGTGGGTGGCTAGAGCAAATACGGCGAGCAGCACAATCATAAGCGCTGCGCTTAGCTTTAAAAAACGAAGCGGATGCAACTGATCGGCTTTTCTCGCAATAACAGTTCTGCCAATGACGATCGCTGTCCAAAAAGTAGAGACGGCAAAAAGCCCCCAATTGTCTCCCCCTTTTTCTAGCATGATCGACGGCAAAAAATTCGCAAAGTTCGTTTCAATTCCTGCGTAGAAAAACGCAAAACAGAACATCAGCACCACAATCATTCGATTCCCTCGATCAAACAGCAAGGACGGTTTCTTCATGTCTTGAATAGGAGCCGCCATCTGCCCACGAGGGAGTTTATTCATAAAGGTAAGCCAGAGCATGAGAAAAAAAGTCAGTGCACCGACTTGAAATAAAAATACATAATGCCACGTTTCCTCTGTCACAGTCAGCAGAATCAATAGAGGAAATAAAAGTGCACCTAATCCAAAAAAGACCTCCATAATGCTGATTCGCTTTGCACTGTTTGCCATTGAAATGACATATGCCCCGGCTGTTGTCTCAAGACTGCCAGCACCGCTTCCGAGGAAAAAACCTGCCACCACAAGAATCGTCCAGCCCGGCACCAAAAGGCCAAGAAGAAGCGCTCCGATCATCAGCAGCAATCCCATGGTCAATACAGCACCGTAGCCTTTTTTCCTGACAAGTATTGGCGACAAAAGAACCCCTGTCAAAAAGCCAATAAACTGAAAGAAGATTAAAGAAGATAATTCCCCAGGACCCTTATCATAACTAGACAGCAAATAAGGCGTTAAACTGCCAAAAAACACATGAATGGTCCCAATAAAAAAATAAAAGATACAGCCAAAATAAAACACCTTTTTCATCTTTTCACTTCCTCTAAAAAGGAGCGGAGTCATGATATCCTCCGCTCCACCTCTTCATTAATATGCGCGGGCAGAGACGACAGCCTCTTCCCTCTCGAAGCACGTATTCAGCGCAGCCTGCGCGCGATAACCATCTGCAAAATCAGCTACCTTCATATGAGATGGATATGAGTTTGTATTTACCCAATGCATCAGCTGATCACGGAATGTATCAGACCATCCATAAAATTCATTTGGTGGATCTGTCAGCAATGTTTGCGGCATTTGATGACGCTCTACACACAAGCCATCACTGATTTCATATTCGTTTTTCATGTTTGTATGGTATTTAAAAACCTTGTCATGACCCACCACTTCTACACTAAATCCACATTCCTCCGGCTGCGTACTTTTGGACGTCACCAAATGAAAGAACACTTGATTCTCCATTTGCCCAAAAATTTCGGTATGGTCATCGACCTGTACCTTTTTCTCTTCCTTTTCCTTTACATGTGTCAGCATCTTCGTATTAAGGGATTCTTTTTTCATTTCACTGCCAAATCAGTACCACAGCATATCAATCAAATGAATCCCTAAATCTCCTAATGCACCGCTTGTACGCAGACTTTCGCCGCTGTCTCTCCACGAAAATGTCTTTCTTCTAAGGGCACTATTTTTCTTAAAATGTGTCCGTACTGTCAAAACGCGTCCTAATTCACCATTGGCGATCAAGTTCTTCAAAATATTCACAAATGATAAATAGCGATAGTTAAAGCCCATACTGGCTTGAACCTGGAACTGTTTGGCTGTCTCCACCATTTCCTTCGCTTCTTTTAACGATACAGCCATCGGTTTTTCACATAAAATCGGCTGTCCTGCTCTAAGCGCCTGAAGGGCATGGTCCTTGTGACAGAAGTTAGGGGAAGCAATGATCAATCCATCTGATGCATCCGCTAGTGTTTCGATACTGGAATACACACGTCCGCCGTACTGTTTAATAAATCCTTGTGCGACGGATTCGTGCAAGTCATAGACCCCAGATAATTCTGCACCTTTGATCGTTGATAATGCTCTAGCATGTGCTTTTGCAATATTCCCTGCTCCAACAATTCCAATTTTCTTCATGAATGTGCCTCCTCATGTTTATACATCACTGTTTTCAGTGTTTCATAGATTCCTTTTGCATACCCATGATGACAAATTTGATGATGGTGCCGTTTGGCTTCGGCTGTTGCATTTTGGACAAGAAAGCCGTGCGTGACGGATTGAAGCATCCGCAGATCATTCCCACTATCACCAAAAGCAAAGCCCTGATCTTTTGACAGATCATATTGATTCAGCATAAAACGAACGATTTCATCCTTTCCTGTTCCCACTGGTAAAAAATCAACGTCATAGCAATCCGCAGGGTCTCCCGCAAGCGGGTTGCATTTGTTGATGTTCACCGCCACACCCCGCTCCTTCGCAAGTGTTTGTATGAACGATAGATGATGGAGGTCTGTTCGTTCATCCTGCTCCTGATAATAGAAATTCTTTTTATACCCAGAGCTGCCCAGCTGCGTTTGCGGCCTAAGGGTGATCCCCTTTTCACGTACGCTTTGCAGAATACCTTCGATTTTTTCGTCTGAAAAGCCCTGTGCATCAAGCCGTTTCATCCATTCTGCATCCGTCTTTCCAAATTTGGCTTCTGATGTATACACGATTTCAGTTCCTAAATTCGACGCAATGAAATGCGGGAATTGATAGAAACCGCCTTTCTCCATTTTGCTCGTAACAGAATCGAGGCTGCTTCCCGTTACCCAGCCCAGCATGAGCTGTCCAGCCTCGCTTTTTTCTGCCACAAAAGCTTCCAGCCGCTTTACATCCTCTCTCTGCTCCTCGGTCATTCCGTGAGAATAATAGGTCTCATCGAAATCACAGAAGACGATCCACTGCGGATGTTGCGGTTGAGGCACAAGCTTTTTATTGAATGGAAGATTTGATAACATGATGGACCCCCTCGATGACTTTCTCCTGATCTTTAAGCGGCATACCTGGGTAAAGCGGCAAGTGGAGTAATTGCTGCACGGCTTTTTCCGTATGTGGAAGTGCCGTTTGTTTATACTTTTGAGAAACAAGATTCGTTTGATGCTGATGCGATAAAACCGGGTAATAGACATCTGTTTCTATGCCCATCTCCAGTAATTTCTCTGCCAGCTCATCTCGGCTTCCCTTCACCACTCTGATCGGGAATAGATGCCATACATGATCCTCTGTTAGCTTCGGAAGCTTTATGTAGCCTTCGTCCTCCAGTGTTTGCAGCTGATCTATGTATCTCTTTGCCAAGTAAAAGCGTTTAAAATTTTGTAAACCTAAATATTTCATTCTTTCTAATCCGATTGCGGCCTGTAAGTTATCAATCTTAGAATTAAAGCCATAGTCACTGCGCTTCACGTTTTTCTTTCCTGCTTCAAAGCCGTGATAGCTGATTTCCATGCATTTTTCGGCTAGGGCTTCATCATTTGTCGCGATGGCTCCTGCCTTTCCGCAAACTCCAAGGTTTTTGTACGGATTAAAGCTGAGAACAAGTCCATCTCCAAATGCCCCAAGCCCGCTGCTGCCAATCGCCTGACAGCCATCCTCAATGATGGATAGACCATGCCGTTTCGCAATTGCCGAAATGGCCTTCATATCCGCTTGTTTTCCATACAAATGAACCGGGAGAATACACACTGTCTTCTCTGTCACATGTTTCTCTATTTCACTCGGCGCTAGGCAGTAGGTGTCTGGATCAATATCGGCATAGACTGGAACCGCACCAATCGCAAGCACTGCATTTTCTGTTGCAGCAAAGCTGTTGGCGGGCAGAATCACCTCATCTCCAGGACGGACGCCTGCTGAGATTAAACTGATCATCAAGGCATCTGTTCCACTTGATGTGGCAATGACATATTTTTTCCCTAAGTACTCTGCAAGCGTCTTTTCAAACTTTGGAATATAAGGGCCTGACGTAAAACGGCCTGAACTTAATACTTCTTTCAGTACTTGCATAATATCGTCGATCTCATCCTCTGAAATCAGTTTATCTACCGGCAGGAACGGTATCTTTTTTTCCTTATTTTGTTTATAATGGAAGAGAATTTTTTCCAAACCAGTACGCGTAATATCTTGCTCAAGGAACGCAGCAAGCTTTTCATTTGCTAGATTCTTTTCAACTGAATCAGCCTTTACTTGAACACCTTGATTAATCATATCCAGCAACGGTAGATAATCCTTGCTTTTACCTAATATCTTCGTCAATATTTGCACTCCATTCCCTCCAATTAATCAATTCCATTTGTTAATATTTAACTTGTTTCACATTGTAAATGATGTTATCGATTTCAGAACAATAACTTTGTGTAAAGGATTTGTTAATATGTGTACAATTTATGAAATTGCCAAACGCTGCGGGGTTTCAACGACCACTGTTTCTCGGGTGCTGAACAACCATCCATATGTATCAGAAGAAAAGCGCCAGCACATTTTACAGGTGATGAAAGAAATGGAGTATACACCAAGCTCAGCAGCTCGCACCCTTCGGTCACATCAGACAAAAACCATTGCTGTGTCTGTTCCAGCTGTGGATCATCCTTTTTTTGCACAATTGATTAAAGGCATCTCAAAGGAAGCACTGGATCAAGGGTATAAAGCCATCGTGCTCCAGACGTTTTACCAAGAATCAGTAGAACGTGAAGGGCTTCAATTATTAAAAAGAAAAGAAGTAGATGGTGTCATATTGGGGGCGTTAGAAAATAAGTGGGAAACAATCGAGCCATTTTTAGCAAACGGCCCGATCGTAATGGCAAATGAGTATCATCATACAGCAGACATTCCGATTATTGGATATGATGAGCGGGAAGCTGCCTATAAAGCGGTTGACTACTTGATTCAATCAGGGCGTACATCGATTGGATTTTGCTTTGATACAGAAAGCAGCGAGGCGCAAAAACAAAGAAAGCAGGGCTATCTTGACGCGCTTTCTGCTCACGGTTTGCCGCTTAAAGAAGATTGGCTGTTCGGCGAGGCTTTTACCATTGAGGACGGCTTTCGTTTGATGGACTTAATCCACGGGATGCCGGATGCACCTGATGCGATTTTCACCGGCAATGATCAGGTGGCAGCAGGACTTATTAAACAAGCCATTTCATATGGTTATCAAATCCCTAAGGATCTAGCGGTGATCGGTTATGACAACCAAGACATTTGTGAGGTGACAGCTCCAACGATCACCACCATCGACATCCCCATCGTCGAGCTTGGCCAGCAGTCTGTGAAACAAATGATCCAGCTGCTGCAAGACCAAAAACCATTACAGCGTGAACATATTCAGCTGCCTACCCGGCTTGTCACACGAGAATCCACATAAAAAAGACTGAGAGATTTCTCAGTCTTTCATTTTTCAATCAATCGATCAACCTATACAAATTGAGCAAGAATGAATGTCCATATACATACGATGCCGAGCAAGATGAAGCTGTACTTCACTGTTTTTTTGAAAAGCTCAGATTCTTTCCCTGTTTCTCCAACAGCTGCTGTTGCAATGGCGATAGATTGTGGAGAAATTAATTTCGCCATGACACCGCCGGTCGTATTCGCCCCAATTAACAAACCTGCCTGAGAGCCGATTTGAGAAGCGGTGACTGCTTGAAGGTTACCAAATAGGGCATTGTTACTCACAACAGACCCCGTAATAAACACACCGATCCAACCAAGCATTGGACTGACAAGCGGGAACAAATCGCCTGTTTTGGCAAGCGCGAGACCAATTGCAGAGCTTAGTCCAGCAAAGTTCGCCAAGTTGGCAAACCCCATAATAAAACAAATCGTGAGAACAGGTATCCAAAGCTCCTTCACTGCTGCTTGTAAGCAGGCAGCGCCTTCTGTTAATTTGATCTGCCGGCTAAACAATCCTGTCAGCATGACCGCAATGAGAATGGCAGTACCAGTTGCACTGATGACATCCATTTTAAAGATCGCATCAAGCGGTGTTTCTGTTTGGGCAATTGGCGGTAATTTCACAATTTGCTGATGCAGAAACGGCATTTTCACTAAAATGGTTGTCCAATTGAGCGGGCCAGACGCAGCAAACAGCGCTTTAAATGCAGGCAGACTCCATACCGTACTCACAGCCGTTAAGATATAAAACGGAGACCAAGCCTTCAGCACCTCAATGCCGCTATACGTTTGTTTCTGTTCAATGGCTGGTGCTCCTTCTTCACGGTAAATGTGTGTTGGCTGCCATTTTCGGAGAAAGAGAGCCAGCATCCCCATACTTGCTAAAGCTGAAATAATGTTCGCCAGCTCAGGCCCCATCGTCACCATGGTCACAGCCTGCAAAATGGCATAGCTTCCACTCACAACAAGCAAGGCTGGCAGCGTTTCTTTGATCCCTTTAAAGCCGTCTACAATGAAAATGAGTAGAAACGGGATACAGAATGAAATAAACGGAATCGTATATACCAAGGTTTGAGACAAAGTAAGCGGCGGCATATTTCCCATTTGCGCCCCTGTAATCACTGGAATACCCACTGCTCCAAATGCGCCAGACGCAGCATTGGCAATTAAGCAGAGCATAGCGGCTTTCAGTGGTTTAAATCCAAGCTCTGTTAAGAGAGCGGCACTGATCGCAATCGGTACACCAAATCCGGCTGCTCCCTCTAAAAATGCATTAAAACTAAAACCAATTAATAAGAGCTGTAAACGTTGATCTTGAGAGATTCCTGCAATACTAGAACGAATAACATCGAATTTTCCAGATTTCACAGCAATTTTATAGAGCCATACAGCCATGATCACGATATATCCAATCGGCCACAGCCCATTAGATATACCGAGCAGCACAGCAGATAATGCCTTTTCAACCGGCATATGAAAGAAGAATACAGCTGTTACAAAACTGACGATCAAGGTGAAAAAAGCGGCCAAAACACCCTTTAACTTAAATACAGTTAATGCAAGTAGGAAAAACAAGATTGGAAGCATCGCCACCAATGCACTCACGAACTCATTACCAAACGGATCATATATTTGCTGCCACATAGTGATTCATCCTTTTCTGCTCAGATAGGTTGCCTTTGTTTGATTAAAAATGAGGAGCTAAAATCCCTTTTAACACATTCACACTATGTGCGAATTTTTCTTTTTCTGTGTCATTTAGTGCAAGCTCCATCACTTCTGTTGCACCATTTCGGTTCACAAGGGCAGGTACACCAATGTAGACATCTTCTGCTCCGTATTCTCCATCTAAATAAGTGCTGACAGTCAGAATGCTGTTTTCATTGTGCAAAATGGCTCTTGTAATACGGGCTAAACTCATCGCTACACCGTAATAAGTGGCACCTTTTTTCTCAATGATTTGATAAGCGGCATGACGCACATTTTCCATGATCTCATCTAAATCTTCTTGTTTGTATTGATCATTTCTCTTCATTAATTCTGCGATCGGTACACTTCCGATATTTGCATGGCTCCAAACAGCAAGCTCAGTATCCCCATGCTCTCCAATGATGTACGCGTGTACGTTGTGTGCTGCTGCTTCAAAGTACTCACTTAGCATGTATCTGAATCTTGCGGTATCAAGAGTGGTTCCACTGCCAATGACTCGTTCTTTCGGAAGTCCGCTGAATTTCCAAGTCGCATATGTCAAAATATCAACTGGGTTTGTAGCAACTAAGAAAATGCCATCGAATCCGCTTTTCATTACGTTTTCGACAATGCCTTTAAATATGTTTAAATTCTTCTCAACAAGGTCCAGTCTTGTTTCACCTGGCTTTTGGTTTGCACCAGCGCAGATACATACAATGTCAGCATCCTGACAATCCTCATAATCTCCATACCAAGTATTCACAGGATGCGGGGCAAATGCTTTCCCATGGTTTAAATCCATGACATCACCCATTGCTTTATCTTGATTCAAATCGATGACTACCAATTCATCTGTGATCGCTTGATTTATTAATGTAAAGGCATAACTACTGCCGACGAAGCCTGCTCCAATCAGTGCTACTTTGTTTACTTTTTCGTTTGTCATGTCTCCTCATCCTCCTGAGTAAAACTAAGTTGTTTGTTTGTGAATTATTTCACATTTATATTGTGCAATACTTCACAAACTTTTTCAAGGGGGTTTCTTAAATAAATATGTAGCGAATTTGTGAACACCCTTATTGTGGTTTCAAACCGCTGTCTCCATACATTTTTCCATCAGAAAAAAAGCTACCAAACACTCTTCGGCAGCTTCATCCATGTTTAATAAGGTCCCCAGTTGATCATCACGCCAATACATATAAACACAAGACCGATCACAAACCAAATGAGCGCAAGCAGCACCCTAAAACGCAGCCACTTCACATAAAGGATGCCACTTGCAGCAAGTACAGCCATCAACACCCCTGATGAATGAAGAAGCTGTCGAGATCATGTCACATGCCATAGAGCAAGTTCTAGGCAAAGAGCAGCTCGATCCTCCAATCGTGACGACAGGTGGAGAAGACTTTCACTTTTATGCAGCAGAAATCCCGCATATTAAATCGACGATGCTAGGTTTAGGCTGTGATTTAAAACCAGGGCTTCATCACCCTTATATGACATTCGACCGCTCTTCGATTTTTACCGGCATTGAGAGTTTGACTGAAGCTATATACCAATCCCTTCAGCAGCATTCATCGTAAAATCTGTCATGATTTCTTTTACACAGGACACCCTTGATAGATGAATGACACATCTCGCCAGCTCGACAATATCTTGTACAGGTATTCTCGTTTCATCATACAGAGAAATGGCTTTTTCGGCGCCATCTTAATATGGAACTTCTGCCGTCAGCTCTTCTGGATTGATACAGGTGACGGATATTTTATCTTTCCTCACATGAATGGCAAAATGGCATGGCTCCCTATATCTCCTTTAATTCCGCTGGTAACGCACGCTCCTCTATAAAGCTCTTGATCATGTCCGTAAAAAGTTCCTTCTTTTCAAAAGTAAACGTATGTCCAATGCCCGGCACAATGAACCCTTCTGCCTTTGGGTGTGCATGTGTGATTTTTTTCGCTGACCGTTTCATGATGCCTTTTTCCTTTTCCCCCACTGTGACAAGAATCCGTGCCTTCGCTTGCTGAAATGTGTGTGGGAGCTTGTAATGAAGGTTTTCTTGAAACATGGTAAGCAGGGTTTCCTTCTGCAACTGTTTTGAATCAGCCGTATAGTTACCGAGCGCTTGGCTTGGAATTCCTAACTTTTCAGCTTGCAGCTGGATAAACC
Source organism: Bacillus xiamenensis (assembly GCF_001857925.1). Taxonomy (NCBI): domain Bacteria; kingdom Bacillati; phylum Bacillota; class Bacilli; order Caryophanales; family Bacillaceae; genus Bacillus; species Bacillus xiamenensis. The sequence continues at coordinate 1,320,667 of NZ_CP017786.1, forward strand.
ATTCTTTTTTTAACAGCGGGTAAGTGAGAGGTAAAATCGGTCTTACCATCCAATAGAGCCATGGCAATGGCCGCACAAGGGCGCTGTTAATGACTGCAATGTCTGCGATGTCTGGCTCTCTCGATAGCACATCAACGGCTATCTGCGCACCTAAAGAAAAGCCAATGAGAATGACTATACGACCTTGCGCATGCTGTTCAATCCATGAGATGATTTCACCGGCGCTTTCTCGCATAGAAAACGACTTTTCATTTGCTCTTGTCCCGTGTCCGATGAGATCAGGGGTATAGCAATCATACGCTTCTTTGAACTTTTCAATCTGCTCCTGCCACATCCAGCTGCTCACTCCTCCGCCATGCAGGAAAACCATGATTGGTTTTTTCACCATCGACAATTCGTCCACCATCCTTATGTATATGAAAAAAGCAGCCGCTTTTTGAGCAGACTGCTTTTTCCATATGCTCCCTTCTATTATAAGGGAACTATTACATAATTGGCTATTTTTTCAAATCCTCAATGGAGTTCACGTTTTTCATATAAGTCGGAACAACTAGACCCATTCGCAGACCCTTCATACTTGTACCGAGGTCATCATATTTTCCTTTAAACTTCGCTGCATACGTTTTATGTGTATTTGGAAGCCAAGCAGATAATGATGCATCAGCACTTCCGGTTGCAATTGCTGTCCACATTGGACCCGCTTCAACCTGAGTCAAGGTTACTTTAAAACCAAGATCTCGCAGTACTTCTGCCGCAACATTGGTACTTGCAATCTCACTGTCCCACGCAACGTAGGCAAGATTGATTTTATCACCATTCGATTTTTTCACGCCTTTTGTCCATTTAGCCACTTGATCTTTATGTTTTTTCACATATTTAGCGGCAGCATCTTTCGGTTTGACGCCATCCTGGATATCAAGCATCACTTCGCCCATGTCATCTTGAGACCATTTAAACTGACTGAGCATTTTAGCTGCTTCAGGCTGATCCTTCGCAAATCCTTTACGTGAAATGGTGTGAATTTCTTCTTCATCACCATATGATTTTTTCGGATCATCTAAATATTTTAAATCATAGCGGGTAAACATCCAGTGAGGATTCCAGCCAGTAATGATAATTGGCTTTTTACGGTCGTAGGATTTCTTCAACGTGGCTGTCATGGCTGCACTTGATGCAGACACAACCGTCCAATCCTCTAAGCCGTAATCCTTTTTCGCTTGATCGGTTAAGGCCATAATACCTGAACCTGGATCAATCCCGATAATCGTTTTATTGACCTGCTGTGCTGCACTTGCATTTGAATCTGATTGTGCACCACATGCGGCTAGTAAAAAGACGAGCAGGGCGGTCATCCCAATGTAGAGAGACTTTTTCCACATTAAGCATTCCCCCTGGTTTTTTTCGTTTTAATGTTTTGTGTAATACGATCCAGTGTAATCGCAACTATCACAATGGCGATACCAGCTTCAAAACCAATACCTGTTTTCAGCTGCGTTACCGCACTGTATACTTCTGAACCAAGTCCTGGCGCACCTACCATTGCCGCAATGACGACCATGGATAAAGCAAGCATGATACTTTGGTTAATCCCAGCCAGAATCGTTTTTGTTGCAAGCGGAAGCTGAACTTTGAATAAACGCTGGAATGTCGTAGAACCAAACGCTTCTGTTGCTTCAATTAAATCGGCTGGTACTTGTTTAATACCGAGAATGGTCATACGAATCGTTGGCGGCATAGAGAAAATAACCGATGCCACAACCCCAGGAACCACGCCAATGTTAAAGAAGAAGATCGCTGGTAAGAGATAAACGAATGCAGGCATTGTCTGCATTAAGTCTAAGATAGGTGTGACAATTTTACGCACAGTTTCTTGCTGTGAAGCCCAAATACCAATCGGAACCCCGATCACAATCGAAATAATCACGGCTGTCACAACGAGCGCAAGTGTCTGAAGCATTGGCTGCCAGTAGCCTAAATAGTCGATCAGTAAAAATCCAATAAGTGTGAAAAGAGCAACTCCTCTTGTACTGATCCACCAAGCAATCCCGGCAAAGATAAGAGTTAAAATGATAGATGGAATGACACCAAGTGCTGCCACAATTCCATTTACTGTTCCAGCTAATCCATTTGTGATGCCATCAAAGAAACCACCAAAGGTTAATGTTAACCAGTCAACAAATTGATCGATATAATCCGCGAACGGAATTCTAGGTAAATCACTCATACTAAACATCTTATTCTACCTCCTGTGTAGAAGGCTCTTGTGCTTTAATTTCCTCTGGGGCGTCAGACATGTTGATATACTCATCATTACCAGATAATGCACCAATCAATGCACCTCTGACCACAATACCCTTCATTCTGTTTTTCTCATCAACAACTGCAATTGGAATGTTCGCATCAGACACCGCATCAAAGATCTCTGTTAAATACGTTGTTTCCAATACCGTTGTAAATTCTTTATCAAGAACAGTTTCAAGCGACGCACCCGTTTCTGCCGCTTTTTTCGCTGCTTGTGCAGAAATGACACCTAATAAATGCTTTTTCTTATCTACTGCATAGATAGACGAAATCCCAAGGTTCTTCATGAGCGTGAGTGCAACACGTGCCCCTTTGTCAATCTGAATGGTTTCTGCACGTTTCATAATATGACCAGCGGTTAATACTTTAGAAAGGTCAACATCTTCAACGAAACGTTCGACATATTCGTTCGATGGATTCATCAGGATTTCTTCTGGTGTTCCGATTTGAACGATATTTCCGTCCTTCATGAGGACAATGCGGTCGCCAATACGAAGCGCTTCATCTAAATCATGGGTAATGAAAATAATCGTTTTTCCTACAGACGTATGAAGCTCAAGCAATTCATCCTGCATATCTTTACGAATTAATGGATCTAGTGCGCTGAATGCTTCGTCCATTAATAAAATGTCAGGGTCATTTGCTAGTGCACGTGCCAATCCAACACGCTGCTGCATACCGCCACTTAATTGATTTGGGTACTGCTCTTCAAAGCCTTCAAGTCCAACAAGCTTTAAAGATTCAAGCGCTTTTGAGCGGCGTTCTTCTTTCTCTACACCTTGCAATTCAAGTCCGTATTCTGTGTTCTCCAGAATTGTACGATGCGGGAACAATGCGAAGTTTTGGAAGACCATGCTGATCTTTTTCCGTCTCACTTCACGCAATTGATCCTTTGACATATTTGTTATCATATCCCCATCAATATAAATTTCGCCGGAGGTTGGTTCGATTAACCTGTTTAGCATCCGCACAAGTGTGGACTTTCCGCTCCCTGATAGCCCCATGATGACAAATATCTCGCCGTCATACACATCAAAATTTGCTCGATTGACACCAACTGTTGCGCCGGTCTCTTTGAGGATCTCTCTTTTTGTTTTCCCTTTTTCAAGCATTTGAGATGCTTTTTTAGCATTTTTACCGAAAATTTTAGATACATTATTTATCTTGATTTTGATCTTTCTCTCTTCAGAATTCATATTTTCCCTCCAAATTAGCATCTTTATAACCGTAACATACGCGTTATGATGCGAACAATCTTTAGAATTCGCTTATTTCCGCACAATATGTATGAATTCCATATAGAGGTCTGGTGATTAGGGTTTATACACCGTATTACTCTTAAATCCTATAGAATGCTTCATAAACTACATATTACGGGGTATTTTCTCTCATCAGACAATATTTTACTGGAATTTCCTCATTGTGCTAAAAAATAAGTCGAATACTCGTGCTGCCAGACTTTTTCAATCATGAGTGAACCATTCTCCTGAACAGGATTTACCCGAAAATGGCCTCATAAAAACCTCTATTCTCAAATTTTAATCAAATAAACAAAAAAACTGCCTACAACTTTAGTTACAGACAGCTTGTTTTTTTAGGACTCTAGGGCAGCCCGCTTGATCTGATCTTGAAGCTCAAGCATACGTTTTGTGCCATCTTCACGTAATCGTTTGTTTTCCTCTTCGATCTGCTTCGTCTCTTTCATCCCTTGTACAATCGTATTAAAGGATGATTCAATCGTTTCAATGTCAATGCTTGGACGACCGGATAACTTGGCAATCTCAACACTTTGGCTTGAAATATTTTCAGCATTTCGTTTCAACATTTCATTGGTTCTTCTGTCCAGCTCACTCATTGAATCAGCCACAAGCTTTTGTCTCTTTGCTGTGACAGCTTGAATGATTCCATTTTTGAAAATAGGAATGGTGATGATGAAGGCAGAGTTGATTTTCCCAATTAATTTCGTATTCCCACGCTGCAGCAAACGAATTTGCGGTGCTGTTTGGAGGGCCACCATTCGTGCCATATCAAGGTCATACACACGCTCTTCAAGTGCTTGAATACCATTACGAAGCGTATCCAGCTCCATTTGCGCCAGCTGGTTTCCACCCGCCGCTTTTTCTTCATAAGAAGGAACCAATTGCTTTAATTCTTCGATTTTCATTTGACCTGCTACGACATACTTTTCAAGCTCCAAGTAGTATTGAATGTTATGCTCATACATTTCTTCAAGCGTCACAGTCGATTTGGTCATTTCGTCTTTATATTTATTGATTTCCACATTGATTTTTTCAATTTCTGCACCGAGCGTTTGATATTTACTGAAAATCTTTTCGATCATGCTGCCGCCGCGCTTAAAGATTTTTGATAACAAACCACCCTTTGGCTCGTCAAAATCATTTTTATCAAAGCGATCCATAATTTTTCCAAGCTGCGTGAGCATCGTTCCTGAGTCTGTGACGCTCGTTGAACGCATCATGGACAGAATACGGTCAGAGAACTTAGAGATTTCGACAGCCGGCTGTTTTCCATATTCAAGTAGCTCGAGCTGATTTTTGGCATCAATCTGTCTCGCAATGTTTTGAACTTCTGGATCATTGCGCAGCTGAACGCGGATATCGTCTGCCTTCTCAATCGTGATCTCCTCTTTATCAATTGAAATGATGTCATTACCGTTTGTATTTGTCATAAGCTTTGATCTCCTTATCGGTTTTTAATGGATTGAAATAACTTTCTGACGATGGACGGCTCTTTAAACTCCTGATTCATGACCATGTCGTCGAGCCAATGTGTATCAAATAATTGGTCATCTATATACCGCTCTATACACTGATATCCGGCTGGATGATACACGAAAAGATCCACACCCATTTCATTTAGGAAAATCAGGGCAGCCGCATCAGAACGAGTCAGCTCACCATTATATTCTGTATGGTATAAAATCACTTTCGGTACAGTCTGTGCATAATCAAAGGTTTGAATGAGTTCAATGAGATCGCGGCTAATATGCAGATTCTGTTTGAATAAATAAAGGCGGACATCCTGATCAGTCTCATTGCCTTCTTTGATTAGTTTCGGATGCTGGCAGATTCGAGCTATCGCCTCAGCTATCGCTCGCTGCGTGCCCTCATATAGATGAGAAAACTGCCATACATTGCTTTTCATTAATAATTCAGGATCAATCTCTCCTGCTGGAGAAAGGGCATGCTGATAATGAAATTGATAATTCGAAGTCACTTCTCTCGTAAAAGGAAAATGGCGGATCGTTTTCGTTTCTTTCCACTCCATTAACGTGTGGATACGGTCCCAATATTCACGCTTGTCTCTCGTGACCCCCATCATTTTGGCAAACAGGTTCGGAATTTGAATCGTATCTCGATCTGCTTTGAAATTTGGGCGGATAAACGACCGTTCCTTTGCAATTAAAAACAGCTCATCATACGTTGTCTTTAGCGTAATGGAATGAGGGGTATGATCTCTGAATTGCCATGGCTTATACAGCATGGAATCTTCTGTGTGAAGCACCTCTTCAAGCTCTCTTGTCGAACGGTACGCCACCGTTGATTTCCTCTCAGGCTTTTCAGTAGGGAACGGCTCAAGCTTTGAAGTTCCTGGATACTGATCAATAAAAGTCAGCTTTTCTTCTGGATCTAATTCTCGAAACGGATCCTTGCCTTCCGGATGAAATAGCACCACATCACAGCCAATCAGCATGACATAGTAAAGAAAATAAAGCTGACTTTTATTCGCCTCTCCATACCAAATGACAGCAGGCATTTTTTCTTCAATATTCACTTCTTTCAGCCATGGCCCTAGATGGTTATTTGAAAACTTCACCACATCTAGTAAAACGCGGCGGAAATCAGGATGCTGAAATCCGCCATCATGCAGCTGCTTGAAATGCTCAAACACCTTGATTAATGAAAGGCGGATATGCCGGTTCATCACAGGATTTGGATGACGTACAATCAGCTGCTCGCCATCTAAAAAAGCCACAAAACGATTCACGGACAATCCCTTTTCTTCCTGATTAATCAAATGAATCCGTTGAAGCGCTTGAAAATGCTCTGGTTCAATATGCCGGTTGAGTGTTTCACTTAAAATATGCGTGCCGACTGTTTCATATAATTCATGTAAGTAAATAAAATAATCGGTTGCATCATGCGGAGTTCCAAGGACCCGGGCGGCGAGACTCGGCAAGGATAAGGTATGCTCGTCCTTGACATAGCCATCTCGTTCAGGGAGCGGCTTTTTCAGCAAGTTTTTCCAGGCTTCCTGATCCGCCCTTGTTTGGGTCACATTGATTTCTTTATAGCTCACGCCGCTCCTTCCTTTCACCTATATTTTTTCCAAAGTTACTACTATCATATCATTCAGCCTTCTACTTCTGCTATCGAATCGAAGGCTTTTTTGCCGCAGTCATCTGCTTTGCGACAGATGCGGCGATTTCATCCGCTGCCGCCATGCCAGATGCTGCCGTCGGTTCAAGTGATCGATCAAAGTCTAAGACTTCCCCATGCCTTGGGGCATAGCCTCTATCAGCCTGACGAATGAGTTCGGCATCTAACAAGGAATCGCCCGCACCATATACGTAGTCAAGGTTCAGCCTTTCCTTTAGAAAGGCAACAGCATCCCACTTATGAAGCGGCTGTGGAATAAAATAAAGCTTCCTGCCCTGAAGGGAAACCTGCCAGCCTCTCTCCTCACCCCACAGCCTTAATTCAGCGAGCGGAATGTGAGTAAGATACTCGTCCTTCATGATCAAATAAAGAAATTTCCCATCAGCTGTCCGAGTCCGCTTGACCCAGGCGGCAATTGGCAGTTCAGCTATTTCCCTCAACATATCTCTGACGGGCAGACACTCTTTCAATCTCTCATCTACAAGGGTCTGCCATTCCTCCAGCGGCTTGCCGTGATGAAGGATGCAGCCGCCGTTTGTCGTGATGGCATACTCTGGTTTGATCTCTTGTTGAAAGGGAGTGATTCGTTCATATTGCGTGGTCGTTCTTGTCGTCACTGGGATCAGCCATCCTGCTTGATAAATGGCCTGTAAGGATGTTTTCGTTTCAACAGACATATAGGAAAGTGGCCGATCATCCAGCACCTCGATGACATCATATGCTCCCTTGTATGCAAACTGCTCCAGCATTCGATGCGAGTAAATCAGTGTCCGGTCTAAATCGCTGGCAAACGCTATTTTCTTCATGACGATTGCTCCAGCGGGCGAATTAACCCGCAGCACGTGTAGGACATATTTGCATATTCAATGACGGGAACGCCTCTATCCTCTGCCAAAAGCAAAATATGCTTCAGCTTCTCCTGAGACCCTGGCTGAATCAGTATTTTCCATGGGATTCTTCTGAGCAGCACTCGAGTCGTCTCGCCAACACCAGGCTTAATCAAATGCGTATTTTCAATTTGAAATGCTTGACCGATTGTTTCAATGGAAGTCATCCCCCGCCAATCAGCAGGTTCTCCTTGTGCGACGAGGATGTCTGCTTTCTCTTGTACATTTGAATCAAGATTAGAAAATGCTTCTTCAATTGTATCTACATACAGATTAGACACATCCTCATCCAGCAACTCTTCATAATACTTGGCCCCATGGAAATCATCGGCATTGATCCAGCGGTTGTTTAGTACCGTTCGACTGACTAGTCCAGAGACCGTCGAGTTCAGACAGGCACTTGGAATGAGGAAGTCCTCTCTTGTTCCGTATAGATTTGTACAATAGCCAGGGTCAGCAAGCACAGCCAGCTCACTAGAAAGACGAATCCCATTCTTATGTTCAAAATCAAGCACAGCCTTTTGCAGCTCTTTGGAAATAGCGCCTTTCCCGGTCCAGCCATCAATAAAGGCAATCTCAAAGCCTGGATGTTGGTTTAGCATATAATGCACCGCATTCTCATCTATTCCTCGGTCACGAATAATAGAAATACTATAATGAGGCAAATCAAGACCATACGTCTTTCGAATATACCGCTTGATGAGCACCCCGATCGGTGTCCCAGCTCGTGCCAAGCTGCAAAGTACGGTTTGAAAGCCTCGTTTTTTCACAATTTGTTCTGCCACAATCGCTACAGCTTCCGCTACCTTTTGCTTACTTTCTTCAAGAGATTGATAGAATAAGTCCATATAAGATGCCGTAGGCTTGTATTCAATTGGCAGCATGTCTGAGTAATGTGCACCGCTCTGAATAGAGCGCTCCCGCTCTTCTGTACTTTTCTCCATCTCAATCGATGATAAATCCTTGAGTAAGAAGGTTACGTCCTGCTCTGGATAACTTCCCATCTTTGTATACACATTAGCCATTCACCTTCACCTCATCTGATAAAGTCACAATATGCACATGCTTCACATGCCGCTCAGCAAATAAGTGGATCAGCGGCATCAAAGCTTCTTGAGACACCTTTTTCTCAAAAAACAAAAAGACATCATCGTACTGATCTTTAGGGATATTGTACACGTAGTGCTGAATACGGGAATCCTCTGGACTCATGAACGCAAACCCGTTCTGGACAGCGTACCCTTCCTTTTCGACCGGATGAATCGGGCTTCTTGTGGTCGAATGAAACAGAACGCCTTCTCCCATATGGGCTGCCAGTCTCATCGGCACATACATCAGCTCCCCTGTCCCTAAGCAGAGTGTCTGTTTCCCTTTGCGTTCTTGCCGCAGCTTTAGTCCAGCCTCAGCAGCTGCTTGATCAATGGCGGCCGTATCCACTGCGCTTAAACCGAAACGACCCGTTTCATGTATATATGACGAATGGCCAGCCGAATTGACTGCATAGGAAAGTGAATACGGAACGTGTTGAAAGAAAGATTGAAGTGAATGAAAAGAGAGTGCTGGTCTTTTCTCCTGTGCAGTAATCTCATATGAATAAGAAGGCTCATCCAGCGTTTTACCCCGAAAGACCATCTGCCCTTTTAATAGAGACAATGATGTGATCTGAATGCCAAGCTCCTCTTGAAGCTGAAGCATAGCTTCCTCATGCGCAGGTGTTCTCCAGTCTAAAATGGACAGCAGGGTATAAGATTGTCTTGGGTACTTTGCGTGCAGATCCCGAATGATATTCATATTTGTTCGGCCTGTTGTGACCTCATCATCTACTAATACAACGGGGCGGTCAGTCAGGAGCAGGGCTTCGTCAGCATAACAAAGCTGATCCGTTGCATGAGAATGCTCTTCTTCAAATACCAATACAGGATCAAGATCTAGCAGCTGTTCACGTGTCGTATGAATGTAAGATGCTCCATCTATCACGTCATAGACACCATGACCAAGTGCTGTTGCCGTTTCAGCAAAACCGATCACAATAGGCTGTTTGCCCGTCATGAGCTTCTCTTTTTTAAGAGCAGTATATGCTTCGGTTAACATGGCATGGTCTTCCGTCTTTAGTGCCTTTACTAGATGGTCTTGATGCGGGGGCGTCTGGCCCGTTTGCTCTTTGGCATAAACCATTGCCAAAAGACCTGAGACAAGAAGTGGTTTCAGCGGGTGAACAGGCAGATGTTTACCAAGCACCTTACTAACAAATAAAAAGGCTCTCTTTTTGTTCACCCTTGCCGCCATCTCAAACAGATGCTCTTTTTCAAGCTGAAGAGCCCCCTCTTTGAGATCAAGCTCCACCTTCATATGTGCCAAGATGTTCAGTGTATGCCGCTTCTGATTCTGTAAGTATGTCGATATAGCTTCTATTTTCATGAAACACCCCGTAAATGTCTGACTTCATTAAAATGTGCTCGGCCCACCGATAATGTGGCTTCGTTTCATTCATCTTATTAGAGAATGCACTCTTCATCACTCCAACTGTGCCATCGGCATGCTCCAAAATGCTTAATGCGTCCATGTACTCTTCCTTTGTCACAACATACATGCTTTGAACTGGTTTGAGATGTGTTGGATGGATCACTGTCTTTCCATGAATGCCGTTTGCCACATCCAGCCTTGTCTCTTTGAGCAGGCCTTGCATGTGATCAGGCTCAGATGAAAAAGGCTCGCCGCCCTTAGAGAGAGCACGAATGAATGGTTTTGGTTCTTTTCGTGCGGGTCCAAAATGCTCCCATACAGCACCAGATATCACAAAAGAACGGCCAAAATAATTGATGATATCTGTGATCAACTCAGCAATGAGCCTGATTTCATAAATGGTGGTCTCGCGATCACGGCGAATGCCGTACAATCCACACAGATCCGTTGCCCCAATGCGAATATTCAACATATATTCCTCATCATTCAGCATGATCTGCTTTAAATCAGACAACACCTGATATCTCGTTTCTTTTTCTAATAAATCTGGTGTTTCCAAAATAGGCATTCCATAGAGTTTTGTCTTCGTTTGTGCTGAAGCCTGTTTCAAGCTGTCCACATATTCCTTTGCATTGTGAACAGAACACTTCGGAAACACAAAACCAGTGAGTAAATGAAGGGAGGACCCAAGCAAGTTTGCCATATTGAGCAGCTGCTTTGGCGAACGAACCCGAATGAATAAAAGCGGCAAATGCTCAGCCGTTTCTGGTGAATGAGTGAGTTTCTCTGAAAGGAAGGTCAGTTGTGCCACTAGATTCTGTTCAGCCATGTCCACTTCTTGATCACCAATGGCATCCTCCAAACAAAACACAACAGAGCAAAGCGCTTCATATTTCTGCGAAAGCAGCATATCTGCTATATCCTGTCTGGTCGCAGGCATATATAAAGTAGCACCTAATGCATGCGCAAGTACATGCCTTGGCGACAATGAATGAATCGCCGCCGGCCGCTTAAAAAATATATCGTGCTGCCTCGCCTCTGATAAAAAACGAAAATATCGCATGCAGTGCCACCTCCTGTTGTTAGAGAGAAAATCGAACAAATGACTTGATGATTCAAAAAAGGATGGAGCCGTTAGTCAACTCCATTCCTTTTCAATCGTCCTATTCTTCTTTTGAAGCCGCAGCTTCGTTTGTCACAACTTGATGTTTCTTCTTATTGATTTTATGAACAATAAACGTTCCGATAAATGCTAGGATGATAATCGCAAAGAATGCGAGATGCGGGATTTCAATATGAGCAGCACTCAAGCCCATTTTCACAGCAATGATCCCTATGAGAATAAATGCCGTATTCTCAAGCTCTGGTATACGGTCAATAAGCACAAGGAATAACTGTGCCACTGTACGCATCATGAGAATCCCCAGCATTCCGCCTAAGAGAAGAATCCATACTTCCTCAGATACAGCGAATGCGGCAAGAATACTGTCCACCGAGAAGGCAAGGTCCATAATTTCTACAGAAATAACGGTTGCCCAGAAGACGCCAAATACACGAATCATCCAGCCTTCTTTTTTCAATTCCTTCGCTTCGTCATCTCCGTCACCTAACCAGAAGTGCTTAATGACAAGCCAAGCTAAGTATGCAGCACCTAGAACCTTAATCCACCAGAACTTAATAAGAAGCATTCCTACGCCAATGAATAGAAAACGGAAGAAATAAGCGCCAATTAATCCGTAGGTTAATGCCTTTTTACGCTGCTTTTCAGGTAAGTGTTTCACCATGACAGCTAATACAAGTGCGTTGTCCGCTGACAACAACCCTTCAAGCACAACAAGGGTTCCAATGAGCCCCCAAGAGACAGGGTCTGTTAATACCTCTGCCCACATTTGCCAATCAAAAAACGAGGCATACGTGTCCAACATATGTTTCAAAATGTCCAACTGGTTTTCCTCCTATAAGTGTAGAAGCATCAGCAGGCTTTCGCCTGCTGTTATTCTTGATCGCTGTTTCTTTCTCACTTTGGAAAAGGCCCTCATATGAGTCATTGGCAGCGCCTCTTGAATTGATTTGTTTCTCCTATTTACACTTCTAATCCATAATTTTGACAAAGAGCTGCAAGTCCGCCAGAGAATCCGCTTCCGATTGCGTTAAACTTCCAATCGCTACCGTGTCGGTACAATTCACATACCACAACAGCTGTTTCAATTGAGAAGTCCTCCCCTAAATCAAAGCGAATCAATTCTTCCCCGCCCTCTTCATTTACAACACGAACAAATGCATTAGAGACTTGTCCAAAATTCTGGTTGCGCGTCTCTGCATCGTGGATCGTCACTGTAATTCCGATACGATCAATGTTAGCAGGAATTTTTGAGAAATCAACGAGAATTTGCTCGTCATCTCCATCTCCTTCACCCGTACGGTTATCACCTGTATGAGTCACACTACCGCTAGGATGCTGCAGGTTATTATAGAATATAAAGTCGGTATCTTGCTGACAACGATTGTTTGCATCCACTAAGAAAGCTGAAGCGTCCAAATCAAATTCGGCTCCGCCAGAATATTTATTCGTATCCCAGCCAAGTCCGATCATCACCTTTGTCAGTCCTGGGTTGGTTTTCGTTAAATCGACACGTTGTCCTTTTGAAAGTTGAATCGCCATATCGTATCTCTCCTGTCTTTAAACATATGAAAACGGGTCATTACCCGATATCTAAGCCGAAGTCCGTTGCAATACGGGCAAGTCCGCCTTGATAGCCTGATCCTACAGCCGAGAATTTCCACTCTCCGCCATGACGGTATAATTCACCTACAATAATCGCTGTTTCAATCGAAAAGTCTTCTGCCAAATCATATCGAATGAGCTCTTCATTTGATGCCGCATTTAAAATACGTACGTAAGCGTTAGAGACTTGTCCAAAATTTTGACTGCGCGCTTCTGCATCATGAATCGTAATGACAAATGAAATCTTCTCAACACTCGCTGGTACCGTTGAAAGGTCGACATTGACCTGCTCGTCATCTCCGTCTCCTTCACCCGTGCGGTTGTCGCCTGTATGTACGACACTGCCGCCTCCGCCAGTTGTTTGATTGTAAAAGACAAAGTCAGATGGAGAGTTTGCTTTACCTGCCGCATCTAAAAGGAATACACTTGCGTCTAGATCAAAGTCATGTCCGCCGTCATACTTGTTCACGTCCCAGCCAAGTCCTACTACCACTTTTGTTAAGCCTGGATTCGTTTTTGTTAAATCAATTTTTTGACCTTTCGCTAAAGAAATTCCCATCAGGAACCTCTCCCTTCTAAGTTAAATGTAGTTTCTCGTAATATCGGCTAGCTTTACATCATTTGTACCATTTCCAACAGCCGCAAACTTCCACTCATTCTCGTGACGATAAAGCTCTCCAACGATTAATGATGTTTTACCTGCATACTCATCTTTTAAATTATATTTCACTAATTCTTGATTATTTGATCGATCAACGATGCGGATGTAAGCATTTTGAATCATACCAAAGTGCTGGTTTCTTCTAAGAGCATCATAGATGTTCACGACGAACACCAATTTATTCACATTACCTGGCACTTTGCTTAAGTTCACGAGGACTTGTTCATCATCTCCGTCTCCTTCACCTGTCAGGTTGTCACCAGTATGCTCAACACTGCCGCATTTGCTTTTCAAGTTGCCAAAATAAATTAAATCTTTATTTTCAGTAAATTTATCATTTTTCAGCATCAGCACTGAAGCGTCACAATCAATATCAGCGCCGCCTCCGCCACCAAACAGTTTTCCTAAAAAACCGCCGCCTTGTGATACAGGGTCCCAGCCAAGTCCAACCAGAATATTAGTTAATCCTGCTTTCCCTTTTGTTAAATCAATACGTTGACCTTTTTCTAATGTAATCGCCAAATCAATCACTCCTCCAGCATAATAAAAATCTATTTATTAAGCGATGGACCCTGTTAAATCATCATACATGAAAATTCGACAAAATTCATGAAATGACATGGGAGCCTCTTACTCTTTTTTCTATTTACTAGTATATACGATCTATGTTCACCATAGGTTTCAACAACGTCATATTTTTTTAAAAAGAAAGAACCTGATGAAAAATGCTTTATGTCGTAAATCACGTGTTTCATGTGAAACAATGTCGAATGTTCCCGATTAACATCTCTACTAATGAAAAGAGTATTGGCACAGCTTCATATGTTGATATAGAAAATTCAGGTATATGTAAAAGAAGGATCACCCTTTCGTTTCCTTCCATACATGTATTTCTTTATACTTGTGAATAGAGATTCCACGTATTGATGAAAGGATGTTGATGATGCCATCACTTCATATATTAGATCAAGTCGCCATTCCTAAAGGGCAGACAGCACATGAGACATTGGTCCAGACGACGAAGCTCGCCCAGCTTGCGGAAACACTTGGGTATGAGCGGTATTGGTTCGCTGAACACCACAGCACAAGAGGGCTCGCTAGTACGGCGCCTGAAATATTAATGGCTCATATTGCGGCACATACATCGACCTTGCGGACAGGCTCTGGCGGCATTTTACTCCCGCAGTACAGCCCTTTTAAAGTGGCAGAGGTTGCGCGGCAGCTTGAAGCCCTTTACCCTGGACGGATTGAGATCGGTGTTGGTAAATCTCCAGGCGGAATTGAAAGGACGAGACTGGCATTGACGGACGGCATGAAGAAGGATCTGTCTCAGTTTGACCGCCAGCTGAAAGATCTTCTTTTTTACTTATCTGACAGCCTGCCTTCTGGTCATCCGCATGCGGGAGTGAAAGCTGCCCCGCTCGTTCCCTCTCCTCCGCCGGTTTGGCTGCTTGGACTAGGAGAAAATAGTGCCATGCAGGCGGCATCCCTTGGAATCAACTATATTTTCGGCCATTTTATTCACCCTGCACGCGGCAAAAAGGCTTTTGAGACGTACCAGTCACACTTTTCTCCATCTGCTTTCTCTCGTCAGCCACAATCTATGTTTGCTGTCTTTGTTATCTGCGATGAAACAGATGAGGAAGCGAGCCGCATCGCCAGCAGTACAGATTTATGGCTGCTTCGTGTTGAAAAAGGACTCGACAGCCGCGTTCCTTCTATAGAAGAAGCAGCGGCATATCACTATACTGAACAGGAAAAGAAAAAAGTGTTACACAATCGTAAGCGAATGGTTGTGGGCTCGAAGCAAACAGTGAAAGAGCAGCTCCAAATGTTAATGGATCGCTATCAAACGGAGGATATCATGATTCTGAACAATTCCTTTGATCAATTAGAAAAACAGCGCTCCTTCGAACGAATCGCAGAACTATTTTGAAGCCAATCATCACATGGCTTCTTTTTTACATTGTCACAAAAAATGGGAAATGTAACATGGAGATGTCAAAATCTTACCTTTTGTCATCTGGTCGCAATTGTGTCGTCTAATCGTTAGCGAACTGTAAACGCATTGAAGGTGTACCTTCTATATAGTGGAGGTACATATAAAATGAACGGTTTACAATGCTGAAAAAAAGGAGATGATAGGCGATGAAAAAGAGACTCGACTGGGTAGATGCAGCTAAAGGAATCGGTATTCTGCTCGTCGTCATGGCACACGTACCCATTCCTGATTCAATAAAGCAATTCATTTACTCTTTTCATATGCCGCTTTTCTTTTTACTATCAGGTATGATGTTTCGATCATCCTCAATTCCTGCTATGTCATTTATTCAGAAAAAAGCCAAAAGCTTGCTCTTACCTTATCTTTATTTCTCCATCATTACGTATGTTTTCTGGTTCTCTGTTACCCGCTTTTTCGCTTTTAAGGGGCAGACGGATATTGATCCCTTTGTTCCATTTACAGGTATTTTTATATCCAATGCAGATGAAGCAAGGCTGACGCACAACCCAGCCATCTGGTTTTTAACGACGCTCTTTTTAGTGGACATCTTATTTTTCTTTATGCATCGTCTCTCAAAAGGAAAACCAGCTGTATTGAGTTTACTGACGCTCCTTTGCGGAGGAGCTGGATATGCCTCTACTTTCTTGTTAGACCACAGTCTCCCTTGGAATGCCAATGTCGCCTTAACGGCTGTTGTGTTTTATGCAATTGGATTTTTAGCCAAGCAATGGTTTGTGGAATTAAAAACAGATCCAACCCTCCTTCTATGTACAGGGTTGCTTGTGCTGACGGCTTACATGCAACGCTTTAATTCACGGATTGATATGCGTGTCAACGACTATGGCGATCTATTTATTTTCTATGTATGTGCACTGCTTGGTTCAGCTGCCGTTATTTATTTAAGCTTCAAATTGAAAACGTCCACTATTTTGACGTATCTCGGACGTCATTCCATTGTCATTCTCGTTTTGCAATTTGCCATCATCGATATCATGAAAGCATTTGTTTATTATGGACTCGGCATCAATATTTCTGATACAGCCCACCTGTCTTGGACGCTCTTTTATACGCTCGGTACATTGCTGCTCATGGTGCCATGCATCTCCTTCTTGAGCAAGTATCCTATGCTGCTCGGCAAACCAGCCAAATCCGCACACCGCTACGAACAAAAACCATCCGCCGGCTAATAGGGCGGATGGTTTTTTCTATTCATCATTGATTTGAGAAGGATAAAGCGTCATACCTCCATCAACAAATAATGTGGTACCTGTCATATAGGCAGCTTCTTTAGATACAAGAAATGCAGCGGCAGACCCAATCTCTTTCGGATCACCAAAGGCTCTCATCGGAATTTTCTTAAGCTGTTTTTCCTTTTTCTGTTCATCTTGAAGATCGTCATTCGATTCGGTTGACATGGTGCCTGGTGCAATCGCATTGACCCGAATACCCGCTTCGGCATAATCAAGAGCCAGCGTCTTCGTCATCATATTCATTCCGCCTTTGGAAGTGGAATAATGAACATTGAACGGACGCGGAATTTCCTGATGGACACTGGATATATTTAAGACAGATCCTTTTACATCATGCTCCATCATATAGGCAATGGCCGCCTTTGCTCCTAAAAATGCGCCTGTGATATTCACATCAATGACTTTTTGCCATTGTTCCAGCGTCATTTCATGCGGCATCGCTTCTTCCCCGTTAAAGCCTGAATTATTGACAAACACATCCAATGCGTCGAAATGCTCCAGTGCTGCATCCATTAATGCCTGAATTCCCTCCTCTTTGGAGACATCTGCGTGTACTTTCACCGCTTGACCTCCATGCCGCTGAATGGCTTGTACCGTTTCTTCAGCACCCTGTTCATCGCCTTTATAGTTCACAACCACGTTCATTTGCTCTTGTCCAAAACGCAAGGCGATCGCTTGTCCAATTCCTTTAGACGAACCTGTCACAATGGCTGTTTTTCCTTTTAAATCTTGATACATCTTCATTTCCTCCAATCACGTGCTGCATCTTGTTGATACACAATGGTTACCCATTTTGAAAAAAAGAAAAACACAATCCTCTTGTTTCAAAAGGATTGTGCTGTTCATCAAGCTAAAAGGTGTTATACACATTTTCACACGTTTCGGCGGTGGGCTGATAAAAACAATGTGACTTATACCTTGCCACAAACGGCTGATTGTACCAAGTCGCTGGACAATTTCCAGGCGGCTTGAAATACCAAAGGCTGAATTTCGCAGGCCAAAATCGTTCCCCGTTAATGTTCCTTCGTGCAAGTACCTTTTCACTTTCTCGTGCTCGTTGATAAAAATAGCCATGCGTGACCGCCTCAAACGCATGCTCCTGATAAATCATTTGTGGAATCGTACGCAGCCCTTTAAAGTCAGAGCAGTTGGCACGCAAACGATTGATGCCTACATTCCCTACAAGCAGCATCCCTTGCTTTCCTTCACCTTCTGCTTCCGCTCTCAACAGTCTGGCCATTAAATCAATATCAGAGCTTGTCGCTCTTACCACTGCCATACATCCACCTCCATTTCATTTCTCTTTTATTTTATGTAGCGTTTGTGTGTAGATGACTGCCATTTTGACATGAAAAAACACGTTTAGTGGCGGCAGCCTGTCTAAATAACTCAAGATTTCGCTGGACATGTGTCTCTCTGTCAACAACACACAAACCAAGTAACCATACACATAACAGGAAATAATATTCATTACTATATACTCATTTACAAGTCATAAAAATCCTTCTAATTCCTACACCTTCTTCAAAAACAGTCATTTGAACCTATTCAATAATCCGACTCAAAACCTTAAAATATAAAATATTGAGTTTTTACAGGAGATTTCAAACAATAAAATACAAGTTTCTCCTATCAACTTAGTGTCATTTTTACTATTTGAAGCCGGTCAATCTTTGAAACGCACTGAAGTATTGACAGTACTTTCGCTTCATTCTACAGTAAAAAACATACAATATTTTTCTTTTTGTGCAAAAAGAACGATATGATCTAAAGATTTCCAATGAAATGCACCATAAAACCCGAGGAGGAAAACATCTCATGTTTAAAAAGAAATTATCCCTGTTTCTTCTGATTTTGTGTGTAACGGTTGTCGCTGCTGCTTGTAGTGGTGGAAAAGACAAAACAGCTGCGAAAGAAAGCGATACAAAAAAATCTCTTGATGCAGCAGAAGTAAAAGTAGAAAGTGCTGAGTACACATTACCACCTCAATACGATACATCTGTACAGGATGATCAGTATGTCTTAAAAGTAAACGTATCTGTGAAAAACATCAGCAAAGAGCCTCTTAATGTAGATAAAAGCAACTTTACACTTTACCAAGATGACGCTCAGGTGTCTACGATTTCTCCAGATGACTACAACGAAGTATTATCTTCAAGTTCTCTAAATGCAGACAAAGTATTAAAAGGCGGTCTTTTTTATGTGGTTGATAAAGACAAAGACTATCAACTTGTCTACACAGAGCCTGGTACTGGATCGGAAAAAGATGACAAAACACTAGAATTCGATATTAAAGGAAAAGACTTGATGAAAAAGGCAGATACACTTCAAGCGTCTGCAAAAGCCCTTTCTTCTTATATTGATGTCATGATTTTTGGTAAGAAAAATGACGATTTCGAAAAACTAACAGGTGATAACAAATCAACTGTCGTAAACGAATTTGATAAATCATTCAAACAAGGCTACATTTCTTCTTCTGGTATTTCATCTAGCTCAGCAAAAGACGAAAACCTTGATAAGCTTCTAAAAGCTGTAAAAGAAACATTAGCTGAAAAATCAAAAGTATCAACGAAAACAAAATCAATCAGCGGTGATAAAGCTGTCGTGACTGTGACACTTACACCAATTGATGCAAGCCCGCTTGTCGATCGTTTAAAAGAAAAAGCAACTGAATTCTACAGCAAAAACCGTACAGCATCTTATGATGATGCTCAGAAATATCTACTTTCTATCTATCCAGATGAATTTAAAAAATTAGGACCATCATCTTCTGAAGAAACAGTAGAAGTGAACATGAAGAAAAACGATATCGACCAATGGAAACTTGATTTGAACGACTACAAAACAAGCTCATTGGTTGAAAAGTTCATCAAGAACTAAAGAAAAACCCCCGGTTGGGACTGACCCCATAAAGTGAGACAAATAAAAAACACCTTTAAGTTGAAAATCGGGTATATCATACCTGAAAACAATTTGGAGGTGTTTTTTGTATGGGAACAAGAGTCAGTTACCCCGCAAGTGTAAAAGAAGAGGCGGTTCAGATGAAGTTGGCAGGAATCTCAACAAAAGAAATCATGGACAAGCTAGGAATTAAGAATAAAACACAAGTGAAAACTTGGATGAAATGGTATCACAATGGTGAAACCCACCGGTTTCATCAACCTGTTGGAAAGCAGTATTCATACGGTAAAGGACCTGAATACCAAGATGAAAACGAGAGATTGAAAACAGAAAATCGCTATCTAAATCAACAAATAGACATATTAAAAAAGTACCGAGAATGGGAAAGGTGGTGGAAAAAGAAGCACTCGTGTCGATCTACGAAACGGTAAAAGATAAAGTGAGTGTCAGTGAATTCTGTCAGCTATTTGAAGTGGCTAAATCAACATTTTATCGTTGGAAAAAACAAGATCATCATCACTCAAAGCAACATGGGTTAATCAAGCTTATTTCAACACTTTGTAAGTTGCACAAGTATACGTATGGGTATCGTAAAATAACGGCTCTTCTACGCAAAGAAATGAAGATCAACCATAAGAGAGTACAACGAATGATGCAAACCCACGGTTTGCAGTGTCGTGTGAAAGTGAAAAAGCGTAAACAGACCGGTCAACCCTATTACATTGCAGAAAATCACTTAAAACGAGATTTTTCTGCGACCAAGCCACTTGAAAAATTGGTGACTGATATCACGTATTTGCCATTTGGGCAAAAAATGCTTTATCTATCCAGCATAAAAGATTTATATACAAGTGAGATTGTGGCTTATACGATTGGTGATAAACAGGATGTTTCTCTAGTTTTAGATACATTGAAGCAGTTAAAGACACTGCCTAAAGTCTGCGTACTTCATAGCGATCAAGGTTCGGTCTACACTTCATATGCTTATCAAACGGAGATGAAGAAAAAAAGCATTACCATGAGCATGTCCCGTAAGGGAATGCCCGCTGATAATGCCCCCATCGAATCCTTCCACTCCAGTTTAAAATCAGAAGGATTTTATCTCCACCACCTGACAAACACTACAACAGCCATTGTAGAAAAAACAGTCAGGGAGTATATTGATTATTATATCAATATCCGAATTCAATTGAAATGAAACAGCCAGTCACCAAAAGAGTTTCGGCAACTGGCTGTTTCGTAAAGGTGTTTTGATCCCTGTCTCAAAAACGGGGGTCAGTCCCGTTTTTTGTTATAATTTATCATCTGGTTTGGCGAACGTTCCCCCCTCTATCATAAAAAAACAAGAATATAGTCAATTTATCTTACCCCTGACAACATTTCTTTCTATAATCAGTGTTCCATTTCTTTAGCTTGATCACTATGAGGTATTCAATCCTGATTGTTCTTTTTTGTACTTAAGATTTTTTCTGCTTATCTGTGTTAAAGATGAAATGTAAACAAAATGTACTCCTCATACTTTATTTCTATTGAACTATATTATAGAACTAGCTTCTTTCCTAACTCATTATAAAAGTAAACCATCATTTTCATTCACCAACTCTTTTTTCTATTTAAGTTATTCCTTAATAAAACTCTTCTAAATATAAATAATTCCATTTTTATAAAAAATTCAAAAAAAGGGTTCTTTATGCTTATTTTAAGGTAATTTTAAACTTTTTATCATTGATATTATGCTAGAATTAGTAACTGCTTTATGACTGCTTTATTTCATACCGGTGCGGTGATTATTGTTGGAGGAGCTGGTTATGTAATTGCTACAGAAGCCATCAAGCACAGGTCTAAAAGCAAAAAAAAATATAATCATTATGAAGCTGCTATTAAAGGCGGAGTATATGTTGGAAAAGGACTAAGTAAATCGCAAGCAATCGCTAGAATGAAGTCAAAAAAGGATATTTGGTCTATTTCTTCTAGTCAGGCAGAAGTTGTTGCAGCTGTAGCTAATACAAAAGGTAAACCATTTAAAGAAGTAGATAGATACAAAGGTAAGCCGAAGAAAGGTTATTATTATCACTGGCATCCATATAAAAGAACTCCAAAAGCTCATTCATTCTACGGAGGTCCTGTTAAATAATTAATAGAGGTGAATCATGTATAATTACGAAAAGCTATATAAACAGTATTTATATAAAAAAGATCAATTGACTTTTACTAAAGAACAAGTCGTTGAGATGATAACGTCTAAATTTAAAGCTAGAGAATTTTCAAAAACAAAGATTTTAGATTTAGTAAATGATGATCACTTTGAATATACTAAGATATATAAATGTTTTGTCATTGATGATCCGAGTATATTGATTCAATTGTTTTCGAATGAGGAAAAAAAGGATCATCGTGAACAAGTACTTCACAACCGTCTCCATCCTTTGAATCCCAAAAAAGTAAAAGAATGGGAATATAATCACTTATTGCTTGATGAACAAGAAGGTAGAAGAATTGATATTATTTTAGAAAGTAAAGATGGAGTATATGTTTCAGAATTTACCGTAAGAGCTAGTTGCGAAAAGCTTGATAGGTATATAAATGCTTTAATTGTAGGTGCACTTATTGAAAATGAGTTAGAAGAATATCCAGTTGATATTCATGACGAGTATTTTCAATTTTATTTAGAGAACTTGGATCAATTCGGTTTCTTAGACTAAAACATACGGTGATCGGCATTCACTTGAAAACGCCCTCTATCATAGTAGACTAACCTAGTCAAATGGGACATAAAAAAACACCCTTCAAGTGGTACACTTAAACTAAGTGCTAATTTGGAGGGTATTTTTTATGAAAAAAAACAGATATTCAGCTGAAATAAAATGGGCGGTTGTAAAAGATAAATTAAGCGGACATTTTACCAATCAACAAATTATGGATAAATATCATATAAAGAATGTATCTCAGATTAAAACATGGATGAAGTGGTATCGAGGAAATCAGCTACATCGATTCGATCAGCCAATTGGAAAACAATATAGCTTCGGGCATGGACCTGACAATGTATCCAAAGAGGAAAAAGTGAATAGGCAGATTGAACACCTTAAGATGGAGAATGAAATTCTAAAAAAGTATTTGGAGATCGTAGAGGAGTTGAAAAGGGGGTAGCCTTGTGTTTGATCGAGAGATTACGGAAGAACTATACAGTAACGTCTGTCTTAAGTATTTTGCAGATCGCCAGATCGACCTATTATCGTTGGGTATCCGAAGGAATATGTAAAAAATCACAAGTGGAGAAGGCTATTATTTCCTTATGCACCGAAACGTCGTTCCGGTACGGCCACCGTAAAATCCGAAAGCTGCTTCAGCGTCAATATGATATCAAACGAAACCGAAATACTGTACAGCGCATCATGCAAAAATACCATCTTCAATGTCGTGTGAAGCGTAAAAGGAAATGGAAATCACAAGGGGAATCTGTCATCATTGCCCCAAATATATTAAATCGAAACTTCACCGCAATACATCCGAATTTAAAATGGGTAACAGATATTACTTATATTCAGTATGGATCGAGAACGCTCTACCTTTCGACCATTATGGATTTGTACAACAACGAAGTTGTTTCCTATACCCTAGATGATCACCAACAGACATCACTCATATTGGACACATTGAGGGCAGCTTTAGAGAAAAGGAATTTGCCTAAAGGTGTACTTGTACATTCAGATCAAGGGAGTGTATACAGTTCGTATGCATATCAAAAGGAGCTGGGGGCAAGGAACCTCACAAGCAGTATGTCTAGGCGAGGTAACTGTTGGGATAACGCAGTGATTGAATCATTCCATTCTAGCTTAAAATCAGAGGAATTTATGTTTACTAAATTCAACTCTATATCAGAAAAAGATGTCAGGCAACGAGTCGACCGTTACATCAAATATGATAATGAAGAGCGTATCCAAGAAAAATTAGGCTACCACGCACCAAAAACATTTGGTAGCATGTCAGCCTAATAAGGGTGTTTTATTTGTGTCTCCTTCTGCTATGTCAGTCTACTAGTTCCCGGGGGTTTTCTTTAGTCTTTTTTTGATTGAAGTCTATATTTGATTACAACATACAAAGAACTTTCATCTTACTTTAAAAAATAGAAAGAGTATAAAATAAAAAGTTTAAAGAAGCAAAATTAATGAAATCACTTCACACGCAACAAAATATGACTATCCAACAGTTATTCATAATAAAAATAGAAAAAAACCATTAAATAATGTATTTTTATATAATTATATGGTTTTTTGTTATAATTATCATGATTTTATTATTTTTTCCAGTAGGGAAGGGCATGTTTAAGAAAATATCTATTATATTACTAACTGTAGTGCTTATTTCAATCGCGCCAAACTCACTACCAAAAAACTGGGCTTTTGCAAGTACATACAATTCAGCAACACAAAATAAAAATTTGAGTACAACTGAAAAAGAATTTATTCAAGAATTAAAGGAAAACAATGTGAAATCAGATGAAGAAATAGAAGATACTTTACAAGATGTAGTTGGAACAGAACAAAAAACAAAAAAGGAGATCGACAAAAGATTAGAAAACACCACAATTCTACCTGAAACAAGTTCACTAGACGAATCAACAAAAACTCTATATCTAGATGATTATATGCAAGATAATATTAAAAATGGGAATTTCAAGGTTGAGGAAATTAACGAAAATGTTAATGTTATTTTCACTAATGAAGACACTTTCTTTGTAGAAATTTTAACCGCTGAAAATCCGGATGTGTTAAAAGAAGAAAACGATACGCTATCAAACATACCTGTATTAGGAAGTGTAGTTAAAGCAATAGGGCCAAAAACAGCAAGTGCAAAAACTAAATATACAGGGTCAGTCAGTAAAAAATATGTGGCTTATAGCTGGGTTGGCATTCCATTGTGGGAAGTGTACACTAAAGGAGAGTTTAAATACACTGGAAAATCTGTAACAGCTTATTGGAAAGATGGATATGTTAAAAAGCGGTGGGGAGGCGTTGCATGGCAAGTAGATAATTATGGAGAAGGTACAACCCGAAACGCAAAAGGTACATCAGCTACAGTCTTCACAAGGTTTAATGCTCATTATGGAATTGAATATAGTGGTGTGGGTATAGTCCTTCAATATAAAGATGTCAGAAATGAAATTACCTGTAATAAAAACGGTAAAATCTCAAAGTCAACTACAATACGTTAAACTACAAGGAGATGATTAAAATTGATTTTTAGAAAAAAAGATTACATTATATCTTTTTTAGTTATATTCTTGATTCTTATACTCAGTATAATGCCTGGGGATGGGATTATACGACCAGTTATAGGTGCAATAGTTGGAGCATTATTAGTTTCACTAGTCATTGGAACAATTACTAACCTAATTTTAAAAAAAAAAACTCTCATTAACAAATAAAAAATTGCAGTTTATATCATCTGGATTCAGATTGTAGAGAAATTAATGTTTTTCTACAATCTTTTTTATTTTGAACGCATTATAAAGGCCTACTTAGCAAGGTATATAGCAATTTTTCTGTCTAATACAAGGAAGGTTGTAAATTTCAAACAAAATTAGGTTGTCGAGATTTTCTCGACAACCTTTACGCCCTCTATGAATTAAAGTCATTTCTTTATTTCGCAAGCATCCATTTCTCTTTCATAAACAAGCTTCTCACGATGACAAACAGGATAACGACTAACAGCGCCGAGGAGCCGAGCGTCAGGGCAATCGACGTTGGGTCAACGATGCCAAACATCAATTGCTTGCATAGTGCATGAATATTAAGGAATGGGATCGCAAAGTAATACGTATCTAGCTGCGTAGCGCCTGCTCTCATGGTGAAAAACATCGGAATCACACCTAGTGTAATAATCATGGACATGTACGATTGTGCTTCTTTCACTGAGCTTGAAACGACACTGAGCAGCAGTTCAATCATTGAGACCATGAATGAGAAGATAATTAATGCCACGAACATAACGCCGATGATGCTCCACACTTGATCTCCAAAGTTCAGTGCTTGTTTCAGCTTTTCTGTAAAGAGCAATGTAGAGAGCAGCAGCATGCCAATCGCCACAATGCCACTTAATATACCAAACATAGAAACAGCTAGCCATTTTCCAATTAAAAGCTGGAGTCTGCTGGCCGGTGTCAGGAATAAGGCTTCAATTGATTTTCTATCCTTTTCACCTGCTACGATATCAAGCGCAGCTGGCAAAGCACCTGAGATCACAGAGGTCACTAAAATCATTGGAAGGAGAATCGACAGCAGCATGGTGGTCACCCCGTTTTCTCCATCCCCATCTTCACCTTCTTGCACATCAACCGATTGCACCTCAAACGGATGAATCACTGACGATTTGATCTGATCCTGTGCTAAACGCTTTTCTACGACTTGATTTTGATATTGTTCAAGCAATGATTGCAGCATTTGAACCGCAATCACTGAATCATCATCTGTTGGATACCCATGGACTTTAATGGCAAATGAGGTTTGATGCTGAAGCATATCGTCTGCATCTTTCGGCATTTCTAGATAAGCATTCGCCTCACCGTCCTTAACGGCTTGCTGCGGGTCATCAAAGGTTTCAAGTTTCAGGTTTTTCACTTCTTTGATCATGTCATTCATATCGGACGGAAGCTTTTCATTGATTGCGACTGTATACGTTTTATCGCCTGGATCAGCGATCATGCTTTCGTAAAAAAACACGAGTCCGAGCATCGTCAAAAGAGGGATCAACACGGTTAAGAGCAGCGTTTTCCTGTCTCTGAGCGAATCTGTCATTTCTTTTAAAAAGACGGTTTTCCACATTATGCATTCCCCCTTGCGAGCTTCGACATAAAGATGTAATTCAAGTCTTCACTTTGTTCCTGTGCATATAATTCTGGAAGCGTTCCTTTGTACACAAGCTCCCCTTGATGAATCATCATGACACTGTCACAAAGCAGGCTGACTTCTTCCATGATGTGGCTTGAAAATAGAATCGTTTTATTTTGCTGTTTCAGCTGATGAATAAACTCTCTGAAAATATTACTCGATGTGATATCTAAACCGGTTGTCGGTTCATCAAACAAAATAATGTCAGGATCATGAATCAATGTTCTGGCAATCGCCACCTTTTGTTTCATCCCTCTTGAAAATCCTTTTACTTTGCGATCCATGTATTGCCTCATCCCAAACCGCTTTGCTAAATCCTCAATTCTTGCTTTGATTTCATGCTGATCTAAGCCATATAATTTCCCAAAGTATTCAAGGTTCTCTCGAGCCGACAAACGGTCATAAAGCCCCGTCTCTCCTCCAAACAAGACACCAATTCGCTTCTTCACTTCTGTTGCTTCTTTGACTGTATCGAAGCCTGCAACATTCACGGTTCCATGAGTAGGCTGCAATAATGTCGCAACGGCGCGCAATAATGTGGTTTTCCCTGCGCCATTTTCTCCTAAGATGCCGACGACTTCTCCTTCCTTCACGGAGAACGTCATATGCTTCATTGCCTTTACGACTTTTTTCTTATCTGTAAACCAGCAGCTGCAATCGCTGAGAGTAATCATTTGGTTCGCCCCTTTCGACTATCTACGTCTATGATAGAAAAAATAAAGCGGACCTGACATAAAAATGTCGCGAAACGTCCTTTTTCTGTCTTGAAATGATCAATTTTAAAAAACAAATGGTAAAATAGACAAATAATAAGAAGAGTCATAGGTGATTTTTATGATAAAAGTAGGTCTTGTCGATGATTATCGAGTGGATTTAGAAAAGCTGCATGCCATCGTCGGCAGAATGGAGGCCGTTGACATTGCCTTTGTGACGCAGTCAGCCGAGGATGCATATGAGAAGGTCAAACAGGGCGGCATTGATTTGTTGTTTGCAGACATTGAAATGCCCGGCATGTCAGGCTATGAATTAGCAGACCTTATTCACTCTCACGCACTGAATGTGGATGTTGTATTTGTGACGGGAAACAGTGGGTATGCTGTCCATGCCTTTGATTTGAATGTCCATGATTATATTATGAAGCCTTACCATGCCGATCGAATCGCCAAATCCTTAGAGCGCTACATGTCCACCAAGCAGGAGAAAAGCATTCATGGACGGCTTCTCATCAAGCAGCAGTCAGATATCCATGTGTTGCAGAAAAAAGACGTCATTTTTGTTGAACGTACGGGCAGGTCGACGACCATTGTCACAACAACAGGAGATATTCAAACGTATCAAACACTCAACGAGTTAAAGGGCGATTTAGCTGAGAAAGATTTTATCCGCTCCCACCGCTCGTTTATCATTAATATTCATTACATTAAGAACTTTTCGGCGTATGCCAAAAATTCATTTATCGTGTCTTTTGAAGGTACTGATAAAAAGGCCATGATGACCAAGCAGCAATTGGAATACTTTAAGAAATACTACTTTTAAGGAGAACGAACGTGAACGCTTTCTATCTTGGATTTCGCATATATACGCTCATCTGGCTAGGTCTTGCCGTTCAAGCTGCCGCGACAGCTTTTCTGCCTTTGTCGTCAAACATGGTGTGGCTTCTGACCTTTTGTATCATGTGCCTTTACACATTTTTCATTTACAAAAGGTTTTGGCTGGGTATGAGTGGTTACGTGATATTAGGCGCTTTTGTGCTCATCACCTGTTCAGGACTTTCACTTTTTCTCACGCACGGAAATGGGCTCAGCCCCCTTTTAACTGTTATCATCATTTTGACAACGGATCTCCTTTCCTTAAAGATGATGAAAACGGAGCACCATTTAAATGGACGGCTACAAGAGCTGACCAATGCTGAAGCGAGAACCAATGAATTGCTGCTTGAGCTGCGAAGTAAACACCATGAAACAGCCAGACATTTAAATGCTTTTTCCACGTCAAATGACGAGCATGAGATCAAGGATTTGATTCAGCATTACGTGAAATATGTCCCTTGGATCAAAGGGGAAAATGCTTATTTGGCCTCAACCCTTCATCCCTTTTTCCAGCGAGCTGAAAAAGAGGACATTGTCCTTTCACTCGATCTTCAAGCACCCTTTTCTTCTCTTCCTTTTTCTAAGGCTGATCAGGTGAGTTTTACTGGCAACCTGCTCGATAACGCTTTAGATGCCGCCATTGAAGCGAAGCAAGCTGGGAACGAAGGGAGCATCTCGATCACGACTTCCATACGGAGCGGGCTCTTTTTGATTCATTGTGAGAACAGTACAAAGGGAATGGAAAAACACGTATTAGATCATCTATTCAAAACATTTGGCCGCTCAACAAAAGGCGGTGATCATCAAGGAATGGGTACATATATCATTCATCAGCTTGTTAAAAAAGCAGACGGCACGCTTGATTTTACTTATCGTTCTCCAAATCTGCGGCTCGTGATCAAGATTCCTCTCACAATGGCATAAAAAAATAAGGTGCTGGGGACTGACCCCCGTTTTTGAGACAGGGATCAAAACACCTTTACGAAACAGCCAGTTGCCGATAGTTTATCGGTGATTGGTTGTTTAGTTTCGTTTGAATACGAATGTTGTTATAATAATAAATGTATTCTTTGACAGTGCGTTCTACAATGGTGTTCGTAGTTCGATCAATCCTGTTAAGATAGAACGTTTCAGACTTTAGTGAGGAATGAAACGATTCGATGGAGGCATTATCAGCGGGCGTCCCTTTACGGGACATGCTCATGGTAATGCCTTTCTTATGAACAGCTTTCTGATACTCGTAAGATGTATACACAGAACCTTGGTCGCTATGTAACACGCAGTTCTCAGGCAGTGATGGGAGCTGATTAAGTGTGTTTAAGATAAAGTCTGTGTCCTGCTTATCACCAATATTAAAAGCAATCACTTCTCCATTATATAAATCCAATATACTGGAAAGGTACAATTGTTTCTGTCCATAAGGCAAATACGTGATGTCCGTTACTAGTTTTTCAAGAGGGCGATCAGACTGAAAGTTCCGATCCAGTATATTACCAGCCACGGCATAGGGCTGCCCATTCTTCTTACGCTTTTTCATTTTAACTCGGCACTGCCACTGGTTTTTCTGCATGATACGTTGAACAGTTTTATGGTTAATACGCATGCTCATTTTTAGTATGGCGGTGATTTTTCGATAACCATATCGATACTTGTGCTCTCGGCACAACGTGCCGACCTGTTTCTCTAGTTGTCTTTTAGAGTGATTCTGAGTCAGATCCTTTTTCCATCTATAGTACGAAGTGCGTGAGATACCTAAATGGAAACAGGTGTCCTGTATCGTCATCGTTTCGCACAATTCTTCTAACAGTTTGATTGACGTTTCCTTATCAACTTCCTTTCCAATTCGTTGTACTTTTTTAAAACTTCATTCTGTTGACTCAAATAGCGATTTTCTGCCTGAAGTCTCTCTAATTCGGAAGAGTACTCAGGACCCTTTCCATAGGTATATTGTTTTCCAACAGGCTGTTCAAACCGGTGTGTATCCCCAGCCTTATGCCACCTCACCCATGTCTGAACCTGCGTCTTATTCTTGATATTCAATTTTTGCATAATCTCTTTCATAGGTACGCCTGCCAATCTCATTTCTACAGCCTTCTGTTTGACTTCAACCGGATAACTCACTCTTGTCCCCATAGAAAAAACACCTCCATGTTTTATTTCGGATCACAACGATCCATTTTCAAACTTGAAGGTGTTTTTTATTTGTCTCATCTGATGGGGTCAGTACCCTGCTCGGCACCTTATTTTTTATGTTAAGAAAAGATTTGATTGATTTCGTTGATTTCTTCTTTTGTTAATTGAACATCGTTTGTTTTTAGGTTTTGCAAGACTTGCTCTGCTCGTTTTGCGCCAGGAATAATCGCATCAATGCCGTCCTGCGCTAATAGCCATGCCAGCGCTACGTGTGCCGTTTCTGCATGCTTTGCTTGTGCAATGGCCTTCAGCTTGTCTACTTTTTCGAGATTTTGAAGGAATGCATCACCTTGGAAAAGCGGGTTCTTTGCCCGAATATCATCAAATGTCGCATCCTTTGTAAATTTTCCAGTCAACAAGCCTGACGCCAACGGGAAATAAGGAATAAAGGAAATGCCATGCTCCACGCAGTATGGGAGAAGGTCTTGCTCGGCCTGACGCTTTAGCAGAGAATACTCTGATTGAAAGACGTCTAAGTATCCATCTCGGTTAAAGGTTTGAAGCTGTTCAAAATCAAGGTTTGATGCCCCAATTGCCCTGATTTTCCCCTCATCCTTCAATTCCTTTAATGTACCTGCCACTTCATCCAGCGGCGTGCGCCCGTCTGGGAAATGCATATAGTACAAGTCAATATAATCTGTTTGCAGCCTTTTCAAGCTGTCTTCGACCTGCTGCCTTAAGAAATCACGGCTATTATCAAGTTCAATTTGCCCGTTTACTTCTTTATGAGCCCCTTTTGTCGCAAGGACGAGTGTTTCTCTACCGCCTCTTTTGGCAATGATCTCGCCAATCAATTCTTCTGAACGGCCCAGCCCATAAATAAAAGCAGAATCTAAGAAATTGACACCTTGATCAAGAGCCGTTTCCACAAGCTCCCGACCTGCATCTTCACTTAGATTCGGAAATAAATTATGGCCACCTACTGCATTTGTTCCAAGTCCTATCGGATTCACTTGTAAATCAGTTCGTCCAAGCGTTACTTTCTTCAAACCCTCATCTCCCTTGGCTGTTTAATCACCCTTATTTTCCCACGAATCATTTTCAACATTCAAGTATCCTGCTCCTGAAAATCAATCTGGAGGTGGACGCTTCGAGAACAAAAGGTCGTATGATGGAGATAAACTAAAACAAAATCCTCCAAATGATCAGAACTGAAACGGGAATGCTGAAGCAAGCGGCTTACAGATTAAAGAGTAAAAGCATCGCGGACAAGCTATTTATTAGTATCAACGCATTTTGCAAAAGTGGCATGCACCAGACCGGCACAGGCTGTCGTCTTCGCTATCCGCCACCGCCCTGCGACATAATAACTACCTTTATTTCAAGATTTTTATACAAAAAACATTTAAAAACCACGATAAAAAGATAAAATAATCCTTATTAACCAGTATACTCAGCTTACAAAATTCCGTTTTTTATAGGAAAATGTGTAAAAATCTATCAAAGATAGGGACTAAAACCTATTCCTCGCTGCAAATGAAATTCGATAGAATGAATAGTGCAAATCGTCATTAGGAGATTTTCCCCTCTAACACCCGAATATACCATTCTATCTGTTTCTTTTTTCTTAGTCAGATATGGGAAGGGAATGACGAAAGAAAAGCAAAGGAGCATCAACTGTGAATCTAAAGAAATTAAGCGCACTCCTCATGATTTCATTCGTGATGATCATCTCTGCAGCCTGCCAGAGCTCATCAAAATCAACCAACGCTGAACAAAAATCTACGAAAACAGCCGAGATAAAAGTGAATAGTTACGAATATACGTTACCAGAAGACTCAACAACTACACTGCGTGACAATGAATTGGTGTTAAAAGTCAACGTGACGATCACCAACAAAAGTGACAAAGCCCTTTCCTTATATAACTCTGATTTCTCTCTTTATCAGGACGATGCCAAAGTCTCCGATTTAAAATTCTACGGCAGTAAAGACCGCCTTGATCTAGAATCTTTGAATAAAGGAAAATCACTATCTGGTGCTCTTTATTTCCTAGTAGATAAAGGCAAGAAATATCAATTCGTGTACCAAGACAGCATCAAGAAAAACAGTGATTCAATCGAAATTGCACTAGATGGCAACAAAAGACTAGATACAGCAACAAAACTGGATAACCCCGCAAAAGCGCTATCCGCTTATACTGATATCATTGTCTTTGACAAAAAGAACGATCAATTTTCTGAATTAACAGGTGACAACCAATCGGATATCGTCAATAAATATCATGAAATGTTTGTGAAAGACTTCAAGAGAAGTGCAAGCATATACGGAAATGAAGTGAGCGATCGTGATATCCTGTCCATGTACAAACGCATGCAAAACACAATGAAGGATAAAGCCAAAGTAGAAACAAGTGTGAAAACCATTTCAGATGACGAAGCGAAGGTTTCCGCTCAAGTAACAGGCATTGATGCCTCTAACTTAAAAGACAAGCTGGACAAGCAAAAAGATGAGTTCTACAACGGCAAGATTCGTTCGAAAGAAGAACTGTATAAGAAAATCTTGAAGATGTACGCATCTGAGTTCGAAAAGCTTCCTCCAGTCTCCAGCCCAGTTGAATATGAAGTGAAAATGAAGCGGAATGGGGACGACAAGTGGAAAATCGACCTCAATGATTATCAAACAGAGCAGTATATGAACGGCTTTATCAAAACAAGGTAATAAGAAAAGAAGACGCTGGCTCCCTAAAGGGTGCCGCGTCTTTTTCATTTACATTATACAGCCGCCTCTTGCTCTTCTTTGACCGCTTTTTCAATGTCTTTAAAACGGCTCGATACAGTAGACGCACTAACGCCATACTTTTTAGCCACTTGGGCTTGAGAAAGTGGTGCATCACTTGCAAGCGAATGAATATAATATTCGATTCCCGCAGCAAACGACGCTGCTTTACGGATCACAGGTGATTTCTGATCACAGTAAGCTTTCCAAACCGTTAAAGCGCCATCTGTGAGGCTTTGGTCACCGTGCTCTTTCATGCCATCTTCAATCAGTTTGGCTGTTTCCAGCTGAACATCACTTGCCCAGTTCATACGGTCTGCTGATAGTCCTGTACCGCCTTCTGTTGGAACAGACGCTTCCGTTTCTTCTACTTCTTGCTTCGCAAACATACGCTTCAGCACTTCAGGGAAGGCTTCTCTCATAAATGTGCTACGCGCGCCTCCATTTGCTTCGTGCGCTTCAACGAGCTGGCGAACCTGAAGAAGGAGCGTATCTGTAAACTCTTTCGTAAACATCGTATATTGAATGAAAAACTCTGCTTTTTCTCCAAACTGAACAGGAAAACCCAGAACAAGACTGCCCTTCTCTGGCAGTACCGTTTGATTCGGCTTCACATCAACTTCAACCTTCTGAGCTGTTACCATATTCTCGAAGAAAAGAGACTCGTCCGTTTTTTCATTTAATAAAAGTAAAGATGGCTCCATGTTTGTCCAAGATTGAACCACCTGTCTTGTTTTCGGACGGGTAATATCCTCTGCTTTCTTTGTCAGAAATTCATGGAAGATCGTCTCTTTCTTATCTGTTAATGGACGGAAGAAGATGCCCCATACACTCAAATGAAAGACTGAGATTTGTTGCGTTTCTTTATCCATATCTGCAAGAAAAGAAAACTCATTAATGAATTGATTGATTGCTCTCTGATGCTTAGAGAAGGCATAATTCATTAAATCCTTTTGAACTTGAACAGCTTCCTTAAACACAAGTTCAGACGTTTGTTCTCCGCCTGACTTTTGACCACAGCAATGTTTATATTTTTTTCCGCTTCCGCATGGGCAGAGCGCATTTCGTTTAATTTTTCCCAAAATAAAACCTCCGACATTCTAGTCTAACCTCACTATTTTAACAAACGATTGCATAGGAGAGTTTTATTTTCAAGAAAAAAGAAAAATCAGAATGATCGGATAAATAACAAAGACACCTACAAGAGCAAGACCGATTCTAGAAAAGAGCATCCTGTCTCTGTTTATTTTCTCCAATCATTCCAACAGATTTTCCTTAGTTCATTCCTTCGAATAATTGCTTGGCTTCAAAATAAAAAATTTGCACAAACTTCTTCGTATTGACCCTGCCTGTTGACCCTGCGGGTGAAGATGCCTTCTGCATTTCTTTCATTCTTTGGCTGACGTCGGTAAAATCAAAAAACTTTGACGCATAATGCTCAAACTTAGGATTCGAGAAATCTGTTAACCCTAGTGAAGCGAAATGGTTTAAGGAATGATGAATAGCTCGTCTAATTCGCTGCTCTGCTGCTTTCACTTCCCGCATCACTTCCACATCGGTCGCACCATGGTCCAGCTTTCTCTCCGCCGTTTTGATAAACAGCTGCTTGAGTGGAGGAAAATTGATCTCATGGGAATTGGCTGTCTGCGTTTCATGTAAGTAGATCAATATCTCTAGTAAATCCTTAGAGCCGCTCTCTCCAACAATTCCTAATTCAGATAGGAGGAATTCCCCTGCCTCTTTCATCGTTCTTCGCTTCGCCCCAGCGCCCGCATCATGAGAAATCACTGGCTCTAATGGCAGCACATGCCGAAGGGAAGCTTGAATATCATAAATGGATTTTTCCAGCTTCATACGCTCTATGACCTTTCGAATGACACTGACAATTTCAATTCGATTGACGGGTTTATGAATATAATATTCAATCCCAAGTTCATAGGCCTCTGCCATCATCTCTTTTGCCTCTACTTGAGAAATCATAATGACCTTGCCTTTGAATTCAGGGTGAATATGGCGTATTGTTTGAATACCATCTCTAGCTGGCATTAAAAGATCAATCAAAAGGATGTCTACTTTTTTCAGGTTCAATGAATGAGCTTCTAATCCAATTCCGTCATCAGCTTCATCCACGACCTCTCCCAAATCCTCATCCTCAATGATTTGACATAAAATCGAGCGTATTGCACGATCATCATCTGCAATGAAAAATCGCATACACTCACCCTCTCTGTATTAAATTTTGTATTGGAAGGACAAGCTGAAAAGCTGTACCTTTTGCTTCTTTTTGTTCAATCTTGATTTGCCCTCCAAGCTCTTGAACCAGCTCTCTCACGTAGGATAAACCAATCCCCGTAGACGGTGTACCATATGCATCAAATTTCGAGGTGTAGCCTGGATCAAAGACAACCTCTCTTAATTTCTCAGGAATACCCGGTCCATCATCTTCAACCCGAATCTCTATTTTATCATGACTGCCTTTTAATACGAGTGAGATGGCCCCGTTATCCTCTATTGCTTCAACTGCATTTGCCATTAAATTATTAATCAGTGATAAGAAAATGAACACATGATAATCATGCAAGTGAATGCCTCGTATATCAGATGTAAAAGTAATGTTCTTCTCTAGAGACAGCGCATATTTCTCTTGAATGCGGATCACAATTTGAACGAGCTCCTCAGCTCTCATATAGTCTTGCATATTTTCTTTTGAGATCAGCTTCGAAAGTCCAGCGAAAATACGCTGATTGTCCTTTTTAACCTCATGTATTTCTCCTGCGAGCTTCAACAGCTCCTGACTCACGTTTTTTCCTGCTTCGTGTTCATGTAGCACACGGTAAAGCCGGTATGATTCTTGTGTAATGTGTTCTGTATGATTTAACGTCTTCTTTAAGTGAACCGTTTCCTCATATAAATTCGAAATGACCATCATCATATGCTCATTTTGTTTCATGATTTGTTTCTCTCTTGATTGTGCCTCATACAGCCTCATCATATTAAAAAAGCTGATAACTACAAAGCTGTGAGCAAATGCAATGAGCACCATATCACTCAGCTTTGAAAAGGTGATTGTGGTATCAAACACTAAAAACTGTACAAACAGCTCGACAAAATCAGCAAGCAGCTCAATCATAAGACCAATCAGTCCAATAAAAATGGAGCGCTGCTTAAAACGTCCCGTACGGACAACAAAGAAAAGAAAAGCGTAAGTAAAGTAAAAAAAGAAGCTCGGAAATTGCTGATAAAATGACACAGCCAGATCAGCCTTTTGCTGAATCAAATCTAAGCCTACCCGAAAAAGGACAATGGCTGCGCCTGTTAACAATCCCGGCAGAAACGGTCTTGATTTTCTTAAGAGCAATAAACAAAAGAAAAACGCAGGTGCCCCAAAACTGATGCGAAATGTCTCGTTCACAGGATAAAACTTCAGCTCTCCTGCAAGCGGCACAATGACCACCATAAAAATTAAAATGAATGCGTCTTTTTTGACAAGCTGGTTTAAACTCAAGTGACTGACATCCCTTCCCCTGTTTGCATAGCCACAGTATACAAGGAGACTCTTTTCTTCACAATGAGCAAAAAAATAATTTTCACTGTGCCTTTCATCTCCAAAATCTTTTTTTATGACTATTCTCCGAGTCATCAAGGTGACCTTTCAGCTATTCTGTTCTTTGGTGATTGTCTACAATAATGGGAATTGTTTAGACAATTGTCGACATACCGATTTTTATTTGTAAGTTTTTCTGTAGATTTTCGTCAGATTGTGTAGTTTCCAAGATAAATTAAATGAACAATTTTAGTGAAACTATATGTAAGCGTTTTCTGAATTTTCACTAAAAACCCTTTTTGTTTTTTCGCCGCCAAAGCCTTCATTTGAACATATATTTAGGTGTAAAGGAGTGGTACAAGCAGCGCATGACAAGTTCATTGAAGATGTGTAACATGTTTTCGTGCCTATTTGATCGCATTTTTTGTCATCCGCCAATTCAATAGGGTACTTTTTGATTTTTGATTGGAGGAATCGTATGAAAACAGAAATTTCTAATAATACACAACACGCATGCCAGCCTGCTGTTGATCAATGGGCAGAAGAAATACGTCCGTATTACAAAAACGGACAAAATGCTAGCTACATTCCAGCACTCGGAAAAGTGAATTCCTCTCAACTTGGTATCAGCGTGATAGGCCCAGATGGATCATCTGTACGTTATGGTGATTGGGACGTTCCCTTTACCCTGCAAAGTATCTCAAAAGTCATCAGCTTTATAGCTGCCTGCTTAGGAAGAGGCGTTCCTTACGTCTTGGATCGGGTAGATGTAGAGCCAACTGGTGATGCATTTAATTCGATTTACCGCCTTGAGATGCATAAGCCAGGGAAACCCTTTAATCCAATGATTAATGCTGGAGCTATTACCGTATCCTCCATCCTTCCCGGAAAGACTTCTACAGAAAAGCTAGCATATATTTTCGATTTAATCGAAAACTTAATAGGTAAGCGTCCTTCTGTTAATGAAGAGGTATATCAATCAGAATGGGCAACAGCGCACCGTAACCGGGCACTTGCTTATTATTTAAAAGAAACCAATTACTTAGAATCAGATGTCGAAGAAACGTTAGAGGTCTATTTAAAGCAATGCTCTATCGAGGTCACAACAGAGGACATCGCCTTAATTGGACTGATTATCTCAAGTGATGGCTATCACCCCTTTAAACAGGTCCAAGTCATTCCCAAAGATATCGCAAGACTAACAAAGGCGTTGATGCTGACATGCGGCATGTACAATGCGTCTGGTAATTTTGCTGCTTTTGTAGGCGTGCCAGCCAAAAGTGGTGTGTCTGGAGGAATTATGGCTTGCGTTCCGCCAAGCGCAAGAAGAGAATTCCCGTTTCAGACAGGCTGCGGAATTGGCATTTATGGCCCCGCCATTGATGATTGCGGAAATAGTATTACTGGTGTCATGATGCTGAAAAAGCTCGCCAAAGAGTGGGATCTCAGTATTTTTTAAAAAGAACAGTGATGAATTCGAAGAGGTGATGTTATGAACGAAAAAGCTTTGCTATCTTATTTAACACATACAAATGATTTTATTTGGACTTATATTGTCATTGCTCTGTTACTCGGAGTAGGGATTTACTTTACGTATAAATCACGCTTCCTCCAAATCAGAATGATGAAAGAAATGGTACTTGTTCTGAAAGAAGGAAGAAAAGAAAAAGAAGGCATTTCACCGTTCCAAGCATTCGCCATCAGTATGGCGGCACGTGTAGGAACAGGGAACATTACAGGAATTGCCATCGCTATTGCTGTCGGTGGACCTGGAGCTATTTTTTGGATGTGGGTCGTAGCCGTTATTGGTTCTGCTTCAAGTTTTGTTGAAAGCACACTGGCTCAGGTGTATAAAGTGAAAGATAAAACAGGGTTCCGCGGCGGACCTGCGTATTATATGGAAAAAGGGTTAAACAAGCGATGGATGGGCGTGTTATTCGCTATCCTCATCACCATTTCTTTTGGGATTGTCTTTAACTCGGTTCAATCTAATACGATTACTGTTGCTTTTAAAAGTTCCTTTGGTCTAGACCGTTTAACTGTTGGAATCATAATGGCTGTTATTTTTGCCGCCATTATCTTTAAAGGTATTCAAGCGATTGCAAAAGCATCTGAATATATTGTTGTTGTGCTTGCTGTTGCATACATCGGTATCGCATTATTTGTGATTGTCACAAATATCACTGAACTGCCTGGCGTCATCAGTACGATTGTGAATCATGCTTTCGGTTTTGAACAGTTCGCCGGAGGTACACTAGGCGGAGCATTATTACAAGGGATTAAACGCGGTCTCTTCTCAAACGAAGCCGGTATGGGTAGTGCACCTAACGCAGCAGCAACTGCTGTCACAAGCCACCCTGTTAAACAAGGCTTAATTCAAGCATTCGGCGTGTTAACAGATACGTTAATTATTTGTACGAGCACAGCATTTCTTGTTCTGTTTTCTGATGCGTATAAAACAACAAAATTGCAAGGGATTGAGCTCACACAGGCTTCATTAAGTCAGCATATTGGACCATGGGCTTCTGGATTCCTTGCAGTTATGATTTTCCTCTTTGCTTTTAGTACTTTAATTGGTAACTACTACTATGGAGAAACGAACATTGAGTTCCTTGGAGCGAACAAAATTTGGCTTAACATATATCGCGTCGCTGTCATAGGGATGGTTCTGTTTGGTTCCATCGCAAAGGTCGATCTTGTTTGGGGACTGGCTGACATATTCATGGGTCTCATGGTCATCGTCAACCTCATTGCCATCACCATGCTGTCTAAGGTCGCCTTTGCAGCACTGAAGGATTATATGAGACAGAAAAAAGCAGGCGAAGATCCTGTCTTCTATAAAAATGCCGTTCCGAACAATGAGAAAATCGAATGCTGGGACGATGAACCCGTTACGTTGACAAAGAATCAAATCAGTTAACTAAAAAAAGCTCTGGTCCTTTGATCAGAGCTTTTTGCTTGATTTGAGAAATTCGAGTATGAGCTTGTTCACGACATTTGGTTTCTCATGATTAATCCAATGTGAGGCATCATCGACAAAAATCAGCTGTCCATTTGGGCAAATCTTGATCGTTTCCTTTGCCAGCTTTCTGCTTAGAAACTTGTCCTCCATTCCCCAAATCATGCGGACAGGAACTAAAATTCGTTTGGAAATCGGCTTTTCAAAACCGCCTTTTTTAATAGCCCGATACCAATTCAGCATAGACGTAATCGCTCCAGGCTGCGTCCATGCCAGCTTATAGCTTGAGACATCTTCCTTCGTGAACAAATGGGGTCTAGCCGTCAATCCAATGGCTTCATCCAGCCTTTGAAAGTGATTTTCTTGAAGCGCTGCCTCCGGTACATTCGGAAGCTGAAAGAATGCAATATAGGAGCTCTTTTTCCACTGCGGCGGATAAAACGGGAGAACCTTCATCATTACACGCGGATGCGGCATATTGACGATGATTAATTTCTCGACATATTGAGATCGGGTTGAAGCCAAATGCCAAGCAACAGCTCCGCCCCAATCATGTCCGCCGACAATGGCCTTTTGATTTGGACTCAGCGCCTTAATCAACCCCACAATATCATCTCTCAATTGATCTAAGACGTATGATTCGACTCCTTCTGGTTTATCACTAAGATGGTACCCCCTTTGATCAGGAACGATGACGCGATAGCCTGCCTCTGCTAAGGGCATGATTTGATTTTTCCAGCCGTACCAAAACTCTGGAAACCCATGCAGCAGAACAAGAAGCGGGCCATCTACAGGGCCTGCCATTGCTATATGGAGCTTGATACCATTTGTTTGAATATATTGAAATTCAACTTTCTCCATTGATTTTCCACCCTTCCCCATGTCGTATGATTCTTCCAACATAGCATATTTTCCATTTTTCAGAAAATAAAAACACTCCCCAAAAAAACCCTCACAGATGTGAAGGTCTTTGTTTATTTTATATAATTCAGCACCCATATCAGACCATTCTTCCGGTCTTGTACTTGTCCGTGAAGTGCACCAAAGAACGTATCCTGTAATTCCACCAGCACATCTCCGTCCGCTTCAAGCGCCTCATATACAGCCTTTAACTCTTCTTCATTGTCAAACTGCATGATCAACCTCAAATTCTCTGGCTTTGGCGTGCGCCCAAACGTATCTGAAAAATGGAGCAGTGATTCTCCAAGGTGCAATTCAGCATGTAATATACGGTCTTGATGTTCATTTAAGATATGAATCTCTCCGCCAAAAATCCCTTGATAATATTGAAGAGATTCCTTCACATCTTCTACGACAATATAAGGACTAACGCTGATCATATCCCTCATCCTCCTCTTATTCCGTACAGTATCTCTTATATAGTTTATCCCAAATCGTAAGAAAAAAGGCACAAATCGTCAACGGATTTGCACCTTTTTCTTATGAAGATTTCGCTAACTCACTGTGTTTATTAGAATACGCTGCGTACATGACGACACCGATGAACAGCCAAACCCCAAAGTACAGCCATGTCCGGCCCGGTAAATTGAGCATAAGAAACACACAGCAGCCCATTGAAATGATCGGCAAGACCGGCACAAAAGGAACCCGGAAGCCCCTTTCAAGCTGCTTATGCGTCTTTCTCAAGATGAGAACAGATAAGCTCACCATCGCAAACGTTAATAATGCACCGATATTGGCTAGGTTGGACAGGTTCTTCAAATCAATAAAGCCTGAAATAACAGCTGTCATTCCGCCAATCATCCATATGCTTGCAACAGGTGTATCACGCTTGTTTGTTTTTGAAAACAGCTTAGGCAAGAGCCCGTCTCGACCCATCGCATAAGCAATTCGAGTGGCCGCATAATTATTGGCGAAAATCACAGCCATCAATCCAATGACGGCACCGACAGAAATAATACCAGCCACACTATTTTGATGCACACTTTGCAGCACATAGGACATGGCCTCTGTCACATTCAGCTTCGTATAGTGCACCATGCCTGTCATGACCAAACAAACGACAATATAGATGACCGTACAAATAAGCAATGAACCAATGATACCAATTGGGAGGTTCCGCTGTGGATTTTTCACCTCTTCTGCAGAAGCCGAAATGGCATCAAACCCTAAAAAGGCAAAAAACACAGCAGCTGCACCGGCAATAATCCCTTCCGTACCAAACGGCATGAACGGCTGCCAATTGGCTGGCTCTACATAAAAACCACCTACTACAATGAAAAGAACGATAATACCAAGTTTCACAAACACCATGATATTATTGAATGTTTTACTTTCCTTCGTTCCTCTAGATAAGATCCACGCAATCAGTAAAGCAATGATAATCGCTGGCAAATTCATATATCCGCCTTGTTCTGGTCCCGCTAAAAATTGATGTGGAATCGAGATTCCAAATCCCTCCAGCAGGCTGTTAAAATAACTGGACCAGCCGCTAGCTACAGCCGAAGCCGTCAGCATATAAACAGATAATAATGTCCAGCCCATAAGATGGCCCACGAGCTCACCCATCGTTGTATATGAATAAATGTAAGCACTGCCGAACACAGGCAGCGCTGAAGCCATTTCTGCATAACAAAGTGCTGCTAAACTGCACACAATCGCTGCGATCGCAAAGGAGAAAATGACAGCCGGTCCTGCATCCTTAGCTGCTGTAATT
The DNA here is from genome assembly GCF_001857925.1 of Bacillus xiamenensis. Lineage (NCBI taxonomy): Bacteria > Bacillati > Bacillota > Bacilli > Caryophanales > Bacillaceae > Bacillus > Bacillus xiamenensis. The sequence goes on from NZ_CP017786.1 coordinate 1,362,826, forward strand.
CCGGTCAACACCATGACCCCCGTCCCGATCACAGCCCCTATACCAAGGAGCGTGAGATCGAGCCCGCCCAGTGTTTTCTTTACCTTTTGCTGTCTACTCTGTTCTAACAAATCGTGAATGTGTTTCTTACGAAGAATATGTCGCAAACCCTTTCCCTCCAAAACGTTAGAAAAACAAAAAATCATTCAAATTTCATTATAGCAGAATAGATACTACGCATTCACAACCAATTCACGTAAATCTTTCTTCATGATTTTACCAAGCTTATTTTTTGGCAGTTTCTGCGCGAAATGAATGGACGGAACTTTGTAATCTGCCAAACGTTCTTGGCAATAGTGCACAACATCTTCTTCGCAGAAATCAATGGATTCGTCCTTCACAATATACGCACTTGGCACTTCACCATATACATCATCTGGTACACCAATCACAGCTGATTCAATGACACCTGGAATTTGTTCAATGACTTCCTCTACTTGGTCAGGATAAATATTATCCCCGCCGTACACAATCACATCCTTGTATCTGCCTGTGATATATAGAAAACCGTCTTCATCTAGATAACCTGCATCCCCCATATGGAACCAGCCATCTTTGAGCACCTTCTCAGTCGCTTCAGGCTGCTGATAATAGCCTAGAAAGTAAAATGGGCTTCTCATAACGACTTCGCCAATTTCTCCAGCCGGCAGTGTTTCCTTTGTCTCAGGATGCACGATTTTCACTTCTACGTCCGCATCAACTTTACCGGCAGACCCCATTTTATCTTCGCCCATTGCAGGGTACCATGCACTGACAATCCATGCTTCGGTACTTCCGTAGCCATGCATCATTTGAATGCCCGCCTCGTTGTAATCCTTGATCAAACGTACTGGCACCTTCGTACCGCCAGAAATCGCAATTTCAAAGGACGAAAGATCATATGACCTACGTTTCATCTCTTCCAGCATATACGTATAAGCTGATGGGAAGGCCATCATAAACGTAATTCGTTCCTTTTCAATCGTTTCTAAAATACGCTTTGGTGTTGCATCATGCAAAAAGACAAGCGTATACCCTTCAATTGCCGCTGCGATAAGATGGTTGATTGAGCTCATATGATATAGAGGGTGACTCGCCAAATAACGTTTTCCTCTTAGGTCAAATCCTCGATTCCCGTGTCTTGTTAAAAATTGATAGAGTCGTCCATGTCCGACCATACAGCCTTTCGGATTGCCTGTCGTACCAGAGGTAAACAAAATCATCGCTAGATCCTCTTCTGACACCTCATCAGCAAGATCACTTCCATCGTTTGAAGCCAATATGTCTTCAAATAGTTGCGTTGTTTTTGCATTCACACCGGACTCCACCACCAAGCAATCCTCTAAAGACACATTCACAGCGGCAATGATGTCACGGAATTCTCGGTCAAAAAATAAAGCCTTTGGCTCTGCTTTTTTCAAAATACCTTCCAGCTCAAAGGAGGTAAGCTGCCAGCTAAGCGGCACTGCGACTGCACCTGCTTTGATGGCTGCCAGCATAATCGTAGAAAAGTGGTGATGGTTTTGACAAATAAAGCAAACACGGTCACCTTTTCGAATTCCTTTACGATGTAAGTAATGAGCCAGCTGATCAATGCGTTTTGCATATTCTTCAAATGTATAAGACACACCCCCGCCAGTTACCGCTTCAATGTGTGAAGAGCGTTCCATTCTGTCGTTTAGTAATGCCTGTAAAGTATTCAATATCTTCATCTCCAAACGTTTGATTTCCAATAGCCAATTTCCAGAGAATTGGATTGGAAGATTTTATCTCATTCACATTCTAAAATAAAAAAAGACGAAAGTAAAATCATTTCATTTTAGAATTATTATTTTTGTTAATTGATAATATAGGTAATTTTATATTCGACTTCCATTTTGGTTTAAATGATGGTGATTATTATGATAAGATAGACCTAGTAACTGATCGGAAAATGCGAATGCAATAGGAAAAGAGGTATGGAGAATGCAACATTTCGAGCTAGAGGCCAGTTTGTTAGACCATGCACTGACAAAGTATTTAAAGGCGACGAAACGAATAGATGAAAAGAACATTCCGAAAAACGTCACGAATATCAAAGGGTTTATTTTACGCATCATCTACCGCCATCAATCATGTACTGTGAAAAATATTCTGCAGGAAGTTTCATTATCTCCCTCTGCAACAACAACCGCTCTCAACCACTTAGAAGATGAAGGGCTGATTATCCGCTCTAGAAATAACAATGACCGCCGTACGGTGTGGATTACACTCTCTGAATCAGGTGAACAAATAGCCAAACAAATGATCGACAATCGCCAGCTACTTGTCAATCAACTGTTCAACCATTTATCAGAAGAAGATAAAAAAACATTTTTTGAATTAATTGAAAAAATGATGGACGATCGCACATTAAAGGCTTAGGAATGCTCCTAAGCCTTAGATTGTTGACAAAGGGCTAAAATGATCTTTATTTTAGCCCTTTGTCTTCTTTTCAGCGTGACATGAAAACCTTTGCAGTCTAGGTAGGACGAGTACCGGCGCGGAGCGAATTCAAGATTCGTGAGCACCGGCACGCAGGACTGACAAAGAATGCGAGGGTTTGTCTACACGCTGAGGCTTAGGAATGCTCCTAAGCCTTTCTTTTTATGGCTTTAAGGTGACCTTTATACAATCATCCTGTTTCTCGTTGAATATGTCATACGCATGAGCGGCATTATCTGACAGCTCTCACACGCATCTCCACCTTTCACTCAAGTCAACTTTTATATAGCTTCACCTTGAATGGATGGATCATGCATATGATCAGGATGATCTGTCACAGAAGGAAAAACGAAAAAGCCCGCCGATCCATTCGGCAGGCTTTTGATGACAGCTATGTAACGTGTGATACAACTATTCTGTTTCTACAAAATACACATCATAATGAGCGAATGTCTCCCGATCGATCATCAGGTTCTGTTCCTGTATAAAATAAGGACACATACTTGGATTTTGTGCTTCTTGAAACTGTTCATACACCTGATCAATATCCCCAGGGAGCAGCAACATCAAAAATTTATTTGAATGAGACACTAATTCATACGAGTGAACGGTATTCGGAGGAATATAAGCAAAATCACCCGGCATCAGGCAAATATCCTCTCCGTTTAACTGAAGATTCATTCTGCCTTCAACACAATAAATTGCTTCTGTATGAACTTGATGATAATGCGGCCGGAAACCTTTTCCCTCTGTCCCTTCAATCACAAAATGACTGAATCTGCCTCCTGTTGTTTCTGTTGTCGCAATCAGCTCATGAAGCTGACCTTCGACAATGTATTGCTTCCCTTCACCAGCCTCTAATACATAGGGCTGCACTGCGCGAGGGAGCTGACTATGAAACAAAACGGCTGGCTTGGTTGTATTAGACAGCTCTCTAATGCCATGCATCAGCATGAGATCGTTCTCTTTTTCAGCCTGCTGAAAGGCGTCTGCATCAAATGCATAATCGGTCATCGGCCATTCATTCTGCAAACCCCGCTTGCCAATTTGCTGATAGACATCTGTCATTTGTCCGCCCAATGTATATGAAATAAACCTTGTTTTGTGACTATGCATTCTGTAGCCATGTATTGTTTTGGGCGGAATATGAATATAATCGAAGGCGGTCACCATATATTTTTTACCGTCAAGCATCACTTCAAGCTTACCTTCCAGCACAAAAACGGTTTCAAACAATGCCTCGTGACAATGCAAGGGAAAGTAAGCACCTTTACCGCCTGTGATTAAGGCAAGCTCAAACAGTTGATTCGTTTGATTTGCTTCTGCCAGCACATGCACAAGCTGATTTCCCAGCCCATACAGCTCCCCTGAACCAGACACGGTATAAAAAAAGGTACCTTCGGATTGCTTGATCGATTGTGGTTGCTCCGACATCCCATCACTCCTCATGACTAATTGACTATCTTTATTATATAGACCAATTGATATAATAGATAGACAATATGCGAGAGATTTTACTCTGCTCGCATAAATAAGTGTCTAAGGTAGCATTTTACGTGCTCTAAAGGTGTCGTTTGTTTGAGTGCAGTGGTCATCGATAAACCACCAATGACCATTGAATGAAGAAGGGATGCCAGTTCATCCGCCTTTGCTTCTTCATATCCGCTATTCATCAATTTTTCTTTGACAAGCTCTTGCCAGCGGATCATTTCTTGTTTGCATGCAGCATGAAGCTGTGTATGCTCAGGCTTTGACTCAGCTGCCAGCAAGACAATCGGAATGCCTCTTTCGTTTTCTTTCTCCTCAAATCCCTTGATGATGTTGGTCATAAAGCGATCGATGGCGATATAGGGGTCATCTGAATAGGCAAAGCTTTCTTCAATTTGATTGATGACCTTTTGACTAATATATTCAACGGCTGCTATGGCTAGCTCTTCTTTTCCATTTGGAAAGTAATAATAAAGAGATCCTTTCGGCGTGCCGCTCTCTCGAATGATTTGATTCAACCCTGTCGCATGATACCCCTGTTTACGTAAAAGAAGTGCGGCCGTTTGAATGATTTTGTCTTTCGTACTCACGTATGACACTCCTTTCCTCCATAGACCAACGGCGATTTCACCGTATTATTGATTCAGTAATTGATGAGTGCCTTTCCATATTGAGGATGATTCCATCTCTGACGCCAGTCTGAGCAGCCAGTCCTCTTTTCCTTTTGGAGCTGTCACCTGAACCCCTAAAGGCATGCCTGCCTCTGTGAGATGAACTGGAACACTCATAGATGGCTGTCCGGTGAGGTTGGCAAGCTGTGTAAATGGGGTGTAGGTCAAACTCTTTAGGAACATCTCATAAATCAAATCCTGCTGTGCTTGCATTGAAAGCTCTGACACACGTAACAGTGCGGCTATTTCCTGATCGGTATGCATAAGCTCACCAACCTTTGGAGCTGAATAGGCAGTAGCTGGTGTCACATAAAGATCGTAGGTTTGATGAAATGCGGCCATTTGTGCAGCAGCCATATCCCATGCATCAAGACTTTCTGTATAAGCGGCAGCCGTCACATTCTTTCCAGCCTCCGCCAGCACCCATGCCACAATGTCTGTTTCCTCCGGCTTCACAGAACGCCCTAATGAGCGAGCTAATGAGGTAAATAATGCAGACATTTCTCCGCTGTTCATGATGTAATATTGCTGCATCAGATGGACACCATCAATGTCCGGCTTCATTTCCTCTAGTTGATGCCCTTGTTCACTCAGCCATTTCACTGTTTTTAAGACCGCCTGCTTCGCTTCCTCACTGACCTGCGTACCAACTGGAGAGTCTACACTGTAAGCAATTCGCATAGAAGATGTGCGTTTCACAAGGTCCTCCTGATAGCTGCCGTCATATAACGGGGTTTGGAAAGCAGCTTCTGGCTGAATAACCTGAAGCAGATCAAGAAGTGCTGCACTGTCTCGAACGGTCTTTGTGAGCGTAAAGTCAATGGAAGCCCCTTGCCACTGTCTACCTGCACCCGGACCTACTGGCGTTCTCCCCCGTGTTGGCTTGAGTCCAAACAAACCAGTAAACGATGCCGGGATACGAATGGACCCGCCGCCATCACTCGCTCCCCCCGCAGGTACGATCCCGCTTGCCACAGCTGCAGCCGTCCCGCCGCTTGAACCGCCCGGAGAATACGCAACATCCCACGGGTTTCTCGTTGGACCATACAAGGCGGGTTCAGTCACATTTCTCAAACCGAATTCTGGTGTGTTGGTATGACCGATCATGAGAAATCCCGCCTGCTTCAATCGATGAACAAAATGGGAATCCGTTTTCGCCTTAGCCTCCTTTAACACTGCAGCACCTGCTGTCAGCGGTTCATTGGCCAGCCCTTGCGATATATTTTTCAGCACAAATGGCACACCTGCAAATGGCTGATGCTGCTGTAATGGCTGGATGTCTTTTAACACTTGATCCTGTCTCGTCCGAATCACCGTATTTAGCGCTGGATTGACTTCTTCTAATCTAGCAAATGCAGCTTGTACAAGTTCTTCGGGTGCGACCTCTTTTTTCCGTACAAGTGCTGCAAGTCCCGTCGCATCATACGTCATATACTCTTTTACGTTCATCGGCATTGTCCTTCTTTCTCTTATTATGTCTCTCTATTGTCTACTAGAATTCTATGAATTTCAATTTCGACATACTTGTCAAAAAACTTTCTGTCCAGACTATAATTCTTCTAACGATCTATCTCATTTCTCCGATATAATAGAGGAAAACAGACGGAGGTCATCTCGTATGCAAGGAGCCATTGCCTTGAAAAAGAATATATTCGTGGTCATCGCGTTTCTTCTTGCTTTGACAACTGCTTTGCCCCTCCATTCGCAGGCAGCTGCACCGCCAAAAGAAACAGATGTCATCATCGTCTATAAAAATCAAAAAGGAAAACAAACTGCGATTCAAGAAAGTGAAAAAGTGAACGCTCAGTACATACACCTTCCAGCTGTAGCGGTGACAGCAAATGAACAAGCTGTCACCTCACTTAAAAAAGACCCAAACATCGCTTATGTCTCAAAAAATGTGAAGGTCAAACTCGCTTCTTCTACCGTGAAAAAAACCGCTGCTGCCATTGGTCAGGATGTGTTGGTACAAAAATCTTACAACCTGCAAAAGCTCAATATTAAGCAAGCGATCAAAGAAGGCGTGACAGGGAAAAATGTCAAAGTAGCCGTCCTCGATACTGGAATTTTCCCACATGAAGATTTAAAGATCGCCGGCGGTAAATCATTCGTCGATTACACGTCCTCATATAAAGATGATGAAGGACATGGCACTCATGTCGCCGGCACGATTGGGGCACTCAATAATGATTATGGTACAGTCGGTGTCGCTTCTGATGTGAAGCTGTATGCGGTGAAAGTGTTAGATAAAAAAGGAGAAGGCGACCTATACAGCCTGCTACGAGGCATTGATTGGGCGATTAGCAATAAGATGGACATCATCAACCTTAGCTTAGGCTTTGAAGATAATATCCCCATCTTGCATTCAGCAGTTGATGAAGCATATAAAAAAGGACTACTGGTGGTCGCTGCCAGCGGAAATGATGGGAAGAAAAATGCGATTAGCTACCCTGCCGCTTACAGTAGCGTCATTGCCGTTTCCGCAACAACTGACAAAGACAAACTCGCGGCGATTTCCAATACAGGAAAAGAAATTGAATTTTCCGCCCCTGGCGAGAACGTCATCAGCACCTATTTAAAAAATGAATATTGGTATGCAACGGGTACATCACAAGCTGTACCGCATGTCACAGGGATGCTTGCGCTGTTAAAACAGCTGCATCCGAAGAAAACAAATGTACAGCTTCGCACCTTATTACGCAGCTATACAGTGGATCTTGGCGCGAAAGGGAAAGATTCACAATTCGGCTATGGCCGCGTGCAATATGTTCCCCAATCAACCTTTTTAAAAGCTGCGACCAGTGCGGTCAAGACTGCTGAAACATCTAAAAAACAGGCAGATGTCGATCAAGCCAAAACGAGAATCGGCCGACTCACTGCAAGCAAACAAAAAACAGCACTCACAGAACGGGTGAAAAAAGTCCAAGCAAACATTGATATCCGTTCCGCCCGTGCAAAGGTCAAAACAGCTGAAAAAAACAAAACGCAGAGCTCGATTAAAAGCGCCCAAACGGCCATTAACAAGCTAAACAAAGGCAAAGAAAAAACAAGCCTGCAAAACCGACTCGACAAAGTCAAAAAACAAGTCGCTTATCAAAAGAAAGTGACAGATGCCAAACAAAAAGTAAAAAAAGCTGAAGCCAAACGAACAAAGAAAACAAAAGCAACAGCTCAAAGTGCAGTCAAACAACTAAAAGCATCTAAAACGAAAACCGATTTACAAAAACGGTTAAATCGTATCAAGGTCTGACAAAAAAACGATTCCTCGCTTAAAGGAATCGTTTTTTTATTTTAGAATCGGTTCAAACAAAGTGTGATGGTATCTTCCTTCGGCATCTGATCTCAATCGACCTAGTATACGCTCTAATGAACCGATGACATCACTTAGTGCTTGATGGACCGAACCATTTTCAAAAGAAGCTAAACTCTCCGGCAATTCCTCTTCATCCAAAACAAAGACATCACCATTTGGGAGAACGAGAAGGTCAATCATCAAATCGTTAAAAATGACCATCTGATCTTTGAACTGCGTATTTCTGACGATATTCAAATAGGAGCCAAGTTCATTGCCTTGATCATCTCTCCAAAAATATACATTGTAAGGCCGGTCCGTCCAATAATAGGCGGTCGTATAGCTCCCTTTTGGGATCGTGACAGCACCATCACCAGCAATCATTGTAAACGGGTCTTGAATTTTATGAAACAAGACGACTTGCTGCTCCTGTGCGTCTAACAGCTGACAAGTATGTTCCACAACCTCATCATCGTATTTGATTTTTCTCTCGATTACGTCATCCCAAGAATCTGCATGTAGCCGAAACAATGTGTCACAACCCCTTCAGCATCTACTTCTTATTCCAGTATACACTGATTTCCTTTGAAGAAATAAAGGTTAACTGCTGCTGTTGATGGAAGACATATGCTGAGGTGAAAATAAATGAACGGGATCACAATCATCGAAACCGTAGCAGAGCTTGGACAAATCATGTTGGTTTTTTGCGGCTATGCCCTTTACTGGCGGCTTGTGAAAACGAAAAGAGAAAGAAAGCTGACCGTTTATGAACATGTGTTGAAATTTTTTGTCATGTTTGGTTTAATCTCATGGTGCTTATCGTATATGGTACTGAACGTATGGGTGTCATGAGAAAAAGGAAGAGCCTCGTCCATGCAGGACATGCTCTTCCTTTTCTTATACGGCGTATTATGAGCCAGCCGGCTGTTCTTTTTTGATCACATACTGATAGCTCTTTACATGCGTTCCATTTTGATTCACAAATTCCTTATCAAGTGCCCGCTCAAAGCCCATTCTTTCATATAAACGAATGGCGGCCTGCATTTTATCCGATGTATGAAGGTACAGGACGTTCTCGCCCCACGATTGCGTGATTTCAATACTTTTACGTAACAATGACTCCGCGATTCCTTTTCCTCTCACATCAGGATCTACCCCTAAAAACCGGACAATTGCGGAAGTAATGCCCATTTCAGGCTTGTCATACGCTTGTTCAGATGACCGAAACATTTGAAGGGTTCCCACAACCTTCCCCTCAAACTCCGCCACAAGCATAAGCTCCATGTTTGGGTTATCCACAGCCGCTCGCAATGCCGCAGAATAATTTTGCCAGCCTTCCTCTGTAAATTGAGGCTCATACTGTGCGTATGATTTGATTAATACGTGTCTAATCGCCTCATGATCTTCTCTCACTGCTTCACGTATGATCAGCTCTTGCTGCTCCATAACAGCACCTCCTATTGTCTATTGAAGGATATACGTATCATGCAATCACTGCATGCCGATGATCTTGTTTTCAATCTCTACTCATTCAATGTAAAGAGTCTCAATCGAAAGATCAATCATTTTGCACGAAATCCGATTTGGACATTTTTCATTGAAAAGAAACGACGTATTCATTATGCTGATTTGAGGACATATACGAGGAGGGTCATTATATGAATACTTTATCTTATCCCCAAGAATCGAAAAAAAATCGGTTCCTCCTTGCCGCGCTGCTTGGCTCTTTAACAGCCCTTGCACCGCTGGCAATGGATATGTATTTACCTGCTTTACCTAATATCGCGCGGGATTTTGAAGCCAGCACGGCGCTGTCTCAGTTAAGTCTCATGGCTTGTTTGATTGGACTGGCGCTTGGGCAGCTGATTGCCGGCCCAATCAGTGATACGGTCGGCAGAAGAAAGCCGCTGATGATCGGATTAATCATTTTTATTGCGGCCTCTCTTTTATGTACAGTGGTCACATCCATTTGGACATTCATTCTTTTAAGACTGATTCAAGGGCTCGCTGGTTCAGCTGGCATTGTCATCGCACGAGCCATCGTGCGAGATCATTATGAAGGATCAGAGATGACGAAGTTCTTTGCTCTGCTCATGTTAGTCAACGGGGTTGCCCCGGCAGCCGCACCTATCGTGGGCGGACAAATTTTACGATTCACAACATGGCAGGGTGTGTTTGTTCTACTAGGAATCCTTGGGGCATTGATGCTCCTAAGATCAATGTTTTCACTGAAAGAAAGCTTACCTGTGGAACGCAGACAGACTGGAGGCTTTCAACAGATTATCGGTGCGATGAAAATTCTAGCGAGTGATCGACTCTTTGTTGGCTATGCTCTCTCACAAGGTCTTGTCTTCGCCGCCATGTTTGCGTATATCTCTGGATCACCGTTTGTACTGCAGGAGATTTTCAACCTTTCTCCTCAAGGCTTCAGCGCTGCCTTTGCAATCAATAGTCTTGGGATTATCACAGCTGGACAAGTATTTGCTCGAGTCGCTGCGAAAATTGGTGAGGAGAAAGTCCTTCGCATTGGATTACTGACAGCTGCTTTAGGGGGCGTCACCTTGTTTTTGATGATCTCTATTGATGCAGGGATGTATGGCATTCTCATCCCATTGTTTTTTGTGGTGTCAAGCGTTGGGATTGTCGGTACTTCTGCTCCCTCCCTTGCCATGCAGCATCATGGTGCGCATGCTGGAAGTGCGGCCGCCCTCATCGGTGTAGCGCAAATGCTTTTAGGCGCATGCATGACACCTCTTGTCGGACTAGCCGGAAGCCAGACTGCCTTTCCAATGGGGCTGATTATTATGCTCTGTGATGTTGGCGCACTTTGCTGTTATATCTTCTTTGTAGCCCGAGCGAAAAAAAGACCCGCATAAGCGGGTTTTTTTGGCTTCGTGATGGCGAGCTACCAATTGATGATGCGGAAAACGTTGGACTGATCGTTTGTATGATATGCATCTAAGTCAAAGCCTGATAAACCAAAACCAAGAGCAGCTACAAAACCACCTACAATGGTGAAAATGATGCCCCATGTGATGCATTTTTTCTTTAAGTCATTCACCTTCATATTCTCACGACCTTCTTTCTAAACATCCCCATGAATGCCTTACTGGTTTGGACCGTCATGTGCGTGAATAGCTTTGTTAAATACACTGTGGCAATACCGCATAATAACCCTACACCTAAAAGAAGAATACCAAGCCCAAACTGCGTCACCGCCACATGCAAACCGTCCTGATAGATAAACGGAGTACCAATGATGCTCCAACATCCTCCAAGCAGGCCAGACAGCGTCAATGCACCCGTCACAAGGGGAATGCACCAAATCACCATGTACACAGAAAGAATAAGCAGGATCACTGCAGCTAGAATACTTCCCCATAAAGGAAAGCCTAAAATGAGGATCGAGAACCTCGTCGCCTTTTCTCCAAATGTAGGCACTTCTACGGTTTTCATTCCTTGTTCCTTCATAATGCCTTCAGCAATGATTGCAGGATGCCCTACTTGATGAACCGCTTCCTGTTCACTGTACCCATCTTCCTGATAATCCTCGATCATTTCATCGTAATATTCGATAAACCGCTCACTTTCTTTTTCGCCCAGACGATGCAGATGCTTCTCTAAGCTGCTTAGGAACTCTTTTTTATTCATTGCTCTGTCCTCCAGAAATAAAGTCGTAAATCTCCATCACCTGGTCCCATTCATCTAAAAATTGCGCGATATGCTCCCGTCCGCTCTTTGTCATCCGGTAGTATTTTCTTAACCGGCTGTTATGTTCCTGTGAATAGGTCTCCACATAATTGTTTTGTTCTAACCGCTTTAATATCGGATATAATGTCGACTCGGACATCTCAATACAATGAGATATATCTTTAATGATTTGATAACCATAGGAATCGCCTTTCTTTAATACCGCCAGTACACAAAACTCCAATAAGCCTTTTTTTAGTTGTGCATTCATGTTTACAACTCCTAACCATTTATACTATACATTACATAGTATGATGTGACAAGAGGTATCTTTCCCAACTTCTCACACGCAACATACCTATAAAGTTTCATGCAGGAAGTATCTCTTTTTTCAAGGCTTCACCTGATCAAGATAAATCTAGCGTGTGTCTATTGTAGACAACAAACATAAACAAGAACGAATATTAATAAATTAGGAAAAAACCAATTTATTCTCTTTATTTTAAAGGGATATGTTGAATTGCATGGAATTAAAAAGTGAATTCAACATGGCTTATCCTTATTTTAATCATACTAAGTTTTACGAAAACTCAACTCGAAAAAAAGTGATGAGAACGGCTGGAAGTGGAAAATTCTTTTCAACTCAACCAATACCGGCTAGTTGTAGACCTTAAAAAAGAGGAGTGATGATCTTGAATAGAGCGTTGAGCAATTACCTCACGTTAGTTATTACATTAACTTTATGTTATACCGTGTATTTGTTCATCTTCAAACAACCTTTTACCATTACACCCATCATCCTGTTTGTGGTGGGAGCGGCCATTGCTGAGTGTATACGCTTTTTCGTTCTGAAAAGTAACGAGAAGAAAGAGGATACCCTAAAAAAATAGTCACTTAAACATAAGATCACTCGACATATGAAAAGACACCCCCACTTTATAGTGGATGTGTCTTTTTTTACTTTTTATATATTCACAAATCCTTCTCCAAACACATCCCGCACGTCATGGACAACAACGAATGCATCTCGATCAATTTTCTTAATAATTTTCTTTAGACGCATAAGCTCTTGTTTTTGAATGACTGCATAAAGAATTTCCTTTGATTCCTTTGAATAATGACCGCGTCCATTTAAGATCGTCACGCCTCGGTCAAGGGTGTGGTTGATTTCTTCCGCAATATCATCTTTACATGAAGAAATAATCGTGACCGCCTTTTTCGTGTTGAGCCCTTCAATGACGAAGTCCATCACCTTTGTGGCCACGTACAGCATCACTATCGTAAACATTAGTTTTTCCGCACCAATAATAAAATAGGAAGCAAAGACAACGATTAGATCAAAAAACAAGATGGCATAGCTCACGTTCCAGTCTAAATATTTGTTGGCCATTCGCCCAAGAATAGCGGAACCCGCCGTTGTTCCGCCTACTCTTAATACAAGACCAATTCCAATTCCGATAATGATTCCCGCGAAAATAGCACCAATGATCAATTCATGTACATGTACCACCCATGTAGTGGTCAAGTGTAAAAATAGGGAGTTACTTGCGACAGCTACCACTGTGTAGATCGTGGTCTTCTTGTCCAAGTATTTATACCCCACAAGTAATAAGATCGCATTCAACACAAGGTTCGTCAGCCACGGTGCAATCTCAAACAAATAATAAAAAATGATGGACAACCCTGTTACACCGCCTTCACCAAATTCAAGCGGAATGACAAACATGTTTACTGCTGCAGCGAATAAAAAAGAACCGACTAGAATCATGGCAATATCTTTTACACATTTTTTCAATTTCTTCTTTCCTCCTTTTTTAAGCATATAAAAAACCCTCTTTCTGCACGAAAGAAGACAGTCGTTGGACAACATAAAATCAAAAGACGGCGCCTTTTGATGAAGCTTTCTGAAATGAACCTTTCCATAATATATATCTCTTTTTAGAGGCTGTCAATGACTTGTTTTTCTATTATTTTGACTGCATGTTTATGCACTGAAATCCGCATGTTTTCAGGGTTTTTACGCCCTCATATGCTTTTTCCTCTCCTTGACAAAAACACTTTAGTCATTTAAACTACCGCCTCATATCCTATCCATTATTTCCGATCTAAAAAGGAGGCTGTTCAATTCATATGAACCCTATTCAAAGCCGATTACAGGCTCACGCACCTTTAATTTTAGACGGTGCACTTGCAACGGAGCTTGAACGAAAGGGCTGTAATTTAAACGACAGTTTATGGTCAGCCAAAATCCTCATTGAACAGCCAGAATTGATTCAGCAAGTACACTTGGACTACTTCCAAGCAGGTGCTGACTGTGCCACAACAGCCAGCTACCAAACGACAATTGATGGCTTCGCTGAAAAAGGCTATACAAAAGAAGAAGCCATTGCATTAATGAAACGATCTGTCACTTTAGCGAAAGAAGCATGCGAACTGTTTTGGCAGGATGAAACACGTCGTGAGGGGCGCACAAAACCATTTGTCGCTGGATCAGTAGGACCATTCGGCGCTTATTTATCTGATGGTTCAGAATATAAGGGAAATTACAGGCTGTCAGAGCAGGCACTCATTGATTTTCACAGACCAAGAATTCAGGCATTAGTAGAGGCTGGTGCAGATATTCTCGCATGTGAAACCATTCCTTGCCTGATTGAAGCAACGGCTATCGCAAAGCTACTTCAGGATGAATTCAGCGGTGTATATGCATGGATCACGTTTAGCGCAAAGGATGATCTGCACATTAGTGAGGGAGATTTGCTGAAAGACTGTGTACAAGCACTTGAGCCATATGAGCAGATCGCTGCTGTTGGCGTAAACTGTACACCGCCTCAATTTATTTCTTCTCTCATTCAAGAGATGAAAAAAGGGACGAGCAAACCAATTGTGGTGTATCCGAACTCAGGGGAATTATATGACCCTAAAGAAAAGGTATGGAGCGGAGATACGTCCCACCGTACGTTTGGAGAATGTGCGCATCAGTGGTACAAAGACGGCGCACAAATCATCGGCGGCTGCTGCCGGACGACACCAGAAGATATTACGGACATCTTAAAACAGGCAACATCGTAGCACCATGAATCAACACACATACTTCTAAGCAAAAGGGCGGGAAGACATGGAACAAGCAAAAGATCAGTCACAACAATATCAACGAAAAATGACGAGCCGGCACCTATTCATGCTTTCTTTAGGGGGCGTGATTGGTACAGGACTCTTTTTAAGCTCAGGATACACCATTCATCAGGCCGGACCTGCGGGAACGATTCTGGCTTATCTTGTTGGGGCATTAATTGTGTATCTTGTGATGCTCTGTTTAGGTGAACTGTCTGTCGCAATGCCGGTTACCGGGGCGTTTCATACGTATGCAACAAAATACATTGGGCCTGGTACGGGGTATACAGTCGCTTGGCTTTACTGGCTGACATGGACAGTGGCACTTGGTTCTGAATTTACAGCAGCTGGACTTTTAATGCAGCGCTGGTTCCCAGACACATCGGTTTGGATGTGGAGTGGTGTTTTTGCGCTTCTCATCTTTTTACTCAATGCATTTACAGTCAAGTTCTTTGCAGAATCCGAATTTTGGTTTTCTAGCATTAAAGTCATGGCCATTATTCTCTTTATTATCCTTGGCGGAGCTGCGATGTTTGGCTTGATACCATTAAAAGGCGGTGAGGCCGCTCCGTTCTTTTCTAACTTCACTGGAGATGGCGGACTTTTCCCAAACGGCTTTTTACCGATCTTCATGACGATGCTCGCCGTCAATTTTGCTTTTTCCGGTACGGAGTTGATCGGGATTGCTGCGGGTGAAAGCGTCAATCCAGATGAGACCATTCCTCGGGCGATTCGGACGACGGTGCTGCGCCTTGTTCTGTTTTTCGTCGGAACGATCGTGGTCTTAGCTGGCTTAATTCCTGTAGAAGAAGCAGGGGTGATCAAAAGTCCATTTGTCGTGGTATTTGACCGCATCGGTATTCCTTATGCGGCGGATTTCATGAATTTTGTCATTCTGACGGCGATCTTATCTGCCGCAAACTCAGGACTATACGCCTCATCCCGCATGCTCTGGTCACTTTCTGAGGAACGGACACTTCCAAAGAAACTAGCGAAATTGACACCAAAGGGAATTCCTTTGAATGCACTTATTTTAAGTATGATCGGCGGTATCCTCTCTTTGCTATCAAGTGTGATCGCACCAGAAACGGTGTATCTTGTCCTTGTTTCCATCTCTGGACTCGCCGTTGTTGTGGTGTGGATGGGGATTGCTGCTTCCCAGTTCATGTTTCGCAAAAGATTTTTACAGGAAGGCGGACAGCTTCATGATTTATCTTTCCGAACCCCGCTCTATCCAGTGGTTCCGATTGCTGCCTTCCTCCTGTGCCTTGCATCTGTGATCGGCATTGCCTTTGATCCAAATCAGCGGATTGCCCTCATCTGCGGCATTCCTTTCATCGCGCTTTGCTATGCTGCATATTACGTGACGGCTTGGATTCGCAAACAACGAGAAGAATCTGGTGTATAACACCAGGTTTTTTGTTTTGCTGCAAAAGGGTTTTGCAACAAAAAAACGACAAGGCTTCAGCCAAGTCGTCTCTCCCAGTATATTAGTTACGCAATGTATACGCCAAATGGTATACACTTGTCACATTTGAAGATAGCGTGATGTCGTTTGAAGTGAAAGTCACTGGAACGATATCGTAGTAATGTGTAGACCAGCCTGCATTATTATATGTACGGTAGCCTGCACCAGAAGGAACTTGAATCGTCAGTGAAAATTGTCCATTCTCATCCGTTGTGCCTGTCGCTGTTTGAGCCAATGATTTGATTGCTGCTTCAAAATAAAGCTGGATTGGCTGATTGGCCATGAGGTTTCCGTTCGTATCTTTTAGTGTTCCTTTAAAAGTAGCCGGATAATATGAACCCACTCGATATTTACTGCCAGAACCGTAATTGACCATACCACCGTCTGCTGCTGTGACACCTGTTACTTGAACGGATGCTGGTACTGCTTCTGTTTCCTCTGCATGTGCAAAGGTTGGGAAGACGAGAAGTAATGATAGAAAGAAAGCAAACATGATTTTTTTCATTGATAAATCCTCCTTTTTTTTCCTACTTTCTTACTATCGACAGTAATTGGTATTTTTCCAGTATAAAACAAAAAAACTCCCCTTTTTTAGAAAAGGGAAGCTCTCACACTATTTTTTCACAACAACTTTCACTGCTTTACTTTCTCTTTTTCTCACATCTGAAGCTGTCACGTACAAGACGGTTTTGGCTTTTTGCGGCTTGATTTTAGCTGTAAATGCGCCTTTGCTATTGGTTTTGACCGTTTGAATGACTTTCTTTGATTTGTTCTTCACCTTGATCGTCAAGCCTGCACCCGCAGTCCCTTTGATGGTTTTGCTTTTCACCGTGACTTTACTCACCTTCGGTTTAGCTGGTGCTTTGCCCTTTTTCACGACCGTTTTGAGAGAAGTAGCAGCCTTCCCTTTTGAAATCTTGATGTGAAGCACTTTGTTTTTGTTCTGATGCTTGATCTTCACACTAAAGGTTCCTTTTTTGCTTGCCGTGCCTTTTCCAAGCAGGGTTTTGCCCCTATACACAGAAATAGCCGCACCTGCTTTCGCCTTTCCTGTCACCTTTTGATGCTGATCTTCTACTTTGTTGACTGATGCGTTTAATTCAACAGCACTTAATGCGGCAAAAGCATTGAGTCTGCCATGTCCTGTCATCCAATCGATACCCGGAATCTTCGGATCGACAATCGGCTCGTCATTTTCATCATAGAAAATGTCATTATTTCCATCAACAAAGGGAAATGAGATGTTATCTGCTGTATTTTGCAAAATATTTCTCACTTGATTTGGTTTCAGGGCTGGATTTTTAGAAAGCAGTAATCCTGCTGCTGCTGCGACGTATGGTGTAGCCATGGATGTCCCGCTCAAGTATGAGACATTCCCATCCGGCATTAAACTTGGAATATCAGACCCCGGTGCTGACATGCTTAATCCTTTCCCATAGCTTGAGAATTCAGCGGCAATATCCATGCGATTACTTGCACCAACTGCCATGGCGTATTTGGAAGTCGCCGGATAACCCATTTCTGGAATGCCATCGTTTCCGCTAGCCACTACCACTAATACATTTTTTTGCGCAGCATAGTTCATCGCATATTCAATGACCTTGCTGTAATATCCGCCAAGGCTCATGTTGATGACCTTTGCGCCTTTGTCCACTGCATGCTTAATTCCAAGTGCAATATGCTCTGTATCTCCGTATCCATAAGCATCCAGCACTTTGACTGGGATGATGCCTGTATGCTGATTCAGCCCTGCCATGGAGTAATGATTATCGGCTTTTGCTGCAATGATGCCTGCCACATGAGTGCCATGTCCATTGTCATCAATTGCATCTTTATTTCGTCCAATCAAGTTAGCACCTAAGTCTGTGCGAACCGTCCCGCTTAAATCGGACAAACGGCTGTCGACACCTGTATCAACAACAGCAATTAACGTTTGCTTCATTTTGCTAGTGCCAATCAGTGAATTCATTTGTTCAAACTTTACATCAGCGCCTTTTTTCCCGCTGTTTTGTGCACTGTTTTTCAAAGGCCATTGGTATCCATACTGCACGTCATTGCTGAGCGCACGATAAGTTTGCACTGGCTCTGCAAATTCAACATTCGGCATGCTAGACAGCTTTCTTGCAGTGCTTTTGATCACAGCTTTCCCTGCTTTTAGTGTTTTTCCAGCTGACTCTTGCCCTGCTGGAACATCATAGACATACATTCCTTTAAATAAAGGACTGACTGATTGAGATGTCACACGGTTTTCTTGAATTCCGTAATTTTTCATCTTCTTTTTTGCGGATTGAAGCGTTTGTCCATCCTTTAATTTAAAGATGATTTTGTTTGTGTTGACCTTTTCTTCTGGAACAAGCTTTTGCTTCTCGAGGACATAACCGATTGATTTTCCTTCAAGCTGATCAATTCCTACTTTTTGTCCCACTGTTTCTAATTCCTTTTTTAGATAGGCTGGACTTGCCTCTTTGAGCATATCAAAAAGGGAACGGATCGCCTGTTGCTCTTTCTCTGTGACGATATGACCGCTGAATGCACCATTTTTCTCTACGTCATTCAGCAATGATTTTAATGTAAGCAAATGATTGTACACCGTTTGCTGCTTTTTTTGATTGTTGATGAGTTTAGATTTGAGAAACGGCTTTGTTTTTTGCAGCAGACGTGTGAGTTTCTGACCATCGGCGGTTTCATTGAATCGTTTGTCCTCGATCGTACGAATGGATTGAAGAATTTCACGTCCATGCTTTTTCTCAATAATGATGATCCCTGGATCTTCTTCTTCAGGGAAAATCGGTTCAGATGGCGGGAGATTCGCGCCTTTATACCCGATTGTATAGGCTGCATCCTCTTCCTCATCACGGCTGTCTTCCTCCGTACCTAAATACAGCACTTTGACATAGTAAGGACCTGACCATGCATGCGGGAAGTTAATCTCTGTCTCTCCACTTGCTGTGTCAGCGCGATATCTCGAATAAGTGTCATCCTTCATCGCTCTGTCCTTACTTGGATAGACCGATACAGATAACATTTGTTTACTTTTTACAGAAATTTGCATATGTGTATATTTTGCCACCTCTTGTGAAGATGGCGTAATTTGATACCATGACTCTTCTTTTTCATTCTGTAATGTACCTGAAATGACGTCACCATTTTTTAACCCAATGGCTTCATTGACACTTGTTCCTTTACTAACTGCTGATGCCTCATACCCAGGTAATGCAGCCATACATAGAATGATAGCCATGAGTACAACCACACAGGATTTGACCTGCTTTTTGAACATGAAAAGACCCCCTTATTTTTTACAATACCTTGGAAGAATATCACAGAAAATCATTTAGTAGAATCTGTTTTTGACATAATTAAACTCGTTTTAAGCTAGGATTTGAGATATTCAGTTAGCAAGTCTGATCGCTTCATAAACTTTTTGCCATTTCAAACGGAAAATGATGCTATTTAACCATATCGAAAAGTACATTACAATCAAATTGTAAGCGCTTAACAAACAAGAGAGAAGGGATCAGCTTGTTCCAAAAAGATCATGTTTTTACACAAGTAAACGGTCGATCAAAGAATGAGATTTTACAATATATTTCTGAGAAAGCTGAAGACCTTCAGATTACAAACGATCACGCGGGGCTATTAACAGATTTGTTGAAACGCGAAGACGAAGTCTCAACAGGACTTCAGCAAGGCTTTGCCATTCCTCATACAAAAAGCTCTGCTGTTCAAACGGCTTCACTTCTTTTTTTAGAGCTTGAACAGCCCATTGACTGGGGAAGCTTCGACGATTTACCAACGAGCTATTTATTCACCTTGCTCGTTCCACTAGAAGATGCCAATGTCACACACCTAAAATTACTGTCTGGCATTGCCACAAGCTTAATGGAGCCTGCTTTCATTGAAAAGATTCAACCCGGTCAAACAGCAGACTATTATTACGAGGTCATTGAACAACAATTGAAAGAGGGGATTACACAATGAAAATTGTCGGTGTCACTTCATGTCCAGCAGGATTAGCGCATACGCCAATGGCAGCAAAAGCATTAGAGAATGCGGGTAAACAACTTGGACACGAGATCAAAATCGAGCAGCAAGGGATTATGGGACAGGTAAATGGCATTACAGCAGAGGAAGCCAAACAGGCAGACCTTTGTATCATTGCCTCAAATCAGCATATTAACGACGCAGAACGCTTCTCGGGTATTCCCACAGTACGTGTCGAAATCGGACGCGCTTTAAAAAATGCCGAGCAAATTATCACAAAAGCCGTTGCGTTAGTTGAAAAGAAAAAATCTGAATCTCAATAAACAAGAGCAATGCCATATAGAAAGGAGCAAAGCAGAATGAAAGCAAAATTAAAAGTCATTGAAGGCCATCTTATGACCGGTATTTCTTATATTCTACCGGTCATCATCGGAGCTTCACTTATCGTTGGTTTAGCCAAACTAGTCGGTTTAGGTTTTGGTGTGTCAGATTTAAATGCCTATAAGGATGCAGGCGGCATTTTACATGGTGCCTATTTGATGGAACAGGTTGGCTGGACAGGCATTGGCTTAATGAACGTACTGCTCGCTGGCTTTATTGCCTATTCGATTGCGGATAAATCAGGTCTTGCGGCCGGCTTTATCGGCGGAGCTCTTGCCAGCTCAACAAATGCTGGTTTTATTGGCGCCGTCATTGCAGGTTTCTTTGCCGGATATGTCGCCCTCTTTGTGAAAAGAAAAATTCAAATTCAAGGCTCCGCAGCTGGACTCGTCCCTCTGCTCATCTTACCGCTCATTACTGTTGGCTTAACTGGACTTCTCATGTCGGTGTTGCTAGGCGGGCCATTAGGTGCTTTGAACACAGCATTAATTGAATGGATTAAAGGCATGGTCGCAGACGGAACAAGCACAATTGCACTTGCTTTGATTTTAGGCGCAATGATTGGATTCGATCTTGGCGGACCTGTGAATAAATCAGCTTGGATGGCTGGTAACGCCCTCTTCTTATCAGGTGTGTATCTTCCTGCCATTCTCGTCAATATTGCCATTGTCATTCCGCCACTTGGATACGGGCTTGCCACATTGATTAGAAAACGCAACTTCTCCCCTACCTTTAGAGAAGCCGGACGAGGCGGCTTGGTTATGGGCGTTATCGGGATTACAGAAGGAGCCATTCCTTTTACCCTCGTCAATCCTTTGAAATTGATTCCGCTGAATGTCGTCGCTTGTGCGGCTGGAAGCGGGGTCGCTGCCTTATTAGGTGTTCATGACATCATGCCGCCAATTGGCGGACTATATGGCTTCTTCTCAGTAGGAAACTGGTGGGCGTATTTGATCGGTGCCCTAACTGGCGCGCTCGTCATCGGAATTGGCGCCAACCTGCTTGTGAATTTCTCTGAGAAAAAAGAACCACAAAAACCAGAACACGATCAGAAGCAGAAAGAAGAAGACGATTTTGACCTTGTGCTAGAAGGATAATTTGAACAAAGAAAGGTGTCGTTAATTAATGACTGTCAATGTACATGTGATTCCACATACTCACTGGGACCGGGAATGGTATTTCACCACCTCCCGCTCCCGTATTTACTTAATGAAAAACGTAATGGACATTTTAGACACCCTTGAAACAGATGAAAGGTTCCATTACTTCATGCTCGATGCACAGGCATCCTTGCTTGATGATTACCTAAAATGGCGTCCAGAGGACGAGAATCGAATCAAAAAGCTCGTCACGGCCAAACGTCTCATCATCGGTCCGTGGTATACACAAACGGATCAGCTCGTCATTTCAGGTGAATCGATTGTACGGAACCTGCAGTATGGTATAGAGCGCTGTCATCAATTCGGACATGTCATGAAAGTGGGTTATGTACCAGATTCCTTCGGTCAATCCGCACAGATGCCTCAA
Organism: Bacillus xiamenensis; assembly: GCF_001857925.1. Lineage (NCBI taxonomy): Bacteria > Bacillati > Bacillota > Bacilli > Caryophanales > Bacillaceae > Bacillus > Bacillus xiamenensis. The sequence continues at coordinate 1,384,919 of NZ_CP017786.1, forward strand.
ATTTATCAAGGCTTTGGCATTGTAGATACGGCATTTTGGCGCGGCGTTTCGGATCATATGACAAATCATACAGAATTTAATTGGCGCGGTGCTGACGGCAGTGAAGTCTTTGCTGTGAATCTGCCATTCGGCTACTACTACGGTGGAAATATTCCTGAGAAGGATGAAGACTTAAAAGCCTTTCTTTCTGAAAAAATCGGTGCGCTTCAAGCAAAAGCCACCACTAACAATGTCTATTTCCCAAATGGGTTTGACCAGGCGCCAATCCGTAAAAACCTGCCTGACTTATTAGAAAAAGCCAATGAATTAGACGAGCATCACTATCACATCAGCAGTCTGGAAGATTACATTGCAGCGGTGAAGAAAGAGCGGACTTCCTTTGACACATTACAAGGAGAGCTCATTCATGCCAAGCATATGCGAATTCATAAATCGATTTTTTCAACAAGAGCAGATTTAAAAATCTTAAACAATCAAATTGAAAACTATCTCGTCAATGTGATGGAGCCCATTTTAACCATCAGCTATTCACTCGGGCACGATTATCCGCATGACACAGTGCGTGATATTTGGTACCTCATGTTTGAAAATGCAGCGCATGACAGCATTGGCGGCTGTAATAGTGACACGACGAATCAAGATGTCTTCTTCCGCTATAAGCAGGCAAAAGAAATCGCCGAGAACCTTGTGGACTTACACATGCGTCTCATCACCATTCGATTACAGACAGAGCAAGAAATCACGTTCACTTTATTTAATACCCTGCCTTCAAAGCGCTCTGAAGTCATTGAAGTCGAAACCTTTATAACGGAACGGCCATTTACGCTGAAAGACGCGAACGGACACACCCTTCACTACACAGTGAAAAGCAAAACCGATGTGACTGATTATGTCTTAGCACAGCAAATTTCTCTTAACCCAAGCAAAGAGGTGTACATCCCTAAGCAAGTCTGGAAAGCCGTTCTACTCATTGAAGCCGTCGACTTACCTTCCGTTGGGTATACACAAGTCAGCATGGTTTTCGATGAATCAAGCGAATCCGTTTGGGAGCAGACGGATGACCGTATCATTGAAAATACGTATTACCGCATTGCGGCAAATGACAATGGAACATTAGAGATCACGGATAAACAGACAGGCCGAACATTCTCTGAGCAAATGATCTTTGAAGACAACGGAGACGACGGGGATTCCTATAACTATTCACCACCGCGTGAGGACCTTTATGTATCATCTCAAGATATCTCATCCGCCAATATCACCGTGTCTAAAAGTGGGCTGCAAGAAGAACTGACCATCCAGCTTCATCTCACGGTTCCATATGACTTAGAGGAACGCTCACAGCAAAAGGTGACGACCTCTCTTCCGATCACAGCAAAAGTCGCTTTAAATCAAGACGAAGCGGTCATTCGTTTTCATGTGGATGTTGATAACCGTGCATTAGACCATCGTCTGCGTGTACTTTTTGATACAGGTATCGCATCAAACGTATCACTAAGCGATCAGCAGTTTGGCACAATCGAACGTCCAACAGAGCTGACGCAAGAGCTTGAATGGTGGAGCAAGGAGCATTGGGAAGAAAAACCGATCACCATTGAACCGATGCAATCATTTGTTGCCCTTCGTGATGAATCATATGGGGTCGCTCTGTTGACCGACTGCGTAAGAGAATACCAAATCACAGGCGAAGGCTACACAACAATTGCTTATACACTCTTCCGTTGTTTCGGAAAAATGGGGAAAGAAAATCTACTTTACCGTCCAGGCCGAGCGTCTGGAGAAAAAATCGTTGAAACACCTGACGCCCAGCTTCAAGGCGCGCTATCGTTCTCCTTCGGCATGCATTATAGCAAGGAAGCGGTAAGCGAAGGACACTTAGCGCAGCTTGCCAAGCGGTATACCACCCCAGTGCAATGCTATGAACGGGCAGACTTTTTAAACGGTCGTTTAATTTTCTCTTTCCGAGATGAAAAAGAAGACTTACAATCTACTTATAGCCTGCTTGACATTGAAACAGACGGAGCCATTCTAAGCGCTTTGAAAAAAGAGGAGCATGGAACAGGCATTGTCATTCGTCTCTTCAATCCATATTTAACGCGTCAAACAGCCGCTTCAATCAATAGTTCATCTCTACAACATGGAGAAACAGCGAATTTAGGCGAAACACCTGAAGGACATATACTGAAAGCACAACATGGATCATTACACATTGAACCGCTCACACCTTGTCAGGTACAAACCTACATTGTAAAGAAAAAATGAACATGTAGGGGCGGGATCCATTTGGATTCCGCCCCTCTCTAATGGAGGGCAATGATCATGCGAATTGGAGGCATTGAAGCAGGCGGTACAAAATTTGTCTGCGGCTACGTAACAACAGATGGAACGATTGAACACAAGACTTCCTTTCCAACAGGAGATCCAGATGAAACATGCCGGCAAGTGATCGATTACTTTACAGCGCATCCAGTCGATGCGATTGGAATTGGTGCATTCGGGCCTGTTGATGTAAAAGAACAGAGTACAAGCTATGGGACGATTTTAGACACACCCAAAACAGCCTGGCGCCAATTTCCATTCCTCTCTACCTTAAAACAAGCGCTCGGTCTCCCGATGAAGCTTGATACTGATGTCAACTGTGCTGCGCTCGGGGAAGTCCGCTTTTCGGCTGAAGCAGAAAAGCCTTCTTCTTTGGTCTACATCACCGTTGGGACTGGCATCGGTGGCGGTGCCTATATTGAAAACCGTCTTATCCATGGACTGCTTCATCCAGAAATGGGTCATATCACAGTCCAGCGCCACCCTCATGACACCTATGGGGGCTGCTGCCCAATCCACCATGATTGTCTAGAGGGACTGGCATCTGGTCCTGCCATAGAAGGACGCTATCATACACTGGCACAGATGCTGCCAGAGGATCATCCTGCCTGGGCACTTCACGCCTACTATCTCGGGCAAATGGCCGCAAATTTATTACTCACCCTTTCACCAGAACGTATCATTCTTGGCGGAGGTGTGATGAAACAGCCAGCCATGCTGCCGCTTATCCTTGAAGAAGCAGACAAGCGGCTTTGCGGCTACTTACAATTACCAAAGCCATTACATGAAATTGTCACAAAGCCTTCCTTTGACGGATTATCTGGTTTAATGGGAGCAATCGCCCTTGGAACTGATGCCTTACAGGCACAAGGAGCGGCGCAATGATGATGACGGCAGATACTCGAACCTATCAGCTCATTCAGCGGCTATTTGAAACGAAAGGGTTCGTGAAGCTAGAGGAGCTAACTGCCTCTTTTCGCTTATCTGACCGCTCCATCCGCAACTTAATCAAAGAAGCAAACGAGCTGTTAAAACAAGCCGGGGCCATGATTAAGACGATACGCGGGAAGGGGTATACACTCTTAACAAGTGACCAAGACGCTTTCCTGCTTTGGCTTCATCAACAAAAGCTTCCTGCCCGCTCCCTCGTACCCGTCATGCCAGAAGAGCGTGTACGATTTATGATGAGAAAGCTATTGCTTCAATCAGATTACTTAAAAATTGATCAGCTGGCAGAGGAGTTGTTCATCAGCCGCATGACGGTCAGCAGTGATTTAAAAAAAGGACGGGAACTGTTAGCCCGTTACGGCATGACCCTTGTCTCAAAGCCCGGATTTGGCTTAAAAGTCGAGGGAGACGAATTGCAAAAAAGAACGTGCTATGCAGACTTACTGCTTGAAGAAGAGCCTGCACTTTCCAATATTACCGAGCGGGAACAGCTTCATTTTCCTGATATTTCACTTGAAACCATTCGGTCCATTGTGCTCACGAACCTATATCAAGAATCGTTGCTCATTAAAGACATTGCCCTAAAAAATTTGGTGATTCATTTAGCGATTGCCATTCAGCAAACACGAAAAAAACAGCGAATATCTGCCAGCACCACACGCACACAAAGGTCACCTGTGTTAACGAGAATTGCCAAAAAGATCACTCAGCAGGTGAGCGACACTTTTCACGTGACCTTGTCAGAGGATGAAACAGATTACTTAGTGATGCACCTCTTGGCGAATCAAACGTGGAAAGAGGCCGACCAGCACCAAACGACAGAGGAAGTACGGCAGGCAGTGACACGATTTCTCCAGCACATTGAAAGGACAAGCGGACATCGTTTTGCTAATGACGATATCTTGCGTCAAGATTTGATGCTTCATATGAAGCCATTATTAAATCGAATTCAATACGGCGTGTCTTTACAAAATCCGCTTTTGCATGAGATCAAAACATCTTATCCTTATCCGTTTGATTTGGCTGTCAGCGGACTCAATGCCTTACACCTGGTGCGGACGCCAAATGAAGATGAGGCGGCTTATGTTGCCTTGCATATTGCTGCTTCGTTTGAAAGAAGTCATCTTGACACCTCGCAAAAAAAGAAAGCCATTATTGTGTGCGGGTCTGGACTAGGAACGGCACGGCTGCTTGAAATTAAATTGAAGGCGGCCTTTCAACATGAGCTTGAGATTGTTGAGCTTTATTCTTATCAGGATTACGCTTTTAGCACGACTTTGCCATGTGATGTGATTATTACAACCGTACCTCTCGCACCAAAGGGGAAACCGATCATTCAAGTGAATGCTTTTTTTGAACATCATGATGTCCAGCGTGTGAGTGAGATCATTCATTTATTAAACGGACACGGCTCACCTTCGCAGGAGCTGATGGCATTTTTTCAAGAACGATTGACCCTATTGGATGCGGACCTCTCCAGCAAAGAAGAGGTATTAGATACGCTATGCAGCCGATTAGAGGCGCATCAGCTTGTATCGTCTTCTTTTCGCTTCTCAGTGCTGGAGCGTGAGCAAATGGCATCTACCTATCTTGGCAAGGGGATTGCGATGCCGCACCCACTCATCACAAATGAAGGCACCTCCTGCGTAGCCATTGCACAACTAAAGGAGCCGATTGACTGGCAGGGAGATCGAGTGTCTCTTATTTTCTTATTAGCCATTCATAAGGATGACGCTGCCTGCATGAACCAATTTTTCGAGCAAGCCGTCGATTTACTGGACAGCCCAGACCGCATTCATTCATTGAAAAAAGCAAACACATTTGATGAGCTGATGAATGCGTTGTTTCGATAAAGGTGAATGTTTTACAGTAAACACACACTATACTGATCACAAAAGACCGCCCAATGTATAAATGTTTAGGCGGTCTTCTTTCATGTAGGTGACATCACGTCAGAATCAATCGTATATCACATGTTTTCCTTCTTCACTTAACTTTTTTAAAGAGGCCCGCATATGGTTGATTTCTTCATCAGAATGCCTTTCCCATACACCTAATTCAGCGACTATTTTTAAAGGAGATTTTGATCGATAAGAACGGGTTGGGTTTCCAGGGAATTTTTGATCCGTCACATTCGGATCATGTTCAAACGCACCTAATGGTTCTACAATATAAATTCTCTCTTTTGAATCAGACCTTGCCAATTCAGCACCCCATTTGGCCGCGTTTAATGTTCCCGTAAAATAGATATAGTTCGATTTTTTATCCTGATAATTGGATACATACAACGGTTCAAGCAGGCCCCCCATCTTCAATTCTGCTTTCGTCCCATGAAAAAACGGCCCAGGATCTAAGACATGTTTCTGATCGCTCATATGGCCACTCCCCTTATCATTTTTGACTTGTGTATCACAGTATACGGGCTGATCTGGGCGGAAAACAGTCTATAAATGAGATTAAATTCGGGGTATAATGATAGTAGAGAGTAAGGGGGAAATGAATCTCCAGCAGCAATAATACCTACTGCAATCCAACCTCATTTCAAGCCCAAAGGTAAGAATTAAAGGGTTACATGTTAATATATTTATTCCTCTACACCTGCTCGTCTGTAAACCTGTGTTAACTCTTCCCAATCAAAAGAACACTTTTAGTTTATTAGATTAGCTCCACAAAAAAACATTTTGAATTTTTTATAAGATAAGAAATGTAATAAACATAAAATACAAGAAATGAATGAACCCCCTTTATTACTCACATTCACCTATCACAGTAAAATTCATCAAAACGAATGCAAAAATAAAAAGATAGCTGGGTATCATTCAAAATTTTTTAAATGAACCTTAATTTTCCCTTAAATCAATCAAACAACTCTTTAAACATAAGCATAGTTATGCCATAATTCAAAATACATTAAAATCCTATAAAGGTAATTAAAGGGTTTTTAAAAATTAAGAAAGGAGAATTATAGTTGGGGAACTTTTCAACAAAGATTTTAAAAGCTTGGTTATCAATTCCTAGATGGTTCAGAATGTTTATACCTACCGCCATCACAATTTATGTATTATGGACACTGTTAATCAACGGGATAAAAAATTTTTTTCAAATAAATTCACAGTCTTTGATTATAAGTTTAATAGCTTCTGCCATAATATTATTTATTTTCAATAAGTTTAATAACAAAACTGAAAATAAAGGAGAAAACAATCTTGACTAAAAAAAGATATATAAAAATGACCTTGTTTTTGTTGGCAATAACAATGATAGCTTCAATTTTCCACCCTAATTCTATTTTAGCAAAATCAAGTACATCTCAAGCCAAAAAACAATATCCACCAATTGGACAAATGACACAATCTGAAATGCATATGTTCCTAAACAATGGCGCAAAATATAATCCACCGCAGCCTAAAGAAGCTCAAACTAAAAATATTGTCACTACAATAGCAAAAAAACTTGCTGTACAGGCTCTTCGCAAGTCAGGCACATATTTAGAAAAACCCTTATCAAAAGTAATAGGCAAGAAATATGCAAAAAAAGCGAAATCAGGTTTTTACAAAGTTGCTGATTATATCGAAAAAGTCCAAAATGTACAAGAAAAGGGCATAGCCGCAATTTTTATACAGGTAGGCCTTCCACCTGATGTGGCATTTGAAACAGCGAAATGGATTGTGATATTCTTCGGATTATAAAAGAAAGCAGCTTTTTAATCTATTAAAATCAGACTATCATTCGAACAACTCGAACAATATGTTGTTGCCAATAAAGTGAACGAACAAAAAAGGGGACTGACCCCCGTTTTTGAGACAGGGATCAAAACACCTTTACGAAACAGCCAGTTGCCGAAACTCTTTTGGTGACTGGCTGTTTCATTTCAATTGAATTCGGATATTGTTATAATAATCAATATACTCCCTGACTGTTTTTTCTACAATGGCTGTTGTAGTGTTTGTCAGGTGGTGGAGATAAAATCCTTCTGATTTTAAACTTGAGTGGAAGGATTCGATGGGGGCATTATCAGCGGGCATTCCCTTACGGGACATGCTCATGGTAATGCTTTTTTTCTTCATCTCCGTTTGATAAGCATATGAAGTGTAGACCGAACCTTGATCGCTATGAAGTACGCAGACTTTAGGCAGTGTCTTTAACTGCTTCAATGTATCTAAAACTAGAGAAACATCCTGTTTATCACCAATCGTATAAGCCACAATCTCACTTGTATATAAATCTTTTATGCTGGATAGATAAAGCATTTTTTGCCCAAATAGAAAATACGTGATATCTGTCACCAGTTTTTCAAGTGGCTTTGTCGCAGAAAAATCTCGTTTTAAGTGATTTTCTGCAATGTAATAGGGTTGACCGGTCTGTTTACGCTTTTTCACTTTCACACGACACTGCAAACCGTAGGTTTGCATCATTCGTTGTACTCTCTTATGGTTGATCTTCATTTCTTTGCGTAGAAGAGCCGTTATTTTACGATACCCATACGTATACTTGTGCAACTTACAAAGTGTTGAAATAAGCTTGATTACCCCATATTGCTTTGAGTGATGATGATCTTGTTTTTTCCAACGATAAAATGTTGATTTAGCCACTTCAAATAGCTGACAGAATTCACTGACACTCACTTTATCTTTTACCGTTTCGTAGATCGACACGAGTGCTTCTTTTTCCACCACCTTTCCCATTCTCGGTACTTTTTTAATATGTCTATTTGTTGATTTAGATAGCGATTTTCTGTTTTCAATCTCTCGTTTTCATCTTGGTATTCAGGTCCTTTACCGTATGAATACTGCTTTCCAACAGGTTGATGAAACCGGTGGGTTTCACCATTGTGATACCACTTCATCCAAGTTTTCACTTGTGTTTTATTCTTAATTCCTAGCTTGTCCATGATTTCTTTTGTTGAGACTCCTGCCAACTTCATCTGAACCGCCTCTTCTTTTACACTTGCGGGGTAACTGACTCTTGTTCCCATACAAAAAACACCTCCAAATTGTTTTCAGGTATGATATACCCGATTTTCAACTTAAAGGTGTTTTTATTTGTCTCACTTTATGGGGTCAGTCCCTTTTCCTGTTACTTCCAGATGTTCTCCCCATTTTGCTCGATCAATGTTTCATACCAATAAGAGCTCTGTTTCCGAATTCTTTTGAGGTCTTTCAGGTCAAATTCATCACGATTGACGTAGATAAAACCGTAGCGTTTTGAGCAGCCTTGGTGTGTACTGATTAAGTCGATGGCTGACCACGGGCAGTACCCGAATACCTCAACACCGTCAGTGATCGCCCATTTGATTTGTTCAATATGTTTTTCTAAATAATCAATTCGATAATCATCCTGAATCGATCCATCCGCTTCTAGCTTGTCAAAAGCGCCTAGCCCGTTTTCCGTAATAATAAGAGGCAGCTGATAGCGGTCGTAAATCTCACGCATCGTTGATCGGAAACCGGTAGGGTCAATCTCCCAGCCAAATGCATTTTTACTTAAGAACGGGTTGTTCCCGCCTTTGTAGACGCCATCTTCACCAGATTTTAAATGCTGATCTCCGCCGCGGGCAAATTCATCATTGCCATCTCCTTTACTCGCTTCAACCGTTTGAGATGTGTAGTAGTTAAAGGCAATGAAGTCTGGTTTTGCACTTTTCAAAATATCCATATCTCCCTCTTCAATCACAGGAAGAATGTCTTTTTCCTTCATGTATGCCCATGCAAGGTTGTTATAACGACCGAATACCGCCATATCAAGATATAGCCAGTTGCGGATCGCATTGTAATTAGCCGCAGCAATGACATCCTCAGGTTTTGGAGATGCCGGGTAAATAAGGGCGATGTTTGGTGCTGGTCCGATTTTCGCCTCAGGCAGTAAACGATGACAAAGCGTCATGGCTTTCGCCTGTGCCACAAGCATATGGTGGTTCTGCTGATATAGTTCTTTTTTCGGATTTTCTAAATTTGGATCCAGTGTACCTAAAGCTGATCCATGTAAGATCATCATGTTTTGTTCATTAATGGTCAGCCAATATTTTACCTTCTCACCATACTCCTGGAACAAAACTTCCGCATAACGTTCAAACGCATCGACTGTTGAACGATTTGACCAGCCGCCTTTCACTTGAAGCGCATGAGGTAGATCAAAGTGATACATCGTCACAATTGGTTCAATGTCATAGCGTCGCAATTCATCAATGAGAGAATGGTAGAATTCAATTCCCTTTTGATTGATCTCCCCATCTCCATTTGGAATGATACGTGTCCATGCAATGGAGAAACGATAAGCCTTCAAGCCCATTTCTGCAAACATCTTCACGTCCTCTTTATATCGATGATAGTGATCGCTGGCTACCTTAAAATCAGTTGTTCCTTCAGGATAGCTTTCTCTCATATCAATGACTGAAGGTCCCTTGCCATCCTCGTTCCATGCACCTTCTACTTGATAGGCGGAAGTCGATCCGCCCCAGAAAAAGTCTTTTGGAAATGGTGCTAGTGTTGAATATCTCATGATTATGTCCTCCCTTTTCTTAAACTAAGTGTAAAAATGATTGTCCTGGTGTCACTTGTTTTTCTTCTGTCTCAATGATATCGCTAAATTCACCGGAATTGGTAATAATCACAGGTGTTGTGACAGACAGTCCTGCTGCTTGAATGGCCTCAATATCAAACTCCGCAAGCAGTTCACCTTCTGTAATCGTTTGGCCCTGCTCAACCTTCGGCGTAAAATGTCGGCCCCCAAGTTGTACAGTATCCAGTCCAATATGAATGAGTACTTCTGCTCCGCTTTCAGAGGTGAGACCGTATGCATGTCCTGTCGGAAATACCGTTGTCACGACTCCAGTTACTGGTGCAAACAGCTTGCCTTCTGATGGAATAATGGCTGCGCCCTTACCTAATGCGCCAGATGAGAAGGCTTTATCTTGCACCTCTTCTAGCTTGATGACTTCGCCAGATAAAGGACTTTTCACATGAGCCGCTTTGACACCATGTTCATTTTCAGATGCTGGTGCAGAACTAGCTGCAGGAGCATCTTCTTCATCCACAGGATCTTTGAATCCAATCAAATAGGTTAAGACGATTGAAAGGACAAATGAAACGGAAATTCCGATTAAGAACCCTGTAAATCCTTGACCATAGAAGATCGGAAGTGTCAGTAAACTCGGAAGACCTGATGCGATCGCAATACTTTGTGAATAACCGATAATGGCACCACCCACACCGGCAGAGATAACCGCTGCAATAAATGGTTTTTTCAAACGAAGTGTGACGCCGTATACAGCAGGTTCTGTAATTCCAAATACAGCAGAAACCGCTGTCGATCCAGCTAATGATTTCAGCTTTTTATTCTTTGTTTTCAGCATAACACCGATTGAAGCACCGGCTTGTGAAAATACAGCTGGCGCAGTAGCCGGCTTAATATGATCTTTTCCATGAACCGCAATATTATTTAAAATGACTGGCACAAGCCCCCAATGGATACCGAAGATCACAAGAACCTGCCATGCCATCGCAATTAAAGCACCGGCAAGTGTAGGGCTAAAGGAGAATACTTTCAGCAGGACGGCTGCAATTCCGTTCCCTGCATACACACCAAATGGTCCAAATACGATCAGTGTCAGTGGAACGACCGTGACCAGTAAAATCAGTGGTGTAATAAAATTTTTCACACTTTCATGAATGACTTTGTTAAAGAAACGTTCGATATATCCCATCACAAACACTGCCAAAATAATCGGGATAACCGTTGATGTATAAGACATTAAGACAACTGGAATGCCGAAGAACGACACATCTCCGCCGCCTTTTGTGAGCTCTTGAATAGTCGGGTAGATCAGTGCACCTGCAATCGTCACAGCGACAAATGGATTCGCTTTAAACTTCCTAGCAGAAGTGAATGCGAGCAGCAGCGGCAGGAAGTAGAACAAGCTGTCTGATGCGGCAAATAAAATTTGATACGACGTATCTTCAGGAGATAACCATTTTGCATTGATACAGATGCCTAGAAGTCCTTTTAAAATACCGGCACCCGCCATGACACCTAGAAGCGGTGTGAAAATTCCAGAAACAATGTCGACGAATTTTCCGAAAAGACTTGTACTTTCTTCACTTGATCTAGCAGATGAAGAAGTGGAATCCTCTAATAGATTCGTAAACTCCCCAATCTCTCGATATACCTCTGGTACGGTGTTGCCAATGACCACCTGAAACTGGCCGCCGCTTTCCATGACAGTCACCACACCATTTAATTTTTCAATAGCCGCTTTATCTGCTTTTGATCTGTCATTTAATGTGAAGCGAAGTCTTGTGGCACAGTGAACCAATGAATGAACATTTTTCTCTGTCCCGATATGTTTGATAATGTCTTCTGCTAATTGACGATGACTCATACAAAAACCCCCTTTTTTTCAAAAAAATACGTTTTTAGGCAAAATAAAAACCTAAACGGGCACCAAAAATAGTCGCAACTTGCTATTGCGCTTTTTCAGTGAACGTTTAGGTTTTGCCTGCCGAACAGTCACAATCCTCTAAGACGATCATTGTGAAATCGTATTCTTTTATGTTTATGAGCAAATAGTACCACTCACTTTTTATGATGTCAACGCTTTCTTTTAAAATTCTATCTTTATTTTTCTCGTTTGATGAGTCGATTCAAATGAATCGATAGATAGAGCATCTCCTCTGATGTCAGGTCGCGATGATACGTTTGATACACATATTCTGCGATTTTCTTTGCGCAATCGTACGCCTTCGGATATTTTACTTTAATCAGCTGATATAAATCTTGATCTTCATTGACGAGTAACGTTTCGTTGATGAGACGCTGTACGAAAAAGCGTAAATGTGTGAGAAAACGATAAAAGTTGAGCGAGTCTTCATCAAATTCCATGTTCAAATGATATTTCACAATGGTCAGTATGGCATTCACTTCTTTCGTGATATTGACCGTTGTATTCATGTCTTCATTGAGCTCTGCATTAATGATATGCATGGCAATAAAGCCCGCTTCATCTTCATGCAGTTCAATATGAAGACGATCTTCAATCATCTCAAGGCATTCCTTTGCCACGAGAAATTCATCTTTGTATAAACGTTTAATCTCCCAAATCAGCGAATTCTCAATCAAGTGGTTTTTCTTTAATCGTTCAATGGCGTAATGAATATGGTCTGCCAGCGATACATGCAGACTTTCGTTTAATCTTCGGTTCAGCTTTGTATGTGCGTATTGGATCATTTCCTCGGTCACCTTGACGACATCATACGGAACCTCTTGAAGCAGCATTTTCATCCGCTCATGAACGGAATGATCCTCTAGGCGGAACACTTTATCAATTAACGTCTCGTCCACCGGGTCGCCGGGACGTCTTTGAAAAGCGATGCCTCTGCCCATGACGACGATTTCTTTTCCTTGTTCATCTATCACACTAATGACATTATTGTTTAGAACCTTTTGAATCTGCATCTCCAAACACCTCCGTCTATAACCAGCCATCTACACTCAAAATATGCTCTCATCTTAACACAACTGTCAAATCACTTGGCATTTTTATCTGACTTTTGAAATAGATTTCACGATATTTTTACTTTTTTCTTGCTGGTCTGATCCTCCCTCGGTCTGCATACAATACCCCGAGGAGGTGACCTTCGATGAAGGCTTTTTTCTGGTCAGCATCTTTTTTATTCATGTTCATTCTGACACTCTTTATTCTAGGTATTGTTTTTTGGCTCAGTGGACAAGGCATAGATCAACTATGGAGATATTTGTTCATCTCTCTTGTCACAGCGGCCGTTCTACACGGCATCACCACTTGGCTGAAGCGACATGTCATGCATAGCTCATCAAAATAAAACAGGCTGCCCGCAATGTTCAGGCAGCCTTCATACTTTATTCCTTGGATGATGCGGCTTCTTTTTGAGAAGCACGCAGTTCATCATTGATTTTTTTCGCATCTTCTAAAAACTCTGTTTCAAATCCACTTTTAAGTGCCCACATATAAAATAGCAAGGCCACAACTGCAATGAGTGCCATATCCCAGCCATAATGAATGACATTGTAGCCGCCGAATTTATCACTGCCAAGACAAGAAATCGTCATCATCACAAGTAGATACACAACCATCCAAGCACCTGCTTTAAAGTTACGGCCAAAGCCCTTCCACTTCGCTTTTGCTTGATAGTAAAAATAGATGGGAAGACCAATGAGAATAATGAACAGCACCTGTCCTGTTAACGGCCATCTTGCCCAATACAGCGTCAATGATGCAAAGACAAAGCCTAAAGGTGCAATGATACTGAGTCCTTTTATTCGCAATGGACGATACAAATCTGTCCCTGTCTTTCTAAGCGTCATGACCGTAACAGGCCCTGTCAGATAGGAAATCAGCGTCGCTACTGAGATAATTTCAGCGAGTACGCCCCAGCCTCTAAATAAAAACAGAAAGATAAACGATACAGCTAAGTTAAAAAACATGGCTGGACGAGGCACGCCGTAAATCGGATGCAAACGGCCAAGCACACTCGGCAAGTATTTGTTTTTTTCCATCCCATAAATCATACGAGACGTCGTCGCCGTATACGTAATCCCTGTGCCAGAAGGTGACACAAACGCATCTGCATATAAAATCAGAACAAGCCAGTTAATCCCCAGCGCAATGGCAAGGTCAGCAAATGGCGAGTTGAAATTCAAATGCCCCCAGCCATTCACAATCATTGATGGATCGACAGCGCCAATAAAAGCGATTTGCAGCAGCACATAGATGACAGTTGCAATGAAGATCGATCCAACAATGGCAATTGGAATCGAACGGCCTGGATTTTTCGCTTCTCCTGCCATATTAATCGGGCTTTGGAAGCCATTAAAAGCAAACACAATCCCTGATGTTGCGACAGCTGTGAGCACACTCGCCCAGCCGTTCGGCGCAATACTTGTTCCAGAAGTAAAATTCTCACTATGAAATCCTACGAATAAGAGCGCACCAATTGTTAATCCTGGAATGACGATTTTAAAAATCGTAATGAATGTATTCGCCTTTGAAAACAACCCAACTGTCCAATAATTGAGCAGAAAATAAATCACCAGCAGCACACTTGCCACCATGAGCCCCTCGGTCGTCAAAACCCCTTTTGTGACCAAATGGCTTGTCCACTTTGCCCACTCCCAAGGCCATGAGCTCATGTATTGAACGGAGGCAACTGCCTCAACAGGAATCACTGAGACAATCGCAATCCAGTTTGCCCAAGCGGCGATAAATCCAATAAAAGAGCCATGTGAATATTGCGTATATTTGACCATTCCGCCTGCCTCTGGAAACATCGACCCGAGTTCACTATAAGACAATGCGATAAATAAAATGACAACCATCCCAAGCAGCCAAGACAAAATAGCTGCAGGGCCGGCAATTTGCGCGGCACGCCAAGCACCAAAAAGCCATCCTGACCCAATGATTGAGCCAAGCCCTACCATCATTAAAGCGAAAGTTCCCATTCTACGATGCAAATGATTCATGTTCATAACACCTTTCAATTAAAATACCAAACATGTGTCGAGCAAGCGTCTTTCTTTCATAACAGTTCATTTTTCATTCCACCTGAAAATATTTTCTAATCTAAACCTTTACCTTTGTTCATTTTTCCGCCTGTTATATTATCTCTCAATTCTTCATTTTCTGATATAGTCGAACATGCTTATTTCAAAAGAAAGCGCCTTTTCAACTGTTCAATCTATTAGACTGATTAACTATCTTTACCCTTATATTGAAAAAAACAAAACAAAAAGGAAAGAGGAAATGTCTTCCTTTTCCCTTCTGAACATGTATCATGCAAAGAAAAAAGGATAAAAGGGAGACCCTTTTATCCTTATGAGACCACTTGTTCTTTTTCAATCACAGCTAGTCTTTCTTGAACTTCTTCTTCAGATAAATTGTGCTGTTTTACATATAGGTTCCGCTCGTTTGTGCGGCATTCATGACTGCAGCTGCGCATATATTTATGCTCACTTTCTTCAGTTGCAATCAATTTGCGGTTACATGCAGGGTTCGCGCAGTTCACATAACGCTCGCAAGGTTCGCCAGTGAAGAAATCTTTTCCGACAACTACATGCTCTGTTTGGTTGACCGGCACGGTTAAGCGGTTATCAAACACATAACACTGACCGTCCCATAGCTTTCCTTGGACTTCCGGGTCTTTTCCGTACGTGACAATTCCTCCGTCAAGCTGGGATACATCTTCAAAGCCTTCACGCTTTAACCATCCTGAGAATTTCTCACAGCGTACGCCGCCTGTACAATACGTCAGGATTTTTTTCCCTTCAAGAATCTCCTTGTTGTCACGAATCCACTCAGGTAATTCACGGAATGTCTCAATGTCAGGGCGCACAGCACCTCTGAAGTGACCGACATCAAACTCATAATCATTACGTGCATCAATCACGACCGTATCAGGTGATTGCATTTGCTCGTAAAATTCAACTGGGCTGAGATGTTTCCCCGTTAATTCTAGCGGATTCACATCATCTTCAAGACTTAAATTCACCAATTCATTTCGATGGCGGACGTGCATTTTCTTAAACGCATGACCATCTGCTTCGTCAATTTTAATCGGCATAGACGCAAAGCGTGGATCTTCTTTTAATGCTTGCATGTACTTGTCCGTTTGCTCAATGGTTCCAGAAACAGTTCCGTTCAAGCCTTCAGATGAAACAAGAATACGCCCTAACAAACCAAGCTCCTTACAGAATGCTAGATGCTCTGCTGTAAACGTCTCTGGGTCCTCAATGGGGACATATTGATAGTAAAGTAAAACGCGATATTGTTTTTCCATATATATAAACACCTCTTAAATTTAATGAAAATATACCATTGTTTATCATACAGGAAATACATACCTAAAGGCAATGTCAGCGGCTTAATTCCATAAATCGGAAGGGTTTATGCTAGACATTTGGGTGAGCTTGATGTCGACGTATCTCCCTCAAAAAAAACCGCTTGAACATGCGGACAAATAAAAAGCACAGGCATTTCACCTGTACTTTTCATTCCCTTAAAAATCGAAGTTATCTGGATCTGGACCCGTGCGCTCATCTTCATTGAGCTGATCAATGACACTCATCTCATGTGCGGACAGCTCGAAATCAAAGACTTGTGTGTTTTCGATGATTCGGCTCTTCGTCACAGATTTTGGAATCGTGATAATGCCATGTTGCAAATCCCAGCGAAGAATCACTTGAGCCACTGATTTGTCATGTTTTTTTGCGATATCCTGAAGAACGGGATGGTTAAGAAGCTTCCCGCTGCCTAATGGCGACCACGCTTCTACATGAATGCCTTTTGCCTTGCAGTAGTCACGTAAAGGCTCCTGTGTCAGCTTGGGATGCAGCTCAATTTGATTGACCATTGGTACAACTTCTGCCTCTTCTAATAAATCATCTAGATGGTGCTGATGGAAATTACACACCCCAATTGCTCGAACGCGTCCATCCTTATACAGCTTCTCTAGCGCTTTCCATGTCTCTTTATATTTGCCTTCAACCGGCCAATGGATTAAATAAAGATCTAATACATCCAGACCCAGCTTGGCCATACTTGTGTCAAAGGCTTCAAGTGTCGACTCATACCCCTGATCACTATTCCACACTTTTGTTGTAATAAATAGATCATCGCGTGAGATGCCTGATTGCTGAATGGCTTTGCCTACCCCTTCTTCATTTTGATAGGCAGCTGCTGTATCTATGCTTCGGTAGCCCGCTTCAAGAGCGTCTTTAACTGCATTTACAGCCTCATCCCCATCCTTTACTTGCCATACACCAAAGCCTAGCTTCGGCATTTTTACTCCGTTTGCTAATGTGACTGTATCTGTTAATCCACTCATCAAACAAACCTCCGCTTCATTTTTACTTACCAAGCACTATACCCGAATGATGTAGAGATCATGCATGACATTCAATCATTCCTAGACTGAATGGTGTTATTTAAAAAATTGTCCGATATCGACTTGATTCGCATCAACGATTTGGTATTCACTTGTTTGGTCTTTCGTTTTAGAAAAATCATATGTCTCTAAAAAGCTTTGATCATAAAAAGTTAATCCATACATTTCTTTTTTATTCTCGTACACTCTGATCCAATAAGACTCTTTTGAGGCTTTTTTAACTTCGTTCGTTTTCTTTAATGTCATACCCGAAAATTCCTTCAGCAACTTTTGAATATCCTCTTTCTTATCCACAACAACGCGCTCATTATCATGCTCCATTTGAATCGAAGTCACTTTATTTTGATCAATCGAGACCACATCATCAAAAGAATATGTTTTTGCATTAATGAGAAAATAAACACCAATTCCGATTAAAATCACAACAACTAAACCAATCATCCACTTTTTCAACCTAATTCCTCCTTCTATTCACGCCACACCGTTTCCAGCCTTCGTTTTACCGATAAACTCTCCATGATACATCATCCGGCTGCTGCTTGAGGGGCTGTACTCCTTTCACACAACGGAAGTTGCTTCAAAAGACTAACCTGCTCAAGCGTCACTTTCGCACCTTTTACATACATCTCTGTCACATCTGTTCCATGAACATCAACAACAGAAGCCTGCCCTCGTAAAACATCATGGCCATCTCCCCCAATGAATTCTGCGGGAGACCTTGGTGTGGAGAAACCGCCAAGCAGCTCAGGACAAACTGTCATCGCCTTGCCTTTCTGCAGGAGCTCTTCGATTCGCTGATCTAATCAATGGCCGCCATGATCACGGACCTTGACCCCCGCAAGACAAGCACTGACCACAATCATGTATGTTTCTCATTTCTATGTATTGAACGTTTTTTACTGACTTTATAATAAATACATAAAGGCAAATATAATATCGTGTACACCAAAAAAGGCAGCGCACAATAAAAGAAAGCAGCCCAGATGGACCCTTCAACTCCTGTAATACCAAAAAAATAAACAAATAATAACAAGCTGACAAACAATCCAGCGAACGGCATAACGAACACGGATTTTTTAAAATTTTCTAGCATCTTTTTCTCCAATGAGGCGCCCTCCTTTTGATCATGATCACGAATAACGTCAATATATGTTAATTTTACCATATAAAAAACCAAAATCATCTAGTTTATAGAATGATTTCGGTCTTTTTTTATTTATATCTTTTCCTTCCAAGCCATTAAAAAACGCTCAATCACCTGTAATTCCTCTTCATTAAACTGGTGGAGGAATTCTAAATAGGATGAAACTGCCTTTGCATGAAGTTCATCATGTAGCGCCGCCAATTGCGTGCCTTCCTCTGTCAATGAGTAGTAGACGGACTTCTTATCACCTTGACGATGCTTATAGTTTATCATGCCTTTTTCAATCAGCTTTTTCACAGCTTTTGTAATGGCGGGTTTTGATAGTTTTAGTTGTTGTGAAAGAAATGTATTATTGGATTCGTTTGGATTCGCTTGAATCATAGATAAAATATGAAGTTGCGTGAGTGTCCAATCTTGCTTGAGTGTATCAGTCGTGGTAATCAGTGGATCTGTTGGATCATTCCGTCTCTTTTCCCTATGCATAATCAGGTCTTGAATCGCTTTTAAGACAATCTGTTCTTTTGTTTCCATCTGAACCTCCACTATTAACTGATGAATAAAATGGTACTAATAATCAAGAGAGGAGTCAAAAGAAATGTGAATGTGAGAAAAAGAACAGGCCATCGGACCCGATAAGTGAGAGAACTTTTCTACTAGATTATCAAATTCAGCACATAAATAGATCAACACCTGCTCCATCTTTCATTCGCCCTAACACTTGTCCTGTATAGGGATTCACATAGGCAGTATACGTCTCCTCACCTTGACTAAAACCGACTTCAGCTGAACGCCCCTTTCCTTCCCCTGGCTGATATCTCGTTAGCTTGGCATTCGGATAGGCCTCCTTCACCGCCTCGATCTGTTTTGTAGGAGCCATCTTTTCCCCTTCAGCTTTCACATGGTAAAACTTATCATATATCGATTCCTCAATCTGTGGCTTAAACAAATAAATAGCTCCTGTTACAGTAAGCAGCACGAGAATAGGCATAAAAATCAGCCCCGCATAAAAATGCCATCTCCATGCTATTTGATAAAAGGAAGCTGTACCTCTTGAACGCTTCTTTCCCGTCTTCTTCAATCCCATTCCTCCTTGCACCTTTCTCTTTTCAGATTACTGATCAGTCGTACGACAAACAAGCTTGTTGCAAAAAGTAGATGTGAAATAAGAACGAACAAAAAATGAATGTACATTCATTCACCCCTTTGGTACATTTAAAAAAAGGAGCTGAAAAACAGATGGTTCGACCAGGCGATCAATTTCAAACAAGCAAAACCTATACGCATGAAGATGTGATCCAATTTGGCGAGATGACAGGTGATCTTGGCAAACATCATACCGAGCTAGATGATCAAGGCAGGCTCATGGTACACGGTTTTCTCACAGCAAGTCTAGCCACGAAGCTTGGCGGTGAGTTTCATTTTATCGGTCAAGAGATGACATGTACCTTCATACGCCCTGTTTATACAGGTGACACCATTACCTGTCAGATGGCCGTCACCAAGGTAGAATCCCTTGAAAAATACCATCGTGTCCACCTTTTTTCCCGATATATCAATCAGCATGGAGAAGAAGTCATTACTGGTAAAAGCGAAGGTGTGGTTTTCAAAAAATAAAAAGCTGCCTATGATGAGGCAGCTAAACGATCTTATTCTCTTCTATTCAGCGTGATGTCCTCGATCCATATAAAGCGGCGGTCTCTTTAATGAAATCACTGCACAGCTAAAGGCAATCAGCACAAAAACAGCGCCGAATTTAGCCAAATCAACAGATGAACCGGTCATTGTAAACATGACGCCGCCCACTGCTGATCCAATGGAAATCCCAATTTGCAAAGCCGATGTGTTCAAACTCTGCTGAATATCAGACGTCACAGGGTCTGTTTGAATCAAATAGCTCTGCAAAGCAGGTGTCAGTGCCCAGCTAAGAGCACCCCATAGGACAACCATCACCATAAAGAGCATAAACACTCCCGCTGTATAAGGAAGGATAAACATCACAATGGCAAACGCCATGGTCACAAGCAAAATGGCTTTTCCTGATCCTAGTTTGTCACTCAGCCAGCCGCCAAACCCATTCCCGCCAATCGACGCAAGTCCGAAGACCAAATAACAAATACTAATCCAAAACGGAGTCATATGCAGAACTTCCATCAGAAATGGCGTGAAATAAGAATACAGCATATAATGACCCGCAAGCATGAACAAACTAATCAAATGTGCACTGAAAATTTTCGGATGCCCTAAAGAACGAATTTGTTCTTTAAGCGGCGTGACTTTTTCAACAGGCATTTTCTCCAATAGAAAATAAATGAGTACCATGGATATGGCTGACAGAATACTGATTCCTAAAAACATCACTCTCCAGCCAAAGCTCTCTGTAATAAAAATACCGATCGGTACACCGAGAACAAGTGATGAGCTAATCCCAATAAAAATCAAACCTAATGCTTTCGCTCGATGCGTCGGTTCCACCAACTTGGCGGTAATCGTTAGTGATAGCACCACAACAAGCGCCGTACTCATGGCAATCAAGACCCTAGAGATCATGACAAGGGCAAAGGTGGAACTAAAATATGTGAATACATTGCCTAATGTAAAGACCAATAATGCGATTAAATACAGACGCTTTCGTTCGATTTTGGCTGTGACGGTCAGCAGCACCGGTGCTGAAATAGCATACACAATCGCAAATACCGTAATAAGCTGCCCAGCTGTCGCAAGAGACACATTGAGATCCTCTGCTAAACTTGGCAAAATGCCCCCAACCACAAGCTCAACTAATCCAACCGCAAAAGTAGAAACAGCTAATAAATAAACTCTCCAGTTCATGTCTAACATCCCTTCTCTATATCATGGCTTTCACTTTTATACAGGGTGCAGACAAACAAAAAAACCCTGATTACAAAAAAGGAAAGCACGCTTTTGTAATCAGGATTTATCGGATCCTGGTAGAAACCCTCAAACCATATTATTGAGGTTATACAAGTCTATTTTTTTCTTCAAATATATTAGCATAGCCTTACATCACGTGCAAGCTGCAAAAACAGAAAATTCCTGCCAACTTCATTTCCAAGTAAAAGACGCTGGAGAGGCAATAAGCATACCAGCAGCACAACTTGCTTTCTCCCCCATTTACAGGTAAACTGATGAAAAATCAACGAACAAGGATCAACGTAGATCTGGAATAGTAGCTTGAATTGACCTTTAACAGAGAGGGAACGGTGCTGAGAAGTTCCTACTGACATCTTCAAGTGAACCTGCCGATTTAGTTCTGTTTCATACAGCGGTTCATACCGTTATCATGATCGAGTGTAAAGCTGTGCTTTAAATTAGGGTGGTACCACCAGGAATGGTCCCTAACTTAAAGTACAGCTTTTTGTTTTTTCTAAAAGGAGGAAAATGCGATGTCAAAAAAGCAATTTGTTGAGAAAATTAGAAGCATGGAAGACGACTTTGCCCAGTGGTATACAGATGTTGTCACAAAGGCGCGGCTCGTCGATTACTCAAGCGTCAGAGGCAGTATGATCATTCAGCCATACGGCTTTAAAATTTGGGAAAACATTCGCGACGAGCTTGACCGTCAAATCAAAGAAACGGGTCATGAGAATGTCTATATGCCGCTCTTTATCCCTGAAAGCCTGCTGCAGCAAGAAAAGGATCATATCGAAGGCTTCGCTCCTGAAGTGGCGTGGGTAACACATGGCGGTGATTCGGAATTACAAGAAAGACTGTGCGTCAGACCAACCTCTGAGGTGCTGTTCGCTGAGCATTATAAAAACATCATTCACTCCTACCGTGATTTACCGAAGCTATATAACCAATGGGCCAATGTCGTCCGCTGGGAAAAGACAACACGTCCATTCCTTAGAACCCTTGAATTCCTCTGGCAGGAAGGGCACACGTGCCATGAGACTGAGCAAGAAGCGATTGAAGAAACAGAAAGAATGCTCCATATCTATGCTTCTATTTGTGAAGATCTTCTCGCGATCCCTGTCATTAAGGGAAGGAAAACAGAGAAGGAAAAATTCGCTGGTGCCCGCTTCACCTATACAGTCGAAAGTCTGATGCATGACGGAAAAGCCCTGCAAACCGCCACTTCCCACTTCTTCGGCAACGGATTTGCCAAGGCGTTTGGCATTGAATTTTTAAACCGAGAAGGAAAACTAGAGCATGTTCAGCAAACATCATGGGGCTTCACCACAAGAATCATCGGCGCTATGATCATGGTGCATGGCGATGACAGAGGACTTGTTCTGCCGCCACACATTGCACCAACCCAAGTACGTGTTGTGCCAATCGCTTCCCATAAAGAAGGCGTCCTCAATCATGCCTATGAATTGAAGGAACGACTCGCCCGCATCGCACGCGCTGACATCGATGCAAGTGATAAACAGCCTGGCTGGAAATTCAACGAATGCGAAATGCAGGGCATCCCATTACGTGTAGAAGTAGGACCAAAGGATATGGAAAAAGGCCAGATCATGCTCGCAAGACGAGACACAGGTGAAAAGCAAGCCGTCACGTTAGATGCACTCGAACAAACCATCACGTCCACGCTTGATGACATTCAGCAGACGATGTACGAAAAAGCAAAAGAACGATTACATGAAAAAACCTCAAACGCCCGCACAATCGAAGACATCGAGCAGCTTCTTGCCGAAGAAAACAGGTTGATCAAAGCCATGTGGTGCGGCGATGAAGACTGTGAAAACGACATCAAAGAGAGAACAGGGGCGACATCACGCTGTATCCCGTTTGAACAAGAATCCGTTTCTAACACATGTGTCTGCTGCGGAAAACCTGCATCAGATCTGGTGTTCTGGGCGAAAGCCTACTAAGTCATACAGAAAAAAAGAGGAGCATCCTATCTATACGATGCTTCAGATAGATGACAAAGGGCTAAAATGAACTTGATTTTAGCCCTTTGTCTTCTTTTCAGCGTGACCTGAAAACCTTTGCAGTCTAGGAAGCACGAGCACCGGCGCAGGACTGACAAAGAATGCGAGGGTTTGTCTACACGCTGTGCTTCTTTTTTGTTAAAAAGAGTCAAATACCCATTGACCTCATTGACACGATCCCCTATAATTCATATTAATATAATCGGTTTTTAAGACTTTAACTGGAGTGGTGATCTATGAAGCGCTGGCTCTCATTATTTGCCGAACGCTGCCCAAAATGTAAAACAGCATTAGACGTCTCGAAGTCCAATGCCCTGCAAGGCAAAGTCGTGAAAACATGCCCCAACCTTCATTATCAAAAAGAGTATCACCCAGCACTTGAAACATATATCGAGCATGATGACATCAAATAAAAAAGACCAACACATTGAAAAGAGCCATTGCTCTCTCGGTTGTTGGTCTTTTTCTTATAATAAATCCAGCCAGATTTTGATCGCTGTTGCTGTAATCATCACAGCAAGCAGCCATTGCAAATAAACAGCATTTATTCTCTGACCGACTTTCGCACCAATCGGAGCTGCAATCAAACTGGCCACCATTAAAACAACAGCAGGAATGAGCATGACTTGACCAGTCAGCAATTTCCCGGTAGATGCTCCAATTGCAGAAAGAAACGTGATCGCAAGTGACGATGCAATCGTCATCCGGACAGGGATTTTGAGAATAGACAACATCACTGGCACTAAAATAAATGCCCCGCCAGCGCCTAACACGCCCGATACACTGCCGATGACAAAGGCAATACTTGCTGCCAGCCCTTTATGAAAGGTCACCTCTCCACCTGCTTCATCCCGCTGTCCTTTTTTCGGAACAAACATTAAGATGACAGCGACAATGGCGAGCAGACCATAGACCACATTCAACCCTTTCTCTGGAAGGAAATGCGATAAATAGCTGCCTAATAAACTTCCCGCCAATATACTGCTTCCCATATATAAAATCAAAGAACGATGTAAAAATCCGCTTTTTCGATACGCCAGCACACCGCCGAGCGTCGAAAATAGCACTTGAATGGCCCCAATCCCTGAAACCTCATGTGCAGATAGCGCCAGCACACCGACAAGAGGCGGGATATAAAGCAGCATGGGATAGTTGATCACAGATCCTCCTATTCCGACCATTCCTGATAAGAAGGAACCAATAAATCCGATGATAAATAAAGTAATGAAAAACGCAAAATCCACGCTGGTCTCCTCCTTTGCAAAAGGAAAAGGGGCTCTTTAACAGATACCCCTACATCCT
Source organism: Bacillus xiamenensis (assembly GCF_001857925.1). Taxonomy (NCBI): domain Bacteria; kingdom Bacillati; phylum Bacillota; class Bacilli; order Caryophanales; family Bacillaceae; genus Bacillus; species Bacillus xiamenensis. Next base: position 1,409,443 of record NZ_CP017786.1, read on the forward strand.
TTAGGAACCCTTTCTCACCCAGAACTTCAGCACATCTCCTTCATCCGTCTGTGTGATCAATTCATGCCCGCTTGACTTAGCCCATGCAGCCAAGTCAGCTTTAGCCCCTTTATCTGTTGCATGTATTTCTAATACTTGGCCTTCCGCCAAGTCGTTCATTTTTTTCTTCGTCCGAATAATCGGCATTGGGCACGCAAGCCCTGTTACGTCTAAAATTTGATCTGATGTCATCTGATCGTCCCTCTCTTCTATTTTATTGAACATTACCGAATCGCACAACGGTTTGGACCAATTTCCATGTCTCGCTGCGCTTCCTCGTCTGGATTCAGCTTCCCCATATTGGTATACCGAATGTCTTGATAAGCATTTGGCTGTGCAGGCAGATCCTGCGTGACCATTTGTCGAAATGCGGCTTCATCTTCAATGTTCAGCCCATGATTTTCTTCAAACAGAATGCCTAGCTCCTTCCAAACGCTCCCGTCTTCATTGAGCTCTTCCACGATCATGAAATGTGCAGGCAGCACAATCAATTCTTTCGAAAGCGCCGTATATCGCTCATAAAGAGTTTCTCTCAAATCACCTACCCAGTCCTCCGCCATGCCGGCTAGATCAGGTCGTCCGATCGAATCAATGAACAAAATATCGCCTGACAGAAGATACTGGCCGTCCACGATAAAAGAGGTTGAACCAATCGTATGACCCGGTGAGTAAAGGGCGTGAATATCAATCGCCGCCGCTCCAATCGTCACCCGCTGCCCTTCTTCAAGATGGTTGTACTTAAACGTCACCTCTTCGGCATCTTTTGGCGGCAGCCAGTAGATAGCCCCAGTCTGTTCAGCCAGCTTTTTCCCGCCAGATATATGATCCGCATGAAGGTGCGTATCAAACACATGCGTCACCGTGACATGATGCTTTTTAGCAAATTGGAGATAAACATCCGTCATTCTCGCTGCATCCACAATCGCAGCTTCCCCATTGGACATGATCATATAGGACAAGCACCCCTTGCCCATCCGCACAAATTGGTACAACTCTCCACCGCCAGTTAGATCACCGATCTTCACTGGCTCTACATGCTCACTCCATGCCTTCATGCCGCCTTGCAAATAATGAACCGTTCTGCCCGCTTCTGACAGCATCTCAGCCACCATCATAGAAGAGCCCTCTTTGGCACAAACCACCAGCACATCTCGGTCAGCTGGTACTTTCTCCAACAGTTCCTCTACGCCATCAAGCAGCTCAAAATAAGGTACATTGACATATTCAATCGCTTTTCCTTCAATCTTCCAATCCTGTACATCCGATTCATTTCGTACATCTAACAAAAAGAGAGGCTCTTTGTTGATGACCTTTTTTGTCACCTGTTCTGCTGTCATTGCTTTTACAGTCATGCTTCATTCAGCTCCTATTTTTCAATCTCTCCTGTCCAGCTGTTCATGCCTGGCACTACATTGATCAGTTGATGAAACCCTTTTTCTTTTAACTTTTGCGCGGCTAATTCGCTTCTTCTGCCTGAATGACAAATGAGGTAAATGAGCGTCTCCCGGTTCAATTCTTCAGCACGTTGTTCAACCTCGCCAAGAGGGATGTGAACAGCTCCTGGTATATGACCCGCTTCATATTCATCCGGCTCTCGTACATCTAAAATAAACAATGACTGGTCTCCTTTTACCTTCTGTTGAAACATGTTCAAAGACATCTCCGAAATCATTGACTGCTCCTCCTCCTGTTTCGCTCCGCCCTTCCGGATCAAATGATGAAGCACCTGTCCTTCTACTTTTGTTCCTAAAAATTCATGACCGGCGCTTTTCGACCAAGCCGCTAAATCCGCTGTTGACCCTTTATCGGTTGCTTGCACTTCAAGCACATCACCTGGCAGTAGTTCGTTCATTTGTTTTTTCGTTTTTACAATTGGCATTGGACATGCCAAGCCTTTTGCATCTAAAATCGCAGTTGGTTGCTGCATGGTATTTCCTCCTTTTTATAGGGGTGGGGGTATATTTTCAAGCCTATTATGCCTTTGAATGCCAAGCATTCATGCCACCCTTGATATTCGTAATCTGGGTAAATCCCTGCTTCTTCAATATTTTAGCTGCCTGCATACTTCTCATCCCGCTTTGGCAAATCACATAAATCTCTTTGTCCTTCGCAAGCTGATGTGCTTGTTCTTCTAACTGAGGTAAGGGGATATTTCGAAATCCTTTCATATGGTTGGTTTGAAACTCTATGGCAGATCGTACGTCAATCAGCTGTTGATCTTTACTATTAGATTTCATATCGCCTGCATCCATTTGTTTCACACCCCGTACGGGAAGAAAACGGCTCACAAGCAAACCGATCACAATGATGAGCAAAAGCATTTGAATCATGTATGAACACCTCCCTAGATAAATAAGTTCACATTCCCGATTTCAGCCTCTGCTAAATACGCTGCCACACCGGCATATTGAATGTCTGCTAGTAATTCATTCTCCTGCAGCCCTAAAAGATCCATCGTCATCGTACATGCCACGAGGTTAATCTCCTGTTCCTTTGCCATATCAATGAGCTGCGGTAGCGTCATCGCATTGTGTTTTTTGATCACATGCTTGATCATCTTCGGTCCCATTCCTGCAAAATTCATCTTTGACAGCCCCATTCGATCAGCACCGCGCGGCATCATGCTACCAAACATTTTTTCTAAAAATCCCTTCTTAAGTGGCACCATCTCTTCCTTACGCAAAGCATTCAGCCCCCAAAAGGTATGAAAAATCGTCACCTCGTGATCATAGGCCGCTGCGCCATTTGCGATAATATAAGCGGCCATCGCTTTATCATAATCTCCACTAAATAAAACAATCGTCGTTCGTTTCTTTTGTTCTCCCATCATGCTCCTCCTTATATTAATTACCCATGGGGGTATATCAGAAAACAAAAAATATATACACATACCGGTAAGGGTATATTATAACAAGTGAAAAAATTCGTCAACCTCAAAAGGCTGAGGAATTTCTTACCGGCTTTTCACCAAGAGCTCAACCGCTTCTTTGACAAGACCCTCCGTATCCTTGCCTTGCTCAAGACTTTCACGGACACACTGTTCAAGGTTTGTACTCACAATCACACCCATCGCCCGATCAATGGCATTGCGTGATGCAGACAGCTGCGTCACCACCTCGCGGCAATCCTTTCCCTGCTCCATCATGGCAAGAACCCCTTTAATCTGTCCTTCAATACGGCGAAGACGGTTCTTCATCTGCTGATTATATTCCACGTTTAACACTCCTTTCTCTTTTTCCTATGATCAGATAGTATACCCTGAGAGGTATTTAGTCAAACATGATGATTGAGTATAAAAAAGCTGCTGAGATGACATGTCACAGCAGCTTCTCCTCTTTAAGCACTCGCTTCCTCCCTAGAGCGCTTATTCCCCTTATATATAAAATAAAGAGCGATCAACATAAAAAATAATGCCAGTATTCGTTTCATATCGAATGAGATCACCAAGCTATGAAACCACCCAAAATGATCAATAACCATCCCGATCACCAGCTGTCCGGCAATTCCCGCAATATTCGCGGCAATCACACCAATTCGCGGAACAGCAATCACCGTAAGCATTAAATAAGCTGTTCCAAGAAATGCCGCACTCAGCTGCCACTTCGGCGCATGCAGCAGATTCAACAGATGGCCGCTTCCAAAGAATAAAATCAAAATGGTCAAAAACATCGTACCCGTTAAAAAGGTCAAAAAGGTCGTTTCAATCGTACCCGCTCTCCGGCTAAACGTACCGTTTATAGAAGATTGTGCACTCAGCGTAATGCCACCGATTAAGGTAAATAAAATCAGCAATAATGCCATATCAGAATTCCTCCTAATGAATGAGAATAAGGGCAATGATCATCGAAATGACCGCAAATACCTTCTCTTTGTTTACTTTCGTTTTCTGACTCCCTAGCCAGCCAAAATGCTCAATGACCATACTCATCAGCAGCTGACCAATAATGACAGCGACCATTGTCACACCCACACCAACAAACGGAACACTGACCACAATAGAGGTTAAGTACACAACCCCCATTGCTCCGCCAAGCAGTGACCATTTCGGAGCCTTCAACGTATAGGAAAGATCACCTTTTCCAAAAAAGAGCCACAATAGCCCCATAATGATCGAACCAACAAAAAAGTTATAAAAACTCGTTTCTAACTGTCCAATCGACTTCCCAAGCTCCGCATACATCGCTCCTTCAAAGCTAAGTGCTGCACCTGCTAAAAGAGCAAGAACATAAAAAATCAAACGCATCATCAAAACTCCTTTAATTGATATATTTATATATCTAGATAAACAGATATTAAGGATAGAAAAAAAACAGAAATCACACATCCTTTAGATCTCTGTTTTCATATATTGTCCGATCTGTTGGATAAATTCTTCATTTCGTCTATAGTATGTCCATTGTCCATGCCGTACCGATTCAAGCAGACCAGCCTTTTGCATCAAATGTAAGTAGCTAGAGACCGTTGATTGAGAAATTTGCGCCTTTTCTTGAATATCCCCAACACAAACGCCCCCCTTATAACTAACCTCCTTCGGTAAATGAGCGCCTTGCTTAGGAAAATGCTTCTCTGGTTCCTTGAGCCACTTTAAAATATTCAACCTTGTTTCATTCGATAATGCCTTAAACACATCAATAGGTTCCATGGCAGACATTGTATATCTAGAAATACCGATATGTCAAGCCATTGCATATTCATCTCTAAATTGGTAAAAAGGAAATAATCAACGCTATAAGGAATATTTCAAGAAAAGAGGGCAACCCATGACTTTACAGCATTATATTGGATCAAACAAAGAACTGCCGCTTGGTACCATTGGTCAAAATCCTACCTATAAACCATTCTCTGAACTCAATATCAACATGTTTGATAAAAAACAAAAAAAGCACAAAATCTATCAAGAAGATCTTTTGATAGAAGTATTTGAAACAGAAGAGGATTTCGAAGGCATTCACATTGATTATCTAGATCCCGTCTATGAAGCGGTAAGAGACAAATTCACGCATCCTTTTGTTTATGAATTAGGCATCATTCATTCTCTTCGTGCACTTTTTAAATTCATTGAAAAAGAGCTGTCAAAAGGAGAAACCATCGCAATCTATTCTTGTCTAGATGAACTCGAAATGAAAGAAAAGGACGATCAATTGGATGTAGAAATTGACCTAAGCAAAAAACGGTTTGGAAAACATATCGATTTTAAAGAGATCGATGAACTGATTGATATGTTTGAATTAGAAAACTTACAATATGTACTGGTGAAGAAATAGATTTCATATATCCCCAAAATAGAAGAACATTATAGAAGATAAAATGAAAAAAGCAGGTGACCCATGCCAAACAACCAAACACCCAACCCACTCATCACTGAAAAATCACCATACCTTCTCCAACACGCCCACAACCCAGTTCACTGGTATCCGTGGGGGCAAGAAGCCTTCGACAAAGCGAAACGTGAAAACAAACCGGTGCTTGTCAGTATTGGGTACGCCACTTGCCACTGGTGCCACGTCATGGCACACGAAAGCTTCGAAGACCAAGAAGTTGCCGACATCTTAAACGAGCATTTTATTTCAATCAAAGTCGATCGTGAGGAGCGTCCAGACATTGACTCTATGTATATGTCCGTCTGTCAGATGATGACGGGGCAAGGCGGCTGGCCGCTCAACGTGTTTGTTACGCCTGATCAAAAGCCTTTTTATGCGGGAACGTATTTCCCAAAGAGAAGTGCTTACGGCCGTCCCGGCTTCATTGAAGCACTGACGCAATTGCTGGATACGTATCACAACGATCGTGATCATATTGAATCATTGGCAGAAAAGGCAACAAACAATTTACGCATCAAGGCAGCAGGGCAGACAGAGAATACGCTGACTCAAGAATCCATTCACAAAGCCTATTATCAGCTCATGAGCAGTTTTGATACGCTGTATGGCGGCTTCGGCTCTGCGCCTAAATTTCCTGCGCCTCATATGCTCACGTTTCTCATGCGCTATCACGAATGGACAGGGCAAGAAAATGCGTTATATGCTGTTACAAAAACGTTAAACGGCATGGCAAACGGCGGTATATATGATCATATTGGTTCAGGATTTACTCGGTATTCCACAGATGAAAAATGGCTTGTGCCGCATTTCGAAAAGATGCTGTATGATAACGCCTTGCTGATGGGTGCTTACACCGAAGCCTATCAAATCACTCAACACCCTGAGTACAAAAAGCTAGTCCAAGATCTCATTCAATTTACCAAACGAGACATGAGGAATCGTGACGGCTCTTTTTATTCCGCAATAGATGCCGATTCGGAAGGGAAAGAAGGGCAATATTACGTTTGGACGAAAGAGGAGATCATGACTCATTTAGGTGATGACCTCGGCGCTTTATTTTGCGCGGTCTATCACATAACAGAAGAGGGGAATTTTGAAGGACAGAACATCCCTCATACCATTTCCACCTCATTTGATGACATCAAAGCAGCCTTTTCAATCGACGACAAAACCCTTCAATCCAAGCTACAATCCGCTCGAAACATCTTACTCACTGTAAGACAGCAGCGACCGGCACCGCTTGTCGATGACAAGGTACTCACATCGTGGAATGCGCTGATGATCTCCGCACTGGCCAAAGCAGGGAGTGTCTTTCATGAAAAAGAAGCCATCCGCATGGCGAAGCAGGCGATGTCTTTTCTAGAAACACATCTCGTCCAACAGGGACGGCTCATGGTCCGCTACAGGGAAGGGGACGTAAAGCATCTAGGTTTTATCGAGGATTATGCGCATATGCTCTCAGCCTATATGTCATTATATGAAGCAACCTTTGACCTAAAATGGCTGACAAAAGCCAGAGCCATTGCGGAGAACATGTTTGAGCTGTTTTGGGACAACGAAATAGGGGGCTTTTTCTTCTCTGGGTTAGATGCAGAAGCGCTGATCGTTCGTGAAAAAGAAGTGTACGACGGAGCCATGCCGTCTGGTAACAGCACCGCCCTCCATCAGCTTCTTAAACTGAGCAGAATGACTGGACGGCAAGACTGGCTCGAAGCATTGGAGCAGATGTTCAAAGCCTTTTATGTCGATGTCTCTTCCTACCCAAGCGGACATACCGCCTTTTTACAAGGACTCTTGAGTCAATATGCGCCGAAACGAGAAATCATCATCCTCGGGGAAAAGGGCGACCCGCAAAAAGAACAGCTTCTACAGGCACTGCAAAAACGATTCATGCCATTTGATCTCATTTTGACTGCCGAAACAGGGCAGGAACTAGCTCATCTTGCACCTTTTGCAACAGATTACAACACGATCAACGGCAGCACGACGGTCTATATCTGTGAAAACTACAGCTGCCGCCAGCCAATCACCGATATCGACGAAGCGATGGAACAATTATTCCACGATTGAGTTTGTCATGAGATGACTGCGAGAAGACAAAATGAGGACAAACAGATAAAAAAAATGTCAATCCGTTAACAATTGGTCTGTACGGTTTTATTTCTCCTCTAAAACGGTTAGAATGCGCACTAGATGTTCTCATACCGAAGGGAGAGAAAATAATGAAAAAGATATCATATACACTCATCGCTTGTCTGTTATCTGTGGGGCTTGCAGCCTGCTCATCAAACGATGCGAAACAGGATAAACAAAACGATTCAGCCAAAAGCACGGAAACAACACAGGCTGACCAAAAAGAGCAACAAAAGAAAATGGAAGAGATGCAAAAGAAATTAGACGCACAAAAAATCGATGATCAAAAGGTCGTTGCGACCGTCAACAAAGACAAAATCACAGGCAGTGAATATAATAGCGCCTTATCGACCATTCAAGGTCAGCTTCAGCAGTCTGGGCAAGACCCAACATCTAAAGAAGGCGCAAAAGCAGTCAAGAAGCAAACCATTGATGCACTTGTAGGTCAAGAGCTCATCCTGCAAGATGCTGAAAAGAAAGGCTTCAAAGCCTCTGACAAGCAAGTAGATAAACAGCTTAAAGAAGAAAAGAAACAGTTTAAAGACAACGCTCAATTCGAAGAAGCACTCAAAAAGAGCGGACTTACAGTGGATCAGCTAAAAAGTGACATTGCCGACAGCATCAAATACAGCCAATATATCGACAAAGAAATCAAATCAACCTCCGTCTCTGAAAAAGACGTCAAAGCGTACTATGACCAATACGCTGAACAAATGAAAAAACAAAAGCAAAAAGCACCAGATTTCAAAGAGGTTAAATCACAAATTAAAAAACAGCTAGAATCTCAAGAAAAGCAGAAAGAAGTACAAAAAGAAATTGAAAAGCTAAAGAAATCTGCGAAAATTCATGTGTCTATTTAATCGCTTTTAAAAAATCCGCCCTTGTGCGGATTTTTTTCATCACTTCATGAACTATTTTTCCAAAATAATGACAAAAGCCTCATCATAAACTTCTCCTCCATCCGATATGATGGGAGTATAAAAGAAAGCGTTATCAATTCTTTTGTCTCTGAAAAAGTACAAGATCAAAGCGGACCTCGTACTTTTGTTTCAGTCAATCGGATATCTACAAGAGGAGGATCTTTATGTTCAAATGGTTTAAACCTGCTCCGCATATCGACAGGCTCGATGATGCCAAAACAGACGAGACCTATAAACGGCTTCGGCTGCAAGTTTTTTTAGGGATCTTTATCGGGTATGCGGGCTATTATTTGCTGCGCAAAAATTTCGCTTTTGCCATCCCTTATCTACAGGAAGAAGGGTTCACGAAAAGTGAACTAGGCTTTGTGCTGGCGGCCGTCTCCATCGCTTATGGCTTCAGTAAATTCATCATGGGCATGATCTCAGACCGCTGTAACCCAAGATACTTCTTAGCCGCCGGACTCTTTCTATCAGCTCTTATCAATATCCTATTTGTCTCGTTTCCATGGGTCACGTCCAGTGTATGGATCATGTTTTTATTCATGTTCTTAAACGGCTGGTTTCAAGGAATGGGGTGGCCGCCATGCGGACGAACGATGGCGCATTGGTTTTCAATTAGTGAACGTGGAACGAAAATGTCCATTTGGAACGTTGCTCATAATATTGGCGGAGGTATTCTTGCACCACTCATCACACTAGGAATTGTGCTGTTTGCGACGTGGAAAAGTATCTTTTTCTTCCCTGCCATCATTGCCATTATCGTCTCCTTCGTCATTATTCTTCTCGTACGGGACACACCGCAATCCAATGGTCTTCCGCCAATTGAAGAATACCGAAATGACTATCCGGCTCAACAATATGAGGATCAAGAAAAAGAATTAAAAGTAAAAGAGATTTTATTTAAATATGTACTCAACAATAAGTTCCTTTGGTACATCGCCATTGCCAACGTCTTTGTGTACTTCGTCCGTTACGGTGTCGTAGACTGGGCACCTACCTATTTAACAGAAGCAAAAGGATTCTCACCAGAGCATTCACGCTGGTCTTATTTCCTTTATGAATATGCAGGCATCCCTGGTACATTATTGTGCGGGTGGATTAGTGACCGCTTCTTTAGAAGCCGCCGTGCACCTGCTGGCGTCCTCTTTATGATTGGCGTATTAATTGCGGTTCTTGTGTACTGGTTAAACCCTGCTGGCAATCCAATGGTTGATAACATTGCCCTCATCAGCATCGGCTTTTTGATTTACGGACCTGTCATGCTCATTGGACTGCAAGCCATTGATCTCGCTCCGAAAAAAGCCGCTGGCACTGCTGCCGGACTGACAGGCTTCTTCGGCTACATTGGCGGCTCTGCCTTTGCCAATGCCATGATGGGTGTCGTCGTCGATCACTATGACTGGACAGGGGGCTTCATTTTACTGGTAGGTTCTTGTGTGCTTGCGATTGTTTTCCTCGCCATGACATGGAATACAGGAAAACGCGTAGAGCAAGCTTCATAAAAATCACATAAAAGATTTATATCCACCCAACATGCCCTTTACATCTATTTCTTATGATGAAGGCAGTTACCGTAAAAGGAGGATAAAATATGAAGAAAAGTAGATTACTTGCTTTCGTGTTGCTCTCTTTTGCTTTACTGTCTTTTGCGTGGGTGCCGACCACCATATCAGCACATGAAAATCTTTTATCTCCAGATCGTCTCTTAACCATTGCACACCGCGGAGCATCAGGGTATGCCCCAGAGCATACCCTGGCTTCCTACAAGCTCGCCACAAACATGAATGCAGATTACCTTGAACTCGACCTCCAAATGACAAAGGATGGACATCTCATCGTCATGCACGATGAAACCGTTGACCGGACGACAAACGGAACAGGCTGGGTTAAAGACCTCACCCTTGACGAAATCAAACAGCTGGATGCCGGTTCATGGTTTAACGAAGCCAACCCCGACAAACAAAATGCCCACTTTATTGGACAGCAAGTCCTCACATTAGATGAGGTGTTACACTATTTCGGCAAACAAGAGAATTATTATATTGAAACAAAAAAACCAGACATCTATCCGCAAATGGAAGAAAAGCTATTGGCCGTCTTAAAGAAACATCACCTTCTTGGAAAACACACGAGAAAAGGGCAGGTCATCATCCAATCTTTCAGCGAGGAAAGTCTGCTAAAACTACAGAAACTCGCCCCTCGGCTTCCAAAAGTACAGCTATTAGATAGAGCCCAAATGACGTCTATTACAGATGATCAGCTCGACTTCATCAAATCATATGCAGTGGGGGTCGGACCGAATTTTAGAGCTTTGACACTTGAAAATGTACAACAGGTCAGAAGCCACGGTCTCCTCCTTCATCCATACACAGTCAATAGCGAGGCAGACATGGTACGCCTTTTGCAATACGGCGTCACGGGGCTTTTCACCAACTTTCCAGATGTCTTTCAGGGTGTAAAAGCTTCACTGTAAATAACAAAAGCCTTGCGGTTCATTCCGCAAGGCTTTGTATTATTTCAATGTTTGTTCAGAAGAAGCACTATCAATTGGTTCTCGTTTGCCGATTCCAAATACATAAAAACTAAGCGCCACTAAAATCAAGAACACAATTCCCACAATCAACGAAATACGTGTATCCTGATTGATGAGCATAAACGCAAGAACCATCAGTAAGAAACCGATTGTGACATAATTAGAAAATGGCGCAAGCGGCATCTTGAACGGATGCTGGTCAAGTGCTGCCCCCTTTGCCTTTCTGAAGCCGATATGACTCATTAGAATCACAAACCAAGGCACCATGCCAGGAAGAACACTCGCACTATACACATAGACGAAAATATTTGGCGGAGATACGTAATTTAGGACCACTCCTACCGCTAAACCGATCAGCACAGCAAATGTCCCAAAATAAGGTACACCGTTCTTTGAAATTTTTGTAAAGAAAGCAGGTGCCTGTCCATTCACACCTAATGTATAAAGCATACGCCCCGCACTGAAAATCCCACTATTACAGCCCGACATCGCTGCTGTAATAACAACAAAGTTAATAATACCTGCTGCCGCCGTAATTCCAATTTTCGCAAACGTCGCCACAAAAGGACTGCCAAGGGTATTCAGCTGATCCCAAGGGTACACGGTCACAATGACAAAGATCGCTCCGATATAGAAAATCAAAATACGCCAGATGATACTTTTGATAGCATTTGTCAGCGTCTTTTGCGGATTTTGCGCCTCACCTGCTGTAATCCCAATCAGCTCTACTCCTTGATAGGCAGCAATCACTAGAGACAATGCAAATAAAAAGCCGCTAAATCCACCTGTAAAGAAACCGCCATGCGCCCAAAGATTAGACAAACCAATCGCTGTTCCACCGTTTCCAAATCCAAAGAAAATAATGCCTAAACCCGCAATGATCATTAAAATAATCGTCACAATCTTGATCATCGCAAACCAGAATTCAAACTCACCGAATGACTTAACCGAAATCAAATTCGCCGCACCTAAAATGATCATAGCGATTAATCCCGGAATCCACGCTGGTAACTCAGGGAACCAATATTTCATATAAGCACCTACGGCGATAATTTCAGACATCCCAACAATGACCCACTGGAACCAGTTACTCCAGGCTGTCATATACCCCGCAAGCGGATGAATATATTGATGCCCAAATGTAGCAAACGATCCCGTACTCGGTTCAAGATATAACATTTCTCCCATCGCACGCATAATAAAAAAGATAAAAATACCACAAACTGCGTACGCTAAAAGAACCGATGGACCTGTCCATTGAATGGCTTTAGCTGACCCCATAAATAAGCCAACACCAATTGTACCGCCAAGTGCGATCATTTGAATATGACGAGCACTTAACCCTCTCTTTAATTCCTTTTGAGCCACTTCTATATTCCCCCTCATCAACAAACAACATAAAAAATAAAAATCAGAATTTTCATTCTGATTCAAAATCTTCAACCTTTCGACGTATATTATCATAATAAATCTACCCTTAAAAAACAATTGTTTTTTTGAGAGAAACACTATTAACAAAATATTCTGACACAAAAAGAAATTCAAATTATTTTATATTGATATACTTAATCGAGGTTTTCATGACCCTCACTTAAAAGAAAATAACCACCTTTTAAACCCTCTCTCCTTTTACAAACCATTCTCATCAGAAAAGCATCTGATCTTTTCTAAAGTCACCAATTTGACAGCTGCGAGCATCACTCCAGACAATTGTCTTAAATTCATACAAGACTTATCGACCCTTTCCCAAAACAGCACATAAGACCTCGCAGCCAAAGCTGTTCATACAAATGTATATAGAACAAAAAAAGACCGCTCACACGGTCTTCTCATCCACATCCTCAATACGAAAACCATCTGCCCATACCGGGCCACGACCGCCAAGCAACCTCCCAAAACGAATGGATTCAGCTGAAATGTTGCCTAGAACACCTTCCTTTGATAAATGACAGTAGAACCCTTATTTACACATATTTATTTTTTCCAATACTCATGATTAGTAAAAATTAATTATGAGTATTCCTAAAAGAAGTCATGGGAGATTACAGTCTGAAAGTGCTCTATTCTCAATCATAAACTCATTACCTGTTCATGTTTTAAGAAAATGCTTTATCTCCAATACACCCATTTTCCCATAAGCCATTCCACAGGCCCTCTTCTCCACTTTTTCAAATAGAGATAGCTGACGAACAGCTGTGCTGTGTAAAGTCCGACAGCAAGCAGCAGTCCAAATATGGAACCGATTTGTCCAAATAAACCAAGTCCGTAAGAATAGAAAATCGTTGTACAAATAACCGATTGCGCTAAATAGTTTGATAAAGACAACCGGCCAAGTCCTGCAAGCAGACGTTTCAAACCTTGAGCAGCCTTTGAATAGTAAAAAACAATAAAGGCTTGAATATAACCGATCGTCAGGACAAAAGCCCCCAGCGTAATCACCATTTCACTCCAAGGGGCATCAATGAACATCGCACATTTTAAGGCGAGCCCGATCACAATCACCCCAACCCAGCCTTTACGATAAGCCATGCCTCGATCTTCTTCTGTCAAATGACCTTTTTTCCCAATGGCCATGCCAAGCAGTGCAAATGGACCAACCATCATCGTACCGAAAAGAAACCCTAGTATCGGCATAAGCGTAATGGTCACGATCGCCAGAATTATGGTCACAATCACCATATCGTCTTCAACCGTAATCCGGCTCAACAAGATATCTCCATATGCACCCTTCGCATACACATCAGTTAAAAAATCATCATTCCCATAAACAAGGTTCATCAAGTACGGCACAACCACTAATGACAATGCCCCTAACACACCCGACCAAATAAGCATTGTTTTGATCCGGCTGCTCAAAAACATCATCAAGAAAAACGTACAAGCTCCATAATAAAGAAGAATGTCACCATTCCAAATAAATATGTAATGTAGCATCCCAAGCACAATAAGACCAAAACCGCGGCGGACGACAATAGCATTCGTATTCAGCCCCTTGGCCTTTGTAGATTCAATCAGCTTGATAAAAGAATACCCAAACAAAAAGGAAAAGATCGGATAAAACGATCCCTGGAACAAAATCTCCGTCACATATACCCCGAATTCCTGCCCCCACATGCTCGGATCAAACATCTTCTCAAAATCATAATCATATTGAAAATTAAGCATATTCACAATCAAAATACCTAATAAACTAAAACCACGTAAACTATCAATGAACTCCACCCTAGATCCCTTCAACACGACAGCTCCTTAAAAATATAACAAATTTGAGACATACCTGTATATTTTACCAAATTATTTTGAAATACGTATATATATTTCTAATAAAAAAGTAATCTATCATCCCATCAGTGAATCCACCCTATATTATGGTTCAATTTCCCCCTATTTTATCTCACCTTGATGAACACAACGCTCATTCAAGGAAAAAGCCGAGTGTCCCTTACATTTTATCTCTAAATAGCACAATATATCTGCTTATTATTTCAATTATTATATAAATTTTACATTTTATTATGGATATTCCCTTCATTGACATGGGATATTTCATGATATACACTTTGGGTGGATTTAGGAATCACTTTCCTAATCTATCAAATTCTAGAGGGGGAATATCATGATGAACACTCAACATTTATGTGATATCGTCAGACACCACGCCACTCATACACCGCATCATACAGCTTTAGCGTGCATCCATCAGAACATGACATATGCTGAACTTGAGGAACAAAGTAACCAGTTAGCTCATTATCTGATCAGCATGGGTGTAACGAAAGCATCTCATATCGGCCTAGCCTTAGAAAGATCATCGCAATTGATTGTCTCTATTCTGGCTATCACCAAAATAGGAGCCGTTTATGTGCCTATAGACATGCAATACCCTAGTGAACGTATTCAATTTATGATGGAAGATGCCGAACTATCCTTTTTACTCACAACATCACATGACACTACAAGCCCGGCTTCCTTGCCTATTCCTACGATCTACTTAGATAAAGAAAAACGTCACATCCTTACGCAACCATCGTCCAATCCGGCCATTGATATCAAACCTTCTGATCCCGCATACATCATGTATACATCTGGCACAACAGGCAAACCAAAAGGTGTTGTCATTACACATAGATGTATTATGCACGTAACACATCAGCCTTCATTTCTACCCGTTGATTCTTCTGATACGTTGGCATTACTGTCTACCATCTCTTTTGATTCCTCTACATTTGAAATATGGTGCGCTTTATTAAATGGAGCGACACTCGCTATTCCTCATTCTGGAAAGCTGACACCTGAACTCGTCAGTCAAACCATTAAAGACTTTGATGTATCGATTCTTTTTTTAACAACTGGATTGTTCAACTTGATGATGGAGTCACACCTGAACGAGCTCAAATCAGTGAAATACATCGTATCTGGTGGGGATGTCATGTCTCCTCATGTCGTTTCTCAAGCATTAAAAAACATCCCAAATACAACCATTATTAATGGCTATGGACCGACAGAAAACACCATTTTCACAACAACCTTTCAACTGCCCAACACATGGGATGACCAAGTCAGTATACCGATTGGCAAACCTGTAGCTGGAACTGTCATTGACATCACAAATGAACAAGGTGAATCTGTCTCTCAAGGACAAATAGGGGAACTCATCACTTCAGGAGATGGACTAGCATTAGGCTACTGGCGAAGGGAAAACTTGACAAAGGAACGTTTCATCAAACGGGATGGAAGAACCTATTACAAAACAGGGGATCTTGTTCGACAACAACCTGATGGCCTGATTGAATATATTGGTAGAAAGGATGACCAAGTCAAAATTAGAGGGTTTCGTATTGAGCTTAGCGAGATTGAACATGTGCTGATCCAGCATCCAAGTGTCAAATCCTGTTTGGTAACAGCCTCCGAGGTGACACCTGGTGATAAACGCTTAATTGCATACATCATTCCGTCCAATAAAAAGACATGGGATCTAACTACCATTCAATCTTATGCAAAGCAAACATTCCCTGATTTCATGCGTCCTGCCCATTATGTTCTTTTGACAGATTTCCCTATGACCACAAATGGGAAAGTAGATCGAACTGCACTACCAAAACACCATTTCGAACGGCCAAACCTGCAAACTGAATATGTCGCACCAACCAATCAAACCGAAGAAGCACTCTGTGAAATATGGACAGACCTATTAAAGGTAGAGCCCATTGGCACAAACGATCACTTCTTCGACTTAGGAGGAAACTCCATCCTTGCAGCCAAAACCTTAATGCGTATGCAGGAAACATTACACGTTGAACTACCTGCCAGCACCCTTTATGAATATCCCACCATCAAGCAAATGAATTGTATGCTACAAGAGCAAACACCTAAGACGAAACAACAGCTCAAATCAGAAGGCTTTTTAAATGAAAAAATTCAACCGAAACAACCCTTCCAATCTAGTTCATTTCAACAGAATGCCGTCTTATTAACAGGAGCAACCGGCTTTCTAGGCGCTTATCTCATTAAAGAGCTTGTTCGAATGAATCCCTCCATCCAAATCTATTGTGTGATCAGAGCAAGAGACAAACAGCACGCAAGACAGAGAATACAAGTAAATATGGAGAAATATCACCTATGGGACGAACATTATCTGAAACAACTAAAACCGATTGTAGGTTACTTGGACAAGCCTCAACTAGGGCTCTCAACAGAGGAATTTCAACAACTCGCCCAAACCATTGATGCCATCTATCATAATGGAGCAAAAGTCAATTACGTTCAGCCCTATCACATGCACAAGGATACAAATGTCACCGGCACAGAAAATATCATCAAACTCGCCTGCACAGAACAGGTAAAGCCTGTTCATTTCCTATCGACCATTGCCATATTCGGACCTGCCGGGTATCTAGATGGCACAGCCGTTCTGTTTGAAGATACACCCATTGATGCTTATCTTCCTATTGTGGAAAAGGACATTGGGTACTCTCAAAGTAAATGGGTGGCAGAAAAAATCATGTGGGAAGCAAAAAAACGCGGCGTGCCGATCACAGTCCTTCGCCCCGGCTTCATCATGGGCGACAGCCAAACAGGCGTTCATAATACAGAGGATTACATGGCTAGACTGATCAAAGGATGCATCCAGCTAAAGGCGTACGGTGAGCTGCCGAATCAACGAAAAGAATTCGTACCCGTCGACTTTGTCTCAAAAGCCATTACAACCATATGCAAAGATCCAGCCAACTTCGGCAAAGCCTATCACCTCGTCCCGCCTCAAGAAGAAAGCATGGAATTAGGTGAATTTTTCCAAAAAATCACAGACAAAATAGGCTATCCATTAGAAAAGAAAGCCTATGACGATTGGGTAGAAGCACTCATTAAGGTAAGCAGCCAACACGCTAGCAACGCCCTTACGCCATTTCTACCAATGCTCACTGAAAAGGTAGAACAAAACAAAACAGTCTGGGAATTATACGAAAACATGGCGCACTTTGACTCAACCAATACTCAAACAGTTCTCCAAGCACATGGAATCATCTATCCCCAGATGGATGATCAATTAATCAAACGCTATTTCAAGTATATGGAGGACATTGGATTTCTAGAGAAAATAGATTCCAACACTGCTCTGAGGCAGTAAAAGCATTCCCATACAACCTTGTGTTTAAGATAAAAGATTGGATGTTGAATCCAATCTTTTATTCATTCCACTTAAACTCATGGCTTATGATCTTTTTCCGCTTTCCAAAGCACACGCCTCACATAAAACAAAATCCCCAATCCGAACAAAATCAACGACAGCTCCCAGTCTGCTGAAATCGGCAGCCATTTCAGCATCATGAGAATCAGCAAAACCGCTCCAACACCTGCATAAAAGATACCCATTACGCTCTCCTCCACCATACCCCTAATCAAGGTTGTTTTTCTAGTTTTTTCAATAATTTTTCCCAGCCGGTATCTCCCATTTTTCGATCGATTAATTGTCCCTCTTTATCTATGAGGCAAAAGCTTGGCAATCCTTGAATCTTATATGTTGTGACAATCTCATAATCTTGATCCAACACAATGGGAGCTGTCAGATTCTTTTCCTCTGCATATTTTGAAACAACCTCTATCGATTTTTCTTCTTCCGTATATGGCACATGGACACAGGTTAAATGGATACCCAGCTGATCCACACTATATAGAATATGCTCGGTTAATTCTTCACAATGAGGACAATTGACTGACCAAAAATAAAGAAGGTGATTCAGTCCTTCAGATAAACACCGCTGATCTGAAGGATGAATCCAAGGAAGATGCTCTGGCCATTTGAGGATTTGCGTTTCCATTATTCATCCCCCTTTTCTTTTAATTGAAAAGCGATGATTTTTCCTAGTGCCTCTTCTGCGGCAAAAGGGGCCACATTCCCTGATGGATTCTCTTGTTCCTGTTTTAGGCACTCATACATATTTTTTTCGATTTTTGATGGGTCAATCCAAGAGATACACCACGATGCCCAAAAACAAGTAGGACCCTCATAGCGTTTTGCCAAAGGCAGAAGAAATGGCAAACTAGGCTGACCAATTCTCATGAGTGAGATCGCAGCCGCCATTCTTGTCTCCTCTTCTTCACTTTCTAACAGTTTGGCAAGAGCTTCTGCTGCATCCCCTGCATCTGCTCCAAATTCACCAAGAACCGCTGCTGCAATGTTCCGTAAAGAACCCTCTTCTTTTAAAGCTTCAACAAGCACCGGCACTGCCTCTTTTCCAGATCTCCTCAATTCTCCCATCGCTTGAACGATTGTTACTTCATTGGTATTGACCAAACGCTGAACCGATTGGGATAGCTTATCTTCTGGCTTCATGACAATCAACTCCTCTTTTTAATGAGTCCCACGGCATCGATAACAAATGACATAGCATACAAATCCTGCAAATAAACATGTCATCGCTGTAAACCAGCCATCAGTGAACAAATGAATACCAACGATGACCACAGCACTTATGACAAATCCGATGAGCAATGATCGATAATAGATGCCCAAAGAAAGACTCGTTTCTCGTCTCAAAGGCTGCATAAAGGCAAAGAGCCGTATGGCCAAAAACCATATATAACCCCCGCCCCCATAAACGGTCCAATACAATACATCTTGAATCTCTAACAAGACAAGAGAAATCAAGTAGACCCCATATAACCAAAAGGTTTGAAACACTTCCAATAGAAGAATCTTTTGATATAAAACACCTGGAAAAAGATACAGCACTCCCGTTTGCGCGTGTCTAACAATACCAGCGTAATATGAACTGAGCAGGACAGATGCACCAATGACCAGAAAGAATAGATTCAACCAATCTGAAAAATAAGACATGACGACATAGTAAGTACCTATCAACAGCATGGTAGATAACAGATGGAAGGTAATATACTTTTTGATCATCAATAATTCTAGCCAAAGGAAAGCCCAGATGCCCGTTAATGAAGGAAGTCCCCACCAAGTCTTGCTTTTCTTTGGGCTTATTGGATGTGAATGAACCTCTTTCCCCTCAAATTCCTCCCAAAATGCTGCCTCTTTGACTAACGACTCCATCATCTCTATACGATGAGTCGACCTGTACATCATCATGAAAGATAGAATCATCACTCCAAGCAAGAGCCATACAGAAAGGAATGAAAACTCCTCTATCCTGCGCCCGACTTGAAACATAAAAGAAGCAGATATCTCCATAAGATACGACTGTTTCAATATCAATTGATTCAGAATGAGTAATGCAAGACAGCCAAACATCAGTATAAAACCAATGAAGAGCACCCGCTTATATACTTGAATGGTTCTTGCACAAGATACCGCAATCATCCATGTTTCGACCATACATAACAGTCCTGTCAACAGGAGTGATTTGCCAAGTAGAAAAAAGTACTGCTGCGTCAAACAAAGAAGAAGAATATCAGCCATCACAGCAGAAACAATGAGAAAAGCACATCGCCAAAGAATGTGATATACCCATACACTCATTACAACCGTCCATAAGGAAGCACCATTTCCATACAACCACATGATATCGTTCATCTGACTAGGCAGCCGATTCGAGAACAAGCCAAAGCCAGTATAAAGAACAAATAAAACGACAATGATCCATCCAGCGGTACTTGCATTCCAATCGCCTATACTTGAGACTGCGCTCAGCTGAAAACCAATGGCAGCAATCATAAGCAGCAAGATCAGAAAGGGCATTTTCTTTTCTTGATGTTTACTGATTAAGCGTCTTTGGGATTTCATCCATAAAAGGGAGAGCGTGTTATTCACTAGACCACTCCCCTAGAAGTTGAATGACTTCTTCCCGCCACTTCATCTGTTCTTCCTGCCGCTTAGGAACAGCGATACTTTTCATGATGGCACCGTCTCGAATCAATATCACCCTGCTAGCCGTATCAAGAACAAACTCCAGACTATGAGTGGACACAAAGACCGAACCACCTTGACGGCTCTTTTGTATCAGCCAATCTGACAGCCATTGTTTTGAAGGGATATCTAACCCTACAGTCGGTTCATCTAAAATAAAAAGGGAGGCATCTTGCACAATGGCCCCTGCTAAGACAACACGCTGTTTTTGGCCTCTTGAAAGCCTTCCGCACAGTTCGTTCATCTTCATTTCCATATGTACTTCTTTCAACGCTTCATATACCTTTTCTTTGATCTGTTTTAAACCTTTATGATAGCCCCTTGCACGGAATTGAATATGTTCAGCAACCGTTAATTCTGGATACAAATATGGCTGATCAGGAATAAGAGCTACTTGTTTTTGGACATAGGAATGACCAGGAGGAAAACCCTCTATGAGAATCTCCCCTTGATCAGGTTGATAGAGACCCGTTAAACATCGAATGGTTGTCGTCTTCCCCGCACCATTAGGCCCAAGCAGCGCCACAACCTCCCCTGCTTCAATGGAAAATGAAAGACCCTCTATCCCATCACCATTGCTATATCGTTTGCTTACATTCTGAACCTCCATGAATGGCATCAAATCTCTCCCTTTTATTAGAGTGATGTATGCTAATCTATGGTGTTTTTACGATGGAATGTAAATGTAATTAGACCCACTCATCATTTACCCTGATATTACCATATAGAGAATAACAAGGTAAGAGGATTGAGGTAATATATTAAACTTAAAAGATAACAAAACAAAAAAAGATTGGGCATCATTCATCCCCAACCTTTTATCTATTTAATAAACATTCCATTAAACCGAATCATCAACCGAGTCCATATCCCGACATGCCCACGCATCCACCTCTACCTTTAAAGCAGGAGAAGCCAAAGCCACCACATAAACCATCGTCATACAAGGCAGATGATCCCCTAAAAACTGACCAATGATTCGTTTTCTGCTCTCTGCATCAAAATCACCTACTATATAAAAAACAAGCTTCGTTATATCTTCCACTTTCATTTCTGCCGCTTCTACATTGCGTTTTACATTCTCTAACGCTAGTTCGAGCTGCTCCATTGGGTTCGCTGGGATGGTTCCATCGACTTCCATCCCCACTTGCCCTGATAAAGTTAACCACCGCTGCGGTCCTGTTGTCTCTATTTGATGGATGTACGGTGCAACTGGCGCATGAATGGTCTCAGGATTACGTGATATTTTCATTAATCAAACCCCTTTTCTGAAAATACAATTAATTTACACTTATCATACCAAACTTTCTGCCCACCCTATCTGTTTATGCTCCGATCGAAGCGAAATAAAAAAGGCCTTTCTTCAACAGAAAGACCACTTTAAAATGATGCACCGCTCCGATGCTCAATTTGATGAATCCGCTTCTAAATGGAGCAGCGTGCCAGAAATCAATAAGTACCTGTTCTCATCGCCTTGAACGAGACATTCCGTTTTCAGCTTCATGAGTTCCATCACATCTTTCATGATGACGGCTTTCTGCTGCTGAAGCATTTCTTTTTCCTGATGCAATCTGATTTTCCGTGCACAGCCACATTTAAAATGAAAATCATCCTTTGCAGCATGATACGGAACAGGCTCCAATAGCCATGATTCCAAGTGAAGATGCGTTCATTTGGATTGCTTGTGATGCTTATGATGAACCTAGCAAAATCTTTTCCATCGTCTTTCCTTTCGCTAACTCATCAATCAGCTTATCTAGATATACCGAATGTTTTTCATCGTTTCTTCCTCAATGTCCTCTACCCGAACACCACAGATGACTCCTTTAATTAAGTTACGTGAAGGATGCAGCTCTGGAGCCTCAGCAAAAAAGGTTTCAACGTCTATCTGTTTGTCCAACTGTTGCTCTAACTCTTCTGGACTGTACCCCGTTAACCAACAAATAATCCTATCAACTTCAGCCTTCGTTCGTTCCTTTCTCTCTGCCTTTGCGACATAGAGAGGATAGACTTTTGCAAAGCTCATTGTGTAAATTTTAGGTTTGATCATGTGTCATTCTCTCTTTCTTGGTAAAATAATGACCTTGTATTGCTTCAGCAAGGTGAGACTCTCTCATGGATAGAATGCCTTATTCCCTTTATTTTCAATCCAGTTCGGCATTCTATCTTTAATGAACATAGCACATTATATTCAATGTGAAATTATAATTATCAATACAACTTATAAACGATGATATAAACTTTTGATATTTCGCCTTTTATTTCTCTCCTCTTTTTTGAAAGCTCTATATTTAAGAAATTGAACGATACAAAATCCAAGGAATACACAAATTGGTCCTTCAATCGTTGCAGGACCACCAATCAACAAATAAGAGCTAATAAACAATGCGATATAAACAATTAAGAAAAAAGCAATTCCCCATTTTTCCTTTTTTAAGTATCGAATAAAAATGACATCTCCCCCTTGAAAACGATCAATATTTTGTAAAGAAAGCTTGAAATAATGTACCCTTAAATCAAAAATCAGCTTACTATCAAATCTATCAGTTTCTAGTTCTTTTAACACAAAAATACCCCTTTAGACAATGATATCTAAAGGGGTATCAAAAATCCGATTTTATTTAAATCCTACTCCACCGTCACACTCTTCGCAAGGTTACGTGGTTTATCCACATCACACCCGCGGTGAAGGGCTGCGTAGTAAGCGATTAGCTGTAATGGGACAACAGATGCAAGTGGTGCAAGTGCTGGGTGTACAGCTGGAAGGACGAAACGGTCGCCTTCGTCTTCTAGGCCTTTTAGTGAGATGACACATGGGTTTGCGCCGCGTGCAACGACTTCTTTGACGTTACCGCGAATGCTGAGGTTCACGTGCTCTTGCGTGGCAAGGGCAATGACCGGTGTGCCTTCTTCAATTAAAGCAATGGTGCCGTGTTTCAGTTCTCCACCAGCAAATCCTTCTGCTTGGATGTAAGAGATCTCTTTTAGTTTGAGTGAACCTTCAAGGCACACATAGTAATCAAGTCCTCTTCCGATAAAGAATGCGTTACGTGTCACTGTGAAGAAGTCACGAGCGATTTGTTCCATTTCATCCTTTTGATCGACTAGGGCTTCCATTGCGTTTGCCACAATCCCAAGCTCTTTCACAAGATCAAAGTCAAGCGATTGACCATTTAATTCAGCTGCAACGGATGCAAGGATCGCAAGAACAGCGATTTGTGCTGTGTAAGCTTTTGTTGAAGCCACTGCGATTTCTGGTCCTGCATGAAGAAGCAATGTGAAGTCTGCTTCACGAGAAAGCGTAGATCCTGGTACGTTTGTGATCGTTAATGCTTTATGACCAAGTTCTTTGACTTGAACAAGTACAGCACGGCTGTCCGCAGTCTCCCCAGATTGAGAAAGGAAGATGAACAACGGTTTTTTCGATAGAAGCGGCATGTTGTAAGAGAATTCACTTGCTACATGAACTTCTACAGGTACTTTTGCCCAGTCTTCAATATATTGTTTACCAACAAGTCCTGCATGGTAGCTCGTTCCGCAAGCCACAATATAGATGCGGTCTGCTTCTGCTACTGCGCTTGCGATATCGCCAGCGACTGACAGTTTGCCGTTTTCGTCTTGATATTCTTGGATGATTTTGCGCATGACAAGCGGCTGTTCATCCGTTTCTTTTAACATGTAGTGAGGATATGTGCCTTTCTCAATGTCGCTTGCATCCAGCTCAGCGATATAAGAAGGACGTGTCATAATATCACCATCAAGGTTTTTGATGATCACCTCGTCTTTTGTGACAATGACCATTTCTTTATCCATTAATTCCGCATATTCGTTTGTTACTTGAAGCATCGCCATTGCGTCAGAAGCCACAACGTTGAAATCTTCGCCGAAACCAACCAATAACGGGCTTTTGTTTTTCGCCACATAAATTGTTTCTTTGTTTTCGTTATCGAAAAGGGCAATTGCGTATGAGCCTTTTAGTTGAAGAAGCGTTTGACGGAAAGCTTCCTCTGTATCAAGACCTCTATTCACAAATTGTTCGATAACTTGAACAACAACCTCTGTATCTGTGTCGCTTTTTAGTGTGACGTCTTGTAAATATTCGCGTGTCAATTGTACATAGTTCTCGATGACACCGTTATGAACAAGCGTAAAACGGCCAGAAGCACTTTGATGCGGATGCGCATTTAGATGGCTTGGTACACCGTGTGTTGCCCAGCGTGTATGTCCGATTCCTGCTGAAGATGCCACGTTTGCATCAACGACTTCACGAAGCTCAGCGATACGTCCTTTTTCTTTGAACACATGCACGCCTTCTTCGTTTGCCACAGCGATACCTGCTGAGTCATACCCGCGGTACTCAAGCTTCTCTAAACCTTTTAATAAGATTTCCTTCGCATCATTCTGACCAATATAACCTACGATTCCACACATAAATATTCTTCCTCCCGATCATGAGAAAGGGACAAAGAAAGCCTACTAAAATAGAAGGGACATTTCTTCGTCCCTCTCTACATGTTTATTTTGGGAGATCATGTGTATTCCCTTTGTACAAAGAGTCACCTCTTTGCTTTAAAGAAACACTTACGGCTGTGATCTCTATTTTTGAACAGCCGGGAGGCATCCGCCGAAAATTCGATAACCTCCATCCTCGTCAACTAAGCATCTGTCGTTCGATCGCTTAGTTCGGGCGCTATAATTATAAGAGTGGCTGAACATCTACCCTGCCTTTCCTGCTAGAATAAAAATCCAGTAACACAAGGATGATTGTACTATAAGGTCTGACCTCCGTCAATCACAATGTAGCAGGTGATCCCCTTCATTTTAGAAGGTGAGACCTCCATACACTATATGCGATGAGGCTTGTCATGTTCTACCTTTGATGTGCTCTCTTACGTATGAAAGCAAGCAGCAAGTTGCCCTCGCTTATATCATTCGTAAAGAGCCCTCCTCTTATGACGTTTATTCAAAAAAAAGCAAACCGCAGCTTTGCGATTTGCTTCAACCTATTACTCAATACCCATTTCTTCTTTGACAACAGCCGTAATGCGAGCCACGTATTCATCACACAGCTCTTTTGTCTTCGCCTCTGCCATGACACGTACAAGCGGCTCTGTTCCTGATGGACGAACAAGGATGCGGCCGTCACCGTTCATCTCTTTTTCAACCTCTTGAATCACAGCTTTCACTTTCTCATTTTCTTCCACTTTATACTTATCAGATACCTTCACATTCACTAGAAGCTGCGGGAACTTTTCCATTTCAGCCGCAAGCTCTGATAATGTTTTTCCTGTTGCTTTTAGTGTATTCACCAGCATGATCGCAGAAAGCATGCCATCACCTGTCGTATTATAATCAAGGAAAATCAAATGGCCTGATTGCTCGCCTCCGACATTATAGCCGTCCTTTTTCATCGCCTCGACCACATAACGGTCACCAACAGCGGTTTGAATGCTCTTAATGCCTTGCTTCTCAAGCGCTTTATAGAAACCAAGGTTACTCATGACCGTTGACACGACCGTGTCATCCTTCAATCGGCCTTCACCCTTTAGATAACGTGCACATATGTACATAATTTGATCGCCGTCTACAATATCACCTTTTTCATCGACTGCAATTAAGCGGTCACCATCACCATCAAACGCAAGACCAATATCCGCTCCTTTTTCTTTCACAAAAGCAGAAAGAGCCTCTGGGTGAGTAGAACCTACGCCATCGTTGATATTCAATCCATTCGGTGATGTCCCCATTGTTGACACATCTGCATCTAAATCCGCAAATAAATGTGTCGCAAGAGAAGATGTTGCACCGTGTGCACAGTCAAGCGCCACGTGAATACCTGTGAAATCCTCATCCGCTGTCTGCTTCAAGAATTGCAAGTATTTCTGACCGCCTTCAAAGTAGTCATTCACCGTTCCAAGATCGGCTCCAACTGGACGTGGCAGTTGATCGACTGGCTGATCCATTAGCTGCTCAATTTCATTTTCCTGTTCATCTGACAGCTTAAAGCCATCACCACCGAAAAATTTAATTCCGTTGTCTTGAACTGGGTTGTGAGAAGCTGAAATCATGACACCTGCTTCTGCATCCATTGCCTTCGTTAAATAAGACACACCAGGTGTTGAGATCACACCTAAACGCATGACTTCAGCCCCAATTGAAAGTAAGCCGGCTACGAGTGCTCCTTCTAACATATGACCAGATACACGCGTGTCTCGTCCAACGAGTACCTTTGGACGTTCTTTATCCTTCGTGAGCACATAGCCGCCAAATCTCCCAATTTTAAATGCGAGCTCTGGCGTTAATTCGCTATTAGCCACACCCCTTACACCATCAGTTCCAAAGTACTTGCCCATGTCTCAATCGCTCCTTTTTTACCATTCAAGAGGACGCTGAGTCCTCTTTGTTATCTTCTTTGACCCGCTGTCTTTGACTCGATTCTTTTTTTGCTTTATCTTGTGTTGATTCCTTTTGACTCTTCTCTTCCTGATCATCATCGGATGATTGATCTTTCCGATCATTCGTAGAAGCCGGCTGATCTTCTGTATCAGTAGAAGTCAGTTTCACTTTGACCTTCGATCTAGATAATGTCCACGTCACATTTTGAGGGCCATTCACTTGTACTTTGACCTCATGTGTCCCTTCGTTTAAGTCCCCCACATTGATATAGGCTTCAATATCTGAAGCCTTTAGTTTATCAATTGCACTCTTTGACCCTTTTGCTGTTAACGTGAGACGCCCAGAAGACGGACTCACAAATTCAGAGCTGAGATCCTTGCTCAGGCCCACGACAGAAATCGGGACATTATCAATCTTTTTTTCTTTAGCTGTTGCAACCTTCACTTTGATCTTAACGGTTTCAGGTGATACCTTTTTCACACCATCTGGCAGTGGGATGTTGGCATCAATCTCCGTATCATCTTTGATTTTGCTTAGGTCCAGCTTAACGCCATCAATAAAATCAAGTGCATCCAGTACCTTTTGAGAACCGTAAACCGTGACCTCACTTGGGCTTGTCTCAATGCTTGAAATACTGATTCCATCCGGTAAGCTGCCCGTCCGCTCAATCTTAAACGGGACTTTCTTGCTCGGACTCGTAATCGGGACCGTAATATCTACCACAGACGGACTTACTTCGACCGGCAGTTCATTTCCGCTACTATCATAAACAGTCAACTTCGCTTCTTTCTCGATTTGCTGATCGACACCCTCTAAGTTCACAAATGCCTTTATGACAGAAATTTTGTCGATCACGTCTTTTGAGCCAGTGACAGTGACCTTTTTCGGATTCACAATAGGCTGCTCTGGTGAATAGCCGTCTTTGATTTTATTTTGATTATAAAATTCTGTTTCAACAGGGAATTCAGCTGTCGTTTTTTCTTGTATCGTCACAGTTGTCACAGACGGATTAATCGTTAATGTGATCCCTTTTGATACATCTCTCGCCTTCAGCTCCACTTTATGTGTACCTGTCGTCAGCTTTTGCATATCTGCGTAAATTTCAAAGTTCTTTGTTTGTCTTGCTGTTTTCACAGCACTTGTTGAACCTTTAATTGTGACATTGACTGTCTGCGGCACACCAGTGACGACATACTTCTCGTCATCATAATACGCTTTAACAGGAATGTCCGTTAAGGTTGCTTCATCTGTTGTCGATGTTGGGAAAAAGGATTCACCGATTTTTTTCGGCGTGGGCGCTTGCGCTGAATTGACTGCACCATACAGCAATAAAGCGAAGACCAATGCAAGAAACTTAACGGCCCAGCGATTATTCAAAATCTTATCCATTTTTCTTGCCCCTCCAATACCATTTGGTCGAGGAAGCATCTTTGCTGTTCTTACTAAATTCAGCAACCAGCATTTCTTCAAGCGCTTCTTCTGTCAATTCTCGATGGAGATCACCATTTCTTGCGACACTTATACCGCCTGTCTCCTCGGAGACGATGACGGTTAAGCTGTCTGTCACTTCACTAATACCAACTGCCGCTCGGTGACGTGTGCCGAGCTCCTTTGAAATAAAAGGACTTTCTGACAGCGGTAAATAACAAGCCGCAGCTGCAATCTCATCACGCTTCATAATCACAGCACCATCATGAAGTGGTGTATTCGGAATGAAAATATTAATCAGCAGCTCAGAACTCACCTTTGCATTCAAAGGAATTCCTGTCTCTATGTAATCATTCATCCCAGTATCACGCTCAATTGTCAGCAGCGCTCCTATTCTTCGTTTTGCCATATAGTTAATTGCTTTTGTAATTGCCTCGATCGTTTTCTGCTGCTGTTCCTCTACAGGTGTCCCGCTTCTTGAAAAGAAACGGCCGCGCCCAAGCTGCTCAAGCGCTCTCCTTAGCTCAGGCTGAAAAATAATAATGATCGCAAGGAACCCCCACGTAATCGCTTGATCCATCAGCCACTGAAGTGTGTTAAGACCGAGATACGCACTTCCCATCCTGACGAGAACAATGACCACAATTCCCTTTAAAAGCTGAACCGCTTTTGTTCCGCGGATGACCATCATTAATTTATATATCACATACCAAACAACGAGAATATCAACAGCATTACCGAGGTACTGCAAAAAAGGAATATCCCCTAAAGCCATTTCCTCGTCCTCCAGAATTTTCAGTTATTCTTCGTTTGATTCATTTTTTTATAAAAAAAGAGCCTATGTGTAATACATAGCGTGGCTATTATATCACATTTTGTTTCAGCAAGGAAAATAGTTGCCATATATGGCTGCCTCCAAGCTTGGTTCATGTATAGAAAAAGAGCAGTCCCCTTAGAGACTGCTCTCAAGCCGTTTGATTTACTTTTGCTCCTCTGGTCCAATGACCCGCATCACGTCTTGTGCTGTGGATTTCATTTTGTACCAGACCCAATCAAACACTTCATTAATTTCATTGATTTGACCAGTGACTTGTCCGGCAGAAGCAGTCAGCTGTTCCCCATTGACGACTGTTACGTTACCATCAACCTTGCCTTCTACAATCAGCTTGCCATTTTTGACAGTGACATCACCTTTGACGGTTTCCCCTTTAGGTACAATCACTGTATCATTTTCAACTACGAGATTCGGCTGCTTTGACACACTGAAATTATGATCCGTATTCCAGCTTGTAAACAGACTGCCTCCCATCAATATGACAAAGAGGGCAGCGGCTACCATCAGCGGGTGAGCTTTGATCCATCTTTGAACCGACACACGCTTTTTCTCTTTTGGGAGACCTGCCATCACCTTTGCAGTGAAATCTGATGGTGCTTCTATATGAGATGTACTCTGCACGAGCGCGATGGATTTCTCAATTTGTTGAAAATGAGTACGGCATTCCTCACACGATTGCAGATGGCTCTTTAATTCTTTTTCATCTTCGGGCTCAATGTCCCCGTCTAAATACTGATGCATAAGCAGGACGATTCTTTCCTGACAGCTCATCAAAACCACCTCACTCAAAGGTCTCTCAACTGTTTCCGGAGAGCCTCTCTACCCCTGTGTATTCTCGTTTTCACCGTACCAACTGGTATATTCAGAATCTCACTAATTTCTTTTAACGAGAGTTCATCAATATACTTTAATACAATGACCGAACGATATTTATCGGGTAATCTTAGAATTTTTTGCTGAATGGTGCTCGATAATTCAAGCGACACCACCTCATCCTCTGGCAAAATGCCATCAGCAGCAATTTGAGAATACATATTCAGTCCTTCTGTTCCTGCCACCTCTGCATCTAAATAATAATCCGGCTTTTTTTTACGAATACGGTCGATGGTCAGGTTGGTTGCAATGCGGTACAGCCACGTGGAAAATTTACGATTCACATCAAAGCTCTCAATATTCACATAGGCACGAATAAATGCCTCCTGCGCAATATCCTCTGCTTCATGTGCATTCCCAAGCATACGATAGCACAGCTGATAAATTTTGTCCTTATACAGGTCTACGATGTCTGCAAATGCGTTCTGGTCGCCTTTTTTCACTTGCTTAATTCTCTTTTTAATCATTGTTTCCATAGTATATTCAACCTCTGCCTTCACCGGTCTTTATGTATACGAACCTCTTTCCAAAAGGTTTCATTCTCCTCTAAAAAATAGTGTAACAAATTTTTGACAGCGTGTTGCGCTTATCAGCCGGTAAAAACCTTAACATATCCTTAAATTTCTCCAAAACAAAAAAGAACGGGAACAATTCCCGCTCTACAACAGCTTTTCGCCCATTAAAGAACCAATTAACGCAACAGCCACTTCAGCTGTTTTATTTTTCTCATCTAATACCGGATTCACCTCAACAAATTCAGCTGAAGTCAAAATACCCGCTTCCTCTAAAAGCTCCATTGCAAGGTGACTCTCCCGGTAACTGATGCCGCCTGCAACCGGCGTTCCTACACCAGGACATTCCACTGGATCTAACCCATCTAAATCAAGCGACAGGTGAACACCGTCTGTTCTTTCCTTTAAATATGCAATGGCTTCCTCCATCACTCTTGTCATCCCTAAACGATCAATTTCATGCATCGTATACACTTTAATCCCTTTTTCTCTAATCAATGCCCGCTCTCCTTCATCTAAGGAACGAGCACCAATTAAGATCACATTCTCAGGCTTCACTTTAGGCGTATAACCGCCAATATTCGTTAAATCAGCATGCCCAAGGCCGAGACTGACTGCAAGCGGCATGCCATGAATATTTCCAGAAGGAGAGGTTTCCTCTGTATTTAAATCACCGTGCGCATCATACCAAATGACACCCAAATTTTCATAATGCTTCGCTACACCGGCAAGTGTGCCTATCGCAATGCTGTGATCCCCGCCTAAAATCAGTGGAAACGAACCTGACTGCACAATACTGCTGACCTTTTCAGCAAGAAGCTGATTCGCACCAGCATTCTCCGTTAAGTTTTTTAGCTTTTCACTTGTATAGAGACCTTTCTCATCGTCCCTTTGCTCGACTGGTATATCCCCAAGATCCTCCACTTCGAATGAAAGCGATTCCAATTTTTCCTTTACGCCAGCACATCGAATCGCACTCGGTCCCATATCGACGCCCCTTCTCATTTGACCCAAATCCATTGGAACCCCGATCATCGTGACCTTCTTTTTTTCTCCCATGTATGTACATCCCCTTTCCGTTCATGCTTATATTTTACTTTCTTCATGCCTGCTGACTCAACTCAACAACATTTTGAATAGTTATACATTCTTTCTAAAAACATCGTAAAAAAAAAGACACCTTTTTCAAAAAGGTGTCTTACTGGGCTAGCTGGATTCGAACCAACGCATGACGGAGTCAAAGTCCGTTGCCTTACCGCTTGGCTATAGCCCAAAAATGGTGGAGGGGGGCGGATTCGAACCGCCGAACCCGGAGGGAGCGGATTTACAGTCCGCCGCGTTTAGCCACTTCGCTACCCCTCCACATATGGAATTGATAAAGAAAAAACAGTGCCGGCAAGAGGACTTGAACCCCCAACCTACTGATTACAAGTCAGTTGCTCTACCAGTTGAGCTACACCGGCATATGGTGGAGGATGACGGGCTCGAACCGCCGACCCTCTGCTTGTAAGGCAGATGCTCTCCCAGCTGAGCTAATCCTCCACATCATGGTGACCCGTACGGGATTCGAACCCGTGTTACCGCCGTGAAAGGGCGGTGTCTTAACCGCTTGACCAACGGGCCATTTTGTCAAGTTTACTGTTTCCGCGAAGCTGACAAAAGTTATTATATACAGGTTGCCCACCGTTTGTAAAGGGGATTTTTATTTTTTTTATTTTCTAATTATTCACCCCCTATCAGCACAATGTTTCGACTGAAATATAATTTCAGTATTTAAATATAATATTGAAATTTCATATCATACTCAATATACTGAAAATGAAGAAATAAGGAGGTATGTCACATGCAGCCATCTCAACTGCGTTCTTTGACAACAGAATCAAGAAACCCTAACACCATGGGAATTTCACAAGCAAATCCGCTAGAAATGCTCCAAATGATCAATGCGGAAGATATGAAGGTCGCTCAAGCCGTCAACCGTGTCCTTCCAGACGTAAAGACAGCAAGTGACTTTGCCTTTGAATCCATCTCGAATGGGGGCAGACTCATTTATCTAGGCGCTGGAACAAGTGGCAGAATTGGGGTAATGGATGCGGTCGAATGTCCACCTACCTATAGCATTTCACCTGATGTCATCGTAGGCATCATGGCCGGTGGCGACTCTGCCTTTTCACATGCAGCAGAAGATGTGGAAGACAGTGAAGAAGCTGGTCAAAAAGATTTAGAACACATTCACCTGACATCAAAAGATACTGTTGTCGGCATCGCTGCTAGCGGCAGAACACCTTATATCATTGGCGCTTTAAACTATGCAAGATCCATTGGAGCAAAAACAATCGCCCTCAGCTGCAATGAACAAGCTGAGATTAGTGAGCTGGCAGACTGTGCCATTGAAGTCATCGTCGGACCAGAAGTCATCACTGGATCAACAAGAATGAAAGCCGCATCCGCTCATAAAATGATTTTAAATATGCTTTCCACCTCGGTCATGATCAGACAAGGCAAAGTATATGAAAACCTAATGGTTGATGTAAAAGTAAGCAATCACAAACTAAAAGAACGCGCCATCACCATCATCCAACATGTGACAAACGCTTCCTATGAACAAGCCGTAAAAACTCTTGAAGCAGCCGATTTAGAAGTCAAAACCGCCATTGTCATGCTTCAAACAAATACAGATAAAAAGACAGCAAAAGACTTACTCAACAAAGCAGATGGCCATATCGACAAAGCCATCTTACGTCATCAATCCTAAAGGAGGCAAAGCTCATGTCAGCAGGCGGACTCACCCTACTACACACAATGAAATCAAAACTTCCCCAATCTGAAAAAATCATTGCAGACTATATCCTTGCCCACCCTGACAAAGTCATTAAAGGCACAGTGCATGAAATCAGTCAGGCTGCCGGTGCAAGCAGCTCTGCCGTCATCCGCCTTTGTAAATCACTCGGGCTGGATGGCTACCAAGATTTAAAAATGCGAATCGCTGGTGACTTAATGCACGCCGATAAACAAGGCTACCGGGATATCGAACAAGATGAACCACTTCCATCCATTATTCAAAAGACAGCAGGAAACTCGATTCAATCGATCAAAGACACAGCCTCTATCTTAAATGTAGAAGCTTTAGAAAAGGCCGTTCAACTGCTGCTGAATGCAAACCAAATCCATTTTATCGGTGTTGGTGCATCTGGCATCGTTGCAGCTGATGCTCAGCAGAAATTTCTCAGAATCAATTATGCGGCCACAGCCTTCACTGACATGCACATTGCATCCACAGTCATCGCAAATGCAGGAAAGAATGACATAGTATTCGGCATATCCTTTTCAGGAGAAACGTTAGACATCATTCAAGCCCTTCAACTCGCCAAAGAAAATGAAGTGAAAACCATTGCCTTAACGCATCCAGGTCATACAAGCGTTTCTGCATTGTGTGACGTTCACCTATCGACGTCCGGTTCCAATGAAGCACCTTTTCGCAGTGCTGCCACTTCCTCTAGAATGGCACAGCTCTATTTAATCGATGTCTTGTTCCTAAGCTTAGCCTCCCGTCAATATGAACAAACGGCACAATATATTGACAAGACAAGGCATGCCATCCGCTCCATGAAACGAAAATCAAAGGGGGATTCAACATGAGTCATCAAAAGAAATATCAGCAGTTGGCGAAAGACATTCTTTCACTCTGTGGTGGTTCTGAAAACATCTCTTCCCATACACATTGTATGACACGTCTCCGAATTACACCGATTCATCATGAAAAAGTTCAACTCACAGCGATCAAAGAACTCGATGGTGTCATTGGCGTCGTCGAGGCGGAAACCGTTCAAATCATCTTAGGCACTGGTGTTGTCAATCATGTATCAAGTGCGTTTGAACAGCTGCTAAACGCCTCGGATTCATATGATCTAAACCAAGAAGCACAAAAAAACAAACAAGCCATTTCACAAAAGAACCGCACACCATTCAAGCTGCTATTACGTCGAATTGCGAGCATTTTTATCCCCATCATTCCCGCACTGGTCGCATCAGGTCTCATTACGGGTATTACAAAAGCGATCGTGCAAGCGGGCTGGCTCGATGGAAAATCCCAAGCAGCCATTATCCTAACGGTGATCGGATCAGGCTTGTTTGCCTATCTCGGTATATTAGTCGGAACAAACGCCGCAAAAGAATTTGGAGGCTCTCCTGCATTAGGTGCATTAGCAGGTATCCTCATTATTAACCCAGCCTCCGCAGATATTATGTTATTTGGCACAAATATTCTACCAGGCAGAGGCGGACTCATCGGTGTTCTTCTTGCCGCCATCTTTATGGCACTTGTTGAGAACCGAATCAGACGCTTCGTCCCGCAATCACTTGATATCATCGTCACACCAACCATCACACTTCTTATTACAGGCATTTTCACATACGTTGTCTTCATGCCAGTCGGCGGATTTATATCTGATACCATCACCTCAGGGCTTACTTATCTATTAAACATTGGCGGTATTTTTGCCGGATTTGTTCTTGGTGCAACCTTCCTTCCTCTTGTTGTGACAGGACTTCACCAAGGTCTAACACCTATTCATATGGAGCTCATCCATTCAATTGGAGATGACCCGCTTCTGCC
The DNA here is from genome assembly GCF_001857925.1 of Bacillus xiamenensis. NCBI lineage: Bacteria > Bacillati > Bacillota > Bacilli > Caryophanales > Bacillaceae > Bacillus > Bacillus xiamenensis. Next base: position 1,444,415 of record NZ_CP017786.1, read on the forward strand.
AATTCTCGCTATGGGAGGTGCAGGACAGGTAGGCGCTGCCTTTGCCATTTATATGAAAACAAAAAAGAAAAAACTGAAAAGAGCCATTGCAGGCGGACTTCCTTCAGGAATGCTTGGAATTGGAGAACCACTCATTTTCGGTGTCACACTCCCGCTGGGAAGACCATTCCTTACCGCATGTCTAGGTGCTGGAATCGGCGGAGCATTTCAAGCCTATTTCCAAATCGCCACTAAAGCAATTGGGGTATCAGGTCTCCCATTAACCTTTATCGTTCACACGCATCAAATGCTTCTTTACTTAATCGGACTATTTATCGCATATGTCGCTGGATTTATTTTCACATACTTATTCGGCTTTCATGATGATATGGCTGTTGAATTCGAGGAAACTAATAATAAGGAGGTCTAGCTCTTGAAGAAATGGTTTCTATGCATAACAAGTCTGTTTATGCTCCTTGGGTTACCAGTACCAACATTTGCAACTAGCTCCCATCCTGTACCGTCTTTCTCTAAAACAGCACCTGAAGAATATCCCGTCTTAAAAAAAGCAAAACGACCGGAACAAGCAGGTTTTTCTTTCAGGCAGCTTAGGAAGGTTGATCAAATGATTCAAAAAGATATCAAAGCAGGATTTCCAGGAGCCGCACTCATCATCATCAAGGATGGTAAAATCGTCCACCAAAAAGCCTATGGCTACAGACAGAAATACGAAGGAATGACTGAACTCAAATCGTATAAGAAAATGAAAAAGAACACATTGTTCGATCTGGCATCCAATACAAAAATGTATGCCACCAACTATGCCCTGCAAAAGCTTGTATACGAACAAAAACTAGATGTGAATGAAAAAATACAATCCATCCTGCCAGACTTTCAGGATGAACCAGATGCAAAGGTAACCGGCAAAGATCAACTCAGGGTAAAGGATCTTCTCACCCATTCTGCCGGACTCCCTTCAAGTGTCTTATTTTATAGCAAAGAAGCAGCAGGCTCTTTTTTCTCCCAAGATAGACAAACAACTATGAAATGGCTGCCTAAAGTACCGTTGCAATACACACCAGGCACCCAGCATATTTATAGTGACATTGATTACATGCTGTTAGGCATGATCATTGAGAAAAAAACAGGCATGCCTCTTGATCAATATGTAGAGTCGACGATCTACCGGCCGCTCGGTCTCAAACATACAATGTTCAATCCGCTGAAAAAAGGATTCAAGCTGAAGCATTTTGCAGCTACCGAGCGCCTAGGCAATACACGAGATGGTGTCATTGATTTTGATAACATTCGGCGATATACACTGCTGGGTGAAGTCCACGACGAGAAAGCATATTACTCCATGGCTGGTGTATCTGGTCATGCTGGACTTTTCTCTAACACCTCTGATATGGCTGTGCTTCTTCAGCTGATGCTCAACAAAGGAGGCTATGGGAAAACAACCATCTTTGACCAAACTTCAATCGATCTCTTTACGACATCCTCAGACACGAACCCAACCTACGGGCTAGGCTGGCGGAAAAACGGCCATACTGACATGGAATGGATGTTTGGAAAATACGCAAGTAACGAAGCCTATGGACACACAGGCTGGACCGGAACGATGACATTGATTGATCCAAAACACAATCTAGGTGTCGTCCTGCTGACGAATAAGAAACATTCACCTGTCGTTTCACCTGAAATCAACCCAAATCAATTTGAAGGTGACCTTTTCCCAACTGGAACTTATGGAAGCATCATGACGGCAATCTACGAATCATTTAAGTAAAAGGAGGAATTCGATGTTAAAATCTCTCTTCCCAGCTGCACTGGTTTTGGCCCTACTCACCGCTTCCATTCCAACGGAAAAGGTGAGCTCTGCCCCTCTTCCAACCGCCAAACAAATGGTTCAAGACATGTCACTAGATGAAAAAATTGGTCAAATGCTCATGCCAGACTTTCGAAATTGGCAAGCAGAAGGTGAATCCACTCCTACAGGGTTAACAAAAATGAATACAGAAGTGTCTCATATTGTTAAGAAATATCATCTAGGCGGTGTCATCTTATTTGCAGAGAATGTCGTTGATACGAAACAAACCGTCAACCTCACTCATGAATTTCAAAAAGCATCACCAAACATTCCTCTATTCATTTCAATTGATCAAGAAGGCGGAATCGTCACAAGACTTCAAAAGGGAACACATTTCCCAGGAAATATGTCGATTGGTGCCTCTAGAAGTAAGAAAAATGCATACGACACAGGAAAAATCATCGGTAAGGAATTAAACGCCTTAGGCATCAATACAAACTTCTCTCCTGTTCTTGATGTGAATAATAACCCAAACAACCCCGTCATTGGTGTCCGTTCCTTTAGCTCTGACCCTGCACTTGTCACTAGACTTGGTCTTCAAACCATGAAAGGACTTCAAAAAGAAAAGACCATTTCCACACTAAAGCATTTCCCAGGCCATGGTGATACAGCTGTCGATAGTCACTACGGACTTCCGCTCGTCAAACATGACCTTGATCGTTTGAAAAAGGTTGAACTGTATCCGTTTCAACAAGCAATCAACGCAGGTGCTGATATGGTCATGACCGCTCACGTTCAATTTCCAGCCATTGATAACACGACCTATCAAAGTAAAAAAGATGGTGAAGACATCATGGTTCCTGCTACTTTATCTAAAAAAGTGATCACACATCTACTAAAAGAAGAAATGGGCTTTCAAGGAGTTGTTGTGACAGATGCTCTAAACATGAAAGCGATCGCAGATAACTTTGGACAGGAAGAAGCCGTGGTGATGGCCATTAAAGCAGGCGTCGACATTGCCCTCATGCCAGCCCCTGTCACGTCCTTAAAAACAGAGAAAAACTTAGAAAATGTGTTCAATGCTCTAAAACAAGCCGTTTTAACAAACGAAATTCCGATATCTCAGATCAACCAATCTGTTGAGAAAATCCTTGAATTAAAGATCAAACGAGGCATCATATCCACCAATAAACCCGTAAGCCTTGAAAAGAAAATCAAAAAAGCCACTCAACTCGTTGGTCAAAAGGCGCACCGAAAAGCAGAACAAAAAATGGCACGTGAAGGCATCACTCTACTTAAAAACAACCACAAAACCTTGCCCTTTAAACCTAAAAAGAACGATCAAATTGTGCTCATGGCACCCTATGAAGATCAAACAAAAGCAATGTCTGTCACAATTGACACTCTGATCAAACAGAAAAAGATCAAGCCTGTTCATATCCAATCGTACGCATTTGCAGATAAGAGCTTCTCGAAAGAAACAGCCAAGCTGATTCAAGATGCTGACTATGTCATTACCGGCTCTTACGTTGTCCAAAATGACCCAGCTGTAAATGATGGCGTGATTGATGACAATGTACAGGACCCGAAGAAATGGGCAACTGCCTTCCCTCGTGCTGTCATGAAAGAATCAGCAGCACAAAACAAAAAACTGGTCATCATGAGTCTTAGAAACCCATATGATGCTGCCAATTTCGAGGAAGCCGATGCCTTACTGGCTGTTTACGGTTTTAAAGGCTACTCAAACGGACAATTCAATCAACCGAATATTCCTGCTGGACTAGAAGTGATTTTTGGCACGTCATCACCTAAAGGGAAATTGCCAGTTGCTATCCCATCAGTCACTCATCCTAATCAAACCCTTTATCCATTTGGCTATGGACTCAATTTAAAAGGGAAACAGATCAAATAGGAGGGATTCTCTTGAAAAAGACCGCAAGCTTGATACTCGCTAGTCTTCTCATGATCAGCACATTGACCGCCGCCTCCCCCGCAGATTCAGGACGAACAGACACAAAAGGGAAAAAAACAGCAGTCAAAACAGGGATCGAAACATTACTATCAAGTAATCTCTCTTGGCTAAAAGGGAAAAAGGTAGGACTTATTACGAATCCTACCGGCATTGATGCAAACATGAAAAGCAGTGTCGATCTCCTATTTGAACATCCAAATATAAAACTGACTGCCTTGTACGGACCTGAACACGGCGTACGCGGTGACGCACAGGCAGGAGAAGGCGTCGAATCGTATACCGACGAAAAAACGGGCCTGCCTGTTTACTCTCTCTATGGAAAAACAAGAAAGCCAACTCCTGATATGCTCAAAAATGTAGATGTCCTGCTGTTTGATATTCAAGACGTTGGTACTCGTTATTACACCTATATTTACACGATGGCCTATGCAATGGAAGCCGCTAAGGAAAACAACATTCCATTTGTTGTCCTAGATCGTCCAAACCCAATAGGCGGGCTAAAAGTAGAAGGACCTGTATTAGAGCCCGAACACGCCTCATTTGTAGGTCTCTATCCAATCCCATTAAGACATGGGATGACGACTGGAGAACTTGCACACATGTTTAACAAAGAGTTTCATATCAACGCTGATGTCACTGTGATCAAAATGAAACATTGGAAACGCTCCATGACGTTCGATGACACAAAGCTGCCGTTTGTCCTTCCCTCCCCTAACATGCCGACTGTTGACAGTACCTATGTCTACCCAGCAACCGGATTAATTGAAGGCACAAACGTCTCTGAAGGCAGAGGAACGACAAAACCATTCGAGCTCATTGGTGCTCCATATATCAATAGCAATCAGCTAGCAGATCATCTAAATGGGCTAAAACTAAAAGGCATTCAATTTAGACCTGTTTCATTTACCCCTACCTTTTCAAAACATGCCGGGACTCTTTCCCATGGCGTGCAATTATACGTCACAGACCGTACTTCATTTGAAGCAGTAAAAACGGGATTATCCATCATCAAAGCAATTCATGATTTGTATCCGAATGACTTTCAATTCCTTCAAACAGGAAGCTTTGATCAACTTATCGGAAATGGCTGGGTCAAAGAAGAAATCAATAAGGGAACTTCCATCAAACACATCATGAAACAATATCACCATGACCTGAAAACATTTGAAAAGAAGCGAAAGAAATACCTCATCTATTAATCGCAAAAAAGCCTCCATCTCAAAGGATGGAGGCTTTTTCATGATAACGATTTAGTCACAGCAGGTGTTTTCAGCTCAAAACGATTAAGTAAAAAACCAAAAAAGGCAGCAAGCACTTGCTGAAAGAGCATACCAATCACAACAGGGACGGCAACAGCAGGCGGAAAAAAGCTAATGGCAAGTACAGCACCCGCACTAATGTTTCGCATACCGCCTGTATACACAATGGCCACAACCTCCCCTTGCGTACATTTCATGGCCTTTCCAATGAACCACGCAAACGCATACCCACTCATTGCAATGAGAAACACAATGACTGCTTTACTAAAAAATGCAGCATCAAGCTCACGCAAATATGGGGCGACAACAGAGCTATTAATAGACACCACCACAAACAAACCTATTTTTGAAAAAGGTGACATCGTCTGACTGATGGCCTTCGTCACCGTTGGCTTAGCATACTGATGAACGAGCATTCCCAAAATAGACGGAAGCACCACCATACCGAACAACCCTTTCATGATGGCCCCAATGTCCATATGCACTTGTGTTCCGACAAGCAATGACAGACTGGCTGGCACAATCAAAGGCGAAAGCAGTGTATCAATTAAAATAATAGATAAAGTTAACCCAACATTTCCTTTGTACATGGCTGCCCATATTAAACTAGACACACCTGTTGGAATGACCATCGCTAGCGTCAAACCTGTGATGGTCATGGAATCATCAGCAAATATCAGATGCCCCGCCGCCCAAGCATAAAGAGGCATTAATACATGCAAAATCATAAACGTTAAAATCAAAGGCAATGGATGCATCACCGTATGCCTTAAAGCTGAAAAGCTGGCAGATAAACTTCCTGTAAATGTCATGACGGCAAACACCCAAGGCACCAAAAACGTAAAATCCCTTAAATACGCCGCTAATACAACACCAAGCAACACACTAATAGGAGTCATCACCGGCATCATCCGACCAAGCACTTGATTCAAATGGACAATCATGCCGCGCACCTCCATCCTTCACTTTCTTACCTCATTTATTGTCAAACAAACAGATTGGCTTTTTAAGAACCTGTCACCTATTTGACGAGTTTTTGACTAGACGTATCCACTTTATACACATACCGCACAAGGAAAGGGGTTTTTCTGCAAAATGAAGAAATAGAAGAATAACTTTCGAGAAACAGAGACGTTCAGCGTCTTTTATATTTGAGGATACCTAAAAGGCAATATAGTAAGAATAAAAGAAATGAAGGCAAGAATCAAGAACTATCGATGTGAAGACATTCCTGAATCAAATATAAATAAATGACAAAAAATCACCACCATATAGACCGCTCCACAAAGTCAGAAGTACATGTGCACATTACCACCGTAAAAATGAAAAGACCTAATTTCGATACATACCGAATTCAGGTCTTAGAAGTGGTCTCACCTTATTGAGTAAGAAAAATCAATATGGCTCTTTTTTACTCTTTCACCACCGACGAATCATCATGTAATTCCAATCGTTTAATATCTCCTACAATCAACAAGTAACTCAACATAGCAACAATTGCATTTATGCCTACAAAAACGAGTGCGCCATGAAATGAACCAGTTGCACTAATGATAAAACCAATAATAATAGGTGTCGTAATACCAGAAATATTTCCAAATGTATTAAATAAGCCGCCACTTAACCCACCTATTTCTTTTGGAGAGCTATCAGCCATGACCGCCCATCCCAATTGCCCAAATCCTTTTCCAAAGAACGCCAGCGCCATAATGCCAACCACATGCCATTCCACATTCGTATAGTTACATGCGATCATAACACTTGATAGAATCATCCCGATAATAATAGGCGTCTTTCGAGCAAAGGTAAGCGATTTCCCCTTTTTCAGCAAATAATCCGAATAGATCCCACCTAAAATCCCACCTATAAAACCACTAAGCCCAGGTAATACGGCGACAAATCCCGCTTGTAGTATTGACATCCCTCGCTCTTGTATGAGATACACAGGAAACCATGTCATAAAAAAATAAGTGAGGGTAGAAATACAATATTGACCAATATAAACACCGACTAACATACGACTTTTCATAATTTGTTTGATATAAGACCATTTGATTCCACTTTTCTGCGCAGACCCTTTATTGGCGTTTTCCCCCATCATATCTAACAGACCGCCGCCATCCTCAATATAATCTAACTCTGCTTGATTGACACGGGGATGATCCTTTGGATTATGAATGACTTTTAACCAAATAAAAGAGATCACAATCCCTAACGCACCCATAATTGTGAAAACATGTTCCCACCCCATGTACGCTGTAATCCACGACATAAATGGTGTAAAAACAATAATGGCTAAAAAGGCAGATGCACTAAAAATAGCAGATGCAGTCCCACGCTCATGATCAGGAAACCACGAAGCTGCAACCTGGCTATTTCCCGGGAAAGAAGGAGCCTCTGCAAGCCCTACAATAAACCTCAGAACAAAAAGCAGAATAATAGCTGTAGAAGCACTAAACAAACCGACAAACCCTTGCAATAACGTAAAGAAGGACCAAAGAAAAAGACTCCAAAACAACACCCTTTTCGTTCCAAACCGATCTAATAGCCAGCCACCAGGAATTTGGCCAAGCGCGTAAGACCAACTAAAAGCCGAAAAGATAAACCCCATCGTCACCGCACTAATGCCTAGATCACTCTGTAAAGGCGTAGCCGCAACTGAAATCGTGGCACGATCTGCATAATTTATCGTCGTCACAATGAACAAAAAACTGACAATGAACCAACGGATATTCGTTTTCTTTCCTTGCACTGGAACTGTCTCATTCCCAATTATTGTGTTGCTGTCTACCCTCATCTTATTCGCCCCTTTGTTTGTCATTATTTACACACACAAGTCAAACACCCCTAAAGAAAACGCTTTCAAAAAATAAGGAGGAATCTACTCTCGGTGTGTCTTTCGTGCCCCACTTCATCTGACTCATGGGGCACGAAATTTTTATCGTCCAAGCCAACCACCATCAACAGAGAGCAAATGACCATGCACATAGTTCGCAGCAGCTGATGCTAAAAAAACAGCAGCTCCTTTAAAGTCATCTGGATTTCCCCAGCGCCCCGCAGGAATTCGCTCTAATATTTGCCTGCTGCGAACTGGATCATCAATCAACGCAGTGTTCATTTCTGTTGCGATATAACCTGGTACGATCGCATTGACATTAATACCAGATGATGACCATTCATTTGCAAGTGCTTTCGTCAATTGACCAACCGCCCCTTTTGCAGCTGCATATGCAGGGACATACAAACCTCCTTGAAATGAAGCAATAGAAGCAATATTGATGATTTTCCCGCTCTTTTTTTCAAGCATATGTTTTCCTGCTTGCTGACATAGAATCCAGACAGCCTTCAGGTTCACTTTGATCACATCATCCCAATCCTGTTCAGGAAACTCAGCAGCCGGAGCCCTTCTTTGAATACCTGCATTATTCACCAAAATATCAACTGAATCCATCATCTCAATGGCTTTTGGGATCGCCTCTTTTACTTCGTCTATATTTTCCATATCACAGCGAACAATTTCACAACGCACACCTAACTCTCTAATTTCATGTTGTGTCACCGTATCATCTGACCTTTGAAGAAGAACAATATCTGCTCCCGACTCAGCAAGACCTATAGCAATTGCTTTACCAATACCACGTGTTCCCCCAGTTACTACAGCTGTTTTCCCTTGTAAATCAAAAGCCTGTCTCATCAACATCACCCCTATAGTTTAAATAAAATTTTCAAAGCTTGATCGGGATTTTCCATCAAATCAAAGCCTGTTTGTATCTCCTCTAATGGTAGAATGTGTGACACCAATTCATCGATTTGAATCTTTTGCTGTTCGAGCAACTCAATAGCTTTTGTAAAATCACTCGGTGTATAACAGCGAGTCGTTGTTAAAGAAATTTCTCGAAAATGCATCGCAGACAACTGTATAGTCGGCGCTTTTTTATAGACACTGACCACAACGATTTCACCTTGGTATTTGATGCATTCTATCATTTGATCAGCTGTTGCCTGAATACCTGCTACTTCAAAAACGACATCAGCCCCAACACCATCTGTATATTTTTTTATCACATGTGTCACATCTGTGTGCCGAGCATCAATGACTTCAAACCCCATCTTCTGAGCGATTTCTAAACGCATTGAACTTACATCAGAAATGACAATTCTTCCAGCGCCAGCCTGTCTTGCTATCAAGCCTATTAAAAGCCCAATAGGACCTGCACCGAGAATGACAACCGTATCTCCAACCTTCAGCTTCGATCGCCGAACTGTATGAACAGCTACAGCCAAAGGTTCAATCATTGCTCCCTCTTTTTCTGTAACAGATGCTGGAAGGAGCCTAAGCCTGTGAATAGGAATCGTAACATACTCAGCAAAACCACCATCTTGATCAATTCCTATATATCTCAATTTCTGACAAACTTGAAATTGCCCTTGCTGACAGGCTGAACAAACCCCACAATGTATGAGCGGTTCAATCACCACCTGATCTCCCTTTTGAACATGCTGATCACCATCAATATCTATTACAACCCCGCTAAATTCATGTCCAAGGACAAGGGGAGCTTCTGCCCTCGGATGCAGCCCATGATAAATCATCATATCAGTGCCACATATCCCTGCGTAAGATACCTTAATGAGTGCCTCCCCAGATGCCGGTACTGGCATCTCTCTCTCCTTCATTGCGACACATTTAGGTGATACGTATACTCCTACTTTCATACATTTCTCTCCTTTTAAAAGAATCCTTTTGTCTTCAAACTTTCCGTTCATCGCTTACGGTCGTACAGCAGTCCCGTCTGGTGTTCGGGCAAGTGTCCACGAAGGAATACCGCCTACAGGTGGATACAATTTTGCTTTCTCTTCATCAATATCAACGCCTAATCCAGGTAGATCATTCACATAAGCAAACCCTTGATCAACAGTTGGACAGCCTGGGAACACCTCTTGTAACGCTTCATTAAACACTGTCCATTCCTGAATCCCAAAATTCGGAGAGCTTAAGTCTAAATGCAGATTGGCAGCCACACCGACTGGAGAAATATCCCCCGGACCATGCCAGGCTGTTCTGACGCCAAACAACTCACTGAATACAGCTAATTTCTTGGCCGGAGTGATTCCTCCGATAGTGCTGACATGGCATCTAATAAAGTCTATTTGTTGGTTGATAATCAAGTTTTTCCACTCATTTATGTTCGTGAATAACTCTCCTATACCAATTGGCGTTGTACTTTGTTGTCTAATAGTTTGAAGCCAATCAATATTTTCAGGAGCAACAGGATCTTCTAAGAAAAACAGTTGGTATGGCTCTAAATTCTTGGCCAACCTTACCGCTTCGATTGGTGGAATGCGTTCATGAACATCATGAATCAATTCCATATTGAAGCCAATCTTAGATCGCAGATAATCAAATAACTTATCAACACTCCTTGCATAGGCTTCAGGGTCAAAATAACATCCGGGTAAAGCATTTTTAGGAGAACGCTTCGGTACAATTTGATTCGATTTTTCATAAATCGTTGCAATTAACCGTGTATCAGTCGTTCCACTGCCACCATACATCCCCATTTGACATCGGGCATATTGATACCCCTCTTCCATTAAGGCAAGTACATTCTCCTCAACAGCCTTTTCATCTGGCCCATCGGCATGACGATAAAGGGGGATACCCTCCCGACATTTACCTCCTAATAGTTCATACACAGGTAAATGAGCCAATTTACCTTTAATATCCCAAAGTGCCATATCAATTCCTGATAAAGCATTGTTCATGATTGGACCATTCCTCCAGTAACCGCTTACATTTGCAGACTGCCATATATCTTCGATTCTCCTTGGATCTTTTCCAATAAGAAATGGCTTTAAATAATCCTCAATTGCTGATTTCACAGCAAATATCCGCTGTGTAAACGTAGCACAGCCTAAACCATATAGACCTGGTTCATTTGTTTCGATCTTTACAACGACTAAATCAATATTTCCAGGTGCGGTTAAAATTACTTTGACATCGCGAATAGTTAAATCTCTCATGGTCAAATGCCTCCTATCATAACTCCCTTTATTACAATCTTGTTAGTTGTCCTACAAGATTACGAAAAAATACTACCTCTTTTTAAAGAGGTAATGTTCAATCCTTGATCATGCTCATTTTCTCAATGTTATTTTCCATCGCATGATTCAGTATCTCCTTCGCTTTTTCTGCATCTCTACTTTGAATGGCTCTAAATAATTGCAGATGGACTTCGATACTTTCCAACGTAACACCAATCACCCGATTTAGTTCCTCTAAATAGCGGTAATACATATCCCGAATAGAGTGGACGACACTATAAAACACTTTGTTATTTGAAGCCTTCGCAATAGCTAAATGGAAGTTAAAGTCGGCTTCTGAATATTTTTTATAGTCATCACGATAGCGAAACATCGCATTGAGTGCATGCTCCATATTCTCAAAGTCCTCATCTGTAGCATGCTTAACAGCCAAATCAATACATTTGTATTCAATAGTCTGTCGAAACTCCATCATGTCCAAAAATTCTTTCTCACTTAAATGCAGAATCATTTCAATATCATGTATATCAAATTGACCAACTTTCTCTGACACGAATGATCCCTTTCCATGATGAGTCACAACAATTCCTTGATCCCTTAAACGCTGAATAGCGCTCCGAACACTTACCCTGCTCACATTAAACAACTTCTGCAGCTGCGGTTCAGATGGAAGTTTACTTCCTGGCTTCCAGTTCCCCTTTGCAATATTGTCTTTCAGTTGTTCATATACCATATTCACAATGTTTTGTTTGTCTATAGAATCAAATTCCAAATCTAATCCCTCTCTTGTAACACGTCATACAAGTTATAACTGATCATAGCACATAATCAACAACAAGTAAACGCTTTCTTTTTAAAACTAAAAGAACTGACTACCTACTTCTTTGCCCTCTTCAAAAAATAGGTACCCGATTTGTTTTGTGCTATGGTAGTCGATACAGTTCAAAACCGATAGCAAATTCAATGATACGTCCCCAAGTACTAAAAATAGACATAAAAAAAAGCCTTCTCATCTTTGAGAAACCTTGTCAGATCAATATTTAGAGGAAAGCTTCCAAGCGGGCTCGAACCGCTGACCTCTTCCTTACCATGGAAGTGCTCTACCTACTGAGCTATGGAAGCATGGCTCCGCAGGTAGGACTCGAACCTACGACCGATCGGTTAACAGCCGATAGCTCTACCACTGAGCTACTGCGGAATGGATAAAGTAACTTCTTCCATTGGAAGGATATAAACAAAAAGCTTGGCGGCGTCCTACTCTCACAGGGGGAAACCCCCAACTACCATCGGCGCTGAAGAGCTTAACTTCCGTGTTCGGTATGGGAACGGGTGTGACCTCTTCGCTATCGCCACCAAACCTGATAGAGAGAATGTTCTCTCAAAACTAGATAACAATGTTCATGCTTCACATTAAATATAGGTTAAGTCCTCGATCTATTAGTATCTGTCAGCTCCACGTGTCACCACGCTTCCACCTCAGACCTATCAACCTGATCATCTTTCAGGGATCTTACTTCCTTGCGGAATGGGAAATCTCATCTTGAGGGGGGCTTCATGCTTAGATGCTTTCAGCACTTATCCCGTCCGCACATAGCTACCCAGCGATGCCCTTGGCAGAACAACTGGTACACCAGCGGTGCGTCCATCCCGGTCCTCTCGTACTAAGGACAGCTCCTCTCAAATTTCCTGCGCCCGCGACGGATAGGGACCGAACTGTCTCACGACGTTCTGAACCCAGCTCGCGTACCGCTTTAATGGGCGAACAGCCCAACCCTTGGGACCGACTACAGCCCCAGGATGCGATGAGCCGACATCGAGGTGCCAAACCTCCCCGTCGATGTGGACTCTTGGGGGAGATAAGCCTGTTATCCCCGGGGTAGCTTTTATCCGTTGAGCGATGGCCCTTCCATGCGGAACCACCGGATCACTAAGCCCGACTTTCGTCCCTGCTCGACTTGTAGGTCTCGCAGTCAAGCTCCCTTGTGCCTTTACACTCTGCGAATGATTTCCAACCATTCTGAGGGAACCTTTGGGCGCCTCCGTTACATTTTAGGAGGCGACCGCCCCAGTCAAACTGCCCACCTGACACTGTCTCCCTGCCCGATAAGGGCAGCGGGTTAGAAGGTCAATACAGCCAGGGTAGTATCCCACCGATGCCTCCACCGAAGCTAGCGCTCCGGTTTCCAAGGCTCCTACCTATCCTGTACAAGCTGTACCAACATTCAATATCAGGCTGCAGTAAAGCTCCACGGGGTCTTTCCGTCCTGTCGCGGGTAACCTGCATCTTCACAGGTACTATAATTTCACCGAGTCTCTCGTTGAGACAGTGCCCAGATCGTTGCGCCTTTCGTGCGGGTCGGAACTTACCCGACAAGGAATTTCGCTACCTTAGGACCGTTATAGTTACGGCCGCCGTTTACTGGGGCTTCAATTCGCACCTTCGCTTACGCTAAGCGCTCCTCTTAACCTTCCAGCACCGGGCAGGCGTCAGCCCCTATACTTCGCCTTACGGCTTCGCAGAGACCTGTGTTTTTGCTAAACAGTCGCCTGGGCCTATTCACTGCGGCTTCTCGGGGCTTTAACACCCTAAGAAGCACCCCTTCTCCCGAAGTTACGGGGTCATTTTGCCGAGTTCCTTAACGAGAGTTCTCTCGATCACCTTAGGATTCTCTCCTCGCCTACCTGTGTCGGTTTGCGGTACGGGCACCTCTCACCTCGCTAGAGGCTTTTCTTGGCAGTGTGGAATCAGGAACTTCGCTACTATATTTCGCTCGCCATCACAGCTCAGCCTTCACGGGAAACGGATTTGCCTATTTCCCAGCCTAACTGATTGGACGCGGATATCCATTACCGCGCTTACCCTATCCTCCTGCGTCCCCCCATTGCTCAAATGGTGAGGAGGTGGTACAGGAATATCAACCTGTTGTCCATCGCCTACGCCTTTCGGCCTCGGCTTAGGTCCCGACTAACCCTGAGCGGACGAGCCTTCCTCAGGAAACCTTAGGCATTCGGTGGACGGGATTCTCACCCGTCTTTCGCTACTCATACCGGCATTCTCACTTCTAAGCGCTCCACCAGTCCTTCCGGTCTGGCTTCACAGCCCTTAGAACGCTCTCCTACCACTGTTCGTAAGAACAGTCCGCAGCTTCGGTGATACGTTTAGCCCCGGTACATTTTCGGCGCAGAGTCACTCGACCAGTGAGCTATTACGCACTCTTTAAATGGTGGCTGCTTCTAAGCCAACATCCTGGTTGTCTAAGCAACTCCACATCCTTTTCCACTTAACGTATACTTTGGGACCTTAGCTGGCGGTCTGGGCTGTTTCCCTTTCGACTACGGATCTTATCACTCGCAGTCTGACTCCCAAGGATAAGTCATCGGCATTCGGAGTTTGACTGAATTCGGTAACCCGGTAGGGGCCCCTAGTCCAATCAGTGCTCTACCTCCGAGACTCTTACCTTGAGGCTAGCCCTAAAGCTATTTCGGAGAGAACCAGCTATCTCCAGGTTCGATTGGCATTTCACCCCTACCCACACCTCATCCCCGCACTTTTCAACGTGCGTGGGTTCGGGCCTCCATTCAGTGTTACCTGAACTTCACCCTGGACATGGGTAGATCACCTGGTTTCGGGTCTACGACCACGTACTCATGCGCCCTATTCAGACTCGCTTTCGCTGCGGCTCCGCATCTTCTGCTTAACCTTGCACGGGATCGTAACTCGCCGGTTCATTCTACAAAAGGCACGCCATCACCCGTTAACGGGCTCTGACTACTTGTAGGCACACGGTTTCAGGATCTATTTCACTCCCCTTCCGGGGTGCTTTTCACCTTTCCCTCACGGTACTGGTTCACTATCGGTCACTAGGGAGTATTTAGCCTTGGGAGATGGTCCTCCCGGATTCCGACGGAATTTCACGTGTTCCGCCGTACTCAGGATCCACTCTGGAGAGAATGACATTTCAGTTACAGGGCTGTTACCTTCTCTGGCGGGCCTTTCCAGACCTCTTCGCTTATATCATTCCTTTGTAACTCCGTATAGAGTGTCCTACAACCCCAAGAGGCAAGCCTCTTGGTTTGGGCTGTTCCCGTTTCGCTCGCCGCTACTCAGGGAATCGCATTTGCTTTCTCTTCCTCCGGGTACTTAGATGTTTCAGTTCCCCGGGTATGCCTTCTCATACTCTATGTATTCAAGTATGGATACTACTCCATTACGAGCAGTGGGTTTCCCCATTCGGAAATCTCCGGATCAAAGCTTGCTTACAGCTCCCCGAAGCATATCGGTGTTCGTCCCGTCCTTCATCGGCTCCTAGTGCCAAGGCATCCACCGTGCGCCCTTTCTAACTTAACCATTTCTTACTTTAGAAAGAATCACTATGTGTGATGAACTTTGCATTGCATTCAATGTGAATGTATTACTTATTGTTATCTAGTTTTCAAAGAACAATCCTGTCTCGCTAGAGACATGTTTTGAAGGAATGATCCTTCAAAACTAAACAAGACCAAAACGCACACTGCTCCATATATCCTTAGAAAGGAGGTGATCCAGCCGCACCTTCCGATACGGCTACCTTGTTACGACTTCACCCCAATCATCTGCCCCACCTTCGGCGGCTGGCTCCATAAAGGTTACCTCACCGACTTCGGGTGTTGCAAACTCTCGTGGTGTGACGGGCGGTGTGTACAAGGCCCGGGAACGTATTCACCGCGGCATGCTGATCCGCGATTACTAGCGATTCCAGCTTCACGCAGTCGAGTTGCAGACTGCGATCCGAACTGAGAACAGATTTGTGGGATTGGCTAAACCTTGCGGTCTCGCAGCCCTTTGTTCTGTCCATTGTAGCACGTGTGTAGCCCAGGTCATAAGGGGCATGATGATTTGACGTCATCCCCACCTTCCTCCGGTTTGTCACCGGCAGTCACCTTAGAGTGCCCAACTGAATGCTGGCAACTAAGATCAAGGGTTGCGCTCGTTGCGGGACTTAACCCAACATCTCACGACACGAGCTGACGACAACCATGCACCACCTGTCACTCTGTCCCCGAAGGGAAAGCCCTATCTCTAGGGTTGTCAGAGGATGTCAAGACCTGGTAAGGTTCTTCGCGTTGCTTCGAATTAAACCACATGCTCCACCGCTTGTGCGGGCCCCCGTCAATTCCTTTGAGTTTCAGTCTTGCGACCGTACTCCCCAGGCGGAGTGCTTAATGCGTTAGCTGCAGCACTAAGGGGCGGAAACCCCCTAACACTTAGCACTCATCGTTTACGGCGTGGACTACCAGGGTATCTAATCCTGTTCGCTCCCCACGCTTTCGCTCCTCAGCGTCAGTTACAGACCAGAGAGTCGCCTTCGCCACTGGTGTTCCTCCACATCTCTACGCATTTCACCGCTACACGTGGAATTCCACTCTCCTCTTCTGCACTCAAGTTTCCCAGTTTCCAATGACCCTCCCCGGTTGAGCCGGGGGCTTTCACATCAGACTTAAGAAACCGCCTGCGAGCCCTTTACGCCCAATAATTCCGGACAACGCTTGCCACCTACGTATTACCGCGGCTGCTGGCACGTAGTTAGCCGTGGCTTTCTGGTTAGGTACCGTCATGGTGCAAGCAGTTACTCTTGCACTTGTTCTTCCCTAACAACAGAGCTTTACGATCCGAAAACCTTCATCACTCACGCGGCGTTGCTCCGTCAGACTTTCGTCCATTGCGGAAGATTCCCTACTGCTGCCTCCCGTAGGAGTCTGGGCCGTGTCTCAGTCCCAGTGTGGCCGATCACCCTCTCAGGTCGGCTACGCATCGTCGCCTTGGTGAGCCGTTACCTCACCAACTAGCTAATGCGCCGCGGGTCCATCTGTAAGTGACAGCCGAAACCGTCTTTCATCCTTGAACCATGCGGTTCAAGGAACTATCCGGTATTAGCTCCGGTTTCCCGGAGTTATCCCAGTCTTACAGGCAGGTTACCCACGTGTTACTCACCCGTCCGCCGCTAACATCCGGGAGCAAGCTCCCTTCTGTCCGCTCGACTTGCATGTATTAGGCACGCCGCCAGCGTTCGTCCTGAGCCAGGATCAAACTCTCCGATGTATGCAGGATGCATATCACACATGCGTTGCTACACGATGTAGCGAACTTAGCATGTGATCATTTCCTGCCTCGTCAGTTTGACTGACTACCTATGATGTTTCATAGGATTTTTTTATTAAAACTCGAATTAACAGGTACGTTTTGTCTTGTTTAGTTTTCAAAGATCATCTCCGCCGTTCTTAGCGGCTTTAATAATATAACATTTCGCTTCATCTTATGTCAACAACTTTTTTCAAGTTTATTTCCCGAAGCGTTTCATGTTTGTCACTGTGTTTCAGCGACGATTAATAATATATCACGAAAATATTCTGCCGGTCAACGTCTTTTCGAAACTTTTTTTGAAATAGTTTTATTGTGCATGTCAAACCCTTGTCCTGCATACAATCAAGTAACAATCTTGGACAAGGCAGGAGTGTTTGAATTGAGTCGATTATATGTGTTGCCTATTAAACGGCTGAAACAAGTTGTCATTATTCTTGTAGCAGCCCTTGCAGCCGCAACCTTTTTTTATGTACAAAAGGCACCGCCGCTGTCAGTATTTAAAACAGAACAAGGACCCCGGGCGATTTATAAAGGAGAAACCTCATCAAAACATGCTTCCCTTACTTTTAATATTGGCTGGGGAGATGAAAAGGCCGTTCCTATTTTAAATGTCCTCCGAGAGCACGATATAAAGAACGCTACTTTCTTTCTGTCGGCTTCTTGGGCTGAGCGTCACCCTGATATTGTGAAAAGGATTAGAGAGGACGGCCACCAAATTGGCAGTCTTGGCTATGCGTATAAAAATTATAGCCAGCTTGAAGAAAACGAAATCAAGCGTGATCTTGTCCGTGCACAAAATACATTTCAAAAGCTTGGACTAGATGATATTCAACTATTAAGACCGCCAACGGGGCAATTCAATGAAAAAGTATTGAAAATTGCAACACAGTACGGCTATACCGTTGTACATTACAGCATCAACTCTCAGGATTGGCTGAACCCAGGCGTCGATCAGATTGTTCAAAATGTAAATGATCGAATGAAAAGTGGAGACATCATTCTCCTCCACGCCTCAGATTCAGCCACCCAAACCGCTCAAGCCTTACCAGCGATCTTAAAACACTTAAAAGATAAGAATTTAAAAAATGTGACCGTTAGCGAACTGATTTCAAATACAAAAACGAAATCAGCTGAAGTTAAGTAGATTTCGCCTTTGAAAACCGGGGCATAGCTAAAAGCTGAAACGCATTACAGCCCAATAGCGGGAAAAGCATTAAATACAGCCAGTCCTCTTCATTGACTCTAAGCGCAGGAAACCATTCTAACGATGTGATGACGACCATAAGAAACATGGCAGAAATAAATGTTTTCTTAGAGGACTGCTGCTGTTTAAAATAAGCGACGATCAATGCAAACACACCGATAAAAACAGGCAGCCACAAGTACGGAAGAAACGATTCATTTTCCCCGAAAAACAAAAATCGCAAATACGCTAAATCAAACAGCACAAAAATCACAAGAAACAACTGAATGGTATTCCATAAAGAATGTGACCGGAAAATCTCAAGTGCAAACCGGTGCACTGTTAAGAAAACGACAAACCCCATCTGACTAATCACACTAAAGATCATTCCCACACCAATGAACCAAAATAACACAGATGCGATCTCTAAAATCTCAAACGATACAAACAGCTTCTGATACTTCCCCCACTCCAGCGCAAAACCTACCACGCTTGTAATGACCGCTCCAACAGCCAGCACAGAGAAGAAAAAACGAACTAAATCCCGACTTTTCATTGAATTGATCCAACCCCTATTTTTGTTATGTATAAATTTACGTGAAACATTCATATTAAAAGTAAGACATGTAACGAAAGGAGCCACAGTATGTCAAAAGGCATCTTGCGTATAATGAGCTGTTTTCTTCTTTTATCTCTAACAGCTTGTGCTCCCAAAACCCAATCTTCATCTAATATGGACTATGACGAAACGAAAAAAATGGTCGTCGATATTTTGAAAACAGATGACGGTAAAAAGGCCATTCAACAGTTATTAAATGACGAGGCAATGAATGAAGCTTTGGTAATGGATGAACAAACTGTGAAAAAAACAATAGAGAAAACACTGACTTCTGATAAAGGCAAAGAGTTCTGGAAGAAGGTCTTTGAGGATTCTAAATTTGCCGAGACTTTCGCAAAATCCATGCAGCAACAGCACGAAAAGATGTTAAAACAATTAATGAAGGATCCTGACTATCAACAAATGATGATGGATATTCTCAAGGATCCTGAAATGGAAAAGAAATACGGTGAACTCGTGAAAAGCAAAGAGTTCAGAAAACACTTAGAAAAAGTCATTACAGAAACATTAAGCAGCCCTCTCTATAAGAAGAAATTCGAAGATGAGCTAAAAAAAGCAGCATCTGAAAGCAGCAGTGATTCAGGATCACAAGGAAACGAAGGAAGCGGTAGTTAAACATGACCCGAGTGGTGTAGAGTCCACTCGGGCTTTTATTATGCTTTCACTGCTAATTGTTCAATGACTTTACTCGCAATCTGTTGATAGACTTCTCCTGTCGGATGACTCGCATCATAGACGGAAGGAGCAAAATCATCTTCATTCCAATCAGGCTGTCTTAAAGGAATTTGACCAAGAACCGATACTCGCAGCTCTTCAGCCAGCTTGTCCCCGCCACCTTTTCCAAAGACATATTCTTTTTCACCTGTTTTCTTGCTTTCGTAATAGCTCATATTCTCAACGACCCCAAGCACCTCGTGATCTGTCTGCAGTGCCATTGCACCTGCTCTGGCAGCAACAAAAGCAGCTGTTGGATGCGGTGTTGTCACAATGATTTCTTTACAGCTAGGCAGCATTGTATGAATATCAAGCGCCACATCACCTGTTCCCGGCGGAAGGTCTAATAGTAAGTAATCTAATTCTCCCCACTCTACTTCGTGGAAGAAGTTATTTAACATTTTACCAAGCATCGGTCCTCTCCAAATGACCGGTGCATTTTCTTCAACAAAAAAGCCCATTGAAATCACTTTGACACCAAAGCGTTCCACAGGAATAATTTTTTCCCCTTTTACTGTCGGCCTGACGGTAATTCCCATCATATCCGGTACACTAAAGCCGTAAATATCAGCATCAATCAGCCCAACTTTTTTCCCTAAACGAGCCAGTGCCACAGCAAGGTTAACAGAAACGGTTGATTTACCAACGCCACCCTTTCCACTTGCAATGGCTAAGAACACTGGTGGATTTTTAGAGTTGAGCAGGTTTTCTTCCTCATCCTGTGACGGCATAAATTTTTCAAGCGTTTCCTGAGGCAGTTCTTCAAAACGAAGTCCTACTGTGTTAGCGCCCGCTGCTTTCAAGGCCTGCACGATGTCTTGCTGCAGCTTCATTTGCTCAGCGGTACCTGTTTTGGCAATGGCCACCTTTAAGCTCACATGCTCTTTTTCAGGCTTTAGGCTGATTTCCTTGATGGCATCCAGCTCACCAAGCGGTATATGAAGGAAAGGTTCGTCCATCTTCCCAACTAGTTTTCTCACATCATCTTGTCCGATCATAGCAGAACCTCACCCTTTATTGAATTCGTTTACAAACCAAGTATATCATACATATCCTTACAATGTCTGTCCTGTTTGCCTGCGATCAAAAGGAAAAAGCCCCTTATTCAGGCGGCTCTTTTTGCTCTGTTAAATATCTGAGAATGCCTTTATAAATGGAGGCAGCAATTTGATCCTGATACTTAGGTGTTGCCAGCTGACCCGCCTCTTTTGGATTAGAAAGAAAACCGATTTCTACAAGAGCTCCTGGCTTCGTGACATTTTGCATTAAATAAATCCCATTGATTCGCTTCGCTTTACGGTCCGTGTTTTCAAGGTTTTTGCGCAATTCATCTTGAATGAACTTCGCTGCTTTTTCATTCTCTTCATACTTTCCGTAAAAGAACGTCTGTGCTCCGCTCCATTTATTCGAAGGAATGGCATTTAAATGAATGCTTAAATAGAGATCCGCTTCAGACTCATTGATGACTTTTACGCGGTTCCTTAAATCCTCCGCTTTCTTTCGGGCATATCCCCTTGTATTCTTTGATGATAAATCAGAATCATCCTCTCGGGTCATGAGCACAAGCGCACCCTGCTCCTGCAAATAGTCCCGTATCTTCATGGACACATCCAGTGCAATCTCTTTTTCAAGCAGCTCGCCGCCAACAGCTCCGCCATCTGGACCACCATGACCCGGATCTAGATAGATGATCTTCCCACTTAGAGGCAAATTCCACGATTTCCATGAATCATCATTTAGAAATTGAAATCTGAATAAGAATAAGAGGACAATAAACCCAATTAAAAACCCTGTCCACTTCAGCTTTCTTTTCATCCCTGTCCCTCCCATACACCATTATTTTATAGATATGGGACAAGGGCTGGAAATATGCTTAGTGCAGTCGAAGCTTGTGTCTTTTTTCTGATTCTCGATAGCCTTCCTGCCACCATATGTTTAAAAAATCTTTCGCAAATGGATAGAGAGCTGATGTCTTTTGCTCCATTCGGAACATAGTGCCCCACGATTGCAAACACCCTGCCAGCTCTTCGATCAGCTCATCCTCTTCCTGAGATGACCGCTTCTTCATATTATCGAACGATTCGCCATATCGACTCGACTCACCGTATCTCCCACCAGCTAAAAACGCTTCAATGGCAAAATCTATACAGCCATCACTCATGATACCGGCTGGATCATCAGCAAACGGAAACAGCTTCTTCGTGAATTTCTCCGAGGCGGCTGTCACCCGCTGAAGAGACAAGGTACGCAACAGCTTCTTTTCAAGCGCGACATCGCGTTTTGTTTTCAATTGATAAAATGAAAGCACTTCTGCCATGGACTGAACTCCTTTTTTCTTTGTATTGTTCGTTGGTTTGAACAAAACATGCTGTTCAGTAAATGGAAATGACAAATTAGCGATCTAACGAAATGGAAAATTGTGATAAAATGGATTCTTGAATATAAAAAGAAGGGTAAAGGGGAAAAATCAATGAAGAAATGGATGTATATCCTGCTGCTATTGACAGTCATTCTATCCGCATGCAGCAGTCAAGCCACTCAAAATGAGAGCGGCATTAAAAGGATAGAAGACATATCTTTAAAACAGCTTTCCAAGCATAAAGGTACGTATCTTGGTGACAACTCAGCCGTGCATCAGATTTTATTAGACCTGCCAGGAGGCGCCATTCGCGAATTTGAAATCATCGATGGAAAAGCATTAGATGTCACGTATGGGATAAAAGAAGATGCCAACTACACAGAAGAACAATTTGATGCATTTTGGTTTGACGAAAAGGACACGATTGAAAAAACGTATTTATACAACGCAATCGCACTTTTTATTCTTATCAATAACGTAGAACAGGTGACCCTCAAAATGAACTCAAACGACGAGCCGTCCGTCACGTTTAAAAGAAAACAGCTAGAAAAAAAGCTCCCTCACCCTTTTAAAAAGTACAAAGACGATGCAGCGCTTTGGCAAAAGGAACTGGTTGATGGGGTTGTGAGGTCAAAAGAGAAACGCCAAGATGTATACAGAGCGTTTCCAATGCAGAAATAATAAAACAGAGGGGTGTTTCCCTCTGTTTTTTGATGTTTATGTAGTGAAAGCCTGTATCAATCGTTGTCGAAAGTTTTGATCCACTGCTGCAGTAAGCATAAATTCGTTGAATACTCCCCCAATCCAGTGAGAATTGTTCGCTTTCGGATCATTGATAAAAAGAGAAATGGATATAGAGGATGTATCTGTTCTTCGATATAAAGCACCTGTGAAAACGAACAATGTTGCTCCGCCTTTATACCAAAGATATTGATCTGTTTCCTTTTTCAATGTTTCTCCCAGTACGATTTGGCTAAAAAGACTCTTTTCTTCTATTGTTAACAGCTCATCCTGGAGACGTTTCATAAAATGTGCATATTGATTGGTTGTAGACTTTGTCAACTTTTGTGTCAGTAATGATTGAATACGCCAGCCTAATAAGTTCTTTTTTTTCATTTTTTCTTCTAACGCCTTTTTATGCTCTGGGTCATTTTTCATGATATTAAAAATCTCATTCATTAGAGATTTGTATTGTTCTTCGGATACACCGCTCATTTTCTTGAATGCATCCCGCCTACGATCAGATACATAAGCGGACCACAAAATCATTGGCGTCAGCGGCATGAGTTCATCAGGTTCTGTAAGACCCGCTTGTTTCATCTGATCATTGATCTTTTCTAAGCCCAGCCGGTCAATCAAATAATCCGTACAAGCATTCGAACTGAATTGCATCATCCCTTTGGCAACATCTAATAAAGTCGCATGCTCAGAAAAATCATTGACCTCCAGCCAGTACGCGTGCGCACCACCGTCTGTTCTATCAATATAAAACCGCTCTATATCAGGCAATGCCACTTTTTCCTCTAGCTTGATGGCGCCGCTCGATACAGCTTTAACAAAATGAAATAAAACCACTAATTTCACCGTACTTGCAAGTGGCGTTTTTTGATCAGCATTCCACTCTAACATCACATCATCATTTTCAATGATTGTCACTGAAACGTCCTTTTTGTTTTTTGCGACAAATGTCAAAAGATCTTCCTTCGTTTTTTTCATATCTCTTTTATACAACAAGACTTGAACCCCTACGTAAAGTACGACCACACCTATAACAACTAGACCGATTTTGAGTAACATGTTTCTCCTTTCCAAATAACAGAGAATTTATATATTGAATATAGAAAATATTTCTAATAAAGGCACAAAAAAGGCAGAGGTACGTGAATCCTCCGCTTCTTGATATCCTTATTCATGGGACAAATGCAGCTTCATTCCTTCATGAGTGGCTTCAAATCCTAATTTCTCATAAAAATGGCGTGCTTCTGGCCTCTGTTTATCTGTTGTCAGCTGAATCATATGACAGCCGCGGTCGCTTGCGCGTTGAATGGCCCACTTTATAAGCATTTATAAGCAGCGAACCGACTCCTTTCCCTCTATGACTCGAAGCCGTACGAACTCTTCGATGGATGCTCTCCATCCCCCTTGATGTGTAAGAAATGGCGTCATGGTTAACTGAAGAACACCAACTGCTTCTTTCTGGTCACACGCAACAATGAGTTCAATATTTGGATCAGCATCGATTGAACGAAAGGCTTTGATATAACTTTCTAATAATGGGCGAGTGTAACGCTCTCTCTTTTGACCTAACTTATCATCTGAAAGCATGAAAACGATTTCACAGCTTCTCTAAATGTCAATTGATTTAAATTCAATGAAAGCACCTCCTAGGATGGACGGAAACTATCTTCACTTACCAAAATACCAAATGAGACCGTTCTTCTATAAGATTTGATCAGCTTCTTTTTCATCAAACAGCTGTCATTCACCACATAACTCAGCAGAGTGTACTCTTGGTTTCTTGAATGGGAAAATCAACATCAATGATATGAAAATGTGCATCAAAGATCCTCATGGCCATGCCCCTCTTCTTCTTATTTGACCTGATTATATCAACATAGAAAGCGAAAGGATATTTGGATTGTTAAATCACTCATCATCAGAATTACCTATTAAGTGATTAAGAAATATAGTAGATTAAGTTATGAAATAAAAAAGAAATAGCAAATTACACTTTATTTTACGACTGTCATTATCAAAAAAAGCAAGTTAATAACAAGTTTCCTAACAATCGCCAAAGAAGGTATCTATGTATACAAAAAATTAAAACTAGTTTACAGCTAATTTTTGCAAGAATAAGTTCATATTAAATTTCAAACAAAAACCAACTTAGGCACCTAAAGTGCCGTAAGTCTCTCCCTTGCTACAACCCCAACTAAGTATTTTGTTACACAGTTCTATTAATATCTCACTTATATATGATGGTAAATTGTTGAATAAATCTTCCTTTAACTTTAGTAAATCTTCTAACTCCATAATTGATTCTAGAACTTGTGGTGGTGGATTTTGCAAACTTCTTTTTTTCTGTAACTTTTTTTCAATTCCACCATCTAAAATAGTATCAGTAAATCTATCAACAAGCCCTTTAAGTCCGTTTACAACTATTTCGTCATCATCTGTCTTTAAACTTATATCCTCTATCGAACACGATAATAATTTTTCTGTTTCAATAAAAGTTCCTCTAAAAAATTTCATGAATTTTTCATCTTTAAAATGCTTAACTTTATATCCATCTTTAATATTAAAATATAGTAGTTTTTCGCTATTTTTTTTCTCAATGAATTGTAATTTTTCTAAATGGTCTTTAAAAGTGTGTTCACCTACCTGTAAATATAACGAAGGGGGAATTAGATTTTCTTTTGCCCTCACTGGTAATGAATATACATTCAATATTTTTGTATTCATATGTCTTCTTTCTATTTCTAATAATTTTTTCAAGGTCTGTCCTATAGTTGATTCAGGATATTTTTTATCACTATCTGCAATTGCTAATACAGGGTTGCACTCCTCTAAAACCCCCCTTTCTAATACTCTATATGAATTTACTCCTCCTCCATTGGAAAACTTAACAGCTAATTCAATTCCTAACATTTCTTTATTCTCTTTAAGATATTTCTCACAAAGTTTTTTATAAAAATTGAAATCACTCTCATCCTCACATAACAAGGAGGTTTTCATACATTTAGATAATTGAAAAAAGTAGTTTAACGGAACTTCATAATGATATTCGGATTCTTTCTCATCAATTCTAGTAACATTACCATCCAAACCTCTAACTAATATATACTCTCCTACTACATCTTTATATGATTTTTGAAAAGCATATTCTTTAATTAACTTATCAAAGACACTTTTTGTACTGTTATCGATATGTTCTATATTTTTAATAAAATTCAATACATGTAATGGGCCTATAATAATATGCCATCCGTTTCTATAAGCTATGGCTAGATTATTCAACGCCATCACTTCAGAGGAATTTTCATTTAATTTGTGCTTTTTCACAGAAAGTTCTTGTTCTAAGCTATTATCTAATTGTATTAACACTTTATCTGTCCTCCGGACTAAAAAAACCTATCGGCCAAGAGGTCAAGTAGCCATCTTCCGTATAACCAGTACTCTTAATATTTGAAATAAAGGGATCAGAACTATTAAAAATAAGAACATTAACTAAATCCTTATTAAAATCTTCATACTTAGTTGCTATAAGTTGCCCAACTCTATTTATCATAGTTTCACTATGAGTTTCGATAATAATTTTTAAGTCTATCCCTATTTCTTTTGAAACTTTTATAATTTTTGCAAAAGTGTCTATTAGAACAGCCTGAAGTGAAGGATGAAGGTGTAGCTCTGGTTGCTCAATAGCAATTGTAAAATTTCTATTTCGACCCATTAATTTCACTTTGTTATAACTCGCTAATTCTTCACTTGTTTGAACAGCCTGCCACAAGACTAAAATAATAGGAAGAATTTGCGAATAACCAAATCCAGTATCAGCAAGATTTATTTTTGTCCCATTTTCATACCTTATATACAAAGATGTATGCCCACCTGTAGATTCCGCTACTATATCAAAATGGAAATTATCCTTAATCCAATTATTAAACTTTTTTTTGTGTGCATTACTCATATTATTTAAGTACATAGGGATATTTGCACCTTGAGGATCTATTTCATTTAGAGCTAATCCCTGTATACGATAATATCTTTCTGCACTCGCTCTTATCGGTGCTATATAATTCACAGATAAAAAGAAAGATTTTAACTCCTCATTACAAATATCCACTATTTCATTCAAAAATATTCCAAAATAACTATTTTTAATTTCTATAAAATCAGGTTGATTAATTCTAAGTTCATCTATTTTTTTTCCTATCGATTTTGATTTATAATCAATTTCTTTTAAACTTTTTAGTATTGTATTAGAATCACCTAAATTAATTGAATTAATTAATTCAACAATAAAACTCTCCTCTGTGGAAGAGGGATCGTTTCCATTAATTAGCCTAAAAACCTTATCTCTAAAATATCTACCTGTTGATACAAGTTCTTTTTCTTTTTCTTTTTCCTTTTCAATTAAAAAATTTTGTAACATATTTGTAGAATTTCCAAATAATCCACTAACTAATTTTTCTTTTAAATATTCACCATTTATTGATATTTTCACACCTTCTTTCTGATAAAAAATTTCTATTTCATGATCCCACAGTTTAACTTCAATCTTGTTTATCATTTTTTCTGAAAAAATAATCTTCAAATCTAGATTAACATTCTCATCTATTTTAGACTCAATAATCTTTTTTCGAGAATACCTATTCTTAAAAAAAAAGTACGCACCTTCATATATACGCATTTTAGTTAATTTTAGTTTAAACTCAAAAGAAATGTTGTTACCCTTATTTTTATAATTTAAACTCTCATCAAAACTCCCAAAATCAACAAATGAAGGGCTATACCACAAAATCGGTTCATTAGTTCTTGTTTCCAATGTTTGTTTCATTAATGGAAAAAATCTTAAGAATGTACTTTTACCAGAACTATTTTTTCCTACTAGTATAGTAAGAGGTTTTAACTCAACATAATTTGTATCTTGTAATGCTCTTAAATTTTGTA
The DNA here is from genome assembly GCF_001857925.1 of Bacillus xiamenensis. Lineage (NCBI taxonomy): Bacteria > Bacillati > Bacillota > Bacilli > Caryophanales > Bacillaceae > Bacillus > Bacillus xiamenensis. The sequence continues at coordinate 1,472,146 of NZ_CP017786.1, forward strand.
TTCTAATCCTATCCATATTAGTACCTTCCTTTATAACTTTATTTAATAAAACTTATAATTAACCTTTCCATATTACATTATATAGTAAATATGTAAATATTAGTCTTACTATTATAATCGCCTATTTGACAATACATTCTTATTAGAAGATTTTTATTAAATAAAGCGATATACATTAGACAACTGGTAGGAAACAAGATATATTATCTCACTCTTTCAAAATAAGAATATGTTAACTTGATATAGCATTTGGAACTTCTGTATACACTTTAATAATATACTATACCGTGGTAAAAAGAATTGTCTATAATAACTTCATTAAAACTCATTTTTGGGCAAAAAATTGATTTCACAGCACATATTTTGAATCATACTTCATGATTAACTAACAAAAAACCCTCAACCAAATGGGACTGACCCCATAAAGTGAGACAAATAAAAACACCTTTAAGTTGAAAATCGGGTATATCATATCTGAAAACAATTTGGAGGTGTTTTTTGTATGGGAACAAGAGTCAGTTACCCCGCAAGTGTAAAAGAAGAGGCGGTTCAGATGAAGTTGGCAGGAGTCTCAACAAAAGAAATCATGGACAAGCTAGGAATTAAGAATAAAACACAAGTGAAAACTTGGATGAAATGGTATCACAATGGTGAAACCCACCGGTTTCATCAACCTGTTGGAAAGCAGTATTCATACGGTAAAGGACCTGAATACCAAGATGAAAACGAGAGATTGAAAACAGAAAATCGCTATCTAAATCAACAAATAGACATATTAAAAAAGTACCGAGAATGGGAAAGGTGGTGGAAAAAGAAGCACTCGTGTCGATCTACGAAACGGTAAAAGATAAAGTGAGTGTCAGTGAATTCTGTCAGCTATTTGAAGTGGCTAAATCAACATTTTATCGTTGGAAAAAACAAGATCATCATCACTCAAAGCAACATGGGGTAATCAAGCTTATTTCAACACTTTGTAAGTTGCACAAGTATACGTATGGGTATCGTAAAATAACGGCTCTTCTACGCAAAGAAATGAAGATCAACCATAAGAGAGTACAACGAATGATGCAAACCTACGGTTTGCAGTGTCGTGTGAAAGTGAAAAAGCGTAAACAGACCGGTCAACCCTATTACATTGCAGAAAATCACTTAAAACGAGATTTTTCTGCGACAAAGCCACTTGAAAAACTGGTGACAGATATCACGTATTTGCCATTTGGGCAAAAAATGCTTTATCTATCCAGCATAAAAGATTTATATACAAGTGAGATTGTGGCTTATACGATTGGTGATAAACAGGATGTTTCTCTTGTTTTAGATACATTGAAGCAGTTAAAGACACTGCCTAAAGGCTGCGTACTTCATAGTGATCAAGGTTCGGTCTACACTTCTTATGCTTATCAAAAGGAGATAAAGGAAAAAGGCATTACCATGAGCATGTCCCGTAAGGGAATGCCCGCTGATAATGCCCCCATCGAATCCTTCCACTCAAGTTTAAAATCAGAAGGATTTTATCTCCACCACCTGACAAACACTACAACAGCCATTGTAGAAAAAACAGTCAGGGAGTATATTGATTATTATAACAATATCCGAATTCAATTGAAATTAAACAGCCAGTCACCAAAAGAGTTTCGGCAACTGGCTGTTTCGTAAAGGTGTTTTGATCCCTGTCTCAAAAACGGGGGTCAGTCCCAAATGGTTGAGGTTTTTAAAAACGAAAAATTGATTAACGTTTCGAGAACTGAGGAGCTCTACGTGCGCCTTTAAGACCGTATTTCTTACGCTCTTTCATACGAGAGTCACGAGTAAGAAGTCCAGCACGTTTAAGTGGTGTACGGTACTCAGGATCTACTTCTAGAAGAGCACGAGAGATACCGTGACGAATTGCTCCAGCTTGACCAGAGAATCCACCACCGTGAACATTTACAAGAACATCGTAGCTGTTAGCTGTTTCTGTGATGTTCAAAGGCTGTTTCACGTCTTCGATTAAAGCAGCGAATGGAATGTATTCAGTAATTTCACGATTATTAACGACGATACGGCCTTCACCTGGAACTAAGCGAACGCGCGCTACAGAACTTTTACGACGACCTGTACCGTAATATTGAACCTGTGCCAAATTGTTAACCTCCCTTATAATTAACCGCGAAGTTCGTAAACTTCAGGTTGTTGTGCTTGATGTGGATGCTCAGAACCACGATACACATTTAATTTTTTGAACATTTGACGACCTAGTGGACCCTTTGGAAGCATACCTTTGATAGCAAGCTCCAACATTTTTTCAGGGTAGTTTGTACGCATCTCAAGAGCAGTTCTTTGTTTCAAACCACCTGGGTGCATTGTGTGACGGTAGTAAATTTTGTCCGTCAATTTCTTACCAGTTAATTCGATTTTCTCAGCATTGATGATGATGACGTGATCACCTGTATCAACGTGTGGTGTATAAGTTGGTTTGTGCTTACCGCGCAAAAGTGATGCTACTTCAGTAGAAAGACGTCCTAGAGTCTTGCCTGCCGCATCAACCACTAGCCATTTGCGCTCAATTGTGCTTGCGTTCGCCATTGGTGTTGTACGCATGAGTTTCCCTCCTAAATAAATCAATGAATTTTCCTGAATCAAATGCTACGTTCTATTTCAAAACACAGATAAGTCTTCCGGGGCTTATTTGTGGGGTTGAAATACATACCATATGATATCTTATAACTTTCTGCTTCCTGTGTCAAGAACATGTTACACCTGGTTTAGTTGTCATAGAAAACTTCCCATAAATACAGTCCGTGACTAGGCGCAGTCTTGCCTGCCGCTTCGCGATTTCGGGCGGCAAGCATGGCTTTTATCTCCTCAGGGTGAAATTTACCAGCACCGATTTCAAGTAACGTGCCGGCCATAATTCGCACCATGTTGTATAAAAAGCCACTTCCTCTCACACGCATTTCTAGCCCGTCTGAGACGTTTTTCCACTCGAGGGCGTAAATGACCCTCACCTTGTCCTGAACCTCTGTATTGGCCGCACAAAAGCTTGTGAAGTCATGTGAGCCAATCAGATACTCAGCAGCTTCTCTCATTTTGTCGACATCCAGTGGATAAGGATAGTGGCAGGCATACTGTCGCGTGAACACATTTTGGTGCGTTTCCGTTGAGACCTTGTAACGGTACTCCTTTGAAGCAACACCAAACCTGGCATGAAACGACTCATCCACTTCCTCAGCCTTTAGAACACGAATGTCATCTGGCAGCAAGCTATTGAGGGCAAAAGGCCACCTCTCCATCGGGATAGCGAGCGGGGTATCGAAATGGATGACCTGTCCCTTTGCATGAACACCACTGTCCGTCCGGCCAGAAGCCACAATCGGAATCAGTTCGTCCTGTTTATGCATTTTTGCAAGGGCAGACTCTATCTCCGTCTGAACAGTTCGCTGCCCTGGCTGCACCTGATAGCCTTTAAAATGTGTCCCATCGTATGATACAGTGCATTTTACTTTCATCTAGGCATCACCTAATTTCTAAGCAGCACAAGGAGTGCTGTTAACAGGATGAATAGAAGCAACGTGAACGTGTCCTTCATACCCCAGACAAGCTGACGGTATTTCGTCCGTCCTTCTCCCCCGCGGTAGCCTCTTGCTTCCATCGCAGTCGCCAATTCCTCCGCACGCTTAAACGCACTGACGAAAAGCGGGACAAGCAATGGAACAATCGCTTTTAAACGATCTTTCACTGGCCCGCTTGTAAAATCAACACCTCTTGCCATTTGTGCTTTCATGATTTTGTCTGTTTCTTCGAGTAAAGTCGGAATAAATCGAAGGGAGATAGACATCATAAGAGCAAGCTCATGAACAGGTAGCTTGATTTTACGGAAAGGATGTAGCAGCTTCTCCATACCGTCTGTCACTTCAATAGGCGTTGTGGTCAGCGTAAGAAGTGTTGTCATCATGATGAGATAGACAAAACGGAGTGAAATGAATATCCCCTGCTTTAGACCTTCTTCATAAATATTCAAGAAACCAAAGTGAAACAGCAAAGCGCCATCCTTTGTCATGAAGATGTGCAGAATAAAGGTAAACAGGACAATCCATAGGATCGGTTTCATTCCTTTGAGAATAAAGTACAGCGGCACCTGAGACACCATCACCACAAGGATTGTAAAGGCCCCTAAAAGCCCGTAAGTGATGTAATTATTTGCAAAAAAGACAATGAAGACGAAAAAGAAAATTGATAACAGCTTTGTCCTTGGATCAAGACGATGGACAAAGGATGAACCTGGCACATATTTGCCGATAATCATACTATCCATCATGATGTCGTTTCCTCCTGATAAAGAGCTGTTAAGGCTTCTGCCATTTCATCCATAGTCAGAAGCGGCCTTGGAAACGTGATACCTAGCTTTTCTTCGATAGCCTGCTGGAATTTAATCGTTTCAGGGAGATCGAGACCGAAAGAAGACATATCTGTACGATTGGCAAATAGCTCTCTCGGCGTACCTGTCGCCTTCACTGTTCCTTTATGCATGACAATCATTTGATCCGCATAATGGGCAGCATCCTCCATACTGTGTGTCACAAGGATCGTGGTCAGGTTTGCTTTTTGATGAAGCTCATAGAACATGTCCATGATTTCTTTCCGCCCGCGTGGATCTAATCCTGCAGTCGGCTCATCAAGCACAAGCACTTCTGGCTCCATCGTTAGTACACCTGCAATCGCCACACGTCTCATTTGACCGCCGCTTAGTTCAAAGGGAGATCGAGATAATAGGGATTCAGGAAGACCAACCAGTTTCAGCATCTCCTTCGCCTTCGCTTCTGCCTTCTCTTGAGGAACGCCGAAGTTCATCGGGCCAAAGCAGATATCCTTGAGGATGGTTTCCTCAAAGAGCTGATGCTCAGGAAACTGAAACACGATGCCTACCTTTTTCCGGAGGGGTTTCATATCCTTCTGCTTTTTATTGGCCTGTAAAACTGTCTCTCCAAGCGCAATGCTCCCTTTCGTTGGTTTGAGCAATCCATTTAAGTGCTGCAGCAATGTAGACTTGCCAGAACCCGTATGACCAATGACAGCGACATAGCTGCCTTCTTTGATGGAAGCATTGACATCATACAAAGCGAGACGCTCAAACGGCGTTTTCATTTGATAACGATGCTCTAATTCTTTGATCGTAATGTCCATAGCTCTTTCACCAATCCTTCTTGTGTCAAATGAGCATTTGCAAGTGGCACACCTTGCTGCTTCAATTGCTTGCTCAACCGATAGGAAAATGGCAGATCAAGTCCAATCTGAACCAGCTGTTCATCTAGTTCAAATACTTCCTCTGGTGTTCCCTCAGCAAATTTCTTCCCACCATTCATCACAATAACGCGGTCTGCCTTCGCAGCCTCGTCTAAATCATGTGTGATGGAAATGACTGTGACTGTTCCTTGTTCCTTCAGTAGTCTAACAGTCTCTAACACTTCTTCACGGCCAATCGGATCAAGCATTGATGTTGCTTCATCCAAGATCATGATGTCAGGGCTTGCGGCAAGCACTCCTGCAATGGCTACTCTCTGCTTTTGCCCGCCTGATAGATGGTGCGGCTCTTGATCAAGAAACTCCTGCATATTGACCTGTTTAACAGCCCAATCTACACGTTCTATCATCAATTCCCGCTCAACCCCGTTATTTTCTAAACCAAAAGCCACATCATCACGAACCGTTGAGCCAACAAATTGGTTATCTGGGTTTTGAAAGACCATGCCTACCTTTTTACGAATATCCCAAACACTTTCTTCCTTCAGCTCAATCTCACCAACCTTGACCGTTCCAGCATCCGGTAAAATGAGCCCATTCAGTACACGGGCAAGTGTGGATTTACCAGAACCGTTATGGCCAACAATGGCAAGCCATTCATTTTGATTCACATGCAATGACACTTGATCTAAAGCGGGCTTGTCCGCATCTTTGTGATAACGAAATACAATGTCTTTTACGTCAATTAGTGTCTTCCCCATCTCTACCGGACCTCCTCTCAGCTCAACCTCTACTTTGCTTATTCCTAAAAAGCCGTAGTATCTAAAAAAGGGCATAGATCCAGTTATGAACTGTCCCGCCCTTTCTTAGATACACGATATGTGATTAAACTAATTCAATGACAGCCATTGGTGCGCCATCGCCGCGACGAGGTCCAAGCTTCATGATACGAGTGTATCCACCTTGGCGATCTTCGTAGCGAGTTGCAACGTCAGCGAATAATTTTTGAAGTGCATCTTGGTTTGTTTCAGCGTTAGCTACTTCATTACGAATGTAAGCTGCAGCTTGACGGCGAGCATGAAGATCTCCGCGTTTGCCAAGAGTGATCATTTTTTCAACTACAGAGCGAAGTTCTTTCGCACGTGTTTCAGTTGTTTCGATGCGTTCGTTGATGATCAAATCAGTCGTTAGGTCACGAAGCATTGCTTTACGTTGTGCACTAGTGCGTCCTAGCTTTCTGTATGCCATGTGATGTCCCCTCCTTAATTAGAGATACTGTATGAATAAAAAACACACGAAAATCCTAGTTCACAATGAAACTAGTCAATCGTCTTTACGAAGACCCAGTCCAAGTTCTTCTAGTTTCGCTTTCACTTCTTCAAGAGATTTACGTCCAAGGTTACGAACTTTCATCATATCCTCTTCTGTCTTGTTAGCAAGCTCTTGAACAGTATTAATACCCGCACGCTTCAAACAGTTGTAAGAACGAACAGAAAGATCAAGCTCTTCAATTGTCATTTCAAGCACTTTTTCTTTTTGGTCTTCTTCTTTTTCAACCATGATTTCTGCATGCTGAGCTTCGTCAGTTAACCCAACGAAAATATTCAAGTGTTCAGTTAAAATCTTAGAACCTAGAGCGATCGCTTCTTTCGGTCCTGTGCTTCCATCAGTCCATACATCTAGTGTTAGTTTATCATAGTTTGTGATTTGCCCAACACGGGTGTTCTCCACTTGATAAGTCACACGGGATACAGGTGTATAGATTGAGTCGATCGGAATCACGCCGATAGGCTGATCGTCTCTTTTGTTTGCATCAGCAGGATTATACCCGCGACCTCTTTGTGCAGTCAAACGAACACGGAAGCTCGCATTTTTGCCAAGAGTTGCGATGTGAAGATCTGGATTTAAGATTTCAATATCGCTGTCGTGTGTAATATCAGCAGCTGTTACAGTTCCTTCATCTTGTACATCAATTTCAAGCGTCTTCTCTTCTTCAGAGTAGATTTTGAGTGCAAGCTTTTTAATGTTTAAGATAATCGTTGTAACATCTTCAACCACGCCTTCGATCGTTGAGAATTCGTGTAAGACACCATCTATCTGGATCGATGTTACAGCTGCACCAGGAAGTGAGGATAAAAGGATACGACGAAGGGAGTTCCCTAAAGTGGTACCATATCCACGCTCAAGTGGCTCTACGACAAACTTGCCATACTTGGCATCGTCGCTGATTTCAACCGTTTCGATTTTTGGTTTTTCAATTTCGATCATCTAATAAAACCCTCCTTCAAAACGTCGAAACCTCGAATAGAATCATATGAGATTCCATCCGAAATTCCTCATTGTTTAGTCCCGTATGTGCTCAGGCAACGAGTCGTGTATTCGTCTCATAAATAACTGTATCATAACCCATTATTGACAGGGACACAAAATCTATACAAACAAATTACACGCGGCGACGTTTTGGTGGACGGCATCCGTTATGAGGAACTGGAGTTACGTCTCTGATTGCTGTAACTTCAAGACCTGCAGCCTGAAGCGCACGGATTGCAGCTTCACGACCAGAACCAGGACCTTTAACAGTTACTTCAAGTGTTTTAAGACCATGTTCGATAGAACCTTTAGCAGCAGTTTCAGCAGCCATTTGTGCAGCGAAAGGAGTAGATTTACGAGAACCTCTGAATCCTAATGCACCAGCACTTGACCAAGAAATTGCGTTTCCATGAACATCAGTAATCGTTACAATCGTGTTGTTGAAAGTGGAACGGATATGAGCGATTCCAGCTTCAATATTCTTTTTCACGCGACGTTTACGCGTATTTGATTTACGAGCAGCAGCCATTCTTTAACTACCTCCTTTACTTATTTTTTCTTGTTAGCTACAGTACGACGCGGACCTTTACGAGTACGCGCGTTGTTTTTTGTGTTTTGTCCACGAACAGGAAGTCCTCTACGATGACGGATTCCGCGGTAGCTTCCGATTTCAATTAGACGCTTAATGTTAAGTGAAACTTCACGACGAAGGTCACCTTCTACTTTAAGTTTGTCAATGATATCACGGATTTTACCAAGTTCGTCTTCAGTTAGATCGCGAACGCGAGTGTCTTCAGAAACACCTGCTTCTTTAAGGACTTGTTGCGCAGTCGTACGACCAATTCCAAAAACATATGTTAAAGAAATGACAACACGCTTATCACGTGGAATATCTACACCAGCAATACGAGCCATGATTTGGGCACCTCCTTGTTATTAGCCTTGTTTTTGTTTATGTTTTGGGTTTTCACAGATCACCATTACTTTTCCTTTTCTGCGAATCACTTTACATTTTTCACAGATAGGTTTAACAGATGGTCTCACTTTCATGTGTTTCCAACCTCCTTCTTCCGGAGTTGCTTTATTTGTAACGGTACGTAATTCTACCACGAGTTAAGTCATATGGAGATAATTCTACCGTAACTTTGTCTCCAGGTAAAATGCGAATGAAGTGCATACGGATTTTTCCTGATACATGAGCCAAAACTGTATGACCATTCTCTAGTTCGACTTTGAACATTGCGTTTGGCAAAGTTTCTGCTACAGTACCTTCCACTTCAATTACATCGTCTTTCGCCATTCAAGTGTTCTCCCTTCTTCAAATCAGTAACTTGCTCTCTGATAAATGTCCAAATGAGATCATCTCAATTGTTCATCTATCACCCGACCTGTTTTGAATATACTGTTCTGAACTTCCGGAGATACGCAATCATAAAAGGTTAAATGATTGATATTTTTTCTTAGGAGAATGAATTTACGCTTTTCTCCGTCTGCGATTAGTACATGGCAGCCATCGAACATGCCGATGACAACTGTATACTGATCTTGTTCTTTCTTTGGACTATACAGACAACCTGCCCGATTTGGGCCTGAAAGGCTTCAGTGAAGACCTAAATCTTAGTCAGTATATCAAAACCTGTATCTGTAATCGCAATCGTATGCTCAAAGTGAGCACACTTTTTCCCATCAACCGTTACAACCGTCCAGTTATCAGCCAGTGTTTTCACATATCGGCTGCCTGCGTTCACCATCGGTTCGATGGCCAACACCATTCCAGGTTTTAGCCGTGGGCCTTTGTTCGGCGGACCATAATGAGGAATTTGAGGGTCCTCATGAAGATCCTGTCCGACCCCATGTCCAACATATTCTCTAACAACTGAGAAATTCTCACCTTCAACATACGTTTGTATGGCATGGGAAATGTTTGACAGACGTTCACCTGGCTTTGCTTCCTGTAAGCCCTTATATAGAGATTCCTCTGTGACTTCCAGTAGTTTGCGGTCCTCATCACTGATTACCCCAACTGGATAAGTCCAAGCAGAGTCACCATGATAGCCATTTAACTTTGCGCCGATATCGATACTAATGATGTCTCCATCACGTAAAACCCGTTTACCAGGAATACCGTGAACGAGTTCTTCATTCACCGAAACGCAAATGCTCCCGCGAAAACCATTATACCCTTTAAAAGATGGGATTGCACCCTGCTTTGTAATAAAACGTTCGGCAATTTGATCCAATTCTTTTGTCGAAATACCTGGTTTTATGTGTTTCTTCAGCTCTTCATGAGTCAGTGCGACAATGCGTCCAGCTTCTCTCATAATTTCAAGCTCGCGAGGAGTTTTACAGATAATCATTTATTTAATCCCCCAAGCAGGTCCTTGATATCAGCGTAAACATCGTTAATGTGCTTCGCACCATCAATGTTTACAAGATATCCTTTTTCTGAATAGAAGTTCAGTAAAGGTTCAGTCTGCTTTAAGTTTACTTCAAGTCTAGTCGAAACGGTTTCTGCATTATCATCTGCACGTTGATAAAGCTCGCCTCCACACTTGTCGCAAACATTTTCTTTCGCAGGTGGATTGAATACTAAATGATAAGTTGCTCCGCAATTTTTGCAAATTCTTCGGCCAGTCAGACGCTCCATCAAAGCATCTTTATCGACTTTAATATTAATGACATAATCAATCGTTCTGCCAAGGTCCTTTAGAATGTCTTCTAAAGCTTCAGCCTGAGCGACTGTTCGCGGAAATCCGTCCAGAAGAAAACCTTGTTCACAATCATTCTTGCCAAGTCTTTCTCTAACAATACCGATTGTGACCTCATCAGGAACAAGCTCTCCTTTATCGATAAAGGATTTTGCTTCGAGCCCAAGTTGTGTCTCCTCTTTCATAGCAGCACGGAACATATCTCCTGTTGAGATATGAGGGATCCCATAATCATCAACAATTCGTTCTGCCTGAGTGCCTTTACCAGCACCCGGAAGCCCCATTAAGACTAAGTTCATTTCGGATTTCCCCTTCCTTACTTAGAGGAGTTGGGCAGAAGCCCAGCCCTCTGTTTTATTTCATAAATCCACGGTAGTTTCGTTTCACTAATTGGCTTTCAAGCTGTTTCATCGTTTCAAGTGCAACACCTACAACAATGAGAAGACTTGTGCCGCCAATTTGTGCAGCGGAAGGTAATCCAGCGAATTGAATGAAAAAGATAGGAAGTATTGAAATCACGGCTAAGAAAATGGCGCCCACAAACGTGAGTCGGTACAAAATGCTCGTAATTCTATCTTGAGTCATTTTCCCTGGACGAACTCCCGGGATATAGCCACCCTGCTTTTGCAGATTTTCAGCCATTTGTTCAGGGTTTACTTGGACAAAGGCATAAAAATATGTGAAAGCAACAATCAGTGCTACATAAATCGTCATACCGATTGGCTTAGTATAGTCAAAGTTGTTAGTTATCCAGGTTGTCACATTATTTGTTCCGAAGAACGATGCGACCGTCTGCGGAGTAATAATGAAAGAAACGGCAAAGATGACTGGAATCACCCCTGCTGGATTCACTTTCAACGGAAGATGCGTTGCTTGACTAGCAGACATTTGTGCACGGCCATTTCCTTTTGAATATTGAATTGCAATCTTTCTCACTGCCATTTGAATGTAAATAACACCGATAACAATGACAAGAATAGCAATTACAATAAGGGCAATTTTAAGGATTTGCATGAACAGCTGTCCATCTCCACCTACAAATTGCTGAGCGTACACTTGTTTTAATGTTTGAGGGATACCTGCGATGATTCCGGCAAAGATAATAATCGAAATACCGTTACCAACACCGTGAGCAGTAATCTGCTCTCCCAGCCACATTAAAAATGCTGTACCCGCAGTGAGTACGACCGCAATTAAGAGATACGTTGAAACACCTGGGTTTTCAATCAGCAAGCCTCCTGCCATATTGTTGAATCCATATGACATTCCTATCGCCTGGATAAATCCTAGAACAATTGTAAAATACCTTGTGAATTGTGCTAATTTTCGGCGGCCAACCTCTCCTTGCTTTGACCACTCAGTAAACTTCGGAACAACATCCATCTGCAAGAGCTGGATGATGATCGAAGCCGTGATATACGGCATAATCCCCATTGCAAGAATGGAGAATTGGAAAAGTGCCCCGCCCCCAAACGTGTTGAGGATTCCGAAAACACTCATTTGATCCTGTGCCTGGAGAACTTCTGCGTTCACATTAGGCACAGGGATGAAAGCACCTATACGAAAGACGACTAACATTAATAGAGTGAATATAATCTTATTCCGTATATCTTTCACGCGCATAAAATTGGAGATTGTCTTAAACAAGTTAGATCACCTCGGCTGTACCGCCAGCAGCTTCAATCGCTTCTTTAGCAGAAGCAGAGAATTTATTGGCTTTTACAGTTAATTTTTTCTCTAATTTACCGTTGCCAAGAATTTTTACTCCTGCTTTTAACTTGCTTATTGTACCAGTCTCTAGAAGAAGTTCAGGAGTGACTTCCGTTCCTTCGTCAAAACTGTTTAATCTGTCTAAGTTGATTACCGCATAATCTTTACGGTTAATGTTTGTAAAACCACGTTTTGGAAGGCGTTGGAATAAAGGCATTTGACCACCTTCGAATCCAGGGCGTACACCGCCTCCAGAACGAGCGTTTTGACCTTTATGACCTTTACCAGAAGTTTTACCGTTACCTGATCCAATACCACGACCAACACGGTTGCGTACTTTACGTGAACCTTCTGAAGGCTTCAATTCATGAAGTTTCATTTGGGCACCTCCTTATCGATTAAAAATGTATTATTGTTCTTTAACAGAAACTAAATGAGACACCTTGTTAATCATGCCGCGGATCGCTGCATTGTCTTCATGTACGACTGTTTGGTTTGTTTTCTTAAGACCAAGAGTACGAACAGTGACACGCTGATCTTCTGGGCGACCGATTACACTGCGTTTGAGGGTAATTTCTAATTTATTTGCCATTATTGTTCCCTCCTTATCCTAACAGGTCTTCTACAGATTTTCCACGAAGCTTCGCTACATCTTCAGCACGTTTAAGTTCACTTAAACCTTGAAGTGTTGCGCGGATCATGTTGATCGGTGTATTAGAACCTAGAGATTTAGAAAGGATATCAGCTAGACCAGCAAGCTCAAGTACCGCACGCACTGGGCCTCCAGCGATAACTCCTGTACCTTCTGAAGCAGGCTTCAATAGAACGTTTCCTGCACCGAATCGACCGATGATTTCATGTGGAATTGTAGTTCCAACCATTGGTACTTCAATTAAATTCTTTTTCGCGTCTTCAACAGCTTTGCGGATCGCTTCTGGTACTTCTTGTGCTTTACCAGTACCGAATCCTACATGACCGTTTTTGTCACCGACAACAACTAAAGCTGCAAAACGGAAACGACGTCCACCTTTAACAACTTTCGCTACGCGGTTAACCGTAACTAAGCGTTCTTCTAACTCTAATTTGCTTGGGTCAATACGACTCATTCGGATGTGTCCCTCCTTCTTTTATTAAAATTTCAGTCCAGCCTCACGAGCAGCTTCAGCTAGAGCTTTTACACGTCCATGATATAAGTATCCTCCGCGGTCAAATACCACGTTAGAGATGCCTTTTTCAACAGCACGTTTTGCAACAAGTTCGCCAACTTTCGTAGCAGCTGCAGTGTCAGAACTATTCTCGATCTTTAACTCTTTATCAAGAGTAGAAGCACTTACAAGTGTTACACCGTTAACATCATCAATTACTTGAGCGTAGATATTCTTGTTAGAACGGAAAACGTTAAGGCGAGGTCTTTCAGCAGTACCTGAAAGTTTCGCACGAACACGAGCATGTCTTTTAAGACGAGTAGCGTTTTTGCTAGTTTTCGTAATCATCCGAGTCACTCCTTTCTTCACTTTAAGCGATCTTACTTACCAGTTTTTCCTTCTTTACGGCGAACGAATTCACCTTCGTAACGAATTCCTTTACCTTTGTAAGGCTCTGGAGCACGGACAGCGCGGATGTTAGAAGCTAGAGCTCCTACACGCTCTTTATCGATACCTTTAATGATTACTTTCGTTTGAGATGGAACTTCGATTTCAACTCCAGCCTCAGGTACGATTTCAACTGGGTGAGAGTATCCAACGTTAAGAACAAGTTTGTTTCCAGATTTAGCTGCACGGTAACCGACACCGATAAGTTCTAAACCTCTTTCGAAACCTTTAGATACACCTTCAACCATGTTAGCAATCAAGCTACGTGTTGTACCATGTAATGCACGGTGTTCTTTATTTTCAGACGGACGGCTTACAGTTAAGACGTTGTCCTCAATTTTAATTTCCATATCAGGGTGAAATGTACGAGTTAGTTCACCTTTTGGTCCCTTTACTGTCACTGTGTTGTCGTTGTTTGTCACAGTTACTCCTGAAGGGATCTCGATTAGTTTTTTACCTATACGAGACATACCAAGCACCTCCATTCATCTTAAACTTTTTTTACCATACGTAAGCAAGTACTTCTCCACCAGCTTGTTTAGCACGGGCTTCTTTGTCCGATAAAACGCCTTGTGATGTAGAAATAATTGCGATTCCAAGTCCGTTAAGTACACGTGGTACTTCATTTGATTTCGCATATACGCGTAAACCAGGTTTACTGATTCTTTTAAGACCAGTGATAACACGTTCGTTGTTTTGACCGTATTTAAGGAACAAACGGATAATACCTTGTTTGCTGTCTTCGACGTACTCAACGTCACGGATAAAACCTTCACGCTTTAAGATTTCAGCAATTTCTCTTTTGATTTTTGAAGCCGGTACTTCTAGCTTCTCATGACGTACCATGTTCGCATTGCGAATACGAGTCAGCAAATCTGCAATCGGATCTGTCATAACCATTATTTAATAACCTCCTTCCCATTTATGGGGATTACCAGCTGGCTTTTTTAACGCCAGGAATTTGTCCTTTATATGCAAGTTCGCGGAAACAAATACGGCAAAGTTTAAACTTACGAATAACTGAATGTGGACGTCCACAACGTTCGCAGCGCGTATACTCTTGAACTTTAAACTTTTGTTTGCGTTGTTGTTTCGCAATCATAGACTTTTTAGCCACGATTTCGCCTCCCTTTCATTGATTATTTCTGGAACGGCATACCTACTTGAGTTAATAACTCACGTGCTTCTTCGTCCGTATTGGCAGTCGTAACGATAACGATATCCATACCGCGGACCTTTGTTACTTTATCGTAATCAATTTCTGGGAAGATTAACTGTTCTTTAATACCAAGCGTGTAGTTTCCACGTCCGTCGAAAGATTTCTTAGAAATCCCGCGGAAGTCACGTACACGTGGTAAAGATACAGAAATAAGTTTATCAAGGAAATCATACATGCGCTCTCCGCGAAGTGTTACTTTCGCACCGATTGGCATTCCTTCACGTAGACGGAATCCAGCAATAGACTTCTTCGCACGAGTAACGACAGGTTTTTGACCAGCGATAAACGTTAATTCTTCAACAGCAGTATCGATTGCTTTAGCGTTTTGAACTGCGTCACCAACACCCATGTTGATCACGATTTTTTCGATTTTTGGCACTTGCATTACTGAAGTGTATTCAAACTTAGAAACTAATGCAGGTGTAATTTCTTTTATATACTTTTCTTTAAGGCGGTTCATGAGAAAGACCTCCCTTCCTTATTTACTATTTATCTAGAACTTGCCCAGATTTTTTCGCTACACGGACTTTCTTTCCGTCCTCAACTTTATACCCAACACGTGTCACTTCACCCGTTTTAGGATCAAGCGGCATTACGTTTGATACGTGGATCGGCGCTTCTTGTTCAGAAATTCCGCCTTGAGGGTTAGCTTGGGTTGGTTTAGAGTGTTTTTTCACAAGGTTAATACCTTCTACTAAAACACGTTCCTTTTTAGGGAAAGCAGCAAGGATGACACCTTGTTTACCTTTATCTTTACCAGAGATAACCACTACTTTATCGCCCTTTTTAACATGCATTTAATCGCACCTCCTTGAGTCGCGGATTGTATTCATTAAAGTACTTCTGGTGCTAGAGAAACAATTTTCATATAGTTGTTTTCACGAAGTTCACGTGCTACTGGTCCGAAGATACGAGTTCCACGCGGGCTCTTGTCGTCACGGATGATGACACATGCATTTTCATCAAAACTGATGTAAGATCCATCGTTTCTGCGAGCTCCGCTCTTTGTACGAACGATAACTGCTTTCACAACTTCACCTTTTTTGACAACGCCTCCTGGTGTTGCTTGTTTAACCGTACAAACAATGACATCACCGATGTTAGCCGTTTTACGTCCAGAGCCACCAAGAACTTTAATCGTTAGTACTTCGCGTGCGCCAGAGTTGTCAGCTACTTTTAAACGAGTCTCCTGTTGAATCATTAATGTTACCTCCCTTCGGAAAAAGAAATCCGAACTTTATTAGATAATAACAGCTTCTTCGACAACTTCAACTAGACGAAAGCGTTTAGTCGCAGATAATGGACGAGTTTCCATGACCTTTACGATGTCTCCGATTTTTGCTTGGTTGTTTTCATCATGTGCTTTGAACTTTTTAGAGTATCTTACACGTTTGCCATAAAGTGAATGCTTTTTGTATGTTTCAACAACAACAGTGATGGTTTTATCCATTTTGTCAGAAACAACACGACCTTGATACACTTTACGTTGGTTACGTTCGCTCATGTTTGCGGGGCCTCCCCTCTAATTATTATTTATTAGCAGCGATTTCTCTTTGACGAATCACAGTTTTCATGCGTGCGATTGATTTACGCACTTCACGAATGCGAGCAGTGTTTTCAAGCTGCCCAGTCGCTAATTGGAAACGAAGATTGAAAAGTTCTTCTTTAAGAGACTTTACTTTTTGTTCAATTTCAGCAGTGGTAAGGTCACGAATTTCATTAGCTTTCATTTGATTCACCACCAATTTCTTCACGTTTTACGAACTTCGTTTTAATTGGCAATTTGTGAGATGCAAGACGAAGAGCTTCACGAGCCACTTCTTCAGACACACCAGAAATTTCAAATAAAACTTTGCCCGGTTTTACTACAGCTACCCAGCCTTCTGGAGCACCTTTACCGGAACCCATGCGGACCTCTAGAGGTTTAGCTGTGTATGGCTTAGAAGGGAAAATTTTGATCCAAACTTTACCGCCACGTTTCATGTAACGAGTCATAGCAATACGAGCAGCTTCGATTTGACGGTTAGTGATCCATGAAGCTTCAAGGGCTTGGATACCGAACTCACCGAAATGTACTTCAGTGCCGCCTTTTGCACGACCACGCATTTTTCCACGATGTTCTCTGCGATACTTCACGCGTTTTGGCAATAACATATTATTTTCCTCCTTCCGCAGTATTCTTCTTAGTTGGAAGGACTTCTCCACGATAGATCCATACTTTTACGCCAAGCTTACCATAAGTAGTATCAGCTTCAGCAGTAGCATAGTCGATGTCAGCACGAAGTGTGTGCAATGGAACAGTACCTTCACTGTAATATTCAGAACGAGCAATATCTGCACCGCCAAGACGACCAGAAACCATTGTTTTGATTCCTTGTGCTCCAGCACGCATTGTGCGTTGGATTGTTTGTTTTTGTGCACGACGGAATGAAATACGATTTTCAAGTTGACGAGCGATGTTTTCAGCAACTAGCTGAGCATCAAGATCTGCTCTCTTGATTTCAAGAATGTTGATGTGTACACGTTTGCCAGTTAGGCTGTTAAGAGCTTTACGAAGTGCTTCAACTTCAGATCCGCCTTTACCAATGACCATACCTGGTTTAGCCGTGTGGATTGTGATATTTACGCGGTTTGCAGCACGTTCGATTTCTACTTTAGAAACAGACGCGTCAGACAAACGCTTGCTGATGAATTCACGGATTTTCAAGTCTTCATGTAAGAAGTCAGCGTAATCTTTTCCTGCGAACCATTTAGATTCCCAATCACGAATGACGCCAATACGAAGACCTACTGGATTTACCTTTTGACCCACGGATTATCCCTCCTTCTTTTCTGATACAACGATTGTAATGTGGCTAGTACGTTTGTTAATTGCGCTCGCACGACCCATAGCACGTGGACGGAATCTCTTAAGTGTTGGACCTTCGTCAACGAATGCTTGAGTAATCACTAGGCTGTTAGCGTCCAACTCGTAGTTGTGCTCAGCGTTTGCGATAGCAGATTTTAATACTTTTTCAATAATTGGTGAAGCAGCCTTAGGTGTAAGGTTTAAGATAGAAACTGCTTCTCCTACTTGCTTACCTCGGATCAGGTCCATTACTAGACGTGCTTTACGAGGAGCAATACGGACTGTTCTTGCGACAGCTTTAGCTTGCATTTAAAAGCCTCCTCTCATTAGCGTCTTGTTTTTTTATCGTCACTAGCATGACCTTTGTAAGTACGGCTTGGTGCGAATTCGCCCAATTTGTGACCTACCATATCTTCAGAAATGAAAACAGGTACATGTTTGCGTCCGTCATAGACAGCGATTGTGTGACCGATGAATTGTGGGAAAATTGTAGAACGACGAGACCAAGTTTTTACGACTTGCTTTTTGTCAGTTTCATTCAATTTCTCGACTTTAGCCATCAAATGATCATCAACAAATGGTCCTTTTTTTAAGCTGCGAGCCATTGTGGAACCTCCCTTCGTGATTGAACTACGGTCCTAAATGAACCGTAGACAACCCCGTTACTTATTTTTACGACGACGTACAATGAATTTATCAGACTTGTTGGTTTTCTTACGAGTCTTGAATCCAAGAGTCGGTTTACCCCATGGAGACATTGGTGATTTACGTCCGATTGGAGCGCGTCCTTCACCACCGCCGTGTGGGTGATCGTTAGGGTTCATTACAGAACCACGAACTGTTGGGCGAACGCCTTTCCAGCGAGAACGTCCAGCTTTACCGATGTTGATTAGTTCGTGTTGTTCGTTTCCAACTTGACCGATAGTCGCACGGCAAGCAGAAAGGATCATGCGAACTTCACCTGAGTTCAAGCGTACAAGAACGTATTTACCTTCTTTACCAAGAACTTGAGCAGAAGTACCAGCAGAACGAACTAATTGTCCACCTTTACCTGGTTTTAATTCAATGTTATGCACAACTGTACCAACTGGGATGTTGATAAGTGGAAGAGCATTACCTGGTTTGATGTCAGATTCTGGTCCAGAAGTGACTTCAGTACCAACTTGAACTCCTTTTGGAGCAAGAATGTAACGCTTCTCACCATCTGCATAGTTTACAAGAGCGATGTTCGCTGAACGGTTTGGATCATACTCGATTGTAGCAACGCGTCCAGGTATACCGTCTTTATCACGCTTAAAGTCGATGATACGGTATTGACGTTTGTGTCCGCCACCTTGATGACGAACAGTTAATTTACCTTGGTTGTTACGTCCGCCTTTTTTGTGAAGCGGCGCAAGCAACGATTTTTCTGGTTTGTCAGTCGTGATTTCAGCAAAATCTGAAGTAGTCATGCCACGACGACCATTACTGGTTGGTTTATACTTTTTAATCGCCATTTTGAATTTCCCTCCTTCTTTTTAAGATTTATGCTTCAAAAATTTCGATTTCTTTGCTGTCAGCAGTTAATTTCACGATCGCTTTTCTGCGACGGCTAGTCATACCAGTGTAGCGTCCAACGCGTTTAGATTTTCCTTTGTAGTTTTGAACGTTGACTTTCTCAACTTTCACTCCAAAGATTTCTTCAACAGCGTCTTTCACTTCTGTTTTGTTAGCTCTGATATCAACTTCGAACGTGTACTTCTTCTCTGTCATTAGATCAGCAGAACGTTCAGTAATGATAGGGCGCTTTAGAACATCACGAGGATCTTTCATTATGCAAGTCCCTCCTCTACTTTTTCAACCGCTGCTTTAGTGATCAGAAGTTTGTCGTGGTTGACAACGTCAAGAACGTTGATACCTTTAGCTTCAACAACTGTTACTCCAGGGATGTTACGAGCAGATAAAGCAATTGTTTCGTTTGCATCCGCAGTGACGATCAACGCTTTCTTCTCAACAGATAATCCCTTAAGGATGCCTGCGAATTCTTTCGTTTTCACTGCATCAAGAGTAAGATCTTCAAGAACGATGATGTTGTTGTCGATTACTTTAGATGACAATACTGACTTGATAGCCAAGCGGCGAACTTTTTTAGGTAATTTATAAGAATAGCTGCGTGGTGTTGGACCGAATACGATACCGCCTCCGCGCCATTGTGGTGAACGGATAGAACCTTGACGAGCACGACCAGTACCTTTCTGTCTCCAAGGCTTACGACCTCCGCCACGTACTTCAGAACGAGTTTTTACTTTGTGAGTTCCTTGACGTAAGGAAGCTCTTTGCATAAGAATAGCATCGAATACTACGCTTTCGTTTGGCTCGATTCCAAACACAGAAGCGTTTAATTCGATTTCACCGTTAGTAGAACCGTTTTGGTTAAATAATGCTACTTTTGGCATGACTTGTTTCCTCCTTTCCTAAGAGAGTTATTTAGATTTAACTGCACTCTTTACAGTTACTAGAGATTTTTTAGCTCCTGGTACGTTACCTTTGATCAAAAGAAGGTTGCGTTCTGCATCCACTTTAACGATCTCAAGGTTTTGGACAGTGATTTGCTCTCCGCCCATACGACCTGGAAGAAGTTTACCTTTGAATACACGGTTTGGATCAACAGGTCCCATTGAACCAGGACGACGGTGGTAACGTGAACCGTGAGTCATTGGTCCGCGTGATTGTCCGTGGCGTTTGATAGCCCCTTGGAATCCTTTACCTTTTGATGTTCCTGTTACATCTACGATATCTCCATTTGCGAAAATATCAACTTTGACTTCCTGACCAACTTCATACGCATCTAACTCCACACCGCGTAATTCTTTTACGAAGCGCTTAGGAGCAGTTTCCGCTTTAGCAACGTGGCCCTTCTCTGGTTTGTTAGAAAGCTTTTCACGTTTGTCGTCAAAGCCGATTTGGATTGCTTCATAGCCATCCGTTTCAGCAGTCTTCTTTTGAAGAACAACGTTTGCAGCAGCCTCAACAACAGTTACAGGGATAAGATCACCGTTTTCTGCGAATACTTGCGTCATACCAATTTTTCTACCTAAGATTCCTTTGGTCATTCGTCACACCTCCTATAATATGTGTTTTCTATTTGAATTAAAGTTTGATTTCGATATCTACACCAGATGGTAAATCTAAACGCATAAGTGCATCAACTGTTTGCGGAGTTGGATTCACGATGTCGATTAGACGTTTGTGAGTACGCATCTCAAATTGCTCACGAGAATCTTTGTACTTATGCACCGCACGAAGGATTGTGTAAACTGATTTTTCAGTTGGAAGCGGGATCGGACCAGATACACTAGCACCAGAACGCTTAGCCGTTTCAACAATCTTCTCAGCAGATTGATCAAGAATTCTATGATCATATGCTTTTAAACGAATACGAATTTTTTGTTTTGCCATTATTTTCCCTCCTTTTCGCCTACTTACGTTAGACAGTTCTCCGTGAGAAAAACCTGATCACCTTGCCATGGCAAAGCGGCCGGGTGTGTCAGCAACCTCTCACTTCATCGCAGTCAAAGACCAACATGCACTATTGTACCAAATTGGCCTGTGTGTTGCAATAATAAATCGGATAAATTTATGATTTGCACACTTTTCATATTATACAGGGGTTGAGCCTATAAATCAAGCCTTCCCTGAAGATGATGTATAGCAGTCTTTCTAACGATACGAATAAATTCATCCGGCTCTTCAATATGCGGGGAATGAGCAGATTCTTTAAAGATGAACCATTCTTTTATTGGAGCTTTTAATTGATCAACATATGGTTTTGATACAGCAGCTGGTGTAATCATGTCATGTTCCCCAATGATAAAGTAGCACGGTATTAATATAGAAGAAACTCGGTATTGAATCCTCTCATTCATCAGCTCATCCCACAGTTTGACTTGGCTATACTTCTGCCCTTTAAGGAATTTCCACTTGTCTTTCAGCTGATAATGCTTACTACGGAGAAAAGCATGCGCCATTTGAAAAAGCGGCTTCCACCTATGCGTGAGTCCCACTTTTGCAATCTCTTTATATAGAGAGAACAAAGCATGAGCAGAGGTTCGTTTCCATGGAGGTGGTGTAAGTAATTGCAGACAACGTGTGAAGAGTCGATTGCGATGGTATTTTTTGAGAAGAAGTTCATACGACACAATATCTTCTTTTAATACATCGACCACCTGACTAATTCCATAGTACGCATGATACAGGTCAGGACGTTTATGTACTGCTTGTATGCCTATTAATGATCCCCATGAATAACCTGCAATGTATACCTTCGTTTTGCCAGTATAGGAGAGCAGTTTTTCTGTGAGCTCAATCGTATCCTCTACAAATTGCTGTATGGTCATCGACGAATCAGAAATATTTTTTTGATAAGACAGTCCTGCACCACGTTGATCCCAATGCACGACGGTAAAATCTTGATCAAGTTCCTTATGAAAGGAATCAATATAACTGATTTGAGCTGAGCCGGGCCCACCGTGTAAAAATAATAGAACGGGCTTTGTTTTTGAATGATCCTCTTTTATCATAATCCATTGCTCAAGCCCGCCAATCATCCATTTTTTTAAATTTGTCTTCGCCATTCCAGTGATCCTCTCGGTTCCATTTAGATTCTATAGCTTATAGTAGCCGTTCTGCTCTGGAAAAGCAAAAAAAGAGACCCTTTTGCAAGGAGTCTCTTTTATAAGTTTATTACTTAATGATAGTAGAAACGACGCCAGAACCTACAGTACGTCCACCCTCACGGATAGAGAAACGAGTTCCTTCTTCGATAGCGATAGTAGAGATAAGTTCAACTTCCATCTCAGTGTTATCGCCAGGCATTACCATTTCAGTACCTTCTGGAAGATGTACGATACCAGTTACGTCAGTTGTACGGAAGTAGAACTGCGGACGGTAGTTAGTGAAGAATGGAGTATGACGTCCACCTTCTTCTTTAGAAAGTACATAAACTTCAGCTTTGAAACGGCTATGTGGAGTGATTGTACCTGGTTTAGCAAGTACTTGACCACGTTGGATTTCTTCACGAGATACACCACGAAGTAGTGCACCAATGTTGTCACCAGCTTCAGCATAGTCAAGAAGCTTACGGAACATTTCAACACCTGTAACAGTTGTTTTACCGTTTTCTTCTTGAAGACCGATGATTTCAACTTCGTCACCGACTTTAACTTGTCCACGCTCAACACGACCAGTAGCAACTGTTCCACGACCAGTGATTGAGAATACGTCCTCAACTGGCATCATGAATGGCTTATCAGTGTCACGCTCTGGAGTTGGGATGTACTCATCAACCGCATCCATAAGTTCGAGGATTTTCGCTTCGTACTCAGCATCTCCTTCAAGAGCTTTAAGAGCAGAACCTTTGATAACTGGTACATCGTCACCAGGGAAGTCATAGTCAGAAAGAAGGTCACGAACTTCCATTTCAACAAGTTCAAGTAGTTCTTCATCGTCAACCATGTCACATTTGTTAAGGAATACTACGATGTAAGGAACACCTACGTTACGAGAAAGTAGGATGTGCTCACGAGTTTGTGGCATTGGACCGTCAGCAGCAGATACTACTAAGATCGCGCCGTCCATTTGAGCAGCACCAGTGATCATGTTTTTAACGTAGTCAGCGTGTCCCGGGCAGTCTACGTGTGCATAGTGACGAGAATCAGTTTCATACTCAACGTGTGCAGTTGAGATTGTGATTCCACGCTCGCGCTCTTCTGGAGCACCATCGATTTGGTCATAAGCCATAGCCGTACCTTTACCAGATTTCTTATGAAGAACTGTTGAGATAGCAGCAGTTAGAGTTGTTTTACCATGGTCAACGTGTCCAATTGTACCAATGTTAGCATGCGATTTGGAACGGTCGAATTTTTCTTTAGCCATTCTAAAAATCCTCCTTAAAGGTTCATTGTATTTGGTATAAGTGATAGAAAGTGAAAAGTTACCTCTCACTTTCTGATCTTCAATAGTAGTTATACTTTAGTTTAAAGGCAAAATCAATTATTCACCTTTATTTTTTTTGATGATTTCTTCACTGATGCTCTTAGGCACTTCTTCGTAGTGATCCATGTGCATAGTGAAAGTACCGCGTCCTTGTGTGTTAGAACGGAGTGCAGTTGCATATCCGAACATTTCAGAAAGTGGAACCATCGCGCGAACAACTTGAGCGTTACCGCGTGCTTCCATACCTTCTACACGTCCACGACGAGATGTGATATCACCCATGATGTCTCCCATGTATTCTTCTGGGATAACGACTTCTACTTTCATCATTGGCTCAAGTAGAACTGGGTTACATTTGCTGGCAGCATTTTTCAATGCCATAGATGCAGCAATTTTGAACGCCATTTCGTTAGAGTCAACATCGTGGTAAGATCCATCAAATAATTTTGCTTTGATGTCGATTAATGGGAATCCAGCTAATACACCATTTTCAAGTGAATCTTCAAGACCTGCTTGAATAGCTGGGATGTATTCACGAGGAACAACCCCACCGACGATTGCATTTTCAAATTCAAAGCCTGCGCCTTCTTCGTTTGGTTCGAATTCGATCCAAACGTGTCCGAACTGACCGCGTCCACCAGACTGACGTACGAATTTACCTTCAACTTTTGCACCAGTACGGAATGTTTCACGGTACGCAACTTGAGGAGCTCCTACGTTAGCTTCAACCTTGAACTCACGCTTCATACGGTCAACAATGATATCAAGGTGAAGCTCACCCATACCAGAGATGATCGTTTGACCAGTTTCAGGGTTTGTTTGTGTACGGAATGTTGGATCCTCTTCAGCTAGTTTAGCTAAAGCGATACTCATTTTATCTTGGTCAGCCTTAGATTTAGGCTCGATTGCTACATCGATAACTGGCTCTGGGAATTCCATAGACTCAAGGATAACGAGATTTTTCTCGTCACAAAGAGTATCACCAGTAGATGTATCTTTAAGACCTACAGCTGCTGCGATATCCCCTGCGTATACAGTAGAGATTTCTTCACGGCTGTTTGCGTGCATTTGAAGGATACGTCCAACACGCTCACGCTTGTTCTTAGAAGAGTTCTTCACGTATGAACCAGAATCAAGTGTTCCAGAGTATACGCGGAAGAATGTTAGTTTCCCAACATAAGGGTCAGTCATAACTTTAAATGCAAGTGCAGAGAATGGTGCGTCGTCAGAAGACTCACGTACTACCTCTTCATTTGTATCTGGCAGGATACCTTTGATTGCAGCAACATCAGTTGGTGCAGGAAGGTAGTCAAGCACAGCGTCAAGTACAAGCTGAACACCTTTGTTTTTGAAAGCAGATCCAACAAGAACTGGGAAGAATTCAACATTCAACGTTCCTTTACGGATGGCAGCTTTCAATTCAGGAATTGTAATTTCTTCACCCTCAAGGTATTTTTCCATAAGCTCTTCATCAAGCTCAGCGACAGCTTCAATTAGGCTGTTGCGAAGCTCTTCAGCTTTGTCTTTATACTCAGCAGGGATTTCTTTCGCATCAGAGCGAGTTCCAAGGTCATCTTCGTAGAAGTATGCTACGTTTTCTACAAGGTCGATGATTCCTTCGAATTGATCTTCAGCACCGATCGGCAATTGAATTGCATGAGCGTTCGCTTGAAGACGATCTCTTAATGTACCTACAGAGTAAAGGAAGTCCGCACCTGTTTTATCCATTTTGTTAACGAATACGATACGAGGTACTCCGTAAGTTGTTGCTTGGCGCCAAACTGTTTCAGTTTGTGGCTCTACACCTGATTGTGCATCAAGAACAGCAACCGCACCATCAAGTACACGTAAAGAACGTTCAACTTCAACAGTGAAGTCTACGTGTCCTGGTGTATCAATGATGTTTACACGGTAACCTTTCCATTGTGCTGTAGTAGCAGCAGAAGTGATTGTAATACCACGTTCTTGCTCCTGCTCCATCCAGTCCATTTGTGAAGCTCCTTCGTGAGTTTCACCAATTTTATGGATACGACCAGTGTAGTACAAGATACGCTCAGTCGTTGTCGTTTTACCGGCATCAATGTGCGCCATGATACCAATATTACGAGTTTTGTCTAAGGAGAACTCTCTTGCCATTGGGTAATTTCTCCTTCCTTATTAGGGAATAGTTTTTTTAGTTTGGTATAAATCCTACCAGCGGTAGTGAGCGAATGCTTTGTTCGCTTCTGCCATTTTGTGTGTATCTTCACGTTTCTTAACAGCAGCACCAGTGTTGTTAGCTGCGTCAAGGATTTCGTTAGCAAGACGCTCTTCCATCGTTTTTTCTCCACGAAGACGAGCGTAGTTTACTAACCAACGAAGACCTAAAGTTGTACGACGGTCTGGGCGAACTTCTACAGGAACTTGGTAGTTAGCTCCACCTACACGACGTGCTTTAACTTCAAGAACTGGCATGATGTTTTTCAAGGCTTGTTCGAAAACCTCCATCGCTTCATTACCAGTACGTTCTTTGATGATATCAAATGACTTGTAGAGGATTGTTTGAGCTTTTCCTCTTTTACCGTCGATCATCATTTTGTTGATCAAACGAGATACAAGTTTAGAATTGTAAATTGGATCTGGCAAAACGTCTCTTTTTGCTACAGGACCTTTACGTGGCATCTGAATAGCCTCCCTTCTCTTTTAAAAGGATTTCTATCTGTCTTTCATCTCAGTTTCATTGTCAGTTAATAGACTCCACTGATCTGACATCAACTTCTAAAAACCCTTATGTTTGTTTATATTATTTGCTTTGTTTAGGGCGTTTTGTTCCGTATTTAGAACGTCCTTGCATACGACCGTCAACTCCGGCAGTATCAAGCGCACCACGAACGATGTGGTAACGTACACCCGGTAAGTCTTTTACACGTCCGCCACGGATAAGTACTACACTGTGCTCTTGTAGGTTGTGTCCGATACCAGGAATGTAAGCTGTTACTTCAATCAGGTTAGATAAACGTACACGAGCATATTTACGTAGTGCTGAGTTTGGTTTCTTCGGTGTCATTGTACCGACACGAGTACAAACCCCGCGCTTCTGTGGAGATGTTACGTTAGTGTGCTCTTTTTTGAAACTGTTGTATCCTTTGTTAAGTGCAGGAGACTTTGAGTTTTCAACTTTACTCACGCGTCCTTTGCGTACTAGCTGATTAATTGTAGGCATGTTGTTATTCCTCCCTTCATTACTTTTTTTATAACCCACATACCCAGGTGGTTCATCAAAAGGCAAAAAACAATGCTTTTGCATTTTAGGCATGCAAAAACAAAACAAGTACGTTATAACATAATGGCAACAGCTGCTGCCCCAACTTCAATTCCGCAGGCTTTGCCGAGCTTTTTCATGGAATCTACCACTAAAATGTCTACACCCTTCTCTTGCGCTAGTTTTATTACACCAGCTGTTAAAGCAGGATCAGCATCTTTCGCTACGACAATTTCCTTCACCGAATCTCGTTTTAGAGCTTTTACTGTTTGCTTCGTACCAATAATAATGGATTGAGCCTGTGATACTTTATCATAAGACATCGAATATCCTCCAAAGTAACAGGTTTTATTTTGAGCACCTTGGTTATATTATCATCATGGCAGAAGGATGTCAATATCGTATAACAGATAATCTTGACATCCTTCACCATTTTTTGATGATTTTTATAGAAATCTTAAGAGAAAGATTACTCTACAGGAACCATGTCGTCAGACGGTTGCACTTGCGAAACCGGCTTAACTTTACGGTAGTTTGGCATTCCCGTTCCAGCAGGAACAAGTTTACCGATGATAACATTCTCTTTCAAGCCAAGCAGTTCATCACGTTTTCCTTTAATCGCCGCATCTGTTAGGACACGAGTCGTTTCTTGGAAGGATGCCGCAGACAAGAATGAGTCTGTTTCAAGCGATGCTTTTGTAATACCAAGAAGAACTGGACGGCCTGTTGCAGGACGTTTGCCTTCAAATAGTACCTTTTTGTTCGCTTCAGTGAATTGGTGTACATCAAGAAGTGTGCCTGGCAATACGTCTGTATCCCCTGCATCAGCGACACGCACTTTACGAAGCATTTGGCGAACCATTACCTCTACGTGCTTATCTCCAATTTCTACCCCTTGCATACGGTATACCTTTTGTACTTCATGAAGCAGATATTCTTGAACAGCTGTCATGTCAGTCACTTTAAGAAGTTCTTTCGGATCGATTGAGCCTTCTGTCAGTACTTGACCACGAGTGACTTTGTCACCTTCAACAACTTTCAGACGTGCATTGTAAGGAGCTGTGTAAGAACGAGTTTCAACTTCGCCTTGAACCACAATTTCCTGCTGCTTGTCACGAACATCGTTAATTTCAGCAACGACACCATCAATTTCAGAGATGGTTGCCTGCCCTTTCGGATTACGCGCTTCAAATAGCTCTTGGATACGAGGTAAACCTTGTGTGATATCGTCTCCTGCTACCCCACCAGTATGGAACGTACGCATTGTAAGCTGTGTTCCAGGTTCACCGATTGATTGTGCAGCGATGATTCCAACTGCTTCACCAACTTCAACGTCAGTACCAGTTGCAAGGTTACGGCCGTAGCATCGTTTACATACACCATGAGGCGTGTTACATGTAAATGCAGAACGAATCCATACTTCCTCGATACCTGCTTCGACTATTTCAAGTGCTTTATCTTCATCAATTAGTTCGTTTTCGCCAACAATGACTTCGCCCGTTTCAGGATGAACAATTGGTTTTCTTGCAAAACGTCCGATGAGACGTTCTTCAAGTTTCTCAATAATTTCATTTCCTTCTTTAATGGACTTCGCCAAGATTCCGCGGTCTGTACCGCAATCTGTTTCACGGATAATGACATCCTGTGCAACGTCAACGAGACGACGCGTGAGGTAACCTGAGTCAGCTGTTTTAAGGGCTGTATCGGCAAGACCTTTACGCGCTCCGTGAGTGGAAATAAAGTATTCCAATACGGTTAAACCTTCACGGAAACTAGATTTAATCGGAAGTTCAATGATACGTCCAGCCGGGTTGGCCATCAGACCACGCATACCAGCCAGCTGAGTGAAGTTAGATGCGTTACCACGCGCTCCAGAGTCACTCATCATGTAGATCGGGTTGACTTCATCAAGGGACTTCATCAGTTTACCTTGGATGACATCTTTAGAAGAACTCCAGATTGAAATTACTCTCTCATAACGCTCTTCTTCTGTAATCAAACCACGTCTGAATTGCTTCATGACGTTATCTACTTTCGCTTGTGCTTCTTCAAGGATTTGCTGTTTATCATCTAATACGACGATATCAGATACACCAACCGTAATACCGGCTTTAGTAGAATATTTGAAACCGAGATTTTTCATGCGGTCAAGCATTTTAGATGTCTCAGTGATATGAAATCTCTTAAAGATTTCCGCAATGATTTTTCCTAAAATACCTTTTTTGAACGGCGCATTGATTTCTTGCTTCTCGATCGCAGCTTTGACATCCTCACCTTTTTCAAGGAAGAAACGATCAGGCGTTTTTTCTTCAATATTGCTCTTAGTCGGCTCATTCATGTATGGGAATGATTCCGGTAAAATTTCGTTAAAGATCAGTTTTCCAACTGTTGTAATCAACAATTTAGAACGCTGTTCATCAGTGAATGTGACATTCTTCAACGAGCTAGCTGCAACAGCTACACGTGTATGAAGATGTACATATCCATTTTGATAGGCTAGAAGGGCTTCGTCAGTATCTTTGAAGACCATACCTTCTCCGATAGCACCTTTACGCTCAAGTGTGAGGTAGTAGTTACCAAGCACCATATCCTGAGATGGCGTAACAACAGGTTTTCCATCTTTCGGGTTCAAAATGTTTTGAGCAGCAAGCATTAAGATACGAGCTTCAGCTTGAGCTTCAGCAGATAATGGTACGTGAACCGCCATTTGGTCACCGTCAAAGTCAGCGTTGTAGGCTGTACATACAAGTGGATGCAGACGAATTGCGCGGCCTTCCACAAGTGTAGGTTCAAACGCTTGAATACCAAGTCTGTGAAGAGTTGGTGCGCGGTTTAGTAAGACTGGATGCTCACGAATCACTGATTCTAAAACATCCCAAACTTCCGGCTGCACGCGCTCAATCTTACGCTTCGCACTCTTAATGTTGTGAGCTAATCCTTTTTCAACAAGCTCCTTCATCACGAATGGTTTAAATAATTCAAGAGCCATTTCTTTCGGAAGTCCACACTGATACATTTTCAAATGTGGTCCTACGACGATAACGGAACGTCCAGAATAGTCAACACGTTTACCAAGCAAGTTTTGACGGAAACGTCCTTGTTTCCCTTTCAGCATGTGAGAAAGAGATTTCAATGGTCTATTTCCTGGTCCTGTTACTGGTCGGCCTCTACGTCCATTATCAATCAAGGCATCGACAGCTTCTTGAAGCATACGCTTCTCGTTCTGTACGATGATGCTTGGCGCGCCAAGATCTAATAAACGCTTCAGACGATTGTTACGGTTAATGACACGACGATAAAGGTCGTTCAGGTCAGAAGTAGCAAAACGTCCACCATCAAGCTGAACCATTGGACGTAATTCTGGTGGAATCACCGGAAGTACATCAAGGATCATCCAAGATGGCTTATTTCCTGAGTTACGGAAGGCTTCCAACACTTCAAGGCGTTTGATCGCACGTGTACGACGCTGTCCTTGAGCTGTTTTCAGCTCTTCTTTGAGTGTATCTACTTCTTTCACAAGATCAATGTCTTGAAGAAGTTTGTTAATCGCTTCTGCGCCCATAGCTGCTTGGAACGTATTACCGTATTTATCTAAATAAGCACGGAATTCTTTCTCAGAAAGAAGTTGTTTCTTCTCAAGCGGAGTGTTGCCCGGATCTGTCACGACGTAAGAAGCGAAGTAAATCACTTCTTCTAACGCACGTGGTGACATATCAAGAACAAGACCCATACGGCTTGGGATACCTTTGAAATACCAAATGTGGGAAACTGGGGCAGCCAGTTCAATATGCCCCATTCTCTCACGACGGACTTTTGCCCGTGTTACTTCTACACCACAACGGTCACATACAACACCCTTATAACGAACGCGTTTATACTTTCCACAATGACATTCCCAGTCTTTTTGCGGTCCGAAGATACGTTCACAAAAGAGACCATCTTTTTCAGGTTTCAGTGTACGATAGTTAATCGTTTCAGGCTTTTTCACTTCACCAAAAGACCAAGAACGGATTTTATCAGGTGATGCGAGACCGATGTTCATATACTCAAAATTGTTCACATCTAGCAAGGGGCCTACCTCCCTTTTAATCTTCGGGTTATACCCTAGTCACTTGCTCTAATCGTTTCTGCTATTCTTTTGTGACTGCGTCACGTTCAAGATCGACAGGTGCGAGGTCTGCAGCATCTTCGTCATTAGATAACGCTAATCCGTCTGCTTTCTTCGTTTCCTCATCGTCTTCTAAATCTCTCATTTCTATCTCTTCTTCATCGCCAGATAGGATTTTCACATCCATACCTAAACTTTGAAGTTCTTTAATTAATACTTTGAATGATTCAGGGACACCTGGTTCAGGTACGTTATCCCCTTTGACGATGGCTTCGTATGTTTTCACACGACCCACAACGTCATCCGATTTAACAGTTAAGATCTCTTGAAGTGTGTATGCTGCACCGTAAGCTTCAAGTGCCCATACTTCCATCTCTCCGAAACGCTGTCCGCCAAACTGTGCTTTACCACCAAGTGGCTGCTGCGTAACAAGTGAGTATGGTCCAGTTGAACGTGCGTGAAGTTTATCGTCAACCATGTGAGCCAGTTTGATCATATACATGATTCCGACAGATACACGGTTGTCGAATGGTTCACCAGTTCGACCATCATAAAGGACTGTTTTCGCATCACGGGACATACCTGCTTCTTCAAGCGTTTCCCACACATCTTCCTCACGAGCACCATCAAATACTGGTGACGCAATGTGGATGCCTAGGTAACGTGCAGCCATACCCATATGAAGCTCAAGTACCTGACCGATATTCATACGAGATGGTACCCCTAGAGGGTTTAACATGATATCAATCGGTGTTCCATCTGGAAGATACGGCATATCTTCTTCTGGAAGGATTTTAGAGATAACCCCTTTGTTACCATGTCGTCCGGCCATTTTGTCACCTTCAGAAATTTTACGTTTCTGAACGATGTATACGCGGACTAACTGGTTTACACCTGGAGGTAATTCATCTCCATCTTCACGGTTAAAGACTTTGACATCGTGAATGATTCCGCCGCCGCCGTGTGGTACACGTAGAGACGTATCACGCACTTCACGAGCCTTTTCACCGAAGATTGCATGTAATAGACGTTCTTCAGCTGTCAGTTCTGTTACACCTTTAGGCGTTACTTTCCCTACAAGAAGGTCTCCGTCTTTTACTTCTGCACCAATACGGATAATTCCACGTTCGTCAAGGTTGCGTAAAGCATCTTCCCCAACGTTTGGAATATCACGCGTAATTTCTTCTGGTCCAAGCTTTGTATCACGAGCTTCTGATTCATATTCTTCAATATGAATAGACGTGTAGACGTCATCTTTTACAAGGCGCTCACTCATAATGATCGCATCCTCATAGTTGTAACCGTCCCAAGTCATGAAGCCGACCATGACGTTACGCCCTAGAGCCAATTCACCTTTTTCCATAGAAGGACCGTCTGCAAGGATTTCTCCTTTCACGACTTCATCTCCAACACTTACGATTGGACGCTGGTTGTAGCAAGTCCCTTGGTTAGAGCGGACAAATTTCAGCAAGCTGTATTTGTCTAGGTTTCCTTTGACTTTTTGTCCGTCAACATCTTCATAGCGGCGAACCCAAATATTCTTCGCTTCAACACGTTCTACAACACCTGGGTAACGGCAGATAACAGCAGCACCAGAGTCTTTACCTGATACATACTCCATACCTGTACCAACAATCGGTGATTCCGGCTGCATCAAAGGCACAGCCTGACGTTGCATGTTCGCTCCCATTAGAGCACGGTTAGAGTCATCGTTTTCTAAGAATGGGATACATGCTGTCGCTGCAGAAACAACCTGCTTAGGCGAAACGTCCATGTAGTCAACGCGGTTTCGAGGCACAACGGTGTTTTCCCCTCTGAAACGAGCGATAATGTTATCATCGATAAACGAACCATCTTCAGCTAACTGAGCGTTCGCTTGTGCTACAACGTAGTTATCCTCTTCATCAGCAGTTAAGTAATCAATTCTCGGTGTCACTTTACCTGTTTCAGGGTCAACCCGGCGGTAAGGTGTTTCAATAAAGCCAAAACGATTCACTTTCGCAAATGAAGATAGAGAGTTGATCAAACCAATGTTTGGACCCTCTGGTGTTTCAATTGGACACATACGGCCATAGTGAGAATAGTGAACGTCACGAACTTCCATTCCTGCACGCTCACGTGTCAAACCACCCGGTCCAAGCGCTGACAGACGACGTTTGTGCGTCAATTCAGCAAGCGGGTTTGTTTGATCCATGAACTGAGAAAGCTGAGAGCTACCAAAGAACTCTTTGATAGAAGCGATCACAGGACGAATGTTGATCAGCTGCTGAGGCGTGATCGTGTTTGTGTCTTGAATTGACATTCTTTCACGAACAACACGCTCCATTCTGCTTAAACCAATACGGAATTGGTTTTGCAGAAGCTCACCTACAGAACGCAGACGACGATTACCAAGGTGATCGATATCATCTGTGTCACCTACTCCATGAAGAAGGTTAAAGAAGTAGCTGATCGATGCAATGATGTCAGAAGGCGTGATATTTTTCACAGTTTCCTCTACATATGCATTTCCGATCACGTTGATCACTTGTTCGCCTTCTTGATCAGTCGGTGCATAAATCTTGATAGATTGAAGTTCTACTTCATCCTCTACTACGCCGCCATTCGGATATAGCTTTCTAAATCCGATGCCGTTTTCTAAGTATGGAAGAACTTTATCAAGCACTCTTCTATCTAAAATTTGACCTTTTTCTGCTAGGATTTCACCTGTTTCAGGATCAACTAGCGTTTCAGCCAATTTTTGATTGAATAGTCTATTTTTAATATGAAGCTTCTTATTAATCTTGTAGCGTCCAACATTTGCTAGGTCATATCTCTTCGGATCAAAGAAGCGCGAGTCTAGCAAGCTTTTCGCATTTTCAACAGTTGGCGGCTCTCCAGGACGAAGACGCTCGTAGATTTCGAGAAGTGCTTTATCAGCATTCTCTGTATTGTCTTTTTCCAACGTGTTGCGTAAGTATTCATTCTCGCCAATGAGGTCAAGAATCTCTTGATCAGAGCTAAAGCCGAGAGCACGCAAAAGAACCGTAACCGGCAACTTACGTGTGCGATCGATGCGTACATAGACTACATCCTTCGCATCAGTTTCGTATTCTAACCATGCGCCACGGTTTGGAATGACAGTCGCAGTAAAACCTTTTTTACCGTTTTTGTCTACTTTACCACTGAAATATACACTTGGAGAACGTACTAGCTGAGAAACGATTACACGTTCCGCACCGTTAATGATAAAAGTACCTGTGTCTGTCATGATTGGGAAATCACCCATAAACACATCTTGGTCTTTTACTTCTCCAGTTTCTTTGTTAATTAAACGAACTTTTACTCTTAGTGGAGCAGAGTAAGTTACATCACGTTCTTTTGATTCTGCTACAGGATACTTAGGTTCCCCTAGGCTGTAATCAATGAATTCAAGAGAAAGGTTACCAGTAAAATCCTCAATTGGGGATATATCTTGAAACATCTCTCTAAGACCCTCATCAAGAAACCACTGATAAGAAGAGGTTTGAATTTCAATGAGATTTGGTAATTCTAACACTTCGCTTATGCGTGCGTAGCTTCTGCGCTGGCGGTGTCGTCCATACTGAACTAGTTGACCTGTCAACTGATTCACCCCTCAAATCATGCGTATTATATGTGTAAAAAGTATTTCTGTCTTTCAAATGTCAGTAAAGAAATACTTTTACAAGACAAAAGAAAAAAGGGTTTCTAAAATAAGAAAACCACATCCAAAAACAAATACCGATTTTATTAGTTTTCCCAAGTATGCATAATTTATACAAAATAGTTATTTTTTAAGCCTATCAAGCAAAATATACACATTGGCATTTTATAATGTTAACACAGCTAGGAAACTGCGTCAAACTTTTTTAGCTTTGATAATATAGTAGCCCTTTTTTTTCAATACAATTTCGACTTCTCCAAAAAGCTGTTCTAATTTCTCAATCGCAGATGGTCCACCTTGCTTTTTTTGAATAACCACCCACAACTCACCTTCCGGCAATAAATGATCAGCACTTTTTTCAAAGATCGCATGTACAACTTTTTTCCCTGCCCGTATTGGGGGATTGGTCAGTATAGAGGCAAAAGCAGCTGATGAATGAACATTCGAGAACAAATCACTTTGATAGATGCGGACATTATCAATGCGATTATGTTTAGCGTTTTCCTTTGAAAGTTCGACTGCTCTTTCGTTCACATCAATCATATGAATGGTGCGGCCTGTCATTTCGTTTGCTAACGATAGCCCGATCGGTCCATAACCGCAACCGACATCTAAGACATCGCCATCCAAGTCAGGTTCTTCAAAAGCTTCAATTAAAAGCCTTGAACCATAGTCGACTTCTTTCTTAGAAAACACTCCACTGTCACTTGTAAAAGTAAAGGTACGGTTTCTCAAGGTGAAGTCCCATGTCTGTTTATCGCTTTTCACTGATGGCTTTTCCGTATAATAGTGGTCACTCATGGTGAATGGACCTCCTCTGGATTCAATCGTTTCAGGAGATTAGAAAAGAAAAAGCCCGCCAGTAAAAGCGAGCTTTCCCAAAAGATTAGGCGAAGATTACTTAACTTCTACAGAAGCGCCAACTTCTTCAAGCTTAGCTTTAAGTTCTTCAGCTTCTTCTTTAGCAATACCTTCTTTAAGTGGTTTTGGAGTGTTGTCAACAAGTTCTTTAGCTTCTTTCAAGCCAAGACCAGTGATTTCACGAACCACTTTGATAACTTTGATTTTTTGGTCTCCAGCACCAGCAAGTACTAGATCAAAATCAGTTTTTTCTTCAGCAGCAGCACCGCCACCAGCAGCTACAGCTACAGGAGCAGCAGCAGTTACGCCAAATTCTTCTTCGATTGCTTTTACTAAGTCGTTTAACTCAAGTACAGTTGCTTCTTTAACTGAAGCAATGATTTCTTCGATATTTAAAGCCATTTGTAATTCCTCCATTTTAAGTTTTTTTACGTCAAGTACGCATTAAGCGCCTTGTTCTTCTTTTTGTTCTGCAACTGCTTTAGTAGCAAGAGCAAGGTTACGAACTGGAGCTTGAAGAACGCTAAGCAACATAGAAAGTAAGCCTTCGCGAGACGGAAGTTCCGCAAGAGCCTTCACTTCTTCTACAGTCGCTACGTTTCCTTCGATAACACCAGCTTTGATTTCTAAAGCTTCGTGGCTTTTCGCAAAATCGTTGATGATTTTCGCAGGTGCGATAACATCTTCGTTACTGAATGCGATAGCGTTTGGACCTGTTAAGAAATCGTTTAAACCCGTTAGTTCAACTTGTTCAACTGCACGGCGAGTCATAGTGTTTTTGTAAACTTTGAATTCTACGCCAGCTTCACGAAGCTGTTTACGAAGTTCAGTCACTTCAGAAACTGAAAGACCGCGGTAATCTACGATTACAGTAGACACACTGTCTTTAAATTTAGAAGTAATTTCATCAACGACAACTTTTTTAGTATCGATTGCATTGCTCATGGTTACACCTCCTGTACATTCTTTGTGTAACACTTATACCGATCAGGCCATCACGTTCCTAACGAACGGTTCTCCATATAAAAAGCCTCCATTAAGACATGGAGGCTGTATATACAAGCATACGTTAACGTAAGACTGTGACATATACACCTCGGCGGGTTATTTAAGCCATAAGGCCCCTGCTGTCTACGGTATAAATGGACATTATTTTATTTTACAACATTTTGATATTATCAAAATGGTTGTGATAAGTCAAGAATTATTTAGCAGAGAAAGAAGATGGGTCCACTTTCACGCCAGGGCCCATAGTAGATGTAACAGAAACGTTTTTCACGTATACACCTTTAGCCGCTGCAGGTTTTGCTTTAAGGATTGTGTCATAGATTGTTGCAAAGTTCTCAACAAGCTTTTCGTCCTCGAAAGAAACCTTTCCGATTGGCGCGTGGATGTTACCAGCTTTATCAACGCGGTATTCAACTTTACCAGCTTTGATTTCATTGATTGCTTTTTCTACTTCGAATGTTACAGTTCCTGTTTTAGGGTTTGGCATAAGACCTTTTGGTCCAAGTACACGACCGATCTTACCAACTTCACCCATCATGTCAGGTGTCGCAACGATGACATCGAAATCGAACCAACCTTGTTGGATTTTAGCGATGTAATCAGAATCTCCAACGTAGTCTGCTCCAGCAGCTTCTGCTTCTTTTGCTTTTTCGCCTTTAGCGAACACAAGAACACGTTGAGTTTTACCAGTTCCGTTAGGAAGTACAACTGCACCGCGGATTTGTTGATCGTTTTTACGAGGGTCTACGCCCAAACGAAAAGCAACTTCTACAGTCGCATCAAATTTCGCTGTATTTGCTTTTTTTGTAAGAGAAACGGCTTCAGCTACATCATACGCTTTTGTACGATCGATTAGCTTAGCAGCTTCTACATACTTTTTACCTTTTTTAGCCATTATAAAAATCCTCCTTATGTGGTTTTAGCGGAATAACCTCCCACGAATAAGGGTTGCGAACTTGTCAAAACCAAACTCGCAACCCAACAAGACAAAAAATTAATCTTCGATGACAATACCCATACTGCGTGCAGTACCTTCAACCATGCGCATAGCTGATTCAACGCTAGCAGCGTTTAAGTCAGGCATTTTTGTTTCCGCGATTTCGCGTACTTTATCACGCTTAACAGTTGCCACTTTATTACGGTTAGGTTCACCAGAACCAGACTCAATACCAGCTGCTTTTTTAAGTAATACTGCAGCAGGTGGAGTTTTAGTAATAAATGTAAATGAACGGTCTTCAAAAACCGAAATTTCAACAGGAATGATAAGACCAGCTTGGTCAGCTGTACGAGCGTTAAACTCCTTACAGAATCCCATGATATTAACACCGGCTTGACCTAGTGCAGGTCC
Organism: Bacillus xiamenensis; assembly: GCF_001857925.1. Lineage (NCBI taxonomy): Bacteria > Bacillati > Bacillota > Bacilli > Caryophanales > Bacillaceae > Bacillus > Bacillus xiamenensis. The sequence continues at coordinate 1,509,956 of NZ_CP017786.1, forward strand.
AACTGGTGGAGCTGGGTTAGCTTTTCCAGCAGGAATTTGCAATTTAACAACTTTTACTACTTTTTTAGCCACGAGACACACCTCCTTAAAGTCCGTGATGTGGTAATAGGGGAATCCCCCTCCCACTCAACAACTTCATTCTTTATATGAATGACGAAATAACTAGCTAGCGATCTTGAGCGAACTCAAGACGTACCTTTGCTATATTACCACTTCTATACACTCATTTCAAGCTCTTTTGAATTACAATTTATCGATCTGTGTGAACTCAAGTTCAACAGGTGTTTCTCTACCAAACATATTAACGAATACTTTGACTTTGCTTTTATCGTAATCAATCTCTTCGATAGAGCCTGTGAAGTTAGCAAATGGTCCATCGATCACCTTAACTGTTTCTTTTAGTTCAAAGTCGATTTCTGTTTTGCGTTCTTCTAGACCCATTCTCTTCAGAATGGTTTCCGCTTCGCCTGGCAGCAGCGCAGTCGGCTTTGAGCCTGAGCCAGCTGATCCAACGAATCCTGTCACACCTGGTGTATTACGAACGACATACCAAGAGTCGTCAGTCATGACGATTTCTACTAGCACATATCCAGGGAATACTTTCTTTTTGACGACTTTTTTCTTACCGTTTTTAAAATCCGTTTCTTCTTCTTCTGGTACGACTACGCGGAAGATTTTATCCTGCATGCCCATTGATTCAACACGCTTTTCCAGATTTGCTTTTACTTTGTTTTCATAGCCAGAGTACGTATGCACAACATACCAATTCTTTTCCATTTTCGTTCAGGACTATTCAGTCCTTCCCTCCCCACATTTCATAATGTCTATTTGACAAATATCGAGTAACAGTAAATATTTTCAAGCAATTGAAAAAACCCGTAAAACGGGTTTTTTGGCAAGTCATATTATGATCTATTATAGCACGTTCAGCAGACCATTATTCAAGTATTAATGAATTAATTCGATTAATTGTGAGATTCCTATATCAAGAAAAGAGAAAAAGATGGCAAAAAATACGACTGTTAGAATAACAGTGATCGTGTAGCGGACCATTTCGTTTTTCTTTGGCCAGCTGACCTTTTTCATTTCTTTCCCGACACTTTTTAAGAAACTGATAATACGCATGTAAAAGACCTCCACAGATTAAAGAACGCAAATCCTACTTCGTTTCTAAATGTGTTTTATGTGAATTACAAGTCTTGCAATATTTCTTCACTTCTAATCTTTCAGCTGCTGAAGCAACACTTTTCATTGTCGTATAATTGCGGCTTCCGCAGTCTTTACAGGCTAGAGTAATCTTTTTCCTCATATTTACACCTATTTTCTCGACATCATTTCCTTAGTACCTTATCACAGTGTCGAAAAAGCTGTCAATATAGGTTTGATTAGAGACTGATCTCGCGCAGTTCTAAATATTTCTCTAATTTTCTCTTTACTCTTTGAAGTGCGTTATCAATTGATTTCACATGACGGTTTAAATCTTCAGAAATCTCCTGATAAGATCTGCCATCAAGATAAAGCACAAGTACCTTTCTTTCCAGCTCGCTTAGTAATTCACCCATTTTCATTTCAATATCATCAAATTCTTCTTTGCTAATGATTAAATCTTCTGGGTTAAGCGCTTTAGCGCCGGAAATGACGTCCAATAATGTTCTGTCCGATTCTTCATCGTATATCGGCTTGTCTAATGATACATAGGAATTTAACGGGATATGTTTTTGGCGAGTAGCTGTTTTAATTGCGGTGATAATTTGGCGGGTAATACATAATTCTGCAAAAGCCTTAAATGAAGTAAGCTTGTCCTCTCTGAAATCGCGGATAGACTTATAAAGTCCGATCATTCCCTCTTGGACAATGTCCTCTCGATCCGCTCCAATCAAGAAATAAGATCTTGCTTTCGCACGTACAAAGTTGCGGTATTTCGTAATTAAATAATCTAGCGCATCACTATCTCCGACATGAACCCTTTCAATGACTTGTTCATCTTCCAACTGGCAAAATTGCTCTCTGATGGACTTACCCTTGCTGTTGTTTAGATTCACTTCGATCCCCCCGACCGCACCTAGATAGCAATATTATACAATAATGGTTGAAATATCGTCAAGCTATTCCAAATTCCCCCGCCGCCATTTTTCAAACGTTTTCAATACATCTTCTGACAATTCAATTTTGGATGAAGGTTTATCCGACGTAATCTTTTTGACACGCGTTTCAATCTTTCGTTCAATCACTTCTATCTCTCTTAAAAGCTCTCGAGCCGACTTACGAAGTGCACCCTGTCCAAAAATGGCCCATTGTTCTGTATAATCAGAGGTCGCCACATGAATTTGCGTCCGAATATTATTCAAATCTTGGGCCAGCTTTTCAATCCGCTCATCAGCCGTTTCATTCTCTCTCGTAAAGATGACCTCTACTCGGTGGTTTGTCCGCTTTTTTTCGATCCCTTTGACCATATGGGCATCGAATACAACAATGACTCGATACCCTGTATATGCTTGATATTCTGCTAAATGTTGAATCAGCACGTCTCTGGCTTCTTCAAAGCTGTTTTCCTTTAAGTGCTGCAAACGAGGCCATGCACCTATCATGTTGTACCCATCGACTAAGAGGATGTCCATCTCTATTCTCCTAACGGATAACGTTTTCGATAAACTTCATACATCAATAAACTAGCTGCAACGGATGCGTTTAATGAAGTGACCTTCCCGGCCATTGGCAATTTAATCAGAAAATCACATTTTTCCTTGATCAATCGGCCAATTCCTTTTCCTTCACTGCCAATCACAAGGGCGAGAGGCATGGTGCCATCAAATTGTCTGTAGTCCTGCTTAGCAGACGCATCTGTTCCTGCGACCCAGATTCCTCTTTCTTTCATCTCATCAAGAGCTCTTGAAAGATTGGTTACTTTCGCGACAGGGATATGTTCAATGGCCCCAGTGGATGCCTTCGCAACAGTTGTCGTCAAGCCAACCGCTCGTCGTTTTGGAATGACAATCCCATGTGCACCAACAGCATCTGCCGTACGCATAATCGACCCTAAATTATGCGGATCTTCAATTTCATCTAAAATAATGAAAAATGGCTGTTCGTTACGCTGTTCGGCAATTTGATACAGATCGTCCAATTCCGCATATTCATATGCTGCTACTTGTGCAACGATTCCCTGGTGCTGTCCTGATACCATCTGATCAAGCTTTTTCCTCGGAACATACTGAATGGTGATATTTTGCTTTTTAGCGAGTTCAATGACCTGCTGGGCTTGTCCTTTTACAGTGTTTTCTGCCATCCAGAGCTTGTACAACTCTCGATCTGACTTCAGTGTTTCAATCACTGCATTTTTCCCAATCACATAATCATGTTGCTGACTCATTTGTCTTCCTCCCTGACGTTCCGATTTCAATCGCCTGACTAATCAGCTCTTCTAAGCGTTCGTCCTGCTTTTCAATAAACAAATAACCCATGAGCGCTTCAAACGCTGTACTATAACGATACGTTTGAACGTCTGTGTTTTTAGGCACTGTGCCTGATTTTGCATTTCTTCCTCTTTTCAGCACCGCTTCTTCCGCTTCTGTGAAAAAGCCCTTCTGCTGCAGCTCAAATAAAATGGCGGCCTGAGATTTAGCTGAAACGATCTTACTTGCTCGTTTATGAAGTTCATTTGGTTTGGTCGCCCCCGTTTGGAGGAGGTGATGCCTCACATATACTTCAAAAATGGCATCACCCATATAAGCAAGCGCCAGTCCGTTCAACTGTTTTCCGTCTTTCAGCTTTTCAAAATTCAACATGACCTACTCTCCTCTTTTCCAGCGCGTACCTTGAGGAGTATCCTCCAATACAATATTCATGCTCTTTAACTGGTCACGAATTTGATCAGACAATGCGAAGTCACGATTTCTTCTAGCTTCATTCCGCTTCTCGATTAACGCTTCTACCTCTTCGTCAAGCGTGTGCTTTTCTTCTAATGAAAATCCAAGGACGGATGTGATTTCTTGGAACAAGCCAATAAATGCTTTGATCACTTCTTCAGAAGTATGATCATGTTCCATGTAGTAATTCGCCTGCTTCGCTAGTTCAAATAAAACAGAGATGGCATTTGCCGTATTGAAGTCATCATTCATTTCAGAAATAAATGTCGCACGCTGTTCTTCAATCTTTGTCAGCCATTCGGCGTTATCCTCTGTTAAATTGGTACTGCTCTCAAGGCGGTGATGCAGATTAGCATAGGATGTTTTCAGTCTGTTAAACGCACTCTTTGTACTTTCTAATAAATCAATTGAGTAATTAATGGGATGACGATAGTGAACAGATAACATAAAGAAGCGAAGCACATCTGGATCCTGTTCTTTAATAATGTCATGCACCAGCACAAAGTTACCAAGCGATTTTGACATTTTTTCATTCTCAATATTAATATACCCGTTATGCATCCAATACTTCGCAAAAGGTTTCCCTGTCAAAGCCTCGGATTGCGCAATCTCATTCTCGTGGTGAGGGAACGTTAAATCCTGTCCGCCCGCATGAATGTCGATCGTATCGCCCAAATATTTTTTGACCATGGCCGAGCACTCAATGTGCCAGCCTGGACGTCCTTTGCCCCATGGGCTATCCCACGAGATTTCCTGATCCTTTGCAGCCTTCCATAAAGCAAAGTCCAGTGCATCTTTTTTCTTTTCACCTACACGAATGCGAGCACCCGTCTTCAGTTCATCAATTGATTGGTGAGAAAGCTTTCCGTAGCCTTCAAAAGAACGTGTGCTGTAATATACGTCACCATCCGCTTCATAGGCGTATCCTTTTTCGATCAACGTAGCGATAAACGCAATGATATCATCCATATTTTCCGTCACTCGCGGGTGAAGGTCTGCCTTTTTGCAGCCGAGTGCACTGACGTCCTCAAAGTATGCTTGAATAAATCGATCAGCAATCGTTGGAACATCTTCCCCTAATTCATTGGCTGCTTTGATGAGTTTATCATCCACATCCGTAAAGTTTGATACAAAGTGCACATCATAGCCGCTGTATTCTAAATACTTACGTACTGTGTCATATACAATGGCCGGTCTGGCATTCCCGATATGAATGTAGTTGTAGACGGTTGGTCCGCACACATACATTTTGACCTTTCCTGGTTCAAGCGGGACAAACGCTTCCTTCTTACGTGTCAATGTATTATAAATATTGATTGTCATGATTGTTCTTCCTTTCTGCTCAATGAAGCCAGCTCACGTTTTAGCTTTTCCATTTCTCGCTCCAATTCTTTGAAACGATCAGAAACTGGATCTGGCAAATCTTGATGATTGAGATCACGATTGATTTTCTTTCCATTTTGAACGACCACTCGCCCAGGTATACCTACAACGGTGGAATGGTCTGGGACGTCTTTTAACACAACAGACCCCGCACCAATCTTGGACCCTTTTCCAACGGTAATGGAACCAAGCACCTTAGCACCAGTCGCAATCAGGGCATCGTCTAAAATGGTCGGATGACGCTTTCCCTTTTCTTTCCCTGTTCCCCCTAAGGTCACGCCTTGGAAAACGGTGACGTTATCGCCAATTTCACATGTTTCTCCAATCACGACGCCCATGCCGTGATCAATGAAGAACCGTCTGCCGATTGTCGCTGCTGGATGAATTTCAACCCCTGTGAAAAACCGGCTGACCTGAGAAATGACCCGCGCAATAAAATAGAGCTTACGCTTATAAAATGCGTGCGCGATACGATGAGCCCAAATCGCATGAAGCCCTGAATAGGTTAGCACTACTTCAATATAGCTTCTAGCAGCAGGATCTTGATCAAACACAGTATCAATATCTTCTTTCAGCATTTTGAAAAACACATGCTCCCCCCGTTCTTCCCCATCAATCTCTCTTAGGACTTGCTCTCTTTTTTTGGACAAATAAAAAAACGCCTCTGCCATATGACAGAGACGTTTTGAAAACGCGGTTCCACTCTGTTTAGAAAGCCTCTTATCACAAGCTTTCTCAACTCAATCCCATAACGGAGGGTACCGCCCTTGCATACTAACCTGCGTGTTCCTCAAGGGTCTTGAGGGTGCATTTCCAACGTCTGCCCATAAGTCTCTTTCAGCCGATGAAGACTCTTTCTGTGATGGACGAAAACATTGTACTTCTCCCTCGCAACGATTTTCCTTATATTTGTTTAATACGGTTTAATACCGTTTCTTTACCTAGCAGTTCAATACTTTGTGGAAGCTCTGGGCCATGCGTTTGTCCTGTGACAGCCACACGAATTGGCATGAATAGTTTCTTGCCTTTATGCCCGGTTTCTTTTTGTACCGCTTTAATGGCCGCTTTGATTTCATCAGATGTGAAAGACTCAAGACGTTCAAGCTGACCTGCAAACGAGGCCATCACTTCTGGCACCTGCTCCTCTGCAAGAACTTCCTTTGCCTCTTGATTATACTCAATTTGCTCCTTAAAGAACAACTCTGTTAACTCAACAATTTCTGCTCCGTAGCTCAATTGCTCATGATATAGAGAAATGAGTTTGCGTACCCATGTGTTTTCTTCTTCTGTCAGCTGCTCGCTTACTTTGCCTGCCTTTTGAAGATGTGGAAGTGTTAATGCCACAACTTGATCGAGATCAAGTGCTTTCACATATTGGTTATTCACCCATTTTAGTTTATGCATATCGAATAGAGCTGGTGACTTAGAAAGTCGATTGACATCAAAAATATCGATGAATTGCTCTTTTGTAAATAATTCTTCTTCGCCGACTGGAGACCATCCAAGTAATGCAATGAAGTTAAACAGAGCTTCTGGTAAATAGCCCAAGTTCTTATATTGCTCGATGAATTGAATAATGGATTCATCACGCTTACTTAATTTCTTGCGGTTCTCGTTTACAATCAGCGTCATATGTCCGAACAGCGGAACATCCCAGCCAAATGCATTGAAGACCATGATTTGTTTAGGTGTATTCGAAATATGATCCTCTCCGCGAAGAATGTGAGTCATTTTCATCAAATGATCATCCACTGCTACAGCGAAGTTATAAGTCGGTGTACCATCTTTCTTCACAATGACAAAGTCACCAATGCCGTCAGTTTCAAACGAAATATCACCTTTGACCATGTCGTTAAATTTGATCATTTCTCCTTTTGGAACACGGAAGCGAATGCTTGGCTCTCTTCCTTCAGCAATGAGCTTGTCCTCTTCTTCTTTTGATAAATGACTGCATTTACCAGAATATCGAGGCATTTCACTGCGGGCGATTTGTGCTTCACGCTCTTCTTCTAGTTCTTCAGCCGTACAATAGCACTTATACGCCAAATCCTTCTCTAGCAGCTCATCATAATATTTTTTGTAAATGTCATTACGCTCTGATTGTCTATAAGGACCGTAGCCGCCATCTTTATCAATGCTTTCATCCCAATCAATACCGAGCCACTGCAAATGACGAAGCTGGCTTTCTTCTCCGCCTTCTATATTACGCTTTTGATCTGTATCTTCAATTCGAATAATAAATTTGCCGCCTTGGTTGCGTGCGAACAAATAGTTGAAAAGAGCCGTTCTAGCATTCCCAATATGTAAATGACCAGTTGGACTCGGTGCATAACGAACACGCACTTCATTTCCCATGAGTTTAACTTCCTTTCATCTGCATCATGTTGCCTGACACCATTTTTTATAAACGTATTTTATCATCAAAACCCATTCTCATCAAAATGGATTTTACTTTTTCTGAAGAAGCACTGTTGCCTGAGAGGCAATTCCTTCGCCTCTTCCTGTAAATCCAAGTTTCTCTGTCGTTGTTGCTTTGACATTCACCTGTGTGACATCCGCCTCAAGGGCTTCCGCGATTTTCTCACACATTGGCTGAATGTATGGTGCCATCTTTGGCTTTTGCGCCATAATGGTACAATCGATATTCACAAGTGTATAGCCTTTTTCTTTCACAAGTGCCCATACATGCTGAAGTAACTTAAAAGAATCTGCATCCTTAAACTCTGGATCCGTGTCTGGGAAATGTCTACCGATATCTCCTTCAGCAATCGCACCAAGGCAGGCATCTGCCACAGTATGAAGCAGTACATCAGCGTCTGAATGCCCAAGCAGTCCCTTTTCATAAGGAATGGTCACACCGCCGATAATAAGAGGCCTTCCCTCTGTTAATTGATGTACATCAAAGCCTTGTCCTATTCTAAACATGATTTAGTACCCTCTTTCCGCATCCATAATTGCCTTGGCAACCAATAAATCATCCGGTGTTGTCAGTTTAATATTGGTATAGTCTCCTTGAACAATATACACATCCTCACCGTGTAATTGTTCAACAAGGCTGGCGTCATCTGTTCCAAGAAAGCCTGTCCGCTCCGCATATTCATGCGCCTCTTTTAAAATAGAATGACGAAAAGCTTGTGGGGTCTGGACTGCCCACAAGCTCTGACGTTCAATGGTTTGTTCCACTCTGCCTTCTTGAACGCGTTTGATTGTGTCTTTCACTGGTACCGCTACGACTGCGGATCCTTTTTCAATCGCTGCTTTAACGAGCAAATCAATCTGTGTATGCTTAATAAAAGGCCTTGCACCATCATGAACAAGCACGATGTCCGCATCTTGCACAGCCTTCAATCCTTCATATACACTTTGTTGCCGTTCTTCACCGCCAGTGACAAGTGAAACAGGCGTTTGAAAAGCGTGTACCTTTAGTAGCCTTTCAAAGTCACGACGCTCCTCTTCATTGATCGCTAAGATCATGCGTTTGCATTGCGCGTGAGCGTCAAACACCTTCAGTGTGTGGATGATGACCGGCATTCTTTTCAATTCAATAAAAAGCTTATTGCGGCCGGCCTTCATTCGCTTCCCCTGCCCCGCAGCCGGAATAACTACTTCATAATACATGTTCGTTCTCCCTTTAGAGCGCCTTCTCCAGAAGTTTTGGCTTCGCAAAAATCATTCTTCCAGCAGCAGTTTGCAGCACACTTGTGACCAGCACATCAATGTCTTTCCCAATGTAATTGCGCCCTTCTTCAACCACAATCATCGTACCGTCATCTAAGTAAGCAACACCTTGGTTATGCTCTTTTCCATCTTTAATGACCTGTACCTTCATTTCTTCCCCAGGCAACACAACCGGTTTGACCGCATTGGCTAGATCATTGATGTTTAACACTGCTACTTTTTGAAGTTCGCATACTTTATTTAAATTAAAATCATTTGTCACAACAACACCTGAAGTTAACTTAGCGAGCTTCACAAGCTTGCTGTCAACCTCTTGAATGTCTTCGAAGTCACCCTCGTAAATTTCAACTTTGATATCCAATTCTTTTTGAATACGATTTAAAATATCAAGCCCTCTTCGGCCTCTATTTCTCTTTAATACATCAGATGAGTCTGCAATATGCTGCAATTCCTCTAGCACAAATTGAGGAATGACCATGACTCCTTCTAAGAATCCAGTTTGGCAAATATCTGCGATTCTTCCATCAATAATAACACTTGTGTCTAAAATTTTCAGCTTTTTATCTTCTATTTCAGGTTCGTCATCAGCCGCTCCTTTTTTCTTGCTGACCTTTGCAGATCGAGAGAACAGCCCCATCATTTCATCCTTCTTCTTAAACCCTACCTGAAATCCAAGGTATCCTAAAAAGAAAGCCAGGAAAATCGGAATAATGGTACCAAAAATATGATATGGGATATTGTTTAGCGGGATCACGTTTACAATAAGATATGCTAGAATAAGTCCAAATACTAAACCGAAACTTCCAGATATAAGATCAGGAAGAGGCGCCTTCAATAGAGAATCCTCGATCCATTTCACCCAATTAACAACATAGTCTGTGCACCATTTACCGATGATAAAAAACACAGCGGCTCCTATTAGTGCTGAAGAGTAAGCATTTGTTACGAAAGGTATGTCCTTTACATTTAACAGTAGAAATAACTCTGGAATAATAAAAATCCCCACAACTGCACCGAAAATGATAAAAAACGCCTGAACGATTCTTTTTAACATACCTTCACCTCCTTTATTTTCCATCTGTCAATCCACCTTCACCTGACATTGATATATGTTTAAGTTTCCTATTATGATAAACAGAAAACAAAAAGCATCATTAATATACCCATATTCATCCATTTTTAACCGTGATTGAGAAAAATTTCTCGTTTTATAGCTGACGGTCGATATAATGTTTTTCTTGCAGTCTTTTTAATCCTTTTTTTATCTTTTTCGCTCTTACTTCTCCAATTCCTTCTACTTCATCCAATTCTTGCACATCTGCTTCCATAATTCGATCTAACACACCAAACGCTTCAACCACGTTTTCAACGATTGGCATAGGCAGTCTAGGGATTTTGTGAAGTAATCTGTACCCTCTTGTGTACACATAATCGTCAATATTTGTAGATGCTGGATAGCCGAGTAACTTGTACAAAATGGCATCATCTAAAAGTTCAAAGCTAGACATATCTTGGAGCTGTTTAAGCAAAACATATGGATCTTTGATTTTTTCTTTCACGTAATCTTTAATAAATAAGGCCGCTTCCTGCTCCATATCTGTAATCAGCTCATTGACCTGCAGACGAATCAAGTGTCCTTCTGTTCCGAGCTCTTTGATATACATATTGATTTCATTTTTGATTCTAAGCACCATTTCATAGCGATGCAATACAGATAATACATCACCAAAGGTCACAAGCTCTTCAAATTCAAGGGCACTTAACGCAGAAATGGCGTGATCTAAAATGGTTTTATATTTTTCAAGCGTTTGTATGGCTTGATTGGCCTTTGTTAAAATAAAACCAATATCTTTCAGCGTATAACGACGATTCCCTTGGTATAAGGTAATGACGTTTCTCCGTTCAGAAATGGCAATGATTAAGCAACCTGTCTGCTTGGCTACACGCTCAGCTGTTCGGTGCCTCATGCCGGTTTCTGATGAATGAATGGTTGCATCTGGCATCAGCTGTGTATTCGCATACAAGATTTTTTGACCAGAATCGCTTAAAATAATGGCCCCATCCATCTTCGCCAATTCATATAAATGTGCTGGGGAGAATGCGGAATTAATATGAAATCCTCCATCTACCACACTTTTTACTTTGTCGTTATAACCAACAACAATCAGTCCACCAGTATTGGCTCTCAGGACGTTTTCAATCCCTGCTCGCAAAGGTGTCCCTGGTGCCACAAACTGTACGATATCTAAGAGATCGACTTCTTTCGCTCCTTTTTTCTCTTTTTCCATTTCTATGCTCCCCCTAGTGAAATACGAAGTGCCTCCGCTACATTTTCTACACCGACTAACTCAATCCCTCTCGGCTTTTTCCATCCATCTATATTCGCCTGAGGAATAAACATTCGCTTAAATCCTAGTTTAGCAGCTTCCTGCACACGCTGTTCAATTCTTGAAACTCTTCTGACTTCTCCCGTCAGACCAACTTCTCCTATAAAGCAATCCGCTTGGTGCGGCGCTGCGTCTTTAAAGCTTGATGCAATACTGACGGCAATGGCCAAATCAATCGCTGGTTCGTCAAGCTTTACACCACCTGCGACCTTTAAATATGCATCTTGATTTTGCAGAAGCAGCCCTACACGTTTTTCTAACACAGCCATGAGCAATGACACACGATTATGATCAAGGCCTGTGGCCATTCTCCGCGGGTTTCCAAAGCTTGTCGGTGAAATTAATGCTTGTATTTCCACAAGAACGGGTCTTGTTCCTTCCATTGAGGCAACAACACACGATCCAGATACACCTGCTGACCGCTCTTCTAAGAAGATTTCTGATGGGTTTAAAACTTCTGAGAGCCCTTCCTCTCTCATTTCAAAAATCCCTAATTCATTCGTTGAACCAAAACGGTTTTTTACCGCTCGTAAAATGCGAAACGTATGGTGCCGCTCCCCTTCAAAATAAAGAACCGTATCCACCATATGCTCTAACAGGCGCGGGCCTGCAATCGAGCCTTCTTTGGTCACGTGACCAACGATAAAAATCGGAATACCATTCGTCTTAGCAATTTTCATCAGCTGTGCTGTGCATTCCCTCACCTGAGAAACAGATCCAGGTGCTGACGTAATATCGCTTTGATAAACGGTTTGAATTGAATCCACCACCACAAAAGCGGGTTTCATCTCTTGTATAGCAGACGTTATATACTCCATATCGGTTTCAGCCAAAACATGTAAAGAGGCACTTTCAATGCCAAGGCGGTCCGCTCTAAGCTTCGTTTGTTTAATCGATTCCTCACCAGATATGTACAACACATTCTGATTCTTGTCTGAGAGCTGTGCTGAAACTTGTAATAATAGTGTGGACTTTCCAATCCCAGGATCACCGCCAATAAGAACGAGAGAGCCTTTGACAATTCCACTTCCTAATACTCGGTTAAATTCTTCTAAATTCGTTTTAATTCGGGGTTCTTCGGATGTTTCAATGGCAGATATAGGTGAAGGTTTTTGAATGGTTTGAACAGAATGATTAAAAGCACTTCGACGGTTTGCCGGCTCTTTACGAACGACCTCTTCTGTCATACTGTTCCACGTGCCGCAGCCTGGACATTTCCCCATCCATTTGGCTGACTCATAACCGCACGATTGGCATATAAATTTTGATTTTGTCTTAGCCATAGATTGAAGAATACAACTCCTTATACTGGTCAGAAAATAAGTAAAGGGAGGCATACAATTTACTGGTATGCCTCACGCTTTTTTCTTACTATATTAGTTCGTAGCAGCCGTAGCTTTTACGACAATTTCCCCATCTTCTACATCTAATACAATATGTTGACCCTTTTCAATATTGCCCTTCAGCAATTCCTCAGAAAGTCGATCCTCAACGTGCTTTTGAATCGCTCTTCTTAACGGACGAGCACCATACTCAAGGTCTACGCCTTCCTCAGCAATCTTCGCTTTTGCTGCTTCCGTCAATTCGATTGAAAGGTCTTGCTCTTTTAATCGTTTTGTTAATTGATCAGACATGAGAGACACAATCTCTTTTAGATGTTTCTTTTCAAGTGAGTGGAAGACAATGATTTCATCAATACGGTTGATGAACTCTGGTCTAAACGCACGTTTCAACTCGCCCATCACTTTGCCTTTCATATCTTTGTAATTTTGACCTTCATCCTGCACGTTAAAGCCAACATATTTATTGCGCTTCAATTCACTAGCTCCAACGTTTGAAGTCATGATCAAAATTGTATTTCTAAAGTCAACAGTACGTCCTTTAGAATCAGTGAGACGGCCATCTTCTAACACTTGCAGTAAGATATTAAACACATCAGGATGCGCCTTTTCAATCTCATCTAACAGCACGACAGAATACGGCTTTCTTCTCACTTTTTCAGTCAGCTGGCCGCCCTCATCATAGCCAACATAGCCTGGAGGTGATCCAACAAGTCTTGAAGTAGAGTGTTTTTCCATGTATTCAGACATATCAATACGGATCATCGCTTCTTCATCACCGAAAATAGACTCGGCGAGTGCTCTTGCAAGCTCAGTCTTACCAACACCTGTTGGACCTAAGAAAATAAAGGAGCCAATCGGACGCTTCGGATCTTTTAGACCAGCACGGGCACGTCTCACTGCTTTTGCTACAGCGACAACCGCTTCATCCTGTCCAATGACGCGGGAGTGGAGCAATTGTTCCATATTCAGAAGCTTATCTGTTTCCGTTTGGGCAATTTTTGAAACAGGCACTCCCGTCCAGCTAGAGACAACCATCGCAATATCATCTACAGATACCTCTGAATTCTCTTGTCCCTGCTTTTCTTTCCACGATTTCTTTGTCACTTCTACTTTTTCACGCAAGCGCTGCTCTGTATCACGAAGAGAAGCTGCTTTTTCAAATTCCTGACTTTGAACAGCCGCATCCTTTTCCTTACGAACTTCATCCAGCTTTTGCTCAAGTTCCTTTAGGTTCGGCGGTGTTGTGAAAGAACGCAAACGGACTTTCGAACCTGCCTCATCAATTAAATCAATCGCCTTATCTGGAAGGAAACGATCAGAGATATAACGGTCAGAAAGCTTTACCGCCGCTTCAATGGCTTCATCTGTAATCGACACACGGTGATGTGCTTCATAACGGTCTCTAAGCCCTCTTAAGATTTGAATACTTTCTTCAACAGACGGTTGATCGACTTGAATTGGCTGGAATCGGCGTTCAAGCGCAGCATCCTTCTCAATGTATTTACGGTACTCATCTAACGTTGTAGCCCCGATACATTGAAGCTCACCACGTGCCAAGGATGGTTTCAGAATATTAGACGCGTCAATCGCACCCTCTGCTCCACCTGCACCGATCAGTGTATGAAGCTCATCAATGAAGAGAATGATATTTCCAGCCTGACGAATTTCGTCCATGACTTTTTTCAAACGATCCTCGAATTCCCCGCGATATTTCGTTCCCGCAACTACGGTTCCCATATCAAGTGTCATCACTCGTTTATCACGAAGGATTTCAGGCACTTCGTTGTGAATAATTTGCTGCGCCAGACCTTCTGCAATGGCTGTTTTACCAACACCAGGCTCCCCAATCAGCACAGGGTTATTCTTTGTTCTTCTACTTAAAACCTCAATAACACGTTGAATTTCTTTGCTTCGTCCAATGACAGGGTCCAAGCTGTCCTCTTTCGCAATAGCCGTTAAGTCTCTTGCCAGACTATCTAAAGTTGGTGTATTTGCATTGCTATTAGATCCTGCCGCAGATGCACCCGTTTCATTGCTGCCAAGAAGCTGCAATACTTGCTGGCGTGCTTTATTTAAGCTCACTCCGAGGTTATTTAAGACACGGGCAGCTACACCCTCTCCCTCGCGAATAAGACCTAAAAGAATATGTTCTGTCCCTACATAGGAATGACCAAGCTTTCTTGCTTCATCCATAGAAAGCTCAGTGACCTTCTTCGCTCTAGGCGTATAATGAGGAATCGCTTGAGACACCTCTTGCCCTCTTCCAATCAAGCTCTCGACTTCTTTTTGGATTTTATCTGAAACAAGGCCCAGTGCTTCTAATGCTTTTGCGGCGATGCCCTCACCTTCACGTACAAGACCAAGTAAAATGTGCTCTGTTCCAATATTCTTATGGCCAAGGCGAATGGCTTCTTCTTGTGCAAGTGCTAATACCTTTTGAGCTCTTTCAGTGAATCTTCCAAACATCATATCGTTTCATCCTCCTGTCCATTCCTATGCATTTCTAGGCGCAGCCTTTCTCTAATAATGGCTGCTCGTTTTATATCTCTTTCATTTGGTTCCAAGGCTCCACCTGAATATTGCTGCAGGAAGCCAGGCTGTGTCAAAATCATGAGTTCATTCAGTATATTACTTGAAAGCCCCTTAATGATACCTAAATCTATTCCAAGCCGCACATCTGACAAACACTTCGCCGTTTCCTTGGATTCAATCATGCGGCAATTGGCCAAAATCCCCAAGGAACGGTACACTCTGTCCTCAAGTTCAATTTTAGACGTTTGATATAATGCTTTTCGTGCAGATCGCTCTTGCTCAATAAGCTGTGCCGTCACACTATTCAAATCATCGACAATATCTTCTTCTGATTGACCAAGTGTCATCTGATTTGAAATTTGAAAGATGTTCCCTATTGCTTCGCTACCCTCACCATAAATTCCTCTGACCACAAGACCTAATTGATTAATTGCAGGAATAATACGATTCATTTGTCTTGTCAGAGCCAATGCCGGCAGGTGCATCATGACTGAAGCCCTAATACCTGTACCTACATTGGTCGGACAGCTCGTTAAGTATCCTCGCTTCTCAGAAAACGCATAATCGACTTGCTCTTCAATCCAGTCGTCTATCTGATTAGCCACTTTTAGTGCATTAGCCAGCTGGAATCCTGGGAACAAGCATTGAATACGAATATGGTCTTCTTCATTCAGCATCACACTGATTTCTTCATTTTCTGAAAGCAAACAGCCGCCAAATCTTGATTCAGCTAAATGTGGGCTAATCAAATGCTTTTCAACAAGTACCCTCTTGGCCAAAGGCTGCGTTTCATTCATTCGAATCAGAACAAAATGTCCAATGTCCTTCACTTTCTGGCTCGCAAACTTTTGCTCGAATTGCTGGAGAACAGTTTCAGCCTCCTCCTGAGAAAACTGAGTTGGGAAACGAACATGCTCTAGATTGCGTGCCAGCCGAATACGACTGCTTAGAACAATGTCACTTTCTGGTCCTTTTTGTTTCATCCACTGACTTAATGCGTCTTGAATAAAATGTTGGAGCGACATGTCGTTATTCTCCCTCCCTCTGCTGAGATTGCTCATGCTCTAATGCACGAATTTGATCTCGAACTTCCGCTGCTTTTTCGAACTCTTCCTGTTCAATCAGCTGCTTTAGCTCTTGCTGCATTAACTCAAGTTTCCGGCGAACATGCAGACTGCCGGCAATCCGTTTAGGAATTTTTCCATTATGGACTGTATTTCCACTATGGACTTTTCGCAGAACAGGATTTAAATACTGATCAAATGTTCCATAACATTCTGAACAGCCAAAACGGCCTGTTTTTCTAAACTGCTGAAAGGTTAAGCCACACTTAGGACATTGATCCACTTCTCTCGCTTCTTGAAAAATAGATGATCCTTTATTAGCACTTGTGGTAAAGCTAGGATCAATATTCAACAAGCCCGATAATAAGTTGTGAATCGAGAAACCTTGGTTTCCACTCATAGCATATGAATCACTGTTTTCTTTTGCACATTGTTCACATATGTGCATTTCTTGTTTTTCTCCATTTATAACTTTCGTAAAGTGAAAAGTGGCTGGTCTCTCATTACATTCTTGACAAATCAATCTTTTCACCCGCTTTACTTTAATTTTAAAGCATTTAACATCGCTTTCATCATCCTAGCCCGCAGTTCATCTCGTTCAGGTAAATCAATGTGTAGAACAGAACGGTCCATGACACTAATCATCATCTTTGCTTCTCTTTCGGATAAAATGTTGTTTTCAACAAGACGCATGATGATATGATCAGATGCAGCCTGTGATAAACGATGACGTATTTGGGAAATGATGTTGTTCAATAAATCGATTTCATCATTCATTTTGACTTTAATGATTCGGATATAGCCACCGCCGCCACGCTTACTTTCGACGATATAACCTCTTTCGCTCGTAAAGCGTGTATTGATAACATAGTTAATTTGTGAAGGTACGCATTGAAACTTATCTGCAATCTCATTGCGTTTAATTTCTAATATTTCTCGACCATTCTGATCCAAGACTTCCTTCAAATACTGTTCGATGATATCAGAAATATTTTGTGCCACTCCGCCTCCTCCTCCATTGACTTTGACTATATTTGACTTTAATCTTACTATAAATTTTTTCGGTCGATTTTTCAAGATAATCGCTCAACTAACAATATTATTTCCACATTTATCTGGTGCCAAACCTTCCAAAAACACAAAAAAGACCAGTTCCAAACGGAACTGATCCTTAGAAAAGCTTGGCGGCGTCCTACTCTCACAGGGGGAAACCCCCAACTACCATCGGCGCTGAAGAGCTTAACTTCCGTGTTCGGTATGGGAACGGGTGTGACCTCTTCGCTATCGCCACCAAACCTGATGGAGAGAATGTTCTCTCAAAACTAGATAACAATGTTCATGCTTCACATTAAATATAGGTTAAGTCCTCGATCTATTAGTATCTGTCAGCTCCACGTGTCACCACGCTTCCACCTCAGACCTATCAACCTGATCATCTTTCAGGGATCTTACTTCCTTGCGGAATGGGAAATCTCATCTTGAGGGGGGCTTCATGCTTAGATGCTTTCAGCACTTATCCCTTCCGCACATAGCTACCCAGCGATGCCCTTGGCAGAACAACTGGTACACCAGCGGTGCGTCCATCCCGGTCCTCTCGTACTAAGGACAGCTCCTCTCAAATTTCCTGCGCCCGCGACGGATAGGGACCGAACTGTCTCACGACGTTCTGAACCCAGCTCGCGTACCGCTTTAATGGGCGAACAGCCCAACCCTTGGGACCGACTACAGCCCCAGGATGCGATGAGCCGACATCGAGGTGCCAAACCTCCCCGTCGATGTGGACTCTTGGGGGAGATAAGCCTGTTATCCCCGGGGTAGCTTTTATCCGTTGAGCGATGGCCCTTCCATGCGGAACCACCGGATCACTAAGCCCGACTTTCGTCCCTGCTCGACTTGTAGGTCTCGCAGTCAAGCTCCCTTGTGCCTTTACACTCTGCGAATGATTTCCAACCATTCTGAGGGAACCTTTGGGCGCCTCCGTTACATTTTAGGAGGCGACCGCCCCAGTCAAACTGCCCACCTGACACTGTCTCCCTGCCCGATAAGGGCAGCGGGTTAGAAGGTCAATACAGCCAGGGTAGTATCCCACCGATGCCTCCACCGAAGCTAGCGCTCCGGTTTCCAAGGCTCCTACCTATCCTGTACAAGCTGTACCAACATTCAATATCAGGCTGCAGTAAAGCTCCACGGGGTCTTTCCGTCCTGTCGCGGGTAACCTGCATCTTCACAGGTACTATAATTTCACCGAGTCTCTCGTTGAGACAGTGCCCAGATCGTTGCGCCTTTCGTGCGGGTCGGAACTTACCCGACAAGGAATTTCGCTACCTTAGGACCGTTATAGTTACGGCCGCCGTTTACTGGGGCTTCAATTCGCACCTTCGCTTACGCTAAGCGCTCCTCTTAACCTTCCAGCACCGGGCAGGCGTCAGCCCCTATACTTCGCCTTACGGCTTCGCAGAGACCTGTGTTTTTGCTAAACAGTCGCCTGGGCCTATTCACTGCGGCTTCTCGGGGCTTTAACACCCTAAGAAGCACCCCTTCTCCCGAAGTTACGGGGTCATTTTGCCGAGTTCCTTAACGAGAGTTCTCTCGATCACCTTAGGATTCTCTCCTCGCCTACCTGTGTCGGTTTGCGGTACGGGCACCTCTCACCTCGCTAGAGGCTTTTCTTGGCAGTGTGGAATCAGGAACTTCGCTACTAAATTTCGCTCGCCATCACAGCTCAGCCTTCACGGGAAACGGATTTGCCTATTTCCCAGCCTAACTGCTTGGACGCGGATATCCATTACCGCGCTTACCCTATCCTCCTGCGTCCCCCCATTGCTCAAATGGTGAGGAGGTGGTACAGGAATATCAACCTGTTGTCCATCGCCTACGCCTTTCGGCCTCGGCTTAGGTCCCGACTAACCCTGAGCGGACGAGCCTTCCTCAGGAAACCTTAGGCATTCGGTGGACGGGATTCTCACCCGTCTTTCGCTACTCATACCGGCATTCTCACTTCTAAGCGCTCCACCAGTCCTTCCGGTCTGGCTTCACAGCCCTTAGAACGCTCTCCTACCACTGTTCGTAAGAACAGTCCGCAGCTTCGGTGATACGTTTAGCCCCGGTACATTTTCGGCGCAGAGTCACTCGACCAGTGAGCTATTACGCACTCTTTAAATGGTGGCTGCTTCTAAGCCAACATCCTGGTTGTCTAAGCAACTCCACATCCTTTTCCACTTAACGTATACTTTGGGACCTTAGCTGGCGGTCTGGGCTGTTTCCCTTTCGACTACGGATCTTATCACTCGCAGTCTGACTCCCAAGGATAAGTCATCGGCATTCGGAGTTTGACTGAATTCGGTAACCCGGTAGGGGCCCCTAGTCCAATCAGTGCTCTACCTCCGAGACTCTTACCTTGAGGCTAGCCCTAAAGCTATTTCGGAGAGAACCAGCTATCTCCAGGTTCGATTGGCATTTCACCCCTACCCACACCTCATCCCCGCACTTTTCAACGTGCGTGGGTTCGGGCCTCCATTCAGTGTTACCTGAACTTCACCCTGGACATGGGTAGATCACCTGGTTTCGGGTCTACGACCACGTACTCATGCGCCCTATTCAGACTCGCTTTCGCTGCGGCTCCGCATCTTCTGCTTAACCTTGCACGGGATCGTAACTCGCCGGTTCATTCTACAAAAGGCACGCCATCACCCGTTAACGGGCTCTGACTACTTGTAGGCACACGGTTTCAGGATCTATTTCACTCCCCTTCCGGGGTGCTTTTCACCTTTCCCTCACGGTACTGGTTCACTATCGGTCACTAGGGAGTATTTAGCCTTGGGAGATGGTCCTCCCGGATTCCGACGGAATTTCACGTGTTCCGCCGTACTCAGGATCCACTCTGGAGAGAATGACATTTCAGTTACAGGGCTGTTACCTTCTCTGGCGGGCCTTTCCAGACCTCTTCGCTTATATCATTCCTTTGTAACTCCGTATAGAGTGTCCTACAACCCCAAGAGGCAAGCCTCTTGGTTTGGGCTGTTCCCGTTTCGCTCGCCGCTACTCAGGGAATCGCATTTGCTTTCTCTTCCTCCGGGTACTTAGATGTTTCAGTTCCCCGGGTATGCCTTCTCATACTCTATGTATTCAAGTATGGATACTACTCCATTACGAGCAGTGGGTTTCCCCATTCGGAAATCTCCGGATCAAAGCTTGCTTACAGCTCCCCGAAGCATATCGGTGTTCGTCCCGTCCTTCATCGGCTCCTAGTGCCAAGGCATCCACCGTGCGCCCTTTCTAACTTAACCATTTCTTACTTTAGAAAGAATCACTATGTGTGATGAACTTTGCATTGCATTCAATGTGAATGTATTACTTATTGTTATCTAGTTTTCAAAGAACAATCCTGTCTCGCTAGAGACATGTTTTGAAGGAATGATCCTTCAAAACTAAACAAGACCAAAACGCACACTGCTCCATATATCCTTAGAAAGGAGGTGATCCAGCCGCACCTTCCGATACGGCTACCTTGTTACGACTTCACCCCAATCATCTGCCCCACCTTCGGCGGCTGGCTCCATAAAGGTTACCTCACCGACTTCGGGTGTTGCAAACTCTCGTGGTGTGACGGGCGGTGTGTACAAGGCCCGGGAACGTATTCACCGCGGCATGCTGATCCGCGATTACTAGCGATTCCAGCTTCACGCAGTCGAGTTGCAGACTGCGATCCGAACTGAGAACAGATTTGTGGGATTGGCTAAACCTTGCGGTCTCGCAGCCCTTTGTTCTGTCCATTGTAGCACGTGTGTAGCCCAGGTCATAAGGGGCATGATGATTTGACGTCATCCCCACCTTCCTCCGGTTTGTCACCGGCAGTCACCTTAGAGTGCCCAACTGAATGCTGGCAACTAAGATCAAGGGTTGCGCTCGTTGCGGGACTTAACCCAACATCTCACGACACGAGCTGACGACAACCATGCACCACCTGTCACTCTGTCCCCGAAGGGAAAGCCCTATCTCTAGGGTTGTCAGAGGATGTCAAGACCTGGTAAGGTTCTTCGCGTTGCTTCGAATTAAACCACATGCTCCACCGCTTGTGCGGGCCCCCGTCAATTCCTTTGAGTTTCAGTCTTGCGACCGTACTCCCCAGGCGGAGTGCTTAATGCGTTAGCTGCAGCACTAAGGGGCGGAAACCCCCTAACACTTAGCACTCATCGTTTACGGCGTGGACTACCAGGGTATCTAATCCTGTTCGCTCCCCACGCTTTCGCTCCTCAGCGTCAGTTACAGACCAGAGAGTCGCCTTCGCCACTGGTGTTCCTCCACATCTCTACGCATTTCACCGCTACACGTGGAATTCCACTCTCCTCTTCTGCACTCAAGTTTCCCAGTTTCCAATGACCCTCCCCGGTTGAGCCGGGGGCTTTCACATCAGACTTAAGAAACCGCCTGCGAGCCCTTTACGCCCAATAATTCCGGACAACGCTTGCCACCTACGTATTACCGCGGCTGCTGGCACGTAGTTAGCCGTGGCTTTCTGGTTAGGTACCGTCATGGTGCAAGCAGTTACTCTTGCACTTGTTCTTCCCTAACAACAGAGCTTTACGATCCGAAAACCTTCATCACTCACGCGGCGTTGCTCCGTCAGACTTTCGTCCATTGCGGAAGATTCCCTACTGCTGCCTCCCGTAGGAGTCTGGGCCGTGTCTCAGTCCCAGTGTGGCCGATCACCCTCTCAGGTCGGCTACGCATCGTCGCCTTGGTGAGCCGTTACCTCACCAACTAGCTAATGCGCCGCGGGTCCATCTGTAAGTGACAGCCGAAACCGTCTTTCATCCTTGAACCATGCGGTTCAAGGAACTATCCGGTATTAGCTCCGGTTTCCCGGAGTTATCCCAGTCTTACAGGCAGGTTACCCACGTGTTACTCACCCGTCCGCCGCTAACATCCGGGAGCAAGCTCCCTTCTGTCCGCTCGACTTGCATGTATTAGGCACGCCGCCAGCGTTCGTCCTGAGCCAGGATCAAACTCTCCGAGGTATGCAGGATGCATATCACACATGCGTTGCTACACGATGTAGCGAACTTAGCATGTGATCATTTCCTGCCTCGTCAGTTTGACTGACTACCTATGATGTTTCATAGGGTTTTTTTATTAAAACTCGAATTAACAGGTACGTTTTGTCTTGTTTAGTTTTCAAAGATCATATTGGTGGAGCCTAGCGGGATCGAACCGCTGACCTCCTGCGTGCAAGGCAGGCGCTCTCCCAGCTGAGCTAAGGCCCCATAAAAAGATGGTCGGGAAGACAGGATTCGAACCTGCGACCCCTTGGTCCCAAACCAAGTGCTCTACCAAGCTGAGCTACTTCCCGATCTTAATGGCGCGCCCGAGAGGAGTCGAACCCCTAACCTTTTGATCCGTAGTCAAACGCTCTATCCAATTGAGCTACGGGCGCTTATTTCATAATGCCGAGGGCCGGACTTGAACCGGCACGGTAGTCACCTACCGCAGGATTTTAAGTCCTGTGTGTCTGCCAATTCCACCACCCCGGCGTGGATGGTATAAGCGGAAGACGGGATTCGAACCCGCGACCCCCACCTTGGCAAGGTGGTGTTCTACCACTGAACTACTTCCGCATTACAGGATTTCTTTATGTTATTTGGCTATGCGGGTGAAGGGACTTGAACCCCCACGTCATAAAGACACTAGATCCTAAGTCTAGCGCGTCTGCCAATTCCGCCACACCCGCATGAACATGGTGAGCCATGAAGGACTCGAACCTTCGACCCTCTGATTAAAAGTCAGATGCTCTACCAACTGAGCTAATGGCTCGCTTTTAAAGCGACTTGTCTATCTTACCATATGAAAGTGGTGCCGGCAAGAGGACTTGAACCCCCAACCTACTGATTACAAGTCAGTTGCTCTACCAGTTGAGCTACACCGGCTTTATCTATCCTAACATTATGTAAGAATAAATATGGTGGAGGATGACGGGCTCGAACCGCCGACCCTCTGCTTGTAAGGCAGATGCTCTCCCAGCTGAGCTAATCCTCCATATTGTGTCGTTTCGAATGTCTCTCGATCTGACAAATAGTATTATATAACGATAAGATATTGTTTGTAAAGACTTTTTTAAAATAATTTTTGAATTTATTTTAAAGTTGTTTCTTTCATCTCTTCGTTAAGGCACCTAAAGAAGTTTACCACTTGTCTTATCATTTTAAAAGTCTTTTTTTCATTTTTTTATGTTTTTTTGCTCTGATGAGGCTCTGCCGTTGTCAAAACATCATTTCAAAAGCTGTCATATGTTTGTTTCTATTCAGAATATCCTCGCATATAGCAGACTCAGCGATCAATTTCTTTTATTATTTTATTTTTCCGAGAAAATATTTTCGTATCAATGATGATCGCCATCACTAGGTTTCAAAAGACCGTCTTATCTCATTTTTTCTGTTCCATCAAATGCTGGATGGACTTGCACCATTATTAAAGTTTTAACATGAGATACAAGCTAGTACGAACTCATCCTGTGCCTCCTCTCATTAATAGATGACCTGTGCTCTCTTTGAGGAACTTAATGTTCTATTGGCACTATACTGCCGTTTTCTTTGTCTGGCTGCCGAACGGGAGAATCCTTTTTAGACATTTTATATTTTTGAGATTGACCATTAACAAGTTGAACTGCGGGCTTAGATGCTAAAAACAATGTTATCCGCTTTGAAATCAAAGTGTAGAGGAAGAAATAATATTTATCAAGAATGCAATGAGAAACCTGTCACTTTTCAATAGATACAGAAGCAAATTTCAAGAAACACAAAAAAGACCAGTTCCAAACGGAACTGATCCTTAGAAAAGCTTGGCGGCGTCCTACTCTCACAGGGGGAAACCCCCAACTACCATCGGCGCTGAAGAGCTTAACTTCCGTGTTCGGTATGGGAACGGGTGTGACCTCTTCGCTATCGCCACCAAACCTGATGGAGAGAATGTTCTCTCAAAACTAGATAACAATGTTCATGCTTCACATTAAATATAGGTTAAGTCCTCGATCTATTAGTATCTGTCAGCTCCACGTGTCACCACGCTTCCACCTCAGACCTATCAACCTGATCATCTTTCAGGGATCTTACTTCCTTGCGGAATGGGAAATCTCATCTTGAGGGGGGCTTCATGCTTAGATGCTTTCAGCACTTATCCCTTCCGCACATAGCTACCCAGCGATGCCCTTGGCAGAACAACTGGTACACCAGCGGTGCGTCCATCCCGGTCCTCTCGTACTAAGGACAGCTCCTCTCAAATTTCCTGCGCCCGCGACGGATAGGGACCGAACTGTCTCACGACGTTCTGAACCCAGCTCGCGTACCGCTTTAATGGGCGAACAGCCCAACCCTTGGGACCGACTACAGCCCCAGGATGCGATGAGCCGACATCGAGGTGCCAAACCTCCCCGTCGATGTGGACTCTTGGGGGAGATAAGCCTGTTATCCCCGGGGTAGCTTTTATCCGTTGAGCGATGGCCCTTCCATGCGGAACCACCGGATCACTAAGCCCGACTTTCGTCCCTGCTCGACTTGTAGGTCTCGCAGTCAAGCTCCCTTGTGCCTTTACACTCTGCGAATGATTTCCAACCATTCTGAGGGAACCTTTGGGCGCCTCCGTTACATTTTAGGAGGCGACCGCCCCAGTCAAACTGCCCACCTGACACTGTCTCCCTGCCCGATAAGGGCAGCGGGTTAGAAGGTCAATACAGCCAGGGTAGTATCCCACCGATGCCTCCACCGAAGCTAGCGCTCCGGTTTCCAAGGCTCCTACCTATCCTGTACAAGCTGTACCAACATTCAATATCAGGCTGCAGTAAAGCTCCACGGGGTCTTTCCGTCCTGTCGCGGGTAACCTGCATCTTCACAGGTACTATAATTTCACCGAGTCTCTCGTTGAGACAGTGCCCAGATCGTTGCGCCTTTCGTGCGGGTCGGAACTTACCCGACAAGGAATTTCGCTACCTTAGGACCGTTATAGTTACGGCCGCCGTTTACTGGGGCTTCAATTCGCACCTTCGCTTACGCTAAGCGCTCCTCTTAACCTTCCAGCACCGGGCAGGCGTCAGCCCCTATACTTCGCCTTACGGCTTCGCAGAGACCTGTGTTTTTGCTAAACAGTCGCCTGGGCCTATTCACTGCGGCTTCTCGGGGCTTTAACACCCTAAGAAGCACCCCTTCTCCCGAAGTTACGGGGTCATTTTGCCGAGTTCCTTAACGAGAGTTCTCTCGATCACCTTAGGATTCTCTCCTCGCCTACCTGTGTCGGTTTGCGGTACGGGCACCTCTCACCTCGCTAGAGGCTTTTCTTGGCAGTGTGGAATCAGGAACTTCGCTACTAAATTTCGCTCGCCATCACAGCTCAGCCTTCACGGGAAACGGATTTGCCTATTTCCCAGCCTAACTGCTTGGACGCGGATATCCATTACCGCGCTTACCCTATCCTCCTGCGTCCCCCCATTGCTCAAATGGTGAGGAGGTGGTACAGGAATATCAACCTGTTGTCCATCGCCTACGCCTTTCGGCCTCGGCTTAGGTCCCGACTAACCCTGAGCGGACGAGCCTTCCTCAGGAAACCTTAGGCATTCGGTGGACGGGATTCTCACCCGTCTTTCGCTACTCATACCGGCATTCTCACTTCTAAGCGCTCCACCAGTCCTTCCGGTCTGGCTTCACAGCCCTTAGAACGCTCTCCTACCACTGTTCGTAAGAACAGTCCGCAGCTTCGGTGATACGTTTAGCCCCGGTACATTTTCGGCGCAGAGTCACTCGACCAGTGAGCTATTACGCACTCTTTAAATGGTGGCTGCTTCTAAGCCAACATCCTGGTTGTCTAAGCAACTCCACATCCTTTTCCACTTAACGTATACTTTGGGACCTTAGCTGGCGGTCTGGGCTGTTTCCCTTTCGACTACGGATCTTATCACTCGCAGTCTGACTCCCAAGGATAAGTCATCGGCATTCGGAGTTTGACTGAATTCGGTAACCCGGTAGGGGCCCCTAGTCCAATCAGTGCTCTACCTCCGAGACTCTTACCTTGAGGCTAGCCCTAAAGCTATTTCGGAGAGAACCAGCTATCTCCAGGTTCGATTGGCATTTCACCCCTACCCACACCTCATCCCCGCACTTTTCAACGTGCGTGGGTTCGGGCCTCCATTCAGTGTTACCTGAACTTCACCCTGGACATGGGTAGATCACCTGGTTTCGGGTCTACGACCACGTACTCATGCGCCCTATTCAGACTCGCTTTCGCTGCGGCTCCGCATCTTCTGCTTAACCTTGCACGGGATCGTAACTCGCCGGTTCATTCTACAAAAGGCACGCCATCACCCGTTAACGGGCTCTGACTACTTGTAGGCACACGGTTTCAGGATCTATTTCACTCCCCTTCCGGGGTGCTTTTCACCTTTCCCTCACGGTACTGGTTCACTATCGGTCACTAGGGAGTATTTAGCCTTGGGAGATGGTCCTCCCGGATTCCGACGGAATTTCACGTGTTCCGCCGTACTCAGGATCCACTCTGGAGAGAATGACATTTCAGTTACAGGGCTGTTACCTTCTCTGGCGGGCCTTTCCAGACCTCTTCGCTTATATCATTCCTTTGTAACTCCGTATAGAGTGTCCTACAACCCCAAGAGGCAAGCCTCTTGGTTTGGGCTGTTCCCGTTTCGCTCGCCGCTACTCAGGGAATCGCATTTGCTTTCTCTTCCTCCGGGTACTTAGATGTTTCAGTTCCCCGGGTATGCCTTCTCATACTCTATGTATTCAAGTATGGATACTACTCCATTACGAGCAGTGGGTTTCCCCATTCGGAAATCTCCGGATCAAAGCTTGCTTACAGCTCCCCGAAGCATATCGGTGTTCGTCCCGTCCTTCATCGGCTCCTAGTGCCAAGGCATCCACCGTGCGCCCTTTCTAACTTAACCATTTCTTACTTTAGAAAGAATCACTATGTGTGATGAACTTTGCATTGCATTCAATGTGAATGTATTACTTATTGTTATCTAGTTTTCAAAGAACAATCCTGTCTCGCTAGAGACATGTTTTGAAGGAATGATCCTTCAAAACTAAACAAGACCAAAACGCACACTGCTCCATATATCCTTAGAAAGGAGGTGATCCAGCCGCACCTTCCGATACGGCTACCTTGTTACGACTTCACCCCAATCATCTGCCCCACCTTCGGCGGCTGGCTCCATAAAGGTTACCTCACCGACTTCGGGTGTTGCAAACTCTCGTGGTGTGACGGGCGGTGTGTACAAGGCCCGGGAACGTATTCACCGCGGCATGCTGATCCGCGATTACTAGCGATTCCAGCTTCACGCAGTCGAGTTGCAGACTGCGATCCGAACTGAGAACAGATTTGTGGGATTGGCTAAACCTTGCGGTCTCGCAGCCCTTTGTTCTGTCCATTGTAGCACGTGTGTAGCCCAGGTCATAAGGGGCATGATGATTTGACGTCATCCCCACCTTCCTCCGGTTTGTCACCGGCAGTCACCTTAGAGTGCCCAACTGAATGCTGGCAACTAAGATCAAGGGTTGCGCTCGTTGCGGGACTTAACCCAACATCTCACGACACGAGCTGACGACAACCATGCACCACCTGTCACTCTGTCCCCGAAGGGAAAGCCCTATCTCTAGGGTTGTCAGAGGATGTCAAGACCTGGTAAGGTTCTTCGCGTTGCTTCGAATTAAACCACATGCTCCACCGCTTGTGCGGGCCCCCGTCAATTCCTTTGAGTTTCAGTCTTGCGACCGTACTCCCCAGGCGGAGTGCTTAATGCGTTAGCTGCAGCACTAAGGGGCGGAAACCCCCTAACACTTAGCACTCATCGTTTACGGCGTGGACTACCAGGGTATCTAATCCTGTTCGCTCCCCACGCTTTCGCTCCTCAGCGTCAGTTACAGACCAGAGAGTCGCCTTCGCCACTGGTGTTCCTCCACATCTCTACGCATTTCACCGCTACACGTGGAATTCCACTCTCCTCTTCTGCACTCAAGTTTCCCAGTTTCCAATGACCCTCCCCGGTTGAGCCGGGGGCTTTCACATCAGACTTAAGAAACCGCCTGCGAGCCCTTTACGCCCAATAATTCCGGACAACGCTTGCCACCTACGTATTACCGCGGCTGCTGGCACGTAGTTAGCCGTGGCTTTCTGGTTAGGTACCGTCATGGTGCAAGCAGTTACTCTTGCACTTGTTCTTCCCTAACAACAGAGCTTTACGATCCGAAAACCTTCATCACTCACGCGGCGTTGCTCCGTCAGACTTTCGTCCATTGCGGAAGATTCCCTACTGCTGCCTCCCGTAGGAGTCTGGGCCGTGTCTCAGTCCCAGTGTGGCCGATCACCCTCTCAGGTCGGCTACGCATCGTCGCCTTGGTGAGCCGTTACCTCACCAACTAGCTAATGCGCCGCGGGTCCATCTGTAAGTGACAGCCGAAACCGTCTTTCATCCTTGAACCATGCGGTTCAAGGAACTATCCGGTATTAGCTCCGGTTTCCCGGAGTTATCCCAGTCTTACAGGCAGGTTACCCACGTGTTACTCACCCGTCCGCCGCTAACATCCGGGAGCAAGCTCCCTTCTGTCCGCTCGACTTGCATGTATTAGGCACGCCGCCAGCGTTCGTCCTGAGCCAGGATCAAACTCTCCGAGGTATGCAGGATGCATATCACACATGCGTTGCTACACGATGTAGCGAACTTAGCATGTGATCATTTCCTGCCTCGTCAGTTTGACTGACTACCTATGATGTTTCATAGGATTTTTTTATTAAAACTCGAATTAACAGGTACGTTTTGTCTTGTTTAGTTTTCAAAGATCATTTTCGTTATCGCTCGTAAGCGACTTTAATATCTTATCATTTTGTCTTGGTTAAAGTCAAGAAGTTTTTTCAATTTCTTTTTTAACCTTGTTGCTGTTTTGCGGCAACGAATAATAATATACCACCTGGATTCTCTTCTTGCAATAGTTTTTATGAAAAAAGTTTCATTTTATGAAAAATAAAAAGCGCCACAGTTAAAATGGCGCTTTTGTTGATGTATTAACGGTTTCTCATTTGAGGGAAAAGCAGTACATCTCTGATTGATGGAGAGTTTGTTAGTAGCATGATTAATCGGTCGATACCGATTCCTAGTCCGCCGGTTGGCGGCATTCCATATTCCAATGCTTCAACAAAATCGTCATCCATGAGATGCGCTTCGTCATTTCCTTCTTCACGTTCTTTTAATTGAGCTTCAAAGCGTTCTCTTTGATCGATTGGATCGTTCAGCTCTGTGAATGCATTTGCGTGTTCACGGCGCACAATGAATAGCTCAAAGCGGTCCGTGAAGCGCGGATCTTCAGGGTTTTTCTTAGCTAATGGAGAAATCTCGACTGGGTGTCCGTAAATAAAGGTAGGCTGAACCAGCGTTTCTTCTACTTTTTGCTCGAAGAACTCATTGATAATATGTCCTACTGTCATGTTTTTCGTGATTTCAATACCGTGATCAGCAGCATGCTGTTTCGCTTCTTCTACAGACATCTCCTGCCAGAAGTCTACACCTGTTGCTTCTTTGACCGCTTCAACCATATGAAGTCTCTTCCACTCTGGTTTTAGATCAATTTCATCTTCACCATATTGAATCGTTGTTGTCCCTAACACCTCTTGGGCAATATGAGCAATCAGGTTTTCGGTTAAGTTCATGATGTCTTTATAGTCTGCGTATGCTTCATACAGCTCGATCATTGTAAATTCCGGGTTATGACGAGTAGATACCCCTTCGTTACGGAATACGCGGCCAATCTCGTATACTTTCTCTAGGCCGCCGACAATGAGACGTTTTAAATGCAGCTCGATCGCAATACGCATATAAAGCGGCATATCAAGTGCATTGTGATGAGTAATGAAAGGACGAGCTGATGCACCGCCAGGGATGCTATGCATTGTTGGTGTTTCAACTTCTAGGTATCCTTTAGAATCTAAGTATCTTCTCATTGATTGAATGATTTTGCTTCGCATGATGAACGTCTGCTTACTTTCTGGATTGACAATTAAGTCAAGGTAGCGCTGACGATAGCGTTGTTCTACATCTTTTAAGCCATGATATTTATCAGGAAGCGGGCGAAGTGCTTTTGTGAGAATCTCAAATCCGGTTGCTTTAATTGAAAGTTCTCCCACATTCGTTTTAAATACTGTTCCTGTCACACCGATGATATCGCCTAGGTCTGAGCTCTTGAATAGTTCGTAAGCTTCTTCCCCTACACTATCTTTACGCACATAGATTTGAATTTGTCCTTCTAAGTCTTGAATGTGCGCAAAGCCAGCTTTCCCTTTTCCGCGCTTTGTCATCATACGACCTGCGATTGTGACTTGAACCGCTTTTTCTTCTAGGTCTTCTTTTGAAAACTCGTCATATTCAGCAATAATTTGCGCAGATTGATGAGAACGGTCATATCGTTCACCGAATGGATCGATACCTTCTTCTCTCATTTTATTCATTTTGTCACGTCTAACTTGAAATTGGTCATTTAATTCTTCGTTATTAAGCCCTTCATTACTCATTTATATCACTCCAATAATGTATTTTGCAGAGAAAAGCAGAAAAACTGCCAGTATGCACTAGCAGTGAGCTACAAAAAGAAAGATAGAGTTATCCTACTTTTATTCTTTGAAGCTCTTTTGCCTCGGCTTCGATCGTAAAGTCATCAAGAACTTGTACAAGCTCCGCTCTCGTTTCACTTTGATTGATTTGGTTTCTTACGTCTGCATTGCCTCGCACACCTTTTAAGTACCATGCTGCATGCTTTCTCATTTCTCTGACAGCGACATGCTCACCTTTCAGATCAATGAGTCTGTCTAAGTGAAGTTTGCACACTGACATTTTTTCACGTATGTTTGGTTCTTCTTTCAGTTCTCCCGTTTCTAAATAATGAACCGTCCGGTAAATCATCCACGGGTTTCCTAGTGCGGCTCTTCCGATCATCACAGCATCCACACCGGTTTCATCAAGCATACGTTTTGCATCTTGAGGGGTTTTGACGTCTCCATTCCCGATAACAGGAATTGAAACAGATTGTTTTACTTCTTTCACGATATCCCAATTTGCTGTTCCTTCGTACATTTGCACACGGGTCCGTCCGTGAAGTGCAACGGCTTGTCCGCCTGCTCTCTCAACAGCACGGGCATTTTCGACAGCGAAAACATGGTCTTCGTCCCAGCCCATTCTCATTTTGACAGTAACAGGTTTATCTACAGCTTCTACGACAGCAGATACCATTTCATAAATCTTGTTTGGATCAAGCAGCCATTTTGCTCCTGCGTCACATTTCGTGATCTTCGGTACAGGACAGCCCATGTTGATATCAATGATGTCTGCCGTTGTATGCTGGTCGACAAACTTTGCCGCTTCTACAAGTGTGTCTTTTTCTCCTCCAAATATCTGAAGGCTCAACGGCTTTTCACGTTCATCAATGTACAGCATACCCATCGTTCTGGCATTATTAATCAAGATCGCTTTATCACTGACCATTTCAGCGCAGACTAAGCCCGCTCCAAACTCTTTCACAGTGAGTCTGAAAGCAGAGTTACACACACCAGCCATCGGTGCGAGCACCACTTTGTTTTTAATCTCGATATCTCCGATTTTAAACATCATGTCCCCTCCTTTCCTCTTCAATTATTGGTGAAAGTTCTTCCACCGTTATATTTAAAGCATCTGCTATTTGACCAACCATTTGGTTTGTTGGTAATCGATTGCCTCGCTCAATTTCTCCTAAGACAGAGACAGAGATACCCAGTCTTTTGGCGAACCCTTCCTGAGTATACCCTTTTAGCTTACGGTATGCACGAATTCTTCTACCCCACATGTCTTTTTCCATATGCTTACACCTTCTTGGTCTGTTACGGCGTTTATCTGAACTTCGCCGATTTCTGGGCAAATCTCACTCATCGGAACAAGAACGAATAAACGTTCGTACATTCTAGGATGTGGAATCACAAGTTGTTCTGTTTCAATATTTTCACGATTATAAAGTAAAATGTCAAGGTCAGCCGTTCGTGGACCCCACCTCACTTCTCTTGTTCTACCTAACTCTTGTTCGATTTTTTGAGTCAAAGCCAAGAGTTCATTTGGACGAAGCGAGGTGGAAATCTTCACTGCCATGTTTAAAAAGTCATCTTGATTTTCGTAGCCTACGGGTGTTGTCTCATATATAGATGAAATTAATTCCACTTGAACATCCGGATGTTCGTGAAGTTTTTTGACAGCTTCTTTTAGGTAGGTTTCTTTTTTTCCTATGTTTGAGCCTAAGGCGATATATGCTGTGTTGTTCATGCGCGTGATCTCGTCATTTCAATGGCAACGGACTGATAGTGTCCTGGAATTGGCGGATCTGGCTTAATCACTTTTACTGTACATTCCTGAACTGCTGGAAAGTCTGTTAACACTTGGTTTGCAATTCTTTCTGTCAGCGTTTCAACGAGGTTCACCGGCTCACCTTCTACAATGTTTTTGCAGATGTTGTAGAGCTCAGCATAGTTAATGGTCTCATTCAGGTCATCCGTTTGTCCTGCCTTACTTAAATCAAGTGAAGCTGTCAGGTCCACACGAAAGCGCTGGCCTAGTTTATTCTCTTCTGCAAATACGCCATGATAGCCGTAAAATTCCATTCCGTTTACATATACTTTATCGATGATAAGCGCCTCCCTTATTCAGCATGGCATCCATCATTTTTGCCATTCTTGCGATTTCTTTCACATCATGTACTCGGACCATTGCACTGCCCTTTTGAATCCCTAGACAGACCGTTGCCCCCGTTCCTTCAGTACGTTCTTCAGGCGGAAGGTCTAAGACTGCCCCTATAAATCGTTTTCGAGATGTTGCTAGAAGCAGTGGATAGCCAAGGCGGCAAAAATGTTCAAGTTCATTCATGACCATCAGGTTGTCTGTTTTATTTTTCGCAAATCCTACACCTGGGTCTAATATAATCATGTCATCACGGACACCCGCTTGTTTGACGATTTGAACACTTTCCTTCAAATCTGCGATCATATCTGAAATCAAATGTGTGTAGTTTCGCTCAGGTCGATTGTGCATTAAGATGATGGGTACATTGTGCTTCGCTGCCACATGCGCCATTTGAGGATCGGCTTTTGCTCCCCATACATCATTAATGATAGAGGCTCCTGCTTTCACCGCCTCATCTGCGACATGGGCTTTATACGTATCGATGGATATAGGTATATCTAATTCTTCTGTGATCTTCTCAATGACAGGAATTACTCTTGAAAGCTCCTCTTGCTCTGAGACAAGCGACGCTCCCGGCCGAGTCGATTCTCCGCCAATATCAATAATATGCGCCCCATCTTCCACCAGCTGCTTAGCATGAGCCAGCGCTTTATCGATTTGATTGAATTTTCCTCCATCTGAAAAAGAGTCAGGTGTGACATTTAAAATGCCCATGACCAATGTCTTCTCTTCATAACTAAGGGTATGGTGCTTGGCTTGTATGATTTTAGGCTGTTTTATCACTTGTTGTGTCATTGTGTCCACCTACTCTTTATGTTCTAGACGTTCTTTTGTATATTGTGTTCTCAGCTTTGTTGAGATCGTTCGCTTGTTTTTTGGCAGGATGATGTCTCCGATACTCTTAAAGGGCACAATTCCTTGAACCGAATTGGTCATCCACGCCTCATCAGCTGACAGCAAGTGTGAGAGTGTAAACCTTCCTTCTATTAGCGGAATCCCCAAAGCGTGCAGTGTTTCGATACAATACCGGCGGGTGATCCCATTTAAAATACCTGTATCAAGTGAAGGTGTATACACCGCATCTTCTTTTCGCCAAAATAGATTCGACGTAATCCCTTCTGCCACATCATCTTCTTTTGTTAAAAAGATGCCCTCTACCGATGGATCATTCCCTACTTCTCTTTTAGCCAGCAAGTTGTTCATGTAATGATGCGACTTAAGCCGCCTTAGACCTTCTGGTGTGTTTCTTCTTGTGTCAAGAGTGACTCCCTGCTTTTCATCTAATATAGATTCAGGCCGGAATGGAGAGATCATTACAAAAATGACAGGCTCCTTATAAGGGTCTGCAGAAAAGCCATTACCTCTGCCCGCAGAAACATTGAAGCGAATCCTCGCATGACCATCGGCTATACGATTTTGAGTTAATAATGTATGAATGATGTCGAGTACAAATGGTTTCTCTATTGTGGATTCGATGCAAAGGTCGAGTAATGCTTGATTGAGCCTTTCAAGATGCCAATCTAACAGGAAGACTTGTCCCGCCAGGCTGGTAAATGTTTCAAATACACCGATGCCATATAGAAAACCATGATCAAAAGGAGAAAGAGTCGCGTCTTTCTCCTCTATATACTGACCGTTCAGGTAAATGATCATGCGTTTACTTCATTCCCCTTTTTACGATAGGTTTCAATGAAATTCTTGAGCATTTCTTTACCGAAGGACGTCATAATCGATTCGGGATGGAACTGAACACTTTCAATTGGCAGTTCTTTATGGCGAATGGCCATGAGTTCGCCTTCCTTTGTGCTGGCTGTTCTGATAAAGCACTCAGGCAGCGTCTCGTCTTTGACAATTAATGAATGATATCTCGTTGCGACGAGTGGATTTTGGAGTCCAGTGAAAACTCCTTTGCCGTCATGTTCAATCTCTGACGTTTTTCCGTGCATTAACCGCTCTGCGCGAACCACATCTCCACCAAATACTTGTGCAATGGATTGATGACCTAAACACACACCAAAAATCGGAATCTTCCCAGCAAAATGCTTAATCGCTTCCATACTAATTCCCGCTTCATCCGGACTGCATGGTCCTGGAGAAATCATCAGAAAGTCTGGCTTAAGCTGTTCGATTTCTTGAATGGTGACTTGATCATTTCGTTTCACAATCAACTCTTCTCCAAGCTCACCTAAATACTGGACCAGGTTGTACGTAAATGAATCATAGTTATCAATCATTAATATCATACTCTGCTCACCTCTAACTCAAAATAGTCTCTTCTTTGCTCAACTGTAATGCTTTTTTCACTGCATAGGCTTTTTTAATGGATTCTTTAAACTCGTGTTTTGCTACAGAATCAATGACAATGCCCGCACCTGACTGCATGAAGGCTTTGCCCTCTGTACAATAAGCCGTACGAATGACGATATTGAAGTGCATATCTTGATTGAATCCAAACCAGCCTATAGATCCAGTATAAAGCCCACGTCTTGTTGGCTCAAGTTCTTCTATGATTTCCATTGTTCTCACTTTTGGCGCACCTGTGATTGTTCCGCCTGGGAATACAGCTCTCATGACATCGACCGCATCACAATCATCACGGAGTTCCCCTTGTACATTTGAGACAATGTGCATCACGTGTGAATATTTCTCAATGGCCATGAATTCGTTCACCTGTACGGAGCCGTAAGTAGACACTCGGCCAAGGTCATTCCGCTCAAGATCAACAAGCATGACATGTTCTGCGCGTTCTTTTTCATTTTCAATGAGTTCTTTTGCCAGCGCTTGATCCTCTGCGTCGTCCTTGCCTCGTGATCTTGTGCCAGCAATCGGTCTTGTTTCTAGATGAGTGCCTTTTTTCTTAATAAGTAGCTCTGGAGATCCACAAACAATCTGGAAATCTGGCGTGTGCAGATAGGACATATAAGGAGATGGGTTCACTTGACGTAATGTTTTGTATAAATGATATGGGTGCGTATGAAGCTGTTCATCTTGTCTAATGGACAGGTTCACTTGGAACACATCACCGCTAGCGATATATTGCTTAATTTTCTCTACAGCTTCCCCGAAAGCTTCTTCAGTAAAAGGCGCAGCCGGTACAAATTCCGAAGAAGACACGTTGACAGGTGAATGATGTGCTGATTCTTCTGATGTGCTTGTCCAGCTTCGCTTCCATTCTTCTAGTCTTTGATGAACTTCACTCACAGGTTCGTCTCCCTCTGTATGAGTGATCAGCCAGAGCACGTTTTCTTTATGATCAAAGACCGCAACATCATTAAACACGAGAAAATACAGATCCGGTGTTTTGAGATCATCAATTGACAGCATTTTAAAATGCTCGATATATCTTGCATAATCATAGCTTAAAAACCCAATCGCTCCGCCTTGAAAGTCAGGATATTCCTCATTCGTTTCCGTTTGAAGGGTTTGAAACCAATCTGCAAAGGCTCTAAATGGGTCGCCTTCTTTGAACAGAACCTCATCTTGATAATGAATGGTTGTCATTCCATCTTTCCCTTTCGCTTTAGCGATCGGGTGAATGCCAGCAATACTGTATGCTCCGCCACGTGCACTTTCAAGAAGAACATGGTGCGTTTCACGCGCCGTTAATTGTTCGTATCTTTTCAAGAATGCATCTTTCGTAAAAGGAATTTTGATGCCCATCGGCCTGCGTTGTGTCATGTTATCATCCTTTTTCATTTTCATTAATCTTATTGTAATGCAATCCTATTTATTTAGAAAATAGTATTTGCTTTCCATCTTCAGAATTCATGAAAAAACCCCAGCAAATGCTGGGGTGTATCGTTTAATCGAATTGATAAAGAGGAGTACTGAGGTAACGCTCTCCGTTACTTGGGATGATCGCTAGAACCTTTTTCCCTTTACCAAGCTTCTTCGCTGTTTGAAGCGCTGCGTAAATGGCTGCTCCTGAAGAAATACCGCCAAGGATTCCTTCTTCTTTTGCTGCCTTTCTTGCAAGCTCAAATGCATCTTCGTTTTTCACTTGGATAATGCCGTCATAAATTTCCGTGTTCAAGATGGAAGGCACAAATCCTGCTCCAATTCCTTGGATTTTATGCGGACCTGGCTTTCCTCCTGATAATACAGGGGAATCTGTTGGTTCTACCGCATAAAGCTGAATAGATGGGATGGCTTCTTTCAGAACTTCACCAGCACCCGTAATTGTTCCGCCCGTACCAACTCCTGCAATAAATGCATCAAGCTCGCCATCAAACTGTTCAAGAATTTCTTTCCCCGTTGTGCGGCGGTGAATTTCAGCATTAGCTTCGTTGCTAAACTGCTGCGGCATGAAATAACCATGCTCTTCAGCGAGTTCCTCTGCTTTTTTGATCGCACCTTTCATTCCTTCAGCACCTGGTGTTAATACAAGCTCTGCACCATAAGCACGTAATAGGTTGCGGCGCTCCTGACTCATGGTATCAGGCATAACCAAAATCGCATTGATTCCTTTCGCTGCGGCTACCATTGCGAGGCCAATTCCTGTGTTTCCACTTGTTGGCTCAATGAGCGTGTCGCCAGCTTTTAATTTACCTTTCGCTTCAGCATCCTCGATCATAGCTAACGCAATACGATCCTTTACACTGCTGCCCGGATTCATATATTCGAGTTTCAAGTAGACATCCGCACTGTCTTCATCTACTATACGGTTTAATTTAACGACTGGTGTATTTCCTATAAGTTCAAAAATTGAATTTGCAATACGAGCCATCACTAACACCTCTATCTCCGAGTAATTTTATTGTATTAATATTAAATTATCAATTTCGAAAAATTTTGTCAATGCTTTTAGTCCTGCTCTCCATCGTAAAACCATGTGACGTTTGCTTCTTTCCACAGGGTTTTGACATTCGCCTTTTCACCTAGATCTTCCATTGCGATCTGTCTTTTGATCTGATCTTTGACCTCTTTATAAGAGAAGGAGCGGCCATTTAATTTTTCTTTTAATTGTATGATGGCATAGCCATTTTTGATCTTTATTGGCTCTTTCGTCCATTCATCTAGTTGAAGCTTTTGGGCTTCTTGTATGTATAGGGCCGGGATGCTCTCTTGTTCTTCTGTCACAAACCCAAGATCTCCACCGTAAGGAGAGGTATATCGGTCGATGGATCGTTCAGCTGCCACAGCTTCGAAGCTAGATCCTCCTTTTAAATCCTTCAATACACTTTCTGCCTCGTCCTTTGTCTTCACGACAATATGGCGAATACGGTATGAGTCATCATATTGATATAAGTCCTTATTTTTTTCATAAAAGGATTTGGCTTCTTTTTCAGAGACGACCGCATCTCTTGTTAAGAGCTGCTCTAATAAAATTTGATAACGAATCTGCTCTTTCCATTCCTTTTCACTCGTATGACCATCTTCGTAGAAATTATTAGACACCGCTTTAAGCATCAACAACTCACGATTGATCTCTTTTGAAGACACCTCCAGCTTGTTTTCTTTCGCAAGCTGATTGACTACCTTCTGATTAATCATTTGTTCAAGTGTTGCCTTTCCATAGCGGTCTTCCATTTTCTTTAACCATTCTTGACGTGTTACCTTCTCTTTTCCAATGGACGCGATTTCTTCACCGCTCTTGCCGCTTGAAGAAGCCTGCGACATTTGTGACTTTGTTAATACATATGCAATGACAACGGCATTGATCATGAGCAAAACGAGGATAAATGTCCATACCACTCTTGCTTTCAGTCTCATCTTTCGTCTCCTTTCCATTCTAAAAAGAAAACCCGCTGCTTAGAGCTTAGCGGGTCATTTCTTCACGTAGCTCTTCTAGCTCTTCTTTTGTAAATACATACGTTTCGTTACAAAAATGGCATTGAGCTTCTGCTTGTCCGTCTTGTTCAATCATATCGTCAATTTCGTTTTGTCCTAGGCTGATAATGCCATTAGCAAACCGTTCTTTTGAGCAGTTACAAGAGAATTCGACAGGTACAGTTTCTAAGATTTGAGGTTTTTCACCGAGCACTTCTTCTAAAATTTCTTCGGGGGTCATTCCTTTTTCAATGAGTTTAGAGATCGGTTCGATGGTCGATAATCGCTGTTCGAGTCTATCAATGACAGCGTCTTCTGTTCCAGGCAGCAATTGAATGATGAAACCGCCTGCTGCGAGGATCGAGTTATCTGGATTTACAAGAACACCTACACCTACAGAGGACGGTACTTGCTCAGATGAGACGAGGTAATAAGTGAAGTCATCTCCAATTTCACCTGAAACGATTTCTGTTTGTCCTGTAAAGTGTTCCTTCATTCCGATATCTTTGACAACACTCAATGTTCCATTTGTTCCAACAGCACGTCTGACATCCAGTTTACCATGTTCATTTAAGTCAAAGTGAACTTGTGGGTTTGAGACATATCCGCGCACCTGACCTTTTGCGTTTCCATCAGCGATGATGGCTCCGATTGGTCCACCGCCTTCAATTTTGACAGTTAGCTTATTCTCGCCTTTCAGCATAGCTCCCATCATGACTGTAGCTGTCATGGTTCTGCCAATTGCTGCTGAGGCAGTTGGCCACGTATGGTGTCTTCTCTGTGCTTCGTTGATTGTATCTGTTGTGTTTGCAGCGTATGCACGGACTTTCCCGTCATATGCTAACGCTTTAACTAAGTAATCCATTTCGATTAAACCTCCTATATTACACCGACACGGTTACGTTCATAAATTAATTGAAGTCCTTTTAATGTTAGGAACGGATCGACAACATCAATACAGTCTGATTCCTTTCCAATCAATGTAGACAAACCGCCTGTTGCAATAACTTTCGGTGTTTGTTTGGCTTGCTGCTTCATCCGTTTCACTATTCCCTCGACTTGGCCAACGTATCCATATAGAATACCTGATTGCATCGCACTGATGGTGTTTTTTCCAACGATATGATCCGGGCGGACGATTTCAATTCTTGGCAGCTTAGCCGCTCTTGTATATAAAGCCTCAGTTGAGATGGTAATACCCGGTGCAATGGCTCCACCCATGTATTGTTTTTGTTCATTGATATAGCAGTAAGTTGTCGCTGTTCCAAAGTCTACCACAATGAGAGGTGCACCATATAGATGAATGGCTGCTACCGCATTGACAATTCGATCGGCGCCGACTTCCTTTGGATTGTCACACATGATGTTTAATCCCGTCTTCATTCCAGGCCCTACGATTTGGGGTGTAATGTGAAAATACTTTTCACACATTCTTTCTAGTGCAAACATCATTGGCGGTACAACAGATGAGATGATAATCCCTTCTATTTGGTCAAACATCAGCCCTACATAGTCGAATAAGGACCTGATCGACATACCAAATTCATCTTCTGTTTTATGACGGCTTGTTTCAATTCGCCAATGGTAGTTCAATTCGCCATTATGATAAACACCTAAAACGGTATTTGTGTTTCCTACATCTATCACGAGTAACAACTTCATCACCACTTTGAATAGTTTCTCAAAAAGAGCATTTTTCGACTTTCTATCATACCATACACGAATTGAGTTCCATTTGTAAACAATTCGAAACCGATCCATTCATGAATCGAAATAAAAAAAGCCGCCGGTGATCCCGGCAGCTTTCACAGAAGGAGATTAGATCTCCTCATCTTCTTTTTTCTTGATGTTGACTTTCACATGATCGTTTTTCTCTTCGTCATCTGCGTATACACGCTCTGGAAGCTTTCCAGTTTCGTAAAGAGATTTAATTTGCTCAGCATCTAATGTTTCAACTTCTAGAAGAGCTTGTGCGATGATTTCTAGCTTATCTTTATTCTCAGTGAGAATTTGTTTCGCACGTTCGTAGCTTTCTTTAATGAAACGCTGAATTTCTTGGTCAATTTCGTAAGCGATCGCTTCACTATAATTCGGCTCGTTGTTGAAATCACGGCCAAGGAATACTTGACCTCCTTGTGATTGACCGAATTGCAGCGGACCAAGTTTATCAGACATACCAAATTCTGTCACCATTCTTCTTGCAATGCTTGTTGCACGCTGGAAGTCGTTGTGTGCGCCTGTACTTACTTCACCAAACGTAATTTCCTCTGCAACACGCCCGCCGAGCAAGCCGACAATTTTATCAAGAAGCTCTGGCTTCGTTTGGAAATAACGGTCTTCTTTCGGAAGCATGACCGCATATCCGCCTGCCTGACCACGAGGAACGATCGTTACTTTATGCACCATGTCTGCTTCGTCAAGGACAAGTCCAATGACGGTATGACCCGCTTCATGGTATGCCACGATATTACGTTCTTTCTTCGAAATGACGCGGCTTTTCTTCGCCGGCCCAGCGATGACACGGTCAGTCGCTTCGTCGATATCACGCATATCGATTTTCTTTTTGTTTTGACGGGCAGCAACGAGCGCTGCTTCGTTTAGTAAGTTCTCAAGATCTGCTCCAGAGAACCCTGGTGTTCTGCTTGCAATGGCTTTCAAGTTAACTGTATCATCAAGCGGTTTGTTTTTCGCATGAACCTTCAGTACTTCTTCACGGCCAATGACATCTGGGCGGTCAACCGTAATTTGACGGTCAAAACGTCCCGGACGCAGCAACGCAGGATCTAGGATATCTGCACGGTTCGTCGCAGCAATGATAATAATACCTTCGTTAGCACTAAAACCATCCATTTCAACAAGAAGCTGGTTAAGCGTTTGTTCACGCTCATCATGACCACCGCCAAGACCTGCTCCACGCTGACGACCTACTGCATCAATCTCATCAATAAAGATTAAGCAAGGTGCATTCTTTTTCGCATTTTCAAACAAATCACGTACACGTGATGCACCGACACCGACGAACATCTCGACGAAGTCAGAACCACTGATGCTGAAGAAAGGAACGCCTGCTTCTCCTGCAGATGCTCTCGCAAGCAATGTTTTACCTGTACCTGGAGGTCCTACTAGTAAAACCCCTTTAGGGATTCTTGCGCCAAGCTCCGCAAATTTACGAGGATCCTTCAGGAATTCAACCACTTCTACGAGCTCTTGCTTTTCTTCATCCGCACCGGCAACATCTTTAAATTTCACACGTTTCTTTTCTTCTGTGTAAAGCTTTGCCTTACTCTT
Organism: Bacillus xiamenensis; assembly: GCF_001857925.1. NCBI lineage: Bacteria > Bacillati > Bacillota > Bacilli > Caryophanales > Bacillaceae > Bacillus > Bacillus xiamenensis. The sequence goes on from NZ_CP017786.1 coordinate 1,552,007, forward strand.
ACCAAAGTTCATGACACGGCTTCCACCGCCTTGAGCTTGGTTCAATAAGAAGAAGAACAGGATAAAGATGATGATAAACGGAATGATGGTTGTCAGAACTTGCAGCCATCCATTTGTTTCAGGTGCTGGTTCTACTTTTACATCTGTATTCTTCAGCGCACTGTAAATTTGGTCAACACCTTGACCATCTGGAACATGGGTAATGAAGTATTCATCTTTTTTCGCGCCATTTAATTGACCACGAATTTCATAAACCCCTCTTACAGGCTGGATGGAGATACTCTCCACTTTTCCCGCACTTAGATTTTGCGAAAATTTGCTGTAAGACATGTTCTCAGGCTTTTGATTAGGGGACCCTAAATAACTCACAACCCCTATCACAAGTAATAAAATAAGTATATAAAAAATCGTATTACGAAAAACCCGATTCATTCCTTACCTCCTCCCACAGTAAGCACAACTATGTTCAATAGTATCATAGAAAATCATTCCAACACAACCAATAACCTCATGTATACGTATGCTGATTAGCCTTCGTAAACAGATGGTTTTAACACTCCAATATACGGGAGGTTTCGGTAACGTTCAGCGAAATCCAATCCATAGCCGACAACAAATGCATCTGGTACTTCAAACCCAACATAATCTGCTTTGATGTCTGCTTTGCGGCCGCTTGGTTTATCAAGCAACGTCACAATTTTGATGGAGTTTGCTTTACGGTATCGGAAAAGCTCTACCAGATAGCTCAAAGTTAACCCACTGTCGATGATATCTTCCATAATTAGAATATCTCTTCCTTCAACAGAAGTATCTAAATCCTTAATGATCTTCACTTCTCCAGAAGATACGGTAGATTTTCCGTAGCTAGATACATCCATAAAATCGAGCTCTAAATATGTATCAATGTGTTTGATCAGGTCTGCCATGAATGGAAGAGCCCCTTTCAAAACACCAATAGCCAGGGGAAATTTACCATCATAATCGCTGGTTAATGTTGCGCCCAGTTCCTTTACTTTTTGCTGGATCTCTTCTTCTGAGATCAAAATCTTTTCAATATCTTGTTTCATGCTTTTGCTTGCCCCCTACAAATTTTCGTGCTGTCTATATTGTAATACAATGAGATCGCTGTTTGTCATATCAATTTCTTCAAAAACGGATTTTTTCAGACCTGGGATCCAGATGATTTGATGATCCGAGTCAGTGACGATCGGCCAGCTGTCTCTTTCTGCAAGAGGCACTTTTTTATCAATAAATATATCTTTCACCTTTTTTGATCCATTCATCCCTTTAAGTTTGATTCGATCACCTTTTTTTCGTGAGCGAATGATCAAAGGGAATCGAACATGATCTTTTTGAAGCAAGAAAAAATGGTTCCCGTTCCGTGCATCCTTCGGAACATGATTTGATACCACGATAGACTGTCCATTCGGGAGAAAAAGTTCTTCGCCGATCTCACCCTTTAAAAGATGAGCATAAGACTGATCTATGACTAGCGAGCGTTCAAAGGTAAACATACAGTGATCATAAGATTTGACAGCTTGTAAACCTTTTGGCAGATCTAATGATCCAGACGGTTGATCAGTATGAGATAACCAGTCCAAAGTCCCTAGAATATGCTGGTTTGAAAACGCTGATTGAGTGTTTTCATAAAGATAGTTTAATATTAGTTGAATGCCTCTTCTTTGTAAAGGCAAAGGCAGGTCAAGCAAAGGCTTCGTTTTGATCTCAATTTGCTTAGGCGTTTGACTCGTAATGACTTGGTTCATTTGCTCCTTTGTTAATGCCTGCAAGTAATGCTCATCCTCAGTCAGCATGTCACTTACAAACTGAAAGCTTTCATGCACATGAGGTGCCTCTTCTTTTAACACGGGAAGAATGTGTCTTCTTATCCGGTTTCTCAAGTAGTCATCTGTGTGATTGCTTTGATCAATGACATAGGGAACATGTTCTTTTTCGCAAGCTGTGAGCACGTCGTCCTTAGAATATCCAATGAGCGGACGAATGAGCCAACCTTCTTGAAAAGGACGTTTTGCTTGAATACCTGCGAGCCCTATTCCAACAGTCCCTCTTGTCAGCCTCATCATCATTGTTTCTACTTGATCGTCTCCATGATGTGCAAGCGCTATAAATTGAGCGTTGTACTGTTCCATCAATTGACGAAAGAAAGCATATCTGCACTCTCTTGCAGCTGCCTGTTTGTTTAAGCGGTTTTCTTTTGCATATTGGGTGACCTGTATGCGTGCCGATTCAAAAAGGATCTCATGCTCTTTACAGTACGCTTCAACAAATGCCAAATCAGCAAAGGATTCTTCTCCTCTGAACATGTGATCTACATGGGCTGCAATCAGCTGAAAGGAACCTTTTTGACGCTTGTTTAGTTCATGCAGCAAGAGCATAGAATCTGGTCCGCCAGAAACCCCGACAATGACTGTCGTATTTTCAAGGGAAACATCATGTTTTTTCAAAAAAGATTCAATTCTATTCACAACTTCCTCCTCACAAAGAGCAGGTAATTTAAAGATATACATATCCTATCACTTTCAGTAGCTCCAAGCAAAGAAGAAGCCTGCTTTTTTACAGCTCTACAACAGGAATAAAACCACATATGCACAGTAAAGAGCAAGTACACTGCAAACGATGAGAATGGTTTCAAAAAGTCCGCCTGATTTTTTGCGTACTGATGTTCTTTTCGACGAAGCCACTCTCGATCGTGAAGTCACCTGCTGGTTTTGATGAACAGCAGGCTTTTGTCTGTTTGGCTGCGTTTGCTTCTTTTGGCGTGTTTTGCTTGAAGCAAGCAGCTGGCCTTCTCTCAGCATCGCACGTTTCATATCTTCCGCTGATGGATATTTACCTTGAAGAGCAGCCTTTAACACCCTCTCATATCGCTTTAATAAAGGATGTCCTTCAATGGCCCGATAAAGCTGTTTTTCTGGTTCTGCCCCTTTTTTGAATTCTTTTTTATAGGCACAGTTCACCATGACCATACTTAAGGCAAATAGATCATAAGATGGTTCTGCTTTTCTTGTACCGAATCCCCAGTAGCCGCGGTCAAAAAACTCTGTATACTCCTTAATTGCCCTTCCTGCCTTCGTTGTTCCTCCAACATCAATACATCGAATCGTGGCTGGGGGACCTGAAACGATGAGATTATCAGGTTTCAAGTCACCGAATATCCAGCCTTCTTTATGTAGGTGAGACAGGTTAGACAACAGTTGAATCATAAGAACAATGATCCACTCATCGCCTTTTTGTTTCACAAATTCGAGCAGTAACGGTCCTCTGACATACTCCATCACATAAAACGAACACTTTTGTAACATGCCAGGATAAAGGGCATCATCCATATCATAAAAAGAAGGCCCCATGGTTTTCACAGGAGCCTTTGAAAAGGATTTTAATACATTGACTTCAGATGCAATGAGCATACTGTCATCACTCACTTTAAGGGCCACTTGCCCATTTGGCGATTCGGCCAGATAGACAACACCGTTCGCCCCTTTTCCCAGCTCTTTTACAATGCGGTAATGATGGTGATGCCATTTCCCTTTGATCATCGTACCTAGCGGGATGTTAGAAGCCGAATTCATCATCATGCTCTTCCTTTGCTTCAAGCAGCCCTTTACGTGAACGAACTGATTTGAAATGCTGAAGTGCTTCTCGGATTGCTGGCCCAGTTGGTGTAATCCCTCCGGTAGTCAGCTTTGGAAAAATAGATGATAACGAATCGAACCGAGGCGTCCAGTTCAACACAATTTCTGCATCTGAGTGTTTCCCGGGAAATACACACATCCCAAACTGATTTTCACCAATTCTCGAATTTAAACTAATAGAGAGATCAATCAGTGCTTCTTTGACAGTTGGCAGCTTCGGTTTCATACTTGCACTTGTATCTACAAGCACGAGCACTTGAAGATGAACAGTCTCACCTAACTCATCGACAACTTCCATCACTTCTCCACGCTTATCTGGCGGAAGCTCTTCAATTTCAGTATCTTTGCCAAGAATTTGCTGCAATTCTTTATTCACAACACCTTGTAACGTTTGTGTCATCGCCTTTTTTGTGACCATTTGTACCGTTTGAGACAATTGCTGGACGTAGACAACCTGATGGATGCCTCCGCCTGCGAGAGCGATCCCCTCTACTTCTTTCATCGCTTCATGATCGTGTCTGTTTTCTTCCATAATGCCAATGACATTGACTGTGATCCCTTGTTCCTTTGCCAATGCGGCAATCGCAAGTGGGTCTTCCCCATGATTTGAGCAGCCATCTGTAATCAATAAGATTTGGTTTACGTGACCTTTTCGCATCTTCATTCCTCCTGGGATTGTAACTGAATGCTTATATCCCCATCATCGCCAGAAGAAATTCATATTATACGATATGTTAAGAAATCTCTTGTTTCTCCAGATAGAATGTACCTGTCGGAATGGATGCCCATTTTGGTGTGTTATGGTCGAGCCTAATGACGACAACCGTCATATCGTCATCAATTTGACCTGATCTTGTTCGAATGACTTCCTCCATTAATAAATCAGCAATCTCTTGTGGATCCTCTGTTTTAAAACTCTTCATTTTTCGTTTGACCCATAAATCATGATTTTCAATATGCTTTGGCCCTTCAAAAATACCATCGCTCATCATGATGAGCAGATCTCCAGCCTTCATCTGTTCACTCACAACCTCTAATTCGAACTCATCAATAATGCCAATAGGCAAGTTGCTGGCTTGTACTTTCATCACTTGATCACCCCGTTTAATAAAGCTAGGGGTTGAACCAATCTTTAGAAACTTACAGCTTGCATCCTGTAAATCAATGATTGATAAATCTAACGTTGAGTAGATTTCATCTGTCGTCCGTAAAGATAAAATGCTATTAATCGTTTTAATCGCCACTTTTTCATCGATACCAGACGCCAAGATTTTTTCTAACAGCTTGATCGTTTCATTGCTTTCAAAGTGAGCTCTTGCTCCATTTCCCATCCCATCACTAATCGCTGCGGCATATTTACCTGCCCCCAGCTCCATCATACTGTAGCTGTCTCCAGATACTAACCCTCCGCCTTTCGCTGCATGCGCTACGCCTGTAGCCACTCGATACGATTTAGCTGAACCAAATACAACATGACAATAGCCTGTTGGATGCTCGGCGCATTGCTCTGTTTTCACTAAAATCTGTTCTTCTAAAATATCTGAAAGCATTGGGGCGATGATTTTTTCGCATTCCCCATGACCTTGGCAATACGGGATTCTCATTTCTATATCGACATTCCCTTGCTCTAAGCTATAGATTTCTACTTGCTGAATCTCAATGCCAAAATGCTGAAGTGCTTCTATCATCTGCTCTTCCTGAATAAAATGCTGTTCTCTTTCTCGTTTTATTTCCCGGGAAAAATCCTCCATGACTTGTGAGACCCCCATAAGCTGTTCTGCCACAAGACGCCTGCTGTCTTGGACCTTTTTCTTCAAGGTCTGGTTCGCTTTGTAGTAAGCGATCTCCTCTTCAATCAATTCTTCGACATGCTTTGATTTTGAGCAGTGCTGACTGAATTTCTTTTTTAACTTCCGGTTATGCTCGTACGTTTTTTCATCAGATTCATGCATAACTTGTTTCATGAGTTCATAGGTTGTATCAAAGTTCTGCACCCAGCATTTATTTTTCTTATAGCACGTTTGACAGGATCGTTCTGTGATCGTACTTAAAAAAAGATCTACATCCTCCTCCTGCTTCTTCTCCTCAGGAATGGACTCGTAAAATGTCGCAAAACTCTCAGACAGCGCATGAAATACATGAGAGAATTGATCTACTTTTTTGGCTGTCACATCTCGTACTTTTCTGGCATATTGCTGCTGTTCCTGCACATGCTCTACCGTACCAGGAATATATTTTGCCACCTTGGACGTCACCGACTGCGGTGTGAGCAGAAACAGCGCAACTGCGATGAGTGATTCATATAGCGTAGTCATGAGCCCCGCTGACCCTTCTCCGTAGAGGGAGATCAGTAAAGAACCTACAATTAAGCCAATGGCTGCTCCTGCCTTCTTTCCTTCTTTTAATAATCCGCCTAATAAGCCTGAAAAGGCAAGAAGACTCATCTGATAAAGGTTGCCGATGTTGGCGAGACCGAGAATTAAACCAGTGACCACCCCCACCGTACAACCAATACTGGCCCCGCCAATAAAGGCAAAAGTCAGTACTACATATCGCGACAAAATATGCTCTGCCTGCATCCCTTGATAGGTAATGCCTGCTAGGCCTGTCAAAACCGATGCAATTAAAATCATAAAACAAATGATTTCTTCGACCTTTAAAGAGTGTTTTATTTTCCTGACTGTAAAAATAGGGAGACTTTGCAGGAAAATCAGTGTCAGGATGAAGGCTAGTCCTGCTTCGACCCCAGCCATCACATAGTCATAGCTTTGTACAGCACCCTGCTCTAAGTAAACAAAAGCTCCCCTAGTCATCAGCATCGAAAGCACAATCACAACCGGTAATGTTTTCACCGGGTCTTTGATGATGAAAGACGCCACTTTCGACATGATCAGGAACACGATCAATGACGCAAACACGAATAGTGCATTTTGAGGTGATATCGTCATCGCCCCAGCGAGTAAAGCAAGACAGGCAAGCATGGCCTTATCTCTTTTAATGAGCAGCATGGAGCCAAAGAAAGGCAAAGCAAACGGCATAATTTCAGATAAGATAAAGGCTCGTCCTAATAAAAAGCCAAGAACAACATAAATAAACCCTTTATAGAAAAAAAGAGAATGTGTATGATGAAGAAACAGGTTTTTCATCTTTTTCAAACCTGCACTGATTCTTTCAAACCCGGCTCCAGTTAAATCAGTTCTTCTTTCTAGTTTTTCCATCTTCTCATCCCCCACCTAATATTCGTTGCTTGTCATTATAGCGAAGGTGAAAAAGAAATTTTGTCAAAAGAAGTTGTCGTTTCCATAAAACGTTCGACGCTTTATTCGTCAAAGAGGCATACTTTCATGAAAGTCGATGTCTTTCATCAGAATCTTACGGAAGCACAAAAAAACAGCTTTCTATAGAAAGCTGTTTTGAAGATGACCCGTACGGGATTCGAACCCGTGTTACCGCCGTGAAAGGGCGGTGTCTTAACCGCTTGACCAACGGGCCTTGCTTAATGTTCTATTTAAAAGGATAGCGGCGGAGGGGATCGAACCCCCGACCTCACGGGTATGAACCGTACGCTCTAGCCAGCTGAGCTACACCGCCATAATGAAATATGCGCTAAGAAGCACAAGAACTATAATACAAAGGATTCGCTTGTCCGTCAATAGAAAGTTTTAAATTAAATGGCGAAATCTCAAAAAACGTTGTATTTGTATCGAAAGAAAAGCACCCACTGAACAGCAGGTGCTTTGTTGTGAAAAATATATAGAAAGCAGCAACAAGTTAACCTCTTCTTGCTCCGCGCCCCCCACGTTTTGATTCCGTGTTTCGTTTTAAAGATGTTAAGCGATCTTCGCTATCTTTTAAGAATTTGTTCATTTTTTGCTCAAACGATTCCTTCGGACGGAAATCATTTCTGCTCGGTCTTGATTGTTGTTGAGGACGATCTTTTGCTTTTTTAATGGACAAGCCGATTTTACCGTCTTTTTCAACGTTAATCACTTTCACTTCAACTTGTTCACCGACTTTTAAATGCTCATTAATATCTTTTACATAGTTATCGGCTACCTCACTGATATGAACGAGACCAGTTGAACCGCCTGGCAACTCCACAAAAGCTCCAAAATTTGTAATGCCCGTAACTTTCCCTTGTAACTTGCTGCCAACTTCAATCGACATAAAAAAAGTGCTCCTCCTTAGACTTATAAAAAAATCTCATTTGTTCAATTATACATAAACTGAATTTTAAGTGTCAACAAGGCTAATCGCTCTTATTGCCCACATCAAAGATTTTTTCGCCTTTTTTGGACATATAATAGTCCCGTCGTGCCAGTTCGAGTACGTATTCTTTGCTTTTCAGCTTCTTAATTTCATCAGAAATATCTTCCTGCTTTGTTTGTAATTGCTTCAATTCTTTTTCTAGCGCAACCTTCTTCTCTTCTTTTTCTTTCAATGCAGACGATTGCGACCAGAGGGCACTTGTCACCAAGACAGCAAACATGAGCACGATCACACCAAACACGGTCAGCCTTCTAAGGAGTCCTCGGCGTTTGCGTTTTAGGCGCTGTGCTTGCTGTTCCATTTGTTTTTGATAATCGTTTTGAATTTGTGCGATATTTCTTTTTCTCTCGTTCAAGGATGAAGGCCTCCTCTCTTACTTTGTCCAGAATTGTTTCCATTTCGTTTTGATGATACGAGATAATTTCTTGATCCCTTGTAAAATTCCTGCTCCTTTTGAGAAAAACAACCTTAATGATGTTCGCCATTTTTCGGGAATCCGATGAATAATGGTCACATTGAGTAACCAAATAAGCGGATAACAAACAATTGACAGCACCTTCCACACGAGTCGAAATGTAAAATGAACAAGACGTAAGAGCGAGTGGAACAAGAACAGAATAGCACTTATGACCAATGTAACGATCCAGCGAATTGGCTGGAAGACGATCAACATGATCAGCCTTTTCAAGACGAGAACAGTCTGATTTATACACATCATCATAAACTTGAGGATGCTGATATACAGCTGTTTCATCAATGCCTGGTACATCGAGAAACCTAAAGCAACAGCTAGAAAAATATAAAACCTGAATTCTCCCTCATTTGTGAGCAGCAGCACATAAAAGAATAAGAGCCCCTGCACCATCCAAAAAATGAGATCGTGAATGACCAGAAGCCATTTTGCTGTTTTTTCCCGATTCACAAACAGCTTGTACGTATCCAGCGATGCGCCCAGCCAGATGCCCATCGCCGCCATCGAAAGCATCGTATAAAACTGGACTGTCAGCGTCATTTAAACAGCTTGCTAAAAATCCCTTTAGCTTTCTCCCCGTGCTGTTCATCTACATAGATTAAGTCAAAGACACGCCCTTTGATGGACACTACACCTTTTTCTACGTCTAAGTTTTTCATTTGCAGATTTTCTCCGCGAATGGCGAGAACCCCCATGACCGTCTCAAGCAGAAACTCTTCATTATCGAAGCTTTCTACTTGTTTGACCCCGGTAATATCTAAATGCTTTCTGTTGCGCATTGTGATATTGTGCTCCGCTTCTGATGACAGCTTCGTGCCTTGAGGTTGATTATAATATTGATTCATTTATACATCCCCCATATCTCATACTTGCATTGTTACTGCATTGTATGTGACAGGCGGGATATTTAGAACAAGCCCTATTCTGCTGTTTTCTCTTCTTTCAGCACGGTATACATGCCAGCAGCTTCTTCTTTTTTCGTTGTGTCCTTTAACTCGTTGACTTTAACGGTCACAAGCTTTTGACCAAAACGGATTTGAAGCTCGTCCCCTTCTTTGACGTCAGAGCTGGCTTTCGCCTGCGTTCCATTAATGGAAATTCTACCTTGATCGGCTACTTCTTTTGCCAATGTTCTTCTTTTGATCAAACGAGACACTTTTAAAAATTTATCTAGTCTCACGTGTGTTCACCTCTTTCAATGCGTTTGGCATCGTTCCACAGTTCGTCCATTTCTTCTAGCGTCATATCCTCTAGTGAACGTCCCATGTCCTTTGCTTTTTGTTCGATATGCTGAAAGCGCCGCATGAATTTTGTGTTAGCAGATGAGAGAGCCGTTTCAGGCTCTAGCTGATAGAACCTACCTATGTTGACGAGAACAAACAAAAGATCTCCAAATTCATCTTTCATGTGCTTTGTTGCACCTTCCTGCGTCTTCTCTGCCACTTCCACAAGGAATTCCTGCTTTTCTTCTTCGTATTTGTTCCAAATATCTTCTACTTCTGTCCAATCGAAGCCCACCTTAGCAGCTTTCTTTTGGAGCTTATAGGCTTTTGTTAGAGCGGGAAGTGTCGCTGGGATGGACTGCAAAATAGATGTTGCCCGCTCCGGCTTCTCCTGCTGCTTAATTTTTTCCCAGTTGGCTACCACATCTGATGCTTCAGACACATTCGTATCACCAAACACATGCGGATGTCGTCGAATCATCTTTTCTGTCACCTGCTGGATGACGTCATCAATTGAGAAATAGCCATCATCTTCACCAATTTGAGCATGGAGTAAAACTTGAAGCAGCACATCTCCAAGCTCCTCTACCATATGATCTGGGTCGTCTTCATCTATGGCTTCAAGCAGCTCATAGCATTCTTCAATTAAGTAAGGCTTGAGCGACTCATTGGTTTGTTTTTGATCCCACGGACAGCCGCCTGGTCCCCTTAATGTACGAATGACTTCACGGAAAGTGTCAAATTGTTGATAGAGCAGCTTTTCATCTTGAATCGGAGGTACATAAACACTCGTTAAGTTATTTATCGACACATCTCGATCAAGTTCAAATAAAGGAACAGCTTTCAGCTGCTCCTGACTGCTTCCCGCCGCAGTCACGATGTAGACTTCATAATCGTCTGGCAATTTTTCCATAAGTGTGAGCTTCACATTGGAAGCTGTCATTTGATCATACACCTGACAGATCAGCACGTGCTGGGTGAACTTCAGATCATCCGCTTTCATATCCCCTGCATCAACAAATTGCAGCCCTTCAATCGGGTCAATTTGCAGTAAATTAAAGGTCGCATCTAGAAAACTTTGTCCACCAGCAACATACACCTCAACCCCGCGCTCCTTCTGCTGCGAGACGAGCAGCTGCACTGTCTTTTCCGCTACAAACGGGTGTCCTGGTACTGCATAGACAATATCTTTTTCCGCAGCCTCTGCGAATAGAATATCTGTGATTTCCTCATACACCGAATCAAACTCATCGTGTTTTTCATAAATCTCGTCAAAAAAGATCAGAGACGGGACCTCCTGCATCAACTCTGCTGTGAGCGGATGATCCTGTGTTCTCATGTATACTTCTTTCGCCTGCTTCAACTGCTTATATACACCGAGCGTCAGCTGATCCATGTCGCCTGCCCCAAGACCGACGACTGTCATCTTACCTGCCATTTTGATTCCCTCTCATCTGTTTAAAATATAAAATCTTTTCTCCTAATGGAATGAGTCTCCATTCCTCGTCCGTAAATACTTCTAGCTTAAGAATACTATATAAAAAGGCGAAACCACCAATAAAAACTGATGTCAGACTCTCCAAAACGGAAAACGGACGTTTTTCAAAGGGAATGACCCAAGAAAACAATACCTGATATCCTATTAAAACGATGGCCATAAAAGCCGCTGATAAAAGAATTTTTACCGGAAACAGCTCTCTGATTGAAATCCATCCTTTATGCTTCAAATAAACCGCATTGAGCACAGCCGCGGCGAAAAAACCACAGACAGTTGACCATGCAGCACCGTAAATACCGAATACCGGGACAAGGGCAAGCGTCAGCCCCCATTTCACCATCACACTCAGAATCACCACAACAGCTGGATACACGGTATGCCCTAGTCCTTGAAGTAAAGCTGTTTGCGTGATCGCAATCGACGTAAATGCGATTGATATACAAAATATTTGCAGTGCGCCTGTCCCTAAGTCATTACGAAAAAGCATTGTATTGACTGACGATAAAATACAAATAAGCCCGACGGCCGAACCAATTCCCAGCACCGACGTTGTCTTAAACGACGTACGAACTTTTTGACGAATCGCTTCGTGCTGTCCTTTCCTCAAAGCTGACGACAAAAATGGAACAAGAGAGGTTCCGATACTAATCGCAAACACCGTCCCTAGTTGCAAAAATGGCTGACCTCGGTCATACACGCCTTTTGCCGCCTTTGCAGCCGTTTCACTCAATCCCTCGCTGCGCAGCAAAGCATAGAGGTGAAAGGCATCAATCATTTGCATCCATAGGATAAGCAAACCACTCACACAAATCGTCAATGTATACAGCACCAAACTCTTCAGCACATCTTTTTTCCGCAGCGCAGCCTGTTTGAATATCTTGCCCGTTGCAGACCGCTTTCGATAGATCAGCCAAAGGAAAAGAAGGAGAATGAGTGAGGCCGCACTTCCCGCTATAGAGGAGAACACCGCACCCGCTCCTGTTTCATAAAGCGAATAGCCGTGTCTCACAAAATAAAAGGATAAAACAAGCAGGACGCCTACTCTGATTAGCTGCTCAACCAATTGGGAGACCGCAGTGGGAAGCATCATGCCGTCACTCTGAAAAACACCCCTCAGCATAACGGTAAGCGGCAAAAATAGAAAAACAAACGCACTCATCTGGATGAGCAAAATTAATTGGCTGTCTGCCATGAGGTTCGCAATGCTGCCTGCTCCTATGTATAGACAAAGAAATAAGACCAAGCTCAGGAAAGTGATATACACCAAGGATACCCTTGTAATGATTCGGCGATTCTCTTCACCATGCTCGCTCAAGAGCTTGGACACCATGACAGGAAACCCTGTTGTTCCGAGCATGATCGCAATGCCAAGAAAGGGATACACCTGCTGATAAATATAAAAACCTGTGTCTCCTACGATGTTTTGAAAAGGGACACGATATACGGCACTTAGTACCTTTGATAACAAGCCTGCGATGGTTAAAATCACCGCACCTTGTAAAAGCCGATGCGACTGATTCACAGCATTTTTCATGGATGACTCCTTTATGTTCAATCAAAAAATAGATCTGCATTTAAACGCACTCATTATATCATACGTCAATCACAAGCCGTTTCTTTCTAAGGAGTAGACGACACATTCGCCTTTTTGTTTCACCTATATAAAAAACGCCGATAAAATCAAATGATTTTATCGGCATTCTTCGTTTCATCAAAATGATATAGAATTATTAGACCTAATGTTCCATTTGACGGGCTAAGAAGCCAGCTGCCGTTTCTGCCGCTTTATGCTCCACTTCCCCCATTGAACGCTCTTTAGAAAATAAGACGACGGCGCCAATTGGATCTCCGTTTGCAACAATAGGTGCAATGGTATAAGCAGATACGTCATCATCAATACCATCGACAAGTTGAATCTCTTTCTTGCTGTCCTCTAACACAGAATTTCGCTGATCTATAGTTCGTTCAATTAAGTCACTAATGGATTTGTTTAAGTATTCTTTTTTCGAACTGCCAGATACAGCAATATACGTATCACGATCACAGATGAGGATGGAATGGCCCAAACTGTCGAATAATGCATCAGCATATTCCTTCGCAAAGTCTCCTAGCTCACTAATCGGTGAATACTTCTTCAAAATCACTTCTCCATCGCGGTCGACAAAAATCTCAAGCGGATCTCCTTCCCGGATACGCAATGTTCTGCGAATTTCCTTCGGTATAACCACTCTACCTAAATCATCGATACGGCGTACAATTCCAGTTGCTTTCATTCACTGCTGCCTCTCTTTCGTTTGATGATGTGTTGGGTGAATGGAACAAAAGCGTCCACTTTATGCAACATTCACCACTTGACCCTGAGTTTAGTATCCGTCACATCAAACGTAATATACATGAGAGACCAACAAAATTTTATGAAGATGGAATGGTTTCTTTTTTCACATCTTGAAGACCTCGAAGCATACGAAGAACCATCTCAAGCCACTCCTCGGTTTTCTTCCCTTTCGTTTGGACAGAAATAATCAGCTTGCTGCCTTCCATTCCAAGACCGATATCACGTCCATATTGGCTGCCGAGCTCAAATAATTTTTGACCATCGATTTCACTGCTTGCTTTCTCATCAAGGGTGAGTCTGACAATCCCTTTCTCCATCTTGATCAGCTCGACACGTTCTTGCACAGCGTACACTTTCATCGTCGCGATCGTGAACAAATCAGCCACTTCTTGCGGATATTCACCGAATCGGTCAATCATTTCTTCTTGAAGCTCTTTCCGTTCTTCAATGGAACTAATCGCTCTAAACTGTTTATACATCTCGATCTTTTGCTTACCATCCGAAATATAGCTATCTGGAATATAGGCATCAATTTGGAGGTCAATTTCCGGCTCAAATTTTTCTTGAGCAGTCGTATCGCCCCTTCTTTCTTCAATCGCTTCTTTCAGCATTTGAGAGTAAAGATCGAATCCAACAGAATCAATAAATCCATGCTGCTGTGCACCAAGTAAGTTACCTGCTCCACGAATCGTTAAGTCACGCATCGCAATCTTAAATCCTGATCCAAGCTCAGTGAATTCTTTAATGGCCTGAAGTCTTTTCTCTGCTACTTCAGAAAGCACTTTGTCTTTTCGATAAGTGAAATAAGCATAAGCAACACGATTCGAGCGCCCAACTCGTCCTCTTAACTGGTACAGCTGAGAAAGTCCCATTTTATCTGCATCATGTACAATGAGCGTGTTCACATTTGGAATGTCTACGCCCGTTTCAATAATCGTTGTACTGACGAGTACATCCGATTCACCTTCAAGGAAATTGATCATGACGGATTCCAGCTCGTTCTCACTCATTTTCCCATGTGCATAGCTAACTTTCGCGTCTGGAACGAGCATTGAGATTTCATCCGCTTTCCGTTCAATGTCCTCCACACGGTTGTAAAGGAAATACACTTGGCCACCTCGTGCTAGTTCCCGCTCTATCGCCTCTCTGACTAAAGCGCCATTGTACTCGACAACATAGGTTTGAACAGGGAAACGGTTTTCAGGCGGCGTTTCGATAACGGATAGGTCACGTACGCCAAGCATTGACATATGGAGCGTACGCGGAATGGGCGTTGCCGTTAATGTCAGTACATCAATATTGGCTTTCATTTGCTTAATTTTCTCTTTATGCGTCACACCAAAGCGCTGCTCTTCATCAATGATCAACAGCCCTAAATCCTTGTAGACGATGTCTTTTGAAAGAAGACGGTGTGTCCCGATGACCATATCAATCGTTCCGTTTTTCAGCCCTTTTAATGTTTCTGTTGTTTCTTTTCGTGTACGGAAGCGGCTAAGTTGAGCGATTTTGACAGGGTAGTCTTGGAATCTGTCCATAATCGTGTCAAAATGCTGCTGCGCTAAGATCGTTGTTGGTACAAGGAGTGCTACCTGCTTCCCGTCTGCAATGGCTTTGAAGGCCGCTCGAATCGCCACCTCTGTTTTTCCATATCCCACATCTCCACAAAGCAGGCGATCCATTGGACGCTCCCGCTCCATGTCTTGTTTGATTTCATGAATCGAACGAATTTGATCTTCTGTTTCTTGGTAAGGGAACGCAGATTCAAACTGGCGCTGCATCTCATGATCAGGCGAGAAGGCATACCCTTTGCTCGCTTCACGTTCTGCATACAGCTTAATGAGATCATCTGCAATGTCCTGAACAGATGATTCCACTTTTTTCTTTACGCGTTTCCAGTCACTGCCGCCCAATTTGTACAGCTTGGGCTCTTTTCCTTCAGATCCTACATACTTCTGCACCTGATCAATTTGTTCAACCGGTACATAAAGCTTGTCGCTTCCTTGATAATGAATATTTAAATAATCCTTATGAATGCCGCCGATTTCAAGCGTTTCAATTCCTAAATACTTACCGATCCCGTGGTTAATGTGCACCACATAATCGCCCACTTGAAGCTCTGAGTAGCTTTTGATTCGCTCTGCGTTCGTCAGCTTTTGCTTGCGTGCCTGCTTCTTCACACGTTTCTTGAAAAGCTCACCTTCTGTGATGACTGCAATTTTTGATAAAGGCAGTTCAAAGCCTGTTTGCAGCTCACCTTGTAAAATATACACTTGCCCGCTTACAAGCTCAGCGTCCGGTTTGGCAAGAGCCGCTTCAATGTCATAATCATGTAAGACAGATGACAGCTTCTCTGTGCGCTCTTCATCCGCACCTAAAAAGACAACCGTATAATTCTGCTTTTTGTAGCGTTCGATTTCGCTTGCAAGCACATTCATCTGCCCATGGAAATTCTGCATTTGCTTACTAGATACATTGACGATATTTTGCGGATTCGTCTGCTGAACATGTCTCAAAAACAAGGAATAGTACAGAATCGATCTTGATTGCTGATTGATCAGCTCTTGGAATGGGAAGGAAAGTGTTAAATCATGCAGAATGTTTCCTTCTTCAAGCAGACCAATTGTCCAATCTGCTTCTTCCTGTTCAAGCTGTTCTTCCATCTCCTGAATTCTGCTGATTTCATCTAGAATAATAATCGTATCCTGCGATGTATAATCTAGCAAACTAGCAGGCTTTTCATAGAAATAGGACAGGTACTTCGTCATTTCTTGTGTCACAATGCCTTCTAGCAGCTTCTCTCGATCAGCAGAAATATTTTGATGTAGCAGCTCTTTTTGTTTATCAGAGTTGAATTTCTTTAAGCTTTTCGCAAGTCCTTCGTCAAGCTGTTCAATCGCTCTCACTCGTTCTGGACCTCTTACAATCAGCTCTTTCGCTGGACCAATATTGATTTCCTGAAGGGACTCCAGTGAACGCTGCGTGTCAGAGTGGAAGGTCCGAATAGAGTCCACTTCTGTATCAAACAGCTCAATACGAATCGGATGATCTTCCGTTAACGCATAAATGTCAATGATTCCTCCGCGCACACTAAAATCTCCAGGCGCAGCAACCATAGATGTCCGGTCATAACCAATTTGAACAAGCTGTTTTGAAAACGCCTCCAAATCAATTTCTTCACCGATCTTTAAATGGATCTGACTCTCCTTCCAGAGTTCAACTGGCGGAAGCATTCTACGCACCGCGGCTACCGGAGCAACGACGATCGGGTTTTCTCCATTTGCAAGCCGATTCAGGACATCAAGACGCTGTGCTCTAAGCTCAGGACTTGCCACAGCAATCTCAGATGCAATAAGTTCATTGACAGGATAAAGAAGAACTGAGCGATCCGGCATCACACTTGTGAGATCATCTGTCACCTTCTGCGCCTGATATAAGTTGTGGGTCACAATAAACATCGGCCGCTTTAGTTCGTCTGATATGGTGGCTGTAAATAAAGATCTGACGGAGCCTGATAATCCGGCGAGCAGCTGTTCTTTTAACCCTTCCTTTAGCCCATTAAAAATGGACTGAAAATCATCACTTTGTTTGATAAATGTTTGTATGTTTTTCATTTGGCTCCTCCTCCCTGCTTGTTTAAAACAGAAAAACGCTTTGGTCTAATATCTACACCAAAGCTTTTTTATTGAATAAAGGTATGATACTGATGGTAATCAGGATTTCTTTCGAGCGCCTCTTGGCAATCCTCACAAATGGTTTGTACATGTAAATCACCATTTTCCCTATAAGAAATCATATCGTTTCTTTCCTCATTTGTTAAGTGATGAAATCCAAGTGCTTCACTTTGGACAGCAGATTCATCTAGACTGCCAACCTTTACACCACAGTGCCGGCAGTAATAGTGCAAAGCCATACGTGATCCTCCCATGCTGAGATTTTATGATCAGTATGTGCTTTGCTTATCATTCTTATACCTTCTTGTTAAAATCATTCATCACTTCTAAAAATGGCTTTGTTAAAGCCGCCTCACAAGCCTCAACAGACGCTTGAATAGCTGATGAGATGTCAGGCTGTTCCTCATCAGAGAATCGTCCTAGTACGTAATCGACGACCTTCATGCCGTTTTGCGGCCGGCCAATGCCAATGCGAAATCGGTCAAACTCAGGTGAACCTAAATGCTGAATCAACGATTTGATTCCATTATGTCCGCCTGCACTTCCCTTTGTACGCAAACGAATCCGCCCAGTTGGCAAATCAAGATCATCATAGATGACCTTCAAATTCTCAAGGGGAATATCATAATAATCCATCAGCGGACGCACGCATTCCCCTGATAAGTTCATATATGTAAGAGGCTTAACAAGTAGAACCTTTTGCCCCGAAACAAACCCAGTTCCATATTGTCCATGGAATTTTGATTGATTTAATGGGATGTCCCATTTTTTTGATAGTTCATCTATTGTCATAAACCCGACATTATGTCTTGTTTTTTCATATTCTCTTCCTGGATTGCCCAATCCGACGAACGCAATCATGAAACCAACAACCTCCTTTGTCGCACATGCACACGCCTAAAAAATGAGCCAATGTGATTGCCTCATCCAAAAACGTATGAATTCTTTTCATTCTAGCACAAAAGACGCAACCGCGGGAGGGTTACGTCTCTAATTGACCAGTTATTCTTCGTTGTCGTCTTTTTCTTTAATTGCCTCAGGCTCTTGCGTTTCATCTTCGCTATCTGGCTCTGGAACCTTGGATTGCTGAGGCGGTAAGATAGAAGCAACAACTTCTTCTGGATTATTATTAATTTGATACGTAGACTGAACAGGCAGATCACCGACTGTTAGTACGTCATTTACTTCTAAGTTTGTAATATCAGCTTCGATATTTTGCGGGATATCCTTTGGTTTCGCTGTAATAGATAACTCAAATAGTGGCTGCTGAAGCACACCGCCATCTTTTACACCTTTGGATTCACCAATGAGTTGTACCGGTACATCTGCCTCGATTTCCTGCTGTAAGTCGACCACTTGGAAATCGGCGTGGACGAGCTCATTTTTAAGCGGATCTGTTTGTAATTCTGTGACCATCACAGATTTTGTTTCACCGCCAACATCTAATGTGATGATTGTATTTTTCCCTTCATCACGTAATGTCTTTAATAAATCAATGCTGTCTAATGAAACAGCTAGGTTGTCTGTATTTTTTCCGTATATGACACCAGGAACATGTCCTGAATGACGGATTTTTTGCAGTGTGGAACGTTTGAAATCAGTTCTTTTATTTGCTTTTAAAGTTGCCATATTCAGCACCATCCTATTTCTTTTTTGTCACTACTTTCATAAATACCCATAACTGAATCATTTTAAACATGTTTGGCTTTCATTTATTAAAGCAAAAAGACCCTAAGTTTATCCCTAGGGCCTTTTTGATAAGAGAATTAGCTGAAAAGGTAGCTAACAGATTCTTCTTCATGCACACGGATGATGGCTTCTGCAAGCAAAGGCCCAACTGAAAGTGGAATGAATTTATCTACTTTCTTGTCATCTGTTAAGTGAATACTGTTGGTGACAACCAATTCTTTGATTTTAGAGTTTGTGATGCGTTCTACCGCTGGTCCAGACAATACTGGGTGAGTACAGCAAGCATATACTTCAGCCGCTCCATTTTCAACGAGCGCATTTGCTGCTAGTGTAATCGTTCCAGCTGTGTCAATGATATCATCAATGAGAATCGCTGTTTTGCCTTCGATGTTACCAATGATGTTCATCACTTCAGCAACGTTTGGCTTCGGACGGCGTTTGTCGATAATGGCGATTGGCGCTTTCAGGCGGTCTGCCATTTTACGTGCACGCGTCACACCACCGTGGTCTGGAGACACGACGACGATATCATTCAAGTTTTTCTGTTCGAAATAGTTTGTTAAGATTGGCACTGCCATTAAGTTATCGATTGGAATATCAAAGAAACCTTGGATTTGCGGCGCATGCAGGTCAAGTGCAATCACACGTGTAGCACCTGCTGTTTCTAGTAAGTTTGCAAAAAGCTTCGCAGTAATCGGCTCACGAGGTTTTGCCTTACGATCTTGACGTGCGTATCCATAATAAGGGATGACAATGTTGACAGTTTTCGCAGACGCACGTTTTAGGGCATCAACCATAATAAGCAGTTCCATAATGTGCTCATTCACTGGCGCACTTGTTGATTGAATGACATAACAGTCACAGCCGCGAATACTTTCTTCAATATTAATTTGGACTTCACCGTCACTAAAACGTTTAACAGAGCTCTTTCCTAGATCAACTCCGATACGCTCGGCAATTTCTTTAGCAAGTTCAGGGTTTGAATTCAAAGAGAAAATCTTTAAATTCGCATCAGCATAACGATTAGACATGGTAAACCTCCGGGTATTTGGATTATTTTTTATGAATATTTTTCACATAATCTTCTTTATTGACTTGTCTTGCTCTAGCAATAGACAGTGCATCCTGCGGAACATCTTCTGTTACCGTTGAACCGGCTGCAACATATGCCCCTTTTCCGACAGTGACTGGTGCAACGAGATTTGAATTGCAGCCAATAAAGGCGCCATCTTCAATCTTTGTTAAGAATTTGTTCTTCCCATCATAATTAACTGTAATGGATCCACAGCCAAGGTTTACATCCGTTCCGACCTCTGCATCTCCAATATAGCTTAGGTGAGACGCTTTGCTTCGGTCACCGAAAACCGTTTTCTTGATTTCGACAAAATTCCCGATCTTCACTTCATTGCCAATTTTCGACAATGGGCGAATATGAGCAAACGGTCCAATTGTCACATCTACTCCAACTTCACTATCGCAGACAACAGATTGCTTAATCACTGTCCGATCTCCGATTATGCTATCAACAATTTCAGTATTCGGCCCAATTGTGGCGTCTGTACCAATTTTTACATTCCCTTTGATAACCGTCCCAGGATAAATGATTGTATCTTCACCGATGACAGCATCTGGCGAGATATACGTGTTCTCAGGATCAATCAAGGTCACACCATTCTTCATATGCTGATGATTAATACGGCGCTTCATGAATTGCTCTGCTTGTGATAGAGCGATACGATCATTGACTCCAAGTGTTTCTTCAAAATGCGGTGTTTGATAAGCTGCAACTGTTTGCCCTTCATTTTTTAAAATCTCAATGACATCCGGCAAATAGTATTCACCCTGTGCATTTTCATTTGACACCTGCTCAATCACACGGAAGAGATCTTCATTTGAAAAGCAATAGGTCCCGGTATTAATTTCATTCACTTGACGTTCCGCATCATTTGCGTCTTTATGCTCCACAATTTTCACAACAGCACCGGTTTCATCACGAATAATACGACCATAACCTGTCGGGTCTTCCGCACGCGCTGTTAAAATAGTGACTTTCGCTTGATGCTTTTGATGCTCGCTTAGCATGGCTTCCATTGTTTCCGCTGTCAATAATGGCGTATCTCCACAAATGACAATGGTTGTTCCCTTTTCCTTTGCGAGAAACGACTTTGCTTGTTTGACGGCATGTGCTGTTCCCAGCTGTTCTTCTTGAAGTGCATATTCACTTCTATCCCCAAGCTGCTCTTTGACGTCCTCTGCCCCATGACCGACAATCGTCACTAGCTTGGCTAAAGAAAGCTTTAACACTTCATCAGCCACATGCTCGACCATTGGCTTTCCGCAAACTGGATGAAGTACTTTGTATAGCTTTGACTTCATTCTTGTTCCTTTTCCCGCTGCTAAAATCACTGCGAACCGCTTATCCATTGATTGGCCTCCAATATCCCTATTATCCATAGAAAAATATATCCTAAATAAGGACTGATTTCAAGGATACAAGAGGAAGTACAATAATTTTCTAACGGTTCAAAACCAGAAGAAATATGAGGAAAAACGCAAAAAAGACAGCATTTAAAAGAAAACATTCCATTTTCTCTTAAAGCTGTCTTTTTAGATTCACATATGATTAAGAAGCCCCAGCTTCTTCATATTCAATTGTTTCTTCTTCTTCGCCTAAGCGATGATATTCATTTAAAACAGCATCCTGGATTTTACCCCGAGTGCTTGAGTTAATTGGATGTGCAATATCACGAAACTCTCCATCAGGCGTGCGTTTGCTAGGCATTGCAACAAACAACCCATTATTTCCATCAATCACACGAATATCATGAACAACAAATTCGTGGTCCAGCGTGATGGATGCAATCGCCCTCATGCGACCATCGGTATTCACGCGGCGTAATCTTACGTCAGTAACTTCCACAGTAGTTCACCACCTTTTCCCAATATAAAAGCATTAATTAGGTATTCAACGATTGTAGTGATTCTCCTGCTCTTTTTTTAAACTTTTTTTGAAATATCGGGATATTTATACATTTTTTGTCATTTTGATGACGGCGCTTACATTTTCTGTGCAAAAAAAGACATCATGATGATGCCTTTTCGTGCATAAAATCAAACCAAGCGGCTTTTATTGAGACTGCCTGTTTATTTCACTAATGCGACCACTTCAATTTCTACAAGCGCATCCTTTGGAAGTCTTGCTACTTCTACACATGAACGAGCTGGCTTATGCGTATGGAAGTATTCACCGTACACTTCATTCACTTCAGCGAATTGTTCCATATCCTTAATGAAAACCGTTGCTTTCACGACTGTTTCAAAGGAAGCACCCGCTGCTTCAAGGACGGCTTTAAGATTATGGAACACTTGATGTGTTTGTTCTTTAATATCTCCATTCACAAAATCTCCAGCTGGCGTTAATGGAATTTGGCCTGAGCTGTAAAACATGTTATTGACGATGATTCCTTGAGAGTAAGGTCCAATGGCTGCTGGTGCGTTTTTCGTTTGAACAACTTTTGTCATATCAATCTCTCCCATTCAAATACATGTTTGATTTAATGCTTAAGCTTTCGAATGAAAAAACTCGTGAAAATTGCCTTCATTGATCTCAATGATCTTCTGCTTCATATCAATCGTTGAAAGTTTTAATAGCGATACATATTCATCAACCAGGCGTTCATCTACGCCCTCATCTTCTAAAAGAACACCGATCCCTGCAACATTCGCATTAAATTCCTCAAGCAAATTCATCATGCCATTAATGGTTCCGCCCGCTTTCATAAAGTCATCAATGATCAGGACATTCGATCCTTTATCTAAGCTTCGCTTTGCAAGTGACATGGTTTGAATACGGTTAGAAGAACCTGATGCGTAGTTAATACTAACAGTCGATCCTTCGGTTACCTTATTGTCTTTTCTCACGATCACAACAGGCACATTTAAATAACCTGCAACAGAATAGGCAATTGGAATGCCTTTCGTCGCAACGGTCATGACCACATCAATCGCACGATCCGCAAAGATGGTCGCAAAAAGCTTACCGATTTTCGCAAGAATTGATGGATTGCCTAAAACATCGGTTAAATATAAATAACCGCCGGGAAGCACACGTTCAGGAGTTGATAAAGCCTCTCCGATATCGTTTACTACTTCGTCTGCTTCTTCTAGGTGAATCTTTGGAATATATTTCACTCCGCCAGCAGCACCAGGTACAGTAAGCAAAGTTCCTATTCCCTGCTGCTCGAAGGTCTGTTTGATAATCGTTAAGTCTTCACTAATGGAGGACTTCGCAGATTGATATCGTTCTGCAAAAAATGTTAACGGCACTAGTACGTGCGGGTTTGTTAGCAAATAATTTGTTAAGTCCACCAATCTGCCGCTTCGACGAAACTTCATGAACTTACCCCCAGAATCCGAATAATTTATGAATAATATAACTTAATATACGGATTTAATCAAGGGCATTTTGTTCGCCGATCAATCGGACAGCGTAAACTTGATCACAAAATCCTCTCAGTCCGTTATATATTCTTTGCACCTTCGATTCATATTGAATCAAGCCAAACACAGTGGGTCCGCTACCACTCATTAATACAGCATCTGCTCCGAAACGTTTCATCTGTCTCTTAATCATATCGACTTCTGGATACATCTTTAATGTTACAGATTCCAGAACGTTACCGAGTGAGTTACACATCTCTTTATAATCTTTCGCTTCAATGGCTTCAATCATACGCTGTACATTTGGGTGTTCTACTTTGCTTGCGTCATATTGTCTGTAGACCTCAGCTGTAGATACCCCTATCACCGGCTTCGCTAAAATCACCCAGCAATGCGGTGGTGTCGCAATATGTTTCAGTTTCTCTCCACGTCCTGTTGCTAGCGCTGTCCCTCCGTGTACACAAAAAGAGACATCTGAGCCGATCTCCGCTCCAAGCTCAGCTAGTTCATCTAACGTAAGATTTAACTTCCACAAACGGTTTAAGCCGCGAAGTGCTGCAGCGGCATCACTGCTGCCCCCAGCTAAACCTGCTGCGACAGGAATTGCTTTTGTGATGACAATCGATACGCCTTTTTGGATACCGAATCTCGTTTTTAGTAATTTAGCCGCCTGATAAGCCAAATTCCGTTGATCATCTGGCACAAACCGATTATGAGATGATACACGGATTTCGTCTTTGTCCAGCTCCGTCAGCTCTAGTCGATCTGCAAGATCTATTGTTGTCATCACCATCTCCACTTCGTGATATCCATCCGGTCTTTTTCCATGAACATCAAGTGAGAGATTAATTTTTGCCGGTGCTTTTTCTAAAATACGCAAACATTTCACCTACTTCTCCATCTAAACATAAGTATCAATATTGTATCACATTTGATGGTTCTGATGAATATTGGCTTTTACGCCTTAGCAAACTTCATTTTCAACAAAAAAGGCCAGAGACACCCAAGGTATCCCTGACCAGTTCTTTATCGTTGATTCTCATCCTGAGCCATGTGCTGTTGAGCTAATTCGATGGCACGTTTGACCATATTACCTGCGTCACGCGCGCGAATGTCTCCCCAGCCCCCATTTTTGACGGTATCATAAAATCCAAGATCCTTCGCCAGCTCGTATTTGAACTCTTCTGACATAATGCCTCGGCGTCTACCCAAACGAAACAGCCCCTTTAGTCGAGAATTCGAATCATTGCCACTGAGGTCGTGGCTTTCTTATTTTGTATCGAACCCTTTCTTTTACCCCTTTCAAATAATGGACAGAGTCCCATACGAAAAAAGGCAAAACAAAAAGCAGTAAACAAGAAGTTCACTGCCCATTAATAGGCGACTGAGCTAGCGGTATCATCGAACGTTAATTCGACCGTCTCAGTCAGTATATCTGCATAACTGTAAGAAACTCTTTCAAACGAATTCTCATCTTGATCTAATTGAATCACAAAAACAGAAGGGTACGTTTCAGCTAAAATGCCCGAACGCTCAATTGTTTTTCGGCGGCCTCCGTTAGCCTTTAACGTCAAACGTTTACCTAAGTTACCATCAAGCGATCTTTTGATGTCGGACAAAGTCTTCGCCATTGCATCCACCTCACTGAGATAATTATACAACAACGGCCCATTTTTGTCAAATAAAAATTAAATTATATCAACCAACACGAGCCATTGTCAACAAAATATTTTTGACAAACTTCTACCTTTTCTTCTCCCTATTTTTCTCAAATTCCGGTGAATTATGTATTGATATGAAATTTCTTTTAGAACATAAAAAAAACCAGACTGAAATCAGTCAGGTTATGTCGATTCATGGTCTCTTTTATATGGCATACCTACCCTTAAAACACCCCTCGTTTCAATTCCTCCGAGGCCTTTTTCTCTTGTTAACGTATTTCGGAGCACATCCCACACGTTGATTCGATCTACAAATGGAGTGAAGCTGATCTTCGCAACAATATAGACGGGATCGAGTGCATGGATGTTAACACGTGAGGGTGAGCTTGCAAAATTAGCACCAGCTTGGATTAATGATTCAAAATGAGATTGACAGGCTCCTGCAAAGATCACGAGCTGATCTAAATGTGGAACCTTCCTTCTTGCCTTTTGAACCGTTTCAACAAAATGACGAGAATGACGATATGCACCGATATCTTGTACGCCGCCCTTTTGCTTGGAATATGCATCATGTCCTGTGATGACCAAAATATCAGGTCGATATTGATCAATTAACGAGTCAATCATGCTTGGCATTTTCTTCTCGTGGCAATGCACACCATACACAGGTACACCAATTCTCTCATATACATCTAAGCATTTCTTTAAGTATGAAGCATCTCCATCTAAATGAAGGACCTTTCCTGGCATGTGAAAATACTGTTCCTGATGCTGATATTGTCCAGACGTATAATACTCTTGTTTTTCACGAAGCAGCTGATAATCCTGCCTGAGTAAGTCGAGCGATTCGTTAATTTTCCGTTCATCGTCCTTCTCTCTTGTCAGCTGCTCCTCTTTTTGAATCAAGACCAAGTCTGACATCTTTGCATCCGCAATCAGCCTTACTTCATTCCCATGCAAAATGGCGGTGGCTTCGTGCTGGTCTGTCTCATCAATTCGAATAATACGAAACATAATATCCATCTGATAGGATGCCCTCGTCACCATATCTCCTATTTGAAATTGCATGCTTTTCACTCCACAATCAGGCTCATATCCTGTTGGTATCGTCTTGCGCTAAACATGTTCGTCTTTCATGTGTGTTGTTCTTTCTAGCCTATGCCCGAACAGCTGAAGTGGTGAAAACCAAAAGAAAAAAGCCCTTAAAATAGGGCTTTGTGTAGAACGTTCGATAAACGGGCAAATTCATCAATGGACAATGATTCACCGCGGCGCTTTCCATCAATCTCGGCTGTTTGTAGCGCTTCTTCAATGATGGCTTTATGCTTCTTACCATCAGGCAGATTGTTCATCAGATTATTCATCAATGTTTTCCGGCGCTGGCCAAAGCTCGCACGAATCAATTGAAAGAAAAACGCATTATTGTCTACTGAGACAGCAGGTGTTTCACGAACGGTTAGTTTGATAACAGCTGAATCCACATTTGGCTGTGGGACAAAAACCGTTTTCGGCACAACCATCACTGTTTTCGCTTCCGTATAAAATTGAACCGCAATAGACAACGAGTTATATTCCTTTGATGAAGGGGCAGCTGCCATCCGATCTGCTACTTCTTTTTGCAGCATGACCACAATCCCTTTTAATGGAAGGTTTTCTTCAAGCAGTTTCATAATAATCGGTGTTGTCACGTAATATGGAAGGTTTGCTACGACCATGACTTCTTTACAGTCAGCAAACTGTTCTTCCATCACCTTTCTTACATCCGCCTTTAACACATCTTGATGAATGATGGTGACATTATCATATGGAGAAAGCGTGTCGTTTAAAATCGGCAATAGGCGCTGATCAATTTCGAACGCTGTGACTTTTTTTGCCCGCTTAGCGAGCTGTTCTGTCAATGCACCGATACCAGGCCCAATTTCAATCACGCCGGTCTCATCCGTAATCTCTGCATGATCGACAATGCGATCCAAAATATTCGTATCTATTAAAAAGTTCTGTCCTAAGCTCTTTTTAAAAGAGAAACCGTACTTCTTCAGTATTTCCTTCGTTCTGATGGGTGTCGCAATATCTTTATTCATCGGCTTCCTCCTGCATGACGGTCTTTAAGGCCGCAATAAAATCCTGTTTGGTTATTTGAAACATGTGAAGGCGCTTTTGCAGCTGCTTCGCATTGGTATATCCTATATTTAAAAGCACACCTAGTCGTTCACGGCGACGTTTCGATGCATCGCTTCCGATAAGGCCTGCGTCAAATAAGTCGTCTAATGTAATGTCGCTCTCGGATTCTTCCATTTCCTCATGGACATGGGCAAGACAATCCCGAATACTGTCCAAGGAAGCATGTTCGACACCAATTCCTTTGTCCCGCTTCGCTTTTGCAAGGTGTTTTGGCAAAAAAGCGTGCTTACAGCCAGGAACCGCTTCTGCGATGGTTTTACGGATCTTCTCACCAGGAAAATCAGGATCTGTTAAAATAATGACCCCTCTCGTCTTTTGAGCAAGGCGCACTTGTTGAATGACGGCATCGCCAATGGCAGATCCGTTTGTCTCGATCGTATCTGCATCAACCGCCATCTTCACTCTAGCAGTGTCATCACGACCCTCCACCACAATAATTTCTTTGATTTTCATTTATTCCTCCGCTTGCAAAAACAATCTACATTTTTTTGTCAAAAAATGAAACCTTCCATGCTGTTTTTGCGTCTAATTAATTAGAAAACAGTGCTTCTATTATAACCAAAAAAACAGAGGGTGCGCAAAGCCCTCTGTTCATATAAATGATTTGATGTGTTTATTTGAGCACTCTAATTTTCACTCGTTTATTTCCCCATTGATAAGCTGCCGACTTACTTGGGACGAACACATCAATTTTATTTCCTTTTATAGCAGATCCAGTGTCTGACGCAATGGCATATCCATAGCCTTCCACATACACTTTAGAGCCTAGCGGAATGACACTCGGATCAACTGCTATAACCTTTGCACCTGGATTTGCTTTTAAATTATAACCTGTAGACGTTCTGCCCGTACATCCAGCACAGCTCGCTGTATAGGCTGTTGACGCCACATAAAACTCTTTTCCTGACGATTCATTACTTCTTGAAACCGCAGGGGACGCTTTAGGCTCCTTCTTGGCCACTTGTGTACCAATGGCCACTAAACGATCCTTACTGTCTTTTTCAGTTACTTCTTTCATTAATTCTTTAGACACCACTTTGCCGTTTTCTTTCACAATGGCATAGTGCTTCTTCAATTTACCTTCTTCACCTTTTTCAAGTACCTTCTCTTTTCCTTGTTCTAGAGATTGATCCTTTTTATGTTTGGTATCAAAAGCAATTTTCTCTTCCACTACATCGGTGACTTTTTCCACCCGAGTGATCTGAACATCTGCGCTTTTTTTAGAAAGACTGCTATGTAACGCAGGTTTGATCTTATCGTGCTTCTTGAGCCTCAGCTCTTGTTGCTTTAAAAAGTCAGCGACCGTAGTCGAAGTGGTCCACACTTTTTTATCCTTCCCTCCATCATTTAAGCTGACCTGAAAGGCCTGCTGAACCACAAGATCCATATTCTTTTTAATCTTGTCATTCTTTCCTGGAGTGACTTGATCGTGCTCCCCAATATCTATCTTCTCATTCTTCAATAATGCTCCAACCGTCTGATCTGTTGTCCATATCGTTTTCTTTTTCCCATCTAGGGTAAGATGAACCGGTATAGCCGCATCATACACAATGTTCATGTTGTCTTTAATCTTTGTATTTAGACTTGGAGAGATATGATCCTCCGCCCTGGTCCTTATTCCAAGGTCTGAAAGCAGCTGTGCTACTGTCTCTTCATGTGTACGAATTGTCTTCTCTTTGCCATTG
Source organism: Bacillus xiamenensis (assembly GCF_001857925.1). Taxonomy (NCBI): domain Bacteria; kingdom Bacillati; phylum Bacillota; class Bacilli; order Caryophanales; family Bacillaceae; genus Bacillus; species Bacillus xiamenensis. The sequence continues at coordinate 1,580,784 of NZ_CP017786.1, forward strand.
ATTGAAATGGTAATAGACTGCTTAGTGAACTCATGCGCACCGTAAGCCGTCCCAGTTCCAGCTAAAAGCAAGCAAGCGACTAACAATAAAACCTTGCTTTTTCCTAGCCTGACAGAAAACAGATTTTTCATTTTTTGTACGATGAAAAACGCCTCCTTCTCCTCGGAGAGATTATATAGAGTATCTCAAAACCTGTCAACCCTTCCACCCACTGTACAAAAATGCACGATTGTAAACCTATTATGGGAGATTTATGGAAGGAAGGGAAGAAAGACTTATCGACAACTTATCCTATGAGGAGGCGCAAACGTGTAGAACTTTTTGGTTATGTTTCACCAATGGACAAGCTTAAACAAGGATTGACATCATATACTGTCAGTTTATACGGAAAACTTTTTTCGCATTTTCTGTTGTCAATTCAGCAAGCTCTTCAAAGCTGATGTCTCGTAATTCCGCAATTTGTTCTGCGATATATTTCACATAGCTCGGCTCATTGCGTTTCCCTCTAAATGGCGCCGGAGTTAAATACGGACAGTCTGTTTCAATCAATAGACGATCACTTGGTATGTCCTTTACAACTTCCTTCGGTTTTTTGGCATTTTTAAATGTCACAGGTCCACCGAATGAAATATAAAAGTTCATTTCCATACACGCTTTTGCAATTTCAAGGCTTCCTGTAAAGCAGTGCATAATACCTCCAACTTCCGCTGCTCCCTCTTCTTTTAAGATCGTCACCACATCTTCCGTAGCGTCACGGTTATGAATGATGATTGGCAAGTTCACTTCCTTTGCAAGAGCAATTTGACGTCTAAAGACTTCTTTTTGCACATCTTTTGGCGACTTGTCCCAATAGTAATCTAGACCCATCTCTCCAATGGCTACGACCTTTTCATGTTGAGATAATTCTTTGATCCAAGCCAAATCTTCATCTGTCAAATCAATGGCATCAACGGGATGCCAGCCGATAGCAGCATAAATAAAGTCATACGCCTCAATTAATTCCATCGCTCTCGTAATGGTTGGTCGATCAAACCCGACTACCACGATTTTCTCTACCTTTTCACTTTTTGCTCTTTCAATCACCTGTTCTAAGTCTTCTTTATATTGTTCAGCATTTAAATGGGCATGTGTATCAAATAACATCGTTGATGGCTCCTTTCGACAATTCCCCTAAAAAACAAAAGGTGTTCGACGAAATGTTACACGTGGAACACCTTTGTTGATTTATAAAATTTTTGTTCCATTTGCTAGAGATTGATCCACTTCAAGAACCTGCAATTTACCACCAGTTTCTCCGGTTAAAATCATTCCCTGGGAAATTTCCCCTCTCAACTTAACCGGCGTGAGATTCGCTACGCAAACGAGCTTTTTCCCTACCAATTCATCTGGCTGATAATGCTTGGCAATCCCTGAAACAATTTGTCTTTTTTCAAATCCAAAATCAAGCTGAAGCTTTAAGAGACGATCAGCTTTTTTAACTGGGGCTGCTTCCAATACTTGTGCGACCCGGAGATCGACTTTCGAAAAATCATCAAATGCAATTTCAGCTCCCAGCTCTGGTAATTCTGTTTCTTCTATTTCAACCTTCTCTTCTTCTACCTTAGGTGCACTTCCTTGCATTTTCTCTTTAATGTATGCCACTTCTTCTTCAACCTCTAAACGAGGGAACAATGGCTCACCTTTTTGCACCGTCGTTTTTTGGATCGCACCGAAAGAAAGAATGCTTTCCCAGCTTTTGAGTTTTTCATCTTCAACTCCAAGCTGGAAGAAGATTTTCTCTGGTGTTTTTGTTAAGAATGGTGTTAATAGCACTGCTGTCATTCGAAGGGACTCTGCTAAATGGTACATCACAGAATGTAGTTCTTTTCGTTTCGTTTCATCCTTCGCTAACACCCATGGAGCTGTTTGATCAATATATTTATTCGTTCTGCTGATTAATGTCCAAACATTTGAAAGAGCCACCGAGAATTCGAGGTTCTCCATCGCTTCTTCATAAGCTTTCACCGTTTGTTCAGCCACAGCCTTCAGTTCTTCATCAAACTCATTGATAGGACCCTTATAGCTGCTTAATGTACCGTCAAAATATTTTTGCACCATCGCCACTGTGCGGTTAAGCAAGTTGCCTAAATCATTGGCAAGGTCATAGTTTACACGTTCCACGAATCCTTCGGGTGTAAACACACCGTCAGCGCCAAATGGGACTTCACGAAGCAGATAATAACGAAGGGCATCAAGACCATAGCGGTCAATTAATGTGACCGGATCTACGACGTTCCCTTTTGATTTAGACATTTTGCCATCTTTCATCAGAAGCCAGCCGTGTGCGAAAATTTGTTTCGGCAGCGGCAGATCAAGTGCCATCAGCATAATCGGCCAGTAAATGGTATGGAAACGTACAATTTCTTTCCCTACAAGGTGCACGTTGGCAGGCCAATATTTTTTATATTTTTCATCCTGGTCGGTTCCATAGCCAATCGCTGTTAAATAGTTGAATAGCGCATCAATCCATACATAGATGACGTGTTTCGGATTATTAGGTACTTTAATGCCCCAATCAAAGGTTGTTCTTGATACAGCTAAATCCTCTAATCCCGGTTTAATGAAGTTATTGATCATTTCATTCTTTCTTGATTCAGGCTGAATGAACGATGGGTTCTTTTCATAATAGTCCAGTAAACGATCCGCATACTTACTCATACGGAAGAAATATGACTCCTCTTTAATCAATTCAACAGGGTGTCCACTGTCTGGGCTTTTCCCGCCAATGACTTCCCCTTTCTCATTTCGCTCAATATCAACAAGCTGTGTTTCCGTATAGAACGTTTCATCAGGAATACTGTACCAGCCCTCATATTGATCTAAATAGATATCTCCTTGATCAAGCAGCTTTTGGAAGACTTGTTCAATGATTTTCGTATGTCTTTTTTCCGTTGTACGAATGAAATCATCATTTGAAATGTCGAGTTTCTTCCATAAAGATTTAATATCTGCAACGACTGGATCTAAATACTCAATCGGTGTAATATTTTGTTCTTCAGCTTTTTGCTGAATTTTTTGTCCGTGCTCATCTGTACCAGTTAAATACATCACATCATAGCCTTGAAGACGTTTATAACGAGCCAGGGCATCCCCTGCCACCGTCGTATAGGCATGTCCAATATGTAATTTTCCGCTCGGATAGTAAATAGGTGTTGTCAGATAAAACGTTTTTTTCTTTTCCGGCATGTCGGAACCTCCTGCGTGTGTAAATGTCAAAAACTCCCGCCCAATGGACGAGAGCGGTTATCATTACTTGATTAAAATGCGGCAGATCATTTCATTATGTTTTGAACTTGTGCTTTCTCTATGATACCATCTTAGCCTTTAAGATCAAGCATATATACATAGAAGAGAATGAAATGATCGAAAAAGATGAGTTTTTCGAAAAAAACGACAAACCGCTCGACATTTTGTCGAATATTGTCGTATGATATCTATTTCCAGATTTACAATTGTCTAAATTAGGGCAAAAGTCTCGTTAATCTGTTATCGTCATTTATCATATTTTTATTGATGAAGTTCAAAAAATCCTTATAAACCAAGAGTTTCACGGTCCTTTAACTTTAAGAGTCATATTTTACAAACAATAGTAAACAAAATGATTGACGATTTATGGAAACCTTGTTATGCTAGGAATGTAAGGAATTTGTCGAATAATGACGAAGATAATATTATATTAAGAATAAGAACTTTTTGGGAGGAGAATGAAGATGAAATCTACAGGTATTGTACGTAAAGTTGACGAATTAGGGCGCGTGGTGATTCCAATCGAACTTCGCCGTACGTTAGGAATTGCTGAAAAAGACGCTTTGGAAATCTATGTTGATGATGAAAAAATTATCCTAAAAAAATATAAGCCAAATATGACTTGCCAAGTAACAGGTGAAGTATCAGACGATAACCTTAAACTTGCTAATGGTAAATTAGTTCTTAGCCGTGAAGGTGCAGAGCAAATCATTAACGAAATCCAAAATCAACTTCAATCACAAAAATAAGTTTCATATAAAAAGGTTCTTGCACCGTTTGCAAGAACCTTTCTTTATTGTTCAATATGATAAGCATCGTATAGTGTGCGCTTTGGCACACCACGTTCGACTGCTGCACGTTTTATGGCTTCCTTCGACGTTAATCCTTCCTCTATGTAATGGATCACGTGTTCTTTTTCAGATAAGGACTTCCACCAGGCTTCTTCATTCAGCTCTTCTTCATCCTGATCATTCCCTTGTACAACAAGACAGAACTCACCTCGGATTTGATGCTCCGCCGCCCATGTCAGCACGTATTCTAAATCTCCACGAATAAACTCTTCGAATTTTTTCGTCAGTTCTCTCGTAATGGCAATATTTCGGTTTCCCCATACTTCCTTCATCACAGTCAGCGTTTCTTTTAACCGGTGGGGCGCTTCATAGAAAATAATCGTTTCTTTTCGTTTCTTCAATGCTTCCAGTTGTTTTTTCTTTTCCTTTTTTTGTCGATCAAGAAAACCGTAAAAGAAAAATGGCTGTGGTGCGATCCCTGATGCAATGAGCGCCGTTAGTGCTGCGTTTGCACCAGGTAACGGAATGACATAGCCTCCGATGCTTGTAAAGTCTCGAACCACTTCAGCTCCTGGATCAGAAATCGTCGGTAAACCCGCATCGCTCACGAGTGCAATATTTTTTCCTTCTTTTAACCATTCGATTAACTTGTGGCCGCTGCTCTCTTTATTATGCTCATGATAACTCGTTAACGGTGTATCAATTTCATAGACGTGACAAAGCTTTTTCGTTTGTCTCGTATCTTCTGCGGCAATATAGTCTACATCTTTTAACGTTTGTATCGCTCGAAACGTCATATCTTCTAAGTTCCCAATCGGGGTTGGAACGAGATAAAGAATGCCCATCTCTGATTGACCATCAAAGCTTTTCTGTGTCTTGTTCATGTGCCGCCTCCTTTTTCATTCGCATGTCCTCTATATACATGTCTTTCTTTCGACGTGTCCAAGTTTTAAAACGATATTCCTGCTGCATGGCTTCTCTTTTGGTTGGAAAGCATTCATGGTAATAAAGCTCGACCGGCCGTCTCGCTCTTGTATACTTTGCACCCTTTCCGCTATTATGGGTAGTCAGTCTTTTTTGTAGATCATTTGTATACCCAGCATACAAACTGCCATCTGCACATTTCAATACATAGAAGTAATGATTATGCTTCTCCATACAGTATCGTCCTGATTTCTTCTGTATACTCTTGGTCTTCTCCATAAACAAAAAGCGGTGGCAGGATTTTCAAATCTGGTTTTCCATCCTTTATGCCTTCTACTAAGATGGTATTGGCTTCTTTTCCTTGTTTAGGATAAACAAATTGAATTCGTTTTGGCTCAATTCGGTATTTCTTCATCATTTCAACAATTTCAAGCAACCGTCCAGGGCGGTGAACCATTGCCAGTTTGCCCCCTTGCTTCAGCAGCGTGGAAGAAACACGAATGACATCCTCTAATGTACAATGAATCTCATGTCGTGCGATCGCCAAATACTCATTTTCATTGATTTCATCCTTAGAAGGCGTTTTAAAATATGGTGGGTTACATGTAATCACGTCTACTTTGTGGTTTCCGTACCGTTTTGGCATATCATTCAAATCACCATGAATCAATTCAATCTGATGCTCTAGTTGATTATGCTCAACAGACCTCTTGGCCATATCAAAAAGGCGCTCTTGAATTTCAACCCCTGTAATAGAAGCTTTAGATCGAGTCGAGAGCAGCAATGGAACGATGCCATTTCCTGTACAAAGATCGATGATCTCCCCTTTTTGAATCGGCACATACGCAAATTTTGCTAATAATACCGCATCCAATGAAAAGGCGAACACTGTTTTACTTTGAATAATTTTCATATCTTCTGCAAGCAAGTAGTCTAAACGTTCATCTTCTCTTAACGAAACCATGATGTATCCTTTCTTTTCCTGTGAAAAAGGCTCCCGATTCAGCGGAAGCCTTTTCTCATTTTTTATTTAAAAATGACAGACAGAACAAACAGTCTCCCTCTTTGCGAATGCTCCCATAATGTACATTACAAATATGGAAGCCCTCCTGATATAACCGAGCCAGGTTATCATGACCTTCTCCTATATCAGAATGACTTGGCTTCTGGGCAGGATCATCTCCCGCCTCAGACGATTTGTCTCGATCGGATTGATCCAGACGTTCACGCAAATGCTGATTCTCCATCTGAAGCTGATGATTTTCTTCAATCACTTCACCGATATGATTTTTCAAATCACCTAGCTGTCGATAAAGAGAACCGATTTGTTCTTCTAGATTAATCACCGTATCAAATAGTTCCTTTTTATCCAAGGTGGCACACCTCGTTACTCAGTTGTTTGTGCAGATACAACGCCTTCTTGTAATAATTCTTCCCAAGTATATTCTATCACTTTTTCTTGCCCGGTTAATTCAACTTGCAAAATTCGTTCTAAAATATTGAGCCCTACTACCTTTGCAGAGCCATTAGACGTCTGAATCGTTTCACCGATATCCGGTAATTGTTCTTTTGCTGTTTCATACTCATCATTCTCATATTTCAAGCAGCACATCAAACGGCCGCAAAGCCCTGAAATTTTCGTAGGGTTTAACGAGAGGTTTTGATCTTTTGCCATTTTAATGGACACAGGTTCAAAATCTCCTAAGAATGTTGAACAGCAAAGCATTCGTCCACAAGGACCAATACCACCCAGCATTTTCGCCTCGTCTCTTACACCGATCTGGCGAAGTTCAATTCGCGTCTTAAAGATAGATGCAAGATCCTTCACCAGCTCACGGAAATCGACTCTGCCGTCCGCTGTGAAATAGAAGATGACCTTGTTTCTGTCAAATGTAAATTCGACATCGACTAGCTTCATTTCCAGGCCGTGTTCACTGACCTTCTGAAGACATGTATCAAAGGCTGCCATCGCTGCTTCTTTGTTCTCCTCAACGATGAGCCGGTCACGTTCATCAGCTACACGAATCACCTTACGCAAAGGGAGCACCACATCATGTTCATCTACTTTTTTATTCGCGATGACCACTTGTCCGTACTCAACACCTCTGACCGTTTCTACAATGACACAACTATCATTTTCTATATGAAATCCATTAGGATCGAAATAATAGATTTTGCCCGCTTTTTTAAAGCGAACACCAATTACGTTGTACAAGCTTATCCCTCCTGCAACATCAACACCAATTGCTCCATTAGCCCTTGGGCATTCACGTTGGATTGAAGTCTCTTTTTCGCTTCTAATACAGCGAGGATCTGATTCGTCACCATCTGCTGTGTGGAATGCAGCGCGTGCTGCTTCATTGTCTGGAATAAGTCTTGATAAATGACTTTATCTTCATTTCCTATTTGAATCGACAATACATCACGATATATAAATAAAAGCATATCCAGACCTGTTTCTTGAAGGTCTTTCTCTTTGAAAAAAGGCACCCATTGATCTTGTATATAAAAAAATGCATGTTCTTTTCGCTGGTGTAAGACTTCATACAATTTTATCACTTTCGCTCTAGACTCTGCAAACTGATCATTTCGACTTAATTCGAGTGCTTCTGCCAAATTATTGGTTAAATTCGACAAAAGCCTTGCAAGATGCTGAGATACACCTTCCTGTAAAAGCTGCTGCTCTAAGGATTGTGGCTGAAGCGGCTGAAAGCTAAGCATCTGACACCTTGAAATAATCGTATCCAGCATTTTATGCGATTGCTCAGTGATTAAAACCGCCATCGTTTCCCGGTTAGGCTCCTCTAGGAACTTTAATAAACTGTTCGCGGCATTGACCGTCATTTTGTCCGCATGAAGAATGATATACATTTTTCGGTGCGACTCTACACCTGCTTTTGTAAATTCCTCCTGCAAAGCCTGCACTTGCGCTTTCTTAATTGATTGGCCATCAGGCTGCACTAGATGTAAATCTGGATGGTTACCAGACTGAATCCTTTTGCAGTTTTGACAGGACTCACATGGTTTCACTCCTGCTTCCAAGCAAAAAAAGCTCTTAGCCAAAAGCAGCGCAGCATCTAGCTTTCCTGTCCCTTTCTTCCCTTCAAATAAATAAGCATGAGCCAGTCGGTCTTTATCAATACTATTAAAAATCAGCCGCATGACGCGCGGCTGCAAATCATTCATGTCATCCCAGCTAATTGCCATGTTATCACTCTCTATGTGTAAAGGTTAATCAATAAACCTTTTATTTCTCCAATACGTTCAAGCAAATCAAGAGAGGGCTTCTCTTGATTCATCATATCCTCTGTTAATTCAATGAGTTTTTCATCTAATGCTTTGACTAAAGCAAGTGTTCGCGTGTTGCCATAAAGGTCAAAGCTCCTTGATGTCTCTATATTTAATCCATTATCGACTGTCTCTTTCACAAAGCGCTTCACCAGCCCTTTAAATCTGGCTAAATCCTTTAGATTTCGTGACTTTGTCAGCTTTTTACCGAACACTTCGATATCACTCAGCATGACGGTCAGCTGCTCTAAACGCATTTTTCCGCTTTGTGTTTCCATAGATGATTTAAATGAAGAGGAAGTTTGGCTTCCTTTCATCGCCTGAAGTTCACGTTTTTCCAAAAGCAGCCGCATATCTTGATTAATTTTCACAGCAACCCATCCTTAAAATTGATGAAATTGTTCAACTGGTAGAACAAAGACTGTGGCTCCACCAACTTCAACTTCAACAGGGTATGGTACGTATGAGTCAGCATTTCCACCCATTGGCGATACAGGTGCGATCATTTGATCACGTTTACGGCAATTTTCCTTGATAAGCTGCAATGCTTTATCTACTCTGACATCATCACAACCAATGATAAAAGTCGTATTTCCAGACTTTAAAAACCCGCCAGTTGAAGCTAATTTTGTCACGCCGAATTGATGTTCAGTCAATATCTTCAACAACTTGCTGCTATCTTGGTCCTGTACAACGGCAACAATTAATTTCATTTGATTGGCCTCCTTCGTTTTAGGCACAGGTGACATGCCGATGTCTTCCTCTATATTATAACAACGATTGGGAATCAGGTCATATTTGATTTTTCTTTAATGTGTCCTGAATCAACTGAAGGACTTCTTCAAAGACATCCTGTATCGGCCGAGACGCATCTACTACACGGAAACGTTCTGGTGATTGCGCAATGAGCAATTCATAACCTTCTCTGACCCGCTGGTGGAAATTCAGCGTCTCCAAATCTAATCGATTTTTTTCTCTTCCTTGATTGGCGTTAATTCGCTTTAGACCTTCCTCCGGTGTAATGGAAAAGTAAATGGTCATTTGCGGCATCGTGCCATTAATGGCAAACTCGTTAATTGATTTGACTTCTTCAATTCCAAGCCCTCTCGCATAGCCTTGATAAGCAAGGGAGCTGTCTACAAAACGATCACATAAGACAGTGTCCCCGCGCTGCAATGCCGGTTCTACTTTCTCAGCCAAATGCTGCCTTCTGGCTGCTGCATAAAGCAATGCCTCTGTTTTTGCGTCCATTTTTGTATTGTTTTCATTTAAAATGACTTCACGAATCTGCTCTGCAATGTCAATACCGCCCGGCTCACGTGTTGCCATCACTGCATATCCTTGGCGTTCCATTTCTTCGTATACTTTTCGAATCACTGTCGTTTTTCCAGCACCCTCCGGCCCTTCAAACGTAATAAACATACCGCTCATAGTGTCTCCTCTTCTATATAAACATATAATTTTCTTTGGTGAATCACCTGACTTGCTTGCACATGAACTTGATGCCCTAGCAAACGGCTTAACGTCGCAATTTGATTTGATTCAATCGGTTCTCCCTTAATCATCAAAGGAATGCCAGGCGGATAAGGAATGACCGATTCTGCACTGATCCGGCCTGCTGCTTTTTCGAAAGGAACGACTTCTACACCTTGCTTTTGCTGATCGTCGTCTATTAAGGCCGATCCCTTTTGAAGCTGCTCTTTTTTTTCAAGCAATAAATCACTTTGCTGAAGAGCCCGCTTTATGGTTGTAAAAGGAATATCCTTTGTCTGTCCTAGACCAAAAACGAGTAAGACTTGATGTTCATCCGCAAGCTCTGGATGAACATCCACCGATTCAAGCACCTTTTTTAGTTCATAGCCTGTCAGCCCTTTTGTTGAACGAATGACGCATTTTAATGGATCAGTAGATAACGAGTCAGACTCGACCACTTCGAGACTAGGTATCCTGTTAAACTGTTCTTTCAGCCTTGTCAGCCCTCTTATGATTCCGTCCACATTCCCTTTTCCCTTGATCTCCTCCACATAAGCTCTCGCCAGATCTAACGAGGCCATAATTGGATAAGATGGAGAACTGCTTTGAAGCATCGTTAACAATGTCTTCATACGCTTCGCATCGATCCGATCTCCTTGAAGATGGAGATAAGAACCCATCGTCATCGCAGGCAGGGTTTTATGTGCTGATTGTACCACCACGTCTGCTCCGTAGGAAAGGGCAGATGGAGGAAAGGCACCGCCTAATACAAAATGCGCGCCATGCGCCTCATCAACCAAAACAAGGATGCCCGCTTCATGACACATTTGAATCAGCTTTGATAAATCAGCTGCATGTCCGTAGTAGTTCGGATATGTCAAAACGATTGCTCGGCAGTTAGGATGTTGCGCAATGGCTTTTTCGACTGTTTTGTCAGTAACATGGGTTGGGACGTGCAAGTATGGATCGCTCTCAGTTTCTACTATAATAGGCGTTGCTCCTGCAAGCTCAATCGCATGGAAAACAGACTTATGACAATTTCGCTGAACAAAAATCTCGTCTCCAGTACGGCATGCCGCCATCACCATCGCCAAATTTCCAACTGTTGTACCATTCACAAGGAAAAAACTTTGTTTTGCCCCATATAACTTTGCCAACAAGTCCTCTGCCTCTTCTATCACACCAGTCGGGTGATGGAGGTCATCTAGACCTTCAAGCTCCGTTACATCCAGCTGAAGAATGGATGCATAGTAGGACCGTGCCTCATCAAAAAAGACATCTCCATTGTGATGTCCTGGAACGTGAAAAGAATAGGGCTTCTTTTCCGCATGTTGTGATAATGCTGTATATAAAGGTGTTTTCAAACAAATCGACCCTTTTCACTTAAACGATATCTTATGTCTATTATAACGTTCAAACAAGTGAACTGAAAGGTGGATTCTCATTCCTTTATTGGTTTATGATTCACCAGCTTCTGCTCTGCCTCGTACATGCTATTTTTTAATTGAGCTCGCTCTTGGCTTCCATGTTCTTTCACCTGTAACGTTTCCTGTAATGTTTCGGCTAATTGGAGCTGAACCTTTTTCAGCGCATCTATCGGCGTTAATGATGCGTCTTCAAGAAGCTGTCCTTGCTGCTTCGAGACCTTTTCATACGTTTGCTGAATACGCTGCTCAAGCGCTGAATTGGCTCGCTGCTGAATATGAGTAAACGCAATCGACATTTGGTTGATCCATAAAGGAATCGATGCGGAGACAGTTGATTGAATATGGTTGGCTAATGTATGGTTTGTATGCTGTATCATTCGAATTTGAGCATTACATTGCAGAGCAATTTGACGGCTTAACAGCAAATCATACTTCCTTTCTTTCAATCTCTCCATATATTCTTCCTCATTGACTTCCTGACTCATCAATTGCTCCTCTAATGTCCGATCATTTGACCGTTTCGTTCCTGATAGGGCCTGCTGCTGCTCTAAAAGTGCCAATTTTGCTTCAACTGCTGCAACCTGTAACGTCATCTCTTGAAAATATGATTGATTTTCTTCAAATAAACGCTCTAATAACTTATGGTCGGAAATCAATACGCCCCTTGCGTATCGGAGTCTCGCTGACAATCTCTCTATCTGTGCTTCGGCTTGTTTATATCGAGAAATGATCTCCTGTGTAGAACGTCTTTCTCGCTGAAACAGCCTTAAAAAAAAGCCCCGTTTCTTTGGCAGCAAATCCTCTGGTTCCACTAAATGCAGCTGCTGTAAAAAAGCCTCAAGAATGTCTCCTATTTGATCAATATCTTTTTTCTCAACATATTGCATCATTTGCTTTGATTGTTCTAATAATCGTTCCTGCACACGTGTGCCATAGAAAAGCAGTTTTTGTGGATGATCAGGAATCTTTTCAGCACGCTGTAAAGCCTCCTGTTTTTCCTCATCAGATAAGGTATCAAACACCCGAAACTGAAGATCTGTAGTAGATGGTGATGGTGGTGTGACTGGATCTTCTGGTTTCATCTGAGTTTGACTCCTTTCATCTATTTTTTGATCATTTTATCGGCCACTTCAAGTTCGATATGAAGTGCTTCTATGTCTCTTCCTAAAATTTGCTGTAAATCATTCGTCAATTGTTTTTGCAGCTCGGTCAGTGTGACTCGAGTCTGGCTTAGTGTCATTTCAAGCTCATGACTGCGATTAGGCTGATTATACAGCAGTGCATATTTTTCAGTTAATTCAACAACAGAATCCAAACTTTCGAAATAAAATCGCTGAGCATCATAAAATCGGTTCGGCTCCTTTTTGGTTATCGTATAAATGCGGCGCGCAAGCCGAAGGATTTCATAATTATGTTTGATCGTCTGTACGTTCTTCACAGCAAATAAAGCTTTCTTCAAACGAACCAGCTTTTGCCCTGCTTCTTTCAAGTGCTGTTTAATATATACATAATCACTGCGAGACAATCCATGTTTCTTCAAAAATAACTGGAAGGCAGCCCATCGACTCCCTGCAAACATCACACCCCACCCAATCATCGCATACAGTATCGACAATCCAACATGGTGATGGAAAACCGCAATACTGACAGTTAAAATCACCAGCGAAAAAAAAGTAGAGAGAACGGCCCATATAAATGTATAAAAAATTGATTTCATGTTCATCGACTCCTATGAATAATCAGGCTCTCTGTTTATCTTATTATTTATTACGGTTGATGTCCAAACTAAGTTCCAAAAAACAGGCCCCATCCTCCATAGGTCATAAAAAAAGACCATCTAATGGTCTATGAATACAAAGGCGGTGTATGAAGATTTTTAAGCTTTCTTACATAGTCGGCATAGCTAGGATCCGAGGTCGATGTAGAAATTAACTTTCGCTCACAATCTTGGCACAAAAACTGATGATATAAATAAATTCCCTTTGTTTTTTTCTCTTCACAAATCAAACAAATCGCTTCTCGCTCTTTTTTGCTCATTGTGACACCTCCACTTATAGCTTCAGTATGCCCTAGCGCTTTCAATTGTATACAAAATTAAGAATGTTTTAGATGGTAGTTTAGTATATGTATCCATACTAGATCGAGTGTTTGTTCCTTTTTTAAAACACAAAAAAGACCAGTTCCAAACGGAACTGATCCTTAGAAAAGCTTGGCGGCGTCCTACTCTCACAGGGGGAAACCCCCAACTACCATCGGCGCTGAAGAGCTTAACTTCCGTGTTCGGTATGGGAACGGGTGTGACCTCTTCGCTATCGCCACCAAACCTGATGGAGAGAATGTTCTCTCAAAACTAGATAACAATGTTCATGCTTCACATTAAATATAGGTTAAGTCCTCGATCTATTAGTATCTGTCAGCTCCACGTGTCACCACGCTTCCACCTCAGACCTATCAACCTGATCATCTTTCAGGGATCTTACTTCCTTGCGGAATGGGAAATCTCATCTTGAGGGGGGCTTCATGCTTAGATGCTTTCAGCACTTATCCCGTCCGCACATAGCTACCCAGCGATGCCCTTGGCAGAACAACTGGTACACCAGCGGTGCGTCCATCCCGGTCCTCTCGTACTAAGGACAGCTCCTCTCAAATTTCCTGCGCCCGCGACGGATAGGGACCGAACTGTCTCACGACGTTCTGAACCCAGCTCGCGTACCGCTTTAATGGGCGAACAGCCCAACCCTTGGGACCGACTACAGCCCCAGGATGCGATGAGCCGACATCGAGGTGCCAAACCTCCCCGTCGATGTGGACTCTTGGGGGAGATAAGCCTGTTATCCCCGGGGTAGCTTTTATCCGTTGAGCGATGGCCCTTCCATGCGGAACCACCGGATCACTAAGCCCGACTTTCGTCCCTGCTCGACTTGTAGGTCTCGCAGTCAAGCTCCCTTGTGCCTTTACACTCTGCGAATGATTTCCAACCATTCTGAGGGAACCTTTGGGCGCCTCCGTTACATTTTAGGAGGCGACCGCCCCAGTCAAACTGCCCACCTGACACTGTCTCCCTGCCCGATAAGGGCAGCGGGTTAGAAGGTCAATACAGCCAGGGTAGTATCCCACCGATGCCTCCACCGAAGCTAGCGCTCCGGTTTCCAAGGCTCCTACCTATCCTGTACAAGCTGTACCAACATTCAATATCAGGCTGCAGTAAAGCTCCACGGGGTCTTTCCGTCCTGTCGCGGGTAACCTGCATCTTCACAGGTACTATAATTTCACCGAGTCTCTCGTTGAGACAGTGCCCAGATCGTTGCGCCTTTCGTGCGGGTCGGAACTTACCCGACAAGGAATTTCGCTACCTTAGGACCGTTATAGTTACGGCCGCCGTTTACTGGGGCTTCAATTCGCACCTTCGCTTACGCTAAGCGCTCCTCTTAACCTTCCAGCACCGGGCAGGCGTCAGCCCCTATACTTCGCCTTACGGCTTCGCAGAGACCTGTGTTTTTGCTAAACAGTCGCCTGGGCCTATTCACTGCGGCTTCTCGGGGCTTTAACACCCTAAGAAGCACCCCTTCTCCCGAAGTTACGGGGTCATTTTGCCGAGTTCCTTAACGAGAGTTCTCTCGATCACCTTAGGATTCTCTCCTCGCCTACCTGTGTCGGTTTGCGGTACGGGCACCTCTCACCTCGCTAGAGGCTTTTCTTGGCAGTGTGGAATCAGGAACTTCGCTACTATATTTCGCTCGCCATCACAGCTCAGCCTTCACGGGAAACGGATTTGCCTATTTCCCAGCCTAACTGCTTGGACGCGGATATCCATTACCGCGCTTACCCTATCCTCCTGCGTCCCCCCATTGCTCAAATGGTGAGGAGGTGGTACAGGAATATCAACCTGTTGTCCATCGCCTACGCCTTTCGGCCTCGGCTTAGGTCCCGACTAACCCTGAGCGGACGAGCCTTCCTCAGGAAACCTTAGGCATTCGGTGGACGGGATTCTCACCCGTCTTTCGCTACTCATACCGGCATTCTCACTTCTAAGCGCTCCACCAGTCCTTCCGGTCTGGCTTCACAGCCCTTAGAACGCTCTCCTACCACTGTTCGTAAGAACAGTCCGCAGCTTCGGTGATACGTTTAGCCCCGGTACATTTTCGGCGCAGAGTCACTCGACCAGTGAGCTATTACGCACTCTTTAAATGGTGGCTGCTTCTAAGCCAACATCCTGGTTGTCTAAGCAACTCCACATCCTTTTCCACTTAACGTATACTTTGGGACCTTAGCTGGCGGTCTGGGCTGTTTCCCTTTCGACTACGGATCTTATCACTCGCAGTCTGACTCCCAAGGATAAGTCATCGGCATTCGGAGTTTGACTGAATTCGGTAACCCGGTAGGGGCCCCTAGTCCAATCAGTGCTCTACCTCCGAGACTCTTACCTTGAGGCTAGCCCTAAAGCTATTTCGGAGAGAACCAGCTATCTCCAGGTTCGATTGGCATTTCACCCCTACCCACACCTCATCCCCGCACTTTTCAACGTGCGTGGGTTCGGGCCTCCATTCAGTGTTACCTGAACTTCACCCTGGACATGGGTAGATCACCTGGTTTCGGGTCTACGACCACGTACTCATGCGCCCTATTCAGACTCGCTTTCGCTGCGGCTCCGCATCTTCTGCTTAACCTTGCACGGGATCGTAACTCGCCGGTTCATTCTACAAAAGGCACGCCATCACCCGTTAACGGGCTCTGACTACTTGTAGGCACACGGTTTCAGGATCTATTTCACTCCCCTTCCGGGGTGCTTTTCACCTTTCCCTCACGGTACTGGTTCACTATCGGTCACTAGGGAGTATTTAGCCTTGGGAGATGGTCCTCCCGGATTCCGACGGAATTTCACGTGTTCCGCCGTACTCAGGATCCACTCTGGAGAGAATGACATTTCAGTTACAGGGCTGTTACCTTCTCTGGCGGGCCTTTCCAGACCTCTTCGCTTATATCATTCCTTTGTAACTCCGTATAGAGTGTCCTACAACCCCAAGAGGCAAGCCTCTTGGTTTGGGCTGTTCCCGTTTCGCTCGCCGCTACTCAGGGAATCGCATTTGCTTTCTCTTCCTCCGGGTACTTAGATGTTTCAGTTCCCCGGGTATGCCTTCTCATACTCTATGTATTCAAGTATGGATACTACTCCATTACGAGCAGTGGGTTTCCCCATTCGGAAATCTCCGGATCAAAGCTTGCTTACAGCTCCCCGAAGCATATCGGTGTTCGTCCCGTCCTTCATCGGCTCCTAGTGCCAAGGCATCCACCGTGCGCCCTTTCTAACTTAACCATTTCTTACTTTAGAAAGAATCACTATGTGTGATGAACTTTGCATTGCATTCAATGTGAATGTATTACTTATTGTTATCTAGTTTTCAAAGAACACGTTGGTGGAGCCTAGCGGGATCGAACCGCTGACCTCCTGCGTGCAAGGCAGGCGCTCTCCCAGCTGAGCTAAGGCCCCGATTTATAGAAGATGGTGGGCCTGAGTGGACTCGAACCACCGACCTCACGCTTATCAGGCGTGCGCTCTAACCAGCTGAGCTACAGGCCCATCTTTCATATCGAAGATATGATGTTGTAGGATCTTTTCCAAGTTCCTTCAAAACTAAACAAGACCAAAACGCACACTGCTCCATATATCCTTAGAAAGGAGGTGATCCAGCCGCACCTTCCGATACGGCTACCTTGTTACGACTTCACCCCAATCATCTGCCCCACCTTCGGCGGCTGGCTCCATAAAGGTTACCTCACCGACTTCGGGTGTTGCAAACTCTCGTGGTGTGACGGGCGGTGTGTACAAGGCCCGGGAACGTATTCACCGCGGCATGCTGATCCGCGATTACTAGCGATTCCAGCTTCACGCAGTCGAGTTGCAGACTGCGATCCGAACTGAGAACAGATTTGTGGGATTGGCTAAACCTTGCGGTCTCGCAGCCCTTTGTTCTGTCCATTGTAGCACGTGTGTAGCCCAGGTCATAAGGGGCATGATGATTTGACGTCATCCCCACCTTCCTCCGGTTTGTCACCGGCAGTCACCTTAGAGTGCCCAACTGAATGCTGGCAACTAAGATCAAGGGTTGCGCTCGTTGCGGGACTTAACCCAACATCTCACGACACGAGCTGACGACAACCATGCACCACCTGTCACTCTGTCCCCGAAGGGAAAGCCCTATCTCTAGGGTTGTCAGAGGATGTCAAGACCTGGTAAGGTTCTTCGCGTTGCTTCGAATTAAACCACATGCTCCACCGCTTGTGCGGGCCCCCGTCAATTCCTTTGAGTTTCAGTCTTGCGACCGTACTCCCCAGGCGGAGTGCTTAATGCGTTAGCTGCAGCACTAAGGGGCGGAAACCCCCTAACACTTAGCACTCATCGTTTACGGCGTGGACTACCAGGGTATCTAATCCTGTTCGCTCCCCACGCTTTCGCTCCTCAGCGTCAGTTACAGACCAGAGAGTCGCCTTCGCCACTGGTGTTCCTCCACATCTCTACGCATTTCACCGCTACACGTGGAATTCCACTCTCCTCTTCTGCACTCAAGTTTCCCAGTTTCCAATGACCCTCCCCGGTTGAGCCGGGGGCTTTCACATCAGACTTAAGAAACCGCCTGCGAGCCCTTTACGCCCAATAATTCCGGACAACGCTTGCCACCTACGTATTACCGCGGCTGCTGGCACGTAGTTAGCCGTGGCTTTCTGGTTAGGTACCGTCATGGTGCAAGCAGTTACTCTTGCACTTGTTCTTCCCTAACAACAGAGCTTTACGATCCGAAAACCTTCATCACTCACGCGGCGTTGCTCCGTCAGACTTTCGTCCATTGCGGAAGATTCCCTACTGCTGCCTCCCGTAGGAGTCTGGGCCGTGTCTCAGTCCCAGTGTGGCCGATCACCCTCTCAGGTCGGCTACGCATCGTCGCCTTGGTGAGCCGTTACCTCACCAACTAGCTAATGCGCCGCGGGTCCATCTGTAAGTGACAGCCGAAACCGTCTTTCATCCTTGAACCATGCGGTTCAAGGAACTATCCGGTATTAGCTCCGGTTTCCCGGAGTTATCCCAGTCTTACAGGCAGGTTACCCACGTGTTACTCACCCGTCCGCCGCTAACATCTGGGAGCAAGCTCCCTTCTGTCCGCTCGACTTGCATGTATTAGGCACGCCGCCAGCGTTCGTCCTGAGCCAGGATCAAACTCTCCGAGGTATGCAGGATGCATATCACACATGCGTTGCTACACGATGTAGCGAACTTAGCATGTGATCATTTCCTGCCTCGTCAGTTTGACTGACTACCTATGATGTTTCATAGGATTTTTTTATTAAAACTCGAATTAACAGGTACGTTTTGTCTTGTTTAGTTTTCAAAGAACTTGTTTACCGCTTCAGAAGCGACTAGAACATCTTAACATCTCCAAATTGTTAGTGTCAACAACTTTTTTTGTTATTATGTTTTTTTGTTTCTTCGTCATCAGCGACGTATATTAATTTACCACCATATATAATCAAAGTCAACAATATTTCGCATTAAATAATAAACTTTTCAATTACGACTAAAGCCGCTACGCCTGGAACGCCCAATAAACCACTAATTCCGCTCGTTACAGGATTAATGGAGACATGAAGCCCTAAGCTCTCACCGAATAAATTGAGGCAAAATAAAAAAAGAGCACCTGCTACAAATTTAACTCCGATAAGTCCTAACCATTTGAATGGATTCGCTTGAACACCTGACATAAACAACAATAATACAGCTAGCAGAATTGAACCAATCACAATAACAGGTTCCATAATCCTCTCATCTCCTCTTCATATGAATAGTACAAGCATATGAGAGGACTATGTAAAATAGACCTGCTATCTCCAGTTGTTTAAACGTATATTCCTCTTTTTCGCTTCTCTAAGATAGAAAAAGTACTTTGCTTGAGCAAGCTTTAATTCGAATAGAATGTCCGGTGAAGGCTCAACGCTGTTTGCGACAAGCTTTTTTTGTCTGTTCCATTCTTCCTTTTGCTTAAAAAGCTGTTGAATTAATTTCTCATCGAATTCTTTTCGAATTGATTTTCTGCGAAGAAAACCCATGTACCGTACTTCTCCTTCCTACATCTCACGTCTGCCTTCTAGAGCCTTAGAAAGTGTGACTTCATCCGCATACTCTAAATCTCCACCTACTGGGAGTCCGTGAGCAATACGAGAGAGTTTAATTCCTGATGGTTTCAACAATCTAGAGATATACATGGCTGTCGCTTCTCCTTCAATGTTTGGGTTGGTTGCAAGAATGACCTCTGTTACTTGATCGTCTTGCAATCTTTTTAATAGATCAGGGATTTTAATATCCTCTGGTCCAATCCCGTCCATTGGTGAAATGGCACCATGAAGCACATGATATAAGCCGTTGTATTCTTTCATTTTTTCCATTGCAATCACATCTTTTGGATCCTGTACTACACAGATAACCGATTGATCTCTTCTTGTATCTTCACAAATATAGCAAGGATCCTGATCAGTGATATGGCCGCAAACAGAACAATAAGTTAAATTACGCTTTGCATTTACAAGCGCCTTCGCAAAATCTAGTACGACATCTTCCTGCATACTAAGAACAAAAAAAGCCAGACGGACCGCGGTTTTAGGTCCGATTCCTGGCAATTTCATAAAGCTATCAATCAGCTTTGATATTGGTTCAGGATATTGCATTTTCAGTTATTCCTCCTAGAATAAACCTGGCATGTTCATTCCTTTTGTGAATTGACCCATTGTTTCATTTGTTAGCTCATCAACTTTTTTCAATGCATCATTTGTCGCTGCAAGCACAAGGTCTTGAAGCATATCGATGTCTTCAGGATCAACAACTTCTTCATTAATTGCTACATCCACGACTTCTTTTTGTCCATTCACTTTTACAGTGACCATACCGCCACCTGCCGTACCTTCAAGGACTTTTTCTGCAAGCTCTTCTTGAGCCTTAGCCATATCCTTTTGCATTTTTTGCATTTGTTTCATCATTTTTTGCATATTTCCCATTCCACCGCGCATATGAACACCACTCTCTTTCAATTTGTTAATCTTTAATTTCAATCAAATCGGTTCCTACTAACTTCTTTGCTTCCGCAATTAATGGATCCTCTTCAGCAGAAGCGGCCTGACCATCTGCCTGTTCATCCGGCTGATGATCTCTTAAAAATTCTTCTCTTATTTTACCCCATTGAGCGTCAGGAACGCCAACTAATTCCACTCTTTTTCCTAGCATAGATTCTAGCAGTTGCTCAAGGTTGGTCCGAACACCACTTTTATCTTCAGCCACCATCTTACAATGTATTTCAAACTTAAATTTTAAAACAAAGGCATGAGATGCAGCCGCAACAGGTTCACTGTCTGTTAATAGCGCAGCGTGAGATACCTTATTTTGCTGTTTCAATTGGGCAAGAAGCTCTCCCCATTTGCCTTTTATTTTTTCTAGCTCCGGCCGCTTCGCTTCTTTTAAAATCTCATGAATGCGGCCGACAGGTGCACGATAGCCATTTTTGTTACTCGTTTGCGGTCGAGGGGCTTCCCTTTTTTCTTGAGGGCTTTGAGCCTGAGACATCGGTACACCCTCAGCTCTTAGCCTAGAGAGCTCCTGTTCCAGTCTGTCTATTTTATCCGTTAACGCTGTTAAATCAGAATCAGCATAAGATGGTGTCGCACCAGCCGTTGACTGGCAAAGCTTCACAACAGCAACTTCAAAGAAAATTCTTGGATGATTTGTCCATTTCATTTCTTGATGGCTCTTATTCAGTACTTCAATCGTCTCATAAAGAAACTGAGGTGTCACACGTTCTGAAAGCGAAACGAACTTTTCGTCGACCTTGACTTTTTCAAGGACACCTTCAAGGTCTGGTGCTGTTTTATAAAGAAGCATATCTCTAAAGTAAAAGATCATATCCTCTATTAATTTTGCAGCATCTTTCCCCTGTTGAAGCAATTCATTTAATGTATCTAACGCTATCGCGATATTTTGTTCGAAAATCGCTTCAGCAAGCTGACTAATGAAATGCTGAGATACAGCACCTGTAATGAGTAGTGCATCATCAATTGTCAGCTGTTCACCACTAAATGAAATCGCTTGATCCAAGAGGCTTAGTGCATCACGCATACCACCATCTGCTGCACTAGCAATAATCTCGAGTGAACCCTCTTGTACATTTAGGCTTTCTGCATCTACAATTTTCTCCATTCTTCCAACAATATCTTTTGTCGTAATCCGTTTGAAATCAAATCTCTGACACCTTGATATGATGGTAAGAGGAATCTTATGAGGCTCTGTGGTAGCCAAAATAAAGATACAATGAGCTGGCGGTTCCTCTAGCGTTTTAAGGAGTGCATTAAATGCCCCAATAGAGAGCATATGTACCTCATCTATAATATAAACCTTATATGTAACCGCTGAAGGAGCAAATTTCACTTTATCACGTATATCTCGGATTTCATCTACCCCATTATTCGAGGCAGCATCTATTTCAATCACGTCTGAAATCGAACCGTTTGTAATTCCTCTACAAGCATCACATTCATTACACGGTTCACTAACAGGTGACTTTTCACAGTTCACTGCCTTTGCAAAGATCTTGGCAGCACTTGTTTTACCTGTTCCTCTAGGACCTGAAAATAAGTAAGCATGAGAAAACTTTTTCTGCAAAAGGGCATTTTGCAACGTTTTTGTGATGTGTTCTTGTCCAACAACATCCTCAAAAACTTGAGGTCTGAACACTCGGTATAAAGCTTGATAACTCACAAATACGCCCTCCTCCATTTATCATCATTTTCATTATACATGAAGCAACGATCAATTCAAAAGTACACCTTTATTTTCTAATAAACGAAAAAGGGCGTTCCATGTAAAGATTCTTTACTTTTCTCGAATGAAAAACGTATTTTCCAAATTTCTGACATGACTCGTCAGACCAACAAGAACACCAGTTCTCTTTGTGGTTGTTGAAAAAATAGCTCACTTCAAAAAAGACTTTTTCGCTATTTGTTTAAACAAAGCAAAAGATGTATTCTTTCAACAGCAACAAAAAACTCACCTAGATAAACTAGATGAGTTACATTTAATATTGATTTACCGTGCACCTTCTGTCGATTCGCTACCCCAAGCGTTACTTAAACAGTTAGCTCGGCCCAGGCAACCCTGCGGCACATGAGAGATTTCACTTAATGCTGCTTCCTTCCGGACCTGACATGGTTCATGAATTCCCATTGCGCAGGACCCAGACGTCAACACCACTTATTTAAGGCAGACCTTGAAGTAAACGAACCTCGAGAAGGGATTCGGCCTCGCTAGAGCGGATTGCGAGTACAGGGCACCGCTACCTCCCCGCTTAGCACGGCAAAATGAATATTAAATTGTTAATGACGCAGACATAAGTATACCTTCTTACTGCTGAAATTGCAAACGACATCCATTCATTTACTTTTCGCCTGCTTCTTACGCTGACGGAGGTCTCGAAAGAACTGACTTAACAGCTCACCACATTGATTTTCAAGCACACCACCAACGACTTCAGACTGATGATTGAACCGCTCATCATCCAATAAATTCATTAAAGTACCTGCACATCCACCTTTAGGATCATATGCACCAAAAACGACCTTTTTCACTCTAGAAAGTACAATAGCGCCTGCACACATTGGGCATGGTTCAAGCGTAACGTAAAGTACAGCATCTTCTAGACGCCAGCTTCCGATCGTTTTACACGCTTTATCTATGGCAAGTAATTCTGCATGGGCAATGGATCGCTGCTCACTTTCCCTTAAATTGTGAGCACGGCTAACAATTTGATCATCAAGAACGATAACGGCACCGATTGGCACTTCTCCTATTTGTCCTGCTTTCAAAGCTTCAGAAATGGCTTCTTGCATAAACTGTTCATCTTTCGTCATGGCACAGCTCTCTTTTCATGTTTTTTTAAAGGATATTGAGGTTAACATATTACCACAATCTTTTGAAGGGGGTCTTATATTGTCAAAGCACCAAAAGGCGCTGCTTATTATCGACATGATCAATAATTTTGATTTTGACATGGGACATGTGCTCGCTGAAAAAACAGAGCATATGACCAATAAAATTTTAGCCCTTAAACAGCACGCTTTCAAGAAAAATTGGCCAATCATCTATATCAACGATCACTACGGACTCTGGAAGGCTGATATTCAAGCTGTCATACAAACATGTAAAAACGAAAGAAGCGCCCCTATTTTAGAGCAAATGGCACCATCAAACGATGATTACTTCTTAATAAAACCTAAACACTCTGCCTTCTATGGTACAGCACTAGAGACACTCCTAAATGAACTAGGTATTCAAGATCTTATTTTAACTGGAATTGCTGGAAACATTTGCGTTCTGTTCACCGCAAATGACGCTTACATGCGAGAATATAACATGATTGTACCTAAAGATTGTATTGCTTCAAACGATGAGAGAGATAACGAGTACGCTTTAACGATGATGGAGAACGTTCTTCTTGCAAATATCACAACTGCTAAAGAGATCACGAATGAAAATCAAACATGATTTATCCATCACCCTCATAAATTGTTAGCAATAACAAAGGGGGCGTTGACTATTCAAATTTATGTTGTCAAAAGAGGAGATACTTTAAATGAAATTGCCATGCGCTATAAAACAACAGTAAATGAAATTATCCGTACCAACGACATCGAAACACCTAATCAACTTGTCGTTGGACAAACAATTGTAATTCCAATTAGAGGTCAATTCTACGAAGTTAAACAAAATGACACACTTTATCAAATTGGGAAGAAATTTCAAATTTCAGTGGAAGAATTGGCACGAGTGAATCGGATTCGACCTGAAGCGATACTGCCTATTCGTTTCTTGCTTTATATTCCACAAAGACCGAAAAGAAACATTAATTCTAATGCTTATATTGAACCACGTGGAAATCAAGTGAGCGAGAATTTAAAACAAGCAGCCAGAGAGGCATCTCCATATTTAACGCACCTAGGCGCCTTTAGTTTTCAAGCGCAAAGAGACGGAACACTTCGAGAACCGCCGTTAGATCAACTACCTCAGATTGCCACTCAAAACAGAACTGTATTATCCATGGTGGTCACAAATCTAGAGAATGAAAAATTTAGTGATGAACTTGGACGAATTCTTTTAACAAACCAATCTGTCAAAACGACATTTTTAAATGAAATCGTCCGCGTTGCTCAAAAGTATCAATTAAAAGAAATCCATTTTGACTTTGAATATTTACGTCCTGCTGAAAAAGATGCCTATCTTCAATTTTTAAGAGAGGCAACCACTCGTTTTCACCAACAGGGATGGACCATTTCCGTTGCACTTGCCCCTAAAACAAGTAGTGAACAGAAGGGAAAGTGGTATGAGGCTCATGACTATGAAGCGATCGGTAAGATCGTCGATCATGTTGTGTTAATGACCTACGAGTGGGGATACAGCGGCGGGCCTGCACAAGCCGTTTCTCCGATTGGACCTGTCCGTCAAGTCATTGAATATGCACTGACTGTCATCCCAGCCAATAAAATTGTGATGGGTCAGAATTTATATGGGTATGATTGGACTCTTCCTTATGTTCAGGGTGGCCCTATCGCCAAAGCTGTCAGCCCTCAACAAGCAATCGCAATTGCTAGAGAGAATAATGTATCCATTCTATACGACGAAACAGCACAAGCACCTTATTTCCGCTATACCGATGCCAACAACAAAGAGCATGAGGTTTGGTTCGAAGACGCAAGGTCCATTCAAGCCAAGTTTAATCTCATCAAAGAGTTAAACTTAAATGGGATAGCTTATTGGAAATTAGGTCTATCTTTCCCACAAAACTGGCTCTTGTTATCAGATCAATTTAATATTGAAAAAAGAACGACAACGTAATTCATTCGCTCTATCTCTCAGAAGGGGTATGGTACAATATACATTGGTTTGACAACTTTACAGATAGAGGAGAACGCCTATGTATCCTGCCCCTTTTATTGCAGTGGAAGGCCCAATCGGAGCCGGAAAAACAACTTTGGCTACAATGCTTTCGAAGGAATTTCAATTCCCTTTAGTGAAAGAGATTGTAGAAGAAAATCCATTCTTAGATAAATTTTATGAAGATATGGAGCAATGGAGCTTTCAGCTTGAGATGTTCTTTCTATGCAATCGGTTTAAACAGTTAGAATCTATAGAAGAAAACTATGTGAAAAAACAGCAGCCGATCGTCACTGATTATCATGTCTATAAAAATATGATATTTGCAGAAAGAACCTTATCAAAAAAACACATGGATAAATACAGAAAGATCTATCACTTGCTAACAGATGATCTTCCTAAACCCAATGCCATGATCTATATAAAAGCCAGCCTTCCCACCTTACTGAATAGAATAAAGATGAGAGGACGCTCTTTTGAAGAAGACATTGACCCAGCGTATTTAAAGACCCTGATTGAAGATTATGAGCTGGCCATTGAACATTTAAAACAAACTGAGCCAGAGCTTCCTATCATTACAATTGAAGGAGATCATACAGACTTCGTTTCCTCACAGCAAGATTACCAGCAAATTTTACAGAACATAAAGGAGCAAGTGCTATGAAAAATATCGAAATTCCAAAAGATGCGGTCATTACAATTGCCGGGACAGTCGGTGTCGGAAAATCAACCATGACGAAAACAATAGCGGACAAGCTAGGATTTCAAACCTCTCTTGAGAAAGTAGATGATAATCCATACTTAGAGCCTTTCTACTCAGATTTCCAACGATGGAGCTTTCATTTACAGGTCTATTTCCTAGCTGAACGCTTTAAGGAGCAGAAGCGAATCTTTGAGTCGGGTGGAGGATATGTACAAGATCGGTCCATCTATGAGGACACTGGCATTTTTGCTAAAATGCATGCTGACAAAGGCACAATGTCAGAGGTAGATTATGAAACGTATACGAGTCTATTTGAGGCAATGGTGATGACGCCTTATTTCCCTCATCCTGACGTCCTTATTTATTTGCATGGGGATTTAGATCATATATTGCATCGTATCGAAGAGCGCGGAAGAGAAATGGAAACTCAAACCGATCGAGCATATTGGGAAGAAATGTACACTCGATATACAGAATGGATTGAACAATTTGATCTGTGCCCAGTGATTAAAATTAATATCGAAGATTATGACTTATTTCATGATGAAAGCTCACTTGATCCCATTCTTCACGAAATTGCTTCTGTTATTCAAAAAAATCGTTCTAAAACAAAATAAAAAACCGCTGCATTTCGAATGCAGCGGTTTGACAATTTCCAATTTTTATGCTTGCGTTTCAATTCAACTAAGGTAAAATCAATATGGCGGAGGAAGAGGGATTCGAACCCCCGCGGGCTTTGACACCCCTGTCGGTTTTCAAGACCGATCCCTTCAGCCGGACTTGGGTATTCCTCCGTATCGACAAGAGTTAATATATCATATCATCTTATTTGAAGTCAACATCTTTTCAAAAAAAATTAAAAGGTTATCCTGACTTGATCAATATCATAAAAAAACAACCCACTAGTGAAGTGACCCCCTAAATTTAGACACGGGTTTTTATGAGACAGCTTTCGAGGCATGAGTTCGATATTGTATCGGACTCATGCCTTTTAGTTTGGTCTTTATACGTGTGTGATTGTAGTAGTCAATGTATTGTTCAAGTTCTTGCTTGAAGTGTTCGACGTTCTCAAATTCTTTTAGGTATAGAAATTCAGACTTTAAGATACCGAAGAAGTTCTCGATAACTGCGTTATCGTAACAGTTACCTTTTCGGGACATACTCTGTGTAATCCCACGCTTTTTTAAGGCTTGTCTATATTGCTTCATTTGGTAATGCCATCCTTGATCAGAATGTATCATTGGTTTCTCCTCTTCATCTAAACGGTTGAACGCCTGATGAAGCATCGTTGAGACGAGAGAATAAACAGGTCTTGAACCGACTGTATAGGTAATGATTTCACCATTAAATAGATCTAATATGGGCGAAAGATAGAGCTTCTGACCAAATAATTTGAACTCCGTTATATCTGTGACCCATTTCTCATTTGGCCTATCAGCTTGAAAATGACGAGCCAAAATATTAGGCGCTATTTTGTTCACTGTGCCTCTGTATGAACGATATTTCTTCACTCGAACCATGCATTTTAGCCCTAGAGCTTTCATGATGCGCTGGACTTTTTTGTGATTCACCTTTTGTCCTCGGTTGATTAGTTCATCACGAATCCGGCGATATCCATAACGTCCTTGATGTTCCTGATAAATGGTTTGAATCATCTTTTTCAGTTCGATATCCTGATCAGGACGATCTAAATGCTTGATCAAGTAATAGTAGGTACTGCGCGGAATACATGCGAGCTTAAGAAGTGATTTCACCGGATATTGATGCCTTAAATCATAGACTACTTGCGCTTTGTCTTGTTTGGTGATTGTTCCTTGTTTTGAACTAAGGCATTCAACTTTTTTAAATACTCATTTTCCATGCGTAAATGTTCTACTTCTGCCTGTAACGCTTCCATTGATCCTTTCGTTATTTCTTGTTTTCCGGTTTTCTTTTTCATAGACGGACGCCCCTTTTTCTTAGATTGAAGGGCGTCTACTCCTTGTGTTTCCAAGATGCGCTTCCAGTTCCAAAGCGTGGTATCAGAAGGCAGATTAAAGAGTGCAGCTGTTTCCAGGATAGACGTCCCATGTTCATTCATATAATCAAGTACGTCTAGTTTATATTGGACTGGATAATTTGTATATGACTTTGAAAAAGCTTTTTCGCCATGATATTGATACTTTCTGACCCAATATTGAAGTATACTTTTGTGCACGCCAATCTGTTTTGCAATTCCAAGCAGGGGTTCGCCGTCAATAAGGTATCGTTTTACCGCTTTGATTTTATCTTCAATTGTAAATTTAGCCAAAAGAAAAGCACCTCCAAATGTTAGACTGTGTCTAATATTTGGGGTGCACTTCACTAGAGGCTGCTTTTTATATTCTGTAAATATAAATACATTATAAAACGACACCTTCACCAAAAATATCTGGAATTTGAAGAAGTTCGAAGATATCTTTCACTTCTTTCTGAACATGAGAAATGGTAACTTTTGTCCCTTTTTCTCCAAGTGATTGGACTGTATTCATTAAAAGTCCAATACCAGACGAGTCAACAAAAGGTACTTGCTCGAAGTTTAAGTTAACTGTTTGATAAGTTTCTAAAAGCGGGAGAAGTTGCTCATCAAAAATTTCGGTACTATCAATGTCAAGATCCCCCTGAATTTTGACTTCAAGATCCCCATTTTTTTCTTCTGTTGAATATATAATCATGACGCATTCCTCCAAGAACTAATTAATAATGTAGTACGAGCTTTCCATCTCTATCCAGTCGAGCACAAACGTTGTCAGTTGTTTGATTAAAAATGTGTTTCATGGTTCCAAGTTGAATGACGGTGCCTTCCATGGCCTTTTTGATGATGATTGTTTGATCGTCTGGAACAGAAATAAGAGTTGGTCTTCCACTTTCTGCACCGACTTCATTCACTTCTACTCCCAATCTTCCATAGGCCTCCCCTCCACGAATATTACCGCTGATCATTAATTTGCCTCCTGAATGAATTTTGGAGTTCACCGTTCCTTGTCCATGTACCATGATATTGCCGCTACAATATAATTGGCTGTTTAAAACATTAGGAATCGCAATATACGTGTTAGAATCTACTGTGTCCTGACTTTGTTCGTAGAGTTCTTTCATTTTTAATGTTAAATCTTTTATTCTATCTATAGATATCACTTCTTTGGTGATTGACAGAAATAACTGCGTCATCGCCAAAGATACCTCTTTCCAGTCATCATCGAACAGGTCATTTTCATTTTGGCGTACCATCTCGACATAATTTTTAGCTCTCAACTGAAAATTCTTAAACTTCTTTTCGAGCAGTATACGAATCAATGGCTGCAATCCACCTCTTGCGAAATCACTTGATTTGAATCCTGGTGATAAGGTTAGCTGCTTGATGACAGAAATAATCTGTTCTGTATCTCGATAAAGAATTCCTAGCAAATCGCCTAGCTCAACTACTAAAAGATTGTTTTTGCCCGCTGAAACTTCGGAACTAATGATGTTACTATAAGTGACGATCGCTCCAGCGGAAGTGATTGTAGCGTTTGTGATGGTCTTATGAACCGTTACGTCCCCTTCTGCTTTCACAACCATCCGTTCATCCACTTCACCAAAAATTTCAACGTCTCCTTTAAACCGAATATTCCCTGATGCCAAATCGACATTCCCTTTATGAATCAGTTTTGGAAGAATAGCTACTCGAACCAATTTACCCCGTTTTTCTAACAGAGGACGTCCGGATAAAGTCGCGACTATTTTGTCATCTACCACGTTTATACCATTACCCGCACGCACGGTAATTGGATGTGTCTGTTTTGCCGGAAGCGGCTCATTGGTAACGGTATAACCCATTTTTCCAGGTTCAGGAGGATGGATGATTGCCACCACCTGTCCTCGTTCCACACTTGAAAGCGTCTTGGTTTCACGAAAATCTACTCGACCACCTGTTGTCTCCTTAGGTCCTTCATCTATATCGTCTACATTCACTTTTAACTCAACCCAACCATCTTTTCCTGGCTGTGCTTTAATCCCTTCAGCAATGAGAAACGTTCCTTCAGTATTGGTCTGAGTTGCTTTGATGATTTCATCTTGATAAAAACCATGGATCACTCGTAGTTCTTCAAGCTTCTTCATAATATCAGCATATTGTAGAGTGTTGACAATCTCTTTCTTTTCTTCTACCTTAAGATCAATATGTTGTTCGGGCGCAGTATCTTTAATTGATCTTCTAAGCGTATATCCAGGATCTATCTTCAATTCTACTATTAATTTACTAGCATCCATCTTGATGGACCAGCGGGTTTCTCTTGCTTCATCTTCCACTTTCACAGCATAGTTGTTCGCTTCTGAAACAATGAGTGTTTTGTCTTTTACAAGTTGATTATCTTTAAATAATTGAATACCTTCTCCAATGGTAACCATTGGAAAATTGTTAGGGGAAGATTTGCATTTAAGTTGACCTTCTTCCACCCATACTTTTCCTGATAATTCCTCCATTTGAAGTTTTCTCTTTCTATATATCTCAAGCTCAGATAATGGAGATGATTCCTCCTCAATTCCCTTTTCAAATTCCGGTAACGGAGACTGTTCATTTTCAATCATTTTTTCAAACTCATCCAACACATTCAGTTCAGGTTTCGGGGTTTTTGCGGTCATCCGTGTCAATTTGACAACAGCTTGTTTTCCTAAAATGCCCATGAACCCCTTGGTCTCTTGCTGAAGTATTTCAATATTCACTTCTTGTTTTGTCGCATCCATTAGTTCGAGCCCAATCGATATTGCTTCCTTTATATTTTTCCCTTTTGATATGATGTTTTGCACAAAATCACCCCCGTTTATTTCCTACATTTAGATGCATTCAGACTGGGATTGTCTGATTGTTCTCTTTCAACTTTTAAAATGACCATTGTGATATCATCTTTCTGCTGCGTACCATTAGTAAATTGATGAATTGAATTCATCACGCATTTCTCTATCTCACTCACAGGCTTTTTCTGATTCTCAGTTAACGTTTCAATCAATCGTTCGATCTGATACTGCTCACTGCTACCATTTTGGGCTTCTACAATTCCATCTGTATAAAAAAAGATCGTATCGTGGTCACCAAGTTTTATAGATTCTTCTTGGTACACTTGATTCGGAAGGCCTCCAACCATTATTCCTTTTGTTCTCGGAAGTTCAGAGACCTTTTTTGTTTTAGCACTTATCCATAACGGAATATTATGACCAGCATTCGCATACGTCAGTATTCTCGTATTCGGATTCCAATCTGCACAAAATAACGTAACAAATGACTTTAGAGCACGTAAATCCTTATAAATTGCCTGATTCATCGCCGTAAGGTTATCACCTGGTCCTTGAGTTCTTTCGGCAGCACTTCGAAAAGCACCACGAGTTAGAATCATGAGCATTGCTGCGGGAATGCCTTTTCCCATCACATCTCCAATCACAATTCTTATTTTCCCATTCAATAGCGGATAAAAATCATAATAATCACCGCCTATTAGCCGTGCAGGTACCGTTGAACCAACTACTTTTCCTCCTGCGAAAGAAGGAACCTCCCCATTGAGGAGAGTCGATTGAATGTTTCGCGCCATATTTATTTCACGCTGGAGCGTTCGATCTTCAGCATCTTGCTCTTTTTTCTTATGGGAGCTTTTTAGTTTATTCATATACGACTAAACAACCTCCCCGTTGAGGGCTTCTAGAATCTGATACAGCCCGACCATTTCAAACACTTGATGTGTGAGTTCATCAACACCTTGTAGCCGCAAAGTAAAATCTTTTTCTTGTGATAGATATATCGCATTCATGATTGAACCTATTCCAGTAGAATCAATGAAATCTAGCCCACTGAAATCAATCACTAGCAGTTTAACCATTGTCATATCCTCTAAGAAAGGGTCAATCGAACCTGTCGTAGAGATGTCCAATATACCGTGTAAATACAAAGTAGTCGTCGATTCATGCACTTCTTTTTTAATTTGTAATCCGGTCACCAGTATCTCCTCCTTATAATTTAAATTTGCCCATATAATCAAGTAGTGACCTAGAAATATCTGATAACTCACTCGCCTGTTCATGCAGCGATTGAATAAGGTCAGAAAGTGTAATTGTCATATCTGTTGTAGCTGCCGTTTTATCTTTTGCGATTTTCTTAAGCTCATCCACTTTATCTAGTATCTCTTTTACATTTCCTTGTTGAGGTGCATTTTTCATAAAAGTTCCTATTTCATCAAGGAAATTCATGATTTCATTTAGCTGTTCTCTGGACTTAATCGTTGATTCCGTCGATAATGTATACATTTTTTCTACAGAATTAGACGCTTCCGATTCAAGCATCACAGATAGTCGTTGAGTCTTGTTAGCTTGTTCTCGGGTGTCAGTGATCAGTTTATTAAGTTTATCTACCATCCGATTCGTGCTTTTAGATAAAACCTCTAGTTCACTGCCGTCTTTGATCTCACTTTTCACCGTCAAATCCCCTTCTTTAAGTGAGGCAATCTGCTTTTCAATCTTTTGAATATTTTCATATATTCGGTTAAAAAATCTAGCTGTTAAAAGGAAGAGCACGACAAGTGATGCAAGACCGGAAATAATGAGAATGATTGAATAACGGTAAAGAGGTCCACTCATTTTGTTATAGTCAAGTGCAATATAAATAACACGATTTTCATTCAAAGGGATAAACATTTTATACAATTTTTTATCTTTCACAGTCTCAATTAAAGTTTGCGTTTTCAAATTGGATTGTGTCAGCATTTGCGTATCTTTCTCTGTGGCAAATTTAAAATTTCCAGCTTCGATTTTTTTTAATGGAGGATATATTTGCTTTTCAAGAGAAGGGTTAGCAATTACTTTGGGATTCAAGACGCCAATTTCTTCAACAAATTCACTGTCTTTCACCAATTTCTTGATTTCTGTGTCAGGTCCCACATTCTCCATGTAGTGATTGACTTCATTCGCTTCTATAAACGGGTTAATAATAAAATCAGTTCCCTCTTCATAGTAGTATGCATATTTGAAAAACTTTGATTGATCAGTGTGAGAAGCTGATTTGGCAATTGGCAATACAAGTGTATATGGATTGGTATACGTAGCTCCCGGTACTTCAGGTAATTTACCGCTCATCAAGAGCTTTCCAACTTCGAAGTACCCATATTCTTTAAAACTAAAGCCAATCTCTGCTTTCTGGGTCGATTGAATGGCAACAAAATCGTCTGGTGTCTCTTTTAAAATTGAAATTCCAGCTAATCCGAGCTTTTTTTTAATTCGATTTAATTCATCTTGTTTGATTTCTTTTGCCTTTTTCCCCTTTAAAAGAGTACCGATATGACTCGCATAAGAAACCAACTTTGAATCAATCTGGTTTTCGATTGTAGATGTTGCCAAGTCCGTTTGTTCTAACCCTCTTATCATTGTATTTGCTACTGCTGTCGCCTGAATATGTGACTGTTTAACGATTTGCTCTTTCATATAGTAAAGTTGTGCTAGTCCAGATATGATGGCGATGATAAACAAAATGGAAAGCACTTTTATTAGGAATTGTTTCCTTAAGGTGATCTTTTTACCTTTCATCATTGCTCCTCTTTCATGTTGAATTCTCCTGAAAACCAGCTACAGGCAATGTCTCTTATTTCTTTTAGC
This sequence comes from Bacillus xiamenensis, assembly GCF_001857925.1. Taxonomy (NCBI): domain Bacteria; kingdom Bacillati; phylum Bacillota; class Bacilli; order Caryophanales; family Bacillaceae; genus Bacillus; species Bacillus xiamenensis. Next base: position 1,614,264 of record NZ_CP017786.1, read on the forward strand.
TTGTGATTGCATACATGTCCTTCTTCTTTATATTCAACCAACCATTTTTCAGACGAAATATTTTCATAAAGTCTGCTAAACTCATTTTTGGTGATCATCATATCCTGACTTCCGTAAAAAACAAGTACAGGTGCTCTATACTTGATGTCATCGAATTTTGGAATCGATCTTTCTGTTTCCTCTTCGTCTTTGTCATCTACTATGCATGAACATTCCATACGTTTCATGAAATAACTAGGCATATTCATCCGCTCTAGTTCTACTGCTGGACTAACAGCTACAACTTTATCTACATTTTTATTAGAGCTCCCGTATAGCACCCATGATGCTGCTAGGCTTGTTCCAAATAAATAGATAGGCAGATGAGGATAGGTTTTCTTAGCATGATCGATCACTTGATGAATAAAATTCTCCCATCTGGCTCTTGTTCCGATTACACCATTCACCATAAACGTCTCTCCCTGACCAGGGCCATCAAAACTCATAGTGATAAACCCCTTTTGCAAGAAATCCTTTTCATACAAATAAAGCTCTTCCTTCGTTGAATCGATAGGGTTTACAATGATGATGACCCCTTTTTGGTTTTTCGGAACCCTAATTCGGCCAGAACAAATGATATGATTTTTTAATAACAGTTTCTGATACACTGTTGTTGTATCTGAAAGAGAATCTGCTTTCCTCATAAAATCTAAACTTTTTTGATACCAACCCATTTTAACGTCTGAGTAAGAGGGATCGATCCAATAGTTTAGAATGTAATAAAGTGCTGCTTGGCGATAATTCTTTTCCGCTTCCCTATAGTTTTGTAGCACTTCCAATTCTCTTCCTCTTTTTTCTTTGTCTTCTGCAAGCTTTGACCATGTCGTATACCATCCTTCTAAAGAATGGATATCGGATCTGGCCCCTTGCAGATCATTTTCATCTAAACCATGCACGAGCCATCTTTCCCAAAAAACATCAAATAATCTTGCCGTTTTCAATGTTCGATGAATGGTTTTTGAAATGACAACGGAATCCATCTTTATCATTCATCTTCACTCCTTTTAAAATATGATAGGGATAGGCAGTGTGCTCTATCCCTCTACCTTTACATCCCCTGAAAATTCTTCTCTATTAAAAGATAGAATGATCGTGGAGCCTTCAGATGTCGTATACAAAGAAACCTGTTTTGACATTTTCATCATTAATGTAAAGCCTTGTCCCATTGATTTCTTAGTAGAATAACCAGCAAGCAATGTCATCTTAGGTAGTTCTTTTAGTGAAAATCCGGGTCCGCGATCTTCAATGATAAACCGAATTTCATTTTGATCTTTATCCTCTATAAGTGTCATCTTTCCTTCTTCACCGTGCTTAATTGTGTTGGTAATGGCTTCTGAGAGAACAAGCAGCCATCCCATAGTCGTAGAATTTTTATACCCCATGGCTTCAAGGCTATCCCGAGCCATATGGCGACAGTTCGGAATATCAGAAAGCTGTTTGATTTCTCCTTCACAAAATATCCTGCCTTTTTTAAAACCTACGAGGTCCTCTTCTGAAGCCAGAAGAAATTTCCCTTGAGTAGAAGCCAAGATGACATCTCTGTATACTTTCCATTCTTCCCACATGGAGGACTGAGGTGCGGGTCCACTTTTTTCAGGTGCTAACAAATCTTCTTTAAATATTTCATAGGCCTTTAACATCGCATTTTGAAAATTGGCCTTAACATTCATCCTTAAAATGTTCTCTCGTATATTGTGATCTTTCTCTTTTGCCCATGTCAGCATCTGTTCGCTCATAAAAAGAAAGTATTCTTGTCCATCGCTTTCCTCATCACACACAGAACGCGCCAGAGATTTATAAAATACATCCTCACCATCTGCCACCTTTGTACCTGTGTAGTAACAAAGTTTTCTGGCGAGAAACCCCCTCTTCGTTCGATACTCAACCTCTTTATATGAAAGATCGAGGGGAAGAGACTGAAATCCTCTTTCAACCGTGTGATCTTTGAACACTTTATCTATCAGCCGCCTCATAAAGCTCCCTCCCTATAGAATGCCTAATGGTGGCATAATCGTGATTTCATCAACGTATGCACCTGGAGGCTGAGCAATTAAGCCGAGTAGATAAGCTGCCACCGTTTCAGTCGGAATCATAGCATCGAGATCTGGTTTTGGTTCAATGTTTTCCCAAAAATCACTACTGACAGCGCCGGGAATGATGGCCGTTACCTGCACACCATGCTTCCTCCATTCAGCTTGCATCACTTTCGTTAAACCAAGCAAACCAAATTTAGAAGAGGAATATCCACCACAGTTTGGAAGAGCCGTTGTACCTGCTACAGATACAAGATTGATGATATGACCATTTTTTCTTTCTACCATATGTTTTCCTATACATTTGGACATGAGAAAAGATCCTCGTAAATTGGTTGATATCATTTGATCAAATGCTTCAATGGACGTATCAAGAATACTGTCAAATACACCCAATCCTGCACTGTTAATCAGGACATCAATACAACCAAATTCATGAATAGCCCTTGCTGCAAATTGTTGAACAGACTGTTCATCCCTTACATCAAGCGGTAGTTCGAGTACGTTTTGTCTACGTTTTTCTTGATAATTACGACTTCCAAGTACAAGATTTGCTCCCTCATTTTCAAGGAGAAGAGCCGTTTTCTGTCCTATTCCTTTACTGGCACCTGTGATTAAAATTGTTTTACCTTTTAATCGTTCATCATGCGCCATACTTCATATCCTCTTGTGGGCCGCAATATTCAAAGTAATTCTTTTCTGTTTCATAAAGACCAATCTTAAATAAATTAGTCAGTTGGGGAGATAACAGATCCCAAATTACGACAGCTACATTCTCAGACGTCGGATTCAGGTCTTTAAATTCTTCCGTATCTAAATTCAAATGTTTATGATCAAATTTCTCCATGATCTCTTTCTCTACGACACTGTCGATGTCACTTAAATTTGCGATCATTCCTGTCACTGGATCAGGCTCCCCGTTTACAGTGACTTCTAAATAATAGTTATGACCGTGGCCGTATGGATTGTTGCACTTCCCAAAGAGTTCCTGATTTTCCTCTTCGCTAAGTTGTTCACTATGCAAACGGTGTGCTGTACAGAAATGATATTTACGTGTTAATCGGACCATTTGTCCATCCTCCTTTTCGGAATATAAAAAGTTGTTTTCATGAAGGCGAATTTTATGAATCTGACAGTGATCGATTTTCCCGTCTAAAGATTCCCAAAGATAGGTTGCGATATTTTCAGTTGTAGGAATGTGATGTTTAAAATAATCGTTCTCCATGTTCAGAAATTTCCCATTTAGATTTTCAGCTACAAATGATTTAACTACCTTATCAATATCTGTGATATTCACGACAATCCCGGATTGTCTATTAAGTTTCCCTTTGACCATTACTTCAAGTGTATAATCATGGCCGTGTCCGTTTGGGTTACTGCAAGGGCCAAATACTTGCTGATTATATTCATCACTCCATTCTTTCACCCTATAGGAATGAAGTGATGAGAAATACATCTTTCTAGATAAATAAAGCATGTGATACCCTCCTTTTAATCTCTTATCAAAGCCTGCTCAAACTCATGAACCAAAGATTGTTGTTCTTTGAATAAACCTTTTTTAATAGTTGTGACTGTGGAACTACCTGGTTTTTTCACTCCCCTAGCGCACATACATAGATGTTGTCCTTCCACACTTACGATAACGCCTTCTGGCTGCAAGACATTCATAATGGCATTCGCCATTTGTTGTGTCATACGCTCCTGAACTTGCGGGCGCTTTGAAATCAATTCGACCAGCCTTGCAAATTTGCTTAATCCTACGACTCTCCCTTTTGGAATATAGCCAATATGTGCTTTTCCAAAGAACGGTATAAGATGATGCTCACAAAATGTGTAATAATTGATGTCTTTGACAACTACCATACCTTCATATTCTTCTTCAAATGTTGTTGTTAAAGCCGTTTCAGGATCTACTCCGATCCCTTCAAACACTTCTTTATACATTTTTGCTACTCTCTTCGGTGTATCACGTAAACCCTCTCGAGTTGGATCTTCCCCGAGCAATTCCAGCATGTTTCGAATCTGATCCTCCAATAGACCCATTCTCAAATCATCATTCATAGTACTTTCCTCCTATTTTTTACGCACAAAAAAGACCCGACTAAAAGATTGTCGAGTCTCTCTGAAGAGGAGTAGCAATTTGTCATGCTATTCCTCTCACTTCTCAATCCTTTTTCGGTAACCCGGCGATCGTAGCTTTTCAGCCTTAGACCCGTAGCTTTGCGTCCTTATCTTTCAACAAGTTTGCCATTATCGAAGGTATTCTTCTCTAATATATTTATTTATAATTTTATAGAGACGTTAGAACACGTCTTTTTATTCAATCGCTCTATCTCCCTTGGCACTAAAATCATCAATTCAACTACTATGACAAAAAACAGCAATTAATAGGTATAAAATCCTGTTTAATCTTATTTTTAAAATAGGCCTATAATCTCATTATCCGATCAATTATAGAAATAATCAAGAAAAAATTGATTTTTTTAGTTTTTTTTAAAAAAAATGCAAAACTGACTTCATATATTTATTCTAGATTTTTCTCCATATCTCATCTTTCCCTTCATTTAGCACAAAAAAAAGATCGTCAATTCAATGACGATCTTTTTTAAAAGGCATAGATATTCATGCTCATTATATTAGGTTGCAATGATTCTCACGTGATGATTGATCTATTTCGTATCCTGTCTAATTTCTTCAATAAAATGATTCATCTCTTCTTTAAAATCATTTAATGATTCGATAATCTTAGTAAAGTCTGTCACTTGTTTGGCCTGTTCGTTTGTTGAGCTGCTGATTTGTGAGATGTTTTCAGACAAAGTTCCTATGCTGTCTTGGATTTCTTTTAAAAATGTATTAATGGTTTCAGCTGCTTCCTTCGATCCATCTGATAACTTACGTACCTCATCTGCAACAACAGCAAAGCCTTTTCCATTTTCACCTGCTCTTGCCGCTTCAATTGCAGCATTGAGCCCTAGCAGGTTTGTCTGTCTCGCGATCCCGCCAATGGTTTTGACGACTTCTTCAATATTCGCCGATTTCTCTTCTGCTCTTCCAGCCTGCTCGCTTATTTCTAAGCTCGTAGCAGCCAGCTCTTGTGATTGTGCAGCAATTTGCTCAATTCCACCTTGTAGTTCTTTCGCTACTTTATTGATATGTTCCATATAGCCGCTTAATTGCTTTTCACGATGATGTGAAAAAGCCACTAAAAAAGAACCAATCACCTTTTTATCTTCATCAAAAATAGGATAACCTTTTACAGCAATTTCATAGCCATATAAAGACTCCGGTAAATAACCGTCGTATTCTTGTCCACTTAATGTTGTCGCCACGTTTTGGTCTTCTGGGTTCAATGGGTCCCCGGCTTTAATGCCAAAATCTACTGTACTCGACGGGTAATAACAAAGCACCTTTTCTGTATCAGAGATGCCGAAAAGGATACTGTCATCTAGAACTTTTCTGAGTAAATGTGCCATTTCAACATAATAGTCAAGCCTATTCAAGATTATTCCTTCTTTCCTAGAAGCTTTTAGTCTTTTTATCGGCTTATTTTATAAAAGCTGTAGAAGTTTAGGTAAAAAGAATAAGATGCCAAGGCGGCATCTTATTTGATCACATCTTTATTACCCATATAAGGACGTAGTACTTCAGGAATAATCACTGTTCCATCCTCTTGTTGGTAGTTTTCTAAAATGGCTGCCACTGTTCTTCCTACCGCTAAACCAGATCCATTTAATGTGTGGACGTGTTCTGGCTTTGCTTTAGGTTCTGGGCGGAAACGAATATTTGCTCGTCTTGCTTGGAACGCTTCGAAATTACTGCAAGAAGAAATTTCACGATACGTATTCTGGCTCGGAATCCATACTTCGATGTCGTATTTCTTCGCAGCTGTGAAACCTAAGTCTCCCGTACACATGCTCATGACACGGTATGGCAGGTTCAATAATTGAAGAACTTTTTCTGCCTGATTTGTTAGTTTTTCTAATTCTTCATAAGACTCTTCTGGTCTGACAAATTTCACGAGCTCTACTTTGTTGAATTGATGCTGACGAATGAGTCCGCGTGTATCTCTGCCGGCAGATCCAGCTTCAGATCTAAAGCAAGCACTGAATGCTGCATAATTGATTGGTAGCTGATCCCCTTCAAGGATTTCGTCACGGTGCATGTTGGTAATTGGCACTTCAGCCGTTGGAATGAGGAAATAATCTTCTTCCCGAATTTTAAAAGCATCCTCTTCAAATTTTGGAAGCTGTCCAGTCCCCGTCATGCTTGCTCTGTTGACCATGTAAGGTGGAAGTACTTCAGTAAAACCAAACTCATCCACATGTAAATCGAGCATAAAGTTATAAAGTGCACGCTCTAAACGTGCGCCTAGCCCTTTATAAAAAACAAAGCGGCTTCCTGTCACTTTTCCTGCTCGTTCAAAATCCAAAATATTTAGCTCATCTGCTACGTCCCAATGCGGCTTTGGCTCAAATGAAAATGCTGGCTGTTCGCCCCATTTTCTCACTTCAATGTTGTCGTCTTCTGTTTCACCAACTGGTACAGAGTCATGAGGGATATTTGGAATGGAGAACAGGATGGTTTTCAGGCTTTCCTCTACTGTTCTTAATTCATCATCCAGCTTCTTAATCTCATCGCCTACCTCGCGCATTTCTTGAATAATGTGATCGGCGTCTTTCTTTTCTCTTTTTAGAACAGCCACTTGCTGTGATACTTCATTTCTTCGGCTCTTCAATTCTTCTGTTTTACCGATTAATTCTCTTCTTTTTTGATCCAGCTCACCAAATTTATCAAAATCCGCCAAATCTTCGCCTCGGTGTGCTAATTTTTCTTTGATTTGATCAAAGTCCGTGCGCAGTTGTTTAATATCCAGCATGTGTTACACTCCTTTTTTTATCGAAAAATAAAAAGAGCCCTCATCCCATGAAAGGGACGAGAGCTCTCGCGTTGCCACCCTGATTGAAAACATGCAAAAGCATGCTTTCCTCTTTCCTCTGTAACGGCATCACCGTAAATGCTTACTTCTCGTGTTTCAGCATTTCGCTCAAGGATGGATTCAGAATGCATCTTTCACCGATTCACACCAACCATCGGCTCTCTGAGAAAGAGGGGCTTCTTACTATTTCCCGTCAACGCTTTTTCGATCTTTGATTGTGATTTTAATGTACTATAAGTTTTATCTCTTTTCAACCGTTTTATACAGCTTGCTTCGTTTTGTAGGACTTCACCATCTCAACAAACAGCAGTGTTAACCGGTGGTCGTCTGTCAGCTCTGGATGAAAAGAGCAACCTAAAATATTGTTTTCTTTCGCCATTACAATCCTGCCATCGTACTTAGCCATGATCTCTACGCTGTCATCTGCGCTGATAATATGAGGCGCACGGATGAACACCCCTGTAAACGGTGCATCCAGCCCTTTCACTTCTACATCTGCTTCAAAGCTGTCTACCTGTCTGCCAAACGAATTACGAGCAACAGATACATTTAACAGTCCAAGATGAGCATCTTCTCGATCTTCTATATGTTTTGCAAGCATAATCAAACCAGCACATGTCCCAAAAATCGGTTTCCCTTGAGCTGCGAACGCTTTGATCGGTTCAATAAATTGGTACGTATCCATGAGTCTTCTCATCGTCGTACTTTCTCCACCAGGGATAATCAGACCGTCAACAGTTTCTAGCTCCTCTACTCGTTTGATGACCTTTCCCGCTGCGCCACAAGCTTCAATCGATTGAATATGCTCTCTCACCGCTCCTTGAAGCCCTAGTACACCAATTGTTAGCATGTTCGTTTGCGCTCCCTTACTTACCAGCCACGTTCTTGCATACGTTCTTCTGGCAGTAGATTTGAAATTTCAATTCCTTTCATAGCTGTTCCCAGCTCTTTAGACAGTTCTGCAATGAGACGATAATCTGTGAAATGAGTCGTTGCTTCTACAATCGCTTTTGCGAATTTAGCAGGATTTTCTGATTTAAAAATTCCTGATCCGACAAATACACCATCTGCCCCTAGCTGCATCATTAACGCCGCATCAGCTGGTGTCGCAACGCCTCCAGCTGCAAAGTTCACGACTGGCAGCTTGCCGTCTTTTTTAATCTGAAGCAATAATTCATAAGGTGCTCCCAGATTCTTTGCTTCAGTCATCAGTTCATCTTCACTCATCGCCGCTACTTTTCGAATTTGAGCGTTGACCTTTCTCAAATGACGTACAGCTTCTACAATGTTTCCTGTTCCTGGTTCACCTTTTGTACGCAACATGGATGCGCCTTCTGCAATACGGCGGGTTGCTTCGCCTAAATCACGACATCCACATACGAAAGGTACTGTGTATTCCTTCTTATTTAAATGGAATTCCTCATCTGCGGGCGTTAGCACTTCACTTTCATCAATATAATCGACACCAAGTGCTTCAAGAACACGAGCCTCCACGATGTGGCCGATACGTGCTTTTGCCATGACTGGAATCGTTACTGCATTCTGCACTTCTTCCACGATTCTTGGGTCTGCCATACGGGCAACACCGCCTGCTGCACGGATATCAGCTGGCACTCGTTCTAGCGCCATCACTGCCACTGCACCTGCTTCTTCTGCGATTTTTGCCTGCTCAGCATTGACGACATCCATAATGACGCCACCCTTTTGCATTTCTGCCATTCCACGTTTTACTCGTTCAGTTCCCTTATTGCTCACAATTGTTTCCTCCCATTTGTCTATTCGATTGATTCAACATCTTTATCATACAAGCGAGGTAGTATAACAATAAAGAGAATAGTATAACAATTCAATTAGCTGATAAAAAAGGATAAACCTTTATATATCAAGGTTTTACAGCTATAAAGGTATCATTTTCTCTTTTAAGTGTGATTTACATGCTATAATGCAACTATAACAATCCAACACAATGTATAACAATTTTGCACTCATTGGAGGATTCTCATGCATATTGATATCCATCGACACTCAGATACATCTCTTTCAAATCAGATTTACTTTTCCATTATTGATCACATTCAATCTGGACTTCTTCAGCAAGGGGATAAGCTGCCAACTGTACGTGATTTAGCAAAACAGCTCAATGTGAGTCTTGTCACGGCAGCAAAGGCATATACACGCCTTAAGGACGACGGATATTTAACGACTGTACAAGGGAAAGGAACATTTGTAGATGAACTGCAAGAGCACACAGACACCCCTGTTCCACCATCTACTTCTTTCGATTGGCAATTGTCGATTCCAGATTATTTACCAAGGTCTCAATTCGCTCAGTATCACTATGTAGAAGAAGCCATTAACCTTTCTTCCTCTATGATTGATCCTGGTCTTTTACCTAACCGTTATCTAGAAAAAGAAATGCAGCATGTACTGGCACGCCATCCTCAAATTATGTCGAAATACGGGGAAATACAAGGTGATCTTCAGCTTCGTCAGGTCATTCAATCTTTTTTAGAAAAATTAGATGTGCCTTCTACTCCTGACAATATTCTTGTGACGAGTGGTTCTCAGCAAGGGCTTGATTTAGTGGCCCGGACGTTCATCGGACCGGACGATGTCGTCGTCATGGAGGCACCAACCTATCCAGGCGCGATTGACGTCTTTATGGGCAGAGGGGCAAGAATCATTACAGTTCCTGTAGATCATGAAGGAATGAACATGAAGCAGCTGCAAAGCATTTGTGATAAATATAAACCGAAGCTCATCTATACAATTCCTACTTTTCACAGTCCAACAGGCGCCAGTATGTCCATGAAACGAAGAAAACAGCTTCTCTTATTGGCACAAAGCATCGATTGTCTTATCGTAGAAGATGATCCCTACCGTGAACTTTATTTTGAGAAAAAGCCGCCGGCTCCTATTAAAAGTCTGGATCACGATGGACATGTCATTTATTTAAGAGGCTTAAGTAAGACATTGGCTCCAGGGTGCAGAATTGGAATTATTACAGCGTCAGGTTCTATATTTAACCGTTTACTTGCTGCAAAGGCCAATAATGATTTAGGCAGTCCACTTCTCACACAGAAGGCCATTTTACCGTTTCTCACATCGAAGAAAATGATTGATCATACAAAAAAATTAAGAACAGCCTTGAAGGTCAGACGTGATTTAATGATGGATGTTTTAACGAAGCATGCGCCAAAGGACGTCACTTGGCAAATTCCTCAGGGCGGGCTCAATTTGTGGCTCAGCTTTCCTTCCTGGGTCGATACACGTGCACTGTTACATGAGGCACGAAAGAAGCAAATTACCTTCCTGCCAGGCTCTGTCTGCTATCCTGGGGAACCAAAACAGAATTATATCCGCCTCAGCTTTTCATATGTGAATGAAAAGGCACTGACTGAAGGGGTGGAAAAGCTATGTGGTATTTTTCAGCAAGCCTTGTCCACACCTCATAACCACAAAAAGTCCCTTTTCTTTTAATATAAAAAAAACTGCCCTCCATGTAGACTGACATAGCAGAATGAGACACAAATAAAACACCCTTATTAGGCTGACATGCTACCAAATGTTTTTGGTGCGTGGTAGCCTAATTTTTCTTGGATACGCTCTTCATTATCATATTTGATGTAACAGTCGACTCGTTGCCTGACATCTTTTTCTGATATAGAGTTGAATTTAGTAAACATAAATTCCTCTGATTTTAAGCTAGAATGGAATGATTCAATCACTGCGTTATCCCAACAGTTACCTCGCCTAGACATACTGCTTGTGAGGTTCCTTGCCCCCAGCTCCTTTTGATATGCATACGAACTGTATACACTCCCTTGATCTGAATGTACAAGTACACCTTTAGGCAAATTCCTTTTCTCTAAAGCTGCCCTCAATGTGTCCAATATGAGTGATGTCTGTTGGTGATCATCTAGGGTATAGGCAACAACTTCGTTGTTGTACAAATCCATAATGGTCGAGAGGTAGAGCGTTCTCGGTCCATACTGAATATAAGTAATATCTGTTACCCATTTTAAATTCGGATGTATTGCAGTGAAGTTTCGATTTAATATATTTGGGGCAATGACGACAGATTCCCCTTGTGATTTCCATTTCCTTTTACGCTTCACACGACATTGAAGATGGTATTTTTGCATGATGCGCTGTACAGTATTTCGGTTTCGTTTGATATCATATGACACTGAAGCAGCTTTCGGATTTTACGGTGGCCGTACCGGAACGACGTTTCGGTGCATAAGGAAATAACAGCCTTCTCCACTTGTGATTTTTTACATATTCCTTCGGGTACCCAACGATAATAGGTCGATCTGGCGATCTGCAAAATACTTAAGACAGACGTTACTGTATAGTTCTTCCGTAATCCCTCGATCAAACACAAGGCTACTCCCTTTTCAACTCCTCTACGATCTCCAAATACTTTTTTAGAATGTCATTCTCCATCTTAAGGTGTTCAATCTGCCTATTCACTTTTTCCTCTTTGGATACATTGTCAGGTCCATGCCCAAAGCTATATTGTTTTCCAATTGGCTGATCGAATCGATGTAGCTGATTTCCTCGATACCACTTCATCCATGTTTTAATCTGAGATACATTCTTTATATGATATTTATCCATAATTTGTTGATTGGTAAACTGTCCGCTTAATTTATCTTTTACAACCGCCCATTTTATTTCAGCTGAATATCTGTTTTTTTTCATAAAAAATACCCTCCAAATTAGCACTTAGTTTAAGTGTACCACTTGAAGGGTGTTTTTTTATGTCCCATTTGACTAGGTTAGTCTAATGCATGAGAGCAGTTTTTTATTAGAACCAACCTTTTACTGTGTCAACGATTCCGCCCCAAATGCCGGCGAAAAATCCACCTACACCGCGCATTGCAAGGATAAACCAGTTTGCTTTTTCATCGCCTGTTTTCGTCACAAGCTCGACACCTGATTGGTCTCTATTCAAATAGCCGTAGTCCTTCTCATCACCAGAATAAGAAGTCGTCAGCATGCCAACTTTCGTTCCTTTTTTAATAGGAGCTTCTAAGTTCTTTTGATCAAAATTCACTTTTGCTTTATAGCTCTTCTCGTCTCCATTTTTGACTGGCACAGAGAAAGCTTCTTTCGTGACAACGGGCACTTCTTTATCTTTCCCTTTATCGACTTCGATGTTTTCATGTCCTTTGATCTGTTGACCTTTTTTGTACATTTCTTTCATCGTAAAGTTTTTAAAAGCATAGTCGAACAGTTTTTTCGCCACGTCGAAACGAGCTGTATGAAGATTACCTTTTGCATTCAGAATAACTGCGATCACGCGCATGTCACCGCGTTTTGCTGTACCTGTGAAGCTAGAACCTGCTGAATCAGTAGAGCCTGTTTTCAAACCGTCTACTCCTTCATATTCTTTCACAAGTCCTTTCAGCATGAAGTTCCAGTTTGGCATGTCCATTTCATCATCTGTGCCTTCTCTGAACTTTGTTTTTGCGATGCTTGCTGTTTTAAGAATTTCTGGATGGTCTTTGATGAGATGCTGTGCAAGCAATGCCATATCCTTTGCAGATACTTCACTTTCTTCATTAGGACCCGTACCCTTTGGCTGTTTGCCATGCAAGTCTTTATTTTCTAGTCCAGTTGCATTCACGAATTTGTAATTGGTTAAACCAAGTTCTTTCGCTTTTGCGTTCATTTTTTCAACAAACTTCGATTCTGAACCAGCGATCACCTCTGCTAAACCAATTGCTGCGGCATTTGCTGAATAGATAGCCGTTGCTTGATAAAGTTCTTTCACTGTATACGAGCCGTCTTTTCTCAAAGGAACATTTGATAAACTGCGATCCTGAGAAATTTCGTACACATAATCATCTGGCGTATATGTTTGATCCCATTTCACTTTGCCTTCAGAAATAGCCTCTAGCAATAGATACTCTGTCATCATCTTTGCCATACTTGCAATAGGCAGTCTTTGTTCTGCGTTTTTACTATAAAGAATTTTACCTGTAGAAGCTTCAATAAGGATGGCTGCTTTCGCATTCACATTGAATGGATCTTCAGCCGCTTTTGCTTTGGACATTGGTGTAAACGCTGTAACAATCAATGTCAGTGCAAGGATAGAGACCATAAGCTGTTTCAACATCTTGCTGTTCAATCGTCATACCTCCGTATTCATCTTTTTTCGACGTTTTTCATATATATTTAATCCACAAGGGCTTATTTCAACACAACAGTATAAATTTTATCACAATAAAGACAAAAAAAATAGACAGAGTCATAGACCCTGTCAAATGTAATTTGATTGTCACAATTTATCAAGAAATTGTGTAGTTTGGTGATTCTTTTGTAATTTGTACATCATGTGGATGGCTTTCACGAAGACCAGCACCAGTCATGCGAATGAACTGAGCTTCTTCTCTAAGTGAGCGTAAGTCCTTTGTTCCACAATAGCCCATACCAGAACGAATTCCGCCAACAAGTTGGTACACAGTATCAACAACTGGTCCTTTGTATGGTGTACGGCCTTCGATACCTTCTGGAACGAATTTTTTATTATCTTCTTGGAAGTAACGATCTTTACTGCCTTTTTCCATTGCAGCCACAGAACCCATACCGCGATAAACTTTGAAGCGTCTACCTTGGAAAATTTCTGTTTCTCCTGGGCTTTCAGATGTACCAGCAAGAAGGCTTCCTAACATAACAGCATGTCCACCAGCGGCTAATGCTTTCACGATATCACCTGAATATTTAATTCCACCATCTGCAATAATAGCTTTACCATGTTTTCTTGCTTCTGTTGCACAGTCATAGATCGCTGTGATTTGTGGCACACCAACACCTGCAACAACACGTGTTGTACAAATGGATCCTGGTCCGATACCAACTTTCACAATATCTGCTCCTGCTTCAAACAATGCTTTTGTTGCTTCAGCTGTTGCAACATTACCAGCAATGATGTTAAGAGAAGGATACGTTTCACGGATTTTCGATACAGTGTCTAGAACACCTTGAGAATGACCGTGTGCTGTATCAATGACAATCACATCAACATTGGCTTCTACTAATTTTTTCACACGAGTCATTGTATCGCCAGTGACACCTACAGCGGCACCTACAATTAAACGGCCATGTGCATCTTTAGAGGAGTTAGGGAATTCAATCACTTTTTCAATATCTTTGATGGTGATGAGACCTTTTAATGTTCCTTCGTCATCTAAAAGAGGTAATTTTTCAATTTTATATTGCTGAAGGATTTTTTCAGCTTCTTCTAATGTTGTTCCAACAGAAGCTGTTACAAGTTCCTCTTTTGTCATCACGTCGCTAATCTTCATTGAATAATCCGAAATAAAACGAAGGTCACGGTTCGTAATAATCCCAACAAGCTTTTGATCTTGTTCGTTATTGACAATCGGTACACCAGAAATACGATATTTACCCATTAAATGTTCTGCGTCGAATACTTGATGATCTGGTGTTAAGAAAAATGGATTGGTAATAACGCCACGCTCTGAGCGTTTTACTTTGTCCACTTGTTCTGCTTGCTGCTCAATGGACATGTTTTTATGAATGATTCCAAGACCACCTTGACGTGCCATTGCAATCGCCATTTGTGATTCGGTCACAGTGTCCATTCCCGCACTAATAATCGGAATGTTCAGCTTTAAAGTGCTTGTTAACTCAACTGATAAATTGACGTCGCGCGGAAGCACCTCAGATTTTGCTGGAACAAGCAACACATCGTCAAACGTCAAACCTTCTTTTGAAAATTTACTTTCCCACATTAGTAAATCCCCCTCTTTTCGGCAAAATATTATATGTAGATTATCAACTAGGAAACAGCATGTCAAGGAAGCAACAAACAGTTGCAATTTTTAGAAAATAATTAGAGAGTTGAGGAAGAAGATGAACAGTTCAGGATGGAAGGATTTAAAACGTTTTTACTCACTCGAAACTTCCCAGAAGTTTCTATTTCAACAATACGAGAAACGGAACATTCAGGATGCAAACCAACACGCCTATAAAAACTGTGAGCGATTTATTTACTTTTTAAAACATGGTCATACATTCTATGAACAAGCTGCCATAGCTCCACTCGAACTAAAACCGATTTTATTATTTTATGGAATGGCACAGCTGTTAAAGGCATGTTTACTGACAGTAGATCCCTACTATCCATCTCAAACCTCTGTCTTAGCTCACGGTGTAACCTCAAGAAAAAGAAAGAAGCAACATTATCGTTTTAGTGAGGATGAAGTAAAGATTCAGCGAAACGGATTATGTATGCATGTATTAAAGCACTTATTTCATTTAAATGGTCTTGAAGATGAGCGATTTACGATGATCAATCTCCTTTCAAAAATACCAGAAATGAGTCATGTTCTTGAGTTCCAAAAGCAGCCCTCAACATTAGTGAAGGTAGAACAAGCAAATGGCATGTTGATTCAAGACCATATTCCATTGCTTTATAACATGTCGGCTGAACGCTTTATTGAATATTTTGAGTTTCATACAAGTTGGAAGCTTAAACAGAGAGAAGCAAAGAAACTGACATTTGACGTATTTTCAGAAGAAAATCCTGCTCTTGCTACTCATCTTCATTATGATTTAGAAATGAATCAGTGGTTTATCCCATCAACACGAGATGCCTTTTTAGGGATTCCTGAGATCATCAGCCATTACTTGTTAATGTATAACCTCAGTATGATTGCCCGCTACGAAACAGAATGGTGGTACGAGCTTTTATCTCAATACATTAGTGATGATTACGTCATGATTGAACGCTATATGGAGATTGCAGAGGACAAGTTTCCAGCTTATATCATGATGCTGCTAGAAGAAAACACAAAAAAGACCAGTTCCAAATGGAACTGATCCTTAGAAAAGCTTGGCGGCGTCCTACTCTCACAGGGGGAAACCCCCAACTACCATCGGCGCTGAAGAGCTTAACTTCCGTGTTCGGTATGGGAACGGGTGTGACCTCTTCGCTATCGCCACCAAACCTGATGGAGAGAATGTTCTCTCAAAACTAGATAACAATGTTCATGCTTCACATTAAATATAGGTTAAGTCCTCGATCTATTAGTATCTGTCAGCTCCACGTGTCACCACGCTTCCACCTCAGACCTATCAACCTGATCATCTTTCAGGGATCTTACTTCCTTGCGGAATGGGAAATCTCATCTTGAGGGGGGCTTCATGCTTAGATGCTTTCAGCACTTATCCCGTCCGCACATAGCTACCCAGCGATGCCCTTGGCAGAACAACTGGTACACCAGCGGTGCGTCCATCCCGGTCCTCTCGTACTAAGGACAGCTCCTCTCAAATTTCCTGCGCCCGCGACGGATAGGGACCGAACTGTCTCACGACGTTCTGAACCCAGCTCGCGTACCGCTTTAATGGGCGAACAGCCCAACCCTTGGGACCGACTACAGCCCCAGGATGCGATGAGCCGACATCGAGGTGCCAAACCTCCCCGTCGATGTGGACTCTTGGGGGAGATAAGCCTGTTATCCCCGGGGTAGCTTTTATCCGTTGAGCGATGGCCCTTCCATGCGGAACCACCGGATCACTAAGCCCGACTTTCGTCCCTGCTCGACTTGTAGGTCTCGCAGTCAAGCTCCCTTGTGCCTTTACACTCTGCGAATGATTTCCAACCATTCTGAGGGAACCTTTGGGCGCCTCCGTTACATTTTAGGAGGCGACCGCCCCAGTCAAACTGCCCACCTGACACTGTCTCCCTGCCCGATAAGGGCAGCGGGTTAGAAGGTCAATACAGCCAGGGTAGTATCCCACCGATGCCTCCACCGAAGCTAGCGCTCCGGTTTCCAAGGCTCCTACCTATCCTGTACAAGCTGTACCAACATTCAATATCAGGCTGCAGTAAAGCTCCACGGGGTCTTTCCGTCCTGTCGCGGGTAACCTGCATCTTCACAGGTACTATAATTTCACCGAGTCTCTCGTTGAGACAGTGCCCAGATCGTTGCGCCTTTCGTGCGGGTCGGAACTTACCCGACAAGGAATTTCGCTACCTTAGGACCGTTATAGTTACGGCCGCCGTTTACTGGGGCTTCAATTCGCACCTTCGCTTACGCTAAGCGCTCCTCTTAACCTTCCAGCACCGGGCAGGCGTCAGCCCCTATACTTCGCCTTACGGCTTCGCAGAGACCTGTGTTTTTGCTAAACAGTCGCCTGGGCCTATTCACTGCGGCTTCTCGGGGCTTTAACACCCTAAGAAGCACCCCTTCTCCCGAAGTTACGGGGTCATTTTGCCGAGTTCCTTAACGAGAGTTCTCTCGATCACCTTAGGATTCTCTCCTCGCCTACCTGTGTCGGTTTGCGGTACGGGCACCTCTCACCTCGCTAGAGGCTTTTCTTGGCAGTGTGGAATCAAGAACTTCGCTACTATATTTCGCTCGCCATCACAGCTCAGCCTTCACGGGAAACGGATTTGCCTATTTCCCAGCCTAACTGCTTGGACGCGGATATCCATTACCGCGCTTACCCTATCCTCCTGCGTCCCCCCATTGCTCAAATGGTGAGGAGGTGGTACAGGAATATCAACCTGTTGTCCATCGCCTACGCCTTTCGGCCTCGGCTTAGGTCCCGACTAACCCTGAGCGGACGAGCCTTCCTCAGGAAACCTTAGGCATTCGGTGGACGGGATTCTCACCCGTCTTTCGCTACTCATACCGGCATTCTCACTTCTAAGCGCTCCACCAGTCCTTCCGGTCTGGCTTCACAGCCCTTAGAACGCTCTCCTACCACTGTTCGTAAGAACAGTCCGCAGCTTCGGTGATACGTTTAGCCCCGGTACATTTTCGGCGCAGAGTCACTCGACCAGTGAGCTATTACGCACTCTTTAAATGGTGGCTGCTTCTAAGCCAACATCCTGGTTGTCTAAGCAACTCCACATCCTTTTCCACTTAACGTATACTTTGGGACCTTAGCTGGCGGTCTGGGCTGTTTCCCTTTCGACTACGGATCTTATCACTCGCAGTCTGACTCCCAAGGATAAGTCATCGGCATTCGGAGTTTGACTGAATTCGGTAACCCGGTAGGGGCCCCTAGTCCAATCAGTGCTCTACCTCCGAGACTCTTACCTTGAGGCTAGCCCTAAAGCTATTTCGGAGAGAACCAGCTATCTCCAGGTTCGATTGGCATTTCACCCCTACCCACACCTCATCCCCGCACTTTTCAACGTGCGTGGGTTCGGGCCTCCATTCAGTGTTACCTGAACTTCACCCTGGACATGGGTAGATCACCTGGTTTCGGGTCTACGACCACGTACTCATGCGCCCTATTCAGACTCGCTTTCGCTGCGGCTCCGCATCTTCTGCTTAACCTTGCACGGGATCGTAACTCGCCGGTTCATTCTACAAAAGGCACGCCATCACCCGTTAACGGGCTCTGACTACTTGTAGGCACACGGTTTCAGGATCTATTTCACTCCCCTTCCGGGGTGCTTTTCACCTTTCCCTCACGGTACTGGTTCACTATCGGTCACTAGGGAGTATTTAGCCTTGGGAGATGGTCCTCCCGGATTCCGACGGAATTTCACGTGTTCCGCCGTACTCAGGATCCACTCTGGAGAGAATGACATTTCAGTTACAGGGCTGTTACCTTCTCTGGCGGGCCTTTCCAGACCTCTTCGCTTATATCATTCCTTTGTAACTCCGTATAGAGTGTCCTACAACCCCAAGAGGCAAGCCTCTTGGTTTGGGCTGTTCCCGTTTCGCTCGCCGCTACTCAGGGAATCGCATTTGCTTTCTCTTCCTCCGGGTACTTAGATGTTTCAGTTCCCCGGGTATGCCTTCTCATACTCTATGTATTCAAGTATGGATACTACTCCATTACGAGCAGTGGGTTTCCCCATTCGGAAATCTCCGGATCAAAGCTTGCTTACAGCTCCCCGAAGCATATCGGTGTTCGTCCCGTCCTTCATCGGCTCCTAGTGCCAAGGCATCCACCGTGCGCCCTTTCTAACTTAACCATTTCTTACTTTAGAAAGAATCACTATGTGTGATGAACTTTGCATTGCATTCAATGTGAATGTATTACTTATTGTTATCTAGTTTTCAAAGAACACGTTGGTGGAGCCTAGCGGGATCGAACCGCTGACCTCCTGCGTGCAAGGCAGGCGCTCTCCCAGCTGAGCTAAGGCCCCGATTTATAGAAGATGGTGGGCCTGAGTGGACTCGAACCACCGACCTCACGCTTATCAGGCGTGCGCTCTAACCAGCTGAGCTACAGGCCCATCTTTCATATCGAAGATATGATGTTGTAGGATCTTTTCCAAGTTCCTTCAAAACTAAACAAGACCAAAACGCACACTGCTCCATATATCCTTAGAAAGGAGGTGATCCAGCCGCACCTTCCGATACGGCTACCTTGTTACGACTTCACCCCAATCATCTGCCCCACCTTCGGCGGCTGGCTCCATAAAGGTTACCTCACCGACTTCGGGTGTTGCAAACTCTCGTGGTGTGACGGGCGGTGTGTACAAGGCCCGGGAACGTATTCACCGCGGCATGCTGATCCGCGATTACTAGCGATTCCAGCTTCACGCAGTCGAGTTGCAGACTGCGATCCGAACTGAGAACAGATTTGTGGGATTGGCTAAACCTTGCGGTCTCGCAGCCCTTTGTTCTGTCCATTGTAGCACGTGTGTAGCCCAGGTCATAAGGGGCATGATGATTTGACGTCATCCCCACCTTCCTCCGGTTTGTCACCGGCAGTCACCTTAGAGTGCCCAACTGAATGCTGGCAACTAAGATCAAGGGTTGCGCTCGTTGCGGGACTTAACCCAACATCTCACGACACGAGCTGACGACAACCATGCACCACCTGTCACTCTGTCCCCGAAGGGAAAGCCCTATCTCTAGGGTTGTCAGAGGATGTCAAGACCTGGTAAGGTTCTTCGCGTTGCTTCGAATTAAACCACATGCTCCACCGCTTGTGCGGGCCCCCGTCAATTCCTTTGAGTTTCAGTCTTGCGACCGTACTCCCCAGGCGGAGTGCTTAATGCGTTAGCTGCAGCACTAAGGGGCGGAAACCCCCTAACACTTAGCACTCATCGTTTACGGCGTGGACTACCAGGGTATCTAATCCTGTTCGCTCCCCACGCTTTCGCTCCTCAGCGTCAGTTACAGACCAGAGAGTCGCCTTCGCCACTGGTGTTCCTCCACATCTCTACGCATTTCACCGCTACACGTGGAATTCCACTCTCCTCTTCTGCACTCAAGTTTCCCAGTTTCCAATGACCCTCCCCGGTTGAGCCGGGGGCTTTCACATCAGACTTAAGAAACCGCCTGCGAGCCCTTTACGCCCAATAATTCCGGACAACGCTTGCCACCTACGTATTACCGCGGCTGCTGGCACGTAGTTAGCCGTGGCTTTCTGGTTAGGTACCGTCATGGTGCAAGCAGTTACTCTTGCACTTGTTCTTCCCTAACAACAGAGCTTTACGATCCGAAAACCTTCATCACTCACGCGGCGTTGCTCCGTCAGACTTTCGTCCATTGCGGAAGATTCCCTACTGCTGCCTCCCGTAGGAGTCTGGGCCGTGTCTCAGTCCCAGTGTGGCCGATCACCCTCTCAGGTCGGCTACGCATCGTCGCCTTGGTGAGCCGTTACCTCACCAACTAGCTAATGCGCCGCGGGTCCATCTGTAAGTGACAGCCGAAACCGTCTTTCATCCTTGAACCATGCGGTTCAAGGAACTATCCGGTATTAGCTCCGGTTTCCCGGAGTTATCCCAGTCTTACAGGCAGGTTACCCACGTGTTACTCACCCGTCCGCCGCTAACATCCGGGAGCAAGCTCCCTTCTGTCCGCTCGACTTGCATGTATTAGGCACGCCGCCAGCGTTCGTCCTGAGCCAGGATCAAACTCTCCGAGGTATGCAGGATGCATATCACACATGCGTTGCTACACGATGTAGCGAACTTAGCATGTGATCATTTCCTGCCTCGTCAGTTTGACTGACTACCTATGATGTTTCATAGGATTTTTTTATTAAAACTCGAATTAACAGGTACGTTTTGTCTTGTTTAGTTTTCAAAGAACTTGTTTGTCACTCTCTCAAAGCGACCACTTAAATATATCATATATCTCTATTAACAGTCAATGTTTTTCTTGAAAAACATTTTATTTTTTTTAAGAAGTTTTGCTGTGAAAGAGATAAAAAATAGAGCCTCTTTTTGCTCCTTTGAAAGATTAACACATATCTATGAAAAAAGCATTATAAATTTCAAAAAAAATCATGTTTCTTCAAAAAAATAAAGCCGGTGAAAACCCGGCTTTATTTTTACTCAGATTGCTCTTGATCTGACTCTACATTTTCTATGTTTTCTTCAGTGCTTTCTTCATCGTCTTCTTGTGATTGTTCAACTAATGCCACTGTAGCGACATGTTCATCATCACCTAGACGGATCAGGCGGACACCTTGAGTGACTCGGCCTGTTGTGGAGATATCTGAAACGGCCATACGGATGATGACACCGCTGCCTGTAATGATCATTAAGTCTTCTTCAGCTTCAGCGTTGGTCGCCTTCACTGCAACAAGCGGACCGTTGTTGTCAGTGATCTTGCATGTTTTAAGACCTTTACCGCCACGGCTTTGAACACGATATTCTTTTTCAGGCGTTAATTTACCATAACCTTTTTCAGTTACGATCAATACGTTTGCATCTGGCTCAAGGATTTCCATTCCAACGACGATGTCGTCTTCAGAAAGTGTGATCCCTTTAACCCCAGCTGCCGTACGTCCCATTTCACGAACATCTGTCTCGTCGAAACGAATGAGCATGCCCTTTTTCGTTCCGATGATGATTTGTTTTTCACCATTGGTTAAACGAACGGCCATCAGCTCATCTTCTTCACGCAGGCTCAGTGCAATCAAACCGTTGTTCCGGATGTTTGCAAATTGAGACAATGATGTTCGTTTTGATACACCGTGTCTTGTTGTAAAGAAGAGATACGAATCTTCATCAAATTCGCTCACCGGAATAATGGCGTTAATCCACTCTCCCTTTTCTACTTCAAGAAGGTTAATAATCGGAATTCCTTTGGCTGTTCGTCCGAATTCAGGAATCTCATATCCCTTCGCTCGATAGACCTTCCCTTTATTAGAGAAGAAGAGAATCGTATCGTGCGTAGATGTTGAGATCAGCTGTTCAACGAAATCATCCTCGTTGGTTCCCATTCCTTGGACACCTTTACCGCCTCTTTTTTGACTGCGGTATGTTGATGCAGGTAGGCGTTTAATATAACCATTATGAGTCAGCGTAATCACAATATTTTCAACAGGAATCAAGTCCTCGTCTTCGATTGTTTCTATACCCGCTGTCACAATTTCTGTTCGACGTGTATCATTGAAGCGTTCTTTGATTTCTGTTAATTCTTCTCTAATGATTTCAAGAACTTTCTCATTATCTGCTAAAATGGCTTTCAATTCAGCAATCAATTCAACAAGTCCTTTGTATTCATCTTCTATTTTCTCTCTCTCTAAACCAGTCAGACGCTGGAGTCGCATATCGAGAATAGCCTGTGCTTGTTTTTCAGACAAGGTATAGTTTTCCATCAAACCATTTCTCGCGATTTCAGCAGTTTGAGAGCCTCTAATTAAAGCAATGACCTCATCTAAGTGATCAAGGGCGATTCTTAAGCCTTCTAAAATATGAGCTCTTGCTTCTGCTTTACGCAGCTCATACGCTGTTCTTCGACGAATGATCACTTTCTGATGTTCGAGATAATATTCAAGACATTGTTTGAGAGACAACACTTTCGGCTGTCCATCAACAAGTGCAAGCAAGTTAATACCGAATGACGTTTGAAGTGTTGTTTGTTTATAAAGATTGTTTAATAGAACATGAACATTCGCATCTCTTCTAAGTTCAATGACAATACGCATTCCATTACGGTCAGATTCATCACGAAGATCTGTAATGCCGTCAATCTTTTTATCGCGTACAAGGTCCGCAATTTTTTCGATCAAACGAGCTTTATTGACCTGATAAGGAATTTCATTGATGACGATTCGTTGTTTACCGCTAGATGTTTCTTCGATGTCTGACTTTGCACGTAATGTAATAGAGCCACGCCCGGTTTCATAAGCCTTACGAATACCGCTTCGACCAATGATTTGTCCCGCAGTTGGGAAGTCTGGGCCTGGGATAATCTCCATTAATTCTTGCGTTGTGATTTCTGGGTTTTGACTGACTGCCAGTACCCCATCAATGACTTCACCTAGTTGGTGAGGCGGGATGTTGGTGGCCATCCCAACAGCGATTCCTGTTGCTCCGTTGACTAATAAGTTCGGGAATCTAGCTGGCATGACGACTGGCTCTCTTTCACTGCCATCGTAGTTATCTTGATAGTCAATCGTGTCCTTTGTGATATCACGCAGGATCTCCATTGAGATTTTAGAAAGACGTGCCTCGGTATAACGCATCGCGGCTGCACCGTCTCCATCGACTGAACCAAAGTTTCCGTGACCTTCAACCAGCATATTCCGATAGTTGAAATCTTGCGCCATCCGAACCATTGCTTCGTATACAGCGCTATCACCGTGAGGGTGGTACTTACCAATAACTTCCCCAACGATACGTGCAGATTTCTTAAATGGTTTATCACTTGTCATACCTAGGTCATTCATCGCATACAAAATTCTTCGATGGACGGGCTTCAATCCGTCTCGTACATCTGGTAATGCACGCGAAACAATAACACTCATTGCATAATCTAAAAAGGACGTACGCATTTCTTGACTAATATTCACTTCACGTACATTTGGTGTATGTTGTTCACTCACTATAAGAACCTCCCTTTACGTATCACATGAAATAAATTATGTGGGAGTAAAATATGTATTTATCTTCTCAAGACTATTCTCCATTATATCAATAATCTTGCCTTTATACACATTTATTTACTAGAAAATCAGCGAAACGTGGAAAACCAGGACATTCGTTTCACGCCCCTGTTTCTTGAAAAACAACCTTATTCCAAACAAGAAATAAGGTTGTTCTTAAGGGGGTACCTATCTAAATATCAAGATTTTTCACGTATTGTGCATTTTCTTCGATAAAGTTTCGTCTCGGCTCTACTTTATCTCCCATTAGCATTTCAAATGTCTCATCAGCATCGATTGCATCCTCAAGCGTGACTTGAAGAAGTGTTCTTGCGTCAGGATCCATTGTTGTTTCCCAAAGCTGAGAAGCATTCATCTCTCCAAGACCTTTATAGCGCTGAAGTCCAGGCTTTGGTGTTTGAGGCAGTGTCTTTAACAGCTCATCTAGCTGTTTATCGTTATACACGTATTCAACACGTTTTCCTTGCTGCACTTTATATAAAGGCGGCTGCGCAATGTACACATAACCGTTTTCAATGATTTCACGCATGTAACGATAGAAGAATGTTAAGAGCAGCGTTCGGATATGCGCTCCATCAACATCGGCATCTGTCATGATCACAATTTTGTGATAGCGTGCTTTCTCTAAATTGAAGTCTTCTCCGATTCCAGTCCCAAGCGCTGTAATCATTGAACGAACCTCGTTGTTAGATAGAATTTTATCTAATCGTGCTTTTTCAACGTTTAGGATCTTCCCTCTTAGCGGTAAGATCGCTTGGAAGTGGCGATCACGACCTTGTTTAGCAGACCCGCCCGCAGAATCTCCCTCTACGATATAGAGCTCAGAGATGGAAGGATCTTTAGAAGAACAGTCTGCCAGTTTTCCAGGCAAACTGGAGACTTCAAGTGCACTTTTACGTCTTGTAAGCTCACGTGCCTTTTTGGCAGCCATTCTTGCACGAGCTGCCATCAGTCCTTTCTCCACAATTTTCTTCGCGGCATCAGGATTTTCTAATAGAAATTTTTCTAATGCCTCAGAGAAAAGAGAGTCTGTAATGGTTCTCGCTTCTGAGTTCCCAAGCTTTGTCTTCGTTTGTCCTTCGAACTGAGGGTCTGGATGTTTGATCGAAATAATCGCAGTTAAGCCTTCTCTCACATCTTCACCGCTCAAATTCGAGTCTCCATCTTTGAATACGCCATTTTTACGAGCATAATCATTGATGACACGTGTCAGACCCGTTTTAAAGCCCGCTTCGTGTGTTCCGCCTTCATACGTGTTGATATTGTTGGCAAAAGAATAGATATTGCTTGTATAGGAATCGTTGTATTGCAGCGCAACTTCAACAGTAATTCCGTCTTTTTCACCCTCGATGTAAACCGGTTCTTCATGAACGACTTCTTTCGAGCGATTTAAATGTTCTACATAGCTCTTAATTCCGCCTTCGTAGCAGTATTCGTTTCTACGTTCTTTGCCTTCACGTAAGTCTTCAATAACGATGTTCACGCCTTTTGTTAAGAAAGCTAACTCACGTACACGATTGGCCAGTGTATCGTAATCAAATTCAGTGGTTTCAGTGAAAATTTCTGGGTCTGGCACAAAATGAGTGGTTGTCCCCGTTACGTCTGTGTCGCCAATGACCTTTAAATCTCCAACTGGCACGCCGCGTTTGAATTGCTGATAATGAATTTTCCCATCACGGTATACTGTCACGTCTAAGGTAGTAGATAACGCATTTACAACAGATGCCCCTACACCATGCAGACCGCCAGATACTTTATAACCGCTGCCATCGAACTTACCGCCAGCGTGAAGAACAGTCATAATGACCTCTACGGCAGGACGTCCCATTTTCTCATGAATCCCAACAGGAATCCCGCGGCCGTTATCTTTCACTGTAATGCTATTATCTTTTTCGATTTGCACTGTAATGTCTGTACAATACCCAGCTAATGCCTCATCAATACTGTTGTCGACAATTTCCCATACAAGATGGTGAAGTCCTTTTGCATTGGTTGACCCAATGTACATTCCTGGACGTTTTCTAACAGCTTCTAGTC
The DNA here is from genome assembly GCF_001857925.1 of Bacillus xiamenensis. Taxonomy (NCBI): domain Bacteria; kingdom Bacillati; phylum Bacillota; class Bacilli; order Caryophanales; family Bacillaceae; genus Bacillus; species Bacillus xiamenensis. The sequence continues at coordinate 1,640,163 of NZ_CP017786.1, forward strand.
CTTCGAGCACCTGTATCTGATTTTCATCATAACTATTATGTTGCTGTTCCATTGCCACGTACATTCACCTACACTTTTCTTAAACGATATATTTATATGAATTGAGCTTTTAGACTTCAATTTCAATCACAAATGAAGCACGTTTTTTGAGCGTGCTTGAGGAAAGAGGAGAGTAATACACGGATTCAGTTGTGACGACGATGGATTTGGGTGTTCCTTGTGATAACGAAATGATTTGCTCCTCTTGTTTTTGAAGAAATTCCTCTACGACAGAAGATGACCTCATTTTGTAATCAACAATTGCGACAATCTCTCGTGTAGAAACAACACAATCATCACCTAAATGAATATACAAGACTCACACCTCATTTATCAGTCAATTACTTTTCCACTGGCTACTCTGAAAATTTCCGCTTCTTTCAGGGTGGCGTGATCAATGCCTTCAACACTTGTTGTGGTGACGAAGGTCTGTACACGTCCCTGAATGGTATGGAGCAAATGAGACTGTCTGTAATCATCAAGTTCAGATAACACATCATCGAGTAGAAGAATTGGGTATTCACCGATTTCTTCATGGATCAGATCAATTTCTGCCAGCTTTAGTGAAAGAGCTGTTGTTCTTTGCTGCCCTTGAGAGCCATATGTCTGAACATCACGACCATTCACAAAGAAAAGAAGGTCATCTCTGTGAGGTCCCCACATCGTCACCCCTCGGTCTATTTCTCTGTCTCTTAATTTTCGAAACGATTCTTCATAGCTATTCTTTATTTTCGACAAGTCTGACGCTTCTGATACCTCTATCGCCGTCTGGTATTGGAGCGTGAGTGTTTCTAGTTCTCTAGAAATCCCAAAATGCAACGGCTGCGCCCATTTTTCAAGTTGTTTCGTAAAAGTAAGTCGTCTTTTGACAACCTTCGCTGCTGCATCAATCAATTGCTCTGTTAAAACCTCCAGCATCGCTTGATCTGTTTGCTTTCTTGTTTGCAATTGTTTCAAGTAATGATTTCGCTGAGAGAGGATTTTTTGATAGAGCGATAAATCATGTAAGTAGACAGCAGAAACTTGTCCAATCTCCATGTCGAGGAACCTTCTGCGGATTTGCGGGCTGCCTTTCACAAGACTGAGATCCTCTGGTGCAAACATGATGGTGTTTAAAGCACCAACATAATGACTGAGTTTCTGTTGTTCAATATGATTGACTTTTCCCTTTTTTCCTTTTTTTGAGATCACAAGCTGCATGGGGAGTGGACCGTTTTTTTTGATGACTCTACCTTCTATTTTAGCATAGTCTTCGTCCCATCGGATAAGTTCTTTATCATTTGACGTACGATGAGACTTTGCCATCGACAATACATAGATTGCTTCCATCAGGTTCGTTTTACCTTGGGCGTTCTCACCGATCATGACATTCACCTTATTGTCGAATTGAAGCTCGGTGTGTTCATAGTTTCGGTATGAAGTTAACGCCAGACTTTGAATGTACATGTATTGTCACCCGTTTCTAATTCACAACTTGAAATGTGCCATAACCTTCTATCTCGACAACATCTCCTGGGTATAATTTGCGCCCCCGTCTATTATCTGGCTCTTGATTAATGAACACCTCATGTTCACTCAAAAACCACTTCGCCATCCCGCCAGATTGAATGACTTCAGCTAATTTCAAAAACTGCCCTAATGTAATCATTTCTGTTTCAATGGTTATAAGATTAGGCATTGTATCGACCTCTTTCAATATCACTAATATCTAATTGTACTAAAAAACAAGACAAGAAGGAAAGGGGGAAAGCGAACTGTGATGAAAGAAAGCATGGGAAACGAGAAGAAAAGCTGCTGTGCACTCACACAGCAGCCATTTTAGATTGATTTAATATGTTCTCACCGGAAGAATTAATTGCAAGATAGAATCATCATTCGGTGTGCGCAAAAGAAATGGTCTCATTGCGCCAGTGAAGCTTACATGAATATCTGTTCCCTCTAATACTTTTAAAGCATCAAGCATATATTTCGGACTGAAGGAAATTTTTAGGTCTTCCCCCTTAATTTCATCGGCTTCAACAGTTTCAACCACTTTACCGATTTCCGGCGAATTAGAAGAAATTTCAAGACTTTGCGCAGGATCAGCAGACAGCTTCACGACGTTATTACGTCCCTCTCTTGCTAAAAGCGAGGCGCGATCAATGGCTTGAAGAAACTCTTTCGTATTCACGACTACATCCGTTTTACTTTCTTGCGGGATCAGGCGAGCTGTATCTGGATAGTTCCCATCCAGCAACCTTGAGAAGAACAGTACGTTCTGTGCTTTAAAGAGAACTTGTGTCTCTGTAATGACGATGCTCACAAGGTCTTGTACATCATCAAGAATTTTACTGAGTTCTGTTAAACTTTTCCCTGGAATGACCACATTATACGAGCTATCCTCGTTAATATCTAATTTCGCTTTTCTTAAAGCGAGACGATGGCTATCCGTTGCAGTGCATATTAATTCACCCTTTTCGACCTTCCAGTTTACACCTGTCAAGATAGGTCGTGTTTCTGAGGTGGACACTGCGAAAACGGTTTGGCGAATGAGGTTTTTAAGCAAATCTGTTGGAATCTGAAATGCATGATGCTCTTCAATTTGTGGCAGATGTGGATATTCTTCAGCATCTAAGCCATTTAAATTAAATTCTGCCGAACCAGAGCGGATGATTGTTAGATGATTTTGTTCTACCTCAATTTCGACAGTAGACATTGGCAGCTTTTTAACGATTTCGCTAAAGAAGCGGGCCTGCAGCACAATACTTCCTGGTCGATCAATTGTAATGACTTCTAAATCTCCATCTCTTTGAGGAATAAAAGATTCAATTGAGATATCAGAGTCGCTCCCTGTTAAAGATACCCCTTCATCAGATGCAACAATTTTAATTCCCGTCAAAATAGGAATCGTCGTTCTAGAGGATACGGCCTTTAATACATCTTGGACACTTTCAACAAGACGATCTTTTTGAATCGTGAATTTCATAGTGGTCCTCCTAATTTTTCTTAGTGACATGTATATATATTTATTTAATAAAAATAGTAGAAGTAATAGTAGGGCTTGTGAATATGTGGATAAGTCGGTAAAAAGAAAGGAAAGACAGCCTATCCACATGTGGACAGACTGTGTATGACTATGCTGAAGTTATTCACATTTTCCCGTACTAACAATATCAGCGTATTTATTTTAATTGTTCTTTGATCTCTTTCACATGCTGCTGAAGCTGTTCATCTTCAACGATTAATTTCGAAATTTTCTCGTGAGCATGAATGACAGTCGTATGATCTCGTCCGCCAAATTCTTCTCCAATTTTAGGTAGAGAGGAATCGGTCATTTCTCTAGAGAGGTACATGGCAATTTGTCTTGGATAAGCAACTGATTTCGTACGTTTCTTCGCTTTGAAATCCTCTAATCTAATATTAAATTGCTGTCCTACAATTCTTTGAATATCTTTAATCGTAATAACCCTTGGTTTCGATGAAGGAATGATATCTTTTAGAGCTTCAGCTGCTAGATCAGCATTAATGTCTTTATTAATTAAAGAAGAGTAAGCAACGACACGAATCAAAGCACCCTCCAGCTCACGGATATTGCTGTCGATTTGATTGGCAATATAAAGCATGACTTCATTCGGAATGTCTAAACCTTCTGCCTTTGCCTTTTTTCGCAAGATCGCGATACGTGTTTCTAAATCTGGCGGGGTAATGTCTGTAATTAAGCCCCATTCGAATCGAGAGCGTAATCTGTCTTCAAGTGTCGGAATTTCTTTTGGCGGCCGGTCACTAGAAATGACGATTTGCTTACTTTCTTCGTGAAGTGTGTTGAATGTATGGAAAAACTCTTCTTGTGTTTGTTCTTTTCCTGCTAAAAATTGAATATCATCTATCAAAAGCACATCTACATTCCGATAGCGATTACGAAAGTCGACTGCTTTGTTGTCTCGGATTGAGTTGATAAATTCATTTGTAAATTTTTCAGATGATAGATAGACCACTTTTGCTGATGGATTATGGTCTATGACGTAATGACCAATTGCATGCATCAAGTGAGTCTTTCCTAAACCAACGCCCCCATAAATAAAGAGCGGATTATATGCTTTTGCTGGTGCTTCTGCGACTGCAAGTGAAGCGGCATGAGCAAAACGGTTACCTGAACCAATAACAAAAGTGTCAAATGTATATTTTGGATTCAGCATATTTTGTGGAATTTCAACAGGTTCTTCTTTCGACATTTTTTTGATTGGAGACTTTGGCATTGCTTCCTCTTCGTCCTGATTTTGAGGAATAATGAATTTGATGCTGAGCTCTTCGCCTGTCAGTTCATAGATGGTATCTGCAATTAAGTGAAGATATCTTGACTCCAGCCAGTCTCTAGCAAATTCATTAGGTGCAGTGATAGTCAGCGTATCTCCTTGAAGAGAATGTGCTTTTGTCGACTTCATCCATGTTTCAAAACTAGGTTTGCTCAATTTTGTCTCAATTTTTTGAAGTGCTTTATTCCACAGATCCAAAATATTTTCCATAAGGCTTCTCCCCCCTCCTTTTCTTTTTAAAATGACCAGTATCAAACTGTTATAGAACACGAAAAAGAGAAAATGGTCAAGACCATTCGTGCACATATTTTGTTGAAAACAATTAATATAGTAGAAAAACGTCTTTTCGACAAATTACACAAGTTGTGGATAAACAATTCAACAAGCTGTGTAATAACTTTCCACAGGTTATCCACAAATTGTGGATAATATAAATAGGTCAGATAAGTAATTAAGAGTTAAAACACAAATATAATATCAAAATAAACAAGATGGTGCAATGGGTGTTGCAAACTTATCCACATACTTTACATCCTGTTGAAAAATAATTATCCACATAGGTGATTTGTGTGAAAAAAATGTCGATAATGAGTGTGGATAGTCTAAATATGCTAGAAAAATATCCACACCCTTGTTGTGAAGGTCTTTTAGGAGGAAAAAAAGAATAAAATGCTGGAAACTGAAAAAGAAGGTTTCTTCGCTTGATAACTTGTGTTATGCTAATAAGGTTGATAATAAGAGTTTTATCATTGATATTGACAATCGATGGGTTACACAAATATAATGAGTTAGACTGTCTTAAACAGCTATTCCTCAGGGAGGTGTCATAAATGAAAAGAACGTTTCAACCAAATAACCGTAAGCGTAGTAAAGTTCATGGCTTCCGCAGCCGTATGAGTTCTAAAAACGGACGTCTAGTTTTAAAGCGACGCCGCAGCAAAGGTAGAAAAAAATTATCAGCTTAGGCCACTGAATAATGTCAGTGGTCTTTTTTACATAAAATCGTAAATGAACTGTCAGTTTTTATCGGAGTGGAAGAAAACATGAAGAAGCGAAACAGGCTAAAAAAAAATGAAGAGTTTCAAAAAGTGTTCAAAAAAGGTCAATCAATGGCGAACCGCCAATTCGTTATTTATCAGCTGGATCAACCAAATCAAGATGAGCTGCGTTTAGGATTGTCTGTCAGTAAGAAGATAGGTAATGCAGTGATACGAAATCGAATTAAACGACTGATCCGCCAAGTGTTTTTAGAGGAAGGTCATAAGTTAAAGCAAGAAAAAGACTACATAGTCATTGCACGAAAACCAGCAAGCGAATTGACCTTTGAGGAAACTAAGAAGTCTCTCCAGCATTTATTTAGAAAATCCGCTGTTTATCAACAACAACCGAAAAAGTCTTCGTAATAGAAACTTTCGTTGAATCAATTTTTAAAAGCGCTTCCTTCATCTAGTGAATTAAAATGAAACCACCACTTTGTAATGAAAAAATGTTACCATACTGATTAGGTGAGTCACTTTCGTAATCAATTCCAACTTAAATAAAGTTTGAAGTAATGGGAGGAATCTTGTTGAAAAGGCGATTATTACTAATATTTAGCTTGATTGGTGTGTTGGTTCTATTGGCAGGATGTACACAAATCAATGAACCAATTACATCAGATAGTAAGGGATTCTGGAATTCTTATATTGTTTACCCGCTATCTCAATTAATTACGTACATGGCAAACTTGACTGGTGAAAACTATGGTGTAGCGATTATTATCGTGACCATTTTGATCCGTTTGCTCATTTTACCATTAATGATTAAACAGTTAAGAAGTACAAAAGCAATGCAAGCACTGCAGCCAGAATTGAAGAAGCTTCGTGAAAAATATAGCTCAAAAGATCAAAAAACGCAGCAGCAGCTCCAACAGGAAACAATGGCTCTTTTCCAAAAGAATGGTGTAAACCCATTAGCAGGGTGTTTCCCAATTTTGATTCAAATGCCAATCCTCATTGGTTTTTATCATGCGATCATGAGAACAGCTGAAATCAAAAAACATACTTTCTTATGGTTTGACTTAGGTAGTCCAGATCCATTATTCCTATTACCGATTATTGCGGGTGTAGCTACTTTTGTTCAGCAGAAGCTGATGATGGCTGGAAACCCTTCGGACAACCCTCAAATGGCGATTATGCTTTGGGTTATGCCGATCATGATCGTTGTATTTGCCATCAGTTTCCCGGCTGCACTTTCACTGTACTGGGTTGTAGGTAACATTTTCATGATCATTCAAACATTGGTCATTCGAACACCTCAAGTACAAGTTGATACAAAAGAAAAAGCCGGCGGGAATAAAAAATGAAGGAAATAACTGCTGTCGGTCGCACAATCGAAGAAGCAGTAGATTCCGGACTTAAACAAATTCAGCTACTACAAGAAGAAGTAGATATCACAATAGTAGATGAAGGTAACAAAGGCTTTTTAGGATTATTCGGTAAAAGACAAGCTGTTGTCAAATTGGTAGAAAAGAAAGATGCTCTAAAATTAGCCACACAGTATTTGGATAGAATTGTTAAATCAATTGATCCTAAAGCAAAAATTGTGTCGAAAAAAGAATCGAAAAAGATTTCTTTCCACATTGATGGAGACAAAACGTCATTAATGATTGGGAAAAGAGGACAAACGTTGTACTCTTTAGAAACATTGGTACAGTTAGTGTTTAATCGTTATTCCGATCAGTATCATCATATTACGATTGATATTGGAGATTATCGGAAGAAACGTCAAGAAGCACTCGAACAATATGCCATCAAGACGGCAAACCGTGTTTTGAAAACGAAGAGAAAGGTTCATTTAGAGCCTATGCCTTCAAATGAACGAAAAGTCGTTCATGATACGATTGCCGCATTTTCTAAAGAACTCGCTACGGCATCTGAAGATACAGGCAGCAAACGTCATGTTGTTGTGATGTATAAAAAATAGCAGAAAGGCTAAGATTCAGCAAAGCTGGATTTTAGTCTTTTTTTATTGAAAAATACTCTTTCTATAGAAGATTCATCCTCAATTTCTAAAAAATTAGTGTATGAATTGCGTGGAAAATGTTATTTTCCGCAGCTAGTAACGGGATCAAGACGTTTTAATTTATTGGATTTAGGTGTAAGATGTGAAGACAAGTTTAGAACGTCGTTATTCACATGTGGATAAGTTAAGTGTTAAAATAGACAGGGTGCAAAGCTGTGGATAATTAGATGTGGGGCACTTTCGCTTCGCATTCATTTGTGGTATCTTTAAATTTTGGATTAAGCGTTTTTGATATAGAGATGGACAACGTCCATTTAATAGATAAAAGACTGTCTATTAAGCAGAGAAAGAGGTGAACGTTCGGTGGATACAATTGCAGCAATTTCTACGCCAATGGGTGAAGGGGCAATTGCAATTATTCGTTTAAGCGGGCCTGATGCGGTACAGATTGCTGATCGTATGTATAAGGGGCCTAAGGAGAAAAAACTTGTATCGGTGGATTCTCATACCATTCATTATGGTCATATTGTGGATTCGAGTACTGAGCAAGTGATAGAAGAGGTCATGGTGTCTGTTTTAAGAGCGCCAAAAACATTTACGAGAGAAGACGTTATTGAGATTAACTGCCATGGCGGAATTGTGACGGTCAATAAAGTATTGCAGCTTGCTTTAAGAGAAGGAGCAAGGTTAGCGGAGCCAGGTGAGTTTACAAAACGTGCTTTCTTAAATGGGAGGATCGACCTTTCACAAGCAGAGGCAGTAATGGACTTGATTCGTGCAAAGACAGACCGTGCGATGAATGTAGCGATTACTCAAATGGAGGGACGTCTCTCCGGTTTGATTAAACGACTCCGTGGTGAGATATTGGAGACACTTGCCCATGTTGAAGTGAATATTGACTATCCAGAGTATGACGACGTCGAAGAAATGACACATCGAGTCTTAGTTGAAAAGGCAACATCTGTGAAAAAGGAAATTGAATCGCTGCTAATGACTTCGCAGCAAGGGAAAATTCTACGTGAGGGCTTATCCACTGTTATTATCGGAAGGCCGAATGTTGGGAAGTCATCCTTGTTGAATAGTCTTGTACAGGAAACAAAGGCGATTGTGACGGATATTCCTGGAACAACGAGAGATGTCATCGAGGAATATGTGAATGTAAGAGGTGTACCTCTCCGTCTAGTAGATACTGCGGGTATACGTGAGACTGAGGACATAGTTGAGCGTATAGGAGTTGAACGATCAAGACAGGTCTTAAAAGAAGCTGACCTGATTTTACTTGTGCTCAATTATAGTGAGGAATTATCTGAAGAAGATATTAAGCTTTTTGAGGCTGTCTCAGGTATGGATGTCATTGTGATTATAAATAAGACAGATCTTGAGCCTAAACTCGATGTAGAAAAGGTCAAGCAGTTAGCAAAGGATCGTCCAGTCGTGACGACATCGTTATTACAAGAAAAAGGGATTGATGAGCTCGAAATGGCGATTCAATCATTATTCTTCACAGGTTCAATTGAAAGTGGAGATTTAACGTATGTGAGCAATACGAGGCATATTGCGCTCCTTCAGGCAGCAAAACAATCCATTGAGGACGCTCTTGAAGGAATTGAAATGGACGTACCGATCGACATTGTTCAAATAGATTTAACGCGCTGCTGGGAGCAGCTAGGTGAAATTATTGGGGATGCTGTTCATGAAAGCTTAATTGATCAGTTATTCTCTCAATTCTGTTTAGGAAAGTAAAGGGAGGAACATAAGAAATGGGTTATGAAGCTGGCCAATATGATGTAATCGTCGTCGGTGCCGGTCATGCTGGTGTTGAGGCTGCTCTTGCTTCTGCAAGACAGGGCGCCAAAACACTTGTATTGACCATTAATCTCGATATGGTTGCTTTTATGCCATGTAATCCGTCCGTAGGTGGTCCCGCAAAAGGGATTGTTGTCAGAGAAATTGATGCGCTGGGCGGAGAAATGGCACGAAATATAGATAAGACGCATATTCAAATGCGCATGCTGAATACCGGGAAAGGACCTGCTGTCCGTGCGTTAAGAGCGCAAGCAGATAAGTTCCAATATCAGCACGAAATGAAAAAAACAATGGAAAATGAACCAAACCTGACAATGTTGCAAGGTATGGTAGATCATTTAATTGTAGAAGATGATCAATGTAAAGGTGTTGTGACTCAAACAGGCGCGAATTATCGTGCGAAAGCGGTTGTCCTAACGACAGGAACTTTCTTAAAAGGCCGCATTATTTTAGGGGACCTTTCTTATTCAAGCGGTCCTAATAACCAGCAGCCTTCCATTAAATTATCAGATCATCTAGCAGAATTAGGATTCGATTTGGTTCGTTTTAAAACAGGAACACCGCCTCGAGTGAACAGCCACTCGATTGATTATAGTAAGACAGAAATTCAACCAGGTGACGAGGTACCACGTGCGTTTTCCTATGAAACTGTTGAATATATTACAGACCAATTGCCATGCTGGTTAACATACACGAGTTTAGAGACACATCAAATTATTGATGAGAATCTTCACCGTTCTCCAATGTATTCAGGTATGATTAAAGGAACTGGTCCGAGATATTGCCCTTCCATTGAAGATAAGGTGGTTCGTTTTAATGATAAACCGAGACATCAAATTTTCTTAGAGCCAGAGGGCCGTAATACGCAAGAGGTGTATGTTCAAGGCTTATCTACAAGTCTTCCAGAGGATGTACAGCAGCGTATGCTTTCAACCATCCCAGGACTTGAAAATGTACAAATGATGCGGGCGGGTTATGCGATCGAGTATGATGCGATTGTGCCTACACAACTTTGGCCGACACTTGAGACGAAGAAAATTTCCGGTTTATATACGGCCGGCCAAATTAATGGTACGTCTGGTTATGAGGAAGCAGCAGGTCAAGGAATTATGGCAGGGATTAATGCAGGAAGAAAAGCATTGGGTAAAGAAGAAGTCATTTTAAGCCGATCTGATGCATATATCGGTGTTCTCATTGATGACCTTGTCACGAAGGGGACCAATGAACCTTACCGCCTGTTAACCTCTCGCGCAGAGTATCGTTTACTTCTACGTCATGACAATGCTGATTTAAGATTAACTGAACTTGGATATAACATTGGTTTAATTTCTGAAGAAAGATATCAAGCATTCATGCAGAAAAAAGAAGCTATTGAAGCAGAGAAAAAACGTTTATATTCTGTCATCATTAAACCGACAGCAGAAACACAAGAATATATTCGTTCACTTGGCGGAAGTGAATTGAAGGACGGGATTCGTGCAAGTGATTTGATGAAACGTCCAGAGATGAACTATGAATCTGTTGTGAAACTAGCGCCTGCTGAAACACCGCTTCCTGCTGACGTGTGTGAGCAGGTAGAGATTCAAATGAAATACGAAGGTTATATCGAAAAGTCGCTCCAACAAGTTGAAAAGCTGAAAAAGATGGAGAACAAAAAGATTCCGGATCGAATCGATTATGATGCCATCAAAGGGATTGCAACTGAAGCGAAACAAAAGCTGAAAGAAGTCCGACCGCTTTCTGTTGCACAGGCTTCTCGTATTTCAGGCGTTAACCCTGCTGATATTTCTATCCTTTTAGTGTATTTGGAGCAGGGACGTATTGCGAAGATAGCAGAGTAGAAAGGATGTCGGCATGAACATTGATCAATTTACAGCAGCACTAGAGGAGAAAGGGATCACTCTTTCTCCAGTGCAGCTTGAACAATTTGAAACATACTTCCGCATGCTTGTAGAATGGAACGAGAAGATGAATTTAACGTCCATTACAGAAAAGGAAGAAGTGTATTTAAAGCATTTTTATGATTCGATATCAGCAGCATTTTTTATTGATTTTCACAATGTGACAACGATTTGTGATATTGGAGCTGGTGCTGGTTTTCCAAGCATTCCTCTTAAAATTTGTTTCCCTCATCTACATGTGACCATTGTTGATTCTCTTCAGAAACGCATTACGTTTCTCAATGAGTTAGCAAAAGGGTTAAACTTACAAGATACTACTTTTTATCATGATCGTGCGGAAACCTTTGGCCAACGTAAGGACCAGCGTGAAAGCTACGACCTTGTCACTGCTAGAGCGGTTGCGCGTTTATCTGTCTTGAGCGAACTCTGCCTGCCCCTTGTGAAGAAGGACGGATTGTTTGTGGCATTAAAAGCATCTGCAGCTGATGAAGAAATGCAAGCAGGAAAAAAAGCCGTCACTGTCCTTGGAGGAGAGGTTGTTGAAAAGCATTCCTTTGTTCTTCCTTTAGAAGAAAGCGAACGGAACATCATTGTCATTGAAAAGAAAAAGCAAACACCAAAAAAATATCCTAGAAAACCAGGAACACCTAATAAATCACCAATAGAAGGTTGATCATGTAAAAGGTCGGTTTTTCTTCAATATTTAAGATTTTACAGAAGGAAAAAACATGAGAAAATAGAATTATAAAAAGGTAGTTTTTAAAGGTGGTGTAGGTTCATGAAGCATTCACTCTCACGCTTCTTCGGGCTTGGTGACAAAGAACATCCTGAGCATGAAACCGAATTAGAGGCAGAGATTGCTGAGCATGATACATTAAAGGAAGAGATACAGGAGCTCCCGGTCGACACAATTATGCCAAACCGTTTTCAGCCACGCACCATTTTTTCACAAGAAAAAATACAAGAGCTGGCCACGACGATTCATACCCATGGCATTATTCAACCGATTGTTGTTAGACCAACAGAAGAAGAAGGAAAATATGAACTGATCGCCGGCGAAAGACGTTGGAGGGCGGTACAAACTCTTCAATGGGAGAAGATCCCCGCTATTATAAAAGATTTTACTGATACGGAAACGGCATCTGTGGCATTGATTGAAAATTTGCAAAGGGAAGAGCTGTCTGCAATTGAAGAGGCTCATGCTTATGCACGTCTTTTAGAGCTTCATGATTTAACGCAAGAGGCGCTTGCTCAGCGTTTAGGTAAGGGACAATCGACAGTTGCAAACAAATTAAGACTTTTAAAGTTACCTGAAGAGGTACAACAGGCTATTTTGGAGAAGAAAATCTCTGAGAGACATGCACGTTCACTTGTACCCCTAAAGCTGCCAGAATTACAAATCACGCTATTACAGGAAATCATCGAAAAGCAGCTGAATGTGAAACAGACTGAAGAGCGTGTAGTGAAAATGCTTGAACAAAAAACAGATCGCAAACCGAAGCCAAAACGCAAGGCATTTAGCCGTGACACACGAATTGCGATGAATACCATTCGGCAGTCTCTCCACATGGTAGAAGACAGCGGACTTAAAATAAATACCGAGGAAGAAGAATTTGAGGAATATATCCAATTAACCATTCGAATTCCTAAATAGAAAGCAGCTGATGAGATCCACTCGTCAGCTTTTTTTGTATGCCTTACTTCTAAATGCATCATATTTACTTATTATTCATTAATTGGTAAAATGTGATTTTCATAGTAGAAAGGAGGTGACATTTAACTGATGAAGTTGAAAAAGACTATTTTTTCTATTATCTGTTATTTACTATTCTCTTTTTCTCTTTATTCAAATGAAACGACCGTATTTGCTGTGAGTACGTCACCGAGACAGGACGCTCATTCAGATGGTGAAACGATCACGAAGGAAGAACTGAACGTTCTGAAGAAAAAAGGCGTGGTTTCTAAAGATGTGACGGTTCAACAATTAAATCTTGAGCAGGGGTCTCAGGGTGATGCGATCGATGTGATCACGGCTGATGATGCTTTGAAGAATTATGGCTTACGGCAAAACAAACAGGATGAGGTGGTATCTGATGAAAAGCCGCATACTGTTCGCCATCTTTTAGGTAAGCCGTATCCTGGTACCGATATTATGCCTCAAAAAGGGGATATATTGGTGACAAGCACTGGTGCTTTGAATGGTTTAATTGGTCATGCAGGTATCGTCATTAACGAGAAAAACTATGCATCTATTCCTGGGTTTAGACAGCATCCAAATATTGATTCCATCCATAGCTGGTTTCGTTATAGTGCCAATACAAAGGTGATACGGGTCAATCATCAGGAAAAGGCGAGTCTAGCAGGGGATTGGGCGCACGATTATGTGAAAGACCATCCGAAGGCTCGATATTCGATCACAATGTCTATTCAATCGTTGGACCCGACGTATTGTTCAAAGATTGTCTGGCAGGCCTACGCCAAAACAGGTGATGCTGTTGGTCATGCGACATTTACCATTAAGGCGCCCTATGGATTTTTGAAAAAGAAAAACTATAAAACAGTGACCCCTAAAGTCATTGTGAGCGAAGGACGTAAAATTGGCGGGTTACATTTTTGATATGGATCTCCCTCACTTTTAATGAAAGTGAGGGGTTTTTTATGTATATTCATTCCTCTCAAAAAGATATATTAATATATCTTTTGTGTGTATGTTCATTCATCCGTCCATGTACGAAAATAGATATTCACCGACGAATTTATAATGGAGAAACAAAAAAAGCAAACGTTTCATACTTTTTTTGATAGAATAGAAAGTATGAATGAATGAGAAACTTGTTAAGTTGAAAGTGGGTGACATCGTGGGGAAAATCATAGCGATTACCAACCAGAAGGGCGGCGTTGGGAAGACGACGACTTCTGTTAATTTGGGTGCGTGTTTAGCATACATAGGAAAACGAGTGTTGTTAGTTGATATTGATCCGCAGGGCAATGCCACGAGTGGTATTGGGATTGAGAAGGCCGACGTAGAGAAATGTGTGTACGATATTTTAGTTGATGATGCAGATGTACTTGATGTGATTAAGACGACAGAGGTCGAAAATCTTGATGTCATTCCTGCGACAATACAGCTTGCAGGGGCTGAAATTGAGCTTGTGCCTACGATCTCTCGTGAAGTGAGGCTGAAGAGAGCACTTGAATCTGTTAAGCAAAATTATGATTATATGATTATTGACTGTCCGCCATCACTTGGATTACTGACGATTAATGCGTTAACTGCATCCGATTCCGTTTTAATACCGGTTCAGTGTGAATATTATGCGCTTGAAGGATTGAGTCAGCTGTTAAACACAGTTCGTCTTGTGCAGAAACATCTAAATACCGATCTTGCCATTGAAGGTGTCTTGCTGACAATGCTTGATGCAAGAACAAATCTTGGGATTCAGGTTATTGAAGAAGTGAAGAAATACTTTAGAGACAAAGTCTATCAGACCGTCATTCCGAGAAATGTGAGACTGAGTGAAGCGCCTAGTCACGGGAAGCCTATTATCTTGTATGATCCACGTTCAAGAGGTGCAGATGTCTATTTAGACTTAGCAAAGGAAGTGGATGCGAATGGCTAAAGGTCTTGGAAAGGGTATTAACGCACTATTTACCAACGTAGACTCAAATGAAGAAACTGTCGAAGAAATCAAATTAAAGGATTTACGTCCGAATCCGTATCAGCCGAGGAAAACGTTCGACGATGATGCATTGTCTGATCTCAAAGAATCAATTCAGCAGCACGGTGTTTTACAGCCAATTATTGTTCGAAAGTCGATTAAAGGATATGACATTGTAGCAGGAGAGCGACGTTTCAGAGCAGCACAACAAGCTGGCCTGACAACGATTCCTGCGATTGTCAGAGAATTTTCAGAAACGCTGATGAGAGAGATTGCGCTTTTGGAAAACTTACAGCGCGAGGATTTATCTCCTTTAGAGGAAGCGGAAGCCTATGCCTCCTTGCTGGAACATTTAAGTGTGACTCAGGAGGAATTAGCGAAGCGGCTAGGGAAGAGCAGACCGCATATAGCGAACCATCTTCGTCTATTGACATTACCAGAAGAAGTGCAAAAACGAATTGCGGATGGAACGTTATCCATGGGACATGGACGCACATTGCTTAGCTTGAAAAATAAGAAAAAGATTGCGCCTTTGGTAAAGAAAATCGTGGACGAGGGGTTAAATGTACGTCAGGTTGAGAAGCTTGTTCAGCAATTAAATGAAAATGTTCCACGTGAAACAAAGAAAAAAGAAGCACCAAAGGATCGAGTGTTGAAAGAAAGAGAGTCCTTCTTACAAAATTATTTTGGTACTTCAGTGACGATCAAAAAACAGAAGAAAAAAGGGAAAATAGAGATTGAATTTCTCTCAAATGAAGATTTAGAAAGAATTCTTGAATTACTGTCTGCGAGAGAATCATCCGAGTGACCATCTTGATATGAGATGGTCTTTTTTATATTCTCCCAGTGATATTTTGAATAGGACTGAAGAGAGAACGGCTTTTTTCTCTTGTCCAATCCATTTGATCAATGTGAGATAGACTTTCAGAAAGTGTATTGGCCATAGACATGACAAGATGAAGACGTGTATTTTGGAGAACGAAGTATTCCATAAACCCACTCACGTTGACAATCCCATTGATATGAATATCTCCTACCTCCGGGAGCTCCTTTTGCACACCTGCCCCAGGCTTTAACGGTCCTTCTCCAATTTGGAACGAACCTACACTTTTCACTCTTCCTAAGCAGGCATCAACCGCTACGATAAATGGATGTTTATGAGCTTGTTCAATTTCGGCGAGCTTTTCCTTTAAATTGACAGCGTGTACTGGGTCAGAGAGGGTTCCGTATACATGAAGCTTTTTCAAATCGAGACCTGAAAGCTTTGTTCCAACAAGTGGACCTAGAGAGTCGCCAGTTGAGCGGTCTGTTCCAATGCAGACGATGGCAACGGGTCTTTTCCCTGCTTTCTGAAGATGCGAGAATAAAATACTTTTAAGCTGCTGAATGGCATTTGTATCCGTATGGGACACGTATTCTTTCACCCTATTTCTAAAAAAAAGACCGTTCTTGCTATTCATAGGTCTCACTTCCTTGTCATAGTAGTTAGTAACAGTATACGGAAACAAGCTTAATTCTATACCTATGAGGTGATGATTGTGTGGAAGGCTGGTTCAAGGTGGACACTTTTAATATTAGGAAGCTTAATAGGAGCGGGATATGCTTCCGGTCAAGAAATTTGGCAGTTTTTTGGCCTTGATAGTGGACTAGCCATTCTACTGTTTACGCTGATGTTTATGCTGTCTACCTATGTGGTGTTAAAAATTAGCTATGAGGTGCGTGCCGATCACTTTGTGCCAGTGCTAGAGCGGCTTGTAGGTCCATGGCTGGCTAAGGTGTATGACATTTTAATTGTCCTTTATTTATTCACGACCACAACGGTCATGATTGCTGGCGGCGGGGTCACACTTGAGATGTATCATGTGCCATTTTGGATTGGAATCGGAGCGTTTTGTTTCTTTTCATTTATGATTTTTTTCTGGGACGTGAAAGGGCTTTTATCTGTGAACGCTTTCATTATACCAATTTTGGTTGTGGGGCTCATCTATGCGTTTGTTTTTTATTATATGAATCATGATCATATGTGGAGAATTGATTTCGGTCAGCAGTACAATTGGCCTGCCAGTATTGCCTTTGCCTCTTTGAATATATTATCTGTTGTGGCGGTGCTGTCTTCGGTTGGAAAAGAAATGAAGGGGCTTGGAGAAGCCAAGGTTGCGAGTATACTAAGCGGTTTGATTTTTGGCGTCATCTCTTATGTATATAATGAAATACTGGTCGATATTTCTGGCAGTCTTTCAGCAGAGGGAATTCCTTTGTTTACAGTATTAGAGGGGGCGCCAACGTCATTGTTTGTGTTTATGACCATTGTCCTTTGTTTAGCCATTTATACAACAACAGCTGCGGGTTTATTTGGGTTATCCAGCCGGATGCTCTCTTTTGTACGAATGCCTCGATGGTTTATTGTATTCGTTATGCTTCTTTTGATGGCGCCTTTAACCTCGCTAGGATTTGCTGATTTGATTGCTTTTTTGTATCCGATTTATAGCTTGTTAAACCTTTATTTGCTCGTTTGTTTAATGCTGTATCCGATTTTAAGTAAAAAGATATTCTCTCGGTCTAAAAATTATATTGATAAAATAAAATAAGCACCTCTCTTACCAAGAGTAGTGCTTATTTGATCCGAATGGAATCGATGGCTTCTTTGATATCGTCATATACGGGCATGTGCTGAAGACGCTGAAGACGTTCCTCTAATTCTGAGATGGCTTGTCCCTTTAAATGCTGGGATAGATGTTGTTTGACAATGGTTGTCTGGTTCATCATATCTTCTGTTTTCGACAATTGGTACTCCAAGTGCACGCGGGTGTTTGCCAATTCGTCATGCAGCCGCATTTTCAGCAATCGCTTTAAATCCTTTCGCTGTCCCTCTCTGCGCATAGCCTGGATGGCGGCAATTTCTTCAGGAGATTGCGATTGTGCTTGAGGTGCGGACTGATTTTCGAATACAGACATCGAGCGGCGGGCACTCACATTTTGCAGAAAACGCTGGGCGTCACTAGGAGGTTTATTTTGGTTGATCATACGTTGACTCCTTTCTTACCGAATACCCATTTGCATCGCAAGGCGTCGATCTGCCTTGGCATAGTCATCACCCATTGTGTACATATGTCTTGAAAGGGTAGAAAGTTCTTGTTCATAGTCTCTCAGGGTGTACAAGGCATTCAGTTGTTTTTCATGTGAATAAAAGGATGAATGGTGCTGCTCCATCCTGACTTCTTCTAACAGTGATTCTACATCGCTATGACTTAATAGATCATAGTGGCCAAAGCCAACAAGGCCTTTGAGCTCTTGTTTTACATGATGGACAGCGTCTTTTACACTTTCATCGATCCCATCTATTTTTTCAAATATCGTTTGCACCTCATGATCAATAATGCTTTGTAGGTCATACGATGAATTTTTTAGTAAATGGGATTTTATGATAATTTCAAGCCCGTTTTGTGCATATGCACGGCCTGAATGGATTTCTTGCAAAAGCATGGTCGTAAAGCTTGTATTGTGATCAAGCTGTTCATCTAAAATACGAGCAGCTCCATTCGAATGGAATGAATACCCATTTACCTTGAAATCTCCTGATACGAGAGCTAAAAATGCATTTGTATCAAATGATGGGTTCCATTCTATATTCATAGACGCAAAAGCTGATTTTAAAAAGGTGTCCATTTCTCTTTTGTTATATTGATTGGAGTCTTGGACTGTGCCTTGGTCCCGAGGCGGTACAGTGTACTTCACTTGTCCAATCCCATGATCGTGGCGATTAAGTAAACCTACGTAATGATTGGGTTGAATATATTCCGTGAGAACATGAGTATATTTTCCTTGCAGCGCCTGTTGCTGAATCATTGGAGACAGGCTGCTCCATATATTTGGGCTATCAAATGTGATCGCTTTTTTGACAGCTGGCTGTTCTGTCGCAATATAAGCACAAACAGCACCGGCAAGAGCTTGTCCAGTGAGATAGATGGCTGCATTTGGGTGCTTCTGACAGACTTGCTCAATGTATTCTTTTCCTTTAAAAAAGACATGATCTTGATTCCCAGCCAAGGACTTCCTTTCAATGGGATAGACATAATCCGTTTTGAGCAATGAAAGGGCGGCCGTGTGAACATCTTGTGAGGATGTGACCTTCATTTGCTTTGGCAGCGGACAGTGAAAAGCGACAATATATTCATCTGAACGCTCATGCTGCATTGTTAAACCATATAATTGATGATCGATTTGTAGAAAATCGTGGACAGTGAGCGTTTGCTGACCTATTTCTATCGTATGGTGCTGCTGGTAATTGTCTGCGTTTCCAGCATGATCGGATATGATTTTATATTCTTTATCGGTTAATCTATCCTTTCGATTGACCATCGTACCTGCTCCCTCACATAACATTTATGGAGATATCATAAATCAAAAAATATGGAAAAACCACAGCGTTCTACCAATAAAAACCTTTTGACCTACAGTGTTTGTGACAATATTGAAAAAAAGCGGAGTTTAAGTAACTATTGGTCACAAATAAAATGATCTAAAAGGAGTATTTTTTTTATAAAAAAAGAACGGGACTGACGCAAGAAAGTATCTCTTTATTTTGTTCATTGCTCTCCGTCACCGTTTTTTTGTACAATAGATTCAATGAAGTGAGCAAGAGAGGTGAAGGCTGATGGCAGACAAAGCATTTGGGTTACATGACGTCGTTGAAATGAAAAAACCCCATCCATGTGGTGCCAATCGGTGGAAAGTCATTCGTTTGGGCATGGATATTCGCATTAAGTGCGAAGGGTGCGGGCACAGCGTGATGATCCCAAGAAGAGATTTTGAACGAAAAATGAAAAAAATTCTCGTCAAGCATGAAGAGCCGACTGCTTAAGTAGGCCTCATGCTTTTTTTGATTAAATTTGTCTTTTGTATAGAGAAAAAGATGCAATATTCCGTTTTAAAGTTCTGATTTAGTCTTTTTGGTGATGTTTCTACTATTGAAAATGCATAACGGTTAGCTTGTCTTTTCATGTAAACCTACTTATAATTGCTCTAGGTTCATATTACGCAGTATAACGAGCACGTTTCATATAGAGGAGATGAAAGAATGGCTTTAACAGCTGGTATTGTTGGCTTACCTAACGTCGGGAAGTCAACGCTATTTAATGCAATTACACAGGCTGGAGCGGAGTCTGCTAACTATCCGTTCTGTACCATTGATCCAAACGTCGGAATTGTAGAAGTTCCAGACGAACGTTTACAAAAGCTGACAGAATTGGTGCGGCCGAAAAAGACAGTTCCGACTGCTTTTGAATTCACTGATATTGCTGGTATTGTCAAAGGTGCCTCTAAAGGTGAAGGGTTAGGAAATAAATTCCTTTCTCATATCCGCCAAGTAGATGCGATCTGTCATGTGGTAAGAGCTTTTGCCGATGATAACATTACACACGTATCAGGTAAGGTTGACCCAGTATCAGATATTGAAACGATTAATTTAGAATTGATTTTGGCTGATCTAGAAACGGTTGAAAAGCGATTAACTCGTGTGAGTAAGCTTGCGAAACAAAAGGACAAGGAAGCTGTAGCTGAATTTGAGATTTTGACGAAGCTAAAGGACGCGTTTGAAGCTGGGAAATCTGCAAGATCTGTAGAATTTACAGATGAGCAGCAAAAGCTTGTGAAACAGCTTCATTTACTAACGTCTAAACCCATTCTTTATGTAGCAAATGTGAGTGAGGATGAAGTTGCGGATCAGGACGGTAATGAATATGTGCAGCAAATTCGTGAGTTTGCCTCTGGCGAAAATGCTGAAGTGATCGTTGTTTGTGCTAAGATCGAGTCTGAAATTGCAGAGCTTGAAGGAGAAGAGAAGCAGATGTTCCTTGAAGAACTCGGCATCAAAGAATCAGGACTAGATCAGCTGATTAAAGCGTCTTATTCACTTCTAGGCTTAGCTACGTATTTCACAGCAGGTGAGCAGGAAGTACGTGCCTGGACATTTAAAAAAGGAATGAAGGCACCAGAATGTGCTGGAATTATTCACACGGACTTTGAGCGTGGATTTATTCGTGCTGAAACGGTTGCTTATGAGGATTTACTAGCTGGCGGAAGCATGTCTGCTGCGAAAGAGGCAGGGAAAGTTCGTTTAGAAGGTAAAGAATACGAAGTGAAAGATGGAGACGTCATTCATTTCCGTTTTAACGTATAGGTTCTTGTCATAGACCAAGTGATTTGTTATAATATACAATTGTGAGTAATATAATTTATTGCTCCTTGCCCGTTTAGGGCCGCTTAGACCAAAAGGAGGTGCAATCAGATGAGAAAGTACGAAGTTATGTACATCATCCGCCCAACAGTTGACGATGAGGCTAAAAAAGCAGTTATCGAGCGTTTCAATAACGTGTTAACTTCTAACGGTGCGGAGATCACTGGAACAAAGGATTGGGGTAAACGTCGTCTTGCATACGAAATCAACGATTTCCGTGACGGTTTCTACCAAATCGTAAACGTTCAATCTGACGCTGCAGCAGTTCAAGAATTTGACCGCTTAGCTAAGATCAGTGACGATATCATTCGCCACATTGTTGTGAAAGAAGAAGAATAAATCATTGAAATATATATCTAAAGGTGGTCTTTCAATATGCTAAACCGTGTTGTATTGGTCGGAAGACTAACAAAAGACCCTGAGCTTCGCTACACGCCTAATGGTGCGGCTGTAGCCACGTTTACTCTAGCGGTGAATCGTACGTTTACGAATCAATCTGGAGAGCGTGAAGCCGATTTCATTAACTGTGTTACTTGGAGAAGACAAGCCGAGAATGTGGCTAACTTCTTGAAAAAAGGAAGTCTTGCCGGTGTAGACGGTCGCTTGCAGACAAGAAACTATGAAAACCAGCAAGGACAGCGTGTCTTCGTGACAGAAGTTCAAGCTGAAAGTGTTCAATTTCTTGAGCCGAAAAGTGGCGGTGCTGGTTCAGGTGGATACAGCGGCGGTGGCAATAGCGGAGGCCAGTATTATGGCGGCAGCCAAAACGATCAGAATCCATTTGGAAATGAACCAAATCAAAGTCCATATGGCAATCAAAACAACCAAAATCGTAATCAGGGGAATAGCTTCAATGATGACCCATTTGCGAATGACGGTAAACCGATTGACATCTCCGATGATGATTTGCCATTCTAATTGAACTGAAAAAATAACTAAAGGAAAGGTGTGAAAACAAATGGCAGGTGGACGCAGAGGCGGTCGTGCGAAACGTCGTAAAGTATGTTTCTTTACTTCTAACGGTATCACGCACATCGATTACAAAGATGTTGATCTTCTTAGAAAGTTTGTTTCTGAGCGTGGTAAAATTTTACCTCGTCGTGTAACAGGAACTAGCGCTAAGTATCAACGTAAATTGACTTTAGCGATCAAAAGATCACGTCAAATGGCATTACTTCCATACGTGACTGGTGAGTAAGTCGTTGACTTAAAAGCGAAGAGCCTTGAGCTCTTCGCTTTTTTTATTAAATAAAATAGATCAAAAGAAAAGCAGGTTTGCTATTTGTATAGTGACCCTGTTTTTTTAAAAAGAAAAACAAAAATCGTTGACATTTATTTAAAAACATCATATCCTTAATTCGAGATAAATATATTTTTTTGGTTTAATATCTCGAATTCGAGATAATATAAAGGCATCAGTTAAGACATAATGAATAGAGTTACTTGTATTAGGAGGTCATTAGAGGTGAAGAAAACAGAAGGAATTCACCATATTACAGCCATCGTGGGTCATCCTCAGGAGAACGTTGATTTTTATGCAGGTGTTTTAGGTCTCCGTCTTGTGAAGAAGACCGTGAATTTTGATGATCCTGGCACCTATCATTTATATTTTGGGAATGAAGAGGGATCTCCAGGTACCATTATTACGTTTTTCCCTTGGCCAGGCGCACAAAAGGGACAAATTGGAGCAGGCCAAGTCGGTGTGACAACCTATGTCGTACCGACAGGCGCGTTCTCTTTCTGGAAGGAACGTCTTGAGCAGTTTGATGTTTCTTATCAAACGGTTGAACGCTTTGGTGAGGTCTTTCTCTCATTTGAAGATCCGCACGGCTTGTTGATTGAGCTTGTAGAGCGTGAGGAAGGAAAGCCAAATGAGTGGACATTTAATGGGGTCACTCCAGATGCAGCGATTAAAGGGTTTGGGGGAGCTATTTTATTCACATCACAGCCGGAGCAAACAATGCAGCTGTTAGAGCAAACGATGGGGCTTGAACGAGTCGGCGAAGATGAGGATTATGTGAGATTCCGTTCGTTCGGTGATATTGGGAATGTTATTGATGTGAAAAAGACACCTGTTGCACGAGGCCGTATGGGCGTGGGTGTTGTACATCATATTGCGTGGAGAGCAACAGATGATCAGGATCAATTAGATTGGCAAAGACATATTGCGCAAAGCGGGTACCAAGTGACACCTGTGCAAGACCGAAATTACTTCAATTCCATTTATTTTCGAGAGCTTGGCGGCATATTATTTGAGATTGCGACCGATCCCCCAGGTTTTGCACATGATGAATCTGTGGAAACAATGGGTGAAGCGTTGAAACTGCCGCCGCAATATGAGGAGCAGCGCAGTCAGATTGAACAAATTGTGCTTCCGATTGAGGTAAGAGAAATAAAAGGGAAAGGAGATTCATGATGAAGCATCTTTTTCAAAAAGGAAAGAATGAACAAAAATCGGTCCTGCTCCTGCTGCATGGAACTGGCGGGACAGAACATGATTTATTGCCGCTTGCAGAGGTGGTAGATCCTGACGCATCTGTTCTTAGTGTAAGAGGAAATGTGTTAGAAAACGGCATGCCGCGCTTTTTCAGGCGTTTGGCAGAGGGTGTTTTTGATGAGCAAGATTTAATTGAGCGTACAGAGGAATTATATACATTTATCGGGGAAGCAGCAGATAAGTATGCATTTGATCGTCACAATGTTGTAGCCATCGGCTATTCAAACGGGGCGAATATTGCTGGAAGTCTGTTATTCCATTACGGAGATGCGTTGAAAGGAGCGATCCTGCATCATCCAATGGTCCCAAGACGAGGGGTTTCATTACCTTCATTAGCGGGGAAACAAGTCTTTATAGCAGCTGGTGAAAATGATCCAATGTGCCGTCCTGAGGAATCTCAGGAACTGGAGCAACTGCTTCAGGAGGCGGGAGCATCCGTAACGCTTCATTGGGAAAATCGTGGACATCAGCTAACGAGAGAAGAAGTCGATGCTGCGGCATTGTGGTATCGTCGTCAATTTAAATAAGGTGGGGAATACAGGTGGGATTTTTACAGAAGCTTTTTGGGCAAACCAAACAAAAGGAGATGGAACAAGTGGAAAACGTAAAACTAGCGATTATTTATTATAGTTCAACAGGTACAAACTATCAGATGGCGAAATGGGCTGAGGCTGGTGCGAAAGAAGCTGGCGCTGAAGTCAAAATATTAAAGGTTCCTGAATTGGCACCAGAATCAGTTGTTGCATCAAATCCAGCATGGAAAGCACATTTAGATGAAACAAAAGATGTCCCTGAGGTTCAGTTAAGTGACTTAGAGTGGGCAGATGCCATTATTTTCAGCATGCCGACACGTTTCGGTAACTTACCGGCTCAAATGAAGCAATTCTTAGATACAACAGGCGGTTTGTGGTTCCAAGGCAAATTGGCAAACAAAGCAGTGAGTGCGATGACATCTGCACAAAATCCAAATGGCGGACAGGAGCAGACAGTTCTAAGCCTTTATACAACCATGTTCCACTGGGGAGCTATTATTGCCGCTCCTGGATACACAGATGATTCCCTATACGGCGCAGGGGGTAACCCTTACGGTGTGAGTGTCACAGTGGACCAAAATGGCAAGATTCAAGAGGATGCAGAAGCTGCCGTGAAACATCAGGCGAAACGTACAGTGAATGTGGCAGAATGGATCAAAAAAGGTCAAAACGCTTAATAGATGTATAAAAAAAGAATGCAGCCTTGCCGCTGCATTCTTTTTTCATTAATAAGGATCTGAAGGTGTGCTGTTGTTGATCGCATCGTTTACAGCCTGTGCGACGCCTGTTGATCCAATTGGTCCGCTTGGTTCCTCTTGTTTGAAGGCTTTTAAGCCATCGGCCACACGTTTTCCATAGTCAGGATCAGCTTTTGTAAAGTTTTCGATCATTTGGTCTTGGATGTCTTTTTGGCAGGTAGCTAAGGTGTTGACTAAGTTTTTAATCAGTTCCTCACGTTCCCAATCATTGAAGCGGCGATAGGTTTCTCCCGCTTGTCCGAAATTGTTCGGGCGGTCAATGGCTTCTCGTTTGACTTCACCCTCTACAAAAGGCGTATGATCCTTTCCATCTTGCTGCGCTTCTTTTAATCCCCCTAGAATGGACGGTTCATAATTCACATGGGGGTTTTGTCCTTTTCCTTGATCCACATGATATTCCATTTGCCCATCTCGCTGATTGGTGGCAACATTCTTTTTCGGGGCATTGATCGGCAGCTGTAAATAATTTGGCCCGACACGATATCGCTGCGTATCAGAGTATGAGAAGGTACGTCCTTGCAGCAATTTATCATCTGAGAAATCTAATCCGTCTACAAGAACCCCCGTCCCAAAGGCAACCTGTTCCACTTCTGCAAAATAATTTTCTGGATTTTTGTTTAGCACCATTCGTCCGATCGGTTTCCATGGATAATCATCCTTGTACCAGAGCTTTGTCGGATCTAGTGGATCAAAGTCTAGATGGGGGTGGGTGTCATCTTCCATGATTTGCGCGTATACTTCCCATTCAGGATGATCCCCTTGTTCAATGGCTTCATATAAATCCTGTGTGGCATGATTAAAGTTTTCCCCTTGAATGGCCTGGGCTTGTTCTTGTGTCAGGTTCCGAATCCCTTGCTTCGGTTCAAAGTGATACTTGACCAGTACTGCTTTTCCTTCATGATTCACCCATTTATAGGCATGGACGCCAGAGCCTTGCATGTGCCGGTATGTGGCAGGAATACCCCATGGTGAGAAGAGAAATGTCACCATATGTGTTGCTTCAGGTGATTGTGAAACGAAATCAAAAATGCGCTCTCCATCCTGACGATTGGTGACAGGGTCAGGCTTAAAGGCATGAACCAAATCAGGGAATTTCAAAGCATCTCGAATAAAGAAAATTTTGAGATTGTTCCCAACGAGATCCCAGTTGCCGTCTTCTGTATAAAATTTGATCGCAAATCCCCGCGGATCGCGTAAAGTTTCTGGTGAATGTCCGCCGTGAATAACAGAAGAGAATCGAACGAAGACAGGGGTCTTTTTTCCTTTATCTTGAAATAATTTGGCTCTTGTATAAGTGGAAATGGGTTCGTCACCGAATGTACCGTAGGCTTCAAAGTATCCGTGTGCGCCGGCACCTCGTGCGTGAACGACACGTTCAGGGATGCGTTCACGATCAAAATGACTGATTTTCTCTAGGAAATCGTAGTTTTCAAGCGTAGTCGGTCCTCTATTCCCAACGGTTCTCATGTTTTGATTATCTGTTACCGGGTGACCTTGTCGATTCGTCAAGGTTTCTTCTGACTCTGAAGATGATGTAGGCTGTTGTTCTTCTTTCAAGGTAGAATCCCTCCTTCAATTTCTCCCTAACAATATGGCCATGTTGCTCCCTATTTCATACAAGGATTGATATAATGAGTGAAAACTTTTATGAGGAGCGGGCCTAATGATTCGATTGCACTGCCTTCACGCACATCCATCTAATATTTCTTACATTGACGACGCTTTCTATGACACAGGATTTGATCTGCATCACATCGTCGATTCATCATTTATGGAACGGGCCAAACAAGATCCCGATTTTGATCTTCACAAGCAGCAAACCTATGCCATCAGTAGCCTGATGCAAGAGCGGGAGGCGGATCTGATCTTATTAACGTGTACTCAATACATTGCGGCATTGGGGGATCAGCAGCACCTTTTTAAACAACCGATTGTTCCGATAGATGAGCCGTTATTCGAGCAGATTTGTGAGAAAAAAGGGCCGCTTCAGTTAGTGTTTTCAAACCCAGATACAGTAGAAGGCACGATGAATCGGCTGTATTCATATGCAACAGAGCGGGAAAAGCAGGTTGAAGTAGAAATGGTTGTGATGGAGGATGCCTTTCATCTTTGCCTAGATGGTCATATGCAAGCTTATGACGAGCGAATCAAGGAGCAGCTGAAAAGATGTATGAAGCAAAAAAACGGAGACATTTGTGTGATGCAGCTCTCGATGGTTCACGCTGCCCAGCAGGTGGAGGAGGAGACAGGCATTTCTATCATTCATCCGCTGTCTCCACTAAAATCCTTTGTTCATCAAACAATAGCGGCTACGAAAGAGTGAACCCAACAGGTTCGCTTTTTTTGTATAGAAAGATACATACTTTGACATGGTAAAAATAATCGAGCGCAAACTATTTTGAAAGAGTGCGCGTCTATCCGATGTAAGAAATAACAGATGCGCATTTAAGATAAAGGAGCTCTTTGTAAAATGAAGAAACGAAAAATAGACGATCAATTTGCGGATTACGTCATGGAGCATAAACACAGTTTTTATCGGTTGTCCTATAGCTATGTCAAAAACCCGGAAGATGCGATGGATGTCGTTCAAGAGGCTATTCATAAAGCACTCAAATCTGTCCACCGACTAGAGGATGCAAGCAAAATGCATAGCTGGTTTTATAAAATCGTCGTGAATGCTGCGCTAGACTTTTTACGAAAGAAGAAGCGGGTGCAGGTGACAGATGATGACACACTTGAATTCTTATCAAAGGGCGAATCGGATGTCTATGAGGATCAAGATGTCAGACGGGCCATAGAAGATTTGCCGGAGATGTATCGGGTCATCATTATATTGAGATTCTTTGAAGATTTAAAACTAGAGGACATTGCTCATATTCTCGAAGAAAATGAAAACACCATTAAAACAAGATTATATAAGGCGTTGCGGCTTTTAAAAGTAGAATTATCCCAGGAGGAAATATAAATGGATAAGCATTTGGAACAGTTAAAAGAGGGATATTTAGAAATCCCTATCCCGCCAGAATATGATGCTATGGTTGAACGAACATTGAAGCGAAAAAATAAAAGACTACACTTTCAGCAATGGGCCATTGGACTCGCCGCTGCGGCTGCTCTTTTTGTGACCACTGTGAATGTCAGTCCACAGGCAGCAAGAGCGATCTCAGAGGTACCTGTCATTGGTGAGCTTGTGAAAGTCGTGACGTTCACAGAATTTAAAAAGAGCAATCAGGGAACAAATATTGATCTCAAAACACCACACGTTTCAGGGCTTGGGGACGGGACATTACAAGACAGCCTGAATCAAAAATATTTAGCTGAAAACAAAAAGCTGTATCAAGATTTTGAAAAGGAAACCAAGGGCTATCAAAATGGCCATTTGAGTGTTGAGAGCGGGTATGAAGTGAAAACGAACAATGATCAAATTCTCTCAATAGGCCGGTACAAAGTGACCACTGAGGCTTCAGCGGCAGAAGAAATGACGTACGATACGGTTGATAAGAAGAACCATGTACTCCTTACATTACCAAGCTTGTTTAAAGATGAGCGTTATATTGATGTAATTAGTGAGAACATTAAAGAACAAATGAAAAAACAGATGAAAGAGGATTCCAATAAGATTTACTGGATCGGCAAAGAGGATATGGACCCATTTAAGAAAATCCAGCCGGAACAAAGCTTCTATATCAATTCGAAAGGCAAGCTCGTGATTTCCTTCAACGAATATGATGTGGCGCCTGGCTACATGGGGGTGGTTGAATTCACGATTCCAACAAGTGCTCTAAAGGATATTCTCGTCAGCGATGTGTATATTCATTAAAAAGAAGACATACAAAAAAGGCTGCTGAACGGGGGTCAGTCCCCGGGTCAGCAGCCTTTTTTTATTGATTAAGAAAGAGCGTCCGTAAGTGCAGGCACGACTTGTTTCTTTCTTGATACGACACCTTTGAGTAATGCCGTGTTGTTTTCAAGCTTGACGTTAAATGCTTTTTCTACTTTTGCTGCTTCAGCACCAAGTGCAAGCGCAAGAGAGTCATTTTCTAGAATGTCTGTGATCACTAGAACAAATAGATCAAGGCCTTTCGCTGTAATGACTTCATTGATTTTTGCTTCAATGTCAGCTTGTCTTGCTGTGACTTCAGCGATATCCACTGTATTCACTTGAGCAATTTCGACTTTGCTGTTCCCAAGTGCAAATTCTTTTGCATCAAGTGTGATTAATTCTTGAACCGTTTTTTGGCTTAGGTCAGCGCCTGCTTTCAGCATGTCTAAACCGTATACTTCAGGGTCAACTCCTGCGATTTTTGCCAGCTCATGCGCAGCATCAATATCTTGCTGTGTGCATGTTGGGGATTTGAAAAGTAAGGAATCAGAAATGATCGCAGATAAAAGCAAACCAGCGATTTCTTTTTCGATTGTGACTTGATGCTCTTTGTACATTTTGTTTAAGATCGTTGCTGTACAGCCAACTGGCTCAGCACGATAGTAAAGAGGTTCACTTGTTTCAAAGTTGGCAATGCGGTGATGGTCAATGACCTCGGTTACTTGTACTTGATCAATATCGCTTACACTTTGCTGGAATTCGTTATGATCGACAAGAATGACTTGTTTTGTTTCGTTGGCAGCCGTTTCAATAAGACGCGGTGCTTCTTGTTTAAAGAAATCTAATGCATATTGTGTTTCTCCATTGATTTCTCCAAGTCTGACAGCTTCTGCCTCAGTGCCGATTTTGTTTTTTAGATCAGCGTAAGCGATAGCAGAGCAAATCGTGTCTGTGTCAGGATTTTTGTGTCCGAATACGAGTGTTTTTCCCATGTGAATTCTCCTTCTTACATTTATTGATGATGTTTCTATTCTAACAGCTTTTGACCTTGAATTCAGGGTTTATAGCTAAGAATAATCTAAAAAATTGTAACATGCTGTCTGAAAACTTGCATGCACTCATCCATATAAGTGTTCCACGTGAAACGTTCCGAGAATAGCCTGCATTTTACTTGCGATTTGCCGCTATGGTAAAATAAAGGTTGGGGCAAGATATGACGGAGCTTACATCGCACGTATACATAGAAGTACACATTGAGCAAGATATAGACAAATGATTGGATAGAGGTGAAGGTGTGAAACAAACAAAAGCGTTAGTAGAAGGCGCTATCATGATCAGCATTTTTGCGGTGATGACGTTGTTTTATTTGTATGTGCCGCTATTATCCATTATTTTCTGCCTAGCTGCTCCGATTCCGATCATTCTCTATACAATCAGGCATGGCTTGAAAAAAGGAATTGCGGCTGGCGCTATTGGCATAGTGATCAGCTTTTTAATTGGGTCTATTAACGGGCTGATGAGTGCACCAATACTGATCGCTGTCGGAATAGGAATGGGTGTTTTCTACAGCAGGAGGCAGCCAGGTAATGCCATCATTACCGGTGCGCTGATTTATTTATTCAGTTTTCTCATCTACTTTGTCGTCAGTGTCCAGCTTTTCCAGATAGATATACTTGGTGCTGCTAAAGAATCAATTGACCAAATGATGCCGATGGTAGAGAGTGTCTTAAAGCAATCCGGCGCTTCTGAACAGGACATAGCGAAACAACTCAAGCAGTTTAGAGAGATGCAGGATACGGCATTAAGTGCTTTACCTGTCACGCTGCTTATTTTTGTCACGCTGGTGTCTTTTGTGAATCATTGGTTCGTTCGTCCCTTGCTCAAACGGTTTGTTCCAGACATGCCAGTCCTGAAGAAATTTAAGGATATGCGTCTGCCAAAAAGCATGGTATGGTATTATTTACTCACACTGCTTTTGATGCTGATTCAGTCAGAGAAAGGCAGCTTTTTATGGCTCGTGCAAACGAGTGCGTTTCAAATTTTATATATACTGGTGCTTATTCAGGGCTTTTCTTTTATCTTCTATTATTGCCACGAAAAAAACATCTCAAAAGCGGTACCCATTTTCGCTGTCGTGTTAACGGTTTTCTTTCCGCCGATCGGTGTGATTGTGCGAATTATAGGGATTGCTGACATAGGCTTTGATTTAAGAGAAAAAGTAAAAAACAAATAATTCACTCTGAATGTTGAGGAGTTGATATCAGTGCCAAGCTTCTATAGAAAACCTGTCATCAAGTATCCGATCTTCGCGTTAATTGTTCTTGCGGTGGTCACAGTCCTCCTCAACCTTTATTTTAATTGGATCATAGGAGCGGTTGGTCTTTTAGTCCTTGCAGGTGTGCTTTACTTCTTAAAGTGGGCAGATACGCAAGTGCAAAAAGAGATTGATTCATATATTTCAACATTATCCTATCGAGTCAAAAAGGTTGGAGAAGAAGCATTAATGGAGATGCCAATTGGTATTATGCTGTTTAATGACCAGTATTATATCGAATGGACCAATCCATTTCTCGCTTCGTGCTTTCATGAAAGCACACTTGTCGGCAGATCCTTGTACGATACATTTGAGTCAATTGTGCCTCTGATTAAGCAAGAGGTCGAGACAGAGAATGTGACGCTGAATGACCGGAAATTCAAAGTCATTATTAAACGGTCCGAGCGCCTTTTATATTTCTTTGATGTCACGGAACAGGTGCAGATTGAAAGGCAGTACGAAAATGAACGAACGGTGTTATCGTATATCTTTTTAGACAATTACGACGATGTCACGCAAGGTCTTGATGATCAAGTGCGCAGCGCCATTAATAGTGAAGTGACATCGCTGTTAAACAATTGGGCACAAGAATATGGCATTTTCTTGAAAAGAATTTCATCTGAACGATTTATGGCGGTATTAAATGAGAGCATCTTAGCAGAGCTTGAAGCGTCGAAGTTCTCCATTTTAGACGAGGTCCGTGAGAAAACAGGGGCACATAGCGCAACGCTTACCCTTAGTATCGGAATCGGTGCGTCGGTTCCATCTTTAAAAGAGCTTGGAGCGCTTGCCCAATCGAGTCTTGACCTTGCCCTCGGACGAGGCGGGGATCAGGTAGCCATTAAACAGCCGAATGGGAAAGTGAAATTCTACGGCGGGAAAACCAATCCAATGGAAAAACGGACACGAGTGCGCGCGCGGGTTATTTCTCATGCATTAAAAGAAATTGTATCTGAAAGCGGTAATGTCATGATCATGGGGCATAAGTTTCCCGATATGGACTCAATTGGTGCATCAATTGGTATTTTAAAGGTCGCTCAGGCCAATGGGAAAGAAGGCTATATCGTCATTGATGCCAATCAGATTGGAGATAGTGTTCAACGCTTAATTAGTGAAATTAAGAATTATGAAGAGCTTTGGTCACGTTTTATCACACCAGAGGAAGCCATGGAGCTTGCAAAGGATGATACATTGCTGGTGGTCGTCGATACACACAAGCCGTCTCTTGTCATGGAAGAACGACTGCTCAATAAAATTGAAAATGTCGTTGTCATTGATCACCATAGACGTGGTGAGGAGTTTATCCGTGATCCTTTACTTGTCTATATGGAGCCTTATGC
Source organism: Bacillus xiamenensis (assembly GCF_001857925.1). Classification (NCBI taxonomy): domain Bacteria; kingdom Bacillati; phylum Bacillota; class Bacilli; order Caryophanales; family Bacillaceae; genus Bacillus; species Bacillus xiamenensis. The sequence goes on from NZ_CP017786.1 coordinate 1,672,363, forward strand.
TTCATCTACAGCAGAACTTGTAACAGAGCTGTTAGAGTATCAGCCGAAGAAATTGCGGATTAACATGATTGAGGCCACCGCCCTTCTTGCTGGGATCATTGTGGATACGAAAAGTTTCTCACTGAGAACAGGGTCAAGAACTTTCGATGCAGCTTCTTACCTGCGTGCAAAGGGGGCAGATCCTGTCCTTGTACAAAAGTTTCTCAAAGAAACCGTCGATCATTACATCAAACGGGCAAAACTCATTCAGCATACAGAGCTGTATCAAAACCAGGTAGCGATCGCTTCATTGCCGTCTGACAGCTCTGAATATTATGATCAAATTACGATTGCACAGACAGCTGATTCTCTCTTGTCAATGAGTGAGGTGGAAGCGTCATTTGCTGTCGCTAGACGAGATGACGACACCGTATGCATTAGTGCAAGATCATTAGGGGATATCAACGTTCAAATTATTATGGAAGCATTAGACGGCGGCGGTCATTTGACTAACGCTGCGACCCAGATTTATGGTATAACCATTGAAGAAGCGGTAGAGAAGTTAAAAGCTGCCATAGACGAATATTTCGAAGGAGGGGTTCAAAGATGAAAGTGATCTTTCTAAAAGACGTAAAAGGCAAAGGGAAAAAAGGCGAAGTGAAGAATGTAGCTGACGGATACGCTCACAACTTTCTCATCAAACAAGGGTTAGCTGTTGAAGCAACTCCAACGAACCTAAGTGCATTGGAAGGGCAGAAAAACAAAGAGAAAAAGAATGCCATCCAGGAGCTTGAACAAGCGAAACAACTCAAAGAAACACTTGAGGCGTTAACAGTGGAACTCACTGCAAAATCAGGTGAAGGCGGTCGTCTGTTTGGATCGATTACAAGCAAACAAATCGCTGATAAATTGCAAAAAGATCATCAAATCAAACTCGATAAACGTAAAATCGAGCTGAATGATGCGATTCGTGCGTTAGGATACACAAATGTACCGGTGAAGCTTCACCCAGAAGTACAAGCAACGTTAAAGGTGCATGTGACAGAACAAGCATAAACAGAACAGACCCCGTCTCCTCGTGAGACGGGGTCTGTTCTGTTTAAGAAGGATCGGATATAGAGACATTTCGCCCGGCACGCATGCCTGATAAGAACATGAAGAATAAAATGACGATAAAGATGATAATGGATGGTGTCCATGAATGGCTGAAATCAAAGAGAATACCGATCATGAAAGGGCCAATAGCGGCTAATAAATAACCGAGAGACTGCGCCATTCCAGAAAGGGCAGCTGCTTGTTCCATATGGGTAGTCCGTAGTCCAATAAGTGTGAGGGCAAGACTAATACTGGCCCCTTGTCCAATCCCGATCAATAAGACAGAGATCACAAGAATAGGCGTAGATCCTCCGAGAAGAAGACCGATCATGCCTAATAAATAAACGAGCACAAGGCCGCACACAAGCGGTCTTTGCGTTTTTAATTTTTCTGCAAAAACGGGTGTTAAAAAGGTCGATGGCAGACCAGCGAACTGCATAATAGACAGCATCCATCCAGCTGTTGAGAGGTTCATGCCATGAGATGTCAAAATATCAGGAAACCATGCAATGCTGCTATAGAAAAGAAATGATTGCAAGCCCATAAAAAAGGTCACCTGCCATGCGACACGTGAACGCCAAATCGGCTGCTCTGTGAGCGAAATGCTTTTCGCAGCTGCTGTGTTCTGATGAAGAAGCTGAGGCGCCCAAACCATCATGGCCATAAGCGCAAGTCCAGCCCAGACAAGAAATGACGTATTCCAGCCGCCGGGCAACGCATGACTGAGCGGAACACTGACACCTGATGCAAGTGCAGCAAAGACGGACATCGAGGTTGTATACACGCTTGTCATCAATCCAGCATGTGCAGGGAATTTATGCTTCACGAGCCCCGGTAAGAGCACATTACAAATCGCAATTCCTACGCCGACTAGCGCCGTTCCCATCATTAAAAAGGTGATTGTGCCAAACGAACGAATGACAATCCCAAAGAGCAGGACAGCAAGCCCAAGCCAAAGTGTTCGTTCATTCCCAAGACGTTTTCCCATTTTAGGTGCAATGGGAGATAGCAATGCGAATGAGAGCAGTGGTAATGTCGTGAGGAAACCAGCAAGTCCATTTGAAAGCTGTAAATCAGAACGAATGGCGCCAATCACAGGGCCAACGGACGTAATGGCAGGGCGCAGGTTAAAGGCAATGAGTAAAATCCCGGCAATCAGCAAAATGGTTTGCCCTGTACTGCGAGGATGAAATGTTGATTTTTCTAGTTGTTGTTCCATGAATGTAAACTCCTTTATTTCTTTAAGAACGATCTTTCTTCTGTTCAAGCTCCGCTAATTTAGCTAATAAGATGTGCTGTGGCATATGCATGATTTGCTCTAACGGTACATTGAGTGATGCGGCAAGCTTCTGTGCGGTATCGGCTGAGATTTGTAAAGGTCTCATGCGCAAATCCCTCCTCTTTCAATCTATACGTTCCAATATACCATATCGGCTTTGTACCTTGCTGATAAAAAATTAGCGTTCTCTATTATAAAACCACTTGATGGCCGATAAGAAATTTTTTTGAAATTGTTTCCGATGATGGCCCTCTCCTTGTTCGATGTGATAGTGCAGCTGCCATTCCGGCACCCCTTTCTGTAATAAAAGGTCATGTAGTTGTTTGTTGAATAAAGGCATGTGCTGTTGAGCAGATGTTTTGCCTTTCCCTTCTTCACTGCCTACAGACAAATAAATAAGGTGATCCACAACACATTGAATGCTTTGTTGTTTAGCAAACGGTAGAAAATCTTGATACCAAAATGACCCGGAGATAGATGCGATACGTTGAAAAAGGGTAGGGTGCATCAATAGGGTATAAATAACAAATAGCCCACCTAGTGAAGCACCTACGTGGCTATGTTCATGACCGGTCTGTTTGACTGGGTATTCTCTTTTGATATATGGAAGCAAGTCATTTGCTAAAAATGACACATATGTCTGTGCCTCACCTTTAAAGTCAGGGAATCTAGAACGCAGTGATGATGCTTTCCATGGTGTATATTCGTCAAGTCGATTGAAGGGGTGTATGCCGACGATGATGATTGGCGAGATGGTTTTGGCTTCAATCATGCTTTCGATCTCTGGCAGGTGGGTTCTAAACAAAGAAGAGCCATCTTGTACAAAGACAGCTGGAACATCAATAGAGGTGTCCGGTGGAAGGTAAATATCGAGCTGCCGCCCGTTCAATTCGTCATATAGAAACGTTCCGTTCATGTGTATTCTCTCCTTCAAGTTTTCAAGCTCCGCTGAAAAGAAGAACAAAGGGCTAAAATGTTTAGCCCTTTGTCAAGATGCGCATCTTTTTAGTTGTTTTGATCTAACCATTTGACAGCCTTATCAAGGAAGGTTGTTTTGCTTAGTGCTGTTCCTCCTTGAAGCATAGGGTCAACGACATTTTCATTGATGTGCCCATTTTTCACAGCTTTTAGGCTTGTCCAAATTTTATTTTGTTCTAAGTCCTTCAATGCATTTGGATTCGATGAGTTTTCCTCTTTAGAGAACTGAACAAAAATATAGTCAGGATTTAGTTCGCCTAGGCGCTCCAATGAAATCATTGCTTGTGCTTTGGCTTTTTTGACATCACTTGGTGCTGTAAACCCTAAGTCCCCATATAAAGTAGAGTTGAAGTATACATCTTCAGGGTACACGTACAGGTCGCCTTGTCTAATGCGTAAAATGACAGCTGTTTTGTTGCTGCTTTTGTCTTTCAGGGTTTCTTTCGCTTGTTTAAGATCTTTCTGATAATCAGCAATGCTGTTTTTTGCTTCTTTACTTTTTCCAGTCAGCTCACCGAGCAATAATAGATTGCTTTCCCAGTCAGACGAGACATGAGATACTGGGATCGTCGTTTGAACTTTATCTAGTTTTTTAATTGTTGCAGGCGGGAACTTGGTTGATCCGAGTATCACGTCTGGTTTTAGTTTTAAGATTTTTTCTAGGTTCGGTTCTGTTTTTTCCCCAATGCCTTCTGTTTTTGCTGTAATGTCTTTAAATAATTCAGGGAAAGTGCCGCCGACAGTAGAAGCACCAATAGGCTCGATACCAAGTAGTTTTGCATCTTCCATCGATTCTAGGCTTCCAGCAATGACGATTCGTTTCACTGGTGTTTTCAGTTTGTACGTTTGATCTAAATATTGGATGTTTGTTTCTGCTGCTTCAGCTGACTTGCTTTTGGTTGTGTTTGAAGCCGGTTTATTTTCTGCAGCACCACAGGCTGCTGCGGTGATCGTCATGATACAAAGGATAAGCAATGCAAACCATTTTTTCATTTGTTTTCCCCTTTAAATGATAATTGTTCTCAATTAAAGATTGTAGTAGTCTTTCATCCTTTTATCCATAGACAATGATCTGTCTAGTGATGGACTTTTTACGGAAAAAAAAGATAAAAGGTCCTGAATGACTCGTTGATGACTAGCTGCTGTGTACTCACGCCAAGGGTCAGAAGCGAGTGGATAGACGGCTTGTTGCGTCACAGCCTTGAGATTTTGCCAAGCCTCCTGTTGCTTTAATTTTTGATAAAAAGCAATGGTTTTTGGTTCTTTATGCAACAAGAGGAAGATGGCATCTGGGTCTAACTGCTGTATAGAGTGAATGCTGATTTTTTTTTCGATGAGCTGGCCATCATTCTGAAAAGCTGGCAGAAGGCCAATTTCATGAAAAATTACTTCTGACATGGTGCGATTGACAGATAAGTAGAGCTGATCTTGAAAGATACGAAGAGGCAGGACAGTTCTTGGTGGATGATCAATAACGCATGCCTTTTTCGCTTGATTAACGAGTTTTTCGTAATGAAGCAGCCCTTCTTCTGCTTCCCTCGTTTCGTTTAAGAACAGAGCTGTTTGTCTGAATTGAGTGCGCCAATCCACTTGTGTGAATGGAACAAAGTGAACAGGACAGATGGTTTTCAACACTTGTTTTTCTTCCTCTGTCACATGATCATTGGCAATGATCAGCTCAGGTTGTGCTTCCTTTAATTGCTGTAAATTGGCTTCAGCGTGCTCGTTGATACGATGTGCACTCAAGTGAATCGGAATTTCTTCTGCATAATGCTCAAAATCATGTGCTGTCCATTTAGGGTGAAGAGGGGCAGCATATGGGATGATATGAATGGGTGTGAGCTGACCGAGTATGGAATGTCCATAGGCTGCGATTTTTCGCTGGCGGCTTCTCATATAAGTAGAAGGGGTTATGCCCATTTTTTTCTTAAAGATGCGGCTGAAATAATAGGGATCTTGATAGCCGATTTCCAGTGCAATGTCTTTGAGCTTTGCATTGCCTTTTGCCATTAACTGCTTGGCTCTAGCCATTCTTTTCTTGGTGATATAATCAGTCACACTCACATCAAAATGCTTTTTAAATAGCTCACTGTAATGGTTGGCGCTGATTCCAGCCATATGAGATAGACTTGTAAGGCTGAGAGGTTCTTCGGAATGTTGATCGATATATTGTTTTGTTTTGAAAAGGGCGTGTGCCGTGTCACAAATATCTTCTTTATGCAGTGTGAAAAGCTGCAAAATGAGCTGTTGAAAAAGAGTTTGACTTCTAAAAAAGCTAATGGATTCAGGCTTTTGCCATTCCTCTGTCATGTCGGACAGTAAAGAATGAATTTGTTCAATCGAGCTAATATCGATAAATTGCCACACATTCAGTAAAGAACGGGCATGATCAGTTGATACTTCTCCTATGTTTTGATCTTGCATCGTGTAGAGCTGAAAGCGAAACAGAAAGAGCTCGTGTTTTTGATAAGGTTCTGTTTTCAGCATAAATGTTTCCCCAGGCATGATCGTATAGAGTGTCATATGTTTCAATCGCCATTTTTGATCGTTCAATGTGAGTAAACCGCTGCCGCTTATGCTGAAAAGAAGGCAGAATGTATCTGATAGCTGCTGCTCCGTATGTGGAAGATCTGCATTATTTATTTTTTCAGTATATGTTAATCGGTAAATGCATTGTTCAGCATTTACCTTTGTACATAATTGATGATTGTTTCCCATAAAACCACCTGATCTCTTATTAATTGATAAACATTCTCAATTGAATTGTATCAGAAAGAGCTGGAAAATGGTGTGTTTATTCTGTCAAAAAAGTACCCTGATGGAGATCAGGGTGCATAGGGTGTAGAGAAACACTTGTATTCGTTGTCCGTCCTGCGCCTGTGATAAGGGCAATCTTTTGAGATAGATTACTATGTTTCGTGTGTTCACTAGCTTTTTTTCATGTCTGTGGTTGTTAAAGGACCATCATGATAGAGTGCAAAACGAAAAGCGTAATTCATCAGCACTGGTAAAACGGATGTATGTCCTTCTTCAAGGAACTCGTGATAGGCCGTATGCAAGCCATATGAGGATAAAGGCAGCATACGATTTGCTAGTGACTTTGCATAAGCATTCATTTGGCATGGATGATGTTTTTCTAACTCACCTACACCTACAAGCAGCCTGACATCTATAGGCACCTGACGTATACGGTTGGTGAATTGATGTTCTTTTTCTAGAAATAATTCTTTGTTCCAGTGGATAGAAGGACTGCCTGCAATATATGTCTGATAAGCATCAGGGTGCTCAAATAGTGTGTGTAATACAAAAAGACCACCAAGAGAATGCCCAAATAGTGTTTGACGACTCTGGTTGATCGGAAAGCGCTGCTCGATATAAGGCTTTACCGTCTTTTCTATAAAAGAAAAGAAAGAAGAGGCGCCGCCATATGTATGAATGGAGAAGTCCTTTCTTTTGCCCCCAATGGAAGCGTCAGGGCCAGTAAGAGTGAGATCATAATGCCTAAGCGGATGATAGGGCGCTTCTGTCTGATAGCCAATCCCAACAATGATGGCAGGTACGACACCTGTTTTTTCAGGTCTTCTTGACTGTAAACGAATGGCTTCGACCATTGTGCCAAAAAGTGAATTCCCATCAAGCACGTACATGACTGGAAAACCAGCGGCGGGAGGAGTGGTATTCGGTTTAAATATAAAAAGTCTGTATGGGTGTGCTGTGATATCCAGTTGCTCTGTCCCAGGTATAAAAAAGGGACGGCTTTCTCCGAAAAGTGAATTCTCAGTACCCATTCCTTCAGGGTGTTTCAACATATATAAAAATTCCCTTCCTCAAAATGATCCTCATATGGTGATAAAAGCAGACTTGTGAATATTGGTTGGATGAGAGTATTACTTGAAAACTTCAAATGAAAATGATTCTCAATTATCATGTGAGCAAACCAAATAATAATAGTTATTAATTATAAAGTCAAATGTTCATAAAGTTATGTAAATGTTAATTTCGCCCAATTCATTGATGCGGCCTGCTCTGCTTCTATATTTTGCGTCGGCAGCCGGTCATCGAGAAGTTCCGCCATACCAAGCACCGTCCTTTCATACAAAAATACACTACTCTTCTTTTTAACATTTTCATTCATAACAAAATGAAATGGTCAGTCGGGGTTCTGCTAGAGAGCGTGTTGAAAGAGGAGGGGCTGTTTTAAAAGTGGCGAAATAACATATAGCATCAAAAACGAGGCAATAAAAAAAGTAAGGGATGTACCCTTACTTTTTGATCATATTGGTGTACATATCTGTAAACATCATTCAATTAAAATCCATCGGTAACATCATATTCGTAACGGATATCGGCTTTGACATTGCTCATAGTAGATCTCGCGGTAGCTTTTGCGTTGTACTTAAAGCTCCATTTTTGAGCGACTCTTAATTGATCATCCAGAGATATACGATAAGAACCACTTGTTGCAGAGGAGAAAAGTGATTGATACCAAATATTACTATCACTAGCCATCAGTTTGTGTGTGACATTCCCTTGGTTGGGCGTTTGAGTGCTAGTTGTCGTAATTGATTTAACTACAGCGCGTTTAGGAACTGTGGAATTATTCGTTAAATCCATTGTAATGACTGAAGAGTCAACTCCTAAAAAATTTAAAGAAGAATTCCCTAAGTTCGTAGCAGTCCCTGTAAAATTGAATGTCCCATTTCCAGATTTAATACGATCTTGAATGGAAACAGTAAAATACATGTTACCGGTATATGTACCACGGGTTACTTTCACAAAATAAGTTTCTGAAGTTGAAGTCACGTCACCAGTATTTGCAAAAATAAAAGGCGTTACTGAATCAGGATTTATAACTTCGGATCCTGTCCTAGAATATTTCGAATTATACACCTCGATATTCATCCCTGTATATTGCTTATTATACGAACTTCTGACATATACTCTTTCCCCTTTATTGATCGTAAACTGATAATACGCTTCATTTTCACCTTCAGGTAAGATTGTCGTGTCTGAACGACTATTTTTCCAATATCCCATTGAACTTGCAGTGTTAGGACTGTTATTCCCCGTAATTGCTGCTTCCGCTGAAGTAGGTGCAAAAAAACTAGTAACAAGCGCCAATAATAATGCTGGTAATAATAAACGTTTAAAGATAGTAATTGTCATATATTAACCCTCCTTGTAATAATTACTATATCGACATTAAACTAACAAATTTTAACTGAATTGCCGATATATTTAATAATCACTATTTTCTTAAAAAAGGAGAATCAAAATGAATATTAATACGTCATATACAGCCAGTTCTTCGAACAATTTGAACCAAATAAACTCTAAAGGTCAATCAGCTATTAAAAGTACAAACGAAGTGATGACCGAATCTGATAGACGAATGAAAATATTAGATGAAAAATACGAAAAAATAAATGAACAAAATAAACGATTCAAAGATCCTCAGAGTCATATATATGATAAGTATCGAAATCCATACTCTTCTTATTTCAGAAGTGATCTAACTAAAGTGGAGAGAGAAGCTGCTTATACGATGGAAATGAGTTGGGCAAGGAATAATAAAGGCGGACAATATGACTTCAATGATGCTATCTTCCGTAATGAAAAACGGTACGATCCTACCCAAGAAAGTGTAGAAAAGAAACTATTAAATCGTCAAAAGGTGAATGAACAACTGCAAGCTTTGTTTTCTACCAATGGTTTGAACATTCCTAAAAACGCCAATTTAACTTTTACCATTGACCCAAATCATTTCAAATTAGTGGTGAGTGGAGCAACTGATGAATCACTGATCAAACAAATAGAAGACATATTAAATACAAGTAACAATACAAGAGAACTATTTTTTCATATTATGAAAAGTAGAAATGATGATTCGACTCAATTCACGCCGGATTCACTTGCAAAGTTCCACCTTGTCAATCAAATCAAAACGGTGACAGGCTACAATTTAAAAGATTTAAGCATTGTAAACGGTCAATTTGTAACGGATACCGGAGCGAATATTTTTGATATCTACAAAGAAGAACTTCTGAAAAACCCATACACAGCAGAAAATGCCCGCATTGCTGCATCACATTATGGTGCACAGCTCTTTGACTTAGCCAAAAACGGATATGATTCTATTCCCGATTTGGTGCTATCTATTGGTTATCAAAATGGCTCCTTACAAGACATTGGACAAAAGGTGAATTACGGAGTTAAGAAAACGATAGATTAAAAAACGCACCTGATATTTTCAATATTTGATCATGTGCGTGTACATGCCATGTTGGAGTATCGATCACATGTGTGAACAACAGCTACAAATCCTATTAACGATACAAAGGACTCTTTAACAATTTATGTTACAGAGTCTTTTCTATTGAAATGCGTTGGTTTGCTGTTCAAAGAAAAATCAACATGGTAATTTTGACTATAGTCGATGTTTTTCACTTTTTTATTGCTGAAAATGTTAAAATGATGAGTAGCGTATTTTTTTATGAAAGGACGGTGCTTGGCATGACGGAACTTCTCGATGACCGGCTGCCGCCGCAAAATATAGAAGCCGAGCAGGCCGTATTAGGTGCTGTTTTTTTAGAACCATCTGCGCTAACGCTCGCTTCTGAAGTATTAATTCCAGAGGATTTCTATAGAATGTCGCATCAAAAGATTTACAATGCGATGCTTGTACTTGGTGATAGAGGGGAACCGGTTGACCTTGTCACGGTGACATCAGAACTTGCCAATACAGACTTACTAGAAGAGGTAGGCGGGATTTCGTATTTAACCGATATTGCGAACTCTGTTCCAACTGCTGCAAACATTGAATACTATGCAAAAATTGTAGAAGAAAAATCCATTTTAAGACGTTTGATCCGTACAGCGACAACCATTGCACAGGATGGGTATACGCGTGAGGATGAAGTAGAAGATCTATTGAGTGACGCTGAAAAAACCATTATGGAAGTGGCTCAGCGTAAAAACTCAGGGGCTTTTCAAAACATTAAAGACGTTCTTGTTCAAACATATGATAATATTGAACAGCTTCATAACCGAAAAGGTGATATTACAGGGATTCCAACGGGTTTCTCAGAGCTTGATCGGATGACAGCTGGATTCCAGCGAAATGACTTGATTATTGTAGCGGCTCGTCCGTCAGTAGGGAAAACAGCCTTCGCCTTGAACATTGCACAAAACGTCGCAACCAAGACAGATGAAAGTGTCGCCATCTTTAGTTTAGAGATGGGTGCTGAACAGCTGGTCATGCGTATGCTTTGTGCAGAGGGGAATATCAATGCACAAAACCTAAGAACCGGTAATCTGACTGAAGAGGACTGGGGTAAGCTGACAATGGCGATGGGCTCGTTATCAAACAGTGGGATTTTCATTGACGATACACCAGGCATTAGAGTAAGTGAAATTCGTTCGAAATGCCGCCGTTTGAAGCAAGAAAACGGGCTTGGCATGATTCTGATTGACTACTTGCAGCTGATCCAAGGAAGCGGACGATCAAGCGATAACCGTCAGCAAGAGGTATCTGAAATCTCTAGGGCTTTAAAGTCACTCGCAAGAGAACTTGAAGTGCCAGTCATTGCCCTATCTCAGCTTTCCCGCGGGGTAGAGCAGCGTCAGGACAAACGTCCGATGATGTCTGATATTCGTGAATCAGGAAGTATTGAGCAGGATGCTGATATTGTGGCATTCCTTTATCGTGATGATTACTACGACAAAGAATCAGAGAATAAGAACATTATTGAAATTATTATTGCGAAACAGCGTAACGGTCCAGTTGGCACGGTATCACTAGCGTTCGTCAAAGAATATAACAAATTCGTCAACCTGGAAAGAAGGTTTGACGATGCGGGTGTTCCGCCCGGTGCTTAAAGCCCAGCTCAAGAAGCTGGGCTTTTTTTTGATCCATCTACATCGAAAGAATGACTGAAAAACCATCGAAATGAGGAGGAGAGGGAGAAAAAGAGAGCGTATACTAAAAGGAGAAAAGGAGTGATAACGGATGAAATTTCAACTGTTCGAAGCCGCTCAATTACGCATCGCACGCCCCACCGTCAAAATGAAAGAGGCTGTTTCCTTTTATGAAGAAGGTTTAGGGCTTAAACGAATAGGCTCATTTGATCAGCATGAAGGGTATGATGGGGTCATGCTTGGGCTTCCTCACCAGCATGTCCATCTAGAAATCACAAAGCATGAGGAGGAAGAGACCCTTCCCATTCCGCATCCTGAGCAGCTGCTTGTGTTCTATATTCCTGATGAAGATGAGTTTCAGCAGATGAAAGAGAAGCTGATCACATTTGGCGGACGCCGCGTGATCTCTGCTAATCCGTACTGGGATCGAGGAGGAGTGACCATTGAAGATCCAGATGGATATCGAGTGGTGCTCATGAATACAGAAGGCATTACACCTGTTTAAAAAAGACTCCCACGACCGGGAGTTTTTTAGTTGGTTGATAAAGGGCTGTCTGCTTTTCTTCAATGATGTCAGAAAAAATTTCGATCATCCCAGCTTCGCCTTAATCCCGCATGTTCTACCATGCAACATGTACCGTTTCTATCAGCATTTGCAGGAGCATAGAGGGTCAGACAGCCATTTTAAAGAAGTTGCAGGGTCAAAGCCTGACCCGCCAATTTGTGATTTCTGTTTATGTTGGAACAGCTGAGGAAAGGTAGACCCCATTCACCGGACGTCATGGCAAGCCCAATGATTCAAATGACTAAAAATCAATAAGCAGTGTGAAACGATAAAACAGTTGTTTTGCTCGAAATCTCCCTTTTTAAGCGTGGAAGGAGCCATTAAAGCGCTTTTCTTCACATGTAAAACGAACAAAATTTGATTTCGAGATATTAATGTTCGGATTTCGCGTTGACTTTTTCGTTGTGCATTGATAAAATAAATGTGTTTGAAAGAGATAACGTTTTGAAAGGTTAACGGAGGTGCACGATATGTCTTCAGTAGTCGTAGTAGGTACGCAGTGGGGTGACGAAGGGAAAGGGAAAATTACTGATTTCCTTTCAGAAAATGCAGAGGTGATTGCCCGTTATCAAGGGGGAAACAATGCAGGTCACACAATCAAATTTGATGGAGTGACTTACAAGCTACACCTCATTCCGTCTGGTATTTTTTATAAAGAGAAAACTTGCGTCATCGGTAATGGAATGGTGGTTGATCCTAAAGCGTTGGTCACTGAGCTTGCGTATCTTCACGAACGGAATGTGAGTACAGATAACCTCAGAATCAGCAATAGAGCCCATGTCATTCTGCCTTATCATTTAAAATTGGACGAGGTAGAAGAAGATCGGAAAGGGGCTAATAAGATCGGTACGACGAAAAAAGGAATTGGACCAGCTTATATGGACAAAGCTGCCCGCGTCGGAATCCGCATCGCAGATCTATTAGACCGTGAAGTATTTGAAGAGAAGCTTGCACGTAATCTAGAAGAGAAAAATCGTCTTTTAGAGAAAATGTACGACACCGAAGGCTTCAAAATTGAAGATATTTTAGATGAGTATTATGAATATGGCCAGCAAGTGAAAAAATATGTCGTGGACACATCTGTTGTATTAAACGATGCTTTAGATGAAGGCCGTCGTGTTCTGTTTGAAGGAGCGCAAGGCGTTATGCTTGATATCGATCAAGGGACATATCCATTTGTCACGTCATCTAATCCAGTGGCTGGAGGAGTGACGATTGGTTCTGGTGTAGGTCCTACGAAAATTCAACATGTGGTTGGCGTATCAAAAGCTTACACAACTCGTGTTGGTGATGGCCCATTCCCGACAGAACTTCATGATGAAATTGGCGATCAAATCCGTGAAGTTGGCCGTGAATACGGTACGACAACTGGCCGCCCGCGCCGTGTTGGCTGGTTTGACAGTGTGGTTGTCCGTCATGCGCGCCGTGTGAGCGGAATTACAGATTTATCTCTTAACTCCATCGACGTACTGACAGGGATTGAGAAATTGAAAATCTGTGTCGCTTATAAATTAAACGGAGAAATCACTGAAGAGTTCCCAGCAAGTCTAAAGGAATTAGCGAAATGTGAACCTGTCTTTGAAGAAATGCCAGGTTGGACAGAGGATATTACAGGTGTGAAGAATTTAAGTGAACTGCCTGCAAATGCCCGCCATTATTTAGAGCGCATTTCACAATTAACAGGTATTCCACTTTCTATTTTCTCAGTCGGACCAGACCGTTCCCAAACGAACGTTGTCCGCAGCGTGTACCGTCCATCATTATAGACTGATCAGACACCAGTAAAATCACACATTTTACTGGTGTTTTTTTGTTTAAATGTTCCTTAATTTCAACGGAACGGACTTCCCGTCATTACCAAAATATGATAACTGTATAAAAGGGAAGGAGCGTTCTAGTGAAAGAAAGAATACGATTATTAGATATTTTACGAGGTTTTGCGATATTAGGCACATTGGGTACGAACGTCTGGTTTTTCGCATACGCAGGGGATACCTTTGCAACAGATCAAATTGCGGATGAATATGAGAATGGCAGTTTTCTTGAAAGTCTTGTCTCTATGTTCGTTTATGGCAAAATGCTATCGCTGCTCACGATCATGTTTGGTGTAGGGCTAGAGCTGAAATATCAGCAGGCGAAAAGAAAAAATACGCCTTGGCCGGGTACATATTTATGGATTCTTTTATTCTTATTCATCGAGGGCTTTGTCCATTTTGCTCTTGTGATGGAATATGACGTGCTCATGAGTTATGCCGTCACGGGTCTCCTTGTGGCTTTTATTGTACGTGGAGGGAATCGGCGCATTAAAAAAGGCATGATCTTCTCTGGTGCAATCCATCTGTTGGTGATGGCTTTTCTGGTTGTGTTCTCTCCCTCTGAATTGGAGACTGAATCCTATGACCAAAGCAGCGAACCAGCGTTAGAAGAACAGATGCCAGAGACATGGATTTCTCAAGTTCAAGACCGATTACAGCACTTTTTTATGTACCGAGAAGAAGCGATCTTTATTATCCCGATGAATACATTTTTGTTTTTATTAGGTGTACGGATGATGAGAGCCGGTGTATTTTATGCAAATGAGCGTGGACGATCTCTGCGGAAAACTTTATTCCGAATCGGTTTGTGGATTGGTTTGCCGCTGAATGCACTTGTCTTCGTACCAAATGAAATAGTGGAATTCGTGGTGCGCTATGTGTTCTCTCCATTCCTTTCTATTTTCTATATCGCTGTCATGGCGAAGCTTTTGGCGCGAACGGAATCTTGGTTCATGTGGACTTGGTTTGAATATGTAGGGAAAATGGCACTTAGCTGTTACATCCTGCAAAATGTCATCTGCTCTATCCTTTTTTACAGCTGGGGATTGGGGCTTGGCGGTCAAATCAACGCACCTCTCATCGTCTTGGCATGGCTGTTGATCTCCTTGCTGCAAATTGCCATTTCGGCATGCTGCTTAAACGTCTGGCGAATGGGACCAATGGAATATATTCGATCGCGGGCACTTCGCCGGGTGACGATGAAGAAAGCATCATAAAGGAGATAGACTCAATGTTTTTTAAAAAAATGACGAAAAGAGAAGAAGTGAACGCACATCAAGCAGCAGTGCCGGCGTTTGTCTTTTATCTTCTGGCATTAGGAGGACATGCGTTGTACGCTTTTTTTCAAGGTGACAGACCACCCGTCACGTTTGTGATTTTAATGGCGGGTCTCCTTGTGTTTTTCGCCGCAGATTGGCTATTTAACAAAAGACATTCATAAAAAAGAAGCCCTCTTGATGAGAGCTTCTTTCTTATTTTAGGCTTTTATATTGGCCTTTTAAGTTTTTGCGAATGTATTGAATGATTTTGCGCAGTTCGTTGGCATGCGGTCTGCCAAACGGACTTGTTTGTCTTTGTTGATAGAGGACTTGCCCTTTTTCATTTAATAAGAAGTAGGCAGGTTCTCCGTGCACCCCATGATCTTCGTATGGGGCATCTTCCCCGTGATAGAAGACTTCATAAGCTTTTAATGAAGTGAGGTCTTGGTCAGACATGACTGGGAAAGAAAGTCCCTCTTTGTCTGCAAGTTCCTTCAAGTTTTCAGGGGTATCCGTTGAAATCGTCATTAAGTGAATATCCTTGTCTTGAAAATAGGATTGCTGTTTTTCCAGCTCTTTTAATTCCTCTACACATACCGGGCACCAAGATCCTCTAAAGAAAACGATCAGATGCCAGCTTTGGTGCTCCTCTAAATGTTTGTAAAAATCAATGTGATCGCCCTGTACGGTTGGCAGTGAAAAATCGGGCATTTTGTCTCCTAATTTAAATGAACTCATCCTGTGCTTCCTCCTTTTTCAATCACCATGCTGTTTGTTCCTTGTATAACCATTTTCGATTGGAAGCAAACGTTTCTGTGTGCTGAATAGGAATTGACCATTCATAGAAAGGATTCATTGAAGGCGATTGCAGGAATAGGTAGTTTGACAGAAGAGATCCAGTCCAACACTTTTTTTAAAAAAAATGTCGAAAAACGTATTGCCATATGTAATGACTCTATGATATTATAAATCTCGTTGTTGCAAAGGTCTCTGAAACTTGTTAGCATGCGATGTTCCAGCTTTTTAAAGCGATTGGTTTGGCGCAATACAGCTTCTTCAGATTCACTTTTCACAAACCGAGAGCCATTAGCTCAGTTGGTAGAGCATCTGACTTTTAATCAGAGGGTCGAAGGTTCGAGTCCTTCATGGCTCACCATGTGTTGGCCCGTTGGTCAAGCGGTTAAGACACCGCCCTTTCACGGCGGTAACACGGGTTCGAATCCCGTACGGGTCATTGATTTACTTTAGCGTTAAGCTAAATTTTTCCTCACTTGCTTGAAGGAGCACCACGATTGCTTTTTCGGGCAAGTTACTGAGGTCCGGTAGTTCAGTTGGTTAGAATGCCTGCCTGTCACGCAGGAGGTCGCGGGTTCGAGTCCCGTCCGGACCGCCATTTATACATATTCATCTTTTTGATGATGGCTCGGTAGCTCAGTTGGTAGAGCAACGGACTGAAAATCCGTGTGTCGGCGGTTCGATTCCGTCCCGAGCCACTTCCAAACGCATCTGCAATCGCAGGTGCGTTTTTATTATGAAAAGAAGGCATAAAAAGGGAGAAGCCGGACCTAGGTAGGGCCCGGCTCCATAAGAAGAAGACGTTACATGTATATAGACGATTGACGATTGGAAAAGTTTCAATAAAAAAGGAAAAAGTCATCAAATTTTTTGAACAGGGTCCTTCTTATCCAACGTTTACTAGAAAAGAAAGCCGTTATTATTTTTAACTTTGCCTCGTAAAACGTTATAATAGACAGTGAGCCTTTTTTTCACAAATGAAAAAGGCATAATGAGACATGCAAAATCGAATGATATAGATGCTAAACATGCAGGAGGAAATCACAATGGAAAAAAAGATTCTTGTCGTAGATGATGAAAAGCCGATTGCGGATATATTGGAATTTAACTTAAGAAAAGAGGGCTATGAGGTTCATTGTGCGTATGACGGAAATGAAGCCCTTGAAATGGTAGAAGAAATGAAGCCGGACATCATTTTGCTCGACATCATGCTGCCAAACAAAGATGGCGTTGAAGTATGCCGCGAAGTGCGAAAGAAATATGATATGCCGATTATCATGCTGACAGCAAAAGACTCTGAAATTGATAAGGTCATCGGTCTTGAGCTTGGCGCAGACGATTATGTCACAAAGCCATTCAGCACACGCGAGCTGCTTGCACGTGTAAAAGCGAATTTAAGAAGACAGACTGCTACTCCTCAATCGGAGGAAGAATCTGAATCAAATGATATCGAGGTTGGATCACTTGTCATCTATCCAGATGCGTATGTCGTGTCTAAGCGTGACGAAACGATTGAATTGACGCATCGTGAGTTCGAATTGCTTCATTACTTAGCGAAGCATATTGGACAAGTCATGACACGTGAGCACTTACTGCAAACTGTTTGGGGCTACGACTACTTCGGAGATGTCCGTACAGTAGACGTCACAGTCCGCCGTCTTCGTGAGAAAATTGAAGACAACCCTAGCCACCCGAGCTGGATCGTGACAAGACGAGGCGTCGGCTACTATTTAAGAAACCCAGAGCAGGACTAAGATTCTTATGAGTAAAGTAGGTTTTTTTCGCTCGATTCATTTCAAATTGACCTTAATCTACGTGCTGCTGATCATTGTCGCCATGCAGATCATTGGCGTGTACTTTGTAAAGCAGCTAGAGCAGTCCTTAATTAATTCATATGATAATTCCTTGAATCAGCGAATCTACTCGTTATCGTATTACCTGGAACAAGATTCATCGAAAAGCAAGGCTGAATTAAAAGAGGATGCTCAAAAGATATTAAACGATTTTAACAATAAAGATGAGTCTAATGAAATTTCTGAAGTCAGTTATATTGACGAAAGCAGAGAGGTTATTGCCTCTGTGAACAACGGAAATCAAGAGATTGCCGGTAAGAAAATCACCGATCAAATCATTAGCCGTATTTTTGCGGTCGGCAAAGACTATGAAAAGAAGTTTTATGACCCAGAATCAAATAAACGGGTGCGTATTTCAGCGACAGCCGTGAAAAATGAGAACCAAGAGACAGTTGGCGTGATTTATGTGGTCTCTTCTATGGAAAGTGTTTTTAACCAAATGCGAACGATCAACACCATTTTGGCGACTGGTACACTGATCGCACTTGGGACAACCGCTCTCCTTGGTATCTTCATCTTCAGAACGATCACACACCCAATTTCGGATATGAGAAAGCAAGCGATCGAACTCGCCAAAGGGAACTTTTCCAGAAAGGTTCGAAAGTATGGACATGATGAAATTGGGCAGCTTGCGACGACTTTTAATCATCTGACGAGAGAGCTGGAGGAAGCGCAGCTGATGACGGAAGGGGAGCGGAAAAAGCTTTCTTCTGTCATTGCCTATATGACAGATGGTGTCATCGCAACGAATCAAAACGGCGCCATTATTCTATTAAACAGCCCGGCATTAGAGCTTTTGAATGTTTCACGTGAAACAGCACTAGAGATGCCGATTACGTCCTTACTTGGTTTAGAGGACACTCATACATTTGAAGATTTAGTCGAAAATCAAGACTCTATGCTGCTAGAAATTGAACGCGAGGATCAGCTGTCAGTTTTGCGTGTTAATTTCTCAGTCATTCAGAAAGAGCATGGGAAGATTGATGGTTTAATTGCGGTCATTTATGACGTAACAGAGCAGGAGAAAATTGATGCTGAACGCCGTGAATTCGTGGCGAACGTATCGCATGAGCTGCGCACACCGCTCACGACGATGCGAAGCTACCTTGAAGCACTCGCTGAAGGGGCGATTGGTGATAAAGAGCTTGCACCAAGATTCCTCAGTGTCACGCAAAATGAAACAGAGCGCATGATCAGGCTTGTCAATGACCTGCTTCAGCTGTCTAAGTTCGACAGCAAGGATTATCAATTCAACCGGGAATGGACGAATTTTATCAGGTTTATCTCGCTCGTCATTGATCGTTTTGAAATGACGAAGGAGCAGCATGTCGAATTCATCCGCAACCTGCCGCAGCGTGAAGTGTATGTTGAAATTGATCAAGATAAAATCACACAGGTGCTCGATAATATCATTTCCAATGCCTTGAAATACTCACCAGAGGGTGGACACATTACGTTCACTGTCGATCTCGATGAGGAGAAAGGTCTTGTGTTATTCAGCGTCAAAGATGAAGGAATCGGTATTCCGAAGAAGGATATGGATAAAATCTTTGAACGTTTTTATCGAGTGGATAAAGCGAGAACAAGAAAGCTTGGCGGAACCGGCCTAGGCCTTGCGATTGCAAAAGAAATGGTTCAGGCTCATGGCGGAGATATTTGGGCTGACAGCATTGAAGGAAAAGGAACAACGGTAACCTTTACCCTTCCGTACAATGAAGAACAAGAGGATGATTGGGATGAAGCGTGAGACCTTTAAAACCATTATATTGACAATCCTAATTGCGATCAGTCTTGTGTTTACGTGGAATATCTGGATGTTCCAGCCCGTCATGCAGGACCAGGCAGATGCCGGCACACAGGTCGTGGAAACGAAGAAGATTTCAAGCGACGAGCCTCGAAGTCTCATTGATGTCGTAAAGCCGCGTGAGATGTTCATCCATTCGAATGGTGAGCACTTCAAAGTGGATCAAAAGGAACTCTTCCAAAACTTTTGGAATGATGTGAGCCTGTGGGATGTTAAAGAGATTTCCGACGTGTCGGATCAATATTCCGAGCAAAGATTTAAGAATTTCTTCTATGGACGAGGAGGACAAGGGAAGACATTGGATCTTGTGTTCAATGATTCGATCCCGATTGATATTTTCCAAGCCCTGTTTAAATGGCCGAATAAATCCATTGAATATAACTCGTTTGATCGAATGATTGTGCCGTTCTCCCAGCAGGATAAGGCTAATAAGAAAGTCTATTTGGTCTCATACAGCAAGGAAACGGTGCTTGAGCTGACGATTGAGTCGGCCAACTATCGTAATCTGATGGATAGCATCGCAGCTGCTCAAAACGAGATGCCGCGCTATGATCTTTATACATTCTCTGCGAATTCGAAACGAGATTTTCTCCTGCCGCAGAAACAAAAGCAGCTTGAAGCGAAAATGTTCTTTATCGAAACGATTAAGACAAGCAAATTCAAGGACGCTTTGTTTACAGACCCAAGTCTTGTTGGGGAGGAGTCTAATTTAAACCGGACGGTGTATACAGATGGAACAAGTCGTCTTGAAGCCAATCAAAAAGACCACCGCATCCAATATCAGCACCGCAATATCAATTCCAGTAACGTATTCCAAACGGGGGATTTGATCAAGCGGAGCGTGAAGTATTTCAATGATACCGGAAGCTTTACCGATGATTATCAATACTTTGGCATCAACAGCAACCAGCAGCTGTCCTTTAATATGTTTATGGATGGTCTGCCGATCGTTAACAGCACAAAGCATCCATTTGGAATGACCTCCCTTGAAGTACAATGGGCGAATGATGACATCTTGAGTTACAAGCGTCCAAACTACATTCTTGGCAACAAAGCGAGTCAGAGTGAACAGGTTAAGCTGATGAACGGGACAGAGTTGAAGGACTTGATCACCAAGCAGACGAAATATGATGACTTGGAGAAAATTGAACAGATTTTCCCTGCCTATCAAGCAACGTCAACGGCATCAGATCAGGATGAAGCGATGTTTGTCTGGCTGGAGCCAGTATGGTGCATGAAATATAACGGCAAAACCGTGATTTTATCGAAGGATCTGTTGACAGAGGGGAGCGAGAAGAATGGAGTGGAATAAGACCAAAACGATCTTTATCCTAGCCTTTCTCGTTCTCGATATCTTTCTTGGTTTTCAATACTTTGAAAAACGATCAACCGATCATTTCGCAATTATCGAAAAAACGGATACGCTGGAAGAAATGAAGGCAGACGGAATCAAATATGGCAATCTATCAGATGAAGCGAAGATTGGCTACCGTATTACAGCTGAGAAGAAGCAATATACAAAGAAGGATGTGGACGGTTTAGCTGATCAAAAGGCGAAAAGCACATTCCCGAAAACAGAGAAAGATGATCCTGTCACGCTGCTTGAAATGACCTTCAATAAACCAGTCGCATTGCCTAAAAAAGACATGAGTACAGCAGCGACAAACCTCGTGAACCAGCGCTTGCTGGATGGAAAGAATTATAAGCTCTGGAGCATTGATGAAGAGACAGGTGAAATCGTCTTTTTCCAAACGTATAAAGGGAAATACATCTTCCAAGAAGGTCTTGATGACAATGAAACCATCGGAAAAATCACATTGGATTTGAACGATCAAAACGAAGTCGTATCGTATCAGCAGTCGATGGTGACATCCATTAATGAAGTGAGAAAAGAAACGCTTGTCCCGGCGCTTGAAACCGTGAAGGACTTGTATACACAAAATATGCTGAGCCAAAACACGACCGTGAAAAAAGTGGAACTCGGCTACTATACGCAATATCCAGGTGCAAGTACGCAAGTCATGGTTCCTGTATGGCGAGTGGAGCTTGAAGGCGTAGCAGCTGGTTCAAAGAAAAAAACCGAGGAAGAGTATTTGATCAATGCCATTGATGGCTCAACACTTGATCATATAGAGAAAGATGACAAATCTTCAATGGAGTGAGAGAACATGAGCTTGCAGTTCAGTGTACTAGCGAGCGGAAGTACGGGGAACGCTTTTTATTTAGAAACAGACAAGCATGCCTTTTTAGTAGATGCGGGCTTAAGCGGCAAACAGATGGTCGAGCTGCTTGGTCAAATTGACCGTAAGCCTGAAGACTTGGACGGAATTTTTGTGACACATGAGCACTCCGATCATATTAAAGGGCTCGGTGTCATGGCAAGAAAGTACAAGCTTCCTGTCTATGCAAATGCGAAAACATGGAAGGCGATGGAGTCACATATTGGGAAAGTGGATACGGACCAGAAGTTCCACTTTGATATGGAGACCGTTCAATCGTTTGGCGGTCTTGATGTCGAGTCATTTGGCGTGTCACATGATGCGGCAGAGCCTATGTTTTACGTGTTTCATTATGGTGGGCGTAAGCTTGCCCTCATGACGGATACAGGCTATGTGAGTGATCGCATGAAAGGGATTATTAAGTCAGCCAATACGTTCGTATTTGAGAGCAACCATGATGTCGGCATGCTGCAAATGGGGCGATACCCATGGAGTATTAAGCGCAGAATCCTGAGCGATGTTGGACATGTATCGAATGAAGATGCGGCTCTTGCGATGACAGATGTGATTGGAGATGCCACCTCACGCATTTATTTGGCTCACCTAAGTCAAGACAACAACATGAAGGACTTAGCCCGTATGGCGGTTCAGCAGACTCTTGAAATGAAGGGCTTTGTTGTAGGGGATGGCTTTGATTTATATGATACGGACCCGAAAAAAGCAACCCCGCTTTGCGCCGTATGATTTTTATAATCGTATGATTAAGATAAGAGCTTCTTACCAACACTATATACATCATCTATTCACTGAAAGGAAGGAAACGTAGTGGATTATCGCGATGTAGAGTGGAAGCCGAGACGAAGCAGAAAAGGATATTTCCTATCTGGTTTGATCGGTGTATTGGTAGGAGCTTTTTTAATGGGATTCTTTTTCCCTTATGTATCTGGACAGAGCGGCAGTCCATTCAGATGGCAGTCCGCCGGAGATCAGCAAGCATCAGAAGGCACTTTAAAGACCGTCAATGTAAACGTCAATGATGCGGTGATAAAAGTGGTGTCGAGTATGTCGGATACGGTTGTCGGTGTGATTAACATCCAAAAGTCTAGCTTTTGGGAAGAAGGCGGAGAAGCAGGCAGCGGGTCAGGTGTGATTTATAAAAAAAGGGGTGACACCTTTTATATCGTGACCAACCACCATGTCATCAAAGGCGCTAACCAGCTTGAAGTGAGCCTTCAGGACGGAACAAGGATTGGGGCAAATCTTGTCGGAAGCGACCAGCTCATGGATTTAGCTGTACTCACAGTCAAAAGTGATAAGATCAAGAAAACTGCCGCCTTCGGCAATTCAGACCATGTGAAACCAGGTGAGCCTGTTATCGCCATTGGAAATCCATTAGGGCTTGAATTTGCAGGCTCCGTCACACAAGGTGTGATTTCTGGAACGGAGCGTGCGATCCCTGTTGATTCTAATGGCGATGGACAGACGGATTGGAATGCGGAAGTTTTGCAAACAGATGCGGCCATCAATCCTGGGAACAGTGGTGGAGCCTTGATCAATATGGACGGCAAAGTAATCGGCATCAATTCAATGAAAATTGCCGAATCAGAAGTTGAAGGGATTGGGCTGTCCATTCCAGCGAATCTGGTCATCCCTGTCATAGAGGATTTAGAGCGCTATGGTGAAGTCAAACGTCCGTACCTTGGGGTTGGCATGAAATCACTCGCAGATATCGCGAGCTATCATTGGCAGGAAACGTTGAAACTCCCAGCGAAGATCACAACCGGGGTCGTCGTGATGAGTGTCGAGCCTTTGTCCCCAGCAGGAAAAGCGGGACTAAAAGAGCTAGATGTCGTGACTTCATTTGATGGCAAGGATGTACAAAATATCGTCGATCTGCGTAAATATTTATATCAAAAGAAAGTCGGCGACAAGGTAAAGGTGCAATTTTACCGAAGCGGAAAGAAAAAATCAGTAGAGATCAAACTCTCCCAAACTGATCGATTCGGAGGCTAGCCAGTTCCTATAGGGGACTGGTTTTTTTGGCATGCTCGGCATATGATAAAGGAAAGGGGGGAGGTACGATTGGTCACATTACAGCCGATGTCACAGACGGATTATGACGCTTTGATAGAGGAAGCCATTAAACGGTACGCAGAAGAAAAGGTGCTGGCAGGGACATGGGATCAGGGAGAGGCGCAGGAGAACGCAGAGGAACAATTTGATCGGCTGCTTCCTGAAGGCCTCCAGACAGAGCATCATGAGCTGTGTACCTTCTTACATGGAGAAGAAGCCATTGGGTGGGTCTGGCTTTGCTATGATCCAAATCACCCTCAACATGAAGGATTTATTTATAATTTTATTTTGTTTGAAGCTTACCGAGGAAAAGGGTTTGCGAAGCAGGCCATTGCAGCGTTAGAAGAGCAAGCAAAGTCATTAGGTGTGCAAAAACTATCACTGCATGTCTTTGCTCATAATCAAATCGCCCGCTCACTGTACGAAAAGACAGGATTTGCGGAAACCGGCATTTACATGAGCAAACCTTTATAAAAAAGAAAAAGTACCGTGCGGAAACCGTACGGTACTTTCTTATGAGGAGATCATGGCATCTTGAGCCGTGACTCGGTATAGATCTACTTTGCACTTCACGAAAGCACGGATGATGGCTGGGACTTGGGCTTCTGAGCGAATCAACAATGAGGTCTCGTCATCACTGATCACAAGGTCTGTTCCCACACTTTGTAAGTACTGCGTGAGAACAGGCCTCACCTCATCATCAATCCATGCATGCTTGAAAATGGCACGAATGGTTGAGGACGTGACGGTTTTCTCTTGAGGATGAGTACTTGGGGACACTAATTTACCTTCAGAAATGAACGCAGTTTTCGTACAAATATGATTGGTGAACCTTGGCTCATCTGCTGTTAAAAAGACGGTTTTTCCTTCAGACTTTAACGATTCAATGACCTGCTGAATCTGCAAGATAGAATCTGAATCAATATTGGCAAAAGGCTCATCTAGTAAAATAAAGTCAGGGCGATGAGCGATGGCCTGCGCCATTCCAAGCCGCTTCTTCATACCAGGTGTAAAGGCACCGACCTTTTCTTGATGATAGCGATGTAAACCAACGAATTCGAGTAATTCTTCATAGTAGCTCGTTTTCTGGCGTGTGCCAGTAATTTTTGATAAATAGGCAATATGCTCAATAGCGGTAAGCGATTCATATAAATCCGTATATTCCGGCAGAACACCGATGTGATGCCGTACTTTTTTTAACGAAGACATGTTCATCATCATAAACGTGCCAGAAGTGGGGCGAGAGATTCCTGTAATGATATTAAAAAAGGTCGTCTTACCAGCACCCTTCGGTCCAATGAGGCCGAAGATATCCCCTTGATGGATATCAAGATCAATATGGTCTATTGCGACTTTTGTCCGATATTTTTTTGTCAGCCCTTTTGTATGTAGCATTTAGACATCCCTCCTCTGAAACAGCAGTGCAGTTCCAATGAGTAAGACAACTGTCAATGTTGCATTCATCAGCACATAGGTCAGCGGTTCACTCCAGCGCGCATAATAATAAGGTGTCACGTATTGGAACCAATGGATCAACCGTTCTGAAGAAAGAACAGACATCATACTGATGATCGGAAAAAGAAAGGAAAACAACATACCAACAAACATCGATTTCTGTGGTGTTGGAAAGAGCATGGACAAAAACAAAGCACAGGAGATGCCAACACTGATAAACGTTAATATTTTTAAGGCATCAGAGAACAGAAAACGATGTGAAATCACCATATTTAATATATATGTGGTCATAATGCAACTGAGCCAAAACAGCATCAGCCCAAGATATTTCCCGATGACAATGTTCAAACGGGTCGTTTTACTGACGAGAAAACGAATGGTTTTCAAATGAATTTCGCGACTCAAAATATCATGAGACAATAAAAAAATAAGGAAGAAACCAAATAAAGAAATCACTAGTTCATTCCCAATGGAATAAGGGTCCTTTGCATCTTCCCATTTCCCTTGATAAGCAGCTATAAATGGAAGACTTGATACAAAAGTAGATAAAATAAAAATAATAACAATTGTTAAAATGGATTTTGTGCTTTTGAAGAGCTGCTTAAATTCATTCATACAGATGGTCCACACACACTGTACCTCCCTTCATCTTTATTATAACGCTAGAAAAGAAAGACACCATATCTCGCTCTTTAACATTTGTTTAAATTTTATAAAAAGAAGACTTTTCCAGTAAGACTTGATTCATTTTTAAAAATGTTCAGAAAAATATCTTGATTTCTAAAAACACATCATGTATGATAGCTTTAATTCAAAATAGTTGAACAGGCAATGACGAGAGAAAGTACAATCATCAATTTTTCCACAGAGAGCTTCGGCAGCTGAAAAGAAGCAAAAATAATGATTCGAAAAATGGTCTCTGAGCCTCGTACTGAACATATCTTTGATATCAGTAGGTTACGACGAGAGTTGGTACTCGTTATCAAAACCACAGTATATGAGCCAAATTGGAGCTTTGTACTTGTAGAGGCTGTTTAGCGCGAGCAAACAGTAAATAAAGGTGGTACCACGAGACAAATACCTCGTCCTTATGATTCATAGATAAGGATGGGGTATTTTTTATTTTCCACTTTTTTCATACAAATGTTCAAATGTTCCACGTGAAACACCACAACCATTTTTTCAAATGAAAGGGAGATTAACATGAGTGAACATGCATTGGTTTTACAATCAGATTTCGGTATTGATGACGGAGCGGTCAGCGCAATGTACGGAGTCGCAAATACAGTGAGCAGCAGCATCCGCATTTTTGATTTAACTCACAACATTCCCCAATATGACATTTGGGAAGCGTCTTATCGCTTACTTCAGACGGTCACATATTGGCCGGAAGAAACGGTTTTCGTCTCCGTTGTTGACCCGGGCGTTGGATCAGAGCGCAAGAGTCTTGTCGTCAAAACAACAAGCTCCCACTATATCATCACACCAGATAATGGGACACTGACGCACGTTGCGCAGGATATTGGTATTGTGGAAGCCCGTTATTTAGATGAAACCATCAACCGGCTGCCGAAGTCGGGCAAATCACATACATTCCATGGAAGAGATATTTACGCCTATACAGGCGCAAGAATTGCTTCAGGTGTGATTTCCTTTGAAGAGGTTGGGCCAAAGGCGGATATAGAGGATATTATTCATCTTCCAGTTGTAAAGGCTTATGCGGAAGAAGAAGTGATCACAGGGACGATTGATATTTTAGATGTGAGATTCGGCAACCTATGGACAAACATTCATCATACGTTATTTGAAAAGCTTTCAATCAATTATGGGGATGCAATAGAAGTTACCATTGCCAACGGGCCGAAAAATGTGTATAAAAATATCATGACCTATGGACGATCTTTTGCCGATTTAAAGGTAGGCGAACCACTCGTATATGTCAATTCACTCGATCATTTAGGCGTGGCGATCAATCAAGGGTCATTTGCAAAGGCTTATAATATCGGTACAGGCACAGGATGGCGCCTTTCGATTCGCAAAGCTCCGCGCATTATATACGAATAAGAGGAGGAAAACATCATGTCAGGTAAACATCTTTCAACGAAAACTGTCGTTGCCATCGGAATTGGTGCAGCCGTCTTTGTCATTTTAGGACGCTTTGTCTCCATTCCAACTGGAATTCCGAATACACAAATTGAAACATCGTACGCATTCCTTGCGTTAATGGCTGTATTATTTGGTCCTGTTGCAGGCGCACTGATTGGTTTTATTGGCCATCTCATTAAAGATGCCACTACATTTGGCCCTTGGTGGAGCTGGATTATCGTTTCGGGTATTGTTGGTTTATTGATCGGCTTCATTTCAAACCGTTTAAAAGTAGAAGAGGGAGACTTTGGCTGGAAAAAGATCGCGTTCTTCAACGCCGTACAAGCTGGTGCACAGGCATTAGGCTGGTTTGTCATTGCCCCTGTCCTCGACATTGTGATCTATGCAGAACCTGCGAATAAAGTGTTTGTTCAAGGCATCGTGGCAGGAGTTTCGAACATCATCACAGTCGGTGTACTGGGAACCATCATCATTGCGGCTTATGCGAAAACGAGAAGCAAAAGCGGCAGCCTATCGAAAGAAACATCATGAAGCAAGGTGGAACACATAAATGAAGAAACCGATGATTCAATTCGAACATTTCGGATTCAAGTATCGCAGTCAGTCAGAACCGACATTGAAAGATATCAACCTGACCATCTATGAAGGAGAAAAAGTCCTCATCGCAGGCCCGTCTGGATCGGGAAAAAGCACACTAGCCCATTGTATCAATGGGCTAGTTCCTGCGTCTTATAAAGGGTCTATGGAAGGAAGTCTTCACATCGGCGGGAAAGATGCAGAGAAAGAGAACATTTTCTCTCTCTCACAGCTCGTTGGAACAGTGCTGCAGGACCCTGATGGGCAATTTATAGGGTTGACCGTCGGAGAAGATATCGCGTTTACACTTGAAAATGACCTGGTGACGCGAGAAGAGATGAAAGGCCGTGTAGAAGAAGCGGCGAGATTAACAGAAGTAGACAGAAAGCTGGCATCATCTGTGCATGAATTGTCAGGTGGTCAAAAACAACGTGCCGCCATCGCGGGTGTGCTTGTCAATGATGTCGACATTTTGCTGTTTGATGAACCGCTTGCGAGCCTTGATCCCGCAACAGGCAAAGAAGTGATCGACCTCATTGACCGTCTGCAAAAAGAAACGAAAAAAACCGTTGTGATGGTCGAGCACCGATTAGAGGATGTCCTCTTTCGTCATGTCGACCGCATCATTGTCGTCAATGATGGAACGATTGCAGCGGATATGACACCAGATGAGTTGCTGGCATCCAATGTCTTAGAAGCGGCGTATTTGCGTGAGCCTTTATATGTGAAAGCCATGAAGTATGCAGGCATTCCGGTTGAAGCAGGAGATCAGATCGCTAATTTACAGCATCTCACCTTAAATGACGAGGCAAAAGAGAAAATCAAGCAATGGATGGAAGCGTCTGAGCAGTCAGTTGAGCAGAAACAAGCGCAAGATTTACTAGAGGTGCGCGAGCTGAGCTTTGACTATCCGACAAGACCAAACACACTGAAAAATATCTCTTTTACCGTCAAAAAAGGAGAAATGATCAGCATTGCAGGAGCCAATGGTGCAGGCAAGACGACATTGTCCAAGGTCCTTTGCGCATTTGAAAAGCCAACGAAAGGCACAATCCTTTTACATGGCGAAGACATCACAGGAGACACGATCAAACAGCGCTCCGAACGAATCGGTGTCGTCATGCAAAACCCAAATCAAATGATTTCTAAACAAATGATTTTTGATGAAGTCGCATTAGGACTCGTTTTAAGAGGTGTACAGGAAGACGAGATCAAGGAACGTGTGGAGCGGGTTCTGAAAGTGTGCGGACTGTATCCATTTCGGAACTGGCCGATCTCAGCCCTCAGCTTTGGACAGAAAAAACGCGTCACCATTGCATCTATTCTTGTGTTAGAGCCAGAAATCATCATCCTAGACGAGCCAACCGCCGGACAGGATTTTAGACATTACACAGAAATGATGACGTTTTTAGAGCAATTAAATCAGCAGGGCGTCACGATTTTGATGATCACCCATGATATGCATTTGATGCTCGAATACACAACAAGAACCATTGTCATTTCAGATGGAGAAAAAATCGCAGATGATACACCAGCCAAAGTGCTGACAGATCAGTGGCTTGTCCAAAAGGCGAGTTTAAAGGAAACGTCGCTGTATGAACTGGCGCTGAAAGCAGACTGGCCAAATCCAAATGAACTCGTGGATCGTTTCATTGAGGTTGACAGAAAGGAACGAATGACATGGCTGTAGACATGCTGTCTTATATCGATCGCCCGTCGCCGATTCACCGGCTGACAGGGGCCACCAAACTCATTTGCTTTATCCTCTGGTCATCCGCAGCGATGCTCACGTATGATACAGGCATTTTAGTGTTTATGCTAGCTGCCAGTATCGTGTTCTTTCAAATGTCGAACGTGCGCTTTCGTGATATCTCTTTCGTAGTGATTGTCTTGGCGATTTTTCTTGTCATCAATAACATCGCCATTTACGTCTTTGCGCCCCATCAAGGTGTCGCCATCTATGGAGCGAAGCACGAGCTCTTTCACATTGCAGGCTGGTATAATGTCACACTTGAACAGCTTTTCTATCAATTGAACATTACACTGAAATACGTGACTGTGATGCCAGCGGCGCTATTGTTTATTGTCACAACAAATCCAAGTGAATTCGCCTCATCACTCAGCAGAATTGGGGTCAGCTACCGGATTTCGTATGCGGTAGCGATTGCTTTGCGCTATATTCCAGATATTCAGCGTGATTTTCGCACGATTGCCATTTCTCAGCAAGCAAGAGGCATTGATTTATCGAAGAATGAAAAACTGGGGAAACGAATCAAAAATGCGCTGTCGATTGTGATGCCGCTGATTTTCTCCAGCTTAGAGCGGATTGAAACGATCAGCAATGCGATGGAGCTGCGCGGATTTGGAAAGCATAAAAAGCGCACATGGTATACGGCGAAAGACTTTCAAAAAGCAGATTATGCCGCGCTATTGTTTGTTGGCGTGGTGCTGGTCGTGTCGCTTGTGATTACATTTGTTAGAGGAACGAGATTTTATAATCCGTTTTGATAGAAGGAAGCCTTCACAGGAGTGGAGGCTTTTTTGCTTCGTTTGTGGATAAAAGGTGTGGAAAATGGCAAAACACTATTAACATGTGAATAAATCGGTTATATTGAACAATGAGCGAAATACTTGTGAATAACCAGACAACATATTGGAGGAATCAGAAACTTATGAACAAATCACTTTATGCTTGCGCAGAACATATAGAAACCGTACTAGACATGTACATAGATGATCACGAAACACCGCCAGAATTCAGAAAAATCGAACATACACACAGTTTATCCACAACCTGTGAATTGTGCGATGAACCTGCAATATATATAGTGGGGAACGAATGATCGGACACAAAATACACAAATTTTATCCACAATTGTTGATAACTTATATGAATAACATGTTCTTAAGGTGGGGATGACCTGTGAATATATCAATTATCACAGTAGGAAAATTAAAAGAGAAATATTTAAAGCAAGGCATAGCCGAATACACAAAACGATTACAGGCATACGCAAAAATCGAGATCATTGAGCTCGCAGACGAGAAAACACCCGAGAATCTCAGCGATCAAGACATGAAAATCATCAAAGACAAAGAAGGCGAACGCATCCTAAGCAAAATCAACCCAGACGCCCACGTCATCGCCCTCGCCATCGAAGGAAAAATGAAAACTTCCGAAGAATTAGCCGATACAATAGATAAGCTGGCAACATACGGAAAAAGTAAGGTGTGTTTTGTCATAGGCGGATCCCTTGGGTTAAGCGATGCTGTGATGCAGCGGGCGAATGAGAAGCTGTCGTTTTCGAAGATGACGTTCCCGCATCAGTTGATGAGGCTGGTGTTGGTGGAGCAGGTTTATCGGGCGTTTCGGATTGTGCGGGGGGAGCCTTATCATAAGTAAATGAGGTTTTTTATTTTTTCAAGAAAACAGTCTGACTATTAATTGGACTTACCCCATAAGATGAGACAAATAAAAAACACCTCCAAGTTTGAAAACGGATCGTTGTGATTTGAAATAAAACATGGAGGTGTTTTTTCTGTGGGGACAAGAGTGAGGTGGAATAGGGCTGGGGATACACACCGGTTCGAACAGCCTGTTGGAAAACAATATACCTATGGAAAGGGTCCCGAGTACTCTTCTGAATTAGAGAGACTACAGGCAGAAAATCACTATTTGAGTCAACAGAATGAGGTTTTAAAAAAGTACAACGAATTGGAAAGGAAGTTGATAAGGAAACGTCAATCAAACTGGTAGAAGAATTGTGCAAAACGATGACGGTACAGGACATCTGTGTCCATTTAGGCATCTTACGTACTTCGTATTATAGATGGAAAAAAGATTTGACTCAAAATCATTCTAAAAGACAACTAGA
The DNA here is from genome assembly GCF_001857925.1 of Bacillus xiamenensis. NCBI lineage: Bacteria > Bacillati > Bacillota > Bacilli > Caryophanales > Bacillaceae > Bacillus > Bacillus xiamenensis. Next base: position 1,704,005 of record NZ_CP017786.1, read on the forward strand.
GAAACAGGTCGGCACGTTGTGCCGAAAGCACAAATATCGATATGGTTATCGGAAAATCACAGCTATACTAAAAATGGGAATGCGTATTAACCATAAAACTGTTCAACGTATCATGCAGAAAAACCAGTGGCAATGCCGGGTTAAAATGAAAAAGCGTAAGAAGAATGGGCAGCCCTATGCCGTGGCTGGTAATACACTGGATCGGAATTTTCAGTCTGATCGCCCTCTTGAAAAACTAGTAACGGACATCACGTATTTGCCTTATGGACAGAAACAATTGTACCTTTCCAGCATATTGGATTTATATAATGGAGAAGTGATTGCTTTTACGATTGGTGATAAGCAGGACACAGACTTTATCTTAAACACACTTAATCAGCTCCCAGCACTGCCTGAGAATTGCGTGTTACACAGTGACCAAGGTTCTTCTGTGTATACATCTTACGAGTATCAGAAAGCTGATAATGCCTCCATCGAATCGTTTCATTCCTCACTAAAGTCTCTGAAACGTTCTATCTTAACAGCATTGATCGTACTACGACCACCATCGTAGAACGCACTGTCAAAGAATACATTTATTATTATAACAACATTCGTATTCAAACGAAACTAAACAACCAATCACCGATAAACTATCGGCAATTGGCTGTATAAAGGTGTTTTGATCCCTGTCTCATCTTATGGGTCAGTCCCCCCATTAGTTAGGCTTTTTTATTCTCCTTTAATTAATTTGAAATATTTAGTATTATTTGAAGGGAATCATTTTTTGAAAGTGAGGGAGATTATGTTAGCTATTAAATGCGAAGGGATTTTTAGAAGATCTAAAAAATCAATAGAACATTTAAATGTGAATGAAAATCTAGTGAAAATATACTATGAAAATTCTGATTTAAAATTAAAGAGTGATAAATCAGAGAAAGATTATAAAAATTTAATTAATCGTACATTTGCTTCTTCAAAACTATTCTTTATAAAATCACTATTAGAATTAGGTGAAGTATTAGCTTTTGATGACAACGATTACGAATATTATATATTTGAATCAATAACACCTAATACTGAAGCATTTAAAAAATTGGATATTATAATTTTTTGCAAGGATAAAGACGTAATAAAATGCATTAACAGTATTAGGAAAAACATAAGAAATATTATTGGAGATAAATTAGGGTTTGAAATCAAGAAAGAGAGTAATTGCTGTGTATATCCAGTGGATGATTCAGGTAAGGTTAATTTTGACTACGAAAAGATTTTAAAAATAAATGTTACTTTGAAGAACAGAATTGAGCAGTTAGATAAATGGTTATTAGCTATTTTTACTGGTTTATTTTTAATATCCCTATTAGCGGTTTTTTTAATAACTAACAGTGTTTTACAAACTATAGTAATTAATCTTTGTACAAGTTTTGGATTTTATGTACTGGCAGAAATAATTGTTGGGATTCTTAAATATAAATGGGATTCAGAAATAATTTATTTTAGAGATTTACCAAATATTATGGATTTTTATTATAATAGCATGCAAAAAGAAAAAAATATTATTGATGAAATTGAAGAAGAAAGAACGCCTCTTGAAAGAGATGGCGAAGGGGAAAACTTATCTGGAGCAGTTCCTTTAGAAAGAGAAGAAGAGTTAGAAGCATCTACTTTAGAAAGATGTTAGGAGGAGAAATATGAAGATACCATTGATAAAAATACAACAAAAAAAAGAAAGCTTTTATATCTCTAAGATGAAGGTTAAGGACCTTAAAAAATACATAGTCTTAAATTTTAGATATCCGTATATTGATAGTTTAAATGAAATGGATGAATTGAAATTTGAAACATATTTAGAACAGTTAGGACAATTAAAAGTAGAATATCGTTATGGTACTAATAATATTCAAAGAGCGATTAACCTTGATAAAATGAAAAAATTGTCAAATTATATAAAAGGGGATAATAATTTTCTACCTAATGCATTAATATTAGGGTGTTTTAAAAGAGATGGTGATTTTATTGAAGACTACAGTTCTCTGGTAAAAATAGAAAATGAAAATCTGGATATGTATAGTATGAAATTGGATCCAACCTTTGAGCTAACAGCTATTGACGGACAGCATCGTTTAGCAGGTTTAATAATGAGTGATTCAGAAATTATCGATGAGTTAGAGGTACCTATAGTTTTATTATTCGGGGTTTCTCTAACGGTATCATCTAAAATATTTATAGATATAAACTCAAATCAAAAATCTGTAGATAAATCTTTAATGTATGATTTATTGCCAGTTTTAAGTGAGGATAATGATAATGGAAAATTGAAACAAAAAGAGATAAACAGTTTAAAAAAATGCCATAGTATATGTGTGACATTTTATAAATCAAAATCATCGCCTTTTTATAAACAAATTAGAATGCTAGGAACAGGAACAGGATCGATCTCGCAAGCCTTTTTTGTGGATCAAATCTATCCACATATACATAAAGGTATTCTTGAAAATTTAAGTGAACAAGATCAATTTGAGGTTTTATACTCTTATTTTAGAATGATAAGGAAAACATTTCAAAATGATTGGCCAGTTTTAGCTACAGATCCAACTGATTTAGAGCATACTGAAATGGTTTTGAATCATAAAAAGTCACAACTTCCTAAGACATTAGGTGTTGGAGCATGGCTGCAGATATTTCCGGAAATAATGCAATATATAGGATTTTCTAAAGTAAGGATGGAAGAATCATTTAGAGATATTAATAATAATTTAGATTTTAAAATAGACTTATTAAAGAAAATAGAAAATTTATTGTACAACCTTTTTAAAGGGCTAGAGGGGAAAATAGTTTGGAATGAATCAGACTATATAAATATTAGAGACAATATTAATGAAGAACCTATCTTTATTACTGGGACGAATAAAGTTGCAATAAACAATTTAGCGAAAAAAATAAAAGATATACTTTTGAGTTAAGATATAAACCCTATTTTGTCTACTAAGGTAGACATCTAATTTTGTGGAATATTAATAACTTTTCACCGCATTTAGATACATTGTGGTGAGCCTTATCATAAGTAACTTAAAAATTAAGTAGTTATATCTATTGTTTTATAGATATACCTATTTTTATGCAAGAATAAAAAGGTGAGGTGAATACTTTGATTACTTACTGTGAACTAACAAATTTTAAAAATTATGCTTATAAAAAAATTGAATTAGCTCACTTTTCATTAATTGTTGGGCAAAATAATAGTGGCAAGTCCACTATTTTACACGCAATTCTACTAGCGCACGAGATTATAAAACATTCTCTTCAGAAAAAAAGTAAGTTAGAATTGGTTAATACGACATTAACATTTGATGATTTGAAAATAATTCCCTTATCGAATGTAGATGCTATTTGGAAAGATAATAAATTTACTCAGTCTAATGAAGCAAAAATTAAATTATATTTTGAGGATGAATATATTGAATGTGCTCTAAGAAAAGGGAAAAATGGTAATGTTGCAGTAAGGTTCGAAACTAGCGAGAATCTAAAATCAGAAGTTCTAGAATCTTTTGCTAATTCTAAAAACCCTAGTACACTATTAGTTCCAGGATTGGCTGGGATTTTATCCAAAGAAAACTATGTTGGAAGGTACGCTAGAACTAAATCAATAACAGTTGGTGATGCAAACCTTGTGTTAAGAAATATAGTGGTTTCTTTAGGGTTAAATCAAGAAAAGAAAGATGAATTTAATGAATTGGTAGATAAATTGAAATTTATATTCCCTAATATTACAAATTTAAGAGTGGGTTATAATGAGGACACAGATGAGTACTTGAGTGTAGAGGTTGAAAAAAGTAATGAGGGGATTTATTTCGATATAGTTACTACAGGAACTGGTTTTTTACAAACTCTCCAGATACTATCATATATATTTGAGTATAATCCCAAAATATTATTATTAGATGAACCAGATTCACATTTACATGCAGATAATCAATTGAAACTACTCCAAACTTTAAAAGAACTTAGTGAAGAGAGAGAATTTCAAGTAATTATATCTTCTCATTCCAGGGAATTTTTACAGAACACTTCTCCAAACTCTATAATATGGTTAAATTCAAATCAAGAAGTTCAAATCGATGGAACAGATGCAACTATGGTGCAAGCATATATAGATTTAGGTGGCTTAGACAAACTTGATAAGTTAAGAATTAACCCTAAATCTAAAAACTTACTTTCAGAAGATGAGGATTTAACTTTATGGAAATGTATATTGAGAGAAAAATATGGGGATGATTTCGAGTCTAAAGTGTTAGTAAATACATTTAAGGGGAAAAGTAATAAAGTTGGGTTATTTTTGGCGAGTGAATTTTATAAAAAACATTTTCCTAATAGCAAAGTTGCTTTTGTTATAGATCGAGATTTTGATACAGAGGATTATTTAGTAGAATATTGCAATGAAGCTAATAAATATAATTTAACTCCATTTGTTCTTAATGTGCATGAAGTTGAGAACTTATTAATTAAGCCTAAAGTTTTAACAGCCGCTTTGAAGTCACTAGATCTTGAATTAACCGAAGAGGATATAATTAAAATTTTAAAGTATATATTAGAAGAAACAGAAAGTGTCCATTTAGATAAACAAATGGATAAATTGTCTCAATTAAATCCTAAATGGGGACCATCTAAATGTCTTAATGAATCTAAACAAATACTTGAAAAAAAGAAACAAAATATAAAAGAATATTTGAAATGGGCTAGAGGTAAACCAATAATTAAAAAAGTGAGATCCTTTATAAAAGCAAAATACGGCATTTCATTAACAGATTCAATATTAGCAAAAGCATTAGTTGAGACAAACGTTTCGGATATTAAGAGTATATTTGAATGGATAGAAAGTTAAGTAACTATCTATATATTTATTTCTTTCTTTAATTAAAGAGGATAACACTATATTTATGAAAGGAGTTAATAATTATTGCACAAAATCAAAAAAATAGGCAAAACCTTCTCCTACATCACACCAGTATCACTCACCGACCGCCCCATCCTAGGCATGGTCGTAGGCAATAACAAAACATTAATGATCGATGCTGGTAACTCAGAAGATCATGCGAACTATTTTATCCAAAAGACCTTAAAACAAGAGAACGCCAAGCCTGATCTGGTTGTCCTCACGCATTGGCATTGGGATCATATTTTTGGTCTGCCGGCGCTGCCTCATGCGGTTTCAGTTGCTTCTGCAAAAACCAGAAAGGAAATGGAGAAGCTTCTTCCGTTTTCTTGGTCAGATGAGGCGATTGATGAGCGGGTGAAGGAAGGAACGGAGATTGAGTTTTGCGCGAAGGCGATAAAAGAAGAATTTAAGAATCATCGAGAGATTCAGGTCGTTTTACCGGATGTGACGTTTGATCGTCGGATGGAGATTGATCTTGGCGGGGTCACTTGTGTTGTGCAGCATGTTGGGGGCGATCATGCCGCAGATTCAGTGATCGTGTATGTGAAAGAGGAAAAAATCCTGTTTCTTGCTGATTGCATTTATCCGAAAATGTATGCTGAAAAAGTACATTATACGGTAAAAGAAATCTTGCGTCTTTTAGATGAGTTAGAAGCTTTTGATGCCGAAACGTATATTCCTTCACACCAAAGACCGTGGTCAAAAGAAGAGTTTCGTCAGGAAACAGACAAGCTGAGGATGATGGCGAAATACACTGATCTTTGTGGTGGAGATCAACAGAAAATCACGATAGAATATCAAAATTACGTGAACAGAGAACTGAAAGAAGATGAATTAGAAACTATAGAGTACTTTGTAAATGGGTATTAAATAATAAATAAAAAAGTCTCATTTGAGTGATTTTCCTCAAACGAGACTTTTTTATTTCTATGGTAAACCTACAAAGTCTTCTGCATCACGAACTGTGACAGACATCTGTTTTGCATTCACAATAATGACACAATCCCATGTCGGCTTAATTTGCAGTTCATCATTCTCATCAATACGGATAATCCCTTTGAATTCAACCGTTTGTTCTAGAAAAACCATTTTCTTTTCTGTATCATCTTTGACGGCTGTTAAATGTTCAGGATAGTGAATCGTCCAATCATAAAAAGTAGTTTTCTTCATAGTTCCTCCTATTTTCATTCGTACACATCTCCGAATACTTCTTTTGTTTGCCGGATTGTCAGTGATTTATTGGTTGGATCAATTGAAATGACACAATCCCAAGTAGGTTTGATTTGTAGCTCGTTGTTGTCATCCAACCAGATGATGCTATTTAGTTCAATAGATGGCTCTAAAATGACCATTTTCTTTTCATGATGATCGGTAATCGCTGTTAAGTCTGCTTGTAAATGGATGGTCCAGTCAAAAAAAGTGATGTTTTTCATTGTTTCTCCCCTCATCTTCGCTTATATTTCCATTATAACCTGAGTGTTTTCTGACACTATTTTATATCAAGTCTTCTATTACTAGAGAGGTAACTTACAGATGGACAAAATAACTAACCCATACGACATTTTCAAAACCAAAATATCGAAATATCCAATTGAACAAAATCATTGGCAAGCTTTCAAAGATGGAACAACGATTAAACAGTTAAAAGCGGGTACATGCATGATCAAGGCTGGCGATCCAGTGAAGCATGCCTATTTCTGCATAACAGGTCTCTTCCGTCTCTTCTATTTGTTACCGGATGGCAGGGAGTACAACGTGGCTTTTACGTTGGAAGATGATTTTGCTACTTCTTATGCAAGTATGATCAACGGGCAGCCTTCTCCTTATTCGATTGAAGCGATGGAGGATTCTATTGTTCAAATGTTGATGGATAGAAGTCATATGTGGGAGCGGTTTGTTCGGGTTAGTGTAGAGAGGCTGTATACGAGAAAGGAAGAGCGTGAGAGGGAACTGCTATATTTGCCGGCAATTGAGCGATATCAGGCGTTTTTATTGAAATATCCCGGGTTACATCAACGTATCGCTCAATATCATATTGCCTCATATATCGGTATTTCTCCAGTTTCGCTGAGCAGGCTGCTGCATCCTGCTGAACATTAACCTATGTTAATGCACATTCTCTAGAACTGGCGTACAATCATCACATCATAGAAGAATCGAGGGGCTTGATGATGAAATATATGATGGTTGTTTTATTAGAGTTCTATCCATCTTGGCTTGCTTTACCACGAGAGGAGCGCAGAACCCATGCGGCTTCGCTGCAAGAGTTGATGCAGAAATATGAGGAACATGTGACGGTGCGCTTTTTTGATGCTGAAGCTCTTCCGGGTAAGGATTACACAGATTTTGTGATGTGTGAAACAGATGACCTGAAGTTCTATCATTTTATGTGGGAAGAGATTAGAGATTCTATTCCTTATACAAGTGGTTATGTCAAAATAAAAGAGGTCATCATGGGAATGGAAGATGCTTTTCAAACATATGAAAAAGAATCTCTGAAAATGGATCAGTAATCGAAAACCACCTGATAGCAGGTGGTTTTTTGCACATTCTATTATTTGGTATAATCAGGGGTAAGGGAAGAACGGATAAATTTTTGAACGGAATCGGAGGTACTTATGAAGCAGCTATATATGAAGCAAAAGGTATTTAGTCTGAGCGGCAGGTTTACGGTAAAGGACCAACAGGAGAATGATGTATATGTGGTCGAAGGCAGCTTTATGAAGGTGCCAAAGACGTTTACCATTTTGAATACAGAACGAGACGTCATCGCTGTAATCACGAAGAAAATGTTCAGCTTTTTACCGAAGTTTTTAGTAGAAGTCGGTGGGCAAGAGGTATTGACGATCAAAAAAGAGTTTACGTTCTTCAAAGCAAAATATTCAATTGATGCTGCTGGTATCGAAGTACAAGGGAACTGGTGGGATATGAATTTCCAAGTGTTGCAAAGCGGCGAAGTGATCGGTCAGGTAAAGAAGGAATGGTTTACTTGGGGGGATAGCTACAAGGTGGATATTTTGAAAGAAGAGATGGAGCCTGTGATGATTGCATTGGTTGTTGCGATTGATTGTGTGAAAGCGGATGAAGCGGCGTCTAGGTCTTCGTCGACGAATAATTAATTGGAGGGTTTAAAAAGTTGGACAACCTCACCCGCATTTTAAGATTAAGAGATGCAGAGATATGGGCGTATGAATTTCTCGATAATAAAGACATCATCGTCTATTTCTCGATTACAGATTTAAATAGAAAAGCAACGATTCATGATAACCCTCTGGCTACTCAAGAAGAACTGGATGAAAGAGATAATTACATATCAATGGATGTGCACAGCCATCTAGATCTCAAGAAAACGCTAGAAGAAGATATATTTGATGACTTTATCACCAATATCTCAGCTTTAGTAGAGCATATGCATGATTTTCACAATGCGCATGTTTTTATTCATATGCATGTTCATGACAAAATCGAATTGACAGATTTTCAGTTAGAAAAAGATGAAGAGATGCATGGCGATGAAAAAGAACAACTCTATACATTTAAACGTTTATGGATTCAGCAGACATGTTTTCAATTGGTCGAACAACAATTAAATCGAAAAATCACAGACATGTCTAACAGTAGGTTTTGCCAAGATCTAAAGTGAGGTGAGCAAACGAATGACATTCCCATACAAAGTATTTCAAACAGTCGTCGAATGCGGCAGTTTTACAAAAGCCGGTGAGAAGCTTGGCTGACGCAGTCTGGGGTGAGTCATAATATGGCGAAGCTTGAGTCAGAGCTTGGGATTGTGCTGCTTCATCGGAATCGAAACGGGCTGTCGCTGACAGATGCAGGTGAGCGGGTGATGCCACATATCCGCCAAATCATTCATCATGCGTCATTGCTTGAGCAGGAGGCGGCGTTGATTCAAGGGATGGAAGTGGGGAGTATTAAGATCGGCACGTTTTCTAGTTTTTCTTCAAAAATGCTTCCGCAGCTCATTCATCGTTTTACGAAAAGTTATCCCAATATCCAATTGGAGTTATACGAAGGCGGATATGAAGAGATTGAAGAGTGGATCGCTTCTGGCACCGTTGATCTGGGTTTTTTAACGCAGCCACCTAGAGATTTGTAAACTGTTCCACTGTTTCAAGATGAATTGGTGGTGCTCATGCAAGAGAGTCATCGTTTCCATACAAAGAAGGTGATGGAAGTGGCTTCGTTCCAAGATGAACCATTTATTATGCCAAAAGCGGGCTGTGATCAACTCATTAAGAACATATTAAAAGAAAGAGGCGTAAAACCCCATGTTTTATTTGAGATTGGGGACAACAATACGCTCATCTCTATGGTTCAGGAAGGCCTTGGGCTCACGATCATTCCGAAGTTGATTTTGCCGCCTCAGGTGCCTCATGCGAACGTAATTCCACTTGAGACCAGTGTTTATCGAGAAATCAATATGGCATTTAAATCTTTTAACGCAGCCTCTCCCTCTACTAAAAGATGGATTGAAGCAGTCAAAGATCATTTTAAATAGATTCAGCTTGAACGAGAGTCTCTATTCAAGCTGATCAATTTATAGCGTGATCATCCCACGAATGGTAATAACTGCTGCACCTGCTACTTTAATGACCGGCTTTGCTTCATTCGGAATGACCGTGATACGAAGCAATCCTGGTCTGCCGATTGCATCACCTTGGGCAATGCTCAGATGAGTGGTTTCTTGCTGAGGAATGACCCCTTCCAAATAAAGATATCCGGCCAATGCCCCGTTTGCTGCTCCCGTTACAGGATCTTCGGGTATGCCAATGCCAGGTGCAAAATCCCTTGTATAAAGATCACAGTCCTTTGTGGATTGAAACGTATAAAGATGAGTCGTTGTGATATCCTGCTCTTTATTCATTTTCCCTAAAGTTGCTAAGTTTGGTGCTGCTTGATCAATGTCATCCTGGTGTTTCAGCGGAACCAGAAGATGCCAGTTTCCGGTGTTTGCTAATTTTATAGGATAGGATGGATCAATCCTGTCACTGCTTATACCGAGCATGTCACTAAGCTCTTCTACATCGATGATAAAATCTCGCGTCTTTGGCGTGACCTGTGTCATCTCCACATCCACAACTTTGCCATTCTCTTCGTGCCATACAACGGGAACATGGCCGATCTTTGTTTCTAACACCACCCCTGATTTTTCTTTAGCCATCCCTAGCTCCGTCGCTAAAAGCCAAGTCAACCCAACCGTCGCATGCCCGCAGAAATTGACCTCTTCCGTTGGAGTGAAATATTTCACTCGATAATCGGCTTTCTCATCATGTGCCGGCAGCAAGAAAATGGACTCGGGTAAGTTCAACTCCTTGGCGATATTCTGCATCTCATCCTCCGTTAACCATTCCCCATCCAACACCACCCCAGCGGAATTACCTCGAAATTTCTCAGTTGTAAACGCATCGACATGATACACCCTAATATCTTTCATCTGACGAATCCTCCTAAACATGTTGTTGTGTTCATCATAAGTGTGTAGGATGCATTCGTAAAATGAATATTTTTGATGTGATGAATTTGTATTATTCATGCAAAATGAAAAATCGATCGACATCATCCTCTATATCTATGAATATGGATTTTATATAAGTCTTTAGGCTCAACATTAAACCTTGTAACTATATTGGTTAAAATGTATAATATTTGTATATAAACACATTAATAGGAAATGAGAGGATATATTTATGAAAATAGTCCTGAAAGTAGTAGCTTCTATTCTTTGTATGATGATGTTGAGTTTTCATATACAAGAAAATGTGAGTGCCGCAGAGGGTGGAACAATAACAACAGTTGATCGTTATCAATATGGTGATAATTATCTGACGGGTAAAACAGCGCCAAATGCAATCGTTGCATTCGTAGATTGGGGTGTTCCGAGTAACTGGAAATCTAGATATATGCACTACGCAAAAGCAGATAGTAACGGAAACTTTAAGTTGTTTTCTCAGAACTTTAGTTCAGGCCAAACGGTGGAGTTAGATACGTATGACCAAAATGGGACAAAGCTTTCTTCAAACAAAGTGTATATTTTCAAGGAATCGTTTACCTCATTAGATCCGATATATGATACTTCTCAGGAGCTAACTGGGAAAACTGTGAAGAACACAAAAGTAGAGGTCATGAAAGATGGTAAAGTGATTGCCTCAGGAACATTTAATGATGCCATTCATTTAAAGCTTCCTGTCCTAAATGCAGGCACATTCCTAACAGTGAAAATGACGACTGGAAGCAATATCGACATTTACAAAAAAATTGTTAATCCTAATAAAATCTCACTTATTCCTACGACAAAATGGTCTAAATCAGTGAAAGGCCAAACGGGAATCCCTTATGCAAAGATCGTCTTTAAAAACGAGAAATCTGGTGTCATTAATCAATCGGTGACAGCAGATGGAGATGGAAATTTTGAATTTAGTGTAGACAAAGATACCCTAAAGCTCTTAGACCAAAATAAATTACAAGTCATGGAACCAGCATATGACAATGTTTTGAATGAAAGATTTTTTCGTATCAAATCGACGGCTCCAACAATCAACCCATTTACCCAGCTATCAACATCAATTAGTGGAACCGCAACTCCAGAAAGTATCGTCCATATTCTAAATGGAGAGGGCCAAATCATTGGAGAAGGTAAGACAGACGCTAAAGGGTTTTATGAAGTTCCTGTTTCAAAGCTAATCGGTGGCGACTTAATGACCGTAAAGTCGTTCATGGCTGATAACCCGACTGAAGCAAATCAATCTCAAGAAGATGTACAGAAAGTATTTGTGGAAGAAATCGATGACTCAAGTGATACCATTAATGGTACCAGTACTTTTGGGGATAAAGCTGTTGTAGAAGTGCAATCTGATTCATCGAATAACACAATTAAAGCGATGTCCAAGCTCAGCACAAGTTCCACGAAAAAGAAATATGGACCATTTGCCATTACGCCAGGCAAAAACTTCAAATTAAAAACGGGGAAATTAAGACAGGGATCTAAAGTGACGATCACGTTGCTAAGTGGAAATAGACAGGTCTCCCTGCCTGCTATAACCGTCAAAAAAATCGTCACATCTTCGCTTGCAGCATCTCAAGTGAAGGTGACGAACAATAAAGGTCAAAACGATACGGTGACGATAAAAGGAATCAAAAAACAATCCGTCATCAAAATCTTTAAACAAGCTTCTGGTGGAACAGCGATTGCTCAGCAAACTGCATCGAGCTCGAACATGACGATTTCCATGAAACAATTGGGTAAAACAAGTGGAACGCTTTATATCAGCATGAAAGAGCCTGGTCTAAAAGAGGGAAATCGAGTACCAATTCGCTATCAAGGTGAAAAATCAGACGCTCTAAAAGTCAACCAGATCAAAATCAATAATCTCAAAAATAAAAATGACGTCATTACAGTGAGTAAGATCAAGAAAAAAGACATCATCAAAGTCTACTCAACAAACGGTAAATTACTTGTCACATCAAAACCGGCAAAAAGTTCATCCATCAAATTGTACGTCAAACAAGTTGGGGCTAAGAGCGGCAAAGTACTTGTTACACGAAGCACTGATAAGATGCTGGAAAGCGGAAAACAAGCTGTTTCTTTTAAAGGTGAGCCAACCTCTGCATTAAAAGGCAACCAAATTAACATCGTCAACAACAAGAAGAAAAATGACGTGATCACCGTCAGTCAATTAGCGAAACAGGATCTTGTTAAAATCTATAACCAATCAGGAAAATTAATTGGTCAGTCAACGGTCTCTAAAGGTAAGGTTGTGAAGGTGACCATCAAACAACTAGGCGCTAAGGGCGGAAAGATCTACGTCACCGTTACAGGAAAAGGCATGTCAGAGAGTAGTAAGACGGTAAAGACGTTTAAGGCTGAAAGAAAATAATGATAGATCAAAAGGCAGGTTCAAAGAGAATCTGCTTTTTTGTAGTATGCTTGAACAAAACAAAAAGAAAGCGGGGGGGGGGGTCAGCATAGCTTTAGGAGGATATATCAATATCGGATAGGTATTCTATGATGACATTCATTTAATAACCACTTTTCACAAACTGACTGACTACTTAACAAAAAAAGGAATGTCAATAACAAAAGTAAAGTTTAGTCAGGACGCTAATGGCGAAGCATGGATCGAACATGATGTAAAAGAGAATAAAATCAAAAACAATTACTTGGAAGGTTTTTATACAGAATTTGAATTGGCGGGAACATGTCTAAAACATACGACCATGAACATACAAAAAGAAGCTGGTTTTGTGGGGTTCGTTCTATATTTAAAGTGGACAGAGGTTGTTTCACATGATGTAGTTCGTATTCAACAGGAGATCGTACAGTGTCTTGTAGAACTTTATCATACTCTTACGTTCGAGTATGCATTCATTGGACATGAAATGGAAGTCGAGATTCATCCAGATGATGTTGAAATGAGTCTGCAAAAACATCAAGCTTTTCCAGTTGTTCTTATAGGTAAGGGGGATTATTTAGTCGTTTTTTATGGTGATACTCTCATTGACGGGCTAACTACTCAAGAGAGAGGGAAGAAATATTTAAAGGTTAAAAGAGAACAGTAGCAAAGCCTACTGAAAGTTACGGTAACGGGGCTGTTGAGCATATGGGAGATGTCGGTAGAGATCGTGAATCAATGAAAACAGAAGTCATTAAACTAAGGTTAAATGATGATATCCTTGCGGTGGTACCCGTTGTTTACTCTGCTCAATCAAATGGAACAGGTTCTTTCTATAGATATAGAGTGTCTATGAGTATCGATAATCATCAAGGAACGTCTGTCACGATTCACGCGAAACATGCAAATGACAATGATCGAATTTATTCTTGTGTTCCAGGTATTCTTCAAAACACGAATGATGGTGTGGTCATCTGTCCATTGGAGCTTTATAGCAAACCAAATTCCGAGCGCAGACCTAAATTAAAAATGAAATATGCAAATGAGATCGATGTTTTGATGGATAAAGGACCAATCATTGACTATAAGTAACGTGAACATGTGGCTAGACAGAGTATAATGAACTGTCTGGCTTTTTCTATATCCCTACAATTGATAAACTCGTTTATCCGAATTAGTGGGTAAATTAGATAGAGGGTTAATTCCATTTTTTATGTCATTTAGATGCAAAAGCACTAACCAGTGCCATGGATACAAGGGCAAAACACTATCAGGAACTCCGCGGACAAATGATAGATTTAAAAAAGGCATTACAAGGTGTTGCCAACCTCGGTGACGACTTCACTGGAAAAGGTGCTGATAACATTAAAAGCTTCTACAAAGAACTCGCCGGAAATGTGGACATGTTTATTAGCTTCATAGATAAACAAAAAGCCTTTCATGAAGGTGTTTCTGGGACACTTGATGATACAAATTTTGGCGGCGACACCTTTGTAGAAAACACTTTTTAGACAACGCTGTACATATGGGAATCAAGAATGCCAAAAGCATCGTGAAGGATCAAAAAAAGGCACTCAAAACGATTTTTCAAGATATTGATGACCTCATTTCTCTGGAGGTATTTGATAGTAAAACCTTTGACGAAAAGATTGCAGATGCGGAAGATGAACGGAAGAAAACGGTTAAAGATTTAATAGAGCTTGATCAAAATCTAAAAGATGAATATGCTTTGTCAGAGACGGAGCAGCAGGCTACAATGGCATTATACGCAGAAATGATGAATGCCACAAATGACGGAAAAGCCATTTCACCTATGAATTGTGACAAGAAAGCGTATCAAAATAGTGAAATCTACAAGGCAAAAAGCGATATTGAAAAGCAAACTTCTGAATATCTCAAAATCAAAAAAGAACAACAAGAAGCTCGTGAGATCGCAAAGGAACAAGAAGCCCTTGCCAACCGTCCTTGGTATGAAAAAGCACTCGATTATGGTGGAAATATCGTCAACGAGCTGACCGGCGTAAACGATGCAAAACGTGCCGCAACAGGCGTTGACCCGATCACAGGTGAAGAACTCACCGCAGGCCAGCGAGTCGCTGCAGGCGGCATGGCAGCAGCGGGTTATATCCCAGTCGTCGGTTAGGCAGGACGCATTTTCAAAGGCGGAAAAGCCGTCTATAAAACGACTCAAGCTACGTCAGCCGCAGTCAGAGCAGTCGACATTTACAAGACATCACAGAAGTCTTTTGATGCCTTAAAAACATCTCAAAAAGGCTTGTATGGCCTCACCGCCACCAACGGCTTTAGCGAAGCGATTACAGGCCGAGACATGTTTGGAAATAAGATCTCAAAAGAACAGCAGGAAGCGAGTATGAATGCGGCGCTTGGCATGCTTTTGCCATTTGGGGCGAAAGGGTTTCATGGGAAGATGGGGATTAAAAGTGAAGGTCGACATTCTACTGAAAAAACAGTAATTCGTCCAGAGATTGAGGCTAAAATTCTTGAAGGGCAACGTAAGGTCCCGAAAAATCAGTTAATAGGTGGGCATTCGTCCAACATTAATAATGATAATGAAAAATTTGCAGTTGAAGTATTATCAACAAATGCGGATGGAAAAAAATGTTTTATTTACAAAACAGTTTCCTGATGGAAATATATCCAAAATTAAAAAAAGTACGCTCTTTCCTGATTCGTGGAAGGATGAGCGAATTCTCAGAAGTATTACCGAGGTTGGCGATACAGCAGCCATTTCATCAAGGTTAAGAGATAGAGCAACTTGGCATAGAGCACGTATTGATGGTGTAGAAATTGATGTAATTAAAGTCGGGAAAGATGTAATTAGCGGCTATCCGACAGGTACAGAAAATGCTTTACGTCCATCAGGATTTTAATTTGAACTAAATGGAGGTATTAAACGTGTTTAAGGAATTAGATAATCTTTTATCTGCTGATACAACAGTAGATTCGTGGTATGACGATGGGTGTTTGATTGCTAGTGAGATACTCTCGGATTTTAGCTTGAACGATTGGGAAGAACTATCAAATCAGGTGCTCAATAAACCAATAGAGTGGCAGCGGAAAATTGCGTACTGTCTGGATAATGAGTGCAATGAATATGAGTTCAATATTTTAATGGATTTGCTGAATACCAATGATACGGAATTATTTGAGATTTGTATTGATACATTAAGAAGTTATCCCATTGAAGAGGGTAAAAAAATCGTACTGCAACATCCTCAAATTTTAGAACGGATCAATCAAATGTTGGCTACTAGTGCGAACCCACCAGCAAAGATAGTTCTTCAAGATTTCATTTCAAAAACACATTCAAATTAGTTCGTTTTTAATGAAGTCTAATGATGAAATAAGACCTTGATTGGTTTAATACTGATTAAGGTTATTTCATTTACACGGATGAAAAATGATACATTGTAAAAAGAGAGTAAGTAGGAGCGTTCATTCTAGATATTAAACAATATAAGAGTCATGATTAATTATTTTATAAAAACCCCCATTTATATTGATTGCCTATCTAGCATCATTCCCCCACAAACACAGTAGAAATTCCCAGGTTGAGTTCACTAGAGAGCAAGTGTTTATATGCCTTGTGGAGGTGATCTTGTAATGAATAAAAACCGAAAAACAAAAAAGGAAACCTTAAAAAGAAAAAGCAGAAGTAAGCACTTAATGAGCGAATTAAGCTATATGACACTTCCAGAAGCCCCTTTGTTAGAGATTGAAGAAAATCAATTGTTTTGTCAGAAGGTATTTACATTTCTTCAATCGAGAGAACATAAAATTCAAATACATGGAGACAACTATCTAGAGCATATTGAAAAGTCTACACAAGTGTTAAAAGAGATGGCCGAAAGGGTGAAAGAGACTCCTAAACAAGGCAGATTGCTTTTTTCCGAGAGCATGAAATTGAAGCGCTTTTAATGAATGTGGATGAAGTGTTTAATCATGTAACTAAACTTCTTGAGCACAAATCGGATTATGCATGGAGCGTACGGAATATGTTTATGAGTTAAGTACTTGGGGGCTGTGAGAATTGTCAGGAATGTTTAATCAGTCGAAGTGAAAGGATATATGGAGATTTTAATTGGGGTTATGTGATCAATTGCTGCTCACAGGGTTAATTTTGTATGAATATGCTCTTTGTTCTTAAAATCAAAAGTAAGTCTAAAGATTAGTCGTTTTGTTTTCAAGGGAGAATATTGAGTATAAAGATCTATTTTTTTGTTAAAAATTTCTTTCTCTGTCCGATATAGATATTATCATCCAAAAATGTGCGTTTCAGGAAGTTGATTTTGTGATGAAACACTATATCTTTTTGAGGAAGGAAGTTTGAAATGAAGTTTTTAAAGAAAAGTTGGAAGTATATTGTGGTTGCCATCGTTGCTCTGTTTATTGGATCGGCAATGTCTGGTACATCACCGTCAAAAGCAAGTGAAAAGCTAAAGAAAGAAAACGAAGCATTGCAGAAAAAAGTAGATGAATTAGCTCCGTATGCAAAGCTAGCAGAAGCTGAAGCAAAAGAGAAATTAGAGAAATTAGAAAAGAAAAAAGAAGAAGAAGCAAAAGCTAAAAAAGAAGAAGAGAAAAAGAAAGCAGAATTAGCGAAGAAAAAAGCGGAAGAACAAGAGAAAAAGGGTTACGATACTGGAATTACTTACGATCAATTGGCTAGAACACCAGACAAATATAAAGGTGAAAAGGTGAAATTTAAAGGTGAAGTTGTCCAAGTAATGGAGGGCGACGGCACGACAGAAATAAGAGTAGCTGTAGATGATTATTACAATGATATTGTTTATGGTGATTATCCAGCCGATCTCGTCAAATCGCGAGTCTTAGAAGGTGACGTGATTACATTTATGGGGACTTCTGATGGGGTCATTACATATGAATCCACGACAGATGGTGACATCACGATTCCAAGCGTCAAGATTGAGAAAATCGAAAATTAAGGTTTCCTATCGAACACCTAAAAAGCTTTCAATGAAATGAAGAATCAGTGTCAAAATGGATTGAAAATAAACGATGAAAAGAATTGAGAGATAAAAGGGGAGTGGCAGAGGACCACTCCTTTTTTGTATCAATGGTACATACGCTGGATCAATCATTTCCCTCAAATTTAAGCAATTCACTATCATTACCTTTCACATTCATATAAAATAAGACCTAGTGAAAATTTGAAGAAATGCTTGATAAATGAAGGGCATGTAAGCTGTGAGCTGCATGAGATGATGAGATGTTTGCATGTGAAGGTTGTGAAGCTGTTCCTCCTCACGCATGAGATCTTGTAAGCGTAGCCATTATTTGTCACTTCATTGCAATGGTGTTGAGGGGTGTGTCAGTATGAGGAATCCGTATTTGAGAACGGCTTCTAGTCTTTATATCAATTATTTTTTATTAGGTATGGTCAATATTATTTTGGCTTCGAATATGCCGTTTTTAATCAAACAATTAAATACCGATAGTGCAGGGGTTAGTTATATGATATCCGCACTTGGCATTGGCAGGGTGCTCACGTATGGTCTTTCAGGTGTGCTGTCAGATCGTTTTGGGCGAAAGCCGGTGATTTTGGTTTCAGGTGTGCTGATGGCGGTGTTCCTCATTGGAATCCCATTGTCTCCAAATTATCAAATCGCCTTTGCGTTTGCGATTTTGGCAGGGGTGGCGAATTCGGCAATGGATGCAGGAACGTACCCAGCGTTAATGGAGGCTTTTCCGCAAAACTCGGGATCTGCGAATGTGATGGTGAAGGCTTTTATTTCGATTGGGGCGACCATCCTGCCACTGGCTATTTTCTTTTTAGCGGAGCATGATTTGTTTTACGGGATTGCGTTTTTTGTTCCTGCTTTTATCTATCTTGTGAATGTTTTGATGCTGTGGACATTGCCATTTCCCAATCATCGCAAAGTGGAGCAAGTCCAGGTGATGGAGCATGAGGAGCTGCCGCGTTTCTCGTCAGAGCCTACGTTTTGGAGGGAAGGGATCGCACTCATTGTGATCAGTTTTACGTCAAATGGTCTCTACGCCTTGCCGCAAATTTGGCTGCCTACGTACGGTGAGGAAATATTGGGGATGGCTTCTGGCAGTGCTGTGAAGCTGCTTAGTTACTATAGCATGGGTGGTTTGCTGTCTGTGTTATTGCTCACATTTCTTTTGCGCCGCATTGTTCGTCCGGTGACTGTGCTACTTGTCTATCCGATCATTACACTTGTCTCCATCTGTGTGCTATTGGTCGTGAAGTCTCCAGTCATAGGGACCGTTAATGCATTTGTACTTGGCTTTTCAACTGCGGGTGTCTTTCAGCTGACGTTAACGGTGATGGCTGAGTTCTTCTGGAAGAACAAAGGAACGATGACAGGGATTATCTCAACAGCAGGCGGGGTGTCGGCCATCGTCATCCCAGTCGTAACTGGTTTAATCGAAAGCCATTCGACCATATTACAGATCTTTATGTTTGATGCTGTTGTGGCGGTTGCCGCTATTATCGGGGCAATGTACATTCTGTATCGCTACCGTCGTATCATGATACATGAATAAAAAAGACGACTTCCTAAGAAGGAGGTCGTCTTTTTTATATGTTTCGTTTAGAAACGGTCGTTTTCAAACAGAATCTGTTTCACTTGCTCAACTGGCATATCTTCTCCAGTAAAGAGTTTGTATGCAAGAGCACCTTGCCATAGCATCATGCCAAGACCGTTAATCGTTTTGGCGCCAGCTTCCTGTGCTTGAGCAAGAAGCTTTGTTTTTTGCGGGTTGTAAACGACATCTGTCACGATTAAGTCTTTACGCAGTACATCAAGTGTATCATCAATGATGCTGAGCTCATCTAATGGTTTCATGCCAAGGCTTGTTCCATTCGCTAAGATCGCACTTTCAGCTACTTCACGACGGAAAGCGTCTTTGTCTTCAAGTGGGAAAAGGTTAGCTTTGACACCAAATGATTTCATTTCGTTGTTGATGTAATTTGCATTTTCCTCTGCTTGAACAAAGTATTGATCATTACGAGCAAAAATACTAATTTCACGAATACCTGATTGTGCAAGCTGAATGGCAATCGGTGTTGCGGCGCCGCCTGAGCCAACGAGTGTAACCTTTTGTCCAGTTAGTTCAACGCCATGTTCAATCAAGTTTCTCACGTAACCAAGACCATCTGTGTTGTAGCCAACCAGCTTACCATCTTTGTTCACAACCGTGTTGCTTGCACGTGTATATTTCGCAGAATCATCTAGTTCATCTAAGTAATCCAATACTTTCATTTTGTTAGGCATCGATACGTTAAATCCAGCTGCACCCATCGCTTTCATTCCGTTTACAGCTGCTTCTAGCTCATCATTTCCTACTTCAAAGGCTAGGTAAGCATAGTTGATCCCTGTTAATGTATAGCCAAGATTGTGCATCCGTGGTGACAGGCTGTGTCCGATTGGTGTCGCAAGAAGACCGACTAATTTTGTTTTTCCATCAATATTACGTTCATGTATGTTTGTCATAATTGACATCTCCTTTAATTATCTAAACAATTTTTTCATACGTCCTAGAACAAAGACTGCTAACAATACGCTAATGACCGCAATGATCATATCGAAGAATAAAGTCATTTTAATATCGTACGTGCTGACGAGTCCGCTAGTAATCAGCGGAACAAGAATAAACGCTGAGCTTGCCGCAATGTTGACGTATGATGAAGCCGTTGCTTTGTTTGTAGGGAATAATTTCATCATAATACTCATAGACAGTTGGAAGATCCCTGCTGTAAATAATCCTAAGAAAAAGGTACTCACAATGACAATACCGTACGTTTCGATTTGAAATAGTGAAAGCATGGCAAGGAATGCCCCAATTGGATAAATAATGGCAACCATAATCGGCGAAATATATTTATCTAGTACGATTGAAAGCAATAGAACAGACACAAGTGCACCAATACTAAAATAAGAAAGAAGCTGTGTTGCTTGTCCAGT
The DNA here is from genome assembly GCF_001857925.1 of Bacillus xiamenensis. Classification (NCBI taxonomy): domain Bacteria; kingdom Bacillati; phylum Bacillota; class Bacilli; order Caryophanales; family Bacillaceae; genus Bacillus; species Bacillus xiamenensis. The sequence continues at coordinate 1,724,803 of NZ_CP017786.1, forward strand.
GCCAAGCCCAATCAATTTTAACCCGAGCTGTGGAAGCCACGTCTGCCATACCACAAACAATGCAGTAGATGTGAAACCCATGAGTACAACAGCTAAGCCTTCACCAAACATTTTAGGTTCTGCCTTCATCTGCTCCTGTACTGGAAGGTTATTTTGAGAAACAGCTTGCTTGTGATTTGGGAACGGCATAAAGAGCAAGTAAATCCCTACCAGTAAATAAAGAAGTCCTAGTCCAAAGAATGCCCAGCCCCAGAAGATATCATGTGCAACAAGGAATGCCAAGATAAATGGAAGAACAGTTGCACCGATTGAAACGGATGCTTTTACTAATACAGAAGCTGAACTTGCTTTTTTAGGAAATGATTCTGTCAGAGCAGGATATGTCCCTGAATCAAGCAATGAGTTTGCAATCCCTGCGGAAATCGCAAAGATAAAAGCTAATGTATAATTGGTAGTCGTTGGAATCCCAATTAAGAATAATAAGTATAGAAAGTTTCCTGTAATAATGACGGGTTTACGTCCCCAGCTGTCTGCCAGCCGGCCAGAGAAAAAGAGAGCAAGCAGTTTCCCAATTCCGATTGCCGATACAAGCAAGCTGATTTTCGGAATATCCACATGGTAGCGTTCAGATAAGCTTTCCATGTTTGATGCGACAATAATGTTGATCATGCCTAGCATGAAATAGTTTAAATACATGCCAAGTGATGATTTAATATATGGATTTTTCATGTTCCCACTCCTATATTTGAAACCCTTTGAGGGTCAAATTTTCTTTGTTATCCTTTGTTATTTCCTTAAAAGTAAATAATATTAAGGCCATCACAACACCCCTTGTGTGATTAATGAAAAAATAATGAATATTCATCTGTTTTTCAAATAAGTACATCGTTCTACTAGAATATAAAAAATGATAACAGTTATGATAATAAAATGGCATTTCATGACTTGATCAGAATCAAAAAACTTCATTTTCAACCGTCGTTACTAAAAAATAATGATATGTCCAAATAAGTATAACGATATACTAAAAGAAGCAACGAGATAAATATACTCCTGCGTTTAAAATGTGTCAAGTTTATGACTTTGTGATTTAAAAAAAGAAAAATGTAACAAAGAAATAGTTGACTTGGTCAATAAAAAAAGAAGAAATGCGAAGCCATTCTCCTTTCTTCGTATAGACAAATCCTCACATTTGGTGTCAGTTCTGTGTACCAATGCTCGTCCTTCCTTGACTTCAAAGGTTTTCAGGTCTTGCTGATACGAAAAAAAGGGCTAAAATCAACATTCATTTTAGCCCTTTTTCTATTCATGAGGATGTAGATGTTTCTCTAATATGAAGTTGTGGCTTTAAGATTAATCGCTGGAACTCTTCATCCTGCCCGTTCATTTTATGATATAAAAGATTCGCTGCTTTTACCCCGATGGATCGCGGGAATGATGAGACAGTGGTGAGCGGCGGGTGATACATCTCCGCTTCAGGAATATTATCAAATCCAACAACATCGATGTCTTCACCAGGCTTGATATCGCGTGCTGACAATTCTTGAATGACCCCAAATGCGACTAAGTCGCTAAAACAAAAAATAGCAGTAGGCGGATTGGGCTGATCCATGACTTGGGCAAGTGCTTCTTTCCCGCCTTCACGGGTAGGTTCGATATCGATAATAAGAGATTCATCAATCGTTATGCATTCCTCGTCATGGGCTCTTTGGAAACCTTTCATTCGTTCAATCCAAGTCGATGAGGACTTGATTCCGCCTAAGAAGGCAATGCGTCGATGTCCTTTTTGAAGCAGGTGATGTACTGCCATCCAAGTACCTTGTTCATAATCAGCGCCGACATAATCACAATGGACATCCGCTAATTCACGGTTTGCCAGTACTTTTGGGGTGCGTATGTTGTTTAACTGTTTGACCGTCCGTGTAGAGCTTTTCGAAGCGGGATTTAAGATGATTCCGCCAACTCGGTGCTCTACCATGGTGGAAATGAGCCGTTCCTGTTTATCGACACTGTCAAAGGTTGTCCCAAGCAAAACGGTATAGCCAAGTGATTCAAGTGTGGTTTGCACGCCGATTAAAAATTCAGAAATAAAGGTGTTTGAAATATCTGTAACGATCACACCGACAATATTTGAGCTTTTTGACCGCATGTTGGCGGCGACGCGATCATACACGTACCCTAAATCTTCCATGGATTGCAGCACTTTTTTTCGAGTTGCTTCTGAGATTCTAGGGTTGTTGCGAACAACGAGTGAGGCCGTTGAAGTCGATACACCGGCATGCCGGGCGACTTCCTGTAATGTGACACGCTGCTTGTTCATTTTTTTCATTTTATCTTCACCAACTTCAATGAATTGCCTACCTTTGGTTCATGATCAAGATGGATTTCTCCATCAAACGAGCCGAACATTCTTAGTTTTATTATACCTTAATCAGGGGGTGTTGATGAAGTGATGTCATATTGCATTGTCAAATAGGGGGGATAAAAGTTTAAAAAGATGACCATTGACAGCTTTCTTCTAGAGGCGTAAAATATAAAATTATTCAGATATAGAAACATTTTAAGTAAATATCGAAAGCTATGATTGCTATGGGTCACACTATGGCAGGAGCAGCTTCTGGAGAGACCGCATGTATGTGCGGCGCCGAAGGGTTCACAATCTCAGGCAAAAGGACAGAAGAGTACGAAATATTGTATTTGTGATGCATGGATGTTGCCATGTATTGCTTTTCTCTATTTTGCTATTCTTTTATGACCATGAGATTGGAGCGCATCCAATCTCTTTTTTTATGGACTTTTTGAGCGTTCATTATTTCAGTATAGGATCGTGTCGTAGGAGGGCGTTGACATTGGCACAGCAAGAGTTAAAACGAGATTTATCAAACCGCCATGTACAGTTGATTGCAATTGGCGGAACCATCGGAACAGGGCTGTTTTTAGGCTCTGGAAAGGCGATTCAATTGGCAGGACCGTCGATCATTTTTGCCTATTTAATTGTCGGAATGGCTATCTTTTTTGTCATGAGGGCACTTGGAGAATTGCTCTTATCGAAGACGGGCTATCAATCCTTAACGGATATTGCAGAGGACTATCTTGGCCCATGGGCTTCCTTTGTGACAGGGTGGACGTATTGGTTTTGCTGGATAATGACAGCGATGGCTGATGTCATTGCGGTCGGGGTATATGTGCAGTATTGGTTTGACATTCCGCAGTGGATTCCCGCCATTATTTGTTTATTGATTTTACTAGGGTTTAATTTACTAACGGTGAAGCTTTTTGGAGAAATGGAATTTTGGTTTGCACTGATTAAAGTGATGACGATTCTACTGTTAATTGGTGTTGGAATGGTCCTGTTAATCATTGGTTTTCAAACAGATGCTGGACCTGTGACGGTCACAAATCTTTGGTCACACGGCGGGTTATTTCCACATGGTGTCACAGGCTTCTTACTGTCATTCCAAATGGTGATTTTTGCGTATGTGGGAGTGGAACTTGTCGGTGTATCCGCAGCAGAAACGGCGAATCCTCAAAAAAATATCCCATCTGCGATTAATAAAATTCCATTAAGAATTCTCTTTTTCTATGTGGGTGCGATCTTTGTTTTATTATGTATCAACCCATGGACCGAGCTTGGTGCATCAGAAAGTCCTTTTGTGAAAACCTTTGGACTCATTGGTATACCAGTAGCAGCGGGGATCATTAATTTTGTCGTCCTGACGTCTGCGGCTTCCGCTTGTAATAGCGGTATGTTCTCAACGAGCCGAATTTTGTATAATCTCAGTCACCAAAAGCAGGGACCGGCTTCCTTTGGCCGTTTGAATAAGCATGCTGTCCCAAGTAATGCACTGTTTGTTTCAACGATTGTCGTGTCTGTAGGGGCTCTTTTAAGCAAGCTGATTCCAGAACAAGCTTTTGGAATTGTGACAACGATCAGTGCGATTTGTTTCATTTGGGTATGGAGTATTATTTTAATATGTCATTTGAAATATAAGAAGACACGTCCTGAACTGCATAAGGCGTCTACCTTTAAAGCGCCATTTACACCTTTTGTGAATATAGCGGTTCTTGTGCTATTTGCTGCCATTCTTGTCATCATGCTTTTCGCTGATGCAACACGTCCAGCGCTGTTATTGACACCAGTATGGTTCGGGTTCCTATTGTTGATTTATGCACGAAAGAAACGCCGATCAGCATCATGAACGAAAAAAGCACAGCCTTCTCCAGTGGCTGTGCTTGATCTATTTACCGATTTCTAATTTTCAACATATAATGTGCATTCAAAATGATCAGAACGAGTCCAATGATGATGATCGAAAAGAGCTGAGAGTGATTGGCTCCAAGAGAATACACAATCAAAATAAACATGGCACCGGTCAATAAAATATTCATCATTTGATGGGTGTGAAATAGCCCATCCAGCATCACATGTTTTTCCCCTTCATCAGAAATGGCGAGTAGCTTTTTGCCATAATCCTTATCGGATGGACTTGGCAGAGGACGATTAGGGTAGACGAGTTTTAGAACAGAGAGCGCAACATACGAACTGATAATGGTGATGATAAACAAAGCGGCATTGATAAGAATAAGCCAGAGTGGCTGCTCAGTCACGATGGCCATACCAATGGCAATAATGGATAAAATGGTACTCACCGTATTAGCTAACGTTACATCAGTAAAAGTTCGATACTGTTTTGCTTCCAGTTCATCCTCCTCATCACCAGATACCGAAAGTGATACTCTTTTCTTCATACGTGAAATGCCTGAAACACAATAAATGATCAATAGGATAGTCAATCCAGTGATGACAAGGGTCGCTTCAAATGCAGCTTGCAGAAGTGTCAGCTCAAATTCGGCTGCCAGCAAACAGTAAGCACCGAGAAAACCAAGGAGAGCACCTAACAACATTTTGTATATGGTTTTCATGTGAGTTCATCCTCCTCAAATAGAAAAATACGTTCAATGGGTTCCTGAAAAATACGAGAAAGCCTCATAGCAAGTAAGAGAGACGGCATCAATTCATCTCGTTCCATTAAGCTAATGGTCTGGCGGGAAACCTTTGCCCGTTTCGCAAGCTCAGTCTGATTTAAACCATCACGTGCCCGCAGCTCTTTTAGACGATTTTTCATTCTGTCACCTCAGCTCTGATTAAAATCTTCTCCTAATTGTAAAGTATCATATTCATTTTGACAAGTATAGTTGTCAAAATGATAAAAATAATTGTCAGAAAGATCGCCTTTATTCAAAAGGGAATCAATGATACGCTATTGAAAAGAGAAACGAAAACAGGTGATGCCCATGTTCATTGATCAATTAAAAAATGACTTACATCAATCACAGCCATTATTTATTGGAGAAGAGACAGCGTTCAAAGCAGCAGTCCTTGTCCCTTTGGTGCAAGTAAACGGGGAATGGCACGTTTTATTTGAAGTGCGATCATTGACGATGAGAAAACAGCCTGGCGATATTAGCTTTCCAGGAGGCAAACTTGACGGCGGCGAAACCGCACAAGAAGCTGCACTGCGAGAAACCTATGAAGAACTAGGCATTCCGCCCGAGTCAGTCAACATGCTTGGACAGCTCAGTCCTTATATTGCCTCTCCATCCTTCGTGGTGTATCCATATGTCGGGATCATTGATGAACAACAGGTCAAACATTCCTATAATCAAGAGGAAGTGGAGGAGACCTTTACTGTGCCTCTATCATGGCTCTGCCAATATGAGCCGTACTTACACCATGTATCGGTTCAGCCAACACCAGGCGAGGACTTCCCTTATGAAAAAATCATGAATGGTGAAAAATACAGCTGGGGCAGTCGCTTGATTGAGGAGTGGTTTTATGATTATGAGCGCTATACCATTTGGGGATTAACAGCCCGTATATTAAAGCATTTTGTGACTGTTGCAAAAAGAAATTCCTAGAGAACTCAGCTCTAGGAATTTCTTGTATAAAGACGCTCTTTTGCGGTTTCTTTCCCTTTTCCAATTGGGATGGTGGTTCTAGCTTGGCTCAATCCATATGAAGGCATGTTCACGTAGATAGATTCATATGAGCCGGCTTGAATTTGATACGTTTCATGATAAATTCCAACTGCATCATTATTTCGTGCTCTTTGGTTAAATCCTTTCCAAGCAGCCAAATGCTTCTCCATCTTGGCGTAGGCAAGGAGGTCCTCTGATGACTTCCAATATTGGATCATGGTGACGGTGCGTAAACCGAAGTAATTTTCTGTCCCGAGAAAACCAAGTTTTTCTTGATGGGTATAGAGTTCTTTGATCATCCCCGGCATCGCCATAAATACTGGCAGCCATTGATGGACAGCCCAGCGTTTATTGATTCTCATTCCGATGATGAACACAACAATCGGCTCAGAATTGTCTGTTGTAAACCGGCCAGCACGTAAGTTTTTTTTCATTCGTTCATCCTTCTTTCTTCATCGATTCACAGGTCTCCATGCACCAATCAATGCCAGCTTGCGCCACTTTCTTTCCATAATCTAACGTAAACAGCCAATACTTCGCATCAGCTTTATCTGGATACAGCTCTTGAATGTTTTGTTCAATTGAAACGTATGTCTCATAACGGATACGGAGCTGCCCCTCATAATCCTGTAAAAGCGCTATTTTCTTCTTAAACGAAAGATATTGGCCGAAGAATAGCTTCAATAACACTTCATTTCGTTCTGATGGTACTTGATCGAGCGGCTGCGCCAGCCATTGCCTCAGAGTGTCCAATCCTTTTTCAGTCAGATGATATTCACGCTTATCTGAGCGGCCAGTTGTAGAAGCAGGTGAAACCTTTGCGAGTCCGTCTTTGACAATTAACTTTAAGGCAGGATAAATTTGCCCATAACTAATTTTCCAAAAGTGATGCAAGCTCTTATCAATTAATTGCTTCACTTCGTACCCGGACTTACTATCTGTCGTTAAAATACCTAAAATCGCATACGTCGTATCATTGTATTTTTTCATTACATCAACACACCTATCTAAAAGATATATCATTTAGATATATAATAACCGATAGCTACTACAGATACAAGATGTATGAGACAAAAGAAATTCTATAAAGGAGGTGGAGAGATCAATAATTTTGTTAATCAATGAGATGAATCATTCATATAGATTGAACGATCATATTTTGCAGGGGGACATATGAGTAAATAGAAAATCTGGATCATGACGATCCTGGGGTACTAATCATTGGTGCAATCAGCTGGATAGCATTTCAAGCAATCGCAAAAAAGAGTGTATTGAATCAACCCTACGCCTTTGCGTATAAGACAAATGATCGTGTGAACTGGTTCAATGTAACGGAGAGAAACGGAAAAGTAACAGGTCATCTGAATGAGACCATTTTAGAGGAAAACCCGAAAAGGCATTATGATCCCAATATATTTATCAACAAATATCAAGCAACTGAGAAATCAATTGAAAATTCAAGTGAAGCAAGGGAAAGAGGCTAAAGTGTACCTTGCTGAAAAAAATCTTTCTGTGAAAAAACAAGGTGAAAAGCAAAGCATCACATCCAAAGCAGTTAATCAAAAACAACTACGTGCTGTTCAAAAGGACATTCACGTTCAATATGATGAACTCATGGAAGACACTGAAAATAGATTTCATGATTATGTAAGAAACTTCATTAAGAAAGTAACAGGCGCGTATGGTTATCTGTATACGGCGGAGGATGGTTCATACCAAAAGTAAAACGAATGTATATGCAGTCTGAATAGGCAGGTTCTTTTCTGATGAGAACGGTCCCAGTAGATGGTGGTGAACCATATAAAGAAACGAAACACACAGCCGGTGGTATTTCAGATGGGATGATGTTTGATTTGAGTACTTATCCTGCAATTGAAAAGGGGTTTATTGTAGGGGAAACTGCCCGAGACGCAAAATTTCCTTTTAAAATGGCAGGCGGGACAATAGAATTTAAAGCGGTTACGAAAGAGGAATATCAAGAACAAACGGAAGCATTTAAAAAACAGGCGAAAGAAATGCAAAAATAGATCGAGTTGAGTTGGAACAGATCAATTTTGTGAATTGCATTTCAGGGCGATAAGAATCTAGTTGAATATATAAATATGGATGATGAAGGTTTTTTAAATCATATATTAGTGGAGGTACGTATGAGTAAATTGAAAATGTGGGTCGTGTCTATTCTGGCAGTACTCATCTTGGGTGGAGGCGGTTGGACAGCATATCAAGCAATCGCACAAAAAAATTCATTGAATCATGCCTATGCCTATGCATATAAAACTAAGGATAGAATGAACTGGTTTGAATTATCTGAGAATAAAGGCAAAGTAACGGGGCATCTGAACGAAAAGTATGTAGAAGAAGTGTGGTGGGATCCCAAAATATATAGAAAACAATATGTCGTATCCGGGAGTTCAAAGGAAAACGGTTATGAATTGCGAGTCAAACAAGGCAAAGAAACAATCATATACGAAGTCCAAATATCAGGGGAAGACCTTTCTGTGAAAAAACAAGGTGATAAGAAAAGCATTATATATAAAGCAATCAATCAAAAAAAGCTAGATTCGTATCACAAAAAGATTCAAGATCGATATGAATATTTATTCGATACATCAGAAACTAGATTTTATGATAATATGAGACACTTCAAGGAGAAAGTGTCGAAGGTTTATGGTTTCCTATATACGGCAGAGGACAAACAACTATTTCTACAAGTGAAAAGCATGCATATTGAGATTGGATGGAACGGCTCTTTTCTAATAACAACTGTTTCTGAAGAAGATTGTAAGCCCTATAAAGAAATGAAATTAGAAGTCGGCGGATTTACTGATGGGGGAGAATTTTTCGAAATGAGCTATGATCCTATAATTGAAAAAGGTGTCATTATAGGTTCGACTGATCGAGATGCAAAATCAATAAAACTGCCAGTTAAAATGACAGACGGTAAAGTAGAGTTAAAAGCTTTCACGAGAAAGGAATATAAAAAAATCGCTAAACCATATATAATGACAGGCGATTCAGTAGAGTTAAAAGCTGTCACGAAAGAGGAATATAAAAAACAAGCTAAAGCATTTAAAAAGAAGGCAGAAGAAAAGAAAAAATAGGTGATCTTAAAGCAGATGAGTGAATCAACTTATCTGGTTTTTTATGAATTTTTGATGAATGATAAGATGAACTTACGTATCTTGCGGTACATATTCACCGCCTCATTTCTTATCAAGAACTAAAATAAATATGGACCACTTGCCTTGTGATGAGGCAAGTGGTTTTTTGGGTTGTATCGGTTTATGTTCCGATAGGTCGCTCTGCTGGACCAGGATTTGTATCATGTAACGAATTGTAAGACACCGTTTGTCCGACAACAACGATGGCTAAAGCGAAAATGAGTAAACTCATTTTTTTCATCATCATTCCTCCATTCGAGTGTGGTTTGTTCCATGTGATAGGCGTCCTTTAAAAAGAGATATGCCTGTTGAATGGAACCCAGATCTTCAAAGTGTTTGGCAGCTAATGCACTCAATTCACGGGCACTTTCAACATCCTTCAATTCTTTTAGAATGCTGATGTCATCGAAACAGGTTTGAGCTTTTTGGGATATGTCTTCAGTGAAATATAGGTGATAAAGAAAATTCATTTTTGCTGTGTAGATGGGGTTTTTCTCCATTTCTTGTTTTTGTTTGACCAATTCAAAATAATAGAGAGCTTGCGACCTTTCATCGATGGAGAGTAGCTCTTTTAGTAACATAAACATGGAGTGTTGGAAATAACAAGATGAAAGGTAGTCATCATCACTAAGAGCCTTTTCTAGGGCATCAATACATTTTTTTGATTCTCCAGCTTCGGCATATAGAATACTGATATTATGATAAAGCTGTGATGTTAGAAAATGATCGTTTAATCGATTTGAGATGTGTAATGCTTTTGTGTAGTAGTTCTCAGCTCTTTTGAAATCGCCAATATCCATGAAGTTGGTGGCGGCGATCACAAAAGCTGCTGCCAGTCTTCTTTCATAGCCATCATGACCTTTGAAAATATCAATGGCATTCTGAATATAGTGAAGTGAAATCAGGCTTTGTCGAAGCAGCATATATAGGTTTGCAACCTTCGTATGGAATTCGGCTACTTCTATTTCATCAGGAATGCTTTGTAGTTTTTTCTCGGCAATTTTAAATAGTCCGATGGCTGATGCATAGTCTCTGTTATATGAAGCGTAAAGGGCTTTGTATAGGTAAAAATAGTATTCAATTAAGTCGTTTGTTTTAGAAGGACATTCTAGCTCTGTCTGTTCATTCAGTTTTTTACCCCTTCGTTCATATAACATGAGCTTAAACTTGCCTTCCAGTAATGAATAGTAAGTCAAGACCTCCTGATTTTCTTCCATTTCTTGAAGTAATCCCTTTAATTCTGTGTAGATTGTCTTTGCATTGTGTACATCATGCTTACGAATGGCAATTCGCCAATCATTTAAACGGTTCCCCACCTGTTCAGCTGAAATGATCGTCATTCAAATTTCACCTCTTTAACATCCTTTCGCCTGTTTCAATAAAAAACGATATCACAATTTTTGGTAAAATATAATCGTTTCTGGGAGGTGATTGACAGGAGGTAATAAAAAGGACCTTATGTCATGAGATATACGATATTGTAATGGTGATTGATTGTTTGTACAAATGACTAAAATCTTTTTTTGAGAGTCTAAAAACGTGGAAGTTACAATTGTTTTTATGTTTATGTTCGAAAATACCATCTGTATATACGAAATAAAGCTATTTTAACTATGGGAGAAGAACAATGAAAGGTCGATCTAGAAGGGAAAATCAGTTATGATGTTGCTAGATCATTTTGGAAAAGAAACTGGTAATTGATGAGAAAGGTGAATAACCAATACAAATGCTAGCCTTTCAGAAAGGATGTTGAAATGAAAAAAAGGTTTCAAATTTTAAACTGGAAAATGACAGTTGTGATTACGACGCTTTTACTTGTTTTAGTGACTCTTTATATCTCAAAGAGATACTTTTATAGCAAAGAAATTGAGTTGCTGACAGAATCTTGTCAACAAGCAGACGGCAAAATCATACTAGAAACAAATAGTTTGTCTATGGATTACTCGTTTGAGTGTAAGGAAAAATAAAACAGGCAGAAAGTTGCCTGTTTTACACCAATTAAAACCCTAAATTTTGTAACCACTTGTTTAACACGGCCTCTCGTTTCTCAGCGTTGAAGCGATCGTATTTTCCTAAATTTAAATGGGATGAAATTTCACCGTCATTCATAAACAGAATTCTCTCAGAGCAAAGGGCGACTTTTGGATCATGTGTGACAAGCAGCAGAGTTGTTCCTTCAGAATGGATTTGAGAAAAAATATCCATGACTTCCTTTGTGGTACTTGAATTAAGAGCACCTGTTGGTTCATCGGCAAAAAGAATGTTTGGTTCATTCATAAGAGCTCGACAGATAGAGGCTCTTTGGAGTTGACCTCCTGATACTTCTGATAAATATCTATCAGCTAAATGATCAATATCAAGTTTCTCCATTAGATATTTAGCTCGTTCATTTACTTCTTTTCTCGGCTTTTTTTTCGCTAAGTAAGCTGCAGCAATAATGTTATCAAATAGATTGAGGTTTTTTAGTAAATGGCTGTGTTGAAAGACGAACCCCATCTCTGTTAAGCGCAAAGTTGTTAACTGTTTGTCTGTCATTTCTGATAGTAGTTGATCTTTATATTTGATCTCTCCTGTTGAGGCTGTCTCTATACCGCTAAGTTGATAAAGCAAAGAGGTTTTTCCGCACCCTGAAGGTCCCATAATGGTGACAAATTCTCCGGGTTTAATCGATAAGTGAATATTTCTAAGAATAGTCTGTTTTTGTCCTTTTAATGAATCAATTTGCAAAGACAATTGCTTCGTTTCAATTAATTGTTCCATGTGAAACATCTCCTTATGAAAGTGTATGACGGCTCATTTTACTAGAAAAAAAGGACTTCAATAACCACGAGATTACAGCTAAATTCACAATAAACAGCCATAGCGGATACACGACCGATACCCATTGCGGGGCTAACCAATGAAGGCTTGATGCTCCTAATGATGCTCCGCCTACACTCATCAACGCCGGACCAATGGTGTGAACAGTGATTGTTCCAATGAAGGCGCCAAAAGAAAGAACGACGATAAAACTTGTTAAGTATTGATATGTTAAATCCTTTTTAGAAAAACCAATCGTTCTTAACATGAGATTACGATTTAAGTCTTTTGCCCTTAACATGTGCAGAAACATCATGAACATTAGGCTGGCTGTTCCAAAAGCTGCGATTGTTGAGTATAATGCAATCACCTTTACTAGAGATGCTGTGCTTCCTATTGTTTGATGAACATATTCTTTCATATCTGTTACTTTTGCAGGAGACATATTTGCTGCAAATGCTGCTTTTTTTTCTGCGATATTTTTTCCTTGTTTTAGTTGTATTTGAATGGTTTTCCAAAGGGATGCTTGAGGAAAAGGCTGAGATAATGCTTTAGCTGTTTTCCCTCCGTTGGTGACATCTTGATAAATGCCGGTGACTAATCTTTGAACTTGCTGTCCATTTGTAGAGAGAGTGACTTTTTCTCCTATCTTTTTCTGAAGTGAGTCAGCACTCAACACCGATAAAGCAATTTCTTCCTCCTTCAACGGTTCCCTTCCTTGTAAATAGGTGAGAGGGAAAGCAGACAGGTCACCTGACTCTAAATAGAGCGTTTCTAATGTATTCTCCATTGTTTTGGACTGTAGAGAAGTTGTTTCATATACAGCAGATGTGCGAATATCTAAATCTTCGCGAATCATAGACTCGATTTTATTTGTATTTTTCTCTAAATCATTTCCTTGCCGTATATCGATTCGAAGATCACTTTTTCCAGAGCCAAGATATGTGATGAAATCCGGTGATTGCAATGTATGCCATAACTGAATCGGCATCAGCATTAAAAATGTACAAAGTGCGATGATACAGATAATCGTTGAATACATTTTCATTCGCGAGAACAGATCTTTCAAACCAAACCAAAGGTTGACAGGGAGGAACATGTTTCTATTGAGATGCATAGGGATTAGTTTTTTATGACTTGGTGAAGAAATGCCACCTTGAAGTGCCTGAGCTGCTGATATTCGGCCAAACTTTCTTAGGACAGCATAGCTGAATGAGATGACGATTATTGCCGTCAAAATAGACACGAAAAGCGGAATCAACTGATGAGTAAAAGATGGATGTTTCCCCATATACCGCTGAATATTGGCCGTAAACAAATCACCAAATATCAGCGTGAACAAATATCCTGCTATACACCCTATACAGGCAAGCACAGCATACTTCCCAACGTATAATTGTTTGATTTTTGATAAAGGGATGCCTAGTACTTTTAAGATCCCAATTTCACGTTCATCCTCTTCTATAGCGGCAGTCATAGCCAGACGGAGAGAGAGGAGGGAAATGCTAATAAGCAGAAAGCAAACAAGAAGGAGAATGGCGATCACCATACCATCTGTCAGAGCATTCAGCATGCGAAGCAGGGGTAATGTGACAGCTGGTCCCTGTTGTGGCAGCTCAGATGATTGATAGAGTGATTGAAAAGCATCTGCTTGCGCAGCATCATGCAGTAAAAATTCAATCAAGTACTCCTTCTTTTGAAACACTTGATTCAGTGCCGCCCAATCCGAATCATGCAGAAGAAATCTCTTTGAGCTGACAAGACTTGGATTCATTTGGGCATCTCGTAAGAACGCTTTGATTTGAAAAGAGAATTGATGAGATCCTTTTGTAATGAGTAATCTTTGGCCAATCTTTAAATGGTATTTTTGTTGAAAATAAATAGGGACTGCTACTTCTCCTTTATTGACCGTTAGCTTTTCATTTCGTTCGTTTAAAAGAAAATCAAAAAAGCGATTTTGCTTTACAAATAAATGATCCATCACACCTGCTTGAGCAGACGTCTGCCCGAACTTGATGCTAACGTGTTCGACCGGAATCATTGGAACAATTTGATGTGCCTTTACCATGGACTGTTTACTTGAAAATGTGTCGACGGCTTGTTCATCTAAGCTGCCATCGTGCATTTGGACAAAATCTGGTGCTTTGGCTGATTGGAGTAAATCTGAAATGGAACCATTCAGCTGTGCCGACATTTGCGCAGCGCTTGTTGCTAAAAATGATGTCATCATGATGCAAATGGTTAAGCCGACTGAAATGAGACGGTGGCGGGTTAAGTCTTTCTTGATAAACGTCATTCTCATGAGGCTGATTCTCCTTCATGTTGAAGCATATTTTTTGTCAAAAAGGCAAGTGCAAACATCAAGATACTGACTATTAACACGGTCACATACATGTTGGCTGAAAAATTGTTGAACAAGAACCCATACATCATTTGACCGAGCGGAGCGGCACATTGAGAGACCATTGTCAGATTGGCCATGACTTTTCCTAATTGAGCATTTGGTGTTTTCTTTTGTACATGTGAGATGACAACGATCGAAATCATTGTGAGCAGCATGGCAATTGGAAGACATCCTGTTAAAAAGAGAAAATAGGCTGGCCATGTACCAAATTGAAGAGCCATCTTGGATGTTGAGAAAGCGACAGGCAGTAAGATGACGGCAATGATAAGCAGCCAGCGATATAAAGTAGGAATACGCCAATGCTTCGCTACAAGCCCAACTAGCAAGGCATCTGCGATGACGGCAAACTCAATTAAGCCCATTCCTATTCCATACATGATGTCACTACTTTTCATTGTGACCCTTAAAATAATTGGGCCTCCAACGATAAAAAATGGTGTGAGGATGAAATTTAGCAGCGCTGCAAGCAGCATGGCTCTTTTTAAAAATGACTGGCTGCCGATATAGGAAAATCCTTGTTTTATATCTTTCACGAGCACTTTGGTCATCGGCTCTGTGAGAGGGCTAGGTGAGAACGAGATATTTAAACGTAAAAGCAAACATGCTGATAGAAAAAATACGATGCTGCTAACGCCGATAATGGCCTGACTCCCAATGAGTCCGTATAAAACGCCGCCAATGATAGGAGCGACAACACCTGAAAGTGCCTGCACCCCATTAACAATGCCATTCGCTTGTTCTAATCTTTCTTCTTTCACTAGCTGAGGAATGCTGGACATCACAGCAGGAGCATAGAACGTACTCATGACCCCAAGAAGAATCATGACGGCTCCAATGATATATAATGAATCATTTCCTGAGAATAACCAGAAATAAAAAGCCAGAATCATAATGCCAGTAAGAACATCAAATAAGATCATCAAATTTCTTCTGTTAAACCGATCAGCAATGGCTCCTGCTAATGGCGAAAGGAGGAGCGGGATATTGGATAAAGCGAAAAGTAGGGCATATAAATCAACACGGTGTGTCATATCCAGCACATGTAAAGATAGAACAAACCGAATCAAGGAAGACCCAAAAACGGAAATAATCTGTCCGAGGACGAGGTAGATGAAGTGGGTGGAACCTTTTTTGGCTGACAACGACATGAAAATCACTCTCCTTTTAGACCGACCGTCAGTCTATAATGTATGCAGATTGGTATTGAAGTGACCAATCACTGATTATTGTCTTCCAGCTCTCCAGTTAAACGCTGGAGGAGGAAGGAGAAGCTTCCTTTTTCTGCATGTAATGAGGATTCAAGGATCGAGATAAACGCTAGAGCTCGTTGTGTACTTTCTTCTGCGGTCCATTGGAAAAGACCTTCATCAAAGATGACCTGTGCAGAAGCAAGGAGAAATTCGACCGTCTCTTGCGGATACTCCGTTTGAAATATTCCTTCTTTTACACCTTGTTGAATGACATCTGCCAAAACGGGTGATAGCTCTTTAATGGCTTTGATTAAGCTTTTTTGATGCATTTCAGCATTAGCAGGTTGATGAAATTGTTCGATCATGCCCTCTTTATGACTGCCCTGCTTAGGAGATTGCGCCATGATGATACGAAATAGTTTATCAATCACTGGCAGGTTTGGATCAGCTGCAATGCGCTTTGCCACAATGATATCTGCTTTGATGATCCTGTCGATAATCGCATCCATCACCTCTTCTTTGGAGGTAAAGTAATAATAGAATGTACCTTTTGCAATCCCAACGGCTTTCAGGATGTCAATAATTGTTGTTTGCTGATAGCCCTTGATTGAAAAAAGCACCTCTGCTGCGTTTAAGATGTCATTTTTGCGTTCTTCAGGATGTTTAACGGTTCTCATAAAGCCATCCTTTCTTTTGACTAGACTGTCGGTCGGTCCCTTGCTTTGATTAAACACTTTTCAGCCCCCATTTGTCAACGGCTGTTTTTTGAGGGCTTTGCATGTATTGTGCAATGACACTATGATACATTGAATGAAAACACCTTCAGGGGAGGTGCTGTGTGACATTTTGACCAATGAATTGGCTCAAGTGATGGTTGAATGTACGAGGCATATTTTACATCAAAACATCAATGTCATGAATTCAGATGGTGTCAAGATTGGTTCTGGTGAACGAAAAAGGATTGGACAGAAACATGATGAGAAACGAGGGGTGTTTGGATGAAAATTGTGATCGCACCAGATTCATTTAAAGAAAGTTTAACTGCCTATGAGACAGCATGTGCCATTGAACGAGGGTTTCGATCTATTTTGCCACATGCAGAATATATGAAAATTCCTATGGCAGATGGAGGCGAAGGTACGGTTCAATCGTTGGTTGATGCGACTGACGGGTACATTGTCCAGCAAGTGGTCACAGGTCCGCTTGGTCAACCTGTCGATGCCTTTTTTGGCATGCTGGGAGATGGACAGACCGCAGTTATAGAAATGGCAGCAGCATCAGGACTACAGCTTGTCCCGCCAGAAAAAAGGAATCCATTATTCACGACGTCTAGAGGGACAGGAGAATTAATGCTTGCGGCGCTGGATAAAGGGGCGAAGCATTTAATCATTGGGCTTGGCGGAAGCGCAACAAATGATGGCGGCGTTGGCATGATGCAAGGGTTAGGCGCTTCTTTTCTCGATAAAGCAGGTCAAGAGCTCACGCCGGGCGGTGGATCACTGAATCAATTAGCTTCTATTGATCTGTCTCGACTCGACCCAAGATTGCAATCGGTCCGTCTGGAAGTAGCGTGTGATGTAGATAATCCTTTAACGGGTGAAAGAGGAGCGTCTGCGGTATTCGGTCCTCAAAAGGGAGCAGATACAGAAATGGTTCAAGTGTTGGACAAGAATTTATCTCATTTTGCACAAGTAGCTAAACAGCAGCTTCATGTCCCCTTTGGCGATGCAGCAGGTGCAGGAGCGGCAGGAGGACTTGGTGCGAGTTTATTAGGCTTTTTACAGGCCGATCTGCAAAAGGGAATCGATATTGTACTGAAGGCCGTTCACTTTGATGACGTATTAAAGGACGCAGATCTAGTGATTACAGGAGAAGGCCGGATTGATCGGCAGACCATTTACGGCAAAACGCCGATCGGTGTAGCCAACGCTGCGAAACAATATGGACTCCCGGTGATTGGCATCGCTGGCTCCCTCTCAAAAGACAGTGCAGTTGTACATGATCATGGCATTGATGCGCTTTTTAGTATTGTTCCGGGCGTCACCACTCTTGCTGAAGCCATGCAGGATGCTAGTGTTTATGTAGAGAGAACAGCGAGGAATATTGCGGCTGTGATGACATTTGGAAGAGAGAAGTAAATGATGAAAAATGTTTCCTTTTCTATCACATTCCTTTCTATAGAAATGTGGTAAAATTGTTATAAATGAAAAAGAAAGTTGGAGGAAACACAAATGTCTAATCTACCGAATTGTCCTTCGTGCAGTTCACCCTATACATACGAGGATGGCACCATGCTTATTTGTCCCGAATGTGCGCATGAATGGTCGCTAAAACAAGAACAAGTGGCAGAGGAGCAGCTTGTTGTCAAAGATGCGAATGGGAATTTATTAAGTGATGGTGACACGGTCACTGTGATTAAAGATTTAAAAGTCAAAGGTTCTTCTTCGGTCTTAAAAATAGGGACGAAGGTCAAAGGCATTCGTTTAGTGGAAGGCGATCATAACATTGATTGTAAAATTCCTAGCTTTGGCGCGATGAAGTTGAAATCGGAGTTTGTGAAAAAGATATAATGAATGAAAAGAGGCTGATGATCTACAGCCTCTTTTTCATTTCATTATTTATAGGTGAAAGGAATAATCTTAATCAGAATCCCATACATATGTACCTGTTGAACATAATTATTTTTTTAAAAAATCAAGCCTCTTTTCACATAAAAATTTACAGTTTTCTTAACCTTACCTTAAAAAAAGCAGATGATTCTCTAAATTTCGTCTAATCCCCTTCACAACTTTTGGGCATTGCTGTACCATATGGAAGTGTTCTTCTATTTTTGACGGATCATGGTTTTTATCAGGAAATAGATGATAGATGATAATTTGACAAAGAAGGAGAGGTAACGTGACGAACGTTTTAGAACTGCATAATGTATCTAGGCATATTCGCGGGAAAAAGATTGTTCAAGATTTGAGCTTCTCTGTTCAAGCGGGCGAAGTCTTTGGCTTTTTAGGGCCGAATGGCGCAGGAAAAACGACAACCATTCGCATGATGGTCGGTCTTTCTCCCATTACATCTGGTGACATTCTGATTAATGGTCATAGTATTCAAACCTCATATCAGCATGCGATCCAAGATGTCGGTGCGATTATTGAAAACCCAGAAATGTATAATCATTTAACGGCAAGGCAGAACCTTGTTCATTTTGCCAGAATGAATGGAAAAGTGGATGAAGGTCGAATTGATGAGCTGCTAGAGCTAGTCAGTTTGCAGCATGTGAAACATAAGCGTGTCCGTACGTTTTCATTAGGAATGAAGCAGCGTTTGGGCATTGCACAGGCATTGATACATAAACCGAAACTGCTGATTTTAGATGAGCCGACGAATGGACTAGATCCAGAGGGAATTCGAATGATACGAGATTACTTGAGAAGGCTGGCAAAGGAAGAAGGCCTTGCTGTCATTGTTTCAAGTCACCTCATGTCAGAGATGGAATTGATGTGTGATCGTTTTGCTATTATCCAAAAAGGAAAGCTGATTGCGATTGAGGATCAGCGTACGGAGACGAAGCAGGATGATTTGGTCAATTATCGAATGAAGGTAGCATCAAGCGAGCTTGAAGAAGCGCAAAAGCTCATTGAAGCATTTGAGGAAGGTATCACAGTTAGAGAAGAGGAGCAGTACTTATTCTTCTCCATGCCAGAAGAGAACATGCCGCAATTGATTCGTCATTTGAGCGAGGCTTCGATTCATTTGTACGAAATAAAAATAGAAAAACAAACCTTAGAAGATAAGTTCTTAAGCTTAACAGGTAAAAAGGAGGCAGACGTATGATTCGCCTCATTCAAAACGAGTGGATGAAAATCAGTTATCGTGTTGGTACTTGGATTATGGTTGGGCTTCTTGTGTTAGGTATGATTGCGACATTGATTTTTGCAGTTAAGACAAATGACGAAAATCAAGCATCAGGTGATTGGAAACAGCAACTGCGAATGATCAATGATGAAGACAAGAAAGAACTTAAAGAAATGGAAAATGGTTTCTTTAAAAGAAACCTTGAAAAAGAGATAGCTATTAATGAGTATCGCCTGAAGCATAATTTACCGCCAGCTCAACAGTTTAGCGACAATGCTTGGGATTATGTGAAAACAAACGCCAATTTACTTCAGCTTGTCGGTGTGTTTGTGATTATTATTGCTTCTACCATTGTATCTGCAGAATATAAGCAGGGTACAATTAAGTTATTACTCATTCGTCCACCATCAAGGATCAAGATCCTGCTATCTAAATATATTACAGTACAGCTGTATTCTCTGTTACTTGTTGTGGTGCTGTTTATCTTGTCATTCATATTGGGTGCCATCTTCTTTGGACTCAACACTGATTATGTGAATCTGGTATATCAAAATGGTGAAGTGATTGAACGTTCACAGTTTGCAAATATGCTCTTTTATTATCTTGCCCATTGTGCAATGTTTGTCGTTTTGGGGACACTTTCCTTTGCCATTTCAACCGTATTTAGAAGTGAAGCTATATCCATTGCGATTAGTGTGTTAGCTTATGTTGTAGGTGGAACGATTACAAGTATTTTAATGTTCTTCTTTGATTGGGCGAAATACTTGTTATTTGCAAATGATCCATCTCAATACTTTATGGAACAAGTGACTCTTATAGAAGGTATGTCCCTAGGATTCTCATTAACAGTCCTAGTCATCTATTGGGCTATCTTCTTGGCGATCGCCTTCATTGTTTTCCAAAAGCGAGAAGTAAAAACAGGTTAATTTAACTTTTTAGGAGGTTACTATATGATTAAGCGTAAAGGTGAAAAAATTATGGGGATTATTAGTATTGTCCTCAATGTCATTGGTATTGGTTTCGGGGCATTGATGCTCTCTATGGATCAGTCGTTTTATAATCAAATCAATGAAGTGTTACAAGAGGAAGGCGAAACATTGCCAATTGAAACACTTGAGGCTGGGGTGAATGCTTTTGGTATCCAGTTCATGGTGGTTTCCGCCATTGCGGCTGTGTTAACGCTTGTCGGTGTGATTTTCTTGAAAACAGACCGCCGTGCCGTGATCTCTGGTATTCTTTTCTTGGTTTCTGCAGTCACTCTTTTAATTGGAACAGTCGGTCTTGCATTCGTTCCAATGATCTTGTTGATTGTGATTGGATTGATGTCCCTCATTAGAAAGCCGAAAGCAGATGCTTACACAAGCGAATATCCTTCATAAATAAAAGAAAAAGACATGCGCCATATGCGCATGTCTTAGATTGTTGACAAAGGGCTAAAATGATCTTTATTTTAGCCCTTTATCTTCTTTTCAGCGTCAACTGAAAACCTTTGCAGTCTAGGAAGGACGAGTACCGGAGCGGAGCGAATTTGGCATTCGTGAGCACCGGCACGCAGGACTGCGGGAGAATGCGAGGGTTTGTCTACACGCTGAGACATGCGCCATATGCGCATGTCTTTCTTTTTTAAATGATGCCAATTCCCATTGCAATGAACAGGAGGATAATACTGAATCCCCACATCCAGAAGAAAGAGTAGCGGATATGCTTCCCCATATCGACCCCTGCAAGACCGACAGCGAGCCATACAGCAGGCGCAAGAGGACTGACAAAGGTCCCAATGATATTTCCAATCATCATGGCATATGCCGCAGATGTCCCTGGTACGCCCACCTCAGATGTAATCGACTCGACAATTGGAAGCAGTGCATAATAATAGGCGTCTGTACTAGTCAGCATATCAAGCGGCACCCCAAGCATTCCGACAATGATATGTAAAAATGGCAGCAGGAAAGCCGGCAAAATGTGAATGCTGTCAACTGCAATGGCTTTGAGCATTCCCGTTCCTTCGAGAATCCCTAAAAAAGAACCTGCAGAGAAAATAACAGCCGCCATCATGAGCGCACTTGGCGCATGTGCCTTAATTCGCTCCATCTGTAAATTCACATTCGGAAAGTTAATCAGAAGTGCTAGTGAAAGACCAATCATAAACATATAACTAGCAGGAATCACGTTAAGCACAAGAAGGACAACAACAGCTAAAAACAGAATGAGGTTTACCCAGATTAAGTGATAACGCTTTAAAGAGGCGTCTCCTGTTTCGCTAATAGACTGAATGGCACGATCCCAATCGGACCCTTCTAGTTGAACAGCAGCTACTTCGTTTGCAGCAATTTTCACCCGAATTCTCTTTTCTTCTCTTTTTCCTAAGATGAACGCCATTCCCAACACGAGTACGACTCCAATGAGCTGAATGGGAATGAGTGGTACCCAGAGTTCAGATGGGTCCATATTCAAGACACTCGCTGCCCGTCCTGTGGGTCCGGCCCACGGAATCATATTGGTTAATCCGGCACTCGTCCCGATTAATAACAGCAGTAAGTAAGGACTCATATGTAATTTTTTATAAAGCGGAAGCAGTGCAGGTACAGTTAATAAAAAGGTCGTAGCCCCTGCTCCGTCTAAGTGTGCGATCACCCCAATCAAAGCTGTTCCCATCGCAACCGTGACAACATTTCCTTTTGTCAGCTTAATTAATGCTTTAATTACAGGTTCAAAGAACCCTGTATCTTGTAAAATGCCAAAAAATAAAATGGCGAAGATAAACATGGTCGCCACTGGCAATACTTTGATAATCCCTTCTTCAAAAAAGGTTTGAATGTCATTGATACCAAATCCCGCAATGAGCGCCCCTATGAAAGGCACCATGACCATGGCGACAATTGGACTTGCTTTCCCCCAAATCAGCAATACAACAATCGTTAAAATAATCAACAACCCAACAAACGTTAACATAAGCCCCTCCCCCTACAATAAACCGTTTACATTTGATTGTTCTTTGTCCCGCAATGCAGTCCCACATCTGCATTGAAAAAAAGGGTATCAAAAATACGAGTATGAGGCAACCGCTTTCATACCTATACAATGGTAAAAAAGGATGGTGAAGCCAATCATGGAGCGGGGTCAAACATGTCAAAAAATTTAGATAAAAAATAACGCTTCAAGCGCTTATCTACTGTTGTGTAAGTTTATATAGGTATTTAGAATCACTAAAATCAAGAAGCGTCCAATCCATGGACGCTTCTTCGACACTATTTTTTCAAGATGACGTATTCGTAAGGATTCAGTTGAAGCTGTTGAGGTATATGCTTTCCAGTCAGCATATTTTCATAGCTATCCGCTGAATCTAGTGAAATGCTCTGCGGCTGTTCTGTAAAATTCATCATAAACACATACTCCTGCGACCCGTCTGTTCGTTTCTGTACACTGACGCCCTCTGGAATCGTCGAGGATAGGACAGGTTTGATGTCCATTCCTGCGAGGAGATCTTCGTAAAACTCATCATAAAAAGCTTGCTCATTTTCAGATGCCATATAGTATGCTTTTCCCTCTCCAAATGGACGGACAGTAAGGGCTGGCTGTCCTTCATAGCAGCCATTCTCAAAATGCCCTAACACAGAGGCTGATTCTAGGTGAATGGATTCGCAATATTGACCGACATGGTAAGTGCGTCCATTTCCTGTCGTCATGATGACGTGTTCATCTGGCATCAATGTGTTGATTTCCTCTGCCCAAATGCCAAGTACATGGCGGAGAGGACCAGGGAAGCCGCCGAGGAAACAGAGGTCGTTTTCGTCGACGATGCCGCTCCAGTATGTTGCGACAAAAATGCCGCCTTCTTTGACAAACGCTTCTATCTTTTTTGCCACGCCTGGTTTGATCATGTAGAGCATTGGGCCAACAAGCACTCGATAGGATGAGAAATCCTTTTCCATTCCGACAATATCAACAGGGATGCCCTTTTTCCAGAAACTGCGATAGTGAGTTTGACAAGCCTCCACATAGCGCTTGTTTGTATTATTTAAGCCCTGTGCATCATCAATTGCCCAGTGGTTTTCCCAATCATATATGATGGCAACGTCTGGTTGAATGGATGTGCCCGCAATCGGCTGTAGCTGCTCCAGCTGTTTCCCTAGCTCAGACACTTCTTGAAACACACGCGTCTGTTCGTGCCCTGAATGATCAACAACTGCACCGTGGAATTTCTCAGAGGCGCCTCGACCTTGTCTCCACTGGAAATACATCACCGAGTCTGACCCGTGGGCGATCGCTTGCATAGCAGAAAGGTGTGCCATTCCTTTGTGTTTGACCTTATTCACTTCATGCCAGTTCACGAGGCTTGGCGTGCTCTCCATCACAAGAAACGGCTGACCATCCTTTAATGACCGATATAGATCGTGTACGAAGGCAACGTTTGACGCTAATTCAGCAGTGGTTTCTCTGCCGCTATGCCAGGCAGGATAGCTATCCCATGAGATTACATCAACTTCTTTTGCAAATTGATGATAATCCAGTCCAAGGAATGGACGCATATGCGGATAGTCGCCCATAAAGTTGGTGGTCACTGGGACATGTGGCGTTAATTCTCGTAGCGGCTCAATCTCATTTTGATAAAAATTGATCGTTTGTGCGGTAACAAAGCGCTTCCAATCTAGGTTCATGCCGTGAATCATGTGCTCTCCATGCGGTGCGGGTGACTCGATTTGTGACCAATCAGTAAAGGTATGGCTCCAAAATCCTGTCCACCATGCTTGGTTCAAGGCTTCAAGGTCATGGTTGTATTTGTCTTTCAGATAGTGCCTAAATGCCTCTTGGCAAAGATCACAATGACATTCACCGCCGTATTCATTTGAAATGTGCCACATGATCAGCGCTGGATGATCCTTGTAGCGTTCAGCAAGCAAACGGTTGAGTGTATTCGTTTTTTCTCGATATACCGGTGAGGTGAAGCAATGATTATGCCGAAGCCCGTGTAAGTTACGCTGGCGGTTTGCTTCGACGCGTAAGACTTCTGGATATGTTTGTGAGAGCCAAGCAGGTCTTGCCCCGCTTGGTGTGGCGAGAATGGCGTGAGCCCCCTGCGCTGCCAAGCGGTCCATGATATCGTCCAGCCATGCAAAGTCATATTGGCCTTCTTTTGGCTCAAGCTTACTCCATGCAAAAATATTGATGGAGAATGTTTGGCAGTGAGCCAGCTTCATTAATCGGAAATCTTCGTCAATGATCTCCGGCATATGAAGCCATTGATCAGGATTATAGTCGCCACCATGCAAAAAGCCTTTTACATTTGGGTGAACGAGTGGGTAACGCTTTCCCATTTTGTCACGTCCTATCAGTTTAATTACGGTGTCATTTGTTTAAATACATCAAGAGAAGGCAGTGCTTTTCCGTTGAAATCGAACATGGCCTGATTTTCCCAAGCATTCCCGACTGTTCCGGTTGTTTGAATATAAGCGAGCCCGTATTGACTAGACCACGGAGCGCCTTTCGCCGGAATCCAAAGCGGCTCCCAATAAAAGAACCCTTTTCCGCAATTGTTTTTCACTTGTGAAATTTTTTCTGCTAGATCTCGTATAAAAGATGCCTGCCCTTGCGGTGATGCTGGATAACCGGCAGTATTGACAGAATCTTGGTTGAATGAGTTTTCTAGGTTGTCACCATTGGCTGTCGTAAAGCCGTAAGCCGTTTCTACCACGATAACGTCTTTGTTATAGCGGGCGCTAATATCATTCATATTGGTGGAAAGACCGCTGAATCCGCCGTCCCAATATGGATAGTAAGATAAACCGATGGTATCGAATGAGACACCTCGTTTGGTGATTTCATCAAACCACCAGCGGGATGCGCCATTGTCCCCTCCATGTGCTAGGTGAAGCATGACCTTGATGTTTGAGTCGACAGAGCGGACAGCATTTGTGCCAGCCTTTAGTAAAGCAGCGAGCCGGTCGAATTCGCCGCCGCCTTCACCCCAGCTCTTTCCGTTCGGCCACAGCATGCCTGAGTTCAATTCGTTTCCGACCTGTACCATATTTGGCAGGGCATTTTGTGCTCTCATCGCTTTGAGCACATCGCTTGTGTAAGTGCCGACAGTTTTTTCTAAATCGCTTTGGGAGAGATTGGTCCAAGCTTTCGGTTTGAACTGTTTACCGGGATCGGTCCAGAAATCACTATAGTGAAAATCAAGCAGCACTTTCATATTTTGTGCTTTTGCGCGTTTTGATAGAGCGATGGCTGTATTGATATCATTCGTTCCGCCGTTATAGGCACGTCCTTGGTTGTCGTATGGATGGTTCCAGAGTCTGATGCGCACGTAGTTGACGCCTTTTTCCTTTAACAGCTTGAGCGGATCAACCTGCTGTCCGTTCTGATCGAAGTATCTGCCGCCGCTTTTCTCGACTTCTGCCAGCATGGAGATATCGGCTCCTTTAATGAAATCACCTTGCAGTCCATTAATCGGTTTCACAGAAATCGTATCGGCTTTTGCTTCAGGCAGAATCCCTAACCCCATCAGAAAGAAAACGACAACCGTGACGAGCACCCATTTTTTCATCAAATCTCCCCTTATCCTTTTGTCCCGCCTTGTGTGAGGCCGGATACAAATTGTTTTTGTAAAACAAGAAACAAGAAAGCAACTGGAATCGCAATCAGTAAAGCCCCGGCTGCAAAAGTCGTGTAGCTGGCACCCATTTTGTCTGATACAAGATTGTATAGACCGATTGGGAGCGTATACATATCGGGTGAGCGGACAATGACACTGGAGATGATGAAGTCACCCAGTGGCCCGGTAAATGAGTTAATGGCAACAACGGCTAAAATCGGCTTGGCGAGCGGCATAATAATTTGGATAAAAATCCGAAAATGCCCTGCGCCGTCCATTCTGGCTGATTCATCGAGATCCTTTGGAATCGCATCAAGATAGCCTTTCATTAAATACGTATTCATCGGAATTTGTCCACCTGCATAAATTAAAATCAGTGCGAGGTGGCTGTTAATCAGTCCGAGCATTTGAGCCAATACAAAAATGGCAATCAGCGCTGAAAATTGAGGAATCATCTGCAGCAGCAAAAAGAGCATCAACCCATTTTTCCGTCCTTTGAATCGGAACCTAGAAAAGGCATAGCCTGTAAAGCTGACAAGAATCAGCGTTAAGAGCATAGTCGCAATACTGATCTTCATTGAGTTCCAATACCATTTTGCATAAAGAGCCCCTTGACCAAAGAACAGCTCGGTATAGTGGCTGAACGTTGGGTTCTTCGGAAACATGCTGGTGCTCATCAGACTGTTCCCAGGATTAAAGGAAGCACCGATCGTCCAAAGGAGTGGATATAGAATACAAGCGGAGGCAATGAAAAGGATAAAATAAGTGATACTCAGGCGGATGAGCTTATTCTGTTTTGATCCCATATCACATCATGTCCTCCTCTTTGAATGAATTCGTTCTCTTAAACTGCCAAAGGGCAATGGCAATGACGAAGATTGAAAGTAAGATCGTGACAGCGGCAGCAAGCGCATATTGAGATGACTGCATCGTTAGTTTATAAATCCAAGAAACCAATATGTCCGTCCCCCAGCTGTTGATCCAGCAACAGGAGGCCCCCCGCCATTAAATAAGTAGATGATATTAAAGTTGTTAAAGTTAAACGTATATTGTGTGATTAATATAGGTGCAATGGAATAGAGGACAAGCGGTAATGTAATGGAACGGAACCTCTGAAAGAAATTGGCCCCATCAATGGTTGCCGCCTCGTATAAATCTTCGGGAATGGCCTGCAAAACACCGGTTGTCATAATGAATACAAAAGGAAATCCAAGCCAAGTCTGCATCGTAATAAGGGCCATTTTGCTCCAAAATGGATCTGTCAGCCAAGGCTTAGGATCAATCCCAATTGATGCAAAAAGGGTATTGTTGATCGCACCAAACGTGTCGTTGAACAATCCTGCAAACACCAAAATGGTCACAAATCCCGGAACAGCCCAAGGCAGAATCAAAATCGTCCTAAAAAAGCGTTTCCCTTTTAAATCCTTCTGATTGAGCAGAACCGCTAGAAAGATGCCGACGGCACATTGAAGGGTTGAAGCCGCCAATGTCCATACAACGGTCCAGCCAAGTACATCAATGAAGGTGTCTCGCCAAATATCGATTGAAAAGATATTTTGAAAGTTCTTGATCCCTACCCAATCAATGAGATTGGCAGGAGGCGAGTGGTATAAATCATAGTTCGTAAAGGCAAGCGCAAAGCTGAACATGATAGGAAAGACAACGGAAAATAGAAGTAAAAAGAAAGCAGGAGTGCTCATTAAGTAAGGAAAGCCTTGGTCGATGAGCTGATGATATTGAGCACGGATGGAATGAAGCGGAACCCCTTGATCACGTTTCTTCCCGTTCATAAATGCATCACGCATCATAAGTACGTAAAAGCCGATTCCAAATCCAGCTGTTAAAAGCGCAATAATTCCCTTTGCTAAAAGGAACACAGAGTTGTCACGAGGCAGCATCGTACCAAGTGTGAACAGCCCCCAGAAGCCAATATTGAATAAATCATAAAACACAATGAGAAAAGAGACGCCGAACAGGAAAAAGAGTGCCCCTTTGCCATACTGTTTGTTGTATAGCTGCCCCATTCCCGGTATAAGGGAGAACATTAACGCCCGTCTCCGGTGTGTCTTTGATTCCACTGTGTGTGTGCGGTCTAGTTCAAGGTTACCCGTCACGTCTAACACCTACTTCATATGAAATGAGATCAAATACGGGCAGCTTGATAAACGATCAGCTACCCGCGCTTGATGTTTATTTGGAGTGATTCGCTTTCATTTGAGAGTCGATTTGTTTGACCGCATCATCAAATGCCTTTTTCACATCGGTACGACCAGTTGCAATCAGCCCTAATGCGCTGTCAATCGGTTTCCACACCTCTGCCATTTCTGGATTGTTCGGTGTCAGTGTGGCATATTTCGTTTGTTTTGAAACAGCATCCGCGTTTGCATTTTCAGTAATGACTGGGTCTTTCATCAGCTTTTTCACTGGTGGAATTTCTTCTGTTACTTCAAAGCGCTTTTTCGAATTTTTTTCGTTTGTGATAAACTCAACAAATTTTTCAGCGAGTTCTTTATTTTTAGAATAAGAGGAGACATTGTAGCTCTTTACACCTAAGAATGAGCTCATATGTTTTCCGTTAGGGAGTGTGGGCAGTTCGGTCACGCCATAGTCAATGCCGGCTTCTTTATATGGTCCGAATGACCACGGACCAGAAATAACAGCCGCTGCTTTTTTCTCTGTGAATAAGGAGTTGAGGACGTTGATTCCTTGTTCACCAATGATACCTTTCGGGAATAGTCCTTCTCTAAAGAATGTCTGAATGTATTTTCCGCCTTCGATGGCACCAGCGTTATTAAGACCAATGTCATTGACATCATAAGAGCCGTCGCTTTTCTGTTTGAAAATATAGCCTCCTGATCCACCTAATACACTTTGTGCGTAATAAATTTCATCCCATTTGGCCACAAAACCGTATTTCCCGTCCTTTGTCAGTTTCTTTGAAAGATCATACCAGCCGTCGAGTGTAGTTGGTGCCTTTTTCACAAGATCTTTGTTATAGAAAAGGACAGTGGTTTCGACGGATTTTGGCAGACCATACAGCTTTCCGTTCATTGTTTGTGATTGAATCGATTCGTCTGTGAAGGAATCAATCACTTTTTGATCTGGTTTGATTTCTTGCAGCAGCCCCTCCGTGACAGCTGATCCAATTTGATCGTGAGGCATGGTGATGACATCTGGCCCAGTTCCCGCTGCTCCATCAAGACGAAGCGCTTCAATTTGGTCGGCATACGCTTTTTCGACCACTTTGATTTTCACGCCGTTTTGTTGTTCAAATTCTTTT
This sequence comes from Bacillus xiamenensis, assembly GCF_001857925.1. Lineage (NCBI taxonomy): Bacteria > Bacillati > Bacillota > Bacilli > Caryophanales > Bacillaceae > Bacillus > Bacillus xiamenensis. The sequence goes on from NZ_CP017786.1 coordinate 1,754,060, forward strand.
ACAGCGTCTTGAATCCCATCAGACTTTTTGACATCCTCCCACACTAGCAAGGTCTTTGTCCCTGTAGAAGCCGGCTGTGTACCGCTCGAATTGTCGTCTCCTGGCCCGCATGCTGAAAGCAGCAGCACAGCAGTTCCAACGACTGCCGATAATGTCGCCCATTTTCCCTTTTTCATTGGTAATCCCCTCTCGTTCTTTTTTCACAGATAACAAGAAAACGCTTTCTTAATGTGAGAATATCAACTTAAGTAAAAAAAGTAAACATATTTTATTAAATTTATTAAGTAAACTTTTTTACTCGTGTGAAGCGTAAAGAAGCCCTCCACATGCGGCAGGGCTTCCAGCTGTTTATATGGTGCTTTTTCGAAAGACAGGTTCTGAGGCAATGAGCACGGTTTTTGGTAATGTTCTGCCGTCAACAAGCCTTTCTAAAAGTAAATCGACCGCTGTCTCGCAAAGCAAGGAGGTATGGATGTGGTAGGTTGTGAGCGGTGGCGAGACATATTGAGAAACGTGAATATCGTTGATACTAAATACACTCACTCGATTTGGTAAAGAAAAACCACGTTCATTTAATGCTTGTAAACAGCCAATGGCAAGCGGATCACTTGCGACGCAAAAAGCAGTGGGCAGGTCATCGCCGAGCTCGTCGATTGCCTTCATCATGAGCGAATAGCCTTCATCTACAGAGAAGTGGTGTCCGATATAGACCAACCGCTCATCCAGTTTATTGTTTGCTGTCATGTATTGACGGAAGGTTGTTTCACGGATATCTGGAATCCGCCTATTTGTATTGAGATCAAGGTCTGTCCCGCCAATGAACCCAATGGATGTGTGCTGTTTTTCGATAAAAGAATCGATGATCTTTTCAACAATTCGTTTTAGGTTTGGTTTGACAGAATCAAAGCGATCTTCATCTGGTGATGTATCAATAAAGACGATGTGATGTGTGATTGCGTATAATTGGTCAAGCTCTGCTTTTTTAAATCGACCGATGGCAATGATGCCTTCTGTAGAAGGATCAATGGAGTGAAGACCATCAGATGGATTGTAAGCGGAAACATGTAAGCTTCTGGTTTTGGTGAGTTCCTCAATGCCTAGACGAATGGATTTAAAATAAATATCTTCAAGCTCTTCTTTTTCGGTCATCCAATAGAGAAAGGCGATCTTTTTTAATGAATGCTTGAATGTCTTTTTTTGATAGGACAAAGCTTCCGCAGCGGCGTATACTTTCTCGCGTGTTTGATCCGTGACAGAAAGGTTCGGATCTTGGTTTAGTACACGAGACACGGTCGCAATGGATAAGCCAGCTTTTTCCGCAATGTCTTTTATTTTTGCTGCCAAGTCAGCACCTCCTATAGAAAATATCTCCTCTCAGTATAGAGTTTTTAAAAAAATTAGTAAATATTTTATTAAATTGTTTTCGTTTAGGCTGTTCTTTACGATCTGGAGAGGAATTAGTAAGATATATGTATTGAAGATGTTGGATTAAGATTTCTGATAGGAGAGGGACAGATGTATTACGATGCACTGAAGACATTTGTGACCGTTGTGGAGGAGAAGAACTTTACGAAAGCAGCCCAGAAGCTGCGGATTTCTCAGCCGAGTGTCAGTCTTCATATTAAGAACTTGGAGCAGGAATTCCAGACCGTTCTGCTTAATCGTTCGCCAAAGCAATTGACCGTTACACCAACTGGGGATATGCTTTATCATCGATCAAAACAAATCATTCGCTTATATGAACAGGCGAAGCAGGACATTTATGAGCATCATCATCTAGCAAGAGGGAAGCTGACGATTGGAGCGAGTTTTACCATTGGGGAGTACGTGCTGCCGCAAATTTTGGCGGAATTTCACCAGCTCTATCCGCATGTGGATATTGAGGTGGTGATTGATAATACAGAGGCGATTGCCAGACATGTTCGTTTGTTCCATGTCGATATCGGTCTTATTGAAGGTCAGACCAATGACAAAGAACTCTCTGTTGAGACATTTCTAGAGGATGAACTTTACATCGTTGCTCCATTAGATCATCCGTTTGCTAAGAAAAAAGATGTCACAATTGATCAATTGCAAAACGAAACATGGGTGACGAGAGAAAAGGGGTCAGGTACAGGTGAATACTTGCAGCACGTGCTGAAATCAAATGGACTGAAAGCAAGGACCTTTGTGACATTTAGCAGCAACCAAGCGATTAAAGAAGCAGTCATTCACGGGATGGGGCTATCAATTTTATCAAAATATGTGCTCCAGCGAGGCAGTATTGGCGGGGAGCTGGCTGTTATTTCTGTGAGAGGAATGGACTTTAAACGGAAATTCTCCTATGTCGAATCACCGATGACAGGCGGGAATAAAAATAAGGAATTGCTTGTTGAATTGTTAAGGAAAGAGAGAAAAGACGCTTCTCCGCAATAGGAGAAACGTCTTTTTTTATAGTCCTTTGATTTTTATTTCATCTACTGGAAGGAAAATTTCACCTGTATCTGTATATTTGATCGTAACCTGATCCCCTTCTTTTAAATAAATCACAAGAGGCTCTTTTTCAGAGGACATGGTGTAGTTTTTCCCGTCGTCGAGCAGGAAGGTGACGGTTGTATAATCACCGGTCTTTTCCTTATACACTCGTTTCACTTTGCCTGACGTATCTTTCTTTTCTTGCTTAGATGAACTGTTGACAGTGCCGCCGCCTTTTTGAAGAGCTGTTTTATAGGCTCGTAGTGCTTCGTTTGGTGTAGAAGCGTATGCAGCGATTTCAGGGTTGGCTGCTGAAACAATAAAGTAGTTTTGCAGGAATCCGTTTGAATCGAGAACAGGTGTAAGCCAGCTGGCTTCTCCATAGAAATTATACAGAATTGGCATGCGTCCTTTCCATTTCTTCTCGATAAATCGCTTCTCAATAATTTGCAATGCTCCTTGAGAATCCATGTAGGATGCTTCAAGATTTCCAGTATAATACGTCGCCTTTCCTGTCCGGGCATTTGTCAGAGCATAGCCGAGCATGGAATCAACGCCCTCTTTTGGACTTGTGAAATCCGTGAAGTAATACATATCTCCTTTAGAATCAAAGACTGGACTCACATTCGCCTCAGTTCCCTCATCTGAAGGCAGCTTCACATCTGATTTTCCAAACATACTGTTCCAGAACCCATGAACATAGTTTCCGAAGTAGCTATTTTGCAGACTGACCGCTTCTGGAGAAACAGCACCATCAATAAAGGCAGGTACTTGATCTAAAGAATATTTCTTCGTTGCGCCAGTTTTGGCATCAACAACGACCACGCCCGAGGCTTTAAAGCCATTTCTTGCAGAGATGAAATCACCATACGTTTGAATGTAATAAGGCTTGCCATCATCATTGATCTCGAGCTGCGTGTCTCCATAGAAAATCAAATCTGGGTACTGAAGACGGATATGCCGCTCAATTTCCTTATTGAAATAGGAAGAAGGCGTATAGACCATCTCGGTTTTCACAAACTTTGGATTGGCAGATGAGTCGGTCGCACTTAATGTAAAGTAACCCGGTGTGCTACCAGAACGAATCCATTTAAAGAAATCGGAGAACTCCACTGGTGCTATGTACACATACTCGCCGTTGACCTTCTGAATTTGCAGGCTGCCAAGCTCATAGTAGCTTGTGTTTGGAACCTGTCCGAACGATTTCTTCATTTTATTGCGCGCAAATTGCGGAGGTACACTCGCGGGTGTTTCCGTCTCATCAAACGCTTTGATTTCTACTTTTTGATCCATTTTAGAGACGTTGAATTTTTCATTTGCATTGAATAGAAAAGCGGTTGCCATATAAACACCGAGCAGCAATAAAATGAGGAACAACACGCCTTTGATCTTCCGCTCTAACCCCACTGATAATAAGGCGCCTGCTGCTGTCACAACAAGTCCAATCAGCCATAATGATGAAGGGTTCCGATCTAAATTGGTGATGTAGTAGAAACCGAAAATTCCGATGATAAATAGCAATGCCAGACCCGCAATCCACGTGAGCGGTACCTGTTGTTCAGTCCCTTTCTTTCTAACGATCAACCTGAGTGGTGTGAGCAAAAGGGTCAAGATAAGACCGATCACAACCGAAAATAGCAAAATATATCCCACAAACAGATCTCCTTTCAAATCAATCACTCTTTTAGTATATACGAGTGAGGCGGGGAAAAGATTCATCGGATGGAAGGTTCATTTAAATGCCGATCGAGTTGATGGCGGAACGAACATCTTCTTTCAGTTCAAAAAACGTCAGCCTTTGCTCGATTTTCTCTGTTAAGGCGTCAATGGCTTGGCCTGACATATGCGATTGGATTTGCTTCTGATGTTTATAGACTTTCATAAGAAGCGTATCGATCTGATCTAAAATGTCTTCCGCTTCTTGCCGATCTTCTGCAAATTCATGTTGAAGCTGATGCCGGATGGCTCTGATCAGAGCTGTTTTCTGTTCTTCTTTGATTTTTGCTTTCAAAGCAGCCAGCTCTGCTGGTGTCATGTCTTTCGTGTCAAAGTTAGCTTGAGAGAAGACGGAGCTTGATGTGTGTGTATCTGTCATTCTTTGCAAAAAACGATCTGCATCTGTTGGTTGTTTTTTTGAAAATTCCATTCTTCGTTCTCCTTACGAAATACCCATATTCTTTGCAAGAGCTGTATCTGCATCGTGGTATTGTTTTCCGAGCTGGCTCATATCATCTGATATTGAGTCGAGCCATCTTTTTAGATTCATCGCGTGATCAATGGCTGTATCATACTTTTTGACTGAGTAGAATTCATTCTCAAGACCTTCTGTTTTTAAGTGGTGAATGACAGCATCAACGTCTGAAGCCGTCAGTTGGTCATACGAACCAAAACCAACAATCTGTTTGTATCTCGAGCGTACTCGTTCTACCGATTGATCCACTTTGTCATCGAGTTTTTCGATTTTGCGAATGATTTGCTGCATATGGTGCTCGGCATATGTCGAGAATTTACGTCCTGTGTTCATGAGCACATGCGACTTAATTAAAATCGCTATCACACTTTGCGGGTGAACATTCGACTGACTCAATTGATGTAACATGGCGGAAGTGAGAGAAGGATTTTTTCTCAACATATCATCAATGGTTTGAACGGAGCCATCTGACGAAAAGGAATAACGATCTAAGCCATGACTGCCAGCGAGGGCTTCAAGGAATAAATTCGCATCCAGTGAAGGATTCACACTCATTGCCCGATTGAGGAGATTTTTTATAAATTGGACGGCTTTTGAGGAGTCCTCGGAGTAATCGATGCCTTCAGGTAGAGCGGCATCATACATCACTTTCACACGACCGATTTCTGTCGTATGTCGATTTAAAAGAGAAAGCCCGTCATTGAGATTGATATATTCTGTTAATCTATTGCGATAATCACCTTTTAACGCTTTGGCTTGCAGACCATCCGATAGATTTGGATAAATATTCGGATTTTCAAAGGTGACCCCGCCTTTAATAAAATCATTTTTGACAAGAACATAGGAAGCATTTGACCCGCCAAGTGAATGCCCGGTCACATACATCTTGGCATTTGGGATTTTCTTATGGATCTCTTTCGCATACCGATCTGCTTGAACCATTTGATTTTCCGCACCATGCTCAAAAGGGATATTTTTCATCAAATACTTGGTATCCGAAACCAACCAATCCTGTACAATCTCATTTGTATAGGTAGTTGTCCCCGTTGCCACCTTAGTCGTCACTTCCTTTGACGTCTGTGACTGGTTAAAAGGAGGCAGCTTTGTCAAAATGGTAGAAAGAAGATCATCCGACTCTTTTTTTCCATGTTTTTAATGGTATCTTTATATTGCCCTGCGCCAATCGGCTCCGACCCGCGATAAGCGATGACGGCGTTTTTGATTTTGGTGAGGTCTTTGCCATTGTTTGAATTACGATAATCTTCTTTTGAGACAAGGGTTAGTGCATTAAGACCTTTTTTCGTTTCTTGAAAATCAACGACATACATTCTTCTACCGTTACTAATTTCTATCTCTTTTGAATTCTTATAGTTTTCTATACTATAAGATCTTGAAGAAATTAAATTATAGTCCTCATCTGTCATTTTATCTAACCTTAAAGTTTTAGACAAAATCGTTACTCCTTTAATAATATTGATGTTGTAAATTATAATATATAATGGGTTAATTATCTATTTAATGCATAAAAAAGATTGATAGAAAAAATATATATAAATTTAAAAGGTGGATATTATTTATAATGAAAAATACAATTAAAGTTGTGTGTGTGTTATTTCTCATCATAGTTATCGCAGTGATTTTACTCATTTTTCAAAATAAACATCAAAACAATATAAATGATTTAGGAGGAAATGACAGCATGCAAGAAAATGAAAAAAGCGATCAAGAACAAGCAGAAGAGTATGCGGAGAAGATGAAGCCGAAAATTGAGAAACATTTACATAAAAGAGATATCCATCATTTTATCAAAAAAATCACGTTTGAAAATCAAGTGACGATTAATCCGATGGGGCATATCATTATTAGAGGATATATCAATGATAAACCAGAGAGATTTAGTTTCGAAGCATTATTAAGGTACGAATCTGACAAAGTAGATTCGATGAGTTATGACCCTGATTTATCAGACCGTTTCGAGAACTGGGATGATTTTGACCCACAAGTGAAAGAAGATTTTCTAAATAGCCTTTCCAAAAAAGAACGAGAGCAATATCTTAAAGACATTGGGGAAAAAGAGTAAAGCAGGTATTTACCTGCCTCAGCGTGAAGAGAAAGTGAGGGTTTTTAAGACAAGTGTCTACAAAACCCTCATTTTTGTCTTTTGAACTGGGTCAAGAAGCAGTATGTAGTGTTTTTGCCTTGGAGTTCACTCAATATACGGTGTGTTTAAACCTTTAAAAAAGCTGTCGAGATTTTCTCGACAGCCTGAAGCAGGTATTTACCTGCCTGATTTTTTACGTTTCATGAATAAAAAGGTGACAGCGCTAGACATGAAAAATACAATAAAACTTGTATCTGTATTGGTTGTGATTATCCTTGTCTCAGTGACTTCGCTAATCGTTCAGTACAATAAGCAAAGTCAATCAAAAAATGATGCGGTGAAAGAAAAAAGCGATCAAGAAAAGGCAGAAGAGTTTGCAGAGAAGATGAAAGCCAAGATTGAAGAGCACTTACACAAAAGAGATATTCATAACTTTATCAAAACCATCACGTTTGAAAAAAATGTGACCATTAACCCAATGGGAGATATTACGATTGATGGTTATGTAAATAATGAACCGGAGAAGTACGGTTTTTCAGCTTCTTTACAATATAGAGCTAAAAAAATCGGTTCAATGAGTTATGACCCTGATTTATCAGACCGCTTTATAGATTGGGAAGAATATAAAGGTGAGCCGGAAGTGAAAGAAAATTACCTTAAAAGTTTTACTAAGGAGGAACGTGAACAGTATCTGAAAGACATTGGGGAAAAAGAGAAGTAACAAGTCGACAAAGCCGATTGATTCCCTAAATCAATTTCAAAAATAATATGCTATCATTCCCCTAACAACACTTTCAAATAAAGGAGAGAGTTCAGCAATGCCAAATACAAAGAAATTGATCTTGGATGTCGATACTGGAATTGATGATGCGATTGGCATTTTGCTTGCAGTGAAAAGTAAACGGTTTGATATATCGGGGATTACAACGGTGTGCGGGAATGTGTCTGTTGATGCGGCTACATTGAATACGTGTAAAGTGCTTGAGTTGGTTGAGGCAGATGAAATCCCTGTCATGAAAGGTTCGGCGACTCCTCTTTTAAGAGCACCTCATTATGAACATCGGGTGCATGGTGAGGATGGAATTGGCGGTGCTTTGAAGGATGTCCAGCCTAAGAAGACCGCAGATGCTGGTTTTGCACCTGATTTTATCATTGAACAGGTGTTGCAGTATTCGCAGCAGGTCACGCTGGTGTTGACAGGGCCTTTAACGAATTTAGCCCTTGCGGTGAAAAAATGCCCTGAGCTGATTCATCACGTGAAAGAAGTTATTTTTATGGGTGGTGTCGTGAAGGGACAGGGGAACGTCACACCGGTAGCAGAATTTAATACATATGCAGACCCAGAAGCAGCGAAAGTGGTGCTGGAAGCTGGCTTCCCTTCATTGACTCAAGTTGGATTAGATGTCACGAGACAAGTCTTGTTAACGGATGAGAGAATTGATGCGATTCAAAATGAAACGTTGGCAGATTATATCAGAGAGAGTACAAACATTTACCGCCAGCGCTATTTTGAACGGAATGGGGTGTGGGCGTGCGCCATGCATGATCCGCTTGCTGTGAGTCTTGCAATTGACAATCAGCTTGTGAAAACAGAGGCTTTTCATGTAGAAGTGGAGACGAAAAGTGAGTTTTGTGATGGTCAAATGATATGTGATTTTCAGCATCAATGGGGAAAAGAACGTAATGTCCAAGTGTGTATGGATGTCGATGATGAAGCCTTTTTTGATTTATTGATCAAAGTCATGAATTCTTAAAAAGAAGTCTGTGCAAACAGGCTTCTTTTTTATAAGATGGGGACATGAGGAAATGTATGCGTTCACATGAGTCAGGAAGGAGTGAAGTCGAATGGCTTCTGTCAGTTTAAGTAGTATTGAAAAGATACGGGCAGCAAGCAGAGGATTACCGCCAAAACTGAAAGCAATTGCGGAACATATTACGAGTGAACCCCGCGACATCATCCATTTGTCTATTATCGAGCTTGCCAAAAAGACAGCGAGCTCAGAAGCAACCATTTTTCGTCTCTGTAAAAGGCTTGGATTTGAGGGTTATCAAGATTTAAAGATTGCTATTGCCCAGGAAATAGATCAAACAAAGCGTGATTATGTAGATGAAGAGATGAGTCTTGATGATGATACAGCTGTTTTTATGCAAAAGGTATTCCAAGCGAATATATCTGCATTAAAGGATAGTTTTCAATTGTTGAATCCAGAAGATGTAGAAAAGGCTATACAATTAATCCATGAGGCTGAACGCTTAGAGTTTTATGGCAGCGGCGGGTCTGGCCTTATTGCTACAGATGCTTTTCACAAATTTATGAGGACAGGCATCAATTGTATTGTTCATACAGATTCTCACTTTCAAGCGATGTCTGCAGGGCTTCTTGATCATCACAGTACAGTGATTGGTATATCTCATTCTGGCCGAAACAAGGATTTACTCGATGCGATGAGAACAGCAAAGGAAAAAGGAGCGAAAACCATTGGCATTACAAGCTATCAGCGTTCCCCATTGAGTCAGCTTGCAGATGTCACGCTATATACATCGACGCAAGAAACAGCTTTCCGAACAGAAGCGATGTCTGCAAGACTTGCTCAGCTCACTGTAATTGATGTCCTTTATTTTGCACTTGCTCATTTAAGACAGCAGGAAACATTAACCAATTTGAAGAAAATGAGAGAAACCATTTCGCAAAAAAGGGTGTAATGGTTTCAAAAATAAATTTTTCTAATAGAGAAAAATGCTGTTGTGGTAACGATTGTGAGGTTTTGAATGAAAATAATTTTCTTTTTGGTCATTGAATGTCGAAAAAAATATTCCTATAATGGGATTTATCAGGTACATCAACACCATGAATTTTATTTCAAATCAATGATTGGGCGTGATACAGATGAAGGGAAACCAAGCAGTAATTGGTTTGGATATTGGGACAACAAGTACAAAGGCGGTTCTGTTTGGACCACAGGGGAAAGTGTTATCAAAACATTCTGTTCCTTATGAACTCATTCACCCGCAGCCGGCATGGGTTGAGCAGAACCCTGAACATATATTAGATGCTGTCATTGCGAGTGTAAGAGGCGCATTGACGAAAGCCGCATTTGATGCAAAAAATCTCATAGGCGTGGGGATTAGTACAGCGATGCATTCCTTGATCGTCATGGATGAGTATGGTAAGGCATTAACGAACAGTATCATTTGGGCTGATAACAGAAGTGCAGAACAAGCGAAACGCATTATCACGGACATGGATGGCTTTCAAATTTATAAAAGAACGGGTACACCGATCCATCCAATGTCACCGCTTTCAAAAATACGATGGATCAAGGAAATGGCACCTGATGTCTTCAAGAAGGCTGCAAAATTCATTTCCATAAAAGAGTATGTTCTTTATCATTTCTTCGGTCAGTATGTGGTCGATTATTCCATCGCTTCAGCAACGGGACTGTTCCAATTGAAAACGCTTCAATGGGACGAAGAGGCACTTCGCATTGCTGGAATTCAAGCCAATCAGCTGTCTGAACTTGTCCCAACGACGCATCAGCTGAGAGGGCTTCAGCCAGAGATTGCGCTGCGAATGGGTATTGCAGAAGAGACGCCTTTTGTTGTTGGGGCAAATGATGGTGTTCTAGCAAATCTAGGTGTCGGCGCGATTGGAAAAGGAGAGGTGGCTGTCACGATCGGGACAAGCGGCGCAGTCCGTACAGTCGTAGAAAAGCCAGTCACAGATGAGCAATCAAGGACGTTTTGCTATGCGCTGACGGACAAGCATTGGGTGGTAGGAGGACCGACCAATAATGGCGGAATTATGCTGAGATGGCTTAAAGATGAATTTGCTTCTTCAGAGGTGGAGGTTGCAAAGCGTCTTGGCGTGGACCCTTACGATTTGATGATTGATATTGCAGAAAAGGTTCCGGCTGGCTCAGAGGGACTGCTATTTCTACCATTTTTAACAGGTGAACGTGCACCTTATTGGAATCCAAATGCGAGAGGCACTTTCTTTGGTATTGGTCTCCAGCATAAGCGTGAGCATTTTATTAGAGCCGTCTTAGAAGGCGTCATTATGAGTGTGTTCTCGATCGGTGTGGCACTAAGAGATTTAACTGGTTCAGCGAAGGATGTTCGTGCTTCAGGCGGATTTGCGAGATCTCCAATATGGCGACAAATTTTAGCGGATACGATGGGCAGAGAAGTGCTTGTTCCAGAAAGCTATGAGGCTTCGGCACTTGGAGCAGCTGTCCTCGCTCTTCATAGTTTAGGTCATATGGGTGAGATAGAAGAGGTTAAAGAATGGATACGAATTTCGGCCCGTCATGAACCAAATATGGAGAACAATGAGACATACATAGAGCTGTTTTACTTATATGAGCGTCTCTATGACAAATTGAAGGATGAATTTGATGTCATTAGTGCGCTGCAATTAAAACAAAATCGTTAAACATCAGGAGAAAGGTGGGAGTGTATGCTTTTATTCATTGTGATTGCGGCGATTGTCCTTTTACTCATTCTCATTACAATCGCTAAGTTGAATCCGTTTGTGAGTTTAATTATTACCTCTATGCTAGTAGGCTTTGCTACAGGTATGGATTTGCAGGAAATCATTCAATCAATTAAAACGGGGTTAGGGAACACGTTATCATTACTGGCGATTGTTCTAGCGCTTGGGACCATGCTTGGGAAAATGATGGCTGAGTCAGGGGGAGCTGAGCGGATAGCTCAAACATTAATTGGCCGATTTGGGACGAAGAATGTGCATTGGGCGATGATGTTCGTTGCCTTTATCGTAGGTATACCTGTCTTTTTCCAGGTCGGATTCGTTCTTCTGATTCCTTTACTGTTTACCATTGCGATTGAAACGGGTATATCGCTCGTGACGATTGGGATTTCTTTAATCGCTGGATTGTCTGTTGTGCATGGGCTTGTGCCGCCTCATCCAGCTGCAATGGCAGCAGTAGGGATTTATCAAGCCAATGTGGGGAAAACCATCTTCTTATCAATTATCGTCGGTTTGCCGACAGCTATCATTGCTGGACCACTGTATGGAAAGTGGATTGGAAAACGGATACATAAACCAGTTCCAGAGATGCTCAAAAAGCAATTCACTGAACGAAATGTAGACCGTAAGCTTCCGGGCTTTGCGAATACGATGTTTACCATTTTGGTACCGGTCATTCTTATGCTTCTTGCCACACTGGCAGATATTATTTTGCCAGAGAACAGTTTTTGGTTTCAGCTGTTTAAATACATCGGAGATCCAATTACAGCCCTGCTGATTGCAACAGTGTATTCTTTCTTCAGCCTTGGCTTTATTCAGGGAATGAGCCGTGACCGGGTACTGTCGTTTAGTAATGAGTGCTTAGGGCCGATCGCTTCTATTCTGCTTGTCATTGGAGCAGGCGGGGCCTTCAATCATATACTGATTGATTCGGGTGTTGGTGAATATATTGCCGATTTAGCCAAACATTCACCGATTTCACCGATTCTACTTAGCTGGCTGATTGCTGCGGTCATTCGTGTGGCAACAGGATCTGCTACGGTATCCATGATGACGGCCGCTGGTATTGTAGCTCCGATTGCTGCATCCATGCCGGATGTGAGCAGAGAGCTTCTAGTGTTGGCAACAGGAGCGGGTTCGTTGATTTTGTCTCATGTCAATGACTCTGGTTTTTGGCTGATCAAAGAGTATTTTGGCATGACCATTAAAGAGACGTTCTTAACGTGGACGGCTATGGAAACGATCATTTCCGTTAGTGCTCTTGCATTTATTATGATCATTAATATGTTTTTATAGGTTGTATCAAAGTCCAGTTCTGCGGAATTGGGCTTTTTTCAGCCGTTGACGCTGCCACTTTTGAATGATTGGGTTAGAATGATGATACTGAGATGTAGGAGGCGGAAAAGATCGAACCATTAAAAAATGTATATCATGAGTCGTTTATTCAAAAGTTAGCGGAGACACTTGCACAAGAGTCCGCTGTATTTGATGCCGGTCATTTTCAACAGCTCGTGTTTCAAGAGGATTGGCAGGAGCTTGAGTTAAAAGGGCGAATGAGAAGAGTTACTGAATCAATGCATGCCTGTCTGCCAGAGGAGTATGAGCAAGCAATCAAGGTACTGCGTCAGGCGGCGCCGCATTTTACAGGGCTCAGTGCGCTCGTATTTCCAGACTACGTCGAGACGTATGGTCTTGACCATTGGGATATCTCGATCAAGGCGCTTGAATTCTTTACCCCGTTTTCCACTGCTGAATTTGCCGTTCGGCCTTTTCTCATTCTAGATCAAGAGAGAATGCTTGCGCAGATGCTCGTGTGGTCAAAGGATCAAAATGAGCATATTCGCCGGCTGGCGAGTGAAGGATGCAGACCTCGTTTGCCATGGGGATTATCAGTTCCTTCGCTTAAAAAGGATCCTTCGGTCACGCTGCCCATTTTGGAAAACTTGAAGTCTGATTCGGCCAAGTATGTGCAAAAAAGTGTAGCGAATCATTTAAATGATATTTCTGCGATTCAGCCTGATTTGATGAAGCAAACGGTCAAAAGGTGGTACGGGGACAATCCACATACGAATTGGATTGTCAAACATGCATCCCGTACGTTATTGAAAAAAGGTGATCCAGATATCTTGGCTATGTTTAGCTATGGAGATGATCCGTCTATTCAAGTAATGGATTTGAAGGTCACGCAAGACCCCATTCGTATCGGAGAAAAAATGACCTTTCAATTTACTCTTCAGGCGGATAAGCCGTTAAAGCTGCGCGTTGAATATGCCATTGATTACGTGAAAGCTCGGGGCACCCGCAATCAAAAGGTATTTAAAATCACAGAATTTGAAACAGGCTCAGCGATACATAAAGAATTCGTCAGGTCCCAGTCGTTTCAAAACATGACGACGAGAAAGCACTATGAGGGAACGCATACATTAACAATCATCATCAACGGCATCCCAAAAGCGTCAATTGATTTTGAGGTCGCAGCAGCTCATGAAGAAACCCGCCCATTGAGGCGGGTTTTGGTGGTTAAGCCTTCTTTTTCATTAAGAATGAAGCAATGATGGCAGCTACTAAGAAACCGATGCTGATAATGGAACTAGGTAAGTTCTCATGTCTGAATAGGAACATTACAAAACTGACACTGAGCACAAGACCAGCAAATAACGTCAAATACGGGAACAGCCAAACTTTGAAATACGGTTCCTGTGAATATGTTGGACGCAGTTTCAAATGTGCCAGGCAGATGCTGATCCAAATAAGAGAAACAGCAAAACCAGGAATAGCCAGCATATAGCTGAAAATTTGGTCTGGATACAAGTAAGCAAAGAATGTTCCGATTAAGAGAAACAGAACAGTCACCCATAAACTTAAAATAGGTACACCTCTTTGATTGACCTGTGCCAGCTTTTTCGGACCGCCGTCTGATTTAGAAAGAGAATGAATCATTCGTGTTGTTCCGTAAATTCCAGAATTGGCAGCAGATAGAACGGCTGTAATCAATACGAAATTAATGAAGTGAGAGGCGCCTTGCATGCCAGCTGCTGAAAAGACTTGAACAAAAGGACTGTTATTGGGATCGATTTGATTCCAAGGAATCAGTCCGCAAATAATTAAAATCGGCAATGTGTAAAATAAAATAATACGCCACATCATACTTTTGACAACACCAGGTAATACCTTCTCCGCATCCTTTGTTTCTGTAATGGTCAGCCCAATCAATTCAGAGCCCCCATAAGAGAAAATAACCACTAATAATGAGGCGAAGACAGCGCCCCATCCGTTCGGGACGAAGTTTTGATAATTGGTGAGGACAGGTGTGCTTTGTTCGTTTGGAATAACCCCAAATAATAGTGCTGCACCAAGAAAAATAAAGACAATAATAACAAAAATCTTCATTCCAGCAAACCAAAACTCAATTTCACCGAAGTATTTTACATTATTTAAGTTAATCCCGATCACTAAGAGTGAGCAAAGTAAACATAGGGACCACAAAGGGACATTCGGCATCCAATATTGAAGTAAACTGCCCGCTGCAATGATTTCAATGACACATACAGTGAGCCACATAAAACAGTACACCCATCCGACAACGAATGAAAAACGTTGACCAAGCGCAATTTGTACGAGGTCGCGAAGGTTATTTCCCGGATAGACGATCGCCATTTCAGCTAAAGCTGCCATGACAATGAGAAGAAGCAATCCGGCAAATACATAGGAAAAGATCACCCCAGGACCTGCTAAACCGATGGTATCGGCGCTTCCTTTAAAGATTCCTGTACCAATGACACCGCCCATTGCAATCATGCGAATGTGACGCGGCGATAAAAGCTTTTTTAATTCATGTTGTTCCTGACTCGCGCTCATGACGTTCTCCTTTTTTAAAATGCTTATGTTCCATTTTCTTTTTTCGAGACGTCAGTGTCAATATAAAAAAAGAGATTTTTCAGACAGAACAGCCGGTTGATTTTATTAAAAAACCTATTTTTATCCATATATTGCGCCGATCTCCAAAAATAAAAATCATTTATTGAACGTTACGAAGAAAAAAGAAGATTTGCCTTATGGAAGATGTTTATGAGAAAAGCAAGTGTTTCATCGTCGGGGACCCTTCTAAGAGAAAGCAGTCAATTAGTAGAACGAATAAGGGAGATTTTTCAGCAAGAATAGATACTGCTGCATTTTCTTCTAGTCAAACAATAGAAGCAGTGGTTCAAATAAATGAAGCTTTGCAAAAGATGCAAGAAGCGTATGAAGATATTCAGATGCGCATGAATTTAGTGACAAAAGCCATTAAAGTAGGCTTATGGGATATGACGGTTGTAGCAGGTGATCCTGTGAATCCGAAAAATGAATTCACATGGACGGATGATTTCCGCAGAATGCTTGGCTTTCAAAATGAAAACGATTTTCCGAATGTCCTAGACAGCTGGGCATCTCGAATTCATCCAGATGAGTACGAAGACACCTTGAATGCATTCTCTACGCACTTATTGGATCATTCTGGCCGTACACCGTATGATATTGAGTATCGTTTGAAATTGAAAAACGGGGATTATCGCTGGTTCAAGGCAACTGGCACGACCATTCGAGATCGTCATGGTGTACCTCTTCGTGTGGCAGGGGCTCTTTTTGATATTCATGATCAGAAATTGAAAGAAGAAGAGCTGCAAGCATTCGTGACAAGGTTTGATTTGATCAACCTTGCGCTTGTGGAAGCGCCTTGGGACATGGTGGTAGAGGCGGGCGACCCTGTGAATCCAAACAATGAATTCTGGTGGTCTCCACAGTTTAGAAAAACACTTGGCTTTACGGATGAAAATGACTTCCCAAACATTTTGAGCAGCTAGAGCGATCGTTTGCATCCTGAAGATAAAGAAAGGGCTCTTCAAGCCTTTGCGGAGCATTTAAATGACCACTCTGGCCGCACACCATTTGACACTGATTACAGATTACAGCGTAAAGATGGAGAGTACCGCTGGTATCATGCAGGCGGTGAAACCATTCGTGATGAAAAAGGTGTACATCTTCGTGTAGCAGGCACCATTCGTGACATCACGCTAGAAAAAAATAAAGAGAAAACAGCCAATGAAATGGCTTCCCAAGTAGAGCAACTTTCAAGCTCTATTAGTGAGATGGTTTCGGGCATCAGCTCTGTGACAAACCAAGCGCAGGAGCTTGCTGTCGCTCAAGAGCAGTCAACGTCTGCCGCAAATCTTGCGAAAAACAGTGCAGATGAGACGAAGAACATTTCAGACTTGATCAAAGAAGTGGCAAACCAAACGAATTTGCTTGGTTTGAATGCCGCCATCGAAGCAGCTAGAGCTGGTGAGCAGGGACGCGAATTCTCCGTCGTTGCAGATGAAGTACGCAAACTGGCGCTCCATAGTGCCAATGCTACGGAAAATATCGAATCTAGTTTAACTGAAATGAAAACACAGATTGATCAAATCCTTGAAAATATCTCGAATATGACAGCTCTTACACAAACACAGGCTGCTTTAACCGAGCAAGTGAACGCTTCAGTTGATGAAGTGAATCATATGTCTCAACGTCTTGTGGCGTATTCAAAGAGTATATAATGTAAAAACCGCCTTTTTTATCAGAAGGCGGTTTTTTGCTTAAGCATGGTCTGCTGGGAACACAATGCCGGCGTCTTTTCTTGCGGCTTCAAGAACTTTCATGACAGAAAGACTTTCTTCAAGCCATGCATAACACTGCTTGTGATTTTCTGTTTCAATGATGTGCTGGAACGCTTCTGCTTCATAAAACAGGCGGTTTGCATTCGTTTGTGCATTCAGTGAGATCACTTGGTCATCCATATGCAACAGCACTTCCTCACAGCCATTTGCCCCATTTTTCACATGCATGAATCCTTTTTCTCCTTGAATCAATGCGAAGTTCATGCTGCTTGTATCCTTACTGCCGACACTTGTCGCAATGAAATCATTGTAAGTGAAGGTCAAAACACCAGATGTATCGATACCGTTTGGATGACGGTTCGCATGATAGCGAATCTGCTCCGGTGGTCCAAAGAGATTCATGATGAAATGGACATTGTAGATGTTAATATCCATGAGAGCGCCGCCTGAAAATTCTGGGTTAAAGACATTCGGTGTTTCGCCGGCTAGCAGCTGATTATATTTACTTGAATATTGACTATAGTTGCATTGAACCAGTTTGATTCTGCCTAATTGATGAAGGTGCTTTTTGATTAAATGATAGTTGGGCATATGAACGGTCGTAATCGCTTCAAATAAGAGGAGCTGCTTTTCCTTTGCGAGAGCGATTAAGGCTTCTAGCTCTTTCACAGTAGAGGTAAAAGGCTTTTCGCAAATCACATGTTTTCCGTGCTTCAATGCAGCTTCGGCATGCTCGCTATGTAAACGATTCGGTGATGCGATATACACCGCTTCGATGTGTGGGTCCTCTAACATAGCGGTTAAATCTGTATAAGTCGTTTGCACCCCAAATTGATCTGCGAGTTTCTTTGCCGTTGCTTCCTTTCTTGAATAGACAGCGTGGCAAGAAGCGCCTTCGAGCTGTTCAATTGCTTGCAGAAAGCCTTCTACAATCACACCTGTCCCTATGGTTGCAATTCTCATTCTACTCAAAACCCCTTCCAAACGTTTGATGTCAAGTAAAGCTGTCTCTAGTATACCTGATGTTTTCATAGAACGTGCATTGGCAACTGGGGGCAGAGGGGTGCCGGTCAAGAATACCGGCACAACTTTGGCAGCCCTTCCAATTAGCTGATGTTGGCTAATGTTTGTTTTGTTAACAATTGAATGGCTGCTTTCCTCTTTTTTAACTCTTGAATGGAGTTTTGAATATCTTCTATTTTTTGTTCGAGCAGCTGTTCAGCTTCGGTTTTGGACTGTTTCTCGAATAGTAACGTGATAATTTCACGAATTTCTTTAAGTGAGAAATCTAGCTTTCTCGCTTCAGTGATAAATGATAGCATCAGTACATATTTTTTATCATATAAACGATAGCCGTTACGAGCTCTCTTAGGCTCAGGGAGCACACCCTCATTTTCATAAAAACGAATGGTTTCAATATGCACACCAGACATTTTTGACAATTTTCCTCTTGTAAATGTCATCATTACCTTCACCTCCTTTCTTTGCTATCCATCATACAATTAGATTTGCTAGTTTCAAAATATTCTCCGATGAACATTTGTTCTTTTCAATTCAGTTAAAGAGAGCAGATCTATTCACAGCAGATTTCATAGAATACGTTATAATAGATGAGGAGAAAGTGATGTTTTGTTACAGATATGAACAAGTAGACAGCTTGAGAAAAAAACGATAGGCTAAAATAGGTAAATAGTATGATGGAACATCATGTGATCATAGAAATGATCGCTTAAATAGTGACAGCACGTTTTGCTGAGAAAAGGGGAGCAGTAAATGTATAAATTAGTCGCAATTGATATGGATGGTACGTTATTAAATGATCAGCATATGGTGCCGGATGAAGTGTTTGAAGCTATTCAACAGGCAAAGGCAGCAGGCGTGAAAATTGTTTTATGTACAGGCCGGCCGATTGGTGGGGTGAACCGCTACTTAAAAGAGCTTCAGCTCGATCAAGAGGGAGATTATGTGATTGCTTACAATGGAGCGCTTGTACAAAACAGCCATACAAATGAAGTGGTGTCAGAATTAACTTTATCCTATGATGATTTGACTTCTTTATATGAACTGAGCCGTCAGCTCGATACACCTATGCATTATTTCGATTCAGCTCATTTGTACACACCGAATCGTGATATTAGTGAATACACGGTGCTTGAATCGTACTTAACGAAATTGCCGCTTAAGTATTTACCTGTTGAAGAGGCAGAGCCATCAATGAGGCTTCCGAAGATGATGTATATTGATCAGCCGGAACGTTTGGAAAAGACGATACAAGCTATCCCGTCTGAAGTGAAGGATAAATATATGATGGTGAAAAGTACAGATTTCTTCCTAGAAATCCTTCATCCTGATGTGAGCAAAGGGAATGCTGTGAAGCTTTTAGCTCATGAACTGGGGATTTCTCGTGAAGAAGTGATGGCGATTGGTGACAATGGGAACGACGTGTCGATGCTTGAGTTTGCAGGCTGTGGCGTTGCCATGGGAAATGCCATTGATGATGTCAAAGCAGTTGCGGATGTTGTGACAAAATCCAATAATGAAGCTGGAGTAGCACATATTCTGCATGAGCGAGTCATCGGAAAATAAAGAAAGAGCGGTCTACCAATGAGGTAGCCGCTTTTTTAAATGTGTGAGAAAAAGTAAACGAGCATACGTCTGCTGCTCAAATTCGTTTTTTGCAGCATCGCCTTTACATGATCATGCACAGTATGGGGCGAGATAAATAACGTACTGGCAATTTCCTTCGTGGATTGCCCTTTTATTAAGCAGTCAAGGACGTTCATTTCTCTTTCTGTCAGGCGATATGTTTTCGCTGCGTAAGGAAGAATGTCACTTGTTTGCGCTCGTTTAATATGAATCATAACTGCTTCTTCTTGCTCTGTTGCCTGCGTTAATCGAAAGGCCTGAAGAGAGAGAAAAAGTCCTGTCGGCATTCTGGATATGCTGACCGCTGTTTGGTCACCGCCACCATATAAAAGCTTAGCGCCTAATGCTCTGAACGGACGGGGCATGACGGCATCGTCGTGAATTTGTTCAAAGGTTTGGAAGGTGTGAAGCCAATGAAGTCCAGCTTCGTTTCCATAAAGAAGATGGTAATCGTGTGAAAGAATGAGGAAGCCTTGATGTTCCTCCGTTTCATCTGCTTCCGTTTCTCTTTTTTTGAAAAGCTCATCCCTCAGATTGGCTGCAAGTGCTGGTGATTGGCGGCTAACCGCTTGTATGTCTTGTTCATGAAAAGGTTCCTTTCCCTTTTTCCGATAAAGGCTTGCGATTCCCCAGCATTCACCTTGGATCACAAGGGCCACCCGCAATTCATCTGCCCATCCGTTAGGTAACAAAATGTGCTGGTATCGACCGCTATTGAGATATTCTCCGCTTTGGACGAGACTCGCAGTGTGTACAGGACCTTTAGCCAGATCCTCATGCTGGTGCACATCCTTTTTTAAAAATTCATTTTGAAACAGTTGGTTATGTATGGATTCAATCGGTTCATCTGTGAAAGAACCCGTCGAGAGGAGGGTCGCTGGATCAATGGTTGTGATACAGGCAGCATCAAAATCACAGATATCGGCAAGTTCGTCTCGAATGTTTTTTCTCAGCTGCTGAAAATGAAGGGCTGGATTGGTCATTTGATCTCCTCCTCAATATCCCCACTTTTAGGGATCGTTTTTTCTCATCTATCTTCTTACAATGAAGATAACATACCGTTAGTGTAAAGGAAACGAAGCAAAGCGGAAACTGGAGGAGAAGACATATGAGTGTAAATCAACATTGGCATGATCCTGTTGCTGAATCTTATGCAGCAACAATTGCGCATAAAGTACCGGGCTATCATCTTTTGCATGAGCTGACAGTGGATAGAGTAGAAATCGAATTAATGGGGGCGGCATCTCGCATTTTGACAGTCGGAGCAGGTGGGGGCGAAGAGATCATCAACATGCTTCAAAGAAATAAAGACTGGCATCTCACAGGGGTTGATCCATCTCAGGCTATGCTTGATATGGCCAAGCGCAGAGTGGCACAGCTTCATATGCAGGGCCGCGTCACTTGGTATGAGATTGCCTTAGACAATGTGCCGGTTGAAAAGTTGTACGATGCAGCGGTGAGTTTGCTTGTCATTCATTTTGTAAAAGATCAGATGACCTTTTTAAAGGAGATCGCCCGCCGGCTTGAGCCAGGTGCACCGCTCATGATGGCGTTTATTCAAGGAGACCCGGAATCGCCTGCATTTCGGCAGGAGCTTCATATGCTTTCTCTATTCATGAAACGTCAAGGTTTGGGAAAAGACGTGTTTACGTCCTTTCAAGAAAGGCTGGGTGTAACAACACATCCCGTGTCTGAAGAAGAGATGACAGGACAATTAACCGAAGCAGGATTTCAAGACATCAGACCTTATTTTCAAGCGGGGATGATCAAAGGGCTTGTCTGCAAGCGAGGCCGTAGAAAGGCGGATGAGAGATGAAGTCAAAGATTATGGTGATAGGCGGCTATGGACATGTTGGACAGCAAATATGTCTTCAATTAAGTGAACAGTATCCTGGTCAAGTCTTTGCGGCAGGCAGGAGCTATGAGAAGGCTGACCAATTTTCACGTCTAACAAAGGGGCGTGTACGTCCCTTTCAAATAGATGTCAAACACCCTTTAAATACGGACTGGATGGATGAAACGAAACTCGTGATCATGTGCCTTGATCAAGAAGACACGTCATTTGCTGAAGCATGTTTGCGATCAGGTGTTGATTATCTCGATATTTCGGCAAAGGGCGTGTATATTGAGCAGGTGGCAAAGCTGGATCACCAGCACATGAACGCAACGGCTTTGCTCAGTGTAGGGCTTGCGCCTGGCCTAACAAATTTACTTGCAGCAAAGGCGGTATCTGAGCTGACATCCGTAGAGCAAATCGATATTAGCATCATGCTTGGGATTGGCGATCAGCATGGAAAAGCCGCCATTGAATGGACAATTGATCATGTGCATATGGATTATGAGTTGACGGAGAATCATCAGCAAAAGAGAGTCAAAAGCTTTACTGGAGGTAAGCCAATAGACTTTGGTGGTAGGCTTGGAAAGCGGTATGCTTACCGATTCCCTTTTTCTGATCAACAGACATTGCCTTTCACACTCCAAGTGCCTTCTGTAACGACAAGACTTTGTTTTGATTCCCGCGTGGCAACGCGTGCACTGGCATTGACAAGAACCCTTGGAATGACGTCATTTCTCACCTCAACGAAGATGAAGGATCGAGTCATTTCATTGATTCAATCCTCTCAAATGGGAACAGATCAATATGCGGTCAAAGTGGATGTGACAGGGAAGGATGGGAGGCAGCATGCAGCGATTGGAATCGAGGGGCATGATGAGTCTCAAGCAACGGCTCAGGTTGCCTGTGCCGCAGCTCTGCACTTATTGAACAGACGATTTCAAGCAGGCGTCTTTCATATGGAAGAATTATTTTCACTAGCGTATTCGAATGGCGTCTTCGCTTTGGTGGATCAAAAAACGAAGAAAGAGCAAGTGTTAGCAATAAGAGCAATCATCTAAGACTAGCGAAATGCTAGTTTTTTTATGATGCTGAAGATACATCTCCTTTTTTCTTGATACTGGCTGTAATGAGCTGGGTCAATGTGTCAGAGCCTTTTTTGGAAAGATGAACACCATCTGGATGAAAATAGGAAGGCTGTCCTGTGGTAGCTGAATAGCCACACGCTCGATGACTGCATTCACATCATTTTTCCAATATCTTGGAACGCGAGTATTCACAAGAAAAATATGTGCTTTCGAGAAGTGTTGAATGAGGTCAAAGTCCCCTCTGTAAAATAACCATTTGTGCCAAGCTCAATAATAACAGCGGCATCAGATTGATTAAATGACGCATATTGAGGCGCAATACTGACAGCTTCGTTCATTTGTCTGCCAACCTTCGCATCAATGGTGATTTGTGCATATGCTTTTTCAAGATTCCGCGCAATGTCCAGCATGACGGAATCACCAATGGCAAGAACTTGGTGAAACTGTTTCTGATCTGCTCCTTTTTTCTCGTGTTTTTCTTCTTTTTCTTCGCCTTTGATTCCGATGAGTCTCCTGCCTTTTTCGGTGCTGTTTTTATTTGTGTCACTTCCTTGGCATGTGGGGATGTATGGGAGGAACTGGACATGCCAATGGCAAATAAGATCAAGAGAGCTGCGACGATTCCAAGGAACACTTTATGAGATGTAGACCATTGTTTGAATCCCCTTTTCCAAATCGGTCAAGAGGAAAAATATTGTCTAAACCCGAGCTTTCGAATCGGCTGTTCAATCAAACGATAGGAAGCCTCTGATATGAGTAGAATCGCGATGAGTTGAAATGTGACACGTCCGATGGAAGGCTGTCCAATTTCAATGACCGGTGTGGTCACCCAATGAGGAGTGCAAACGCACGCGTGTCTGTTCCATAATATATCCTGCTCGGATTAGTATCCGGTGAATAGAGAATCGCCATCCAAAGCGCAGAAGCGAGCGCCAGACCAAAGGTGATCATGGGAAGATGGGATTTATTTTTCACCCATTTCAGTCCAGCAATCAACAGTACCGGCCAAATGAGATAAAATTGCTCTTCAATCGCCAACGACCATAAATTTTTTAGTGGATATACAGCATTGAAGCTGTCAAAGTAAGAAAGCTGATGAAAAATGTACCACCAGTTATTCACATAAAAAAGGACGATAAGGCATCGCCGCGAATGGACATTAATGCATTTGAACTAGCAATGGCGCACCAGCTCTTGATAGCCCAAATCCTGTTTATGCAGCAAGATTGTTGTAATCAAGTAACCAGAAATCACAAAAAATAAATCGACGCCAAGAAACCCGCCGCTTGCGGGGGCGATATGTAAGTGATAAGCAATGACCGCCAATACGCAACAGCTCTCAGCCCATCTAATCCTAATATGTAACGTAAACGGTTTTCCTTGCTGTTCATGAAAATGAATCTCCCATCAATGGTAAAGCACCTTTATTTTAGGACACTTATTTATCGTATATTTAATAGACGAGATCGCATAATATTTAGTTTGAATTTCCTTAATAAATTTTGTGGATCGTTACAATAATAAATAACATTTTTGGTTTTATATTGACTAATATACATAAAATAGAATAATATCGTAGAAAAAGGAGTGGTAGTGAATCAATAGTTTAGTAAAAAGGTGTTTGATAATATTAATAGTTCTTTTGATTTATTTTAAATGTTTTGAGTTACACTCAAAACATTTAAACTTCACTAGTAATATTCATCAACAGATTCCATGGAGCATAAAGTTAACAAAAAAATATGTGGAAAATAATAGAGGAGGAGAAAGTGTACGAATAGCAATAATTGATAGTGGGATAGATGGGACACACCCTGATTTGGTAGGTAAAGTTAAAAAAGGACTTAACACAATTGGTAAAGGAGGAGAACAAGAGGACAGTTTAGGGCACGGTACTGCTGTAGCTGGAATAATCACCGCTAATGATAATGAAATTGGACTTGTAGGTATAACGCAGAATGTAGAGTTATATCCTGTTAAAATTCTAGATGCAAAAGGCAAGGGATCAATAAAAAATTTTGTCAAAGCTGTTCAATGGTGTATTGATAATAAAATTGATGTTATCAATGCTAGTTTTGGATTAATGAAAGATGATCCATCTGTTAAGAAGATTATAGACAAAGCAATACAAAAAAACATAATTATAGTAGCTGCTGTTGGTAATAAGTATGGAAGGAAAATGGATTACCCAGCTGCTTATGAGAATGTTTTTTCTGTAACCGCTGTGGATAAGCATAAGAAGGTAGCTGAATTTTCATCTAAAGGAAATTATGATTTTGCTGCTCCTGGTGTAGATATACCAGTTCTTAGGCCTCATAACAACTATGCGATTGAAAGTGGCACCTCTTTAGCGAGTGCCCATATTACAGGTGTAGTAAGCTTAATTTTACAGTACCGGGAAAGTTTTAATATTAATTCTGAAGAAAGTTTAAACCAACAAATATATAACATCTTGAAAAAATGGTATTGATGATTATTTGAATAAAATTGTTTTTTTAAACAAGAAACTCGGAGGTTTAGTTTAGGATGATGAATAAAATAAGTAAGTTAATCTCAATTGTTATATGCCTATCGCTGGTTATAACTTTGTTTTTCCAATTTCCAAATAAAACAGAGGCTGTTACCACAAAAGATTTTCATGTTTTAGAAGATAGTAATGAAAAATATGTAATTTCACAGGAGCAAGACGGAGTAACTGGTATTCTAACTCTAAATAAAAAAACAGTAGAAATCAGTTATCAAACTGAAGAAATTGGTAGTGAAGGTGAAAAGGTTTCAAAAG
Source organism: Bacillus xiamenensis (assembly GCF_001857925.1). Taxonomy (NCBI): domain Bacteria; kingdom Bacillati; phylum Bacillota; class Bacilli; order Caryophanales; family Bacillaceae; genus Bacillus; species Bacillus xiamenensis. Next base: position 1,779,278 of record NZ_CP017786.1, read on the forward strand.
ATTATGAAGTTGACTTGCAGACACTTTTAAATGATAATTTAGACGTTACGTTTAAAGATACAAAAGATGATAAGAAATATGAAGTGAATTCTGAAGATATTCAAGCATCTTTTGCATTTGTTATTCCTATTGGTATTGCTATTGGGGCTGTTCTATTAGAACATTTATTAGCTTTGGGACTTGCAGTAACAGTAGTAGGTGTTACCTATATTGCTTATTCTGAATTTATAAAAAGGAAAGACAATAAACATAATCACTTTATTGCTTATCGAGACAAAGATAAACCTCATTTATTTATTGGAAAAGGTATTAGTCGTGCAAACGCTGTAAAAAGATTAGCTCAGAAAAAAGATACATGGTCTACTTCCAAAAGCAATGCACAATCTATTGCTAAAGCAGCCAGTCCGATTGGAAAAGTAATAGGCGCAGAAATTGACAAAAAAGGTAAAAATAAACATTATCACTATCATCCAGTTTATAAATTAAAAGGTAAATATGAAAGAACTGGAGCACATGCTTTTTTTGGCGCCCCTAGATAAGAAATCCAGATAGAGGAGGTTTTCGATGATTGTTCTTAATCGTCAACCAAGAAAGAAGGAATACAATGCGCTCATCGATTTATGTTGTGAAGTATGTGATGAGTTCCAATTAGTTTTTAGAAAAGATTTTGCTGATTTTGCTGATTATCGTGAAATTCTAGATAAACTTTCACCATCTCTTAAAGAAATGAAGGAAGAGTCTGAATGGGCCACCACGATTCTAGGAGATGGTCAAACAGCATATGTTTATTATTATTATGCCAATGAACACACAAAAAATCTGTTAAAAGAACTTTCGAACTCTCTATATGGGTGGGTTCACCCTAATTTACTGGAGGATTTATCATTCTTCAAAAATGGTAAAGAGTGGCTGGTTTCAAGCTCACATGAAGAGGAGAGCTATATTTTTCCTGAAAACGAGGAAGAAATTGAGAGTTTAAAACAAATCAAAGGCCTTAGATGGACTATACAAGAAGATGATGAATAAGTAATTTTAACGGCTTTTCCCTAGAAGGGAGAAGTCTTTTTTATTCAAACTAACTCTTTTATACTCAAACCGAAAATCCCTGTCATAATAAAAGAAGAAGGAAAGGGGATGTGTTGAATGAGAACGATTGAAAATGATCTGTTATTGGTCCAAATCAATGAGCGAGGCGCCGAGGTGAGAGCGGTGCTTCATAAAGAAAGCGGACGTCACTATATGTGGTCTGGTGATCCTGCTTATTGGGGCAGGGTGTCGCCCGTCTTATTTCCGATTGTCGGACGGTTGAAGGATGATCAATATAAGATAGGAGACCAAACATATGAACTCTCTCAGCATGGATTTTTGCGTGATGTTGATTTCGATCTATTGAAAGAAGCAAAAGATGATGTGGTTTTTCAATATCAATCAAATGGCCGCCACACTGCACAATATCCGTATGAATTTACAGCACGTATTCGTTATGAGCTGTCGGAAAATGGTCTGACGATTTCCTGGGAAATTGTTCACGACGGTGATGACACGATGTATTTCTCTATTGGCGGGCATCCGGCATTTCATGTCCCGCTTGTTGAAGGGGAGAAGCCTGCGGATTATTCACTCACATTGACACCTTCTACCGAACATGATCCAGTCCAATATGAACTTCAGGATTCACTTGTAAGAGAGAAGAAAAAAGGTGTTCAACTTGAGCCGATTCAGCTTCGCCCAGAGCTTTTTCAGAACGATGCGATGATCTTTAGCCATATCAATCGAGTATCATTGACTTCACAGGCGGGTCACGGGGTTGAGGTCGATCTCAGTGGCTTTCCGTTCGTTGGTATTTGGTCTCCATATGATCAAGAAAAGGGAACGATGGCACCTTTTGTTTGTATTGAGCCTTGGTATGGGATCGCTGATATGGAAGGGACGAATGGGCAGTATAAGGAGAAATTCGGCATTCAAACTTTAGAGAAGAATGAGACCTTTCACGCAGCCTATACCATTTTCTTTAAATGAACATTTGTGCATGATGAGATGAACAATTTGTTATGATAGAAGAAAAAAGGAGGCGTACGAATGGATCGGGAGAAACAGCAATTAAGTATTGAAGCAGCAAGGCTCTATTACTTATCTGATTACAGTCAGCAGGAAATCGCCAAACAGCTTGACCTGTCGCGACCAACTGTGTCTCGGCTGCTTCAATATGCGAAGGAAAAAGGGTACGTCCAAATTTCGGTGATGGACCCGTTTGAGGATTTAAATGAGCTGTCCTCTTTGCTGAAAGAAAAATATGATCTGCTTGAGGCCCATGTGGTATTTTCGCCAAAGGACGACTATCCAACCATCACCGATTACTTGAGCCGGTTTGGTGCTGATTACCTGCAAGACAAGGTAAAAGACGGCGATATCGTTGGGGTGAGCTGGGGAACCACGATGTATCAAATTGCACAAAAGATGCAACCTAAACAAGTAAAGGGTGTAGAGGTGGTCCAGCTAAAAGGCGGGATCAGCCACTCACATGTGAATACATATTCTGCGGAAACAATCCAGCTGTTTGCTGAGGCTTTTCAAACAGCCCCACGCTATTTACCGCTGCCTGTTGTGTTTGATAGTGCAACCGTCAAAGAGATGGTCGAACAGGATAGACATATTCAGCGCATCATTGAAATGGGCAGACAGGCGAATATCGCTGTGTTTACTGTGGGGACGGTAAGAGATGAGGCACTTTTGTTTAGGCTCGGTTATTTCCGTGAAGAAGAAAAGGCACTGCTCAAGGCATCCAGCGTGGGAGATATTTGTTCTCGTTTTTATGATCAAGAAGGACGCATTTGCAGTGAAGCCATTAACAATCGAACAATCGGCGTGGAGCTTGATGATTTAAGAACAAAAGAACGCTCCATTCTTGTCGCTGGCGGACATCGAAAGGTTGCCTCCATCCATGGGGCGCTTAGAGGAAAATATGCGAACGTATTAATTATTGACCAGCACACAGCAAGGGCTCTTTTAAATGTCACAAAATAGTTGAACAAAATTTCATAACTATGTTTACAATTGTTCAATGGTGATTTAAGATGAAAGTATCATAATTAAAAGGAAGTGTGAAGCATGACGATAGCAAAGCTCATTGATCATACAGCACTAAAACCAGATACATCTAAAGCTGCGATCATGCAGTTAATTGAAGAAGCCAAGACCTATCAGTTTGCCTCCGTTTGTGTCAATCCAACATGGGTGTCTCTTGCAGCAAAAGAGCTGGCAGGAACAGGCGTTGATGTGTGTACAGTCATTGGTTTCCCGTTAGGCGCAAGCACAACGGCGGTCAAAGCATTCGAAACAAAGGATGCGATTGAAAACGGTGCAACAGAAGTGGACATGGTCATCAACATTGCCGCATTAAAAGATGGCGACAATGATGTCGTTGAACAAGATATTCGTGCCGTTGTAGAAGCTGCAAAAGGCAAGGCGCTTGTGAAAGTCATTATTGAAACATGTTTACTGACAGATGAAGAAAAAGTACGTGCATGTGAGCTTTCAGTAAAAGCTGGCGCTGACTTTGTGAAAACATCAACTGGTTTTAGTACAGGCGGTGCAACAGCTGAGGACATCGCATTAATGCGTAAAACAGTAGGACCTGACATCGGTGTCAAAGCATCAGGCGGTGTGAGAACAAAAGAAGACGTTGAAGCGATGACAGCTGCAGGCGCTACCCGCATTGGTGCCAGTGCAGGCGTTTCCATTATTAAAGGTGATCAATCAGCTCCTTCGAAAGACTATTAATTCATACGATCCTATGGTAGGATAACATTCATGACTCATTAAATGATGAAAAAGTCATATGCGGAAGAATCTCATTTATGGTAATTTCTTCCGCGCTTTGTTTGCGAAATAGGGTTTGCATCATACAAGCGCATTAATGTAAACGAATTCATTCAAGGAGGAAAAACATGAAATACGTCATTGGTATCTTCGGTTTGCTGGTGATTCTCGCCATTGCATGGCTGGCAAGTAACGGGAAAAAGCGAGTGAAATTCCGTCCAGTCATTGTCATGATTTTACTGCAATTTATTTTAGGTTATATTCTGCTCAATACAGGTGTTGGAAACTTCCTAGTTGGAGGCTTTGCAAAAGGGTTCCAAATGCTTCTAGGCTATGCCGGTGAAGGGATCAACTTCGTATTTGGCGGATTAATGAATGATAATGCATCAACTTTCTTCATCAATGTCTTGCTGCCGATCGTCTTTATTTCTGCATTGATTGGTATTCTGCAGCACTGGCGTATCCTTCCGCTGATCGTACGCGGAATTGGATATTTGCTTAGTAAAGTCAATGGAATGGGGAAACTAGAATCTTACAACGCCGTAGCGTCAGCGATTTTAGGTCAATCAGAAGTGTTCATTTCCATTAAGAAACAGCTCGGATTATTACCTCAACAGCGTCTTTATACATTGTGTGCATCTGCGATGTCGACTGTATCAATGTCTATTGTCGGTGCGTACATGCAAATGATTAAACCAGAGTACGTTGTCACAGCACTTGTGCTGAACTTATTTGGTGGATTTATTATTGCGTCTATCATCAATCCATATGAAGTGTCTAAGGACGAAGATATGCTCGAAGTTGTAGAAGAAGAAAGGCAATCCTTCTTCGAAATGCTTGGCGAATATATTATGGATGGTTTCAAAGTAGCCATTGTTGTTGCTGCGATGTTGATTGGATTCGTTGCATTAATTGCGATGATTAATGGTATTTTCACAGCAACGATTGGCATCTCTTTCCAAGATATACTTGGATATGTGTTTGCACCATTTGCTTTCCTTGTCGGTGTACCTTGGAGCGAAGCGGTACAAGCAGGAAGTATTATGGCGACGAAAATGGTGTCTAACGAATTTGTAGCAATGCTGGCTCTTTCTGGGGACGGTCTCCATTTCACTGCTCGTACAGAAGCAATCATTTCTGTATTCCTTGTGTCATTTGCCAACTTCTCGTCTATCGGTATCATTGCTGGAGCAGTCAAAGGCTTAAACGAAAAACAAGGAAACGTTGTCGCACGCTTTGGATTAAAGCTGTTATTCGGTGCAACACTCGTCAGCTTCTTAACAGCAGTCGTTGTCGGTTTGATTTACTAATTTAAAAAAGGAATGGTGAAAACAATGAGAATGGTAGATATCATTGCGAAAAAACGTGACGGAAAAGAATTATCTTCAGAGGAAATTTCTTTCTTTGTCAAAGGATATACGGACGGAACAATTCCTGACTACCAAGCAAGTGCTTTGGCGATGGCGATTTTCTTCCAAGATATGACGGATCAAGAGCGTGCAGATTTAACACTCGCTATGGCAAACTCAGGGGACACAATTGACTTGTCTGCTATCGACGGCATTAAAGTAGACAAGCATTCAACAGGCGGTGTAGGCGATACAACAACGCTTGTACTGGCTCCTCTTGTTGCAGCACTTGATGTACCTGTTGCGAAAATGTCTGGACGCGGCCTTGGACATACAGGTGGAACAGTGGATAAGCTTGAGGCGGTCAAAGGCTTCCACGTTGAAATATCAAAAGACGAGTTCATCGAGCTGGTGAACCGTCATAAAGTTGCGGTTATTGGACAATCAGGCAACCTGACACCTGCGGATAAAAAGCTATATGCTCTTCGTGATGTGACAGGAACTGTTAACTCCATCCCGCTGATCGCAAGCTCTATTATGAGTAAGAAAATCGCTGCTGGTGCAGATGCCATTGTATTAGATGTGAAAACAGGTGCAGGTGCTTTCATGAAAACACCTGAAGACTCTGAAAAGCTCGCAAAAGCAATGGTTCGCATCGGGAACAATGTTGGCAGACAAACAATGGCTGTTATCTCTGATATGTCTCAGCCGCTTGGCTTAGCGATTGGAAATGCTTTAGAAGTGAAAGAAGCCATCGACACACTGCGTGGTGAAGGTCCTGAAGATTTAAATGAACTTGTGCTCACATTAGGAAGTCAGATGGTCGTTCTTGCGAAAAAAGCAAGCACACTTGATGAAGCAAGAGAAAAGCTGATTGAAGTGATGAAAAACGGCAAAGCACTAGAGAAATTCAAAGAATTCTTAGAAAACCAAGGTGGAGACAGCTCCATTGTGGATCAGCCTGAAAAACTGCCGCAAGCACCTTACCAAATCGAAGTACCTGCAAAAGAATCAGGTGTGGTTGCTGAAATCGTCGCAGACGAAATTGGTGTCGCAGCGATGATTCTTGGAGCGGGACGTGCAACAAAAGAAGACGATATTGATCTATCTGTCGGCATCATGCTCAACAAAAAAGTAGGCGATCGTGTAGAAAAAGGCGAATCTCTCGTGACGCTTCATGCAAATCGTGAAGATGTGGCGAATGTGATCGAGAAAATTTATGACAACATCCGCATTGCTGACCATGCCGATGCACCGACTTTGATTCATACGGTTATTACTGAATAAAGAAAAAGGACAAAAGTGATTCGTCGCTTTTGTCCTTTTTTACTAAAAATATTAACGTAGTGTTAAGTTGTACTTATCTAATAAATTCTTTGAATACTTATAAATTATGACTCCAATTAAAGTACCTAAAGTATTTGTTATGATGTCATCAACATCAAAACTTCTATAATTGTAGCCTACAATCAAATCTAAAACAAATTGTATCAATTCAATACTTAGGCTCACTAGGAAACCTATATAAGTAACCTTTCGTAATTGATAAAATGAGAAAAGAATAGGCAGAATAAATCCTAGTGGTATGAATAGAATAACGTTTCCAATGATTTGTTTTATAAATGATGTCAGGCCTAATTCAAGTGTGACAATGATTGTTTTAAAAGGTATTAAATTATGAATAGTACCTAAATTGTCTTCTATCATGAGTTCTATTAACTTCTTTTGATAAGGAAATGGGAAAAAAGTTAGTGAAACAAGACTAGCAATATATAAAGAAAATAATATATAGTATAGAAATAAGATTTTACTTGTAGTACCGCGCATTAATTTATATATGAAGATCACTAAACTAGTACCGCATATAATGAAATAGGGTGGAGAAGGATTTAACATATGAGACTCTCCTTGAATCTAAGATTATCAGTAACTTAGAGAACCGTTACTAGATTTTTCAAATCCTAGACGAGTAACTAACTCATTACTCCACCAATTCTGTTCATATACATGAATGGTGAAATAGGTATCTCCGCCCCAACTTGTCATGTTTATCTTTCCGGTTACAGAATTTTTAGTTGACTTGTATTTACCAATATATAATTGGTGGGTCATATCAAATTTGAAATCTTTAGTGGCTGCTTGAGCTACTATTGGCGTAATCATAATGAAACAAATCATAATAACTGTTAAAAACTTAAGAAAATTCTTTTTCAAAATTATCATCCTTTATTAAATTTTTACTTACTTTTGAAATAATTACATTTTATAGTAATTAAGTCAATATTTTTTGAGTGAAATTTAATACTATCCTTTTTATTTATTTTGGTAGAGTTGAGTTACCTTATGAAACAAACCTCTTGCAATCATGAAACAATGGGTGTATATTAGTTGACGAGTCAATGATTGATATATCAACTAATTGATCTGAATAGAAAAGAGGGGATGGCATTGACTGCATTTTGCTCTGAAGAAGCAGAGGTATTATATCGTTTGCAGTGCGTGAGCCGTATGATGGGTGTGAAGTTCGAAGCATGCACGGGCATCAGCCAATCAAGACTGGAATTGCTATCACTGTTATTCAAGGCCGACGAAATCAGCCAATCAGATTTGCAGAAAAAAGTAAATATTGATAGTGCGGCTGTGACGCGTCACTTAAAGCAGTTAGAAACAAAAGGAATGGTCACGCGCAGAAGAAAGCCAGAAGATAATCGAGTCACACTTGTTCGTCTCACAGATGAAGGCAGAACAAGAATCGAAGCTTCTAAAAAAGAAAAAGAACGATTTATCTCAGAAATGCTTGAAAACGTAAGTGATGAAGAACGAAAGCTTCTCACTGATGTGCTCATCCGTATACAACAAAACATCGAAAAGATTCAAACAACCTAAAGGAGTGTTACACATGGCTACAACATTAAAAACAAACGATTTTATGGACATTATGAAAGGACGCCGCTCGATTCGTAACTATGATCCATCTGTGAAAATTAGCAAAGAAGAAATGACAGAGATTTTAGAAGAGGCAACTACAGCACCATCATCAGTGAATGCACAGCCTTGGCGCTTCATGGTCATTGACAGCCCAGAAGGAAAAGAAAAGCTTGCACCACTCGCAAAATTCAACCAAACACAAGTGGCAACATCATCAGCTGTCATCGCAGTGTTCGCAGATATGAAAAACAATGAATACTTAGAAGAAATTTATTCAAAAGCAGTAGAAAATGGCTACATGCCGCAGGAAGTAAAAGAAAGACAAATTGCTGCATTAACTGCACATTTTGACGCTCTTCCAGAGCAAGTGAATCGTGAAACGATCTTAATTGACGGTGGACTTGTGTCTATGCAGCTCATGCTTGTTGCTCGTGCTCATGGCTATGATACAAACCCAATTGGCGGATATGACAAAGAGGTCATCGCTGAAACGTTTGGCTGGGATAAAGAACGCTATGTACCAGTCATGCTTCTATCCATTGGGAAAGCGGCTGACGAAGGTTATGCATCTTACCGCTTACCGATCGATCGTATAGCGGAGTGGAAATAATTTTTGAAAAAGGGAGACGATCACATGATCATTATTCATGCAGGGATGACCATTCATCCAGAAAAGGAAAACGTATTTCTAGAAGAGATCAATGGGTTAATGAAAGCTTCACAGGCAGAAGAAGGCAATATATCCTACAAGCTGTTCAAGGATACTGAAAAGGAAAATGCCTTTCTAATGGTAGAAGTGTGGAAAGATGAAACAGCGGTTCAGAGTCATAATGCCAGTGCACATTTCCAAGCTTTCGTAGCAAAGGCAAAAGAATTTTTAGCGGCTCCGCTTGATGTTGTAGCATTTCAAGGAGAGCAGCTTTCATAGAAAAACAACAAACACCCTAGGCGTTTATTGCCTAGGGTTCGTTTATTTTCGATATCTATTTCACTCCCGTATTGTGCATTTTCCACAAAGTTTCTGAAAACAAAATGTTTTTCGGCTTAAGTATATTGGAATATGCTAGAATAAGATATTATTTATTACCAAATTAGGGAGGAAATAATATGAAAAAAAGAAAATGGACGAGCATAGCACTAACGGCTGTCCTCAGTTTAGGCACATTGACAGCTTTCAGCACCCCTCTATCTGCCCACACCTCGGAAAAGTCAACATCCTCAGATGGCGGTCATTATTCAGGTATTCCATTTGACGCAAGTGTTGTGAATGAAGACCGTCTCATCAAAGCCTTGAAAAAGCAAGGGAAAATCAAAAAGAATGCCAATGAAGCAGAATCCCAAAAAGCATTAAAGAAATATCTCAAGAAAAAAGAAGAAGCGGCGATGAAACAAAGCGCAAGCACCTTAACAGAAGAACCTGAATTCCTGAAAGAATACAAACAAAAAGTACATAACAAACTAGCCAAAAAGAAAAAATTAAAGAAGCATCAAGGACAAGTAGAAAATGAAGTGAAACCGGTTAAAAAGGAAAAGTATAAAGGTGAAGTTCGCAATGATAAAGTATTGGTTTTATTAATAGATTTTAAAGATTATAAGCATAATAGTATTAAAAAAGAAGAGACTGATATGTACTATGATAAGTACGATCAGCAGCACTATCAAGATATGATTTTCGGAGAAAATGGCTACATCGGTCCAGATGGTAAACGCAAAGTATCCATGAAGCAATATTATGAAAATCAGTCTGGTGGTAGCTATACCATTAGTGGAACAGTTGCTGGATGGTATACGGCTAAGCATGATGCTGCTTATTATGGTGGGAACGGACCTGACGAAGAAGGCAGTGATGTCAGACCGCGTGAATTGGTGCAAGAAGCATTAGAAGAAGCGGCAAAAGACCCAAATATTGACCTTGGTGAATATGATCAATGGGATCGTTATGATATTGATGAGGACGGTGTTTATCATGAGCCGGACGGCATTATTGACCATCTCATGGTCGTTCACGCTGGCATAGGTGAAGAAGCAGGCGGCGGACAGCTTGGCTCTGATGCTATTTGGTCGCACCGCTGGTCACTTGGTGATGTATTTGAGATTCCAAACACTGAATCTGAAGTGGGTCAAGGTGGAAAGTTAGGCGCTCTAGATTATACCATTGAGCCTGAAGATGGCGCAGCGGGCGTTTTCACACATGAATTTGGACATGATCTTGGTCTTCCTGATGAGTACGATACACAATACACAGGCAGAGGAGAGCCCGTTTCTTATTGGTCTATCATGTCAAGCGGGAGCTGGGCAGGTAGAATACCTGGTACGGAACCAACAGGCTTTAGTCCATATGCGAAAGAAATGCTTCAAAATCTGCATGGCGGCAACTGGCTTTCTGGAAAAACCATTGATGGTACAACTTTAAAGAAAAGTAAAACAGTATTAATCGATGAAGCAGCCACAAAAGGAACCAATTATGATGCGGTTCGGGTCGATTTACCAGATAAAGAGATTGTCGTTACGCAGCCTGCCCAAGGGAAATACGCATACTTTAGCGGAACAGGTGACAATTTGAACGCAACCATGACGACAACAGGGATTGATTTGTCGAAGGGAAGCAAAGCAGAGCTTACTTTTAAAGCATGGTACGATATCGAAGAGGATTTTGATTATGCGTATGTAGAAGTTCGTGAAACTGGGACAGATAAGTGGACAACCATTGCTGGTAATATCACGAATGATCGAAATGAAGAAGGGGCTAATGAAGGCAATGGCATCGACGGAACATCAGACGGCTGGGTAGACGCATCCTTTGATCTGTCGGCTTATGCAGGGAAGAAGATCGATCTGCAATTCCGCTATACAACTGATGCAGGATATTCACTGCCAGGTTTATTTGTAGATGATCTAAAGATAACAGCTGATGGATTGGAAGTGTGGTCAGATGATGCGGAGGGAACGCCCACGTTCACCTTCAATGGATTCTCTCAATCTAATGGAAAACAATTTGCAGGGCAGTACTATTTACTAGAATGGCGCTCTTATGCTGAAGTCGATAAAGGCTTGAAGCATATCAAACGTGGGGCGAGTCTGATGAGCTATAATAACGGTTTGGTCGTGTGGTATGTTGATCAATCGTATAGTGATAACTGGGTTGGAAAACATCCAGGTAACGGCTTCCTTGGTGTCGTAGATGCGGATCAACAAGTGTTGAAATGGAGTGACGGCACTATCGCAACAACAGGTTTCCAAGTACATGATGCAGCATTCTCTTTGAATCCAAGTACGAAGTTGAATATTGATTATACAGCGACAACAGGCTTAACTTTAGAAGATCGCTATATTCGACCGACCCGTACATTTAGTGACAAAAAGAACTATGTGAATCCAGATAATCCAGATGCAGGACGTGATGTACCAACATATGGTCTATCCTTTAAAGTCGTCGGACAAAGTAAGGATCGTTCTGTTGGAAAGGTATTAATTTCTAAAAGTAACTAAACAAAAAGCCGGTTTCTATCACTGAATCCGGCTTTTTCCTATGTGAAGTTGAGAATTTTTATCCCAAGATCGCTCTTTGATCGAATGTCTGTTCTTTTTTATTTTGATATCCGAATGAAATCATTATATAATAGAGACTGGAAGGTTTTTCTTTCATGCGTAGTTCTTTTTAGCTGTTAAAAAACAGGAAAGGATGAGCGTTACCAATGAGTTGTGTCACTGACAAGCAATTAAGGGTGATTCGAGGGACAATGCAGACTTTTTGCAGCCATTTAGAATATGATGGCCACGGGAAGCTTCATATCAATACCATCATGGCTTTTATTAAAAAGGAATTTGGTGTAAGAAAAATGAAAGATATTCCACAAAGTCGGTTTACTGAAGCGTTAGAACTCATCCAAGACTTTGATTTATACACGGACAAAATACAGATTCATGATCGTCTGCCAGAAAGGAATTAACTAAATTGAATATTTTAGCAATGATTTTAGTAGGAATTGTCGCTTTAGAACACATTGTCATCATGTTACTAGAAATGTTTTTTATGGAATCAAACATGGCGAAAAGATCTTTCCGACTGCCTGAACACTTACAAAAGGATCCAAATGTGAAAGTGATGTTTGCTAATCAAGGGCTTTATAACGGTTTTCTAGCTGCAGGACTCATTTGGGGGCTCATTCTTGGATCAAATACTGTTGGATATATGATTCAGCTATTTTTCATTCTTTGTGTGTTGATCGCAGCGATATTTGGCGGTGTGACTTCTAATAAATCCATTTTAATTAAACAAGGTTTACCAGCCTTGCTCGCATTAATTGCGCTCATGCTGGCTATTTAATTCGAAAGAAAGCCGCCCTAGTCGGGGCGGCTTTTATCTTTTTCGAAGACCCATCAAACGAATAATGGATGTGAGGCACAGTGCAACAGCAACAGCCAAAATGATTTTTCCGTACATGACCCCAGTTAGGTTCATCAAAAAGACGGCTAATATGATACAGAGCGTGATGATAATCATCACAATCGAATAGGTTTTCATCTCTTTTTCCACTCCTTTAAAAGTCTCTCTAGCACAAGAGGTCTGTCAATCGTTTCTCAATATTATATATCACTCCATAACAATTTTACATGAAATTCCCTGCCAATAGAAAGTGACAGAATGATTAGATTGAAAGTGATGCCATATTTTTTAGAAAATCGGGTATAACATAAATAGTTGCACCTAAGTATGATTGCTTGAAATTTAATTGCACAAAATATAAAATAGCCACATGATGAATGGAAAGGATGATGAAGTTGAGTAAGAAAGTTTTATTAGTATCAACAAGCAGCTCAGAAATGAACGGACACCCAACAGGCTTATGGTTAGAAGAATTGGCCGAGCCATTTCATATTTTTAAAGAAAATGAACTAGACGTACAAATTGTTTCTATACGGGGCGGAACAGTACCGATTGATAAAAATTCGATTCCCGACGGTGTCCCAGCGCAATATCAAGATGTGTATGAATTACTTCAAGACACAAAGGCACTAACAGATGTGAACCCAGCTGATTATGATGGGATCTTCTTTGCAGGAGGACATGGCCCAATGATCGACTTTGCGTCTAATCAACTGGTAGCCGATGCGATCTTAGCGATTTTAGACAAAAATGGCGCGGTTGGAGCAGTTTGCCACGGTGTTTCTGCCTTTGTTGATGTGAAGGGTCGTGATGGAAAGTCGTTTATCGAGGGGAAGAAAATAACTGGCTTCACGAACGAGGAAGAGGACGCTGTTCAGCTGACATCTAAGGTTCCATTTTTATTAGAAACAAAGCTTCGTGAGCAAGGTGCAGCATTTGAAAAAGGCGAAGCATTTGAGCCATTTGCTGTTGTAGATGGACAAATCATTACGGGACAAAATCCAGGATCAAGTGCAGAAACAGCACGCTTATTTGTCAAAACCATTTCATAAATCACTAAAAACCAGTCGTGACTCATCTCATGCGGCTGGTTTTTTGTTATAAAAATTTTCCAAAAAGACTAAAACAAGTATTGAAAAATGGTAAAATGATCACAGGGTAAAAAACCCAAATAAGGGAAAAGGGGATGTTCCTGTGAGAGCATTTTACGTAAAAATCACCGCTGCCTTACTATCTATTTTATTGGTAACAGGCTTATTTTCACCAGCCATAAAAGCGGAAGATACACCAAAACCAAATGGAAAAATGTCGCCGCTTACAGAAAAAGCCATTCAGCAAGTGCAAGAGTCATTTGTCAAGCAAGATAAAGGAACGGCGATTCAACAAAAGCAAGTGAAAAAATCGTTTAAAGTAGATAAGAAAAACGGGGTGAGTATTAAACGAAAAGCCGCTGCCGATGGAAAGTTGCGTACGTCTGCTGTTCGCTCGATTGATGGACTAGCCATCAATCAATCGTCTGTTTTAAACGAGGAAGATCCAGTTGATTTATGGTTTTTAAGCACATCGTCACCTCAGGCGCTTATTAGCCGGATTACTTCTCCAAATGCTGATTATTTCGTCCAATTATTTGTGGTTGATTTTGAAGCAGATCAAGCCTATCCGACGGATCTCATTCAGCCGGCAGGAAGCCTGCTTGGATTAACCAATTTACCGGCTGGTGATTACGCATTCGGTATCACCAGCGGAGGAGACTTCGGAGACGCCTACACGTTGCAGGTTAATGCGAAAAATCCACCCAATTTCACAGGTGCTGTATCCCTATCGTCAACCTTGCAATACTTTGTCGCTGAGTATGAAAATGGAGACGTCTTTGCGAACGGTGCAAAAGTGTATAACAACCAATCAAAGACGGCGGATTATCAATGGGAGCGTGTATTTTATTTCTCCTATGATGGAAAATATGAACAGAGAACCCATTCTATTTCAAGCGTGAAAGTGAAAAGCATTTCGACACCAGTGTCGTACTCAGCCCCTTATGCGAGCTCATCTGAGGCCATTCTCGTTTACTTAGATGTGGAGACATTGTTTATGTACCATCAATCTTCGTTTGCTAGCGGACAATACTACCATGATACCTTTGTGGATACACTCGGGAAGACAACGCCAAGGCGTTTAGACATTGATGATCTGACAAATTACGGTGATCATATATTGGCTGTTGATTTAAAAACAGGAAAGCCAATTGATTTCTTCAGTGTCCTGAATTTCTACTATGCTGCAGGAATCGAGAAGCTACCAACAATCAAAACATTGAATTAAGATAGGCGGTTGACATCAAATCGCCACATGTGTAGAGTAAAGATAATTAAATGACAAAAGTCCACTAGGGGAGTCATGTATGACTGAGACAAGAGAAAATCTTGGACCCTTTGAACCTGATCTAGTTTGTACTAGCGGAGGGAAGTGGAGCTGGACCTTGTCTTATTCATGATTGAATCGATAAGAAGGCCGCTCCATTTGGGGTGGCTTTTTCATTTATTCAACTGAAGAAGAGGAGGCTTTTTTTATGACATTTTCAACGCAATTAAGGCAAGAAGCAGAACCATTATTTGAAGCCATTTATCAGCATCCGTTTGTCAGAGGACTTGCAGTAGGAAAGCTGGAAAAGGAGCAGATCATTCATTACGTCAAACAAGATGCAGAATATTTAAATGCTTTTATTAAAATTTATGCGGCGGCAATCAGCCGGTGTACAGACAGAGAGGATATTCGCTTTTTCCACCAACAGATGGCGTTTGTACTCGATAGTGAGACGCATCCTCATCAAAACCTTTGCCGAGTAGCAGGTGTAGCATATGATGAGCTTCAGGGTGCTTCTTTGGCGCCAAGCGCTCACCATTATATTCATCACATGCTGCAAGTCGCTCAGGAAGGCACACTTGGAGAAATCATTGCAGTGCTGCTCCCGTGCCCTTGGACTTATTGGGAAATAGGCAAACGAATGCTCTCAGATGTGCAGCCTGACACAGCCCATCCGTTTTATGAGTGGATCACGTTTTATGGCGGGTTAACGGACTCTGTCACAGTGGAGCTTTGCAAACGACTTGATCAGTGGGCAGAAGAAGCAAGTGAGAAAGAAAAAGAGAAAATGAAACAGCACTTCATCTTAAGCTGTCAACTTGAGTATCAATTTTGGGAAATGGCCTTTACTGTGGAAGAGTGGCCAGTCCAAATGGAGGTGCATTCTTCATGACGTGGAAAATGAAAGAAGTCGTTCTTGCTGTCATTTTATCTGTAGCGTGCGGTGTCATCTATTTAGGGTGGTCGACTCTTTATTTACCGATTACAGCACTTGTTGGCCCAGCAGGGGGCAGCATCATGTTCGGAATTTGGGTCATTGCCAGTCCAATCGTTGCTTACATTATCCAAAAGCCAGGAGCTGCACTCATCGCAGAAACAGCTGCCGCCGCCGTAGAATTACTGACAGGCAGCCACTTTGGTCTTTCTGCGCTGCTGATTGGTATATGTCAAGGCTTTGGGGCAGAAATCGCCTTCGCGCTTTTTGGCTATCAGCGATATCGCATGTGGACACTCATGCTGTCTGGTGCCTTTGCAGCAGTAGGAGCGATGGTATATAGCCTGATTGCCAATGGCTTTGGTTATTACACCCCTCAAGTGCTACTCATGACACTTGTCACTCAAATCATCAGTGGCATGCTACTCGGTGGATGCTTAGCAAAGGTTGTAGTGGATGCCTTATCTAAAACTGGTGTATTGAATCAATATGCCATTATGAAAGAAAAACGAAATAAGGGTGAACAGCATGGATTCATTTCTCGCGTGCAGTAACCTTACTGTCCGTTTTTATGAACAGACGAACCCCGTGCTCCATCAAGTATCTCTTTCTATTCAAAAGGGGGAAAAGGTGCTGATTTTAGGACCAAGCGGAAGCGGAAAATCCACGCTCATTTCGGTGCTTGCTGGAATCATTCCAGAACATATGGAAGCTCATGTACAGGGAGAAGTGATGTTGCAAAGACATACAGGTGTCATGTTTCAAGACCCAGACGCCCAGTTTTGTATGCACCGAGTCAATGAAGAAATTGCGTTTAGCCTAGAGAACCGCTCTGTGCCTCGTGAAGAAATGGATGACATCATTCAACATCTCATGCAAAAGGTAAAGCTGGATGTCGCTCCAAATACAGATATTCATACATTATCTGGCGGCATGAAGCAGCGGCTGGCGCTTGCTTGTTTACTAGCGCTAGAGCCAGATGTCCTGTTCTTTGATGAACCGACTGCACAGCTTGACCCAGCAGGACGAATGGAGGTATTTCAACTGCTTCAGCAGCTTTCTGCTGATCAGGATCAAACGATGATTTTTGTGGAGCATGTGTTAGACGGTGTGATCGAGTGGATGGATCGGGTGATTTTATTAGACCATCAAGGCCGTATTATAGCAGATGGACGTCCAAAAGACGTGATGAAAGCGTTTGGGGAAGAAATGAAAGAGGCAGGAATTTGGCGTCCGAAAATATTTCCCGAGAAATGGTCCACAGTCGTACAAGATCCATTTCATCCACTAAGCCAAACACTCATGCAAACCTTTGAGGCAAGAAAAGAGCGGCATGAGAAAGTCTCATCAATAGATGGAGAGACAATCCTTCGAACCGAACACCTTCAACTAAGCTACGGGAAAAAAAGGATTATAGATGACCTGCAGCTAGACATAAAAGCAGGCGATTGGGTTGCGATCATCGGTGAAAATGGAAGCGGGAAAAGTACGTTTCTTAAACATGTCATACGTTTAGAGCCATTAAAAAAAGGCCACATTTTCTTAAAAGAAAAACATCTAAAAAAGTGGTCTGACCGATCACTATATGAAGAGGCGGGCTTTGTATTTCAAAATCCTGAACTTCAATTTATACAGGACACAGTGTTTGATGAAATCGCATTTGGTGGAAGACAGCGAAATTGGCCAGAATCAGTGGTGCAAGAAAAAACGAATCAGCTATTAGTAGAGTTCGGCTTAGAGAAGCATGCAAACGCGCATCCATTCACCTTAAGTTTAGGGCAGAAAAGAAGACTAAGTGTCGCCACGATGCTTCTTTTCGATCAGGATGTACTCCTTTTAGATGAACCGACCTTCGGGCAGGACGAGAAAACGGCGAAGGAGCTAATCAGACGTCTGAAAGAGCGTCAACGGCAAGGCACCACTATTATCATGGTCACACATGATATGGAGCTCGTCGATGCGTGCGCTGATCAGGTACTTCTTTTTCATCAAGGGGAGCATGTGTATGATGGGACGCCTTTCGATTTATTTTCAAATCAGGAACTCGTCAATGGTTATCAGCTGAGAGTGCCTTTGCATTACCGCTATGTGGTTGAAAGAAAGGAAGTGCTTACGCTTGCAAAGTAATCATTCCTTTCTATCCACTGTGAATCCAGTCGTGAAATTACTCGCTCATCTCCTTGCGATGTGCTGTCTGATGGCCATTTCCGATCCTAAAACAACGTTCGTCATCTGGTTTTTGGCCCTTGGCATCGGGCTTGTCTTAGGCGGCTGGAATATCCAATATCTCATCACAAGACTTGTTCCTTATCTGCTCTTTTTTATTCTCGTGTTTTGGATGATGGCGGCTTTTGGTAAGGGGGATCATACTGTGTGGAAGTGGGCATGGTTTCATGTCACAGAGGAGAGTTTAAGAAATGGACTCACCATTTCTTTTAGAATGCTTGGCTTTGTGACATTTGGTCTCCTTTTTACATCCACAACTGATTTGACGGCCTTTATGATGAGCTTGATACATCAATGCCGAATGTCACCAAAATGGGCGTATGGAATGCTTGCAGGCTTCCGGTTTATCCCGTTGTTTCAAAGTGAATTAAAGCAAATGAAGGCTGCGCATAAAATCAGAGGCTACAAGCAAAAAAACAGCTGGAAAGCTTTTATGCGTTATGCACTGCCCCTTTTCACGCAGGGCATTCGGAAGTCAGAGCGCTTGGCCATTGCGATGGAAGCAAGAGGCTTCACAGGAACGAGAGAGCGAACGTATTATCATGTCATCAGCACATCATGGATTGACTACATGTATCTCTTTTTCATTAGTGTGAGTGTCCTGTTGTGCATGCTTATTTTTTGATAAACCCCCACATTCTTATGATGGAATGTGGGTTTTTTATGTGACTTAGGTCATTTGGTTGATATTGGGACGCATTACAGGCTGTAATAGATCATATAACGAACCGATATAGAGGGTGTACTGAGAAAAGAGAGGATGAACGTGAGCGAATGTCACAAAGAATTGTTGAAAACATAATAGCCACTTTACCCATCGTTGGACTAGCTATGCGAGAGCAACTCACCTTTTCTGTTTTAGGTAAAGAGAAGGTACTTTATTATCAGCAACACGGGGATATTAACTTGGGGTTTAAAACTGGTGATGCAGTTGATGAGGGATTTCAAAATTTTTCTATGCTGAAAAATGGCCGAGAGGCATCATTTATCCAAGTTCCTCAAGAGGTGTACGGAATTCCATTGGATATCGTAGCCGTACCAATCACAGATGAGACAGGTCAAGTGGTAGCTGTCTTTTGTGTTGCTTATGATCAGTCAAATCAACAACGATTAGAACACATTATGACAGAAAGTAACCAAGCTTCTGAAAAACTAGTCGCGATGGTCCAGCAAGTGGCCGCACATTCAGAGGAACTACAAGCGACAAGTGAACAAATTCTACAAAATACAAAAGCCACTGTCGAAAATTCTTCTAAAATCAATCAAGTGTCCAATCTCATTAAAGGAATTTCTGATCAAACAAACTTACTTGGACTCAATGCATCCATTGAGGCTGCAAGAGTAGGTGAAGCAGGGGCAGGCTTTGGAGTGGTCGCAACAGAGGTCAGAAAACTTTCAACCCACGCCAAGCAAGCCACAACGGATATCGAAGCAGCATTGAAAGATGTGCAGGGCTCGATTAAAGGAATGGAAGAAGAAATTGCACAAATTGTAGCTTCTTCTGAACATCAAGCAGAGCTTGTCAGCACTTTCACAAAAATTATTGAAGGACTTCATGAAACAAACGAAACGATGAAAACATTAGCAGATGACTTAGTAAATTATCAAGTAAAATAAAAACTTTTTGACCAAAACCTCCAGCTAGATCGGAGGTTTTTTAACGTTTTAAGGTGAGGTATTTGTCAGAATATTGACCGGTTGATCGCTGACAGGTAGGGTACACTTCTGTATGATAGAAAAAGAGATACCTGTTTGATCACTAGACCGATTCATAAGGAGGAAGATCATCGTGACACAATCAGCAAAGCTGCAAGAAGTACTAGCGCCTTACCGTACATTGTTAGATCAAACCAAAAAACCAAAGATTGAATTACAAATGAAGCAAGGAAAAACAGGACCTTATGACAGTAAAATAGCAGGTGATCCCTACTTCCCAAAGACCGATGAATATCCAGTGGATGCTGAAGGTCATCCTATGAAGCTATTGGCACAAATTAATTTCGGCCAGCTGCCGAAGCTGAAAGATTATCCAGAAACAGGACTTTTGCAAGTCTTTATTTCTGTGCATGATGATCTTTATGGAATGAATATTGACCATAAAACAGAACAAAAAGATTTCCGGATCAAATTTATTGAAGAACCTTTCTTAGCAGAAGAAGAGTTATTGACTGATTTTTCTTTTGTGAAAATTCCAGACGATTTTTATTTTCCCGTTACGAAGGAAGGCGCAATTACAGGTGAATTAGCAAGCGAAACGATCAGTGTAGGAGATTTCCGCTTTGAAAAAGTCACAGGAAAGCATAGCTGGGACCTATTCGAAGATGCAGTTGGTATTGATGGTGATGAAGCAGATACCCTGTTGGATGAATTCTATGAAACAGCGAGTGGCTTTGGTCACAAATTGGGCGGGTATCCAGGGTTTACACAAGAAGACCCGCGTACTTATGAAGATCAAGAACATACCGTTCTGTTATTGCAAATTGACTCAGATGATGAAGTAGATATGTTGTGGGGAGATTGCGGAATCGCCAACTTTTTTATCAAACCAGAAGACCTCAAACGAAAGAATTTCGAGAATGTCGTCTATAATTGGGATTGTTCCTAATTTTATCAAAAGCACTCTTTTATAGAGTGTTTTTTGTCTGCTTTTAGACTTTTTTGCCTCTATTTCATCATTTCTGAGAGGGAATATGTCATTCTTTCTAGTTGACCGTATCAAAAAAAAATGTAAAATCATCTTAAAGTCCTCTTTTTTGAAAATAATAATAAAATGACATATCAACAATGAAATGCTTGAAAAAGCGGAATGTACTGGGGGGGGATCAATTGATCATTTCGAAAGTAATCAATAATAATGTGGTCAGTGCTTATGATGACGAGCAGCATGAGCTGGTCATTATGGGCAGAGGAATTGCGTTTCAAAAGAAAAGCGGAGATCCGATTGACGAAGAACGTATCGAAAAAGTATTTTCCATTCAAAATAAAGATATATCAGAAAAATTCAAAACCCTGCTTTACGATATTCCAATTGAGTATATGCAAGTGTGTGAGGCGATTATTGATCATGCGAGAACGAGCCTGAACAAAAATTTAAATGACAGTATCTATGTCACGTTGACGGATCATATCACCTTTGCCATTGAACGTCATCAAAAAGGAATGGACATTAAAAATGCTTTGCTTTGGGAAATCAAACGGTTGTATAAAGATGAGTTTATGTGCGGTGTAGAAGCAATTCGCATCATACAGGACAAGCTCAACATCCGCCTTCCTGAGGATGAAGCAGGTTTTATTGCCATGCATATCGTCAATGCAGAGCTCAATGAGGAAATGCCAAACGTTATTCAAATCACAAAGCTGATTCAAGATATTTTGAACATCGTCAAATATCACTTTCAAATTGATTTGGACGAGGAATCATTAAATTATTTCCGTTTTGTCACGCATTTAAAGTTTTTTGGACAACGTCTGTTTAACGAAACACAAATGGAAAATCAAAATGAATTTCTGTATGAAGTGGTAAAGGAAAAAAACACAGCAGCTTTTCAATGTGCTGAGAAAATTAATGATTATGTTCAGAAAGAATACAACCGAAGTCTCATAGAAGATGAGATGTTATACTTAACTTTGCATATCGATCGAGTCATAAAAAGAAAATAAATCAAAAAGAAAGCGTTGACATCACAAAATTAACATGATAATTTATAACTATAAACTCAATAACCCACAATCTTTTAGGATTGTTACTGGTCAAGCAGGCAAAACCTAAATCATTGTCCCTATCTTTGATAAGGCATGATTTAGGTTTTTTTGCATCTAAAGACTGATAAAATTGAATAACGATCAATCGCTATGAAGGATTGTTACTGGTCAAGCAGGCAAAACCTAAATATCGATTAATGTCTGAATCGCTATTTTTCGGGCATTAATGGATGTTTAGGTTTTTTCTATAAAATGAAATCAACGATTGGAGGGTAACACAATGAACCACAAACAAACAGCAAAAGAAGTTCTAGAGCTAGTCGGCGGTGAAAAGAATGTCAAGCACGTCACACATTGTATGACAAGACTTCGCTTTAACTTATACGATGAGAGCAAGGCGGATAAGGAGAAGCTGCAATCAACAGATGGCGTCATGGGTGTGAATCAAAGCGGTGGTCAATACCATGTCATTATCGGCAACGACGTATCAAACGTCTATCAAGCGATGGTTGCTGATTCAGGGCTATCAACAGAGGTAAAGTCAGGCGGCACAGAAGAAGAAACAAAACAAAATGTATTGTCAAAACTTTTCGATTTTATCTCTGGTGTCTTCACACCGATTCTTCCAGCCATCGCTGGAGCCGGTATGATCAAAGGAATATTGGCACTCATGCTGACGTTCCAGTGGATATCAGATAAAAGCAGCACATATACCATTTTAACAGCAATCGGAGACGGAGCTTTTTACTTCTTACCAATCCTGCTTGCTGTAAGCGTAGCCAGAAAACTGGGCACAAATCAGTATATTGCCGCAGCCATTGCTGCAGCAGCGCTGCATCCACAGCTAACCGCTTTACTTGGTGCAGGAAATACAGAATTTCTAGGCTTGCCAGTGGTAGCCGTTGTGTACTCTTCATCGGTGATTCCGATTCTGCTCACAATCTGGCTTGGCTCATATGTTGAAAGATTCGCAGAAAAATATAGTCCGAAATCATTAAAAATCATCCTTGTTCCAACGGTTACACTTCTTGTCGTTGTGCCAATTATGCTCATAGCAGTTGGACCGATTGGTGCCATTATCGGAAATGGCCTTTCAGGCGGAATTGATTTATTGTTTAAACATGCAGGTATTTTAGCAGGACTCTTAATCGGCGGCTTCATGTCACCATTGATCATTACGGGTATGCACTACGCACTTGTTCCAATCATGATTAACAACATTACGTTAAACGGTTTTGATTACATTATCCCAATGATGTTTGTTGCCAATATGGCACAAGCCGGTGCAGCATTTGGTGTCTTCTTAAAATCAAGAAACAAAACATTCAAGTCATTGGCAATGTCAACAAGTATCACAGCATTAATGGGTATTACGGAACCTGCTATGTATGGTGTCAACATGAGATTGAAAAAACCGTTCATTGCAGCCCTCATCGGTGCGGCAACAGGCGGCGTGTTCATGTCCATCTTTAAAGTAAAATCCTATGTGGTGTCTGGATCAGCAGGTATTCCAGGTATCCCAACGTTCATTGGACCAACGTTTGTTTACTCGATCATTGGTTTAATCATCGGCTTTGTCGTAGCAACCATCATGACACTTGTGCTTGGATTTAAAGATGTACCAGTGAAAGATGATACAAAAGCAGACAAACCAGAAGAAAATAAAGATACAACAGCGCTTCAAAATGAAGTGGTACAAAGCCCGCTTGAAGGTCAACTAAAGCCGCTAAATCAAGTAAATGATGCAACATTCTCTAATGAAATCATGGGCAAAGGAGCTGCCATTGTACCAACAGTTGGACGAGTGGTTGCACCGTTCAACGGCAAGGTTGAAACCATTTTCCAAACGAAACATGCCATCGGTTTAAAGAGTGATCAAGGCACAGAGCTTCTCATCCATGTCGGAATTGATACAGTAAAACTTGGCGGAAAGCATTTCACAACTCATGTGCAGTCAGGTGATATTGTCCAGGCAGGAGATGTACTCGTTGAATTTGATATCAACGGCATTCAGCAAGATGGTTATGACGTAACCACACCGATTATTGTCACAAACACAAACGATTTTGCGCGAGTTGATGCGAAAACAGATGGTACGATTACAGTGAAAGAAACACTGCTTACAGTCAGTGTGGAAGAAAATGAGGAGGGCATTCAACATGACCAAATTAGAAAAAACATTTCCTAAAGGTTTCTTATGGGGCGGCGCAGTAGCAGCCAACCAAATTGAAGGCGCTTATAACAAAGATGGAAAAGGCTTATCTACAGCTGACGTATCACCGCATGGCATTATGCATCCATTCGATGAGTCAATGAAAGACCTTAACTTATACCATGATGCGATCGATTTCTATCATCGCTATAAAGAAGATATTGCCCTTTTTGCAGAAATGGGATTCAAATGCTTCAGACTATCTATATCTTGGCCGCGTATTTTCCCAAATGGCGACGATGCTGAACCAAATGAAGCTGGACTCGCTTTCTATGACAAAGTATTCGATGAACTGCATAAGCATGGAATCGAGCCGGTTGTCACCATTTCTCATTATGAAATGCCGCTTGCACTTGTGAAAAACTATGGCGGCTGGAGAAACCGTAAGCTTGTGGGCTTTTACGAAACCTATGCCAAAACATTGTTCACTCGTTATAAAGACAAAGTGAAATATTGGATGACTTTCAACGAAATCAACGTCGTGTTACATGCACCTTTCACAGGTGGCGGCCTTGTATTTGAAGAGGGCGAAGACGAGAAGAGCATTCAATATCAAGCAGCACATCACCAATTTGTTGCAAGTGCTCTAGCTGTCAAAGCAGGACACGAAATCATTCCAGATGCGAAAATAGGCTGTATGATTGCAGCTATGACGACATATCCGTACAGCTCAAGACCGGAAGATATGTTTGCTGCGATTGAACAAGATCGTAAAACATTGTTCTTCTCAGATGTACAGGCAAGAGGCTATTACCCTGGATACATGAAACGTTATTTCCTGGAAAATAACATCAACATTGAATTCCAAGACGGTGACGAAGACATTCTAAGAAACCATACAGTGGACTATATTGGGTTTAGTTACTATATGAGCTTCGTGGCAAGTACAGACCCTGCAATCCTTGATCAGGCGGAAGGTGGAAACCTATTTGCTGGCGTGAAAAACCCTTACCTAGAAGCAAGTGATTGGGGCTGGCAAATTGATCCGAAAGGACTTCGTACGACACTGAATCAGCTGTATGACCGCTATCAAAAACCATTGTTTATTGTAGAAAATGGATTGGGCGCTGTCGATCAAGTAGAAGAAGACGGATCCATTCAAGACGATTACCGAATTGATTACCTGAGAAGCCATTTGTTAGAGGCAAGAGAAGCCATCGCAGACGGTGTGGATCTCATCGGCTATACAAGCTGGGGCCCAATTGACCTTGTCAGTGCTTCAACAGCGGAAATGAAAAAACGCTACGGCTTCATTTATGTCGACCGTGATAATGAAGGAAACGGTACATTAGAGAGAAAGAAAAAGAAAAGCTTTGATTGGTATAAGCAAGTGATTGCTACGAATGGTGAGCATTTAGATGCATAAATAATAAAAAACAAAAAACCACTCATTACCATGAGTGGTCAGATTGTAGAGAAACTCATGTTTTTCTACAATCTTTTTTATTTTCAGCGTAAGTATGATGGATAAGATTGAATGAAAAAGGCCTCCCACACACCTAGCCTAACTTCGCTAGGTGTGTGGCAATCTTCTTCATGTTCTGACAGGCAGCTGTGAGAAGCACTTGCTCACTCACATTTTGTTTTCCCCTCAACCGGCAGTAGCGAAGCCCATGCAGTTGTTTTGAATCTGCAAAGCTTCGCTCTATTTTTTCTTTTCTTTTTTTGTATAGCTCTTTTCCAGCGGGAGACAGACGATTTTGTCTGACCTTTTCTTTATGTTCCTCCCACACATGTCTTGAGATGACCTTTTGATGATTTTTAGATCTTGTACAGTTTTCAAGAAAAGGACACGAAGCACATTTTTTGGGATCTGATTTGTAGAACCTATAACCTTTTCGATCAGTTGTGGTATATGAAAGCTTTTCACCATTCGGGCATATGTAGTGATCGTGTTCAGAATCATACTGAAATTTCCACTTCTCGAATAATCCTCTTGTTGGATGAAAGCGTCTATGTGCGATAACACCAAAAATACGTCGATCGGATAAACCTTTACAGATTGGGGTTGTCAAATAACCAGAATCAAGGGCAACAGCTTCTACTTGAAAACCAAATCGTGCGATTTGGTGATCCAGTCGTTCAAGATATGGTACAGAATCGTGGACATTACCTGGTGTGACATGAGCATCAGTGATGATATTGTACTTCATATCTGTTGTACGGTGGTCTAGGTAGAAAAAGCCTTCTGGCTTGTTTTCACTTCCTCTTTTACCTTTAAGGGCTTTTTTCCGTGTGCCATCCGATCTTCTTGGATCGCTTCTTCTAAATCATTTATATAGTTCTGGGTATCTTGTTCAATCGTTTTTCTCGTATATTTATGTTTATTGGCATTGGCTTTAAGATGAGTTGAATCAGTAAAAAGAACGCGGCCTCCTACCATATCATGATTGATAGCTTGAAGCACGATCTCGTCGAAAATGTCTTGAAAAATCGTTGTATCTTTGAATCGAGTGCGACGATTCCAGCTAATGGTCGAGTGATGAGGAACGGGATCATTGATGTTCAAACCTAAAAACCATCTATACGCCATGTTATAGTAAATTTCTTTTTCAAGTTGTCTTTCAGAACGGATACCGTACAGGTATCCGATAAACATCATTTTGAACAAAATAAGTGGATCAAGAGAAGGGCGACCTTTATTCTCGCTATAATACGGTCTTACTTTATCTACGATAAATGAAAAATCAATGTACTGATCAATTTTACGAAGCAGGTGATCCTCTTCGACCAGTTGATCTAGCAATACAAATTCGGCTTCGTGCTGAGAAGAATTTCTAGTGTGGAACATGAGAAAAACACCTTCCTTTAGTAGGCTTTTCTCTATTATAAAATGAGAAGATGTAAATTTTAAGGAAAAAATAAAGCTGTCGAGATTTTCTCGACAGCCTGGCCACTCATTACCATGAGTGGTTTTGTTTTTTTACAATTAACAAATATATATGAATTATATTAAAAGTTTGTGAGGATTGTCGTGATATGTCGATCGATAGTAGTTGATATAAAATTGGTAATATAGGATAATCATCCCTATTGCGGAATAACTGTATCGAGAAATCGGGGGAAGATATGTCTAAATTCAAATTTTTATATCTAGCTATTATTTTTGTAGTTGCATCATCATTATTTTATGTTCAAGATGCTCAAGCTTATAGAGCAGTAAAAACAATTTCTAAGGTAACGGCTAAAGCGGATTTACCGTATTGGTCTGATCTTAAAGGTTGCGGTAAATTTAAAGCTCAAAGTCAAACAACACGTACAGGCTTTAAGAAACTTCACCACGATGTCAGTTTTTACACTGTTGGAGGAAGTGTTTCTGCTCCAGGAACGGGAGCTACAGGAAGTGCATCAAGTAAATCTTATAGTAAGTCAACGAAAGGTAAAATCTACACTACTTCAGGTAACGTTTGTGCAGGCGGATTAGCTATTTATCTTGGTATGTATACGACAACTGAAGTAGATCAAAATAGCAGCAGAACTTACACAGCTACAGCTAAAATCTAAATCTAAAAGTCAATTGATTCAGTTATTCCGCACTTATTTCAATTAGTATTAGGAGAATACAACATGTATAGAATACTAATATTTATCATCTCAATGATCTTGATTGTAACGGGATGTAGTCAAAATGAAAAGATATCTATGCAACGAAAGATATATAACAAAGACTTTTTACGTACTATCCACTCTTATATGAAAAGTGAGTCAGGAGGTCAAGTCTTTGAGGTCAATAGTCAGCAAGAGCAACCATCCGAATTAATTCAAAACACGCTAGCCCTTTACCAAAAAAATCATGGTCACGATCGTAAACAAGTAGAGTGTAGGGAAGAAAAAAATCAATTTTTCTGTAAGGTGGCACTTTCTCGCAGTGTGAATAAAAGTCAATTTTCAAAGAAAGATATTACCGGTATGGATTCCTATTTAAATCTTTTTTTATTATATAATGTTTTTACTGAAATTAAGGATTCTAAAGGTGTTAAACTAGTCAATGAAACTTTCTCCAAATTGGAAAAGCCGTCTCCGAAAGATAAAATAGAGTACCATTATTATTTAATATTGACATCATATTTCCATCATAAGGTACCTTCCTTTTTAGAGAAAGAGATTCAATCTAACTTGGAACAATATACAAGTCTATCTCTTTTTGATTATGACGAGCCTATCATTCTTTACGCATCTCTTATATTGGCGAATATGTTAGAGGTAGAACCAAATGTGAAACATTTAACGAAGATTTATTTTAATGAAGGTAACCAAAAAACCATTTTGTTTAGAGATGAAATTACATATTGGTTTCACTTTCAAATCATTCAGTTATTACAGGATATGAATCATAAAAAAGAGAGCGACCTTACTTTTAACATTCCTTCAGATTATAAGCCTTTTCCTTCACTATTTTACTCATTAGATTCTTTAAGGAATCTTTATTTAATGTCAAACATTTTTTCTAGTGCTGATTTTGACCAAGCAGAAGAATATAGACAGATTTTAACTAATAGATATGAAGGTTTACTAGAAGATGAACATCAATTAAGCAGTTATCAAAATCAGTTTTTCGCAAAGCAAATCACGAGTGAACTAGGTTTACCGTTTGACGAAACATCGATCCCTGGTGGCGCGTGTCAAAACATAGAGAACAGTAGTGAAATGTACTATTGTTTTAAACTTAAAGGGGAAAAAGCCGATAAGAGTATTGTGAAGTGGAGCGATTCGGATGATTTATTAACAACACTTATGAAATATGATATTGTAGACATAAATCAAGAAGATAAGAATAAATTGGTAGATATGTTTAATGAAGTTATTTCATATCATGGAGTTAATCATTACATTATTCTCAATTTATATACGGATCTTTTATTGCGCTATAACCTTAATGTGCCAAAAGATCAAATCAAGAAAAAAATTAAATCCTCCCAATGTGGTTTGGGTTATTGCACATCTAAAGGAAATTATGATTTTGAATTGGGTGTTTATGGCAATCACACACTTAATTTGTTAGAGGGGATTGAGATGGCTAGTGAACTTAGATAATAAAGGAGATACGTCGATTCTAAAGATCGATAACCTTGGCTTTCGATATGGGGATGCAACCATATTAAAAGATTTATCTTTACATATTCAAGGCTCTGGCCTTTATGCCCTTCATGGGGAAAGTGGTAGTGGGAAGACGACATTTATTAACATTATTGCGTTGATTCAAAAACCGAGTGCCGGGAAGATGACGTTGTTCAATCAATCCATTGACTTTACGAATCAAGAACAGGTTGATGAATACCGCAAGAAAATTGCCTATTTCTTTCAAGATTTGAACCTGATTGAGTCTTTGACTGTGAGAGAGAATCTACATGTCATCTCGTTAATCAATGAACAAGAAATCTCAAATGAAAGATTAGCAGAACAGGCTAAGAAGCTCAAAATGAGCGAGAAACTTGATGTAACAGTGAGTAACCTATCAGGTGGAGAAAGGCAGCGCGCGGCTTTTTTGAAAATCATGCTGTTTGATTATTCACTGATTCTTTTAGATGAACCAACAAATAACCTTGATAAAGATAATATTCAGATGATGCTTGGTATGTTATCTGAATTGAAGAAAACGAGGACAATTTTAGTCGTTACACACTCTGATATCGTTGTGCAACAAGCCGATGTCGTCCTTCGTTTTGAAGACTTGAATAAAAGGAACCAATCCATATGAAAATGTTATTCGTGTTTGAGTATTTAAAAAAGAAACATCGATCGACTTTGAGAAAATTGGCTGTTTTGAATTTTGTTTTGCTGATGTTGATCTTTTTCTCTATATTTACTATCTTGATTTCAGCTGATAATATTTACAAAAACGTATTGACTAACGATCGGCTTTCAATGGTTTTAATTAATGGGTATTCGAAAACTGGTGAGTACGAGTACGATACAGATAAAATTAAGCGTATGCCGAATGTCAAAGACATTGTCTACGAATATGATGTCTCGTTATCTATCGAAGCAGATGGAGAAACGGATATATTATCAGCTCTATCCTTCAATCCGACAACCAAAGAGGCTGTGAGCTATGAGGGAGATCTAAAAGAGAACACCATCCTTCTTCCAGAAAGGTTCAAGGGTAAAAAAATCAAAGCCTATGATGGTGAAGTGGAGCCATTAGAAGCGAATATCGAGTACTATAAAGGTGAAGGTAACTATTTCTTAAAAGATTACGGTTACCTATCACCAGATCTGTACAAAAAACTGAGTAGTCAAATTAAGATTGGTGAGAACTACGATGGTGTTAGAACACTCATTGTTCATTTAAATAAAACCGAGGATATTTATGAGTTTGTGAACCAGTTTGATCGGATGTTTGATGAAGAGGACGTTTTTGTATACTATCAAGCGCAAGGGCTAGAGAAATTAGTTGCTAATTCAAAATTGTCATTTTTGTTGCTTGTCGTATTTCAGACCATTTTATTTGTGGTCATTGCTTTTATTTATCGAGGTCAGATGCATACACTAATTAGCATTTTGAATCGAGATTTGTTGTCCTTGTATTTAAATGGGATGTCACCCAAGGATATGATCAAGCAATTCTACCGTAGTATAGATAAGATGAATCTAAGAGTGTATATTGTGGCGGTAATACTCATTGCTGTCTTGGGTGCTTTGTTACTTGGACAATTACCAGGAGAGGTCATTTTATGGATTGGCGGTACAGCAGTTGGACTTCTTCTCGTCTTGGTTATACTGAATAAATGGTTTGTGCGCTACATCATCACAAAACGTATGAAGAAAGAACTGTCAAAAGAGAATATCGTATCAAGATTGCGAAACTAAGAAAAGAAAGATGTAGACAAAACCTCGCATTCTTTGTCAACAACCTGAAGAACTGCTGAATGGCAGTTCTTTTTTTAATAAAAAAAGCCCTAAGCCAAGAGAGCTTAGGACTATACATTTTATTTCCACACTTGATCCGCAATCTCAATCACATGACGCAGCTTTTCCCATTGCTGCTCTTCTGTTAACAGATTGCCTTCCTCTGTTGAAGCAAATCCGCATTGCGGGCTCAAACAGATTTGGTTGATGTCCACGTATTGAGCCGCTTCCTCGATTCGTTTTTTGATCTGTTCCACTGGCTCAAGCTCGCCGTACTTTGACGTGATCAGGCCAAGTACGATTTGAAGGTTTGGATTCTTCACATATCGAAGGGGTTCAAATCCGCCAGAACGATCATCGTCGAATTCTAAAAAGAGACCATCCAGATCTAGGCCGTCAAAAATCGTTTCTGCTGCGGCTTCGTAGCCACCTTCAGCTGCCCAAGTCGATTTAAAATTACCACGGCAAATGTGCATTGTAATGACTAAATCATCTGGTCGATCGGCAACGGCTTCATTAATTGTTTTTGCAAACGACTCACGAAGTTCATTTTCCTCGCGGCCAAAGGCTTTGATTTGTTCATGTCCCTTTTCAGAGAAGAACACAGCCCATGCTGTATCATCTAGCTGTAAGTAGCGGCAGCCAGCATCATAAAATGCACGGATGGCTTTTTTATAAGCCTGTGCCACGTCATGGTGGAATTCATCTAAACTGTCATACACACCTTCATCTAGCTTGCCGCGGAAAAAGAGCATATTCGGGCTTGGAATCGTCATTTTAGCCGTATGATCACCCGCGATGCTGTGAAGGAAGCGATAATCCTCTAGCATTGGATGATCTGTAAAATCAATCTTGCCTGTTACCTTGATGCCTCTCGCTTTTGTCGTCGTGTTGTGGAATTGAATGCCCTGGTCTGCTTCAAATCCTTCGACTCCATCAAGTCCTTCTAGAAAGTCAAAATGCCACCATGCACGTCTGAATTCTCCATCTGTGACAACCTCTAATCCAATTTCCTTTTGCTTCTCTACAATACGTGTAATTTCCTCGTTTTCAATTTGCCTTAGCTGCTCTGCTGTCAGTGTACCGTCGGCTTTTTGCTTGCGAGCTTCTTTGATGCGCTCAGAACGAAGCAAACTCCCTACTTGATCTGCGCGAAATGGCGGCTTTGTTGTTTTCTTTCCGATGGTTTGTACTTGTGTCATGCTGAATCCCTTCTTTCTTCAGGTTAACATTCAAATAAAAAAGCTCTTCCTTGGATAAGGAAGAGCATCATATACTGTGAGATCTCTGCCTTATCTTCAAACAAGCATCAGCTTGTTTAAGGAATTAGCACCATTCTGTTCCGAGGAACAGCGGTTGCCGGGTTTCACAGGGCCAGTCCCTCCACCACTCTTAATAAGGTTACCTTTTGATTCAATTTTCTTAATAAACACAATTATTCAACCTTTTTGAGAAAAAGTCAATGGTTTTTACAATTTATTTTCCTACATGAACAAATCAGCGACGAGGACACCAGCTAGTCCGACAAGTGAAAGAACAGTCACCATCAATGTCCAAGTTTTAAAGGTTTGAGCCATCGACAGATTAAAGTATTCTTTGTAAATCCAGAAACCCGCATCATTCACATGAGAGAATGTAATACTCCCGGCACCTGTTGCAATCACCATTAATTCCGGGCTGACACCCGTCAAACCAATCAGCGGTGCAGAAATGCCAGCCGCTGTGAGACCGGCGACAGTGGCTGATCCTAAAGAGACACGAAGGACAGCGGCAATCAGCCAGGTGAGGAGCAGAGGAGACAGTGTGCTTCCTTGCATAATCCCTGCAATGTATTGATCAACACCGCTGTCAATGAGCACCTGTTTAAAGGCGCCGCCACCTGCAATGATCAATAGAATCATCGCAATGGAGCCAATTGAATCCGTAATCGACTTCATGACGTCCTGCATGCTCTTTCCTCTGCCAAGGCCAAATGTGTAGATGGCAAGCAGCACAGAGATTAATAGGGCGATCGCGGGCTCACCTAAAAACTCAGCCGCCGGTAGCAGTGGAGAGGACGGGAAGAAAATTTCTAAACATGCTCTGAATGTCATGAGCAATACAGGCAAAACAGCGGTGAAAATGCTAATGCCGAAGCTAGGCATTTCATCTTCTGTAAATTCCTTTGGATTAAATAAATTCTTTGGAATGTGTGCGTGCAGTTGATCCTTTTTAAATAGTTTTGTAAAGAGAAGTCCGCCTACTAAAACAGCAGGAATCGCTAAAATGATTCCAATTAATAAGGTTTGTCCCATATTGGCTTGAAATACATTGGCAATGGCTGTCGGCCCTGGGTGAGGAGGGAGGAAGCCGTGTGTTGTAATGAGTGCAGCGACGAGCGGCATTCCCACATACAACACAGGAAGTCTTGCGGCTTGAGCAATGGTAAAGACTAATGGAATGAGAATGATGAATCCGGTTTCATAAAATAGAGCAATTCCGATAACAAAACCAGTCAGCATCGTCGCCCATTGAATTTTTCCGATACCAAATCGGTCGATGAGTGTCATCGCGATACGCTGAGCACCGCCAGAATCAGCCATCAATTTACCAAGCATCGCTCCAAAACCAAGAACCAATGCTAAGTGACCGAGTGTGCTTCCGAGCCCTTTTTCGACAGATGCGATCGCTTCAAGTGGTGACATGCCCTCTAACACGGCAACAATTAAAGAGACAATAATCAATGAAATGAAAGCGTTTAACTTAAAGACCACCATAAGTAAAAGTAATAACAAAACGCCAAGTCCAATAAAAACTAATGACATGATCTTTCCTCCTTTGTGTTGCATGAGGGAGCGTGAACACTCCCTATGCTTTATCCTTCAAGTATGTCTACAGCTTCTTTTAACGTATCCTTTGAGCCAACATTTCCCGGGAAAATCACATAAGACATGAATGGGAATTTACTGTCTTCTCCTGTTTGCCAAACGGGAATACCTGGTCGAATTTGACCGGCGACAGTCGCACGCTTGACGTTAAGACCCCTTGTTCCTATATCGCTTGAGGTAATTCCACCTTTGGCAATCAGATACTTAGGACGAATGGAGAGGCGCTGGACAATGCTTGTCACAGCATCACTAATTTGAACAGACAGCTTCAATTCTTCCTCTTGACGATCGTCCCCAAGATCAAGCCGTTCCCTCCTTGTATAAACAGCAACAGATTGCCCTGATGTTAACAACGCTTCAGTCTGTTGGATCACGCGGTCAATTTCCACTTGAAATGCTTCAGGTTCTAACACGAGGTGTGTATCGAACTCGATAAAAGCGATCTCTTTATTTTGTTGAAGTGCTTTTAATTGTTCCGTTGTTTTCTTGACATGGGAACCAACCATGATGAGACCACCGTGCTGGCTTTCTTCTTGGATCAAATCTTCTCTTGTTAATAAGGGTCGATCCTGAACCCCGCCAAGCACTTTTGTAAGAGCGGCCGCACTTCTAAATAGAAATTGCTGTCCTGCTTTGATGGCATCTATGAGGGCAGTGACAAAGACTTTGACATCATCATAGTCCACCGCATTCACAACCACCTTTTGAAAATTCTTCACGGTCATAAGCTGATTCTTGATCTGGTCAATGCGTAAAGCCCGTATATCCTCTAAAGAAATATAGGTAGTGTTCTCCTTTGTGAACGATCCGCCTGATTTCTCTTCAATCCACTCACCGAGATGAGAAGATTGAAATCCGAATGTACGATCTAGTGCAAACTCTGTCTCACCAGCAGGAATTAATTCGTGTCCTTCCTGTACGTAGTGAATATTGCCAATCGTAAAGCGCCCGCCTTCTTTAAAAAAGGGAAGAAGGATTTCGCCGTCAAATTGGTGGGAGCTTTGCTGTTCAATGGTTGTTCTGAGAATTTCAGTCTCTAGCGGGAAGTGTCCACGCAGGGTGGAATCCCCCCGGCTGACAATGATGAAATCTTGATCAAGCCGTTCAGCCGTTTTCACAATCGTTGATGCGATCGTTTCATGAAGAACCGTCGTTTCTTTCTCTGTCATACTGCGAGAGTTGGTTAAGATAAAGAACATACGGCTGTCTTCAAGAAAACCAGCTTCAATGCTTTTCTCTGACCAATCGGTGAAAACGGAGACGCCGTGTACGGTTTGAATGCCAGTTGGATCATCGTCTAATACAATGATTTTATGATGAAAATGGTTCAGTGCTTGTTCATATGCTGATTGGATACTATTTGAATCCGCTTTCGGAATGGTATTTAGTAAATCAATACTTTGTTTCATAAAGCCTCATCCCTTCTTCACTTCAACATGAGCCATTTTTTCGTAATATTGAACGATTCCGCCATGATCAAGTCCAGATTTTCCGTCCGCTTTGAGGGCGTGGAAGATTTCAAGCAGCTGACTAGAAAGCGGAAGAGGAACGCCAATATCATGGGCAGTTTCCATCACATTGGTTAAATCCTTTAAGTTGATGTCGATGCGTCCGCCAGGTTCAAAGTTTCGTTCTAAGATGAGCGGAACCTTTGCATCGAGAACAGCACTTCCTGCCAGTCCACCGCGAATAGCCTCATACATTTTATCAATCGCAATGCCTGACTTAGCGGCAAGAACAAGCGCCTCGGACATGGCAGCGATATTTAAGTTGACGATGATTTGATTCGCAAGCTTAGCGGTTGTACCGCTTCCATTTGATCCAACTAATACGACATCTGTGCCCATGGCATGCAGGACATCCTTCACTTGTTCGAAGATCGCTTCTTCGCCGCCCGCCATAATCGCCAGTGTTCCGTCAATCGCTTTCGGCTCTCCGCCGCTGACAGGTGCATCAATAAATTCGACCTGATGCTGTTTTGCCAGTGCAGCTAATGCTCTAGAAGTAACAGGTGAAATAGAGCTCATATCAATGATGACCGTGCCAGGTTTAGCGGCAGCTAAAATGCCCTGTTCACCTGCTACAACTGCTTCTACATGCTCACCCTTGGGAAGCATCGTGATTATGATATCGCTTTCAGATGCTGCCTCAGCAGCTGAAGTGGCGCCTTTTGCTCCTGCTTCTTTTAATGCTTGAACAGCTTCCGTATGAATATCGAAAACAGTCACAGTATGACCGGCTTTTAATAGATTAAGTGCCATAGGTTTTCCCATAATTCCTAATCCGATGAATCCAATTTGCTTCGTCATTTTGTCGCCTCCCATTTCGAAAACCCTTACAAAAAGCGCTTTCTTTTCTTTTTGTTAGTATATATACTATCTATTATATTTGATAGTAGGAAATAAACTATTGTTCATTTAATGTACATGACGTGATAGAACGTGTCAACGGAAAATATGAGGGAAGTCACAAAAAAAGACCGGAATCAGCTCCGGTCTTATGCCATTTATGTTTTATTTTTAGCTACGGCTAATCGAGATCGTTTGACGTTTTCGATCGCATGTGGTCCTAGTTCTAAAACAGCTGCAACGTACAGAACATCAATGATCACAAGCTGGTTAATACGGGAAATCATTGAGTCGGAGCGATAGGTTGTTTCTCTTGATGAACTGAGCAGATGAAAATCAGATCGCTTGGCGAGCTCTGATTTTGGATAGCTCGTGATCGAAGCGATTGCTGCTCCTTTTTCCTTAGCAAATTGCACGGCATCCAGGATTTCTCTGCTTTCTCCTGAATGTGAGATTGCAACGATAAAATCATGTTCCGTTGCATGGGTTGCAATCATATTCATCATATGAGGATCACTGCATAGACTCACTTCAAAACCAAGCTGAAGGAATTTATGATAGGCATCTCCAGCAATAAAACCGGATGCACCTGCTCCAAAGAAGACAGTTTTATGTGCCTGCTTCATTTTCTCAATAAACTTTGTCACAGCCTGGTCTTCTAGAATATGCTTCATATCCTGAATCGAGTTTGTTGTTAACTCTATGACTTTGTGTTTAATATCTGCGACACTATCAGATGCCTCGATCTCGCCGTATATTGATTGGGGCGTATTGGTCGCAATATCCTGCGCGATGTGGACGCGAAACACTTGATATGACTCATAGCCAATTTTTCGTAGAAACCGAAAGATCGTCGTTTCACTTGTGTTGCATTCAGCGGCGAGCGCACTAATGGAATGAAGCACAACTTTCTGAGGGTTTTGCAAAATGTAATTGGCAATCTTTTTCTGTGTTGGAGATAAACTATGAAACGTTGTTCTAATATGACTAAAAATATTCTCTTCTATGATAAACACCACACTTCATCTAACATTCTATATTAAGCATACAGGAACTAATGAAAACGGTAAACAAACCTGATGTGGAAAAAGAAAGGATAATATGGAAAAAATACTTTTTTGGTTCTTTTGTCATGGTATACTCAGTTGGTAATAGACAAAAATGGGGGTTTTTACTATGACAATGAAAAAGAGCTTAACGATCAGCCTGCTCATTTTTTCGCTGATTGTTTCGTTGTTTGCTCCAGTTGGATCTGCAGATGCCAAACAAGCAAAAAAAGCAAAAGTAAGCACACATTATTATAAGAAGAAAAAAACGTTCAAATATGCACAGGTGAAAAACCTTAGTAAGGCGCATATGAAAACCATCAACCATGATTTAAAAGAAGATATCGCATTCTCCTATTCTATGTACTTGTTCTTAAAGGACGAAGCGAAAAAAGAAGGCATTGGGAAGATCACGTACGAGAGATCGTTCGAAACGAAATTTAACAATGGGAAGAAACTAAGTTTCTTAAACTATGATTACATGAATGACGGCACCATGCATGGGGATACGATGGTCACGAGCATGAACTATGTGTTAACAAAGAAAAAGACAAAGCAGTTGTACTTAACAGATGTTGTGAAAACAAAGAAAAAACGCACGAAAGTAAGAGATTATATCTATAAATATACGAAGAAGCATAAAAGTAAATTCTATGCGGACCTGAAAAAAAGTGATATTCAAATCGACTACAACACGCAGTATTACTTCACGAAAAAGGGAATTGCAGTTGTCTTCCAGCCATATGAAATCGCACCATACTCTCAAGGAATCCCTATGATTCAAGTTCCTGCGAAGGTGTATAAATAAAAAAAGAGAAACGGCCATGAATTTGGTCGTTTTTGATGTGTCTGAATCGGTTATTTGCAAACAAAAAGAGCCCCTGATCAGGCTCTTCCTTTCAATTTATACTTGTTTGGGTGCATTGTGTAGTGGGTGGCGGCGTTTGCCGTTGTAGTGGCGGCGCATACGAAAGATTTCGAACTCCGAAAGCTCTGCGCTTTTTCGTTTTTGGGTGCGGTTATCTTTTTTGAAAGAGAGTAGTAAGTAGCAGCAAAGTGAAGCGATAATCAATAAAATCATCATATGACATTCCTCCAATTCATCCTATTCTTTCAGTGTAGACAGGGTGAGTGATGTTTATAACTGAAAATAAGCAGCAGACTCAGTTTAGTCCTTAAGGTTTAGTTTATCTGCTAATTTAGGTCTAAAATACTGGTCGTTTGTAACTATTATATTTCCAGTTATTTCACTCGTCAAGAAGAATTTTTCTGGGGTTGTCTCTATTAGTACGATTAAGTGTCACAGAAGTTTCAGAAAATTGTAAACTTTCATTAAAAAACCGTTCCCGAACAGGAACGGTTTTAAACATATTTATGCTTTTTCTTCAAATAAACGTGCAATTTCTACGATGACTTCTGTTGCTTTTAGCATGTTTTCCACAGAAATGAACTCATATTTACCGTGAAAGTTCTCTCCACCAGTAAAAATGTTTGGTGTTGGGAGTCCTTTATATGAAAGCTGTGAACCATCTGTGCCGCCGCGGATCGGTTCAATGACAGGTGTCACTGAGCGGTTTTCCATGGCTTCATGAGCGATGTCCACGATATGTTTCACCGGCTCAATTTTTTCTTTCATATTGTAATATTGATCCTGAATGCTGAGGGTAATGCTGTTTTCACCGTATACCGCTTTTAAGTCATTCGCGATTTTTTCAAATAATGCTTTGCGTTTGTTAAACTTTTCTTTATCAAAATCACGAATAATATATTGCAGCTCTGCTTCTTCTACTTCTCCTACAAACCTCGTGAGGTGGAAAAAGCCTTCGTATCCTTCTGTATATTCTGGAGATTCGTCTGAAGGAAGTTTGTTGTGAAAGAGCATTCCGATCTTCGCAGCACTGACCATTTTGTCTTTTGCTGTTCCTGGATGGACGCTGTTTCCTTTAATTGATACTTTTGCACCTGCTGCGTTGAAGCTTTCATATTGAAGCTCTCCAAGCGGCCCGCCGTCAATCGTATAAGCATAAGAAGCGCCAAAGGCATCAACATCAAATTTGTGCGGCCCTCTGCCGATCTCTTCGTCTGGTGTGAAGGCGACTCGAATTTTTCCATGCTTGATTTCTGGATGCTGAATGAGGTAATGCATGGCGGTCATAATTTCTGCGATACCTGCTTTGTTATCTGCACCAAGTAAGGTCGTGCCATCAGTGGTGATCAGTGTATGTCCTCGGTATTTTTGTAAATTTGGAAACTGAGCTGGAGATAAGACGATATGTAGATCTTCATTTAACGTAATGTTGCCGCCTTGGTAGTTCTCATGGATCTGCGGTTTTACATTTTTGCCAGTGAAGTCAGTGGCTGTGTCGATATGAGCCAGGAAGCCAATGGTCGGCACTTCTTTGTCTGTGTTAGATGGGATCGTTCCCATGACATAGCCGTTATCATCCATTGTCACTTCTTGAATGCCGATGTCTTTCATCTCTTCAACAAGCTGCCTCGCTAGGTTCAACTGTCCCTCAGTCGATGGACAGCTTTCTTTTTCTGCATCAGACTGGGTATCCACTTTTACATAACGTGTGAAACGCTGGATCATTTCGTCTTTCATCAATACGTCACTCCTTTTGTAGAATACGTTCATTTTATCATGTCTTGAATGTGCTTCGTAACAAAAAAGGCTTTCTCTGACAATTGGGGAGAAAAAAGGCCTACTTTTATTTTGTGATGTGCTGAATGGTTCTTTAGGGTGATTTTTTTGGGTGTCTTTTTATTTATAATGAGGACATATAAAATCATCCATTTGTACGTTAATTTGGGAGAAAGGGGTGCGAAAGTTGGATTCTAGTCAAACGCTGGCACTCGCTCAAAAGTTTCAAGAAGCGGCTGATGACATTCGGCAGTCAAAGCAGCTGCTTGAGAACCGGTTGAAGGCAGTGGGATCAGGCTGGCAAGGAGAAGCAAGAAATAAATTTGATCAAAGCTTTGAGGAAACAGCGGCACGCTATGATCAATTTGAAAAGGATTTGCTTGAAACAAGTCAGGAACTGCGGGATGCAGCCGCCAAAATCGAGGAGCGTAAAGCTGAAATTGCTCGAATGGAAGAGCTTGAACGAAAAAGAAGAGAAGAACGGAGAGAAAGAGCTCGAGAAGGGAGATGATGTGATGGCACGTGACATTGTAGTGGACCCAGATCAGTTGACAGGGCTGGCGAATGATGTGATAGGAGAGCTTTCGGTCATTGAAACAAAGCATCACGATTTACATAGTGAACTGGATGGTCTGATCCTAGGCTGTGATCCTCGTTATAGAAGCTGTTTTTCTGGAGTTGGAGACGCATGGAGCGCTGGCCAAGCCTTAATCAGCAAATTGAGCAGTGATGATATTGCCATTCGTCATGCCAAGGATAAAATGGTCGAAGCTGATGATATTTTAAGGAAAATGTACAGCATTTATGATCAATATGGTACACTCACGAGCTTAGCTGGTATTGTGATGATGCAGGCGAAATACTATGGGCTTGGGATGACGACCTTCTTGAGGGAAAATGGCCGCTATGCAGCGCAGCATTCAAAGCTGCTTCTTGATCTGACAAGCCGGGTCGAAGGAACGAGATTTGACCGGTTGGCAAGGATTTGGCTGAGTAAAAAAGAATTATTAAAACGGTCGAACTGGTCGATGGCTGATTTGGTCCATAAGAAATTCACAAAATTTTATCCTGACGACACGGTTGCGTTTACAAACAGTGTCCGTGATTTCACAAAAGGAAGTATCAATTGGAAGGACACAGCTGGAATCAAGTCTGTTCTGAAAAATGGTGCAAGATTTGCGAAAGGAAATGCCATCATTGCAACGGTTGTCACAGGTGCAACAGAAACGGTTGGCTGTGGTTTGAAAATTGCTGAGAACTATGCAGAATTCGGTGATCAACCGGAAGTGCTCAAGCGTGAAAATGCAAAGGCAGTTGGAAATGCAGTGAATAATACGGTCTTTATCGCAGGCGGGTCCGTTGCAGGTGCCGTTGTCGGCGGC
The DNA here is from genome assembly GCF_001857925.1 of Bacillus xiamenensis. Classification (NCBI taxonomy): domain Bacteria; kingdom Bacillati; phylum Bacillota; class Bacilli; order Caryophanales; family Bacillaceae; genus Bacillus; species Bacillus xiamenensis. The sequence continues at coordinate 1,820,332 of NZ_CP017786.1, forward strand.
GCTCTTGGAAGCTTTGCAGGGCCGATTGGAACAGTAGTCGGCGGAGCGATAGGATCGGCAGTGGGTGGATTTATTGGTGAAAAAGTCGCCAAACTTACATCCGGTTTTGCAGAACAGGTCGCAGTGAAATTGAAAGACCCGATTCATGCGGTCGTCGACAAAGGGAAAAAAGCATTTGAACTGGCGGGTCAAGGGGTAAAAGCAGTCAATGACACCATTGATCAAGCAAATCAGATGATACATAAAGGAATAGAAAAAACAAAAGAAACCGCAGATTCGCTGATGAAAGGTGCAGGTGATTTCTTGAAGGGCGCATTTTCTTTTGGATAAGGAGAGATCAAGTTGGATCAGCTAAGTCTAAGTATCGAGGAGCTCATCTTTAGTTTTTACAGTGAAGGCTATTTTGAACAAGGCATGTCATTAAAGGAAGCTTATTATCCAGAAGTAGAGGATGAACGTCTTGGTTTTTTATTTGAAATCGCATGCCGCTCTCTGCTGGCAAAGGGCGTACTGGAATTTCGAAACAGACAATACCGTTATAAAGAAGATTACCGGCATTTCATTCAGGCCATGAATGATGCATCGCATACCGTGAAGGCTTCAAGATTTGGCGCGTTAGATGAAGAGGTCAGTACGTCCTTTCATACGACGCAGGCAGGTGTGTATGCGCATCATACGCTTTATGACCAGCAAGTGCATCAGATCCACAAACTAAAAGACGATCAGCAGACAGAGGAGCAAGTGACAACCTTCTTGAACATACACATGAGTGATCACCCCACATCCGTCATCAACCTGCAGGCAGAGGAATTTGAAATGCTGTTAGAACAAGCCAGCGAAGGCAAAGGTGAATGGCTTTCTTTTCTAAACCAAGCAGAGAACCAAGAGCTTGTGATGGCATTTGTTTCTGATGTGCGGGCAAGAAAAGGGAAAATGGACTCCCTCATGAAGGTCGCTTATGACAAAAACAATACGCCGGATGTAGAATCTATGATATTTGTTATTCCGGGGGAGAGGCATTCTTGGCTTGTGTCTGGGATCAAGGAAAACGAATTTCGCATAGAGACAGCTCATAGAGACGGATTACGTTCTATATTCTAATGGGGAAAAGGAGAATGGCGCTTGAATCCAAGTGAAGTAATAGAAGTGAGGAGCAGGCTCTTTCTAAGAGTATGGGCATTCTTAGCAACGGGCGGCTTTGGTATCATCGGTATTTGGTTATTTTCAGAAGCTCTTACATTTGAATCGAATTATACGTTGTTTTTATTTTTAGGCGGACTATTAGGCATTGTCTACGGATGCATATCCTTTTTGATGATCCTGCCGGCTTTTACGAAGAAAGGAAATGTCATTTTTCGCATTCAGCTCGGAGAGAATGGCGCTGTTTTGTATCAACAACAAAAGATCCCTTTTCAAGATATCCAATCCATTGATATGCGTAGGCATCGGTACAGTATAAGGGGCTTTCTTTTCATGGATGTGCTCATTCGTAAAATAGATGGGAAATTAATAAAGATTCCGGCGTACAGTATTTTAGATGAAGAAGTATTTGAGCAAACCGTCAAGCAAGACATATATCCATATTTACATGAGACAGCCCAACAGAATTGGAGACAGCAGCATGGTCAGAGCGAAGAGCCGGTTAACTAAGCTGAATTTGTCATGATTTCATGAGATGAGACGCTACTTTTTTGAAGAAATCGTGTATGATGTCAGTAAAGACTGAACATTCAAGAGGTGATGAGAGATGGACAAAGAAATGGTAATCGACCTCGTCACAGAACAAATGGCACGAATTCGAAAAGAAAAGAATTATACGCAGGATCGTATGGCTGAGGTGCTTGGTCTATCAAAGCGGCATGTGCAGCAAGTAGAAAAAAATAGACTCCGCCTCAACTGGACACAATCGGCGGCCGTATGTGCATTATTCAGGGATAGTGACATTTTAAAAGGAACACTTGGGGATGATCCGCTCGAGATTTTGGAAGTCGTGGCACATGATGAATTGCATCTATCGGTTGAACGTACGATTGGCGGAAAGGTTTGGTGGCGAACGTCTGTGAAAAAAGGTGCGTTTCGTCTCCAGCAAAATGTACTAAGCCAGCATTACCGCATCTTAGACGATGAGAATTATCGCTATTATAGTTCCTTTAATAAAGAAGAAGCAAAGCGGCGGTTAGAGGAATTAAGTGAGCTGTCGTAAGCAGCAGCTGATATGAAAGGGAAAAGAGAGGTACCCGTATGACAGGGACCTCTCTTTTTTGTGTTTATACTTTCAGAGTGTTTTTCGCCCGAATAAAGGCAACAAGCTGTTTGATTTCTTCATCAGTTAGTGGAACGCCGTCTACATAGATCGTTCCTTCTTTTGCTTCCGTCAGTTCAATTTTGATATCAGAGATTTTGCGTTGTATCTCTGGCTCGTCCGTTCTACCAAGTAAAAAATCAATGGACGTATCATACAAATCAGCCAGCAGCTTCACTGCTTCAAGCGAAGGTCGTCGGTACCCAGATTCGTAACCGGCATAGGTGCTTTTGGCGATACCTAGGCGATCTGCCGTATGCTGGAGAGACCATTTTTTCTTCTTTCTAAGGGTGGTTAAACGATCGAGTATCATACATGAACGCTCCTTTATATACAACAACAGTATATCATATTTTGACATAGAGTGTACGCGTTATGCGTAATAATTTCTTGATTAATTCGCGTTATGTGACTATAATGGCAATGAAGGTACGCGTAAAGCGTATATTATAGAATAGCACAAGCTGGCTTATAATATGTGTGACAAACGAAGTAATTTTACTGAAAGAGGTGGACCTGTTGAAGAAATTATTGCTTTTAACGACTGGTGGGACGATTGCATCTGTAGAGAGTGAAAATGGTTTAGCTCCAGGTGTTAAAGCTGAGGACCTTTTAAGCTATTTAAACGAAATTAATGCAGAGTACACAATGGACACAAAGTCCCTGATGAGTATAGATAGTACCAATATGCAGCCTGAATACTGGGTGGATATCGCAAAAGCCATTTATGAAAATTATGATCAATATGACGGATTTGTCGTCACGCACGGAACTGACACAATGGCCTATACATCAGCAGCACTATCTTATATGCTACAAAATCCTGATAAGCCGATCGTTATTACAGGTTCACAAATTCCGATTACCTTTAAGAAAACAGATGCGAAGAAAAACATCACAGATGCGATTCGCTTTGCATGTGACGGCGTTGGCGGGGTGTATGTCGTGTTTGATGGCAGGGTCATTCAAGGAACGCGTGCAATCAAACTAAGAACGAAAAGTTACGATGCATTTGAAAGCATCAACTACCCATATATTGCATCGATTGAAAACCATCAAATTGAATACAATAGCAAAGTAAAAAGATCACCAATGAAACCGCTTAAATTAGATGCATCCTTGAACACAGATGTTTGTTTATTAAAACTGCACCCAGGGCTGAAGCCTGAGTTTTTAGATTCAATCAAAGGTGTATACAAAGGTGTCGTCATTGAAAGCTACGGCAGCGGCGGCATTCCTTTCGAAGGAAGAAACCTTCTAGAAAAAATCAACGAATTGCTGGAAGAAGGCATTTCTGTTGTCATCACAACTCAGTGTCTCGAAGAAGGAGAAGACATGAGTGTGTACGAAGTAGGGCGCAAAATCAATCAAGAACTGGTGGCACGTTCACGCAACATGAACACAGAAGCCATCGTGCCGAAGCTCATGTGGGCATTAGGCAAAACAACAGATCCACGAGAAGTGAAAAAGATTATGGAAACGCCAATCGCAGAAGATTTAGTGATTTAACTATAGAAAGCAGGTCATACAAGATGGTTCAAGCAACTTATCGCTACGAGAAGGATTTTCTTGGTGAAAAAGAAATTCCGGCAGACGTGTATTATGGTGTTCAAACCCTTCGTGCAAAAGAGAATTTTCCGATTACAGGATATCGCATGCATGAGGAACTCATTAGAGCCTTTGCTATCGTCAAAAAAGCAGCCGCTCAAGCCAATATGGAAGTTGGACGTCTATATGAAGGAATTGGCAATGCCATCGTTCAGGCTTCGGATGAAGTCATTGAAGGCAAGCTCCATGAGTACTTTATCGTAGACCCAATTCAAGGCGGCGCAGGAACTTCCATGAATATGAATGCCAATGAGGTCATTGGGAATAGAGCCCTGGAGATCATGGGACATCAAAAGGGTGACTACATTCATTTAAGTCCAAACACACATGTCAACATGTCGCAATCGACAAATGATTCGTTCCCTACTGCGATCCATATTGCTGTGCTGAAGCAGTTAGACATTCTGCTTGAGACGATGCAAGCCATGCAGGACGTATTTCAAAAGAAAGCACAAGAATTCGATCATGTGATCAAAATGGGGCGTACTCATCTACAAGATGCTGTTCCGATCCGTTTGGGACAAGAGTTTGAAGCATACAGCCGTGTGCTTAGCCGTGATATTAAACGAATTAACCAATCAAAACAGCATTTATATGAAGTCAACATGGGTGCGACAGCTGTTGGGACAGGCCTTAACGCAGATCCTCGCTATATTGAGATCGTGGTGAAGAAACTCGCTGACATTTCAGGGCTGCCATTAGTAGGCGCAGAGCACCTTGTTGATGCTACGCAAAATACAGATGCGTACACAGAAGTATCTGCTGCATTAAAGGTATGTATGATGAACATGTCTAAAATTGCGAATGACCTTCGCTTAATGGCGTCTGGTCCACGTGCAGGTCTTGCTGAAATTGCATTGCCAGCCCGTCAGCCGGGATCATCCATTATGCCTGGGAAGGTCAATCCAGTGATGGCAGAGCTCATTAACCAAATCGCATTCCAGGTCATTGGGAACGACCACACCATCTGTCTTGCTTCTGAAGCAGGTCAGCTGGAGTTAAATGTGATGGAGCCTGTTTTGGTCTTTAACTTGCTTCAATCTATTAGTATAATGAACAACGGATTCCGCTCATTCACAGATCATTGTTTAGTGGACATCGAAGCAAATGAAAAACGTTTGAAAGAATATGTAGAAAAAAGTGCGGGCGTGATCACTGCCGTGAACCCTCACTTAGGCTATGAAGCAGCCGCTAGGATTGCAAGAGAAGCGATTTTAAAGGGACAATCGATCAGAGATCTTTGCTTGCAGTATGATGTTTTAACGGAAGAAGAACTTGATATTATTTTAAATCCTTACGAGATGACAAAGCCTGGTATTGCCGGTGAAGAGCTGCTAGAGCGACAATAATATCAAAAAATTTATTTTATTAATATGTGGAATTGCCTGTGAAAGAGAGAAAAAACAGGCAATTCATTTTCTTTCAAATTGACACACTTTTTTCGCAATATTTTGAAAACGCTTAACGCACGCACAAAGGGAGGAAACAAACATTGAAATCGGTTCGCTTGCCATCTATGGTAGAGATCATCGCAGTACTAGGGCTATTTTTAGCGATTGTCTTATCCTTTACTATTTATTTTAACTTAGATATTCAACTGGCTTTATTTATTTCATGGTTTCTAGCAATTGGACTTGGTCTTCATTTAGGGCACTCTTATAAAGATTTACAGAATGCTATTACTAGAGGAATATCAAATGGGCTTGAAGCTGTTTTAATTTTACTTGCTGTCGGTGCTTTAATTGGAACATGGATTGCGGGTGGCGTTGTCCCTACACTCATTTATTATGGACTAGAGTTTATTCATCCGAATATCTTCTTACTCGCAACATTAATTATTTGTGCGATCATGTCTGTTGCTACAGGTACTTCTTGGGGAACAGTTGGTACAGCTGGTATTGCCATGGTTGCGATCGGTGAAGGGCTAGGAATTCCCCTGCCAATCGTAGCAGGTGCAGTGTTGTCTGGCGCTTATTTTGGAGACAAGCTTTCTCCGCTATCAGACAGTACAGTTCTTGCCTCGTCTTTATCAAAGGTTGAGGTGCTCGCACATGTAAGAGCGATGATGGTATTATCCATACCGGCCTTTGTTATTACAGCTATTATGTTTACAGTGACTGGATTTATCTATGGAGGGCGCAATATTGATCAAGAGAAGGTGGAATTTTTAAAGAATGCCTTGCTTGATACATTTAATATTAATGTGTTTATGCTCATTCCAGCTCTGATTGTTGTTGTTTTACTCGTGATGAAAAAGCCTGCTTTACCGGTTATTGCGATTGGTGCTTTGTTTGGGGCGGTCTGGGCATTTGCTTTTCAGGGAACGAATCCAAGTGATGCAATTGGTTCAGCATACAATGGATTTTCAATTCAATCAGATGTAGACTTCCTTAACCAATTATTAAATCGTGGTGGAATGGTCAACATGCTCGGCTCTTTGGTCGTCATTATCCTGGGTCTTGGCTTTGGCGGAGTATTAGAACATCTGGGTGTATTGAAAGTCATTGTCTCAACATTTGAGAAAAAGCTATATAATGCGGGAAATGTGACACTGTCCACAATTCTTGTAGCATTCTTTGCCAACGTTTTTGGGTGTGCAATGTATGTATCCATCATTCTTACACCAAAAATCATGGAAAAAAGCTATGACAAATTAAAATTAGACAGACGTGTGTTATCTAGAAACTCTGAGGTCGGAGGAACGCTTACCTCTGGTATGGTTCCATGGTCAGATAACGGAATTTACATGGCAGGGATTCTCGGCGTGTCGACATTCTCATATTTACCATTCATGTGGTTGAGCTTTGTCGCCATTGGACTTGCGATCATCTATGGATATACAGGGAAGTTCATTTGGTACGTGAAAGACCAGCAAGAAAAAGAAGAAGCGGCATCATAAGCGTTTACAAAAGCCGTCCCGTGAGAGGGGCGGCTTTTGTTTGTCCTAGGACCGGAAGACTATATGTATCGTCTAATGGACGAATGTGTATTTTGACCCCTTATAAAAGGGAGCTCAAGGTGTGGTATGCGGTAGATCGAAAGCATATTTATACCATAAAAAGGGCACAAATCCCTATTCAAACATGAGTCTTTGAACCTTATAATAACAATATTGGAAAAAGTACGATTCGCCATTACGCTCGTTTAGAGGGACTCTAAGCAGCGTTTTTATTTTTTGACAGGAGGAGGAACCCATATGAGCTTATCGGATATGCTGTCTGCCCTTAACGGTGGCATTTCAAATAAAAAGGCAGAGATCGAAGAGAAAATCGATCGACTCAAAAAAGCGAAAAGTAAGATTGAACGTGAACAAAATGCGGCAGAAACAGACCTAAAGCAAATCAAGCAGCCAAAGCTTGGGGCCTCTTGGAAAGGTGAGCGGAGCCAAGATTTTAAATCAAAGCGGAATGAAGCACACGATGCGCTGCAAACGATCGTGAATGACAAATACCCACGCTATGTGAGCCGCATTGAATTCAAAATCAGTACATTAGAAGCTGAGCAGTCTGCCTTATCTTTTGCCAGCTCTTTAGCTGGAGACGCCGCACGTCTGGCTGAAAAAGGAGAAGACGCAGTAGAAGACGCAAAACGTTTGATCTCAAAAGCATGGAGCAGCTTGTAAAGCTGCCCTCACGCTGAACAAATCTGGAGGATATCACAATGGGACAAATTAAGTTAAACTACCAAACAGTCATGGATAAACTAGATGAAGTCTCCCAAGCAGTTGAAGCTTTAACAATGAAAAAAGCAGCAGATAAAGCTGGTGAAAACAGCCTTGAATTTGTGACCAAGTGGACGGCACGTGAAGCAGAGGTGGGCGAAATGGTTTCAAGCTTTAAAGAAGCCTTGATCAAAAATGTTCAGGATACACGCTCTAATGTGAAAACATTAAAAGAACAGGACGAAGCGATTGCTGCAAAATAATGTGTCACAATCGTTTTATTGACAGCATAGTTGAATATTAATTGAAATATAGTCTCAAAGACTCATATATAATTCAGGATTTATGACCTTGTATTATTCCGTTTTTTTTCAAACCTCATGGTAAAAGGACACCTTTTCCCTATTTAAGCCTAAGGCTTTTCACCTTATACTATACTTAATGAAAGCGAACGATAGAAATGTCAGGATTGGAAAAAGCAGGTGATCTGCTCGGTTTCCAAGACTCTGGCGCCGTGCTTTCTTATGAGGTCCAATAGAGGTGGATGACATGAGTTTATCCGAGATGCTGCACCATCTGCATATGGGAATTGAAAACAAGCGTGCAGAATTTGACGAAATGATCTCTCGGTTAAAGACAGCCAAAAGTAATATTCGAACAGAACAAGATCTTGCGCAGTCTGACATGAAGGAAATCAAGAAGCCTGCTCTAGATTTGTCATGGAAAGGTGAGAGGGGAACAGATTTTCACCGCCATCGGAAAGAAGCCTATCGTGCGATGCACGACATTGTGAACCATGAGTATGAAACCTATATTACGGAGATTGACCAAAAAATTATGCACTTTGAGTTAAAAAAAATGGAGCTCGCTGTCGCTAGTAATTTTGCTGGAAGAGCCCAAGATGTGATGGAAAAGGGCGAGGATTTTGCAAAGGATGTCAAACATTTAATCGAACGGGGCTGGAAAGCTCTTTAATCAAATAAATGAAACAGCCGGCTAAACCGAACAGCGGCTGTTTTTTTGTTTTAGTCACATCCGCCGCTTCCGCCTGCATCACCCCCGCAGGAGGCATTAGAAGCGTGATGTGTATACGAATCAGTATAGTGACTTGTTGTTGAACTGTGATGTGCAGAATGTTTAGAAGATGTGCGCTTATCCTTCGGTGTAAGGATATGGGCAACGATGGCGCCTAAAGAAGCCAATATGATCATGATCACAAACATGATGTATCCCTCCTCTTGTTTCATATTCATACGTTTGAGCTATAACGAAGTTCCCGAGTCGAAAGAAAAACTGGGCAAAGAGTTCTATTTTCGTTTATGATGATAGGCAAAAGTAATTGACTAAGGGAGGGGAGTCTATGTTATCTCTACGTCAGGAGGAGCTGCTGAGGCGATTAATGCAGGCGGAGCAGGAGCTGACAGGTGAAGAAATTGCCCGCCTGGTAGGCGTCACATCACGAACAGTTCGAACTGATTTGAAAGCGCTTAAATCAATATTGGAAGAACATGGGTCGACACTTCATGTAAAACGCGGAGCAGGATATACATTGACTGTCGAGGATTATGGAGCATTTCGTACATTTTTGAAAAAGTCCATGAGAGAAAGAAATGAAAAAAAGAATCAGGTCATTCCAAATCAGCCAGAGGACCGCATCTTTTATTTACTGAGAAGGCTTTTATTGTCTGAAGACTATATCAAATTAGACGAATTGGCTGAGGAATTATTTGTGAGTGAATCTACCGTGAAAAATGATCTGAAAGCAGTAAGGCACTTATTTTCTTTACATGGACTTTCTGTTTCACATCGGCCTAAATATGGACTAAGGCTGACGGGGGATGAAATGAAATTAAGGTACTGTCTCGCAGAGCATGTATTTCAGCAGGAGCATCCAAATCCTGCGCTTTTACCCGAAGAAACGTATCAATTGATTCAGGATATGGTGCGTTCACGGACAAAGGCAAGCGGTCTTCATGTGTCGGAGATCGGTTTAAGTAACTTAGTGACACATATCGCCATCGCGTGCAAACGAATCGAAGAGAAAAAGCTGGTCATGATGCCAGAGGCCGAACTAAAAGACATTCAAACACAGCCTGTTTTTCAAGTGGCGAGACAAATGGCAGAAGATATGCGTCACGTGCTTGGTATAGAATTTCCTGCATCTGAAATGGCGTATATTGCGATTCATTTAATGGGGGCAAAAATGGTGGCATATGGAGAAACGGGCCACACACTATTTCACATGCTTGATGAAGATCATTTTCGTTTAACCCACCAATTACTTGCTTATGTCGAAAAGCACATGTCACTGGATATTCAGACAGACAAGGAGCTGATCGTAGGACTAAGCCTTCATCTGAGATCAGCTATTCATCGATTCAAGTATGACATGAACATTCGAAATCCCTATTTATCAGACATTAAAAGGCATTATCCAATTGCGTTTGAGGCAGGCATATATATGGGCAGATGGCTGAAGGAAAAAGAGAATGTAGAGATTCATGAGGATGAAATTGGATATTTGGCACTCCATATTGGTGCTGCAATAGAGCGGACAAACACCCAACATGTAAGAAAAAAATGCCTGATTGTGTGTGCAACGGGTGTCGCCAGCAGTCAGCTTCTTCTTCATAAGCTGAAGGCCGCCTTTAGCGGAAGGCTCGAGATTGCTGGAACTGCAAGTGTTGGTGACCTTCTGTCGTATGACCTGAGAAGTATAGATTTTATCATTAGTACCATTCCGCTTCGGAACACACTGCCCGTGCCAGTGATTGATGTACATACCATTCTCAGTGAAGAGGATATTTTGAGATTGAAACGGTTTGTACAGGGGGCACAGAATATGGGGGTCTTGCAATATGTCAGTCCGAAGATGACTTTTTTTCAGCAAGATCTACAAACAAGGGAAGAGGTTCTTCAATTCTTCGTGAAAGTATTGCAGGAACAAAATCGCATACCGGATGAGTTCGAACAGCTATTGCTGGAAAGAGAGCAAGTGTCACCTACGTCATTCGGTCATTTGGTCGCGATCCCCCATCCAATTAAACCGGCAACAGATGATACGTTTTGTGCGATCTGTACGTTGAGAAAGCCGGTGCTATGGGGCGAAGAGCGAGTACAGGTCGTCTGCTTGTTAAGTATTCAAAAGACGTATCAAAAAGAATTGCAGTCTCTTTATCAATTTCTTGTGCGGCTGACAGAGCAGAAGGAAGTGGTCGAGCAAATCATCAAAGCTGCTTCATTTGAGGAGTTGACCGCAGCGTTTCACGTGTTGGAACAGCCAGATGAAAAAAATGGACACCCATTTCCGCATCTGTGAGGAAAAAGATTAGATGTTAATGAAAGCGCTTTTAAAATAACATCAAAAAGGAGGATGATTACGAGTTTTTGTAAAGGGGGAGATGGATCATGAGCTTCAAAGAGAAAGCGGCAGACGTCATGGGACATGTCGCTTACCGCATTACCAATCAGAAATATATTATGGCGATTAAACAAGCATTTGTCACGCTGATGCCAATCATCATTACGGGGGCTTTTGCTGTACTAGTGGCGAATATGATCATGAGTCCGGAAACAGGGCTTGCTCATTTTGAGATATTCAGATTTTTAGCAGAGCTTCAGCCAATTATGAAGGCAATCAATTATGCCACGCTGAACTTTTTAACGATTGGGGCTGTGTTCCTTATCGGAATCGAGCTTGGAAAAATCAATGGACACAAATCTTTGTTCCCGGGCTTGATGGCATTGATATCCTTCATATCTGTTATACCGACGACTCTTCTTCTAGAGGTCGATGGATCAATGCGCGAGGTGGTAGATGTCCTGGCGAGACAATTCTCCGATCCAAAAAGTTTATTTTTAGGCATGATCATTGCCATCGTATCTGTTGAGCTCTTTTGTAAGCTGACCGAAGTGAAATGGCTTCAAATCAAGATGCCAGATTCTGTTCCATCTAATGTGGCGACGTCTTTTTCTTCACTTTTTCCATCAATCATTACAATTACAATCATTAGTTCATTCGGATTTGCGTTTCACCGTTTGACAGGCATTTATTTGCATGAAGCAGTGTATAACGTGGTGCAGCGTCCGCTTGAAAGTGTTGTGCAGGGCCTGCCAGGCATTTTAACGTTGATGTTTGTGGCTCAATTTTTCTGGGTGATCGGTATTCATGGCAACCAAATGATTAAGCCGATTCGGGAGCCGCTGTTATTAGGGTCGATTGCAGTGAATATGACGGCATTTCAAGAGGGAAAAGAGATTCCGAATATTATCACCATGCCATTTTGGGATGTGTATATGAGTATTGGTGGTTCGGGTGTGACCATTGGGCTTTTGATTGCGATTTTTATCGCTGGGAGAAGGGAAGAGATGCGAAGCATTGCCAAGCTCTCATCAGGACCTGGATTGTTCAACATCAATGAGCCAGTTATTTTTGGATTACCCGTCATGCTGAATCCTGTGATGGCGATTCCGTTTATCATCACACCGCTTGTGACAGGTACGATTGGTTATATCGCAACGGCTACAGGCTTTGCTGGAAAAGCAGTCGTGATGGTGCCGTGGACGACACCCCCGATTGTGAATGCTTGGCTATCTACTGCTGGCAGCATGGGGGCTGTTATCACACAGCTGATCTGTATTGTCGTCGCAGTCTTCATTTATTTGCCGTTTGTCCTTTTGTCCAACCGGAAGCCAGAGGCTGCACCTGATTCAGAATAGAAGGAGGGTTCATGAATGAACATGCAATTTAGGTGGTATGGGGAGGAAGATCCTGTTTCACTCTCATATATTCGTCAAATTCCAGGCATGAAAGGCATTGTCAGTGCCGTCTATGATGTGCCGGCTGGTGATCTGTGGCCAGAGGAAAGTATTGTTCAATTAAAAGCGCAAATTGAAAGTCATGATCTTACTTTTGATGTCGTAGAAAGTCTTCCAGTCCATGAAGATATCAAGCTAGGGAAACCTAGCCGGGATATCTATATTAAGCATTATCAAGAAAATATCCGCCGATTAGCCAAACATGGTGTGAAGGTCATTTGTTATAACTTTATGCCTGTCCTTGATTGGACACGAACACAGCTCGATTTTCAACTAGCTGATCAATCGACAACCCTTGTCTATTTTCAGCATCAGCTTGAACATATGGATATAGAGAAAGATCAACTTTCCTTACCGGGATGGGATACGTCTTATTCGCAGGCAGAAATGAGACAATTGATGGCTGCATACAGGGATTTGGGAGCTGAAGGGTTATTTGAGAACCTGGTTTATTTTCTGGGAAATATCCTTCCGGTTGCAGCGGAAGAGAACATCAATATGGCACTGCATCCAGATGACCCCCCCTGGGATATATTCGGCCTGCCTCGTATTGTCAGTTGTGAACGACATATAGATCGTATTCTTCAGATTGATGACCGCTCGCAGCACGGTCTCACCTTTTGTTCTGGTTCCCTCGGCTGTGATGTGAAAAACGATGTTCCTTCACTTGCAAGAAAGTATGCGAAAAAAGGGCGAATACACTTTGCTCATTTACGTAATGTCAAGTTGTATGAGAACGGTGATTTTGAAGAGTCGGCTCATCTATCGTCAGCAGGCAGTCTTGATATGGGAGCGATTGTGAAGGCGTTGTTTGAGGAAGGATTTACTGGCTATGTCCGACCAGATCATGGGCGAATGATCTTTGGTGAGACAGGCAGACCTGGCTATGGCTTATATGACCGAGCACTTGGGGCTATGTATGTACAAGGGATTTGGGAAGGACTTCAAATTCAAACGAAGAAGGGTGAGGTGGCACATGAACAAAATGAATATACCGAATGATTTTATCCTAGGTGCTGCGGCTTCTGCTTGGCAGACGGAAGGCTGGAAAGGAAAGCAGCCGCATCAGGATTCGTATATAGATCTCTGGTATAAGGAAGGGTATCACGTGTGGCACAACGGGTATGGGCCGGCAGGAGCGACGAATTTTTACGAGCGGTATCCCGAAGATGTAGCCCTCATGAAGGAGATTGGCTTAACTCATTACAGAACGTCCATCAATTGGTCAAGGTTTCTCATAGATTACGAGAATGGGATTGTGGATGAGACCTATGCTCGTTATATAGATGATTTGATTCATGAACTGATTGCTGCAGGTGTAGAGCCGATGTTTTGCCTAGAGCATTATGAACTTCCTGCTGTTTTACTTGAAAAGTACGGCGGCTGGTCATCTAAGCACGTTGTGGAGCTGTTTGTTCTCTATGCAGAGAAGGTGTTTGAGCGCTATGGAGACCGGGTCAAACATTGGTTTACCTTTAATGAACCTATTGTTGTTCAGACACGTGTTTATTTAGATGCAATCCGTTATCCCTTTGAACAGAATACGAAGAAGTGGATGCAGTGGAACTATCATAAAGCTCTGGCGACAGCAAAAGTAGTGAAGCTGTTTCGGGAAATGGGATTGAAGGAATCTGCGGGTGCAAAAATCGGGGTCATTCTTAATCCAGAAGTGACGTATGCAAGATCTACGGCTCCACATGATCAAGAGGCGGCCCGTATGTATGATTTGTTTTTTAATCGCGTGTTCTTAGATCCCTCCATCAAAGGCGAGTATCCTGAGGAACTGCTTGATGTATTGAAAAAGCATGACATTCTTTTCGATGCAGCAGAGGAAGACCTTCAGATCATCAAAGATCATACAGTAGATGTGGTAGGTCTCAATTTGTACTATCCGCATCGTGTCAAGGCGCCGAGCAAGGCTTGGAACGAAGGAACACCGTTTCATCCATCCTATTATTACGATATGTTTGAACTTCCAGGTAGAAAAATGAATCCATTTAGAGGTTGGGAAATCTATCCGGATATCGTCTATGATATGGGCATGAGAATCAAAGAAGAATACGGGAATATTGAGTGGTTTGTAGCTGAAAACGGTATGGGGGTAGAGCAGGAAGAGCGGTTTAAAAACGAAGAAGGCATCATTGATGACCAATACCGCATTTCATTTATCAGCCAGCATTTGAAAAGGGCCCTTCAAGTGAAAAAAGAAGGCTCAAACTGCAAGGGATATATGCTATGGGCTTTTACGGATAATGTCTCACCGATGAATGCATTCAAAAATCGCTACGGATTAGTTGAAATCCAGCTGGAAAATGAACGGAATCGTCAGCTGAAAGCATCAGCATATTGGTACAAAACATTAATCAAAACAAGAGAACTCAAGGTTGAACCAGATTTCATTTATCAATAGGAGTTGATGGAGTATGAAACGAATCATTCTCGCTTGCGCAGCAGGAATGTCAACATCAATCGTTGTGTCTAAAATGAAAGCAGCCGCAGAAGCAAAAGGGCTGGATTATCATATTTATGCCATACCTGAAGGGGCCATTGCGGATGAATTAGAAGAGCATGGAGACGATGTAAAAGTCATTTTGCTAGGACCGCAAGTCAGCTTTATGAGAAAGGCAGCAGAAAAAACGGCGGCACCCTATCACATCCCTGTCGATGTTGTAAATGTAAGATTATACGGAACAGCGAACGGAGACAAAATTCTAGAGCATGCATTGAAACTAGCAAATGAATCTTGAGTAATCGGAGGAGAAGCAGATGACGGTATTAGAGGAAATGCAGGGAGCAGCCTTTCAAATCATTGCCCATGCAGGTGAGGCGAGGAGCCATTATGTAGAAGCTATTCGTCTAGCAAGAGCGGATGACTTTGAAGCAGCGCAGCAGTTGATTGAAAAAGGGGAGGAAGCGTTTCGAAGCATTCATCACCTGCACTTGTCGCTTATTCAAAAAGAGGCGGCGGGTGAACAGCTTCCCTTTTCTTTACTGCTCATACATGCAGAAGATCAAATGCTCACAACAGAGACCATCCATCTGCTTGCCATTGAAATGATCGAAATGTGTAAAAAAATGAACACCCTGTCAAAATAGCTGTCAGCTATTAACCAATTTCTGTTATAATCATTCGGTAGATAGAGAGAAAGCAGGATTGGTGAATGAAAAAAACATGTATGTGGATGTCGGTTGCTTTTGTCTTGCTGCTGATTTCGGGCTGTATGGGAACGAAGCAGCAAACAGAAGGAAACCAGCAAGCAGGAAAAGAGGAAAAGGGTCAAGTACAAGCAAAAGAAACAAAACAGACACATCAAATAGAAGTGGCAGAGATAGACAAACAAAACTGGATTCAGCAAAAGGAACCAGTTGCGCTTCCGATCTTGATGTATCACAGCATCTCCAGCGGCAACTCGTTACGTGTGCCAATGAGCGAGTTTGCGGCTCATATGAAATGGCTGAAAGACAACGACTATGTCACGCTGTCGCCGGAAGATGCCTATCAGGTCCTCATGACAAATTCGACACCAAGTGAAAAGTGTGTTCTCATCACATTTGATGATGGATATACGGACAACTACATAAAGGCATTTCCGATTTTAAAACAATATGGAATGAAAGCAACTATTTTCATGATTGAGCAATCCATTGGCCGCCTGCATCACTTAACAGATGCTCAAATGGATGACATGATGGCGCACGGTATATCAATTGAGAGTCATACCATTCATCATTTAGAGCTCAATCGTTTATCACAGAAGCAGCAGGAAGAAGAATTAAAAGGATCGAAAGCCTTCTTTGATCAGCGGTTTTCTCAGCAAACGATCATGGTTAGCTATCCGGTCGGACGCTATAACGAAGACACGCTGAAGCTGGCGAAGGAAGCAGGATATGAGATGGCTGTGACCACTGAGCCAGGACATGCCAAAAAGGAACAAGGCATGATGTCCTTACACCGCCTTCGCATTTCACCGGGACTTTCACCCGAAAGCTTTGGCAGGCTGGTAGAAGGAGATTGATATCAGGTCACAGATGTTTCACATGAAACATTTTACGACAAATTTTATGGTGTTGATGGGGAATGGACAACATCATATGGCTTGAGTACATCACCCTAGGCTTTTTCTCAAACGTGATAGTAAAACATCATGTTTGAGAAATGAAAGGAACAGGAAAGGAGAACGATGGTGTCAAATTTCTTTGGGATCGATCATGTCCAATTAGCTGCCCCAAAGGGGAGTGAAGAGAAAGCACGTTTGTTTTTTGGAGACATGTTAGGAATGAGTGAAATACCTAAGCCTATTCATCTAGCTAAACGTGGTGGAGTTTGGTTTCAGTGCGGCAATCAGCAGCTTCATATTGGTATTGAAGAGCCATTTCATGCTGCGAAAAAAGCTCATCCAGCTTTTCAAGTAAAGAGTCTATCAAATTTAAAAGAGACATTAATGAAACATCACATTCTGATAAAAGAAGATCAGCCCTTAGACGGAGCAATCCGTTTCTATGTAGATGATCCATTTGGAAATCGAATTGAGTTTTTAGAGAGAATGGTGTAGAAAACATTTTTTAGGGTGCATCTCAAAAAGAAATCATAAGGCTGTCGAAATTTTCTCGACAGCCTTATGATTATTGATAAACGGGATAGCCCGTTATTTTGATATCTTTCCCCATTTGTTCAATAGAGAGGTGATCCAGTTCAATGGCATCACTCATGAGGCGTATGCCTTCGCCTCCGAAAAAGGAAGGAGAGAGTCGTCCGCCAATGAGTTTAGGTGCCATGTAGATGACCAATTTATCTACAAGCTGCTGCTCTAAAAATGAAGCGTTGACTTGACCGCCTCCCTCGATCATAAGGGAAGAGACCTGTCTTTCTCCAAGCACTTGAAGCACCTCTTGCAAAGGGACTCGCGTGTCTCCATCTGTCATAATGACGTTGACCCCTGCTGCTTCTAAAGCGGCTCGTTTTTCCTTATCGGCTTGCTTTGTTGTAAATATCCACGTAGGTGCCATCTGATCGGTGACGACCTTTGCCGTCAGCGGTGTAGACAGTTTAGAGTCTAAGACAATTCGAATTGGATGATGCCCATTTGGAATCCGCGCAGTTAATGAAGGGTCATCATGTATGACGGTTTGCGCACCGACTAAGATCGCATCGTTGATACTGCGAATGTGATGCGCATCATAACGGGATGTCTCTGATGTAATCCACTTGCTGTCAGACGTAGCAGATGCAATTTTTCCGTCTAACGTGATGCCCGCTTTGAGCGTTACGAAAGGCGTTTTTTTCGTAATAAAGTGGTTAAACACTTCATTCATGAGAATGGATTCCTGTTCAAGTACGCCCGTGATTACTTGGATACCTGCATCTTGTAAAATGGCAATTCCGCGGCCGGCCACAAGCGGATTCGGATCAAGTGCTGCGACAACCACCTTTTCTACGCCAGCTTTCACAAGTGCTTCAGCGCATGGGCCTGTGCGGCCATGGTGGGAACAAGGCTCTAGGGTCACATAGATCGTGGCGCCTTTTGCCTTTTCTCCAGCCATGTTGAGTGCATGAATTTCAGCATGTGGTTCACCGGCCTTCATGTGGGCACCAACACCAACAATTTCATTCTCTCGCACAATGACAGCCCCGACGAGCGGGTTTGGAGAAGTCTGACCTTTCATTGCCCGTGCATTTTCAAGGGCTAGCTTCATATATCGCTCATGATGTGGCAATCGTACGCACCTCTTGATCCGCCTTCATATGGCCTGAGCGGTTAATTTTTGTCTGTAAGTATTTTTCATTGAACTCAGAGACATCACCCCAAAGCGGAATTCGTCCAGAAAGAGAAAGGCCTGCATGGCTGATGGCATCTGTCTTTTTCGGATTATTGGTAATGAGTCTGACTGGCTTTGTACGCAATGTTTGAAGAACAGCAATCGCTTCTTCATATTGACGTGTGTCATCTTCAAAGCCCAGTGCTTCGTTTGCTTCTACTGTATCGTAGCCGTTCTCTTGAAGAATGTAGGCCATGGCTTTACTGAAAAGACCGATCCCGCGTCCTTCATGGTTGGCTAAATAAAACAGGGCGCCTGCTCCATTGTCCTCAATCATCCGCATGGACTGTTTCAATTGAAACCCGCAATCGCAGCGTTTGCTTCCGAAAATATCGCCAGTATGGCAAATGGAATGCATGCGGATAAGTGCTTCATCGGCCTGCTCGAAGTCTCCGTAAACAAGGACGCTTGATTGCTGGTGATCTGCAAGCTCACGGGAGGAAAGGCTTTCGATTAAATTTTCATCTGATAAGGGTTCTTTTCCATCGTCCTTTAACCATGAATACCAGTTGAACATCACTGTTCTACCGTCTAAATTCACTGGCAGTTTAATGGGTCCAGTGATATATATATACCCGTCTTCTTGCTGTACTCGTTTGATTTTATCTTTTAAAATGGCTGTTTTATGCTCTGTGTGTTTGTCCATATTCTGCACCTTCTTTTTTGTCAGTTTCTTCAATCTGTAAACGAACGAGAACGCCAAATGGATCAATAAATTCGTTGCTTTTTGCCGTCGTTTTAATGGAAACGCCAGCTTTAGTCAGACGTTCGACGACAGATGTTCGATCTTCTTCTTTTGGAAAAACCAGAGTATAGCTTCTAATTCCTGAAAAGCGTGGATCAATGGCTCCTTTTCTCCCGCGTCCCCATGCATTAAAGGCAAGGTGATGATGGTACACGCCAGCAGCGATAAATAAACTTGCTGGGGGAGCCATGCGGATATGAAAACCGAGCGTATTGACATAAAAGGAATCAGCTTCTTCTGGGTTGAGATGGAAATGCAAATGTCCCATGACTGTTCCAGCCGGGAGTCCTTCCCATGTGGAATCCGCGGCTTCTTGCAGGAGACCATCTCCATCAAGCGGAGCATTCCCGCCACCTTTTAGCTCTCCATGCTCACCGACCCAAATGTCTTCGGGGCGATCAGCATAAATCTCGACGCCAATGCCGTCTGGATCACTTAAATATACGGCTTCGCTGAAAAAGTGATCGCTTGCTCCAATTAAAGGATAGCCTTTTTTGATCACATGCGCCAGCCATGTGCCCAGGTTTTTTCTGGCAGGTAATAAAACGGCAAAATGATAAAGACCCGGCTCATGATCAGGCTTCTCCTTCAGCTGTGGATCTTCTTTCAGTAAAAGGATCGGTTCCTTTGCATTGCTGCCAAGAGTGGCGGTCGATTCTGTCTTTTCTAATAGAGTAAAGCCTAAAATGTCTGTATAAAAAGGTAAAGAACGCTCAAAGCTGGATACGTGCAATTCCGTTACACCCAATCTTAGCTGCTCGATTTTATTCAAAGCTCGGTCATCTCCTTCATGATATATGCATCAGCATGTTCAAATGTTTTAGATAATCTATAAAAATGAATACCTTGTTACTTTTAGTAACTAAACTATATAATAGTTAGTGACTTATTTCAAGTAATTAATTGTGTTATAATGAAAAAAAGTAGAGAAAAGCAGGAGGGAGTAAGGTATGGCTCAAGTAGATGGCTGCCCAATTACAGATGCCATGGAGATTCTAGGGAAGAAGTGGGTCATTCTCATCATCAATCAGCTTTTGACAGGGCCGAAACGTTTTTGTCAGCTTGAAAATGAAATGAACATCAGCGGAAGATTATTATCGGAAAGGCT
Organism: Bacillus xiamenensis; assembly: GCF_001857925.1. Taxonomy (NCBI): domain Bacteria; kingdom Bacillati; phylum Bacillota; class Bacilli; order Caryophanales; family Bacillaceae; genus Bacillus; species Bacillus xiamenensis. The sequence goes on from NZ_CP017786.1 coordinate 1,840,391, forward strand.
GAAAGATTTAGAAGCTGAAGGACTCGTTGAGAAAAAAGTATATCCCGACATCCCAGTGCGAATCGAATATGAGTTAACAGAACAAGGAAAGAAAATTGAACCGATTATTCGGGAAATGTATGCTTGGTCTTTAGAGCGAAATTACAGCAAAGAAGGGGAACATGTCCCTTCCTAATTGATTTCGATCAGTCTGTCTGATCGAAATTTTTTTGTGATTTTCCAGAAATCTAAGACAATAGTATGAAAAAGGATATTGACAATAAATTCATCCATCATATAATATCAAGGAGAAGAGGGTTCTTTTCCCTGTAATGGAATGGAGGTTATGCCATGGTATCATGAATGGGACAGATTGCCTAAAACAAGTATCAATTCATCATCTAGAAACAAACATCTTTGACTTTTTAGAAGCAAAGATTTATTTTTTTACCTCAATTGATAATGATTATCATAATCATTTACGAGTGGATTTTACACACGGATAAAGGTTATTTTTTTTATTGTCTATTGAGAATAATTATCAATATCATTTAGGAGGGTTCATGATGAAAGGACTTCGTTCAACATCACATATCTTATTATTCTTTAGCTTTGTTCTATTGTTTGCTCTAGCTCCGGTTAGCTCTGCTTCAGCAGCAGGCTTAGCAGATGGTCAATATTCAGCACAATATGTGGTATGGAAAGCAGATAGTGATTCGACTTCAACAGCAAATTCGTATTTTGAAAAACCAGCCAAGCTTGTCGTGAAAGATGGGAAAATCAAAGCACAAGTCACGTTAACGAACAGCTCTTGGATTACAAGTTTTAAAACACTTGATCAAGGTGTATACAAAGATGCAACGGTGATCAGTACAAACACAGTTGCTAATAAGAGAACGGTAGAATTCAATGTAACCAGCCTGACAGACGTTGTACCAGCAAAAGTGAGTGTGACTGTACCGGTCATTGGATACACAGGCAATTACGACATTCGCATCAAGTTTGATGCAGCAACTGTTCAATAAAAAGGGAGGAAATTCGTTTGATGAAAAAATGGATAAGAATGCCTGCCCTGATGGCTGCATGTTTACTGGCACTTATACTGCCCTTTTCAAACGCACAGGCTGCCTCGTTAAATGATGGTACATACTCCGTCAATTATACTGTGCTGAAGGCCGAAGGAAATGCGGTCTCTATGGCAAATGATTATTGGCTGAAGCCAGCAAAAGTGATCGTGAAAAATGGGAAACTGACTGTGCAAATGACCATTAAAAATAGCAGCTGGGTAACGGAATTTAAAGTGCCGGGAAATGGCGGCTATGTCGACACGACGGTTCTATCAACGAATAAAAAAGCCAACACAAGGCTCGTTCAATTCCAAGCGCAGAGCTTGTCTAAACCAATCAAGTCAAAAATTCATGTCACAGTGAAATCTGCTGATTACGATCACGACTATACCATCCAGCTGAAATTCGATGAAAGCAGCATCAAGTCACTTTCGTCGAACAGCTCGAACGAAACAGCAGGTGCAAAAAACAAGCATGCATCATCACAAGAAACAACAAAAAAATCTGATGCATCCACTGATACGAAACAAGAAGAAAATCCTCAAACTGGTGATACAAGCCAGATAGGATGGCTCCTTGTGCTCGTCCTATGCTCAGGCGGGTTTTTAGCGAGAAAGTGGATCATCAAGCATTGACGGAAGGAAGTGTCACCTTTTGAAACGTCTTTTTCATCTAAACGCAGCCATTCTGCTCGTCTTATTCAGTTTGTTGACTGCGTTTCAGCTGCCTCAAGGAACGGCTCAAGCGGCATCGCTGGCTGATGGTGAATATACAGCCGGATTCACTATTTTAAAAAATGGCAGCAGTGAAGCGTCCATGATGGATACCTATACAGAAAAGCCAGCTAAGTTGATTGTGGAAAACGGCAAAACGACAGCCTATGTCACACTAAAACAAAGCAAAGAAATCACAGATTTTAAGGTCGAACAAAATGGCACTCTCGTCACTACTGAAACGGTGAGTGAGGATGAAACAGCCAATACACGTGTGATCAAGTTTGATGTAGCCGATTTATCAGCGAAATTAAATGGCTGGGTCAAAATTTACTGGGATTTAGGCGGTTTTATTTATGACGAAGCGTATGACGTACAGCTTGTTTTCGATCCAAGCAGTCTCACACTTGTCACGCCTGCGAAACCAGACGACAGCGGCACCACGCCAGATGATCAAAACGGCACAACACCAGATGATAGCGAAACAACACCGGACGACAGCGGCACAACACCAGATGATAGCGAAACAACGCCGGATGATCAAAACGGTACAACGCCTGACGATCAATCGACAACACCTGATGATTCTGCACAAAATCAATTAAAAGATGGTGTGTATCGTATCAATTATAGTGTGCTCAAAGGAGATGAGGATGAGGCATCTCGGATGAACCAATACTTCTCACACCCTGCATCTTTAACCGTCAAAAATGGAAAACAAACCATTTCCTTTACGGTGAAGGACCATACGTCTGTTGCTTCTTTGAAAACAGAGAAGAACGGTTCATATCAAGAAGTGAAGACTGTCAGCACAGATCAAGCGAAGAACACAAGAGTGGTCTCATTTGATGTAGCTGATCTGACAAAAGCGGTGAAAGGAAAAGTACACATTGTGGTAGCCGCCGCTCACTATGACCAAACGTACGATATTCGTTTTCAATTTGATTCAAATAGTATCGCTCCACTGAAGGACGGTGAGGTAGAAGAGGAGACACCAGCTTCTTCTGAAACACCAACACCAAATACACCAGCCGCAGAAACCACTAACGGCGGAGCCAATCAAGAGACTGCGCAGCTAAAAGATGGTGTATACAAGCTTCCTTTTTCAATAAAGAAAGCGGACAAGGATGAGCTGTCTCGAATGAACGATTACGTCGTGAGCCCTGCGACATTGGTGGTGAAAAATGACCGCTATTTCGTTTCATATACAGTGAAGAACAGCTCAGCCATCACGTCCTTCCAAATAGGGACTGGCGGGAAATATGCAGAGACACTTGTGGCAAAGACAGACCAAAAAGCAGATACACGAGTGATTCAATATGAAACAAAAAGTTTAAGCAGTGATCAGATGGCACGTGTGAAGATCGATATTCCAGCTGCGAATTACCATGAGCAATATGATGTCAAGCTTGTCTATGACACAAAAGGAATCGCACTTGGTGAAGGAAGCGGGATTGCGACGGTGATTGGAGACGATGAGGGTATCGGCTTTGTTAAAAATCCAAATGATCACGATTCTCAAACAAACCAGCTTGTGAATTTGGCACCAGAGGAAACGGGTGCAGAGCAAATGACATTTACCCCATCAGATGACCAAACCAAGTCTGAGACTGGACAGCTGAACCCGAAAACAGGAGATACCTCTCTTCTCTGGGTGTATCTTCTTTTATTCGGCGGCTCGTTATTCGTGCTCGTGAGAAAGTATCAAACTCGTACAAGATAAAATGATCTATTTTCAGTGAGATGCGCCATTCATCTTGGCGCATCCACGCTCTTTTTTCGAAAGGAGGCTTTTGTTTTTTGAAGCATCGAATGCTATGGACCTTGATCGCTGCTCTCAGCATGTGCATGATCTTGTCAGGCTGTTCACAGTCAGCTGAAAGCTCAGCAAAAGGCAAAAAAAGTGCAGAATCAAGTGCACGCATTGTGGCAACGACTGTAGCTGCTGCAGAGATCATGGATGCCCTAGAGGTGGATCTTGCCGGGGTTCCAACAAGTCAAAAATCCTTGCCAGCTCGTTACAAAGGACTGCCAGAAGTCGGCAACCCAATGAGCCCGGACATGGAAATCATCCAATCACTTCAACCGACAGATGTCTTGTCTGTCACGACCCTTCAATACGATTTAGAGACACCTTTTCAACAAGCAGGTGTCCCTGCCACATACTTAAATCTTGAAAGTCTGGACAACATGGAGAAAGCCATCACAAAGCTTGGAGAAAAGTATGACAGACAGAAACAAGCCAAACGCATTGTGTCTGACTTTGAGCAAAAAAAGAAAGACATACAGGAGAGGACGAAGGGAAAGAGTAAACCGTCCGTTCTCATTTTGCTTGGTGTACCAGGCAGTTATTTAGTGGCAACAGAGAATTCATATATCGGTGATCTTGTGCGTATCGCAGGAGGAGAGAACATCGTCAAAGGTGAGAAGATGGAGTATTTGGCATCCAATACAGAGTATTTACAAAAAGCCAATCCAGATATCATTCTCCGGGCCGCCCATGGGATGCCAGATGAAGTCGTCCGTATGTTTGATCAAGAATTCAAAACAAATGATATATGGAAGCATTTTAACGCAGTCCAGCAAGGTCGAGTGTACGACCTAGAAGAAAGCTTATTCGGGACAACAGGGAATTTAAAAGCAGCAGAGGCATTAGAGGAATTGACCCGTATGTTGTATCCGTCATAAGCGGCGAATCTTAATGACAAAAGGACGTTCAAGATGAAAAAAACAGGGTTTTTGTTTCTGATAGTCAGTTTCTTATTGGTCGGCGTATTTATTTATTCCGCCATTACTGGGAGCATTCATGTCACTCCGATTGAATTATTGGAAGGGCTCATCACCGGTCAACATGCACAGGTAGAAATCATTAAAGATTTGAGAATCCCCCGCATGCTCATTGCAATGTTTACAGGGGCGGCTTTATCTGTCTCCGGTGTCCTGCTGCAGTCGGTTATGAGAAATCCGTTAGCGGATGCCGGCGTCATTGGCATTTCATCAGGAGCCAGCTTCTTTTCTTTAATGGCGATTACAGCGCTTCCTCAATTTTATTTCTACTCTCCTTTATTTTCGGTTTTAGGCGGGGCCATTGCATGTTTCCTCGTATACGTCCTGTCTTGGAAGGGCGGTTTAAGCCCGATCCGTATGATTTTGGTTGGGATCGCCATCAATGCCATGTTTACTGGGATGGCAGAGGCATTTGTCACCATTTGCAGCTATTTTAATATCACCATTAATCAGTCAGGACAGTCGAATCTCACGATGAAAACATGGGGAGATGTCCGTTTAATCGGCGTCTATGGTGTCGCCGGTCTTGTCGCTTCACTTTTCTTTAGCAGATGGTGTAACCTGCTCGCCCTTCAGGATAAGACAGCGAAAAATTTAGGATTGCGTGTGACCAGAATGCGCCTTTTGATTTCAGTGACGGCGGTGTTACTAGCAGCGGTGACAGCTGCAGTAGCGGGCGTGATTGCCTTTGTCGGGCTGCTCATTCCGCACATTTCAAGAAGGCTTGTCGGCTCGGATCATCGGGTGCTGATTCCATTTTCTGCATTAAGCGGGGCATTGCTCATTTTGACGGCTGATACGCTCGGCAGAACGCTTGTAGCGCCAAATGAAATCCCTGCTTCTACGATCATGGCTGTGATTGGCGGGCCGTTTCTGATCTTTTTATTAAGAAAGGGGGATCGTCTTCATGGACATTCGTGAGGTGTCATTCTCCTATGACCAGCAGAGAAACATCGTTCAATCGGTTACAACACGGATTGAAAAGGGGAAAATCACAACCATTATTGGTCCAAATGGCTCGGGAAAGTCCACGCTTCTTTCCTTGATGGCACATAATCATTGCCCAAATAAAGGGCAGATTTACTTAGACGGTCAAGAGCTGAATGCGTTCAAGCCAAAGGAGCTGGCGAGAAAGCTGGCTGTTGTTCATCAGCAAAATGAAGCGCCGCTTGATTTAACCATCGAACGGGTTGTGGCCTTCGGGAGAACGCCTTATCAGACGATGCGCGGCGGTGACAAGGAAAAGGATGAGAAAGCCATTGAGTGGGCGCTGGCCTGTACAAAGCTGACGGAAAAGCGAAAGGTGCCGCTCGCCTCATTGTCAGGCGGAGAGCGGCAGCGTGTATGGATTGCGATGGCTCTGGCGCAAAAAACACCGATCCTATTCTTAGATGAACCGACGACCTATTTGGATATTTACTATCAATTTGACATTCTTGAACTCATTCGAGAGCTCAATGTCGTGCATGGATTAACGATTGTCATGGTGCTGCATGACATGAATCAGGCTGTTCGCTACAGCGACGTCATCATTGCGATGAAGGATGGACAGATCATCAGAGAAGGAAAGCCAAACGATGTGTTAACAGAAGAGATGGTGCGTCACATTTATCACGTGTCCGTCACGATTAGACAGGACGCAGAAACAGGGATGTACATCGTACCTGTTGGGATATAAGTTGTGCAAAAAGCAGGTGAAACAGTATGAAACGAGGAAAGCGGCTCGGTCAGCGGATGCTGACGATCGTCTGTTTAGGTGTATTCATTTATAGCGGTACAGCCATCGGTTTCGAGATCTTCGGTTATTACCAAAATCGTCAGGTACTTGCAAAGGCTCAGACGCTGTACACACAAGAGAATGAAATGAATAAACAGCGGAAACCAGGAGAAATCCGTCAGTCATTTGATGACCTGCGAAAGGTGAATCAAGACATTGTCGGCTGGATCAATATGAAGGACACGATGATTCAGTATCCAATTGTACAATCTCGCGATAATGCATTCTACTTAACTCGCAATTATGTAAAGGACAACACCCGGGCAGGCAGTATCTTTATGGATTATCGGAATGACGTCTTGCATGAAAGCCCAAATACAGTGGTGTATGGCCACCGGATGCGGGATGGATCCATGTTCGCTGGACTCACAAACTATTTAAAAAAAGATTTTTTCCAAGAGCACCGGACATTTCAGTACGATACGCTGTATCAAAGCTATGAAGCAGAGATTTTTGCTGTGTATGAAACAACGGTCGACTTCGATTATATTCAGACTGATTTTCAGGATCTTGGCGAATATGCGCACTACTTAAAAGCGGTGCGTAAGAAGTCTATTTACAAAACAAAGACAGACGTGTCCACGGATGACTTGATCCTCACCCTATCAACCTGTGATCATGTACTGGCACCTAAAAACAGACGTCTCGTGGTACAAGCGAAGCTAAAGAAAGTTTACTAGAAAAGGAGAGACAGACGGTTGAAATGTTTACATGTGATCTTGGCAGGACTCGTCCTGATGCTTCTCCTTGGCGGGTGCAGTCAGGCAGCACCCGCCGAAAAAGGGAGCGGGCAAGGAGCACTGAAGATAAAGGATTTTTCCGGAAGGACGTTGTCGTTTCATGAGTCACCTCAACGTATTGTCTCATTGTCGACTGGCGATATGAGCATCATTTATGCCTTAGGTGGTGAGGTCGTCGGCCGGCCTACTGCCGAATTGCCAGAGAGTCTACAAAAGGCAAAATCCGTACAAACGATCGGCACAACACATCAATTTGATGTAGAGCTGATCACTAGTTTAACGCCCGATGTGGTGCTTGGGAATGAATCATTAAATAAAAAGGACATCTCGACTATAGAAGGAATTGGTTCACAGCTTCTTTTGACAAGTGCCAATTCGGTGAAGGATATCCAGCGTCAGATTACGTTATTCGGAGATTTGCTCGGGAAGCAGCAAAAGGCCCAAGCACTCAATGATCAAATCAATCAGCGGATAAAGCAAGTGAAGCAGCCACAGAAAAAAGTAAAAACACTCGTTGTATACGGTGCACCCGGCACATATATGGCGGCACTACCACAATCTTTAAGCGGTGATCTGCTGCATATCGCTGGTGGTGTGAACATTGCCGAGAATGAACCGGCGCTCGAAAAATTCCCGCAATACGCACAAATCAATGCAGAAAAGGTGATCGAAGCTGACCCGGATCTCATTTTGCTCATGACACATAGCAACCCCGAAGACGTCAAAGCAGGCTTTATGAGTGAGATGAAGCAGAATGCGGCGTGGCATGATGTGACAGCTGTCAAAAATGGACACGTTGAGATTCTGCCAAACGATCTATTTGGGACGAATCCAGGCGCAGAAGTGATCAGAGCGATTGATGAATTAGAGAAGAAATTGAAGCGATTATCATCATGAAAATGAATCCAGAGCTAGATTTTCAAAAAAGGCAGTCTAGACGCAAGTGGCTGTTACCGGGACTGTTTCTCTCTTTATGTGTAGGTGCATGTCTAGGGCTTGCATTAGGTTCTGTGCAATTGTCGATGACGGATGTAATCGCTGTTTTGATGGGATCAGGCCAGCCTGTTCATGAAAAAATCGTGATGGATTTACGTCTGCCACGTGTCCTCATTGGTTTCATCGTCGGTGCTTGTCTTGCGGCATCAGGGGCCATTTTACAAGGAGTCGTTCGAAATCCTCTGGCTGACCCTGGCATCATTGGTGTGACTGCTGGCGGCGGGTTAGCTGCTGTACTCAGCATGATTGTTTTGCCGCAATTCACGTATTTGCTTCCAGCCGCTGCCTTTCTTGGCGCTTTATTAGCCGCACTTGTTGTGTATATGCTGTCATTTGACCAAGGGGTTTCACCGCTTAAATTGATATTGGCGGGCGTCGCAGTCAATGCCCTGCTTGGTGCAGTGATGAACGGGTTTATGGTGCTCTATAGTGAGCGTGTGCAGGCCGTTCTGCCCTTTTTATCAGGAGGATTAAACGGTCGGAGCTGGCATCATCTTAGCTTTGTGTCGCCATATGCGCTCGCTGGATTGTGTCTTTGCTTTTTTGCGATCAAGCCGTCAAATCTTCTCTTGCTTGGTGATGAGTCGGCTCAGCTCTTGGGCCTTAAAGTAGAGCGGACCCGCTTTTTCTTAATTGCGCTGGCGGCACTTTTAGCTGGAGCGGCTGTAAGCGTGAGCGGTTTAATTGGGTTTGTCGGGCTGGTCGTTCCTCATTTTATCCGCCTTTTGATTGGAGATGACTACCGGTATTTGCTGCCGATGTCGATGCTGGGCGGAGGCGTACTTGTGGTCTTTGCCGATACAGCGGCACGGGTCTGGTTTACACCGGTTGAATTGCCTGTAGGTATATTACTAGCCTGCATCGGTGCACCTTTCTTCCTCTATTTATTAAAAAAGAAAGGGAGGGGTTAAGTTGGATGTCATTGCAATGGATGATGTGAGTCTCCGTCAAGGGGGCTTTCGGCTGTCTTCCATTTCAGCAGCTGTTCCAAAGGGAAGCGTGACTGGAATCATTGGACCAAATGGGTCAGGGAAGTCGACTTTTATCAAAGCGGCCGCACGTCTCACGTCAATTGAAAGCGGCATGATTTACATTCATGACATACCGCAAAAGGAGATGACGGCGCAGGAGATTGCAAAGGAGATCGCCGTTCTCATGCAGACAAGAACAGCCATCCCATCTATGACAGTACGTGAGCTGGTCACACTTGGACGCAGTCCGCATCGTTCAATTTGGAAAAAGAGCTCGAAGTCAGATCATGAAGCGGTTGAGTGGGCGCTTGAGGTGACGAATAGCCGCAGCAATGAAAACAGGATGCTGCATACATTGTCAGGCGGAGAAAGGCAAAAGGCGTACATTGCGATGGCGCTCGCTCAGAAGACCGATACCATCATTCTGGATGAGCCCACAACGTATTTAGATATTGCCCATCAGCTTGAATTACTGGAGCTGCTCAAACAGCTGAATCAGAAGCATGGGATCACCATTTTAATGGTTCTTCATGACCTGCAGCAGGCAGCAAAATATTGTGACCGCCTCATTGCCATGAAGCGTGGTCAGGTTCATCAAATAGGCTCACCAAAAGAAGTGTTAACAGAAGACTTTTTCAAGGATGTTTTTGGGATTCAGGCAGAGGTTCACTTGGACGGTGAGCATCCGCTTATTATTCCAATTGCTTCGATCAAACAACAAAAGGGAGATGAAAATAACATGATCATTGTAAACAACCAAGTAAGAGTAGAAAAGGGCAGTGCAGACCACCTCGTCAAGCGGTTTAACAAGCAGGGACAAGTAGAATTCATGGAAGGGTTTTTAGGCATGGAAGTGTGGGTCACACAGCAGACAACTGATTACGATGAAGTGACCATTCATACCCGCTGGAATCGAAAAGAAGACTTTGTGAACTGGACAAAATCCCAAGCGTTTGGTGATGCTCACGCTCATGGAAAAGCAAGACCTGAAGGGCTATTAAAAAACAAGATTACGTACTATGAAGTGCAAGTGACAAGACCAGCTTTACAGAAAAAAGCCTAAATAAATAGCGCTGCGGATGATATGCAGCGCTATTTATTTGCGCTTTTTTCTTTCTGTCACATATTTTTGACAAAGTATTCAAATAACTGACACAATACCATCCAATTTTTAGGTAAAATTTACTTTATTTTTGAAGCGCATGGGTGTAAAGTACAGGTATAAATAACTAACCGAATGAAAAACAAGAGTAAAAATTCACCGGATGAACCAACTCAAATAGACTATTACTTGTGAATGTTTGAACAAATGGTGAACTTTATGTGAAGTAGTGAGCATAAATATCTCAAATCATTCGGTAGGCGAAAGTAAGGGAGGATGTAAGGCTGTGAGCGAACTGTTTTTAGCAAGATTTCAATTTGCCTCAACGACATTATTTCATTTTATTTTTGTTCCTATGTCCATCGGTTTGGTGTTTATCGTCGCATTGATGCAGACCCTTTATGTGGTGAAGAAAAAAGACATCTATAAAAAGATGGCGAAATTTTGGGGTCACCTTTTCTTAATTAACTTTGCAGTAGGTGTCGTGACAGGTATTTTGCAAGAATTCCAGTTTGGAATGAACTGGTCTGACTATTCAAGGTTTGTCGGTGATGTCTTTGGTGCGCCACTTGCCATCGAGGCGCTTTTGGCCTTTTTCCTTGAATCAACCTTTATTGGCCTTTGGATATTCGGCTGGGATCGCCTGCCGAAAAAAATTCATTTATTGTGTATTTGGCTTGTTTCTCTTGGTACGATCTTTTCGGCGTTTTGGATTTTACTCGCCAACTCATTCATGCAGGAGCCAGTCGGATTTGTGATTAAAAATGGACGTGCAGAAATGAATGATTTTGGTGCGCTTGTGACGAATCCGCAGCTCTGGGTAGAGTTCCCGCACGTTCTGTTTGGTGCACTGGCAACAGGTGCTTTCTTTATTGCAGGGGTAAGTGCCTATAAAATGATCAAAAAACAAGAGATCGCCTTTTTCAAAAAATCATTCCAGATTGCCATGGTACTCGCGCTTATTTCTGGCTTAGGTGTAGCATTCTCTGGACATGACCAAGCGAAGCATCTCATGGAATCACAGCCGATGAAGATGGCAGCAAGTGAAGCGCTGTGGAAGGATAGTGGAGATCCCGCCGCTTGGACATTATTTGCCAACATTGATACCGATAAAAAAGAAAACTCCAGTGAAATCAATATTCCATTTGCTTTAAGTTACTTAGCTTATCAGAAATTCAGCGGAGATGTTCCAGGGATGCTGACGCTTCAAAAAGAATATGAAGCAAAGTTTGGCCCAGGAGACTACATTCCTCCAGTGAAAACAACGTTCTGGAGCTTTAGAGTCATGGTTGGTGCCGGAATGCTGATGATTTTTGCTAGTATGATTGGTTTGTATTTGAGCTTTAGAAAAAAACTTGAATCAAACAAATGGTATTTACGCTTGATGGTTTGGATGATTGCGTTCCCGTTTATTGCGAACTCAGCCGGCTGGATCATGACTGAAATCGGGCGTCAGCCGTGGACTGTCTTTGGTATGATGACGACTGCTCAATCAATTTCACCAAACGTATCATACGGCATGCTGTTATTCTCAGTGATTAGCTTTACGACCATTTATCTGATTCTTGCCATTGTGCTTGCTTACTTATTCATTCGAGAAATTAAAAAAGGGGCACATTCTGAAGAGGATACAGATCATAAGGATGAAAAGGACCTGTCTACAGATCCATTTGATGGAGGCGCATATCATGGCTTATCTTAACGAGATTTGGTTTATTCTTGTCGCAGTATTGTTTGTTGGGTTTTTCTTCTTAGAAGGCTTTGACTTTGGTGTAGGAATGTCCATGCAGCTGCTTGGAAAGGATGCGCACGAGCGCCGCATTTTAATCAATACGATTGGTCCTTTCTGGGATGCGAATGAGGTCTGGCTCATTACAGCTGGAGGTGCTATCTTCGCTGCTTTTCCTCACTGGTATGCCACAATGTTCAGTGGATACTATATTCCGTTTGCGGTTCTGTTATTAGCGCTCATTGGGCGGGGAGTCGCCTTTGAATTTCGAGGAAAGGTTGAAAAAGCATCCTGGATCAAAACCTGGGATTGGGTCATCTTCTTTGGCAGTCTGATTCCGCCATTTTTGCTCGGTGTGTTATTCACAAGTATTTTACGAGGCATGCCAATTGATCAAAGCATGAATATGTACGCAGGTTTCACAGACTTTGTGAATCTTTATTCAGTCATCGGCGGGGTGGCGGTGACGGTTCTTTGCCTTCTGCATGGATTGATTTTTGTCACACTCCGAACAGAGGGTGATTTAAGAAATCGTGCAAGAAAGCTCGCTCGGCGTGTCTTATTGATTGCACTCCCAGTTCTTGTTGTATTTGTCGGTGTGTCAATCATTGAAACAGACATTTATACAGTGCGCCCGATCATCACCATTCCGTTAACTGTACTGATTGTGGTTTGTTATCTAGCGGCTCTTGCCTTTATGAGGAAAGAGCGTGATGGCTGGACGTTCTTGTTCACAGGTGCAGGTATTATGGTGACGGTGACAATGCTTTTCACCGCATTGTTCCCACGTGTGATGATTAGTTCAATCAACCATGCGTTTGACCTCACCATTCAAAACGCTGCATCAGGATCGTATTCACTAACGGTCATGACGATTGTAGCCATTTCTTTGCTGCCTTTTGTGCTTGGGTATCAAATTTGGAGCTACTATGTCTTCCGTAAACGTGTAAGCGGTAAGGAGCCAATGACCTACTAATGGATAAACGTTTGCTTCAATTAAAGGGAATGAGAGGGCTGCTTGCCCTCTTAGGTATTGTGTCACTCATCCAAGGAGCAAGTATCATTTTCCAAGCACAGTGGCTGGCACATGCCATAACAACGCTGTTTGACGGGAAAAGCCTCACGCAGGCAACGCCATATGTTTTGCTGTTTCTTGCTGCCTTTCTGGTTCGGCACGGTCTCACCTTCATTCGGGAGAAGGTCATGTTTACCTACTCCTCCCGAATTGGAGCAGACGTCAGAAAGCAGCTGTTAGACCAGCTCTTTCGGTTAGGTCCAGCCTTCACCAAGAAAAAAGGAACAGGAAAGCTTGTGACATTAGCGATGGAGGGAATTGCCCAATATCGTCAGTATTTACAGCTGTTTTTGCCAAAAATGGTGAACATGGCTGTGATTCCGGTGATGGTCCTTGTCTATGTTTGGACATTAGATGAAACATCTGCTGTCATTTTGATTGTGACGCTGCCGATTTTAATTGTTTTTATGATTTTGCTAGGTCTTGTCGCTCAGCGTAAAGCGGCCAAACAATGGAGATCGTATGAGAAATTATCCAATCATTTTACTGATTCCCTCCGTGGTCTTGAAACGCTTCGCTACTTAGGTATTAGCAAAAAGCACTCTCGCAATATCGCGGAGGTCTCAAAGCGATATCGAAAGGCGACCATGAGTACGCTAAAGGTCGCATTTCTTTCATCGTTTGCCCTCGATTTCTTTTCCATGCTGTCCATTGCGACCGTCGCTGTATTTCTTGGCTTGCGACTAATTGAAGGAGACCTTCTGTTATTGCCGGCTTTGACAGCACTGATGCTTGCTCCGGAATACTTCCTGCCAGTACGTGAGGTGGGAAATGATTATCATGCGACGTTAAATGGAAAAGAAGCAAATGAAGCCATTCAGGTCATTTTAGACGAAAAAGGCTTCCGCACGCAGGAGACACAATCTGTGAAGCTGAACGAGTGGAATGACCAATCTGAACTCACACTGCAAGATGTATGTGTCCTGCATGATGAACAAGCCCCTTATTCAATTCAGGATGTGAACCTCACTGTTAAAGGGAAGAAAAAGATTGGTATCATTGGTGCCAGCGGTTCAGGTAAATCGACGTTAACAGATGTCCTCGGCGGTTTTGTTGAACCGTCTTCAGGTCAAATCTTGCTAAACGGCCAGCCGCTTGCTCATTTACAGCTGAAGGCGTGGCAAAAGGAAGTCGTTTATATGCCGCAGCATCCTTATTTGTTTCACATGACATTACGAGAAAACATTCGTTTTTATGAGCCGCATGCAACAGATGAAGAAGTCGAAAGAGCTGTGCAGAAGGCAGGCTTATCTCAGCTCGCAACGGAGCTGGCAAATGGGCTGGATGAGGTCATTGGTGAACAGGGAAGGGGGCTGAGCGGCGGACAGGCGCAGCGGATTGCGCTTGCTCGGACTGTGCTGGGGCAGCGGTCAATCATGCTGTTAGATGAACCAACGGCACATCTGGACATTGAGACAGAGTATGAATTGAAGAAAACGATGCTTCCGCTGTTTGAAGATAAACTTGTGTTTTTGGCCACACACAGGCTTCATTGGATGCCGGATATGGATGAAATCATTGTCATGGATCATGGTACCATTGCAGAAATGGGTACTCATGAATCATTAATGGAAAGAAAAGGTGTGTACTATCAATTGGTACAGGAGCAAATGGGGGCGCTCACACATGGTCAGTAAAGGCTGGTTTATACCTTATATCAAGGAGAATCAAAAGCTGTTTGCCTTGGTACTTTTTTTAGGGGCCATTGCGGTGTTCTCTGCTTCAATGCTCATGTATACTTCAGGATTTTTGATTTCAAAAGCTGCCACAAGACCCGAGAATATCTTGATGGTCTATGTCCCAATCGTGGCAGTACGTACCTTTGGTATTTCACGCTCAGCTGCTCGTTATGCAGAAAGACTGGCGAGCCACCAGCTCATTTTGACGATGATTGAAAAAATGCGGGTGCGTCTATATGACATGGCTGAACGAAGTGCCAAACAGACAAAGCTGGGTACAGGTGAAATGCTTGGGCTTTTGTCAGAAGATGTGGAGAGATTACAGGATGCGTATTTAAAAACCATCTTTCCATCCATCGGTGCGCTGCTTTTATATGCAGGATCGATTGGAGCACTTGGCCTTTTCTCATGGCCTTTTGCTGGATTGATGCTGCTCTATATGGCACTGCTTGTATTTGTTTTCCCGTATGTCACAGTGCTTGTGAACCGGGCAAGGCAAATTCAAATGAAAAAAGGCAGAAATGAACTGTACAGCCATTTAACAGATGCCGTTATGGGCGTCAGTGACTGGTTGTTTAGCGGGAGGCAGAACGATTTTGTTGACGGGTATGAACAGAAAGAAGCGAAGCTGTTAACACTCGAGGCAGCCAAGCATCGGTTTATCCGTCTGCGCCAATTTTTTTCGCAGCTGATCATTGGAGGAGCAGTCGTCCTTGTCGTGTATTGGAGCGGCTCGGTCGTTCAGTCAGGTTCCATGTCACATACACTCATCGCGGCCTTTGTACTTGTGCTCTTTCCGTTAACAGAAGCCTTTCTTCCGCTGTCAGATGCAGCAGGAGATATTCCTGTTTACCAGCATGCCGTCAGTAGGTTACATCATTATGAAAAGCAGTCATACGAAGGATTAGCGGAGAGGGAGACAGCAGATGAGACACCAGTCTCTCATGATGAAGCGGTCCGTTTTGATCATGTAGTCTTTGGATATGAGGCAAATCAGCATGTACTGAAAAACCTCACGTTTTCCCTTAAACAAGGAGAAACCCTCGCCCTCTTAGGAAAAAGCGGTGCAGGGAAATCGACCATTTTAAAATTGATAGAAGGGGCAGTCATGCCAAATCAAGGTGTTGTCAGCATTCTGGGGAAACCAGTTCAGGGCGTTCAATGGAATATGTCAGATGATGTGTCTGTCCTCAATCAACAGCCCTATTTATTCGATACGTCTGTTTTGAACAATATCCGCTTAGGCGCTACAGACGCAACAGAAGAACAGGTAAAAGAAGCGGCAAGACAGGTGCAGCTGCACGATTACATTGAATCGTTACCAGAAGGCTATCACACAGGGGTACAGGAGACAGGGGTTCGTTTCTCAGGTGGTGAAAGACAGCGGATGGCGTTAGCTCGGATGTTGCTGCAAAATACACCGATTGTGGTATTGGATGAGCCAACTGTCGGACTGGATCCGCGCACAGAGTCTGAATTGCTTGACACGATATTTCGTGTATTAAAGGGCAAGACGGTGATTTGGATTACCCATCACCTGACTGGGTGTGAGGCGTGTGACCGTATCATGTTTATTGAAGATGGTCGCATTGAGATGCAGGGCAAGCACCAGGATTTATTGAGAGAAAACCTGCGTTATCAAAAGTTGTATGAGATGGACCGTCCATTTTCTACAGTGTCAATCAAATGAATGACAAGAACGTTCGGACAGATGGCTGTCCGAACGTTTTGTGTATTAAGGGTTTACTTTTCCTACACCCGCATTTGATACAACTTCTGATTTCACATTGTTCACGTTAAGCAAAGAGTAGTTATAAGGAGGGTTGTACGTACCTGTTGAAGACGTTGGCAGACTGCCTGTGCTGTTAATGTAAGAGTTGTTGATGACATGCCATGTACCGACTTGACGGCTGTCCCAGCTGCCGATGGCATTGTTTGTATTTTCAAATACGTTATGCTCAATTCTCATTTTCGCGCCCATACGAGAGTTAATCGCTGTTGTATGGATGCCTTTGTAATAGTTGTTATACACATGACCTTCCCCGTAGCGCATAGACGGTACACGAGAGTTCAAGTTTTCGAAACGGTTGTTGTGGAAAGTGATTTTTCGGTTGTAGTTATCGTTATCGGAGCTGCCCATGAGCATCGTTTTCCAGCTGTCATGTACGTAGTTCCATGAGAACGTAATGTAATCAGAGTCATTTTTTACATCAAATAAACCATCATAATCATCTTTATCAGAGTTTAACGTGTTGTAAAGTTCATTATGATCGACCCATACGTTTTTAGAAGCGCCTTCGATGCCGATTGCATCCTTATCACCAATTTTGCTGTGGTGGATTTTCAAGTTACGGATGATAATGTTATTGGCGCGCCAAACTTTAATGCCAATCCCGTTAAATTCGCCATTCGTGCCTTTACCGACGATGGAGACATTGTTTGTATCTTTCACATCAATTTTATTGGCCGATGTATTAGAAGGGGTAATCTTTCCGTCTACAACAATTTTTAACTTCTCATTTGTTCCTTTACTTTTGAGGGCAGCTAATAGTTCATTTCCAGTTTTCACTGTCACCGTTTTACCGCCTTCACCGCCTGTTGTGCCACCATTTAGAGTAGCAAATCCTTGCTGATTAAAATTGGCCATAATTGAAGGGCTTTCTGGATATTTGGTTGCTGCTTGTGCCTCCCCATTTGGTGCAAATAATGAAGTCACGAGGCCAACCGCTAACACACCAGCTAACATTGGAATTTTTTTCTTCAACATGAACATCTCCATTCTATATTTTGTTTTAATGTAAACGTTTCCAAAATAAGCTGCGATTGAAACACTCCTCCTTCTTTCGCCAGCATCGCCTCTTTCGGAATGTAGGACGAGCATAGCATGCGAAAAGGTATCATCGGCTAAGAATAGGATCAATAGATTTCATGATTTTCTAGGAAACTAAGGCGATGATTATTTCATTTTCATCTAAATGAGACAAGGATCATTGACGATAGGTATTGGGATGACATAGGGATTATGGGAAAGAGACGTTCCATTCTATGGAAAATCATGATGATTACGAAAACGTCATTCTGTTAGGGACAAAGCAATGTCATAATCATTACATAAGAAAAAATTGGATATAAAATGGGTCGTTGATCGGATTATTAGGGAGAAAAGGTTCCATTTTGAAAAAATAGAGTTCATTTTAAACGATGTGATCAGCAGTGTCGTCTGATAAATAAGCGTAGAAAAGAAAGGAGGGACGTGTTTGGAGCAGACAGAGGAGACCTTATTGATTGAGCGGGCAAAACAGGGAGATGATGCTGCATTTACCGCTCTTTATCGGCATCACTACTCGTTTCTTTATCGTTATCTGATGAAGCTCACCCTTCAGCAAGAGCAGACAGAGGAAATGATGCAAGAGACGATGCTGAAAGCATATATGAAACTTTCTTCTTTTAGAGGAGATTCCTTATTTTCAACATGGCTCGTTTCTATTGCAACTAGACAATTTTTAGACCACCAGAAGAAAAGAAAACGTGAACAAACGAGAGAAGGGAAGGCGAATCAAGAGGCGATACGCCGTTTCAAATGGGACGTTCAGCAAAAGGGGCATACATGGCATGAGATATGGGATGTTTTAAATGAATTGAAGGTTCAGGAGAGAGTACCGATCATTCTGCATTATTATAATGGCTATACGTACCCCGAAATTGCTTCGATGCTTGGTATGAGAGAAGGCACTGTGAAATCAAGGGTTCATCATGGGGTAAAGAAAATTCGAAAGGAGTGGTTCAAATGAAGGAAGATCGTTTCGCCGAGCATTTGAAAGAGGAGTTACAGCAGCTAGATGAACAGATTGAAGTAGAAAAGCCGAGTGAACAGGCTGTGATGCGGATGCTAAAGCAGGGAAAGGAAAAAGAGAAAAGACGCTTGAAACAAGAAATGATGGCGTACATTATCATCAGCCTCACCATACTTACACTTTTTGCAGCTGCCATTACTCAATTGCCCATGATCTTCATATTTCTCCAAGTAGTAAGTGTGCCGCTCTGCGTCATAGTAGGCATCAAGGAATATCATCACATCAAAGGAGGGTCTTTCTAATGAGTCAGACGGAAATAATCATCTTATTATGCGTATTGCCGTTATTGTTTGCACAGGGATTTCTTTTATTTATGGATGCGAAGAAAAGAGGGCGTTATAAGTGGTTCTGGGGCATTGTCGGTTTGTTGAACTTCCCATCTTCTTCTATTTTATATTGGCTCTGTGTCGTATTACCTGATCGAAGAGGCGGGAAGCTTCGCAAAGATTGAGCCTCCCTGATAAAACTTTTGGCCTTTTTTTCAAATAAAAATCATCTAGAAAGAAAGAGGAATTCAACAATCTGTCAAAGAAAGCGGGACATAGTAAGTCCAATTCATCATTTCTAGCACGATCGTCATTCTTTGTGCAGGCATTTTTCAAGACGAAAGATGAGACTGCTCGATCTATCTCAATTCGGCATTATTTTCATCTGTTATCAATATTGATCAGATTTTACAAATGGTGTTAAATTAGTCTCAATATGCGTTAGAAAATCTGACAATCAAAAGTGTGAGATATTTACAAGGAGGCAGATGAGACATGTTGACCTTAGATCGAGCAGCACAAACAGCACAAAGCTACATCCACCGTGTACTAGAGGATGTAGAAAAAAGAAATCCAGGCGAGGCGGAATTCCAGCAAGCTGTAAAAGAAATTCTGGAATCACTCGTTCCGGTTTTTGCAAAGCATCCAGAGTATGAAAAACTGGGGATTTTAGAACGATTAATTGAGCCTGAGCGGCTTGTTGTGTTTCGTGTACCGTGGGTAGATGATGAAGGCAAAGTGCAAGTGAATAGAGGGTTTAGGGTTCAATTCAATAGTGCGATTGGTCCTTACAAAGGAGGCATTCGTTTCCATCCATCGGTCAATGCAAGCATCATCAAGTTTTTAGGGTTTGAACAAATCTTTAAAAACGCATTGACTGGTTTGCCAATCGGCGGAGGAAAAGGAGGATCAGATTTTGATCCAAAAGGGAAGTCTGATGGAGAAATCATGCGTTTTGTTCAAAGCTTTACGAGTGAACTCAGCCGTTATATTGGACCAGATCAAGATGTGCCAGCAGGGGATATTGGTGTAGGTGCACGCGAGATTGGCTATATGTTCGGCCAGTACAAAAAAATGCGTGGTGCGTATGAAGCGGGTGTCCTTACAGGGAAAAGTCCTGGATTCGGAGGCAGCTTAGCCAGAAAAGAAGCGACGGGCTATGGACTGGTGTACTTTATGGAAGAAATGTTAAAAGCACATGGACTGCAATTTGAAGGCATGTCGGTTGTTGTGTCTGGCTCAGGGAATGTGTCAATTTATGCCATGGAAAAAGTATTGGAATTAGGCGGGAAGGTTGTTGCTTGTAGTGATTCAAGCGGAGTCATTTATGATCCTCAAGGCATTTCACTTGAGACAGTGAAGCAGCTGAAGGAAGTCGACAACCAGCGGATTGGGGCTTACATAAACACTCACCCGCACGCTGAGTTAATTGAAGATTGTGAACAAATATGGTCTGTCCCTTGTGACATTGCGCTGCCATGTGCGACACAAAATGAAATTTCAGAGACGCAAGCACAGCAGCTGGTGGCAAACGGTGTCATCGCTGTAGGAGAAGGAGCTAATATGCCATCCACTCTTGAGGCGGTCAAAGTATTTGAACAACATGATATTCTGTTTGCACCTGCAAAAGCGGCGAATGCTGGCGGTGTCGGTGTTTCAGCATTAGAAATGGCGCAGAATAGTGCGAGGTTGTCGTGGACGTTTGAAGAAGTAGATGGTCAGTTGAAACAAATGATGCAGTCGATTTATCGTCAGTGTACCGAGACAGCTGAAGAATACGGTCACTCTGGGAACTTAATGGCAGGCGCAAATATTGCAGGATTTCGCAAAGTCGCAGATGCCATGATCGCACAAGGCGTCATTTAATTCCTGCTCTCCCGCACCTGTTTATTTCGTGACAAGATGGGGAATTGTCTTGTAAGAATGACAATAAGGAGGCGCGGGAGAAAATGAAAAAATGGCTGAAACAAATGGTCAAATGGGCTCCAGTGATTTATCCAGTGGTGAGGAAAATATATAAAGAACGAAAAGCATCAAAAAGTCGTAACATATCAGCCGGATAATCCGGCTTCAGCGTGTAGACAAACCCTCGCATTCGGTGTCAGTCCTGCGTGCCGGTGCTCACGAATCTTAAATTCGCTCCGCTCCGGTACTCGTCCTTCTTAGACTGCAAAGGTTTTCATGTCACGCTGAAAAGAAGACAAAGGGCTAAAATAAAGATCATTTTAGCCCTTTGTCAACAATCTGCAGCCGGATTATCCGGCTTTTTTTATGAAATCAATTGAACAAAAAAGAGGCTGTTTGAATGATTGATTTTACATCTCTCTCCGTTCAGTACATAACAAATGAAAATGAAAAAAGCTTTTTACACGATCCCGCTTCGTTCCGCACTTGATCAGCTAGTTCTCAGAGTATGCCTATTTAGCAGTGAGTACGATGTAAAAGGGAATGGACGGAAGTAAAGCTGTCGAAAAAGAAGCGGAAGCGTGAATTGAAACACGAAGGACTTATGAGATGCGATTGCCTCTGTGTACGGAAAAAAGCAGGGAAACCGTTCAAAGCCATTTGATCATGCAACCGGTACACATGACCAAAGATGACAACTGACTTCCTCATAAAAAAGGCGGATACACGAAGGTGTAACGCCTTTTTCATGATGTTTACAGCAGCCTCTTAGAAGGAGATTCATAGGTCATTAGATATGGTTGGTTGTATAAATAGGGGCAATTGTCATATAAATGAGTTGGCAATTTTTATTTCTTTTCAGTAGAATATGAGTAATGAAGAGAACTGCAAGCGTATACAACCTGTCCAGACAAGGCAGATTCTCCACCCTTAATGAAGGAGGCCGATCTGATGCTGAGTAAAAGACTGGCGCATATTTTAAGTCAGCTGATGGCAGCTGAGACTCCTCTCACCAGCGCTGCGCTTTCTGTCAGCTTACAAGTAACAAGCCGCACCATCCGTACAGACATCAAGGAACTGAATGACCGCCTTGCCCCTTATCACGCGAATGTATCAGCTGTTAGAGGAGCTGGTTATGAGCTGCTGATCAAAGATGAGAATGCCTTTCGCCGTTTTATGAAGGAAGAGGTTGAACAGGAAGAGCCTCTGGCCGTTTTACCGGAGGAACGTGTTCGATTTATTTTAAAGAAGCTGCTTCTAGCAGAATCGTATGTGAAGCTAGAGGACTTACAGGAGCAGCTGTTTATTAGTAAATCGACGATGAGTAACGACATGAAATGGGTCAAACGCAAGCTTGAGCCCTTTGATCTGAAACTGGAAGCAAAGCCGAATAAAGGATGCAGAATTAAAGGGTCTGAGATGAAAATCCGCTATTGCATGTCAGAATATTTGTTCAACGAACGCCGTTCCTATCAAACGATGCTGAATACAGCCATCACCATTTTGCCAAAACATGAGCTGGAATTGATTCAGAAAACAATGATTGATTATATCAACGAGGAAAGAATGAATCTATCAGACATTTGCATGAATAATTTAATAGTTCATGTTGCCATTGCCTGTAAACGGATTAGACACGGAAACTATGTATCTGTGCTGCCAGAGGAAATCAATGAAATCCCGAGGGCAAAGGAATACAAGGTCGCCAAAAAAATGGTTGAGCGTCTTGAAGGACTGCTTGATGTCTCATTTCCAAAAGAGGAAGTTGTCTATATTGCCATTCATTTGTTAGGAACAGCCAAAATGGTACAGTCTTTTTCATCGAGCGGTCAAAAACAAATTGTGGATGACGACACGAGCCGTCTTGTTCAGCTTATGCTGAAAGCCATTGACCAAAAGTTACAGCTCGATTTAGCGGATGATGCGGAATTACTGATTGGGCTCAGTCTGCATTTAAAGCCAGCAATGAACAGGTGTAAATATGGAATGAACTTAAGAAATCCGATGCTTGATGAGATAAAAGCAGGCTATCCAATCGCCTTTGAAGCTGGAATTATTGCGAGCAGGGTCATTGAAAAAGAGGCGGGTTTGTCCATTCATGAGAATGAAATCGGATATATGGCGCTTCATTTTGGTGCTGCCTTAGAGCGTAGAAAAATGGAGATACCGCCGAAGCGATGTCTCATTGTCTGTGCATCTGGCGCAGGAAGTGCAAGACTATTGCAGGATCGGCTGCAGTCACAATTTGGATCAAAACTGACCATTTTAGGAACAGCAGAGCTCTACTCACTTCCGCACGTCTCTTTACATTCTTTGGATTTAATTATCACGACCATCCCCATTCAGATGGAATTACCGATTCCAGTCATTCAAGTAAACACGATTTTAGGAGGCAGCGACTTTTTAAAAATTGAGGAAGCCTTGACGAGTGAAACGAGAGTGACACTAGCCTCTCAATATATGAAAAAGGAATTGGTTTTTACAAAATGCGCCTTTCAAACAAAGGAAGAGGTGGTAACATTTCTCACGCAGAAAGTCATTGAGCTGGGGTTAGCGCCAGTAGAACTGACACAATCTGTGATGGAAAGAGAAGAGGCTGCACCTACCTCATTTGGGCATTATACAGCCATTCCGCATCCGATGACGCCGCTGACAGACGAAACGTTCTGGGCGATCTGTACATTAGAAAAACCGATCATTTGGGGAGAGAAAAAAGTTCAATTTGTCTGCTTGCTTTGTGTCGAAAAAGAGAATGTCAAAGACTTAAAAGGCATGTACCGGCTGCTGGGAGAGCTTGTGCATCATGTGAAATTCATTCAGCACCTCATCGCCTGTGATACCTTTGAAGACATGCTGGATGTGATGTATAAAAAGGTTCCTTCGTACAAGAACTAAAGGTGTGATCTTAACTTTTTCCGCTTCCTAAAGGAAAAAGTATAGGTGTTTGTGAAAGCGGTTTCATAATATGATGAATGTGTAAAGAAAAGCTTCATACTTCGAAAAGGGGGCGTTTACACATGAACATCTTATTGGTTTGCGCAGCAGGTATGTCAACAAGCTTGCTTGTCACAAAAATGGAGAAAAGTGCACAAGAACAAGGAAAAGACTATCGTATTTGGGCGGTATCTGGAGATGCTGCAAAAAGTCATATTGATCAAGCCGATGTGCTTTTATTGGGACCGCAGGTTCGATATTTATTACCACAAATGAAAAAGCTCGGAGAAGAAAAAGGAATACCAGTAGACGTCATTAATACCGTGCATTATGGTGTTTGTAATGGCGCCGAAGTTCTAAAATCTGCTGAACAGTTAGTGAACGGATAAGGGGGGCGGAAGGGATGAATGGATTCAACCGATTTCTAGAAGAGAAGGTTATGCCGTTTGCAGGAAAGATTGCCGCTCAAAGACATTTACAAGCATTGCGTGACGGAATTGTTTTAACAATGCCTCTCATTATTGTCGGTTCACTGTTTCTTATTTTAGCCAACCTTCCAATTCCGGGATACAGCGATTTTATGGCAAGTATCTTTGGAGACGAGTGGGCCACGAAACTATCTTATCCAGTGAATGCAACCTTTGACATTATGGCACTTGTTGCAACCTTTGGGATTGCGTACAGGCTTGCGGAAAAGTATGCGGTTGATGCACTGTCATCTGGTGCGATCGCTGTTGCGGCTTTCCTTTTAGCCACACCATATCAAGTACCGTTCACACCTGAAGGCTCAACAGAAGCCATTCTAGTGAATGGCGGCATTCCTGTCTCACTCATGGGCAGTAAAGGGTTATTCGTCGCCATGATTATTGCCATGCTTTCAACCGAAATTTACCGTTTTATTGTACAGCGAAATATCGTCATTAAAATGCCTGATGGTGTACCGCCAGCAGTCAGTAAATCGTTTATCGCACTTATTCCAGGTTTTGTGGTCATCACGCTGATCTGGGTCGCTAGACTTTTGATCGAGATGACACCTTTTGAGAGTATTCATAATATCATCACGGTCTTAATTGGCACACCGCTCTCCATTCTTGGCGGAAGCTTAGGTGGAAGTATCGTTGCCATGGGTGTACAAATGCTCCTCTGGGCATGTGGTATTCACGGAGCCACGATTGTCGGAGGCGTCATGGGACCGATTTGGCTCGGGGCGATGGATGAAAACCGTCTTGCATTCCAAGCAGGAGAAGTGCTGCCGAATATTTTCACAGCGCAGTTCTTTGAAATCTTCATCAACGTCGGCGGAAGCGGCGCGACGCTTGCTTTGGTGTTGACGATGATCTTGCGTGCGAGAAGTAAACAAATGAAACAGCTAGGACGTCTTGCCATTGGGCCAGCCATTTTTAACATCAACGAACCGATCATTTTTGGAATGCCAATTGTGATGAACCCAATGCTTCTCATTCCGTTTATCCTCACGCCAATCTTGATGATTGTCACCACATATATCGGAATGAGCACAGGACTTGTGGCAAAACCGGCAGGAATCGCTGTTCCATGGACTATGCCGCCAATCATTTCAGGCTATCTCGCAACAGGCGGGAAAATCTCTGGCGCTGTCATGCAGCTGATCAACCTTGCATTATCATTTGTTCTATACTACCCATTCTTTAGAATGTGGGATAAGCAGAAATTGAAAGAAGAAAATGAGCTGGAAACAAAAGCATCAGCGGATGAAAATGTCGCCAGCATGTAATAAAGGGAACTAGGGGGATGCGGCCGATGGAAATGGAACAAATTGTGTTTCAACTCATCTTGCACGGTGGAAATGGCAGAAGCTCAGCCATGGAGGCCATTACATTTGCAAAACAAGGAAACTTTGATGAGGCGAAGCAAAAATTGCAGGAAGCACAAGACGCGTTAAATGAGGCGCATCACGCACAGACAGAACTGATCCAAGGAGAAATCAGAGGTGAAAAGACTGACATCAGTCTCTTAATGATTCATGCACAGGATCATCTCATGAACGCAATGACCGTCAAGGAGCTTGCAGCGGAAATCATTGAGATCCATGAAAAAATGAAGCAATTTGGAGGGGTCAATTCATGAAAGACGGAATCAAAATTGTCACAATAGGCGGTGGATCGAGCTATACGCCTGAGCTGGTGGAAGGTTTTATCAAACGGTATCATGAATTGCCTATCAAGGAATTATGGCTTGTGGATATTGAAGCAGGGCAGGAAAAGCTGAACATCGTAGGTGCTCTTGCAAAACGTATGGTCGAAAAAGCCGGTTTGCCGATTGACGTGCACCTCACCCTTGACCGCCGGGCAGCCCTGAAAGATGCTGACTTTGTCACAACACAATTTCGTGTAGGACTGCTTGAAGCTAGAGCGAAGGATGAAAGAATCCCGCTTAAATATGGCGTCATTGGACAGGAAACGAACGGGCCAGGCGGTTTATTGAAAGGTCTTCGCACCATTCCAGTCATTCTAGAGATCGTGAAAGATATGGAAGAGCTTTGTCCAGATGCTTGGCTTGTGAACTTTACAAATCCAGCAGGTATGGTCACAGAAGCTGTTTTACGCTACACGAATTTGAAAAAAGTGGTCGGTCTCTGTAATGTGCCGATTGGAATCAAAATGGGGATTGCAAAAGCACTTGATGTCGATGTTGAACGCATCGAGGTGCAGTTCGCAGGTCTCAATCATATGGTCTATGGATTAGATGTGTATTTAGATGGGGTCAGCATTATGGATCAGGTGCTCGATGAATTAGGAAATCCAAATAGCCAGTGGTCGATGAGGAACATTGAAGCGAAAAACTGGGAGCCTTCTTTTGTCAAAGGTTTAGGGGTCATTCCATGTCCGTATCATCGTTATTACTATAAAACGAAAGATATGCTGGAAGAAGAGCAAAAAGCGGCACAAGAAAAAGGAACAAGAGCAGAGGTTGTGCAGCAAGTCGAGCAGGAATTGTTTGAGTTATACAAAGACCCTGATTTATCAATTAAACCGCCGCAGCTAGAAAAAAGAGGCGGGGCATATTACAGCGATGCGGCATGTAATTTAATCAGCTCGATTTATAATGATAAGCATGACATACAACCAGTGAATACAGTAAACAGAGGAGCAATTGCCAGTATTCCGGCTGAATCAGCGGTTGAAGTGAACTGTATCATTACAAAGGACGGACCAAAACCAATAGCGACAGGTGATCTCCCTGTGGCTGTAAGAGGACTTGTTCAACAAATCAAATCATTCGAGCGTGTGGCAGCTGAAGCGGCTGTGACGGGTGATTATGAGACGGCGCTAGTCGCCATGACGATCAATCCACTCGTTCCTTCTGACGAAATCGCAAAGCAAATTTTAGATGAAATGCTAGAAGCGCACCGTGAATATTTACCGCAATTCTTCAAATCAGTGAATGCATAAAACGAAATGGCCCCTTTATGGGGTCGTTTTTGATGATTTGACCATATGGAAACATGAGAAAGAAGTGTATGATAGGAAGGGTTCTACAGAAAACAGCACGTACTGCTGAAAAGAAAGAGGTGGAAGAAGAATATGATGGCAATCGGCTTCATGCTTTACGGGTTTGTCGTCCACCCGATGATGAGCTTTGGCACGGTGGCGCTGTTTTTGTATGGAGTGATCGCTTCGATTATCGGTCTCATTCGGTATCAATCATATGTATGGATGTATGTACTGCGTTTGTTGGTTTGTCTGACAATCCCTGTGACCAACTTGTTGATGTATTTTGCGACAATTGGAGGAGACGCGAGAGAGTTTGATTTTCAGCCAATGCCGCTTGCTTACAATCTTGTCTTTATCCTTGAAATCATCATCATCTTTTTGCCGGAAATCTTTTTGTTGATTGAAAGAAAGCGGGAGATCAAAGGGGTAAAGTGGATGTATGCTGGGATGATTGTCTGTGTATCAATTTTGTTTTGGTGCACGATTTAATTCGATCGAGCGTGAAGTTGAGTCTTATTTTGTCTTTTGACTATGTCGTCTCTTTCGTCGATATTTCACAAAAGTAACAGAAAGGGCAATGGTAGAAATCCCGAGAAACTTAAATGTAAATCGAGTGAGAAACGGCGAATCCTCGAATCCTGTAGCCACTATGCATGACCCAATGAAAATCCCAAATATAGCTAGTAGATAAGTCAAAAACATACCATCACTCCTTTTTGGGAATAAGTGTATAA
The DNA here is from genome assembly GCF_001857925.1 of Bacillus xiamenensis. Taxonomy (NCBI): domain Bacteria; kingdom Bacillati; phylum Bacillota; class Bacilli; order Caryophanales; family Bacillaceae; genus Bacillus; species Bacillus xiamenensis. The sequence continues at coordinate 1,868,172 of NZ_CP017786.1, forward strand.
TGACCATTATAAGCGATAAGGAAGGTAAACATAAACAAAAAAAGAACCCTTCGTGAAATGAAAGGTTCTTTCGCTTGCTTATGCTTGCTTGACGACCGAGTCGACTTCTACGGTCCAGCCGAAGATGTCTGGCTGCGTGCCTTTTTGGATGCCAGTAATCGCATTGTACAACTTCTTCGATACTTCACCCGTTTGACCATTTTGAATGACGTATGACTGATCATGATAAATTAATTCACCGACAGGAGAAATCACAGCCGCCGTTCCTGTTCCAAAGATTTCTTCAAGCTCACCTGATTGATGGGCTTCAATGATCTCATCAATTGAAATTTTTCGTTCTGTCACTGGGATCTCCCAATGCTTTAGAAGTTCAAGCACAGAGTTACGTGTGATGCCTTCCAAAATGCTGCCATTCAATTCAGGCGTCACGATTTCTCCATTGATTTTAAAGAAGATATTCATACTCCCGACTTCTTCAATGTACTTTTTCTCGATGCCATCAAGCCAAAGAACTTGTGAAAATCCTTTCGTTTCAGCAACTTGCTGTGCCTTCAGGCTGGATGCATAGTTTCCAGCTGTTTTGGCATTTCCTGTTCCGCCCTTAACGGCACGAACAAACTCGTTTTCAACCGCAATTTTGACCGGATGGATGCCTTCTTTATAGTAAGAGCCTACTGGAGATAAGATAATGATCAGTTTATATGTGCTTGATGGTGCAACACCTAAATAGGGCTCAGTGGAAATAATGAATGGACGAATATACAAAGAAGTGCCCTCTGCATCAGGTACCCAATCCTTGTCAATGCGAATGAGTTCATTTAAGCCCTCTAAAACCGTTTCTGTATCAATTTGCGGGATACACAGGCGGTCATTCGATCTGTTTAAGCGTTCCATATTTTTTTCTGGACGGAATAAGAGAATCTTTTGATCCTCAGAAACATAAGCCTTTAAGCCTTCAAAAACCGATTGGCCATAATGGTAGACCATAGAAGCTGGGTCCATGGGAATCGCCTGATAAGGAATAATTCTTGGATCATACCAGCCTTTATCAATTGAATAATCCATCACAAACATGTGGTCTGTGAAGATTTTTCCGAATTCAAGTTGATCAGATTGAGGTTTTGGTTTTTTTGTTGAACTAAGTTCAATGCGGATGGGTTGTTTTGGCATCGTAAATCTCCTTGCTGTTTGATTATTTGAAAATTCTAATAATATGAAATAATTATGATTCTATTCTATACCTTCACAAAATATTAGCAATAGGTTTTCTGGAATTCAAACAAGAAAAATCTGTTAAGCGCTTTCCTCCTCTCTGCCGTCTGTCTTACGGGTGTCACCTCTTTTCAAAAAAAGAAATAAAAGCCAATTTCGTTATTAACTGATTAATCTGACAATTTTAAAGCGTGTGGTTTTTCTGTAAGATATTCTTTCAACCATACACCTTTTGACTAGTACATTGCAAGGGGCAGCGCCATATTTTAACCCTCTTTTTTTTAGCCGATAAAGTAAGAAGAGAATGGAAGGGAGCAAACAACGAGATGAAACGAATCATACCAGGTATCCTACTGATTGTATTCATGATCGTGATCAGCTTTGGTTGTCAAGCAATGACAGAGAAGGCTGGTGCGAAGCAAGGAACAACGTATTACGTGGCAGTAAACGGAAACGACAAAAATTCGGGAACGAAGTCAAAACCTTTCCGTACGCTGAAAAAAGCGGCAAGTATGGCTAAAGCAGGGGTAACGATTTACATAAGAGGCGGTACATACAAAGAGAAATTGATTGTCCGCCATTCAGGAACAAAAAAAGCACCTGTTGTCTTTCAAGCCTATGGAACAGAAAAGCCTGTTATTAGCGGGCGGTCTTTCAAAGGAAATCAAGCTGACGGGGGTCTTGTCAACATTGATCAAAAAAGCTACATCACCCTCAAAGGCGTAACGGTCGGACATATCAAAACGAATAAAGAAGATGTGACACCGGTCGGTATGTTGATCACAGGCAGCGGCAAAGGAGTCAAGCTGCTCAACAACCGTGTGTACGACATTCAGACAACACACAAAAATGGGAATGCACACGGTATTGCTGTCTATGGAACAAAAGCACCTGCGGCGATTGAAGACATTGAAATCAAAGGAAATATTGTTGAAAAATTGAAGCTGGGTTTTAGTGAAGCGCTTGTGCTAAATGGGAACGTCAAAACATTCCGCGTGACACATAATACGGTTAGGCATACTGACAATATCGGTATTGATTTGATTGGTTTTGAGAATGTCGCACCTTCTAAAAAGTATGATCAAGTTAGAAACGGTGTCGTATCTAGAAACAAAGTCTATGACATCACGAGTGTTGGGAACCCAGCCTATGGCAAGGACATCTCCGCTGGGGGAATTTATGTTGATGGCGGAAAAGATATCGTGATCGACCATAACATCACCCATCACAATGACCTTGGAATTGAAGTCACAAGTGAGCATAAAGGGAAAACGGCCGATCGCATTCGCATTGAGCACAATCAAGTGTATTTGAACCGTTATACAGGCATCTCAATTGGCGGTTATGACAAGAAGCGGGGCGGAACCACAAACACGACGATCTCCCATAACATTCTGTACAAAAATGACACAGCCGGTTTAGAAGGCGGTCAATTGCTGATGCAATATCGATCCGTGAACAATCGAATCACGAATAATATCATGACAGCTAGTGCTTCGCATTACTTAGTCGTGAACCTTTATAAAGTGAACCAGAAGAATACATTCCAGAAGAACGTGTATGATGACCGTAAAGGTGCGAAAGCATCACAGTGGGTATGGCGAGGAAAATGGATGGAAGGCTACAAAACGTATCGCTCCAAAAGCGGTCAAGATAAAGGATCAGCACACCTCAATCCACAATATGTGAATGAGAAAAAATATGATTTCCGTCTTAAGGCATCATCACCTGCTACAAAAATATTCCGAAAAATGGAAATAAAACCCCAAAATCATTAAGATTTTGGGGTTTTATTGCATTCGGATTGTAAGGGCAGGAGCATTGAAAATATACTTCCTTCCCCTTTGACACTTTGGACAGTCAGATCACCACCATGTAATGAGAGGATGGATTTGGAAATAGATAAACCTAACCCTGCCCCACCAAACCTTCTAGAACGGGAGTTTTCTTCTCGGTAAAAGCGATTAAAAACAAAAGGGATTTTTTCTTTATCAATACCACTTCCGTTATCTTGAACAGATAACACAATATGTGTTTCATTTTGGTATAACTTCATTTGAATGATTCTGTTGGTATGATTGGTATGCTGAACGGCATTCATAAACAAATTGAGAATGACTTGTTTGATCTTATCAATATCCACGCAGGTGAATACGCCACTCTCAACATGATACATCACATGTCCGCCCCCTGCCAAAAGGTCAAGCTGATGTTTCATCTCTTGTAATAATTGATCTAAATAGACAGGTTCTTTTTGGAGAGTAGGCGCTTTATCTAGTTTAGCAAGTGTTAATAAATCTTCCACAAGACGCTGAATACGGGTTAATTCAGTATGCATATTTCTTAAAGACAAGTCCAATTGTTTTGGTGTGGTGGCAGCTCCCCGTAATAGCACTTCTAAAAACCCCCGAATGGATGTTAGTGGTGTTCTGAGTTCATGAGAAGCATCAGAAATGAAATGTCTCATTCGTTCTTTTGCTCTCCGTTCCGCGTCAAATGCTTCTTCAATTCGTTTCAGCATAGCATTTAATGAAACGGAAAGAACATGAATCTCATATTGCCTAGGAAATGAAGGGAGTTGCTGGTGTAAATTATTTGCATCAATTTGTTTCATCAAGCGAATGACTGAAAATAAGGGTTTCAGTGCGATAGACAATACAAAATAAAGGATAGTAAATCCGATGAACAAAGCCATAAATGATATGAGGGCATAGTTTTTCATCTGCTTATAAAGAATATCTGTGAGACCCACTGTAAAGGAGCTCATTTGAATTGCACCGACTACTTTTCCATCTATACGGATGGGTTCAACAACGACAAGAATTTCTTGTCCTGAATGTTCATTTAACAGTTTAAAATTAAGTCTTTTTTTCGGTTGAAGAAAGTGACGGTATGTTTCCTTTTTTAATGTTGGGACAGACCCTGCATGAGGATCTTTGGACAAAACGGTTACTTTTTCATGAGTAGAGACAAAGGCGACACTCACTCCTGGAAAGAAAACATTTGGGATGTTTGATTTTTCTAATGCAGAGGGTTCGCTATGTTCAAGCCAAGTTTCCCCAGGGACGGACAAAATATGACTTTGTAGGCTGAGAGCTTTGTTTTCATATAAAAACTGCTTCATAAAGATAAACTGAAAATAACCAATGGCAACAAGTAGGAAGAAAAGAATGAGAAAAGAACCTAACAATAGCTGAATACGTAATGACCGAATTCGCATGCTCATTGAATATCCAATCTATAGCCTGTACTCCTAAGCGTACGTATCATTTTGTGTTCCTTGTCACCAATTTTATCTCGTAAAGCACGGATATAAACTTCGACAATATTGTCCTCCCCATTAAAATCATAGCCCCAAACCTTTTCTAAAATGGTTGATTTGCTCAATACAATACCATGATTGACAATGAATAACTTTAACAGCTCATACTCCGTGGCAGAGAGCTTTAATACCTTTTGGTTGAAGCGAATTTCCTTTCTTCTGTCATCAACTTGAAAAGGGCCAATAGATAAATCACTTAATAAGTAAGGAAATTGATTGCGCAGTCTCGCTTGAATTCTTGCAAGAAGCTCATCAAAGCTAAATGGCTTCATCATATAATCATCTGCTCCGCCACACAAACCTTTGATTCGGTATTCGACTTCATCTTTTGCAGTAAGCATAATAATTGAGATTTGACAAACCTTCTTCATCAATTTACATACTTCATAGCCATCCATACCTGGCATCATCACATCCAAAATGCATATGTGTGGTTGATACGTTTTGACTATGTTTAAAGCGGATAGACCATCAGTGGCAGTTTTAACTTGAAAACCTTCGTTTTCGAGCCCCAATGTTAAAAAGTCGACAATGGCTGGTTCGTCATCGACTACAAGTAATTTAATATGCTGATACTTCATGATCATGACTCCTTCCAAAAAGCTCATACCGTTATTATTTTGTGTTTAGCTGAAAGTATCCTGAAAAACAGCTGAAAATGAGTTGAATGAAAGATATGCTATTTTTTCCATGCTTCAAATGAGCAAAAATATCCCTTTATATCAAAGAATGTCACAACCAAAATAAGATATTTATCAGTTTTCAGCTTATTTTCAGGTGGCCTTAAAGTCCTTTTCAGGTTGAGGGTGTAGAATCGCTAGTGTTGGGAGAAGCTCAACAGTAAATTTGAGGAGGCATTTCATTATGAAAGGACCATTTAAAGTATTATCAGGAGCTGCTTTAGGAACAATTATTTCAATTAGCTCATTAACATCGGCACATGCTGCTGTATTGCATAAGGAGGGTGACGTTGTCCAACAAACGACCAAGCAAGAACAAACGGCTGTAACAGAAGCCACTGCGAAAAAAGTGGCTTTGAAAAATTGTTCAGGTGTCATTCAATCGACTACTGTAAAAACTGAAAAGTCAGTAACAGTCTATGTGGTTAAAGTTCTTGGAGAAGATGGTAAACAGCATACGCTGAAAGTCAATTGTCATACAGGAAAAATCATCAAGCACGAAACAGCAAAAAAAGAAAAAGCAATTAACAAGCAAACCGCTCAAAAGATTGCTTTGAAAAATTGCTCAGGTGTCATTCAGTCATTAGAAATGCAAAAAGAGGATCAGACCTATGTTTACGTCATTAAGCTACTAGGTGACGATGGTAAACAACATGTTGAAAAAATCAACTGTCAAAATGGAAAGGTAATCTCACACCAAACTGGCAGTCAAACGATCAGTATTTCGAAATCAAAAGCAGAAACGATTGCACTTTCTAAAACAAAAGGTGCTATTCAATCGGTACAATTAAAAAAGGATACAGATGAATATGTTTATGTGATAAAAGTATTGGGTGAGGATGGAAAAGCTTACACGTATCATATCAATTGTGAAAAGGGTCAAGTAATGAAACAAAAAGTGTCTGCAAAAGCAGAGGGAATTACAAAACAACATGCTAAAGAGATTGCCTTAAAAAATTGCACAGGCGTAGTCAAAGATATGCAATTAAAGAAAGAAGGCAATATAACAATGTATGTCATCAAAGTCGTTGATCAGTCTCAAAAAGAGCAAACAGTGAAAATCAATGCAAATACAGGGAAAGTCTGCTCATAATCAAACATTTCGGCACATTTCATTTCTTATTCATGACAGTTCCAAAACAACCTAAAAACACGCAAATCTTGCTCCTGATAGTCATTGACTATCAGGTTTTTTTATCATTCGATTTCTTTTTGATCACGATATCAAATTTAAAATATTCAAAAAATGATTGACAATGATGGAACATCACATTAAAGTTAAGAAGACATTTCAACTAAAACAAACTTCATAACACATCTCTTATCAAGAGAGGCAGAGGGACTGGCCCTATGACGCCCGGCAACCGTTTCTATTATTCAAGAAATTGGTGCTAATTCCTGCAAAGCTGTTACAGCTTTGACAGATAAGAGAGGAAGACTTCCCGATACATGTTTCATGCAACGGTGATCAAGCCTCTCTTTACAAGAGAGGCTTTTTTGTTTCTTTTGAAGAAACAAATGATTGGTTGACAGGCATTTTCCCACTTTTTACCCTAGTTTTCTGATGTGAAAACTAAAATAATTGAAGGAGGAACAACAATGAAACGTAAATATTGGACATCATCCCTTGTATTATTGACGATCCTGACAGTTCTATTATCTGGCTGCGGTACGGGATCGAGCGCAGGCTCAAAAGCCAATGCAAACGAAAAGGTATCCTTTGACAATGTACCGAAGCGCTTTGCAAAGGGGCAGGGAGCAAAAATTAAAGTCATCCGCAAAATTGGCGGGGACGATCATACGGCTCAATTTTTAGCAGGGACAAAGGCAGAAGGTGAAGCGCTGGGCTTTACAGTGGACGTCTACACGGCAAATGGTGATACAGCAAAGTTCCATGATGCCATTTCTCAGGCACTAGAAGAAAACTATGATGGCTTTATCATCTCGCATGGGGATGATGAGGCGACAGTCGCTGATGTGAAGAAGATCACAGCGAAAGGCATCCCAGTTGTGGCGTTTGATTCGAACCCGAAGCTAAAGGACATCAAAGGAGTCACCGTGACATCTCAAGATGATGAACAATTAGCGAAAAAATCATTAGACGCGCTCGTGGCTGATTTTAAAGGAAAAGCAAACATTGCGTACCTTTGGGTAGACGGGTTCCCGCCGATGGTGAGACGAAACAAGGTGTACCAAGAAACGCTCAAACAACATACAGGGATCAAGGAGCTTGACCGATTTGGCGTTGCTTCCTCTGATACGTCTGTTCAAACACAAAATGCAGTAGCGGCGATGCTGAATAAGTATCCAAAGGGCAAGCTTGATGCGATTTTTGCCACATGGGATGCATTTGCCATCGGTGCGGCAAGAGCTTTAAAGGAAGCAGGAAGAACAGAAGTGAAAATTTACGGTATTGATGTGTCTAATGCCGATCTGCAAGAAATGACTTCGGAAAACAGTCCGTGGAAGTACACAGCAGCGGTCGATCCGAAGCTCATCGGGGCAGTCGACGTGAGGATTCTTGCGAAGAAAATAGCTGGCGAGAAAACGCCATCTTCCTATGACCTTGAGGCCTCCCTCATTTCACAAAAGCAACTTCAACAAGCAGGAAAGGCCATCAATATGGTCAATCTTGCAGAGGAAGTAAAAGGGTTCGGTTCATCGACTGCCTTTGAAGAAGATTGGATGAAGACCTTGAAGAAGCATTATGCAAAATAACCCGCGTGCACTCTCTTTCAATAGAGGGTGTTTCGTTTTTCAAATGACGATCAGTAGAGAAGGAGGACACCTATGACATCGCCACTTGTTTGTATGAAGAACATTTCGATTGAATTTCCAGGGGTCAAAGCGCTGGATCAAGTGAATTTCACATTAAAAAGAGGAACGGTCCATGCCCTTATTGGGGCGAACGGTGCTGGGAAGTCCACGTTAATGAAGGTTCTCTCTGGTGCTCATTCGCATTTTGAAGGAACCATCCACATCAATGGCGAGGCGGCAGCGATTCAAACACCGAAGGATGCGGCCTCATATGGTGTGCAGACAGTCCATCAAGAAGTGGATACAGCCCTCGTTCCCTATTTAAGTGTTGGTGAAAATATGATGATACATGAGATTGAGAAAAAACCATTTGTCCGCTGGAAAGAGCTTCATCGCAAGGCAGCTCAACTATTAAAAGAGATGGACATTGACATCTCCACGAAGCGTCTTGTGAGTGACCTGACACTGGCAGAAAAACAGATGGTGCTCATTGCCAAAGCTGTTTCTATCAAATGCAGCATTTTAATTTTAGATGAACCAACGGCTCCACTCAGTCATGCGGAAACAAGCAAATTATTCTCAATGATTCAGCAATTGAAACAGAAAGGCACGGGCATCATTTTTATCTCGCACCGCATGCCAGAAATTTTCAACATTTGCGATGAATTGACTGTGATGAGGAATGGAACCGATGTGGCGGTACACCTTGTCAAAGAGACCGATCCAAAGCAGGTCATTGAAGAAATGTTAGGTGCACCATTAGAGGAGCAATTCCCGCCCCGTACACCTTTGAAGGATGCACCGATTGTGCTTGACGTGAAAGAGTTGCATGACCAGCATAAATTGAACAACATTCACCTCCATGTGAAAAAAGGGGAAATCCTCGGGATCGCAGGACTAGTCGGCGCTGGTAAAACGGAACTGTGCAAAGCCCTGTTCGGTGCTTCAGAAAAAAAGACAGGCACTGTGGCACTTCATGGTCAAACCATTCACATCCAATCGCCTCATCAGGCCGTGAGAGCTGGAATTGCCCTTGTGCCGGAAGAGCGGAGAAAAGAAGGGATTCTCACAGAAGAGACCGTGGGATGGAACTTAACAGCTGCAAGCCTCCGTTCGTTTGCAAGGATGTTCAGCTTCTTACATCGTTCTAAGGAAAGGCAGGCAGCAAGTGAAATCGTCAAACGGCTAGGTGTCAAAACACCTTCTCTGGAAGCGAAGGTGAAGCATCTATCTGGCGGCAATCAGCAAAAGATTGCAATTGGAAAATGGCTACTGGCTGAGGCGGATGTGTACCTCTTTGATGAACCAACCAAAGGCGTAGACGTTGGAGCGAAAAAAGACATTTTCACTCTTATTGCAGAGCTTGCTGCCCGTGGAAAATCCGTTATTTATGCCTCAAGTGAACTGTCGGAAATCGCAGGGATCGCAGATCGAGTATACGTCCTATACGATGGCAGCATTGCCCGGGAAATGACTGCACCAACGACAGAAGAAGAGCTTTTATATCATTCAACAGGAGGACAATCATGAGTGAGCGACAAATTTCAGCCCCTGTTCAGCAAATCAAAAAACAGCGGCCAACATTTCACCTGTTTGATTTCTTTTATCAATATGGCACCATTTTAACAATCGTCGTATTGATTGTTGTATTTGCGACAGCGAATCCAGCATTTTTACAGTCAGGTAATATCATCAATATTTTACGATCCATCTCCATTGTGACCATCATTGCGGTGGGATTAACCATCTCATTAGCAGTGAATGGCTTTGATTTATCCGTAGGATCGGTTGCAACGTTATCGAATGCGATTGTGATTTCTATGTTTGTATGGTTCTCGCAAAACCCACTGATTGCGATCCTTTCTGCGCTAGCGGCTTCCCTTATTGTCGGCTTGCTGAATGCCTGGATGATTGTCAAAATGAAGATCCCAGATATGCTCATGACATTAGCCATGATGTTTATCATTCAAGGGCTGGCACAAACCTATACGAAAGGGGCAACCATTTCTGAAAATATGGTGATGCCGGATGGCACGTTCTCAACTGGTACCATCCCTGCCTTTTTCAGCAAAATCGGGCAGGTGCCCTATATCATTATGATTATGGCAGCCATCGTGTTGTTTGCGCATGTTTTCATGACCTACACAAAGCACGGGCGATTGATGTATATCATCGGTGGAAATAAAGAGGCGGCCCGATTATCTGGCATACATGTGAACAAATACAAAATCGCAGCATACCTTCTGTCTGCTTTATTTGCTGCAATCGGTGGTATCGTGCTCGCTTCAAGGGTCATGACAGCAGAAATTAATGCTGGTACGCCTTATTTAATGGATGGCGTTGCTGCTGCATTTATCGGTTTTTCGGTCATGGGAGCAGGTAAACCAAACGCATTTGGTACATTTATTGGTGCGGTGCTCATCGGTATTTTGCAAAATGGTCTTGTGATGATGTCTGTCCCTTATTACGCGATGGATATTGTAAAAGGATCTGTGCTGGCACTTGCATTAGCGCTGACTTATTACAAACAGCGGGGCTAAGATGTATTTTTTTAAAACCATTCGAGTCCTTTCTCCGTCTAGTAAACGGAAAGCGGTGTAACAGCTGTTTGCCAAAAGGAGATGACAAAGAGAAATGAATATGTCAGCAACTCATGTAGAAGATTTGAAAAGTGTCATGGAAGACTGGAAAAATGAATTATTAGTATATAAATTTGCATTAGATGAAATGGATACAAAGTTTTCGATCATTAGTCAGGAATATAATTTAATCCATGGACACAATCCAATAGAGCATACAAAATCACGCATCAAATCCTTTGAAAGCATCGTGAACAAACTAGCAAGGAAAGGGTGCGACATCACCACACAATGTGCCAAGGAGCATATTCATGATATCGCTGGTGTCCGCATCATCTGCTCTTTTATTCAAGATATCTATAACATTATTGATGTGCTGAGGCAAAGAGAGGATTTAAAGATTCTTGAGGTAAAGGATTACATTCAAGATCCAAAACCAAATGGTTATAGAAGTCTGCATTTAATTGTTGAAATTCCTGTCTACTTAACGAATCGTGTGGAGCATGTGAAGGTTGAGATTCAGGTGCGGACCATTGCGATGGATTTTTGGGCGAGTCTTGAACATAAAATCTATTATAAACTGCAAAATGATGTCCCTCATCAGCTCACTGATGAGCTAAAGGAAGCGGCAGATATCGCCCATTACTTAGATGAAAAAATGCAAAATATCAAACGAGAAATTGATTAGCAGATAAAAAAGAGTAGCTGGTTATGATCACAGCTACTCTTTTCAGTCGTATTAAGGGTTGGTTCCGCGATCTCTCTTTTGAATGATCGTACCCTCATCTTGTGATTGGGCAGATTGGCTGCCTTTTTGGGTAGAAGTACCAATGAAAACACCTGTGATCAAGAGTGCAAAAATTGAACTTAAAATAAGCCATTTCTTCATCATACATCACTCCATCTTCTTAACAAGTTTTGATTGATAACGCCTTGTTCCAAAAATAAGTTGATTCTTGATGAAGACCATTTTCAGTTAAATATGCCGCTACATCTTGACAGATGGCCTCAAGATCAACAAGGAAATTCATGGATTCTAATTGATCACAATAAGAAATGATCTGCTCAATCATGTTGTCTGGCTGGAGCATGAGTGTTTCTAAAATTGATAATTTAAGTGAAATGTTTCGTTGTTTTAAATTTTCTGCTTTTTGAAGTGAAAGCTGTACATAATAGTGGAACAAACCAGGCTTTTTCAGCTTAAATAGTGCTTTCGTGTAGGCATACATGGCCAGTAAATAGCCGCCTGGAGAAGAAGTTTCGAATGCCTCAATCAATAAAGCTTTTTCTAGGAGCGGTACAGCTTCACTATATTCATTTCTTAAGCTTTTTATAAAGGCTGCATTGCAATACGCGTGACCAAGTAAATCTGGGTCCTTCATCTGTTCTAGTGAATGAATCACTTGTTCAAATAAAGTTTCTGCCTCATCATATTTCGATTGATCAGCATAATTCAAAGCGAGCATCATTTGACAGCTGATTGATTTTTTCACATAACATGGATCTGCGTCATAAATAGATGAAGCCATTTTCAAGTGGTGGATGGAGAGAAGTGTGGACCTAATATTATAGTATAGGCACCCTGTTTTATAATGGAATTCTGCTTTTTCAATGTCATCATGTACGAGATCTAATTTATCCTCGGCCAATTTCAAATGGTGTAATGCTGTATCCTGATTCCCTCTGCGCATTTCATACATTCCTTTAAAGAAATAAAAATAGTAGCTGAGCATATCATCTGTCCGGATTGCATGTTCATCAACAAAAAGACTATGATCTAACGAAGCTGTATCTTCGATTAAATCCTTGAAACGGTATTCTAGAAGTTGATAGTAAAGTAAAACGTCTTGATTCTCTTCCATTTGATCAAACGCTTGAAGAATGTCTTCTTTTAGTTGAATGGCTTCTTGTATCTCTCTTTTTTTCATCATGACATACCAGTCATTTAGCATGTTTGCTACATCGACGGACGATAAAACACCTGTTTCTGCCAATTGGCATCCTCCTTTCTTCACCTATTCATGTATTCCGATTCCCGTTCATTTGAATGTATCTTCTTATATTTTAAGCGGTCTCTCGCAATTTGTAAAACATGTTTTTTGATGTAAATTCAACCATTTGTGAAAAATAAAGGGAATAACCGCTCGTTTGTATACGCTTGCATTTTTTTAGGTAAAAAGAGGATGTTGGAGAAAATATATCACGATATTAATAGAGGGAGGAAGGCGGTGGAAGAGTATTTTTTCATAGATTAGAAAGAAACGTCGGTTCTAAAGGGTAATCCTTATTTTTTTTGTGAGATTTTATAACATAAATATTGTGAATCACTCTGCTTTCGGAATAAAATGAGTTATTCGCAAAAAAGTAAAATTTAAAGAGACTATCGATCTAGAATTGTATAGATCTTTGGTATTGATAAAAAATATCACACATCGTAGCTTTAGCGTGTTATAGTAAGATTGTTGTTGCGAATATTTAGACAAACTGACAATAGGGGGTCGTGTTTTATGAAGAAATCGATGCTACTGATCATGGGATTAATTGTTGTGCTCGTCATGGCAGCCTGTGGATCAAAATCGGACAGCGGTTCAGGAGAAAGCAAAGGTACATATAAAATTGGGATAGATACAACATATCCGCCATTTGAATTTGAAAAGGGCGGTAAATATGAAGGAATAGACGTAGATTTAATTAACGCAATTGCGAAAGACCAAGGCTTTAAAGTGAAGCTTGAAGCAATGGACTTCTCAGGGATTATCCCAGCAATGCAAGCTGGTCAGCTTGATGTTGGAATGGGCGGAATGAGTATTACAGATGAGCGTAAAAAGAAAGTGGATTTCTCAGATCCATACTTTGACGCTGGACTGACAGTTGTTGTGAAGAAAGACAGCAGCATCAAATCGATTGATGATTTAAAAGGGAAAAAGCTAGCGGTTAAAAATGGGACAACAGGAGCGAAATTTGCATCTGATAACGCTGATAAATATGGGTATGAAGTTGTTCAATTTAATGATAGTCCATCTATGTTCCAAGAAGTATCTAACGGAAATGCAGACGCATTGATTGAAGATTATCCTGTCATTACGTATGCAATTGCTCAACAAGATTTAAAATTGAAAACAGTTGGAGACCGCTTGAATGGAGACCAATATGGTATCTCTGTGATGAAGGGGAAAAACCAAGACCTATTGAAGAAAATCAATAAAGGCCTAGAGAACCTAAAGAAAAACGGTGAATATGACAAAATTATTGAAAAATATTTGAAGTCATAACAAAAGCGAGGCGCGCTACGAGCGCGCTTTCTTTATGTGTAAACCGTATGTGAATTAGGGAGGGAGAAACATGGACACGATTGTTAATGCATTTCCGTATTTAATGGATGGTTTGCAAACCACTTTATATATCTTTGTTGTTGCCATCATTTTAGGGTTTATTATCGGTTTAATTGTGGCATTATTCCGCTTGTCACCATTTAAAATCTTGAATTTCATTGCACTTGTTTTTGTGAATGCGATTCGAGGTACGCCATTTATCGTACAGCTATTTTTCATTTATTTTGGTTTAAATACACTTGAATTTATCTCGCTTGATCGAGTGCCGGCAGGGATTATTACAGTAGCGATTAATGCGGGGGCTTATTTCTCAGAAATTATTCGTGCAGGAATTCAGTCCATTGACAAAGGACAAACAGAAGCCGCACGCTCTTTAGGATTTACAGGTGGGCAAAACATGCGCTTTATCGTCCTGCCACAGGCATTTCGTCGCATGCTTCCAGCCATTACCAACCAAGCCATCATCAGCTTGAAGGACACGTCACTCTTATCCATTATCGGGATCGCCGATATCATGCAGAGGGGACAAGTTCAAGCATCGGCTACATTTGATCCTTTGAATGTCTGGCTCATTGTCGGTGTCATTTATTTCGTGATCATTTATTTACTTTCTCTACTGGCTAGTTACGCAGAAAGGAGATTTGATGTGAAATGAGTATGATTACGGTGAAAAATTTAAAGAAATCCTTTGGCGAAAACGAAGTCTTAAAGGATATTAATGCAGTCATCGAGGAAAAGGAAGTCGTGTGTGTCATTGGTCCTTCTGGGTCAGGAAAAAGCACGTTTTTAAGATGTCTCAATAAATTAGAGGATATTACGGCTGGAGAGGTCGTTGTCAATGGACATACGATTACAGACCCAAAGGTCAACATCAATAAAGTACGACAAGAAGTGGGCATGGTGTTTCAGCACTTTAATTTATTTCCTCATAAAACCGTTTTAGAAAATATCACGATCGCACCAATTAAAGTAAAAGGTGTCGAAAAGAAGGCGGCAGTCGAAAAAGCTATAGACTTGCTTGAAAAAGTCGGCTTAAAAGACAAAGCCAAAAGCTACCCTAACCAATTATCCGGTGGCCAAAAGCAGCGTGTCGCCATTGCAAGAGCCTTGGCGATGGACCCGAAAGTGCTATTATTCGATGAGCCGACATCTGCGCTTGACCCTGAGGTCGTTGGGGATGTGTTAGCTGTCATGAAACAACTAGCAGTCGAAGGGATGACGATGATTGTCGTCACACATGAAATGGGCTTTGCTAGAGAGGTTGGAGACCGCGTGATCTTTATGGACGGTGGATATATCGTCGAAGAAGACAAACCAGAAGCACTCTTTGGAAACCCGCAGCACGAGCGTACAAAATTATTTCTTAGTAAGGTGTTATAAAAAAAGAGTAAGAGCAGGGATACATGCTCTTACTCTTTTTCTTTTGTTGAAAAATGAAGTGACTAGAATGAACAAATTCACTCAATAAATGAAGAAGTACAATGGTAGCAAGGAAGACGGCACCGATAAACAGGTAATGCCCGTCTTATTTGCATGTTCACAAATGTGAAAAGCCCCTAATATGACATGCATTTCCTAGGAAATATTAGCGCTGAAAGAATTCAATCCATTCTTGGTCAGGTCCTCTGAAAAAGAAGTAGCAATATCCATTTGGCAATGTTGTGATTTCTTCATCAATTAATTCAATTTGCAGCTTTTGAATACGATTGAATTCAGCGTGAATATTGTCTGTTGTGAAGGCGAGATGATGAACCTTTCCTTCAGATGGCAGATCACTGCTGTAGCCCTGAATGAGCTCAACTTCTGTCTCTGCTTCGTCCTTGAATCCAAGAAATGCAAGCTCAATGACTCCGTTTGTATGTGTGATTCGATCCTTTAATTTCATGCCCACAACCTTTTCATAAAAATCAATGGACTGATCAATATCTGTAACCATAATACCTGTATGATCTAAGCGTAATGTTGTCAAAAGAAGAGCCTCCTCTATGTCATGTTGATATTTTTCTCCTCATCTTATCATAATAGAAGTAACGTATACATTCATATGGTAGGATAGAGAGAGTCAATTTAGGATAAGGATGACACAAATGAAAAAAATCTCATTAAAACAAACATTTGCAGAACAAGTGAAAAAGGGATATCCGCTTATTTCAAAAGATGCTGTATCACGTGTGAACGGTGTACAGGAAGGCGAGCTCATTGAATGGGTGGATGAAAGAGGCTCTTTTTTAGGAAAAGGGTATTATGGTGTGCAAAATAAAGGGATTGGCTGGGTGCTTTCCTTTGATGCGAACGAAACAATAGATCAAGCCTTTTTTGTCTCTAAGCTGGAGCAGGCAGCGAAAAGTAGAACGCATTTATTTCGTGATGCGCAGACAACGGCTTTTCGTGTGTTCAATGGAGAGGGAGATGGAATTGGTGGATTCACGATTGATTATTATGACGGATTCTATCTCATCCAATGGTATAGTGAAGGTGTTTATACATTTAAAGCAGAGGTATTGACTGCGCTTGAGCAGGTGTACCCTGACTATAAAGGAATTTATGAAAAGAAACGATTTGATACATCTGGACAATATATTGAGGACGACGATTTTGTGAAGGGAGAGAAAGGTGACTTTCCTCTTATCGTGAAAGAAAACGGGATGAACGTGGCAGTTTACTTAAATGATGGTGCAATGACAGGCATTTTCCTTGATCAGCGTCATGTAAGAAAAGCAATTCGAGATCGCTATGCAAAAGGAAAGACCGTTCTTAATACGTTTTCTTATACCGGCGCTTTCTCGGTGGCAGCAGCGCTTGGCGGAGCGAGCCGTACGACAAGTGTGGATGTCGCAAATCGCAGTTTGAAAAAGACAGCCGAGCAGTTTGAAGTGAATGGAATTGACGTGGACGAGCAGGATATTAAAGTCATGGACGTATTTAAATACTTTCCGTTTGCGGCGAAAAAAGGCTGGACCTATGATCTAGTCATCTTGGATCCGCCTTCCTTTGCACGAACGAAGAAACACACATTCAGTGCGGCGAAGGATTATAAGAAACTATTAAAAGAAGCCATCCAGATCACAGCTGAAAACGGCGTCATTGTGGCATCAACCAATAGCAGTGCATTTGGGATGAAAAAGTTTAAAGGATTTATTGCACAGGCCTTTAAAGAATCAGGGAAGACGTATCGTATTCTTGAAGAATATACACTCCCTGAGGACTTCCGTACAACAAAAAATTATCCCGAGGGGAACTATTTAAAGGTTGTCTTCATCCAAGCTTAAAGAAAAAAGCCATTTTCCGATAAGGGGAAATGGCTTTTTCTATAAGGCAAACGACATGAGGATAGGCGCTGCACATAATGTAATAATGGCTGAAATAATCATGGATACACTTGAGATCGTGCCTGAGACGGAGCTCAGTTCAAAGGCCTTCGATGTTCCTGCACCGTGAGCTCCTGTACCAAGCAGGACGCCCATTGCAATGTCATTATCAATGCGGAAATAACGGATGACCAATGGGCCAATGATCGAGCCAAATAGGGCTGTTAAAATGACGAATACAGCCGTAACGGACGGCATGCCGCCAATCATTTCAGACACGCTCATTGCAACAGGTGTTGTGACGGACCTTGGGACGAGGCTCTCAATAAGGCCCGTGTCCAAATGAAACCATTTGGCGATAAATGCTGTTGATAAAATGGCAACGACAGAACCGCAGGCCACATTCAGAATGATTTCGACTGCATGCTTCTTCAGAATGTGAAAATACTTATATAAAGGAATGGCAAATGCCACAGTCGCAGGCTGAAGCATATTTGTCAGCCATTTCCCGCCTTGATTGTAAGCGTCGTAAGGAATGTTCACGATTAACAGCAAGGCCACAAGGACGACAGGGGTCACAAGTAAAGGGGAGACGTAGACTTTCGGATGCCGTTTGTAAACCGCTTTTGAGCCGAGATAGATCAGAATCGTTAAGATCAAAAATAGTCCGCCAACTAACATAGCTTTTTTCGCTCCTTTCTTTTCGCAATCATCTGCGTCATCATGCCAGTCGAGAGCATGACCACAAAGGTACTAAGTAAAACAACAAGGACAATACTTGTGCCAGACTGAGAAAGCAATGTTCCATAATCAATCACACCTACTGCTGAAGGGATAAAGAACAGCAGCAGTTCTCCAAGCAGCCATACGGCGCCAAGTTCAATCCATTTTAATTGAATGATGTTAAAATGAAGTAATAAGAAAATGACAAGAATGCCTAAGATTGTGCCCGGAATTCTTAAATGCAAAAAGGCCGCCAGCACATTCATCAATTTCGCAAAAACAAATAAAGCCATAATCTGAAGGATAGCCATCAGCGGCGTTCTGAGCAATTGCACTTTCTGTTCACTCCTTTTTCTATATAAATTGTTCACTGTTTCACAAAAACAAAACAACGTTCTAATCGGTGAGCTTACTTTAAAGTGTACAGCACGTTTCATTATAGGTAAAATACATATATTGAATAGTTATTATTCCTTTTGTCTATAGAAAGGGTGAATCATATGGACATCAGACATTTAACATATTTCTTAGAAGTGGCAAGGTTAAAGAGTTTTACGAAAGCATCACAATCCCTTTATGTGTCGCAGCCGACCATTTCCAAGATGGTCAAAAACCTAGAGGATGAACTGGGGGTGCAGTTGTTTTACCGTAATGGCAGGCAGGTTGAAATGACAGATGCTGGACAAACCATGTATACACAGGCGAGTGAAATCACACAATCATTTCAGAATTTAACAAGTGAATTAAATGATGTCATGCATGTGAAAAAAGGACATATCCGAATAGGACTGCCGCCTATGATTGGATCAAGTTTTTTCCCAAATGTCATGGGAGAATTCCGCCAGCATTATCCAGATGTCACCTTTCAATTGGTGGAGCACGGCTCCATTAAAGTAGAGGAAGGGGTCGAGGATGGGTCGTTAGATATTGGTGTGATTGTTCTGCCTGCAAATGATAAAATTTTTCATACATACACCATTATTAAAGAAAATATGAAGCTTGTGACGCATCCATCGCATCCGATGGCAGGACGTGATGAGGTGCATTTAGCCGACTTAAAGGAAGAGTCTTTTATTTTCTTTAGAGAGGATTTCGTTCTGCACAGCCGAATCTTGAATGAATGTATGAATGCGGGGTTCAGACCAAACGTCATTTATGAAACGTCACAATGGGATTTCATAAGTGAAATGGTAGCTGAGAACCTTGGGATCGGGCTTTTGCCTGAACGGATCTGCCGTGATCTAGATCCTGAAAAGGTGAGGGTTATTTCCTTAAATCCGTCTATTCCATGGCATTTGGGTGTCATTTGGCGAAAGGACCGCTACTTGTCCTTTGCAGCAAGAGAATGGTTAAAGCATACAAAATCCTATGTTTGGGATGCAGAGTAAAAGGGAGGATGATACTGATGAAATTAAGCAGCGCGTCTCATCTATTGGAGAAGGTTCGAGCGGATCATCCACTCGTCCATCATATCACCAACCAAGTCGTGACGAATTTTACAGCGAATGGACTGCTTGCTTTAGGTGCTTCTCCAGTCATGGCAAATGCAAAAGAGGAAGTGGCCGAAATGGCGCAATTAGCTGATGCACTTGTGCTGAATATCGGCACACTGACCAAGGATACGGTGGAGGCAATGAATATCGCTGGACAAGCGGCCAATGAAAAAGGTGTACCGGTCCTTTTAGATCCTGTTGGTGTGGGTGCGACTGCGTTTCGGACGAGTGCGGCGAAACAGCTGTTACAGCAAGTGAACATAACGGTTGTCAGAGGAAATGCTGCTGAAGTGGCTCATTTAATCGGAGTGGATGGCTGGCAGTCAAAAGGCGTTGATGCAAAAGAGGCAAGTGGAAATGTATCGTCTTTAGCAAAGCAAGCGGCAAAAGCACTGGAGACTGTTGTGGTGATCACAGGAAAAGTCGATGTCGTATCAGATGGAGATGAGGTTCTGTCCATTCATAATGGACATGAATGGCTGACCAAGGTGACAGGGACTGGCTGTTTACTTACATCTGTCATAGGGGCATTTTGTGCAACAGGTGAACGTCCAATTCATGCCTCAGCAGCAGCTCTGCTGTTTTATGGTGTCGCTGCTGAAAAGGCTGTTCAGGAGACAAAAGAGAAAGGGCCGGGGACCTTTCAAATGGAACTATTAAACGCATTATCAAATACAAATGGCAATGATGTGATGACGCTTGGGAAAATAGGGGGAGTTTTGCATGACGAAGGCTGATCAACAGCAAATCAAACAGCAATTATCGGTTTATTTTATTATGGGAACAGCGAATACAAGCAGACATCCGCTTGATGTCGTGAAAGAAGCCATTCAAGGCGGCATCACCATGTTTCAATTTCGTGAAAAAGGTGAAGGAGCTCTGCAAGGTGAAGAGAAGAAATATTTGGCCCAGCAAATTCAGGCACTTTGCCAAGAAGCGAATGTCCCCTTTATTGTGAATGATGATGTACAGCTTGCGATAGACCTTGATGCAGATGGAGTCCATGTTGGACAGGAGGATGCACGCGCGCAAGACGTAAGGGAAAGGATTGGGGATAAAATATTAGGCGTGTCCACGCACAACTTAGATGAAGTGCGACAAGCGGTGAAGGACGGAGCAGATTATGTCGGGATGGGCCCGGTTTATCCTACAGAAACGAAAAAGGATACACGAAGTGTTCAAGGTGTTTCTTTAATCAACGAAGTACGTCGTCATGGCCTTCATATTCCCATTGTGGGTATCGGCGGCATCACTTATGAAAATGCGGCACCAGTCATCCAAGCAGGCGCAGATGGCATCAGCATCATTAGTGCCATCAGCCAAAGCACTGATCCCAAAAAAGCAGCAGCAGAACTAAAATCACTTGTATTATCAGAGAAAGCATCTTACTAACCTGTAGAAGACATGGATTGATTCAATCCATGTTCAGCGTGTAGACAAACCCTTGCATTCTTTGTCAGTCCTGCGTGCCGGTGCTCACGAATGTCAAATTCGCTCCGCTCCGGTACTCGTCCTTCCTAGACTGCAAAGGTTTTCAGGTCACGCTGAAAAGAAGACAAAGGGCTAAAATAAAGATCATTTTAGCCCTTTGTCAACAATCTGGACATGGATTGGTTCAATCCATGTTTTTTCTGATCCGGGTGAAAAATGGACAGGGGAGAAACAATTGTGTACAATCTAATTATTCGATTGTTATCGAAATGACAGGTAAATAAAGGAGAATGAATGATGGAAGTGCTCGAAACGTATTTTCGCCGATATGATGAGGCGGGAAAAGGACAGGAGCAAATGGACGAACTGCTGGCGCTATTTTCGGATGATGTCATGATTGTCTTAAATGGTGCCGAGAAGCCTGGTATCCAAGAGTTTACACAATTTTTAAACACGTTCTTTCATGTACATGAAGACATTAAGCATATGTGGGATGGCTGGGTAAAACGAGAAGATGGAAAGTATGAGACAAACTGGGCCGTTTGTGGAAAGCTGAAAGATGGCCGTTTATATACAGCAGAAGGAATTGATATTGCGGAGCTGGACGATCAAGGGAAGATCATTTATTTAGAAAATGTTCCGAAAAACCCAGAGTTATTCCAGCGATATTAAGAAGCCGGCAGAGCAGCCGGCTTCTTTTATTTGTCTAAAGAATAAGCTTCAATCGCTTCTTTAGAAGATATTTCTTTTTCAAAAAGAAGATATCGGCTGTACACTTCACTTAAATGCAGGGGACCTTCGTCTAAGTTACCGACAAGCTCAAAGATATCTAAGATGGCTGCTAGTTTTGTGGTTGTTTGTCCATGATCTCCATTTTCAAAGGTTTCGTCTGGAAAAAAGTTTTTGACGATTTCTTTCACTTTTCGGTTGTTTTTTGCTCTCACTAAGATGATTCGCTCCTCAAAGATCTTCTCTGGTCTAACCTCTGGTGAGGAGCTAGATTCAAATAATAATTTTGCTGAGTAGAGTCTATGCATGTGATTCACTCCTTTCTTGAGGTGAATTTCCAGTGTGTATGTAAAATCATAACATAGGAAAGACATGATGCAGGAGAATATCAGGCTAATGGGGAGTGGTGATAGAGATGAAGAGTTTTATTGATAATAGGGGGGAGAATCATCACATGCTGTTCTTTTATCACGTTTAGAAGAATTGACAGGTTAGAAAGATTTAAAGAGAGATGATAAGGTCGATTAAAACCGTATTGAGATCTGTTTTGAATAGAAAGAACACAAAAAAGCCGGCAGAGCAGCCGGCTTTTCTGATCAATCAGTATCCATATGCATGCCTGTATGTGCCTTTACTTGAATTTCTGTAAAGGTGTCTTCATCTGCTTTTTCAGAGGAGAAAATGGTGCCTAAGTAAGCCGCAAGGAATCCAAGAGGGATAGAGATAATCCCAGGGTTCGACAGCGGGATGAGCGGCTCTCCTGTGAAGATGGCTCCCCCTGATGGGTCCCAGACGCTTGGGCTGAGCGATACGATGATGAGTGCGCTCAAAAGACCTGTTAAGCTTCCTGCTATAGCGCCAGTAGAATTGAATCGTTTCCAAAAGACCGTGAAAATGATCAATGGCAAATTCGCACTTGCTGCAACGGCGAAGGCAAGTGATACAAGAAAAGCGACGTTTAAGGATTGAGCAAATAACGCAAGGACAATAGAGAGAATAGACACGCCAATGGAAGCAAAGCGTGCTGCCTTAACTTGTTCCCGTTCGCTCGCTTTCCCTTTACGGATGATCTGACTATAAAAGTCATGGGCAAAAGCAGACGCTGCGGAAAGCACTAATCCCGTCACCACAGCCAATATAGTCGCAAAGGCGATGGCAGAAACAAAGGCAAATAAGAAATCTCCTCCAAGAGCTTGTGCAAGCAGTGGTGCGGCCATATTTCCTGCTGCATCCGCTGCTGTGATGGCCTCTGTGCCGACAAAGGCAGCGGCACCGAAGCCAAGAAACACCGTCATTAAATAAAAAATCCCGATGATCCAAGTGGCTGAAAGGACAGATTTCCGCGCAGAAATCGCATCCTTAACCGTATAAAAACGAATCAAAATATGCGGCAAACCTGCCGTCCCAAGCACCAGGGCAAGGTTAAGGGACAATGTTTCTAAAGGGACATCATATTTATTCCCCGGATGGAGGAAAGCTTCACCGAGCGGGGTCGCTGTTTTCATTTGTTCAAACATCTTCAGCAAACTAAAATCAAACTTTGCAAACACAAGCAGTGATATGATCAACGTTCCGAGCATTAGGAGAACAGCCTTCGTGATCTGTACCCAGCTGGTAGCGATCATACCGCCAAACACAACATAAATGGTCATCAAGACACCCACGATTAACACAGCGATCCAATAATCAATGCCAAGCAGCAGTTTAATTAATGCCCCTGCTCCTACAAGCTGTGCAATCATATAAAAAGTAGAGACCGTGATGGTGTTAAAGGCAGCAACGCCTCGAATGGCAGGCCGTTTGAATCGTGCAGCAATCATATCGGCCATTGTATATTTCCCTAGATTTCGCAGTGGTTCAGCCACGACATAAAGGACGACAAGATATGCTACAAGAAAGCCAATGCTATAGAAGAAGCCATCAAATCCATTTAAGGCGATCATTCCAGCGATCCCTAAAAATGAAGCAGCAGACATATAGTCACCAGCGATGGCAAGACCATTTTGAAACCCTGTAAGGCCGCCGCCTGCTGTGTAAAAATCACTTGCATTGCTTGTTTTTTTCGCAGCAAAATATGTGATGACCAATGTGAGCCCTACGATCGCTACGAATAAAATAAAAGCGGTCATGCTCATTCGTCATCACCTCTCGATTCAACTTTTAAAGCGCTTACATATTTGTCGAACTGAGCTGCTTTTTTCGCATAAAGCCCACATAAAACCCATGTCATGACAAATTGTGTGAGGGCGAATAACCAAGCCCAAGTGATCGCCCCGATTGCTGGCGCGTTCAAAAAGGTGAAGTAGGATGTAGCAACCGGAAGTGAAAAGTAAAAGAGAAAAAAGAAAATCGTCAACGGTACGATAAATCTGCGTTTTTCCTCAAGAAGTTTTCTGAAATCCTCTGAAGCGGCAACCTTCTTATAATGAACTTTTTTGTCTGCCATTGTTTCCTCCTTTGTACGAATTAGGGACAAGGTACTCCAATGCATATGAGACAATCTGGCTGTTTATGACAGTATATCATAAAAAAGGCACCCGGAAAGGGTGCTTTCTACCGATAATTCGCAAGAAATGTTTGTCTCGCTTTTTCATATGCTTCAGCGTCAAAATGATCTCCGCATTTGTGTATACACCAAGGTTCTTCTTGTTTCGCAATCCCAACCTCATACCCTTGCTGAGCGAACTCAAATGATTGTGACACATCATAAAAATGAAAGCCGTCAAACAGATCCTCACGCCACTTCATGTCATATTGAGTCGCCATAAAAAGACCGTCAACAGCCGAAGCTTTCAAATAATCTTGTTTCTCCGTTTGTTGATGACGTGATTCAAACGAAAGCAGCTGATAGGTGTCGTGACGATACTCTATCACTTTTCCTCTGCAATTATGGCTTTCCCACCAAATCCCATTGTCAGGCACACTTTCTGCACCTATCACCCCAAGTAAGCCGAGTGATGGATGTTGTAAAAAAAGCGGAATGAGTTCTAGAAGCATATGTTGTTTGACGATCAGTGTATCCTGATGAAGATAAATTTTAAATTGAGCGGGATGAGAGAGGGCTTCATTGTATCCAGAGGCCATACTTGAAGCCTGTCTAATGGGAAAGACCTCGACATGATACCCATGCGGAGCAGGAAGGGAAGCGAGCTGCCGGAAGCAAGCTTCAAACATTGACTCATCATTCACGCATATGACAAATAAGATGGCGGGGTTATCCATTGAACTGAACGGCCTCAACCACGTATTGATAGGCTGTTGCTGCCTCGTTAAAATCGAAACGGATGCCATGCTTCACAAGTAATTCATGCAAATCATTCATTACGGCCTCATAGGAAGGATGCTGTACGCGAATGGTTTCGAGTTCTCGAATATGAAATCCCGCTGAATGAAAAAGTGCATGAATTTCATGAAGGGTAAAGAAACGTAAATGTGTTTGATCCATTAACCCTTCATCTGTATAAGAAAATTTTCCGGCTAGTAATTCTAAAACCGTTGAAATATGACCAATATTCGGAATGGATGCCAGGATGACTCCTTCCTTTTTAAGAAAGGGTTTGACCTTTTTTAAAGCAGCCCACGGGTCCAATAAATGTTCGAGGACGTCTCCGAAAATCATGCAGTCAAACTGTTCATCCCGATAAGGAAGAGCCATCTGTTCAATATTGCCGCATAAAACATGATCTAACGTCTGTTCAGCCTGCTTTGCCGCATCCTCAAAAGCTTCAATCCCGTATATGGCCCGGCCCTGCTGTTTTAGGACTTTTCCAAGCTGGCCTGTGCCGCATCCGATATCCAAAATGGATGTCCATTCCTCATGAATACGGCTGACGATGACAGGATTCACACCGTGATAATACTGATCCTTTTTGTGGTGATAATAGGAAAGGGAATCTGAACTCACGCTCCACCCGCCTTTCTTTCTTCGTATTGTGTTCATGCTTAATATATGGGTGGGAAGCTTGGTTTTATAACGAAGGAAGGGCACTTTCCATGAATGGCGGTTAAAAAGGAATCATATAAAGAACGGGAAACGGACTGTCCTCCTAAAATAGAAAGACAGAACCCCATTGAGTGGAAGGGATTGGTATGATGAGGTGTTCAATTATTGTAGCGTATTGTCATGAAAGGATTTTCAAAAGGTCAATTGACAGGTCAGAACTTTTAGCCAAAGCAATCTGAAAGACAAAGGATAACGGCGTTGATTTACGGTTTGTTTATCATCTTCTGATCACCGTTGGATGTTAAAAAAGCTTGTATTTCTTCGATGCCTAGTCCAATTTTTTTCGCTTCCTGAATCAAATAAACCCACTCTTCGTCAACTCTTCTTTTCACTTGCGTATCCATAATATCCTCCAGTTCAATAAGACATATTCATCTGCAACCAATGACTTGAACAAACCGTCTAGTAACTGTACGTGTGTGTGAATGCAGCACAAAAATAGATTTTTGTCGAAAAATGATGACATTTAACCTATTTTGTAAAATCTATCACCTACCACGTCCCTAAAAAAATGACTAAAAAACCCAAAAATATTGATTTCTTACTTCTAATAATAAACAATTGTAAAGTCAGTTAAAAGATTATAAATTAAAATAATGATAAAGACCTAAATCGTTTGACTCATATAAACCGATGAGGTTGACATATGCCATCAGTTAGAACAAATTTCATCTTTGCAGGACGTACATATTGTTCGTTTGGGAAGTTCTTCTTCAGATGGTATTCTAAAAGAAACAGAATTCACCAAGAAGGAATGAAGAAAGACATGTATAGCCTTTTTCAAAAGTATCAAGAAGTTGTCATGTATCTGGTCATGGGTGTGTGTACAACCATTGTCAACATAGTCAGCTTCTATTTATTCGTTGAGATGTTTTCCATGGATTATAAAACAGCAACGGTTGTTTCATGGGTATTTGCTGTTCTCTTTGCTTATATCACCAATAAGAAGTATGTCTTCAAGCAAAAGGCTCGTGACACAAAAAGCCTCATGCGTGAGCTTTCTTCATTTTTTAGTGTCCGTCTCATGTCTCTAGGTGTAGATCTGGGGCTGATGATCTTATTTGTGAGCCAAATGGCGCTCAATGAAACCGTCGCAAAAATCCTTGTTAACTTTGTGATTGTCGTGGTCAATTATGTCGCCAGTAAATGGTTCGTGTTCAAGAAAACAAAAGAAGATGCGATTTAACACATGAAAAAGATAGGTGATGTGAAATGAGCAGCAGGCCAGACGTATTATATGATGCCGTGTATCAACAAACAGAAAAGCAGCATGAACAAGTGTTGAGGCTAGTCAAAGAAATGACCGCACATCCAGAAGCGTTTTCTGAACAAGAAAAGGAAAAGATCAACCGAATGGACATTGCGCTTCAAACGGCAACGGACATTTTAGAAAATTTAATGACCCCTGACACGCAAATGACCATTGTTTTAAGACAAGGGAGAATTCGTGTTGACCTGACGAAAGCGTAAAAGAAGCAGCCAATTGAAAAGCGGCTGCTTTTTATTATGCATCGCTTGTTTCCCGCAGTTGCTTTGGAGACATGCCGATTTTCTTTCGAAAAACTTTATTCAAGTAATTCGCGTTTCGGTAGCCGCACTGTATGGCGATTTCTTCAATCGAGTATTTCGTTGTTTTTAATAACGTTTCCGCCTTTTCTAAACGAATATTGGTTAAATAGTGAATCGGTGTGAAGCCAGTTGCCTTTTTGAATTCCCTCGTAAAATGACTTTTAGATAAACGTGCCGCAACTGCCATGTCGTCAGGGCCGATTTCCTCGTGAAAATGATGACTTGCAAACAAGGCCGCTTGGACGATGGGTTCAGGCCATTTCTCCATTTGTCCTTCAAGCTTTGGCAAATATGAATACAGTTCCATGACAAATTGATAAGCAAGGCTAGATCCCTCAAATGGATTGGTGATCCGTCTTTCACTGGCTTCATCATAGATTTTCTTTAGCAGGCGGATCGGTTTGGAATTTGGATGAAAACGTATGACCTGCTTTCCTTGATTCATAAATTGATCAAAGCAAAGATCGCAAGCTTCCCCGTAAAGGGTCAAATAGAGAAATTCCCAATGCTCACTGTCTTCTGGAAAATAGTATTGATAGGCACTTGGGCTTTTCACGAGAAAGGCCTGTCCAGGCAATACTTTGAATCGCTTCTGTCCGATTTCAATCATGCCATGTCCAGACAGTGTGAGCTGAAAGATGCACTTGCCCTGATCCTTCCGCTCTACTCCATTCCAACTGTACAGCGAAGATGATTGCACTTCCCAGCCAACAGACCATATTTGGGCAGGCAATGTCACATCAGAATGGTGAAAACGAAATGCAAATGCTTCCTTCTTCAAATTGGAAATCCCCCTTCACAGCAAAAAACAACCTTTTTCTATTTTGAATCATGGTACACCTCATATCACATCGTACCATTCACAGCAAAAAAAGGGTATTTTTAAACGGTTTTTTTACCATTGAATTTCCGCTGCCTGGGCAACTAAAATAAGATTATCAGAAGAGAAAAGGGGAATGGATATGATCGACACGTTACGAGCGGCCTTTCACCAGCAATTTGGAGATCAAGAAGAACTTCGGTATTTTTTCGCCCCAGGCAGGGTGAACCTGATCGGTGAACATACAGATTACAATGGAGGCCATGTCTTCCCTTGCGCTCTCACTCTTGGCACGTATGCGGCGGGAGCAAAACGGACAGATGGCCGCGTCAGAATGTACTCCTTGAACTTTAAAGAAGAAGGTGTGAAAGAGTTCAATCTTTTTGAAATCGCTTACGTAGAATCGGACGGCTGGGCGAACTATCCAAAGGGAGTGTTCAATCAGTTTATTGAAGCAGGCATGGATATAAAAGAAGGCTTTGATATTGTGTACGGCGGTAATATTCCAAACGGTGCAGGATTGTCATCCTCTGCCTCCATTGAGCTCGTTACAGCTGTCTTGATCAATGAATGGTTGTCATTCGGCGTTTCACATGTCGATCTCGCCCTTCTTGCGCAGCGTGCAGAAAATGAATTCATTGGCGTCAATTGCGGTATCATGGATCAGTTTTCGATTAGCCTTGGAAAAGAAGGTCACGCCATTTTACTTAATTGTGACACCCTTTCCTTTGAATACAGCCCATTTCGGCAAGAGGGGCTAGCGCTCGTCATTGCCAATACAAACAAAAAGCGGACACTGGCAGACTCCAAATACAATGAACGCCGTTTTGAGTGTCAATCTGCTTTAAACGACCTTAGGAAAGAAATAGACATTGCGCATTTATGTGAGCTCACGTCGGATGAATTCGCCAAGTATGCCCATTTGATTCAAGATGAAACGTGCCGCAAACGTGCAACACATGCAGTGACGGAAAACGAGAGGACCATGAAAGCAGTAAAATTTCTAAAAGATGATAAAATGAAAGAACTAGGCGTTCTCATGAAGGCTTCTCACCTTTCTTTAAAGAATGATTATGAAGTGACTGGACTCGAACTAGATGCACTGGCAGAAGCCGCCTGGCACCATCCAGGGACGATTGGTTCCCGTATGACAGGTGCTGGCTTTGGGGGCTGCACAGTCAGCATTGTGAAAGAAGAGCTGGTGGACTCATTTATAGAAGAAACAGGTGCGATGTACGAAGAAAAAACAGGAATTCAAGCCTCTTTTTACACAGCTGGAATTGGAGGCGGCGCCAGAGAATTATAAAAGGAGGAAATTTAATGACAATTTTAGTTTGTGGAGGAGCAGGTTTTATTGGCAGTCATGCAGTGGCGGCTCTTTTAGCTAGAGGAGAACAAGTGGTGATTGTTGATAATCTGCAGACAGGACATAAAGAAGCGGTTATTGAGGGAGCTGTATTAGAGGAGGGTGATTTAAGAGATCAAGCTTTTCTAAGACGGGTTTTTCAAACGCATCAAATTGAAGCGGTGATGCACTTTGCAGCAGATTCACTTGTTGGTGAGAGTGTGACCGATCCGTTAAAGTACTATGACAACAACGTCGGAGGGGCCACTGCTTTGCTTCAGGTGATGAATGAATTTGGTGTGAAACGCATCGTCTTCTCTTCAACTGCTGCTACATATGGTGAACCAAAGCGTGTGCCGATCGTTGAAACGGATGAGACGAATCCAACAAACCCTTATGGAGAAACGAAGCTGGCGATTGAAAAAATGCTGAAGTGGTCTGAGCAAGCATATGGCATAGAGTACGTTGTGCTTCGTTACTTTAATGTAGCGGGTGCTCATACAGAAGGCCTTGTCGGTGAAGATCATCAGCCAGAAACGCATCTGATCCCGATTATTCTTCAAGTGGCTTTAGGAAAACGTGATCAGATCATGATTTACGGCGATGATTATGAGACAGAGGACGGCACGTGCATTAGAGATTACATTCATGTCATGGATTTAGTGGAGGCACACATCTTAGCGGTTGATCGTCTGCGTGAAGGAAAAGGAAGTGCAACTTACAACTTAGGGAATGGCACTGGCTTCTCTGTGAAGCAGGTAGTGGAAGCCGCAAGAGAAGTAACGGGTCATGCCATTCCAGCACAGATAGCAAAAAGACGCGCAGGAGATCCTGCAAAGCTGATAGCTTCTTCAGAAAAGGCGCTGCAAGAATTGGGATGGAAGCCTCAATATGCAGATCTTCACACCATCATTCAAAGCGCATGGGATTGGTTTCAGAAACATCCAGAAGGCTACCAAAGTGAGTAAAGCATAACAGGTAGGCAAGAGAGGAGACCGAGGGAATGGCGACTGATATTTTTGAAAGGCTGGAACAGCTGATTCAATACGGGATCGATAAAGAGCTTATATCACCACTAGATATCGATTATACGAGGAATCGACTGCTTGAAGTGCTTGAGCTCGATGAAGCGGAGGCAAGGAAGGTCTCAGGCGGAATGGACCTTGAAGACATCTTAATGCCAATGCTTGATTGGGCAGTGGAAACAGGTCTCATTCCAGAAGGGACGGATACGTATCGTGATTTACTAGATGCCAAAATCATGGGCTGTCTAGTGGCGCCTCCAAGTGTCATCTATGGGAAGTTTGAAGAGAAACGCCAGCATGAAGGGCCAAAGGCCGCCACAAACTGGTTCTATGAGATGCAGCAGCATGCACACTATATTCATACAGGCAGAATCGCCAAAAATGTGCAGTGGTTTACACCTACAGACGATGGTGTACTGGAGATCACGATTAATCTATCGAAACCGGAAAAAGACCCAAAAGCGATCGCTGAAGCCAAGAAGCTCAGTCAAAAGCAATATCCTCTTTGTCTCCTTTGTAAAGAAAACGTTGGGTTTGGGGGACGGATCAACCACCCAGCAAGGCAGAATCACCGGATTATCCCTGTCACGCTCACAGATGAATCATGGTTTATGCAATTTTCACCATATGTGTATTACAACGAGCATTGCATTGTGTTCAAGGGTGAACATGAGCCAATGAGCATCACAAAAAAGACCTTTGAACGACTGCTTTCCTTCATATCTATATATCCACACTATTTCATTGGATCAAACGCCGATCTCCCCATCGTCGGGGGCAGTATATTAAGTCATGACCATTTTCAAGGCGGTGCACATGAATTTCCGATGGCGAAAGCAGAGATGGAAGATGTTTTTTCTCTCGAAGGGTTTTCACATGTGAAAGCGGGCATTGTGAAATGGCCGATGTCTGTGATTCGGCTTCAAAGCAGCGACCGGCAGATGCTTGCGAACGCAGCGGAATTTATTTTAAATGAGTGGAAAATGTATTCAGATGAAGCTGTGGATCTGATTGCTCATACAGGAGAGACTCCGCACAATACGATTACACCTATCGCACGCCGTCATGGGGATGAGTATGAATTAGATCTAGTGCTGAGGAATAACCGTACAGACGAACGTCATCCAGACGGAATCTTCCACCCGCACAAAGAAGTCCATCATATGAAAAAAGAGAATATCGGGTTAATTGAAGTCATGGGTCTTGCCGTCCTTCCTGGAAGATTAGCAGAGGAGTTAAGCCAGTTAAAAACGGTGCTGCTCTCTGAAAACCCTCTTGAACAAATCAAGGCCCGCCCTGCCATTATGAAGCACGAGTCATGGACGGAGCGTCTGCTTGAAGAGCATATCTTTACAGTGGACAACATAGAAGCGATTTTACAAAAAGAAATCGGCCTGATTTTTTCTCAGATTCTTTCGCAGGCGGGTGTGTTTAAAAGAACCGGGCAAGGGAAAACAGCATTTAAGCGTTTCATTCGAACACTCCATACAGGCAGGTGATTAGATGATTGAACAGGTAAGAAGCTTAATGGAAACAAAACAGCTTGATGGTGTCCTGATTCAAAAGCGAAATAACTTTTCCTGGCTCACAGGAGGGAGAAGAAATCACATCGTGTTAAACACGCCAGAGGGCGTTTGCCACCTGCTTGTGTTGAAAGACGACATCGTATTGATTGTGAATCAAATGGAAGAAAAACGAATCATTGAAGAAGAAATGGCGTATTTTGATCACCCCTATCAAGTGGTGACGATGGATTGGTATGAGGATGAGACTGCCTATGTTCAAAAGCTCACAAAAGAAAAACGAATCGGAGCGGATATTCAAATGGAAGGCGTTGAATGGATTGAACCAGATTTGTCTCTTGTTCGATCAATCCTTTCCTCATCACAGCTCAGCCAATATGAAACCCTTTGTTATGAAACAGCCGTCATTGTAGAGAGTGTCTGTAAAGAAATCGTCCCAGGCCAGACAGAGCACGAAATTGCCTCGCTTGTTGCTCAAAGAGCGATCGCGCAAGGTATGACAATTGAAGTGCTCCTCGTGGCGACAGATGACCGGATACAGCAATATCGTCACCCGATTCCAACTGAAAAATCGATTCAAAAGCATGCGCTTGTTGTCCTTTGTGCGGAACGGCATGGACTCGTGGCAAATGTCACAAGATCCGTTTACTTTGGCCAGCTTCCAAAGGAGCTTGAAGAAAACAGGGGACGGCTTGCGCGGATTGACACAGTCATGAATGCGGCTACTCGTCCTGGAAACACCATTGGAGATGTACTGAAGGCAGGAATTGCCCAGTATGAAAAAGAAGGCTTCCCCGATAGCTGGAAAAAGCTTCATCAAGGCGGGAAAACGGGTTTTGTATCTCGAGAGATCATTGCAGTTCCATCATCGAAGGAAGAGATTCAGCTTCATCAAGTATTCACTTGGAACCCTTCATTACCGGGGTTAAAATCTGAGGATACGATGGTCGTAGAGACAGAGGGAAATCGCTTCTTAACCTATACGGGCAAGTGGACATACATTGACATCGAACATGATGGCGTCATCTATAGACGTCCCGACATCTTGGTGAGAGAAGAATCATGAGAAAGCCGGCGATGAGCCGGTTTTTTTGCTGGAAGTCTTTAGTGAGATTCCACTCATTTATCACCATTACCAATCATTACAGCGCACAGGAGGACGATCGATACTTTCTTTTCTTGTCAACTTGCGTTAAAATGAGAAAGGTTTTTGTTAAATGTGGGGATACCTATTTTGAAATTGTTTACCTAGATAAAATTTCATCAAGTTAAATTGAAATTTGACCAAACTTTTTTATTGTGGTAAACCTAAATTTGACAAAGTTCTTGATTGTATGTCCTTTGCCTTCCGCTCTCAACTTTTCAAATTCCTAGAAATTTATTGTGTCTGCAATAATATAAATTTATGGCGAATTTATGACATTTTATTAGAAATCTGTTGAAAAATAAATGAACTTTTGAAAAAAGGGAAGCTAACTCTAACAGATTTTGATAGCATTACAAAGGGAAGAAAAGTTTTCGAAGGCAGATGGCTTTTCACAATTATTCAGCAATTTATACATTATTTAAGGAAGGATGGTGATCTTCTTGTTCAGAGCCATTAAACCTATGCTTTTATTAGCGATGCTCGTGAGTGTTTTTGTATTAGGAGGTTGCAGCAATATCGCTGTTTTAGATCCTAAAGGGCCAGTCGCAGCACAACAAAAAGACTTAATCCTTTTATCTATCGGATTCATGCTCTTTATCGTTGGTGCGGTATTTGTACTGTTTACCATCATTTTGGTGAAATACCGTGAGCGTAAGGACGTTGGAAACGCCTCTTATAACCCGGAATTACACGGGAATACGCTTCTAGAAGTTATCTGGACAGTGATCCCAATATTAATCGTTGCTGCCCTTTCGGTTCCAACTGTAAAAACAATTTACTCTTTGGAAGAAGCGCCTCAAGCAACAAGCCATAAAGATCCACTGGTTATTTATGCTACAGCAGTTGATTGGAAATGGATCTTTAGTTATCCAGAGGAAAATATTGAAACAGTGAACTACTTAAACATTCCAAAAGATCAGCCGATTTTATTCAAAATCACTTCCGCTGATACAATGGCATCACTATGGATTCCTCAGCTAGGCGGGGAGAAGTATGCGATGGCTGGAATGGAAATGGAACAATATCTTCAAGCTGATGAAGTAGGCACATACGAAGGAAGAAACGCCAACTTCACAGGTGAAGGCTTTGCTCAGCAAAAATTCAAAGTCAATGCGATGACGCAGTCTGACTATGATAAATGGGTAAGTAAAACGAAAAAAGAAGCACCAAAGTTAACGAAGAAAACGTATGACTACTTGATGCTTCCTGATGCTGCAGATGTGCAGACTTTCTCATCAACACATTTATCTTTTGCGAAGCACGGAGAGGATGCTGAATACGCACTCCAAGCACGCAAACGTTTAGGTTATCAAGCAGTTTCTCCGCATTCCAAGACAGATCCTTTCGAGAATGTGAAGAACTATAAAAGAAAACTAGAATCAGAATAAACTGACTAAGGAAAGGAGGAGGCCGTTATGCATTTAAAATGGGATGAGTTTTTTGTAACTGGAGACCCATTAATTCTTGGTGCGCAAATTTCTATCGCTCTTACTTCCATTGCCATCGTGTTTGTTTTAACCTACTTCAAAAAGTGGAAATGGCTCTGGAAAGAATGGCTGACATCAGTTGATCATAAAAAGCTGGGGATCATGTATATCCTTGCTGCTGTGATTATGTTCTTCCGCGGTGGGGTAGACGGACTGATGATGCGCGCACAGCTGGCGCTTCCTAATAATACGTTTTTGAATTCCAACCACTATAATGAAATTTTTACAACGCATGGTACGATCATGATTCTATTCATGGCGATGCCATTTTTAATTGGTTTGATCAACGTCGTTGTTCCTCTTCAAATTGGTGCACGTGACGTTGCATTCCCGTATTTGAACAACCTTAGCTTCTGGACATTCATGGTTGGAGCAATGCTGTTCAACATTTCCTTCGTTATTGGAGGATCACCAAGTGCAGGCTGGACGAGTTACATGCCGCTCGCCGGAAATGATTTCTCACCAGGACCTGGACAGAACTATTACTTGCTTGGGCTCCAAATTGCAGGTATTGGTACACTTATGACAGGTATTAACTTCATGGTGACCATCTTAAAAATGCGTACAAAAGGTATGACGCTTATGCGTATGCCGATGTTTACATGGACTACATTGATTACGTCTGTCATCATCGTTTTCGCATTCCCTGTATTAACAGTTGCTTTAGCACTTATGACATTCGATCGTTTATTCGGTTCTGCATTCTTTACACTCGAAGCAGGCGGTATGCCAATGCTTTGGGCGAACCTTTTCTGGATTTGGGGACATCCTGAGGTATATATCGTGATCCTGCCGGCTTTCGGTATTTTCTCGGAAATCTTTGCGACGTTCTCAAGAAAGCAGTTGTTTGGTTACAAAGCGATGGTTGTATCGATTGTGGCAATCTCTGTTCTTAGCTTCATTGTGTGGGTTCACCACTTCTTTACAATGGGGAACAGTGCAGCGGTTAACTCATTCTTCTCGATTACAACAATGGCGATTTCTGTACCAACAGGTGTAAAAATCTTTAACTGGCTCTTTACGATGTATCGAGGCCGTATCAGCTTTACATCCCCAATGCTTTGGGCACTTGGTTTCATCCCGAACTTTGTGATCGGTGGTGTGACTGGGGTTATGCTTGCGATGGCAGCTGCGGATTACCAGTACCATAACACGTACTTCCTAGTATCCCACTTCCACTATGTATTAATCGCAGGTACGGTATTTGCTTGTTTTGCTGGTCTTGTTTTCTGGTATCCGAAAATGTTTGGTTACAAGTTAAACGAACGCATCGGCAAATGGTTCTTCTGGGTATTCATGATTGGTTTCAACATCTGTTTCTTCCCGCAGTACTTCTTAGGACTGCAAGGAATGCCAAGACGTATTTATACGTATGGACCAGAAGATGGCTGGACGGCACTAAACTTTATTTCAACAATTGGTGCATTCATGATGGGTATCGGATTCATCATTCTTTGCTACAACATTTACTACAGCTGGAGACACGCGAAACGTGAAGTGTCTGGAGACAGCTGGGGAGAAGGACGTACACTTGACTGGGCGACATCTTCTGCAATTCCGCCGCATTACAACTTTGCAGCACTTCCAGAAGTGACAGCACCAGATGCATTCCATCATTGGAAGAAGAACAATGTAGACGTTCATCCTGAAAAAGAATTCAAGAAAATTCACATGCCGCACAATTCAGGCAGACCACTTATCATGTCTGCATTCTTCGGACTTGGTGCATTCGGTCTTGTATTTGAATGGTACTGGATTGGCGTAATTGGCTTAATTGGTGTATTCGCAACAATGATTTTACGTTCATTCGAATATGACGATGGCTACTATATTCCTGTTGAAGAAGTGATTGAAACAGAGAAAAAGAATAAGGAGGCGCAGAAGTAATGGGACATAATGATAGCAGCTATGCAAATGCACCGCTTGAATATCAGTCTGAAACCGGACGTTTAAATATCCTTGGTTTCTGGATATTCCTTGGCGCGGAAATCGTGTTATTCTCAACACTTTTTGCGACCTACTTTGTTCTTCATGGCAGAACAGCTGGCGGCGTTTTACCAGCTGAGCTGTTTGATATGAAGCTAGTATTGATCATGACATTCCTGCTATTAGTTAGTTCATTTACGTGCGGGATTGCGGTTCATGAAATGCGCCGCGGAAGTACAAAAGGGGTTGTCATCTGGACGATTCTGACACTGCTTCTAGGTGCAGGCTTTGTTGGTTTTGAGATTTTCGAATTCTTCCATTATGTACATGAGGGTGCCAGCATCCATACAAGTGCGTATTGGTCTGCATTCTTTGTTCTTTTAGGAACACACGGACTACACGTATCCATCGGTATCTTCTGGATTACTGGGATCTTGTTCCAAATTAAGAAACGTGGTTTAACACCACAAACAGCAGCGAAGATCTTTATCTCAAGTCTATACTGGCATTTCCTTGATGTTGTATGGATTTTCATCTTCACAGCTGTTTACTTGATCGGATTAGGGGGGCTTTTGTGATATGGCTGGAAAAACACATTCCTCAGCAGAGCACGAACACTTCCCTTGGAAACATGTAGTCGGCTTCGTTCTATCTATTGTGCTAACGATCTTAGCATTTTGGATTGCCATTGGAGCTGAAATTGGCAGTACCGCAAAGCTATGGATCATCTTTGGTTTTGCATTCATTCAAGCATTCTTGCAGCTGTTCATGTTCATGCACATGACAGAGAGCGAGAACGGGACTGTTCAAGTCGGAAATACATTGTTTGGCCTATTCTGTGCGATTATTTTCGTCATCGGATCTGTTTGGATCTTCGCGGCTCACTACAGCCACGGGG
The DNA here is from genome assembly GCF_001857925.1 of Bacillus xiamenensis. Lineage (NCBI taxonomy): Bacteria > Bacillati > Bacillota > Bacilli > Caryophanales > Bacillaceae > Bacillus > Bacillus xiamenensis. The sequence goes on from NZ_CP017786.1 coordinate 1,905,481, forward strand.
AAAACAGCAAAGACGGATATTCACCGTCTGCGCCAAAGCAGTCTGAGCATTCAGGTCATTAATAAAAAACCACTCATCATCAAAGATGAGTGGTTTTTATGATGGTTGTGATAACGCTTCCAATTGGTGGTGTGATAACTATCTGCTGCTGAATCTTTTGCGAATGAATGGAAGTCCATAGATGAGGAACGCTGCAATGTGAGCCAAAATGACGTTAATGGCAAAGAATGCGATCATGAAGGTATGTCCTGTTGGAGATAAGCTGCTTGTCATATAAAGACCGAAGAAAATCCACATAATCATAATTGGTGGAATAGAAGCTAATGCAATCTTTCTGTTTTCTAACCATAAAAACAGGGGTGTAGCCGTTGCAATACATAGGTACGCAAAGAACATATCCATCGTATCCAACTCCTTTGTAAGTTGATGTTCAAGTCAAATGAGAGGTCAGGATGCAATTGTGTCTGTTTTTAGGAGATATTGTGAACATTTTGTTACAATTATTATACCACAATTGACATTGTTGTAAACTCAATAATTGGAAAATGGGCCTTATTCCGTAGAAAATGGTTTTTTCTTATACCTCAGTAAAACTTATGCTGGTATGATGTTAGCTTTTCATATCGCCACATAAGTCATTGAATTTTCCCCTTAAAATCTGTAAAATAATCTTTTTAAAGGACTTGTGATCGGCTGAATTAATAGAGTGAAAAGGAATTTTTTCCTATTGTTAGAATGAAAAGTATTTCACTTTTTGAAAATTGAATGGAACCTTTAGGATGTATCTTCCGTCATATTTAAGGTGAGTTGCTTTTGTGAAAATTTCAATCTAATATAAATAAGGGCTTTTATGTTTTGTAATAAGGGTGGTTAGTTCATGAACAAGCAGAATACATCTCCTTACTATCAGGGAGATTTGATTTTTATATTTTTAGCCTTCTTTGCCATCAGTGTTATTGCCATATATGCTGCGGGTCAGTTTGGACAGTATGGTTCTAACGCATGGACCAGACAGATCATTTACTACATGGTCGGGGTCATATGTATTGTGGCTATTAATTACTTTGACCTTGAACAATTAGAAAAGCTGAGCTTATATATTTTTATAGGCGGCATTATGCTATTAATCTTTCTGAAAATCGCTCCTGCACAAATTGCAGGTCATGATTTTGCACCAATTAAAAATGGTGCAAAAAGCTGGTTTGTGTTACCGGGTATTGGAACACTTCAGCCTTCAGAGTTCATGAAAATTGGATTGATTATGATGCTCGCATCTGTCATTGGGAAGGCAACCCCAAGAGGTAAACGGACATTAGAAGATGATATTTTTCTTCTTTTAAAAATCGCTGGGGTGTCTGCTGTACCAGTTGGGCTCATCTTTTTGCAGGATGCAGGGACGGCTGCGGTATGTATGTTTATTGTCATCGTCATGGTATTTTTATCAGGGGTCAATTGGAAATTGATCTCTCTCCTCGGTTCAGTGGTTGTACTCTTAGTGGCTGCTGTGTTAGCCGTCATCATCCTATTTCCTGATTTCGCACAAAAAATGGGGATTCAGCAGTATCAGATCAACCGGATTACCGCTTGGCTGCCTGATAGTTCTACTTCAGATAACCAAGCGCAGACACAAGATGCTACAAGTAGTGACAAGTTTCAGGTTGATAGAGCCATTATGGCTATTGGGTCTGGACAAATCTTTGGGAACGGCATTAAAAACTTGAAAGTATATGTCCCAGAGGCACAGACAGATATGATTTTCTCTATTATAGGAGAAGCCTTTGGCTTTGTCGGCTGTGCGTTTGTTGTGATCATGTTCTTCTTCCTGATTTACCGGCTTGTCGTGCTGATTGATCGTATCCATCCTTATAGCCGATTTGCGTCATTCTTCTGTGTAGGATATACAGCACTGATTGTGATTCATACGTTCCAGAACATTGGGATGAACATCGGCGTCATGCCTGTAACAGGGATTCCGCTCCTGTTTATCAGTTTTGGAGGAAGCTCTGTCGTATCTGTTTTAATTGGGTTTGGTATCGTATATAACGCAAGTGTTCAATTAACGAAATATCAAAGTTATTTATTTAAGTAAAGCGGGTAAAGGGCAGTCTAAGCAGAGACTGCTCTTTTTTGTGCGTGTCTAACTTTTGAAAAGCAATATCACTTTGTCTTATGATAGTAGGAGTGAAGGAGGTCTTCGAAGTGAATCAAACGATAGAAACCATATTAAATCATCGGTCCATCCGTTCGTTTACAGACGAGCGTCTGACAAAGGACGAGGTGCTGACACTTGTCAAAAGTGCACAAGCGGCATCCACATCCAGCTATGTGCAGGCGTATAGCATCATTGGTGTAACAGATCAGGAGAAGAAGGCCAAGCTTGCTAAACTTGCCGGAAATCAGCCATACGTTGAGAAGAATGGGCATTTCTTTGTCTTCTGTGCAGATTTGAAACGCCACGATTATCTTGCGCAAAAAGCAGGGAAGAACCATCAGGAAGCATTTGAGAATACGGAAGCCTTCCTCATCAGTGTGATTGATGCGGCGTTGGCTGCGCAAAATCTCAGTGTTGCCGCAGAATCAATGGGACTTGGTATCTGCTATATTGGCGGACTGCGTAATCAGCTGAAGGAAGTGTCTGAATTACTTGAAACACCTGCCTACGTACTGCCGTTATTTGGTTTGGCTGTCGGGCATCCTGCCAATCCATCGTCACAAAAGGAACGACTGCCAGCTGAGCTGATTTATCATGAAAACTCATATCAGCAAGATGAAGCACATATGGATCGTTATTTAAAAGAGTATGATGAACGCATTTCAGCATATTATGAAGAACGAACAAACGGCGAAAGAAAAGATACTTGGTCTGAGCAGATGCTGCGAGGCTTCAGCCAGCCAAAACGTACCTACCTCGGAGATTTTGTGAAAGAGAAGGGTTTTAATCGAAAATAAATAGAACTTCCCCCTTTCGATGAGAGAGGGGGATTTCTGTAAGAGGTGCAACATCATGAAATTAAGTATACTGGATCAATCTCCTTTGATTGGAGATGCGACGCCTGCAGAGGCGCTGAGGCAGACAGTTGAGCTGGCGAAGCAGGCGGAAACATGGGGCTATCACCGATTTTGGGTATCTGAGCATCATTTTTCAAACCGGCTCGCAGGATCGAGTCCAGAGGTGCTTCTCGGCCATTTATCAGCCGTTACGTCACATATACGTATTGGCTCTGGCGGCGTCATGCTTCCCCACTACAGTGCCTATAAAGTAGCAGAGAACTTCAGAGTGCTCGAAGCATTGGCTCCGGGCAGAATTGATCTTGGTATTGGACGTGCCCCTGGAGGCATGCCAATCTCCTCCATTGCCCTTCATCATGGTGAACGCAAGCGCCTTGGTGATCAATATCCTGAGCAGGTAGAAGAATTGAAAGTTTATTTACATGATTTAGCCGATGAATTTTATCCGTTGCCTCATCTGACCGCTTCTCCGAAGGTAGAAACCGCACCAGAGGTATGGATGCTTGGTTCCTCTGGAGGAAGTGCTCGGCTTGCCGCAAAAGCAGGTGCAGGCTATACGTTTGCTCTGTTTATTAATGGTGAAGGCGGAGAAGACTCTGTGAGGCAGTATATCAACCGATTTGAACCTTCAGTATTTGGTGATCAGCCGCGCGTCAGTCTTGCGGTCTTCGTTTTATGTGCAGAAACTGAGGAGCATGCAGAAAAACTGGCTATCAGCTTAGATTTATCATTATTAGCCAATGAGCAAGGTCAGAATCTTGGCGGATTCCCTTCATATGAAGAAGCGCAGGCATATCCCTACAGTCCATATGAACAAAAACGAGTAGCAGCCAATCGAAAGAGGATGGTCGTTGGAACCCCATCCTCTGTGAAACAGCAGCTGACAGCACTTGCAAAGGCTTATCGTACAGATGAAGTGATCGCTGTGACCATCACACATGATATAGAAGACCGTTTGACTTCGTATCGTTTATTAAAGGAAGCTTTTCAAGCGTAACGTATGTATATTTACCGTCCGCGCAGCCAGTAAAAGGGGTAGAGGAGTATCATGATGAGAATAAAGGCAGCTGTCACCGCCAAGCTAAGCGGATATATACAGGTGACATAGACAGTCAGCTCACATGCTTTTTGAAAAGGACGAGGCTGTTTTGCGAGTAAAAAGGTAAAAAAGTAAACCAAGGTGATCGTCAGAAAAAAAGCAGTCAAAAAAGAAACGGTCCATAGCAATATCAACATGAATAACTCTTTCCTCCATATATGATAGAAAAGCCTTGTTGAGCTGATGTGCTCATACAAGGCTTTTTATGTGATTCTTGTTTATTCAGGATAAATGTCAAACGGTTCTCTCGTTTGAACCGTATCTGATTTGCCTTTCAGGCTCGCATACGCAAGCATTGTATACTCACCAGCTGCTAGCTTTTGACCTTGATTGATCGTGCCATTCCATTTCAAGCGCTGCTCTCCTTTATCAACATGTTGATAAACACCTGCTTCACCTAAATATTCTCCATCTGTCGAGTAGACGAGGAATGCAAGGTTTTCAGCACCGCCTGGAAGATAGCTGCTAATCACATAGCTTCCAGCACGATTATCCGGCTCTACTGAAACAGAAGTAACGCGCGGATAATCCGGTTCTTTTACAATCAATAATGTTGGGATTTCAGTGACCTTTCTGCCATTTTCTCGAATTGTGATACTGCCTTGATACGTTCCTTTTTTCGTTTTTCCATAATTCACTTGTACCGCGGAAGTAAAGGAGCCAGTGGAATTGCCTTTGACTGTGATTTTTTTCGTTCCGTTTGTGCTGATGCCGGTGCCATCGAATGTGTAATCAATGGTATAGGTTTTCGGTGCTTTTGAAAGGTTTTGTACCTTGAATGTCTTCGTTTTGATTTGAACGCCTTTTTCTTTTAAGAAAGTGCCGTACGAATAGCTGGCATCAGAAACGATAGAAGACGCTTGGAGTGATTCGATGATTCGAACACTGCCTGTTCCCTGAGTGTTATGAGGGAACGGGCTGCCATTTGGGTCAAACAGTTTTTCCGCTGTATTCATCATCAATGCTTTGATTTGTTCCGTAGAATACGATGGTTTTGCTTGTTTGATAATCGCTGCCACTCCTGCCACATGTGGAGATGCCATGCTTGTTCCTTGCTTAGAACCATATCCGTATGGCTGAGAAGGATCGTGTGTCGGAATTGTACTGACAATACTCACGCCAGGTGCTGAGAGATCTGGTTTGATCATCCAAGTATCCACAACAGGTCCACGGGATGAGAAGTCGGCTACCTGCTCACTTAGTTCTTTCACAAATTGAATGGAGAACGTCGTTGTATTGTTTCCAGCCTCAATGGCTTTAACAAGCGCTGTTCCTTCCGCTTTTGAAAGCTTAATCGTAGGTAGAGCAAGACCTGGTACATCCACAGGAATTTCTCCATCTACATTGTTATACATCACAACGCCGATCGCACCAGCGGCTTTTGCATTGTCCACTTTATCCACAAAGGCGATGGCTCCACGTTCAATCACCGCAACCTTTCCTTTGACATCGATGTTTTCAAATGCTTTTTCGTCACCGATTCCTGCTGGGACAAGTGTGACTTGCTTTTGATCAAGTGCCTTTAAATCACTTTCTTGATAGTAGCCCATGATTTTTGCCGTTGAATAGTTCGGGAATTTTACATTGTATAGACTGTACGGAAGCTGAGTTGCTCCGACAGAAATAGCATCTCTTGATGTTCCAGGAGAGCCAACCGTCCAGCTGTTCGGCCCGCTGTTTCCATTTGATGTAACAGCGACAACGCCTTCAGACATAGCCCAATCAAGTGCAATGCTTGTTGCATAATCAGGGTTATTCACACTGTTTCCAAGAGACAGGTTCATGACATCTGCTCCGTCAGTGACAGCCCGGTCGATGCCTGCAAGGACGTTTTCAGTTGTTCCTGATCCGCCTGGTCCAAGTACACGGTATGCAAGGAGGGTGGCATCTTTTGCGACACCTTTCATTTTCCCGTTTGCTGCAATCGTTCCTGCAACGTGTGTGCCGTGATCTGTAGATTCGCCTCTAGGATCTCCTTTAGGTGTTTCTTGTGGAGAATAATCATGATCGACAAAGTCATAGCCTTTGTATAAACCGAAGTTTCCTTTTAAATCAGGGTGGTTATAGTCTACTCCAGTATCAATGACAGCGACTTTTACCCCTTTTCCAGAGTAACCGGCATCCCAAGCTTTTGGTGCACCGATAAATGGAGCGCTTTTATCCATCAGTGGAGAGACATCTTCATTTGGAAGCTGGACGCTTTCCTTTTTCACTTCATCTGTTTTATATGTAACATCCGGGTAAACGGCTTTCACTCCATCCACTGCGAGCAGCTTCGGAATTTCGTTTGCAGGAAGTTTCATCGAAAAACCAGAGAAGACTTTTTCATATTCTTGACGAACACTCGCTTTATCTAGCTTTTTGAGTGCTGCATTCTTAACTTTTGTTCGAGATTTTTTAAGAGAGGCTTTCGTTTGTGCTTCGCCTTCTTGTTTGGCTTCAACTAAGGATTTTTCTTTTAATTCAACAATGACAGTGGTTTGTTTTCTAGAGTTGACATTGATTTCGCCGAAGATTTCTGCTTTTTCCAGTTCCACCTGTTTGTTTGATGGAGCGGCAGCAGCCTGTTGACCTGAAAAGAATGTGGATAAGGTAAAAATAGTGGAGAACAATAGAACAGAAGAACGAGAGATTACTTTTTTCAATTAATTTTCCCCTTTCTAGCTGTGTATTTAGGGAGATAGCCTTTCTTTTTGTGGATAAATAGGAAAGATTCACTGCCCGTTATTAAGTATTCAATATGATGAACCCAATCCCTTTACTAAAATGGTCTTATTTTACATAGTCATAAAGAACTATTTTGTTTATAAAGTCTCACTTATACACAATGATCTGTTGATAACTTGATTATTCGGATATATATATGGAATATAAAAAAATCACATACACAAAATCTAGTGAGAGGGTGTTGATATGTGGATAAACCCTGTTGATAAGATGTGTTTATCTTTGGGATAGTGTGTGTATAATATTTTCATTGGAACATGATGATCTTCTGCACTTTTCAACAAAACTTCTGAAAACTAGTTCGTTTTTTCACCCAGATTGTGACAAACCTCTCTCTTTTCTCGGGATATGATAGGAGCAGTTATTTTGCTAGAGCTGCTAGATTCTAAGAAAAGTGGAGGGAATGTTCAGTGAAGAAATGGAAGAACTGGTTCAGTGTATGGTTTGGTTTCATGATGAATGTGCTTGTGAATCCTGGTGTCATGATGAAGCAGCAAGGATGTAAAGTAGCCGCTGTGGATGTGGGATTCTTTCAAACGGTTAGAGGGAGACAGCAAGAGAAACTGGCAGAGGAAAACAAGAAGAAGCGCAGGATCGAGCGGAAGTTTCAGGAAAGTCTGATGATGCTTTATGAAAAGACAACGAGAGAGGCGCGTGCTGGTCCGCTCTTACCTTTACAGAAAAGTTGAAACAGGGTAAAATCCCACATAAGAAACGTTATCTGGTGGGAGAGGATACCCCTTGAAGATATATAAAATCTTGAATAATAATGCAGTGGTTGTAAAGGAGGGTGATCAGGAGAAAATTGTGATGGGACCCGGAATTGCATTTCAGAAGGGGAAAAATGACGTCGTTCCCGTTCAAAAAATAGAGAAAATTTTTGTTGTGCGTGAAGAAAATGAGAAATTTAAGCAAATTCTTGCGACATTGCCAGAAGCGCATATTGAGGTGGCAGAGCATATTATCAGTTATGCAGAGGGTGAACTCATGATGCCGCTCAGTGATCATATCCACATATCACTGACAGATCATTTATCCTTTGCCATTGAACGCGTTCAAAAAGGCATTGTCTTATATAATAAATTGCTTGGTGAGATCAAAGTCTTATATAAGCAGGAATATGAGATTGGAAAGTATGCGATTCGTTATGTAAAGGAGCGGCTTGGGGTTGACCTGCCGGACGATGAGGCAGGATATGTGGCTCTTCATATTCATACGGCCAAAATGAATACGGAGTCCATGAAGAAGACGGTTAAATACACAACGATGATCAAAGAAATGATCGAGTATATTGAGCGCGATTTTGAGCGCTCGATTGCTGAAGACAGTATTTCTTATCAGCGGCTTGTGACACATTTGAGGTATGCGTTAGGCAGGTTGGAATCGAATGAAGCATTTCAAATCATGGACGATGATATGCTGATGTTTATCCAAACAAAGTATGATTCAGCTTACCAGTGTGCGCTTGGACTTGCTGATTTTCTGAAAAATGAATATGGACTTCATCTCCCTGAATCGGAGATCGGCTACATCACGCTGCATGTCCAGCGTCTGCAGGATGCCGAATTGGTTTAATGGTTGTGCCTGTCCGCAGGCTTTTTTTTATGCACACTACTCTTCTTAGTGTATATGGGTCATTTGATTCGGAAAAATAGGTTGACGAAGGTCGTACTCTTATACTATGATGAAAGCGTAATCAAAATTCAATATCGTGGGATTGTGACTGTCAGGCAGGCAAGACCTAAAATTTGCGTAACGAGGGGACGTGTATGTCCTTTGATCGTTGGTGAATTTTAGGTCTTTTTTGATTTTAAAAAGGGGGAGACAACATGGATTATCAAAAAACAGCCAAAGAATTAACAACATTATTAGGTGGGAAAGAAAATATCATCAGTGCAACGCATTGTGCCACACGACTCAGATTGGTGATGAAAGATGAGGATTTGATCGACAAAGAGGCCATTGAAGAGCTTGATGGTGTGAAGGGTGCCTTCTCAAGCTCGGGTCAATTCCAGATTATATTTGGAACTGGATCTGTCAACAAGGTATATGAGCCATTTGCTCGTGAGACCGGTCTTGAGACAGACGACGAGAATCAAAAGCCTGTCAGCCATGATGAAGCAGTGAAACAAAAAATGAATCCACTTGCACGTTTTGCTAAGACGCTATCGAATATTTTTGTGCCGATCATTCCGGCAATTGTTGCAAGCGGTCTATTAATGGGTCTTTTAGGCATGATGAAAGCCTTCAACTGGGCTGATCCAAGCTCTGCGATCTTCCAAATGCTTGATATGTTTTCAAGTGCTGCCTTTATCATATTACCGATTTTAATTGGGGTCAGTGCAGCGAAAGAGTTTGGTGGAAACCCATATTTAGGGGCTGTCATTGGGGGAATCATGATTCACCCGAACCTGCTGAACCCATGGGGACTGACAGAGGCGAAACCAGAATATATGCATTTATTCAATTTTGATATTGCGCTTCTTGGTTATCAAGGAACAGTCATTCCAGTGTTGTTGACTGTGTATATCATGTGTCTGATTGAAAAGAATTTGAGAAAAGTAGTGCCAAACAGTATTGATTTACTGGTGACTCCGTTTGTGACGGTGATTGTGACTGGATTTGTGACGTTTATTGCTGTGGGACCGCTAGGAAGAATACTCGGTACTGGAATCTCGAATGCCCTCACATATGTTTATGATCATGCAGGATTTTTAGCAGGACTCATTTTCGGAGGAACCTACTCGTTAATTGTACTGACAGGGGTTCACCACAGCTTCCATGCCATTGAGGCAGGACTGCTGAATGATATCGGACGTAACTATTTGCTACCGATTTGGGCAATGTCCAACGTTGCTCAAGGCGGGGCAGGATTAGCTGTCTTTTTCTTAGCAAAGCGTGCGAAAACGAAAGAAATTGCTCTCCCAGCGGCATTTTCTGCTTTCTTAGGTATTACGGAGCCAGTCATATTCGGTGTGAACCTTCGTTATCGTAAGCCGTTTATTGCGGCAATGATTGGAGGCGCATTAGGTGGAGCGTTTGTCGTCTTTACGAAAGTCGCAGCCAACGCTTATGGCTTAACGGGTATTCCGATGATTGCGATTGCAGCTCCATTAGGTTTACAAAATGTGGTAAATTATGTTATTGGTATGTTAATAGCTGTTGCTGTTTCATTTATTCTTACCATCATCTTTAAAGTAAAAGAAGTCGAAAAATGATCAAGGAGTGGTCACAGTCATGACAACTACTGACGCAGCACTTCGTCAAAAGGTAGCAGACCGTATTCGAAACTATGAGCATTTGGTGAAAAAAGACGTGTACCGCCAGCATTTTCATTTGATGCCGCCAGTCGGTCTTTTAAATGACCCGAATGGATTGATTCAGTGGAAGGGAGTCTACCATGTGTTTTATCAGTGGCAGCCATTTAAAACAGGTCACGGTGCAAAATTTTGGGGTCACTACACATCTACCGATCTAGTGAATTGGAAGCATGAAGAAGCTGCTCTCACGCCAAGTGATTGGTTTGATCAAAATGGCTGTTATTCTGGAAGTGCAGTCATTGATGATGGACGTATGTATGTGATGTATACCGGAAATGTGCGTGATGAGCAAGGGAATCGTGAGACCTATCAATGTTTAGCTGTTTCAGAGGATGGGATTCATTTTCACAAAAAGGGTGTCGTGGCGACTTTGCCAGAAGGATTTACCGCACATTTTCGTGACCCGAAGGTGTGGAAGAGAAATGGTCAGTGGTATATGGTCCTGGGTGCACAAAGCGAAGACCTTAAAGGACATCTTGTATTATTCACAGCTGATACATTAGACAATTGGACGTTTCAGGGCATTATTGCAGGCAGTGGAAAGAACGGATTAGGCAATTTCGGATATATGTGGGAATGCCCAGATTTGTTTGAATTAGACGGCCGGGATGTATTGATCGTGTCACCACAGGGACTGGAGCCTGACGGATTAAAATACCACAATACACATCAATCTGGTTATTTTGTTGGTACATTAGATGATAGCTCCTACCAATATACACATGGAGCGTTTGAGGAGCTGGATCGCGGCTTTGACTTTTATGCGCAGCAGACCTTTCAAGATGAATCAGGCAGGCGTATTTTAATGGGATGGATGGGTGTGCCCGATCAAGGAGAAGAGCATCATCCGACAATCTCTTATCAATGGATCCATTGTTTGACGATTCCAAGAGAGCTTCGTTTAGATGATGAGGGACGTCTAATTCAAAAGCCAGTAAGTGAACTGCAATCCATGCGGACAAATGAACAAGAACATGTTTTTCACATTAAGCGCTCCGTTCATTCCATTCCTGTACAAGATATTACGAGAGCCGAGATATTGATTGATCAGATTGAAACACAAAAAGGATTTGAATGCTGTATTCGTGCAGCTGCCCGTATCATTTATGATAAAGATGAGGGGAAACTGACGTTAGAGAGAGATCGATTTGAAGATCGAACAAAGGAAGTTCGTGAAGTAGAAATGAAGGAATTACGGGATCTGCATATCTTTATTGATGCATCATCCATTGAGATTTTTGTAAACGGAGGCCGGGAAGTATTTACCTCACGTTACTTTCCTTCCCCGGGAAATAAATCAATCTCGATAAGTGGCAGAAATGAAACGAAGCTTAAACTGAAGACGTGGCATTTACAAACAAAAGCAGGTCATTGATCTGCTTTTTTCTAGTGAGATCAGCCTGAATCTTAGAACCTATAGAGTGTTAAATCAAGGGCTCACTCAGGTGACGGGGAGCGGTTTGATGACGTTTTACATATATGATAACAGGTTGAATTATGATATCATTTTAAAATATATACAGCTGAGGCTGACGTTTATCCAAATGCGGTAGGACAAAAAAGGGGTTGTTTACTTGAATTCAAAACAGCAGCCGACGACTAGAAAACGCTTGGAGACAATGGCAGATCATGTTGAAGATAAACGTGAAGAATATAAAGAATTGCTGATTCAAGTCCAATCTATTCTCGGTGAACCTTCTCTAGAGCAGGAAGAATTAAAAGAGAAGCTGTCAGATACGTATAAACAAATGAAAGAATATGCCTTATTTGTTGAATCCATTGAAGCCTTTATTCGAAAAATGGCGAAAGAATCCGATCAGCAAAAGTAGGGATTGATGTATCGTAAAAGAGTGTACTCGTAAGCGAGTATGCTTTTTTATTTTAGTCCGAGGATTCAGGAAAATAAATGAAAGCGTTGACATTTCTTTTGATATCGTACAAAATAAATAAAAATTCGTATGAGCACATACAGGAGGACCATAAAATGAATCATACAACGAAGAAATATCTGATCACCTTTATTATTTTCCTATTTTCAATGAGTTTTCTCTATCCTTCCGTTTCATCTGCCCGAACTCAACACACGTCATTTTTTAAACCTACTGCCTCAGTACCGTCTGGTGAATATTATCGGTCACAAGAGGTGACTCTGCATTCTCCAGTGCGAAAGGCTTCTCTTTATTACACAACAGATGGTAGCCAGCCGACAGCCCAAAGTCAGTTATATAATAAGCCTATTCATATAGATAGCGATACGACTTTGAAGGTAAGCGTTTATAAAAATAAAAAACACCTTGCCACGTCTACGTACAATTATCGTTTTGTCACACGAGAGGACATTGCCTCATCTTTTTTATCTTTTGAATATGAAGGAATGCCTTATCGACTGTATATTCCGAAAGACCGTAAGCAGGGTAAATCCTATCCTCTCGTTCTGTTCTTACATGGAGGCGGGGAGAGAGGAACAGATAATCAAAAGCAGTTACTTGCAAATGATGGTGCAGTTTTATGGGCTTCTCCTGAAGTCCAAAGGAAACATCCTTCGTACGTACTAGCACCCCAGGCGCGAAATGCTGTCGATGGAGGATTTGCATTAACAAGAAATTCACAAAATGAAATCGATCTGACAAATGTGTTTCAATTCTCACCAGATTTACGCAAAGCTTATGAAGTTCTTCAGCACGTGATAGCTTCTTATCGGATTGATCAAAAAAGGATTTATTCGACTGGTTTATCACAGGGCGGATTTGGCTCGTATCAGTTGAACATCACATATCCTCGTTTGTTTGCAGCGATGATTCCGATTGCTGGAGGTGCAGATCCAAGCAAGGCTGGAATTCTAGCGCACAAGCCAATATGGGCATTTCATGCAGAAGATGATTCCATTATACCTGTCAGTTATGCAAGAAACACAATCCAAGCCATTCAAAAAGCTGGTGGTCATCCGCTTTACACGGAGTATGCCAGCAAGTATGGATATGATCATGCATCATGGACGCCTGCATATGAAACGCCAGGCTTAACAGATTGGTTATTTGCACAGCGACTAAGCTTTCGATAAACAAAAAAAACCGATTCACCCAACAAGGCGAATCGGTTTTTGCTGTTTTATTTGTCAAAACGATGTGCGGAATGTTTCGTCGGTCCGATGTATTCGTTTAGTTGGAAAGAGCCCTTGATGGCAGCTGTGATGAATTCTTTTGCTGCATAAATGGCTTCTTTCACGTCTGAACCGTTCGCTAGTTCAGCTGTGACTGCTGCTGAGAATGTGCAGCCTGCGCCGTGTGTGTACTCTGTGTCGATCTTATCAGATTCAAGGCGTTCGAAGGTTTGTCCATCATAAAGCAAATCAATCGCTTTATCTTGGCTTAGCTTACCGCCGCCAGTGATGACCACATACTTTGCACCAAGTTCATGGATTCGTTTTGCTGCTTCTTCCATTTGTTCAATCGTTTTGATTTCACCGATTCCACTTAATTGACCTGCTTCGAAAAGGTTCGGTGTGATGACGGTTGCCAGTGGGGCGAGCATTTCGCGCAGTGCTTCAGCGTGCTCAGGGTACAGGACTTCGTTCGCACCCTTACAAACCATGACAGGATCAATGACGACATTTTTTAAATCATATTTTTTGATCGTTTCAGCTGCAAGTTCAATGACGTCAACCGTTGGCAGCATGCCTGTTTTCAGCGCATCTACACCAATGCCTTCTACAATGGTAGAAAGCTGCGCACGAATGGTTGCCGTATCGATTGGAAACACCTGATGATCCCAATTGTGATGAGGATCCATGGCAACGACAACGGTTAAAGCTGTCATCCCGTAGACGTTTTTTTCTTGAAACGTTTTTAAATCTGCTTGGATACCTGCACCGCCGCTTGAATCCGAACCTGCGATGGTGAGAGCTTTATTCATAGACATAGTTGCTGAACCTCCAATGTGATGTGTAACAGTTACTGTACTAACCCTTATTATAATCAGCTTTTCCATTTATCACAATGAAACGGCATAAAAAAGCGATCCACTCTTCGAGGAACTTATCTTTTACAAATCACCAATTTCCCTTTTTTCAGCTCCTCTAAAAGTGTTAAGGCTAACTCCTGATCGGCGCCGGTCGACATCATTTTGGCCATGAGCTCATCATCCCGGGTGCGAATGACATTGGCGATTTGATCTAAAATCCCTTGATCGACAGCTGTCATGCTTTTGGCATCTGTATATTCTGTTACGGTATCAGAGCGTTCTGGATCGTACGCAAAGACAAAGACATCGTCCTTTGCTGACTGTATATGTTCGATGATCTGTTTTGCTTCTTGACTATTCTCAACCGTGAAATATTCCATCGTCATCACTCCTTTTCATCAAAAATTCCCATTTTCTCGTCAAATCAAACCGCCTTTTATATCATGAGAAGAAAGCCGATTTATGTTTTAATGAAAAAGACGAATCTATTAAAGGAGTTAGGCCGATATGAAGATTTCTTTATTAATTGTGACACATAACCGGCTGGGCGCATTGTGTGAGCTGCTTGAATCCATCTCGAGACAAAGCGTACAGCCTTTTGAAATTGTCGTTGTAAATGATGCAGGAGAGCGGGTGGATGTCATTCAAGAACTCTATCCAGAGCTGCCAATCCGCTTGATTCATTTAGATGAGAATGTCCAGCATGTGAACGCAAGAAATGTTGGAGTGCGGGAGCTGACAGGTGACGTCATTATGCTGAGTGACGACGATGATTATTTTACACCTTGTCATATTGAACGTATGAGCAAGGCGCTGGAAGACGCCGATTTTGTTTTTTCTGATGCAGAAATTGTTTCGTTTGAAGAAAGAGGGGCGACCCGTTTTCCGGTATCAAGACGTTTGTTTGCTTATACAGCGGATATTGAGGATATGCGTGTCTTTTCTACATATGTCCCTTCTGGCAGTATGTATAAACGCCGCATCCATGATGAAATCGGTTATTTTGATCCAGCCATGCATCATTACTGGGATTGGGACTTTTTCTTGCGGGTCACGCAGCATGCACGAGTCAAACGGGTGCCTGTAGCGAGTGTAATCTATGCGTTCTTTGATGGGGGTGGCAATCAGTCTAGTGATCTCGGTGAAACAAGAAAGAACTACTTAGATGACTTGAGTGAAAAGCACCAGTTGGGTGATCTGCCGACAGCGAACTTTGCTGTCCTATTAGAAGAACCAGCGATGAAAAAAAGAGAATCAGAGAGTGACATAGTATGGGATGGAAAACCGATGATCTCAAGACTGGCACAGCTTCAGACAGAAGGAGGAGAACTGCAATGAAGCCTTTTTTAAATGATAGCTGGTGGACTTTGATGAAGAGTGAGTTTGAACAGCCGTACTATCAGCAATTACGTGAGTGGGTGAAGCATGAATATCGCACACAGACGGTCTTTCCAAAGCCAGATGACATTTATCGTGCCCTTCATTTGACGCCATATGAAGACGTGAAGGTGGTGATTTTGGGACAAGACCCTTATCATGGCCCAGGACAGGCCCATGGATTAAGCTTTTCTGTTCAGCCTGGAGTCAAACACCCGCCATCTTTGAGAAATATTTTTCAGGAGCTAAAGGATGATCTCGGCTGTCCTGTTCCAAATCATGGCTCACTTGTCAGCTGGGCAGAGCAGGGTGTACTGCTGTTAAACACTGTGTTAACTGTCAGAAAAGGTGAAGCGAATTCGCATAAAGGCAAGGGCTGGGAACGTGTGACAGACCGTGTCATTGATGTGCTGAATGAGCGAGATCAGCCAGTCGTCTTTGTCTTATGGGGCAGACATGCTCAAAATAAAAAAGAACGCATTGATCAAGGCAAGCATTACATCATTGAATCACCTCATCCAAGTCCTTTTTCTGCGAGAAACGGATTTTTTGGCAGCCGGCCTTTTTCACAAGCAAATGCGTATTTAAAGCAAATAGGGCTTGATGAGATCAACTGGTGTATCAAGGATATCGAATGAAAATAGGACGAGGGGAGAGCCCCTTCGTCCTGTTTATTTTAAAAATTTGCGGACAATCTCGAGTCCGTTTTTCGCATTTGGATAACGGAAGGAAAAATCGAAGCGATTGGTCTGGCGCAGGACACTTTTTTCATGCGTAAAGGTGAAAAAGCTTTCCTTTCCATGATATCGTCCCATGCCGCTTTCACCGACGCCTCCAAATGGCAAGTAAGGGGTGGCCACATGCATCAGCGTGTCATTGATGCAGCCTCCGCCAAACGAGAGGTTGTCTAGGACATATGCTTCTGTTTCTTTACTTGTTGTAAATAAGTAAAGGGCGAGCGGCTTTGGTCTAGCCTTGACCATGTCAGTGGCCTCATGCAGGGAATCAAATGTCATGACAGGCAAAATAGGTCCGAAAATTTCCTCCTGCATCACGGGGTCTTCCCATGTGATGTGATCTAAAATGGTCGGTGCGATTTTAAGCTCTTGTTCATTGCGCTGTCCACCCGTCACAATCGTACCATTTGAAAGAAATTGTGAGAGCCTGTCAAAATGACGCTGGGTGACATTTTTTCCAAAGTGCGGATTTGTTTCGGGTTGTTCACCGTAAAAGTCACGGATACAGGTGACCATCTCCCGCAGAAGGTCCTCTTTGATGGATTCATGAACAAGTAAATAGTCTGGTGCAATGCATGTTTGACCAGCATTGGTGAATTTGCCAAACGTGATTCGCTTGGCAGCGAGCTTGATGTCTGCATCAGGCATGACAATGCAAGGACTTTTTCCGCCAAGCTCAAGTGTCACAGGTGTTAGATGCTTTGCGGCGGCTTCCATGACGACTTTGCCGACCGCCACACTGCCGGTGAAGAAAATATAATCAAAGGGCAGCTTCAGCAGCTCTGTACTGACATCTACACCGCCTTCAACAACCGCTGCAAGATCTTCTTTAAACACACGTTCCACAATTGTACCAATCACTTTGGAAACTTGCGGCGTTAATTCTGATGGTTTTAATGTGACGGCATTACCCGCAGAAATGGCTCCAACTAATGGAGAAAGGGCCAATTGGAAAGGATAGTTCCAAGGGGCAATAATGAGAACACTTCCGTACGGTTCCTTGATGATCATGCTTTTCGATCCAATATGGGTCAGAGGTGTTTTCGCTCGGGATGGCTTGGCCCACTTGTGCAGATGTTTGACGGTATGATTGATTTCTTCATATACCATTCCAATCTCTGTTGTGTATGCTTCCTGTTCGGATTTATGTAAATCATGGGCTAAGGCTTGTAAAATGTCTTTTTCATGATGTTTAATGGCTGTTTTCAAATCGTGAAGAAGGCGGATTCGTTCTTGGACCGCTGGCTTTTGAACGTTTTTTTGTTTGTGAAGGAGTTCAGTGAATTTGCTCATGTGTCAGTCCTTTCAGAGTCAATGTTATTTCTTTTATTATGTGTGAATCACTGGAACTGGTCAAATAAGATGTTCAGAAGCACACGGCTTTGAAAAAATGAGCCCATTCGGTTTGTTCATTTGATAAAATAATGTTGGCAAACGAATTTTTTAGATTGGAGGGTCTACCCTTGAATATTCATATATCAAGTCTGCTTCAAAAAATGGAGGAAGCCATTCAAAAAGCTAAACAAAGTGGAAATGATGAAGAGGTGAAACGTCAAGTGGCAGTGATTTCGTCACTATGTGATGTCATTCTCGATGCACCATCACAGCAGCAAATGCCGCCGGCTTCGGTCATTTCACCACCTCCGTCGCTACAGACACCGTCTGCACCATCTGTGTCTACGGATCAAGCCATGCTAGAGAAGCTGATGGGCACTAGCGGTGCAAAAAAATTCCAGCATCAAGAAGAGGGTCAAAAAGAGAAGGACGGAAACGGCGACTCTATCTTTGATTTTTAATGGTCGTGTCACGACAAAGGGAAGGTGATCGGGTTGAAACTATTTTTGGGCGCCATTCAGTGGATGGCATTTTTTATCGCAGCTTCTATTGCAGTACCGATTGCGATTGCACAAGCATTTGAATTGAATGAAGTGCAGTCGGCAGAGCTGATTCAGAGTACATTCTTTTCACTTGGACTTGTGGCAATGGTGCAGTGTTTATGCGGCCATATGCTGCCGATCAATGAAAGTCCAGCAGGGCTGTGGTGGGGTGTATATACCCTTTATTCAGGCATGACAGGGACGATTTTTGCTACATATCCTGAAACCTTGCAAGCATTACAAGGGGCTTTAATCTTTAGTGCTGCGTTCTTTTTTATTTTTAGTCTATTTAAAATCATTAATTGGCTCGCGTCTTTATTTACGCCAGTCGTCACAGGCATTTACCTGCTGCTGCTTGTTGTGCAGTTAAGTCAGCCGATCATGAAAGGTCTGATGGGCATCGGCTATCGGGGAAATCAGGTGGACGGGCTTGTCTTTTGTCTATCAATCTTGATTATTGTCATCACCTTCATGATCAGCCGTTCAAGGTGGCATTACTTAAAACAGTTTTCTGTGTTATTCGCACTTGCAGGCGGCTGGCTGTTATTCGCTTTACTCGGATTGGCCAAGCCCGTTCGAATTCCTGAGCATATCATCGAGTTTCCGAAGCTGTTCCCATTTGGTATGCCGGTCTTTGACAGTGGATTGCTGGTCACGTCCTTTTTTATTACGATCTTACTTATTGTGAATATGCTGGCAAGTATTCGCATTGTGGAAAGCTCAGTGAAGGCATTTGGTGATCTGCGTGAGCGGAAAAGAGCCAGGCCTGCTGGTTTTGTCGCAGCCTTTGGTCATTTGATGAGCGGACTGATTGGAGCGATTGCGCCTGTACCGATTTCGGGGGCAGCGGGTTTTATACAAACAACAAAAATTCCTTCGAGAAAGCCGTTTTTTCTCGGAAGTCTGCTCATTGTCCTCATTAGTTTATTTCCGTTATTGATGAGCTTTTTCTCTGCATTGCCGTCGCCTGTGGGGCTTGCTGTGAACTTTGTGGTGTTCTCTTCTATGATTGGGATTGCCATGTCTGAATTTGATCAGTATGAAAAAGAAGACATCCCGCGCATTCGCTTTGTGCTGGGCGTTGCTGTTTTAGCAGGCGTAGGGGCTATGTTTGTGCCTCAGGGAGCATTGAAAGGCATGCATCCTGTGCTGATTTCTTTATTAAGCAATGGTCTTGTTCTAGGCACGCTCATTGCGATTGTGGTCGATCAAGTGCTGCTGCGAAAGAAGAAGAAATCCGACAATCTCGTGTCAGTGTAAAAGGAAAGTTGAATGTCGGATGTGACCCGCGCTATGATAAACATAATTGACGAGATAAGGAGAATGACGAATGAAACTATTTTTCATATTAGGTGCCATTAACGCCATGCTTGCTGTTGGACTTGGAGCCTTCGGTGCACATGGATTGGAAGGGAAAATCCCTGAAAAGTATATTGAGATATGGAATAAAGGGGTTCAATATCAGATGTTCCATGCGATTGGCCTATTTATTGTCGCCTTTCTTGCAGATAAGCTGTCAGGTGTTTCGCTAGTGCCGACCGCTGGCTGGGTGATGCTTGCAGGCATCCTTTTCTTCTCGGGAAGCCTTTATGTGCTTGCCTTGACTCAGGTGAAGATTCTTGGTGCTATTACACCAATTGGCGGAGTCGCCTTTATTGCTTCTTGGATCATGCTAGTGGTGGCAGCAGCAAAAAATTTATAAGCCAAAAAACCGATGCTCTGATAGGGGGCATCGGTTTTTTCTTAACTCCAATAAGGGGAATAGTTGGGTGGTGCTTGATAATAAGGGACATAGTGAGATGGAGGGACAGGGTGCGTTTGGGCTTCTTCGTCTCGGTGGCAGAAAGGTCCGATAAACATACCTGGCTTTACAGGCTGCGTTGCCTGCTTCCACTGCGTTTCGTTCATGCAATAAGTATGTGCCATAATGTGAGAAGGGGTGAGGGTGAGTAGGTCTGAGCCAAGGATGACTTCTGGCGTCGATGCGTTAAAGATGGCTAACAAATGAGTTTTGTCTTGCAAGGCAACTTCATAGTGCCACCAGCCTTGAGGCACATTTGCGACCTGCCCGGGGGTAATGGTATAGGTGTGCAGTTTTTTTGTAAATGGGTTCAGCATTGATACAGCAGCAGAACCGGCTATACAATAAACAAGCTCTGCAGCATTTTGATGATAATGAGGCTCTACTACTTTGCTTTTACTCAAATAAATATCCAGCAGAGATACTTGATCGAGCGAATTTAATTGCTTTTTTCCTAAAACATTAATGCGATTGTACTCATCATATTTCACAAGGGGGCTTTGGTTCAGATCAAATGAATATTTGACATTCGGCGATGTATAATCCAGCTCAACAGTCATAGATGTCACCTCTAGGCTTTTGATAAAAACTACTAGGCATCTTATGAACAGTGCCCGTAAGGTGTGTCAAAAACCTAGTCAAAAGGAAAAAAGCAAGGGCGTCTGCACCTTGCTGCTGTCATGTCTTGAAGTTATCTTGGAGAATACGTTGACATCGAGTATGGATAGTCATATTGAATTTCCCCATCAAACGTAATGTAATCAAGGTAGATCGTTAACAGTAAGTATCGTGTCCCTGTTTTGTTATCACTGATGATAATGTGGTCACGTCCTGCGGCTTCAATGACCCCTCTAAAAATCTTCGAATTCCATTCTTTACTCGCCTCAAACGTCATATAGATCGTGGCTACCTTGCCGCGGTTCAATCGTAAAATATTCTCAATATAGGACTGCTCAATCGGCAGCTGGCCGGTGACATTTTGCTGATAAATGGGTCCAGAAGGAATTTGATATGGCTGTCCGCCGCTCTGTGTGCCTTGGCCTCCTTGTGAAGTGCCAGTAGACGGCATTGGGGAATACCCTTGCTGCATTTGACCCTGCGTTTGGGGAGGGACTGAATAACCCATCTGCTGCGCAGGATACGGATTTGCTCCATATTGTTGCTGGCGAAAATCTTGACCTTCGAAACCCGACCCCTGCCCAAATTGATTTTTCAATTTCATAACGTTCCTCCTCTTTTCTCATGGTGTTCTAAACAGAAGACGTATCAGCGCCTGTTGTTTCCATAGCATTCTTTTTCTCTTTCACACTATGAAACAGGAGGGAAGAATATGTACATTGAACGAAAAAAAGAAACTTCTTACCGAAGTTCCTTTACATTATCCAGTTCATCGCACGTTGGACATCAAATAGAAGGGTCATGATTAGAAAAGATGCGGCTAGCGGTGTGATGACAATGATAAAGGCTTGCCATACTCTTAGCTTCATCACAGCGACAATGCCTAAAACAGCCATACCGAAAATCCATGTTTTTGCATATGTTTCAGTCAGTGTCCATAGATCGAGATAATACCATATTTCATAATGTTGATCTAAATAGGGTGAGATCTTCACAAATGTATATGGACCGAGCAATCCCACAGTGAAAATCCAAGTGAGTGCAAATAATGCGGAAGGAAAAATGACCGTCAGCGTGCAAGCTTTGAGCACATCTCGATACGCCGTTTTTATGCCAAAAAACAGCCGTCCTAACCATTGTAAAATGAATGAACCGCAAAATAGAATCAGATTGCCTGCTAAAATACCAAAACCCGTCCCATGTAACAGAATAAAAGGATATGGAATATGATTGCCCATATACTCACTAAAATACCCCTCGTAAATCCAGCTCGTCCCAGCGATACTTGCCAGAAGCAGCATGAGCCAAATGGGAATAGAGGAATGTTGATATGAGCGAATAATCGTCTTTGTCGCAACAAAAATTTTAAAGAACCGAAAAAAACCTTTTGCTTCTTCTTCTGGGGAGAGATCACTCTTCATAGCTTCCAATATTCTTTACTCCTTTAATACACACAAATGATTACTTATATTACCAAAAATTTTACGTTTTTCAAAGATAGATCAATAAAAAAATACAATTTTATTAAAAATAGGTCATTCTACAGTCTCTTTAAGAGGAGACACATATGATAACCATAGTTTGAAAGAGACCGAGGTGAAAAAATTGACAAAAGTAACTGTCATTATGACGAGCTACAACAAGGCGGCTTACGTTGGCAGATCGATTGAAGCGGTCCTACAGCAGACTTTATCAAACCTTGAACTGTTTATCATGGATGATGGATCAAATGAAAAGACACTTGCTGCTATTGAGCCTTTTCGCAAAGATCCGCGCGTTCATTTTATCCAAAGCGGGGTCAAAACGCTGGAGGAAAGAACGGCGAAAACACGCTATGCCGTACTCATTAATCAAGCATTAGAACAGGCGAAGGGTGAGTATATTTCCTATGCCACAGATGACAATGTTTATGCACCTGATCGTTTAGAGAAGCTCACGAATTATTTAGATGCCCGCCCGAATGAAGATATTGTCTATTCTGGTTCAAAAGTTATCTATTTAAATAGCGAAAAAGAACCAGTAAAGGAAACGACACGACCTGCACAAACGGTTCAATGGAATGCACCCTGTGCCATTGATCACTGCTCAGTCGTTCATCGTGCGTCCATTTTAACAAGAATTCATGCTGAATTTGGGTCCTACTGGGATGAGAGTCCTCACTTTTATCGAATAGGGGATGCCCGGTTCTTTTTTAGATTAAATCACTTCTATCCGTTCTATCCTTTTGATGAAGTATTAGATACAAATTACATCACAGAACAGTCGATTCATTATCAGCTGGCAGAAGAAGAGAAAAGTGAATTTATTCAAGCACTTCCTCCTCAGTCTACCTGCCGGGAGCTCCGTCATATATTAAAACAAAGACATGGGAGGTGACCTTAAGTGTCACATTATATTCATCATTATTGGCAGGTATATTTTGAGTATGTGAATTTGATGAAAGACTTATCTTATCGCCAAATTCCTCTTGGGTTAATCAGTAATTTTTATCAATATATCAGCCCTGAAGTGAGAGAACGTATGGAAGATGAAGCATTTGGTCAGGAGCTGACAACCACTTGTCCATTGCCGCAAGACATCCAGCCATTTTTTGATCAGCATAAACAGCAGATGAAGCGCATAGCTTATCGTCCGAACAATGGAAAGGTGCTGCTTCACTTTGAACACCTGCGTTTTACTGAACAAAATTATCTGCGGTTCCATCCGAACCAAACGGTGGTGCTTGCGCGCTGGAAAAAGGCTGATTATTTTGGATTACCAGTCATCAGCAAGCCGGATTTAGCAGGAGAGGTTAATAAAGAGGCCCATGCTGAATATATTGAAAAAGCAAATGCTCTACTCAAGCCTTACGCACAGCACCCTGTCTTTGGCAATGCCTTTTTTAGAGAAAAAATTCAGAAGGACATTGTGCAATTTATTGATGTGATTGACCAGATAGAAACACTATTTGACATGCAGCCTATTGCAGCTGTCATTGTCGGTACGACGGAGGATGTTTACAGCCGTGTACTTGCGCTGCAAACAGTGAAACGCCACCTCACCAGTATCTGTCTCCAGCACGGCGCACTCATGGGAGACGAAGCCTTTTTGCCGATCTTCACCACCTATCACGGGGTGTTTGGAAAGTATGAAAAGGATTGGTATGTAGACAAAGGCTGTCAGCCTGAACAGGTGGAGATCACAGGTCACCCGAGATTTGACTTGGTGCAGGATCGAACGCCGCTTCAAAAGGACATGGTATTTCGTAAATTGAACTTCAGTCCAGCCAAAAAGACTGTGCTTGTGGCTACGCAGCCATTTTCAGAAGCCTTTTATGGTGATGTTCTTAAAACGATTGCAAAACGGAAATACATTCAGCTGATTATGAAGCCGCATCCGTGGGAAATCGCTCGAAATCGTTTAAGTGACTATACAGTGATTGAGCGTGCGGGGAACCATGTGAGATTAATTAAAAAAGAGATCGAATTGTATGACCTCCTGCCTTATGTGGATATAGTTATTACGCTCACATCAACAGTTGGTCTAGAAGCGATGCTTTTTGAAAAGAGTGTGCTGATTGGCAAAATGAAAGAAGGCAGAAGATACCCTTATTACGAGTCGCTTGGCAGCTGCCACATGGAAAACCCTGTTGAACTGGCTGAGAAAGCGATCCGTATTTTGTCGGATGAACAAGAGATGAAGCTGGCGAAGCAGCAAGGAGCCCGTTTCATTCAAGAACATTATCCGCATGCGCGATCGACTGATGCTCTGCTTTCTCTGCTTAAAACAAAAACAGGTGTGGATTTTCAAAGATGACGATAGGGGTGTGCAAGCGATATGGAACAAAAGAGAGCACAATTTCTTCCTTATGCACTGCCTTTGATTGAACAGGAAGAAATTGATGAAGTCATTGGAACATTAAAGTCCGGATGGCTGTCCACCGGACCAAAAGTGAGGCAGTTTGAAGAAGAATTTAGGCAACTGACCGGTGCAAAACACGCGATAGCCGTCAATTCATGTACAGCTGCTTTATTTTTAGCGTTAAAGGCAAGAGGGATTGGGACTGGTGATGAAGTCATCACAACACCTCTAACGTTCTGCGCGACAGCCAATACGATCATTCATACGGGGGCAGCCCCTGTTTTCGTGGATATTGATCCGAAGACACTCAATCTGGATGCAGAGAAAGTAGAAGAGGCGATCACACCACATACAAAAGCGATTGTCCCTGTCCATTTTGCTGGTCAGTCGTGCGATATGGACCGGATTTTAGCCATTGCCAAAAAGTATGATTTGTTTGTGCTGGAAGATGCCGCACATGCCCTCTATACGACTTATCATGATCAGCCTATCGGATCAATTGGTGATGCGGCTGCCTTTAGTTTTTATGCAACAAAAAATATATCAACTGGTGAAGGCGGTATGCTGACGACAAATGATGATGCACTTGCAGCTCGAATCAGAAGGTTAGCGCTCCACGGCATGAGCAAGGGAGCGTGGAATCGTTATGGAGAAAAGGGAACGTGGTATTACGAGGTCGAGGAACCTGGCTATAAAATGAACATGTTTGATGTGCAAGCATCGTTAGGGCTTGTTCAGCTAAGCAGGCTGAATGACATGCAGACCCGTAGAGAACAGATTGCGAAGGCATACAACGAGGCGTTTCAAAAAGAAGCGGGGCTGATCTTACCGCCCGTTCACGAGGATGGACGACATGCGTGGCATTTGTATGTGCTGCAAGTTGATCCAAAAGAAGCATTCATCACACGTGATGACATGATTGATCAGCTGCAAAAGGAATACAAGATCGGCACGAGTGTTCACTTTATCCCTGTCCACTTGCATCCATATTATCAGCAAACCTACAACTATTCGCCAGAGGATTTCCCTGAATCCATTACTTATTACAAACGGACGCTCTCACTCCCGCTTTATCCAAGTATGACAGATGAAGATGTGCAGGATGTCATCACTGCGGTCGTGTCTATTTTAAAAGACAAGAAGGCATCTTCATGAAGGTCGTTCATGCAATAGATGATCAGGTGCTGGCAGCTTGGCTGAAAACATATGATCATGAAGTAAAGCACATGGCAGGCTTCAAGCAGTTTGCTCTTGTCAGCGGGGCCCAGCTCAAAGCGGTGCTGTTATACGACTGGTCCAAGTGGGAGAGCGGTATTTTTGATCAACATATATTTCATGTGAAGTTTGTGGAAGCTGAATCACCGCAGCTCTTCAAAGAATTGATGGAGCGGTTTATCAATTGGATGAGAACAGAAAAATGTGATTTCTTCTTTTTACGTCTTGAAGCAGCTGATGTTGAAAAAAACCGCATTGTCCAAAAGCTGTCACATGTGTACTATGTCGGCGGTCTCACTAGGCTTGAGGTGCCGTCTGCTCAAATGGAGACACCATTATCAGGTCAAGATGTGGTGATTGGGCTGCCAGATGAGAAGGAATATGATGAGGCGGTCTCACTTTGTGATCAGGCTTTTGTGAAAAGTCGTTATGCACTTGATCCATTTTTAGACCAGCGTGTTGTTCAGCATTTCTATCAGGAATGGATGAGGAATAACTTATTCGGACGCGCAGATGTCAACCTTGTGGCAAAGCTGAACGGTGAAGTGGCTGGCCTGATTCAAGGGATGACAAAGGGCAATGAGATGGCGCTTGAGCTTTTTGTAATTAGACCGGATGTGCAAGGAAAAGGGATCGGAAAAAAGCTGTTTATTGAGATGATGAAGGTTTCTCATGACAGAGGGCATCAGTTCATTTCTGCCGGGACACAGCTTCATAACACGACAGCCATCCAGCTGTATGAAAAGATGGGGTGTAGGACAACAAATGCCTTTTTGTATTACCATGTGTGGCCGAAAAAAGGAGAGAGGTAAGATGGCGCATTTCTATATCGGAGATCGCAAAGTGGGCGATGGTGCGCCTGTCTTTATCATTGCAGAGGCAGGCATTAACCATGATGGGAAGCTGGATCAGGCACTTGCTTTAATTGATGTGGCAAAAGAAGCAGGGGCTGATGCGGTGAAGTTTCAAATGTTTCAGGCTGATCGGATGTATCAAAAGGAACCGGGGCTGTACAAAACGGCTAAAGGAGAAGAAGTGTCTATTTTTTCTTTAGTGGAACAAATGGAGTTGCCGCCAGAATGGTTGCCTGTTTTATTGACGCGTTGTGAGGAAAAAGGACTGATGTTCTTAAGCACGGTGTGTGACGAAGAATCTGCGGATCTTTTGAATCAAACAGATCCACCTGCCTTTAAACTGGCTTCTTATGAAATCAATCATCTGCCTCTTTTGCGTCACACAGCTTCATTTCAAAAGCCGATCATTTTTTCAACAGCTGGGGCAACCATTGCAGATGTTCATGAAGCATACGAAACAATTACGAGCCAGCAAAATAAACAAGTGGCTATCATGCATTGTGTGGCAAAATATCCAGCACCTAGAGCGTACACGAACCTGCGAGTGATACAAACCTTAACTTCAGCTTTTCCAGAGGCAGTCATTGGCTTTTCAGATCATAGTGAGCACCCAACTGAGGCGCCAGTTGCCGCTGTGAAGCTCGGAGCAGCGATGATTGAGAAGCATTTCACAGTGGATAAAACGTTACCTGGAGCCGATCATTCCTTTGCACTTGATCCTGAAGAATTGAAGGAAATGGTTCAGCACATTCGAGCAGCAGAAAAACAGCGTAATCAAGCAGGAGCAGACGTTCATTCTTTGCCAGAGGAGCTTCTTGGCAGTTCTTATAAAACGACAACAGCCATCGAAGGTCAGATTCGAGAGTTTGCGTATCGAGGGATTTTTACGACAACAGGCATTGCAAAGGGAGAGACCCTCACTTCAGAAAATATAGCTGTCCTGCGCCCAGGACAAAAAAGTCAGGGCCTGCATCCCCGATATATGACGGTTTTACTTGGCACGAAGGCTGCGAAAGACATCCCGGCTCATACAGGCGTTTCGTGGAAAGACGTGCTCATGCAGGAGTCTCAAGATGATCAATGATGTGCTCTTTGTCATTCAAGCGAGGATGGGTTCAACAAGACTGCCAAAAAAGGTGATGAAACCGATCGGCGGCATGGCGCTGATCGATTTGATTGTGGAGCGGGTGAAGCAATCAGAGGCTTATCATCACAAAACGCAAAACCTCATGATCGCCACAACGGTCGAGGCAGAAGATGACTATTTGGCTCAGTATTGCTTATCAAAGGGCTATAAAGTGTTTCGGGGCAGTGAGACGGATGTGCTACAGCGGTTTGCACAAATTGTCCGCCAGTTCGAACCACAAACTGTTGTACGTTTAACAGGAGATAATCCATTTATCGACCCTTCCCTTTTGTCGAAAATGCTTGAAAAACATAGACAGGAGAAGGCTGATTACACGTACACGAACGGAACACCACTCGGTATTTCCGGGGAAATGATTGAAGCCGCTATTTTAAGTCGAATCGACAAATTTCCCCTCACCCAGTCAGAGCGTGAGCATGTCACGCTGTATATCAGAAAGAATCCAGAGCAGTTTTACCTTCAATTATTCACACCGCCCAAAGAACTTGCATATCCTGCTTATCGATTCACGATTGATACAGAAGAAGATTATGTGTTTGCCACCCGTTTACTAGAGAAAGCTGGTGGTTCTATTGCTGTGCCAACGGCTGAGCTCATATCTATCTGTGAACAAGAGCCAGACATTGTTCGTTTAAATCAGTCTGTGAGACAGAAGGATGCTGAATGAATCATAAAGTCATGATTGTTGTTTATGGTGGTTTTTTTAGAGGCATGGGGCATGTGGTCAGAATGAAACGGTTGGCAAAAGAACTGCTCCAAGAAGGATTCGACTTGTTTTTCTATACAAATGAGCAGATTTGTGTAGAAATGCTAGCGCATCCAGCGTGGGACGTACACTTGGTGCAGGAGTCGAATGCACCTTTTCAAATGCAGCAAGAGTTAAAAGAGCTGAAGCCTGATCTTCTGCTGATAGATGTCCTTGATGGTGATCTTCAATTTCTTCGAACGCTCAAGAATGCCTGCGGCAATGCAAGGGTGGTCTTATTCGAGGAGAAAAGAGAGGAAGCCTGTCAGCTTGCGGATGTTGTAGTGAATGGCATTTATGGAGGTCTGGACGGGCAGCACAAGCTAGTAAATGGAACGGCCTATTTTGATGGAACACCTTATTTATTGTTAGATCACGAGATTGGTCGATTAAAAGACACATATGAGGTTCGAAAAGAATGCAAAAAGGTGGTCATCAGCCTCGGAGGAAGTGATCCGCGCGGATTGTTTTCAAAGGCTGTATCAGCACTTCTTGAAGCAAAGCATTTACACATTCTAGCGGTAGCAGGAAAAGCCTCTCACCTCAAAGAGCAAAGAGAGGCGGAGCATATTCAATTGATTCACCATACAAATCAACTACCAGTCCTTTTATCAGAAGCTGATTTGGCCATCGTTGCAGGCGGCATGACACTATACGAGGCAGTTTGTATTGGTGTGCCGAGCATTGTCCTTTCGCAAGTAGACCACCAAGCAGTGACAGCGAGCAGATTTGCGCAAAAGGGAGCTTGTCTTCACCTTGGATTAGGTGATCTTGTGGAAGAAATAGATGTATTGCGTGCTGTTCAAAGGCTGTCTGACAGCTATTTTCTCCGCAGGAGCATCCATCTCAATGGACGTACACTCATTGACGGGAAAGGACTAGAGCGAGTGAAAAACATTCTTATACACCTCATGAATCCCCACCAAAAAGAACATAAGGATGTGTAGATGTGAAGGGAGTTATTTTAGCAGGAGGAAAGGGATCACGGCTGGCGCCTTTAACGAAAATTTTCAATAAACATTTATTGCCGGTTGGTCCATACCCGATGATTTATTGGTCACTGTTCAAACTAAAAGAAGCAGGCATCTTAGATGTTATGCTGATTTCACAGGAAAAACAGATCCCATTGTTTCAAAAAGTGCTTGAAGATGATCACGAACTTGGGATGAACATAGTCTATCAAGTCCAGCCAGAGGCGTCTGGTATTTCAGATGGTTTGTCCTACGCAAAGCCCTTTGTAAAAGAGGAGAAGTTTGTGCTCATGCTAGGTGATAATGTATTTGAGGATTCGTTAAGCCCTTTTGTCGATGCCTTTCAGCAGCAAGAAGGCGGCGCCAAGGTTTTATTGAAAGAGGTGGCAGATCCAAAGCGATTTGGCATTGCAGAAATTGATACCGCACATCACCGGATTTTATCAATAGAAGAAAAGCCGGAGCACCCGCGTTCATCCTACTGCGTCACGGGCATTTATTTTTATGATCAAGAAGTCTTTCAATATATTGAGAAAATCTCACCGTCAGAACGAGGCGAATTGGAGATTACAGACGTCAATAATCTCTATATCTCAAATAGTCAGCTGACCTATGATATGTTAAAAGGGTGGTGGATTGATGCGGGAACACATGAATCTCTCCACCAAGCATCTGCGAAAATGTTTGAAACGATGAAGAAAAAAGAGGGATACGAATGACGAAGTCTTATTTAATAACAGGTGGAGCGGGATTTATTGGACTAAATTTTGTGAAGCTGCTGCTTCAGGAATCGGATGTCCGAATCACCGTATTTGATAAATTAACGTATGCCAGTCATCCAGAGGTAATGGATCAATTGTCAAAGCTGTCTCATTTCCGTTTTATTCAAGGGGATATCACGCTGCAAGACGAACTGGATCAAGTATTTGATGAAGCTTATGATGCCATTATTCATTTCGCAGCAGAATCGCATGTCGATCGCAGTATTGAGTCGGCAGAGCCCTTTATTCAAACAAACGTCCTCGGTACCTATCGAATGCTGGAAGCGGTCTTAAAGGGAAAGGCAAAAAAATTCATTCATATTTCAACAGATGAAGTATATGGGGATTTAGAGCTGGATGATCCTGCTTTCACAGAACAAACACCACTTTCACCGAATAATCCTTATTCAGCAAGCAAGGCAAGTTCAGACCTGCTTGTGAAATCCTATATCCACACCCACCAATTACCCGCAATGATCACCAGATGCAGCAACAACTACGGACCCTATCAGCATGAGGAAAAATTAATCCCAACCATTATTAGAAAAGCGGTTCATGGAGAAAAGATTCCGATTTATGGGGACGGCCAGCAGATTCGTGATTGGCTGTATGTAGAGGATCATGCGAGAGCTGTAAAGCAGGTATTAGAAAACGGAACAGCCGGGCAGGTGTACAATATTGGCGGCTGCAACGAGAAAACAAATCTTGAATTAACCAAAACCATTCTCACACATCTCGGCATCAGTCATGACCAAATTGCGTTTATCCAAGACCGAAAAGGGCATGACAGACGGTATGCCATTGATGCCAGTAAGCTAAAAGAAGAGCTTGGATGGGTGCAGGCAACTTCATTCGAAGAAGGTATCGAAAAAACGATCAATTGGTATCGAGCCAAATACGATCAGAGCGAAGAAGGGTGACGGATGAAAGTTTTAATCACCGGTGCAGGCGGCCAATTAGGAAAAGAATTGACGAAACAGCTCAAAGAAAAAGACATGACCGTCATTGCTTTAACAAGGAGCATGCTGAATATCGCAGATCAACAGGCAGTCAGACATGCAATGAGACATTTTCGGCCTGATATTGTTGTCAGTGCAGCGGCATATACATCTGTTGATCAATGTGAAACAGAAACGGAAAAAGCCTATCTTGTGAATGGAATTGGCGCCTACTATACGGCATTGGAAGCAAAAAACGTAGGGGCGGATGTGTTACATGTCAGTACAGATTATGTGTTTGACGGGCAAGCGGATGTCCCTTATCAAGTCGATGCACAAGCAGATCCCCAGACGATTTATGGAAAGAGTAAAAAACTTGGGGAAGAATTGATTCATCTCGTGTCAGATGAAGTGAAAATCATTCGGACATCGTGGCTCTATGGACATGAAGGGCATAATTTTGTGAATACCATTCTTCGGCTGGCTGAAACGAAGGATCATTTGCGCATCGTAAATGATCAAATAGGGTCTCCCACTTATACAAAGGATGTCGCACAAGCTTTGATTCACTTGTTTGACCAGAAAGCAGGCATTTATCACGTCAGTAACCGAGCGAGCTGTTCCTGGTTTGAATTTGCGTCAGAAATTGTGGCAGCAAGTGGCCTGTCTACAACGATTGAGCCCATTTCAACAGAAGAGTACGGCTTTCAAACACCTCGTCCAGCCTATTCGGTTTTAGACCTGCAAGCGATTGAAGCGACAGGCTGGCAGCCAAGACATTGGAAGGATGCACTTCACGAATATTTGCAGAAAGAAGGGAGATGGCATC
Source organism: Bacillus xiamenensis (assembly GCF_001857925.1). Taxonomy (NCBI): domain Bacteria; kingdom Bacillati; phylum Bacillota; class Bacilli; order Caryophanales; family Bacillaceae; genus Bacillus; species Bacillus xiamenensis. The sequence goes on from NZ_CP017786.1 coordinate 1,937,306, forward strand.
AGCATGATTGATGGTGTACAAACGAAAAAACTCATGAAACATTGTGATGACCGCGGCTTTTTTGCAGAGCTTATTCGAGATGACGAACCGATGCTGAAGCGCTTTGGGCAGGCGTCGTGGTCGAAAAGTTTTCCAGGAGTGATCAAAGCCTTTCATTATCATGAAAAACAAGACGATGTTTGGTTTTTCCCAGCAGGTCATGCACAGGTCGTTTTATACGATTTGAGAGAGGATTCTCCGACAAAGGGTCAAACCGATGTATATTATATGGGAGAAGACAATCCAATGCTCCTTCTCATTCCAAAGGGAGTCGCCCATGGTTACCGTGTATTAGGCGAGACACCGCTGCAAATTGTTTATTTTACAACAGAATCCTATGATCCGAAAAACCCGGATGAAAAGAGAATCGCGTGGAATGATGAAGCGATCGGATTTCATTGGGAAACGACATTTAAATAAAGAAAAGAGGCCTTTCGCAGGAGAAAGGTCTTTTTTGTTTTCATTCAGGGGGAATAAACTAGACAGCTTTACATTTCTGAATAGAACGTTCACGTTTATAGCTGCTGAAGCTGATGATAAAACCAACAAGTGTCATCAGTGCACATACCAGCCCTACAGTATGATATCCGAATTGGACATAAATAGGGCCCATAAGTGCTGAACCGAGCATAACAGCAAAATTAGACGCAAGACTGTAAAAAGCCATCACGTTGCCTCGATGGGTTTGGGTGCAGCCGCTCAGAACGGTGCTCAAAAGCGTGACCGATAAACTTTGCAATGCCCCCCAAATAAACAAAGCCACAATCAGCACGATCCATGAGAATGGCGCATAAGGAAGTAAGGCTAGAACGAGCGTGATGCCACCCAGCACCCAAAAAAGGGAGCGCATTTTCCCAAACCCGTCTGCTAATTTTCCAGTAAACATACTCATAGAAAAGCCAATCCCATAAGCCATGATGAGAAGCCCAGCCGCTGATTGTCTGCCATCAAACAGGCTCTGCAGGTAAGCACCTAAAAACGAGTACATGCCGTAAAATCCAAGCATATTACAAAAGGTCACAGTCAAATAGACCGGCACACGATCAATTTTCAAAGCACCCCATAAAGAGCCTGTTTTCTCTCTAGCTTGTCGTGTCTCCAGATCAGCTGCTGCCACTTGTTTTCTTAATTCAACCATGACGAGCAGCAGCACAATAAGGCTCATTATAGCGAAGAGCCAAAATGTCCAGCGCCAGTTTACACTTTGGGCGATAAAGGCGCCAATTGGTACACCAAGAACAAGGGAAAGAGACCAGCTTGATACAATAAGGCCCATCACTTTGCCTCGATATTCATAAGGGACTCGGTCGCCCACAAGCGCATAGGCTGTTGGGACAAATACACCGGCCGCCAGTCCAGAGGCGGCACGTCCGGCAAAAAACACCGCCAAATTCGGAGCAGCAGCACACATGACGGTTCCAATGAAGAAAAAGGAAAGTCCGATGATCAAACACAGTTCTCTTGAATAACGATCCCCTAAAGGAACGAGTAACGGTGCTCCGGCCAATACGGCTAATCCGTAAATGCTGATGGAAAGAGCGAGAATATCAAGAGATTGCTGAAAAGAGTTTGATAAATCAGGCAAAAGTGGTGAAATCACCAGTTCTTCCGATCCCGCCGCAAAAACGCCAAGTGCGAGTGCAATGGCAAGTGTGATGGGAAATGTTTTAGAAGCCTGGCTGTCTAAAGATTCTTTCATCAAGTGATCCCTCCATACTTGCTTTTTCATTCCATTACGTTAAAATAAATTCTACCATTATTTAGTTTTATTTAACATTTCGTATCATAAGTATCATCATAAAATACTTTTCAAATGGAACGATTTTGGGATAGGAGCGTAACGAATGAAAATCACCGATGTGGATGTGCATATTTTAAACGAATTGAGAGAAGATGCCCGCTTATCAATGAGGGAATTGTCCAAACGAGTGAATTTATCACCGCCTGCGGTAGCAGAAAGAGTGCGGAAATTAGAAGATGCAGGGATTATTGAAGGTTACTCTGTACAGGTCAATTATAAGAAGCTGGGGCTGATGATCGACTGTTTAATGGAAGTCACCGTGTTAAACGGGGAGTATCAGCGTTTTGTGACATTTATGAATGAGCATCCACGCGTCTTCTTTGCTTATCGGGTGGCAGGACAGTCTTGCTTTTTCATTAAGCTGTCTGTTTCTTCTCTTGAAGAAATTGAAGCCTTTATTCAAGAAGTGTCTGGCTTTACAAAAACGGTCTCCCATATTGTCTTATCAGAACATTCCTTCACTCATCCAGTCCAGGAACGTGTGAAACAAATAGAAGAGCCAGAAATGACCGTGGTGAAATAGAAAAAGGACCTGCCCTCAGGTCCTTTCAGCTTGTAGACAAAGTCTGCAAGCTTTTTTGTATAATAAGGGTAATAATACGATTCTGTGGGGGATGGACATGTTATCGAAACGTGAAGAAGAAAGAAGAAATCAATTAGAAGTCGTGGCCTTAATTGGTTTCCGATAAACGTACCAAATGGCACACCAAGTACATTGGCTACCGTAAGTCCTGTAAACATGAAGCTGATCGCACTTGCGCTTCTCTCCTTAGGAACAAGCCGTGCAGCCATAATGGCTCCAACACCAAAGAAGGTACCATGAGCAAAAGACGTTAAAATACGTGCAGCCATCAACAGACCATAAGAAGTCGATACAGCGGCGACAGCATTTCCTGTCACGAAAAGAATCATTAATAGGATAAGAAGACGTTTCCTCGACATTTTTCCAGTTGATAACGTTAAAATAGGTCCGCCAACTGCGACACCGAGTGCATATCCAGTAATCAGCTGACCTGAAACAGAGATGGATACATGGAGATCATTTGCAACGTTTGGCAAAAGTCCCATGATGACAAATTCAGTCATGCCAATCGAAAACGCACCGAGCGTTAACGCAAAAATAGCAATGGGGAAGTTTTTCATGATGAGATCACCTTTCTAAACAAATACATACATAAAAAAGCTTCGGAGAGATCCGAAGCCTTAAGAGTTTATCATACATGGAAATAAGACGCCAGCTGCTCGTTTGCTAATCGGTTTCCAACAAAGAAGGAACCAAATTCGCCGTAGCGTGCACTCACTTCATCGAAGCGCATTTCGTAAACCAATTTTTTAAATTGAAGAACATCGTCTGAGAAAAGGGTGACGCCCCACTCATAATCATCAAAGCCAACAGATCCTGTAATGATCTGTTTTACTTTCCCAGCATAGCTTCTGCCAATTAAGCCGTGGCTTCTCATTAGGGATTTACGCTCATCCATTGAAAGCATGTACCAGTTATCATTGCCAGAACGTCTTTTATCCATTGGATAGAAGCAGACATATTGAGAAGAAGGAAGCTCAGGATATAGACGCGCACGTACATGCGGGTTCTCGTAAGGGTCTCCGCCATCTCCGCCTCCTGCTAAGTAGTTGCTCAGTTCAACAACTGACACGTACGAATAGGCTGGAATCGTAAATTCTGCTAGTCGTGACTTGTTGAATTCAAGCTCGATTTCACCCAGTTCTTCCATTGTTGGACGTAAAATCATGAGCATAATATCTGCTTTTTGGCCGACAATACTATAGATTGTTTGGCTTCCAGCCTGATTGTGCTCCGCTGTTTTCCATTTTTCTAATAGACCTGTGAACTCATGAAGAATCGCTTGACGCTCATCACTTGTTAACAGCTTCCAAGCTGTCCAGTCGATCGTTCTAAAATCATGCAGCGCATACCAGCCGTCTAGTGTTTGAGCTGCTTCATTTGTTGTATGTTGTTCGCTCATTTCTTTCACTCCTATGTACAGTTTTCCATCTGTTCCAACTATAACATAGTTTGTCCCAATGGAGATGTGATCAAAACTTGAACGAGGGAAACAGCTTTTATGGAAATTGATTAAATTAGTTTGAAAAATAAGAATTTAATTTGTAAGCGCTATAATGTAAGTTGGTAGTTTGAATTTATGTAGAAGAAGAGTATGCTTAAAAGAGAACGCTTTTTTTGTAAAATCAAGGAGGGTATTGAAGTGGCAGATATTTTTTCAACAGTTCAGGAAAAGGTTGCAGGTAAAGGCGTTAAGATCGTTTTTCCTGAGGGAATGGACGAACGCATTCTAACGGCCGTTCAAAAACTAGCAGATGGCAAAGTATTGCAGCCGATTGTTGTAGGCAAGCAGCAAGAAGTCGAAGCAAAAGCAAAAGAATTAGGTCTTACACTTGATGGTGTTGACGTGTATGATCCTCATACATATGAAGGTTTTGAAGAGCTTGTACAGGCTTTCGTTGAAAGACGTAAAGGTAAAGCAACAGAAGAACAAGCAAGAAAAGCATTACTGGATGAAAACTATTTCGGTACGATGCTTGTGTATAAAGGTCTTGCAGACGGACTTGTGAGTGGTGCAGCACACTCAACGGCTGATACAGTGCGCCCAGCACTTCAAATCATTAAAACAAAAGAAGGCGTAAAGAAAACATCTGGCGTCTTCATTATGGCTCGCGGAGACGAGCAATATGTGTTTGCTGATTGTGCGATCAACATTGCACCAGACAGCCAAGATTTAGCTGAAATTGCGATCGAAAGTGCAAACACAGCAAAAATGTTTGACATTGAACCACGTGTGGCAATGCTTAGCTTCTCAACAAAAGGCTCAGCAAAATCAGACGAAACGGAAAAAGTGTCTGAAGCGGTTCGCATTGCAAAAGAAAAAGCACCTGAGCTTGTACTTGATGGAGAGTTCCAATTCGATGCAGCTTTCGTTCCTTCAGTAGCAGCGAAAAAAGCACCAGATTCCGTCATCAAGGGCGATGCCAGCGTATTTGTTTTCCCTAGCCTCGAAGCAGGAAACATCGGCTACAAAATTGCACAGCGCTTAGGTAACTTTGAAGCAGTAGGTCCAATCCTGCAAGGTCTAAACCAACCAGTAAACGATCTTTCAAGAGGCTGTAATGCCGAAGACGTTTACAACCTTGCGCTTATCACAGCAGCTCAAGCACTATAAGATAATCATCCAAGAAGCTAGCTTCGTGTCAAAACGAAGCTAGCTTTTTTTTATGTGGATTAGGTATAAAAACCCAATACATACGATTCATTTTTAAGTGAATTCGTTTTCAATCATATGCCTCTTGTGCTAGTAAATGGTAACATAACGGAGGACTATTTGAGGAATAGGGGTGTTGACGATATCTGGAACCATGATCGGATATAAAACGGCCTTGTATTCGTTAAAGGCAGATATATCCATAAAAAAAGAACAAATCACAGAACTGAGCATATGCCGAAAAGAAGTGAAAGAGGCAAAAACGGCCATGTCAGATGCGAGCAAGAACATCATGCGTCCGAACCTTACGTCACATACATGGTTTGGCCATTTGGCTGATACGTTTGATCGCCTTAGGGAAGAGATGGAATCGGCCAGTCAAGAAATAAAGGATGCACAGCTCACCAATCTATTGAATCGAATTGATGAAAAAATTAATGACCTGACAGCAGATATCCATTCATTAGAACGTGATATTCATACAGTTGAAAGAAAAATAGAAAAAGAGAAGCAAAAACAACTGGAAGAAAAACGAGGAAAATAAAATGAGCAAAGAAATCAAAATAGATGCCAGTGAGGCGAAAAAAGCATTAAAACATGCAAAACAAGCAGGCGCTCATGTCCATTCAACACTTCCAAAAACCATCAAAGGGACAAATGAGCTTTCCACCACAGAACAGATAGAAAAGATCAACCAGCAATTGAATAAACTAACTACATCCTATATAGAAATACTTCAGAAACAGCTTGTACAAACAGAACAAGCCGTGAGCACCATGGTTGAAACGGACAAAGCGCTTGCTTCTAGTCATAAAAGAAAATAAAGGAGAACGGAATGAAAACCCTTGACGCCTTTGCGCTAATCAATGGAATTGACCAAACACTGAATTCGTTAAAGCAGCAGTCACATAATATCAGCGCACTAGAAAAACAAATCGACCACATCATCTCCCTTGATGACGCACTAAAGGGAGAGGCAGGTAAGGCCATCCGAGCATTTTATACAGAATGCCATATTCCTTTCTTGCAATTCTTTCAGGTTGTCATTGAGGAATACAGCTCTGCGCTCAAAAAAACAAAGCAGGCACTTCATGCCCTTGAATCAAATCAACATGGTTTTATTTCACAAACATTCATCGAACACGAACTTGATTCAGGTTTAAAAAAAGCGGAGCGAGCGATTTCTGACATCGTAACAGATGTAAACCAGGCGATCGGCAGGGTCAGTCATATCGTTCATTTGCCTCATGTAGATGAGTCTGCTTTTCAACAGAGCTATCAAAAAGCATGGCTTGAGACCTCCAGAACCATTGGACTGCTCCATGCCTTTGACAGAGAACAAACAAGTGCTATGAATGAAACAACAAGTGCACTACAAACAATGAAGCAATACATAGACACCTTAAGCATCATGTTCACCGGCCCAAAAATCGAGATCACCAGCTATCAAAAGGGATCTATTTTCAAAGACACAAAAGAAGAAAAAGTAAGCAGCACGATCAATGGATTGAATAACAAAATAGACAACCAGAAGGACCATCCGATGATGATCATGCTGAAGAAATTGAGTGAGAAAGAACAGGCGAATGTGGAGACGGTTGTTCGAGAAACGTCGTCTAGTAAAATTAATCAAACCACCGTAACCTTAAATGGAAAAGTATACAATATAAATGAGTACAAAAAGATTAACTTCGAAAATGCAAAGACGGTTGAAGTCATGAGAGATGGAATGCTGTATCGGTTACGGATATCAGAAAAAAACAAAGTAACGATTGAGAGCGTTAAACCGATTTCTGATGTGAAAACAGGCGATCAACCCCAAAATATTTTAAATACAGCAGTTGAATTTACAGGAATAAACGACGCGATTCGGGTTATTACAGGAAGAGATCCAATAACAGGTGATAAAGTCGCAGGTATGGATCGTTTGGTATCAGGGGTGTACATGGTTCCAAGCGCTAACATTGTTAAAGTGGGGAAATATGTTTTTAAGATTATTAAAGGGGAGAAGGTAGCTAAGAGGGTTGAGAAGAGTGCAAAGGGTATTGGAAGAGGAGAACAAATATTAGATAAAGTTAAAACCTATGAACAAGCCAGAAATAAGACAGTAGACTTAGTTGGAGATCTAGGACCCAATGCACAACCATATACAGGTACGCTTAAGTCGAGTGCTGGGTATGGTAAAGTTGTTGGTAGGCAGTCTGCTGACGGAAAAGTAAGATGGAGATTAGATTATGATCCTAATAAGGGACCACATATAAATATTGAAGATTTTCGTAATGGTAAAGGAGCTAATGCAAAGAAAATCGCTATACCATTTGAAGGTAACGAAGGTACTTTTAAATCTTTATTAAAACATCTGAATAGATAAGGAGATTTTATATGAGTTTATTTGAAGAATGTATTGAGGCACTTGGTGAGAATGTACACGTTTTATATGATAATAGTAGGGAGAAAATATTAAGCCATTTTGAAAGTTCATTTCCATTTTCTGATTGGGGGCAAATTGAATGGGAAAATTTATCTTCTTATGCTGAAGTGAATACGTTTGATGAGATACAATCCTTTTTAAATCAAAAAATGGATGAGTATAATGATGTTGTTTATATCATTTGGGATGAAGGGACGTTACCAATTATTCAATCTACTTTAGATAAAGTTTTTGAAGCTATAGATGATGTTACTGCAGTCAGTTTTGATACATGGATTTTTTCACCATCTTCTGGTTATGTTATTGAAATATTTCATGATGGTGAAGTGAAAGTAGGATTAAAGTAGGGATGTAATAGAATGATGAATAATGATTGGATAACTGTTCAGGAAGTTGAAGATGATACTCAAATTTGGGCCGGAACCGTAGTTAGAGTTTTTACGGAGGAATTAAATAAGGATAATCTAGAAGGTAATTTCTATGATTACATCGTTTCTTTTATTTATGATAACAATGAATATTTACAATTAACCTGTCTTACTCAAGGTGAGGGTGGAAATATTGTTTGTGTATTGCAAACAGAACCAGATTCTAATTATTCATTAGGTAAGGAATTAAAAAGAATGATGGATGATGGTACAAACTCTGTTTTTGTGAAATTTTCACCTGAATGTATCGTTAACTGAACCTCTAATAGGAGTGGGAAAGACCAGGTACTTTTCGAAAAAAATGAGAATAAGTGATAGAAAAGGTGACCGTATTGAAAATAAAAAAATAAACTGGATTTCACAAGAAGCTTCAGAAGCTGAAGTGATTGTAACAGATGGTGAACTGGAAATAATGTGTTTTGCTCAACCATTAAATTACCTTGAAGAAAATGAACTATTAGAACCTATATATTGTTTAGATGTGTCAGACCTAGTGAAAGCTGAAATGTCAGAGTATAGAATTGAAAAATTAGATGATAATTTCAGTTATAGATTCTTAGGACAATTAATTGATAAGCGTGATGAAAAAGTGAGGGTAGGCGGATTTTTATTAGAATTGGATTACAATATACCGGGAGATATAAATGAAGGTGATTTTATAAGTTTTAATTGTCAACGGTTAGATATTTATTAATATGAGATGAAGTCTTTAGGAGCGTTAAATGCATAAAAAACAAGAACTAACGAAACAAATCCAAACGGTCATCAACATCCTAGAAAAAGAATATTCGCAAGAGATCAATCAAGGTATACTCGAATTAATATATAGAAGATACAAGAATGCTCAAAGAATCATGCAGACCAATGATGATCTCCAAAAGATCTTTATCATTGGCGGAGTCAGGGCTTATTTAGATAGTCATAATGACTATCTAAATCCATTCTTAGATGAATTACATAAAGCGGAGAGTCTACTAAAAGGATTGTTGTATTGATTATATAGTGATATGTAGAAGTCTTTGTATTAGAAAGCGATACAAAACACAGAAAGGAATTCGTATGAATCAGAAAAAACACGTCAACAAAAAAACAGTCAATTGGCTATTAAGCATCAGTGTTCTTCTCGTCATTGGGACAGCTTTTATGAGAGGGGTTTATGTCCCACATGCCGGTTCGATTTATCGAGGTTTTCCCATTGATTGGCTCGTCCTGCATTCAAATTATGGTGTTGAATTTCTATTTTTTGGTTTTATAATTGATGTCATCATTTTCTATTTTCTATTAAAAGTGCTCCTGCGAGTGTATAAAAGGATCATGACAAAATCAGCTGAATAAACGCTAGTTCAACCCTTTAGGAGGCTTTCCAACATGATGAATTTTTCTCAAATTCCAAATCTGCATGTGAACAAACCAGCAAGTGACAAACATATCAAAGAGGCAGAATCCCAGCTAAACATGCTGCTGCCCCATGCGTATAAGGTCTTACTAAAACAATCAAATGGATGTTCCATTGGAGGCGACCTGCTTCTATACGGAACTAAGGACATGGTGGAACGCAATGCAACGTGGGAGGTTCAGCAATATGCCAGCGGCTTTGTAGCCATTGGCGACGATGGCGGCGGGCGAGTACTTCTCATGCGGCAGGGAGAAGGTGAGAAAACAGTGTGGATCGTCGATGCTGGTGTGATGGACCCTCAGCATGCGGAATTGGTGACTGAAGACTTGTTAAGCTGGGTAAGTGACGGCTGTATCTTAGAAGTGTAATCCATCCATAAAACCGCTGTCGGTCCCGTCGTTGTGGTACGTCCTGTCATGTTGTTCGTCACTGTGAATGTCTTCGTGAAAGGCAAGAAAACATCTTGCTGAAAAGCTCTGTGACGTCTAGGTTCATAGAGCTTTTTTGCATGCACCCCTCCATTCATCCCATGTTCCTTCCATGTTATAATAAAAACAGTTTATGAACGAGAGGATATGCAGGAGATGAAAAATGAACCTATTGAGTTACTGACACAGCCGACATGGCGAATCATAGATCAGTCGAGCCTGGGTCTTTATGTAGACCCGAAGCAATCTTTTGCAATGGATGATACGCTTTGTGCGTCGGTCGGAAAAGGGCTTTCACCAGCGACTGCCCGTTCTTGGGTGCATCACAATACGATTGTTCTTGGGATTCAGGATACAAGACTTCCATTTCTTGAAGATGGTGTGCAACTGCTTGAGGAAGAGGGGTATCGCGTCATTGTGCGCAATTCAGGCGGTCTTGCTGTGGTGCTGGATGAAGGTGTACTGAATGTGTCTTTAATCTTCGCGGAACAAAAGAAGGGTATTGATATTGACCGAGGATATGATGCAATGGTGGAATTGATCCGCCGAATGCTGTCGATGTATGAAGTGGAGATCGAAGCCTATGAAATTGTCGGCTCTTACTGTCCGGGCAGTTACGATTTAAGCATCAATGGAAAGAAATTTGCAGGCATTTCTCAGCGCAGATTACGCGGAGGGGTCGCTGTGCAAATTTATTTGTGTGCAGATGGAAGTGGTCGTGATCGTGCGGATGTGATTCGCCGTTTTTATGAGGCGGCGTTAAAGGATAAACGACAAGAGGTCAAGGCGGTATTTCCTGATATACAGCCTGATACAATGGCATCTCTATCAGAATTAATAGGACAACCAATTGACTGTCCGCTTCTCATGAGGCTTTTACTGGAAGAACTTCAAAAACTGAGCGAACAATTAACAGCTTCAGGACTCACCAACGAGGAGCAGCTGGAGTTTGAGAAAAACATGACGCGGATGATTGAGCGGAATAAGAAGGTGTTTTCGTAAGCACATCATTCCTTCCGTCTTGAAAAACATAGGGGTGAAGTAATGGAAACAAAACTTTTGAAAGCCATTGAACTTCGAGAAAGTGGACACCTTCAAGAATCCAATGACATGCTCACCCGTCTTGTGGAAGAGTATCCAGACCATGCCTCCATTCACTATCAATGTGCATGGAGTTATGATGTATTAGGAAAGGAAAAACAAGCTGTCTTTTTTTATGAAAAGGCTATCGAGCTAGGGTTGTCTTCAGAAGAACGAGAAGATGCTTTTCTAGGGTTAGGAAGTACATACAGAACCTTAGGAGAATATGAAAAGTCAAAACAGATATTCCTAAACGCGATGGAAGCTTATCCGAAAAACAAAGCCATTCACACGTTTTATGCCATGACTTTGTATAATTTGAATGAACATCACAAAGCGATGGAGATTTTGCTGAACTGTTTAACTGAGACGACAAACGATCCTGATATTTTAAGTTATCGAAAGGCGATTGAATTTTATTCAAATCAGTTAGATACATTGTGGAAATAAATTGGTTTATGTGATCAGCCTAATAGAAAGGAAGGATTCGGGTGAAATCCCAAAACGGCAGTTACCTCTATTTACTATGGCTTCCTGTCATCATAGGAGCCGGCTACGGCATTTCGCTTTTCGTGCCGTTTCTTCAGCCTGTACTGACGCTTGGTGTCGCAGGGCTTTATATGTTTATCTTTGGTGGTTTTCAGGTGAGGCAAGTCAGGTTTATTTTTATGTTCGTGTTTTTAATCAATGTTCTTTTTAGTGTGATGCTATTTTTGGATATTTAAAAAAGTGCTTCCCGCAGGTGGGGAGCACTTTTTGTTATTCTGCCATTTTTTCAAGGTTGCCGTTACGGTCCATTTTAAAGGTTGGTGCGGCATTGTCGTCTTCTTCAAACAAAACTAGTTTTCTTGCACGGTTCATGATTTTGACGAGTGTTTCATAATCTTCTTGAATCGTGAGCTGGTCCTTTTCAAGCTTTTTCACTTCAGCTTCTAGCTGCGAGATTTTATGTGTCAGTTCATTGTTTTCTCGTTTTAACCGGCTGTTTTCCATCCGTAAGGCAGAGGATTGCTGTCCATTCCCTTCATAGCGGCGTAAGAAATCAATGATATCCTCCATTGTTAACTCCTGACGCTGCTGAAATGGATTGGTTTCTGGCTTCTTCTCTACAACGTGAGAAGCCTGGGATAATAGGTGTGATAAACTAGCTAACTCTTCATTGTAGCTTTGATCCACAAACTGAAGCTGTTCTGCTGTTTCGGCAGCAGGTGCGAACGTTTCTTCCTGCGCTGGTTCCAGCTCCTGAGAGAATTCCTCCTGCGGGACTGTTTCTTCTACTTGTGGCTGATAGAGTAAGCGTTTTTTCGCAGGCTGTCCATTGCCGAGTGCGCGCATGCGTTGTTTTCGCTGTTTTTTGGCAAGTGCCAACGCTTTTTCATATTGATGCCTGACGACAGCATTCCATCTAAATCCGCATGCCGCTGAAGTGCGGTTCAGCTTGTCTCCAACTTCTTCAAACGCATTCAGCTGTGTACTGCCCTCTCTGACGTGACGTAAGACGGTTTCTGCCAAGAGGAGATCATTTTCCTCTGACCAAGCATCTTGTCTTTGTTTTGACATGTGTTTAAACCCCCATATGATTTGATGGTATTAGATTAGCCAAGTTCCAGAAGGTTTATACAAGTTTGCTAAAAGGATAGTGGGAAATACTAGCTTTTATGTGAATGAGTCTTTGCGCTGACAATGCGTCTTGCAAGTCCAGACGCTTCGATGTACAATGTTGGGTGGTATATTATTCACTCTTGGTTGTCCAACTGTTTCATATAGAATAAAGTATCATCATTGAAAGGAAGCGTAAGACCATGGCTAATGAGTTTCGCGTATGTGACGATTGTGATGCGACGAACCTAAAGACGTTATTGCCTCGACTCAAATCGGTTGACCCTGATGCAAAAATTGAGATCGGCTGTCAATCATATTGCGGTCCAGGCAGAAAAAAGGCCTTTGCGTTTGTGAACAATCGCCCATTATCTGCACCAACAGAAGATGAGTTACTCGAAAAGGTTCAAAAAAAAGTCAAATAAATGTCACTGAATGTGTTCAGTCGACCTAAAAAGAGGTCCGTCCCTGTCAGGTCGGGCTTTTTACGTCCACTCAATCTTCGAGAACACATTCACCAGCAAATTCAAGGATGTTTTCGGGAAAAGTTACCCGATATAATAGAAATACGTCTTAAAAAAGAGGGACGAAACGATGGCGTATCCAAAAGGGAAATTATCTGAAGAAAAGGTATTTAAAGATCCTGTACACCGCTATGTTCACGTACGGGACGCATTAATATGGGATTTAATCGGAACAAGAGAGTTTCAGCGCCTGCGACGAATTAAACAGCTAGGAACCACTTACTTGACGTTTCATGGGGCAGAACACAGCCGTTTTAACCATTCGCTTGGTGTATACGAGATTGTGAGACGGATTGTGGATGATGTGTTTAAAGGAAGACCAGAATGGGATGAAGGGGAGCGCGAACTTGTACTCAGTGCCGCCTTGCTTCATGACCTTGGACATGGTCCGTTTTCTCATTCCTTTGAAAAGGTCTTCCATCTAGATCATGAATCGTTTACAAGAGATATCATTTTAGGGCAAACAGAAGTAAATGAAGTGCTTCGCCGGGTCAGTGATGATTTTCCGAAGCATGTAGCAGAAGTCATTGCCAAAACCTATCAAAACAAACAGGTGGTCAGTTTGATCTCAAGTCAAATTGATGCCGACCGAATGGACTACTTGCAGCGTGATGCCTACTATACAGGCGTCAGCTATGGCCACTTTGATATGGAACGTATTTTGCGTGTGATGCGTCCAAGAGAAGATCAAATTGTGATGAAGCAGAGCGGGATGCATGCTGTTGAGGATTATATTATGAGCCGCTATCAAATGTACTGGCAAGTCTATTTCCACCCAGTGACACGCAGTGCGGAAGTCATTTTAACAAAAATCCTCCATCGTGCAAAAGAGCTGCATGAAACGGGCTATATATTTACACATGCCCCTGTTCATTTTTATTCGATTTTTGAAGGGAATGTCACCACAGAGGACTATATTAAGCTGGATGAATCCATTGTCTTATTTTATTTTCAGGCGTGGGAAGACGAAGAAGATCACGTGCTGGCTGATTTGTGCCGCCGTTTTATGAACCGCCGATTATTCCAATATACAGAGTTTAATCCAAACGAAGAAATGACGAAATATTTCAAGCTGACCGCCTTGTTCAAAGAGGCAGGAATTGATCCTGACTATTATTTAGTGGTCGACTCTTCCTCTGATTTGCCTTATGACTTCTATAGACCGGGCGAAGAAGAAGAACGGCTGCCAATCCACCTCTTGACGCAAAGTGGTCATATTAAAGAACTGTCGAGACAGTCAGATATAGTTGATGCCATTTCCGGTAAACGAAGAACCGATCATAAACTTTATTTCCCGATGGACTTAATTGTAGATATGTCGGAAAACGCTGAAGCAAAGAAGGCGATCATGAAGCTGCTTGGATTGGGATAAGGAAGTACTGAAAAAGGAGATGTCGGGAATTTGTTGAAAGAGCATGCAAAGTTGATGAAGGTGTTCTCTGAATCTGGGGAAATCGTGGGACGGAAGAAGCTGCAAAAAATGATTTACATAGCAAAAAAGCTAGATTTGCCTTTTTATGAGAAATACGATTTTCATTTTTATGGCCCCTATTCAGAGGAGTTGACGCTCAGAATTGAAGAGCTGTGCAACCTTGGATTCTTGGACGAAATGAAGGAAAAAAAGGGCGGATACTATCAATATCGTTATTCGCTGACGGACAATGGGAAAGAGTTTCTCGATCAGTGTGAAGTGGACATGCCTGACCTCAAAGTGCTGACGCAGCAGATGAATGAGCAATCGTCTCGTTTTCTAGAGCTTGTCTCAACGATTTTATACTTTGATGATCTGCCAAAAGATGAGGTAAAGGAAAAGGTATTCACCATTAAAAGCAAGCAGCGCTATACGGACGAAGAATTTGAGGCAGCCCTTGCTTATATTGATCAGTTGAAGGAACTGCACTAGAAAAACCATTATGTGCTGGCTATTTGCTAGAACAGACGGGCATATAAGAAACAGAAAAAACAAGTCGATCTCCTTGGAACGACTTGTTTTTTTTATGAATGGTTATAAGAAAATCTTGCTAAAAATTGTTTTGTGCGTTCTTCTTTAGTATGTTCAAAGACTTCTTCTGGTGTGCCTGATTCAACGATCACGCCATCCTCCATAAAAATCACTCTGTCGGCAATGTCATAGGCAAAGCTCATCTCGTGCGTGACGATGATCATCGTGACCCCAGTTTGTGCTACTTGTTTAATGACTTCAAGTGTTTCACCTACAAGCTCGGGATCTAAGGCGGAGGTCGGCTCATCAAACAAAATGACTTCCGGATTCAATGCAAGTGCTCTTGCAATGCCTACTCGCTGCTGCTGCCCGCCGGATAATTGATGCGGATAGGCATCCTTTTTTTCTAGTAGCCCTACTTTTGTGAGCAAATGGAGGGCTGTGTCATAGGCTTGGTTTTTCGGATGCTTACGGGCAATGACTAAGCCTTCCATGACATTCTCAAGAGCTGTCTTATGAATAAACAAATCGTATTGCTGAAAGACCATCGCTGTTTTTCTGCGAAGTGCCAGAATGTCTTTAGGCCTTGCTTGATTGAACTTGACGGTCGTGTGATCAATGCTGATTTCTCCTTGATCCGCACGCTCAAGAAAATTCAAGCATCGCAGAAAGGTTGATTTCCCAGAACCACTCGGACCTAAAATGACGACCACTTCGCCCCTTTCTACCGTTAAATCAATTCCTCTCAGAATCTGGCTTTTACCGAACGCTTTATGCACCTGTTTAATGTCAATCATGCCAATCGTCTCCTTTTGCTTTTGAGTACATATGTCTCATATGCGGCTGTGATGGCTTCGATAGAGGCACACAGAGCCCAGTAAATCAGGGCAACAGCGATGTATGCTTCAAGATAACGATAGTTCACATTGGCTTTGATTAAAGCACCGTTTAAAATATCGACCACAGACACCATAGAGACGAGAGAAGAGGCTTTGATTAAACTGATCAGCATGTTGTTCAGTAAAGGAAGGGAGATGGGAAAGACCTGTGGAATGATGACCCTTCGCAAAACCTGTTTCCCTGTAAAACCAATGGATCGAGCGGCATCAAATTGACCTTTTGGAATGGACGCAAGAGAGCTTCGAAATATTTCTGAAAGCCCGCTGATGGCATATAAGGTGAGGGAGAAAATCGCAATCCACCTTCTATCCATATCACTAAAACGAATCGGCAGCGAAAGAGATGCAGCCAAGTGATCAAGCGAATCGGAAAACATCAGATAAGAAACGAGCAAGATTAATACAACCGGAATGGCTTTAAATATGGCCACAAACCATTTGAACACTTGAGACAATACAGGCACTTGATAAAAACGAATAAGGGCAATGCCAAAGCCAAAGACGGAGCCAAATAATAGCGGGAGAAAGCCTAATAGCAGAGTCGTTGGCAAATAATGAAGTGCAGCTAGAAAGGCCTGAAACATAAAAGCAACATCAAAATCCATTCTGACGGCTCCTTTCTTATGATTGAGTAAAATCTCCGCCCAATATTTTCTTAGACAGTTCAGCGAGCTTTCCGTTATCGATCAGCTTTTGTAATGCTTGATCAATGTCTTTTTGAAGTGTCGTATTGTTTTTTTGATAAAGATAATACGTTTTAGATACGTTCACAGGCTTTCCAGAGGTGACAAGGTTGGCATTGAATTGTTTGTTTAGCTTATTGACATCATACTTTGTGAGCAAGGCCGCATCGACTGTGCCATTCTGCAAGTTTTTGACCAGTATTTCGTTTCCTCCATCCCCATAGACAATGTCAATTTTTCGGTCATGCTTTTGGTTATATTGCTCTAGAAGATAAGCAAAGTTACTTCCAGTGGACGCATGCACCTTGTGCCCAGCCAAGTCGTTCAGGCTTTGAAAGTCATGACCGGACGCCTTATCAACAACCACATAGCTTGTATAATCGGTGTAGCCCACTTTTCCAAATAGATATTTCTTCTGACGCTCATCATTGATTTCATATTGATGGGCAGCGAGATCTACTTTACCAGCATCTAATGCAGGTAAAATATTTTTAAACTCAAAGGATTCATATTTAAATGTGTATTGTGGAAGCAGCTGATCGACTTCATCTAATACAGCCTTCTCATAGCCTGTTAATTTTCCATTTTCGTCTAAGTAAACAAAGGGCTGGTAAGCGTTCCCTGTTCCAATGATGATTTCTTTAGCATCGGGATGATTATTCGCTGCTTCTGCTTTGACTTCATTAGATTGTTCATCATTACCGCAGGCAGCAAGGAGCAATGATCCAAGTGCAAGCAGACCAATGATGGAATGTTTTTTGAATAGTTTGTGATTTTTCATGTGAAATCCTCCTCTTTTTACTTCGCACGTTTTTCTAAAGTAGTGAAGGCCGTGTCGGCTCTTTTTAAGGAAATGAATGTCGTCTGACGCTGTTTTCTTGTTTTCGGTGTACTGACTCGCTTTTCCAATAGGTCAAACGCTTTTTCTAGCAGCAGACTTAACACGATAAAAATGACGGCAGCAATAAAGTATCCTTCTAATACGCGGTAGTATAGAGCCCCTAATGTTTGCACCTTTCCTATAATGTCCATCACGCCGAGTGTAAAGGCGAGAGAGGTATTTTGTAATAAGTTGACGATGGCCACGCCAATATTCGGGAGAGCGCTTTTTCCTGCTTGAGGAATGAGCGTTCTTCTATAAATCTGCCATTTCGTCATCCCGATGGAGGCAGCCGCTTCATATTGAGATAATGGGACACTCGATAAAGCAGACCGATATATTTCTGAAAAATAGGCTGCTGTATTGAGTCCATATGTAATGTAAAGAAAGATCAATTTGTTCCACATGGAGATATCAAGTCCAATTGTTGCAAGCACACCTGGCAGGCCATAAAAGACAATAAACATTTGGACAAGGATAGGTGTGCCGCGAATAAATGAGACATAGATTGCACTGAGTTGATGCAGGACGGGGATGCGCTCGATTCGAAAATAAGCAAGAATGAATCCAAGAAAACTGCCAATCAATGTGGCAAATAACACAATCAGCAAGGTTGTCGGAAGAGCCGACAATACTTTAGGGAAGAGCGTCACCACATACTCCCATTTGAAAAACTCACCCATGTTGAATTACCTCCTATATAGAAGTCGTTTCGACTTTTTCTTCTGCGGGCGGTGCTCCTAGTATGGCGGCATCGAAACGTTCAGGGATGAGCACTTTATACATCAATACACCTAAGTCGCCATTATCGGCTTCACGTTCAATATATTTTGTATATCCTTTTCGTTCGTACATTTTTAAAAGCCAAGGATGCTTTCGGCCAGAAGTGCCCAGTGTATATGCTGGCGCTTTATATGTCTGGCGGAGCAAGGTGTTTTCCACATAATCGAGCAGCTTATTTCCAATCCCTTGACCTGCTAAATCAGGAGCTGTAGCAAACCACCAAACAAATGGATATCCTGAAACCGGTTGAGTGCTCTCCCAAGGAAAACGTATGGTGATGGTTGATATGAGCCGCCCGTCTCGTTCTAACACAACAGCAACGGACTGTCTGATGTTTTCTGTGACCATTTCAAGTGTGGCGCTTGTGGATGGCCAATCAATGCCCATTTCAGCAAGTGGTTGAAATGCACTGGTCAGCAATTCTAGAAAAGCTGGCGCATCTTCTTCGGTAGCGATGCGAAAAGTATCTCGACTCATGACAAACCTCCATTCAAAAGTGTAAATATGTACTGTCAGATCAACGCTTTTCGTAAATCATTGATATCTGGATTCAGCAATGCTTGATACACATGGGGATCACGGCTGATCTCTACTACAGGCACATAACGCACGCCATATTTTTCTTCTAAAATATTTCTGTAATGATCATGTTCCGTTACATCAATCGTTGCATAAGAAATGTGCTGTTCGTTGAAGTAGGACTGAATTTCCTTACAATAATTGCATCCATTTTTGCTCCATAAAATGATTTTTTGTTTGTTTGACATTAGACGTTCACCTCTTGATTGATTTGCTTTTTAGCTGTTTGTTCATGATCAAATGCTTCTTTTAATAATGTGATAGACGCTATTCTTGCATCAATGTCTACAATCGGAGATAGCACGATGAATTCATTGATATCATAAGACTCGGCTAGCTCAGTCAGCCGATGATGAACGGTTTCTTTTGTGCCAGCGGTATAGCCTGCTTTTTGAATGTGGATGTTGTAGTGTTCCTTCTTTGTTCCTGTCACGAGCTTTTCTGCATCTTCTAGTGATGTCACATTGAGCTTTCTTCCATCGGAAAAGGAGACCTTCACTGTTTCCTTTTGTTTGATGTACGAGAGAGCTTGTTCATGGTCTTCAGCTACAGATACGGTGATGGCGAGAAGGAATTGCTGATGAGTGTCCTCTTTCTGATATTTTTTGAAGGTCTCCCTTGCTTCTTTTAATAAGGCATCATCCCCGTTAATAAAATAGGCAAAAACAAAGGAGATTCCTAGTTTTGCTGCCAATTCAGCGCTCTCAGTACTTCCGCCTAGAAGGAACATATCGGGTGATACGCTGGGGATTGGCTGAGCATTTAATTCATTTGCTTGTTCAGTGAGATACGTTTTGAGTTCCACTAATTTTTGAGAAAAATCTTTCCGTGACGCTTGATCATTTTCCTGAAGTGCTTGTGTCGATAGATTAAGTCCTCCCGGTGCTTTCCCAACACCTAAATCGACTCTGCCAGGCGCTAATGATGCCAGTACGTGGAAGGTTTCAGCTACCTTAAACGGACTGTAATGCTGAAGCATGACACCGCCAGAGCCAATTCGTAAGGTGTTCGTTTTTGCTAAAAGATAGCCGGCAAGTGCTTCAGGGGAAGAACCAGCGACTTGAGGATTATTGTGATGTTCAGATACCCAAAACCTGTGATAACCCAGTTGATCTGCTGCTTCAGCTAGTTTGACGGTATGCTGAATGCCCGTCTCTGCTTTCTCATTTTCACTGACGAGGCTTTGATCAAGAATACTAAGGGTGAGCGACATGGGCGGTTCCTCCTATTAGACTTTGATATTGAGATAGTGCAAGGTTTAATCTGTTGGTGGCATCTAGATCAAGCACATAGCTGTCTGAATCCTGCTTTGTGACCTGATGATCCACCACATAAACGCCAGATTGAACAGCGGTTGCACCGAGTTGATGAATGATGGGTTTAAGTGCATATTCAATGACGAGCAAGTGACCATAGGTTCCTCCTAAAACACAAGGGAGGACGGGTTTCCCTTGGAATGCTTTCTGGGGAAGTAAATCTAAAAAAGTTTTTAAGATACCGGAAAAAGACGCTTTGTAGACGGGTGTTAACACAATGACACCGTCGCTCTCATTCACAAGACCAATGGCTTTGACAATGTCTTCGTTTGAAAAATCTGCTCCGATTAAGGCGTCGCTAGGGAGCTGGTGGACTTGAATGATATGAACATCAATCCCATTTAACGTTAAACGATGCTTCACATGCTGCAGGACACCGGTTAGTCGAGATTGGACGGAATGTCCGCCTGCTATAATGGTTACTTTCGTCAATTCGTCTCCTCCATTTCTTATAATTCCTTCTAAACAGCTTGGAATAGTTGATAATATAAATTATAATAAGGCAAACCAATAGAAAAGTATAATTAGTAATCATAAATACACGATTTAGTTATTTAAAATATAGGGAAAAGAGGGGTTTTCATGGAGATTCGTGCGATTCGCACCTTTGCGACAATTGTGAAATACGGGAATTTTTTAAAAGCAGCAGAAGCGCTGAATTATTCTCAGCCAACCATTACCTTGCACATTAAGCATTTAGAAGAGGAAATTGGAGAGAAACTTCTAGAAAGAGGGAAGACCTTAAAGTTAACAGCATCAGGGCAGCTTTTTTATGAAAGAGCCAATTCTTTACTCAATGAATATGAGAAATTGACGAAAACACTCCAAGATTTAGAGGTGGGCATTGCGGGATTCATTCGCATCGGTGTTTCGGAGCCTACAGCCAGCTTAGAATTTCCTGCACTTATTGCAGAATTCAAGGAAAGGTTTCCGAATGTAGAGTTTTCTGTGCAAGTAGCGGATGCGAATACATTGAGTTCCTTACTTTCTCATGATGAGATTGATTTTGCGATTTGCGGAGCACCAGAAGCTTCGATGGACAATAGTTATAAGCCCCTTTTTCAAGATGATATCGTTCTGCTCGTTCCCTCTTCCCATCGATTGGCAGAGAAAGATGTAGTCGAGATAGCAGATTTAAAGGATGAGACGATTTTATTTACGCCCCATAATTGCCCTATCCGCATTCAAATTGAACAACAAATTGTTAATGTCATTGGGACAAATTACAATAAATTAGAGATTACGAGCAGCATGTCCCATAAACACTATGTTCAGGCAGGCTTAGGAGTATCTCTTTTTACACGAACTGCTCATTCTTTTACACTTCCCGGCACCAAGGTATTAGAAATAAAGGGAATTCATGTTTCTCCGCCAGTTGGTCTATTGAGGAAAACAAATGATTCACCAGGAAGAGCCGTCCTTCAATTCATTGATCTCATTGAAAATCGATTGCATCAGGCATGAGAAAAAGAGGGGAGAGCCTTTGAGCTCACCCCTCTTTCATGTTTATTTCACTGTTTGTTTGAGAAACTGATTCTTCTTGATAGGCAGACCCAAATTTTCACGAAGGGTATGAGCTGGATAATTTGGGTCGTAATATCCTTTTTCTACTAATATCGGAATGACGTGCTCCGTCCATTCAGATAAACCGCTTGGTAGAATAGGAGCACCAAAAATAAACCCATCTGCGGCGTCTTCTTCAATCCATTGGATCAGCTGGTCTGCCACTTGTTCGTAAGTTCCGAAAAAAGCACTTTTTGGGGTCGTCACTTGTAAAGCGACTTCTCTTAATGTCAATTTTTGTTCTTTGGCCATTTTTTTAATGGATTCTGTTGTGGATTGAAAGCTGTTTGAACCGGCATCACCTATATCGGGAAATGGCTCATCAAGTGGAAATTGACTGAAGTCTAAGTGATCAAAGAACCTGCCAAGGTAATGAAGGGCTTCTTCAATAGAGACCAAATGCTGAATGGCTTCATACTTTTCTTCTGCTTCTTCGATGGTTTTCCCTGTAATCGGATGGATGCCAGGAAATATTTTGATATCAGATGGCTTTCTTCCCAGCGCTGTGGCTCTATTTTTTACATCCTGGTAATATGCTTTTGCCTTTTCAAGTGAATCTGCATTCGTAAATACGGCGTCTGCTTCTTTTGCGGCTAAATCCTTTCCTGCCTCTGACGCGCCTGCTTGGAAAATGACGGGCTGCCCTTGATCAGATCGTTCGATATTTAAAGGCCCTTTGACAGAAAAGTGCTTGCCATGATGGTTTAATGTGTGCAGTTTATCTCGATCAAAGAAAACACCAGTGGATCGATCCCTTATAAAAGCATCTTCTTCCCATGAGCTCCAAAGACCGTTCACTACTTGTAAGTATTCTTCTGCAATTTCATATCGAAGTGAATGGCTTGGATGCGAACGGATGATGTGGTTTTCGGCAGAGCCTTCTAGTGGAGAAGTCACAACATTCCATCCGGCCCGGCCTTTACTTAATTTATCTAGGGATGCAAATTGACGTGCAATGGTAAAGGGCTCACTGTAGGAAGTTGATACAGTGCCCACAAGTCCAATCTGTGTGGTGACCGTGGCAAGTGCAGATAAAATGGTCAATGGCTCAAATCGGTTCAAGAAATGTGGAATGGAATGCTCATGAATATATAAGCCATCTGCGACAAAGACAAAACGGAATCCCGCTGATTCTGCCTTTTTTGTGATCGCTTGATAATAATCAATATTAACACTCGCATCTGCTGGAACCGATTCATCCTTCCATGCATTCATGTGGCCTCCTGGACCATGTAACATTAATCCAAATTGTATGTGCTTTTTCCCAGACATGCGGATCGTCCCTTCTGTTTTGAAGTAGCATTGTTTTTATGTTTTTCATCATAAGGGAGATTTGCAGAGAAGTATAATTGGTATCAGTAAAGTCTGACTTTATCTTTTCTAATATCAATTTTTTCAACCTTATATGGTGTGGCTGGGTCTATGACATCATTTTAGAAAAAGGCGGATGATTACCATGTAAATGACCCAGACCAAAAGTGCTGTTTTTTGATGAAATGTGTGTCGAAATATCCGAAAAATTAGTGAAAATGACATGATTCGACTTTCTTCCTGTATATCAAATTCCCTGTTTTTGACTGAATAGAAGGAAAATGGTGAATTTTCAGTGAATATATAACCTTGTGAAAAACAAAGGAGGGATAGGAATGAAAAAGCGTTCAGTCTTTTTGTCATTTTTATTGGTAGGTAGTTTGTTACCGGGGGTAAGTTCAGCTTCAGCACCAGTTGCAATTGCAGGTCATGGGCATGATCATGGTCATGCACCGTTCGAAACACATATTAGTGAAGGGTTGCCAAAGGCAAATGATTTTAAAGATTTGACGACGGCACCTCCAATTGAGCGAGATGTAACAACAAAAATTTTAGACGAGTCTGGTAAACAGGTAGGGTCTAGAACATTTAAAGCAAATACAGGAGATTCGATTTCAACAAAAGCTAGTACAGGCAGTCAGAAAGTGACCGTCTATGCAGTAGCTGATGCACAGTATCGCGCGAAATATAGTGATTGGCAGACGCGCATTGTCAGTATCATTGAGCAGGCGGACGTGACATTTAACCGCGATCATGATGTGGACTTTGTCGTACAAGCCGTAGGGTCTTGGACGTCTTCGGGATCAAATGCATCACAAATTCTGTCTAACCTTCAGCGCAACTTTGATGGCAGAGGATACGATTTTGTCACAGGATTTACAGCAAATCCAAACTTTGATGCTGGCGGAATTGCTTATGTTTACAATAGTGCACCGAGCGGAAGTGCATTCAGTGTCAACCTTGATCAAGGAACAGCGAATACGGCAAAAGCGGCTACGCATGAATACGGCCATAACTTTGGTTTGCCGCATGACCCTCAGGGTAGCGGAATTGTCTGCTTAATGAATTATGATTATTCTTACACTGTCGATTTCTTCGATGCGGCTCATAAAAATCAAGTGAACCGTAATAAAGCGTGGTACAGATAAGGTAAGAAATAAAAAGAGTGACTCGCAGGAACCGATTGAAGAAAATAATTGTATTTTAAATTATTTGCAAAGGGCTAGAAAAGCGTTTATTCTGGCCCTTTGTTTTGTAGTTAATAGAAATTAAAAAATAAAGATGTCTTCTATCGATGTAAAAGTTATACAAAAACGTGTGAATACTAACTGCATATAAAAATAGTTAAATTATATAAAAATAGTTAATTTTTTCTTGAAACTCCAAGTGAACTATGATTAAATTTTATTATGTTTCAAAATACAAATAAAAGGAAGGAGTGAGGAAATGACAGCTAGAGTTAATGCTTTCAAAATCTCAGGATTACTTTTAGTTAGTATTGCACTATTATTTGCATACTTCTTTGTGATGGGTAACTTGCCTATTGCTTATCTAACTAAAGAGTTTGGCATTCCGTCAGCAGTGGGAAGTACACTTACTTGGTACCTAGGAATGGGTGCAACAGCCTCAGTCATAATCGGTATATTATCAGGTTTTTTAACCGGAGGATTAGGGCTCATTGCAAATGCAGGTAGACAAGCACTTACATTGTATCTTAAAGAAGAACTTAGAAAAAGAGGAAAAAAGGCATTTATTGCTTGGTAAGGTATAATCCTTCTAATAAGAGGAATTCTCCTCTTATTAGAAGAATATCAATAAGCAATATTATCTTAGGAGTTATTCATGTGATAACACGATATATAAACATTTTAAAAATCCATTTGATTATGCGTACTGAAAAAGATTATTCATTTTTTGTAAGAGTGATTCCTTTTTTAAAAAGAATTAAGAATATTGTAATCATTAGAATGATAATTTCCACTATTTTATCTACTGTTTTAGCCTTTTTTTTATATCATAAATACTATAGTTTTATTGAAAGATGGAATGAATTTCTTTTATTGAGTATATTTATCTTGTTATTTTTTTTAGCAATAACTAATGGAATTCTAACTTATAGAAGAACACATTTTTCAATATATCAAGATTTATTAAGTACTTCACCCCTAAATCATCGCCAAATATATGTATTACTACTAATTGAAGAGCTGTTATGGTTTGTCATACAATCTTGGAATATTATAATAACTTTATTTGTATGTCTTTTTTTTATTTTAAAAATACCTTTTGGTTTATTTTTATTACTAGTTTGCAACCTCATTTTAATCATTTTCTTATTATTTATAATCTCGAATCGTATAATGGGGAAGTATCAAATATATAAAATTAAAAATAAAATCGGTTTGTTTAGATTTGTCATATATATGATTTTCTCTTGCGGGTTAATGTCATTTGGATTCATGATAAGTCATCAATTTGCAAAAATAATATTAGCCTTAAGAGAACCATTTAAAAACATAGAACAATTATTAGAAGATTCATATTGGTTAAGTGTAAAAGACATATTTGTTCACGAATTTAGTGGGGATTTTATTAATTTAAAGATGATAATCAAAGAAATTTATGGTGGAATCACATATTCTGTTAACTTACCATTCTTACTATTAGCTTTATTAGCTTTATCTATGTGCATTATCTTTATAACATCCAATTTATATCCTAATTATAACAATAGTGATCGAATAAAATCTAAACAGGAATTCTTCGATTTGTTTACAATTTATACTAATCTAATAAGCAAAGTCTTCAGATCCAATAAATCATTTCTGTTTAAAAAAGAACTTATTAATTTAGAAAGAAAACGATGGATCGTATCGCCAGGAGTCTTTTCTATTGTAATCTACTCGTTAGAAAGTTTTTTTTATTGTGGTATTTTAATAGGAATGGTAAAAAACACTAATGACAGTTCATTAATAATGGCGATGCTAATTCTCTTTAATGTTTTATCAATGATTATTCATTGCTTTGAAGTTTCCTATGAGTATCCTCAAGTATTCTTTTTAGGTTCTGAAGGGAAAAGTATTGATTTACTAAAAACATCTCCAAATGGAGTAATGGGGTTGTTTGAAGCGAAAATAAAATTATTAGAAGTAATTTTATTTATACCTTTTATTATAAATATGATCATATCTTTAATTGTTATAAATTCTGTAAAAGAGTTGAACTTATTATCATTTCTACAAATCATTATATTGTTGTTTTCTGTTTATAAAGTATCACCATTAATTCAATTGTATATGGCTCCGTTCTTTTCGAAATTTTCTTTTGACGATATACAGGAAGTTGGAAGTACTTATGATGAAAAGGAATTGCATATTAAGGCTCAAAGTCTACCAAGGAATTTTATAGTTGTCCCATTGTTAATATTCAGTTTTATTAATATATTTATACCTATATATAAATGGATTAATAATATTGAATTGTACTATTTTATTTATTTTATGTTAACTATAGTTGTTTTTAAATTCATATCAAAAAAAGTTGTTAAAAAGGGTATTGATAAGTTAGAAAGAGGTAAATTTTGAATGGTTTGATTGGTGTGTTAAAGAGATGGAAGAATATTTATTTTTTTTCATTATAGTTTTTGTCGTGGGTGTTTTTATTGGTTTATTGTTTCGAGAAGACGATATAGGACAAGCTAATCCCGAAAGTGTTTTTTATGCAAGTATATTCCTTAATAATATAGATGTTGGTTTGCTTTGTCTAATTGGTGGACTTTGTACAGGTGGTTCAATTCCTATATTTGTAATGTTAATGAATGGCTATATTGTTGGTAATACAATAGATAGTTTAATTGTCAATGGAAATATAGAATCTTTAATTACTGGATTGTTGCCGCATTTCTTTATTGAGATTTTTGGTTTGTTATCCTTTTCAGTTCTTGGAACTTTTACAGGAGTAATATTTTTAAAATTTTTGAAAAGGGAAATTTGTAAAATTAATTATTTGACAATGCTTATAGATGGCTCAATAATTCTTGTTGTTGCAATCGTAGCTCTATTTTTCGGAGCAATTATTGAAGACTTTGTGAGTAGGGTTTGAATATAATTGATTTCTAACATTCATATTTTAATAAATTTAGGAGGTAAAGATGCAACTTGTTTTTAAACCTCAGAAGTATTTAACGTTAAATTTAAAAAGAGTAACTAGTAGATCAATTTTGTTGCAGAATTTAATTATTATTCTATTAAATATGTTTTTTGTCACTTGTATTATAGTGCAACTTCTCCCTAGTAGTGAAAGTTATAATTTCTTTGCACTATATGCCTTTATTGCTTTTATTTTCACCCCTTTTTACCTGATTATCAATTTCATTATTTCTTTGCTTTATTTATTAGTCATGATTTTTTTTCATCCTACGTTAAAAATAAGTCGTTTTTTTGTTGTGATTTTGACATATAACACTTTGATTTTCTTTAGTAACTCTGTTGGTATAAATTTAATATTTATGTTCGAAAATTCTATTGTGATGGTGATAGTGTTTCTTATAACTTTTATAACAGTTGTTTGGGCCTCTCGAATTTTGTTTTTAGGATTAGTCAATTTTGTTGGTTATTCTAAAAAAGCAAGCTTAAACTTTTGTATTGTACTCTTCCTCTTTAATCTTATTTCTTTTGGAGGTGGGTTCTTAGTTAATGTCTAAATTGTTAAGTTTAAAAGATGTTAGTTTTTACTACAATAAAGGTAAACCGATATTAGAAGACTTAAATCTAAATCTTGATGCGCATAATATAATTTGTATTCTTGGTTCAAATGGAGCTGGTAAATCTACTTTATTAAAGATAATTGCAGGTATTGTCGAATTTCAAGGGGAGCTTAAATTTAAGGATACTCCAGTTGAAAATTGGAATGAATATAAAAAGAATATTGCATATGTTCCAAGTAATCATTTATTGTATGATATTCTCACAGGTGAGGAAAATTTAGAATTAATTAGAAATTTGTGGGGTGTACCTAAAAAACAATACTGGGAAAATGTCAGTTTTTATTCTGATAATTTAGAGATGAACCAACATTTATATACTAGAGTCGAACATTATTCTGAGGGAATGAAAGATAAACTTTTTTTTATTGCAAGTATTTCAAGAAAGCCAGATATTCTTTTGCTGGATGAGCCATTTATGTCTTGGGATGTTCATTCACAAAGAATAATTATTGATCTTGTCAAAAAATATAAAGAAGAACATGCGAAATCTGTTATTATAGTCACTCATTCTGAGCAATTGAAAGAAAATTTGGCGGATAAAGTATATCTAATTCAAGATAATAGACTTATTAACTTGATTAAATAGGGGTAATAAAAATGAAGAAATTATTTATCATATTATTAATGATATCAATCGCTGTCATAATAGTTGTCGTATCTACAGGTAGTCATCAAATTGTTGTAGGCAAGTTAATTATTATTTTTTGTTCGACTTTGGCTACAACAAGTGTTTTGAAAATAATTGGCACAAGAAAATAATTTTTAGCCTCACAATCTTTACGTGAATACAAACGAATTTAATCATGATCTATTCTAAACAAAACAGATTGAGTTTATATAGAGAGGGCTAATAACTGGATACAACTCTAATTTTGTTTGAATTCATTTAGCAAGCAATATAAAAGACGTCCCTTTAGAAAAAGAGACGTCTTTTATATTGCTTACAGATCGCTGATGCGCTTTCCTGCTACGGCAAAATGTTCTTTTTTCATTTCTTCAATAATGATAGAGACTTTTTCTGCTTCTGCGCCTGTTGTTTCAATAACGGCGTCTGTGACTTTCTCTACAAGTGCTTTTTTCTGTTCGTCTGTTCTTCCTTCAAGCATTTGAACGGTGATAATCGGCATGATGGCAACCTCCTTTTTCCTGTAGTGCTACGCTTCCCTTTAGTTTAAGGGACTTCTTATAGTATACTGAATGAAGTAAATCATTGTATAGAAAGAAAGAGGGATTCATGCCTTTGGACCAATTTCTTGTTTATCCATTAGAACTGATTCCATATGTCGCTATTACGCTTGTTGTGGCTTTTACGATGCACGAGCTGGCGCATGCATATGTTGCGTATCGTTTTGGAGATCCGACAGCTAAAAATCAAGGGAGACTGACGCTCAATCCATTGAAGCACCTTGATATTTTCGGGACGATCTTGATCTTTGTAGCTGGGTTTGGCTGGGCGAGGCCTGTACCTGTGAATCGGTACCATTTTAAAAACCCACGTCTCGCAGGGATATGTGTGTCGATCGCAGGACCTTTAAGTAATTTGGTTTTGGCATTTTTGGGCTTTTGTGTGTATGCGCTTCTTCAGAAATTTGGCGGGGAGTCGCTCATGCGCTTTGAGCCGGGGGTCGATTATTTCTTCCAAATCTTTATTAACTTGAACGTGATTTTGTTCCTATTTAACTTATTACCGATTCCACCGCTGGACGGATATCGTATTATTGAGGATGTTGTCAGTCCCGGCATCCGTGCAAAGATGACGCAATTTGAACAGTATGGGATCATCATTTTCCTCATATTTGTCATCACACCGCTAGGTCAGTTTATTTTTGTTCCATTGATCGGTATGAGAGATCAAATGATTGAATGGTTTAATCTTATTTTGAAACCGCTGCTTTAGGAGGTCTAATGAATGGAAGGTAAAAAGAAGAAACCAATTGGTTTTAATATCATTAAAAAAACAGATGCAACGGATGGGCATGGAGGTTTTGGGGCAGGTGCCCTCAGCCTTGATAATATCTCGCCGGTGATCATTGATGTAGAGGAAAAGGAAGCTGTCATTGATATTGGTGCAATGCATGCAAGAAGTGCCGTCGAAAAAGGAATTAAGTTTTTAAAAACCAAAGAAGAAGTACCTAATGGAAAGCCTTATTGGCTCGTATGGGTAACGATTGACCGTAGAGAAGAAGGCCCTTATTATGCAGGTGTGACGGCCTGTGAAATGACCGTTGACCGCTCGATCCGCAGAGGGTATAAGTCACTTCCTGAGCATGTGAATTTAATGGATAAATCGATGAAGCGTAAAATCGTTGTCAGCCATATGGATGATGGATCGAAAAAGGTGCTTGCTGATTTCTTGAAAAG
This sequence comes from Bacillus xiamenensis, assembly GCF_001857925.1. Lineage (NCBI taxonomy): Bacteria > Bacillati > Bacillota > Bacilli > Caryophanales > Bacillaceae > Bacillus > Bacillus xiamenensis. Next base: position 1,967,350 of record NZ_CP017786.1, read on the forward strand.
TCACAATGAGGCGTTATGGGAAGCATCCACAGATGAATTAAAAGAAGGATTGGCTGTTCCTGAGTAATTGTGAAATTTTTGTGAAGAATGATGAATGGATACCAATTCTAGACGTTTTTTCAGTAAACTGGTGTTAAAGCTAGGACATGGAGAATCCCGAGATGCAGATCTCGGGGTTTTTCATGTCCTTTTTTAACGTTTCAGCCACTTTTCCCACCATTTTTTTGGCTGTTGATCCTGAACCGGGTCTTCTTCAGATGCTTTTTCCTCGGCACCGTAGCAGACACCTGTTGGCTCGGTTCCTTCTATAAAATAGGTGAATACCTTTGATTCACATCCAGGGCCTGCGAGATCGCCGGTTTTTGGATTGATATATACCCCTTTTACACCGTCTGGCGGCATGAAGGAGGAGGCGGGCTGGTTCGAGAGGGCTGATTCCATAAAGGAAGCCCATATTTTTTTCGCATAGGCGGTTTCTTCGACTGAGTCAATGGTGCGCCCTTTATCATAGCCGGTCCACACACCTGTGACGAGCTGGGGAGAGAAGCCAATCATCCAGCTGTCAGCACCTGTCGTCCCCGATTTCCCCCCGTATGTTCGTGTGAGGTCTTTTGTAATCGTACGCCCAGTGACACTTGTATAGCCATTTAATTGATCATTGAACATGCCTGACATCATGTCAGTGGTGACAAATGCTGCTTTTTCATCTAGTACCTGCTCTCGTTTTTGTTTCTCCTCAAAGAGTACGTTGCCTTTAGCGTCGGTCACTTTCGTAATGAAAGTAGGTTTGACGTGTTTGCCTTCATTGACCAGCATAGCGTACGCATTGGTCATTTCGATTGGTTTCACAGGAGACGTACCGAGCGCAAGTGAAGGCACTTGCTCTAGTTTTTCGCTGATCCCAAACAGCTTGCCAGCTCTTACAAGCTGCTCCATTCCTAAAAACAGGTGGGTTTTGACCGCGTAAATATTATCAGATAGAGCCAAAGCTTGAAGCATTGTAATGCCGTCATTGGCGTAATAGCCGTGATAGTTGCTTGGCGAATAAGCTGCTCCGCTTCCTTGACCATCCAGTTCAAAAACGGTTTCCTCACTGCGCATGACGGTTGCGGGTGTAAACCCATTTTGCAAGGCCATGTAATAGAGAAGAGGTTTCATTGTGGAACCAGGTTGTCTTTTCGCTTGTGTGACCCGGTTGAATGGACTTTTCTCATAATCTCTTCCCCCAACTAAGGCAAGTACATGACCTGTTTGGGGATGGATGGCGGTAAAGCCAATTTGAATGTCTGATGTTGAATCCATTATGTTTTTTACCGTTTTTTCTGCGATTTTTTGTAATTCAGGTTGTAAGGTCGTCTGGATATGAAGCCCATAGGTTTCTATTTGTTCCTCTGTTAAGCCCAATGTTTGTTTCAGTTCTCGAATCACATCATCATAAAAATACGGGGCTTGCTTTGCTTGCAGCTGCTTCTGCTGTAAGGGGCGATAGGTCAGTTTTTCCTTGGCTGCGGCAGCAGCTGCTTTCTTCGTAATCATGCCATCTTCTTGCATTTGCCTAAGAATCATATGTCTTCTTGCTTCGGCTTTCTCCTCGTTCACATAAGGGGAATAGAGAGAAGGACCCTTTGGGATACCAGCAAGCAAAGCAGATTCGGCTAAGGTTAAATTCTTCGCTTTTTTCCCAAAATAAAGACGGGATGCCGCTTCCACACCGTATGCGCCGTGGCCATAATAAATGGTGTTCAAGTATCCTTCTAAAATCTCATCTTTTGTATAATTTTGCTCTAAGCGGATGGTGTAAAAGGCTTCATTCCACTTCCGCTTCCATGTTTTATCATGATCCAAATATAGATTTCTTGCATATTGTTGGGTGATCGTGCTGGCCCCTTGCACCTTTGCCATTGCACGAATATCAGCTATCGCAGCACCCGCCATTCGTTTCACATCAAAGCCATGATGCTGATAAAACGTTTTATCTTCAACCGCTACGACTGCCTGTCTCATATGAGGGGACATGTCTGTTAGCGGAACCCAGTATCGCTTTTCTCCAAAGCTCGATTCGCCAAGTTTTGACCCATCTGCTGCATAAATGGTCGTGGATTGGGGAACTTGAACAGAAGGAGCGCCTTGCCACTTGGCAAGGATAAGAATCGTCAAAAAGACTGTGCCGGCAAATAGGAAAGCGAGCAAGCCGATAAAAAAACAGGCTCGAATCGTTTTCACGGTCATGCGGATTTTTTTATTACTCATGATTGTGTCCATGCAAAGCCCCCATTTTGACGGTTTTTTATCAGTATGGAACAAAGAAAACCGTTTTAAACAAGCGATTGGCTTTGAACATGGAGATATATCAAGCGGTTCTTTACAATTTGATATGAATCCACTATACTTTTTTCTTGGACAATCGATATCTTCATAGCCGATAAAAGGCGCTAACAATAGATGTTTGTTTATTATTGGATGAGAGGAAGATGAACAATGAGCGAACTTTGGTATACAGAGAAGCAAACGAAAAATTTTGGCATTACGTTGAAGGTGAAGAAAACCCTTCATACAGAACAAACAGACTTTCAGCATTTAGAAATGGTGGAAACAGAAGAGTTTGGCAATATGCTGTTTTTAGACGGCATGGTGATGACATCAGAGAAAGATGAGTTTGTATACCACGAAATGGTGGCACATGTTCCTCTTTTCACTCATCCAAACCCGGAAAATGTCCTTGTTGTAGGCGGAGGAGACGGCGGTGTTATTCGTGAAATCCTGAAGCACCCAAGTGTGAAAAAGGCGACACTGGTTGATATTGATGGCAAGGTCATCGAATACTCGAAGAAATTTCTCCCTTCAATTGCTGGTAAGCTAGACGATCCACGTGTGGATGTCAAAGTCGGAGACGGCTTTATGCACATTGCCGAAGCGGACAACGAATATGATGTCATCATGGTTGACTCAACTGAGCCAGTCGGACCAGCTGTGAACCTGTTTTCTAAAGGATTCTACGCCGGAATTTCTAAAGCATTAAAAGAAGACGGTATTTTCGTTGCACAAACGGACAACCCTTGGTTCACACCGGAGTTAATTACAAATGTACAGCGTGATGTAAAAGAAATTTTCCCAATTACGAAGCTTTACACAGCGAATATTCCAACGTATCCAAGCGGTCTTTGGACATTCACCATCGGTTCTAAAAAATATGATCCACTTGCTGTAGAAGACAGCCGTTTCTTTGAAATTGATACGAAATATTACACAAAAGAATTGCACAAAGCGGCATTCGTTCTGCCGAAATTTGTCAGCGACTTAATCAAATAAATCAAGCGAAATGGGAATGCGCAAATGACAGTTTGCGCATTTTTTGAAGCGTAAAAGGAGGAATCTTGCATGAGATTCGACGAGGCTTACTCAGGAAAAGTGTTTATTGGAAGTCACCCGACATGGGAAGATGCGAAAGTCATTTTATACGGCATGCCGATGGATTGGACCGTCAGTTACCGCCCAGGCTCACGTTTTGGTCCGAACCGCATTCGTGAGGTCTCCATTGGATTAGAGGAATACAGTCCTTATTTAGATCGTGAGCTGCATGAGGTGCCGTTCTTTGATGCTGGTGACATTCCGCTTCCATTTGGAAATGCACAGAAAAGCTTAGATTTAATTGAAGAGTATGTCGACAGCATTTTAGAAAAAGGGAAGTTCCCATTAGGAATGGGTGGAGAGCATCTTGTGTCTTGGCCGGTGTTCCGTGCGATGTACAAAAAATATCCCGATTTGGCGATTATCCATATGGATGCCCATACGGATCTTCGTGAGGAATATGAGGGCGAGCCGCTGTCTCATTCGACACCGATTCGTAAAGCAGCAGGACTCATTGGACCTGAAAATGTATTCTCGTTTGGTATCCGTTCTGGGATGAAGGAAGAATTTGAATGGGCAAAAGAAGCAGGCATGCACATATCTAAATTTGAAGTGCTCGAGCCGTTGAAGCAAGTATTGCCAAAGCTAAAAGGGCGTACAGTGTATGTGACGATCGATATTGATGTACTTGACCCAGCTCATGCACCTGGTACAGGAACGGTAGATGCTGGCGGTATTACGTCAAAAGAACTGCTGGCATCTATTCATGCGATTGCAGGCTCTGATGTCCATGTGGTCGGTGCAGACCTTGTGGAGGTAGCGCCTGTATATGATCATTCAGATCAAACAGCGAATACAGCAAGCAAGCTTTTGCGTGAAATGCTGCTTGGATTTGTGAAATAACATCTTGATAGAGGAGCTTGTCATCTCATAGGGACAAGCTCTTTTTTTACATGGGTGACATGATAAAGGAGACAGGCGTGTTTTCTTCTATATTGATGTTGTTACTTGCTGTAGGCTCTCTCATGCTGAATGGCAGCGTGTCCGTCTGCTTTCACCGCGAAAAAAGAGGCAAAGGAAGAGATGGTTGGTCTGTGTCAGGATCGAGGCTTTTTCTATCTCACTATGATTGCGCTGTTGATGCAAGTGGTGTTTAACCAAGCACGTATCACTCCATTTGATTTTTTTCAGGCATTTTTGGCAAGTTTAATAAACAGGCAAGGCTTATGGGTAAAGGCTTCACTCGTGATATTGGTTAGTCTCATTTTTCTTTTTTTCTAAAGGGCTTTTTGAAGATCAAACATGAGGTTTCATCCGCATGCAGATGAGAAATGATGGGATGATAGGCGATCGTGAATATGGTATACTATTTTAGTTAAACGGGTCTTAGCAAAGGAAGTGCAAAATGACACAAAACCAAATTTCAATTCATGTAAAGTCAGTGATGAAACCAGAGACGGAGCCGGTTGAAACGATCGAATTCCGAACAACTGGAACGTATCAAGAAAAGAATGACAAAACGTATCTCACTTACCATGAAGAACATGAAATGGGTCAAGTAAAAACCGTTGTCAAAATAAGTGAAAAAGAAATTTTTGTCATGAGATCAGGTGCTATTCAAATGAAGCAGCGCTTTCTCATTGGTGAAACGACCGTGACACATTACACGATGCCATTCGGTACCCTTCAGCTCGATGTGCACACACATGGCATTGATCTCGATGTGGACAATGGCTTACTGCACATTACGTACGATATGCTGACAGGTGAAGATCAGAAGCATTTACATACATTATCAATTTCCTACAAGGAGGATTTACGTTCATGAATATCGCAGAACAGGTCAAAGATGCGTTAAAAGAAGAAATCATTGCGGCAGTCGTCAAAGCAGGACTTGCTGATGAAAGTCAGGTACCGGATGTCCTTTTGGAAGTACCGAAAGAGAAAACTCACGGTGATTATTCCACCAACATGGCGATGCAGCTTGCCCGCATTGCGAAAAAAGCACCTCGTCAAATTGCGGAGGATATTGTGAATGCGTTTGACAAAGGAAAAGCTTCGATTGAAAAACTGGATATCGCAGGTCCGGGATTCATCAACTTTTATATGAACAATCAATATTTAACCAAGCTGATTCCAGCTGTTCTTGAAGCAAAAGAGGCATATGGGGAAACAAATACAGGCAAAGGTCAAAAGGTTCAGGTTGAGTTCGTTTCAGCAAACCCAACTGGCGACCTTCACCTTGGACATGCCCGCGGTGCGGCTGTAGGCGATTCCCTTTGCAACATCCTTGATAAAGCAGGGTTCGACGTGAGCCGTGAATACTACATCAACGATGCAGGAAACCAGATCAATAACCTTGCTCTATCTGTAGAAGTACGTTACTTTGAGGCGCTCGGTCTTGAAAAAGAAATGCCAGAGGACGGCTATAGAGGAGAAGACATCAAAGGCATTGGCCAGAAACTCGCTGATGAATTTGGTGACCGCTTCGTGCATGAATCAGAAGAAGAACGCATGAAGTTCTTCCGTGAGTACGGATTGAAATACGAATTAGAAAAATTACGTGTGGACCTTGAGAATTTCCGTGTCCCATTTGATGTATGGTATTCTGAAACATCTTTATATGAAAACGGAAAAATCGAGCCGGCACTAGAAACACTTCGTGAAAAAGGCTATATCTATGAAGCGGACGGCGCAACATGGTTACGTTCAACTGATTTTGGTGATGACAAGGACCGTGTGCTCATTAAAAAAGACGGTAGCTTCACGTACTTGCTTCCAGACATCGCGTATCACAAGGACAAACTGGACAGAGGGTTTGACCAGTTGATTAACATTTGGGGAGCAGACCACCACGGCTATATTCCTCGAATGAAAGCCGCCATTCAAGCACTTGGATATCCAGCTGACAAGCTTGAAGTCGAAATCATTCAGCTTGTTCACCTTTACAAAAACGGTGAAAAGATGAAGATGAGTAAGCGTACAGGAAAAGCAGTCACGATGCGTGATCTAATCGAAGAAGTAGGCTTAGATGCCACTCGTTATTTCTTTGCAATGAGAAGTGCGGCGACACATATGGACTTTGACCTAGACTTAGCGATTTCAACGTCTAACGAAAACCCTGTGTACTACGCACAATACGCACATGCGAGAATTTGCAGTATGCTTCGTCAAGGTGAAGAAAAAGGCTACGAACCGAATCTTGAGAAAGCAGATTTCTCTCATATTCAATCGGAAAAAGAATACGATCTACTCAAAATCATCGGCAGCTTCCCAGAAGTCGTAGCAGAAGCAGCAGAAAAACGTATTCCGCACCGCGTCACAAACTATATCTATGATCTAGCATCCGCCCTTCACAGCTTCTACAATGCCGAGAAAGTCATTGATGTTGAAAATGAAACAAAAACAACAGCCCGTCTATCGCTGATGAAAGCCACACAAATCACACTGGCTAACGCATTGAAACTCATTGGTGTATCAGCACCGGAGAAGATGTAATGAAGATATGCCCCGCTCTGTTGTATGAGTGGGGCTTTTTGATATTAAAACACCCGCTATCTCCTCAGGACAGCGGGTGTGGAACATTATCCGAGTGTGTTGATGATGTTAGAAATAGAATCAAATAATTGGCTAAGTACATCAGAGAACATGTTGTTGCCTTCTCTCTTTTTGTTTTACAACTACTTAACGAAAGGGAAGGAGGATTGGATCACTTTTTCTCGAAAAATTTTCTTGAATCCTATTTTAAAACTTTAGCTCAATCATCTTTTCTAAAATATTCTTTTGATGTTGCGGTAAATTAGCTATTCTTTCTTTTAGATTTATTTTAAATGCTTGATTATAACTTATATCATCTAAACTCAGCGCTTTGGCTACTGAATTGTTTGGATAGGTAACTTTATAAGATAATTTATCTTTTAAGAAATTAAATAATTCAGTATCATTTAAAGTTAGAATTTTGTCGAAAATCACTTGGTAATCTGAATTTCGATCTATATATGTTTGATATTTTTTAAAGAAAAGAAAGCAACTTCTCGGTTTTTTTTCAGTAAGTATATTGAAACCATTATCCATATGATCAAAGATGATATTCTCAAAAATAATCTTAACTAGTTCGATTTGTTCTTTTGATTGTTCATCTGTACGTGCAGGCACAAATTTAGGTAGGATTTCTAATTTCTCAGAAATATCTAATTCATCTAGAGGTAAAATATTATTTTTGAAAATTTCCTTTTCTCTTCTATTATAAATATTTTTTAAGGCATTCAAACAATTATATATAATTGAATCTGATATAGATAATTTTAAAAAAGCCGTGTCTTGCTCCAAGTTTTTCATCTTAAAAGCTATTATATTTCTCAGTAAGGATAATATTTTAGTTTCTGGAGTATTACTTGTGTAACTAAGGTAATGATTCCTTAAAAAATCGCTGAAATCCTCCATCTGACCCTTTGAATGTATTTCAATCAATTTATCTAACTTGCTATTCAAATTAATAAATATTTCCTCAACTACTTCAATATTCAATGTTGATATACTTAATATATTTTCAATCTGATAATATTCGAAGTTTTTTTCGTTTTTTATACTAGGATAGTTGAATTTAGCATGTTCACTTTTGTTAAATATATAGTATAAGAGTTCATATAAATTGTGGGATCTCTTCTCACCTATATCTTTTTCAATTGTATCTTTTAAATTAAGGTGATCTTTTTCTATCAAAGAAGTAATGGTAGAAAAATCTTCGTGTGGGATTAATTTTTCTTTGTATAAAATATTTAAATTTTCAACCAACCACTCGTAGATTTTATAATGAAATTGATAGAAATAGCATAATGCCAGTTGTTCGCTAATATTAACATTTAAATCAGTTGATGTTGGTGATTTTTTATAAAGAATATTAAGCAAGAATTTCGCTTCTCGGAATGTCCTTTTTTCATCTACAAAAACATTTCTAAGTTCTTGAAATAATAATCTATCTGAGTCTGTTAGATCCATGACATTTAAATTGCTTTTATTTAATTGTTCCTCAATTACTTTTATCCAAATTTGAGATGCTCTATTATTTAATGGCATACTCTCAAAATTCGAAAGGATTTTTTGGATAAATAAAGAATCATCTTCATTTTGTGAAATTTTATTATGTTCACCTACAACTATTAAAATGCTCTTTTCAAAAGAATTTAATTTTGATAAGTATGCATAAAGTTGTTTTCTATTATCTGATTCTAATCTATCGAAATCATCACAAATAAATATCACTTTTTTTGTGTGCTTTTTACACTTTAATTTTTTCTTAACTAACCATTCAAATATACTTTCTGTTGAGAATTTATCTATTAATAAATTGAGCAAGCTTATTGTAAGTATTAAAGCGCACCATATGAAAAAGTCTATTTTTGAAATGTTTTCTGTTGATTTGCTGAAAATATTATTTAAAAGCTGTATGATCCCTAATAATAATACTAATGAAATTGGTGAAGTTTTAACTAGCCAATAGATTTTAGGAGTTAATTTCTTTGCAAATAACTCAAAGGGCTTAGTGACCCAAGGATCAGTCCAAAAATTGATATCGATAAATTTTGTTTTCTTGGAATCGGATTTTTCCTTAATTAAATTTAAGTAGCTTGTTTTGCCAATTCCCCATTTTCCATTTAATAGTATTGAACCTGTAAAATTAGAATTAATGTACTGTTCTATGAATTTATCTACGTTATCTGAGATACCTAAATTATCATCTTCTAATGACTTGATTTCTAAATCTTTCTGCAAAAAACACACCTCTAATGATAAGTTATTTTTTTATTTTATTATTCAGTTTTTTAATAATAGACATTTAACAGCTTTATTCTTTGAATAGGTAGGCTTCTTAGTTTTGAAAAATTCGCAGCTTCACTTCACCGCCATTACACGTTAGTTCGGCACTCCCGCCAATCGGCAAGGTGAAGACCGGCTGTGTATGTCCGATATCGACATCGTAAATCACTGGAATGTGTTGAAGCATTGGGTGCTTATCTAGAATGAACCTCAAATGTTCCTCTGTCATCTTGGATTTCTTTTGAAAACGTCCGATGATTAACCCTTTAATGGATTCGGCATGCTGCAAAAGCGAGGCAAGGTCTCTGGCGAATGTTTCAGGAAAGACCAAGTCATCATCTTCTACAAATAAGATGGCATCCTTGATGCGAGGCATAAAGGGTGTCCCTTGCAGTAAGTTCAGTGTACAAAGATTTCCGCCATACAAGGTGCCTTTAGCTGTTCCTTCCTGATAAGTTCCCCATGTTGTCGGATAAAACTGCCTGTTTGCTTGATTAAGATACCACGCATCATCACTCCACTTTGTAGAAGGAATGAAATCAAATGGCTCGCTGCTCATTACGCACGCTTGAAACATAGCTGTCTGCTCCTCTTGTCCCTGTTCCATCTGGAAACTGGAGAAATGAGGACCTGAGTACGTCACCATGTCACATTTGGCGGTAATGGCATTTGCAAGTGCGGTAATATCGCTGTAGCCGCAAAGGACTTTTGGGTGCTGACGGATCAAATCATAATCTATATAAGGTAAAAGCTCATTGCAATTAAAGCCGCCAATGGCTGTCAAAATGCCGTCGACTTGATCATTTGAGAATGCCTCATGTAGATCACATAACCGGTGTTCAATAGAAGAAGAGGAATGCAGATCACATTCAAACACGTGTTGTCCAAAAGAAACAGTGAATCCTAAAGACTCTAAACGTTTTTTGGCCTGAACGATACCTTCTTCTGATAAAATGCTGGCACTTCGGCTTGGAGCAATCACGCGAATGTGGCTGCCCTTTTTTAAAGAAGATGGTGTATGCATAAGCAATTCTTCCTTTCCTTCACATATTTCTCCATTATATCGGATTAAATCGCTCCAGTCTGTAAAAGCTAAAAGAAAGCAGCAGACCGTGCGTTTCAGACAAGCTGTGCAAAGGGTATGGAAGAGAAAAAGACAGAAACGAATGAGGGCGGAGAATGTGAAAAAGAGGAGACTGGAGTTTTTATTTTTATATTTCATGATATTCGGGGCATATGTGGTGTTTTGGTGGCCAGTGCCCGCGTGGAGCTTTCAGCTTTATGCAGCTAGTTATATCGCCATTATTTTATTTAGTATCATCTCACTCATGCTTGAGAACCGGACATCACAGCATACGCTGTTATGGATATATGTGCTGATTTTTTTCCCGATCATCGGCTATATGTTTTATTTGTTTTCAGGGCAGCTTTATGTCAAAGGGCATTTGTTTAAATCAAAGAGAATGTATAACCGTGAAAAATTACACAGAATATCAGAGCTTGAGAGCAAGCCGGATGAGACGCGTTTAACCGATCATCAGCGTGCTTTTTTTCATTACACAGAAAAAGCGACAGGGATGCATGTGAATACAAATAGTGATATGGACATTTTAAAGAATGGAGAGGAAACCTTTCCCCGTATTTTTGAAGAGCTAAAAAAGGCAAAAACGTTCATTCATATAGAATATTACATGTTCAAATCTGATTTTCTCGGTCATCGGATGATGGAGATTTTTATTGAAAAGGTGAAAGAAGGGGTAGAGGTTCGCTTCATCTATGATGCGGCTGGCAGCATTCGCTTCTCTCGAAAAGATATTAAACGATTGAAGCAGGCGGGGGTAAAGGTCGCTCCTTTTCTGCCATTAAAATATGGATTCTTTAATCAAAAATTCAATTTTCGAAATCACCGAAAAATCGTGATCATTGATGGAGAAACAGGATTTGTCGGCGGATTAAATGTCGGGAAAGAATATGTAGGACGGGATGAAAACATCGGCTTCTGGCGTGACACGCATGCGATGTTAAAGGGTGAAGCGGTTCAGACACTTCACTCCGTTTTTATGCTGGACTGGGAGTATGTATCAGATGAAGTGTTAATTGATGATCCGAAGTATCATACTCCGCATCCTGTGACAGGTGAGGATGTCATTCAGGTTGTGCCGACTGGACCTGATATGAAGGAAAGTATGAGTGATTTATATCATGCGCTCATTTCAAATGCGACACAATTTGTCTGGATTGCGACGCCTTATTTTGTCCCAAATGAGTCGATTCGCACAGCATTAAAAATTGCTGCCACAAGAGGGGTGGATGTGCGTGTGATGGTGCCTGAGACAAATGATGGCTTTCTCACACAATACGCCACTCGATCCTATTTTGCTGAGCTTTTGAAAGAAGGCATCAAGGTGTATCACTATCAAAAAGGCTTCATGCATCAAAAGGTCATGATTGCAGATGGAGAACTTGCCTCTGTCGGTACCGCAAATGTGGATATGAGGAGCTTTCAGCTCAATTTTGAGGTCAATGTCTTTACAGCAGCAAAGAAGCCAATCGAGCAATTGATGGCTCACTATGAGGAAGATATGAAGGAATGTGAGCAAATGGGGCCGGTTCATTTTTATAAAAGAGGTTTAAAGGAACGGTTGAAGGAATCGTTTGCTCGATTGTTCTCAGGTGTATTGTAAGGATTTCTAGGGAAAGAAATCATTTCCTGATCTAGTATTTCTATGAGGATTCCTCTATAATTGAAAATGATTATCAATTATAGAGGAAATGAGGTTCTTTTACATATGCTAAAACGCTTTTTTGCCTATTACAGGCCCTATCGCGGTCTGTTCTTTTTAGATTTCTTTTGCGCTGTCGCTGTTGGACTCATGGAACTGGGCTTTCCGCTCATCGTGAATTACTTCATTGATACGTTACTGCCGACAGGGAACTGGACGATCATTGGCTGGACCGCCCTTGCGCTGTTTGTCATTTATGCACTCAGCTCGGTGATGCAATTTATCGTGTCGTATTGGGGGCACATGCTTGGCATTAATATTGAGACAGATATGAGGAAAAAGCTGTTTGATCATTTTCAGCGGCTGTCCTTCAAATTTTTTGATAATAACAAAACAGGCAAACTCATGTCACGGATGACAAATGACCTCATGTACATTGGGGAGGTGGCGCATCATGGGCCAGAAGACTTGTTTATTGCGATTATGACCATTCTTGGCGCCTTTGCCGTCATGCTCATGATTAACTGGCAACTTGCCATATTAACCTTCCTGATCATGCCTGTCATCATCTGGTTAGCGCTTCATTTTAATAAAAAAATGACGCAGGCGATTACACAGCTGAATAATGACATTGGAGATTTTCATGCAAGGGTTGAAAACAATATTGGCGGTATTCGTCTTGTTCAAGCCTTTGCGAATGAACATTTTGAGAAAAAACGCTTTGCTGAAAACAACAACCGCTTTCGGAAAGCGAAGCTTCTTTCCTATAAAATTATGTCGGTCAACGGTTCGATCAGCTATATTCTCACACGTCTTGTGACGCTGTTTGTCCTTTTGGCAGGTACGTGGTTTGTCCTCCAAGGCCAATTAACGGCAGGTGGATTTATCGCCTTTGTTCTGATCACAAACGTTTTGTTCAGGCCGATTGATAAAATCAATACGGTGATTGAAATGTATCCGAAAGGCATTGCTGGTTTTAAAAGTTATGTTGATTTGCTTGAAACAGAGCCGGATGTAAAGGATACAGAAGGAGCACGTGATGTATACGGACTGAAAGGTGAAATTGAATATCGAAATGTGACGTTTGGCTACGATGAGCACAGCCATGTATTAAAGGATATCAATTTGAAGATCAAACAAGGGGAAACCGTTGCGTTTGTCGGGCCTTCAGGAGCGGGGAAATCGACGATTTGCAGTCTGCTGCCTCGTTTTTATGATGTGGACGCTGGAGAAATCACCATTGATGGTGTGAACACAAAAGACATGACCTTGTCTTCCTTAAGACAACAGATCGGCATTGTGCAGCAGGATGTCTTTTTATTCTCAGGCACCATTCGTGAAAACATTGCGTACGGCAACTTAGAAGCGAGCGATGCAGACATTTGGGACGCCGTTCGGCGCGCGCATTTAGAGGAACTCGTTCAGCGTTTCCCAGAAGGATTAAATACCGTCATTGGCGAACGCGGCGTCAAACTATCAGGAGGTCAAAAGCAGCGCTTGTCGATTGCGAGAATGTTCCTGAAAAACCCTTCCATTCTTATTTTAGATGAAGCGACGTCAGCACTTGATACAGAAACAGAAAAAGCGATCCAAGACGCACTGAGCGAACTGGCAGTCGGCCGGACGACACTTGTCATTGCCCACCGCCTTGCGACAATTAAGCACGCAGACCGAATCATTGTCGTGACAGAAGAAGGCATCCAAGAACAAGGCCGTCATCAAGACCTCATCCAAATGGGCGGTGTCTACAGCAGACTGCATGAAGCGCAGTTTAGTCATTAGAAAAAAGTCATTGAATGAGTCCAGCTATCGAGCTGGGCTCATTTTGATAGGGTAACATTTCATTTTCCATTTAAATGGAATGTTGATATGCTTAAAGGTAATTGGATTCAAAAGGAGAGGGTTGTTTGAGTGAACAGGCAAAAACAGTCACGATAAAAAGCATTCACTATGTGACGCTCATTGGCTTATTTATTTTGATCATTCCAGCTGGACTCAACTCAGTCTTTTTTTATGTGGGAATGATTTTGTTTGGCATCAACATGGGAGTAAACGTCATAGACAGTTCTCTGAGCAAAAAAAAGATATTTGCGACGCTGGCCATCAGTTTTGCTCTCATCCTATTTGGACTGTTTAAGCTGTTATATTGAAGTGCACTTTATTTTTAAATCGAAGTCTTTTTGAAAAAGGGCTTTTTTTGCTAGGATAGTAAAAACTCGTGTAGGAAGGATCTGATGGAATGAAGGGGCTTCGGCGTTTACAGAAGGGCGATAAGATCGGTATTTATTCTCCCTCAAGTCCAGCATCCGCTACCTCGCCACTTAGGTATGAGCGGGCAAAGGAATGGCTTGAACGAAAAGGATTCATTGTGGTACCAGGAACATTAACAGGGAAAAAGGATCACTATCGTTCGGGGACGATTCAAGAACGAGCGGCTGAGCTGAATGCGCTGATGGCGAGAGAGGATTTGTCCTGCATCATGTCGATGATTGGCGGGACGAACTCGAATAGTTTACTGCCTTATCTTGATTTTGAGCTGCTAAATAAGCATCCGAAAATCATGATCGGCTATTCAGATGCGACAGCCATTCTTTTAGCGGCTTATGAAAAAACGGGACTGCCTGTTTTTTACGGGCCGGCGCTTGTTCCGTCTTTTGGAGAGTTTGAACCATTTGTCCATCATACATATCAATCTTTCGAGGATATCCTCATTCATCCGCAGTCCATTCCATATCAGGTGAAAAAGCCGCCCTATTGGACAGATGAACGAATCAACTGGGAAGAGAAAATACGAGACAAAGAAAAACGTCCAAACGATTGGCTGTGCGTCATAGAAGGGCAGGCAGAAGGCAGACTGATCGGCGGGAACCTCAATGCCATGTACGGCATATGGGGAAGTGAATTCATGCCTCAAGTTCAACAGGGTGATATCCTTCTCATTGAAGATTGTATGAAAACCGCCTCGATTGTCGAAAAAAACTTCTCTCTTTTGAAGGTAAATGGGGTGTTTGAACGGGTATCTGGTATTCTTTTAGGGAAACATGAGCTGTTTGATGATGAAGGAACGGGCAAAAGGCCGCACGATCTTTTACTTGAAGTGCTGGGAGATACAAAGAGGCCGCTCATTGCGGATTTTGACTGTGCCCATACGCATCCGATGCTCACCATGCCAATCGGGACACAAGTAAAAATGAATGCAGCGTCAGGTGAGGTTTGGCTGACAGAAGCGTGGATATAAGAAATTCACGCTGAAAAGAGACAAAGGGCTAAAATCAAGATCATTTTAGCCGTTTGTTAACAATCGGGAGCGGCACTGGTGCTTTACGAAACCTTCTCTTTTTCAAATGGCTGAAGGAGGTTTTGTGCCTCTTTTCCCTGTACTACAATTAAATAGTCTGATTCTAAATGAGTGAGCCTGAAGGTTTCTAGCTCGACGATGTTCTTTATGTTGCACATTGTTTTTTTAGAATATACATATAAACGATGATGTGCGTGCTGGCACTTTTCGTATAGAGAAATAAGCTTATGTAAATTCAATGCTTTTGCAGCAATTCGGATTGAATAGATTTGAGACATCCTCATATCCTCCTGTTAAATACTTTCTCACAATAGCTTTGTTACCCCTGTTGACACAGGGGTAAACCAGTTACTAC
Organism: Bacillus xiamenensis; assembly: GCF_001857925.1. Taxonomy (NCBI): domain Bacteria; kingdom Bacillati; phylum Bacillota; class Bacilli; order Caryophanales; family Bacillaceae; genus Bacillus; species Bacillus xiamenensis. The sequence goes on from NZ_CP017786.1 coordinate 1,982,891, forward strand.
GATTTCCACTCAATGGTTCCTCCGCCCGTCCGCTGATTGCCTCTAATTGCTGACAGCTCTTCGACAAGGCGGAGCAAGGCCTGATCCTTTCGCTTTGCTTCAATCATAAAATCCACATGACGCCCATACGGTTTTAATGCTTGAAAAAGCGGTAAAACAAAGGACATCTCCACACCATCTGCATGGCTGCGTATCGCTTTTTCTGATTTTGGTGAGGATAAATGGATTTTAGGCGGTATGCCAGTGTTTGCCCACGTGTCAAACATTCTTGGCAGGATGTCATCAAGTGCCGCATCATCATCTTTGTTTGCGATGTGATGATGGTAATCGAACACAAACGGTATGCCGTGCTTTTCGCATACACCGAGCGTTTCTAACGACGTGTATGTTTTGTCATCATTTTCAAGCGTCATCCTCGCCTTGATATGTGCCGGCAGCTGTTTAATATTTTCATCAAAACGCTGTAAAGCCGATTCCTTATCGCCGTAAGCACCGCCCACATGAATATTCATATAGCCTTCCTTTTCAAGCTTCATGGCCTCAAGCATGTCATAATGATAGGTCATATCAATCACCGCATTCTCTGTAATCGAGGGTTTTGGGCTTGTGAACAAGGTAAATTGATTGGGGTGAAAACTCACTCGTAACCCGTGGCGTTTCACCAATTGGCCAATTTCAAGAAATTCTTTGCGAAAGGGTGTCACAAAGTCCCAACGCACCTCAGGATGGGTGGCGAGTGGGACAATCGAGCTTGAAAAGCGGTAAAGCGGAATATCATGGGCAATCGCAAAATAGAGCGTTCTTAACGTATTGACGAGATTGGCCTTCGTCGTTCGCCATAAAGCTTCTTTCCTTTCTTCATTTGAAAGCTTGCTGTATCTTGCAAAGGTCAGCGACTTGGCAGGAGAAGCTTCCCATAAGGTGACGGCATTGGATACATAACCAAATCGATAACGCATATGTCATCTCCTTTATAAAAAATACGAGAATAGGGCACCGATCCACTCAATTGGACGCATGAGAAGCGGACGCTTTTTATATTCTTCTTCTGTCAGCCGTTCGGAAACTGCCATATGTTCACGGATTTTTTCCTCTACATGTGCGGTGAAGGCGGGGTCATCAATGGCCACATCTACTTCTTCGTTGAAAAACAAACTTCGTTTATCAAAATTCGCCGTACTGATCATACAGCGGCTATGATCTATGAGAATGGCTTTCGCATGATAAAACCCTTTATAAAAACGATACACAACACAGCCAGCGGCGATCAGATCCTTTAAATAATGAAATCCAGCTTCCTTCACAAGAGGATGATCCGCCTTCATTGGGAGGATGATGTCGACAGTGACGCCTCGCTTCCGTGCCTCAAGCAGGGCAGTGAGAAGAGGGGCTGATGGAATAAAATAAGGCGTACAGATGGTGATGTGCTGTTTCGCCTGTTGAATATCATGAAGAAATAAGGCTTCTAAAGAAAAACCAGCCGTCGCACGTGTTGTGCATTGTAATGTTCCCGGTTCTAATGCGGGAAAAACCTCGTATTGCAGCTGCTGAATACCAGAGGAACGGTACAAATCATTAAGGAACACATGCTGCAGGTCTGCCACAACCTGTCCTGTCATACGCAGGTGATAGTCCTTCCAAATGCCAAATCTGCCGTTTTTCCCTACATATTCATCGCCAATATTAAACCCGCCAATGTAGCCGATCTTCCCATCTATCACCGTGATCTTCCGGTGATTTCTCATGTTTAAACGATAAATGAAAAAAGGAAAACGTGGTTTATTTAAAAAGTAAAATCGAATGCCGCTTTTTTCTAGCATCTGAATAGATGTTTGATCAAATGGATAGGAGCCTAATCGGTCAGTGAGCAAAAAAACTGAAACACCTTGCTCTGCCTTCGCTTTAAGTGCTTGTAAAACCCTTTGCCCAATCTTGTCGTTCTTTACAATAAAGAACATCATATGAATAGAAGAAGAGGCCTGCTGTATATCTGTGAGCAGTTGATCGAAAAGTGGTTCGCCATCATGATAAAAGGTTGCATCGCCGCTTGTTTGGTCAAAAGATCGTTCGAAAGCATGGGTAGAAAAATACTTTTTGCCCATATAGAGGTCTAGACTGACGAGCAGAACGATGACAATGATTACGAGTAGAATGATCCATGCGGTCATGAAGGTTCCTCCTTTTTTGCATATTTCAATAGTGTACCCAAATGGGCAAAAAATATTGACTGAATACTCATTCATTATTTATGATAGAGGTACAACATGGAAACGGTACAAAGTGGGTTTTGGGGAATGAAAGGGGGAGCAACAAGATGAATAGCCTTTTAATTGTGAACTTGATTGCATTTGCGGCAGTGACCGCTTACGCTGTGTATTTGTTTATTTATCTCATTCGAACACGAGCGGCGTATATTCGTCTTGGCAAACAAGAAGCGTTTCAACAAGATATGAAGAAACGGTTAGAGCGTGTTTGGGTGAATGTATTTGGGCAAAAAAAGCTGTTAAAGGACAAGAAGAGCGGCATCATTCATGTGCTGTTTTTCTATGGGTTTATTTTGGTACAGTTCGGAGCCCTTGACTTTATTCTGAAGGGACTTGTTCCAGACAGCGGGCTGCCATTAGGTCCACTGTACGGCGTCTTTACATTCTTCCAAGAGATCGTCACACTTCTCATTTTAGTAGCGGTTGTTTGGGCATTCCATAGACGATACGTAGAGAAGCTGGTTCGTTTAAAAAGGGGCTTTAAATCAGGGCTTGTGCTGCTATTTATTGGCGGCTTGATGCTGACTGTATTACTAGGAAACGGCATGAACATCATTTGGCATGGACACTCACTATCGGCAACAGAGCCAATTGCTTCCGGTATTGCCTTCTTGCTTGGCTGGCTTTCACCACTTGCGGCAACAATCGTTTTTTATGTCGCATGGTGGGTACACCTTCTCATTTTATTGACGTTTTTAGTGTATGTCCCGCAGTCTAAGCACGCCCATCTAATTGCTGGCCCGGTGAATGTATTTGTCAGCAGATTGGACCCGCCTGGCAAGCTCCAGAAAATTGATTTTGAAGATGAGACACAAGAGACATTTGGTGTTGGAAAAATTGAAGATTTCCGTCAATCTCAGCTGATTGACCTTTATGCCTGCGTCGAGTGCGGACGCTGTACGAATATGTGTCCGGCGACAGGAACAGGGAAAATGCTGTCTCCAATGGATTTGATTTTACGATTAAGAGATCACTTAACAAATAAAGGGGCTGCCATTACATCCAAAACACCTTGGGTCCCGCACCTTGCCTTCAGCCAGACAACAGGGAATCAGCTGGCGATGCAGGCGAGAGGAGCAGGAGCGGAAGAATCAGCCGCCAGTTCGATGTATCATCCTTCTCTCATTGGTGAGGTCATTACAGAAGAAGAAATCTGGGCATGTACGACATGCCGAAACTGTGAAGATCAATGTCCTGTCATGAATGAACACGTCGACAAAATTATTGATATGCGCAGATACCTTGTGCTGACAGAAGGGAAAATGGACACAGATGCCCAGCGTGCCATGACAAGCATTGAGCGCCAGGGCAACCCGTGGGGATTGAATCGAAAGGAAAGAGAAAACTGGCGTGACCTAAGAGAAGATGTACATGTCCCGACAGTGAAAGAGCTGAAAAAGGAAGATCAGTCCTTTGAGTATTTATTCTGGGTTGGATCAATGGGGGCATATGACAATCGAAGCCAAAAGATTGCTCTGGCGTTTGCAAAACTGCTCAATGAAGCAGGGGTATCTTTTGCCATCTTAGGCAATAAAGAGAAAAACTCTGGCGATACACCTAGAAGACTCGGGAATGAATTTTTGTTCCAAGAACTTGCTGCCAAAAACATTGAAGAATTCCAGAAAAATGGTGTGACCAAAATCGTTACGATTGATCCGCATGCTTACAATTTATTTAAAAATGAATACCCAGACTTCGGGCTAGAAGCAGAGGTGTACCATCATACAGAATTGCTGGCAGAGCTAGTGAAAGAAGGGAAATTAACGCCTATTCATGAAGTGAACGAGGTCATCACCTTCCACGATTCTTGCTACTTAGGCAGATATAACGAGGTATATGATCCGCCAAGAGATATTTTAAAAGCCATTCCTGGTGTGACACTGAAAGAAATGGAACGAAATCGTGAATCCGGGATGTGCTGCGGTGCTGGCGGCGGCTTAATGTGGATGGAAGAAGAGACAGGTAATCGAATTAACGTTGCGCGGACGGAGCAGGCCCTACAGGTGCAGCCGTCTATCATCAGCTCAGGATGTCCTTATTGTTTAACCATGCTTGGAGATGGGACGAAAGCGAAGGAAGTAGAGGAGCAAGTAGGTACTTTTGATGTCGCAGAACTTCTTGAAAAATCAGTGTTTGGCGAGACCAGAACCCAGGCCTCGTAAACATGTCAGGCCGATGAATATGCTGTTCATTGGCCTAAGTATGGAAATGCTTCATCAGCTGTCTAATAGATATGTAAGCGGTAACAAAAAGGAGGGGAAAGACATGAGTAAGACGGTCATTGTTTCTGGAGCGAGAACACCATTTGGAAAACTGGGCGGGCTTTTAAGTGAACTGACTGCCGCCGAATTAGGTGGAATCACAATCAAGGCTGCGCTGGAAGGTGCCTTAGGCTCTCATGAAGTGGATGAGGTCATCATGGGAAACGTACTTCAAGGAGGACAAGGTCAAATCCCTTCAAGGCAAGCAGCTAGATATGCTGATCTCCCATGGTCGGTTCCGGCGCAAACCATTAACAAAGTCTGTGCTTCAGGAATGCGTAGCGTCAGCACAGCTGATCAGATGATTCGAGCAGGAGATGCCAACGTCATCATCGCTGGCGGAATGGAATCTATGTCTCAAGCTCCCTATCTTCTAAAAAAAGCACGCTGGGGCTACAAGATGGGAGATGGCGCAGTGCAAGATGCGATGATTTTAGATGGGCTTACCTGTTCATTTACAGGAGTCCATATGGGCGAATACGGCAGTATGGCGGCAAAAGAGCTCGGTATTACACGAGAGGAGCAAGATCTCTGGGCGTTAAGAAGCCATGAACGAGCAGTTGAGGCTCAAAAAAGCGGCTTTTTTCAAAATGAAATCACTCCAGTCACCGTCAAGACGAAAAAAGGAGAACAGCTGATCACAGAAGATGAATCTCCGCGGCGTGATACGTCATATGAACGATTATCAAAACTCCTGCCCGTTTTCGACCAGACTGGTACAATCACTGCCGGAAACGCACCGGGTGTCAATGACGGAGCAAGTGCGCTCCTATTAATGAAAGACACCTATGCCATGCAGCAAGGCGAAAAACCGCTGGCGGCGGTGCTTGGGCATGCGCAGGTAGCAACAGAGGCAAAGGACTTTCCGAAAACACCAGCCTTTGCCATCGAAAAGCTTTTAAAGAAAACAGGCAAACGGGTGGAGGATATCGATTTGTTTGAAATCAATGAGGCCTTTTCAGCGGTGGCATTGGCATGCGAAAAAACCCTCGGGCTGGACCGGCGGAAAATGAATGTGAACGGAGGGGCCGTCGCCCTTGGTCACCCGATTGGGGCAAGCGGAACACGTATCATACTAACCTTGATTCATGCACTCAGACAAAGAGGGGGCGGCATTGGCATTGCTGCGATTTGCAGCGGCGGCGGTCAAGGAGATGCCATCATGATCAAGGTGGATTAAAAAGGAGGCGTTCATTGTCATGAGTACAGAAGAGACCGTCATGGTCGTTGGGGCTGGTCAAATGGGTTCAGGCATTGCCCAAGTATTTGCGCAGTCAGGCTACACAGTCCTACTCCATGATACAGCAGAAGAGCATGTTCATAGAGCCATTTCCTCTATGACCAAACAGCTGACGAAACGAGCAGAAAAAGGAAAGCTGGCACATCAGGCAGTCCGTGATATTACGCAGCGGCTTGCCGTCTCAACGGATCTAAAGGACGTACAGCAGGCACATTTAGTGATTGAAGCGGCATCTGAACAAATGAGTGTCAAAAAACAAATCTTTGAAACCCTCGATCAATTTGCACCAGATCAGACGATATTTGCGACAAATACGTCTTCCTTGTCGATCACAGAATTAGCAGCCGTGACGAAAAGACCGGAGAAAGTGATTGGGATGCATTTCATGAATCCAGTTCCAGTGATGAAGCTGGTTGAAATCATACGTGCACTGCAAACGAATGACGCCACGTATCAAGTCGTTTTTGAAACAGCGAAGGCATTAGATAAAACCCCTATTGAAGTGGAAGACTTCCCTGGGTTTGTGTCAAATCGCATTTTGATGCCGATGATCAATGAAGCCATTTACACCCTTTATGAAGGTGTGGCAGATGCAGAAAGCATTGACGGCATCATGACGCTTGGGATGAACCATCCGATGGGTCCGCTTCGTCTTGCCGATCTCATTGGACTGGATACCTGTTTATTTATTATGAATACCCTTCACGAGGGTCTTGGAGATAGCAAATATCGACCTTGTCCTCTTTTGAAAAAATACGTGAACGCAGGCTGGCTGGGCAAAAAGACAAAGAGAGGTTTTTACACTTACCACGACCACTCATAGGGGGAGTCAAGATGGATGTGTTGCTGACAGAAAAACAACGTCTTTGGAAAGAACAGGTAGCCGCGTTTGCACGCCAGCATGTATTCCCTGAAGTAGAAGCGATGGAACAGGGCGTGTTCCCGAGAACACTTTTAAATGAGATGGGACGGCAAGGCTTTTTAGGCATTCCAATCCCAGCTACGTATCAAGGAGTAGGGGCAGATTTTACAACATATATCATGGCGATTCATGAACTATCGAAAGTGAGCGCCACCATTGGTGTTATTGTGTCCGTTCATACCTCCGTTGTGACGATGCCTATTTTGGCGTTTGGAACGACTGAACAAAAAGAATCCTACGTACCGCTGCTTGCGTCCGGGCAGAAGCTGGGCGCCTTTTGTCTAACTGAACCGAAGGCAGGATCAGATGCCTCTAGTATTCAGCTGAGAGCAGAGCGGGTAGACGACCACTATGTGTTAAATGGAACGAAAATTTTTATCACAAGCGGCGGGGAAGCGGAAGTGTATCTTGTATTTGCCGTGACAGACCCCGCATCTGCTAAAAAGAATATATCGGCGTTTATTGTCGAAAAAAATACCCAAGGATTTACGATCGGAAAAGATGAGAAGAAGATGGGCCTGCATGGATCAAAAACAGTCACGCTTCATTTTGACGGTGTGCGAATTCCAAAAAAGCAGCTGCTCGGTGCAGAAGGAGAAGGCTTTCGGATTGCCATGTCTAGCTTAAATGCAGGGAGAATTGGCATCGCGGCTCAAAGCCTTGGCATTGCAGAAGCCGCATTAGCTGAGGCGGTGACGTATTTAAAGCAGCATCCAGCCGGCCTTGAAACAACCATTCGGCTAGGCGATCTGGGAACAAAGCTTGAAGCGGCAAAACTTCTCGTCTATCAAGCGGCTTCTTTTAAAGAGGTCAATCGTCCTGTCACAAAGGAAGCGTCGATGGCAAAATTATTTGCCTCTAAAACGGCCGTTGAGATCAGTACAGAAGCCATCCATTTACTTGGCATGGACGGTTATACCAATCGATACAACGCAGAGCGCTACTTTCGTGACGCGAAAATTTGTGAAATCTATGAAGGAACTAGTGAAATTCAAAGGCTGGTTATTTGCAAACAGCTAATATGAAATGAGGTGGCTCATGATGCAGTTCCAATTAAGTGACGAACATGAAATGATACAAAAAATGGTGAGAGATTTTGCGAAAAATGAAGTGGAGCCAACAGCAGCGGAGCGAGATGAAAAAGAAATCTATGATCCCGCTATTTTTCGCCAAATGGCGGAGCTTGGTTTAACGGGAATCCCTTGGCCAGAAGAAAATGGGGGGATTGGCAGTGATTATTTGGCCTATGTCATAGCGGTTGAGGAGCTCTCACGAGTGTGCGCCTCAACAGGCGTCACCCTGTCTGCCCACACATCACTCGCCTCATGGCCAATCTATACATTTGGGACAGATGAGCAAAAGGAGACGTATTTAAAGCCGCTTGCAGAGGGCCGAAAGATAGGGGCTTACGCCTTAACTGAAAATGGATCAGGCTCAGATGCCGGCGGAATGAAGACAACAGCAGTAAAAGCGGGCAATGAATACGTCTTAAATGGAGCGAAAATTTTTATTACAAATGGAGGCATTGCGGATGTTTATATTGTGTTTGCTGTCACTGACCAAGATGCTTCATCCCGCAATACAACCGCCTTTATTGTAGAAAAAGAGACGCCAGGCTTCTCAATAGGCAAAAAAGAAAGCAAACTGGGCATACGCTCATCGCCAACGACAGAAATGATCTTTGAAGACTGTCGTATTCCCGACAAAAATCGGCTCGGTCAAGAAGGAGAAGGGTTTAAAATCGCAATGATGACGCTCGACGGCGGCAGAAACGGCATTGCCGCTCAGGCGGTTGGAATTGCACAAGGTGCTCTAGATGCGGCAGTTAATTATGCAAAAGAGCGCAAGCAATTTGGCAAACCAATCATTCAGCAGCAAGGAATTGCTTTTAAGCTAGCCGATATGGCAACAGCGATTGAGGCATCAAGACTGCTCACCTATCAGGCTGCATGGCTTGAAACGAAAGGGCTTCCGTATGGAAAAGAATCAGCCATGTCCAAGCTCTTTGCCGGTGATACAGCCATGAAGGTGACGACAGAAGCCGTACAAATCTTCGGCGGATACGGCTATACAAAGGATTACCCAGTTGAACGATACATGCGTGATGCGAAAATCACGCAAATCTATGAAGGCACACAAGAAATTCAGCGGCTGGTCATCTCAAGGAAACTGCTAGATATGTAGACAACAAGCAAAGACCACCTGATGTGAGGTGGTCTTTGCTTGTTACGGTTCAATTAGTTTTGAAATTTTAAAACAGTAGCAAAATCTAAAGGTTTTTTAGGGTGAAAAAGGATTGTATCTTTAACTTAAGAGTGATCTGTCACCGATGATGTAGAGAGTATTGATTCATATGAACTGGCAACAAACCTACTGAAGCATTAGACACTAAATAAAGGATTAACTAAATCTGCACAAAAGGTAATAATCGTTTTTTCCTGAATTTAAGATAATTTCCAGTATCGATCCATCTTATCGTGGGATTGTGTTAAAATTGAAGAAATATAAATATTTGGAGGTTCTTATGACCACTACTACCACCTTAGGAATCGTAACCATGGTTATATGGATTCTGGTTTCCGCAGAACTTTCTAAGAATTCAAAAAAGGACAATGATCAAAAAGAAAACAGTCGTAGAAAATTAATTGTATTCATGTTTGCAGGAATTGTATTGACCATAGCTGTAGTCATTTCATTATTTCAGAAACTTTAGATTAAGATAAATAAAAGTGTATAGCTATAAAGTTTTCATCATTTCATTTTTAACCATAATTATAAGTGAGGCAATCGTCTCACAGACATTACATAATGAAAGCAAAGCTCAATGTTTGAGAAATATATAACAAATTAATTCAATTAGTAAATATGTAACTTAATGAGAGTGTTTTGAATTTTGCAGAAAATATCAGGAATTAGCTTATTTCTAAAATGCTGGATATTATTCAAACTACATAAATCAGGAATCAGGCCAATTTAACGCAAATGACTGGATTTTAACGCTCATCATATGAAAAAATCAAAAATTAACATCAATAAAGGTGGCATAAACTCCCCTAATTTGTTTATAATGAGAGGTATGGTTTGTCGTAAAAATAAGGTATAAATACTTATTATTTCACTGATAAATGGATACATACATGTAATAGAAAGGGAGTGTCTGACCTTGAGTTTGAAAGAATACTCACAGGAACAGCTCAAACAAATGTCTTTAGTTGAACTTGCTTATGAAATTTTCAGAGACAGCAAAAAGCCGGTTACGTTTTCCGAGTTAATAGATGAAATTGTCCGTTTGCAAGGGATACAAAAATCTGATCTGGATGATCGACTTGCCCAATTTTATACAGATTTAAATATAGATGGCCGCTTTATTTCGTTAGGTGATCAGAGATGGGGACTTCGCAGCTGGTATCCAGTTGATCAAATCGAAGAAGAAGTTCAGCCAGTTGTGAAAACAAAAGCGAAAAAGAAAAAAACAAAAGCAGCTGTCGTTGAAGAAGACTTCGATGATATTGAAGAAGAAGAAATCGAAGATCTTGAAGAAGATCTTGAACTTGTTGAAGACGACGATGTTCTTGACTTAGATGATGAGGAAATTGATGAAGATCTAGAAGACTTCGACGAAGATGATGATGAAGATGACGACGGCTTAACGGAAATTGACGAAGGCGATTTAGCCGATGATGAGGAAGAAAAATAACCCTCACAAACCGGTTCTCAAAACAGGACAAAACCGTCTTGACTTTCCAGAGCGAACTATGTAGTATGTATTTTGGGCTCTCTAAAAAAGAGTACGTAAAGATACGTTCATTTACGCTCCCTTTCATTTATTTGAAAGGGAGCTTTCTTATTTTTCAAGAGATTTAGGGATACACTCTAAAAGGATGAAGCTGTGCATGTCTAGTCATGCAAGGGTAAAAAAGAGAGGAGCATACGAAATGACAAAGTATATTTTTGTAACAGGAGGAGTTGTTTCCTCACTTGGAAAAGGGATCACGGCTGCATCGTTAGGCCGCCTTCTGAAAAACAGAGGGATGGATGTCACCATTCAAAAATTTGATCCATATATCAACGTAGACCCAGGGACGATGAGTCCATATCAGCACGGTGAGGTATTTGTCACAGATGACGGTGCTGAAACAGACCTTGACTTAGGTCACTACGAGCGTTTCATTGATATTAACTTGAATAAATACAGCAACGTAACGACGGGTAAAATCTACTCTACCGTCCTGAAAAAAGAGCGCCGCGGCGACTATTTAGGCGGAACAGTACAGGTCATTCCCCACATTACAAATGAAATCAAAGACCGTGTGTACCGTGCAGGGAAAGAAACGGGTGCAGATGTTGTCATTACAGAAATCGGTGGAACAGTTGGAGATATAGAATCTCTTCCATTCCTTGAAGCCATTCGTCAAATGAAGAGTGACATTGGCCGTGAAAACGTGATGTACATTCATTGTACCCTTGTTCCTTACATCCGTGCAGCAGGCGAACTGAAAACAAAACCAACACAGCATAGTGTCAAAGAACTTCGCAGCCTCGGTATTCAGCCGAACGTCATTGTGGTCAGAACAGAAATGCCAATGACACAAGATATGAAGGACAAAATTGCTTTATTCTGTGATATTGATACAAAAGCTGTGATCGAATGCCAAGATGCAGACACACTTTACTCCATTCCGCTTGATTTACAAAAACAAGGTTTAGACAAGCTTGTATGTGAACACATGAAGCTTGACTGCCAAGATGCGGACATGACGGAATGGAAGGCGCTTGTTGACAAAGTGCAAAACCTTTCAAAGCAAGTCACAATTGGACTTGTAGGGAAATATGTTGAGCTGCAAGATGCATACATTTCTGTCGTCGAATCACTTCGTCATGCTGGCTATGCATTTGATGCGGATGTGCAAATCAAATGGATTAACGCAGAAGAAGTCACAGCAGAGAATATAGCTGATTTCGCTCAAGATGTAGACGGCATTATCGTCCCTGGAGGCTTCGGAGACCGCGGAGTGGAAGGGAAAATCATTGCAACACAATATGCCCGTGAAAACAAAGTGCCATTCTTCGGCATTTGCTTAGGCATGCAAGTCGCATCTATCGAATATGCGCGAAACGTACTAGGCCTTGAGGGAGCACATTCCGCTGAAATTGACCCGGAAACAGCATTCCCAATCATCGACCTTCTTCCAGAACAAAAGGATATAGATGACTTAGGCGGAACACTTCGCCTTGGCCTGTACCCATGTAAATTAAATGAAGATTCGAAAGCGTATGCTGCATACAATGACGAAGTGGTTTATGAACGTCACCGTCATCGCTATGAATTTAATAATGAATTCAGACAGCAAATGGAAGCTGCAGGCTTTGTCTTCTCTGGTACGAGCCCAGACGGACGCCTTGTTGAGATCATTGAGCTGAAGGATCACCCTTGGTTCCTTGCTTCTCAGTTCCACCCAGAATTCATTTCAAGACCGACAAGACCACAGCCATTATTTAGAGATTTCGTTGGTGCTTCACTGCAAGCATCTGAATCAAAATAAAACAAAAAACTGCCGAGAAGATGATATTCTCGGCAGTTTTTTTATTCATATTCTTCTACGATTTCTTTCACAGTAAACGATAGAGCATGATAGACATATAAGCAGGTCATCAATGCAGGATAGCCGAATCTTGTTCCATCCTCAGCAGGCACTAGTGGTTTTTTGAGCTGGAAATCAATGTGGACATCACAATGTTCTTCAATCAATGACGGTTCCTTTTGTGCTGGACCGACACCGACAATAGGTGTACCTTGCGCATGCAGCTCTTTGACAAGAGATTGAATCTCCTGATCTTCTGGATTTGAATAAAAAAGCAGCACCCTGTCACTTGGGTGAAGTAAGCTGCGTTCCTTTTGATCGAGAGGCAACACTTTTGCACATGGAAAAGGCTCGTTGCTTTCGGATGCCTCAAGGGCGACAGCGGCCAATTCATTCTTTCCATGAAAATAGACAGCATGGCCACTAACGACAGCCTGAGCAAGAAGGCGTGCCCCATCTTCAATCGCTTCTGCCTGTTTATCTCCAATACGTGAAAAAATACCTGATAATTGGGTAGTAAAAATTTTTAACAAGACTCATTTCCTCCTTCGGTCAGATCATTTTATAATAGAATATAAAGAGAATATTAGGAAAAATGCTCAGAAAATGTCGTAAAGTAAACTATTATAAATAAAGGAAATGTGAAAATCAAACAGAATTATTTAACAACAGCTCTTTTTATGGCGAAAAATGAAAGCAATGGGGTGTAACAGATGAATGAGAAAATTTTAATTGTCGATGATCAGTACGGTATTAGAATCTTATTGAATGAAGTGTTTCATAAAGAAGGCTATCAAACCTTCCAAGCCGCCAACGGGCTACAGGCATTAGATATTGTGAAGAATCATAGACCCAACCTTGTCCTGCTGGATATGAAGATTCCCGGAATGGATGGAATTGAGATTTTAAAACGGATGAAATTAATTGATGAAGACATCCGCGTCATCATTATGACAGCCTATGGCGAGCTAGATATGATTCAAGAATCTAAAGAACTCGGTGCCTTGACGCACTTCGCTAAACCATTTGATATTGATGAAATCCGTGATGCAGTCAAAGAATACTTGCCGCTTGAAACAAACGGCTAGATGGAAATGATTGAATCGAGTCATTCTGTTGCCGATTTGTCGAATAATTGGTATTCTAGATAAGAAGAAAGCGATCTGACTTTGAAAGTTTACATATGGCGAGAAATTCTGGTCATGCTAGGGTGGAGAGCTTTTTTTAGTAAGCAAATTAGCTACATAGGGAGGATTTTTCATCATGCCTTTAGTTTCAATGACAGAAATGTTGAAAGACGCAAAGGAAAAAGGTTACGCTGTTGGACAGTTTAACTTAAATAACTTAGAATTCACGCAAGCGATTTTACAAGCTGCTGAAGAAGAGAAATCTCCAGTTATCTTAGGAGTATCTGAAGGAGCAGGACGCTACATGGGCGGCTTCAAAACAGTTGTCGCAATGGTAAAAGCGTTAATCGAAGAATATAATGTGACAGTTCCTGTTGCGATTCACTTAGATCACGGTTCAAGCTTTGAATCTTGTGCAAAAGCGATTCATGCAGGATTTACTTCTGTTATGATTGATGCTTCTCACCATCCATTTGAGGAGAATGTAGCAACAACTGCAAAAGTAGTTGAGCTTGCACATTTCCACGGTGTATCTGTAGAAGCTGAACTTGGAACTGTTGGTGGACAAGAAGACGACGTCATCGCTGAGGGCGTTATTTATGCTGATCCAAAAGAGTGCCTAGAGCTTGTAGAACGTACGGGTATTGACTGCCTTGCACCTGCACTAGGTTCTGTTCATGGTCCATACAAAGGTGAACCAAACCTTGGTTTTGCTGAAATGGAAGAGATCGGAAAAGCGACAGGTCTTCCACTTGTTCTTCACGGCGGAACAGGTATCCCAACTGCTGACATCAAGCGTGCGATTTCACTTGGTACAGCAAAAATCAATGTAAACACTGAAAACCAAATTGCTTCTGCAAAAGCAGTTCGCGAAACACTTGCTGCGAAAACAGAAGAGTATGATCCACGTAAATATCTTGGACCAGCTCGTGACGCAATTAAAGCAACTGTTATCGGCAAAATGCGCGAATTTGGTTCTTCTAACCAAGCATAATTTGATGAGAACCGAAAGCCGCCTGACTCACAGGCGGTTTTCTCCATATCTTGAGAAAGCGCAATCAAATTTACATTTCAGACAATTTATTGATAGGAGAGTGGCACAGTTATGTTATTTTTCGTAGATACAGCGAATATCGCAGACATTAAAGAGGCACACGAGCTTGGCATTTTAGCAGGTGTTACAACAAACCCTAGTTTAGTAGCGAAAGAAAAGGACGTATCATTCCACGATCGCCTTCGCGAAATCACTGACGTAGTGTCAGGTTCTGTCAGTGCGGAAGTCATTTCCCTAAAAGCAGAAGAAATGATTGAAGAAGGAAAAGAGCTTGCTGCTATCGCACCAAATATCACTGTCAAAATTCCAATGACTACAGATGGTCTTAAAGCTGTCAAAGCATTAACAGACCTTGGTATCAAAACAAATGTCACGCTGATTTTTAATTCAAATCAGGCACTTCTTGCAGCTAGAGCTGGTGCGACATATGTTTCTCCATTCCTTGGTCGTTTAGATGACATTGGCCACAACGGTCTTGATCTCATCAGTGAAGTGAAAACCATTTTTGATGTTCATGGATTAGATACACAAATCATTGCTGCATCCATTCGTCACCCGCAGCATGTGACAGAAGCTGCACTTAGAGGCGCTCATATCGGTACAATGCCGCTGAAAGTCATCAAGCAGTTGACAAAACACCCATTAACGGATGCAGGCATTGAGCAATTTTTAGCAGACTGGAATAAATAAGTGATTGTGGCAGACGGGATATGTGGTTCCGTTTGCCGCAGTTTTCCTTTAAAAACGCTAAGAAATGTTTTGTGCAAAGAAGAGAACATCACAGCCTCGCAAAGCTTCGATTATTTTTCTTCCGACAAATTTCGTTTAACCTGTATTCTTTCTCTTGATATTGGCTAAATTTTGGACAAGACCTTTTAAAGCGCGACATCCACAACAGTATAACTCCAACAGTGATCTTCTTTAAGAAGGGAGATAAATATGGAAAAATTAAACATTGCCGGCGGTGACCCATTGCGCGGGACCGTACATATTAGTGGTGCGAAAAATAGTGCTGTAGCACTGATTCCTGCCACGATTCTCGCTAATTCTCCAGTAACGATTGAAGGCCTTCCGCATATTTCAGATATTGACACATTACGAGATCTGTTAGAAGAAATTGGCGGAAAGGTCACTTTTGAAAAAGGTGAAATGGTTGTCCATCCTGAATCAATGATCAGCATGCCGCTTCCTAACGGGAAAGTGAAGAAACTGCGGGCGTCCTATTATTTAATGGGGGCCATGCTAGGCAGATTCAAGCAGGCTGTCATCGGTTTGCCAGGAGGATGTCACTTAGGACCTAGACCGATCGATCAGCATATCAAAGGCTTTGAGGCACTTGGAGCCGAGGTGACAAACGAGCAAGGAGCGATCTATTTACGTGCTGAAAAGCTAGTAGGAGCCCGTATTTATCTCGATGTTGTCAGTGTAGGTGCAACCATTAATATCATGCTGGCCGCTGTACTGGCCGAAGGGAAAACGGTGATTGAAAATGCCGCCAAAGAGCCCGAAATTATTGATGTAGCGACACTGCTTGCAAGCATGGGAGCCAACATCAAAGGTGCGGGTACTGACGTGATTCGAATCGATGGTGTAGAATCTCTTCATGGCTGCAAGCATTCGATCATTCCTGATCGCATAGAAGCAGGTACGTTTTTAATTGCAGGTGCAGCGATGGGGGATGAAGTTGTACTTGATAATGTGATCCCAACTCATTTAGAATCAATTACGGCGAAACTGAGAGAGATGGGGTTCACAATTGAAACGAGCAACGATCAGATGCTGATTGTTGGCAGAAATGAAGGACTCAAGCCTGTCGATATCAAAACCCTTGTGTATCCGGGCTTTCCGACCGATCTTCAGCAGCCGATGACCGCTTTGTTAACAAAAGCAAAAGGCACGAGTGTTGTCACAGATACGATTTACTCTGCCCGCTTTAAGCACATTGACGAATTGCGCCGCATGGGGGCAAACATGAAGGTGGAAGGAAGGTCTGCCATTATTACGGGGCAAACTCAGCTTCAAGGAGCAAAAGTAAAAGCAAGTGATCTGCGTGCAGGTGCTTGTCTTGTTGTCGCAGGGTTAATGGCAGACGGTGTGACCGAAATCACAGGGCTTGAACATATAGACAGAGGATATAGTATGCTTGAGGAGAAGCTTGAAGGCTTGGGTGCAACCATCTGGCGTGAAAAGCTGAATGATCAAGAAATAGAAGAACTTCAAAATTCATAAGGCTTTGACTGTGAGAGGAGATTTGGGCAAAAATGGAAAGAAGTTTATCGATGGAACTAGTACGGGTGACAGAAGCAGCCGCATTAAAATCTGCCCGTTGGATGGGAAGAGGATTAAAAGACGAAGCGGATGATGCTGCAACAAGTGCCATGCGTGATGTATTTGATACCATTCCGATGAAGGGAACTGTGGTCATCGGCGAGGGAGAAATGGACGAAGCACCAATGCTCTATATTGGGGAAAAGCTTGGGAACGGATATGGACCTCGCGTGGATGTCGCTGTTGATCCATTGGAAGGAACAAATATTGTGGCGAGCGGCGGCTGGAATGCCTTAGCTGTCATTGCTGTTGCGGATCATGGCAACTTGCTGAATGCACCTGATATGTACATGGATAAGATCGCAGTAGGTCCAGAAGCGGTAGGCTGCATCGACATTGAAGCGCCTGTCATTGATAATCTTCGTGCTGTTGCAAAAGCGAAAAACAAAGATATTGAAGATGTGGTTGCGACGATTTTAAACAGAGATCGACATGAACAAATTATTGCTGAGCTGAGAGAAGCAGGCGCAAGAATTAAACTGATTGATGATGGTGACGTTGCAGGAGCCATTAATACAGCATTTGATCACACAGGTGTTGATATTCTATTTGGTTCAGGCGGTGCGCCTGAAGGTGTTCTTTCTGCTGTTGCGTTAAAGGCACTTGGTGGTGAAATCCACGGTAAGCTTCTTCCTCAAAGTGAAGAAGAGCTGAGACGCTGCGAGAAAATGGGGCTGGATGTTGGGAAAGTCCTCAGAATGGAAGACCTCGTGAAAGGTGACGACGCCATTTTTGCAGCGACAGGTGTAACAGACGGCGAGTTATTAAAAGGTGTTCAATTCAAAGGCTCTGTTGGAACAACACATAGTGTTGTCATGCGTGCAAAATCGGGTACTGTCCGATTCGTCGATGGCAGACACAGCTTAAAGAAAAAACCGAATCTTGTCATTCGTCCGTAATCTGAAAGCGGGTATTCATTACCCGCTTTTCATATAGGTGTCAAATGTATATCATTTTCTTTTTAAAGTTGAATATTCTCTGCAAATGAGGTAAAACTAAAGAGTGCTGCGAAATTTTCTGCGAATTTACTTCTTTTAAGCTTCAATAAGTTTAAATACTGCCGCATCATGACGATATATTCATTATCCTTCTCTATGTTGACAAAGCTCTATTTCACATTGTTCCTATCTTTTACGATAAAACGAGTGGGAGCGTTACCATGAGAGCGAGGTCAATCCAACAAAAAAACGGAATTAAAAGCTAATCAAATACAATGGTCATGCATTTGTAATGAAATACATTGACTAGAAAAGTGTGGTGTCCATATTGAAAGATGTTTCGATTTCATCTTTGGAAAATATGAAATTAAAAGAGCTGTATGAGTTAGCAAAACGGTACAAAATCTCTTATTACAGCAAACTAACAAAAAAAGAATTAATTTTTGCCATCTTAAAGGCAAACGCTGAGCAAGAGGATCTCTTATTTATGGAAGGGGTTCTAGAAATTATTCAGTCAGAGGGATTTGGTTTCTTAAGACCCATTAACTACTCCCCAAGCTCTGAAGATATTTATATTTCTGCTTCACAAATCAGACGCTTTGATTTACGAAATGGAGATAAGGTGTCTGGAAAGGTAAGACCTCCAAAAGAGAATGAACGCTACTATGGCCTCCTTCATGTAGAAGCGGTAAATGGGGACGACCCAGAATCAGCAAAGGAACGTGTTCACTTTCCTGCACTCACACCGCTATTCCCTGATCGCCAAATGATTCTTGAAACACAGCCTAATCACCTGTCTACTAGAATTATGGATATGATGGCACCAGTTGGATTTGGACAACGTGGATTAATCGTTGCACCGCCTAAAGCAGGGAAAACCATTTTACTTAAAGAAATAGCCAATAGCATTTCTGAAAATCATCCAGAGGCAGAACTGATTGTCCTTCTCATTGACGAACGTCCAGAGGAAGTGACAGACATCGAACGTTCTGTTGCAGGGGATGTTGTTAGTTCAACCTTTGACGAAGTACCGGAAAACCACATTAAAGTAGCAGAGCTTGTATTAGAGCGTGCCATGCGTCTTGTTGAACATAAAAAAGATGTCATCATCTTAATGGACAGCATCACAAGGCTTGCTCGTGCATACAACCTAGTCATCCCGCCAAGCGGGCGAACGCTTTCTGGGGGGATTGATCCAGCTGCTTTCCATCGTCCAAAACGTTTCTTTGGTGCTGCGCGTAACATCGAAGAAGGCGGAAGCCTAACGATTTTAGCCACTGCGCTTGTTGATACAGGTTCTCGTATGGATGATGTCATTTATGAGGAGTTCAAAGGTACTGGAAACATGGAGCTCCATTTGGATCGCTCTCTTGCAGAGAGAAGGATTTTCCCGGCGATCGACATTCGTCGTTCTGGTACGAGAAAAGAAGAACTGCTTGTGCCAAAAGAGCATCTTGATCGTCTATGGGCGATGAGAAAATCGATGTCAGATACACCTGATTTCGCTGAGAAGTTCATGCGTAAAATGAGAAAAACAAAGACGAACCAAGAATTTTTCGATATTTTAACGCAAGAATGGAAACAAGCCAATATGTCTGCATCAAGAAGATAGGTTCCTGAAAAAATACATTTGCAATCATAGACTCACGCTGTTATAATTTTATCATGTGCGTTTCAGAATTTATTCTGAGATATTAACTCTGTTTCCGAATTGGATTCAGGGCGGAAGGAGATGACAGTAGATGAAAACAGGAATTCATCCTAACTACAAAAAAGCTACAGTCAAATGCGCTTGTGGAAATGAGTTTGAAACTGGATCAGTAAAAGAAGAGGTACGCATCGAGATTTGCTCTGAGTGCCATCCTTTCTATACAGGCCGTCAAAAATTCGCTTCTGCTGATGGACGTGTTGACCGCTTTAACAAAAAATACGGTCTTAAGTAATAATAGATACAATAAACAGGCAGGAATCCGTTCTTGCCTGTTTTTTTACGTGGATTGATGGAACTTTAAAACGGGGGAGAAGACCTTATGTATGTGATGAAACAAAGCGGTTGGCTTGAAGTCATCTGCGGTAGTATGTTTTCTGGAAAGTCGGAAGAATTGATTCGGAGAGTCAAAAGAGCCACCTTTGCCAAACAAGAAGTAAAAATATTCAAACCAGCAATTGATAACCGATATAGCTCAAACTCAGTTGTGTCACATAACGGTTCATCAGTAGATGGGATTGCAGTATCCTCACCAAAAGACATAATAACGCACATATCAGAAAGAACCGATGTCATTGGCATTGATGAGGTGCAATTTTTTGATGAGACAATCATTGATATTGTCACTCAACTGGCTGATAAAGGCTACCGAGTCATTGTTGCAGGTCTTGATCAAGACTTCAGAGGAGAGCCATTTGGTGTTGTTCCGCATTTAATGGCATGTGCAGAGCTTGTAACAAAACTTCAAGCGGTTTGTTCGGTATGCGGCTCCCCAGCGAGTAGAACACAACGCTTGATCGACGGTAAACCCGCATCCTATGATGATCCTATTATTTTAGTAGGTGCGCAGGAATCATACGAAGCACGATGCAGACATCACCATGAAGTACCAAGACTGGACGTTGGTACAACACTTGACAATTAAAAAAATAGCAAATGCCGCTGTGTTTTGTTTTTCGATATTTTGGCTGAACACCCATCATTTGTACTTAAATAAATTAAATAATACTATGAAAAAATTATCTAATTTTCAACGCTTGCGTTTTGGCATAAGCAGGAATAAAATGACTAACTGTAGTGTAAAGCATTTAAACGAAAAGTTCGATTTCTTGTCATAATTTTTATGATTAAGGGTGTTTCTCCTTAATCATTCTTCTTATTAATATTTAACTTTATTTATATTTTAGAAAGAGGGTAGTTTTTGATGAACAACGTGAAGAAAACAAAAGAAGGGTACCTCGAAACCACTTTGACAGGTAAAGATGTATTATCGATTCCAACGTTGAACAAAGGCGTTGCTTTTTCTGAAGAGGAAAGACAAGAGCTTGGATTAGAAGGCTTACTTCCCCCAACTGTTCTTACTTTAGAACAGCAAGCGGAGAGAGCGTACAAGCAATTTCTAGCTCAGCCAGATCGTCTTCGTCAAAACGTATATTTAAGTGATTTGCAAAACCGTAACGAAGTATTGTTCTATAAGCTTCTTACAGACAAGCTTCGTGAAATGCTTCCTGTTGTTTACACACCAACTGTTGGTGAAGCGATTCAAGAATACAGCCATGAATACAGAAGACCTCATGGTGTTTATCTTTCAATCGACAACATTGACGGCATTGAGAAAGCATTTGAAAACTTACATGCAACAGCAGGCGACATTGACCTCATCGTTGCGACTGACTCTGAGAGCATTCTTGGAATTGGTGACTGGGGCGTTGGCGGTATCAATATTGCGATCGGTAAATTAGCTGTTTACACTGCAGCAGCAGGTATTGACCCAAGCCGCGTCATTCCAGTGGTATTAGATGTAGGAACAAACAATGAAAAATTATTGAATGATCCATTATACATCGGTAACCATCACAAACGTGTGCAAGGTGAAAAATACGAAGAGTTCATTGATGCGTATGTAAAAACAGCACTTAAATTCTTCCCGAAAGCATTGCTTCACTGGGAAGACCTTGGAAACAAAAATGCGCGTAACATCATGAAAAAATACAACGACAAGATCTTAACGTTCAATGATGATATTCAAGGTACGGGTGCCATTACTTTAGCTGGAGTTCTTGCAGCTGTCAAGAAAACTGGCACTAAATTGAAAGATCACCGTGTTGTGATTTTCGGAGCTGGATCAGCTGGTATCGGAATCGCAGATCAAATGCGTGACACAATGGTACTTGAAGGTCTTTCTGAAGAAGAAGCAAACAATGCATTTTGGACATTAGACTACAGAGGATTGTTAACAGATCAATTTGAAGATGAAGTGCTTGATTTCCAAAAGCCGTACCTTCGTTCTTCTGATGAAGTGAGCGGATGGGCACGTGATGAAAAAGGACAAATTTCATTTGCAGAAACCGTTCGCAGGGTGAAGCCGACGATCCTAATCGGTACATCTGGTCAAGGCGGCGCATTCACTGAAGAAATCATTAAAGAAATGGCAGCTCATACAGAGCGTCCTGTGATCATGCCAATGTCTAACCCAACGCCACTTGCTGAGGCAGTGCCAGAGGATCTATTCAAATGGACAGACGGTCGTGCACTTGTTGCAACAGGCAGCCCATTTGATAACGTTGAGTATAATGGCATCGAACATGAAATCGGACAATCAAACAATGCGTTCGTTTTCCCAGGACTTGGTCTTGGTTCTATCGTAACGGAATCAAAAATCATCACAAAAGGCATGTTCGTCGCTTCAGCGAATGCGATTGCTGAAATGGTTGATCATGAAAAACCAGGCGCTGGTCTACTTCCAAGCATTGATAAATTGCAAGAAGTTTCTATTCAAGTGGCAATTGAAGTAGCGAAAGCAGCGATTGAAGATGGAGTGGCAAGAAAAACGCCTGACAACATCGAACAAGCTGTGAAAGACGCAATGTGGATTCCTGAATATAAAAAAATTGTAAGAGCATAATAAAATGTGTCATGCGGCGTTGTTTAGGGTAATTTAAGCAATGCCGCATGAAAAAGAAACATGTTAAGGATTTAAGGAGGAATAGTAAGATGGACTTTTTACATATTTTGATCCTCCTAGCACCGATTTTTTTCGTTATCGCGCTGGGTTGGTTCGCAGGGAACTTCGGCAGCTATGACGCTAAATCTGCAAAAGGTGTAAGTACACTTGTCACAAAGTATGCTTTACCAGCGCACTTTATCGCCAGCATTCTGTCAACACCAAAAGATAAATTCTATAGTCAAATTCCGTTTTTCGTTGCATTGATTTTAGGAATCGTTGGTTTTTATATTATTATCCTTCTTGTGACGAAATTTGCGTTTAAATACGATTTAACAGATTCATCTGTTTTCTCATTAAACTCAGCTCAACCGACCTTTGCATTTATGGGGATTCCGGTCTTAGGCAGTTTATTTGGGGCTCAAGAAGTCGCAATTCCGATTGCGATTACCGGAATAGTTGTAAATGCATTGCTTGATCCAATTGCCATTATTGTGTCAACCGTCGGTGAAAAAACAAAAGGAAAAACAAAAGACGGCGAAAGCTTCTTGAAAATGACAACAAAAGCTATTTTGCATGGTTTGTCAGAACCACTTGCACTTGCACCGCTAGCAAGTATCATCCTTGTTCTTTTAGGATTTAAACTTCCTGAAATCGGACATGAAATGTTAGAGGAAATTGGTAGTGTAACTTCAGGGGTTGCGCTATTCGCAGTCGGTGTAACGGTTGGTATTCGAAAAATTAAACTCAGCTTACCAGCATTCAGTATTGCCCTATTAAAAGTAGCTGTACAACCATTGCTTATGTACTTGATTGCCATTCTTATGGGACTTTCAGCTGATGAAATTACAAAAGCTGTATTGCTGGTTGCCTTCCCAGGTTCAGCAGTTGCAGCGATGATCGCAACACGATTTGAGAAACAAGAAGCGGAAACTGCATCCGCATTTGTGATCAGTGCGATCATGTCACTTATTACATTACCGATCATTATTGCACTTACCGTATAATAAAGAAGACAAAGGGCTAAAATAAAGATCATTTTAGCCCTTTGTCAACAATCTAAGGCTGCCTATCGAGGCAGCCTTTCTTAACGAAATGAATGAAACAGTGGGAAGAGCACACGCTTCTTTTTGATCTCAGGGTGTCCCTTTTCCTTTTCTGCTTCTCCTTTTGATGGTTGTGTCAATGTGGCTGTGAGGCGCTCTAATGTAGCCGTTAATTCTTCAATTTCTTTTCGGTGCTGGAGGAGCTGGTAGGAGACACCTTCATCCGCTTTTTTAGCGAGTTTCCGTTCAATTTCTTGAAAACGTGTTTCAATATGACTGGTGTGTGATTGCTGCTGAAGGAGCTTCTTCACTTGTTCTTCTAAGGCTTCTATCCGCTGTGCAGAGGCAGAAGTTTCTACAGCAGGTGATAACTGCTGAACAGTTTCTTCATGGATCGGCAGCCTAATGTCATGAAGAATCACACCTTCATTCATTTGGCGTTTGACCTCTTTGAGCAGCTGCACAATGTCATCGTGAAATTCGTAATGTCCAAGTTCAT
Organism: Bacillus xiamenensis; assembly: GCF_001857925.1. Lineage (NCBI taxonomy): Bacteria > Bacillati > Bacillota > Bacilli > Caryophanales > Bacillaceae > Bacillus > Bacillus xiamenensis. Next base: position 2,006,804 of record NZ_CP017786.1, read on the forward strand.
TTCGAGCGACAGGGATGTTGAGTTGTTTCACCCAACGCTGAATTGTTTTTGAAGATACACCAATTTCCTTTGCAACCTCATTTGTATTCAAATCAAATGCCCTCCCTTTTTCAGTTACAAGTACCATTCTCTTTCAGGAGTAGCCGTTCCTTCACGTTAGACAAAACAAGTAACCAATCGCCAAAGATCGTGTTTTCTAGTGGAAAATTGCAAAAAACAATTGTTTTGGAAATTTTTTTGACTGTCATACCCTGCTATACTATAATTAGACTGTTACGCACAAAACAGAGGTGAAGACCATGTTAGACCGTTTAAAATCAATCGAAGAACGCTATGAAAAGCTAAATGAATATTTAAGTGATCCTGAAGTGGTGAACGACCCTAAGAAGCTTCGTGAATATTCGAAGGAACAATCCGATATTCAAGAAACTGTTGAGGTATATAGACAATATCGTGCGGCATACGATCAGCTGAATGAAGCGAAAGCCATGCTTGAAGATAAGCTGGATGCCGACATGCGCGACATGGTCAAAGAAGAAATTTCAGAGCTCACAGAGGAAACGGAACGTTTAGAAGACGAACTGAAAATCTTGCTCATCCCGAAAGATCCAAATGACGATAAGAACGTAATTGTGGAGGTTCGTGGTGCAGCGGGTGGAGAAGAGGCTGCTCTTTTTGCAGGGAATCTTTACCGTATGTACAGCCGTTATGCCGAAATGCAAGGCTGGAAAACGGAAGTCATGGAAGCAAGTGTTACTGGCACTGGCGGTTATAAAGAGATCATCTTTATGATTAGCGGAAAAGGCGCATACTCCAAGCTAAAGTTTGAAAATGGCGCACACCGCGTGCAGCGTGTTCCTGAAACAGAATCAGGCGGCCGGATTCATACATCAACAGCTACAGTTGCTGTATTGCCTGAGGCGGAGGAAGTTGAAATTGATATCCACGAAAAAGATATTCGTGTGGATACATTTGCATCAAGCGGACCAGGGGGACAAAGTGTTAATACCACAATGTCTGCTGTTCGTTTGACTCACCTTCCAACCGGTGTAGTGGTTTCCTGTCAGGATGAGAAATCACAAATCAAAAACAAAGAAAAAGCGATGAAAGTTTTGCGTGCGAGAATTTATGATAAATTCCAGCGTGAAGCACAGGCTGAATATGATCAAACACGTAAATCTGCTGTTGGAACAGGGGATCGTTCAGAGCGTATCCGTACGTACAATTTCCCGCAAAACCGTGTAACGGACCACCGCATTGGATTGACGATTCAAAAGCTTGATCAAATTTTAGAAGGAAAACTTGACGAGGTCATTGATGCATTAATTATGGAAGACCAAGCAAGAAAACTTCAAAATGCAAAATAAAGAGCGAACGATCTTTGAAGCCCTTAAATGGGCTTCTTCTTTGTTAACGGAAGCGGGCAGAGACCAAAACGCAGCAGAGCTATTGTTGATGCATGTGCTTGGATGGAACAGAAGTGAACTTCTTGCACGCCTTCATGATCCACTGCCAGAGGTGCAAGATCAACAATTCAGCGAGTTCGTAGCGCAGCACAAGCTTGGAGTGCCTGTTCAGCATTTAACGGGTGTTGAATTTTTTTATGGCCGTCCATTTGAGGTGAACAAACATGTTCTCATTCCTCGTCCTGAAACGGAGGAAGTTGTGCTGGCGGCATTGAATATGGTGAATCGCGTTTTTCCAGATGATCAGCCGCTTAAAGCACTTGATGTTGGCACAGGCAGCGGAGCAATCGCTATAACGTTAGCTCTTGAAAAAAAATCATTATCTGTCACAGCGACTGATATTTCGCATGAAGCACTTGCGGTAGCAAAGCGGAATCAAGAAGCGCTTGGTGCAGACGTCCATTTTTTACAGGGAGATTTACTTGAACCTGTCATGGCTCAAGGCATCAAAGTCGATTTATTTATTTCCAACCCTCCTTATATTGCGGCAGAGGAAATGGACAGTTTATCAGAGGTTGTCACGAAGCATGAACCTGTCAATGCGCTGACTGATGGTCGTGACGGTCTGTGGTTTTATAAGCGTCTCGCTTGTGATCTCCACAACGTACTCAACAAGCAAGCAGTAGTTGTCTTTGAAATTGGACACACGCAAGCACAAGATGTCAAAGCACTTCTCGTGCAGGCATTCCCTTCAGCTGTTGTCCGCATCGTCAAGGACATTAACGGAAAGGATCGAGCTGTTTGCGCACATATTCAAAACGAAAGTCCGGCTGAATAAAGTCGGACTATTTTATTATGTAAAGATGAAACTTATGGTAAAAGAGGAACGTATATATAGAAGAATGAACATTCTGATCATGATTTTTTACATAAATTTGTTTTGAAGGAGCGAATGGTGTGAACAGAAGGTATGCGATGGTGTTGGTCATCGTCAGTGTACTATTGATTGTGAGTGCTTGTGGCAAAACGGGCTTTAAAAAAGAAGCAGCAGCATTTGGAGAAAGTTATAAAAAAGCACAATACACAGTGAATCGAACAGATGACCTATCTGACATGAAGGAGAAGTTGAAGTCTTATTTAACTGATCATGAATATCAAGAATATACACAAGACAGCATGTTCCCGAGTGTATTAGAAGCAGCAAAGGATCAAGATTGTCAAATTAAGCTGAAAAACATTACGTTTACACCTTCAGATGAAAGCGACGACAGGATTGAATTTGACTATGAAATGACCATTCAATTTATTGATCAAAAAGGAAATGTCAAAAAGGAAATCGAGAAGAAAGGGCAAATGACTGTCATCAAAACAGAATCAGGTTTAAAAATCAGCCGAGATTGGGATGGGAGACTGTATCCCTCTGATTACCAATCCTCACACCAAAGCCGTTCATAGGTTGAACGGCTTTTCAACGTGCTCATCTCACGAATCAAATTTAATGGCTCTCGCTCATAATCTATTAAAAAAATCATTTTTGCTGTTTACGAGATGCGTTTCCTGGACACAATGTTTGTAGCGAAGAGAAAAAGTGGGGGGAACACATCATGTTCAAAAGTAAAATGATGATTTGTCTTTATATGTTTCTATTATTATGTGGTGCTTTTGCAAACCTTGGAAAAGAGGAGACAGCGGCTGCTTCTGCAAATCAGCCTGTTGTGATCCCAGATGAAGCGATTCGTTTACGCATTTTAGCCAATAGTGACCGGTCGGCGGACCAGGATGTGAAAAGAAGCATTCGAGATGAGGTCAATGCCAATATAACGGAGTGGGTCAAAGACCTCACATCCATTGAAGAAGCCAGACGTGTCATTCGTTCAAAGCTTCCAGACATCAATCGGATCGCCAAAGCAAAATTAAAGGAACAGCACATTGACCAATCGGTATCCGTCAGTTTTCAAAAAGCCTCATTTCCAACAAAGCTTTATGGAAACTTCGTCTATCCTGCTGGAAAATATGAAGCCATTTTGATTACGCTTGGAGAAGGGGACGGAGCCAATTGGTGGTGTGTGTTATTCCCGCCTCTCTGCTTTATCGACTTTTCAAACGGAGAAGCCATTGCATCACCAGAAGGAGAAGATAAAGGCCAAGTTTCAGCGCAGCAATCAAATGAGTCTGTCAATGAAGTGGTGAAAGAAGAGGAAGAGGAGACTGGTGAAGTGAAGTTCTTTTTGTTCGAATGGGTCTCTAGTCTTTTCTCTTAAAAAAGGTCTAAATCTGTTTTTGCCTCATAGAGTTGAAGTAAGAGATCAAAAAGAGGTGAAAGCATGTTTTATCAATTAAGAATAGCAACAGAAGAAGATGTTCCGGCTATCAATGCTTTTCTTGAAAAAGGACAAGCAAAAGGCGGGGTGACGATTGCAGAACGCACAACATTTGTTGTGATGGAAGATGCGGACGGTCAGCTTGCAGGCTGCTTAGGGCTTGAACAGCTTAGTGAACAAGAGGGATTGCTGCGTTCGCTTGTTATATCGGATAAGCTCGGTCAGGGGCACATTGTTTCTTTGTTCCAAAGTGTTCAAACGCTGGGAGAAAAACAGGGTGTGGATACCTTTTATGTCATAGCAAACCATTCGTCCTCGCATGATTTTTTAGCACTTATGGGCTTTACACCTTTAGAGGAAATCCCGCAATGTGTGTGGGTATCTGCGCATGCAAAAGAGTCATTGGGGAAAGAACAGGCTGTCGTGCTGCAAAAATCGAGAGGTTAATCACAAAAAATCGGACTTATACACATACTTATCCACTGTTAAACAAGCGTTATCCACAAATTGTGGACAACGCTTGTTTTATTTAGCATCATCTTTTATACTTTCAAAAGGATAATCGAGATATATCAACAGTTTTATCTTTTTTAAAAGGAGTTTGTATGATGTTAAATACAAAAAGGTGGTCTGTGGATTTAAAAAAGGATTTATCCACATACTATCCACAAATTAAACAAGCAGCCCTGTTGTTGCAGCAAAATGAAGTGGTCGCTTTTCCGACAGAAACGGTTTATGGACTAGGGGCAAATGCGAAAGAGACCGAGGCAGTTAAGAAAATTTATGAAGCGAAAGGGCGCCCAAGTGATAATCCTTTGATTGTACACATTGCGGAGGTTCAGCAGCTCCATGAATTTGCACAAATAGAAAACGAAAAAATAAAAACACTGATGGGTGCCTTTTGGCCCGGTGCTTTAACGCTTGTGCTTCCATGTAAGCCTGGCATTTTATCAAAGCAGGTGACAGCAGGTTTATCCACAGTGGGTGTAAGAATGCCAGATCATCCCGTTGCACTCGAACTCATCCGGGCAGCTGGCCTGCCAATTGCTGCTCCAAGTGCCAATCGCTCAGGGAAACCGTCGCCGACACTAGCTGATCATGTAGCGAGTGATCTTGATGGGAGAATTGCTGGCATTGTCGATGGCGGTTCAACGGGTATTGGTGTTGAGTCAACGGTTGTATCCTGTATAGACGAGATTCCCGTGATCTTAAGACCGGGTGGCATTACAAAAGAAGCGTTAGAAGAGGTAGTAGGAACAGTCAACGTCGATCCGGGGCTGACGAAAAAGGATGAGGCGCCTGTATCGCCAGGGATGAAATACACACATTATGCACCTGAAGCACAAATGTATATGTTTCATGGAAGTGATGAAGAAATGCAGCGTCACATTCAGAAGTACCAGGCTGAAGGGCTAAAAGTTGGTGTGCTGACGACAGAAGAAAAGAAAGAATGGTTTGCGGCAGATGTTGTTTTTAGCTGTGGACGGAGAGAAAAGCCTGAAACCGTTGCTGCCAACTTATATCGTGTGCTAAGACAGTTTGATGAAACGGATGTAGACTTAATCATTTCAGAAACTTTTTCAGAACAGGGCGTTGGTTCTGCGATCATGAACCGTCTTCAAAAAGCGGCAGGAGGGCGTACCCTCTCTTCGCTCAAATAGTTCTAACCTCTCTTGGACAAACATAGGTTAAAGGAGAATGCGTGTCCAAGGGGGATTTACATGAACGAACTAGCTGGCGAATTGCTGACACTCAGTATCATGGCTTTTGCACTTGGGATGGATGCCTTTTCGGTAGGGCTCGGCATGGGGATGATTCAGCTGAGGATCCGCCAGATCATCTATATTGGACTAGTCATTGGTTTATTTCATATGTTTATGCCGCTTTTTGGTATGCTGACAGGTCAGCTCTTATCTGGCTGGCTTGGCCTCCTTGCAACTTATATTGGCGGGGCGCTGCTTTTGGTGCTGGGGCTGCAAATGATCATTGCCTCTATCCGAAAAGAAGATAAACCATTTATTGCACCTGTTGGGGCTGGTCTCGTTCTTTTTGCCACAAGTGTGAGTGTAGATAGTTTCTCTGTCGGTCTAAGCCTCGGGATTTACGGTTCACGCGTATGGATGACCATTTTTTTATTCGGCTTTTTTAGTATGCTGCTCACATGGCTCGGATTATTGCTCGGTAAACAGGTTCGGTCATGGGTTGGTTCATACAGCGGGGCACTTGGCGGTCTTATTTTACTAGCCTTTGGTATCAAATTATTACTTCCGCTATAGCCAGTCTCTTTACATAACATATAGAATGAAATGCTATATAATAGAAGAAAAGGAGGGCGAAAGATGAATATCTTATTTGTTTGTACGGGAAATACATGCAGAAGTCCGATGGCACAAGCCCTTTTTGCTTCAATCGCTGATGAAAAAGGATTGCATGTGACGGTAAAATCAGCAGGCATCTTCGCCTCTGATGCAGGAAAGGCTTCTCCTCAAGCCATTGAAGCATTATTTGAGAAAAGCATTCCGCTTAATCACTCATCGTCTAAGTTGACTGAGGATCTTCTGAACGAAGCCGATTACGTCTTTACTATGACGATTCAGCATAAACAGTTGATTGTTGAGCAATATGCGCATACGAAAGACAAAGTCTTTACTTTAAAGGAATTTGCGACAGGGTCAGAAGGTGACATATCCGACCCGTTTGGTGGAAGTCTTTCCGTTTACCAAGAAACACGCGATGAACTAGAAGGGCTGTTGTATCAGTTGGCTGAAAAGCTTAAAAAGGATCAAACATCCTCATAAATGGACAAACCTGTAAAACCGTTGTGTAAACGGTTTTTCTGCTTTTGTTTGCAAATGACTAGGCAGAGGTTAAAATATAACTGTAAATAAAGAATGAATGTAAGACATGACAGATCAACTCACCCTTAGGAGGAACTGCCCGATGAAAGTAGCTATTGCATCCGATCACGGCGGAACGAATATTCGTGAAGAAATCAAACAACTAATGGATGAATTAAAGATTGAATACATTGATATGGGTTGTGAATGTGGATCAGGTTCTGTAGACTACCCAGATTATGCTTTTCCCGTAGCCAATATGGTGGCGAACGGAGAAGTCGATCGCGGCATTTTAATTTGCGGGACAGGCATTGGCATGAGCATTTCAGCAAACAAAGTGAAAGGCATCCGCTGTGCGCTGGCACATGATACATTTAGCGCAAAGGCGACTAGAGAACATAATGATACAAATGTTCTTGCGATGGGAGAACGTGTCATTGGCCCAGGATTGGCAAGAGAAATCGCCCGCATTTGGCTGACGACTGAATTTACTGCAGGACGCCATGCTGTACGGATTGGTAAAATCGCTGATTACGAAGAAAAGCACCGATAAGGAGCGCTTAACATGAACATTGGTCAAGATTGGCTTGAAATGTTAAAAGAATTTCATCAAACAGTTGAACTGCGAGCCGGCCAAATCTTAGTGATTGGCTGCAGTACATCGGAAGTGGCTGGCGAGCACATTGGTACAGCGGGAAGTGAGCACATCGCTGAAGCCATCTATCACGAGCTGGATCAGCTGAGACGCGAGACTGGAATTGAATTGGCCTTTCAATGCTGCGAGCATCTAAATCGTGCCCTCGTCGTTGAAGAAGAGATGGCTTACCGGCTTAACCTAGAGATTGTCACTGCAATACCTGTCCGTAAGGCGGGTGGTTCTATGGCGGCGCATGCGTATCAGCAAATGGAGCACCCTGTGCTGGTTGAATCCATTGCAGCGCATGCGGGAATTGATATTGGCGATACATTGATCGGCATGCACCTAAAACGGGTAGCTGTTCCTGTCCGTCTCAGCCGTCATCAATTAGGACAAGCGCATGTGACGTTTGCGAAGACTCGTCCAAAGCTGATTGGCGGAGAACGAGCGGTTTATACAAGATCATAGCTCAGATATATTTCTAATATAATGTTGAATGATGAAGACGCTTTAGCACTTGAATATTCGGATTTTCATAAAAAAGAAGTCGATTTTTCAAAAAAAACTTTTACATTTTACTCAAAAACCATGTACAATGAGATGGTGAAAAACATCGAATGGAAATAGATTGGAGAGGATTTCGCTGATGAAACATTTACCTGAGCAAGACGCACAAGTATTCAAAGCAATTCAACTAGAGCGGAAACGCCAGCAGGACAAAATCGAATTAATTGCATCAGAAAACTTCGTAAGCGAAGCAGTCATGGAAGCGCAGGGCTCTGTTTTAACAAACAAATATGCTGAAGGCTACCCTGGTAAACGCTACTATGGCGGCTGTGAACATGTAGACGTTGTAGAAGATATCGCACGTGACCGCGCAAAAGAAATTTTTGGCGCTGAGTATGTGAACGTACAGCCTCACTCAGGTGCTCAAGCGAATATGGCCGTTTACTTTACAATTCTTGAGCATGGCGATACGGTGCTAGGCATGAACTTATCACATGGCGGACATTTAACACATGGAAGCCCTGTTAACTTTAGTGGCGTGCAGTACAACTTTGTAGAATATGGTGTAGATAAAGAAACGCAGCATATCGACTATCAAGATGTACTTGAAAAAGCACGTGAGCATAAGCCAAAGCTTATCGTAGCGGGTGCAAGTGCATACCCACGTCAAATTGACTTCAAAAAGTTCCGTGAGATTGCTGATGAAGTCGGCGCGTACTTTATGGTCGATATGGCTCACATTGCGGGTCTTGTAGCAGCAGGTCTTCATCCAAACCCAGTTCCTTATGCAGATTTTGTGACAACAACGACTCACAAAACACTGCGTGGACCTCGCGGTGGAATGATCCTATGCCGTGAAGAGTTTGGCAAAAAGATCGACAAATCGATCTTCCCTGGTATTCAAGGCGGACCACTCATGCATGTCATCTCTGCAAAAGCTGTTTCTTTCGGTGAAGTATTGAACGGAGATTTCAAAACATATGCACAAAACGTCATTGATAACGCAAAACAATTAGCTGAAACACTTTTATCTGAAGACATTCAGCTTGTATCTGGTGGAACAGATAACCATCTTGTTCTCATCGACTTGCGTTCTCTCGGGATTACAGGGAAAATTGCAGAAAACGTTCTTGATGAAGTTGGTATCACAGTGAACAAAAATGCGATTCCTTATGATCCAGAGAAGCCGTTTGTTACAAGTGGTGTACGTGTAGGTACAGCAGCAGTGACAAGCCGCGGGTTCGATCAAGAAGCGATGAAAGAAGTCGGTTCCATTATTGCGCTTGCTCTGAAACATCATGAAGATGAAGCGAAATTAGAAGAGGCGAAAAAGCGCGTATCTGATCTAACGGCTCGTTTCCCTCTATATAAAGAATTAGATTATTAAAAAGCAGACCCATTTGCCTATTTTTGGCATGTGGGTTTTTTTTGTAGGATTTGCGAATCATATTGAAAGATGATGTCTTTTTATGTAGAATTGTAGGAAGTGTGCAAAGTTCACCGGAAGATGAAAGAAAAGGAGTTGTAGCAAGCAATGGCAAAGGTTTATGTATTTGATCACCCGCTTATTCAGCACAAACTTACATATATTCGTGACGTTCATACAGGAACAAAAGAATTTAGAGAGCTAGTGGATGAAGTCGCAACGTTAATGGCATTCGAAATCACAAGAGACTTACCGCTTGAAGAGGTAGATGTAGAAACACCTGTACAAAAAGCGAAATCAAACGTGATCTCAGGGAAAAAACTCGGAGTTGTGCCGATCTTAAGAGCAGGTCTTGGAATGGTAGACGGGATTTTGAAACTCATTCCAGCTGCTAAAGTGGGACATGTCGGTTTGTACCGTGATCCGAAGACATTGAAGCCTGTTGAATATTATGTAAAGCTTCCATCTGATGTGGAAGAGCGTGAATTTATCGTTGTAGACCCAATGCTTGCAACTGGCGGATCAGCAGTCGAAGCATTAAATAGTCTGAAAAAACGCGGTGCGAAAAACATCCGCTTCATGTGTCTGATTGCAGCTCCAGAAGGTGTAGAAGAAATGCAAAAACATCATCCAGATGTTGATATCTACATTGCAGCATTAGATGAGAAGTTGAATGAAAAAGGTTATATCATCCCAGGTCTTGGTGATGCTGGTGACCGTATGTATGGAACAAAATAAAATGATTCATGAAAAGCCCACATGCCAACGTGCATGTGGGTTTTTTTGAAAAATATGACAAACGTTTGATATCGTTCTTAGAAAAATCAATGTATACTGAACATTAGCAGTTTTTTTGAATGAATGTCACAGTTCTCCTAAAGTTTGATGAAATTGTGAACATTTTGTGTGCTCTATCATGATAGAAAAGTTTTTTAACTTTCAACGGATTGACACATCATAGACGCTATTGTATGCTAAACGAGGGTATTATGGTAAGGTTTTCATAGCCTATAGCACTCTACTAATCCTCATTGTGAACCCTTTTATAATCAGGGTTTGTATCAGCGAATGAAGCAACATCCCATAGATCTAAAGATTTCAAGTCTGATTGTCCAATTAGACCGATGGGTGATTGATTTTTTTCGAATAGGACGGCTGATCATAAGCGTCTTCTACGCAGTTTTCATCACCATTTATCACCTTTTTTACAATATTTTTCATCGGGAGTCAGATGAATGAACGATCCAAACGCGATTTTCCGCAGACAGAGTAAATACATGTTGTATCTATTGGCAATTTTTGTGTTTGGCTATGCCATGCCTGGTTATAAACCACTCTTTCTTGGTTTCATTATCGGCACAATTTTTGCTTTCTTTAATTTATTTCTACTTATACGGAGAATGCATGCTTTTGATCGAGCAGTTAAAAAAGGAAAATCCATTCGTTCAATGGGAAGTACAGCCAGGTGGGCCAACGCGATTCTCGCAGTAGCGATTGCTTGGCGTTATCCTAATGAAGTTCATCTGGCAGGTGTTGTTATAGGATTAATGACAATATATCCTGTCATTATGATAGATTCCTTCATTCAACTTAAACGTTCTACTATGGAAGAGAGGTGAATACTCTTTGGGTCACAGTTCAAAAACGACAGAATTTTTAGGGTTAACGTTCAACTTATCCAATGTTCTCATGATTACGATTGCTAGTATCATCGTTCTTCTCATAGCGGTGCTGACTACTCGTGTTCTGTCTATTCGTCCGACAAAGGCGCAGAACTTCATGGAATGGATCGTTGATTTTGTTCGAAATATCATAGGTAGTTCGATGGACATGAAAACAGGAGCCCCATTTCTAGCGCTTGGCGTTACATTACTCATGTACATATTCGTTTCAAACATGCTGGGACTGCCATTCTCGATTACGGTCGATCACAACTTATGGTGGAAATCACCAACTGCTGATCCTGCAATCACAATGACACTAGCGATTATGGTCATGGGATTGACACATTACTATGGTGTCAAGGCAAAAGGAGTCAAGGAATATACAAAAGACTTTTTCAAGCCGATCCCATATTTAGTGCCGCTGAAAATCATTGAAGAATTTGCAAACACGTTAACACTTGGTTTGCGTCTTTACGGAAATATTTTCGCTGGAGAGATTCTTCTTGGTTTGCTCGCAGGACTTGCGACCAATTTCTACACGCAAAACATTGCACTAGGTATTGTTGGTACATTAGGTGCCATCGTGCCGATGATTGTATGGCAGGCATTCAGTTTGTTTGTCGGAACCATCCAGGCATTTATCTTCACCATGCTGACAATGGTGTATATCTCCCATAAAGTCAGCGACGAACACTAAAAAATTGAGAGTCCAAAATGGACGTTATTTTAAAGGAGGAGCTTTTTAATGAATTTAATAGCAGCAGCAATTGCAATCGGTTTAGGAGCACTAGGAGCAGGTATTGGTAACGGTCTAATCGTATCTAAAACAGTTGAAGGAATCGCTCGTCAGCCAGAAGCTGGTAGAGAACTAAGAACACTTATGTTCATCGGGGTAGCTTTAGTTGAGGCACTTCCAATTATCGCTGTCGTTATCGCATTCTTGGCATTCTTTGGTTAATATGTGAGAAGCGTTCTAATATGAATTTTAATGGCGAAGATCAGATTAGTTCGAAACTTCGCCATTCCTTTATGTTTTGTTTCTTAACATATTATTTAAAGAAGGGAGTTGCCGTACTAAATGTCTCAGTTACCAGTGGTTTTAGGAGCAGGGGGCTTAAGTTTTAACGCCGGGGATATGTTGTTCCAGCTAATCGCTATGCTCATCCTGCTTGCACTTTTAAAGAAATTTGCGCTTAAGCCTTTATTAGGGATTATGAAACAGCGTGAAGATTATATAGGAAATGAAATTTCAAGTGCTGAACAAAAACATGTCCAAGCTGAAAAGCTTCTTGAAGAACAACGTGTTTTATTGAAAGAAGCACGCGAAGAATCACATACACTCATCGAAAACGCGAAAAAAATTGGTGAGAAACAAAAAGAAGAGATCATTCAAGCAGCACGTCAAGAGTCAGAGCGCTTGAAAGAGTCTGCTAGAACTGAAATCGTGAAAGAAAAAGAACAAGCTGTTGCTGCGCTGCGTGAGCAGGTTGCATCACTATCTGTGTTAATTGCTTCTAAAGTGATTGAAAAAGAACTTGATGAGCAAGCACAAGAGAAATTGATCCAAGAGTACCTTAAAGAGGCAGGCGAAAGCCGATGAGCGTGACTATTGTCTCTAAGCGTTACGCTTCTGCTCTTTTTGACATCGTTCTTGCTTCTTCGGCAGTAGACGAAACTGAAAAAGAGCTGAATGAGATCAAAAAAGTTCTAAAGGCTGATCAAGAACTGAACAACTTTCTTGTTCATCCGAAGATTACGTCAGACAAAAAGAAACATCTAATTGCAGAAGCTTTCAAAGGTGTTTCAACGCATGTGTTACACACAATGTATTTACTGATTGACCGCGGACGCACGAATATTTTCTCTGAAATGACGTCTGAGTTTGTGAAACTTGCAAACCGTGCAAAACAAATAGACGATGCGCTCGTGTATTCAGTTAAACCGCTCAGCGGGGCTGAAATTCAATCTTTATCTGAAGTATTTGCGAAAAAAGCCGGCGTCACATCACTGCGTGTTGAAAACGTGATTGACAAGGATCTAATAGGCGGAGTGAAAATCCGTATCGGAAACCGCATTTATGACGGCAGTGTCAGCGGAAAGCTTTCCCGCATTGAACGTCAGCTTGCAGGCGAAAATCGTTAGAAGGGGTGAAACCTTAGTGAGTATCAAAGCTGAAGAGATTAGCGCGCTGATAAAGCAGCAAATCCAAAACTATCAATCTGAAATTGAAGTAAAAGATGTCGGTACAGTCATTCAAGTAGGGGACGGTATCGCGCGTGTACATGGCCTTGACAACATTATGGCAGGAGAGCTTGTTGAGTTCTCTAACGGTGTAATGGGTATGGCTCAAAACCTTGAGGAGTCTAACGTAGGTATCGTAATCTTAGGACCTTACAAAGATATCCGTGAAGGTGACGATGTAAAACGTACAGGTCGTATCATGGAGGTTCCAGTAGGAGAAGAGTTAATCGGACGTATTGTGAACCCACTTGGTCAGCCTGTTGATGGACTAGGTCCAATTTTAACAAGCAAAACACGTCCAATCGAAAGTGAAGCACCAGGCGTTATGGATCGTAAATCGGTACATGAGCCGCTTCAAACGGGAATTAAAGCGATTGATGCCTTGATTCCAATCGGACGCGGACAGCGTGAATTGATCATTGGGGACCGTCAAACAGGTAAAACATCTGTTGCAATTGATACGATCCTAAACCAAAAAGATCAAGACATGATCTGTATCTATGTAGCGATCGGACAAAAAGAATCAACTGTTCGTGGTGTTGTTGAAACACTTCGTAAGCATGGTGCGCTTGACTACACAATCGTTGTCACAGCTTCTGCATCACAGCCAGCTCCACTTCTTTACCTTGCTCCTTATGCAGGTGTAACGATGGGTGAGGAATTCATGTATAACGGCAAGCATGTGCTTGTTGTGTATGATGACCTTTCTAAACAAGCGGCAGCTTACCGTGAGCTTTCATTATTGCTTCGTCGTCCTCCAGGCCGTGAAGCATTCCCTGGTGATGTTTTCTATCTTCACTCTCGTTTATTAGAGCGTGCAGCGAAGCTTAGTGATGAAAAGGGTGGCGGTTCTATCACAGCATTGCCTTTCGTAGAAACGCAAGCTGGTGATATCTCTGCATATATCCCAACAAACGTTATCTCAATCACAGATGGACAGATCTTCTTACAATCTGACCTCTTCTTCTCAGGCGTACGTCCAGCGGTAAACGCAGGATTGTCTGTATCTCGTGTAGGTGGATCTGCACAAATCAAAGCGATGAAAAAGGTAGCAGGTACACTTCGTCTGGATCTTGCTTCTTATCGTGAGCTTGAAGCATTCGCTCAGTTTGGATCTGATCTAGACCAAGCGACTCAAGCCAAATTAAACCGTGGTGCTAGAACAGTTGAAGTCTTAAAACAAGACTTGAACAAACCGCTTAAAGTTGAAAAACAAGTAGCGATTCTTTATGCACTGACAAGAGGATACTTAGACGATGTAGCTGTTGCTGATGTCAAACGTTTTGAAGCTGAGTTATTCATGTACATTGAAGAAAACCATAAAGACTTGTTTGACACAATCTCTCAAACAGGAAACATGCCTGCTGATGAAGAGTGGAAGACAGCAATCGAAGGCTTTAAACGTACGTTTGCACCAAGCAACTAATTAGTAATCTTTCCGAGAGAAAAAGATTCTCTTTTTCTCTCTTTTCACGTAAATGAACACGGATTCCTGAAAAAAGGTGGTGAAATCTTTGGCCTCATTACGCGATATTAAGTCAAGGATCACGTCAACAAAAAAATCGAGTCAGATCACAAAAGCGATGCAAATGGTATCAGCTGCGAAACTGAATCGTGCTGAAAACAATGCGAAGTCCTTTGTTCCATACATGGAGAAAATCCAAGAAGTCGTTGCGGCAATCGCAACTGGAACAAGTGCTAAGCACCCAATGCTTCTTTCAAGACCTGTTAAGAAAACAGGGTATCTCGTCATTACATCTGATCGAGGACTTGCCGGACCTTTTAACAGCTCGGTTTTGCGTGCCGCTTACCAAACCATTCAATCTCGTCATCAGTCTGCTGATGAATATGCGGTGATTGTGATTGGTAAAATCGGACGCGACTTCTTCAAAAAGCGCGGTATTCCAGTGATCTCTGAAGTAACAGGGCTTGGAGACGAAGTAGCGTTTGCTGATATTAAAGAATTAGCAAGCAGTACAGTGCAAATGTTCTCTGATGAAGCGTTTGATGAGCTTTACATGTTCTATAACCATTTCGTCAGTGCCATTTCACAAGAAGTAACAGAGAAAAAATTATTGCCGCTAACGGACCTTTCAGCCGCAGCGACACCAAATAAACGTTCCGCATCTTATGAGTTTGAGCCTTCTGAAGAAGAAATTCTTGAAGTTCTCCTTCCTCAATATGCAGAGAGTTTGATTTTCGGTGCGCTTCTTGACAGCAAAGCAAGTGAACATGCTGCAAGAATGACAGCAATGAAGAGTGCAACAGACAACGCAAAAGAATTGATCGACAGCCTGACACTCTCTTACAACCGTGCTCGTCAAGCAGCGATTACACAAGAGATTACAGAAATTGTCGGCGGAGCAGCTGCCTTAGAATAGAAATAATTGTCAGGAGGGAATGCAATGAAAACAGGACGCATCAGTCAGATCATGGGACCAGTCGTAGACGTTCGTTTTGAAGACGGTCACTTGCCTGAGATTTATAATGCGATCAAAGTTTCGCATAAAGCGGAAAGCGAAAGTGAAGTTGATATCGACTTAACTTTAGAAGTAGCACTACATTTAGGTGATGATACAGTGAGAACCATCGCAATGGCATCAACAGACGGTGTGAAGCGCGGTATGGAAGCTGTAGACCTTGGAAAACCAATTTCAGTACCAGTTGGTAACGTAACACTTGGACGTGTATTCAACGTACTGGGAGATAACATTGACTTAGATGAGCCACTTGGTGTGGAAGCTCAAAGAGATCCAATCCACAGACAAGCGCCTTCTTTTGATCAACTTTCTACAGAAGTTGAAATTCTTGAAACAGGTATCAAAGTTGTAGACCTTCTTGCTCCTTACATCAAGGGTGGAAAGATCGGTCTATTCGGTGGAGCCGGTGTAGGTAAAACCGTTCTGATTCAAGAATTGATCAACAACATCGCACAAGAACACGGCGGTATTTCTGTATTTGCTGGTGTTGGAGAGCGTACACGTGAAGGAAATGACCTTTACTACGAAATGAAAGATTCTGGCGTTATCGAAAAAACAGCGATGGTCTTCGGCCAAATGAACGAGCCACCAGGTGCACGTATGCGTGTAGCTCTAACTGGTTTGACAATGGCAGAGCATTTCCGTGATGAACAAGGTCAAGACGTATTGTTCTTCATCGATAACATCTATCGTTTTACACAAGCAGGTTCTGAAGTATCAGCCCTTCTTGGACGTATGCCTTCAGCGGTAGGTTATCAGCCAACCCTTGCAACAGAAATGGGTCAGCTTCAAGAGCGTATCACGTCTACAAACGTAGGATCGGTTACATCGATTCAAGCGATCTATGTACCTGCGGATGACTATACAGATCCAGCTCCAGCTACAACGTTCGCTCACCTTGATGCAACGACAAACCTAGAGCGTAAGCTGACAGAAATGGGGATTTACCCAGCGGTAGATCCACTTGCATCAACATCTCGTGCCCTTGCACCTGAGATTGTTGGCGAAGAGCATTATGCCATTGCGCGTGAAGTTCAGCAAACATTACAGCGTTATAAAGAATTGCAAGATATCATTGCCATTTTAGGTATGGATGAATTATCTGAGGACGATAAGCTTGTGGTACACAGAGCTCGTCGTGTTCAATTCTTCCTATCTCAAAACTTCCACGTAGCAGAACAGTTCACTGGCCAAAAAGGTTCTTATGTGCCATTGAAAGAAACTGTTAAAGGCTTCAAGGAAATCCTATCTGGTAAATACGATCACCTTCCAGAAGATGCATTCCGCTTAGTCGGCCGCATTGAAGAAGTGGTTGAAAAAGCCAAAGAGATGGGTGTAGAGGCCTAATCTGGTCCTTAGGAGGGTAAAAGCATGAAGACCGTTCAAGTCAATATCGTTACTCCCGACGGCCCAGTGTATGAAGCGGATGTGGAAATGGTCAGTGTAAGAGCAGAAAGCGGTGAGCTTGGTATTTTAGCTGGCCACGTTCCAATGGTTGCTCCGCTAAAAATCGGTGCAGTTCGCTTAAAACATAGTGGATCAACTGAATTGGTTGCAGTCAGCGGCGGCTTTGTAGAAGTTCGCCCTGAAAAAGTAACCATTCTTGCTCAAGCTGCTGAAACATCAGACAAAGTTGATGTAGAACGTGCTAAATCAGCAAAACAGCGTGCTGAAGAGCATTTGAACCACCCGAATGAAAGTGATGTACGCCGGGCGGAACTCGCATTAAAACGGGCGTTAAACCGTTTAAATGTAGCAGGGAAATAAAACAGAAAATCCTTCTTATCATTGTGATAAGAAGGATTTTTTTAAGAGTTACATGAGAGACTGATACATCGACACATAAGGATGAGATGCTTGCTTTTCAAGATATAAGTGCTCGCAAAATGCGGGACTATGCCATGTCTTATTGTCTCGGCGCAAGCCGAGGGTATATTGATGCGGAGAGTCCATATAAGGCCGCACCACCCAGTCAGCATCCGAATGATGCCTGATGACAACCTCTCCCATATACACACTCATCATCGCTTCCAATGCATCAATTGGCATTTTCCACTCAGCAAAAAGCTGCTGGGTAAACGCATCGAAGTATAATGATTCTAACTGATACAGGCTGTCCTCAGAATAATCTAAAGAAATGTGATGAAAATGACACAATTGGGCTAATTCTTCTAGCTGTGTCTGTCTATAATCAAAGTAGAAAGCAATGGCCTCCCATTCATGATCAAATGAGGGAACCTGTTCTCCGTACAAATCAACAAAGTCAGGAAAAGAATCTTTCAATCTGTTCAGCTCCTTCCACACGCAGTATATCATCTCCTTCGTATCAGAATAAGAGGGGATTTACACTAAATGTAGCTCTTTTTTCCAAATGATTCATCTTTCCGATTTTAGCGGATATAATGAAAGGGAGTTTTCCTTTACAGAAATAAATAAAAGGAGGATTCAACTGTATGGAAGACGTAGGACAACAAGCAATTGTCAGTATTGTGATCCACTTATTTTTTATCGCCATTACGTGGTGGGCATTGCTTGCCGTGAATATCGATCCACTGATTAAAAAAGGAAAAATCGTTCAAGCAAGGTTGTTGATGATGCTAATCACCATTGCCATTGCATCGGCAGTCAGCAATTTCTTCCTTGATTATTTAAATTTCTCCAGACAAATCCCTTATATGTTTTAACAAAAAAGGTTTGATCGCAACCTTCTGCGGGAACGTAAAAAGAAGTGTCAAAAGGATGGTCTTTGATGACTTTTCCACGTATGCATTTATCTCCTTGCGGCAACACTTGTAGCAAGGGGGAATGACAAATGAGAAAGTATTTGAAGGGTTGGCCATTATTTGCGTTTATTCTTTTTTTTGTTCTAATGATTCAAGGTGTGCGTGCGGAAGAAACGTCTCCGCTCGCCCAAATAGCAGAAGGTCTGAAAAACCAGCAAATCGAAGTGGATGGATGGACCCTTCATGCCAAAACAAATGTAGATATTTCATCCAAACAATTTTCAAATAAAGTGAAACGTTTGAAAGACGAACTACGACAATATGAGTGGACCGAAAAAAAAGAGAAACATGTCACCAAAGTCACAGGTATTTACAAAGATGAAAAAAATGATACATTTTCGAAAATTTTACTCGTGAAGACCGACACAAAATCCAATCAAAAGTCGTATTTATTATATGAGCAAAAAGGTGCTCGTCCACTGAATACCTGGGAGCATACATATGATCAGTTCGTACGTCATGCAAAAAGCATATTACAAGAAAAAATTGTGATTTTTACTTGTCTTAATGGTCATGTAAATGGTATGATGGATGTTGTTTTGCAAAAAAAAGCTAAAATGATAGCAAATGAATTTCAAGCAAAACCAGTTGAGTATCTCGTTGAGTCTAATTTTGTGTCGCTTTCCGCTTACACAGAGAAGTGGGAACAGTTCATTATGACTTCAAATGATAAAATGAATGTTCAAATTGCCATCAGAAGTTCGGAAATGAACGAAAATCATACGATTACGGTTGGCACACCAATCGTAACGACTGAATATTAATATAGAGAATTTGGGACGCGGAGGGGAAGACCTTGGAAAAAATCATCGTCCGCGGCGGTCAAAAGTTAAACGGCACAGTTAAAGTAGAAGGCGCAAAAAATGCCGTTTTACCAGTTATCGCTGCATCTTTGTTAGCAAGTACAGAAAAAAGCGTAATTTGTGATGTACCTACGCTCTCCGATGTATATACAATCAATGAAGTGTTACGTCATTTAGGAGCAGAAGTACATTTTGAAAATAACGAAGTATCAGTAGATGCATCTCATGCACTAGAAACTGAGGCTCCGTTTGAGTATGTGCGTAAAATGCGAGCATCTGTGCTCGTCATGGGACCACTTTTAGCTAGAACAGGTCATGCAAGGGTTGCATTACCTGGAGGCTGCGCAATTGGTTCAAGACCAATTGATCAGCATTTAAAAGGCTTCGAAGCAATGGGAGCTAAAATTCAAGTAGGTAATGGATTCATCGAGGCTGAAGTAAAAGGCCGTCTAAAAGGTGCAAAAATTTATTTGGATTTCCCAAGTGTAGGTGCAACTGAAAACATCATCATGGCAGCAGCATTAGCTGAAGGAACAACCATTTTAGAGAACGTAGCAAAAGAACCTGAAATTGTTGATTTGGCAAACTACATTAATGCCATGGGCGGTAAGATTCGCGGGGCTGGTACTGGTACAATCAAAATTGAAGGTGTGGAAACACTTCACGGTGCAAAACACACCATCATTCCTGACCGAATTGAAGCGGGTACTTTCATGGTGGCAGCAGCCATTACAGAAGGAAATGTCCTTGTGAAAGGCGCAGTTCCGGAACACCTGACTTCACTTATTGCAAAAATGGAAGAAATGGGTATTCAGATCATTGAAGAAGAAGAAGGTTTAAGAGTCATTGGACCATCTGAGCTCAAGCCAATCGATCTAAAAACAATGCCGCATCCTGGGTTCCCAACGGATATGCAGTCTCAGATGATGGCGCTATTGCTTCGTGCGAACGGAACAAGCATGATCACAGAAACTGTGTTTGAAAATCGTTTTATGCACGCTGAAGAATTCCGCCGCATGAATGGCGATATTAAAATTGAGGGTCGCTCTGTGATTATCAATGGGCCGGTTCAACTTCAAGGTGCTGAAGTTTCAGCGACTGATTTAAGAGCAGGAGCAGCACTTGTACTTGCTGGATTAGTGGCAGAAGGTCATACACGCGTCACTGAATTGAAGCATATTGACCGTGGATATGTGAACTTCCACCAAAAGCTTGCAGCAATCGGTGCAGACATTGAAAGAGTAAATGATGAATCAGCAGATGTGACACAAGAACAAGTTGTGTCAGATCTAAACGCGTAATAAACAAATCAGTGTGTCCATTTGGGCATGCTGATTTTTTTTAGAATCATAGAGTGTTTTATTTTTAAAAGCTTATCATTAGTGTATCCAATCATCTTAAATTTTATTCATAAAGACGAACAGTAAAATCAAATGATGAAGAGCACCAGCATATCACCAAAAGACTTGTCCAATGAATGAAAGAAGCTGTCATATTAGCTTGTCCTTGTCCATAGGATAAAAGAGATTCAATGACAAATGGGGGCAGCCAAATATGAAACCAATGATATGGACAATCGCAGGAATATGCATCATCATTTTAATGATTCCAACCTTACTCGTGTTGCCGACGTTCCAAGGAAAACCAACGGCCAGCCAACACGTAGCAGCAGAACCATCAGCAAAAAAAGAAGTGAAAGGTTCAGTCAAATTGAAGCAATCACCCGTCTCCATTCCAGTCTATCGTTCAGCGCATCAACAGGTAGAAAACATCCCCTTAGAAGAGTATGTGATCGGTGTCGTCGCTTCGGAAATGCCAGCTGATTTTGAAATCGAGGCACTCAAAGCACAGGCACTCGCCGCTAGAACGTATATCGTCAGACAAATGATCATCGACAAGACCGTAAAATCGCCAAAAGGCTCTCTTGTAGATGACACACAAATGTTCCAGGTCTACAAAAATAAACAGGAACTGAAGAAAATTTGGGGGGAAGCGTACAATTGGAAATTAAAAAAGATCACAGAAGCCGTCGCCAGCACACAAGGGAAAGTGCTGACTTATGATGAAAAACCAATTGATGCTTCTTTCTTTTCAACAAGTAACGGGAAAACTGAAAATGCAGAATCCTATTGGAAAAACGAAATCCCATATTTGAAAAGTGTTTCAAGCAAATGGGACGAAAAATCACCCAAATTTCAAAACAAGCAAATCATCACAGTTAGTGAATTTCAGCAAAAACTGGGTGTAACCCTCAATCAGCAGCATCAGGTGGGAGAGATTGTAGAACGGACACCAGGAAATCAAGTAGCCAAAGCAGTCATAAACGGGAAAACACTGACAGGCAGAGATATTCGTGAATCACTAGGGCTGCATTCTGCGGACTTTACATGGGAACGAAAAGGCCAGCAAATTGTGATTACGACAAAAGGATATGGCCATGGTGTGGGAATGAGTCAGTATGGTGCACATTATATGGCCCAGTCAGGCAAAAAAGTAGATGAGATCGTGAAACATTATTATAAAGGAATTCAAATTGAATCAGCTGATCGCTTTCTCAACACATATATGGCTAAGAAATAAAGGAAAAGGTGCCTCAAAATGGGGCATCTTTTTTTGTTTTCAAAGAGGTTTGAACAGAATGTGTCAAATTGTGACTTAAGGCGCAGGTCAGGAAATCTTAAACATTTATGTCCCGACAAGAACCGATGGCCGATACAAAGTCCCTCGAAAGAAAGAGAAAACAAAGAGAAAAAGGAAGCGTTAGGTGAAAATATCTAGACATCTGACAGAATTTTAGTGATTTTGATGAAAGAGAAAAAGGGATCGAGTCCTATACCATTCCAAGTGAGAATAATTTACGATTAAGATGTTTCAATCAAATACATAAGGAGGAAGGAAAAGCATGATGAAAAAAGTATTTACACTCGTAGCCTTAGCTGTATTGACATTATCAATGTCAATCTCTTCACCAGTATTTGCAGAAGCAACAGCAGCCAAAAAACATAAGAAAGATGTAAGAGTGACAATTTTACTTGATGCCAGTGGAAGCATGGCAAGAAAAGTAGAAGGAGAGCGCAAATTTGATCTAGCAAAACAAGAGGTATTCAAATTTGCTCAATCACTTCCGAAAAACGCGAAAATCCGTATGAGCTTGTTTGGTTCTGAAGGAAACAACAAAAACTCAGGTAAAGCTCAATCATGTGAAGTCATTAGAGGCGTTTACGGCGTTCAACCTTATGAAAAGGAAAGCTTCGAAAACTCTCTAAACGGTCTTGGACCAAATGGCTGGACACCGATTGCACGTGCTCTTGAAAGTGCAAAGCAAACGGATAAGCAGCTTCATAATGGAACAAAACATATTGTGTACTTAATTACTGATGGTGAAGAAACTTGTGGCGGAGATCCAGTGAAAGTAGCAAAAGATTTGCATAACTCAAAAGGATCTACTGTGGTCAATGTAATCGGATTAGACTTTAACGATGGCTATGAAGGCCAATTGAAGGAAGTAGCCAAAGCTGGTAAAGGCTCTTACTACCAAGCAAGCACTGGCAAAGAAATGGGTTCTATCTTTACAGCAGAATCATTAAAACTACACGAATAAACTTGCTGAAGAAAAGGGAAACGATTGATTGATGCTTTCGTTTCTCTTTTTCTGTACAAATGAAAAAAGGGAGGTTTTTTATTGATGAAAAGAAATATTGTATTAACCATCTTAGCTAGTCTTGTCCTGCTTCTTTCTTCACCTGCTCATGCTATAACGAAAAAGGAGCCGGCTCATGTGGTGATTTTACTTGATTTAAGTGGCAGTATGGCACAATCGGTTGAAGGCGAAAAGAAAATTGATATCGCAAAACGTTCGATTCAAAGCTTCGCAAGTCTTTTATCAGAAGATACGCAAGTCCTGCTTCGTGTTTTTGGTCATGAAGGAACCAATAAAAATGCAGGAAAAGCCGTTTCTTGTGAAAGTTCTGAAGCAGTTTATGGGTTTGGAACCTATGAGGAATCAACCTTTCAACAAGCGCTGAATGTGTATGGTCCAACAGGCTGGACACCACTTGCAAAAGCATTAACTGATACGAAACAAGATTTTAAAGATCACCAAGCTGAGGGAAAAAATATTGTATATGTTGTCAGTGATGGTGAAGAAACTTGTGGCGGGAGCCCATCACAAGCAGCAAAGCAATTACATGAAGAAGGTATTGATACAATCGTCAATATCATTGGCTTCGATGTAAATCAAAAAGAAGCAAAAAGTCTAAAATCTGTTGCAAAAGCTGGCGGTGGACAATATCAACCAGCAGCAAATGCAGAAGAATTGAATCACATTCTTCAAAAAGAAGCGAGCTCTTTTGGCCAGTAGGATGTGAATATGCAGCTGGGGAGACAAACCCCCAGCTGTTTTTTTAGTTGAAGATCAATTTAAAGTCGTTTCTAATTCATCAATTCGTTTCTCCACGTAGTGCTGATCTTTTCTTGCATGAAAGGTTTCGGCTTTTTCTAATATTGCAGTGGTATTATATTCTGGAATCTGTGAATAGCTTTCATAAACTCCTTTTGGTATTAAAACGTTCCCTTCAGGCCAATAAACAGCAATATTTCCACGTTTCAGATCTCCGAATTGAGCAACTCCTTGATAGGACCCATATTGATTAAAAAGGACAACTGGATCTCCTTCATTGATATAAAGCTCTTTTGCATCTTCCTCGTTCAACAAGATAGAATGCCGCTTTCCGCCATTAAAGGCATCCTTTTCACTGTAAATCATTGAGTTGAATTGCTTACCTCGTCTTGTCGTGATGTTGAAATGCCCCTCCGTTTTCCGATATTGAGGCAGCTGGGCAGGCAGAAGGTGTCCTTTGCCATCCGGTGTTGGACACACGCCATCTTCGCAAAGCCAAGCGCCTCCCCATTGAAAGACGTCCCCTTTATGACGCAAATGCTGTATGCCATCATAGTTTCGATTTGCGATGGCGATCTCACGACGAATGGCTTCAGCATTCTCAAAATGAATCAGCTCGGCATCTTTTGGACGAACCCTTTTCGCAAGATCAATATAAATGTCCCATTCAGCTCTGGCTTCTTCAATACGAGGTCCTTCAATTTCCGGGCTGAAATACACCATGCGCTCCGTACTAGTTGATGTACCTCCGCCTGGCTGTTCATATCGTGTCATAGCAGGCAGAACAATCACGGTATCTTCTGCTTCTACGAGTGTAGAGGTGTTCAAAATAATATCTTGATGGACACGGAGTTCAAGCTCAGATAATGCCTTTTCAATCGCTTCTGGATTTGGCATCGTTTCTAAAAAGTTTCCACCGCTAGTAAACAGCATCTTGAGCTTTTGCGGGTGTTCTTTTGGAAGAGTCATTTTCTCAAATGATTGACCAATGGTGTCACCATGCCATTTTGGAATGTCGAATCCCCATATCTTCTCAATTCTTTCAATATTCTCTTCATCAAAATCACTGCCTGGCAACACGAATGGATCGGCGCCCATTTCTCCTGAACCTTGGACGCCGCTATGTCCGCGAATAGGCATGACACCACAATGCTTTCTGCCAATAAATCCACGTAACATGGCAAGATTTGCGACTTGTGATATATTATCAGTTGCAAAACGATGCTGGGTGAGGCCCATACTCCAAATAAAAACACCTGAATTGGCATTGGCAAGAAGTACAGCAAATTCCTTCATTCTTTCCTTAGATAAGCCTGATGATGCTTCTAGATCCTCCCATTTCAACTGATCGACATGTTGCTTTAAATCCTGTATGCCGGTTGTATGTGCTTGAATAAATTCATGGTCAAGAGCGGAATGAGGAGCATGCTCCTCCATGTCAAACCAATGTTTGATGATGCCATTCATAAACGCAATATCGCCGCCTATATTGACTTGGTAAAAATCATCAGCTATTTTTGTGCCGAATAATGCACTCTCTGGAATAGAGGGAACCCAGTACTTTTCCATCGCAGGCTCTTTATATGGATTGATGACAATAATTTTAGTCCCTTTCTTTTTAGCGGCGTACATATATTTAGTAGAAACAGGCTGATTGTTTGCTGCGACAGAGCCCCAAAAAATCAATACATCCGTTCCAATCCAATCACTGTAATTACAGCTGGAGGCACCTATACCAAGAGAACGCTTAAGAGCGGTTTTGCTAGGTGAATGACAAATGCGAGAAGCATTATCGATATGATTTGTTCCTATAAATCGTGCAACCTTTGCCGCAGTATAATACACTTCATTTGTAATCCCTCTTGCGGTTAAATAGAAAGCGAGCTGCTGTTTATCAATTGAGTTGATTTTAGCTGCAATCTGATCTAATGCATCATCCCAAGAAATACGTGTAAAGGCATTATCACCTTTTTTTCGAATCAATGGATAGGGAATACGCCCAAGTTTACGAAGTGCGGTGCTGTCCATTTGCTTTAGCTGATGAATATCTTCGAACCATTTCGGGTCAATAGCTGGCATTGTGTTAAGACGAAGCACATTAAGCCTTGTGGTGCATATATGGGGCCCTGCAAGTGTCTGATCGTATAAACCTGATACACCAAGTGCACAGCCGTCACAAACGCCCTGTGTTAAAATACGGTATGCATAGGGGAGGTTATCTTTGTTCTCCCATGCCACCTTCATCGTATCTCGAATGTGTTTCGGTTTAACTTTTCCAAGCCCCATAGGAGCAAAAGAAGCCCATAGCTTTGGTGAGGGTTTTTTGCTAAGTTTAATAGGCCCCTTGTGTTTTGTTTTCCCCATGATATCATCACCCTCCGATTACCTTTTAATGCGTTTTCATATCTAAAAATTACCTGTAGAATGTGATTCTGTCAAATTCAAATTACGGACGGGCTGTGACAGAAGAAGTGGCAGTAAGATTTGATTCTCTAAGTTGTTTAATATCCCTCCGAATGAGAAGAGATATGATAAAAGCAATGAAAAATAAGCCGGAAAACACCATGAGACTTTGTGTGTAATTGCCTGTTATATCTCGAATGAAGGACGAAAATAAAGGTCCTGCTAAACCAGCAGCGGCCCAAGCGGTGAGAATATAACCGTGTATGGCACCAAGCTGCTTCGTACCAAATAAATCTCCAATATAGGCTGGAATTGAGGCAAATCCTCCACCATAGCACGTATAAATGATCGCCATCACAATTGAAAAGATGAGCGGTTCTTTTAAGTATGGAAGTAAGGGAAAAGCAATGAGCTGAATACTAAAGAAAATTGTATACGTATTTGGTCTCCCGATATAATCAGAGAACGAAGCCCAGCCGATTCGTCCCAGCCCATTAAAAGCACCTAAAATACCAACAAGAGTAGCTGCAGCGCCTGCGGTGAAGCCAACACTTTCTTGAGCAAGCGGCGACGCTACTGAAATAATGGCAATTCCGCACGTGATATTGATAAAGAGCATAAGCCACAAATAATAAAAGCGCCGTGTTTTGATCGCTTCATTTGCTGTGAGCTGTGATAAATCTTGAGGAATTTTTTTTCGACTAGTTTTCAACACGTCAAATTGTTTGACGTCATCGGGCGTGGGTGGTGATAAATAAAGAGATGAGATGACCATGATGATAAAATAAGAGATTCCAAGAATATAGAAGGTATTTGCTATATCAACTTTTTCAATGAGATATTGAATAATTGGACTGCAAATAAGAGAAGCAAAACCAAAACCCATAATGGCTAAACCGGTTGCGAGTCCTCTTCGATCCGGAAACCATTTGACTAATGTTGATACAGGAGCAATATAACCTACACCTAATCCTATCCCAGCGAGTACACCATAAAATAAGTAGAGGAGAGGTAATGAAGACATGTGGACAGCAAACCCTGATCCAGTCATTCCAATACCGAAGAAAATAGCTGAAAAGAGCCCCGATGCCCTTGGACCATACTTTTCAACGAAATGTCCCATGAAAGCAGCCGATAAGCCTAAAAATAAAATGGCAATGCTAAATGTAAGGCTTATTTCTGTTAATGACCACTGAAAGGTTTGATGTAAAGGATTCGTAAAAACACTCCATGCATAAACAGATCCAATAGATAAATGAATTCCCACAGCACTTGTAGCGATGAGCCAACGATTTTTTGATTTGTTCATTGTGTTCCCCCCATATAAAGCAATCAAAAAGTTTGATAAGATAGAAATATGTTACATTTTTATGACTTTTTAAAATAATATCACAATTTGACTGGTTCATATAACTAAATTTGTGTTGAAAGGAAGATCAGTCATGAATCCTTCTGTTAAAAAGAAACGAGTCATTCAACAATATCGCGACGGTCAATTTACCTGCAGAACAGATGAAGTTGTAGAAGAATTTCCTTTAACTGTGCTGGTGAATGGCGAAGAGTTTGTAACACTCGTTTGTTCCCCAGATCATTTGAAAGAATTGGTTATCGGTTTTTTAGCCTCAGAAGGAGTTATTCGATTTGAAAAAGAGATTAAAAGGTTTACAATAGATGAAAGTATGGGTTTTGCATATGTTGATTTACATCACTCAAGTCATTTTCATTCATCAGACTTTACCAAACGAGTGATTGGATCTTGCTGTGGGAAGGGAAGGCACTTTTATTTTCTTCAAGATGTGAAAACGGCAAAAACAGCGATTGATCGAATCAACATTCCTGCTGAAACCTGTATTCATTTAATGAAATGTTTACAAGAGGAAAGCCAATTATTTCAACATACTGGCGGTGTGCATAATGCGGGACTGTGTGACACAGAAAAGCTATTCATTACTAGAACGGATATAGGACGACATAATGCTTTGGATAAAATCTATGGATATTGTTTACTTCACCGAATCCCACTGAGAGATAAAATCCTTGTATTTAGCGGCCGCATTTCGTCTGAAGTTTTGTTGAAGGCAGCAAAATTAGGAGTATCGATTGTGATATCAAAATCAGCTCCTACTGAGCTAGCGCTGAAAATGGCAGAAGAATTAAATATAACAACAGTTGGATTCGTTAGAGGAGAATCTTTTAATATCTATACTCATCACCAGCGTATTACAGAATAGGAGGCAAAGTATGGGCAGTATTTTGGATAAAAGACATCGACCATTGCGCGATTTAAGAATATCGGTAACTGATCGCTGTAACTTTAGATGTACGTACTGTATGCCTGCTGAAATCTTTGGACCAGATTATCCTTTTTTGAATAAGGAAGAGCTGCTTAGCTTCGAAGAAATTGAACGACTTGCTACCCTTTTTGCAAAGGAATTAGGTGTGGTGAAATTACGTATTACGGGCGGAGAGCCTTTAATGCGTAAAGATTTGCCCATCTTGATCGAAAAGCTTGCAAAAATTCCAGGTATTGAAGACATCGCTATGACGACTAATGGAACGCTTTTACCTTTATACGCTGATAAGCTAAAGAAAGCAGGTCTTCACAGAGTCACCATTAGTTTAGATTCTTTAAACCCAGACCGTTTTAAGCAGATGAATGGAAGACAAATTTCCATCCAAAAAGTGTTTGATGGAATTGAGGCTGCAAAAAAAGCTGGACTTGCCATTAAGATCAATATGGTTGTCCAAAAAGGTGTGAATGATCAAGATATCTTACCAATGGCAGCCTATTTTAAAAAAGAAGGACACATTCTACGATTTATTGAATTTATGGATGTTGGCAATACGAATAAATGGAACCTAAAGCATGTGCTGACGAAAAAAGAAATGATAGAGCTGATTCATTCAAAATATCCTATCAAACCAAAACCCCCTCGGTATAAAGGTGAAGTAGCCAATCGTTATTTTTATGAGGATGGTTCAGGAGAGATTGGCATTATCTCTTCTGTTTCAGATGCTTTTTGTGGATCGTGTAATAGAGCTAGACTATCTGCACGTGGCGAATTATTCACCTGTCTCTTTGCGTCATCTGGTTTTGATCTGAGACGAATCATTCGTACGACAGAAGATGATCAATATCTAGTGAACACATTGAAGGAATTATGGTCAAACAGACATGATCAATATTCAGCTGAGAGAGAACAGAAGAAAGATCAGAAAAAAGTTGAGATGTCCTACATCGGTGGGTAGTGACAACAAAGTATCATGAACATTGATTTTTGAAAAGCAGAGAAAATGTCATAATCATTTGTTGGAAATCTCATTTTAAAAAACAGGACAAGTTATCTTATAAGTCCATCAGCATAAAAAAACAGCAGAGATTCTGCTGTTTTTTAAAATGCAATTTTTCACCTCGAAAATGGAGAGGTAAGGTTGGAAAAGAGGTTTTTATTCATTTTGTGCTGCTTTACTTTGACAGGAACTATGATAAGATCGAATCAATCTTTACCAACTTGATTTTTTCACTCCGGGGATCTGTCCTTTATGGGCAAGCTCACGAAAAGCAATTCGAGACATTTTAAATTTTCTCAAGTAACCTCTAGGACGGCCCGTTAATTCACAGCGATTTTTTAAGCGAGTGGGGGAAGAGTCTCTAGGTAATTTCTGCAAAGCTTCATAGTCACCTTTTTCTTTCAACTCTTTTCTTAATTCTGCATATTTCAAAACAAGCTGCTGCCGTTTTTTTTCTTTTGCTATTTTTGATTTCTTTGCCACTTAAAACCCTCCTGGTTTAATTGTGTATTTTCCATTGAAAGGGGTCTTCAAACGTTGTCCAGTCTTGATCAAATTCTTCAGGTGTAAGTAGGCATTGATCTAGTGTACGAATCATATCTGCTTTAGGTAAATCTACACCGATAAAAACAAGTTTTGTATGTCGATCACCAAACTCTGCGTCCCACTCATCTAGAATTTCTGGTTCCTGATTTAAAACGCGTGCTCTTTCTTGCTCCGGCAAGGCAGCAATCCAGTATGCAATGGGTTCAATCGCAACGGATTTCCCGGCTTGTGAAATTAAAATGGTTAAATCATGGTGCGTAGCTAGCCATGCAAATCCTTTAGCACGAACGATCTGCTCCGGCATATGATCTAACCATGTATTCAGCCTGCCAGTATGGAAAGGGAGCCTTCTTTCATAAACAAATGATGAGATTCGGTATTCTTCTGTTTCGGGCGTGTGCTGAGAATGTCCAGCATTGATTTCTTTTATCCAGCCTGCAGAAGCACTTGATTTTTCAAAATCGAATAAACCAGTATTCAAAATGTCACTTGGCTGTATATTACCTTTTGAGGTTCTAATAATAGTTGCTTCTGGTTGAAGTGTGGTCAGTACATGCTCCAGTCGATCTAGTTCTGCTACTGATACAAGATCACATTTATTGATAATCAGCACGTTACAAAATTCAATCTGATCAATAAGTAAATCGGAAATTTCTCGTTCATCATCATCGGAAACAGCTTCCTTGCGATCCAATAAACTTTCTCCTGATTGGAAATCAGTCCAGAAACGGTTTGCATCTACCACTGTTACCATCGTGTCTAGCCTGCAAAAGCGTGTCAAATCTATGCCCATTTCTTCATCAATGTAAGAGAAAGTTTGAGCGACAGGGATTGGTTCACTAATACCTGTAGACTCAATGACAATATAGTCTATATTACCAGCTTTACAAAGACGCTCTACCTCAATTAATAAATCCTCTCTCAATGTGCAGCAAATACACCCATTAGAGAGTTCAACAAGTTTTTCATCTGATCGAGAGAGCTCGCCGCCTTGCTTGACTAATTCCGCATCAATATTAATTTCGCTCATGTCATTTACAATAACAGCTACTTTTAGCCCTTTACGGTTCTGAAGAACATGATTTAATATCGTTGTTTTTCCAGCTCCTAAAAAGCCGCTTAATACTGTGACAGGTATTCTCTTATTCATTGGTTTTTGTCCTTTTTGAAAACGATCATTTTGTTTTCCGCCTCACTTAAAAAGTAATTATTACGATTTAAATTGTGAAAAATCATTTTGTTTCTCTATGAAGTGTATATTTCTTTAATCGTGGAGAATATTTTTTTAACTCCAATCGGTCTGGATTCGTTCGTTTATTTTTTGTTGTGATATAGTTTCTGTCACCTGTTTCAGTACAGGCTAAGGTGATTTTCACGCGCATAAGTGATATGATCCTCCTTTAATTCGTAATGGTTACGATTTGTATTTTAAAATGATAAAGGTTGATTGTCAAGCTAAGTATCATGATCAATGCCAAATTGCAAAACAAAAGGAGTATCAAATTGAATTGATACCCCTCTTCATTAATAAAAGTCTCCGAGTTCTTCTTCATAATGATCATCGTACTGTTGAACATCACTAGGAAAATCTTGGAGAAAGGCTAATCCACCTAGTATAAACATCAAAATGATAGCGATGAACGAGAGAATAACTGCGGCAATACTTGAAATGGCAAACAGTGTCTGCATTTTCATCATTTTAGCATATTGTTCTAATAGTTCTTCGTAAGAAGTATCAGGCGCTTGAATCAATTGTTCAGCTGCTTTCACAGATTTTTGAACATGAACGCCCATCATAATGAGAAAAACGCCAACGGCAGCAGGAAGAACTAACCAAAATCCTATAAGGATAGACAGCCCGCCCGAGATATAGAGAAAGATGCTGCCAACCTTTCCCCACTTTGTTATTGAATGAAGAGACTGAATGATTTTCTCAGTTTGTTGCAATTGTGTTCACTCCTTTATGTATTCACTCTCTATCATACTTGACCCAGCAGTACTTTAGGAAGAGCGAATGTTGAACAATAGCCTTTTTTTTCTATCTTTACTCATCTATTTATGGATAAATAAATTATTTCTGAATAAGAAAAAGGTAATAAATACTAGATTTTTTAAATTAAAATTATGTCATAAATTAGAATAATAGTTAAAAATAATTAGTAAAATTATCAAAATATGTTGTTAGTTGTATTTTAATTGGTTATTATTGTGTTGTAATACCATAAAAATTGGAAGGTGGAATTTGTATGTTAGATCGTTTTTTAAACAAAATGACCAATGTTCAACCTGCAGCTGCTCGATGTATTTTGCAAAGATTGGTGACTTCTTGTCAATCAGCACCAACTTGTTTCCTTCAAGGCGTTGGAACTTTCCGTTACTATGTGGATCGTGACACAGGTGAGATTTGTACTAGCCAAGAACGCGTTAAATGTGGCTGCTAAATTTAAGTATTTCACTTATTAGGATGTGAACGCATTGAGCATATCTTCAATTTCATTCGTAACAAATGCTACTATGCAGACGTCGGTTAGCCGTCAAGCGGGCCAAACATCAAATTCTTTTTTAACCCAAGCAGCGCAAATTGTTCAAGGTGACCACTCTCCAGAAGAGAGAAAGGCATTATTTCAACAACTGGCTTTGGTTCAGCAAGGAAAAGATTTAGAGCTTCATGTGTCTAAATTAAAGGAACTAGAGAAAGAGGTTCAAAAAGAGGGGTCTTCTTCGTCCGTTACTGTGAATCTGCATGGTGATCAAGTTGACATTTCAAATGAAGCTCGCAGTGAGTTTGAACAAGCTGAGGAACAAGTATCCGCTTCAAGCGAAGCTAGTGAAATGGCTGCGGAGGAAAAAGAAAAGGATGTTCAGCCAACACCAAAATAATAAAAAATGAGGCGTGTTTGATATTCTTCACATGCCTCATTTATCTTTAGTTTGCAGGCCGCCTTGAATAAAGACCATCTGGAAAAGGTGCTGCATATGAGATTGTTTCATCATCTTCTACCATGATGTAATATGGAAACTCTTGGATTTGAAATGCGTCTATTATTTGTTCGCCCACTGGGATTATTCGCATGTTAGTTTGGTTATCACGATATAATTCTTGATCTTCTTTTTGTCCATTCTTCAACAAGATACTAAATGAGATGTTTAATTTACGCTGCTTTTTCGTTTCTAGGAATTGTTCAAGTGATGGGATGCAGTGCGGGCATGCTGTGTCAGTGAAAATCAGTAATTGCTGCTTGCTATTTGTTTGCAGCA
The DNA here is from genome assembly GCF_001857925.1 of Bacillus xiamenensis. Classification (NCBI taxonomy): domain Bacteria; kingdom Bacillati; phylum Bacillota; class Bacilli; order Caryophanales; family Bacillaceae; genus Bacillus; species Bacillus xiamenensis. Next base: position 2,039,806 of record NZ_CP017786.1, read on the forward strand.
GATCATGCATTTGAATGGGTGATGGTTGTTCGAGAAGCGGATGCGCAAGTTTTTGTCCAATATGTTCGTTCGGTAAGATGATAAGCTGCATCTGCTGTTTTAAATAGATGATGATTCCGACAGTGAATAAAAGGGTGCAAAGTATCAGAGCGATTTGTAAAAGAAAGATTGAATTCATTGCATATCGTCCTCTCAATGTGAAGTTGCGCAAAGCTATCATAATACAAATATCAAAAATATGTCAATTATACTAAATGGTGTAAGGTGGAGCGTTTGATGAGTACAGTGAACCATTGTTTATATGCAATCTCCTATACTTGGAAAAAAAGTCGTTCATATCTTCTTTTAACCTTGTTGATTCAAGTGATCGTTGGTTTTATGCCTTTGGCTAGTGTCTGGATTATTCAAACATTGATTAATGAAATTATTTTATTTATGACGTCTTCAGGTGACATCCAAAAGGTTTTGTGGTTATTTGGACTGCAAATGGTCATTGTGATTTTAGGATATGGGCTTCAGTTCATTCTTCAGCTTAGTCAGCAGAGAGCGACAAATTTGATTGGTCTGAATTTGAAGGGTGAATTGCTTCAAAAAGCGATAAGGCTCCCGTTTATTACGTTTGAACACCCATCTTTTTATAATGAAAGTCAACGTGTGATGAACAGTCATCAGCATGTTCTCAGTATGGTCAGAAGTATTTTTACAATCATGAGCGCGTTGATTACTGTTGTATCACTTCTTATCTATATGGTGGGTATTCACTGGGGCTTGGCGGCCATTTTGTTCGTGTTTACCTTGCCTGTATTGTGGATTGAGCTTTTCTTTGGAGGTGCGCGTTATCGTTTAAACCGTCTGTTAACTGCTAATGATCGACGAGAAATGTATGTGTCCGATCTTGTAGCGCAACGAGATTCTCTAAAAGAAATACGTTTATATGGAATAGGGAATTATCTGCTTCAAAAGTGGAAAGGTCATTATGTCAAAAGTGCAGATGAGAAATATAAATTGCTGAAACGGCAAGTTCGCTGGGAGATGGCAGGCGGGTTGCTCATGACATTTGCCTATATGTGCTGTGGGCTTTTGATTGTCTATCTTATTTTTCAAAAAAGATTAGAAGCCGGGACATTTGTCGCAGTGCTGCAAGCTGTACAGAACATTCAAAGTGGTTTTCAAGATTTAACGAGGGAATGTTCTAGTTTATATGAGACGAGCCTTTATGTTGATGAAATGAGATCATTCCAAAAGAGGGAAGAGGAACATCATGAACAGGCAGAAGAGGCAGCATCGCTTCGGAGAATTGATCATATCCAGTCCATCACACTAGAAAATCTTTCTTTTACTTATCCAAATATGAAAAAGCCTGCTATTGAGCGTATATACTTTCATATGAATAAAGGTGAACGCCTTGCATTAGTAGGGGATAACGGTTCTGGTAAAACCACTTTAATCAAATGTTTAACCGGATTATACGATCCAGATCAGCCGAATATGCACAAAGTCAATGGTGAATCTATTTCGACTATTAATAAAAAGACATATCACGATAGAATGGCAGTTCTGTTTCAAGATTTTATGAAGTACGAATTCACTGTGAAAGAAAACATAGGGTTTGGTCGTATCAATGATATAGATGATGAAGAGCGGTTGATGTCAGCTGCCCGGCAAGCAGGGATAGAGAAAAGAATTAATCAAATGGAAGACACATATGATGCGCAACTTGGTCGTTTTTTTGAAGAAGGGCAGGAACTGTCTGGCGGACAATGGCAAAAGCTTGCGATGGCGAGAACCTTTTTTAGAGAAAGTGATTTTATCATTTTAGATGAACCGACTTCTGCTCTTGATCCATTTTCGGAGATTTCACTCATCCGTAAGCTATTCGATCACACGCAGAATCAAGGTGTTTTGTTTATTACACATCGTATGGGAGCGGCCCGCTTAGCAGACCGTATCATCGTCATGAAAGATGGTGCTTTCATTGAAGAAGGGAACCATGATGAACTGATGGCGTTACAAGGTGAGTACAAAAGGCTTTACGAGGCACAATCTCAACTATTCCAACAAAAGGAGATGGTGTAAGGTGAGTGTCTTTTATTTCATAGGTGTCTATTTACTAGGAATCATTTTTGCAGGTGCATGGCTCGATAAAGTAAGAAAGCAGACAGCACATGTGCAGCAGATGAAGGCTTATCGTCTGCTACCGCCTTCTTTCGCAGGACCTATGTTTTATTTATTCTTGTTGATTGAATTGGTGTGTACGGTTCATTTGTTCATATGGAACATGTCTGTCGTACCTGCATTTGGGCTTACAGCCCTTTTATGTATCTATACTGGAGCGGTCACGTTCAATTTGTTAAGAGGGCATCATGATATTTCATGCGGCTGTGGAGGGCTTCTTGAAAACGATCGCCTTCATTGGGGAATAGTGATCCGTAATCTGTTGATGCTTGCTCTTGTGGTTGGGTTATTTTATGTACACCCTTATGTAGATACGATGCCATGGCACTTAAACATCATTTGTTTTCTCATTGCAGCAGCTGTCTGTTTCATCATAGCGCTCAGTCAAGAAATCATGCTGTTCAAGCGAAAGTGGATCAATCAATTCGATATTGAAAATGAATCAATGATAGAAGGAGATAAAATGAAATGAAGGATATTCTATTAATCATTGTGTTATTGATTGTCATTGCTCAGCTGGCGGTGGTGTTTCTGCTTGCCCGTTTTATCGGAAGGTTTATGAATAAAATAAAATCCTTTGATGGGATTGAATTGAAGGAAGCGGATGTTGGTGAGCCGGCGCCGTTATTTCGAAGCTATACGCATGAAGGCGAAAAGGTGATGTTAAAGGAATATTTGCAACATGGGAAAGGCGTGATGCTGTTCTTTGTGAATTCTACCTGTATGACGTGTAAAAGCATTTTAGCTGATATGCAGCACTCATTTTCACGTGATGATGTTCATGTCATTTTTATAAATGGCGATGAACAAGCGGATGACGATTCGCTGCTACAATTGCTGCCTGCACAAGCCGTATATATACGTTCTTCACAAATGGTGGAGCTGTATGGGGTAACGGTTGTCCCGCAAGCGATTCTCATTGATGAACAAGGAATCATTTTGCAAAGGAAATCGCTTAAGAATGCAAAACAATTTGAACAGCTCTTACAAGCCTCATAAAAAAGCGTCTCTTTCTTTAAGAGACGCTCCAGCGTGTAGACAAACCCTCGCATTCTTTGTCAGTCCTGCGCTCGGTGCTCACGAATGTCAAATTCGCTTTGCGTTAGTAACTCGTCCTTCCTAGACTTCAAGGGCGTTCCATCACGCTTGAAAAGAAGAGCTGAAATAAAGATCATTTTCGCTCGTTTATAATTCTTTTCCTAATATATCTAAATCGTACCTGTTACCGTCCATTTCTGCGATGCGCGGTAAGTGTCCCCATGTCTCAAAGCCGTGTTTTTTAAATAATCGAATGCTGGCTTCGTTGTGGCCGAAAATAAAGGCAAGTAATGTTCGGATGCCTAATGAGGGCGCCAATTCGATGGCTTCTTGTAAGAAAAGAGAGCCTAAACCTTTTCCGCGATAGTCTTGGTTCAAGTATATACTCATTTCAACGGTTCCGTTGTATGCGGGTCTGCCGTAAAACGTTTCAAAGCTGAGCCAGCCGTAGATATTGCCTGCTTCATCTGTTTTCACATAGAGAGGTCTTTTCTCTGAATGATTTAAAAACCATTGCCGGCGGTCCTCAACTGTAACAGGTTCTGTATCGGCTGTAACTTCTCTTGAAGCAATCGTTGAATTGTAAATATCGACAATCGCTTTGAGGTCATCTTCTGTTGCAATGCGGTTGAAAGTTTTCACAATAAAGTCCTCCACCTTTTTTCATTCATCATACATATTATTGATGTGATTGCGCAAAATAAAAAGAAAAATGATTTCGTGTGTATATATTTTTTGAAAAGTGTTCAGAATGTTGCTGAGGTGATGAAAAATGAGAGAGGAAGAAAAGAAACGTACTTCCAAAATCACAAAAGTTCAGCAATTTTTCCGTAAGCGCTGGGTATTCCCTGCTATTTACTTGGTCAGCGCAGCGGTCGTGTTAACAGCCGTTCTTTGGTATCAAGCTGTATCAAAAGATGTGAAAGACCAACTATCTGATGGAAATCAAACAGGACAAGAACAGCGTGATGATGCCGTTGAAGTTGGAAAGCCAATTGAAAATGTTGCCATGCCGGTCCAGAATTCTGATAATGTTTCTGTCGTGAAAAAGTTCTATGAAGCAGATGCTGATCAAAAAGAAAAAGAAGCAGCACTTGTAAACTATAATAACACCTATACCTTAAGCAAAGGTATTGATCTTGCAGATAAAGATGGCAAAGTGTTTGATGTCACAGCTGCTCTTAGTGGAACTGTCGTTCAGGCGAAAAAAGATCCAGTTCTCGGTCATGTCGTTGAAATTGAACATGAAGATGGATTGTCAACTGTTTATCAATCGCTGTCTCAAGTAAGTGTAAAAGAAGGCGATGAAGTGAAGCAGAATGATGTCATCGGTGCTTCTGGTAAGAATCTATATGGTGCTGAAAGCGGCAACCATGTGCACTTTGAAATTCGTATGGAAGGTTTAGCGCTCAATCCACTTAACTTCATTGATAAGCCTGTTTCTACTATTGAAAAAGCAGCTCAAGAAGTGACGGAAGAAGCAAAAGAACCTGCTCAGCCAAAAGCTGATGAAAAAACGAAGGAACCTGCTGCTGAAGATAAGGCAAAAGAGCCGGCTGGAGAGAAAACCGAAGAAAAGTCTGATGAGAAGGGGAAATCCTCTGATCAGGAAAAGTCTTCAGATTCATCTAAAGACAGCAGTCAGTCAGAAGAAACCAAACAATCTTAATGTCTTGTAAGATCCTCTGTGTAGATGCGTATGCAGAGGTTTTTTTCTGTCTTCAAAAAAACCTCCGCCATTTGGCGGAGGGGGTGCTATAACGCGGCAGGTCCTTCTTCACCTGTCCGAATGTTAATCGTATTTTCTATTTCATATATAAAAATTTTCCCATCCCCTGGTTCGCCTGTGCGAAGTACCTTTTGAGCTGTTTCAACAACCTGTTCGACAGGTACTTTGCTTAGGACGATTTCGATCTTTAAACGCTCGTATACATTGCTTTCCTTTTTGACGCCGCGGTATAGTTCTGTATGTCCCTTTTGTAAGCCGCAGCCGTGCACATTTGAAAAGGTAATAGAGGTGACACCAATCTTTCCAAGCTCCACCTTTAATGTTTCAAAATTAGCTGGACGTGTGACAATCTCCACTTTATACATTTTACTCATAGAGACACCCCTTCTTCTTTAATCTTGATATGCTTTTTCGCCGTGCATCGTTAAATCAAGACCGACTGATTCTTCTTCTTCAGTTGCGCGAATCTTGAAGAAGATATTGACGATTTTGATGATCACGTATGTGACGACCGCAACAAAGACATAAGTGGCAACAATGGCGACCACTTGCTTCCAAAGTAAGCTTGGATCTCCATAAAATAAGCCATTGGCTCCGCCGTCATTGACAGATGTTGTCGCGAAAAGACCTGTGGCAATTCCTCCCCAAGTACCACCAATTCCATGAAGTCCGAATGCATCCAGTGCATCGTCGTAGCCGAATTTGGCTTTGAGTGAGAAGACTCCCCAGAAACAAACGATTCCGCCGATCAATCCTATTATAATAGAAGCAAACGGTGTAACAAAACCTGCGGCAGGTGTAATGGCTACAAGACCAGCAATGGCTCCAGAGATGGCGCCTAGCATCGTTGGTTTTTTGTTGATCATCCACTCGACTAACAGCCAGCCGATGATTCCTGCGGCCGCTGCTGTATTGGTGTTGATAAAGGCATACATGGCGACGCTGTCTAAAGTCAGGGCACTTCCAACGTTAAAGCCAAACCAGCCAAACCAGATGACAGCTCCGCCAAGAAGTGTGTAAATTAAGTTATGCGGGGAAGAACTTGCCGCTTCTTTTCGCTTTCCGAGAACAATCGCAACGACTAGACCGGCAACACCGGAAGAAATGTGAACGACGTTTCCGCCAGCGAAGTCAAGCGCACCCATTTCTCCAATCCAACCACCGCCCCAAACCCAGTGTGCGACTGGGGCGTATACAAATGTGACCCAAAGGAGTGTAAACACGACCACTGCTGAGTAACGAATACGTTCAGCAAAGGCGCCTGAGATGATGGCTGTGGTTAAGACGGCAAAGGTCATTTGGAACATCATAAACAATGAATGTGGAATGGTATCGCTATATGAACCAGGCTCGAAGCCAACGCCTTTTAGTCCAACCCAGTCAAAGCCTCCGATCCATGCATTGCCTGGCGCAAAGGCGAGTGAATAGCCAAACACAATCCAGACGATAGAGACAATGGCTAGTGATGTTAAGCTGTGCATGGTCGTACTTAACACGTTTTTACTTCTCACAAGTCCTCCGTAGAATAATGCTAAACCCGGTGTCATTAACCACACGAGTAGTGCGCAGAAGAACATAAATACTGTATCACCCATTTGCATGCTGCATTCCCCCGAATCATTCAGAATTAAAAGATTTCTTAATTCTTCATTATAGAGAGAAAAGTCATATATAACATATTCATGTAAGTTTATCTCACATGGTTTTTTAGTCATTATCAATATAAATGGAAGAAAAGTTCGTAAAAAATGAGAAAAAACGTGTGTGGATCGCTAAAAATAAAGGGCATTTGACCTATAAAATGGAGCTGAGAAACAATTTGGTTCGCTCCTCTCGAGGGGAATCGAACAATTCTGCTGGGATGCCCTCTTCGATGATACGACCTTCGTGCATATAGACGACTCGGTCGGCTACTTCTTTTGCAAAACCCATTTCATGTGTGACAATGACCATTGTCATGCCTTCTTTTGCGAGGCTTTTCATGGTATGCAGCACCTCGCCTACAAGCTCTGGGTCAAGGGCGGATGTAGGCTCGTCAAATAACATGACATCAGGCCTCATGGCGAGAGCTCGTGCGATGGCAACGCGCTGCTTCTGACCGCCTGATAGCTTAGAGGGGTAGACGCTGGCTTTATCCGCAAGGCCGACTTTTTCTAACAGGATATTGGCTTCAGCGATGGCCTGTGCCTTCTTTGTTTTCTTCACCATCACAGGTGCTTCAATAATGTTTTCAAGTACGGTTTTGTGAGGGAAGAGATTAAAATGCTGAAACACCATGCCTATTTTCTGCCTCATTTCGTTTAATTGATCTCGTTTTGGATGAACGGGACTGCCATCAATGATGATCTGACCTTCATTTTTTATTTCTAAAAAATTCATACAACGGAGCAAGGTGCTTTTCCCAGAGCCGCTTGCACCAATTAAGACGACGACATCATTTTCATACACAGTAAGATTGATATCTTTTAAGACATGCAGCTCCCCAAAGTATTTATTGAGATTTTCAACACGAATGATTTCCTTCGATTCTGTCATGCTTCTCCTCCTAATGATCACTGACTGAAAGTTTCTTTTCAAAGGTTTGCACAGCGAATGTTAACAGCAGGACAAGAACTAAGTAATAGACAGCGACAACCAGTAAATAGGTCATATTGTCAAAGCTGTTGGAGCCTTGAGTGGTCGCTACGTTGAATAGTTCATTGACGCTGATAAAGGCGGCAAGAGATGAGTCTTTTAAGCCGATAATAAACTGATTGCCAAGTGGGGGAAGGGCACGCCGCATCGCTTGCGGGAGAATGATGCGTCTCATGGTTAAAAAGCGTCCCATGCCAAGAGAACGTCCTGCCTCTTTTTGACCTTGGTCAATTGATTGGATAGCGCCTCTGAATATTTCTGCTATATAGGCACCATTATGGAAGGCAAGGGCAATAGAGGCCGCCCAAAAGTCAGGTATATTTAATTCCGTGAGTCCAAAATATAAGATGAAAATTTGCACAATGAGTGGCGTCCCGCGCACAAGAAAGATATAAGCATTCGCGATATATCCGAAAACCGCCACACGAGATATTTTCATTAGAGCGAAGAAAAGCCCGATGAACATACCGATGAGGATGCTGATCACAGTCAGTTGTAAGGTCAGCAGCATCCCTTCTAAGAAAACGCCTCTAGACTCAATCAGCGTTTGGAAAAAGTGTGATAGGGTAGGCAAAATAAATCATCTCCATTTGAAGAAAGTGCGCCTAGAGTAGAAGGGCGCACAATCGTGGTTTTAATCTTGTTTGACGGTAATATCTTCGTCAAAATACTTCTCGCTAATTTGTCTTAATGTTCCGTCTTTTTTTAGTGCATCAATCGCATCGTTGATCTCTTCTATCAGTTCTTTATTGTCTTTAGAGACAGCGATTGCTTGCTCGCTTTGTCCGAGTCTTTCTTGCGCTTCGATTTTTAGTTTTTTCTTCATGGCTTCTGCACCTGTGGCGAAATCAGTGACGACCGCATCGTGTTTACCGTTGGCTAGTGCTTCTAAAGCGACAACATCACTGTCGTAATATTTTGGTTCTTTCCCGCTATGTTCTTTCGCAATATCAGCATAGGACGAGCCTTTAGAGACAGCGATCTCTTTGTCTTTTAAGTCATCTGCACTTTGAATGTCTGCTCCAGGTCGTGTGAAGATTTGCGGACCGGAGTAGTAATAAGGTTGAGAAAAAAGGACGTGTTTTTTTCGTTCCTCATTGATGGTATGACTTGCAACTGCCGCATCAAATTTCCCTGATTTGACGCCTTCGACGATGCCTGCGAATTTATATTTTTTCTGTACAGGCTCGAGGCCGAGCTTGTCACTAATCGCATTGCCTACATCAATATCAAAGCCTGACATCTGGTTTCCATCCATGTAACTGAATGGGTGAAATTCACCTGATGCTGCAAAAATAAACTTTCCATCCTCCAAAATCGGTGACCCTTTCGCTGTAGAATTACGTTTATCTCCGTTCCCATTCGTTTCATTTGAACCACACGAAGACAGAAGTAATACTGCAACTGAGAAAAGGGCTGGGACCCACAACCGTCTTTTTTTATGAATTGGCTTTTCCTCCTTTTCAGCCGTTCTCCATATAAGGAGAAAGTAGGCATTTTCATATGTGTGCATCTTACCATTTGAACCTTTTATTCTCAATTTTATATGTGTTTTTCCAGCACACACCCTTTTTACAATGTATGACATGCTTTTGTGAGAGAGAACTTGAATTGCTTAGGGTAAAAAAGGGAAATGAATCTCATAATAACGGAAGAACAGGCCAATAACATGCCATTTTACAAGGAGGAGCCGGTGTATGAACAAATGGAAAAACAACCGGAAAGTTTTTTTAACTGCTATCGCATTTGGAACGATGTTAAATCCACTGAATTCCTCGATGATTTCTTTGGCCTTGCATCAAATTCAGCATGAATTCGGTTTGTCGTTTACGACGGTATCCTGGCTCATTTCAACCTTTTATTTGGCCAGTGCGGTCACGCAGCCAGTGAGCGGACGGATTGGAGATCATGTGATGAGCAGGAGAACCTTATTTTTATTTGGACTAGCTCTAGTGGCAGTCTCAGCTATTTGTGCCCCGTTTGCCCCGACATTTGCTGTGCTGATTGTGATTCGGCTGCTGCAGGCGATTGGAAGCAGCGCGATCTATCCTTCTGGCGTCGGGCTCATTCGGGATCATGTGAAGGAAAGACAGGCTTCGGCTTTAGCGGTATTGTCCATCTTTGCTTCAGCGATGACAGCGCTTGGGCCAACGCTTGGCGGTTTTTTAATGACAATTGGCAGCTGGCCGGCGATCTTTTTAGTGAATCTGCCATTTATATTGATCAGTTTTTTCCTTGGTCTTTCTTTATTTCCTAAGGAGAAGAAGAAAAAGCTTCGCATAGGAGAAATGGTACGTAAGCTCGATTTGCCAGGGATGCTTCTTTTTACAGCTTGTATTGTATCGCTGCTTTCATTTTTATTATCATTTGCTGATGGTATTCAGTATGTACAGGGCATTCTCTGTCTTTTGAGTGCAGGTGCTTTTGTTTGGTGGGAACACAAGGTGGATGAACCGTTCATTCAAATTCGGATGTTTCGAAAAGAGAAGCGGCTGTCACTTGTGTATGTGCAATTTATCATTTTGAATATTTTCTTCTATTGTCTCTTTTTTGGTTTGCCTAGTTATTTTCAGGATGAATTGGGCTGGCGTGTGGAGATGACGGGTCTCTTTATGCTGTGCATGTCAGGAATGAGCATCATTGTATCGCCGCTGACTGGAAAGTGGGTGGATCGCGGGGATGAACGTCATCCTGTTTTAGCAAGTGCTGTGCTGATGCTGGCCGGGGCTTCAGCCATGACTTTCTTTTTTATTCCTGCGCCGTTATGGGGAAAAGGAGTGGTCCTTTCATTGCTTGGAGTGAGTTACGGCATTGGGAATGTTGCGCTTCAAGCTGCGATGCTAAAAGCAAGCCCTCAGCAAATGATTGGCACGTCATCTGGACTTTTTCAAACATGCCGGTACCTTGGTTCCATTTTGTCATCTGCCGTGCTTGGGATGCTGTTTGGTGAGGAAATTGCGGGTTCTCATTTTGAACAATTAGGCTGGACATTGATCATGATTTCTCTGATCGGTATTGGTGTCAGTCTTTACTTTTCAAGTATGGTCAGAGGAAGACAAACAATCAAAAAAGCGGCTGGATAAAGGAGAAGAGACATCTTCATCACTTTATCACAAGCCGCTTAAGAGTTGGACAGGTCAGAGCCTTGATCCTTTTGCTTCCTTCTGAATATTTTTCCCAAAATGGCCTCGTAAAATGTCACGATGCGATCAATTGGAGAGTCAAAGAACTTCCATAATTTATTCATGATGAAGACAACCACAATGGATACGATTAAGCTGCCTAAAACATCAAATGGATAATGGTGGCCGACCCAGATGCGGGAGAACCCTGTAAGTAATCCAAAAACGAGCAATATGTTGCCGAGCTTTTTATTACGGGATCTAATGGCTAATGAAAGAGCCAGTGCGCCTGTTGTATGGTCACTTGGGAAGGAAGCGTCTGCTGAGTGCGGGATGAGTGTGTCGACTTTATGCGCCACAAACGGCCGCTCTTCATAATAAAACAGCGTAATGGCAAAATTGACGACAAGTGCCACGATGCCTGTTACACCGGAAAAGAAGACGTGCTTCTTAAATGTGTGATTACCTAAAAACCAGCAAATCAATAAGACAAGGGCATACACGAGAAGGGCCTTTTTTGTAATGAAAATCATGGTCTGATCTAAAAACTCAGAATGATGAGCCATCCCGTGTATGACTTTAAACAATTCGTAATTCAAAACATCACCTATACTTTCGCTTAACGCCACCTATTTTTCAAACGGTCTGTATGTCCATTTGAAACATCCTATATTTTAGCATGTTTTCGGTGAAGTTTAAAACAGTATCCTATTCTGATAGGGAAACCTTTTGTGTTTTTGCTTCTTGCGGTTTTCGTTCGCTCCAATAAAAAACACCCATACTGAGTAAAACGACAATGCCTGCAATGAGATACACATTTGAAAAATCTGTGAAGCTGACAAGGAGACCGAATACAAATGAGCCAGCAGCAATTCCGGTATCATACAGGGTAAAGAAAGTGGCGGTTGCATAGCCTGTACGGTGAGCTGGTGAGTGCTGAATCGCAAGGGTTTGCAGACATGGTACCAAAGAGCCGTAGCCAAGACCAATGACAGCACCTGATAGAAGAAGCATTGTGGCTGAATGTGTAGCGGTCAGCATCCATAAACCAATTGCAAAAAGAGCGATAGATGGATAGATCACAATGTGAGGTCCGACTCGGTCGAACAGTCGCCCTGTAAATGGACGTGAACCGAGCATCGCAGCTGCAAAAACAATAAAGAAGTAACTGCTTGCCCCCATCAGATGAAGGGAGTTGGCATAGACTGAAATAAATGAAATGATCGGCGAGTAACAGAAAGAGATAATGATTCCAACTGCCGCCGTTTTTAAGGCGCCTTTTTCAAACAGATGAGAAAAAGTGAATCGAAAGATGACGCTGCCGCCGTTTGCAGGCTCTGGTTGTCTAATCAACATCGTAAAAGCCGCTCCGATGGTGACAATGATGGAAAAGAGAAGAAATAAAGAATGGAAACCTATTTTTCCTACTTGATTCAGTGCGATAAACGGACCGATAACTACGGCGAGGTTCATTGACATCACAAAGTATCCAAGACCCTCCCCGCGTTTATGTTTCGGAATCATATCGGCCGCAATGGCACTGGCTACTGTGGTCAAAATGCTAAAAAAGATCCCCTGTACGAAACGCAGGATCAGAAGCGTTTGGAATTGATCAATCGGAATGTATAAATAAGTGAGTAAGGCAAAGACCGTTGAAGAGAAGATCGCCATGCGTTTTTTGCCGAATTTCTCAATCATGGCACCAGAAAATGGCCTCGTGACAATGGCAGATAATAAAAAGACCGTCACAAGGAGGCCGCCCTGTGATTCTGTTCCATTTAGTTCATCCATTGTGTAAATGGGCAGCAATGTCAAAAGGGCATAAAAAGAGGTGAAGGTAAATAAATTCACCAGGACAATCATGATAAAGTCTTTTGTCCAAATACGTTCGTTCATGATGTATGTCACTTCCTATTCAGTTGATAATTTGTGTAAAAGTGTATGGAGGAGTTGTTTTTCTTCGCGGGTAAAATCCGAAAGACATTCTTCTTCAAATTGTTCCATCGTCTGTTTGATTTCTTCAAAACGGGCCTTTGCGTCATCTGTCATGACGATGAGATTTTCACGTTTGTCTGTTCCTTGGACACGCTTCACCCAGCCGTTTGCTTCTAGGCGCGTAACGGTTCGGGTAATGGTCGGTGCTTCGACGTTCAAATAGGTCCAAATGTCTTTTTGTGTTTTCGGGCCGAATGTATCCAAACAAAAAAGTACAGTCCACTGGGACATGTACAAGTCATAAGCAGCAAGCGCTTCGTTCGCCTTTTTAGACAGCAGCCGGGCGCTTTGATGTATTTGATGTAAACACTGTCTGTTTAATGTATCCATATGCTCACCTTCATTAAATATTTAGCTAGGTAAATAAAATCACCTTTCCTATTTTACGTGTTACACCTTTGCTTGTAAAGGGGAAATGTTCGCCACTCGAAATGATTTTTTGTTTTGCATTTTTCTGATAAATCCCTTGTCCCACTTCATTTTTAGCATATTCCCTCTGCAATGCTAATACACTGTTACAAACCTGACAAAGAGAGTGTTTGAGGTGAGGGATCGTGTTTGGCATTTACTACCTAATGGATGAGAAATTAAGACGAACAAGCGCCTCTGAAAATAGATAATATTGATACGGATCTCATTTCACACTTCTCACATCCATTTTAGGGAGGTCGAGTGGTGTGCACGATTACATCAAAGAGCGAACAATCAAGATAGGAAAGTATATCGTGGAGACAAAGAAAACCGTTCGTGTAATTGCGAAAGAATTTGGAGTCTCTAAAAGTACTGTACACAAGGATTTAACAGAAAGACTGCCAGAAATTAATCCAGATCTGGCTAATGAAGTGAAGGAGATACTGGATTATCATAAATCAATCCGCCACTTGCGAGGAGGAGAAGCCACCAAGTTAAAGTATAAAAAAGAAGAAATTTTAGAAGGCGAGCCTGTGAAACAGTAAGCTTAGTTCTTTGTTCATAAACATGATATATATATCTTCCTCTTATCGGTAGTTTCTAACCACAAATTTTGTAAAGACTTTTGTAAAGAAATATCTTTTTTTCTTCAAATTATGATAGAATATATAATTAGGGTAGAATGTGGTATTTGCTATGGAAACAGATTATCAAGGAGGATATATATAGATGTTTGCTAGGGATATTGGAATTGATCTAGGTACTGCCAATGTACTGATTCATGTCAAAGGAAAAGGAATTGTGTTAAATGAACCATCTGTTGTCGCTCTTGACAAAAACAGCGGAAAAGTATTGGCTGTTGGAGAAGAAGCGAGACGTATGGTTGGACGTACGCCTGGGAATATTGTTGCGATTCGTCCATTAAAAGATGGCGTAATTGCTGATTTTGAAGTAACTGAAGCAATGCTCAAGCATTTTATTAACAAATTAAATGTGAAAGGGCTGTTCTCAAAGCCGCGTATGCTCATCTGTTGCCCGACAAACATTACATCTGTTGAGCAGAAAGCGATCAAAGAAGCTGCTGAAAAAAGCGGCGGGAAGCATGTATTTCTTGAAGAAGAGCCAAAAGTAGCAGCCATTGGTGCTGGTATGGATATTTTTCAGCCAAGTGGAAACATGGTCGTAGATATTGGAGGCGGAACGACAGATATCGCTGTCATCTCTATGGGTGACATTGTGACCGCCTCTTCTATTAAAATGGCTGGAGACAAATTTGATCTGGAAATTCTAAACTACATTAAAAAAGAGTACAAGCTGTTGATTGGTGAGCGCACTGCAGAGGACATTAAGATCCAAGTTGCAACGGTATTCCCAGACGCACGTCACGAAGAGATTTCGATTCGTGGACGAGACATGGTGACAGGATTACCAAGAACAATTACCGTCACAAGCAAAGAAGTAGAAGAAGCTTTACGTGAATCTGTATCTGCGATTGTTCAGGCAGCCAAACAAGTTCTTGAAAGAACACCGCCTGAATTATCAGCTGATATCATTGATCGCGGCGTCATCATTACAGGTGGCGGAGCGCTTCTAAACGGGCTTGATCAATTGCTTGCAGAAGAGCTGAAAGTACCAGTTTTCGTTGCTGAAAATCCAATGGATTGTGTAGCAGTAGGTACTGGCGTGATGCTTGATAATATGGACAAGCTGCCAAAGCGTAAACTCAGCTAATGATTTCCCTCATTCTTTTTAGAAAGAATGAGGGATTTTTATTAAAGAAGCCTGCAAATATGCCGATATATTTCTTAGAAGATTGTGTACTGATGGTTTTAGGTCATGTGAAAGAATTTGAATGAGGTGAGCATGTGTTAAAAGGATTATACACCGCAACATCTGCCATGATCGCTCAAGAGCGGCGGACAGAAATGCTTTCAAATAATATCGCAAATGCGAATACACCAGGTTATAAAGCGGATGAAGGAGCTATGCGGGCGTTTCCCGAAATGCTGCTGAGCCGAATGGAATCGGGACGTTTCCAAACATCTTCAGGCAAAAGCTTTAGTATCCCGCAGCAAACGGCGATTGGCGGTATTAATACGGGGACATACATGCAGGAATTGATTCCTCAATTTACCCAAGGAACATTAAAAACAACGGATCAAACAACTGATATTGCATTAGTAGAAAATAATGTACCCATCAACCCGGAGACAAATCAAAAGTCAGCGCTTTTTTATGCTGTGAATACACCAGAAGGCGTTCGTTATACGAAAAGCAGTTCCATTACATTGAACGACCAAAATCAGTTGACCATCAATGGCCGTCCCCTTCTCTCAGTTGCGGGCCAGCCGATAACAGTTCAAAGTGAGAATTTTAAAGTGAATGCAGATGGTACTGTGAGTGAAAATGGACAAAATCTCGGACAAATTGATGTACGTGTTGCGATGGATACAAGAAACCTTGCGCGTGAAGGAAATGATTTATACCGTACAGCTGATAACCAGCCTCTGCCAAGTGCAGTCAATAACGGTCAAGTGTCCTATACGTTAAGCCAAGGTGTATCAGAGCTGTCGAACGTTGATGTGACGAAATCGTATACTGAAATGACTACAGCCTATCGAGCATTCGAAACAAACCAAAAAGTGGTTCAGGCGTATGATAAAAGCTTAGAAAAAGCTGTGAATGAAATTGGAAGAGTGTACTAATGAAGAAAAGAAAGAGAAAGGAGGATTCTCATGCTTAGAACGATGATCAATGCAGCAGTGTCGATGAACGAGGTGCAAAAGCAGCTTGATATCATCAGTAATAACATTGCCAACAGTGAAACAACAGGCTATCGCGCAAAAAACACCCGATTCTCAGAGCTGATCAGGCAGCAGTTTGATCAGGTTGATGAAAAAAATGAGCAGGTGGCAAACAGTCGTTTAACACCTGCCGGGCTAAGGCTTGGAACTGGTACAATGGTCAATGCATCCATTAACTCATTGCAAGGCTCTATTAAAGAAACAGGCCGTGATCTTGATGTTGCATTTGGTGCACCATCGCAGTATTTGCAGGTCAATGCCGGCGGTAATATCCGTTATACAAGAGACGGCTCTCTTTATTTACAGCCAGGTAACAATCGTAATCAGGTCCAGCTTGTGACAAGCGAAGGCTATCCAATTCTTGATGAAAACGGAAATGCGATCGTCTTAAATGCGAATTTCCGCGATATTTCTATCGATAAGAATGGACGGCTTACGGCAGTTTCTCGAGATAATCAACCGAATCAGCAGGTGAATCTGGGAGTTGTACAAGTGAATAATTCTTCAGCGCTCATCTCTGAAGGAGATAATTTGTTCTCAGTAGACGGCAACTATCAAGGCGCATTAACGGCACTGAATGGGGCAAACCGCCAAGCGATTCAGCTTCAGCAAGGTGCGCTTGAAACCTCGAATGTGGACATGTCTAAAGAATTAACAGACCTCATGACAACACAGCGCTCGTATCAGATGAACTCAAGAACCATTACGATGGGCGATCAGATGCTAGGGTTAATCAATACGATTAGATAATGAGCAGGCTGATATCAGCCTCTCATGATAAAGAAGGCGGCTCGCTCAAAGTCGCCCTTTTTTTTATAAAAATCTGAGACATCTGCAAGCAAATCCTCAAGATCAACCCAGGCTTCTTTTCGTTCAAGACATGTGACGAGATTGGCAATTTGCTCATCTGCCTTAGGTGTTTGGCTGTAAAGAAGGAATAAGATTTGGAACTTGATTCTTAATAGATCAAACTGGGAATCAACCGCTTCTTTTAGCCCCTTTTGAATATACCTCATTCCTTCATCGGTTAAATTTTCTTTAAAGCAGGAGCGCACTGTTTCGTAGAGACACGATACGTAGGAGTGTGCCGACTTTCGGTATGCTGGGAGACGAAGCGCTTTTTTAAAGTATTCAAGTGCTTCTTTATGACGGTTTTGTCTCGATTGAATAAAACCAGCGTCATAATAAACAATGCCGAGCAGTTCCTGATCGTCAATCATTTTCACGTATTCGATAATCTCATTAAAAATAGCTTCAGCTTCCTCATATTTTTTTTGGTCGCTAAAGTTAAGTGCGAGCACAATCTTGCACCGATAAATGCTATGGACATCTCCGTGCTTTGCAAAGATATCCATGGCTGTTTGAACATGACGAATGGATAACAACGAATAGCGGTTGTTGTAATAAACACCACTTGTACGAAAATGAAACTCTGCTTCTTCCAGCTCATCGTTTAGTAATGGCAGTTTTTCCTCTGCCTTTTCAAGATAGTGAATGGCATCATGTTGATCACTTTTTAAAGATTCGTATAGTCCGAGAAAGAAGTAGAAGTAATATTGCAGTTCTTCGTTCATTTGATCCTTGTGCTGCATCAGTTCATGTTTGAGTTTTTCTAAGTCCTCATTCTGATTCATCCAGAGCTGATGGCGAAAAAGCATAAGCTGATAATGTAAATAGAGCTCCTGTTTTTTCGATAATCTGCGTTTATATTTGAGTAAGGTCGTTTTCATCTCTTCAGCCTTCGAAAAATGTCGATGCTTCAGCATTGTATACCACGAATGGAGAAGTTTTTTAATGGATTTATCGCTCATAAAATTCATTTTTACCCTCTTATTCAATCAATGATGTAATATATATTACCATATTTGTGAAAAAACGATGAGTGTAGTGTGGATTATATTTCATGACAATTGGTAATGGTAGATGTTACTTTTTACCATATTTGTTGACTGGACATTGAAAAATGACCGCATTCATAATATACTTCTAGAGGAATCAAATGAAGATCAGCGATATAGAAAAGAAGGAGAGATCAAGACATGCTTGATGCTCAGCAAATTCAAGAAATGATACCACATCGTTATCCATTCTTATTGGTCGACCGTATTTTAGAGGTTGATGGTGAGAAAAGAGCGGTCGGAATTAAAAATGTGACAGTGAATGAAGAATTTTTTAACGGCCATTTCCCAGGATACCCAGTCATGCCGGGTGTGCTGATTGTAGAAGCCCTTGCACAGGTTTTTGGGGTGATTATGTTAGGCAAAGAAGAAAACAAAGGGAAAATTGGTCTATTTGCAGGGATTGACAGCTGCCGATTCAAAAGACAGGTCAAGCCTGGCGATCAGCTTCGTTTAGAGGTTGAAGTGACGCGTCTTCGCGGTCCAGTTGCCAAAGGAAAAGCGGTAGCAACGGTGGATGGCGAAGTGGCATGTGAAGCAGAACTTACATTTTCTATCGGTCCTAAAGTATCGTGATTGATCCAGCGGTTCATCTTGCATGAACCGCTTTTTTTAATGGGGAAGTTCAGTCGAAACGGATAAGGACTTGCATTTTTGACAAAAAAACGTCATATTAGACAAAAAAGATGAAGGTGATAAGGATGCTGAAAGAGTTTAGAGAGTTCGCAGTCAAGGGGAATGTCATTGACCTCGCTGTCGGTGTCATCATTGGGGGAGCATTTGGCAAAATTGTCACTTCTCTTGTGAATGATTTGATCATGCCGCTTGTCGGGATTATAATTGGTGGACATGATTTTAGCGGGTTGTCCATTAAAATCGGCTCTGCGCAAATTTTGTATGGAAACTTCATTCAAACAGTGGTCGATTTCTTAATTATCTCGTTTTCCATTTTTATCTTTATTCGTTATTTAAATAAATTAAAACGAGAAAAGGTAGAGGAAGAAGAAGTTGTGGAAACACCAGATCAAACGGAAGTGCTGCTAACGGAAATTAGAGATCTATTGAAAAATCAAAGCCAATCGAAAGATGTGTAATAGAAAAAGAGCGGCTGAACCCGCTCTTTTTTTTATGTGTTTTGTTTAAAAGCATCCAGCAGTTTTTCTCCTGAAAGTCCCTCTTTGACGAGGTCCTTTAATACTTCTTCGGTTTCTGTTCTGTAACGATTTGTGATCATTTTACCATCGAGTAGCACAGAAATATTTTCTTCTAAGGCAACGATGTTTTTGACTTGGACAGATAGATGAACCGGGCGATTGTTTTCTTTTGTGATCGTCACGAGAATCTTCACTTCTGTATGCTGCTGAAAGAGTACCTCAAACACCTGTCTATGTTTCTTTGGAAGGAGTGCCTCGATCATCCAGTGATTTTCGCCGTCTTCTTTATTAATGATTAAGCCGTCTCGAAGGGGAATGCTGGACATTTTATCTTGTTTTGGATCAAGTTCGATTTTTAAATCAATCAGCCTAAAGGTTTTCATATTTATCACCTCACAAGCGTTCATTATTCGTATGTATCATTATAGCATACAACATCTGTATAAATGAAACCGCTGCCTACTCAGAACAGGCAGTACATTAGTGAAAGGAGATGTTTTATGACGTCCTATCAACTGCGAAAAATACATATTGGTAAGGAAAAGGAACGCGATATGAGAGTGTATTCATGGGGAGACATTCTCTCATTTTGTGATGTGTATATGGAGGAAGGCGAGTCTCTCACTTTTCAATACGTCACCGGCGATCAAATGGACTGCTTTGAATTCCAATTGTCGATTCATGACGGGCGGCTTTGTTTTTATTGGTTTGCGTGGGACGGATCTGATTATATTCACATGCCTGCTAGTAATTGGATTCATTCAGATGTTTTTTATCAATTTATGAAAAATAAGTATTTCGTCAAACAAAACAAGATGATGTTTTATACACAAGCGGTAAAAAACAAAAATGAGTGAGGAAATAGAGAATTTGAAGGGCTATTTTGCCATTTTCGTGTTTTGTCTGCTGCGCTTATTCTTAGTAGACTAGGGCTAGTTGAAAGGAAAGGAGGTCAGTTTTGAATCAAAAGGCAAAGGTCTAGCATCTGACAGCCCCCCTCTAGCTAAAGCTGATAGACACTGCCTTGTGCACATTTACACTGCGTAATAGAAACCGATGCTTTTTTGTAAAGGTCATGTGTCCCCTGTCTCCCCTTATACGTACCCGGTTATGTGTTCATGACCGGGTACCCTTTTATTGACTGATAAGCCGATCATCTCTTGCAAATAGTGGATACTCATTTCATAATGATGATGGATGTAACAAACGGAATGTCAGTTGAAAATGAAGTCAAAAAAGGAGAGACCGATGACAAACATTCAATTAATCGCAACGGATTTAGATGGAACCTTATTGAACAGTGAACACAAAGTCAGTCAGGAAAACGAGCAGGCATTAAAGGAAGCAGCCGCGAGCGGAATTGAGGTTGTCGTTTCAACAGGAAGAGCGTATTTTGATGTGAAATCTATTTTTGACCAGCTAGGTATGAATACGTGGGTGATTAGTGCAAATGGAGCTGTCATTCATGATCCAGATGGGCAGGTGTACCATTCGGCTGCTTTAACCGAAGAAAAAGCAAAACACATCTTATCATGGCTTGAAGAGCGTGATTACTACTATGAAGTTTTCACGAATGAGGCCATTTTCACACCGAACCGCGGCAGAGAGCTTCTTGCCATCGAAATGGACCGCTTAAAGAGTGCAAATCCAGAAACGGATACGAATGTCCTGAAGCAAGCGGCTGAAGTGCAATACAGCCAGTCGGGCTTTGCCTATATTGATACATATAAAGAGTTGTTTCGTGAGGATCAAAAGCTGTCATTTTACAACATCTTAGGCTTTTCGTTCTTCCAAGACAGATTGAAAGCCGGGTGGGATACGTTTGGACATGATTCAGAATTAACATTGGTCAGTTCGGCTGATCATAACTTTGAAATTGGTTCAAAGGATGCGTCAAAAGGGCAGGCATTGACAAGGCTGGCGGAAAAGCTCGGTATTCCTCTAAGCCAAACAGCGGCTGTAGGAGACAGTTTAAATGACGAATCCATGATTCGGGCAGCTGGTATTGGTGTTGCAATGGGGAATGCGAGACAGGATATAAAAGAACTAGCCGACCATGTCACGTTAACAAATGATGAACATGGTGTGGCGCATATGATTCAACATCTGCTGAAATAGACGAATTGGGTGTTTTGTATAATTCTTATAGGATGAAGCGCATTCTACAAAAGAGAAATCAGAACTACTTCTATTTACACCTGGTGTGGAACATCATATAATTTCATTATGAGTATAACCCGCTTGTAAGGAAATGAAGGAGAGTACACGAATGGCGCTGGAATCTTATAAGTCCGAAAATCTGCATTTAATCAAGGAAGCCTTAGACTATACTCAGGTTGGCCTGACGGTAACGGACCCGTCTTTACCTGATAATCCTTTAATATATGTGAACAAGGGCTTTTTAGATATGACAGGCTATCAAGAAACCGAAGTATTAGGGAAGAATTGCCGTTTCCTTCAAGGGGATGAAACTGAGCAAATCGTGTTAAAACAAATGAGGGCAGCCATTGAAAACAAAGAGGCTGTCACTGTTCAGCTGAAAAATTATAAAAAATCTGGACAAATGTTTTGGAACGAGTTAAGTGTGGCTCCTCTTTGGATAGACGAAAATGAAGGGAAACGTCTTTATTTCGTTGGTCTGCAAAAGGATGTCACGAAGGAGAAGGAACAGCAGGAGCTTCTTGAGCAATCAATTGATGAAGTGTTGAATATTTCTGTACCGATTGTTCCGGTGAAGGATGGTATCTCTGTGTTACCGATCATTGGTACGTTAACAGCGCCAAGATTTAATAAAATCATTTCAACGGTCTCCACCTATATCTCTCAATCCAAGGACGATTATTTTATTGTGGATCTGTCCGGTTTATTAGAGGTCGATTCATTTGTGGCGGATGCCATCTTTAAGTTGAACGATTTGATTTTAATGACTGGCACTGAACTGATTGTGACAGGAATTAAACCAAATCTTGCGATGAAAATGGGAGAAATGAGAGAAGACTTCCGTGATTTGAATACGTATATGAATGTAAAATCTGCTTTGAAAAAGCTGCAAATTTAACATTTTTTCATATGAAAATGAAAAAAGAGGACTTTTCATCGAGCTTGAGAAAAGTCCTCTTTTTGCTGTGGTTAAGATGATTGAGCGGCCGCACTCAATGTAAATAAATCTTCTAGTTCGTTCGTCGATAGCTCTGTAATCCAGCTTTCACTTTGGATAATTTGATCATTTAATGTTTGTTTTGTTTCGAGCATTTGATCAATTTTTTCCTCAATTGTGCCGGTTGTGATCATTTTATGGACGTGCACAAATCGTTTTTGTCCGATACGATACGCACGGTCTGTCGCTTGGTTTTCCACGGCAGGATTCCACCATCTATCATAATGAATGACATGATTGGCGGCGGTTAAGTTCAGTCCTGTTCCTCCTGCTTTTAGAGAAAGAATTAAGATGTTGAACTCTTTTTTCTGGAAGCGTTCCACCATTTTGTCCCGCTCAAGTTTTGATAAACTGCCATTTAAAAATTGAACGGGTTCTCCAAACATCTTTTCCGCAAGTTGTTTGATCATGTTGCCCATTTCAATATATTGCGTAAAGATGAGGCAACTTTCTCCTTGATCATGTATGGCTTTTAACAGCTCTGCTAATTTATCCATTTTTAATGAACGTTTCAACAGCTTCACATCTGTCCCGCTTTCTTTTAAATAGAGGGCAGGGTGATCACAAATCTGTTTGAGTCTGCCGAGCATACTTAAGATGATGGCCTTCCGCTGCATCCCTGTTAATGAAGCCATGTGTTCGAATGTATCCTTGACGAGCTGTTCGTATAAAGATGCCTGTTCAGCCGATAACGGGATGAATTCTTTTTCTTCTAGTTTCTCAGGCAGGTTCAGGGCGACCTCTTCGTCTTGTTTTGTTCGTCTTAATAAGAAAGGTTTGATCAGCTGCTGCAGCTGTTCAATTCTTTTTTGTTCACGATCTTTTTCAATTGGAAGGACGAATTTTTTATGAAAGCTGGTCAGGCTGCCGAGATACCCTTTGTTGACGAAGTCGAAAATGGACCACAGCTCTGTCAAGCGGTTCTCCATCGGTGTCCCGCTGAGGGCAATGTGATGCTGCCCTTTTAATTGCCTGATCGCTCTCGATTGTTTCGTATGGGCATTCTTAATGTTCTGCGCTTCGTCTAAGCAAATGGTATTCCACTTGGCTGATGTTAATTCATCACGATCAGAGTGAGAGAGTCCGTAAGATGTCAGGACAATATCTGTTGACTCATATGCTTTGGTGAAGTTTTCGCCTTGTGGACGTGATGGTCCGTAGTGCAGAGCGACATTCAAGTGTGGTGCAAATGTTTCCAGCTCTCTTTGCCAGTTACCTAAAACAGAGGTTGGCGCAATGATGAGAGATGGAGCGGCGTCTTGCTCCTGCTCCTTCAAATAGGTGAAATAAGCGATCATTTGAATCGTTTTACCAAGTCCCATATCATCTGCTAAACAAGCGCCGAATCCATGAGATCTTAAAAATAAAAGCCAATTGACACCGTGCTGCTGATATGGGCGCAGTGTACCTTTAAAGGATTCACTCATTTTGTAGGAAGGCAGCTCTTTTGTATCATTTAGCTGATGGACAAGGCCTCTTAATTGAGAAGAAAGTTCAAATTGAATATGAGCAAATGCCGAGCTGTCCAATAGTTCTGGAACCGCTTCAGAGGAGGCCTCTTGATCTGCTAGTTCACGAGATAAAATATCAGACATGTGAAGCCCTTCGTTTTCGGCGCGCGCCATCCATTTTTTCATTTGCTGGATGAAGGTCGGGTCGATTTTGATCCATTGTCCACGAATGTTGACAAGGCGGCGTTTACTTTGAACAAGCTCATTGAACTCATCTTCTGTCAGCTCAATGCCATTTGTGGCAAAGCGCCAATTAAAGTCCATTAAGGCATCCATTCCAACATGCGATTCGCCTCGCGGTGTTGAGGAAACCTTTGCTTTTAGCATCATGGTGCTTTCTTTGACGATTTGCCACCACGATGGAAGCAGAATCTCGATGCCCATATTCACAAGTGTTTCACTTGCTTCAGATAGGAAAAGCCAGGCTTCTTCTTCTGACATGAGCGTTGTACCAGATGTGAAAGAGAGCCAGGGAACAATTTGACTGAATCGCTCCAGTTCTCTTGCGATTTTTTCTTGATATGGACGCCAAGATTTTTTTAATGAACGGTTGCCTTCAAAGAAGTGAAGACTGCTGTTTTTCTTATCGCGCAAAAACAATTCGATTTTCCAATCATCCCCGTCGAATTCCGGCTCATTTAAGCGCAAGCCGACAGTGAAAGGCGTCTCATCTTCAATCCAGCCAATCGTCTCCAAGAAATCCTGCTCATCTAAAAAATGTCCTTGGAAGGATGAAAGGGCAGGCGATTGTGCAGTCATTCGGTTCCATTTGTGCTGCAGGGTATCATCATATTGAATATAATCCTGTACGGCAGCGGAAAACCAATCAGCCGTATAGCCCTCTAATAAGCCTTCTTTGTCTTTAAACCGGATCACGCCCTCTGTCCATGCCTCGTAATCTGGAACGAAATCTTCATCCTCGATGAATTCGTAAATGGTAGAGGCTGTTTTCATAAGCGGCTCTGTTTCATCCGTTAAGGTCACATGGCTGAAGGTATTAAATGAATTTTTTCCTAGCAATTCCACGGTCATCCAAGGGCTTAACAGGAAGGCAGGTGTGCCAATAAAGCTCACATCTTCTAAGAATGTTCCATAAAAAGAAGATTCGTGCCATTGAAAAAGCTGCCTCTTCATTTCATTAAGCGGAACAGGGTGTCCGTCCTCTGCTTGCGCTGAAATGGTGAAAGAGAAATCTTCTGTTTGTTCTGCATGAATGACAATTTGTTTATGGCGTGTCATCAATCAATTTTCCTTTCTTCATTTCCTCTTGGAACGCACGCAGCCGTTTCGTTGAATCTTGCAGCTGCTTTACATATCTTTCCCAAATCACGGTTTTTTTCGTTTTATGATAAAGCGTACGCAGTTTTTTGAGCATTTTCACAGACTCTCGATAGGCACTTCGGTTCTTTTGATCGAGGAGCAGTGAGATTTCACGATGGTACGAAGGAATGAGCGCTTCAGGTTCTTCTTTTGCAATCTGTTTGATCAGTTCTTTCTCCAATTCGCTGATGGAGAAACCAACGAGGCTGTGTATTTCAATCCATTCTGCGTAGCGCTGCTGTGCATATAAAAGCTGGCTATATTCAGTAAATGCATAAGGCATACAGACTTGGAGGTAGCGTTCATACAAGTGATGATCTTTCGTCTGCTTAAAGTATGCATCTAAATAAAAGAAGAAATCACTGACGGCTCCTCGCAGTTCTCTGTAGGAAAGGTCCAGCTGGCAATATTCTTCTAATATATATGTGATCTCGTGATACCAGTGATTAAGCCGCTTCCAATCTTTGCGGTTTGTGAGATCCTTTAGCCAATTGAGCACATTTGGCAGCATATCTGCATTGAGCAGCTGTAATTGCTGAAAGAGTCGTTCGTCTTCTTTTAGCAAATAATCCATATGCATCAGCCCGATGGTGCGCTCAACCGTTTGTTCTTGCTGCTGTGCTTTTTTGAGTAATGTGGTTTCATTTTTGACCCATTTCCCTCTATTTAATATAGTTCCCCAAATCTCCATAAAGACCGCGACTCGTTCATGCTGGAAAGGTCCGTCTATTTGAAGAAGTGTCCGAACGGCAGTTGGTGTGTTTTCAAGAAACGGATCGAGGGAAAAGGAAAGTGCATATGTCTTTAAATGATCCACTGAATCAAAAATGGTGTTCATGAGCTGTTCTACATAAGGATTCATGGAATAAAAGTCCTTTTCGGCATCAAGCCGGCCGAGGTCGATGAGCTCATGAAGCCTTAGCCACACATCGATAGACATATGAATCGCATACAAACTCTTGAATTCAGGTGAAGTGGGTGCGTGTTTTTTCAGGACCGATAAATAGCCGTAATACAAATGCTGTGGTGTTTGCTGGTGCTTCGGTGTTCGTTTAAGCCAGAGGTTAAATTCCTCTTGGAAAAAAGTCAGCCAGCTTTGGAGTGATTGTTCGTCTGGGCGCTTCACTTGGAAGTGCTGGCGAATCAGTTCTTTGCTGCGCTGTAACTCATCCTTTTCTGACCAATTCTCTGTAAAGCCGGTCACACTCTCTACTTGAGCGTACAGCGAAAAGAAGACAGCGAGGATGTGTTTACAAAATCCATCAGCTGGACAAGTGCATCTACTGATGATTGGTAATAATAGTTGCAGATTCACCTTTGCTACCACGACATCATGGACATAAGCTGACCATTCGGTATCAGACTCTTGCTTGAGACGATATACGCTGTCCTGTCTATAAGTAATCAATGCTTTTTTGATGAGTTGTTTGTTTTCATCTGTTGCAGGAAGAAGTTCTTTGATCTGTTCGGCTGTTTGTTTGATTTCTTCCTCGTTGATGTTGTGCTGAAGCATTTGATCCGCTCCTAACCAAGTAAAAGATTCCAATTCTTTTATTATAGCTCAATGGTGATTTATAAAAAAGTTTTTCATGAAAATGGTCATAAATTTCAAAAGCTGTCGAATGATGTATTAGAGTATTGCATAAACCAACCATACAGCATATAATAATGAAATTAGTGGATTCGAAAGGATACAGACATGGATAATAAGGGTTTAAATCAAGAAGAATTTTTAAAGATTTTGATGTACGCTCATGATATTGGTGAAAATTCAAATGATGTCACAACAAAAGAAATGCTTGAAAATCTGATTGCTCATATTCGAAATGGTCTTGTTTCATAAAAGTAGCCCCCTGCTCGTGACAGCAGGGGGTTTTTGTATGCTTTTATGAATGGAACGAAAACTCCCGGCATACGATGACATTACAAGCATAAGGAGTATGGGGAGCTGATGGATCATGAATATTGCGATTGCAGGCTGTGGGTATGTGGGGCTTGTCACAGGGGTATGTTTAGCGGAGGCAGGGCATCATGTGACATGTATTGATATTGACCGGCGCAAGGTCATGAAGCTGAAGCAAGGGACTCCTCCAATGTATGAGCCGGGATTAAAAGAGCTGCTCAAACGAAATCTAGAGCAAGGACACATTCATTTTCACATCAATGGAGCGGCAGCCTACTCAGAGGCTGATGTGTTAATGATTGCTGTCGGTACCCCGCAGCAGGCAGATGGTCAAGCTGATTTGCAGTATGTCTTTCAGGCTGCAAAGGAGATGGGCTTAAAAGCGAAGCCAGGCGCGGTGCTTGTGGTGAAAAGTACAGTGCCTGTCGGAACGGGTGATCAAATTGATCGTTTGATTCATCAAGAATTAGGCCGGAAGGAGCCATTATCTGTCGCATCTAATCCAGAATTTTTACGGGAGGGGTCTGCCATTTCAGATACATTGAGGGCGGATCGGCTTGTGATTGGAGCGGAAACACAGAACGTCTTAGACCAGCTAGAGGACATGTATGCTGATTTTCACCTACCATTTGTAAAAACAGATCGTAAAAGTGCAGAAATGATCAAGTACGCATCAAATGCTTTTCTTGCCACAAAAATCAGCTTCATGAATGAAATTGCTTCGATTTGTGTAAAAACGGGGGCTGATGTTGAAAGGGTGGCAGAGGGGATGGGACTGGATCAGCGGATCGGTTCTTCGTTTCTCCGGGCTGGCATTGGCTACGGTGGTTCTTGTTTTCCGAAGGATACAAATGCACTTGTCCAAATTGCAGGGCATGTGTCCCATGATTTTGAGCTATTGAAGGCTGTGATTAAAGTGAACAATGAGCAGCGAGCAAGTTTTATTCGAGGTGTGCAGGAGCGGATGGGGGCAAACCTGGAAGGGAAGAGAATCGCCCTTCTTGGTCTGTCTTTTAAGCCGAATACCGATGATATGCGGGAAGCGCCGTCGATTGCGATTGCCCATGAGATGCATGAGCTAGGTGCCGATCTGGTGGCCTATGATCCAGTTGCCGCACACAAAGCAGCTCGTGAATTGCCTAAGCAAGTCTTTTTTGCTCAAACCATTGAAGAAGCGATAAAGGATGCCGATGCCGTCTGTATTTTAACAGAATGGGCGGATATTCAGACTTTTCCGCTCTCAGCCTACAAGGGTTGGATGAGACACCCGCTTATTTTTGATGGACGAAACTGTCATACGCTTGAAGCGGCAGAATTAGCAGGGGTCGAATATCATTCGATCGGGCGTCGTCCAGTCTCGCCTATTTATATGTAAAAAGAAAACCGATAACAGCTGATGTTATCGGTTTTCACGTTAATGTGGAAGAATGAATCCGCCATATAAAAATGCAGCCACAATCAAAAAGGCAGGGTGCAATTTGAATTTGGTCATTAAGAAAAATGAAATAGCGGCAATGGTGAGCGATTGAGTCCAGCCAATGGCTTTCACGGCATCCTCGCCAATTTCCCAAGTTAATAAAAGCATCATCATTGCGATGACAGGCTGTACGGATAAGGTCATGCCTTTTACGACAGGGGATTGGCGAAAGCGGTCAATGAGTTTCAGTAACAATATTAATCCAACAGCTGAAGGTAATACGGTGGCAAGTAGTGCCACAATGAATCCTGGCCAGCCCATGACATCATAGCCCACATATGCCGCAATTTTCGTCGCGATTGGTCCTGGGAGTGCATTGGCTAAAGCCAGCATATTGGAGAACCCTTCGTTCGTCATCCAATGAAAATGATGAACAATTTCTTCATAATTGAGCGGAATAGATGCAGGGCCTCCTCCATACCCTAATAGATTGGACAAGAAGAATGCCCAGAATAAAAAGAGAATCAGTATCATGAAGACACTCCTTTCTCTTTATTTGTCCGATTCCAGCGATTTTTCAGTTTGAAATGAAGGGCACCGTAGAATAAAAAGATGATGACAATAATTCCTGGATGGATCGACAGCACCTGAAGACCGACAAATGCCAAAAGAAATAAAGCGACTCCAAAGATCATGCCGAAGCCTTTCAGCGTTTTTTGTCCAAATTCATATGCCATGATGCCTAACAGAACGGCAATGACAGGTGTCACAGCGCCGATCATATTTTGAATAATAACTGAGGAGCTTAAGACACCGACAAGTGTGACAAGTGCCACCATGGCGAGACAGGTCGGTAAAATATGAGCAGCTGTTGCGACAATTGCACCGGATACGCCTTTTAATCGATAGCCGAGGTAAGCCGACATTTTTGTGGCAATCGGACCGGGTAATGCGTTAGCAATGGCGAGTGTTTCTCCAAATTCGTCGTCATTGATCCATTGGTATTTGACCACCGCTTCATGGCGAATGAGCGGAATCACGGAAGGGCCTCCGCCAAAGCCGAGAATACCGGTTCGTACCATAGCGATAATCAGTTCAATATATGATTGCAAGTGGTTCAACTCCTATCTACAATTTCATGCCCATTCGGCTTTTGTATCGTTTAATGAGCATTTGGCAGTCGACACTGACGACGCCTTCAAGCGGGTATAACTTCTTTGTCAGGAAAGTCTCCATTTCCTGGTCGTTTTGAAAAATGCCATGCATATGCAGCTTACTTGGTCCTGTCATATGATAAAGGCTTGTAACGGCTGTTTCCTCCTCAAGCTGAAGAGCGACTGTTTCTAAAAATTTCGGCTCAACTTCTACATTAAAGAAGACAGAGACATGAATGCCGATCTTGGCTGGGTTAATGACAGCGGTGAATCGTTCAATGACACCTGCCTCAATGAGCTGCTGAATCCGGGCTTGAACGGCAACACGCGAAAGACCGACTTGTTTTCCGAGATCTGTATAGGACATACGACCGTCCTCATGTAAGATGGATAAAATTTGTTTGTCTCTTTCGTCTAATGTTAAGTTTGGAATACTATAGTCGTTAGACACCATATAACCACCTTTCTTCTGTTGATATTCTATCATATTTTATTACGAATAGAATGTTTATTTTCTCATTTGCTAACGAAATGAAAATATAATAATCAATCAATAGTCTTTATGTATATAAAAAACACCTCGGATCACCGAGGTGTTCAGATTGTAGAGAAACTCATGTTTTTCTACAATCTTTTTTATTTTCATCGTAATGATGGTGGATAAGATTGAATGAAAAAGGCCTCCCACACACCTAGCCTAGCTTCGCTAGGTGTGTGGCAATCTTCTTCATGTTCTGACAGGCAGCTGTGAGAAGCACTTGCTCACTCACATTTTGTTTTCCCCTCAACCGGCAGTAGCGAAGCCCATGCAGTTGTTTTGAATCTGCAAAGCTTCGCTCTATTTTTTCTTTTCTTTTTTTGTATAGCTCTTTTCCAGCGGGAGACAGACGATTTTGTCTGACCTTTTCTTTATGTTCCTCCCACACATGTCTTGAGATGACCTTTTGATGATTTTTAGATCTTGTACAGTTTTCAAGAAAAGGACACGAAGCACATTTTTTGGGATCTGATTTGTAGAACCTATAACCTTTTCGATCAGTTGTGGTATATGAAAGCTTTTCACCCTTCGGGCATATGTAGTGATCGTGTTCAGAGTCATACTGAAATTTCCACTTCTCAAATAATCCTCTTGTTGGATGAAAGCGTCTATGTGCGATAACACCAAAAATACGTCGATCGGATAAACCTTTACAGATTGGGGTTGTCAAATAACCAGAATCAAGGGCAACAGCTTCTACTTGAAAACCAAATCGTGCGATTTGGTGATCCAGTCGTTCAAGATATGGTACAGAATCGTGGACATTACCTGGTGTGACATGAGCATCAGTGATGATATTGTACTTCATATCTGTTGTACGGTGGTCTAGGTAGAAAAAGCCTTCTGGCTTGTTTTCACGATAAAGATAGCCACTTTCAGGATCAGTCTTACTTTGACGAATGTCTTTTTCCGTTTTCACCTCCTCTTTTACCTTTAAGGGCTTTTTTCCGTGTGCCACCCGATCTTCTTGGATCGCTTCTTCTAAATCATTTATATAGTTCTGGGTATCTTGTTCAATCGTTTTTCTCGTATATTTATGTTTATTGGCATTGGCTTTAAGATGAGTTGAATCAGTAAAAAGAACGCGGCCTCCTACCATATCATGATTGATAGCTTGAAGCACGATCTCGTCGAAAATGTCTTGAAAAATCGTTGTATCTTTGAATCGAGTACGACGATTCCAGCTAATGGTCGAGTGATGAGGAACGGGGTCATTGATGTTCAAACCTAAAAACCATCTATACGCCATGTTATAGTAAATTTCTTTTTCAAGTTGTCTTTCAGAACGGATACCGTACAGGTATCCGATAAACATCATTTTGAACAAAATAAGCGGATCAAGAGAAGGGCGACCTTTATTCTCGCTATAATACGGTCTTACTTTATCTACGATAAATGAAAAATCAATGTACTGATCAATTTTACGAAGCAGGTGATCCTCTTCGACCAGTTGATCTAGCAATACAAATTCGGCTTCGTGCTGAGAAGAATTTCTAGTGTGGAACATGAGAAAAACACCTTCCTTTAGTATGCTTTTCTCTATTATAAAATGAGGGGATGGAAACTTTAAGGGAAAAATAAAAGCTGTCGAGATTTTCTCGACAGCCTGAACACCTCGGATCACCGAGGTGTTATCATTTTATTTTTCTGGGCTGCTTTCCGCGCTGGCAATTTGCTGTGCAAGGTCAGCTCGATCAATGTCTGCTTGGAAGAAATCCTGCGTATTTGGCAGATGTAAATTCATATGACGTTTTTGAGACATTCGAATGGTCACTTGATCAACGGTGTAATCAAATACGTGCCCGCCGACACTTCGACCATCGTCAATAAAATGAAGATGATATCCACTCACTGCAATGCCATGTGCGTACTGCGGTGTACGGAAGCCTGCGATAGTCCCGTGAATATCCTCGAAATCGAAAATAGGCTGTGACTTGACTGCTTCCACCATTGGAACGTAAGGTTTTCCCTGTTTTTCGACCGTACGGGTTTGAACCTTTTTGAAGGAGCCATCAATACGAATCGCATAAAAGATATTCTTGCTTGGTAAGATACGGTCGATTTCTTTCTCCAGTTCTTTGGACGTCATCGGTGTATCAATTCGATGAACGATGTCTGTTTCAAAGAAGGCTAGAGAGCAGAAAGGTGAATAATCTTGATCTGTTACCGGTGTGGCTGTTCCATCAGAGCGCAGTCGATAAAATGTGCCGTCAAAGCCGATCAATTCCCCATCTAACTGATTGAATGTGCCAATACCGAAATCACCATGTTCAGGGATATGTGATAGAGAGAAATCTCCATCGTATACGGCTTCAAGCAGTGAGGTCATCGTTGATACTTGATAGATCTCGTGCCGTTTGTCATGCTGTTTTGTGTCGTTCTGTTGGTTCATTGGGTGCATCATCCCCATATTCGCTCACTCCTTTGATGTCATTTATGGAAATCTTATCTGACATTTAACGTTCGTTTTTCACGAAAGACTTCTGGCCATTTTTGACTGGCGAGGTCTGGGTTGTCTTGATAGTCAATCGGTATATCAATAATGACAGGTCCTTCTATGTTTATACCCTTTTCAAGGACTGTTGAAAGCTCTTCAGGTGAGTTCACGCGTAATCCAGTTGCTCCAAAGCTTTCGGCATATTTCACTAAGTCAATCTGGCCGAACTCAACACAAGATGTGCGGTTATATTTCATTTCCTGCTGGAAAGCCACCATATCGTATGTGCTGTCGTTCCAAACGAGATGAACGAGGTTTGTTTTCATGCGTACGGCTGTTTCTAATTCCATCGCAGAGAAGAGAAAACCGCCATCCCCTGAGACAGAAATAATTTTTTCATCTGGATTCAGTATGGAAGCGGCAATCGCCCATGGTAAGGCCACGCCGAGGGTTTGCATGCCGTTACTCACCAGGAAAGTATTCGGTTCATAGACGCGGAAGTGACGTGACATCCAAATGGCATGAGAGCCGATATCACATGTGACCTTCGTGTCATCTGGAATGAGTCTTCTCAACGTATGAATGACATCCAGCGGGTGAGATAAATGACTTTCTCTTTCTGGTGCTTTTTCGATGTCGTTTAAAAGCTCTTGTAAATCAGTGACGAGATCTACGTTCTCTTTGCATAGTGAAAGTGGAACGCTGTCGAGGGCTAGATGTTGGACGGTTTCAGATATATTGCCCACAAGCTCAAGCGCAGGTTCGTAAAAATGGTCGATATCTGCCTGGATGTCATCAACATGGATGATTTGACGCTGCTGCGGCTTTAGGTTCCAATGCTTCGGATCATACTCGATGGGATCAAAGCCGATGGTTAACACAACATCTGCTTGTTCAATGAGAAGATCTCCTGGCTGATTACGGAATAAGCCGATTCTGCCCACATATTGAGGCTCAAGCTCTCTTGAAAGAACGCCGGCTCCTTGGTACGTTTCGACAAATGGGATACCAAGTGTTTTTAATAATTTTCTTGTGGCATTTGCCGCAGCAGGACGACTAGCTTTCATTCCCACAATCGCAACAGATAAGTGCGCATTTTGAATTTTGGCGATGGCCGAACTGATGAGAGCATCCGGTGCAGGACCTAGTTCTGGAGAAGGGTGAGCAGACACTGGTGTTTGTGTGGTGTGTTCTGTCACGACATCTTGTGGAAAGCTGATAAATGCTGCTCCAGCTTGACCACTTTGTGCCGCGCGAAAAGCATTTGTTAATGCTTCTGGTATATTGTTTACGTCTTGTACTTCAACGCTATATTTTGTCACTGGTTTGAATAATGCCGCATTGTCGAGTGATTGATGTGTTCGTTTGAGCCGATCCGCACGCATGACGTTTCCAGCGATTGCAACAACAGGGTCACCTTCCGTGTTGGCTGTTAATAGACCTGTCGCTAAATTGGATGCGCCAGGACCTGATGTGACGAGACAAACACCTGGTTTACCAGTTAAACGGCCGACAGCTGCTGCCATAAAGGCTGCATTTTGTTCATGCCTGCATAGTACAAGCTCTGGACCTCTGTCTTTCAATACATCAAATACCGCATCAATTTTTGCGCCTGGAATCGCAAAAACATGGGTCACACCTTGAGCAATCAGCGTATCGACAATCAACTCTGCTCCTCGTTTTGTTAGGGGTTGTGTCTGAGAATTCATGTACCCCGCACTCCTTTCGGCAAGTAAAATTTTTTATGAAAATATATTTTCATGATATGATTTACTATACATTTCACAAATTAGATTTTCCAATATATGTTTAACGTAGTTTTAATATGTTTCACGAATAAGTGTGTGAGGAGTGAAAGGATGGAACTGAGACATTTGCAGTATTTTGTCACAGTGGCGGAGGAGCTGCATTTCGGCAGAGCGGCCGCACGATTGAATATGACACAGCCTCCACTTAGTCAGCAAATTAAGCAGTTTGAGGAAGAATTGGGATTTCCTTTGTTTCACCGGTCTAAACGAGTGGTGGAGTTAACGGCTGCTGGGAAGGTTTTTTTACATGAGGTCCGGGGCGTGCTGCATCAGCTGGATAAAGCCGTCGATCATGCCCGTCATACAGCAAGAGGGGAGCTTGGAAAAATCATCATTGGTTTTGTTGGAACAGCGACGTATGATATTCTGCCGCCAGTTGTACGTGAATTCAGAGAGCTCTATCCCTCTGTCAGTATTGAGCTGAAGCAGCTTTCTGTACCGCAGCAGCTCAGGGCACTTTTGAACGGGGAAATTGATATTGGATTTTTACATCCTACCTCACCGCATGAAGAACTGGTCAGTCGTTTAATGAAACAAAGTGAATGTATTTTTGCGATTCCGAAAAATCATCCATTGGCCAAAAAAGAAACGGTCACCATTGAAGATATTCGTCATGAACCGATTATTTCTTTATGTAAGGAATCGTGGCCGTCCCTTTATCAGCACTTTATTCTGCTATGTGAAAAGTATGGATTTTCTCCGAATATCGTGCAGGAAGCGGCGGAATATCAAATGGTTATTGGACTTGTTACAGCAGGTATCGGTATTGCTGTCATTCCAAAATCAGCCCGGCGTTTATTTAACTTAGATGTGGTGTATCGGTCAATTGAAGATGAACAGCTGCTGGCGGAATGGACCATTTCCTATAGACGAGAAAACCATAATCCGGCTTTATTTCATCTTGTCCACCATATACTTCATCGCGCTGAGCCGGAGCAAGGGCAGACAGAGATAGACATGGGATGATGTCGTTACATAAAAGAGGAGGCATGCTTGAAGTGATTACATTACAAATGGATCAGCTGTCACGAAAAGAAGCATATAAATTATTATCTGGTTCCATTGTTCCAAGACCCATTGCGTTTATTACAAGTCTGTCTAAAGAACATGTCGTCAATGCCGCACCATTTAGTTTCTTTAATGTCGTCAGCGGACACCCGCCGCTCATCGCTGTTTCTATCGGGCGACGTCAAGGACAGATGAAAGATACAGCGCAGCATATCATCGACAGGGAAGAGTTTGTGGTCCATGTGAGTGATGAAGCGATGATCGAAGATATTAATGAAACAGCTGCTACTTTGCCGCAGGAAGAGAGTGAGCTGGATCGCACCGGTCTTCATCAAGTGGAGAGCCATGTCGTTTCAGTGCCGGGGATTCAGGAAGCGCGCATTCGCTTTGAATGTCAGCTGGAAAAGCATCTCACCTTTCAAAATGATGAAGGGGAGATCACAGTCGATCATATCATTGGACGGGTGGTGTGTGCGCATTTAGATGAGACTGTTTATGATGCGGAAAAAGGCTATGTTTCTACTCATGAATTGAAGCCAGTTGCGCGTTTAGCGGGAAATGATTATGCCCATTTAGGCACGTCCTTTGTGCTGAAAAGACCAGAATAATGTGAAAAACCCCCAAGCTATCGGGGGTTTTCGTTTATTTCTTTTGTTCGAGTTTCAATGGAGCTGCAATGTTTTTCTCTACTTTCTTGCCTTTTAATACATCGCTTGCAGCGTCGACTGCCAGCTGACCGATCAGCTCTGGCTGCTGCGCGACTGTTGCGGAGAGCTTTCCTGCTTTGATCGAGTTCAGTGCATCTTCGTTACCGTCAAAGCCGACGACAAGAATGTCTTTTCCAGAACTTTGGATCGCTTCTAAAGCGCCAAGTGCCATTTCATCATTATGGGCAAAAACAGCTTTGATGTCTGGGTTTCCTTGAAGCAGGTTTTCCATGACATTCAGTCCTTTTGTCCGGTCAAAGTCAGCGGCTTGTTTGGCTGTCACATCTAACTCTTTGTCTGCAATTTGATGGAAGCCTTTTCCTCGTTCACGTGTCGCAGAAGCGCCTGGTACACCTTCTAGTTCAGCCACTTTTGCTCCTTTACCAACCTTGTCGATCATAAAGTTCGCTGCCATTTCGCCGCCTTTGATGTTATCTGAGGCAACGAGTGCTTCTACCTTTCCACTTTCTGCTGAGCGGTCTAATGTGATGACAGGTATATTTGAAGCATTTGCTGATTCGACAGCGGTTGAGATGGCAGAGGAATCGGCTGGGTTAATGAGTAATGCATCGACCCCTTGTTGAATTAAATCTTCAACATCACTTGTTTGTTTGGCTGAATCATTTTGTGCATCTGCAATGACCACTTCAATGCCAAGCTTTTTCGCTTCTTTTGTCACACCGTTTTTGAGAGAAACGAAGAATGGGTTATTTAACGTCGAGATCGACAGACCAATTTTAATATCTTTTTTCTTGCCATCCTTTGTTGATTTGGCCCACTCTGGCGGTTCTAGCGAGCAGGCAGAAAGCATGAATAATGAGAGAGTCATGATCAGGATTACATATTTTTTCATAGCAGCTGCCTCCTTAAGCAGATTTCTTTCTGTCGAGTAGGACTGCAATCAAGATGACAATCCCTTTCACAACAGACTGATAGAATGATGAAACACCAAGTAAGTTCATCCCATTGTTCAAGACCCCGATGATGAGTACCCCGATCAGTGTGCCAACAATGCGTCCTCTTCCGCCAGACAGGCTCGTCCCGCCAAGTACAACGGCAGCAATCGCATCAAGCTCATACGACGTACCAGCTGTTGGCTGAGCAGAGTTTAGTCGAGAGGTTAAAATCGCCCCTGCTAAAGCAGACATGAAGCCCGCTAATGAATAAATCATGATTTTCACGCGTGGTACTTTAATGCCTGAGATGAGCGCAGCTTTTTCATTTCCTCCGATGGCATACGTTCTTCTGCCGAAAGGTGTTTTATGAAGCAGCACCCAAAGCACAATAAAGGTGAGAAGCATGGTGATCGCTGGAACAGGGATACCTAAGAAATATCCGCGGCCAAATAGCTGAAACGCATAGTTAGAGCCTAACCCTGTAATGGGGTTTCCGTCTGTATAAACAAGCGTCAATCCTCTGAAAATCGTCATCGTGGCAAGTGTTGCGATAAAAGGAGCCATCTTTCCTTTTGTAATTAAAAGACCGTTGACCATTCCAAGAATGGC
Organism: Bacillus xiamenensis; assembly: GCF_001857925.1. Classification (NCBI taxonomy): domain Bacteria; kingdom Bacillati; phylum Bacillota; class Bacilli; order Caryophanales; family Bacillaceae; genus Bacillus; species Bacillus xiamenensis. Next base: position 2,077,231 of record NZ_CP017786.1, read on the forward strand.
ACCGATGATACATCCAACGATGATGGCGAGAATCGGGTCCATGCCAGACACAATAAAGCCGGCGGTCAGAGCACTAGACAGCGCTAGAATTGCACCGACAGACAAATCAATCCCTCCGGTTAAAATAACAAACGTCATTCCAAAGGCAATGAGGGCATTAATGGAGATTTGTCTTAGTAAGTTTAAAATGTTTAATGGCTCTAAAAAGGCTGGATTTAAAATAGAAACAATGGCGACAAGGATGATGAGTCCTAAGAATGGCCCAAGCTTTTGCATGATGTGGTCGAATCGTCCATTTGAAGTAAGTGGTTTCATGTTACTTCCCTCCTGTAGCTAGTGTCATAATTCGTTCTTGTGTGGCTTCTGTTTTATCTAATTCTCCGCTGATGGTTCCTTCATGAATGACCAGCACTCGGTCGCTCATCCCTAGAACTTCTGGGAGCTCAGAGGAGACCATCAAAATCGCAACGCCTCGATCCGTCAGCTCGTTCATGAGCTGATAGATTTCTCGTTTCGCCCCGACGTCAACACCTCTTGTCGGCTCATCTAGAATCAATACCTTCGGCTGAATGCCGATCCATTTGGCGATGACGACTTTTTGCTGATTTCCACCAGACAGGCTGCGTGCAGAAATGTCAGATGAAGCTGTTTTGATCGTCAGCCTTTTGATGAGCAGGTCTACAAAATCTTGTTCATTTTTCTTGTCAATCAGCCCTTTTGGAGAGAAGCTGTCTAAGTTAGGTAAACTGATGTTTTCTCGAATAGATGCATCCAGCATCAGTCCTTCATCTTTGCGATCCTCTGTGATAAAGCCAATGCCTAGCTTGACGGCATCACTTGGCTTTTTAATGACAGCCTTTTTTCCGTGTACCCAGATTTCCCCTTGGTCAAGTGAATCGAGGCCAAATAGCGACCGCATCATTTCCGTCCGGCCAGCTCCCATTAAGCCGGCGACACCGACGATTTCTCCTGCTCTGACTGAGAAACTGATATCTTGAAATCGTCCTTTCCTCGTCGCTTGTTTGACCTCTAGGACAACATCACCTTTAGAAGGTGTGCGCTCAGGGTAACGATCTGTTAATTCGCGGCCGACCATTTTTTTGACGACTTCATGAAAATTTGTGTCTGGTATCGCTTTCGTATCGACCGTTTTTCCGTCACGCATGATCGTGATTCGATCACAGATCGCAAAGATTTCCTCCATACGGTGAGAAATATAGACGATGGAAACGCCTTCTTTTTTGAGTGATTCAATGACCTGAAATAGCTTGTCAATCTCTCTGTCTGTGAGAGCAGCCGTTGGCTCATCCATGATGATGACCTTCGCATCTGTCATTAACGCTTTTGCAATCTCAATCATCTGTTTTTGTCCTACAGAACAGCTTCCTGCCTCTTGATCAAGTGAGAGGTTGACAGACAATCGGTCCAGCTGCGCTTGGGCGAGGGCTTTCATTTTCTTGGTGTCTAGGAGACCAAGCTTTGTATAGATTTCTTTTCCAATGAATAAATTCTCGAGTACGGTCATATCAGGCCATATGTTCAGCTCCTGATGAATGAAGGCGATTCCGTGCTGTTCAGCTTCTTTCGGACTTTTGAAAGCGGTTTCTTTTCCGTCAATTTGAATCGTTCCTTGATCCACTGAATAAAGGCCTGTCAGCAGGTTCATTAAAGTGGATTTTCCTGCTCCGTTTTCACCCATGAGCGCATGGACTTCACCTGTGACGAGGTCAAAGGAGACCCCGGATAGAACGGTGTTTTTCCCAAAGGCCTTATGGATGTTATGCATCTCAATGTTCATATGTGGTTCCTCCTTTTAAAAGATGACACCGGCATGAAGAATGCAGTTTGCGTATGGGGTCGCTTCGCCCGTTCGAATGACTGCTTTTGCCTGTTTGGTCATGTCTTTGAACGTCTCGTGGTCTACTTCATCTAAAGGATGTGAGAGCGCTTCCTTTAAAAACAAATGATCTCTCTCATTGGCTTCTTTGATTTCACTGGCTACGGTGATTTTTTCAACGGCCATTTCCCGAAGCAGGAGGGATGTGACCACCTGAAAGGATGGTGTGCCGATTGATAATGCAAGGTCGATCTTGATTGGACCTTCTGGAATTGGCAGACCGCAGTCAGCGATGACGATTGTATCTGTATGACCAAGGTCAGCAAGCACCTTGGCGATATGACTGTTTAATATGCCGTTTTTTTTCATTCTTTCTTCTCCAATTCGTCTCTTGTCGGCATGCCGCCTTGTGCGCCAAATTTAGTGACAGAGATGGATGCTGCGAGATTTGCAAAGGCCAGTGCGTCATACAGAGACTTTCCTTCTATTAGTGCTACAGCCAAAGCTCCGTTAAAGGTATCGCCCGCTCCTGTTGTATCGACTGCTTTGACAGGGTAGCCCGGGACTAATACTTCTTTTGATCCATCAAAATATCGTACGCCATTTTTTCCTTCTGTAATGAGTAATTTGTTTGGATATTGACGCAAAGCTTCTGCTATTGTGAGTCCATCAAACATAAGAGCTGCTTCGTGCTCGTTTGGTGTAATATAGGCAGCTTGATTGAATATTTGCTGAGACACTTGACGAGCTGGTGCGGGATTTAAGATGACTGGAATCCCTTTCTCACTGCAAATGGCGCAGACGGCTTCGACTGTTTCTTCAGGAATTTCTTGCTGAATGAGGACCATTCCAATGTCTTCAATAGAAGAAAGCGCCTCATTTACATAGTGAGGTGTGACCTCATTGTTTGCTCCTTTGACGACAACAATGCTGTTATCTCCTTCTGCCAAAATGATATGAGCTGTTCCGCTTTCCATATCGGTAACCGGTTTCATATAGGTGGTGCGAACACCTTGTGCTTGTAAATTGCGAATGATGTCCTGACCGTAAGCATCATCACCGACTCTGCCAACCATATATACATCTGCGCCCAGCCTTGCACTTGCAACGGCTTGATTGGCGCCTTTTCCGCCTGGGACCGTTTTAAATGATTCGCCCAAGACGGTCTCTCCGGCATTCGGCCGCTTATTCGATGTGACAACTAAATCCATGGAACAGCTTCCTACGACAACAATTTGACTCATTGTGAATCCACCTTTCTTGTGGTCTCTCGTTCAATAAAAGAGACGGGCATTTGAATAACTGATTGATCTATTGGCTGCTTCTGAATGGCTTTGATGATCAGCTTTGCAGCTTCTTTCCCCATGTCATAGGCGGGCTGCCGTATCGTTGATAAAGAAGGGAAAAGCAGTTCGCTTTGCGGAATATCATCAAATCCAATGATTTGGACTTCATCTGGAATGGCTTTTCCGATTCGAAGCGCTTCGTGTATGACGGCTGTTGCTACGATGTCGTTGCTGGCAATAATGCCATCTGTTTCAGGGTACAGCTGAAACAGAGCCTTGGCGCTTTTTCGGGCTTCCTGAAAGGAAAAAGAAGCGTTAGACATCACATGGAAGTTGGCACCTTCTTCAGTCAGAACATCGAGAGCGCCTTTGAATCTTTGCCGCGCTGTTTGAAGATGAGCGGGCCCTTTTAGCAATGTGACCTGCTGGCTGCCGCGTTTGATTAATTCCATTGCAGCTATTTTCCCGCCTGCCATAGCATCTGCAAAAACAGAAGGTGCGTTTGGAACGGTTCGGTCTAAGAACACAACAGGCAGCTCATCATCATTGTACAGATCCGATTCAGGTTCGTTTGTGACAGCGATGACACCGACCACTTGATTTTGCTTAAAGGTTTGTAAATAGGCCATTTCCTTCTCTCGATCTTCATCACTGTTTCCGAATAATAATCGAAAACCGTTCGCATGTATCTCATCCTCAACGCCTCTAGCCAGCTGAGGGAAGAAGGGGTTTGTGATATCAGGTAAGATAAGACCAACTAATCTTGATTCTCTTTTAAAAAGGGATCGTGCCACTTCATTGGGGAAGTATTTCAGCTCCTGCATCGCTTGTGTCACGCGGGTTTTCGTATCAATATGGACGTATCCAGTATCGTTGAGCACGCGTGAAACAGTCGCAACAGACACTTGTGCAGCTTTTGCAACATCTTTAATTGTAGCCAATGGAGTGCCTCCCTTCGTTGATGTGTAACCGTTTACACAGATAGATTATCACGAAAGCATTGAAAAGACAATCTTAAAAAAATAAAAAAAAGAAAAGAAAGAGGGTGTCTTCCTTTTCTTAACTAATAATGCCTGTTTGTGTAATATTCACTTTGATTTTTGGAATGATTTTCACCTTGCGATAATCTTTTATCCAGTTCATTTTCATATACTCATCATAATGTTTCACCCGATATTTTCTGCCGAGGCTGAGAACATCAGAATTCGCTTCTTGAATCGTAGCGATGATTTTTTCTGCTTCTTTTGTCAAAATGACTGAAAGTCTTTTGTTAAGCATTTCAATTTTTTTGTCTGTATCAAGATTATCTTTTGGGTATTCGAGAACCGAGGTCTTGAATTCATATTCGAGTGAAAATGTTAAGTCTCGGTGACCAGGATTCTCAATCTTGATATCTCTCTTTGTATCTGTGACTTGAATGGTGATGTAATTGTTCTCCTTTAATTTCATGTCATTTCTGATTTTTTTGGTGAAATTGGCATACCTGCCCATTTTATTATCCATCACGGTGAGCAAGATCGCATCTTGACCGTACAGCTCGCCCTTCTTTTTCTCATTATCAAATAGTGCAACCCCTTTTACGCTGATTAATTTCTTCGATTGATCGAAATGAATTAATGGCAGTGTGAAGTCCTCGCCGGTTTGGAGCATTTTAGACCGGATACTTTGAATGTTTTTAGGTGCTACTTGGGAGGAGCGTGATGCGGTTGTGATTAAGTTATTTAAATAGTCGCTTACAATGAGCTTTTCCTTCAGTAGCTCGTTGATCACATCCACACAGCTTCCCCCTTGTACCACAGCCAGGTTTGCGAGTAAAGGGCTTTTGGGATCGCGATAAAACATATCTAGGTAAGGGAGCAGGCGATTTTGTGCAAACTCATCACCAATGAGCATGACCCGCATTTTGGATATGTCGATTTTTTGGTCCACAATCCGGCTGAAGTTCGATCTTGCCTTGCGTAAAGTAGGTGCTTCCGTTGTGAGGAGTGTGGTTAAGTAACTGCCTGTATTTCCTTGCTCCATGCTTTGGGACTGCTGCACCTTTCGATAGGTAATTGAATACTTTGCGTTGTCATCCTCTCCTTGATCAACAGCAGATGTTAATACAAGAGAGATATTTTTTAATAAATTCTGATCCCAGCAGGCAGGCATGAAGATGAGAGAAATACACATAAGCAGCGTTAGTATGAACCTATGACGCATGTGATTTCACCTTCCCTTTGCGATGTTTGATGAAAATGATAATGGCCATAAAGACCGGAAGTGTGTAAATAAATGAATACTGTGCAATGGTGGTAAAGTCATTAAAGCGCTGAATCCTAAAGTTATCAGTTGAAAGAAAGCAGCTAGCAGCATAGACCAAAATGGCAAAAACATACACATATTTTCTGTGATCCTTTTTCTTGAGAATGCTGGACAAACCATTTGCACAGAAGTAAAGGTAGTTGCTGAGTGTGGCAAGAATGACAAACACCCAGAAACTGAGAAAAATTAAGTCTGTCCGCTCAATGATACCGAATGAAATGGTCTTTAATAAATAAAGGACAGGATTCGGAATCACCTTCAGCTCGATCGGACTAAAAAACATAAAGCAAATCAATGTAATAAATAGGTAGTAAAGCGTCGTGCATATATTTGCAATGGTCATCACCTTATACCGTACTTTGATGCTGCCTTTCATAAATGGTGAGATAATAAGAATCATCTCAAATCCATTCATAGATAGAACGACATCCTTTAATCCAAGTGCAACTTCAGAAAGGTCCATTTGGAAAAAGGGCATGAGATAGTCGATATTGGTCCCTTTTAACGAATAGAACATTAAGAGAGACAGAAAGAGTAAAAAAGGAGTCAAAATAAAGTTTAACCTGACAATCGCTGTAATTTGTTCTTTTGCAATATAGATAATGGATATCATCAATAACAGATTAATGACCCAGTTGGGCGTAAGTGGCAGCACCCAAATACCAAGGATTCTTGTGAAAATGGAGAGCACGACGATGCAAACCGATGCGAAATATATCGTATAAAGCGCCGCCAAAGACCGGCCGACCCATTTTCCAAACACCTCAATTAACGTTTGAAAAAACGATGTGTCTGGATACTTGTGGATAATATATAAAAAAATAGTGTTGATGATTTGGATAAAAAAACAGGCTAAAATAATCGCCATCCAGCCATCGTGACCCATGTCTTTCATGAGCAAATTGGGGAGAGCTAAAATACCGACACCAATTTGAGATTGAATGATAAAAAAGACAGCTTGAGGTGGAGATATTTTATTTTTCATTTTTATTTTTCCATCCTCTCAAATTTTCAATTTGCTCCTTCTTTTGTGGGTTTAAGTAAACAGGGCGCTTTTTGTACATCCACATCGGTAATCGAATCACAGTGTCTTTTAAGTCCTGCCAGTTAAATGGGGCAACTGGAGATAAATACGGGACACCTAGTGATTCTAGGCGGCATAAATTCATCAGTACGATAGACAGGCCGAAGGAAATGCCAATAAACCCAAACATTGATGCCATAAACATGAGGGGGAAACGCAACATACGAATGGTTGACGTCATTTCAAAGGATGGCAGGACAAAGGATGCTACGGCTGTTACTGCGACCACGATGACAAGGACGTTTGAAATCAGTCCAGCTTTGACAACAGCGTCCCCAATGACCAAACCGCCTACAATCCCAATCGTCTGACCAATTGGCTTTGGCAGACGCACCCCAGCCTCGCGTATGAGCTCAATCGTAATTTCCATCAGCATCGCTTCTATTAAAGGTGGAAAAGGAATGCCGATAATGGAATTCTTCATCGTAATCGCTAATTCATCTGGGACAACCTCATAATGAAAACCAATCACAGCAATATAAAAAGATGGCAAAATCACAGCGATCATACAGGCAAGATAACGTAGCATACGAATAAACGTAGCCGGAATCCATCGGCTATTATAGTCATCTGGAGATTGAAAGAAGCTAAAGAACGTAATAGGCAGAATGAGGGCCATCGGGCTGCCATCCATCAACACCACAATTCTCCCTTCAAGGATCGCTGATCTCACCTTGTCTGGTCTTTCCGTATCTATGAGCTGCGGGAATATTGAATACGAATCATCCTCAATTGCCTCCACAATAGACCCAGGGCTTAGCAGCGTGTCTACTTTAATAGAAGAAATTCGTTTGTTGACCTCGTCTACCTTTTCTTGATTGGCAATATCAGAAATATAAATAGTGGCAATCTTTGTTTCTGATTTTGTGCCGACCTTATGGTACTGGATGGCGAGTTTGCGATCATTTAAGTGTGAACGCAGCAAATATAAATTGGTATCTAGACTCTCAACAAACCCATCATGTGCGCCCGCAATAATACTCTCAGAAGAAGGTTCAGAAATAGAGCGCAGCGGCGGCTGTCCAACGGCAAATAATTTGATCTGCGAGGATTTTTCATCAAGAAAGGCAATACTTCCTGCAATAATGCTGTCGGTAATCAGCGTTAAGTCTCCTGTTTCAAGCGTACTAAGAGATTTTGTATAGTCCTGCTTTCCAGGAGGGCCTAACAAGTTTCCGATAATAAAATCGTTTAGTTTGCCTTCATCAATTCTTGTCTTAATAAAGAAAAGGACAGATTTCGTTTCATTTACCATCAATTCTCGATATTCAAAATCCCCACTTTGCTGAAATGCTTTTTTCAGTATTCGAATTTTTTCTTCGAAATTGCCTGATAGGAATTGTAACCGTGTTTGCTCATTCGTGTTTGGCATCTTTAGCCTCCTCTCACAGATTTTTTAACCATAGTGTAAGCGGAGAAGATGATTTTATGCGTCATCTTTGGAGAAAGGATGACATGAACCGACAACTTTCAACTAAAATCATATTAAAAATGTTAAGAAATGATGAATCTTGATAAAAAGAAATGAATAATGTTTCATTGTTTAGGTCATAAGGAGCGAATATCGTAAAGAGAAGCTATAACAAATTGATCAACATTTGACATCTTATCCCATTTTTTCGTGACCCGAAAATAAGCATAAGACTTGATTTTTTTGGATATGACCTTTGTCATAGGTCAACGTGCAGCATTCTGACGAATGAGGATGACTTTCTAACCTGTTCATTTAAAAAGATAAAACATTCTAAAACACACACTATTCGTTTAAAGCGTTGATATGACTGATTTCATCGAGATGAAAGGGTTTTAAAACATTGATTCGAAATACATCTTAATAATTGTCGAAAAATTTAGGGAGAAAAGGACAAAAAATTTTGGGGTGTTTGATGGTAACGCTTTCTCATCTTCAAAGCAGAAATTTAGAATAGTTTTAGTCCGTCTTTTGGCCTTTTCATTTGAGCGAGAGCTAGGCAAATACGCCTTCTGATGAGAGGAATTTGGCATACGAGGAAGCGAAAGATTATGTTACATAATACCGATTGTGATTTTATGCTGAACAGATATACTGTTGATTGAATTTACATATCACACTCATATAAAAAAGGAGATGTAGATAAGCGATGTGGTTAATCGTTATAGCCTGTGTCATCATGTTAGGGATTGGCTTTATTGAAAAGAAGCGTCATCAGAAAAATATCGATGCCCTGCCGGTGCGCGTCAATATTAATGGTATTCGCGGAAAGTCCACCGTTACAAGATTGACAACCGGTATCTTAATGGAGGCAGGTTATAAAACTGTCGGCAAAACAACAGGAACGGATGCAAGAATGATTTATTGGGATACGCCAGAAGAGAAACCGATTAAAAGGAAACCGCAAGGACCAAATATCGGTGAGCAGAAAGAAGTTATGAGAGAAACAGTTGAAAGAGGAGCAAATGCCATCGTCAGTGAATGTATGGCGGTCAATCCAGATTACCAAATTATCTTTCAGGAAGAGCTGCTTCAAGCGAATATCGGCGTGATCGTAAACGTTCTTGAAGATCATATGGATGTAATGGGGCCAACTCTTGATGAAATAGCTGAAGCCTTTACAGCGACAATTCCTTACAATGGACACTTGGTTATTACGGATAGTGAATATACAGATTTCTTTAAAGAGATTGCGAAAAAACGCAACACTGAAGTGATTGTTGCAGATAATTCCAAGATTACTGATGAGTATTTACGGAAATTTGAGTACATGGTGTTCCCAGATAATGCTTCGCTTGCACTTGGTGTCGCTCAAGCATTAGGGATTGATGAAGATACGGCATTCAGAGGAATGTTAAATGCGCCGCCTGATCCAGGAGCGATGAGAATTCTTCCATTAATGGACGCGAAAACACCTGGCCACTTTGTAAATGGATTTGCGGCAAATGACGCAGCATCTACATTGAACATTTGGAAGCGTGTGAAGGAAATTGGATATCCAACAGATGAACCGATTATTATTATGAACTGCCGTGCGGATCGTGTAGATAGAACGATCCAGTTTGCAGAGGATGTACTCCCTTATATTGAAGCAAGTGATCTTGTCTTAATTGGTGAAACGACTGATCCAATTGTGAAGGCATTTGAGGAAGGAAAAATCCCGGCTGACCACTTACACAACCTTGAATATCAATCTACAGAACAAATTATGAACATGCTTGAGAAAAAGCTTCATAATCGAGTGGTTTATGGAGTCGGCAATATTCACGGAGCCGCTGAACCTTTAATCGAAAAAATTCAAGAATACAAAATTAAGCAGCTTGTCAGCTAGGAGGAAATATAGAAAATGTTCGGATCAGATCTTTATATCTCGTTAATTTTAGGTGTTCTACTCAGTTTAATCTTTGCAGAAAAAACAGGTATCGTACCAGCTGGACTGGTTGTTCCAGGTTATCTTGCGCTTGTATTTAACCAGCCAGTCTTCATCTTAGTCGTCTTATCTGTCAGCTTGCTGACGTACGTGATCGTTCGCTTTGGTCTATCAAAATTTATGATTTTGTACGGACGCAGAAAGTTTGCGGCGATGCTGATTACAGGGATTGCCTTAAAGCTCATATTTGATTTCTTCTATCCAGTGGTCCCTTTTGAAATAGCAGAATTCCGCGGAATCGGAATTATCGTACCTGGATTGATTGCGAATACAATTCAAAAGCAAGGTCTTACGATTACCCTTGGAAGCACGTTACTTCTAAGTGGTGCAACATTTGCCATCATGTATGTTTACTATCTATTTTAAGATAAGGTGTGTCCAATGATGAATAAAAAATTGAGCTTTCAGGAAAAGCTGCTGAAAATCACAAAGAATCAAAAGAAAAAGACGAATAAACACGTACTGATTGCTTTACCGATTGTCATTGCTTGTACATTCCTATTTACATTTATCGGGAAAGCACAAGTGCCAACTGTAGAAAAGAATCCAGAGAACATCCTAACCGCTTCGTTTGTTGGCGACATTATGTTTGGAAGAAATGTAGAGAAAGTGACAGACCGCTATGGAAAACAGCATCTCTTTCGCTACGCTAAACCATATTTTGATGCGTCAGATTATGTAACAGGGAATTTTGAGCATCCAGTTGCATCAGATAAAGAACAGGCGGCGCAAAAGAATATTCATTTGAAAACAGATGAAGAGTCTGTCCAAACGCTAAAGGATTTGAATTTTTCCGTACTAAACTTTGCGAATAACCATGCATCAGACTACGGTGAAAAAGGGTTGAACAACACAATCAATGCCTTTGAAAAATCAGGTATTGGATACACAGGGGCAGGGCGTAACCTCCAAGATGCGAAGCAGAACATTTCGTACAAAGAAGTGAATGGTGTCAAAATCGCTACCCTTGGTTTTACAGATGTATATGGAAAAGCTTTTAAAGCATCGAATCGCAAGGCAGGTATTTTGCCAGCCGATCCATCTATCTTTATTCCGATGATTTCACAAGCTGCTGAAAAGGCAGATATCGTTGTTGTTCATGCTCACTGGGGACAGGAGTACAACAATGAAGTAAACGACAGACAAAGAGAATTGGCAAGAGCGATGTCAAAGGCTGGTGCTGATATCATTATCGGTGCACATCCGCACGTTCTTGAGCCTATGGAAGTCTACAATGGAACAGCGATTTTCTATAGCCTAGGGAACTTTGTTTTTGACCAAGGCTGGTCAAGAACACGTGATTCTGCACTTGTTCAGTATCATCTGAATGAAGATGGAAAAGCAACTTTTGAAGTGATCCCAATGTATATCAAAGAAGCAACGCCTGCTCCAGTCAAAGCAGGATCCTTTGAATCAAAATCCATTATCCGTATGCTGACAAATGGCACGAATGCGGATTGGAAAGAAAAAGACGGACATATTTTCTTTGAAGTCGATCATGCCGATAAAGTTCAAACATTAAAAGAAAACGAAAGGAAGGATAAGAAATGAAATTCCTAAAAGCAAGCTGGCCGTTTGTTGCGTTAATTTTAGTATTTGTCTTTATGTCTGCTTTTAAATTTAGTGATAGCCTCACAGATCATGAAAAACAAAAGATCTCAGTTGAAATGCAGAAAATCGAACAGCAAAAGCAGTCAAAAATGGAAGCAAGTAAATAATGGTGAAATGAGGGCACGCCTTGCGTGCTCTTTTTTGGCGAAAAAAGGTGTAAAATGAAAGGTGTCTTGCCGAAACTATAGAAGAAAGGAGGGAATAGATTATGAAATGGAAAGGGATGCTGCTTGGAGGATGTGCACTCGTAGGACTGATGTTTATGTCTCAATCAGAGGTGTCTGCTCAAACAAAATCTCCTTTAGAGCAAGCGGAAACGCTGATGGGTACCCCTTATCATAAAGGAGGAACCGATCCAAAAACGGGGTTTGATGCATCTGGCTTTATTCAATATGTATACAAAACATCCGGTACATTCGATTTGCCGCGAAAGGTGATTGATCAATATCAGCTTGGGGAAAAGGTATCATGGGAGAAAGCAAAGCCTGGAGACCTTGTCTATTTCCGCAGTCTTGATGAAACAAAAGATATTCCGACACATGTGGCTTTGTATGCTGGAAACCATCAGGTGATCCACATCACGCTCAGTCAAGGTGTGGTGAAAACAGATGTCAGCAAAAGCAAATATTGGACAGACCGGTTTTATGCGGTCAAACGGCTGCCTGCCTCCCAAGAAATCTCGGATGATCAACTTGTGAAAGATGCGATGAAATATCTAGGAATTCCTTATGTGTTTGGTGCAGCAGATCCAAAAGTCGGTTTTGATTGTTCAGGCTTTTTACAATATTTATTTGAAAAATCACTTGGGATTTATTTGCCTAGAAGTGCTGAACAGCAATGGCTGGTTGGAGAGAAAGTGGCACTAGACGATATTCGTCCTGGGGACTTTGTCTTTTTTAGCAACACGTATAAAAAAGGGATTTCTCATGTAGGGATGTACATTGGAGGTGACCGCTTTATTCACGCGAGCCGTTCCGAAAGTGTGACGATCTCTTATTTGTCTGAATCATATTGGCGCGAGAAATGGACAGGTGCGAAACGATTAACTGAATTGAAACTAGCGAAGGAAGACAAGGTCGTTTCAAAAGCCGCTACGTATATTGGGGAAGTTCCTTATGTGAAAGGCGGTACGAACCCAAAACAAGGATTTGATACAGCAGGATTCACACAGTTTATCTATCAAGAAGTGCTTGGCATTGAGTTGCCCCGCTATGCATCAGGACAAATCAAAGCAGGAACGCCTGTGAAACGTTCGGAACTTAAGCCGGGAGATCTCGTTTTCTTCAATGGGACTTCATTGATGCCGGCCATTTATGCAGGATCAAATCAAGTCATTCATGTGACGGTCTCAAATGGCGTTGTCATTACCAATATGAAAACAAGCTCGTACTGGAAGGATAAATATGAGACGGCTGTTAGAATCGAAAAATAAAGAAAAAGCCCGACCAACACGCGGATCGGACTTCTGGACTTCTCACTAGGCGCTGATCAGACAAGCGTCTTTTTTTCTTGGAATTGATTCTGTAAAAGCAGATCAATAAAATAGGCGACGCCATCCTCGTGGTTGCCTTTTGTGACGTATGTGCTCTTTTCTTTAATGACATCCACCGCATTCCCCATCGCAATTCGGTGACCGGCTTCTTCGAACATGGATAGATCATTAGGGCTGTCACCGATCGCATAAATATTGGAGCGGTCTACGCCATAATGGGCGGCGAGCTTTTTAAGGGCATGTCCTTTCCCTGACTCTTTCGGCAGCACCTCAATGATATGTTTTCCAGACGAAGTCAATGAGAGCTTAGGCATCTCGGCAAGAAGATTTCGTGCTTCCTGCAGCTTGTTCATATCAAATGAGAAGCACAGTAATTTATAGGTCGATTCATTCGATTCGAAAATCTGGCGGATATCATCTACTGGTTTGATGCCAAATTGTTTAAATTGGGTCATGGCCCCTTCCCATAAATCAGCTGCATCCTCATTTGGATTTGCACTTTTGAGCACATCAAATTCTGCTTTCAGCTTCTCTTTTCCATCAAAGGGGGAGAGGAGGGCATCGTCTGTATATACCTCAAAGTAAATGTTCCGTTCCACTAATGCCTTAGCAGCACGTTTCCCTGTTTCTTGATCAAGTGTGATTCTGCTAAAGAGCTTGTATCCTTCCGTATGGACTGTTCCTCCGTTTGCCGCAATAATGGGAATGTCCAAATCACCAAGAAGATTCTTCACATCAAAAGTCGCCCGCCCTGTACAAATGGTTACAATATATCCAGCCTCCTTCGCACGAATCAATGCCTGCCGGTTTTGTATGGAAATTTCACTTTTTGTATTTAAGAGTGTGCCGTCCAAATCAATCGCAATCATCTTTCTCATTGTTGTCAAATCCTCCTTCGTTCAAGCAATCGCTTCTTCAAAAGTATGTACGATTTCCTTCATTCTCATGAAAGAATAAAAAATCGTGGGTTCCTCATGATCAAGGCTAAACAAAAATGGACAAATGATCAAGGTCAAAAGAAAAAGCGCCCAAAGGGACGCTTTCAGCGTGTAGAAAAAAACCTCTCATTCTCCCGCAGTCCTGCGTGCCGGTGCTCACGAATGTTAAATTCGCTCCGCGCCGGTACTCGTCCTTCCTAGACTGCAAAGGTTTTCAAGTCACGCTGGAAAGAAGACAAAGGGCTAAAATAAAAATCATTTTAGCTCTTTCTGCTTACGATAATTCAAGCTGTTTCTTTAATTCAGCTTTTACTTCGTTCAGTTGATTTTGATCTAATTGGTAATAATAAACGCCGTTTGGCTGATAGTCAGATCCTTTTAATTGAATGGTATCAACAGATTTCAATGAAGTCAGAAGCGGGAAGAGGCCGATTAATTCTTTCATGGATAGGTTGGTTGAGACATTCTCACCAAGTGTATCAATGATATTGTCATATGACGGAATAGATGTTAATGATTTTGATTTATCAAAAATGGCTTTTAATACTTCCATTTGACGCTGTCCGCGCATTAAATCATTATCTGCTTTTCTCGTTCTCACATAGGCGAGAGCTTGATCGCCATTAAGTGTCTGCGTCCCCGTTTGAAGCACAACCTTGCCCTTTGTATCTTTTTGAATCTGTTTGACTACATATTCATCTTTAATGTTAATAGAAACACCATTAAGTTCATTCACAATTTCCTTAAATGCTTTGAAATTACTTTCAATGACAAAGTCAACTGGAATATCTAGTAAATTCTCCACTGTACTCACCGTTAAATCTGCATCACCAAATGCGTGGGCATGTGTAATTTTGTCATAGCCATGACCTGGAATATTCACATAGGAGTCCCTTGGAATGCTTAATAATTTCACGGTTTTATTTGTACGGTTGACTGTCGCCAAGACCATGGCATCGCTTCGTGCTTGTTTAACTGTTTCGCCTGATCTGCTGTCTATTCCTAGAAGTAAGACAGAAAAGCTGTCTTTCCCAGGATCGAATGCTTCAATCCGTTTGACTGATTGTGCACCGCGTTCTAGAGATACTTGTGCTTTTTTCGCAGCAGTTGTCACTTTATAGTAGGCATAGCCTGTGACAGAAGCGGTTGTCAGTAAAAGAATACCAAATATAAAAAGAGTGACTTTCACCCATGGTTTTAAACGCTTTTTACCTTTGCGTTTGCTTCGTGATTGATTCATATATTTTAAACCCTCGCTATGATTTTTATAGTAAAGATGTCCTTCTTCATGTTTACAAACTAAAACAAATATACCTTAAAACGGGATATAGTGCGACATTTTTTTCACCAACGCTTAATTGACGTATGTTCTTCATAAAAAGTTTCGATGATACGCAAATGAAATATATTTGTCATAAAACATCGAAATGTTTGAATTGGCAGGAAGTGAGGAAAATGATTTTTCATAGAGAATCATCCAGTCAAGACATAGATAAAAGAGGGGTTATGAGCATGAAAAATCGGAATGGTTGGCTTTATTTCTTCGGCGCACTTGGCGGCGCCTTATATGGTTACGATACAGGTGTCATTTCTGGCGCCATTTTATTTATGAAAGACGATTTAGGTTTAAATGCGTTTACAGAGGGGCTTGTCGTCAGCTCGATTTTAATTGGGGCGATGCTTGGTTCTTCTCTTTCTGGGAAGCTGACAGACCAATTTGGACGGAAAAAAGCCATTATCGCCGCAGCGATTTTATTTATTATTGGCGGATTTGGAACAGCTCTTGCACCAAATACGGAGATGATGGTCTTATTCAGAATCGTACTGGGGCTTGCAGTAGGCTGCTCGACGACGATTGTTCCATTATATTTATCTGAACTTGCTCCAAAGGAATCAAGAGGGGCACTGTCCTCTTTAAACCAGCTCATGATCACATTCGGTATTCTTCTCGCCTATATCGTGAACTACGTTTTAGCGGATGCAGAGGCATGGCGTCTGATGCTTGGGATTGCCGTTGTTCCTTCTGTTTTATTATTATTTGGTATTTTGTTTATGCCTGAAAGCCCCCGCTGGCTGTTTGTCCATGGACAGAGGGAGCGGGCGAAAGAGATATTGTCAAAACTTAGACAGAGTAAGCAAGAAGTTGAAGAAGAAATGTCAGATATACAAAAGGCGGAAAGTGAAGAGAAGGGCGGTTTGAAGGAGTTATTTGAACCATGGGTGCGCCCAGCTTTAATCGCTGGTGTCGGTTTAGCCTTTTTACAGCAGTTTATTGGTACAAATACGATCATTTACTATGCACCTAAAACATTCACAAGTGTCGGCTTTGGCGATTCAGCGGCGATTTTAGGAACTGTGGGTATTGGTGCGGTCAATGTCGTCATGACGTTTGTGGCGATCAAAATCATTGATCGTGTCGGGCGTAAAGCGTTACTCCTATTTGGGAATGCCGGTATGGTCCTTAGTTTAATTGTCCTGTCGGTAGTGAACCGATTTTTCGAAGGATCAACAGCCGCTGGATGGACAACGATTATTTGTTTAGGACTCTTCATTGTGATCTTTGCTGTCAGCTGGGGTCCAGTCGTATGGGTGATGCTGCCAGAGCTGTTCCCAGTACATGTCCGGGGAATCGGTACGGGGGTATCGACCTTCCTGCTTCATACAGGGAATTTGATCATCTCGCTTACATTCCCAGCTTTGTTAAGTGCGATTGGCATCAGTCATCTGTTCCTGATTTATGCGGTCATTGGCATAGGCGTCTTCTTGTTTGTGAAATACTTAGTCACAGAAACGAAAGGGAAAAGTCTTGAAGAGATTGAAGCAGATTTAAAAAAGAGAAACCGCACCGTCGTCAATGATGAAGGGGAAACGGTATAAAAAAGACTAGCTGCATACAGCGGCTAGTCTCAGCGTGTAGAAAACCCTCGCATTCGCCCGCAGTCCTGCGTGCCGGTGCTCACGAATGTCAAATTCGCTCCGCGCCGGTACTCGTCCTTCCTAGAATGCAAAGGTTCTCTATCACGATGAAAAGAAGACAAAGGGATAAATCAAGTTCATTTTAGCCCTTTGTTAAACAAACGTTTAATCAAGAAAAGACAATCTCTCATCTTCTGAACGTGCTGCATATGACATACATATGGAACAGGCGGGCGAAAGGTGGAGTGAGATGAAAGGGAAAACGAGCATTGTCATGCTGACGTACAACGAACTGCACTTAACCAAAACATGTATCGACAGCATCAAGCAGCATACCCGAAGTGACCAATATGAACTCATCGTAGTAGATAATGCCTCATCAGACGGTACGAAGGAATATATCAGAGAACTGGAAGATGTCGTGTTCATTGATAACGAGAAGAATCAAGGCTTTGCAAAGGGCTGTAATCAAGGAGCGAAACGAGCGACAGGAGACAGTATTCTCTTTATAAATAACGACACGATCGTAACTGAAAACTGGCTTTCTCCATTAAAAGAGGCATTATTTGCATCAGAACGTATTGGCATGGTGGGACCAGTCTCTAATTATGTGAGTGGTCCTCAGCTCGTTCATCCATCGTACACAGATGTGAAGGAGCTTCCTGCTTTTGCTAAGGAATATACGGCTGCGAGGAAAGGTCAGAGGACGTATGTGCATAGACTTGTTGGGTTTTGTTTGCTGGTAAAAAGAAAGCTGATCAAGGATGTGGGGTTTTTTGATGAGCGGTTTGGATATGGGTCATTTGAAGATGACGACCTTTGTTTGCGTTCATTATTAAAGGGATATCAGCTGCAAATCGTCCATGATTCATTTGTGCATCATCACGGTCATGCAACCTTCCATGCGAATCAGGAGACAAACATCTCTACACTGTTTGCCGAGAACAGGCTTCGGTTTTTAGATAAATGGGGCATTGATTTAAACCTCATAGCGCCCCATCCATACTTTGCAGCTCTGCTTCCTAAGGATGCCGTATGTGTGCTGGATATGGGATGCGGTGCAGGGGCGACAGGACTTGAGCTTATCAATCGGCAGTCTGTTGACATGTACGGAGTGGAGGCAGATGCACTAAAAGCAGAGATTGCAAAGGCATATTACAAAGAAGTCATTGAGGCAAAAGCAGATGAGTATCCGTGGTCAGAGAAGGAAACTTTTTTTGATGCCATCATATTTTCTGATGTATTAGAGCATATGTCAGATCCATGGGAACTGATTGCTCAAGCGCACGCATCTTTAAAGCCAGGGGGCGTGATCATTTGCTGCTTGCCTAATATGATGCATGCAGAAGTGCTCCTGCCATTAATGACAGGTGATTTTACGTATCAAGATGCGGGGATTCTAGATCGAACGCATATGAGGTTTTTCACACCAAAAACGATGAGCGCACTCTTTCCAGAGCATTTGTTTGACCTTGTGAACACACAGCCAATCAATGTGCAAATTGATCAAAACGTCCAATTATTTTTTGACGAAGTGGCGAGAGTAGGAGAAGCACTTGGCTTTCAAACAAAAGCATTATCCGATCACGTGACATTATACCAACTTTTAATTGTGGCTCGTAAAAAAGGCAGTTCCCCCATGGGATAACCGCCTTTTTGCTGTTACCATTTAAAGCTTTTCGTTGCGCCCTCTGCACCAAAGTTTAAGATGTTGACTTTTATCTTATAATCAATGTCTACTTCTTGGAATAGTGTGTCCCACTCGTCTCGATGCTGTTCCCAAAAATCAGGATACTTGATGCGCACCTGCTGATTTAAAAAGATCGGATCAACACCAACTTCTTTTTGCATGTGGTTAACAGCTTTATGAATCCGCTCCTTCATTTTGTTGGCAAAAATGCGCTCAAATCGTTTGATGTAATGTTCATCGAATGAGTTTTCAGGGGGATATTGATCCTCTGATAGCTTCCCGCCTGTTGTCACATGAATGGTAAAGGAAATCTTTCCATCCTTCAGATAAGGTTCGACCTTTGATTTTGCTTGCTTCATTTCATACGTGATTGGAAAGCCTTTGTAGGTGGCTGGTACGACTCCGCCTGAAATGCGATTCATGACCCAGTTTAAGGATTGGACATCTTTTGCTGGGATGAATCCTATGAGCTTTCTCGTTTTCCCATGGATGATGCCTGCTCCATCGTATGTGAGTTCACCGTCTACTACATCCACACTTTGGACAAGAAAGCTTGTGCCCATCTGAAAGTAATCGGACGCTCGGCCAATACGTGTCGGCAGTAAAATCTTTCCGTTAAAGCTCCGGTTTTTCGATGTTTCAAAGATATGCTCAACTGGAACCTTTTGCTGTGATTTTAATTTTTGGTTGATCACCTTTGACGCATCACCTCGTGACACTAGGATGTAGCTGCTTCTTCGAACCTCATCATCTCGTATAAAGTGATTCAGTGTCCCTTGAATATCATGATGCTCTGCTTGATTTTTGCCGAACAAAAAGATTTTAAGATGATCACTATAGATCGGCGGTCCTTTCAAGGCAACGGTACTCACAGCCTCCAGTACATTTTTCCCCTTCGAGACCACATTCACATAGCCAGGAGAGTCTGTTTCTTGTGTTCCACCCATTTTTGGTACAAGGTTTTGATAGGTGAGCTTGACTCCGTTGTCACCCTCCTCGTCAATGCCAACACCACGCACAAACGATAATTTTTCAATATCCTTTAAGTCCCAGCAGCCTGCTGATAGTAGTAAAAGACAGCAGGACATAGACAATAGCAATAAATGACGTCCTCTCATGCAGAACGACCTCCCCATTTTTTACGTATCATCAGAAGAACAGCTGTTATAAAAGGAATGGCTAAAATAGCGAACAGCGAATAGCCGAGTAAAGTAGAGTAGTAAAAGACTTCATTGATATTTCTCGGAAAAAGAGACAATGCTGCGGAAATCACAAATAGCACCCATAGCAGTCTCATTAAATTGGTGGTCTTAAAGACTGTTTGGCAGCCTTTAATGGCAAATTGGAAAAAACCAAGCATACAAATGAACTGCTGGCATGTCCAAATCGTCAGTAAGAAAATATCAAATCGTTCAATAAATACGCCTTCAATTTCAAGCGCTTGAATGAGAGAAACTGTCGGCCACGTGAGGGATTTCGTTTCTCCAACTGTCATGGAGCCAATCACAACAAAAAGCGTGAGGGAATAGACAAGAGATGTGATCCCGACACCGATTGCTGCCGCCCATTTCGCTTTCGACCTTTTCTCTTTATACATAAGCGGTATAACGAACAAAATCACTTCAAAGCCTGTAAATTGAATAAAGGTTTGAGGAAACAGGTTACGAAAATCCCTAAAACCGTGCGCCATGACAGGGCGTAAATAATCAAAATCGAATATTTTTAGACAAAACAGCATGAGTCCAATGTAGATGACCATGGTGATTGGATAAATATATGTCACTATTTTTACTGTTGGAAAGATCCCGCTTTTCAAATGATAGATCGCCACGAGTAAAAAAATCATGACAATCACCGTCATAGGGGTTTCTTGCAGCAGGAAAAACTGAACCACTTCCCCAAGTACACGCGCCTCAAAGCCGACAATGGCTAGTAAATATGCAATTAGCATTAAATTAAACATCGTGCCAAAGAATGCGCCGGCTCCTCTTGTATTTGACTCAAAAATGGTGTCCGGTGCATTCTTTTCAGCGATCCAACCTAGCAAAAACGCAATGAAAGCAAAGATGACTCCCTGTATTAATACAATGATCCAGCCATCAGGGAACCCTGAATTGGCAGAACTGCGTGGAATGGTTAATATTCCAGCGCCTATCATTGTAGAACTGCACAGAATGGTGACTTGTAACAATGATAGCTTCTCAGCTCTGTACATCGTTTACTCTCCTTGTCTTTTGATATTTTTTGTCTTGGTTGTTTTCGGTCTCGATTTAAATAGCCCTATCGGTAAACGAACGTACGTATCCTTTAAGTCTGAAAACGGTGAAGACAAAACAGGTGTGAAATAGTCGAAACCAAAGGTCTTTAATTGCATCAAGTGGCAAAGCACAAATAAATAGCACATGATTAAGCCGTATAACCCAAACATCGCTGAACTGAAAATCGCCATAAACCGCAGAATTCGTAATGGGAAGCTAAAGTCATATGAGGGTGCAGTAAAATCGGCCAAGGCAGTCAGTGACACAATAATGACCATTAATGCACTGACGATATTGGCTTGTACAGCTGCCTGCCCAATAATGACACCGCCAATCAGTCCAATCGTCTGCCCAATCGCCCTCGGAAGGCGAAGCCCGGCTTCCCGCAGCAGTTCAATCGTAAACGACATGAGGATGGCTTCAACGACAGGAGAGAAGGGAACATTTTGCCGGCTACCTGCGATGGTGAGTGCCATTCGTGTTGGTAATAAGCCGGGATGATAGGAAACAAGGGCGATGTAGAGTCCTGGTAAAAAAATAGTCAGCAGTACCGCAATATAACGGAGTAAACGTAAAAGGGTGGCGCTTGTCCACCTCTGATAATAATCCTCTGGCGATTGCATCAAGGCAGTCAGTGTCATAGGCATGATGAGCGCAAAAGGCGTACCGTTGAGTAAAATGGAAATCTTCCCTTCAAGCACAGCGGCGATCACCCGGTCAGGGCGTTCTGTGTTTTGAATCTGTGGAAAAATGGAGACGTGACTGTCCTCGATTAGCTGTTCGATATAGCCGGTTTCAGGGATATCGTCCATTTTGATTCGCTTCATGCGAGATTGAACATCTTCTACTAGTTTGGGATCTGCAATATCACGAACATACACGAGAGCGGCAGACTTCTTGTTACGAGTACCTATGTTTACCTTTTGAATGACAAGGTTCGGATCGTTTGCCCGTTCACGAAGTAAAGCTGTGTTTTTTTCAAGGTTCTCAATAAATCCAATCCGTGGCCCTCTTACAAGGACTTCAGATTGCGGCTCCTCTACTTCTCTAAATTGAAAAAGATTTGTTTGGAGCGCAAGCGCTTGCGTCGCTCCATCCACAAATAAAATAGCCCTGCCGCTATATAACTGCTCAATGGCAAGGTTTATATCTACCAGTACTTCATTTTGAATGCCAAAGAATGTTTTAGAAAGGGAAGGAAGTGTAGTGTGATCGACTTCAGTGATCTTCAGTTCCTTTTGCATTGGTGAAATGATTTGTTTGGAAAGCATCTCGAATTCTGTGAGTCCTTCAACGTACACGAGACATGCAGAGATAGTGGAAGGACCAAATGAAAAAGAATGGAACACGATATCATCACTTTTCCCCGCAAAGCTTTTGACGCGCTTGATGACGGACTGTATATCTGGTTCAATACGACTTTTCATATTACCTCACCCTCATATCATGTTTTTTATAGAGTGACTCGGAAGGGGGAGAATTATGCAAATAGAAAAAAGAGAATCCCTGAAAATAGGAATTCTCTCCATATGTTTATCTCGCAAGCCAGCCGCCATCTACGGCTAAAATATGACCGTTCATATAATCGGAGGCGGGTGAGCTGAGGAATACGGCGGCACCGGCTAGATCCTCAGGCCGTCCCCAGCGTCCAGCAGGGATTCGTTTGAGAATCTCTTCATTCCGATTCTCATCGTCCCGAATGGCTTGCGTGTTATTGGTTGCAATATAACCTGGGGCAATCGCATTCACCTGAATGTGCTGGCTTGCCCATTCATTTGCAAAAGCTTTCGTCAACCCTGCGACTGCATGCTTACTCGCCGTATAGGCCGGGACAAAGACACCGCCTTGAAACGATAGAAGCGAGGCGATATTGACGATTTTTCCCTGCCCTTTTTTCAGCATCTGCTGTCCGACCTTTTGCGTGAGGAAAAAGAGACTGTTCATATTCACATTGATGACCGTATGCCAGTCTTCCTCTGAATAATGAGCCGCTTGCTCTCTTTTAATAGTACCAGCATTATTGATTAAAATATCAATTGTATGCTGTTTTAAAAGGGCATCGATATCCTGCTGAGCAGACGGAGGATCTGCAAAGTCTACTTGAACCGCATGAAATGATCTGCCCGTCTGTTCAACAAGCGATTTTGTTTCATCAAGGGGTGTATGGTGGTATGTGCCAATGATATCTGCACCTGAACTGGCAAGCGCCACAGCGATGCTTTGACCAATACCAGTTCCAGGACCTGTGACAAGAGCTGTTTTGCCTTCAAGGGAAAAGAGGGACGCTACATAGGATGTCGTCGTCATCTCATTACCTCAACTGGTCCATTGGGACAAAGTCCATATCTTTGAACGTGTAATTTTCTCCCGCCATTGCCCAAATAAATGAATAATTCGCTGTACCTGAGCCTGAATGAATGGACCACGCAGGTGAAATGACCGCTTCTTCATTTGCAACAACGAGATGTCTCGTTTCAGATGGCTCCCCCATAAAATGAAAGACACGTGCATCTTCTTCTATATCAAGATATAAGTACACTTCCATCCGCCGATCATGAATATGAGCAGGCATCGTGTTCCATGTGTTGTTGGTTTCAAGCTGAGTAATCCCCATCATCAGCTGACAGCTTTGGATGCCGTCTGCATGGATGACTTGATACAGATTTCGTACGTTTGAGGCCGCCGCTTCCCCTAAGTGATTCGGTGTTAAGTCAGCGATGGCTGCCTTTTGCGTAGGGTACGCTCTATGAGCAGTGGCTGACACAAGATAGAACTTGGCCTGCTCGCCTGATGAGCTAGCAAATTCTACATGTTCGTGTCCAAGTCCAATATATAAGAAATCTTTATGCTCCAGCACAAAAGACTCACCATCGACTGTGACCGTTCCCTGCCCGCCGACATTCACGATGCCAATCTCCCGTCTTTCAAGGAAATAATCCGTACGTAAAAAGTCGCCGGCATCCAATTTGATCGGTTCTGATTTTGGCATGACGCCACCAATCACCACGCGATCCTCATGCGAATAATACAGCTTCAATTCACCACTGACAAATAGTGTAGGAATATGAAAATGACGACGAAGTTCCTCTGTTGTAAAACGCTTGACCTGCTCAGGATGTACAGCATAACGATTTTCCATTTAAGATAAGCCTCCCTTTCCATCTGAAACAACATATGGATATTTTATTTGGTATCGGTTTCAAGGAAAATTTTAGAGGAAAAAGAGAGCGGCGTCAACCGTTAATTTGAAATCGTTTTCTTTATTTATATAAAAGGATTTTTCTTCATGATTATAAAAAAAAATCTTCTGATATTCATCAACTTATGATATGCTCTTTTTAAGTTTATTTGAAATCGGTTTCGAAACAAATCAGAAGATCGAACGTGGGAGTTTTTTGAATGAAAGAGAAAAAGCAAACGAAGGTCACCATTAACGAAGTTGCAGCTTATGCAGGTGTCTCAAAATCAACTGTATCCAGGTACATCAATGGCAGAACAAATGAAATTTCTACTGAAAAAGTAAAAAAGATTAAAAAAGCCATTGATGAGCTCCATTATCGTCCGAGTCAGCTTGCTCAAGGGCTGAAAGTAAGAAAAAGCAAGGTCATTGGTTTTATTGTGGCCGATATTACGAATCCTTTCTCTGTGGCGACACTTCGCGGTGTTGAAGAAATTTGTGATGAATATGGTTACAGCATCATGGTGTGCAACACAGATAATCGTCCAGAAAAAGAACGAGAAATGCTTCTGAAGCTGAATGCGCATTATATTGAAGGGCTGATCATCAATACGACTGGTCAAAACAATGACATTCTGCAAGATTTTAAGAAAAACGGTGTACCGATTGTTCTTGTGGACCGTAAATTACCTGAACTCAAGGTCGACACTGTGACAACGAATAACCGAGATATCACGATTCGTCTACTCCATCAAATGTATGAAAAAGGCTACGAGCACATCGCTTTCTTTACTGAGCCGGTCGATGGGATTAGTCCTCGTGAAGAACGGAAAGAAGCATATGAACAGACGGTCATGAGTAAACATAAGAAGCCCATGATTGCAGAAATCAATTTGAAGCAAAAGGAACAAATGCGGCATGAGGTTCGTCGTTTTTTACAATCAAACAACCAGAAAAAAGCAATTTTAGCCGGCAATGGATTACTCATGCTGAAGCTCATCAGTGAACTCGTGGAGCTTGGGGTAAAGATTCCTGAGGAGACAGGCATTGCCGGATTTGATGATACAGAATGGTATAAGCTGATAGGTCCAGGAATCACAACGGTTGCACAGCCATCTCATGAAATGGGGAAAGCAGCCATGCAAAAAATCAAAACGCGGCTTGAAGGGGATGAAAGTGCTCCCCAAACCATTCAACTCGATGGTGAAATCATGGTGAGAAAATCTATATAAGCGAAGGCAGAGAAGAGTATCCATACGTGCATGCTCTCTCTTTTTCAACTAATTTGAAACCGGTACCAAGAAAGGGGAGAATGGAGTGAAAGCATTGGATGTGATCACATTTGGGGAATCAATGGCGATGTTTTATGCAAAAGAAATTGGGGAGCTTCATCAAGTGAATACGTTCCAAAAAGCACTTGCTGGTGCAGAGAGTAACGTCGCTATCGGCTTGGCAAGGTTAGGCTTTGAGGTAGGCTGGATGAGCAAAGTCGGAGCAGACTCACTTGGCACATTTGTTTTAGAAGAGCTTCAAAAAGAAGGGGTCGATACAAATGCAGTGCTCCGTTCAAATGATGGGTCTCAAACGGGGATATTGCTGAAATCAAAAGTCATCAATGGAGATCCGGATGTGACGTATTACCGGAAAGGCTCTGCTGCGAGCACCATGAATCCAAGCGACTTTCCTTCCGCCTATTTTAATCAGGCCGGACACCTTCATTTGACAGGCATTCCACCTGCAGTGTCCAGTGAAATGAGAGCGTTCTCTTTTCATGCCCTAAAAGAAATGAAGGGAGCAGGAAAAACGATTTCATTTGACCCGAACCTTAGGTTTCAGCTTTGGGAAGAGGAAGAAGATATGATTCATACGGTGAACCAGATGGCTTCTCAAGTAGATTGGTTTTTCCCCGGACTTGCAGAAGGGCAAAGACTCACTGGGTGTCATGAGCCGGAAGAGATTGCAGACGTTTATTTGCAAAAAGGTGTCAAACTCGTGGTCATTAAGCTCGGAGCGGAAGGTGCCTTTTTTAAAAGTGCAGCCGGTCAAGGCATTGTCGAGGGTTTTCATGTTCAAGATGTCGTTGATACGGTTGGTGCTGGTGATGGATTTGCAGTTGGGGTCATTAGTGGCCTGCTTGACGGCTTATCATATGAAAAATCCGTGACAAGGGGTAATGCCATTGGGGCACTTGCGGTTATGTCGCCAGGAGATCATGATGGACTGCCTACGCGGGAGAAGCTTCAGGCATTTATGAAAGAAGCAAAACGATATCAAAGGCGAAACGAAATGAAGGAGGATGAGAAGTATGGGAAAGTCAGCAAGTTTGAGCGTTAAAGAGCAGCTTTCGGCTTGTAAACTGATTGCAGTAGTTAGAGCAGATAGTGAGGCAGAGGGGCTAGGGATGATTGAGCGTTTAAAGAAAAAAGGGGTGCGTGCCATTGAAGTGACGTATACTACCCCAAATGCCGAACGCATCATCGCATCCTTTCGGCATGAGCAAGACCTCATTGTTGGAGCGGGAACCATTACGACACTTGAACAGGCACAATCAGCCATTGAGGCAGGCTCTCAGTTTATTGTCAGCCCGGGATATCTTCCTGTAATCGGAGAGCATCTATCCTTTCACGATACACTCTATGTACCAGGTGTCCTGACCCCGAGTGAAATCATGCAGGCAAAAGCCAATGGATACAGTTTGTTAAAACTTTTTCCGAGCGGCTCCTTCGGTTTGTCCTATATGAAAAACTTACAAGGTCCATTTCCTGAAATTGAATTCATTCCAACTGGCGGTATTCATCCAGTTGATGTCCCTAAATGGCTCGAAGCAGGAGCAGTGGCCGTAGGTGTCGGCAGCCAGCTTGAAAGCAGTACAGCAGAAGAATTACAAGCTGTTCTCTCCTCATCCATCATATAGATGACAACAAACAACTGGCTCATGGATGCCGGTTGTTTGTTCGTTTATCTGACATCATAGCGGGGAAGACGCACCTTTTCACGTACAATGTGTATAAAGGAGAGATTGGTATGTACATTCAACAAGATGAACTAAAAGATGGACGGATAGAACAGTTGATTGCCGGCCATTTAGTAGAGATGAAGAAGCATTCACCGCCAGAAAGCATTCATGCTCTTCCACTAGATGATTTGAAAAAAGAAGATGTCACAGTGTGGAGTGTGTGGGATGGGGAGTCGCTTCTTGGCTGCGGAGCCATCAAGGAGTTATCAAGTGAACATGGGGAACTCAAATCAATGAGGACAGCGGCAGCCCATATGCGAAAAGGGGTAGCGAAGCATCTGCTTACCCATCTTCTCCAAGAGGCGAAGAAGCGAGGCTATACACGAGTCAGCCTTGAAACGGGTGCGATTGCTTTCTTTGAACCGGCAAGAAAATTATATGAAAGCTTTGGGTTTCAATATTGCCCGCCTTTTGGTTCATATCAAGAAGATCCAAACAGTTTATTTATGACAAAGGAATTATAGAGGTCGAGAGAGTATGCTTTTATAAGCAGCTCTTTTTTTTATGCGGTAACAATGGAAGGAGGGGGATATGCGTGAAATGGTCTAAGTGGATTGGAATGGGCGCATTTCTCACATTTTGTGTGGTATCCGTGGGTTTTTTATGTGTATTAGGTCTAGATCTAGTTAAAATTGAAAGCGCTTCCGAAAAGGCGGTGTCAACATATCAATATCACTTTGTCCTTGTGCCGGAGGAACTTGATAATGAATATTGGCAATTGGTGCAAAAGGGAGCTGCTGATGCGGCTGAAGTTCATCGTGTGTATCTTGAATATCTAGGTCCAAAGCAGGCTGATGTAGATGATCACCTGAAAACCATTGATATGGCGATTGCCGGGCATGTAGATGGCATTATGACGCAGGGACTTGATGCGACGAAATACAAGCCTCTCTTTCAAAAAGCGAGGGAAAAAGGGATTGATGTCGTCACAGTCGATACCGATGCAGAGGAGAGCAAGCGCCAAGTGTATGTTGGAACGGATAATTATTATTCAGGTTTTATTGCAGGACAGGCGCTCATCGCAGATACAAAAGGCGAACAGTATGTTGGCATTGTCACGGGGCGGCTTGATGCGATCCACCAGAAGCTTCGCGTGAAGGGATTTCGAGATGCAGTTTCTGCTGAAAAACGCATTCATCTTGTTGGCATAGAAGAATCAGCCATTACGAAATCAGGGGCTTCCGGTGCTGCGTATAAACTACTAAACGATCATGCGGAGCTCACTGCATTTTATGGAACAAGTGCATTAGACGGTGTAGGCATCATTCAAGCAACAGAGCAATATCGATCTTCTGCTGATTTTTATGTGCTCGCATTTGACACTTTGCCTGATACGATTCAGGCGCTTGATGAAGGAGAAATTGATGCGGTGGTCGTGCAGCATCCTTATGAAATGGGCTACCAAGCGGTTGAATCACTTGTTCGTTTGCAAAAAGGTGAAAAAGAAGAGCCGCTTCAGTACACGGGAACCAGTGTGATTCGGCGGAAGGACCTGCCTCTTTATCAAGCAGAAAAGCTGCAGGGGGTTCAGCCATGAAGCGGATTCGAAGTAAATTATTATTGGCATTTTTAATCCTTGTGCTCCTTGGCAACGTGGCCGCTTTTTTTGTTTATTGGAGCAGCTCGAAAATAACATCAGAATATAGCAAGAGCTTTCGTTCCTTTCTCCTGCTGAATGATATATCGACAGAAGCAAAAACGATGTATGAAAAGGTCAATGCCTATGCCATTGAAAAGGACCGACAGTTTGCTAAAGAATATGGTGAATCGAAACAGAAAATGACGTCCTATGATCAGATGCTCCTGAAAGATGCAGGGCTTCATGCCGCAATTCCCTCCATTGAAAAATATCAATATATGATGCGGACGCTCATGAATGAAAGTGATGCGACCATGACTCATGTCAAAGAAGGGAAAATCAAAGAATATGCTGCAAGTGTGAAAGAAGTAAGAACCGTCTCCTCTTATATACAAGAGCAGACGATGACCCTTCTGGATGATGAATTATCTGAGTATCAGGTACTCTATCAATCACTTCAAAAAAGACATCATACGTATGCGCTCTTTACTCTGTGCCTGTTTACGTTATCCATAGGGATCGCATTATGGATGGCTTATATGATTGCTGGCGGAATCTCAAGACCAATTGTTCATCTATCTCGGAGTGCCAAAGAAGTATCAGAAGGTCATTTTGATGGGCCGAATTTGCATGTGACATCAAAGGACGAAATCTCTGTGTTAAATGATGCCTTTCAACGAATGCGGCAAGAGATGAAGGTGATGATTGAAGAGATGAAACAAAAGGCTGCCTTAGATCAAAAAATCAAAGACATGAAGTTGAAAACACTGCAAAACCAAATGAATCCACACTTTTTATTTAATACATTAAACATCGTATCACGTATGGCTTACTTAGAGTCAGCTGATGCGACATCGAAATTGATTCAATCTGTTTCTACACTGATGCGGTATTCGTTATCTCCTCTCAGCACGTCCGTCACGTTAGAACAAGAGGTGAAAGTGGTCAAAGAATATTTTCATATACAAGAAACGAGATTTGCCGATCGCATTACATGTAAAACGACCATAGATGAGTCATGTCTATCTGTTCATATTCCAAGTCTCACCTTACAGCCGCTTGTCGAAAATGCCTTTATTCATGGGGTAGAACCAAAGGAGGAGAACGGGCTTGTTAAGCTCTCTATCTATCGAGACAAAGGCTTTGTGATGATTCGGATTCAGGATAATGGACTTGGAATCAGTGATAGAGAGAAAAAGAGATTGCTATCGCAAGAAGAGGATGATTCGAACACACTCAGTAAAGGCCACTCGACAGGGATTGGTCTTCGAAATGTGATATCAAGACTGCGTTTATTTTACGGGGTGCAGGATGCGCTTCAAATTGATTCAAAGCCAAATGAAGGCACCACCATTCAATTGGCGATTCCGATAAAGGAGGAACGAGCATGTTGAACGTGCTGATTGTAGATGATGAAAAAATTGAGCGGATGGCGATGCGTAAGTTCATGACCGAATGGCTGCCAGAGTGTCATATTGCAGGGGAAGCTGAGAATGGAAAGAAAGCGGTTGAATTTGTACGATCAGAGCCAGTTGACCTTGTGCTCATGGATATTCAGATGCCTGGCATGGATGGACTGACAGCGATCAAACAGATCAAAGCAAGCTGTCCATACACAAAATTTATTATGCTGACAGCCTACGATACGTTTGATTACGCCAAGCAAGCCATGCAGGAAGGGGTCAAACAATACCTCGTCAAACCAGCTGACAAAGACGAAACCATTAAAGTCATTCGGTCTGTTGCAGCTGAAATTCAGCGGGAGGCTTCTCAGCGGCAGGAAGAAGCAGTCATTCAGCAGTCAAAGTGGCTGGAAGCCCATGTATTCAACGGACAGCCTGATACCTCGATGGAGTTTGAGCGGCTGTTTCAGGCATTTAAAGCAGGCCTCGTCATCGCTGTTCAGCGGACTGGCGGGGATCAGTTACTGATTGATTTACAGAAATCCGCTCTTTTTAATGCGGTGCCTATTCAGGCGGGCGGCGGGCTGATGACGTGCTTTATTTATAGCCATCAAGCACCGGGGCAGCTAAAGGCGGACGTACTTCAAGCCATTCGAGCTGCCATGACAAGAGAACAGCCTTCCCCTGTCGTTGGCATGGGACACCCAGTCTCCAACCCGCTTCATCTTCAAAAAAGTGCAGCAGAGGCTAAGCTGTCCTATTATCAGCGCAAAAAGGATGGCGGCGTTGTTCGTTATGGTTTTTACAACACAGAGCTGCAATCCATTCCATTAATGAATCTGCCGGAGCTTGCCGATGACATGATGCTTGCACTAGAAGAAGGGAGGAGAGAGGACGCCCTAGCATATTATGATGCCTTTTATTTAGAAGGAGCGACCATTTCACATGTAAAAGAGCTGCTCATCTTATTAAAGTCACGACTTCGAGCAGATTTACCTGTTTTAACGATCACTACGGAAGCAGAATGCCGCCAATGCTGTGAGCATTTATTTGACCTGTATGAAGCAAGAACTCAGACAGTGAATGACATAGAGCGGGCGAAACGATACATTAAAACACATTTTTATGAAAATATCACGCTGGAGCAAACCGCTGCCTATGTCGAATTAAGCCCAACTTATTTCACAAAACGCTTTAAAGATGAGACCGGTCTGACGTTTAAAGAATATGTGACGACCTGCCGGCTGGACAAAATTAAGAAGCTTCTCAAAGACAGTTCGCTTAGTTTAAAAGAAATTACCTATCAAGCAGGATATACAGATCCGAATTACGTCAGTCGTGTCTTTAAGAAAACGGTCGGCTGTTCACCGAAAGAATATCGAAAACAGGTCGTAAAAAAATGAAGAATTTCATAAAAAAGTGAAGAAATTTGCCTGAAAAAAAGCAAGGATCTGCCAGTATACTTATTTTGATAACGCTTACAAAAAAGGGATGGGGGATCCATGATGAAATTTAAATTAGGCTTAACTTTATTGGCACTCTGTATGCTGGTCATCTCTGCTTGCAGTTCATCGACGAACTCAGATGCAAAGAAAGAGGGCGGAGCGGAGAAGCTAGAAATTTTCTCTTGGTGGACTGGTGCAGGTGAGGAAGACGGGCTGAAGGCACTCATTCAATTGTTTGAAGAGAAAAATAAAGACATTCCAATTGAAAATGCAGCTGTCGCTGGTGGCGCTGGTACGAATGCCAAGGCTGTTCTGACGAGCCGGATGCAAGGGAATGATCCGCCAGCTACCTTCCAAGTACATGGCGGGGCAGAGCTGAATGAAAGCTGGGTCGCGGCAGGTAAAATGGAGCCGCTGGATGATCTTTATGAAAAAGAAGGCTGGAAGGACAAATTTCCAGAATCACTGATTGACCTTGTGAGCAAAGATGGGAAAATCTATTCCGTTCCAGTGAATATTCACCGAGGCAATGTGCTTTGGTATAACAAAAAGGTTTTTGAAGATCAAGGCTTAGAGCCGCCCACAACATTTGATGAATTTTTCAAAACAGCAGATGCATTAAAGAAAAAAGGGATTACACCACTTGCGCTTGGAGATAAAGAACCATGGGCAGCTACTCATTTGTTTGAAAGTGTGCTGCTTGGTGTATTAGGCGCAGATGATTATCAGAAACTTTGGACGGGCGACTTGAAACTGGATGACGCCAAGGTGAAGGAAGCGGCAGACATCTTTGGACGTATGCTCGAATACGTCAATGACGATCATAGCTCTCGTAACTGGCAGGATGCCTCACAGCTCGTGGCAAAAGGGGAAGCAGCGATGAATGTTATGGGCGACTGGGCAAAGGGATACTTTGTGAATGATCTGGACTTGAAGGTGAACAAAGACTTCGGATACGTGGCAACGCCTGGTACGGAGGGAAGCTTTATGGTGATCACTGATACATTCGGACTGCCAAAGGGTGTCAAACAGCCAGAAAACGTGAAGAAGTTCTTATCTGTGTTGGGATCTGTGGAAGGTCAGGATGCGTTTAATCCGCTGAAGGGATCCATTCCGGCGCGTGTGGATGCAGATGTATCAAAATATGATGAATATGGAAAATCGGCCATGAAGGCATTTAAAGAGTCAAAGCTGGCGCCGTCCCTCGCACATGGCTCAGCTGCTGAAGAAGGCTTTGTGACGAAGGCAAACCAAGCCGTCAATATTTTCGTGACACAAAAAGACAGCAGTCAGTTTGTTTCTTCTTTAAAAGATGCAATGAAATAAAGTCTAAAGAGGCGGCCGATAGGCACCGCCTCTTTTTTAAAAAGGAGTGTAGCTTCATGCGCATGGACACATCGCCGATCACAAAAACACCAGCGGCAAAAGTGAAACGTGTTCGGAAAAAATGGAATGGAGACCAGTTGCTTGCCCTGCTATTTTTAGCACCATCAGCTGTTTTGTTATTCATCTTTGTTTACGGCTTTATTGGCTGGACAGGTTATGTTTCATTAACCAACTGGACGTCGCTTGTTCCTGATTTCTCTTTTGCGGGTATACGCAATTATGTCATGCTGTTTCAAGATTTCCGATTTCAGTCAGATCTTCGGAACACGGTCTTTTTTACACTGTTTTTTATTGGAGCGGTCATTGCTTCAGGGCTTGTACTGGCCATTTTACTAGATCAGAAAATCAAGGGTGAATCACTTTTTCGGAATTTATTCTTCTTTCCAATGGCCCTTTCCTTCGTTGTCACCGGTGTCGTGTGGCAATGGATTTTAAATCCGTCAACTGGCGTGAATCTGTTTTTGAAAACACTTGGCATCCAGCCAAAGTGGTACACTGATACGAACATTTTAGCTGGATTTGTATGGGGGAAAATTGAATTTGGTGTACCAGCTGCAATGATTGCAGTCGTCATTGCAGCTGTGTGGCAAATGACAGGGTTCTCACTAGCGATGTATTTGGCAGGTCTTAGAGGCATCCCAGAGGAAGTGAGAGAGGCTGCTAGAATGGATGGAGCCACTGAGTGGCAAATCTACCGGAAAATCATCTTCCCGCTTTTAAAACCAATTACAGCGAGTGTTATTATTATCATGGCTCATATTTCTTTGAAGATTTTCGATTTGATTTACTCGATGACAGGACCAGGTGCGAACTTTGTCACCGATGTGCCGGGTGTTTATATGTTCGAAATGACCTTTAGAGGAAACCATTATGCAGGCGGTGCCGCCATTGCAATCGTCATGCTGATCTCTGTTGCGGTCTTTATCGTACCGTATCTCCTGTCTAGCCGGAAGGGGGCTTCATCATGACCGCAAGAAGGTTCGTTCGTCCAGTTCTCTATGCGCTGCTGATGTTGTGCAGTCTATTTTTTCTCATGCCTGTCTATGTCATGCTCGTTACAAGCTTAAAGCCATTAGGTGAAGTCACGCTTGAGCGAATGTGGTCGCTTCCGTCTACACTCGATTTTTCAAGCTATCAAATCGCTTTTGAAAAATTATCGCCCAATTTAATGAATTCTCTTTACCTTGTCATTCCTGCTACCTTATTGTCTGCTGTATTAGGTGCGATGAATGGGTATGTACTGTCCAAATGGCGTTTCAAAGGGTCAGAAGTGGTGTTTACGTTGATGCTGTTCGGTATGTTTATTCCGTATCAGAGCATTCTCATTCCACTCATTCAATTTTTACGTGAAATTGGTTTGTATAACTCCATTCCAGGCCTTGTGCTTGTCCATGTCGTATATGGCCTGCCAATCACAACACTTATGTTCCGCAATTTCTATGTGAGCATTCCTGATGAAATGATTGAATCGGCGAAAATGGATGGAGCAGGGTTTATCGGGATCTTCAGACATATGATTCTGCCGCTTTCTATTACGGGATTTGTCGTGGTTGCCATTTGGCAGTTCACAAATGTGTGGAATGAGTTTTTATTTGCGGTCACGATGACCACTGCGGAGCATCAGCCGGTCATGGTTGCCTTGCAAAATCTATCAGGCAGTCAAATTGTACAATGGAATGTCCAGATGGCAGGGGCTATTTTGGCAGCACTGCCGACCCTTTTGGTGTATATTCTGCTTGGAAAATACTTTGTGAAAGGGCTTCTTGCAGGCTCAGTTAAAGGGTGAAACATTTTGGGTGTTATCGTTTTCATTCGGTGTACTGAAAGGATTGACTTCTCTTTAGATAGCGTCATAATAAAAGTTGAGACTTGCTAGTTTTCATCATGCTTGGCAAGGGTTATCAAAGGGTAGCAAAGGGAGGAGTCATCCTGAATGAAGCAGTCACCAATTTTTTTACTGCCTGAATTGAAGGAGAGAATATGGGGAGGTACAGCCTTAAGAGATCAATTTGGCTATGATATTCCTTCTGATCGAACGGGAGAATGCTGGGCAATTTCTGCTCATCCAAACGGACCAAGTGTCGTGCAAGACGGTCCATATAAAGGGAAAACGTTGATCGAACTCTGGGACAATCACAGAGAATTGTTCGGGGGAATAGAAGGCGACCGCTTCCCGCTATTAACCAAAATTTTAGATGCAAACCAAGACTTATCCGTTCAAGTACATCCAGATGATGATTATGCGGGAAGACATGAAAATGGAGAGCTTGGAAAAACAGAGTGCTGGTACATCATTGACTGCAAAGAAGGAGCAGAAATGATTTATGGTCATAATGCAAGAACACGAACTGAGCTGGTGACCATGATGAACAGCGGAGATTGGGAAGGTCTCTTGCGGCGAGTGAAAATTAAGCCTGGCGATTTTTATTATGTGCCGAGCGGAACCATTCATGCGCTATGTGAAGGAACGCTTGTCCTTGAAACGCAGCAAAGCTCAGATACGACTTACCGGGTGTATGATTATGAACGAAAAGACCAAAATGGCAATGAGCGTGAACTTCACTTCGCGCAAGCTATTGATGTCACAACGGTTCCTCATGTAGACGGTTATGCAGATGAATCAGTAGAAACTCGTCCAGGGGTGACCATTCGAACATTTGTCGAAGCAGAATATTTCTCTGTGTATAAATGGGAAATTGATCAAAAAGTAGAGCTTTCGCAGGATTATCCGTTTTTGCTGTGCAGTGTTATTAATGGGGAAGGGTCTTTAGAGCATAATGGGAACACGTACCCACTGCCAAAAGGGGCTCATTTTATCCTGCCAGCTGAAACAGGGAGCTTCTCGATTGAAGGATCTTGTGAACTCATTGTGTCACATATATAAAAAGAAAAAGACTTTCAAGTGTGGTATACAGCTTGAAAGTCTTTTCTAGTTAATTTAACACTTTATAAAAAGTATCCATTGCTCTTTTATTGTACTCTTTGTAATTGAATGTAGCATAAGTAGGATTTGTATGGGTACTAAAGTTATTAAGCCCGCCTACAAGCCCATCGACACTGTTATTGACTAAAGCACCGTATTTACCATTCTCTAAAACTGTTCGATTGGCAATAATATCTGTTGCCAAGATATCCATCCCTAGCGTCATTGCTTCTAAAAGTACCATTGGCTGGCCCTCATAGTGCGATGATAAAACAAAGCAGTCACACATTTTTAGGATGGTAAATGGATTTTCAACTTGGCCTACTAAAAACACATAGTTTTGCAATTTTAATTTGTCTATTAACTTTTGAAGGTCATTTTTAAGAGGGCCATCGCCGAGAATATATAGTCTGCTATTTGCATTGGTTTCTACATGTTGTTTAAAAGCAGTAATTAAATTATCTTGTCCTTTTTCTGGAGACAAACGTCCCATATTAACAAAATTATAGTGTTCTTTGGAAGGATAAGGAACAAACCTATTTCCTATTTTAAACCCTTGAACTTCATGAATTTCAAGTGCCTTTTTATCTACCCATCCGACTTTTTCATTATTAAGCTCTATGGAACAGTAAGTTGATATAGGCGTGGTAATTTCTTCAGTAATATCAACTTCTTTTTGATTGTACAGATAATAATCTTTTAAGACTTTAAACCTAGTATTTTCACTAGTTTTTTTATAAATTTTAAATTCATTTAAATGCAGAGAAGCAGAATAGCTCACTTCTTTACGGTTTAAAATAGTTTGATGATCTAATGTTTTAAACGCTCTTACATTTAACCATCCAATCACTTTTCCGTCTAAAGAAAATTGGTAATATGTCGCTTCTTTTGTTTTGTGGCTCTTGTGTACAGTCACAATAGCATCTTTATATAACTCAGCGCTGCAGACTTTAGCAAATCCGAAATTTGGATATGCTTTTGTCCATATTGTATGATTCTCTGTATGGACAATTTTCATTTTCTTATTTATTTTTCTTTCTAAAAGTGTTCTATTGTGCAATGAGCGAATAAATTCTTCGTGTTCGTGGTAATTTTTGTTCAATAATGTTTCTTTTTCATTTTCAATCATTACTTGTTTTTCCTCAGATGGAACACCATTTACTTCATAATTCTGCAGTATTTTTAGTGCTGATGAGTCTATCCAGCCTATTAGTTGTTTGTTGATATAGAATCTACAGTAGAGTGAACGTTCAGTTCTAGCTTCTCGATCTATCTCTACAATAATATTCTTATAGGGGTGACTCGAAGAAACCTTTTTAATTCCCTTCGTTTTATAGGGCTTTGTCCAAATATCATTACGATTAGGATTGGTAATGACTGCCAATCTATGAACTTCTTCTTCACATATAATGCTATCTGGAAGAAGTTTGAAAGATTTTTTATTTAACCATCCTACAACATGATCTTCATAAGAGAACTTATATAGAACTTCGTTTTGTTTTGTTACAGCTTTTCTTGTAATCATCACCACTTTGTTTTCAAACTCTTTGTTTGAAAAAGTGGAGAGATCATCTTCTACTAATGTAGGAAAGATTTTATCATGTTTGCTGCTTAAAATTTTTGCTCTTGATTTAAAAGGCTTATTTGATAGGATAAGGCTTGATGTGTTTTGGTCACTAGATTGTAATTCTGTTCCTAAAATTTTGTCTGGATTGATTGAGTTCATCACATAATCAAACTTACTTTCATCTGCATAGTTAGATAAATTCTGTTTGTTTAATTCCATTGTACCTTTAGAAACACTAACCAACTTATCAAATTTATGATATATGGTGAATAAACCTCTCAAATTTATTTTATGAGGCTTCTTACCATTGATCGTTCTTTCGCTATCTGAGAGAAGATCATTATGCATAAAACATATTTTTGTTTTAGCATCTGCAGAAACGAGATATTTAGCCCAATATAAACTATAGCCGCTAAAATCAATGACATGGTCAAAAGTGGATTTTCCGAAAAGGCGGCTGAATTCTCTGTAATAAGCATCTTGTGGATAGAGCCTTTCTCCTAGTTTACCTGTTACTCCACGATTATGAATGAATTTATCTTTATAAACTTCTTGTAAAGTATAGACAGGTAGGCCTGGCTTGAAAATAAACCTGACATTTTTATTGACTTTAGCAATATTATTTAATACTTCTTTGGAGTTTGGTGTACTCATAAAGCAACTAACATCATATTTATGATAATCAATATTTTGTGTTAAGTTAATGAAAGAGGAAGTGATACCATTATTTTTCATCCCCCCAGGGTAAATCAATATCTTTTCTTTTTTTTCATGAAAAGTATTGATGAAACGGATGGTTTCCGTATCCTTGTTGAAAATAGCTTTAACAACTCTTTCAGTCACTTTACCATCGTCATGTTTTGTGAAGTCATGTTTAAATCGATTATACTGATGTTTAAATCTTGAATTTATGTCTTCTATACAAGCAATTGAATCTGCCAAATCTTTAATATTATAAAGACGGGGACCAGGAAGGTCTTTAAGATTAAAATACATGCCTCGCTCTTCATTATATTCATCTGCATCCCACATATAAAAAAGAACGGGTTTATTTGTAACTAGAAAATCAAAAAATATACTTGAATAGTCAGTGATCAATAAATCGGTCGCACTTAGCAGCATATTTGTATCGACAAAGTCTGGTATCAGTCGACCTTGTAATTCTACTAATTGACTGGCTTGGTGATACAGGAATGGATGAAGCTTAAGAAGAATATTATATTCTTGACTGTAACGTTCGTGTAAGTAATTCAGGTCAGAAGTGATCTGAATTAAATTGTTTTTAACTTTACCTACACTTGTCCCTTTCCAAGTAGGTGCATATACTATGGTTTTTTTCTCTAAAGAAAGGTCTACCCCAAAAGAGTGAAGGTCTTTTTTAAATTCAAGAGGATTGGTATTCAACGTTAAATCAATTCTTGGATACCCTTCTTCTATAATTCCCCCCGAGAAAAGATGTTTCAACTTATAACTATTTATAAACATACTTGTTGTATGTTCATTTGGGCTAATGAGATAATCAGAGTTTAAAAAATTTCTCAATACATTCTGAGAATGTGCAGGGTTTCCTGGAATATCAAAGCCCATATATTTCAAAGGTGTGCCATGCCATGTATTGATATAGACTTGTTCCTTTTTACATATAAAAAATGGTTGAAAAGTAGAGTTGTTAATTAAATATTTTGCAGTAGCTAAGTATTTCAAATAATCTTTAGAATTACGCTTTACAAAAATGATGTTTTGATAATCGGTATACTTATCTAAAATTGGTTTTAACATTTCAAAATCCTCAATTGCCCAAATGTGTGTATAGTCTTTAAAATTAGGCTTATGTAGCAAATATTCAAAAATGGCTAATGGACTATCGGTCATACTTTTTCCATCTCTAGATTCATAAAGTACGGTTTTTTCAACAACATCAAAACGCTGATAATAGAATGCATACAAATTATTTCTTTGGTGCCTTTGATCCTTAGTAAAATTCATTAAAGGATCTTTTAAAAATTTTATTTTTCGTTTTAATATTTTTTTCTGTTTGGAGATTTTCTTTTTCATTTTCATCATTATGACTCCTTTTAATAATACTATTGAAAAAGTCAAAAAATTCGTTATTATTGACAATAGAAGTGAATTTGAAATTATCGATAGAAAATTCAAATAATGTTTTATGATACCATATCTTTAAAGGAAAATTAAGAAATCATTTTATCTTTAAAGTAAATTTAAGATGATGTATTGGGGTAAAAGTCCCCCCGAAAATGACATTTTTCATGGAATTTAAATATATTAATCTTATTCTGTTAACAAAGTCTGATGTTTTTGTCGATAAAGAGATTAGTAGACTATATGCAAAATTAAGAGAGGGACAGGGAACGTGAAAAAAACCATCAAGATTATGTTACTCGCAGCTGCCTTTGGTATGACATTACACACAGGCAAAGAAGCACAAGCAGCCTCCTATGTCGATCAATCCATTTATACAATCAGCACCTCAAAAGTATTTACAACAGAAGCAGAAGTGAAAAAAGCAGTTGACGCATTGAAAAAGGACAAAAAGTGGACAGCCACTTATCAAACCTCAGGAAATACATCAACCTATCAACTCATTGCCTCAGGATATGACTCACAAGCTGCAGCAAGTGCAAGTGCTACGGCATTAAAAAAGGAGCTGGGCATGAGCGGTACTGTGTCTCCAGTAGGTGACCGCCTTCCTTTACAAAAGGTCGTATCTGACCCAATCAACGATGAAAGCCAGGCGAAAAAGCTCTCATTAGAGCTGACGAAAACATCAGGGCTCAATAGCTCCTATGAACCTATCAATCAAAGCAAACCTTCTTATCAGGTCATTTCAGGAGTCATTGATTCAGAAACGAAGGTCAAAAATATTCAGACGGAATTACAAAAGCAGGTCGGAGTCACTAGTACATACCAAACTGAAAGCAAAGCGGGCACCGTGTATCAGCTGATCTCAGGCAATATTGTTGGACAAAGTAAGGCAAATACCATCCTGCAAGGCTTTCAAAAGGAATCTGGTATAAAAGCAGTGCTTCAAACGGTGGCTGCAGGCAAGCCGTATTACATCGTCACATCAGCTGCACAAGCTAACCAGTCTAAAGCCCAGATCCTTCTGACCCAGCTGCAAAAAGAAGCAAAAATCAGCGGGAAGATTCAGAAGGCAGGAGCTGCTAAAAATGTGTATAGCATGGAATCGGGCTATTTCAAAGACAGCAAACAAGCAGCCTCAGCTGTAGCGCAGATCAAGAAACAAACTGGTGCTGCCGGTACGTTGCAGCGAGTAGGGAAAACGAAAAATTATATCGTGAAGCTCAATCAATTAAACGATACGGCTTACGCAAAAACAGTGGACTTTTTCAAGAAAAAGAAATGGCACTATACGTCCAAAAAAATATCTTCTACGCAGCCATATCAAGTAGTGACTGGGAATCTTTTGGGTGATGATCAAGCGAAAAAAGCAGCCGCTTTCTTCCAAAAGAAAAAGGTGTCCGCAACAACGAAAAAAACAGGTGTAGCATCTGACAGCACGTATCGACTTGTCGTCAATCAAGCAATGGACCAGGCAAAAGTGAATAAAGGTGCCGAATACTTAAAGGCACAACAGGTAACAAGTAACATCACAACAGCCCAGGGGCAAGCCGTCACCAAAGCGTATAGCTTGGTGACAACACCTGTATATGATCAAAACAAAGTGAAGCAGGCGCAAGAAATCATTGAGAAAAATGGGGTTGCCAGTAGTACAAAAACTTTAACAGAAGTTGTCAAGCAATACCGTATCACAACAGAGGCGACTGTGAATCAGACAAAACTCAATCAAGCACTTAGCTATTTGACGAAACAAAAAATGAAGGCGGCCGCCCAAAAAACGGGTACAACCGATTATGGTCAATATCAGATCAAAACAGGTGTCATTTCGACTGCTGCATTGCGTGATCAAGGCATGACATTTTTCAAAAAACG
Organism: Bacillus xiamenensis; assembly: GCF_001857925.1. Taxonomy (NCBI): domain Bacteria; kingdom Bacillati; phylum Bacillota; class Bacilli; order Caryophanales; family Bacillaceae; genus Bacillus; species Bacillus xiamenensis. The sequence goes on from NZ_CP017786.1 coordinate 2,118,520, forward strand.
GAATGAAACAGCAGCTTATACAACGACAACATCACCGGTATATAAAATCAACATGACGCAGCAATTCACCGGATTAACCAGTGCCAATGCGGCCATTGCTTTTGTGAAAAGCCAATATGGCTGGACAGCCACCGCAACCAAAATCAAAAATGGTCCAATGGTTATGCAAACGAATTATAACCTCACTGTCAATGAGATGGTGAACAAACAAATGAAGGTGTCACCACAGACAGATGGTGCGGCATATGTGTATGCGACATATGTAGACGCAGCGACTTCAACAGTGAATACGGATGGGTTAAATGTACGTTCTACACCGGATTCAAGTTCTTCAAGCAACATTGTGGCACAGCTGAACAAGGGCACAAAAGTGAAACAGCTTGGGAAAGAAGGAAACTGGATAAAGATCAGCCTTGGCTGGAGAAATGCGAGTTCAGCAGAAGTATTAAAATATGTAGACCCAGCCAATATCGTTGAGGGTACGCCATCATATTTTCAATTTCTCAAACTCTCTGAAGCTGCGAATCTCGATCCGGCTGAAGTCAATTCGAAGATTTTAGCAGGGAAAGGTATTCTAGCTGGAAAAGGACAAGCCTTTATTACAGCAGCGAAAACGTATCATATCAACGAAATCTATTTAATTTCTCATGCGCTGCTTGAAACTGGTAACGGAAGTTCGGTTTTAGCGAACGGTACGAAATTTAATGATAAGATCGTATATAATATGTATGGCATTGGTGCATATGACAGCAATCCGAATTACCTTGGTGCAAAGTATGCGTATGAACAGCAATGGTTTACGCCAGAAGCAGCCATTATCGGCGGGGCAAAATTCATTGGTAACAGCTATATCAATAACGCCACATACCAACAAGATACGATTTATAAAATGCGCTGGTCTGCGGCAGCCACTCATCAATATGCAACGGATATTGGATGGGCTTATAAACAGGTCACTCGTATGTATAGTTTATATAACTTACTTGATAACTATACGCTGTATTATGATATTCCGGTGTATAACCAATAAAAAAACGTCCGTGCTTCCTATTGAGAAGCCGGACGTTTTTTGTGTAAGAGCTGCTGTTCGATAAATGATAAGAGCTGTTTACTTGACTGCCCCTTTGAATATTGGTTCCATTCCTCAGCAAAGGTTTTTAATAAGGCTCGATTGTCTGCTTCGTTTAGCTGCATTAGCTCCTTTAAGAGCATGTCATGAGTCACGCAAGCCTTTCCTGGAATGATGTCTTCATAATGATCGACTAAGCCGCGTTTCGTTCGATAAGTTTCTAGATCATAAGTGAAGAATAAAACAGGTTTTTGAAGCAGCGCATATTCAAACACAATTGACGAATAATCCGTAATCAAGACATCACAGGCATAGAGCAAAGGATAGAGCGGCTGATCGGACACATCAAATATCCATTCACCATCTGTTTCAGCTTTGGCTAAATGTTTAACCGCAGGATGAAGCTTAACGAGCAGGATGTAGTCACCGTTCAGTTCTTTCTGCAATTGCTCTTTTGAAAAGGGTAGGACAAGATCGTCCATAGCGAAATCTCGATAGGTCGGTGCATAAAGCAAGATTTTTTTTCCTTTTGGGAAAACATCTGTATCAAAGGAAGGTGGGCGCTGATCATAGTACACATCCGTAAACGGCACACCTGTTGGTAAAAAACGATCGTCATCGACGCCAAATGAAGTGTTAAAAATCTCACGCATTTGATCTGAGCCTGTGACGATATAATCGAAAGACGCATAGACCCGCTTGAAGCGTTTCAGATCACGAGAACTTCGGTCACGATTTGAAGCGTCTTCAAGACCGAACTTTTTCAAAGCGCCATTGGCATGCCACACCTGAATACAAGTAGTAGAAGGTCTATTTCTTAGCACACTTGTCATCAGAAAATAATTATCCGTGACAACGACTTTGCTTTTCAGCATCGTATACATACATTGAATGAGATGGAAGGGATTTTTTTCATGAAAATAGCGAAATGACACATGAGGCACGTCCTTTTCTATCACGGAAGCATGCTTCGTATAGAGGACAGTGAGCTTCATCGTCATATTCGCCTGTTGTTGATAAGCATCAATGAGAGCAGCTGCATTCTCTTGGAATGAAACAAGCAGCGTCACCTGGTTTTCACGAGGTTTCACGCCGCTCATCAGCCATCCAATGAAAGACACAAAAGCTGCATAACATGAGATGATCAGTGAGCGTATATTCATCATGTATCAGTCTCTCACAGCTGCTTCGTCTGATCCTTTACTTGCTCAGGATAGTAGCGCTTTTTCCCTTTGTTTTCTTTTAATACGGCAAAAGCGTACTTCGGAATATTCAGCATTCGTTTCCATCTCCACGGATTGACAATCAGTCTGTACAGCCATTCTGTATTTGTTTTGATCATCCAGCGTGGTGCACGTTTCACCGTTCCGCTAAATACATCAAAGCTTCCACCTAAACCGATGCAAACAGCTTGCGGGAACAAATGACGGTATTCATAAATAAAGTTCTCTTGGTTTGGATAACCTAAAGCAACAAATACCATATCTGGTTTTGAACGAGCAATTTGTTTTGCCACAAAACGTTTGTCGGCTTGATAACCGTCACAGCTGCCTGCGATCACCACATTTGGATATTCCGAATCAATCCGCTGTTTGACAGCCTCAAGCACTTCTTTTTTCGCCCCATATAAAAAGATACTTTTAGATTGCTTGTTTGCAAGATCGAGCATAGACATGAACACATCAAAACCTGCAATTCTTGATTTCAATGGACTTTGTGTCATACGTGACATCAACACAACACCTACACCATCCGGCAGTACATAATCCGCAGAAGAGACCACTTGATGGTACGCATCATCCTTCATGACTGCATAGCCGATCTCTGGATTCACCGTCGCAATCATGGCGCCTCTTCTCTGGGAAATATGATGTTGATTGATATAGCTGATAAATTCTTCTAAGTCGCCATTTACATAAGAAAGGTTAGAGACCATTTCTGTTTGCATTGCTCAGACCCCCTTTTTATCTTGTTATCTATGAACGTTCATTGTAAATTCATTCTTCACCTACTCATCATTTTATCACAGTTGCTCCATGAAATATTAACAATAACTTTACAATCCTTTAAATTTCGTGACATTTTCATCACTTCATAGGACTGAAGCCTAGTGAAACATTGATTTTTCGGACTTTTTCATTCGTGCCCATTAAATTGGAAATAGTTTGTCTTTACATCTGCTTAACGTTTGTTGGGCGTTGTGATATAATGAGGTTCCGAAGAGCGAAAAAATATGAATCGATGATAATAGGATTACGGATAAACATTACTGTTTGAAGCAGACGAATAAGGATGAAAGAAAGGAGTTTATGTTTACAATGAAGAAAGTTATTACTTACGGTACATTTGATTTATTACACTGGGGGCACATCAAGCTGCTAGAGCGTGCAAAGCAGCTCGGAGATTACTTAGTGGTGGCCATCTCTACAGATGAATTTAATTTACAAAAATCAAAAAAGGCTTATCATAGCTACGAGCATCGAAAGCTGATTTTAGAAACCATTCGTTATGTAGACGAAGTCATTCCAGAAAATAGCTGGGATCAAAAAGTCCGCGATGTACAAGAGCATGACATTGATGTATTTGTCATGGGAGATGACTGGGAAGGCAAATTCGATTTCTTGAAAGAGTATTGTGAAGTCGTTTACTTGAAGAGAACAGAAGGTATCTCGACAACACAAATTAAGGAAGAAATTGCGGGACTTTAATAGATTGAAAAAAAGTACTTCTTATCTTTTGGTGAGAAGTGCTTTTTCATGTAAAATACAATGAGCAAGGCATCATTATTTTTAAGGAGAGCTTCCTGTGTTTCAAAATTGGATGAAGAAAAAAGTTGAACACACATTGGATCAACCTGAACCACATGAAACAATGACATCAGTTGGTATCCCTGATATGGACTACTACTTTATTGTAGGTGATGTGCCAAAACAGGATGATAGTTTAACGAAGTCTTTAAATGCAAGATTAAAGCGACTGGCTGAGGAATATAAACGTGCTGTGATTTTAACTTTGAACTTCGATGTAAATGCGAAGGAACGTATCCGCAGCATGAAGGAGGCCTTCCATCCTCAAATTGACATCATGAATGTATTCGAACATTATATTTTACCGGAGAGCGGGAGCAAAAGGCATTACTCGGAGTTTATTGCAGGGGAAGTACCGCATTCGATCAATGAATCGGTCATTCCGGCAGATGAATCGACCATTCAGGTGACGAGATATGAACTGCCTTCTTTCCCCATTTGGACGATTGATCAATATAATGAAGAGCAGCAATTAGTAAAGAGGGAAGAATACGATTGGCAGGGAGCTTTGCGCAGAGTACAAAGCTTTGTTCCTCATACAGGCGCTCTATACTTAGAGGAATTGATCAAGGACGATGGCAGCATCTTTATGGAGATCATCTACTCTGGTGATGCAAAAAAAAATCCAGTGCGCCATATTAATTGGTATAAAAAAACAGGAATTCAAACATTTTCAAAGAAGGCGGATATAAAGCAGCAATGGCTATCTATGATTCAATCACAAAATGACCGGTTAAAGCTGATGGTAACAGAGGAACGGGACCAAGATCGCCATCTGTTTAAAATAGATCAACCGGAAACAACTTATTATGCTGCTTTTGTGCATGAAGCCCATTATGAGGAAAACCCGCACCACATTGATTCTCAATATGGAGAATTATTTAAACAAATCAGAAAACAGCAAGTGGATGCCGTCTTCTTTGGAGATACTAAGCATAAAGAAGATGTCGAGAAGGTATTGGGAGAACAAGCTTATTTTTATCATGTGCCTTCTGATGAAATGCCGGCTTGGAATAGAGCCCTTCATCAGATGCTCGAAAACCGTGTGCGTAAAGATGAACTGAGAAGTATCGTGGAGCGCATGAAATGGAGCTTGCGTGATCTAAGCTCTGAACACCATGTTCTGCACCTTCAGCTTGAGGTGAAGGACGAAATGAGCCAAGCGGATCATGTGAAAATTGATTTTGCAGGATATGATCGAGTCAATGGAGCTGAAATTATCTCTCAAACAATTGATGAAAACCATCAAGTTAGCTTCCCAATTGGTCATTTTCAAACAAAGAAAAACATTGAATTGAACGAAACGAAATATGTTGATTTTTACATTCGCTTCAAAACAGAAGAACTTCAAGAAGTTCTGCAACGTCTAGAAGTAGAGGGAGAGCTCCTGACCAATAAACCATCATCAATAGATGGCTGGTCGTATCAAACAAAGCAGGGGAACTATTCTTGGAAAGTGAAATAATGATACAAAATAGCGGTAAGATTTTTGAATAGAGGAGACTAACGATTAATGATTGAAGAGGGTATTCAAAAGAAGAGTGTCGTTATAGGTTTAAAAAATCATCATGAGAAATTAGAAATGCTCGTCCGCATCTACGATGACATGCCATTAGCAGATAGAGAATTTTATCTGTTTATGAGAGAAAGGGTATCAAAACAAGAACTATTCCTTCCGCTTGTTCATCAGGAAGAGAATCTATTCAAATTGGTACTGAATGAAGCTTCGTTCCCGCTTTCGTTAGAGCAAGGCCAGACATATAACTTATATGTTACGGACTATCTGAGCGCAGACAAAGAAGAGGACGAAGACGAGCTTGAAGACTCAGCCTATGATTCTGATTCGGAAGAAGAGGAAGAGGAAGTAAAAGAAGCCGATATCAATGCAGATTCTGAAATAGAAGAGAAAACACCATATTATAAACGTCGCTTGAAAATGGACATTGAAACGCCAGAGATGACATTTTTAGAAAATAAAGAAGCGATGCTGTATGTTATTCCATATCGTACAGACAAGGGAAATGCTTCTTTGAAAATCAAGCGGGAGCTCAAAGTTGTGAAATTCAATCACATCGAGCTTAACAAAGAATGTACGTTATCTTTATCTGGGTATGCAGGCGTTCTGAGTGCAGAGCACCCATATCAAATCAAAGAAGTAAAGCTTCTATTGAAGAAGAATGGTGAAGAACCAATTGAGCACCGCTTTCCGGTAAAGATCACACATAAAAAAGATGAAGCAATTGAATACCGTGATGACCATCAAACACCACAGCTTTATCAATTTTTAGCAGAAGTCCCTTTGAAGGAATTAACTTATTCCTTAAACAAACGCCTTGTATATCGTTTCTATCTTGAGTTTATTTGCGATGTTAACGGAGTGGAAGAAACGTTAACAACGACTTCTTTAGTGCTGGGAGACCGTTCAAACAAACTCAAAGGGCTTGTTCAAATTCATAAACGAAACGATGTACCGATTCGATATGAAGTGTACCGAAAGAAAAAAAGACAAACGCTTGGCATCCGAATTAATGATTACACCATGAAGACACGTGCTAAGTACTATGTGAAGAGCAAATGGAAGAAAGTCAAAAAGCAAATCGGCAAAATCAAAAAAGTCCGCAATCGACTTGTGACAAGGACGTTCCAAACGACCTTTACACTGGCGAGTAAGCTATCTGTGAAAGAGAAAACCGTTGTTTTTGAGAGCTTTAATGGGAAACAATTCAGCTGTAACCCTCGTGCTATTTATGAATATATGAAAGAAAATCACCCTGAATATACGCTGATCTGGAGCGTTAAAAAAGGGCATGAAGCACCGTTTAAGGAAAGAGGCATCTACTATATCAATCGTCTGTCATTCAAATGGATTTTTGCGATGGCAAGAGCCGAGTATTGGGTCGTAAACAGCCGTTTGCCGCTATGGGTTCCAAAACCAGACCACACAACATATTTGCAAACATGGCACGGTACGCCGTTAAAACGACTGGCGATGGACATGGACGAAGTGCATATGCCTGGAACAAACACAAAGAAATACAAAAAGAACTTCACGAAAGAAGCATCGAACTGGGATTATCTCATTTCTCCTAATGCATACTCGACTGAAATCTTTACACGTGCGTTCCAATTCCAGAAGACCATGATTGAGTCGGGATATCCGAGAAATGATTTCCTTCACAATCAAAACAATGAAGAAACGATGAGAGCACTCAAACAAAAAATGAACCTGCCGCTTGATAAAAAATTGATTTTATATGCACCGACATGGAGAGACGATCAATTTTATAAAAAAGGGCAGTACAAGTTTGATTTAGACCTTGATCTGCATGAGCTGAGAGCAGCTATCGGAGAAGAATATATCATCATTCTTCGTATGCACTATTTAGTCGCTGAAAACTTTGATCTAGGACCATATGAAGGCTTTGCCTATGACTTCTCTCATTACGAAGACATTCGAGACCTGTATATGATTTCTGATCTGCTCATCACAGATTACTCATCCGTGTTCTTTGATTATGCAAACCTCAAACGTCCGATGCTGTTCTATGTACCAGACATCGAAACATATCGTGACAAACTAAGAGGCTTCTACTTCGATTTTGAACAAGAAGCACCAGGACCGCTTGTAAAAGAAACATCAAGCGTGATTGAATGGGTAAGAGAAACAGAACAGCCGACTTTTACATTACCAGCTTCATTCGCACCGTTTTATGAAAAGTTCTGCTATTTAGAGAGCGGAGAGTCATCGAAGCGTGTGGTGGAAGTAGTGTTTGAATAGGTTAAATAAACAGGATAAAGGCTTACAGCTAATGGCTTGTAAGCCTTTTATCATGATATAAAGTGAAATAATCCTCAACTTCTGTTACAATTATGAACGGTGCTTTTTAAAAAAGTAATCCCAAAAACTTATATCTAAGGAAGATAACAATGAACGCAATGTTGACGATATTGAAGGAGCAAATCGGCTCATTTCCGCTGATTATGCGACTTGCTGTTTATGAAACAAAATCAAAATATCAGATGAATTATTTAGGTGTTTTATGGCAGTTTTTAAATCCATTGATTCAAATGCTGGCTTACTGGTTTGTTTTTGGTATGGGAATTAGAGGAGGACAGCCAATTGTTATTGGAGGCATGGAGGTTCCATTTATCATCTGGATGCTTGCCGGATTAATACCGTGGTTTTTCATTAGCCCGACAATTCTTGATGGATCAAACAGTGTGTTTAAACGCATTAATATGGTATCGAAAATGAATTTTCCGATTAGTGCGCTGCCGTCTGTGGTCATCATGTCCAATTTGTTTAGCTATTTTGTCATGATGGGTGTCTATCTCATTGTGCTGATTTCTTATGGCATATATCCTGACGCGCATTGGCTACAATATATTTACTACCTTATATGTATGATCGCGTTTATGTTTTCGTTTAGTTTGTTTAATTCAACAATTAGCGTACTCGTGAGAGACTATCAATTTCTGTTACAATCCGTGACACGTTTACTTTTCTTTTTGTTGCCGATTTTTTGGAATATCTCAGAGAAGCTCACTGGAGACAAGGCATGGATAGGAGATATTTTAAGACTGAATCCTCTGTTCTACATTATTGATGGTTTCAGAAATAGCTTGTTAAAGGGAGAATGGTTCTTCCATGATGTGAAATATACGCTTTATTTTTGGCTGATGACGCTCCTTCTTTTAACAGTTGGTTCATTGCTTCATATGAAATTCAGGGATAAATTTGTCGATTTTCTTTAAAAAGTAAGGAGATTATACGATGAAACTAAAGGTTTCGTTTCGAAACGTATCCAAGCAATACGTCCTATATAAAAAACAGTCGGATAAGATTAAAGGGCTGTTTTTTCCTAATAAAAATGAAAAAGGTTTCTTTGCTGTTCGTGATGTGTCCTTTGACGTATATGAAGGTGAGACGATTGGTTTTGTAGGAATCAATGGATCTGGAAAATCAACGATGTCGAACCTTCTAGCGAAAATCATTCCACCGACGAGCGGTGAGATTGATATGGATGGCCAGCCTTCGTTAATTGCCATTGCGGCAGGGCTGAATAATCAATTAAGCGGTAAAGACAACATTCGATTAAAGTGCTTAATGATGGGGCTGACGAATAAAGAAATAGACGAGCTATATGAAAAAATCGTCGAGTTTGCGGATATTGGCGACTTTATCGATCAGCCTGTAAAGAGCTATTCAAGCGGGATGAAATCTCGTTTAGGCTTTGCCATTTCAGCACATATTGATCCAGATATCCTCATTATTGATGAAGCGTTATCTGTAGGAGACCAAACCTTCTATCAAAAATGTGTGGACCGCATTACAGAATTTAAAGAACAAGGAAAGACAATCTTTTTTGTGAGCCACTCCATTAGTCAAATCCAAAAAATCTGTGACCGGGTTGCTTGGATGCATTATGGTGAGCTTCGTATGTTTGATGATACGAAAAAGGTTGTGAAAGAGTATAAGGAGTTTGTTGAATGGTTTAACAAGCTATCCAAGCAAGAGAAAAAGGAATACCAATTGAAGCACAAGGAAGGCCGAAAAGGTGTACAAAAGACAGAAAGGGTGTCTCGTTATCATGAGAACGGGAAACGACGTTCGTTTTTCGGACCAGCGTTACAAGTGACAATTTTAGCGCTCTTCACCATCTTACTTGCCCTTTCTATGTTTTCGGACCGCCCGCTTCGTACGCTGGCGACATTTGGTGCAATTCCATCAAATAAAACAGAGGCGCCTCAGTCAACGAAGAATGAGACGAAAGGTGCCTCTGATATGAAAAAAATTGATCAACTGGCCATAGTCAAGGCAGATCCAATGACAGTCTATAAAGACCAAGCCATGAAGAAAAAGGCAGACGTTACGTTGCCGTTTGGACAAGAAGTACAGGCTGTGGCTGAAAACAAACAAACCGTTCAAATCAAAACGGCAGCAGAGACGTATTATGCGAAACCTAATGCGCTGCAAAACGCAGATGAGTTGAAGCCATTATCCATCGGACCCGCACAGTTCAATTCCTACGTATCTCCCGCATCCGCAGGCTCGTATGAATACTTACTTTCTTTCCTTGGGAAAGAGGAGTCTGTGCTGAAGCAAAGAATGCAAACACTTATCTCGGTCAAAAGTGAACATGGTGATGCCATTGAGCGGCTGACGACTGAAAAAACGGATTATGTGATTCAAAATGGACAGGCGAATACGATGGTGTTCCGCGAGATCATGACGATTTCTCCTTCGACACTCGGGCTGACAGAACAGAATGTCTGGATGAATGAGAAACAAACGAAATTCGCAGTAAAGGGCGGAAATTATCTGTTTGTCATTGATAATGAACAGCATACGCTGACCATTTCAGTTATGAAATAAAGAGAAAAGCTGCCGATGCCGGCAGCTTTTTTAATGGGCTTCTTCTTTTTCAAGAAGCTGTTTCATAAATGGAATGAGTTTCTTTTTCAGCTCTTCATCCTGAAGGGCAAACTCTAGGGTCGTTTCAATGAAACCTTGTTTCTCGCCGACATCATATCGTTTTCCTTCGAAATCATAGGCAAATACGCGCTGGATGTCATTGAGCTTTTGGATGGCATCTGTCAGTTGAATTTCTCCGCCTGCACCAATTTCTTGTTGATCGAGGAACATAAAAATCTCTGGCGTGAAAATGTAGCGCCCTAAAATGGCTAGATTCGATGGTGCTGTTCCTTGCGGCGGCTTTTCAACAAAGTTTTTTACTTGGTAGCGGCGTCCTTCTTGTGTAAGAGGATCAATGATCCCGTAGCGGTGCGTATCGCTGTCTGCTACCTGCTGAACGCCGATCACAGATGACAAGGTTTTTTCATATTCATCCATCAGCTGGCGGAGCCCAGGTGTTTCGGCTTGAACAATGTCATCCCCTAGTAACACGGCAAATGGTTCATCGCCGATAAAGTTACGGGCGCACCAAACGGCGTGACCAAGCCCTTTAGGCTCCTTTTGGCGGATGTAGTGAATGTCAGCAATATTAGAGGACTTTCTTACCTTTTCTAGTAATTCTGTCTTCCCTTTTTCTTCTAGATTACGTTCTAGTTCGGGAGCAAAATCAAAATGATCTTCTATAGCTCTTTTCCCTTTCCCAGTCACAATAATAATATCTTCGATGCCTGAATCAACAGCTTCTTCGATAATATATTGAATAGTTGGTTTATCTACGATTGGGAGCATTTCCTTAGGCATGGCCTTTGTTGCAGGAAGAAAACGTGTTCCTAGACCTGCAGCTGGTATAATGGCTTTACGTACTTTTTTCAATGAATTTTGCACCTTCCTTAAATACGATTGTATATATAGAGAGTATACTATTAAATTCTATCTTACTTTTAAAAGGAGTCAAACTCTATTGTGATGTTTTATTTAAATATTTTATTAAGCTATAATGAAGTTCAATTATCAATTGTAGATAATTTTTGTATAATGGGCTCATAATAATTGAGAAGGAAAGAGGCATCGACTATTGAAAACATTACATGTAATGACTGTATTCGGGACGAGGCCTGAAGCGATTAAAATGGCACCCCTTGTCCTTGAACTAAAAAAATATCCACAAATTAAATCTTCGGTTACTGTGACTGCTCAGCATCGTCAAATGCTTGATCAAGTGCTGAAAGCTTTTGATATCAAGCCCGATCACGATTTAAATATTATGAAAGAACGCCAAACATTATCTGAAATCACATCAAACGCCCTGTTAAAACTAGATCAATTATTCCAAGAGGAAAAACCTGATATTGTCCTTGTTCATGGAGACACAACGACAACCTTTGCGGGAAGTTTGGCTGCTTTTTATCACCAAATTTCAGTTGGTCATGTTGAGGCAGGCTTGAGAACACATAATAAGTATTCACCGTTTCCGGAAGAATTGAACCGCCAAATGACCGGAATTATTGCCGATATTCATTTTGCGCCTACACATGAGGCGAAGCAGAATCTTTTAATAGAAAATAAAAAAGAAGAAACCATATTTGTCACAGGAAATACCGCCATTGACGCTCTGCAAACAACAGTCACTGAACAGTATCAGCATCCTATTCTAGAGAAAATAGGCACAGATAAAATGATCTTATTAACGGCTCATCGTAGGGAGAACCTTGGTCAGCCGATGAAAAACATGTTTAGAGCGATTAGACGTGTTGTAGAAGAGTTTGAAGATGTTCAGGTCGTATATCCTGTTCATTTAAATCCTGTCGTTCGTGATGCGGCACAGACGGAATTCAGTGATCTCGATCGTGTGCACTTAATTGAGCCGCTTGAAGTGGTGGACTTCCATAACTTTGCTGCTGCTTCACACTTTATTTTAACGGATTCCGGCGGTGTGCAAGAGGAGGCTCCATCTTTAGGGAAGCCAGTATTAGTGCTGCGTGATACAACAGAACGTCCAGAAGGCGTGAAAGCTGGCACGCTCAAGCTCGCAGGAACAGATGAGGAAACCATTTATCAGATGGCAAAAGAGCTGTTAGAAGACCAGCAAGAGTACGATCACATGTCGAAGGCTTCTAACCCTTATGGTGATGGACAAGCATCGAAACGTATCGTTCAAGAGCTCCTTCATCGTTTTGGGTTAAGTGACGAAAAGCCAGCCCCATTTCAATCATAAAAAAACGAAGACTACATTCACGTAGTCTCAGGCTGTCGAGAAAATCTCGACAGCTTTTATTTTTCCCTTAAAGTTTCCATCCCCTCATTTTATAATAGAGAAAAGCATACTAAAGGAAGGTGTTTTTCTCATGTTCCACACTAGAAATTCTTCTCAGCACGAAGCCGAATTTGTATTGCTAGATCAACTGGTCGAAGAGGATCACCTGCTTCGTAAAATTGATCAGTACATTGATTTTTCATTTATCGTAGATAAAGTAAGACCGTATTATAGCGAGAATAAAGGTCGCCCTTCTCTTGATCCGCTTATTTTGTTCAAAATGATGTTTATCGGATACCTGTACGGTATCCGTTCTGAAAGACAACTTGAAAAAGAAATTTACTATAACATGGCGTATAGATGGTTTTTAGGTTTGAACATCAATGACCCCGTTCCTCATCACTCGACCATTAGCTGGAATCGTCGTACTCGATTCAAAGATACAACGATTTTTCAAGACATTTTCGACGAGATCGTGCTTCAAGCTATCAATCATGATATGGTAGGAGGCCGCGTTCTTTTTACTGATTCAACTCATCTTAAAGCCAATGCCAATAAACATAAATATACGAGAAAAACGATTGAACAAGATACCCAGAACTATATAAATGATTTAGAAGAAGCGATCCAAGAAGATCGGGTGGCACACGGAAAAAAGCCCTTAAAGGTAAAAGAGGAGGTGAAAACGGAAAAAGACATTCGTCAAAGTAAGACTGATCCTGAAAGTGGCTATCTTTATCGTGAAAACAAGCCAGAAGGCTTTTTCTACCTAGACCACCGTACAACAGATATGAAGTACAATATCATCACTGATGCTCATGTCACACCAGGTAATGTCCACGATTCTGTACCATATCTTGAACGACTGGATCACCAAATCGCACGATTTGGTTTTCAAGTAGAAGCTGTTGCCCTTGATTCTGGTTATTTGACAACCCCAATCTGTAAAGGTTTATCCGATCGACGTATTTTTGGTGTTATCGCACATAGACGCTTTCATCCAACAAGAGGATTATTTGAGAAGTGGAAATTTCAGTATGACTCTGAACACGATCACTACATATGCCCGAAGGGTGAAAAGCTTTCATATACCACAACTGATCGAAAAGGTTATAGGTTCTACAAATCAGATCCCAAAAAATGTGCTTCGTGTCCTTTTCTTGAAAACTGTACAAGATCTAAAAATCATCAAAAGGTCATCTCAAGACATGTGTGGGAGGAACATAAAGAAAAGGTCAGACAAAATCGTCTGTCTCCCGCTGGAAAAGAGCTATACAAAAAAAGAAAAGAAAAAATAGAGCGAAGCTTTGCAGATTCAAAACAACTGCATGGGCTTCGCTACTGCCGGTTGAGGGGAAAACAAAATGTGAGTGAGCAAGTGCTTCTCACAGCTGCCTGTCAGAACATGAAGAAGATTGCCACACACCTAGCGAAGCTAGGCTAGGTGTGTGGGAGGCCTTTTTCATTCAATCTTATCCACCATCATTACGATGAAAATAAAAAAGATTGTAGAAAAACATGAGTTTCTCTACAATCTGAGACTACATTCACGTAGTCTTCGTTTTTTACTGTTCTAAACTTTCCTTCAATTCCTTCTTCACTTTCGCTAAACTGCTGTCATCAAGCTGATAATAATAAATGTTATTGATTCGTGTGCCTGTGCCTTTCAGCTCGTGCTGTTTCACATTCTGTCTTGCATCACGATAATCATTCATCAGCGTCCACATATCGTCAAAGGACATGTTGGTTTTCATGTTGTTTTCAACAACTTTAAACATATCGCCGAATTTCGTAATAGATGAGATGTTAGCTCCTTTTGCAATGATGCCTTCAATGACCTGACGCTGTCTTTGCTGACGCCCGAAGTCACCTTTAGGGTCTTGCTTTCTCATTCTTGTATAGGCAAGGGCTTCATCGCCGTTCAGGTTAATCTCTCCTGTACCAAATGAATGGCCGTCATAGCTGAAAGCAAACGTGCTGTTCACTGTGATGCCGCCAAGTGTATCGACAATATCTTTAAAGCTTTCCATGTTTACTTTAAAAAAGTAATCAACAGGTACATCAAGCAGTTCTTCTACTGTATCTGCTGCCATTTGTGTACCGCCGAAAGCGTAAGAATGGTTGATTTTATCCATTGTGCCTTTTCCGACAATTTTTGTATACGTATCACGCGGGATACTCACCATCTCGGTTGTTTTGGTTTTCGGATTGACTGTCATGTATATTAATGTATCTGCACGGCCGCGGTCATTCTTTCTTTCATCGACACCCATGATTAAAATCGAGATCGGGTCTTTCTTACTTAAATCGACATCTTTGTCACGCTTATCTGACTTCTTTAAGTTTTCCTGAATACCTGCAACCGTTGATGCCGCTGTGTTCCAAAGATGATAGGCATATCCGCCAGTAACTAAAACGAACAAGCCAATAATCGATAAAACAATCCAAAGAACCTTTTTCTTCTTTCTTTTTCTTTCAGCTCTCATAATGTCCCTCACCTTTTCTATGATTCTTCCATGATTATAGGTTTACGAATCTTGATAAACAAGTTATTTTTTTACTCTGAACCTAGATATAGACGTTGTAACAAAAAAAAGGTTTCAAAAAACCTTAAATTTACCTTAAAATATTATGTTATAAGACGATACAAAGACATGAGGTGAAAAAAATGAAGAAAATCGTCGGTTTACCGTTCTTAATACTACTACTAGGTATCGTGCTCACAGCATGTGGAACGGCTGAGCAGTCCTCAGGAGAAAACAAGACAAGCAGTTCAACTCCTCAGGTACTTGAAGAACAAGCTGAATTTATTGGAATGGCTGATGCACATACAGTTGAAGTGAAAAAAATGAATACGACCTTAAGCTATGAATTTACGGATAATTTTAAAGATGTGTTAAATGAATTTAAACCAGGTGACAAAGTAGAAATCTCTTACTTTATCAATGACAGTGGTCAAAAAGAAATTCAAAAGATTGAAAAACAGAAGTAAAAAAGATGGGCGGGATGAACAAAATTGAAGAAAACAGGCATTACACTTATTGTTCTCATGACACTGACTCTACTAGTCGCACCGTTTCAGTCTGCCATGGCTAGCTCGACAATTTCAGTGAAATTGTCTAATTATATCGGAAACAAAAATAGTATAGATCTATCAACAACTGGAGAATACAAGCTATCAGGATCAAATGTTGCTGTCACGAAAAGATATGATGGCAAAAATCGATACGAAGTAGCCAATAGTATCGCTTCTGCAGGCTGGACAAACCCTTCAACCGTTGTGATTGTGAGCCGAGATGCTTTTGATCATGCCATTTCTGTATCGCCGTTAGCATACAAACTGGGCGCACCGATTTTGTACACGAACATTGAAAAGCTCACGAAAACAACTGAAAACCAGCTGAAAAAAATGAATCCGGACAACATCCTGATTATCGGTAATACGAAAAGTATTTCAACAGCTGCTGAGAAATCAATCAAAAAGTACGGTAAAGTGAGACGCATTAGTGGAAAAGACAAGTTTGAAATATCCCAAAAAATCGCAAAGGAAATGGGTAACTACAAGCAAGCCGTAGTTGTCGGCGGGAACTCATTTATGAATGGGATTGCGATTGCATCCTATGCATCGAGAAAAGGATACCCAATTCTCTTAACAAAAAAAGATTCTATTCCGTCCTACAAATTGCCAAGTAAAGTGATCATCGTCGGCAGTACGAAAAGTACTGGACAAAAAGTAGAAAATCAAATCAAAAAAACCTCACAAGTTACACGAATCAGCGGGGCCAATCGCTACGAATTATCTGTGAATATCATCAAGAAATTAAATATCAATGCAGATAAAGTCTATTTAGCAAAAGCCTCTAGCTATATTTATGCAATGCCGATGTCGCAATTGGCTGCAAAATCTAACAGTACCGTTGTGTATGTGAAACCAGATTCTGTTACAGCATCACTAAAAGCACTGCTGAAAGAAAAAGGTACATATGCTTACCATCTGGCTGGTAGCACAAGTGCAATCAAAGATAGCTTGAAAAATTCTTTAGCCAAGCAAGTCTATCTGAAAAAAAATCAAAACTACCAATTGAATATTTCTAACGGAAAAATTTCATTAAAAGGCATCAAGACGTATAACACATTAAGAGTTGTTCCTGAGAAATATTCAACGAAAAATGTCCTTCAAATTGCAGGAAAGCCTTACTTAGGTCATGTAAACTTTGCCATTGAATCAGGATATATCAGGCCGACTCTCGAAAATATTCCATTTGAAGACTATCTTAAAGGTGTTGTGCCCAACGAAATGCCTGCAAGCTGGCATGTTGAAGCATTAAAAGCACAAGCGGTTGCCGCTAGAACGTATTCAGTGAAAAGTATTGGGAAAGTCGTACCTGATACAACAGCCTTCCAAGTATATGGAGGATATAATTGGTACACGAATTCGACAAAAGCTGTCGATGCCACAAAAGGAAAGGTTCTGACATATAACAATCAACTCATTTCAGCAACCTATTATTCTAGTAATGGCGGATATACTGAGGCAAGTGAAGAAGTGTGGGGAAATGCACTTCCATACTTAGTAGCCAAAAAAGACACAAAAGATCCGGTCAATACTTGGACACTAAAGTTGTCTAAAAAACAATTAGGCACTACGCTCACTGCAAGTACAGCAGCCTCTCAGTGGTCTAAGACAAAAGAAGCAAATGCAGCCGATCTTGTTGGTCTAAAATCATGGCTGCTGAAAAACAAAGAAACAGCTGCATCTGACATGAGAATCGCAGCAATCTCTAGTCTGACATTCTCGGGTAAAACAAAAGGTCAGCGTGCGCAGACAGTATCAATCAAGCTGAATTACCATTTGAAAAACAAAACAGGCACGTATACAGTGAACAAAAGTACAACGGCAAGTATGAAGATGACGGAGTTTAGAACCGTCATGGGCGCAACAAAGGTGAAAAGTACGTTTGCGTCAGTAAAAAATAATACAGATGACTTCACAATTTCAGGAAAAGGGTATGGTCACGGCATTGGAATGAGCCAATACGGCGCCAAAGCTAGAGCTGAATCTGGAGACTCATATTCTTCCATACTTTCGTTTTACTATCCAGGCACGAAACTAACAAACTATTAAAAGGTTAAGGGAGGACTTAGAAGATGCGCTCAATGATCAAAACAGCCATCCTCAGCCTCATCGCTATTTTCGTTATTGTTCCAACAGCTTTGGCAGATAACTCAGTCTCTCGAATTGACGGCGGGAGCCGGTATGCTGTAGCAGCAAATGTAGCGAAAACAGGATGGGGAACAGCAAGTACAGTTGTTTTAGTAGGGAAGACTGCGTATGCAGATGCAACAGCGGGGATTCCGCTTGCACATCAAAAAAATGGACCAGTTCTTTACACAAACAGTAAAAGCCTTTCAGGTGATACAAAAAAAGCCTTAACGGCATTAAAGACAAAGACAGTCATTGTATTAGGTAGCACATCAAGTGTGTCAAATGACGTGGTCAATCAAGTGAAGAAAATGGGCATCTCTACACAACGTATTTCAGGAAAAAACCGATATGAGCTATCTGCAAATATCGCGAAAAAAATGAAAACGCCAGCTGGCGTTGTTGTCGTGGAAGGTTCTTTCTATGCGCATGGGATTGCGATTGCACCTGTGGCAGCGCAAAAAGGGTTCCCAATTCTATATACAGACAAAAAGGGCCTTCGTTCTGAAATCGCCGCTGTTGCAAAGGCAAGCAATGTGAAACAAACCATTGTCGTAGGCGGAGAGAATTACGTCACAAAAGCAGCTTACAATCAGTTGAAATCTCCAACTCGAATCAAAGGCTCTACTCGTTATGACGTAGCTGCGAATATTGTGAAAAAGTACAATATGAGCACAAATAATACCTATGTAGGGAGAGGATTTGGCTATGCCACTTCATCTTCTGCGGCAGGGATTGCAGCCAAGCAAAACAAAGCCTTGCTTTTGACGAACGAAAAGACGTTGCCAAAAGTAACAAGAGCAACAATTAGTAGTAAAAATATCACCAAATTCACGGTCGTAGGCAGTCCAAATACGGTCACAGCAACTGTTGTGAATCAATTGAAGAACCCAGTCGTCGGCAAAAAAGTATTCATTGACCCAGGTCATGGCGCTCAAGATTCAGGAGCTGTAGGCTATGGATTATATGAGAAGAACTTAAATCTAGACGTAGCGAAGCGTTTAAATACAAAATTAAACAACGCAGGTGCACTCGTTACCATGTCAAGAACATCAGACACATTTGACAGTCTTCAAACACGAGTGAGCAAAGGTGCGGATGCGAAAGCAGATATCTTCATTAGTGTTCATGCGAATTCAAATGATAACAGTAGTGCAAATGGGACAGAAACGTATTACGACACAACATATGCGTCTGCAAACAGCTTAAAGCTTGCACAAAACATCCAGCCTAAAATGGTCAGTGCATTAGGCACAAGAGACCGCGGTGTGAAAACAGCTGGCTTCTATGTCATTAAATATTCTAAGATGCCGAGTGTTCTCTTAGAAACTGGTTTTGTTTCCAGTCCAGTTGATTCAAATATTTTGAAATCCGCCACATATAAAGACCGATTAGCATCAGGGATTTCAAGCGGCGTTTCAGGCTATTTTAGATAAAAAAACACAAACATGAGGGGTGCCTAAGATACTCCTCTAGGCTGCTCGAGAACGTCTCTCGGCAGCCTTTTTTCAAAAGTCCAAAGTCCATGAAGTGATTCCAGGGTGAAGGGTTCAAAACCAAGGAGGTTGACTTCATTCGTTTCTATATTAAATGTTTTGTATTGATGGCGATTTCTCTATGTTTGTATGCACCATCTGCATTTGCGCAGCATACCGTATCGAGGATTGAAGGAAGTAATCGGTATGAGGTCGCAGTAAATGCTGCGAAAAGAGGATGGTCGACAGCATCTACTGTTGTTCTAGTAGGCGGGGATGCATATGCGGATGCTCTAAGTGCTGTGCCTTATGCCTTTCAGCAAGCGGAGCGTCCACCATTCGAGCCAATGTCGTCACACAGCTGAAAAATGCGGTGTTAGGTGAAACCATTTTGATCGATTCAGGTCATGGTGCGCAGGATGCTGGAGCGGTTGGGAATGGACTTCTTGAAAAAAACGTCAATTTAGAAGTGGCGTTAAAGCTGCGTGATAGGCTCAATCAAGCGGGTGCCATAACGGTCATGTCTAGATCATCTGATACTTTTGATTCCTTGCAAACACGTGTAAGCAAAGGGGCACAGGCGGGTGCTGATGTATTTCAGCATCCATGCCAATGCAAATGATAACAGAAGTGCAAATGGTACAGAGACATATTATGATGCGACTTATGCTGCGGCCAATAGTTTAAAGCTGGCACAAAAGGTTCAGCCCCGAATGGTGAGTGCCCTTGGTACAAGGGATCGCGGCGTGAAAACAGCCGGTTTCTACGTGATCAAGTATTCAAAAATGCCAAGCATACTGCTGGAAACAGGGTTTGTGACCAGTCCGATTGATGCCAGTATTTTAAAATCAACCATTGCAAAGGATCGGCTAGCTTCTGGAATCGCTGCGGGTGTTTCGGTTTATTTCGAATAAAATAAACCGAATGCCTAACATGTCAAGTTAAAAATACATTTCAATTCAGGTTATTTTTGTTATAATTGAAACATAGAGGGTGGATTTTTTGTGTGTTTACCTTCCGATGACAGCAAATCGACAAATCATGAAGAGGTGACGATATTGAAAAAGTTAATCACAATGCCGATTTTAGTATTACTTCTAGGTGTAGTGCTTACAGCATGCGGCACAACAAATCAATCAAACAATAACAATACGGATAACAGCAAAAAAGAAACAACGGAATCAGCTGATCAAAACAAAGAAAAAGCAACAGATGACCAGACAGAAGACGCAGACGATGAAAGCAAAGAAACAGCTGCTCAAACAGAAGACCAAGCAGGTCAATCTGATGAAGATACAAAAGATAGCTCAAGTAAAGAAATAACAAAAGAAGAAACGACTCAGGACGAGTCTAAAACAAAGAAAGAATCAACATCGAATAAGAACAAAGAAGTCACCAAAGAAGGCACATATGTCGGTTTGGCTGATGGACACACCATTGCTGTCAACATTGATGGAAAAGAAATAGCCATTCAATTCGGAAATACATTCTCTAAACAAGTCAACAGCCTAAAAGAAGAATCAAAAGTGAAAGTAACCTATACAAAAGATGCAAACGGAACGCTCCGACTTAAGACAATCGAATCCGTAAAGGCAAAATAAAAAAAGACACGAAGACCCGCAGAATTGCGGGTCTTTTTTACGTTTAAAAGGGCATAACTTGATATAAGGGCACATTCTTAACACACTTTTACAAGACTTAACAGCCCATTTACATTTGCTTAATGTTGCTCTGCTAAACTGACTTTCATAGAACATCTCTTTACACAACAACTACTCTGAATGGTGAGGTGCAGGTCAGTGAGCGCAGAGAAAGCGATGAATCTTTATAGAGAATATGAAGTGAGACGAAACCACTCTTTTGCTTTAACAGAACATATGGTTCGTTATTTATTTGCAAAACGTTTCATAGATTTAGTGTTCTCGTTCATCGGATTGATGTTGAGTACGCCAATCATTTTGCTGTTCGCCCTATTGATTAAGTTAGAAACACCAGGTCCAGCCTTTTATATGCAGGAAAGGGTCGGAAAAGACGGTGTCTACTTTAAATTATGGAAGCTCAGATCGATGAGAACCGACGCAGAAAGCGGAGGAGCGAAATGGGCGCAAAAAAATGATCCCCGTATTACCAAAGTGGGGGCATTCATTCGAAAAACAAGAATTGATGAACTGCCGCAATTTATCAACGTGTTAAAAGGAGAAATGAGTATTGTAGGTCCACGCCCGGAAAGACCGATATTTACTGCAGAATTTAATCGGACAATACCAGGCTTTACAAAAAGACTGACGGTCAAGCCGGGGCTGACAGGCCTTGCTCAAGTAAATGGAGGATATGAAATGAGTCCAAGTGAAAAATTATCACACGACTTACATTATATTCAAAACTTGACATTTTCTCTCGACGCGAAGATTATGGTAAAAACGTTAAAAGTCATTTTGACTGGTGACGGAGCCAGATAAGTAAAGTAGGGAAGAGAAATGGCAAGTATGAAAAATCGCATGCTAGGCGGGGCGAAATGGACAAGCTTGTCCGCATTGATCATTACTATGATCCAAATTGCACAGTTTGCCTTTTTAGGGAACGTGATGTCACTTAAAGAATTTGGACTCGTTGGCATGATCACAACTGTCACAATATTTACGCAAATTTTACTTGATCTAGGCATTGGTGCTGCGATCATTCAAAAGGAACAAACGACAGAACGTCAATTATCTACATTATATTGGATTAACTTGCTCACCGGTCTTATCTTGTTTTGCTTGCTGATTCTGGCAAGCCCGATGATTGCCGCCTTTTATGGACGGCCTGAGCTGGAGGGTCTGCTCAAGCTATTATCAATCATGTTTCTTATTGCACCCATCGGCCAGCAATACCAATATATGATGCAAAAAGATTTAGCTTTTAAAACATTAAGTACCATTGAAACCATTGCGTCCATCATATCGCTGCTCGTTTTACTCGTTCTTGCCTTTTTTATCAATCCGATTGTGGCCTATGTTGTTTCTCAAGTGCTGCTTCAAGCAGGAAAGGGGCTATTGTATGCGGCAGCTTATTGGAAAAAGTGGCGCCCAGCACCTGTTTTCGCATTAGGAGAAGTGAAAGAGTTTTTCTCATTCGGCGCTTTCCAGCTGGCATCAAGGCTTGTCAACCGGGCAGGATCGAACATTGACATGATCTTAATCGGCCGGTTTCTTGGAGCGGAGGCGTTAGGCATTTACAGTTTGGCTTATCAAATCGTGACGATTCCAGTGCTGAAAATCAATCCGATTGTGACGAGAGTGGCTTTCCCTGTATTCGCAAAAAGTCAGCGAGACCATTCGATGCTGCGCGAGGGCTTCCTCAGTATGACGAATATGCTCGCATTGATTAGTTTCCCATTATTAATCGGTCTTGCTGCCGTATCAGACAGCTTTATAGAAGTGGTGTTTGGAGAGAAGTGGCTAGTGGCAGTTCCGGTTCTTAATATTTTGTGCATTGTCGGTCTTCTGCGTGTGCTCATGAATCCAAACGGTTCCATCCTCCTTGCAAAAGGGAGAGCGGACTTAGCTTTTTATTGGGATACAGGCATGCTGATCGTCTATGGAGGCGCATTATATACGGGAGTAAACACGGGCAGTCTGGTGACAGTAGCTTGGATTTACTCAGGTGTCAGCCTGCTGAACTTCATTGTGGGCAGATGGCTTATGGCATACGTCATTCAGCTAGATATGAAGGTGTATGTAAGCTCACTCGTAAAGCCTGCTGTCATGACGCTGTTCATGGCCGCCTGTACAGTGGCTGTTCATCAAGGGATGAAGCTGACGTCAGCCGATATGACGCTTCAATTGCTACTAACAATTTGTTTAAGTGCTGCTTTGTATGGCTTGCTGCTTGTCAAAATGTATCCGCAGGCTGCAAGCAAATTATGGAGAAGAGGTCGTTCGTCATGAAGGTGCTATGGCTGACAAGTGTATATCCTAGTGAAAACCATCCGAGTGAAGGCGTCTTTCATGAAACGCAGGTGCAGGAGCTGCTCAAACAAGGAATAGACGTAACCGTCATTTGCCCTACCCCCGTGAATCTACCAGTATTACGGATGATCAAGTCGTCCTATCGGCAGAAAATAGACTTGCCGGAACAAGAGGTTCGAAACGGTGTGACGGTTTACAGGCCGCCCTATACAGCGTTACCTGGACAGTTGAAATGGGCACAGCCGAGCAACCGAATCGCAGCTTCTGTTCTCCGCGCAATGCAGCGCAATCAGCTGTCACCAGATTTTATCCATGCGCACTTTGCTATGCCGTCTGGCGGCGCAGCAGCTGTGATTCAAAAAGAAACGCATATCCCTTATCTTCTGACCTTACACGGCAGTGATGTGAATGTATATCCGAACTATAGCAAAGGGGCGCTTGCAGCCTTTGAAACAGCGGTGAAACAGGCCGCCGCTGTTCTGACAGTGAGTGAGGAGCTGGCAAAAAAGACACATGATATGACAAAGGTGGAAGCGCAATTCCTCCCGCTTGGGATTCCGCTCGAGTCATTTTCTAATACACAAGGGGATCAAGAAGCCATCCGAAAGCAGTTAGGGTTACCGCTTCACGACAAGCTTGTTGTCTTCGCCGGTCGCTTAGTCAAAGAGAAAGGCTTACTTGAATTAGTTGATGCAGTTAAGGGGATGGATGGTGTGAAAGCGGTCTTAGTTGGAAAAGGACCCCTCGCAAAGGAGCTAGCAGAACGAGCTGGGGAATCAATTATACTCACGGGGCAGATGCCAAATGATCAAGTGAAACATTATGTCATGGCGGCCGATCTGTTTGCCCTTCCATCCTATAGTGAAGGAATGCCGACTGTCGTCCTAGAGGCGCTCGCTTTAAAAGTACCTGTTATTGCAACACGAGTAGGTGGTCTCCCATCATTGTTTTCTACTTATCGACATCTGCTCATTGAGCCGCGCTCAACGAGTCAGCTAAAAGAGGCGATTCACGCGTATCTTTATGAAAATAAATGGAATGATCAAGTGAAGAACGACCTTCACCACATCGTCCATACAGAATATTCATCATCACATAATACGAAGCATCTCATTCAGCAGTATGAAAAGGTGCTGAATCAATCAATATCCATCGTTTAAACAGGAAGAAATGTGCAAAGACTGATAGATAAACAGTTTGGAACGGACAATATGCTTTTACTGAGAGGATGAAACAGGTTGAAGAAAATTGCTGTGATTGGAACAGGATATGTCGGGTTAGTATCGGGTACTTGTTTTGCTGATATCGGAAATCGCGTCATCTGCTGTGACATTGATGAATCAAAAATCAACAGCTTACAAAGCGGTGTCGTTCCAATTTATGAACCAGGCTTAAAGGAATTGATTGAAAAGAATACAGAAGAAGGAAGATTATGTTTTACAACCAATATTCCTGCTGCGATTCGAGAATCTGAGATCATTTATATTGCTGTAGGGACACCGATGACATCGAAGGGTGAAGCGGATTTAACTTTCGTAAAAGCCGTCGCTCAAACGATTGGTGAACACCTGAATGGCTACAAAATCATCGTGAACAAAAGCACAGTGCCGGTTGGAACAGGACGTCTTGTTCAAGCCATTGTTCAAAAGGCATCACGCAGTAAATATCCATTTGATGTTGTATCCAATCCAGAGTTCCTTCGAGAAGGTTCGGCGATTCAAGACACGATGAATATGGAGAGAGCAGTCGTTGGCGCAACAAGTACTCATGCATCGACCATCATTAAAAGATTGCATGATCCGTTTCAAACAGAGGTTGTTGAGACCAACTTAGAAAGTGCAGAAATGATTAAGTATGCGGCAAATGCCATGCTCGCCACAAAAATCTCATTCATCAATGACATTGCGAATATTTGCGAGAGGGTTGGCGCTGATGTTGAGAAAGTCAGCGAAGGAGTTGGGTTAGACAGCCGCATCGGGCATAAATTTTTAAAAGCGGGCATTGGATTTGGAGGGTCTTGTTTCCCAAAAGATACAATGGCTCTTCTCAAAATTGCCGAGACAGCCGGCTACCGGTTCAAGCTGATCGAATCTGTGATTGAAACAAACAACAACCAAAGAGCTCATCTTGTCAGCAAGCTCATGAGTGTGTTCGGTGATATTAAAGGGAAGACCATTTCCGTCTTAGGGCTCGCATTTAAACCGAACACCAATGATATGCGCTCAGCCCCATCATTAGATATTATCCCGATGCTGAGAGAACTCGGAGCTTTTGTCAAAGCCTATGATCCAATTGCTTATGTAGAAGCAGAAAGAGAGCTTGGCCCGCAGGCAGTCTTCAGCAATGATCTCTACGAAACAGTGAAAGATACAGATGCTTGTCTCATTTTAACAGAATGGGAGGATGTACAGAAGATGGATAAGGATCAGATCAAGCAGCTGCTTCGCTCACCAATTTTAATTGATGGAAGGAATTTGTTTGATCCAGCAGAAATGAAAGAGAGAGGATTTATTTACCAGTCGATCGGCCGCCCAGGCGTATGGGAAGCAGAATTGGTATCGAAGGCACAATAATAGGGGGAGCTTGGATGAAGAAAGTATTGGTTACTGGGGGAAGTGGATTTATTGGGTCTCATACGGTAGAGGCTTTACTAGAAAAAGGCTATGAGCCCATAGTTCTTGATAATTTTTCAACTGGATCTAAGGAAAATATAGCTCATCTTTCCGTACAATGCGTGGAAGCAGATGTCACAAAATCAGAAACGGTCGATTTGATCAAACAAATTGCACCAGATTATATCATCCATCTTGCAGCACAAGTGAGTGTAGCCGTTTCGGTTCAACATTTTATCTATGACGAAGAGGTCAATATTAAAGGATCGCTTCATGTGATAAAAGCAGCGGCTGAAGCCGGTGTGGAAAAAGTGGTGTTTGCCTCATCGGCAGCTGTCTATGGAGACCCGGTTTATCTGCCGGTAGATACAGCTCATCCACTACAGCCTGGTTCACCTTATGGCTTATCGAAACTCACAGTCGAGCGGTATTTAGAGATGGCGAAATCACTCTATGAGCTGGATTATTGTATTCTACGATACAGCAATGTATATGGACCGCGTCAAGATGCGCTTGGCGAAGGAGGGGTTGTCTCTATTTTTTCTGATAAGTTTGCAAAGCATGAGACCCCTTTCATCTTCGGAGACGGGGAACAAACAAGAGATTTCATCTATGTCGGTGATCTAGCAGCAGCGAATGTGTCGGCTTTAACTGCCAAATCAAACGTTTGTTTAAATATCTCATGTGGTGATTCCATCACGGTGAATGAGCTGTTTCAAACGATGAAGCGAGTGACCAGATCACAACTTGAACCGATTTATAAGCCTCAGCGTGCAGGAGATATTGTGCATAGTACATTGTCAAATGAGGAAACGAAACAAGTCTTAAATTGGGAGCCTGTCGTGTCTTTACAAGAAGGTTTGGCTCGTACCATCTCCTACTATGAACAGGGAGTAAAGGCTTAATCCCTCAAATCGGATGGGTTGTTTAGGAGGAAAATGGGTATGAGTGTGAAACAAACAGCATGGCAAATCATGATCGGATGTATTTTATTAGCTGCAGGCATAGGGCTTGTGCAGCTGGCATCCACCCAGCCTATTGGGTTAAAAAAGATGGTGGCAGTCCCGGTTTTGCTTGTGGTGCTCACGGCAGCTGCCGTATTGATGAAGCTATACATGAACGGTGATCAAGTCTTCATGTCAGCCATCTACCTTTTGATTGCATTCACCTTTCTCAATAACGCTTTCTTTTCTATTAGTGTCGGATTCTTTAGTCTTTTTCTCTACCGTATCATGCTCATGGCTGTCTTTGTTTTATTGATATGGCGGATGAGAGACAGGGGAACGTACATATCACAGTGGCGGCACATTCGTGTAAAAGGCATTCTTGGCTTTTTCGCTGCATGGTTTCTTTATGGCCTCATTTCACTGCTTTGGGCTCATTCAGTCACAGATGGTCTGAAATATATGTCTCTTCTTGCAATGGGAATGGGATTTGTCTTCCTGGTGGTCATGTATATTCAGCGAATGGATCAGATTATAACCTTTTATAGCATTTGGCTTGTCATGACCGTCTTTGTGATGGGGATCGGGTTCTATAATCACTTGACCTTGAACCATTTACCGAATACATCATTGTATCTTGGACCAGCGTACAAACAGCACTATCCTACAGCTGTATTCTTTAATCAAAATGACTTTGCGACGTTTTTATCTATTAGCTTTTTCTTATATGTAGCGTGTATGCGTCAGGTGAAAAATGGTTATATCAAAGCGTTTGGGGGATTAGGAGCGATCGCAGCACTGTATCTCATCTTGTTAACAGAATCGCGCGCGAGCTTGCTGGGTATATTTGCTGGAGCGGCGATCTATGTGTGGCTGCTACTGCCTCGCTTTTTAAAAAAGTGGTCACTCATCGCAGCAGGCGGGCTTGGCGTCATATGTCTTGCCATCTTTTCAGCTAAGATCTATTCGGTCTTTTATGACTTGTTTCTCGCTTCTCAGGTCGCACATTCTTTTAGTGAACCACTCCCGTCCAACATCGCTCGGGCTAATTTGATCAAAAACGCATGGCATTTCTTTACGAATTCATATGGCTTTGGGGTCGGTGCAGGCAATGTGTCTTACTACTTAGCCCACTTTTCGATATTTGATACAGATCAAGTCGTTGAAGTGCACAATTGGCTACTAGAGCTGATGACGAATTTTGGCTTTGCCGTCATGCTGGGGTATCTCTCAGTGTACGCCTATCTCATGTTCTCACTGTACAAACAATACCAATTGGCTGACACGAGATCAGCAAAGATGATCATCGAAGGTCTATTTGCTGCAATGCTGAGTTTTCTCGTCTCGAGTATTAGTCCCAGCTCCGTTTCGAATTTATATTTCCACTGGGTATTTTTAGGACTGGTGATGACGGCGGTGAATATCATGAAAAATAAACAACGTTTAAAGCCGTGGTAAAACGTGTGATGATGAGCTTGTATGGCTACACTAGTGAAAAAGCAAATACGTCAATGTTGGGAGAATGAACATGTCTGGTTTCATGGTAAGAATAAGGAAGCGAATCAAAAAATATATCGTATGGCTCGTACTATTGCCTGTCATATTAGCCGCTTTTGGTTTCTTTTTTGCCAAAGGGACAGTAGAGCAGTCTAGCTACACAGCCGCTGTGACCTTGACGCTTGGTAAATATGATGACGGGGTGTATAACAATATGGCAGAAGTGACATCTCTCATAAAAAGCGATGCATTTCTGAATCAAGCACTACATGATGTCAAGGAAGCAGAAAGGCAGGATGTGAAAAACCGTCTGATTCTCACCAATGCATCAGATACACAATTACAGCTGTCATTTACAGATGCCGACAAAGCCCGGGCCTTGGCTGTCGTGAAACAAGTGTCAGATACATTTTTAAAGCAAGACAAGGCCTTATTTATGAAAAGACAGCAGGTCATTGAAAATAGATTATCTGCTCTAGAAGATGAATCTGTCAGCAATGATTCCAAAGTCGATAAAGAACGTTTTTTATATGAATTGGAGTCTACAAAGCTCGGGATGAAGCAGGCAAAGATTGTCGATCCTGCCCAAGTGCTCGATGAAGGCAATAAAGGCATGTCAGCGAAAAAACGGGCACTGCTTGGACTTGTCGTTGGCTTCAGCATCTCGCTCATGTTTGTGGTGTTACCTGAAGTGTTCAAAGAATCTTAATGATGAACTGGAGATGAGTCCTAGGTGAACAAGCAACCGTTAGTATCAATCATTACACCGGCGTATAATGCGGAACGTTATGTAACGGATACAGTTCATTCCGTCCTTGCCCAAACTTATGCTAACTGGGAGCTGATCATTGCAGATGATGGCTCAACAGATGGAACCAGGAAGCTGTTAAGGGAATTAAGTCAAACGGACGACAGAATCAACGTCATTTATTTAGAGGAAAATGGGGGAGCCGCCATTGCTAGAAACACTGCCATCAAACAGGCAAAAGGGCGCTTTATCGCTTTTTTAGACAGCGATGATAAGTGGAAAGAGACAAAGCTCGAAAAACAGGTCGACTTTATGCTAGCGAATGATTATGCCTTTACATTCACGGCATATGACATCATCGCAGAAAATGGAGAACCGTTACAAAAAACGGTCACAGCACCGGCTCAGTTGAACTACAATGAAGCCTTGAAAAATACGATTATCGGCTGTTTGACGGTGATGCTCGATCTTCAGCAGGTGGGACATGTGGAAATGCCAAACATTCGAACAAGACAGGACTTAGCCACATGGCTCTCTATTTTAAAAAGAGGATTTACGGCCTATGGAATGAGTGAGCCGCTCAGTGAATATCGCATCGTTGGCAACTCGATCTCTAGTAACAAGTGGAAAGCAGCGAAAAAAACGTGGTTTGTCTACAGAGAAATTGAGCAGCTTCATTTTGTCAAAGCGTCTTGGTGTTTTATGCATTATGCCACAAATGCTGTGAAGAAGCGCTTATAAACAGAAGGGAAAAAAGGTGATAAAGGTGAAAGCAGACTCGATCATACATGTTATCGTAGCAACGGGAGAATGGGGACAGGATGGTCTGAGATACAGACGGCATCGCTTAGCAGAATTTCTAGCATCTGATCCAGAGACGAAAGAGGTCATCTGGGTATGTCCATCTGCCTCCCGTCATTTAGCTCCCTTTCAGCCTATAACGGATCGAATGAAGCAAATGACCATTCCTGATGTGCTCAAGAGCAAGTTTTTCCGCTTTGGCCGTTATCAAGATATGTTTTATATTCATAAATTGTCCCCTCTGCTTGAGCATTTGCGGCAGGAGGAAAAGAAGGGCATGGCCGTCTGTTTATGGTATACGTTTCCTGGATTTCCGCTCTTATCTTCTTTATTTGAATGGAAACATATTGTGTATGATTGCAGTGATCTGTGGGGAGAGCCTATCAGCGGAAAAAACAGCATTCTTTCTTATATGAGGCAGCGGGTCATTGTAAAAGCAGAAAACCGGATCATTAAATACGCACACAGCATTACATGCTCCTCTCAATATCTACATGATCAAATCAAAAAAAGGCTTATGGGTGAACCGAAAGATGTGTTCACAGTGGAAAATGGCGTCGAGTACGATGTGTTTGCGAAAAGCAGCCTTCCTAGCAGGGAGGATGTGCTAGAGGGAAGAGAAGGTACCGTTCTTGGCTTTATTGGAGGAATCAAGCCGAAGCTCGATTTTGACATGATCGCACAAGCTGCTCGCATGCAGCCAGATTGGACATTTTTATTTGTTGGTCCGGATGGAACAAATGGAGATCCATCTTTTCAGCATGCACTCAAACTGCCAAATGTCATTTGGACAGGGGCTGTCGCACCAGAAGAAGTGCCTGCTTACATGAAACTGATTGATGTAGGAATGATGCCATACAAACAGTCTCCTTATAATCAAGCTGTTTTCCCGCTCAAGCTATATGAATTTTTAGCTGCAGGAATACCTGTTGTTGGTTTAAATCTTCCATCAACGGAAAGGCTAAAAGAGAATGATGTGTATGAATATTTAGAGGGCGAAGATTCTGCTCTTTTCGTAGAAGCCTGTCTGAAAGTGATCAGCAAAAAAGACGACATGACCTATAGACATCTAAGACAAAGCCGAGCAAAGAAAAAAGATTGGCACGCGCTGTTCACAAACATGGTGGAATTAACGAATATTAAAGAAAACGCATAATTCATTCAGGATTGTGCGTTTTTATTTGTTTCTTCTTCACAGGGGGAGCTTGTGATCATCCTATATTCAATTGTATAATGGAAAGAGCGGCCAATATACAAAATACAGATTTCAATTTAGAAGGAGACTGACCTATGGATTACGAACGCGCCTTATTAGCGTTTTTTGTCTCTCTGGCTACAGTTTTAATTGTGACACCAATCGTCAAAAAGTTTGCAATTAAGATTGGTGCAGTGGACCAGCCGAATAAACGAAAAGTTCATGATAGAGTAATGCCTCGAATGGGTGGTTTGGCGATTTTTATTGGGGTAGCGGCTGGAGCACTAGCAGGTGGGCTGTTTCTACATAATAAAATTACAGCTATTTCAGTTGGCGCTGTTCTCATCGTCATTTTAGGTATATTTGATGATAAATATAATTTAAGTGCAAAATTTAAATTTCTCGTACAAATTCTCGTCGCTTGTTTAATCGTGAGCACGGGGTTAAAAATGGACTTTTTCTCTGTTCCTTTCTTAACAGATCGAATGGAGCTAGGGTGGATGGCATATCCCCTGACTGTACTATGGATTGTTGGAATCACAAATGCAATTAATTTAATCGATGGATTAGATGGACTGGCTGCCGGTATCTCGGTTATCGGTTTAACAACGATTGCAGTCATGGCGTTTTCGGCTGACAAAATCCTAATTCTTTCGTTATCTCTTGTCGTCATTGGCAGTACCATTGGTTTTTTATTTTATAATTTCCATCCAGCAAAGATTTTTATGGGCGATACAGGCTCGTTATTTTTAGGCTATATGATTTCGGTGCTGTCACTTTTAGGGTTATACAAAAGTGTCACTTTGTTTAGTGTCGTTGTCCCAGTGATCATCTTAGGTGTCCCTATCTTTGATACCACCTTTGCAATCATTAGGCGGATATTAAATAAACAGCCAATTTCGGCGCCTGATAAATCACACATCCATCATCGACTGATGGCCTTTGGCTTATCTCATCGAATGGCTGTGATCGTCATTTACATGATTGGCTTAGTCTTTAGCTTAAGTGCAATCTTGCTGACAAGTGCCACCATTTGGCTCTCATTGATCATTATCTTTTTACTGGTCATGTTTATGCAAGTCATTGCAGAAGTTACTGGTTTGGTGAACGAAGAGTTCAAGCCATTTACGAAATTCTATAAACGAATGGTCAAAAGACAATAAAAACAGCCCGTGCCTCGGGACTGACCCGCCGTTTTTGAGACAGGGATCAAAACACCTTTATACAGCCAATTGCCGGTATTTTATCGGTGATTGGTTGTTTAGTTTCGTTTGAATACGGATGTTGTTATAATAATAAATGTATTCTTTGACAGTGCGTTCTACGATGGTGGTCGTAGTTCGATCAATCCTGTTAAGTATAGAACGTGTGAGGAATGAAACGATTCGATGGAGGCACATTATCAGCGGACGTCCCTTTATGGGACATGCTCATGGTAATGCCTTTTATATGAACAGCTTTCTGATACTCGTAAGATGCCTAAATGGATACAGGTGTCCTGTACCGTCAACGTTTTGCACAATTCTTCTACCAGTTTGATTGCCGTTTCCTTATCAACTTCCTTTCCAATTCGTTGTACTTTTTTAAAACTTCATTCTGTTGACTCAAATAGCGATTTTCTGCCCGCAGTCTCTCTAATTCGGAAGAGTAGTCGGGGCCCTTTCCATAGGAATATTGTTTTCCAACAGGCTGTTCGAACCGGTGTGTATCCCCAGCCTGATGCCACCTCATCCATGTCTGAACCTGCGTCTTATTCTTGATATTCAATTTCTGCATGATCTTTTTTATAGGTACGCCTGCCAATCTCATTTCTACAGCCTTCTGTTTGACTTCAACTGGATAACTCACTCTTGTCCCCATAGAAAAAACACCTCCATGCTTTATTTCGGATCACAACGATCCGTTTTCAAACTTGAAGGTGTTTTTTATTTGTCTCATCTTATGGGGTCAGTTCCCAAGGAGGCGGGCTGTTTTTTATTGTCCTGATGAATTTGTCGATGAGCTCATCGTATCCGTTGACCCTGTTTCATCAGAGGATGAATTGGTCTGTGAATCTGTTTCAGTCGATGACTCAGAAGAAAGCTTTAAATGCGTCCGTAATTCATTTTGTACTTCAGCCAAGTTGGTTTGATCCGGCTCAAAGAAGTATGTTCGATTTGGTCCTAAATAAAGGTCTGATCCTTTAATAGAAAGTGTTTCTGTGTCGTCTCCTTTAAAGCCGCTGTAGATTTGCTGAAGAGCAAGTCCTTCCGTGATACGGAAGTTGGTCGTAATGTGATCACTTACTTCTTTTGCGATATTATCCACGTTTGCAATGTTCTTTGGCTTCGCCATTTGATCAATTATTGCGCGTAAAATCTGCTTCTGACGATCGTTACGCCCGAAATCACCACGTGGATCTTGCTTTCTCATCCGCGCGTAAGCAAGTGCTTCTTCCCCATTTAAATGCATATTGCCTTTTTTAAAGTAAATCTTTTTCGATTTTTTGACGTCACTTTTTTCATTGAAATCAAATGGAACATCTACATCAATTCCACCAACTTCATCAATGACATCTTTGAAGCCATCAAAATCCACTGTTGCATATTTATCGATCGGAATATTCAAGAATTGTTCGACAGTTTCGATCGTTTCTTCTTTTCCGCCTTTTGCAAATGCCGCATTGATTTTCACTTTATTGCCAGTTGTGTCACTTGCAAGCTGTACCCGTGTGTCACGAGGGATACTCACCATTTTCATCGTTTTATCCTGAGGATTAATGGTTGCGACAATGAGTGAATCTGAACGGCCATGATCACCATTCGTGGCATAATCCTCTATGCCGACAAATAAAACGGAGAAAGGTTTTTTCTTAATATCAATGACAGTATCACGCAGCTTAGATTTCTCCCCGCGTTCTAATTCATCATATGTTTTGTCAGCAGCCTGAAGTGTATTCACAATTTTATAAACGGCAAATCCGCCTATGCAGATGAAGAGAAGCAAAAATAAGACCAGGATACGCTTAAAAATTTTTTTCTTTTTATTTTTTTTCTTTCGTACACGCACTTTTACTCGTTGTGCCATTCATCTGTCTCCTTTATCGGACCAATGTCCTTTTCTAAATAAATAAGTTCGCCTTCTTTTGTCACACTCTTTCCATTTGTCAGCTCAGTCATCCATCCAATGAATTGCTCTGTTTGTGTTTCTTCTACATATGTCTCGAAAATAACATCTTCGGCATAGTGGATTTCTTTTAGGTGAAAAGATGAGGCTCTAAGCTCATTCTCTACCTTACCAAGCCATGTATAATCTATTGTTGTGTGCATCGTACGCATTAAACAGCGTTCTACTATACCGACATGATTGATTGCTTCTGATACAGATTTTCCGTACGCACGAATTAACCCTCCGGCACCTAGCTTAATGCCGCCGAAATAACGAGTGACAACAACAACCGTATCTTTCAGCTTACGTTTTTTCAATACTTCAAGCATTGGTACACCTGCCGTACCGCTTGGTTCACCATCATCATTTGCTTTTTGAATCAGGTCATGTTCACCAATCAGATAAGCTGAACAATTATGAGTGGCATTCCAATGCTGTTTTTTAATGGATTGTATAAATGCTTGTGCTTCTTCTTCTGAGACAGCACGCTGTATATGACAAATAAAACGTGATTTTTCAATGACGATCTCATGCTCGCCACGACTTTTCACTGTGAAATAGCGGTTCAGCAAAAGACATACCCTCCTGACAAGCAAATTGTAAGACTAGAAAAATTTGCATGACTTTAGAATTTTACAGCGTATTTTGTTATGATGATAGAAGCGGAAAAAGGGTCGTCATAAACACTTCATGATTTATACGCATTCTTTCATTATAATTCGACATAAAATACAGATCAATGACATTTATAATAAAAAAAGATGACATCACTGTTACGGGAGGGAAAAGCCATGACAACACCTAAAATGGATCCGAAATTATTGGATTCAATCATCATGAAAATGCTAAGTACAGTTGATGGCAGTAAGGACGAAGTATTTAGAATAGGCGAGCAGTCCCGTCAACAATATGAAAGCCTAGTAGAAGAGCTTAAACAAATCAAACAGCAAGTAAATGAAGTAATTGATTTTGGTGATAAACTAGAAGTACATACGAGACATGCTAGAAACCGATTATCTGAGGTCAGCAGAAACTTCAACAAATTCAGTGAAGAAGAAATTCGAGAAGCCTACGAAAAAGCGCATAATCTGCAAGTAGAACTCACCATGATCCAGCAGCGTGAAAAGCAGCTGAGGGAAAGAAGAGACGATCTAGAAAGACGATTACTAAGCTTACAAGACGTCATTGAACGTTCAGAAACACTTGTGAGCCAGATCACGGTCGTCCTCAACTACCTAAACCAAGATTTACGCCAAGTCGGCGTTTTACTTGAAGATGCTCAGGCAAAACAAGATTTTGGACTAAGAATTATTGAAGCCCAAGAAGAAGAGCGCAAAAGGGTATCACGGGAAATACATGATGGGCCTGCTCAGATGCTGGCAAATGTAATGATGCGTTCTGAATTAATTGAACGAATTTTTAGAGACCGTGGAACAGAAGAAGGCTTTAAAGAAATTAGAAGTCTTAGACAGAATGTGCGAAATGCACTGTACGAAGTGAGAAGAATCATTTATGATTTAAGACCGATGGCTTTAGATGATTTAGGTCTCATTCCGACGCTAAGAAAGTACTTAAACACAATTGAAGAGTACGATGGGAAAACCAAGATTACGTTCCAGTGCATTGGTGATACAGAAAGCGAAAGAATCGCTTCTCAATTTGAAGTGGCACTATTTAGACTAGCCCAAGAAGCTGTCACAAATTCATTAAAGCATTCTGAAGCTGAAGAAATCTCTGTGAAGGTTGAAGTAACGAAAGACTTTGTGACCTTAATTATCAAAGACGATGGAAAAGGCTTTGATATGAAAGATGTGAAAACAAATAAAAACAAATCATTCGGGTTACTTGGTATGAAAGAACGCGTTGACTTACTAGAAGGTAAAATGACCATTGACTCAAAAATAGGTCTAGGGACATTCATTATGATTAGAGTGCCGTTAACATTACAAAATAAAATTGTAAAATAGAGTCAAAAGACATATTGACCGTAAAGTTAAGGTGTAGAACAATAAATATGGGGAGGCGTAGCTTGTGACTAAAGTAAATATTGTAATTATTGATGATCACCAATTATTCCGTGAAGGTGTCAAACGGATTTTAGATTTTGAACCTACTTTTGAAGTAGTTGCAGAAGGAGACGACGGTGACGAAGCTGCACGCATCGTAGAGCACTATCATCCGGATGTTGTCATTATGGACATTAATATGCCGAATGTAAATGGTGTAGAGGCTACAAAGCAACTAGTAGAGCTTTATCCCGAATCAAAAGTCATTATCTTGTCTATTCATGACGATGAAAACTATGTGACACATGCTTTAAAGACAGGAGCGAGAGGCTACCTGTTAAAAGAAATGGATGCAGACACCCTCATTGAAGCAGTGAAAGTAGTAGCTGACGGAGGTTCTTATTTACATCCGAAAGTCACTCATAACTTAGTAAATGAATTCCGACGCCTAGCGACTAGCGGCGTTTCAGCACATCCACAGCACGAGGTATATCCTGAAATTCGCAGACCACTTCATATCTTAACAAGACGTGAATGTGAAGTTCTTCAAATGTTAGCTGACGGAAAGAGCAACAGAGGTATTGGCGAATCGCTCTTTATTAGTGAGAAAACAGTCAAAAACCACGTGAGTAACATTTTGCAAAAAATGAATGTAAATGACCGTACACAAGCTGTTGTTGTAGCGATTAAAAACGGTTGGGTAGAAATGAGATAATGTTCCGAACAAGTACTCCTTTTTCGCCTGTTTTTGGTTCTCACACCTTTTTAGGTTGAGAGAGAAAATAGGCAGGACAAGGAGTCTTTTTCGGATATAGCAGCTTGCCTATTGATTAGGCAGGCTTTTTTGATTACTATTATAAATCTAATGAAAAACAATCAGGATACTTTTAAAATAAAAAGAGAAACGAATAAGGAAGGTATTTAAGAATGAAAATAGCCGTTGTAACAGACAGTACTGCTTATATACCACAAGAGCTGCGTGATAAACATCGAATTCATATGATCCCTCTTAACGTCATCTTTGGCACCGAATCATATCGAGAAGAAATTGAGATGGATTGGAAGACATATTATGAAGAAGTAAAAAAGCATAAAGATCTTCCCACGACCTCTCAGCCTGCTTTTGGTGAATTAGTAGGATTATATGAAAAATTAAGTGAAACATATGATGCGGTCATTAGTATTCATCTTTCGAGCGGAATCAGTGGAACATATAATAGTGTAGCCGCAGCGAACGACATGGTCGAAGGAATTGACATTTATCCGTTTGATTCAGAAACTAGCTGTATGGTGCAGGGATTTTATGCACTAGAAGCGGCTGAAAAAGTTCAAGAAGGTGCTTCTCTAGAAGAAATTTTAGCACACTTGAATCAATTGAAAGAAAGCGAAAGAGCCTATTTTATGGTAGACGACTTAACTCATTTGCAAAGAGGCGGCAGATTAAGTGGTGCTCAGGCTTTTATTGGGAGCCTCTTAAAGGTAAAGCCTATCCTTCATTTTGACAACAAGCTAATTGTCCCTTTTGAAAAGATTCGTACACGAAAAAAAGCCATTTCACGCATCTTTGAATTATTCGATGAAGATGCATCACGCGGTGTACCGATGAGAGCTGCAATCATTCATGGAAATAGAGAAGAAGAAGCAGAAGAATTGATTGCACATTTATCAGAAAAGTACCCTCATGTCGAATTTTATAAAAGCTACTTTGGTGCCGTGATTGGTACACATTTAGGCGAAGGCGCTTTAGGTCTTGGCTGGATGATCAGATAGATATCAAAATCCCCTTTTCGTATGGAAAAGGGGATTTATTTTTCTATTTTTGCAGTTGGACGAAAGGTCTTCTCTTTGTACATAATAGGCAAACATTAGTCGAAAGGTGTTGGGTAAAATTGAACATGAAGAAAGCGCTGGAACTCCGGCAGCAGCTCCAATCACGACACCTTCTTGCTTTTGAATGTCAATGTACACAGTCTGATTTGGATTGGCTGGAGAAGCAAGGATTTATTGATAGAACACACGCCATTGAAAGAGAATCGATTGGTTTAATATGCTGTCGATGCGGTGTATCAAATAAACGATATTTTGCCCGCTCACCGTGTGAAACATGTCAAAAAGACTGTCTATACTGTAGATCTTGCATCATGATGGGTAAAGTAACTGAATGTGGTTTCCTCTATGAATGGACGGGTCCGCACAAGGAAGAAACAATCCAAGCTGAATTGACATGGCAGGGAGAGCTGTCTAAAGGACAAAAGAGGGCGTCAAAAAGAATGGTAGAAGCGATAAAAAACACATCTGATTTACTGGTTTGGGCTGTTTGCGGTGCGGGGAAAACGGAGGTGCTTTTTCACGGAATTGAATATGCGTTAAATAAAGGAATGAGTGTCTGTATTGCGACGCCTAGAACCGATGTTGTACTTGAACTCGAACCACGAATTAGAAAGGCATTCCAAGGGCTTGATATAGCTGCACTTTATGGCGGAAGTCCTCAAAGATTTCAAATAGCACCGCTAATGATTGCCACAACCCATCAACTGATGAGATACAAAAATGCTTTTGATGTCCTCATAGTAGATGAAGTCGATGCCTTTCCTTATTCAATTGATGAACGTCTTCAATTTGCTGTTGTTAAGGCCATGAAGAAAACAGGAGTTAGGATTTATTTAAGTGCCACGCCATCTAAAAAAATGAAAAAGGATGTGGTTCGTGGACAATTAGAAGCGGTAAAAATTCCTTTGCGTTTTCACCAACAACCGTTGCCTGTCCCAGCATTTCAATGGATTGGACAATGGAGAAAGAAATTAAAAAAGAATCGGCTGCCATCTATTACAATGAACTGGCTGCAGGAACATATCAAAAAGAAAAAAAGGGTTTTACTTTTTGTCCCTTCTATTTCTACTATGAAGAGGGTCACGCAGATCCTTCGAGCACATCATGTAAATGTACAGGGTGTTTCTGCCGATGATCAAGATAGGAAACAAAAGGTTCAACACTTCAGAGAGCATAGATATGATGTTCTAGTTACAACAACAATTCTAGAAAGAGGCGTCACCATTCGAGATGTTCAGGTGGGTGTGTTAGGTGCAGAATCTACTATTTTTACAGAGAGTGCGCTTGTTCAGATTTCTGGCAGGGCTGGCAGACATCCTGAATACGCTAAAGGAGATGTGTTCTTTTTTCATTTTGGTTTAACGAGAAGTATGAAAAAAGCGAAGAAGCACATCGAACAAATGAACACGGTGGCTAAACAGGAGTTTTCTGAAAAATAGTGTAGGTTCAACTAAATCATGATACATTATATTCACAATACACAAATGGCAGGAGAGACAAAATATGCTACTCAACGCAAAAGAAATACTACTCAAAGAAATCCTCTATCAATATCTCAACCAATTAAACATGATTTGTCATTGTGAAAAGTGTATAGAAGATGTATTAGCTATTTCTCTAAATCAAGTGAAACCGCAGTATATAACAGATATCGATAAAATATCTTACAGTAAATCCGAGATGGTAGACAAACAGAAGAATACGGCCATGCTGGTCATTCTTATAGAAGCTGCTTCAACAGTCACAACATTTCCAAGGTGCGAAAAACGTTTGCCGATGAACAAGGAAAATAGTTGATTTGCCCAATTTGTGAGGGGCATTTTGTGGCTGCTTTTACATGGAAGTCATTTCTTCTATCAAATGAAGATCGTTTATGTGTAGCATGTAAGAGGAAGCTAACGAAGATTGACAGTCCTATTTGCCCCAAATGCGGAAGAGTACAGTCAGATGACCATTTGTGCCATGATTGTTCACGGTGGAATAAACGAACTGATTCTGAGGAAGTCCTTGAGAAGAATAGGTCTGTTTATGTTTACAACGATTTTATGAAAGATGTTCTAGCACGATTTAAATTCCGAGGTGATACGGCTTTAGCTGAGCTATTTAAAAGAGATGTACAAGCAGTGTTTAAACGCTCTTTTTCAATCAAAGAGCCTGTGCTTGTCCCAATTCCTTTGAGTAAAGAGAGGCTAAAGGAAAGAGGATTCAATCAGTCGGTAATGCTTGCTTCCATGATTGGTGGACCTATATTCCAGCCACTCATTAAAGTACATCAAAGGAAGCAGTCAAAGAAAAGCAAAAATGATCGTTTAAATCAAAAGGGTTTGTTCCAATTAAAACAGCCAGATCCGATCGTTCTAAAGGATGTCATATTAGTTGATGATATTTATACAACCGGGGCGACAGTCTACCATGCGGCAAGAATTTTAAAAGACGCAGGTGCCAAAAGCGTTTCCTCTTTTACGTTGATTCGCAGTTAAAAATCATGACAATCAACCGATATTAAGAGAAGAAAATAACGTAAGGGGTTTTGGTTATGAATCAATTGGCAAACTGTCCACAATGTAATCAGTTATTTTTAAAAACCACCATCCAAACGGTTTGTAACAAATGTTTTGAAGAAGAAGAACGTTCTTTTGATCTCGTTTATAAATTCTTACGAAAGCAAAGTAATAGACAATCAACCATTGCTGAAATAGTAGATGCAACAGAGGTTGATGAAGAATTAATCCTAAAATTTATTCGATTGAAAAGGCTTCAAATTAGTCAATTTCCGAATATCAACTATCCTTGTGAAAGATGTGGCCAACCGATCAGGAAAAATAAGCTATGTAGCCAATGTGAACAGGATATAAATGCTCAAATCAGCCAAATGAACCAAGAAGAAGAACGTAAAAGAGAGATCGAATCTAGGAAAAAAGACACCTATTATGCCATTAATCCTAAAAATGACTGATTCCCTAAACTAAGTTGCAGTTTGGTCGATAAAATGGATAGAATCAAGACAGACTGTAACGGAAAGCGAGAGGAATCCCGTGAAAATTAATCGATATGGAACACAACCAGTAAATCCTTACAAGAAAACATATGAGAAACAAACGTTGCAATCGAATCAAGCGAAATCAACTGATAAAGTCGAAATTTCTAAAAAGGCAATCGAAATGCAAAAGGTGCCGAATATCATGAAAGAACGCCAAGATAAAATAGACCAAATTAAAAAAAGCATTGAAGCCGGAACATATCAAGTAGATACAAAAGGCATTGCAGATAAAATGCTAAATTTTTATAAACAACAATAACAAAAGGGAGTAGCGTGGATGTCAGTAAAAATAATTATTGAAGAGCTGCATCGTCTCTATGGATTACATGAACAGCTTCTAAAGCTGTCTAAGGATAAAACAGAAATGCTGAAAAATAATGAGATTGATACTCTTTCAGAGGTTCTGAACCTTGAGCAAAAATACATTCAGGCCATTTCACAATTAGAAGAAAAGCGGATTGAAGCCACAGTTCAATTTTTACAGAATGATCAATCACCGACCATCACCGCATGTATCGAAAAAGCTGAAGGTACGGATCAAAAAGAGCTTATTTCGCTATATGAAAAACTAAATGACATCATGGTGGAATTGAAAGGTGTAAATGAACTAAACAAACAGCTCATTCAGCAGTCACTTCAATTTATTTCACTGACATTCGATCTTGTAAATCCTAACAAAGAAAATATGAATTACGGACAAAATGGTCTTGAGAGTTCAAAGCCTAAACAGCATCGGGCTTTGTTTGATTCAAAGGCGTAAATAAGGAGGATATCTATGGGTTCTACATTCATGGGACTAGAAACGGCAAAACGAGGAATAACAGCTCAGCGTGCAGGTCTTTATGTCACATCAAACAACGTGTCCAATGCAAATACAGAAGGCTACTCAAGACAGAGAGTTGCCTTTAAAGCAGATAATCCTTACCCAGTGATTTCTGTATATGATGGCAAGACATACGGCCAAATGGGGACAGGCGTTCAAGTTGGGACTGTTGAAAGAATACGAGACAGTTTTTTAGATCTTCAGTATAGAGATCATAACAACAATATGTCTTATTATGCAGCGAAGTCGGATGCCCTTTCACAAATGGAAGGAGTTATGAATGATTTGACAGATGAAGGCTTGAATAGAGCTTTTGATAACCTTTGGAAATCATTACAGGTCCTATCAGAATCGAAAAATGCCGATACTGCTTCAGCACGTACAGTTGTTAAAACAAGTGCACAAGCTTTAGTTGACCAATTCCGTCTGCTTAATTCTTCTTTAACAACGATACAAAAGAATTTAAAAACCGAACTTGATTCAACAGCTAAAGATGTGAACACCATTTTATCTCAAATTGATGAAGTGAATAAACAGATTGCAGCAGTAGAGCCTAATGGTTATCTTCCTAATGATCTTTATGATACACGTGATGCTCTTGTCGATCAGTTATCCTCACTTGTTGATATTAAGGTGAGCTACAATCCATCTGGAGGGAATGCACTGAAAATTGCTGAAGGAACCGTCAACATCGACATGATCGGTGCAAATGGACAATCTGTTGGAACGATTTTAAATGGGATTACCAATGAAAAGTCTGAATTGCAAATTTCCTATGATGATACGACAGGACTTATCAACTCACTTCAATTTGGAACGACAACCATTGCAGCAGATCAATTACAAGTGAATGGAAAAATAAAAGCACTTGTTGAGGCGTATGGCTACATGTCAAATGGGGCTGAAAAAGGAATGTATCCAGAGATGCTTGCAGAGCTAGATGAAGTAGCACAAGTATTCATGGATACATTTAACGATGTGCATAAGCAAGGGTACACGTTAAATGGCACAAGCGGACAAGACTTTTTTGACATCGAGAATAACAATGATTTGAATAAAGGCTTGGCAGCTCGTATCAAAGTGAGCGATGTCATTTTAGCATCAACAGATAACATTGCTGCATCTCTTAATCAAACGCAAGGTGACGGTTCGAATGCTACACAATTAGCCGATATTCAAAACTTAAAGCTGGCAATTGGCGGAAATACAACGACGATTCAGGACTACTATCAAAATGTCATTGCTGAAATGGGAATACAAGGTAAAAAGAACATGACGCTTGAAAGCAGTTCAGCAGCGCTTGTTAACTCAGCCAATGAACGCAGAATGTCAACTAGCTCTGTATCTTTGGATGAAGAAATGACGAACATGATCCAATTTCAGCATGCGTATAACGCAGCTGCAAGAATCGTGACATTACAAGATGAGGTATTAGATAAAGTAATAAACGGCATGGGTGTCGTAGGAAGGTAGGGTAACTGATGCGAGTCACACAAGGTATGATTTCTCAAAACTCACTTCGCAATATTAGTAAAAGCTATGAAAAACTCTCTAAAATTAATGAGCAGGCACAGGCTGGAAAACGTTTCACAAAAACGTCTGATGATCCTGTTGCAGCAGTGAAAAGTCTTCAATATAGTACAGCCCTGTTTCGAAATGAACAATATCAAAATAATTTAAATGAGGCACGAAACTGGATTGATACATCTGAAACAAGTGTCACTGAAATCATTGATATTATGTCAAATATACGAGATAAAGTGCTTGATGCGGCGAATGGAACAAAACAGCCAGAAGATTTAGCTGCTGTCGGCGTAGAAGTTGGTCAGATGAAGAAACAAATCATCGATGCAATGAACACTCAAATGTTAGGTAAGTTTGTATTTAATGGGACGAATACTAATGTAAAACCAGTTGTAGAGAATGCAGATGGTACGTATACATTTAATTTTGAGACCTATACAGATGCAAACGCAGTGAAAACGAACATTTCTGATGGTATCACTTTAAATGTGAACTCAAATCCTCTAACAGCGTTTGGTGGTCAGTCTGCCAACGGTCAAAATGTCATTGAAATGCTGACGGATTTAGAAAACGCATTGAAAAATGGAACGTTTACGGATTCAGATGAGGCACTAGGTGATATTGATCAATTCAAAGAAGTGATGAGTGCTGAACGTTCGGATCTTGGTGCCCGAACGAATCGTGTTGACTTAGTCGAAAGCCGTTTGACTGCACAAGCCGAAGTGCTGAAAAATGCTAAATCAGATAACGAAGATGTTGAAAGTGAAAAAGCCATTCTTGATCTTCTTCAACAAGAGACAGTGAATAGAGCTGCATTAGCAACGACAGCTAAAGTCAT
Source organism: Bacillus xiamenensis (assembly GCF_001857925.1). Lineage (NCBI taxonomy): Bacteria > Bacillati > Bacillota > Bacilli > Caryophanales > Bacillaceae > Bacillus > Bacillus xiamenensis. The sequence continues at coordinate 2,162,698 of NZ_CP017786.1, forward strand.
TCAGCCATCACTTGTCGATTTCTTAAGATAATAAAAAGCATCCGCTGGGTGCTTTTTTGCATCATGGAGGTGAACATTATGCAAATCCCGAGATTGTTAATAGAGCAAACTTATGCAAAGCTGCAAATGTCAACAACCCCCTCTAGCCAAGAATTAGAACAGCCAAGAGCGGATCTTGAAATTCAACAGCCAAAAGCTGTTATGAGCATCACAAGGACACCGTCGAAATTAACCATTGATCAAACTGAGGCGTTTGCTGATATGGATATCAAATCAATTTTTAGGCGTTCTGAGGAATGGGCAGCTGAAGGGAAACGTGCTGTTGGAGAGGGGATGGGTCGAAGAGCGGAAGAAGGAAGCGAACTAATCAAGATCGAGGAAGGTGGTAGTGCGATTGCGGAGTTTGCCAAAATCAATGGCAGTCCTCCAGCAAAACAATTCACCATCGGTGTGATTCCTTCATTCTTTAGTGTGAAAATTCACTATCAGCCATCCGAGCTTCAAATTGATGTGGAGCCGCAAAAAGCTGTCATAGAGGCAACACCTCATAAACCAATCGTTAACTACAAGCCAGGTAAGGTCAATATTGATATGCTACAATACCCTGAACTAAAAATAGAGGTTGACGAAACTGGTCAAAATGGTGATAAGGTATAGTTAAGAAAAACGAAAAAGGTCGTGAATTATGATCATTCAAACAAAATACCATGGCGAAGTGACGATTAAAGAGGAGCAGATCATCAACTTCTCTAACGGAATTCCAGGATTTCTAGATCAAAAACAATTTGTCATTTTACCTTTATCAGAAGAATCTCCATTTCTCGTTCTCCAATCATTGAAAAATGCAGAATTAGGCTTTATTGTCAGCAGCCCGTTTTTGTTCTTCAATCAATATGAATTTGACTTAGAAGAAGCGGTTGTAGACATTCTTGGTGTTGAAGATGCCAATGATGTAGAAGTGATGGTGATTTTAACAATGGGATCTTCTATTGAAAAAACGACAGCTAACTTAAGAGCGCCTATTATTGTGAACCGGAAAAACATGAAAGCCAAGCAAGTGATTTTGCATGATTCTGCCTATCATACAAAACATTTGTTAGAGGTGGCTTCCTCATGCTAGTTCTATCTCGTAAATTAAATCAGTCAATTCAAATAGGCGATGATATTGAAGTTAAGATTATTTCGATCGAAGGCGATCAAGTAAAAGTCGGGATTGAGGCCCCTAAGCACATTGATATCCATAGGAAAGAAGTTTACTTGTCTATTCAAGAAGAGAACAATCGTGCTGCAAGCTTGTCTTTAGATCTCCTTTCTCAATTATCCTCACAGAAAAAGTGAGGATTTTTTTATCTGATTCCTCCATTTTTCTCCGTGTAAAAGCGTTTCTATGTGGATGTACACCATCTATATGAAACTTTAACAAATCGGTCCATCTATATTTAATTTGAAAATTCAAAGCCGATATAAAAGATAGATTAAAAGCACAGGAGCTGAATAATTATGTCTGTTGGTAAGTTGACATCGCTAGAGCCACTGATTGATGCATTTCAAACCCGTGTTACGAATCATCAGAATGACAATGCAAACACCGATTTACAAGCAAATGGAAAAGTTGTTTCAAAGGACGAAATTGAAAAAACGCTTCAAGGAGCAAATAAGCTGATTGAACCTACTCAATTTCATCTTCAATTTGAATTACATGAAAAACTCAATGAATATTATGTCAAAGTCGTAGATAACCAAACTGAAGAAGTCATTAGAGAAATTCCTTCCAAGGAATGGCTTGATTTCTACGCGGCGATGACAGAGATTGTCGGTTTATTTGTAGATAAAAGAATGTAATTGAAGGGAGAATAAACAATGGTTAATCGAATTACTGGGTTTTCAAATGTGTTTGATATTGATGAAATCGTATCAAAACTTATGAAAACAGAACAAGCACCACTTGATAAAATGACACGCCAGAAACAAACACTTGAATGGCAAAGAGACAGTTATCGCGAGGTGAATTCGAAAGTCAAAGAATTAGATGATTTGATCAACAATTTAAACTTATCGCGTCCAAGTACATATGGCGCAAAAAAGGTGACAAGCTCAAACGAATCTGCTGTCACAGCAACTGGATCAACAAATGCTACATCTGGCTCGATTAATGTGACCCAACTAGCGACAGCTTCCGTATTCAAATCTTCTGGTACATCTGGGTTTACGCCAGCAAACGGTACGTTTACGTTTGAGGTGACAACACCAGATTCTACGACACCAAAAACAGTGACCATTAAAACCACTGATACAGATACCATTGATTCAATCGTGACAAAATTGAATAACTCTCAACTAGGTGTCACCGCTTATAAAGGCCAAATTTCTGATGGAACCAACTACGTGGATACGATCGCTCTGACTTCGCGTACGACTGGTGAAGGTGTCAGTATTAAAGCAACGGATGGCGATTCTGCTTCATTTTTAACGCAATTAGGCTTCCAGGTGGATGGAGATAATAAATTAGTTGCGACCACTCAAGGACAAAAAGCGCAATACGAAATTAATGGTCTCAAAATGGAAAATAACAATAATACATTCACGCAAGCTGGTATCACATATGAGCTCAAAGGAACAACGGATAAGCCTGTCAGCTTAAACGTTTCAACAGATGTGGATGCGATTTTTGATAAAATTAAACAATTTGTTGATAAATACAATGAACTGGTTGAGCAGGTCAATGGTAAAGTCAATGAAAAAAGAAACAGAGACTATTATCCTTTAACTACTGAAGAGAAATCAGCTATGTCTGAAAAGGAAGTTGAGCTTTGGGAAACGACCGCTAAGTCTGGCTTGCTGAGAAGTGATTCAATTTTACGATCTGGTGCATCTAAATTAAGAAGTGATTTTTATGCTGATATTACAACAAGTGATGGGAATAAAATTCACATGACACAAATCGGAATTACCACTTCAGATAAATATAAAGATGGCGGAAAGCTTGTAATTGATGAACCGAAACTAAGAAAAGCCATTGAAGAAGACCCGCAGAAGGTCAGTCAAATGTTCATCTCAGGTAGTTTAAACGTGGATTCAAAAGATCAAGACAAAGCGCAGCAACAATATAAAGAACAAGGGATCATTTATCGTGTCAAAAATTCTTTAACAGCCTTCACGAAGAGCATTCAAACAAAGGCTGGAAGCACAACGATGGCATTAAAGGAATACGGACTTGGTAAAGACCTTGATTCTTTGACAAAACGAATGAGTACGTTCCAAGACCGCTTGAAACTTGTTGAAGCCCGTTACTATACAAAATTTAATGCCATGGATAGTGCGATTCAAAAGCTAAACAACCAATCTGGCTATCTTTCTCAACTGCTTGGACAATAATTGGAGGTTTATAACATATGGCAATTCAGAACCCTTATGCCGCCTATCAGAAAAATTCTATTGAGACTGCAACACCGGCCGAGTTGACGCTTATGCTTTATGAAGGATGCTTAAAGTTTATCAAACTAGCGAAGCATGCTATTCAAAAAGACGATGCCGAAGCAAGAAACTTGAACCTGAAAAAGGCTCAAAACATCATCCAAGAATTAAATGTCACCTTAAATCGTACTTATGATGTATCAAAGAGCATGGCGAGTATGTATGACTACATTTATCGTAGACTTATTGAAGCCAATCTGCAAAATGACGAAGAGATACTGAATGAAGTAGAGCAATACGTGATTGATTTCCGAGATGCTTGGAAAGAAGTCATTCAAACCGATCGAAAAGGGCGTCATCACTCTATTGGGGGATCTCTATGAGTATTGTGGACCAGCTGCATGACCAAACATTAAAAATGGCAGCAGAAATAGAGGCCAATCCGCAAAGCGAAACACTGGTTGAAGACTTTGATGCTTTTTTAATTGAGAGAGATGAATTAATGAGAGACATTCAGCATGAGCTTTCAGTTCAAGAGAAAGAGAAGATCAAGGAAATTATTCAAACAGATCAACAGATGGCGAAGCAATTAACAGAGATTCAAAATGGGATAAAAGCAGATATTCAAGCCATTCAACGCAAGAAAACAAAACAGTTAAATTATCAACATCCGTACCAGCCCATGACAAGTGACGGCATATACTACGATAAACGGAAATAAATAGGTGAGACCTGTGGCGTATCGTTCAGATGACTATATCTTATTAACCACATATTATGAACTTCTATATACGATAGAAGAGAGTCTGAAATATTTAGATGAAATTGAGAAGGATTTCACTAAAACAGAAGGGGATCGGATCTTTAATGATCTGATCCATGCCTTCTTTCACTTAGAGACAACACACCCCCTTCTGCTTTCAATTATTGAAAATGATGACTTTGCCAAGACGATTCGTTCGTTTGACCAAATTTTTTTAAGTTTCGATATACTAGCTTTCTATACATTCCCTTCAAATCACTTCCAGTCATTCCTTACAGCATATTTTATACCTGAATATAGAAAGTGGATGGATGAAATACATGCCTGCATGAGGCCGTATGTCATTCATTAATTTTTGTTCAATTCAGACCATTCGGAGGAATTTATGAGACTAAAAAATCAATTTTTATTTGGGCTTATTGTCATATGTGTATTGTTTGTCAGTATTTTAGGATTTTCAAGCTTCATCTATTACAAAACAGATCAATCCTATAAAGCACTCCTCAGCAAAGAAGTAAAGCTGTATCAGACCTCACTGGAATTAGAGACATTGCTGCAAAAGCAGGAAGCACAAATCAAAACATATGTGGTTGTGCAAGACGCTGAAAATTTACAGAAAATTGAGCAAACATATGAAGATATTAATAAGAAAACAACTGAAGCATCAAAACTTAGCACGGTTAAACAAGCAAAAAATCTATTAGATCAAATTTCCGAAAAGAATTATCTTTACTATACCTCAACGAATCGATTATTTAATTCACTGAATATGCAAAATCAAAAAGAATTCAACACCCGCCTCACGCAAGAATTACAGCCTATCGAACAAAAAATACATACCTTTACACAAGAATTTGCCCAAACCCAACTGAAACAGCGTGATCAAAAAATCAGTCAGCTCAACCAAGAAAGTAATCAATTATTGCTGACACTCATTCTTGTCAGCGCAGCAATTGTGGTCGGCTTTTTGATCATTGGGGTCAGATTCGTCCGTCGAATGACAAAACCGATTGTCTCTGTCACACATGCTGCCAGAAGGATGGCAGATGGTGATCTCACACTTGAAGAGATTGAAGTAACCTCTACAAACGAGATTGGTCAGCTCGCTGCAGCTTTTAACCAAATGACAACTCATTTACGTCAGTTGATTTTACAGGTGCAAAACGGATCAAGGCAGCTGGCTGATTCTGCTACTCAATTTGAAGAAACCATCAGTCAAACCATATCGGCTAGTGAACAGACGTCTAGCTCGATTGAACAGGTCAGTGAAGCTTCACGTGAACAATCGGGAGCAGTTGGAAAAGTGGCCTCTGCCATTCAAGAAGTCTCAACCGGCATGCATAATGCGGCTGAACATACATCTGATGTTTCGGGTCACTCAATTTCAGTGACTGAAAAGGCTGAAGAGGGTGCATCCCTCATTCAACAATTTGTGAAACAAATGAGCTCTATTAAAGAATCTGTGAATGAACACCATTCCACAATGGCCAATGTACAAGTGCAGTTTACCGGCATCCAAGACCTGTTAGGGAATATCCATGCTATTGCAGACCAGACGAATTTGCTTGCTTTAAACGCAGCCATTGAAGCGGCAAGGGCTGGGGAACACGGCAGAGGCTTTGCGGTTGTTGCAGATGAAGTCAGAAAGCTGGCGGAAGAATCGAGTCAGCTGACAGATCAAATTAGTCAATTACTCGCGAACGTGAACAAAGATACTGAAAGGTCATCACATTCTATGACGAAGGTGGAACGAGATGTAGCAGAAGGTGTGAAAGTATCGCAATTGTCTGAACAGAGCTTTCATGACATTCTGGAATCGATCCGAGATATTTCCATGAAAGCAGAGGAGCTGTCAGCCACTACAGAGCAAATTTCAGCTAGTACAGAGGAAATTTCTCAAACAGTTGGTGTCATTGAAGAAGGGGCTAAACGGAACTCAGAAGAGACAGAGTATATGTCGGCGGCTGTTGAAGAATCATTAGCGGCGAATGAAGAAATGAAAGCAGCAGCAGAAGATTTAAAGTCCTTGTCTCAATCACTGAAAACATCTATCTCATCTTTCAAGATTTAAAAGCAAGCTGGTCTTTTTCAAGAATCACTCGAATATATATTCATCACCTATCAAGCAAAAGTTGAAGCACCGCAGGATTCGACAAATTTCAATAAAAATTCACATTTTTTTTACGTTTGAGCAGGAGAAAAGGAGGGAAAAGTAGAAATAGGTTTACATATCCTTAATTTTAAAGGAGGCGTTCTTTACATGAATTACAATGTTAGAGGAGAAAACATCGAAGTAACACCTGCACTAAGAGATCATGTCGAGAAAAAAATTGGAAAGCTGGAGCGTTATTTTGAGTCAGATGTTGATGCTTCAGTCAACGTAAACTTGAAGTTTTACAACGATCAAGAATCTAAAGTTGAGGTTACCATTCCAATGACTGATCTAGCACTTCGAGCAGAGGTGCATAATGAGGATATGTACAATGCAGTAGACCTAGCAGCCAGTAAATTAGAACGTCAAATTAGAAAACACAAAACAAAAGTCAACCGTAAATTCCGCGAGCAAGGTGCGAAAAAGCATTTATTTGCTGGGGGAAATGGTGCTGCCGATGTAGCAGTTCAAGATGACGAAGAAGTGGATGAAACAGAAATCGTCAGACAAAAACGGTTCAACTTAAAACCAATGGATAGCGAAGAGGCCATTCTCCAAATGAACATGTTAGGTCACAGCTTTTTTGTCTTCACAAATGCTGAGACAAATTTGACCAACGTGGTCTATCGTCGAAATGACGGTAAATATGGACTCATTGAGCCAAACGCTTAATCATCAGCTTCAGCTGGTTTGGAAATAACCTAAAAAAAGTAAACCCGTTCCCTTCATTAGGGGCGGGTTTTTTGTTCTAAATCATTGCAAATTCTTTGGAAATCAAGGAAGGTATGGTATGATAAATGCAGGTAAATATGGACCTGTCAAACTTTTGGACATGCCGAAAAATTGCATGAAAATAGAGGAGCGTTATTATATGCTTGGAATTTTAAACAAAGTGTTTGATCCTACGAAACGTACGATCAGCCGATACGAAAAAAAGGCAAATGAAATTGAAGCTCTCGCTCAAGATTTCGAGAAATTATCTGACGAGGCTTTACGAAATAAAACAATCGAATTTAAAGAAAAACTTGAAAAAGGACAATCTGTAGACGACCTTTTGGTTGAAGCATTTGCAACGGTTCGCGAGGCATCCCGCCGCGTGACAGGAATGTTCCCGTTTAAGGTGCAGCTCATGGGGGGGATTGCGCTTCATGAAGGCAACATCTCAGAGATGAAAACAGGTGAAGGTAAAACGTTGACATCAACAATGCCTGTTTATTTGAATGCTCTTACTGGAAAAGGCGTCCACATCGTGACAGTCAACGAATACTTGGCAAGCCGTGATGCGCAGGAAATGGGCAAGATTTTTGAATTTCTTGGATTAACGGTTGGCTTGAACTTAAACAGTTTAGACAAAGATGAAAAAAGAGAAGCGTATGCTGCTGATATTACGTATTCAACAAACAATGAACTTGGCTTTGACTACTTACGAGATAACATGGTGCTGTACAAAGAGCAAATGGTTCAAAGACCCCTTCATTATGCCGTCATTGATGAGGTTGACTCCATCTTAATTGATGAAGCGAGAACACCTTTGATTATTTCTGGACAAGCTGCAAAATCGACAAAGCTTTACGTACAAGCAAATGCATTTGTTCGTACGTTAAAAGCAGAAGACGATTTCACTTATGATATTAAAACAAAAAGTGTACAGCTGACTGAAAGCGGAATGACGAAGGCGGAAAAAGCATTCGGCATCGAGAACTTGTTTGATGTGAAACATGTGGCTCTTAACCACCACATCGCGCAAGCTCTTAAGGCACATGTTGCGATGCAAAAAGACGTGGATTATGTCGTGGAAGATGGCCAAGTCGTTATCGTTGACTCCTTCACAGGACGTTTAATGAAAGGACGCCGCTATAGTGAAGGTCTGCACCAAGCCATCGAGGCAAAAGAGGGTCTTGAAGTGCAGAATGAAAGCATGACACTTGCAACGATTACGTTCCAGAACTACTTCCGTATGTATGAAAAATTATCTGGTATGACAGGTACAGCGAAAACGGAAGAAGAGGAATTCCGTAACATTTACAATATGCAGGTTGTGACAATCCCGACCAATAAACCAGTGATTCGTGATGACAGACCTGACTTAATTTACCGCACAATGGATGGGAAATTTAAAGCAGTGGCTGAGGATGTGGCACAGCGTTATATGACTGGGCAGCCAGTTCTTGTCGGAACCGTTGCTGTTGAGACATCAGAGCTGATTTCTAAGATGCTGAAAAACAAAGGCATTCCTCATCAAGTGTTAAACGCGAAAAACCATGAGCGTGAAGCACAAATTATCGAGGAAGCTGGGCAAAAAGGTGCCGTCACGATTGCGACAAACATGGCGGGACGTGGAACAGATATTAAGCTTGGCGAAGGTGTGAAGGAACTAGGCGGTCTAGCTGTTATTGGGACAGAGCGACATGAATCACGTCGTATTGATAACCAGCTCCGTGGTCGTTCTGGTCGTCAAGGAGATCCAGGGGTTACACAATTTTATCTATCGATGGAAGATGAATTGATGCGCCGATTTGGTGCAGAGCGGACAATGGCGATGCTAGACCGCTTCGGCATGGATGACTCTACACCAATTCAAAGTAAAATGGTGTCTAAGGCTGTTGAATCTTCCCAAAAACGTGTTGAGGGGAATAACTTTGATTCCCGTAAGCAGCTTCTGCAATATGATGATGTGCTTCGTCAACAGCGTGAAGTCATTTACAAACAGCGCTTTGAAGTCATCGATTCTGATAACTTAAAATCGATTGTGATCAACATGATTCAATCGTCTATTGAGCGGGCTGTTGGCTCTTACACGCCGAAAGAAGAGCTTCCTGAGGAATGGAAACTAGATGGTCTTGTTGAATTAATCAACACGAACTATTTAGATGAAGGTGCCATTACGGTCAAAGATATCTTCGGCAAAGAAGCAGATGAGATCACGGAATTCATTATGGAGCGTATTAAAGAGAAATACGATGCAAAAGAAGAGACATTTGGCGAGGAACAAATGCGTGAATTTGAAAAAGTCATCGTTCTTCGTGCGGTAGATTCGAAGTGGATGGATCATATTGATGCAATGGATCAGCTGCGTCAAGGAATTCATTTACGTGCGTACGCGCAAACCAATCCGCTTCGTGAGTACCAAATGGAAGGATTTGCGATGTTTGAGCATATGGTTGCTTCAATTGAAGATGACGTGGCCAAATATGTTCTGAAATCAGAAATCCAAAACAACCTAGAACGTGAGGAAGTTGTTCAAGGTCAAACAACTGCTCATCAGCCTCAAGAGGGTGATGAGGAGAAAACAGTGAAGAAAAAGCCGGTGCGTAAAGTGGTGGATATAGGTCGAAACTCACCATGTCACTGCGGAAGCGGCAAGAAATATAAAAATTGTCATGGGAAGACAGAATAAGTAATGGAAAGAGGTGAAAACCTCTTTCTATTCATGTCAGCTCCTATACATCTATGAGGTGAAGGGTATGGAATTAGTAGAAATTAGACAAGAACTTGAAAATATGGCTAGCAGGCTAGCTGATTTTAGGGGGTCTCTTTGACCTCGATACAAAAGAAGCAAAAATTGCAGAGCTTGAGGCGACCATGTCAGAAGCTGATTTTTGGAATGATCAGCAAAAGGCGCAAGGTGTCATCAATGAAGCCAATGCACTGAAGGATTATGTGAATACATATCATGAGCTCAGTGAATCTCACGAAGAGCTGCAAATGACGCATGATTTATTAAAGGAAGATTATGATGAGGAGCTTCATGCAGAGCTTGAAAAAGAGCTGAAGAGCTTAACTAAACAGTTTAACGAGTTTGAACTGCAACTGCTCTTAAGCGAACCGTATGACAAAAACAATGCCATTCTTGAGCTTCATCCAGGTGCAGGCGGGACTGAATCACAGGATTGGGGATCTATGCTCCTCAGAATGTATACCCGCTGGGCAGAGCGCAGAGGCTTTAAGGTTGAAACACTTGATTATCTTCCAGGTGATGAAGCCGGAATTAAGTCTGTGACATTGCTGATTAAAGGACATAATGCTTACGGTTACTTAAAAGCAGAAAAGGGTGTCCATCGTTTGGTTCGTATTTCTCCTTTTGATTCATCTGGCCGTAGACATACATCCTTCGTTTCCTGTGATGTAATGCCAGAATTCAATGAAGAAATTGATATTGATATTCGTACAGAGGATATTAAGGTCGATACGTACCGTGCAAGTGGTGCTGGTGGTCAGCACGTCAATACGACGGACTCTGCTGTTCGTATTACCCACATCCCAACAAATGTCGTGGTAACTTGCCAAACAGAAAGATCACAAATCAAAAACAGAGAACGCGCAATGAAAATGCTGAAATCTAAGCTTTATCAAAAACGGATCGAAGAACAGCAGGCGGAATTGGATGAAATTAGAGGAGAACAGAAAGAAATTGGCTGGGGAAGCCAAATTCGCTCTTACGTCTTCCACCCATATTCCCTTGTGAAAGACCACCGGACCAATACGGAGATGGGAAATGTCCAAGCGGTGATGGATGGAGATTTAGATTCATTCATTGATGCTTATTTACGTTCGAAATTATCATAAAAACTCGGCTTCTTGCCGGGTTTTTTTAATTATGAGAAAATAAAATGAATATAAAGGAATACATACGCCATACTGACTCTATATCCTTTGTATGATGAAATTAGCAAATAAAGGGGGAAATACTTTGGGATTAAAACCATTACAAGAGACGTGGGATTTAGATGCCTTTTTTAAAGGAGGCAGTTCTTCACCGGAATTGATGACATACTTACAGCACATCCATCAGCTATTAGATGAATTACGTCAAAAGGTAGATGCCTTTTCAAAAGAAGATACACAGATTGAAAGCAGATTAACGTCTGTCCTTGAAACATATGAAATCACATATAAAAAGCTATCACAAGCAGGTTCATTTGTATCATGTTTGCAATCTCAAAATACAAAGGATATGAAGGCGGGGAGCCTTCGAGGGGCCATTGCCAAGCTGGCAGCTGAATTAGGAACCATTCTTGCCCGCTTTGATCAATCACTTGCTGCCATCCGTACTAGCAAGTGGGAAGAATTGATGAATTCAGCTGCTTTTTCAGATGTTCGCTACATATTAAATGAACGAAGAGAGCGTGTGAAGGATCTGCTGCCTGTTGAACAGGAAACACTGATTCAAAAGCTGGCGGTAGATGGGTATCATGCGTGGGAGGAGCTTTATACCAGTTTAGTGAATAAGATCACCATTCCATTTGAGCAAAATGGTGAAACACAGATGATCTCTGTAGGCCAAGCAGAAAATGCGATGGATGATTCAGACCGTGAAGTGAGAAAAGCCGTTTATCATAATTTAGAGCATGCCTGGACACAGGATGAACATTTATTTGCAAGCACGCTCAATCATCTTGCGGGTTTCCGTTTACAAGTGTATGAAGCAAGAGGCTGGGATCATATGTTAAAAGAGCCTCTGGATATTTGCCGGATGAAACAAGAAACACTCGATACGATGTGGTCCGTCATTGATGAACACAAACAGCCATTCATTGATTACTTACAGCGCAAAGCTGACATGCTTGGGGTTGATAAACTGAGCTGGTTTGATGTTGGAGCGCCAATTGGAAGTGAGACAAAGACCTATTCTTATCAAGACGCAGCTGCTTTTATTATTAAGCATTTCGCAGGGTTTGGAAAAAAGCTTGCTGCCTTTACTGAAAAAGCCTTTAATGAACGCTGGGTAGAGGCTGAGAATCGTCCCAACAAACGAGTGGGCGGTTTCTGTACGAATTTCCCTGACAGCGGGGAATCACGTATTTTTATGACCTTCTCAGGGACGCCGTCCAATGTAGCGACACTTGCACATGAGCTTGGTCATTCGTTCCATCAGGAAGTGATGCAAGACGTTCGTATGCTGAATCGTCAATATGCGATGAATGTAGCTGAAACAGCGTCGACATTCGCAGAAATGATTGTGGCGGATGCTTCATTAAAAGAAGCAGTAAATGAAGAAGAGCGTCTCAGTTTGTTAGAGGATAAGCTTCAGCGCAGTGTGGCGTTCTTTATGAACATTCAATCACGCTTTTTATTTGAACAGCGCTTTTATCAAGAGCGTAAACATGGAGAAGTGTCGGCTGACCGCTTGAATGAGCTGATGGTAGAAGCGCAGAAGGAAGCCTTTGGTGACTCTTTAGATGAATACCATCCGCATTTCTGGGCATCTAAATTGCATTTCCATATTACAGGTGTCCCGTTCTATAATTTCCCTTATACCTTTGGATACATGTTCTCGTTAGGTATTTATGCGAAAGCATTGCAGGCCGGGGCATCGTTTGAGGAGAAATACATTGCGCTATTAAAGGATACAGCTTCAATGACTGTAGAAGATCTGGCCTATAAGCATTTAGGTGTCGACCTCACTCAAAAAGTATTTTGGGAAGAGGCGATTTCACTGGCTGTGGCAGATGCCGAAGCGTTTTTAGCAGCGACGAAAGAATAAAATCCGAAAGCTCCCATTATGGGAGCTTTAGCGTGTAGACAAACCCTCGCATTCGGTGTCAGTCCTGCGCGCCGGTGCTCACGAATGTCACATTCGCTCCGCTCCGGTACTCGTCCTTCCTAGACTGCAAAGGTTTTCAGTTCACGCTGAAAAGAAGACAAAGGGCTAAAATAAAGTTCATTTTAGCCCTTTGTCAACAATCCGAAAGCTCCCATTATGGGAGCTTTTTTGCTGGCTTTAACCATTCAAGCATCGTCTGAATGATATCTTTTTGTTGTGTCAGTGCTGGAATGTTTGCAAGCTGATCACCTTTTTGTTTGCCATACATGCCAAATTGCGCGTGGTTCCCGCCTTTTATCTCATGGTACACCGTTTGAGACGGCAGCAGCTTTTTCGATTCTTTGATTTTCTCTTGTGTCGCTAGCCCGTCCTTTTCGCCTGAAATAGATAGTACTTGAAAGGAAGCCTGTTTCAAGTCATCTGATGCTGGATAGGAGGCAAGGAAAAAGAGGCCGTCAAGCTTGCTCTGATTTTTCTCTGCGTACATAGCGGCAGCTGTCCCGCCTAGTGAATGCCCGCCAATGTACCAATGCTTAATGGCTGGATGATCCTTGATGATATCTTCTGCTTTCTTTGTATGGAAGATCGCAAAGGAAAATGGCATGTCTGGGACAAAGACCGAATAGCCTTTCTTCATCAGCGCATTCCCGAGATAGGCGTACGAAAGAGGTTCAACCTTTGCACCTGGGTACAGGATGATGCCAGTATCGCTTTTAGCTGCTTCAAATGCATAAACCCCGTTTTGATGATCAACCTGCTCGATGTTCACCTGCTTTTTTAATGCTTCAGATGGTCCATATGTAAAGCGGCTCCATGTATAGAAAGCACCAAAGGCTAAAATCAGCAGTGCGAGTAATGTGATACCAGTGATTTTTAATATTTTCTTCATCGCATGTCCCTTCTTTCTCATGTACATATTAAATATATCATCATTTCCTCTCATGCCAAGTAATGAGTACGCTGATCCGGCTGTGTGATAAAGTATTAATCCATTAGCACTTCATTTGGCTGTTATTTACAATCCAAATAAGAGGGCTTAAAATAGGTGTGCATTCAGAAGTAACGGAGGAAGAAAGACATGAAGCAGGGACATTCTCAATTTTGGATTGAAGCGAAAAACTATCTGTTCATTTTCATAGGGTCAGCCATCGTGGCGATAGGGTTTAATACGTTATTATTACCGAATCAGATTGCCGCTGGAGGTGTGAGTGGCATTAGTACCATTATGCAGTCATTCGGTTTCGAAGCAGCATATGTACAATGGGGCCTCAATATTCCGCTGTTTATCGCCGGCTTTTATTTATTGGGCGGAACATTTGGGGTGAAGACACTTGTTGGGTCTGTTTTTTTACCTTTGATGGTATTCTTAACGAGACATATTGCCCCTGTGACCCATGAAGCGCTGCTCGCAGCGATATTTGGCGGAGTGGTGATTGGAATCGGAATAGGGCTCGTGTTCCTCGGGAATGGTTCAACGGGTGGAACGGCACTTGCTGCCAAAATCATCAATAAATACACAGGACTGACGTTAGGTACATGTTTAGCAATGATGGATGGCCTCATTGTACTGGCTGCGATGACTGTGTTTGGTATCGAAGAAGGATTGTACGCTGTGATTGGCGTGTTTATTTCTAGTAAAACGATTGATGTGGTACAGGCTGGCTTCAGTCATTCGAAAATGGCCATGATTATTACTGGGCATGAGGATGAGGTGAGACAGGCGGTTTTTGATCAAATTGATCGTGGTGTAACGAAGATCTCAGCAGTAGGGGGATACACCGACCATGAACGGCCGATTCTCATGTGTGTTGTAGGGCAGTCACAATTCACAAAGTTGAAACAAGTGGTCAAAGCAATCGATGCATCAGCATTTGTCATTGTCATGGATGCCAAAGAGGTGCTTGGTGAGGGTTTTAAAAGGGCGTAAACAAGGATATAATAAGCGTTGACCAAATGATCGTAAGGGAGGGAAATAGATGAAAAAGAGTGGATTAACGCTTTTATTTGCGGCCATGCTATTTGTACTTGCGGCCTGTGGAGGAAATTCAAGTAGCAGTGACAAAGAAGGCAGTAAAAGTGCATCAACTGTGAGCAGTGGTGAAGAGGTTTATCAGCAGAACTGTATTGGCTGTCATGGAAAAGACTTATCTGGTGGAGGCGGTCCAAGCCTGAAAGAAGTCGGGAAGAAATATAATGAAAGCCAAATTGCAGAAATTGCACAGAACGGTAAAGGGTCTATGCCAAGCGGGATGGTAGATGAAAAACAAGCAAAAGAAGTCGCCAAATGGCTTGCAGAGAAAAAATAAAAACTTTGTCTAATCGACAAGGTTTTTTTATTTTCTATATGTAGAAAAAGACTTTTGAACAGTATGAAAACGTATTATATTAAATTTTATTTAAAAAATAAGGGTAAAAAGGCATGTTTTTTGGTTTTGTTTGTTCGATTTACCTTTTATTTATAAGTTTTGAAATATAAATGTAATACCATTGCGTCGAATCATGACGTATAATTGGAGTTGTTGAAATTTAGACGATTCAATTTTTTCATCTTTTTGGATGAAAAGGACATAAATTGCTTTTGCGTATCGAAAGGTATGTGCGTGAACATACATAACGTTTTTGATGAGAAGTGTCAAAACATCATGATAAGCTGTTTGTCAGCGAATAAGAAAAGATTAGGTGATTACATGATTGAAATGAAGGAAGTCTACAAGATCTATCCTAATGGTGTAAAGGCGATCAATGGAATCAATGTCTCTATCCATCCAGGAGAGTTTGTGTATGTTGTTGGTCCCAGTGGCGCTGGTAAATCTACTTTCATCAAAATGATGTATCGTGAAGAGAAGCCAACCAAAGGGAAAATTTTAATTAATAACAAAGATTTAGGCTCTATTAAGGAAAAAGAAATTCCTTACGTGAGAAGAGAAATAGGCGTAGTATTCCAAGATTTCAAACTGCTTCCAACTCTCACAGTGTTTGAGAACGTGGCATTTGCCCTTGAAGTCATTGGTGAACAGCCTAGTATCATTAGGAAAAAAGTGCTTGATGTACTCGATTTAGTGCAATTAAAGCATAAAGCGCGCCAATTCCCTGACCAGTTGTCTGGCGGTGAACAGCAGCGAGTGTCTATCGCTAGATCAATCGTCAATCATCCAGAGGTTGTCATTGCAGACGAGCCGACAGGAAACCTTGATCCAGATACTTCATGGGAAATCATGAAGACACTCGAAGAGATTAATAACCGCGGAACAACAGTCGTCATGGCGACACACAACAAAGAGATTGTAAACAGCATGAAGAAACGCGTCATCGCAATCGAAGACGGGATGATTGTGCGTGACGAAGCAAGAGGGGAGTACGGAATTTATGATTAAAACTCTCTCGCGGCATTTACGTGAGAGCTTCCGTTCACTTGGAAGAAACACGTGGATGACATTTGCCTCAATTAGTGCGGTCACTGTCACATTGATTTTAGTTGGGGTTTTTCTTGTCATTATGCTCAACTTGAATAACATGGCATCGAACGCTGAAAAAGAAGTAGAAGTAAAAGTATTAATTGAATTAACAGCGAATCAAAAGCAGCAGGATGAATTAAAAGCAGAAATTGAGAAGATTCCTGAAATCAGTGATGTGAAATACTCATCTAAGGATGATGAACTGAAAGCACTGATTAAAAGCTTTGGTGAAAATGGACAATCCATGGGATTGGTTGATCAAGAAAACCCATTAAATGATGCGTTTATTGTGAAAACAACAGACCCTCACGATACACCAAAAGTAGCGAAGAAGTTAGAAAACCTAAAAGGGACGTATAAAGTCACTTATGGAAAAGAAGAGGTCAGCCGACTCTTTAATGTTGTCGGTGTGGCACGTAACGTCGGCATCGCGCTCATTATTGGGCTTTTATTCACAGCGATGTTCTTGATTTCCAATACGATCAAAATTACGATTTTTGCTAGACGTAAAGAAATTGAGATTATGAAGCTAGTAGGTGCAACGAACTGGTTTATCCGCTGGCCATTCTTCATTGAAGGATTACTGCTTGGTGTATTTGGTTCCATTATACCAATCGCTCTATTGCTTGGCACGTATCAATATGTTGTCGGTTGGGTAGCGCCAAGGGTACAAGGTTCATTTATTTCAATGCTTCCATACAATCCGTTTGTCTATCAAGTATCACTGATCCTTCTATTGATCGGTGCCGTTATCGGTGTGTGGGGAAGTTTAACGTCCATCCGTAAATTCTTGAAAGTATAAATCTATTTTATTTTGATGGCAGCACTCGAGGATTCTATAGAAGATGTGACCGGTTGATCCAATTCATCCGGTCGAATCTTTATGCAGGCAGTTGTCATGGGAGGGGAAGATCGTTTTGAAAAGAAAGCTGATAATGGCTGGAATGGCAGCGTTTATTGGAACAACGTGGCTATACATTCCAGGGAACGAGAATCGTGCATTCGCATACGAAGACCTAGATCAAAAACGTCAACAAATCGAAGAGAAAACATCGAAGACTGAATCAACCTTGAAGAAAAAGAAATCAGATCTGGCAAAGCTTGAAAAGAAAGAATCAAAGCTGAAACAAGAGATTGAAAAGATTGACCAAAAAGTAAGTGCTGCAACTGAAAAAGTCGCTGAAAAAGAAAAAGAAGTCAAAAAGACGAAACAAGAGATCAAAAAACTGAAAAAAGACATTGAAGTCATCAATGAGCGAATTGAAAAAAGAAAAGCGATTTTCAAAGACCGCATTCGTTCTATGCAAAAAAGCGGCGGTACGATCAACTATTTAGATGTGCTGCTAGGTGCTCGCAGTTTCAGTGATTTTGTGAGTCGTGTTGGAGCTGTCACTACCATTGTCGAAGCAGATAAAGACATGATTACAGAACACGAAAATGATTTAAAGCTTGTGGAGCAAAAAGAAGCAGAGCTAAATAAACAGCTAAGTGGACTTGAAGCATCTCTGAAAGAGCTTGAAGCGCTGAAAAAGGATTTATCTAAACAGCAAAAAGCAAAAGCAAAAGTCCTTGGTCATGTAACGGAAGAAAAAGAACATGCACATGATGAACTGGGCAAGCTTGAAAATGAAAAAGAAATTTTAGCGAATCAGAAAGCGGCTGTAAAGTCTGAAGAGGCACGCCGTCAAAAAGAAGAAGCGAAAAAAGCACAACAAGCAGCTGCTGAAAAAAATGCACCTGCATCAAATGGCGGATCTGATCAAGTGTCAGATACACCAGCAAGCAGCTCAGGTTTCATTAAGCCGGCTGCAGGCCGATTCTCATCAGGCTTTGGCGGACGTTCTAGTGGACAGCACTACGGATTAGATATTGCGGCAAAAGGCACAGTATCTGTTGTGGCAGCAGCATCTGGAACAGTTACGAACTCAAGCTATTCGCCGAGCTATGGGAATGTTGTATTCATTACGCATAACATCAATGGACAGACGTATCAAACGGTATACGCTCACCTGTCAACAAGAAGTGTTTCAACAGGCCAGAGAGTCAAGCAAGGGCAATTCCTTGGATATATGGGGAACACAGGCCGGTCATATGGTCAGCACCTTCATTTTGAAATTCATAAAGGGTTATGGAATGGCGCAAAATCAAATGCTGTCAATCCAGCTCAATATATTCGCTAACAAAAAGCCGATAACACTCTGTTATCGGCTTTTTTCATCTAGATAAAATTAAAATAACAGCAGTAATCCGGCGATAATAGGTGTTAAAAGCACAGCGGATTTCAGTAGAAGTTTCGGTGCGAGGCGTGTGAATTTAGCCCCAATAAAAGCCCCTAATACTGTACCAATTAAGATTTGAATGAGCAGGATAAAGTCAACATACCCCTCTGAAATATAGCCAATTCCACCGCCAATAGAGATTGGAATAATGACAAGCATGGTCGTCCCAACAGCTTGTCTAATAGACAGCCTCAGCAAAATCAAAAGTCCCACTTGGATAAATGGTGCTGACCCGATACCGAACATGCCTGACAGCATACCTGATACAAGGCCTAAAATAATGCCCCTTATGAGCAATTGACGTGAAGAAAGCGGCTGTTGCTCTGCTTCTTCATTCAGGACAAACAATTTGATCATCATAAAAACAGCAGATAAAAAGAGCATACCAGCTGTTAAATAGTGCAGGCTTTCCTCGGGAATAAAAGGAGCAATCTTTGCTCCCACAAAAGAAGCAATACAAGCTAAAGCACCGACAATCAACCCGGATTTCAGCTGAATATTCCCTTCCCGGTAGTGGCTGTATGCACCAGATAAAGTCGTAAATGCCATAGCAGCTAAAGATGTCCCGAGTGCTGTATGGATTGGTACATCAAAGAGTAACGTAAGCAATGCGATGACAAAACCAGCTCCGCCAGCTCCGACAAACCCTAGTAAAATTCCTAATAAAAGCATAGTCAAAATAATATACATAGCGAAGACTCCTTCTCGATCATACCAAAATAAAAATTACACCTAATGAAATGATTAGTCAAGCCTTCCGGGGAGAATGTCTTTACATGAAATCCCTTCTTCTGGCATATAATAACTCAGGTCATCAGGAAGAGTTGAAGAAGGAGGCAAAATATGAAAAAACAAATCGCATCTATCATGGCAAGTGTCGTTCTTATCATGAGTGCAGGGGTGATGACGTATAAAGACAGAACTCATGCGGAGTCACCGAAAGCGGCTGTTGCAGTGGCTGGACAAGCTCAATCAAATGATCGGGCGAAGGAAAACGGAATGGAGAAAATTGAGAAAGCCTATGACCTTATTTCGAATGAATATGTGGAGGAAGTGGATCGTCAAAAGCTGCTTGAAGGCGCCATTCAGGGCATGCTTTCAACTTTAAATGATCCGTATTCAGTATACATGGACAAGCAAACCGCAAAACAATTTTCTGATTCGCTTGATTCCTCTTTTGAGGGAATTGGCGCAGAAGTTGGGATGGATGAAGGGAAGATCATTATCGTCTCTGCCTTTAAAAAATCCCCCGCGGCTAAGGCAGGTCTTAAACCGAAAGATGAAATTATCAGCATTGACGGTGAGACGATGAAAGAAAAAAGCCTCAACGATGCTGTGCTGAAAATAAGAGGAAAAAAAGGAACGTCTGTCGCCTTGAAAATTAGACGAAATGGGATTGAGAAAGAGCTAACGTTCCATATCAAACGAGAAGAAATTCCACTTGAAACAGTGACTGCTTCAATGAAAGAGGTCAATGGTCATAAAACGGGCTATATTGCGATCTCCAGCTTTTCTGAAGATACTGCGAAGGATTTCACTGCAAGCTTGAATC
Source organism: Bacillus xiamenensis (assembly GCF_001857925.1). NCBI lineage: Bacteria > Bacillati > Bacillota > Bacilli > Caryophanales > Bacillaceae > Bacillus > Bacillus xiamenensis. Next base: position 2,182,857 of record NZ_CP017786.1, read on the forward strand.
AGCTCGAGAAAAAGGGCATGGAAGGTCTTGTGCTGGACGTGAGAGGAAATCCAGGCGGCTATCTGCAAAGTGTGGAAGACATTTTGAAGCATTTTATCACAAAGGATCAACCTTATATTCAGATTGCAGAACGGAACGGCGATCGAAAACGGTATTTTTCAAAGCGAAAAGAACCAAAACCTTATCCGGTCAATGTCTTGATTGATAAAGGAAGTGCATCGGCCTCTGAGATTCTTGCTGGTGCGATGAAAGAAGCAGGAAAGTATGAAGTGGTGGGGGACGTTTCCTTCGGGAAAGGAACTGTGCAGCAGGCAGTTCCGATGGGAGATGGAAGTAACATTAAATTAACGCTGTATAAGTGGCTGACACCAAAAGGCAATTGGATTCACAAAAAAGGCGTCGTGCCGACGATTGCGATTCATCAGCCAGATTACTTCACAGTTGGCCCGCTTCAGCTAAAAGAACCACTTCAGCTTGATATGAACAATGAAGAGGTCAGACAAGCTCAGACGCTGCTAAAAGGCTTGTCGTTCGATCCAGGCAGAGTAGATGGATATTTCGACGAAGAAACGAAAAAAGCCGTACTTGCTTTTCAAAGCACATACAATCTTGATAAATCAGGTGTCATTGATTTGAAGACAGCGAAAATGATGAACAAAATGGTAGATGAAGTGAAATCCTATGAAAAGAATGATCTTCAACTGCAAACTGCACTAAAAGCACTATATCTCAAAAAATAAAGAGGCGAATAAATGCCTCTTTTTTTTGGTTCATAAGTGTCACGAACATGTAATAATTTATTCTTAAAAATAAATTATATCGAGAAATATATTCATTTATTTTACAAAAAACATAACATTCCTTCGAATTTACCCGATAACATATTTATATAAGAGACTTTCTGTTGATTTAAACATGTCATGAAAATGAAACTTTTGAAAGTTGTATGTTACATAAATAATTCTTACAATAAAAAGTAGCACTCATTTTAAATATTTTATTTTTTGCGGATATTCAGCTTAAGCATTAAGCTGTACCGAGGTTTGCGCTTTTCTTAAAAGAACTAGTAAATGGGGGTACACAATTGAAAAGGGCAAGTATTGTGAGAGAAAAAAAATATTACGAGTTGGTAGAGGAGCTTAAGAGTCGTACGAAAGATGTGACGTTTTCCGCTACAAAGGCATTAAGTCTGCTCATGCTGTTAAGCAGGTACTTGGTCAATTACACAACGGTAGAATCAGTCGACGAAATCGATGAAGACTGTGCTGAGATATACTTCAATTATTTAATGGATAATCATAAGAGACTTGGTATAAACTTAACCGACATCAAGAGGTCCATGCAGCTTCTCGGCGGCATACTAGATGTAGATGTGAATCACTATTTAAAGGATTTTTCACTGTCAAATGTCACACTTTGGATGAATCAGGAGAAATAAACCTGATGTCAAGCATCGATTTATTTGATAGAATAAGAGAAAATGCTTGACTTGGGCGGTGAACGATAATGAGCTCGGAGTGGATGGGAGCCGGATTAAAAGCGGTCGGTCTGTTTTTAATCCATCCTCTTTTTTATTTCATGATATTAATCAGCCTATTGTATGGCTACATCCGCGTAAAGCGGGAGAGAAAAGCGTTTCAAACAAGAATAGAAGATGTTTACGATGAACTAAAATTTACATATTCAAAGGGATGGATTCTAGGTATTTGTCTATCTGTCATTTCAGTAGGCTTAGGGATATCCCTCCCGCCTGGATTCATCGTGCTGATTGCAGCAATGACCATCGTTTTCTCTTTATTCTTTAAGGCGAGTGCGCTTTCGTCTGCATACACACTCGGTTTCAGTTTTGTTGCGGCATTTGGACTAATGTTCTTCCAAGTGAACCATTCTTGGCTGCCGCAGCTTTCAATGATGAATGCTTCAGCCGTAGTCATCCTGTTAGGGCTCCTATTAATGACCGAGGGAATTCTAGCATATCGAACGGCGCATTTACGTACATCGCCTGCAATGGTGATGAGTGCGAGAGGACTTCTGATTGGCCAGCAGCGGGCAAACCGTCTGTGGCTTTTACCGCTTGTTTTGCTGATGCCGGCAGGTGAATTCACTTCTACCCTGCCATGGTGGCCGGTGCTTCAAGTGCACGACCAAAGCTTTTCATTTATTCTGATTCCGTATATCATCGGCTTCGGCCAGCGAATTCAAGGCTCGCTGCCAATTGTCAGTATTCAAATTACGGCACGACGAATTCTGATGCTTGGACTCGCTGTTGCCTTACTAGGTGCTGCAAGTATTTGGTTTGAGCCTATTGCCCTGGGAGCTGTTGTAATAGCGATTGTTGGAAGAGCCTTTCTTTCATGGAAGCAGAGGATCAATGACAATGCTGCACCGTTCTTCTTCTCTAAGCGGAATCAAGGACTGATGGTGCTTGGCATCATTCCCAATACCCCTGCAGCTGATTTAAAGCTTGAAATCGGGGAAATGATTACAAAGGTAAATGGAATCGAGGTCAAAACCGTTTCAGAATTTTATGAAGCACTTCAAACCAATCGTGCTTTGACAAAGCTTGAGATCATTGGCCTAAATGGTCAGACAAGGTTTGAGAAACGAGCTTCTTACGAAGGGGAGCATCATCAGCTTGGTATCTTGTTTGTGAAGGATGACCCGCAGCAAGAACCAACGGCGATTTCATCTTAAAATAGCTAAAAGCTGCTAGAGATAGCAGCTTTCAGATTGTTGACAAAGGGCTAAAATGATCTTGATTTTAGCCCTTTGTCTTCTTTTCAGCGTGATCTGAAAACCTTTGCAGTCTAGGAAGGACGAGTACCGGCGCGGAGCGAATTTAAGATTCGTGAGCACCGGCACACAGGACTGACAAAGAATGCGAGGGTTTGTCTACACGCTAAAAGCTGCTAGAGATAGCAGCTTTTTTTGATGGCTTCAAAAGGAAACAATAAATAAAAAAAGTATTTATTGTAAAATATATTGTAATTTTTTGAAAATATGTAATAATGATGTTTATAAAAATAGAGAGAGGTGAGAGGCTGAAGATATCATAAGTGAACATAGTGCCGTCTGCACGAGGGTGCTATATTTGTCAGTATATGAACGGGGGTGCATGAATAAACGCTGTTCTGTATCATCATTTGTTTTCTTCAAACACCAATGAGAAAGCAGTAGATGCAGGATTGCACAACTCTCTGCTGCTAAAAAATTAAATTATGTTCACGTGTGCAAAAAATAATAGGGAGAAAAAAATGAAAAAAATAATGTTAGTTATGATGTTATTGTCTTTATTCAGCTTTGAGAACATAGCTTTTGGAGCAGACATCGGACGTGAAACGCTTGCTAAAAATGATGGATGGGGCTCAAAGTCAACTGGAGTTACTGGAGGGTCCGCTGCTAAAGCTGCAAATGTTTATACTGTATCTAATCGAAACACTCTTGTGAATGCTTTAGGTTCTAAAACCAATACAACACCAAAAATAATCTACATTCAGGGAACCATTGATTTAAATGTGGATGATAAGCTCAAAAAACTTGGGTTAAACGATTATAAAGACCCAAAATATGATTTTGACAAATACTTAAAACAATATGATCCGAAAACATGGGGGAAGAAGGAGCCGACTGGTACATTAGAAGAGGCACGTAAACGCTCTCAATTGAATCAGAAAGCACGTGTTCAAATTGATATTCCGTCAAATACGACGATCGTTGGTGTGGGGAATAACGCAAAAGTAATCGGAGGCGTTTTTCTTATCAAAAGTAATAATGTAATCTTAAGAAATATTCAATTTCAAGATGCATATGATTTCTTCCCATCGTGGGATCCTACGGACGGTAAAAACGGAAATTGGAATTCAGAGTACGATAACGTTTCTATTAATGGGGGAACGAAAGTATGGATTGATCATTGTACTTTTAATGATGGCTCTAGACAAGATCATACATTCCCTTCATATTACGGAAGGAAATATCAACATCATGATGGCTTGTTAGATATCACAAACCAAGCGGATTACATTACGTTATCTTATAATCATTTCCATCATCATGATAAGGCTATGACCATTGGCTCTAATGATAAAAATACTATTGATGATGGGAAATTAAGAGTGACACTTCACCATAATCGGTTTGAAAATATCGTACAGCGGGCACCGAGAGTCAGGTATGGAAAAGTTCATATTTACAATAACTACTATAAAGGTAGTTTAAGCACGAAAGAGTATCCTTTCAGTTATGCTTGGGGCATTGGAAAGAGTTCGAAAATCTATGCAGAGAACAATGTGATCGATGTACCCAATTTGACATCTAAGAACGTAATTAGTATTCTTTCGGGTTCTGAATTGCGGGATTCAGATACTCTATTAAATGGTTCTTTAACACAGAAAATTGGTGCGAATCAAGGATTAAAAACAAGTGTTGGTTGGACGCCTACTTTATTTTTATCCAAAGATTCAGTGACGAAAGTAAAATCAAACGTTCTATCAAAAGCTGGTGTAGGTAAAATCAACTGAAAAACGTGACCCTGACTGGTATAGTCAGGGTTTTTCATATTGATAATTTGTTCTTCATAATGTTCGATGATCTTTCCAAGCCCCATTTCCCCTCTGCATCTTCTTGCAGAAAAGGGTGTCACATAGCTGACGATCTCAGAAAATCGCCAGCAACACAATGATATCTTTTTTATCGATTGGATAGTAGAGACTTAATTCCCTTTTTTGGAAGTGGTCATTCTGGTGTTTTTTTCCCTCTTTTTTTTATTTGTTCAACTTATGTTTTAAATGAAGATATGCTGAACGTGACAATGATAGAAATTGATTGAAAGGCAGTTTACTTGAATGCAGTTGTTATATCTTTTAACATAAACGATATGACATCACACCAAAGGGTGATTATTTTTCAAATATAATGGTAAAAAATAATATGCCAAAAATCATGTGAAAGGATGAACGATATGAGAGACAAAGAATTACTAAAAAAGGAAATCATTGAAGCATATAAGTTCCGCCATGCGACAAAAGAGTTCGATCCATCGAAAAAAATTCCTGAGGATGATTTTGCATTTATTTTAGAAACAGGAAGACTTTCTCCAAGCTCTGTAGGCTTTGAGCCATGGAAGTTCCTCGTTGTGCAGAATGAAGCTTTTAGAGAAAAATTAAAAAAATATACTTGGGGCGCGCAAAAACAGCTTCCCACTGCCAGTCATTTTGTGATCATCCTGGCAAGAACAGATGCCCGCTATGATTCCGCTTATGCAGAATATATCAACAAGCAAATCAAAGGCATGACAGATGAAACGTTTGAAATGGTCAAGGAACGCTACAAAGAGTTCCAAGAAAACGACCTTCATTTACTTGAAAATGACCGTACATTATTTGATTGGGCGTCAAAGCAGACGTATATTGCCCTTGGAAATATGATGACAGCTGCAGCACAGATCGGTATTGATTCATGCCCAGTTGAAGGATTTAGCTACGATGAAATACATCGTATCCTAGAAGAAGAAGGTTTACTTGAGGATGGTCAATACGACATTTCTGTGATGGTAGCCTTTGGTTATCGTGTCACTGAACCGAAGCGCGGCAAAACGCGCCGTCCGATGGATGAAGTAGCCGTTTGGATTCGTTAATCGCCGTTTGTCTGAAAAAGGATGTTGACAATTGCGTGGTTAGTCAGTATATTTAAAAAATAAAATCTTTGGTGAATATACAAATTGACGATAAACGCTTTGACTTGAGAATAGTAGATGAACATCCGTTTTTTAAGAGAGCTGCGGGTCGGTGCAACGCAGTAAAACGAATCATTGAACTCGCTCAAAGAGCGGTAAGACTGAATGAATGGTAAGTCTTTACGTGTGACCTCCGTTATCGGGTTTTAAGTTGGATTCAGCACGTGCTGAATCAATTAGAGTGGTAACGCGGTTGCAAGGTCAGTCGTCTCTTCAAGGAGATGGCTGGCCTTTTTATATGCTTTTATCTTATATTTGTCTGAAGATTCAAATTTAAAGGAGCTATAGAAAATGGAAAAGGAACATGTGCAGTTAAAACGAACAATGACGTCAAGGCATATTATGATGCTTGCGCTTGGCGGTGCAATCGGCGCTGGTCTATTTAAAGGAAGCAGTTCTGCCATTGATATTGCAGGTCCTGCTGTCATTTTGGCATATATGATTGGTGGTCTTATTTTATTATTTATTATGCAAGGACTTGCCGAAATGACCGTTGCACGACCTGGAGCAAGAACATTCCGTGATTTAATAGAACCTGTCTTAGGTAAATATCCAGCCTATTTCTTAGACTGGATTTATTGGAAAATGTGGGTGCTGAACATTGCAGCAGAAGCCATTGTGTCTGCGATCTTTATTCAATACTGGTTCCCTCACGTGCCGATTTGGACGCTTGTGTTAATCATTTCACTTGTTGTGACATTGATTAATGTGTGTTCAGTCAAAATGTTTGCTGAGACGGAGTACTGGTTAGCTTCTATTAAAATTGCTGTCATCATTTTATTTATTATCATTGGGTTAACGATGCTGTTTGTCTCATTTGGACAGCATGCGGCACCGGGACTATCTAACTTAACCGGCCACGGAGGATTTTTCCCTAATGGAACTGGCGGCTTAATTGCGGCAATGCTGGTTGTGGTCTATTCATATGGCGGGACTGAGATGATTGGGGTCACACTAGCGGAAACAAAAAATCCTGAAAAAGTGATTCCAAAGGCCATTCAAAGTACGTTTGTCCGAATTATCGGTTTCTATGTACTGCCGTTCTTTATCATTGTCAGCTTAATCCCTTGGAATCAAGTAAACAATGAGCAAGTAAGTCCATTCGTCACAGTGTTTGCAACGATTGGTGTGCCGTATGCCAGTGATATCATGAACGGCATCATCTTGCTAGCGATCTTGTCTTCTATGAACTCTGGACTGTATGCTTCATCAAGGGTACTCTATACGCAGGCAATGGATGGACGTGTATGGAAAGGCTTCTCTAAGCTGTCAAAACAGCAGGTACCTGTCAGAGCCATCCTTGTATGTACATCCACATTGTATGCAGCTGTATTGATTTCTCTTTTTGTGGGAAGTCAAACGTTCAATTATTTGATGGGGTCTTTAAGTTATACCGTCCTGTTCATCTGGTTTATCATTGCAGTCGGTCATTTGAAATCTCGAAGTGTCGCACAGCCAGGTGGATATCGCGTGAAGCTGTATCCGTTCACGACATGGTTTTCTGTCATTGCGATCATTGCTATTTTTATCGGCGTTGTATCAACAACACCAATTGTACAAACGATGGTCACAATGGGAATTTATCTACTCATTACACTCTCTTTTTTCATCAACAGAAAGCGGTTTGAAACTGCCGTTTAATCTAAAAAGCGTGCAAGATCTTTTTATAAGGTCTCACACGCTTTTTTTTAATGCTGTTTATATTGCTTGAAATGAACAGGGGATTGAACCGCGTGAGGCTTTGCCTGAAGCCCATAGCTTTCCCTGACGATATAAAGCGGCCGGTCCTTTGCTTCATCGTATATTCGGCCAATATACTCTCCAATCATTCCTAACATAAAGAGGATGATACCGCTAAAGAATAGTTGGATGACAATTAATGAACTCCAGCCAGTGATGGTGCTGTTTGTGAAAAGCTTTAAGTATAAAACAACAAACATAGAAATGAATCCAATAGCAGAAAGGGTAATGCCTGCCACGCTGGCTAGCTTTAAAGGTTTATAGGAAAAGGATGTGATTCCATCCATTGAGAGTTTGAGCATCTTTTTGAGAGGGTACTTTGTTTCTCCTGCTAGACGCTCATCTCGAACGTATTCTACCGCAATTTGTTTGAAGCCGACCCAGCTGACTAAGCCGCGGACAAATGGATTTTTCTCACGAATTTTTCTCATTTCATGACATACCTTACGATCCATTAATCTAAAGTCGCCGGTGTCGATAGGAATATCTACTTCGGTGATTTGACGCAGCACTCGGTAGAAAAGGGAAGCAGTGTATTTTTTGAAAGCCGTTTCTCCTTTTCGTTTGGTGCGGACTGCGTAAACGACTTCATAGCCTTCCTTCCATTTCTCAATCATGTCTAAAATCAATTCAGGTGGATCTTGTAAATCCGCATCAATCACCACGACGGCTTCTCCCTTTGCATAATCCATTCCCGCCGTGATCGCAATTTGATGTCCAAAGTTACGAGAAAAATCAATGAGTCTCACATTAGGATCTTCCTGACAGTACCCTTTAATCAGTTCAGCTGTTCGATCCATACTACCGTCATTGACGAAGAGAAGCTCATATGCTTCTCCCGTCGAATCCATGACAGTTTTGAGGCGCTGATACGATTCATGGATCACAAGTTCTTCATTATAGACTGGGACAACAATAGAATACTTTATGCTTTTTTCCATCAGTCATTTTCCTCCTTTTAATAGATGAATTAATCAACGGATAGTTCGTAAAGGGTGCCGCTCTCCGTTCCGCCCATTCGTCCATTTGACTGATTATTTTGTTCCGATTGCTGGCTGTCTGAGCTGCCTGTTTGCTGATTCGTTTTAGATGTAGTGCTGTTCTGCCATTTAGAAGCAGAAACTTCTTTCCCATTTTTTTGAATCCAGCTCAGAATGTCAGAGCTTCCGCCTCTCATCTCAGAGAGATAGAAGTATTTGATTTTGCCGTCTTTGACGAGCTGTTTGAATTCACTAAGCGTAAGGATGTTATCAGATCCACTAAATCCACCTAATGCCATAACAGCTTTTCCTGTCTTAATAATGTAAGGCGAAGCAGTGGTTGCATCTGTTGTACCAAACAGGAACTCTTCCCCTGTATTGTTTTTCTCAAGGTAACTGATCAGCTTTTCATTGACTTGTGAACTCATGCTGCCACTTGAAGTTGCAAGCTGAGGACCAGCCTCTGGCAGCATACTGTTTCCTCCATAAAGAAGAGGTGTGCTTGCCCAGTACAATGGTGCGATCAGCATGCCAAGGATGGCGATGAGAGACATCAATTGTTTTAGTTTTTCTTTCCCTTTTATCAAGAGCAGTGCAAGGGTGGTTCCAACGCCAATGACACCAACTGCAATGCTTAATCCAAGACCAATCGTGCTTGTAAAGGTAGATAAGATAAAGATTTCAAATGCTGTCGTCACTATAATAGCAGTTGGAAGCAGCCATTTTTTAAAGCCGGTTGCTGTTTGGAACAATTGAGTCATAGACACCCATCCTGCTCCAGCTAATACAGCAATTGGCGGTGCCAGCATGATTAAGTAATAGTGATGGAAAAATCCTGCTACACTGAAAAATGCAGCGACCGGTATAAGCCAAGCTAACCAAAATAGTGTTTCTTTTTGTTTTGTATTGAGACGTCTTCTTTCAAATGCTGTTGAGAAGAAGATACCAATTGCACCAAAGATTGCAAATGGTAGTAGCCAGCTGATTTGATCGGATAATTCAGATTGGAATAAACGTAATGGCCCTTTTGTTCCTGTACCAAACATGCCAGAGCCGCTTCCCATCTTGCCGCCTCCACCATTTGGTGGGCTACCGCCATCTCCTCCGTCTCCTCCAGAAGGCATTTCAGATGCTGTTGAGCCGTTTGCACTGCTTGGCGGCCCTTGCATAGACGGCTGAGTTTGACCTGAAGATTGATCCGAGCTGTCTGAGCTGCTTTGATTTCCATTAGATGGCGGCTGAGGCATAGTGGATGAATCATTGTCGTTTTGCTGTTCACCCTGCTGTGAAGGTGGTTGACCTTGCCCCTCACTTGAGCCACCGCTCATCCCGCCACCGCCGCCAGACTGTTGACCAGTCAGCCGCTGAAGGCCGTTGTAACCAAAGGCTAATTCTAAAGCAGAATTGGATTGACTCGAACCCATATAAGGGCGATTGTCTTTTGAGGTAAGATCAACTGCTATAGACCAAGATGCAGATACACCTAATAGGACAATCATTGAAATCATGAGTGAAAGCAATTTCTTCTTCCATGTCGTTCGATAGGCAATGATGTAAAACAGGATGAGAGCAGGTACGATCATATACGCCTGCAGCATTTTTGTATTAAATCCGACCCCAATCATCGCAAATGAAGCAATGGCCCACAGCACTTTTTGCTGTTTTACAGCCTTGAACATCATGGCTGTTGCTAGTAAAAGTATAAAGACGAGTAAGCTGTCAATGTTATTTGTACGAGATACGGCAACTGCGATAGGTGTACAAGCCATAATCAGTGCGGCAAGTCTTGCAGCAGCCTGACCGAAAGTAGGTTTAACAAGTCGATAAATTAAATAAACAGATCCAATGCCAGCTAAAGCTTGAGGCAAGATTACACTCCAGCCATGCAGTCCGAAAATTTTGGCACTGATGGTTTGCAGCCAGAAGGCAAGAGGTGGTTTATCCACCGTGACATAACCTGCTGGATCAAACGAAGCAAAGAAGAAATTATGCCAACTTTGCATCATACTTGTGACTGCCGCCGTATAATAGGCATTCACCGTATCATCTTTCCAAATGTTATAAATGTTTAAAATGGCAGATAAGATCAATATGAAAAATAAATAGATATCAAATTTCTGAAAACGTCTCACCAAAAGTGTGTCACTCCTTTTTCTTTACTTGAAAAAAGTGTAACAAGCAAATATGAATAAATTGTTAATAAAAAAAGGCCAATTCTTTATTTTTCTGATGAATAAAAACAGCTCTTGAAATGAGCTGTTCTGTTTCACATTTGTATATAGATGTGAAGGATTTATAAGGTGAAGGAGAGTGTAACTGTATTTGTTATTGAGCAGGCAGATTTTCGCTGAATGCAGCACTTGGTAATTGAATGATAGCTGTCGTACCGAGTCCTGGTTCAGATTGAATATCAAACGTGCCATGATGCTTTTTCATAATTTGATAAACAATGGCTAGTCCAAGGCCAGAGCCTCCATCTTTTCTTGTACGGGCTTTATTCACTCGGTAAAATCGCTCAGAAACATGATGTAGGTCTTTCTTTGGAATCCCGCTGCCTTCATCTATCACTCTCAATTCAGCCGTCTTTTGGTGAACAGTTAATTCAATCGAAATCGATTTCCCAGAGGGGGTATAATGAATGGCATTGTCCAATAAATTACGCACCACTTGTTGAAGCCTATCGCTATCACCATATATAATACAATCCTCTTCAAGGGTCCGTGTGAACGATATCCCTTTTTGATGAGCGATGAATGTCATCTGATCAAGAACATCATGAATAAGCTGTGCAAAGACGATGGGCTCCATCGTTAGTGGGTAAGACTCCCCCTCTAATTGTGCAAGGTCTAAAAGATCATGCACAAGCCTGCTTAAACGTGCAGCCTCATCTTGGATGATTTGCATTCCTTTCTTTTGTTCAATGATGCCCTCTTCAATCCCTTCTGCATAGCCTTTCATATAACTTAAAGGTGTCCTAAGTTCGTGAGAGACATTCGCCAGAAACTCCCTGCGGTGCTGCTCAACCTTTTCTAAGGTAGAAGACAGTTTATTAAAGGAACGGCTCAGCTGATTTAACTCATCCCCTTTTTTTGTCACAGCCATGCGCTTTGAAAAATCACCAGATTCCATCTCCATTGCAATTTCTTTCATTTGATTAATCGTCTTTACGATTTTATTTGAGCTCTTATATCCGATAAAGAAAATCAGCAGCAGGATAAATAAAATGGATAGGCCAAGTGTCAATCTAATCTGAACAAACGGTTCATACACATCGGATAAAGGCATCGAGAGAAAAATCGTCCCTGATAGATCATCTTTGTTTGAAAATACAGGGATGGCAATCCCGAGAATATCTTGATGAAACTGGGGATGTTCTCTAATTAACACAACTGTTTTCCCTTGAAGTAGCTTTTGGCGTTCCTTAAACGTAATGAGATTATCATTTGTATTCGTATCAAAAGGAATACCACTTGAAAGCTCCATTGGATCATCAGTAAAAATAACACGCGCCTGACTTGAATCATTTGCCCATTTCATTCTGTCGGTAAAATACGTGTCTTTTCCGTGTTTGTGATAGACTTCTGCCAGCTTCTTTCCTTGTAAACTTAAGGAGTCAATCTGTTTATCTATATATAAGTGCTGGTATAAGTAATAGGTTAGTGCAAGAGCTGAGGTGGCAACGATTCCTATAACGGAAAGGATTAAGAAAAGTACCTTTTTTTTAATGGATAATGGCTTCATTCGTTCTCCTCAAATTTATAGCCGACACCCCACACGGTCTTAATATGCCGTTCGGCTCCTTTTAATTTCAGCCGCAGTGTTTTAATATGTGTATCGACTGTTCTTAAAGAGCCGCTAGTTGAGTGTGACTCCCACAATTTTTGATAGAGCTGCTCACGGGAAAACACCTGGCCTTGATTAAGCAGAAGAAACATGAGTAAATCAAATTCTCTTCTTGTTAAATTAATAGGCTCTTTCTTTAGATAGACTTGTCTTCCATCTTGATCTATCTCCATGTCACCAATCTGCATCCGGCTGCGCTTTAGTGAAAGTCCTCTAATTCTTCTTAAGGTCGTTTCAATTCTTGCTGAAAGCTCACGCAGACTGAAAGGTTTCATGATGTAGTCATCTGCTCCTATTTCCAGCCCTTTAATTCGATCCTCCTCATAACTTCTAGCTGTTAAGAATAAAATGGGGATTTGGGAGGTTTGCCTGATACGCTGGCAGACTTCAAATCCATCCATTTCAGGCATCATGATATCTAATACAATAAGATCTACCTGCTCTTTTTCAAACTGACGTAAGGCATCCTTTCCATTATTGGCAGTCATCACGTGAAAGCCTTGCTTCTGCAAAAAGGCTCCGATTAACTCAAGCATATCTAACTCATCATCTACTATTAAAATATTCATCTGTTCTTTCATTTCTTTTCCTCCAACACGATAGCGTAAGGCCCTGATGGGATATTCAGCCGATTTTTTAACATGAATGTATGTTTATCAATGACTGATACTGAATTGTCATCTAAGTTGCTTACATATATGGATGAGGAATCGGCAGTAATATAATTCGGATTTTGACCGGTTTCAACAGAAGATAGCTGCTGATTCGTCTTCGTATCTACTTTGTAGAGTGTATGGTCTCCATGACATAGTACATATAAAGTAGAGGCGTTTTTTTCTGAGAAAAATGCAACAGGCATGACGCCTAGTTTGATTTCCTGCTGTTTTTTTCCTGTTTTAGGGTCGTAAGCAAAAATACTTTTATTTAAGGTGCCAGGTTTACCGTGTCCTCCAATCCAAATGGAATGCCCATCAAAATGGATACCAGAAGGTCGTTCTAATACAGAAATGGTACGTATATTTTTTTCTTTTTCAATATCAATGACTGAAACGGTATGACTTTCTGCATTTAAAACAAACAAAGTTCCTGCAGAAGAAAGAGTCATAGAAGAGGGTAATTTTCCTGTCTTCACAGTTGCTTTTATTTTTTTGCGCTGCGTATCAATAAAATACACGGCATTTTTTTCTGAATCTGCTGCAAGTAAAGTGCGGGAAGCTGCATCATATGTAAGTGACGTCAGCCCTTTTTTCACATTCATATAGTCTGTTGCTGTTCCTTTTTTTAAATTGATTTCTATTAGAGATTGTCCTTCTTTACTTGAAGCAATGATGACGTCTTTGTTGATTTGAATAAGATCAGTGAGAGGATGTTTTAAATCAACGGAAGAGACAATTTTTTTCTTTTGTAAATCAACAATTGAAAAGGAGGATTTTTTTAATTGAGAAATCACAGCAAACGATTGAGAGCTGCTAGGTGGCGTAAATTGCTGTTCTTTTCCACAGCCTGACAGGAAAAACAGTAGAGCTGATAAACAAATCAAAAAATATTTCACACGTTCCATTTTTCTGCTCCTTTGTGTGCTCTATTTTCAAAAAGCATAACACAAAAATTGTGAAAAAAAATCGAAGTTATGATTGCTGGAAGATATGAAAAAAAGCTTTTAGGTAGGGAAGTGGGGTGAAATTTGAACTGAAACCCATTTTTCTTCTGAACATATGACATTTTTTCATGTTTAAAAGATGATTTTCACGGTTTGATCAATATGTTCTTCATAATGTAAAGTGACAGATAATCATAGATCCCCCGCCCTAAATGAACCTAGAGCGAAGGAAGTCATTAAGCAGAGTGTCCAGATGAATGAGAGGTGGACTTTGTTTTTAAGCGATGAGATAGGAGGAAACCAAGAATACCGGCGCCCATTAATACAATAAATAAAGATTGAAAACCACTTATAATTCCAATCAATGTAGATGAAATGATACTTCCGAAATATCGAAAGGTAGAGAAAATCCCAGATGCCGAACCTGATAAGCTCTGATCAACAGAGGTTAAAGAAGCCATCTGCATGCTAGTCATGCCAATACCGGATGAGATTCCCCCTGCGACTAATGTGATGATCAGGAGAGGTACATTTGGGTAACTGCTTAGTGTGATCAGCAGGATGCCTGATAAAGTAAGACAGAGAAATGAAAATCGAATCATTTTCTTTGCGCCTTTTACTGGATGGAGTTTTGCCCCAAGCAGTCCGCTAATAGACATACAGAGTGAAAAGATAGAAAGAATGATCCCGCTTTGTGTATGAGACAGCGTAAGTTGTTGTTCCATAAACAGCGGCATAATGAGAAGAATAGCGTACATCACAAAATTACTAAGCATGATGGAAAGGTTAGCGTTTGTAAAAGCACTATTTTTAAATAGGGCCAAATCAATGATCGGATTTGTTACTTTACGTACATGTTTGAAGAATAAAGGAATGGCGGTCAATGCAAGTATCCCATAGACCATGTATTCATTTAATAGTTGGCTTTTGGTGAACAGAATAAGTGTGGCGATCCCGATCGTTAAGTATAACGAACCGATGATATCTACATTGGCTTGTAAGCGTGTATGCTCCATCTTCGGAATCAGCAAGACGCCGGTCACAAGTGTGAGGAATAAAAAAGGAATATTCACTAGGAAAATGGAATGCCAGTCAAAGCTCTGAATAAGCATCGAGCCAATAAAAGGCCCAAGTGCAGCACCAATTCCTGCTCCAAAACCAAAGAACCCCATTGTTTTAGAGAGTTTTTCAGGTGATACCGTTGCCCGAATTAATGCAATGCTGTTCGGTGTTAATATAGCGCCACCTGCTGCTTGGATGGATCGAAAAGTGATGAGCAAAGCAAGATTAGGTGCGAAAGCACAGCCAATGGAGCCAATCAAAAAGAGTGTCACACCGGCTAAATACATATTGCGGTGGCCGTATATATCTCCTAGCTTACCCGCAATAGGCTGAGTGACTGCCATCACAATAAGATAAATCGTAACAACCCAAGTAATGTTTGAAATGGATTGGTCGTAATAAGTTGATATAGATGATAGAGCTACTGCGATCATGGTTGAGTTGACCGGAACTAAAATAGCACCAAGTAACAAAGAATAAATAATCAAGCTCTCTTTTTTTAATTTCAATGTGTATACCACCTTTTTGTAAAAAAGAAGAATTTCACCCTTCAAGCGGGAGAAATTCCTCTCATGAAAATGTGTGTGCATGTCTCAATAAAATCTTCTTTCTGTGTTAAAACGAGTTGGAAGTCTAGCTCCAGCTGTTGAATGAAAAAACCGAAATACGTACTAATAAAAATGTCCGAGTAGATTTCTTCATTTCCTTTTAATACTTGATGCCGATCACTCATCTTTTTGAAATATTGTATCAGCATTTCCCTCAGTTCTTGAGGATAAATTTTTTCATGGTTTGCTAAATCCTTAAACATAGCTGGTTCTCTCATGCTGATATAAATAAATTCTTTTTTGGAAGTCAAATGTTCAAGGAAATAGGTACCGAGAAATTTTAAATCCGTGTATAAATCTCCTTTAAATTCTGCTTCTAGGGTTTTTGTCGGTGTTGATTTCATTTTCATCATGGCAGCAATCACGCCGCGTTTGTTTTTAAAGTTACGAAAAATTGTCGCTTCACTCACATTCGCTTTTGACGCAATTTCTTTAGTGGTTGTTTTTTGATAGCCCTTTTCCGACAATAAATCCATCGTTGCGCGAATGATTCGTTGATTTGTTGATTTTAACAAGCATACTCACCTCAGGTTATGAATGTGTTTGCAACAAAGTAAGTATACCGATAAAATCCATGACCGCCAATATGAACCAAAAAGTTCCGATTATGCCCTTGAATGTTGTTTTAATAACTGAATACGCCCATTGGCACCATCTACTGTAACAAGATCACCTGATTTTAGTTTTTCGGTGGCGATTCGTGTTCCTAGGACAGCAGGCATCATATACTCTCTAGCGATAATAGCGGAATGAGACAAAATGCCGCCAGAATCGGTGATCACGGCTTTGGCGTCTCTAAATAAGCTGGTCCATAAAGGCGTCGTTGTTTTGCAAACTAAAATGTCATCCTTTTGGAATTGTGAGAATTCATCAGCGCATGTAATGACTTTTACCCTTCCAGATACAATGCCGCTAGATGCGCCAATTCCGTGGATTACATCATTTGTGTTATTTTCATTTTCTCTTAACGAACCGAGCATTCTTTCTACTTGCTGTAATTCAGCTTCAGAGGGGCTGCCTGTATAAGCTGGCGGTTGAATGGCTTCATTTTCTTTCATTTCAATTTTTCTTTGCTGGATGACCGAATCGTATGTGATAGAAGTTGTGAGTGCTTTGTGTACTTCATCATCGTAGAGATACCAAAGGTCTTCTTGATGAGGAATGGCTCCTTTTTGGACAAGAAGTTCACCAATTTTCAAGAGATATAGTCTAGCTTTTGCATCTAACATGGCATCAATGTAGAAGTGATGATCATCTCGAATATTGGCTGCCTGAAGCGCAAAATGATAAAGTTTTTCAAATTTTGTTTTAAACGCTTCATCCTTTACTTGACTCATAAAGTGCTCATAAGTTTCTCGTCTTTTGAGCACTGCTTGTGCAAATTCATCGTCAAAATCAGATTGGTACTGAATGTTATTTCTAATGATATCTAAGACAAAATCAGGGTTCTCTACCCATGTTTCATCTGTAAAATCATGACTTTTGACAGATCGCCAGCCATAGATTTGGAGAAATTCTTCTATTTTAGAAATGAAGTTCTTTCCTTTATCCGTGTGATTGAGCGCATATAATCGTTCTGGATTCGTTGCATGGTTTGTAAATGCCTGAAGAAGTTCTTCATCTTGAAGGACTTCTTTTGCCAGGTAAGATAGCTTTTGATCTGTTTCAAGAGACTTGTTCATCACACCTATCATCATTTCATGCAGCAAGACGACTTGTGTTTGATCACCGGTATATGTGACAAGCATATCTTCGATCATTGCTGATAGAATGACTTGTGGGATGACGATATCAAAATGATCGTCGTACGCTTTTAGATAAATATCTTTTAATTCTTTGAGGCCAATGATGGCTTCATCAGTTGTCAGAGGCTGATTGATTTGCCGATCAAGTTTTTCGTATAAGGGAAACAAGTTTTGCTCCAAAATGTGATACATTCTTTCGCTTAAACGGGGAAACAGCTCAAATAGACTCTCATCAAAAACTGGTTCAGTATCCGTTCCTGCTTCTGGCATAGATGGTGAAGAATACAGATGGCCTCTATAAAGCTTGATATCTTTAATATTGAGATCAGGCACTTGATACTTTTCTCCGCTTTTCTTCATCCCGCTTTTTAAAGCAGGGATGATTAGACTTGAAAAGAGAGGACTTGTTGGTCCAGGCATATGATCGTCCATTGAAATCCAGAAATCTTGCAGCTCTTCTGGCTGTATTTGAAAAGAAGCTCCTGCCACTTCATTGGCTGTTTTTGGAAGAACAGTGGTAATGGGTCTCGCTTGAAGTAAATAAAAAGTACCATTTGAAATTCCAAATTCAATATCTACTCCATGTCCGTAAAGTGCTTCGACTTGTTTGGTGATTTTCGTGATTTGTAACAATTGATCATCATGCAGACAAAACTGACCAGCCCTTTCCTTAGATACAGGCTGTTCAATGACGCCCTCTTGACAGGGGACAATTTGCAGATCTTTTGTTCCCAGTGATTTCTCAATAGAGTCCGTTTCTTTGTCTACAATAAACGTGTCTGGTGTCACAAGGCCGGAGACGATGGCTTCTCCTAGTCCGTAGCTTGCTGTCAACATGACTTCATTTGTTTTTCCTGATACCGGGTTCTCACTAAAGATGACGCCGGAGACGTCAGAATGGATTAATCCTTGAACGACAATTGCCATGAGCGGCATATCTTCCTCGGTTTCGACCATTTCTTCCTTATATTCTGTGACTCTTGCTGCAAAATAAGAAGACCAGCATTCTTTCACAGCCTGTAAAAATTCTTCATTGGTTTTGATATTCAAATAGGTCTCGTATTGTCCTGCAAATGAGGCGCCTTCGAGATCTTCCGCCACAGAGGAGGATCGAACTGCAACGGAGGGATATGTTTTGAGCAATGATTGAAAGGACGAAAGTAACTCTGTTTCCATTTGTGAAGGAAACGAAGCATTTTTGATTTTTTGTTCAAGCATTTGTTCAGTTGGATGCAGGTGGTGATAGGAAAGAAAGCTTGCAAAGCTGTTGGTTTTAATAATAAACCCATCTGGAACTGGCAGCCCGTGATTGTTTAATTTAATTAAATTCACGCCTTTTGCCCCTGCGAGTGATGCGGATTCTTCAGCCGCATGAAATAATACTGAATACATGGGAAAGCCCCCTTATTCAAATAGCCAATTGTTTGTCTGTGTCTCTATATTCTCAAGATGATAGTGCGCACTATCATTTTAATCATAGAATTTATTGGATGTAATTGTCAAAGACGTAAAGACCTATCTTTGGAAAGGGGACGTTCTCACTAATTCTCCTCCTCATCTATATCAAAAGTCTTCATTAGAGAAGAAAAAAAGCTGAAATTGAAAACTGTGAATTGTTCATTATGCCAATCTTTACTATAATCAAGGGAGTAGACCATGTAGAGGGAGGGTTATTGTGATTACAAAAGCCATATTTGCACTTATTTTTCCTTTCCTGCTTGTCATTTTATTTTCAAAGGTTACTTATAATCATTACGTTGGCATTGCTTTAACCGCGGCCCTTTTATTTGCCTCGTATATGAAAGGCTATACAGAAACTTACTTTATTGTAGGATTAGATATTATTTCTTTAGTAGCTGGGGCATTGTTTATGGCTAAGAAAGAAATTGAAAAGAGAGAGAAGGCTGAAAAACATCATTGATGTTTTTCCTTGTGATCAATCGAAAGAATACGTTTTGTACTGAGCTGTGCTTACGATTTTTAGTGAGTGCAGCTTTCTTTTTTGTGATCTTTCTGTTGATCGAATATCTCGCTCCAAAATGTTCCATACTGAAAGGAAGGTTTCTTGAGGTGGTTATTTGCCTCGGCAGAGAGGGTATGATGGTATTGGAAATAAAAATCAAGTGAGAAGCGAACTTTAGTTCGTATTTTTGTGTTCTTTTATGATAATATATTCATTAGATAGATTTCGTAACGAAACGGAGGCTTTGATGTGAGTGACCGCTTTGAATTAGTTTCTACCTATCAACCCCAAGGGGATCAGCCAAAAGCGATTGAAAAGCTTGTGGAGGGCATCCATCAGGGGCAACAGCATCAAACGCTGTTAGGTGCTACAGGTACGGGAAAGACTTTTACTGTATCAAACCTGATTAAAGAAGTGAACAAACCGACACTTGTCATTGCGCATAATAAGACACTTGCTGGTCAATTATACAGTGAGTTTAAGGAATTTTTTCCGAATAATGCTGTTGAATATTTTGTGAGTTACTATGATTATTACCAGCCAGAGGCGTATGTGCCTCAAACTGATACATTTATTGAAAAGGACGCCAGCATCAATGATGAGATTGATAAGCTAAGACACTCCGCCACATCCTCGCTATTTGAGCGGAGAGATGTCATCATCATTGCCAGTGTGTCCTGTATTTACGGCTTAGGTTCGCCAGAGGAATACCGGGAGCTTGTCCTGTCTTTGCGAACGGAAATGGAAATTGAACGTAATCAGCTTCTGCGTAAGCTTGTGGATATTCAGTATTCTCGTAATGATATAGATTTTCAGCGCGGTACCTTCCGGGTTCGAGGCGATGTCGTTGAAATTTTCCCAGCTTCACGAGATGAGCATTGTATCAGAGTGGAGTTTTTCGGTGATGAAATTGAGCGTATTCGTGAAGTGGATGCTCTGACTGGAGAAATACTCGGTGATCGTGATCATGTCGCTATTTTCCCAGCATCTCACTTCGTCACAAGAGAAGAAAAAATGGAAAAAGCCATTATCAATATTGAAAAAGAGCTTGAGGAGCAGCTTGAAAAGCTTCGTGAGAACGGAAAGTTGCTTGAAGCGCAGCGTCTTGAGCAGCGGACAAGGTATGACCTTGAGATGATGAGAGAAATGGGCTTTTGTTCAGGAATCGAGAACTATTCCAGACATCTAACCTTGCGTCCTCCGGGTTCGACGCCTTACACACTGCTTGATTATTTCCCAGATGATTTTATGATTGTGGTCGATGAGTCACATGTGACCATCCCGCAAATTCGAGCCATGTACAACGGGGACCAGGCAAGAAAACAAGTGCTGGTAGATCACGGATTCCGTCTGCCGTCAGCGCTTGACAATAGACCGCTCACTTTTGATGAATTTGAAAAGCATATTAACCATATTGTGTACGTATCCGCAACGCCTGGACCGTATGAGCTTGAGAAAACGCCAGAGGTCGTGGAACAAATTATCCGCCCAACTGGTTTGCTCGATCCAATCATTGAAGTGCGTCCGATTGAAGGGCAAATTGATGACTTAATTGGAGAAATCCATGCAAGGGTTGAGAGAAATGAACGGGTGCTTGTGACGACTTTAACGAAGAAAATGTCTGAGGATCTCACAGATTACCTAAAAGAAATCGGAATCAAGGTCAATTATTTACATTCAGAAATTAAGACCCTTGAGCGAATTGAGATTATTCGTGATTTACGTCTCGGTAAATTTGATGTACTCGTCGGGATCAATCTTCTACGTGAAGGTTTGGATATTCCAGAGGTGTCACTCGTAGCCATTTTGGATGCGGATAAAGAAGGTTTTTTACGTTCTGAAAGATCTCTCATTCAGACGATTGGCCGTGCTGCGAGAAATGCAGAAGGCCGGGTAATTATGTATGCGGACAATATGACGAAATCAATGGACATTGCGATTCAAGAAACAAAGCGGAGAAGAGAGCAACAAGAAGCGTATAACGAGAAATATGGAATTACTCCGCAAACGATTCATAAGAAGATTCGAGATGTCATCAAGGCAACGAAAGTACATGAGGATTCGGAAGAATACGAAACAAAAGCAGCGCCAAAGCTGTCAAAAATGAGCAAAAAAGAACGAGAAAAAGTGATCGAAAAAATCGAGATGGAAATGAAAGATGCAGCAAAAGCGCTTGATTTTGAAAAAGCAGCAGAATTAAGAGATTTATTGCTAGAGTTAAAAGCGGAAGGATGAATGCCTGATGGCTATGGAACGAATAGAGGTGAAAGGTGCTAGAGCCCACAACCTTAAAAATATTGATGTCAATATCCCGCGTGACCAGCTAGTGGTGATGACGGGATTATCTGGTTCAGGAAAATCGTCGCTTGCCTTTGATACTATTTATGCTGAAGGACAGCGGCGATATGTTGAATCTCTTTCAGCCTATGCACGTCAGTTTCTCGGTCAAATGGACAAACCTGATGTAGATGCCATTGAAGGTCTTTCACCAGCGATTAGTATTGACCAAAAAACGACCAGCAGGAACCCTCGATCAACAGTAGGGACTGTCACAGAAATTTATGATTACCTGCGCCTTTTGTATGCTCGAGTCGGAAAACCGATTTGTCCTATACATGGGATAGAAATTACTTCACAAACGATTGAGCAAATGACAGACCGTATTTTAGAATATCCAGAGCGTACAAAACTGCAAGTGCTTGCGCCAGTCGTCTCTGGCCGAAAAGGAACACATGTCAAAGTGCTTGATCAAATCCGAAAGCAGGGCTATGTTCGAGTGAGAGTTGATGGCGAGATGGAAGACCTGTCAGAAGAGATCGAGCTTGAAAAGAATAAAAAGCATTCCATTGAAGTCGTGATTGATCGAATTGTCGTGAAAGAAGGCATTGCTGCACGTCTGTCTGATTCTCTTGAAACGGCGCTTCGACTTGGTGAAGGTCGGGTCATGATTGATGTAATTGGCCAAGAAGAGCTGTTATTTAGTGAGCACCATGCTTGTCCGCACTGCGGGTTCTCTATTGGGGAGCTAGAGCCTAGAATGTTCTCATTCAACAGTCCTTTCGGTGCCTGCCCAAGCTGTGATGGTCTCGGCTCTAAACTGGAAGTAGATCCAGAGCTTGTCATTCCGAATAAGGATTTGACTTTACGGCAGCATGCCATTGCTCCATGGGAGCCGCAGAGCTCACAGTATTATCCGCAGCTTCTTGAGGCCGTATGTACACACTATGGAATCGACATGGACATACCAGTCAAAGATATACCGCCGCATTTATTTGATAAAATTTTATATGGCAGCGGCTCTGAGCTGATTTATTTTAAATATGAAAATGATTTTGGCCAGGTACGTGAAAATGAAATTGAGTTTGAAGGTGTTCTTCAGAACATTGAACGCCGTTATAAGGAAACCAGCTCCGATTATATTCGTGAACAAATGGAAAAATATATGGCCAATCAGCCATGTCCGACCTGCAAAGGATACCGTCTGAAAAAAGAAACGCTTGCGGTTCTCATCAATGGCAAGCACATTGGAGAAATCACCGATTTGTCTGTATCTGATGCCCTTGATTTCTATGAGAAAATCGAGTTATCTAAGAAAGACTTGCAGATTGCCCAGCTTATTTTACGTGAAATCAAAGAGCGCTTGTCCTTTTTAAATAATGTGGGCTTGGATTATCTGACATTAAACCGGTCTGCTGGCACATTATCAGGCGGAGAGGCGCAGCGGATTCGACTGGCGACTCAAATCGGGTCAAGGCTGACAGGCGTACTTTATATATTAGATGAACCGTCTATTGGTCTGCATCAACGAGATAATGACCGTTTGATTGGCACACTGAAAAACATGCGTGATATCGGAAACACGCTGATTGTTGTAGAGCATGATGAAGATACCATGCTTGCTGCTGACTATTTAATTGATATCGGACCAGGAGCAGGGGTTCATGGGGGAGAAGTGATTTCAGCTGGAACGCCAGAAGAAGTCATGAAGGACCCGAAATCCTTGACGGGACAATATTTATCTGGTGAGAAATTTATCCCGCTTCCGATTGAGAGAAGAAAGCCTGACGGCCGCTACATTGAAATTAAAGGTGCAAAAGAAAATAATCTGAAAAACGTCAATGTCAAATTCCCTCTAGGTGTCTTTACGGCTGTGACTGGTGTGTCAGGCTCAGGGAAAAGTACGCTTGTGAATGAAATTCTACTGAAGTCCCTTGCGCAAAAGCTTCACAGAGCGAAGGCGAAGCCAGGACAGCACAAAGAAGTGAAAGGAATGGATTATCTAGACAAGGTCATTGATATAGATCAATCTCCCATTGGCCGTACACCAAGATCCAATCCGGCTACGTATACAGGTGTATTTGATGACGTGCGGGATGTCTTTGCGCAGACCAATGAAGCGAAAGTGCGAGGCTATAAAAAAGGCCGATTCAGCTTTAACGTGAAAGGCGGACGCTGTGAGGCGTGTCGTGGAGATGGCATTATTAAAATTGAAATGCACTTTTTACCTGATGTATATGTGCCTTGTGAGGTGTGTCACGGGAAACGTTATAACCGTGAGACTCTAGAGGTCACGTACAAAGGGAAAAACATTTCCGATGTTCTTGAAATGACTGTTGAGGATGCCCTTCAATTTTTCGAGAATATCCCGAAAATTAAGCGGAAGCTTCAAACGATTTTTGATGTTGGTCTAGGATACATTACACTTGGACAGCCTGCGACGACATTGTCTGGTGGAGAAGCGCAGCGTGTGAAATTGGCATCTGAGCTTCACCGCCGTTCGAACGGAAGGTCTCTTTATATTTTAGACGAGCCGACAACAGGTCTACATGTGGATGATATTGCCCGGCTGTTAAAAGTGCTTCAGCGCTTGGTTGAAAATGGAGATACGGTTTTGGTCATTGAGCACAACCTTGATATTATTAAGGCGGCCGATTACCTTGTTGATCTAGGACCAGAAGGCGGTGCAGGCGGGGGAACGATCATTGCCTCGGGGACACCTGAACAAATTGCAAAAGAAAAAGCTTCTTACACCGGTCAATACTTAAAACCTATTTTAGAGCGTGACCGTGAACGAATGAAACAGTTAGTCAAAGAAACAGAAAGTGTGACATCCTCATAAAGGAAAACCCCTCCGGTCGAGGGGTTTTCCTTTTATTGCGCATCTTCCTTTGGCATTAAGTTACTGAGGTGCGTTAAATCCTTTAAAATATGGGTACTGCTGCTGTCGAGCAATACTTTTAAATAACGGATATCACCATACTTCGGATGAGACGGGTGAATGGTCTCCAGCTCCTTGATCATATCGCTGTTCATGCTTTTCTGTTTCTGTATAAGGTCTAAAAGCGTTTGCGCCGTGTGATTAGAATTATGATGATCTGTCAAAATAATTACCCCCTATAATGATAATCACCATCTTTTCAACATATTTTAAAGGGTAATCCATGAAGAATCTACACTTACGGGGAAAAAGAAATAATTTGTGTCTAAGGTCATATGTAAATCGAATGAGTTTGAAACTTTTTATACGCAAGAAACGTATGAGTTAGAAAGGAATTTTCATCATGAAGGAGCGAATATATGAATAGAGATCAGTCGATCATTGCATCTATTTGTTATTTTAGTGTATTTTTTATGCCGTTTATCGTACCGATTGTGGCATATTTTGTAGTAGATCAAAAGGAAACAAAACGTCATGCGGTGCGGGCGCTATGGTCACACCTGCTGCCGATTGCAGCGTGCTGTATTCTCATTTTTGGGTCTATCCCATTTTTACTTGCGACGCAGTCGACCGATTCGGTCATTCCAGTCATGACGGTGTTTATCTTGACCTTTATCATTGCCATTAGCTTTTTGATCTCTGTCATTTGGAATATCATTCAAGGCATTAAAGTACTTCAAACCATTAAATCGTAGGAGGGCTTT
Organism: Bacillus xiamenensis; assembly: GCF_001857925.1. Lineage (NCBI taxonomy): Bacteria > Bacillati > Bacillota > Bacilli > Caryophanales > Bacillaceae > Bacillus > Bacillus xiamenensis. The sequence continues at coordinate 2,208,054 of NZ_CP017786.1, forward strand.
GTATGAATGAGAAAGAACGAATTTTAAAATTAGTAGAAGATGGGACATTATCGGCAAAAGAAGCGATTACGTTATTAGAAAAGCTGGAAGAAAGTCAGTCTGTCTCATTAGAAAAGTCTACAGCCGATCACACCTTTCATGAAGAAAAAGCGGGAGCAGAAAGCAAAGGAAACAGCAGTGAGAATCTTGGAGCAAAGCTGTTTGGCTGGTTAGATTCTGCCGTGAAAAAAGTCAAAGATGTTGATCTTGATTTGAACTTCGGACAGTCCGTCGACGTTGAACACATTTTTCAATTCAAAGACGCCTCACTGTCTCATCTAGATATTCAATTGGCGAACGGCAGTCTCAATGTGATGCCGTGGGACGATGGGGACATTCGAGCAGAGTGTCATGCGAAAATTTACCGTGCAGAGGATGGAGAGCAGGCAAGACAGCAATTTCTCAATCAACTGGATTGCGGGCTTGAAGGGGATAAATTTTTTATCCGAACTGAAAAGAAGACAATGAAAGTCAATGTCACCCTATATGTACCGCGTATCCAATACGAGAAGATCAAGGTCAAGCTGTTTAATGGCCCAATTCGTGGGGAAAAGCTAAAGACAAAAGAACTGGCTGCAAAAACCACAAATGGCGTTGTCTCTTTTGCCTCTTTACAAGCAGAAAAGGTCGGAATTGAAACAGCAAACGGACAAATTAAACTGGCAGATCACGAGTGTGGTATGATTGAAGTAGAAACCATCAATGGGCTCATTGACCTGCGTGGGAAAAGTGAATCAATTGATGCACAGAGCTTCAACGGGAATATTGCTGTCCAGCTGTCAGATGAGAAGTGCCGTTCGATTTATGCAAAAACCACAACAGGCAGTGTGGACGTTCACATTCCACGTGCATGTGCAGTGACTGCGGAGCTGAAAAGCAATCTCGGTTCAATTTCTCACGATTTGCTTGATGCCAATATGATTAAAGAGAAAAATGAAACGCTACAAAAAGAAAAAATGATCAAGGCCAATCAACAGGCAGAGCATAGTATCTCTATTTTTGCAGAAACAAAAACAGGCTCAATCCAAGTAAAGCACCAATCAGACAAGGAGTGATTCTACATGAAGAAGCTGTATCGTTCAGCAACAGATAAAAAAATAGCGGGTGTTGTTGGTGGACTTGCTGAATATTTAAGTGTTGATGCATCCCTGCTTCGCATTTTAACAGTGATCATCGGTTTTATGACAGCATTTATGCCGATCTTTCTCATCTACTTCATCTGGTATTTTGTTGTTCCGGAAGAAGGCACTAGCTAAATGTTTAGATGGATTGCCAGTATTTTAGTGAATGCACTACTTTTAATCGTCATTGCTGGATATTTTGATTCGGGCATTCTGCCAGGACTCGGCAGCGTGTATGTGGAAGGGTTTGGCGCAGCCGTTGTGGCAAGTATCATTTTGTCCTTGCTCAATATTTTAGTGAAGCCGTTTTTGATCATTTTAACGCTGCCAGTGACAGTACTTTCACTAGGATTGTTCCTATTTGTTATTAATGCCATCACACTGATGATGACGTCAAGCTTTATGGGAGATCGTTTTCACATTGATGGGTTCGGAACGGCCATTTGGGTGGCTGTCATTTTATCCATTTTCCATCTGCTCATACAAAAAGGAATCGTGGAGCCGTTAGCGAAGAAAAGCTAACGGTTTTTTTATGCGAATTTATCCCTTTTCCCCGTTCCATCTGTCATAAAAACCGCCTTTAGGAGACACAATATCCGAAGGGAGGCGGTGCACGATGGTGAACGTGAGCAGACAAATGATTCTTTTACCTTTTTTTATCATTCTTTTTTGTTTCAGTCAGCCTGCTTCAGCAGGGGCCTACATTCAAACCCAAGTGAATTTACCAAACAAGCCCTTTTCACCTTTTATCTTTGACCAATTTCATGTGGATGTCCGTCCGGTTCAAGGAAAAAGCCGTGATCTTCAGTTTCGGGCATCTATTAATCAGTCAGAGCACATTTTGTCTGCAAACTTGTACTATAAACAAAGTGACGAACTTGGATACCGCTTGATTCCAATGGAACGGTTACCAGGGATGAAACCAGAATTCACAGCGAAAATCCCGTCAGATCAATTATGGAATCCAACGGTTCATTACTATACAGAATTCCTAACGCAGAAGTCTGTGATCAAAACCACAGAACAGTTTGTTCACGTAAACGGATTTGAAGAGGATCTTTCACATATTCCGGACTTATTTATCACGGAGATCGTCACCAATTCAAAAAACAGAAAAGGCAAGGATGCATTTGAATTTATCGAGGTGTATAACACAACACAAGCACCTATCTCTCTTCAGCATTATCAGCTTCGCTATCGCAATCCTGCACAAGGCTTAGAGATGGATGATATTTATTCATTTCACACCAATCCAGTCACTATCTCTCCTGGAAAACCACATGTTTTCTGGCTCAGAAAAAAAGGGCAGGAGCATTTAACGGTTGCGGACTTTAATGCAATGTACAAAAGCCATTTAAAAGAGGGCGAGCATCTATCAGTGATCGAGAGCAAAGGGCTGTCCAATTCCCAATCTCGTCTTGTCTCTATCACAACAAATATAGGGGAAGAGATTTCATCTGCCTCATATCGTTTGAAGCCTTCATTATTTAGCGAGCACAAATCTTTATTGTTCAAGTATCCAATGGATGGGACGACGCAAATGAAGCTGATTTCAAAAGTGGAGGAAGAGCCTACACCTGGAAAAGTATTAAAAGCACAAATTCCATCTGAAAAAAAAGAAATCTCACCAGATGTTCATAAACCTGTGATCGAAGATATGACAGACAAGAAACCGGTAAAACCAACTGAGGGTATTGAGGTTAAAGCAGATGTACAGGACGATCAATCCGTCAAAACCGTCAAACTGCGATATCGGACGAATCGTAAAGATGATTTTAAAGAGGTTCTACTTCAAAAGGATCATAATGACCGACTGTTTCATTACATTATTTATTCACCTGAGCTGATTGGTAAAGAACAATTGGAATACGAGCTGGAAGCGTCTGACGGTGAAAATCAAGCAATGACCATGAAAAAAACAATTGATGTCGAGCAGGTCAGCAAAGCCCACGGCCTTCGATTCAATGTAGAAGACGGAGATACGGTTTCAGGCATATTCTCCTTAAAAGCAACAGCGGATCAGAAAAAAAACATTCAATTGATGATAGATGGAAAGCGGATTCGACAAGCATTTCCTGCGCTTGAAGCAGATCCATATATTGCATTTGATGTCAAAGGAACAAATTTATATTTTAAGAATGGTGTGTCTATAGGGAAACGCTTACTTTCTATTTTTGATGATTCGACAAAAGTGTATCGCACCTATACAATGCGAATACCAGAAAATCAGTTGGAAAAGGAAGGTCCGCAGACAATCTCTTTTCATGCTGGAACAAAGTCATCTCCATTTGACCGATTTCCTGGAGAAAATCACGATGATTTTGAGTTGAAACATGTCAGGATGATTTTATCGAATGGAACTCAAATTCCCTCGACAAATGCCGATCCGCAAAAAGAATGGAAGATGGGAGACGGTGGCAATGCAAAGAAGGTCAGAGCTTTCCAATTTCAACTTCCAAAACAAGCATATGTTTCAACCTATATTCAGTGGGATACAAGAAGGCTGAAAGAAGGGACGCATTTCATTCAGGCCAACACCGCAGACGAATCTGCATCAGTACGGGTGAAAGTCGATAACACAGGTCCGAAAATCAAGACAAATATAAAGGCAAATGACCAATATAAAGGCGCCTTTACGTTAAAGGCAAAGGTGACGGATCAATGGAGTGACATAGAGGAGATGAAGGCATATTTAGATGGCAAACCAATTTCTTTGCCTTATCAGACATCCTCTAGCGAATTAAATCCAGGTCAGCATACGTTTACGATCAAAGCAAAAGATGCCGCAGGGAACATGTCTATATTGAAAAAAGAGTTTAAAACGGTACATGAACATCCTGAAACACCAGAACGAGTGGCAGATAAGACAAAAATGAAATCATCTAAGCAAACGGTATTAACCAAAGATCCAACAAATGATCAGTTAGATTACTCATTTTATCGTGCCTATCAATATACATCGCTGCATCCATCCATGAAGATCTTTCAATATGCAGCAGAGACTGAACCGCCAAAGAGTCTTACCGAATCAGGTGAGATGCTATTTTCCGAGCAAGAAAGGAACCGAATTGCATTTGCTGATGGGAAAGCAGTCGAAACGAGGGATTTACAGCGCTTTCCTTATCATCGTTTTCAAATCAAGGTGCATCACGCTGTACGTGAAAAGGATGTCGTCGAGGCTATGTGGAAAGGAAGTTCATTAACTGGGAGAAAGGTGACAATGTACGCTTGGAATCATCAGCAGGAAAAGTGGGATAAAATCACTCATCACTTTGCTAAAGATGAAAAGGAATTTTACCTGAAAGGACTGCTGTCAGTGAGACAGTATATGAAAAATCAAACATTTGATTTGCTTGTGCAGGATGAAATCAGCAAGACGCAAAAGCCGTATAAAATGGTATGGATGTCTGACACTCAATATTATGCTAAAAGCTATCCTCATATCTTTAAACAAATGGTCGAGTGGATTAGAGATCAAAGGGATCAGCTAAATATTCAATACGTGTTCCATACAGGCGATATTGTGGATGATTCAAAGGGGAAGCAATGGAATCGTGCCGATACATTTATGCGTGTGTTAGATGAACATCAAATTCCTTACGGTGTCTTAGCTGGAAATCATGATGTCAGGCACAAAGACGGCCTTTATATGGAATATGGGAGATACTTTGGAGCGAAACGCTTTGCAGAAAAACCTTACTACGGTGAATCCTATCAAAACAATCGAGGACATTATGATCTCATCTCTGCTGGCGGTAATGATTATATGATGGTATATATGGGCTGGGGGTTGAAGCAAAATGAAATTGATTGGTTAAACCGAGTGATTTCTGAGCATCCAGATCGTATTGTCATCTTAAATTTTCATGAGTATTTGCTAGTGAGCGGCAACCGAAGCCCGATTGGAGATCTCATCTTCCATCAAGTGGTGAAACGTCATCCAAATATTGTGGCAGTATTTAGCGGTCACTACCACGGAGCGAGCCGGAAAGTAGATGAGATTGATGATGATCATGATGGAAAAGTGGACAGAAAAGTATATCAAATACTGGCAGATTATCAATCAGGTCCTGAAGGTGGTCAAGGCTTTATGCGATTGATTACAGCAGATCAAGAAAAAAATCAACTTCACTTTACAACCTACTCTCCTTATATGAATCAAGAGCATTTCTATGATCCTAAAACGTATGGAGACCAAGACGAATTTTCCATTGATGTGGATTTGACACCAAAAATGAAATCCGTCAAAACCAATTATTTTGAACTCAATGTCTACACAAATGTTCTTCTTGGGGAAGCTAAAGGTGTGAAAAGTGGTAAAAAAGCAAGCTTTGAATGGAAAGGTTTAAAACCAAACCAAGATTATTATTGGTACACTGTCGCAAAAGATCGTTTCCAAGGGAAAGCTGTTTCACCTATATGGAAAATTCATACAAAAAATGATGGTCAATCAAAATTTCTTAGGAAATAAAAAACTGTGCTTCTATTTTAGGAGCACAGTTTATCGTTCCATTGTATGAATGAGCTTATAACGATCTCCTCTATAAACGGAAATGACATACTCGAATGGAAGGTCGTTTTGAAAATAAGTCGTTCTTGCAATGGATAGAACAGGAGCGCCTGTTGCAATTGACAGCAGGTGCGCTTCTTCTTTTGAGGCAACATTGGCTTCAAGCTCCTGCTTTGCATGAGCGATCGCCAGGCCCGTGTGGTTTTCTATATATTCATATAACGATCCTGTTAAATGTTCCTTTATGAGATCCCCTGCAAATTTTTCAGGTATATAACTCGTTTCAATGGCCATCGGTTCATCATTTGCAAGCCGTATCCGTTTCAGTTCATATACAGCATCGCTGCTGGACAGCTGTAAGACTGGCAGTAAGTGCTCTGGACATGCGATTTTTTTAAAATCAATCAGCTGGCTTGAGGCTTTGAGACCCCGTTGGCGCATATCTTCTGTAAAGCTTGTTAAGCCTTGAAGCGGCTGTTCAAACTTTTTTCGGCTAACAAAGGTGCCTTTTCCTTTTTGGCGGTATAAATATCCTTCGTTCACAAGGTTCGATAAGGCTTGTCTGACAGTCATTCGACTAATACCAAAGCGTTCAGCATATTCTCTTTCAGAAGGAATAAGTGTATCAGGGGCTAACGTTCCATCCTCAATCTGCTTTTTCAAGTTCTCCATAATCTGATGGTACATGGGAATAGGTGACTGCTTATCAATAAACATGTGAAAATCCTCTCGTGTTTAGCGTAGTGAACCAGCTTCTCGATCAATAAAAATCGTCACATCTTGATGAAGTTTCAAGGCAGATGCAGGGAAGTCTGGATGAACATCCGTCTGTTCTAAATATTGTATCACTTCCGCCTTTGATTTTCCTGATGCAAGAAGCAGAATTTTTTTGCTTGAAAGAATGCTCGCAATACCCATTGTGATCGCATGTGTAGGCACTTCATCAATAGAAGAAAAGTATCTTGCATTGGCCTTGCGGGTATGTTCATCTAATTGGACAACGTGCGTTTTTGAATCGAAGGGAGTACCAGGTTCGTTAAACCCGATATGTCCATTTTGCCCAATGCCAAGAAGCTGAAGATCTATGCCCCCTAAATCTTCAATGAGCTGATCGTATCTTAAGCACTCTTCTTCCAATTGAGATGCAGCGCCATTAGGAAGGAAATACTGATCCTTTGGGAGGTCAATGTGGTCAAATAAATGACGCCTCATGTAGGTCATATAACTATTTTCATGATTTGGATCAAGTCCTACGTATTCATCCAAATTCACTGTTCTTGTTTGTTTGAAAGACAATTTTTCTGCTTGATGCAGCCGAATTAACTCTTTGTAAGTATCGATAGGAGTACCGCCAGTTGCCAGACCGAGCACCGCATCTGCTTTGGATTTAATGGTACGTGCAATGAAGGCAGCAGCTTCTTTTCCTAATTGATCTTTATCCGCAAATTCAATGATGTTCATCAGTCATTTGCCTCCTTTTTTCAAAGACAATTTGTCCTCGGCAGATCGTCATCATCAGTTCGCCAGAATCATCCCAAATGACCAAGTCTGCCAGTTTCCCAACTTCAATTGAACCGAGCTGATCTTCAAGACCTAGCTGACTGGCTGCATTTGTCGAGGTCATCTTAGCAATCTCTGTCCATCCGCAATGCGTGACCTGTCTCATCTGTTTGACTCCATCTTTCATACGTAAGATCGATCCTGCAAGTGTACCGTCTGCCAGCAATGCTTGTTCACCTCTGACTGTGACAGTTTGACCGCCAAATTCGTATGTTCCTTCTCCTAGCCCTTTTGCGCGCATGGAGTCTGTAATCATGATCAAACGTTCACTCCCTTTTGCCAGATATGCTAGCTTTACGGAAAGAGGATGTGAATGAATGCCATCGGTAATCAGCTCAGTAAAGAGTTTCTCGTTTGTAAGAGCAGCACCTGCCGCGCTTGGTTCACGATGCTGAAACGAACTCATCGCATTATAAAGATGCGTCACATGGCGTGCACCGTGCTTTGCTGCTCGTTCAATCATGGCATGATCAGCATTCGTATGTCCAATAGAAGGAATAATGTTTTTTTCTTGCAGCATGGAAAGGAAAGCAAAATCAGTATCTTCCTCAGGTGCAAATGTGACAATTTGAATCAGCTGTTCAGATGCATGAAGCCATTTTTCGAAAAGCGGGAGATCAGGCTGTTTAATCCATTGGGCAGGCTGTGCCCCAGCTTTATCTTTAGAAATAAAAGGACCTTCCAAATGAATTCCTAAACATTGTGCCTGACTTCCGGCCTGCTTCTCGTTATCGGGTTTCCACAGAGCGACATTTTTAAGAGCATGCTCAATCTCTTGATGGTTTTGTGTAATGGTTGTCGCTAAAAAGCTTGTCGTTCCCTCTGAGGGTAAGTGATCAGCAAGTGTATTCATGGCTTCTGGTGTCGCATCCATCATGTCTGCACCGTAACCGCCGTGAATGTGAATATCAATCATTCCGGGAAGTAAATAAAAGTTTTCCCGGGAAATATATACTTTTTCATAATTTCCTGTCGGTGGAGATGTTGAAATATAGTCGATCTTGCCATCGCGTAAACCGACAAAACCGCGTTCAATGATTTCTGTCTTTGTCACAATATGAATATTGGAGAGCAATAAAGAGCTGCTCATGTTTGTGCCCCCTTATTCGTTGTCTTTAGCTTTAGTGTACCCTTTTTAAGTATAGTTGTCTATACCACTCGAGCTTGTGAAACAGGATCAGGATAAAATACTGTTTTGGGTTCATCATTGAAAGTGATAAAATAGAGCTGTATTTCTGAAACGCCTGTGATAAAAGGAGGAAGAAGCGTGCCGAAAGTTCGTACGAAGGACATAATGGAACAATTTCATCTTGAGCTGATAAGTGGGGAAGAAGGGATTAATCGTCCCATTACAATCAGTGATCTTTCCAGACCAGGTATTGAAATGGCTGGATATTTTACATATTATCCAAAAGAAAGAGTTCAACTTTTAGGGAAGACAGAGCTTTCCTTTTTTGAACAACTCCCAGAACGCGAACGAAAGCAGAGAATGATGTCTCTTTGTACAGATATTACCCCTGCCATCATTTTGTCACGAGATCGTGAAGTGCCGAAGGAATTAATTGAAGCATCCAATGAAAATGGCGTGCCGGTTTTACGATCAAGCTTAAAAACGACAAGGCTTTCGAGTCGATTAACAAACTTTTTAGAAAGCAAGCTTGCACCAACGACCGCAATTCATGGTGTCCTTGTAGATGTATATGGTGTGGGTGTTTTGTTAATAGGTAAAAGCGGTGTAGGAAAAAGTGAAACAGCCTTAGAGCTTGTGAAAAGGGGACACAGGCTGGTTGCAGACGACTGCGTGGAAATCCGTCAAGAGGATCAGGATACGCTAGTTGGGAGCGCACCAGAGCTGATTGAGCACCTTCTAGAAATCCGTGGATTAGGCATTATTAATGTGATGACCTTATTTGGAGCAGGCGCTGTCAGAAGCTATAAGAGAATTACGATTGTGATGAACCTTGAACTGTGGGAACAAGGCAAACAGTATGATCGTTTAGGGCTTGAGGAAGAGAAGATGCGGATCATCGATACGGATGTACCAAAGCTGACGATCCCTGTACGTCCAGGACGAAATTTAGCGGTCATTATTGAGGTAGCTGCGATGAACTTCAGGTTGAAACGAATGGGGCATAATGCAGCGGAACAATTTACAAGTAAACTTGCCGATGTCATTGAAGACAATGGCCAGGATGAATAGGAGTTGTCTATATGAATGAAGCAATTCAACCAATTGATCCGATTGCTTTTCAGCTCGGACCTATTTCGGTTCATTGGTACGGTGTGATCATAGGGGTTGGAGCCTTGCTTGGCCTCTGGCTCGCACTCAGGGAATGTGAAAAAAGAGGCATCAATAAAGATACGTTTATTGATTTAATTTTATTTGCCATTCCTATCGCCATTATTTGTGCACGAATTTATTATGTATCCTTTGAATGGGATTACTATCAGCAGCATCCAAATGAAATCATAAAGATTTGGAATGGCGGAATTGCCATACATGGCGGACTGATAGGTGCAGTGCTGACAGCGATCGTCTTTACAAGAGTGAGAAAAGTGTCCTTTTGGAAAATCGCCGATGTGGCAGCGCCTAGTATTTTACTAGGGCAGGCGATTGGACGCTGGGGGAATTTTATTAATCAAGAAGCGCATGGTGAGGCTGTTTCAAGAGCCTTTTTAGAGAATTTACACCTGCCTGAGTTTATTATTAATCAGATGTATATTGATGGAACCTACTATCACCCGACGTTCTTATACGAATCATTATGGAATCTTGCCGGCGTTGTAATTCTCATCTTATTACGCAGAACATCGCTGCGCAGAGGCGAAATGTTCTTGTCTTATTTAATCTGGTATTCAATCGGCCGTTTCTTCATTGAAGGCATGAGAACAGACAGCTTAATGCTGACAGAGCACCTTCGAATTGCGCAGATGATTTCAATTGTCATATTCGCCGTGGCCGTTTTGTTGATTGTGTATAGAAGAATCAAGGGCTACGCATCTATACCGTATAAAGAGAACAACTCATCAAATTAAGCAGGGGGGATAAGAGATGAGAGAGACATGGAAAAATGGCTTGAAAGCAGGGCTATCGACGACTTGGACACTTGGAAAAGTCATTTTTCCGGTTACCATTCTCGTCAGCATCTTGCAGCATACGCCTGTCATGGATTGGATCATCCAATTTATCCGTCCGTTTATGGGGCTATTGGGCCTTTCAGGGGAGGCAGCTATTCCGCTTGTATTAGGAAATATGCTGAACTTGTATGCGGGTATTGCAGCTATCTTGACATTAGAGCTACCTGTGAAGGAAGTCTTCATTTTAGCGGTCATGCTATCCTTTTGTCACAACCTGATGATTGAATCGACAGTGGCGGCGAAGGTTGGACTACGGGTGTCTGTTATTTTGTTAGTCAGAATCAGTCTTGCCGTTGTTTCAGCGATTGTCATTCATCTCGTTTGGCAGGGAGGCCAGGAGCCGGCGCAATATGGTTTGCTTACAGCAGCTCAGACAGCTGATGTGCCTTCAAGCTGGCATATGATCGTTTTCCTTGCTTTACAGAAAGCCGTTCTTGGTGTGCTCCAACTGGCTTGTATTGTCATCCCTCTCATGATCATCATTCAATTGATGAGAGACTTAGGATGGCTTCATACGCTGTCTAAGTGGCTGTCTCCATTTACTAGAATGCTTGGAATGAAAGAAAATACGTCTATGACGATGGTGGCTGGTTTAACCATTGGTTTGGCCTACGGGGCAGGCGTGATGATGAAGGCAGTGGAAGAGGACGGCGTCAGCAAAAAGGATTTAACCCTTGCTTTCATTTTCCTCGTTGCTTGTCATGCGGTGGTCGAAGATACACTGATTTTCATTCCATTAGGTATTCCAGTATGGCCGCTGCTTCTGATCCGCCTGATTTCTGCTATTTTATTGACAGCTGCCATTAGCTATTTTTGGCGGAAGCGGGAACATGCAGCTGTTAGAAAGGAAGCCATATGAACGAATCAACCATCAACACCGTGCTATTTGATTTAGATGGCACGTTAATCAATACAAATGAATTAATTATTGCATCATTTCAGCATACGCTGGATCATTATTACCCTGGTCAGTACAGCCGTGAGGATATCCTTCACTTTATTGGTCCATCGCTGTTTGATACATTCTCTGCGATGGACCCGAATCTGACGGATGACATGATTCAGATGTACCGGACGTTTAATCATGAACAGCATGATCTGCTTGTGACGGAGTATGAGACGGTTTTAGATACGTTAAAAATTCTTCAGGATCGAGGATTTAAGCTCGGAATTGTGACAACGAAGATACGTGATACGGTCTTAATGGGATTGAAGCTGACAGGTTTGGAGCCATTCTTTGAGGTGATTGTCACACTTGATGATGTACAAAACGAGAAGCCGCATCCAGAACCAGTCCAGCTGGCGTTATCCAAGCTTGGCAGTGACCCGCATGAGGCCATAATGGTCGGTGATAATTATCACGACATTTTGTCTGGACAAGCGGCAGGAACGAAAACAGCAGGTGTCGCTTGGTCTATTAAGGGAGAAGAAGCCCTTTTAAAGCATCGCCCTGATTACATGCTGCAGAAAATGAGTGATCTCTTGGCGATTGTTGGAGCTGATTAAGTTGAGAAAAACAGATCGTTATCCTGTCAAAGGGGTCAATTCACTTAGACAAGTCTATCGGACGGTCCCCTTTCTCAAGGTGATAAAAAACTTTATCTTTATTCAAATGGCACGTTATACGCCTTTTATGGGGATGAAAAATTGGATTTATCGAACCTTTCTCCGCATGAAAGTCGGAGATGATACAGCGTTTGCCTTAATGGTGATGGTCGATCTGATGTTCCCCGAGAAAATCACGGTTGGTCGAAATAGTGTGATTGGTTATAACACGACGATCTTGGCACATGAATATTTGATTAAAGAGTATAGGCTTGGGGAAGTCTATATTGGTGATGAAGTCTTAATTGGAGCAAATTCAACCATTCTGCCCGGAGTGACGATCGGTGATGGTGCTATCGTATCGGCGGGTACGCTTGTGCATCAAGACGTCCCGGCAGGCTCTTTTGTTGGAGGTAATCCAATGCGCATGATTTATACGAAAGAAGAAATGGAAGCACGTCAATCTACGTCTGCTGAGTAGCTCGGCAGACTTTTTTATTGACATTCTGACATGGTGTAACTATAATGATTACAACAGAGGTGAGAAAACATGAAAATCAGCAGCAGATTTACTGTCGCTGTCCATATTCTGGCCTTGCTATCACTTGAAAAAGGATCATTACAGACATCGGAGGATATCGCAGGAAGTGTCAATACAAATCCAGTGGTCATTCGCCGTATCATGAGTAAATTAAAAAAAGCAGGCCTGATCTCAACGAGTCTTGGCAAAGGTGGTTCACAGTTGAATCGCAGTGAAGAAGACATCACACTGCTCGATGTGTATAAAGCGGTTGAAGTTGTGGATGAGGGAGAATTGTTTCAAATTCATGAAAGCCCGAACCCTGACTGTCCGATCGGTGCAAATATTCAAGCGGTGCTTGAATTAATTCTGTGCCGTGCCCAAAGTGCGATGGAGCAAGTGCTGGCTGAGATCAAATTGAGTGAACTAACGCAGGTGTTAATCAAAAAAATTGGATGATTTATTCAATTTTTTTTACCTCTGTTGTAACTGTTTTTGTTACACCTCTAGATGTAAAAATTAAACCAGATTGTAGGAGGAATTCACATGAAAATTGGAATCATTGGCGCAACAGGTAAAGCAGGACAGGAAATTTTAAAAGAGGCTCAATCAAGAGGACACGAAGTAACTGCAATTGTTCGAGATGCACAAAAGATGACAGGTTCATCAGCAGCCGTTTTAGAGAAGGATGTGTTCCACTTGGAGGCAGAAGACATCAAAGGTTTTGATGTCATCGTGAATGCATTTGGTGCACCAGCTGGACAAGAGCACCTTCATGTAGAAGCTGGGAAAAAGCTGATTGATATATTGAAAGAGGCACCAGACACGCGTTTAATCGTGGTAGGCGGTGCTGGCAGTTTATTTGTTGATGAGGCGAAAACCACAAGACTTATGGACACACCAGAGTTTCCAAAGGAATACTTCGCTACTTCGTCAAAGCAAGGCGAAAACTTAAAAGATCTTCAAAATTCCAAAGGGTTAAAATGGACATTTCTTAGTCCAGCAGCATTCTTTAATCCAGAAGGCAAACGAACTGGTTCTTATGTGAAAGGCAAAGATCATCTCATTGTCAATTCGAAGGGTGACAGCTATGTGAGCTATGCCGACTACGCCATTGCGCTGGTTGATGAAATTGAGCAGGCTGCCCATGTTGGAGAACGATTTACGGTTGTATCTGAAGCTGAATAAGAAGAGAAAAAACCCCGCTGAAGAGCGGGGTTTTCAGCGTGAAGACAAACCCTCGCATTCTTTGTCAGTCCTGCGTGCCGGTGCTCACGAATGTCAAATTCGCTCCACGCCGGTACTCGTCCTTCCTAGACTGCAAAGGTTTTCATGTCACGCTGAAAAGAAGACAAAGGGCTAAAATAAAGATCATTTTAGCCCTTTGTCAACAATCTGAACCCCGCTGAAGAGCGGGGTTTTATGTTTTGATGATAACCGCTTGACTGCCCATCTGTTTCCAAGACTCCTCAAATTGATCGCGATCGACTTTTTGGTTCTTTTCTCCGTATGGGTTATTCAAGTAGACGTGTTCTTTGTCGTAGCCTGTGATCACTACGCTATGCATTTTAAAGCTGACATCTATTTTTCCATTTGGTGTATTCCATGTTTCGATGTTATCTGTTTTGGCAAAGGTCGATGTCGTAATGACCCAGACAGGATAGCCTTTTTCAAGTGATTCATAGATGGCTTTTTTGACTGACTTTCCCGTTAAGTCGACGGCTTGATTACCTGCATATTTTTTCGCAAGCTGATAAATGGGTCCATGGTACACACCAAGACCTGGTCCGTTTTCCATATCTCCTACAAACCCGTCTTCAGGGTTTCCTTTTAAGCCATTCTCATAATTGAGCGGAACACGCTTGATCTCATTTGCCAATGTGTTTTTTGTCACTTCTTTATAGCCGCTGTAATGAAGCAGCATCGCTAGGCTTGTGACCTCGCATCCATTATAAAGCCTTGGTGCATCCATTTGATTGTAGAGGATGACGTCCATGGCTTTTTTGCTTCCTTTTAATGTATGGGTTGTGGAATCTGTTTTTTTCGTTGAACGTGTTTCTTTTGCTGCTAGTGCGGTATCGTTCTCTTTTTCTTTGGCTTCTTCTTGCGACGAAGTGGTTTTCTTGACTTGGTTCATTTGTGAAACATAAATAAAGCCGAAATAAACAAGGGATGCGCACAACAAGGTTAAGATTAATGTCTGGATGAATTTCACTGTAATCTCCTGTGTTATTCAATATTTTTATGTATTATAGCATGTTCGAAAAGCAAACAGACCGAAAAGATTCAAGTGTCATTTTAATGTAATATATGAACAAATGATTAAAGAAAAAAGGGAAGAATAAAAATGATTGATTTAATCACTTTATTTTGTTAGCATATTATCATATTAGCGAACTAAAGGATTCGGAATTTTTTGTTTTAAAGTGTTGGAGGTGCAGAGGAACATGTTTATGTTTGAGAAACCATATGGTATGCGCGATTCATTACCAGGATTGTATGAGACGAAGAAAAAAGTGAGACATTCATTAACAGAGGTGATGTATGGTTGGGGTTATCGTTTGATGGAGACGCCAACGCTTGAATTTTACGATACAGTCGGTGTTCAATCGGCGATTACAGATACACAGCTGTTTAAGCTTCTTGATCAAAATGGTCAAACCCTTGTGCTTAGACCTGATATGACGGGGCCGATTGCGAGAGTCGCGGCTTCAAAGCTTCATGAACAGGCGTATCCCCTTCGCGTCGGTTATGCAGCCAATGTGTTTCGGGCGCAGGAAAGAGAAGGAGGAAGACCATCTGAGTTTGAGCAGGTCGGAATTGAATTAATTGGTGATGGTTCGATTAGTGCAGATGCTGAAGTTATCGCGCTTGTCGTATTTGCATTAAAAAATGCCGGGCTTCAATCCTTTAAAATAGCGATCGGTCATGTTGCTTTGGCAGAAACGTTGTTTTTAGATGTACTTGGAAATACAGAACGTGCGAACGTACTGCGCCGTTTTTTATATGAAAAGAATTATGTGGGATACAGGCAGCATGTGAAACAATTGTCACTCTCATCTATTGATAAAACGAGACTGCTGCAGCTTTTGGAGCTGCGCGGCGGGCAGGAAGTGATCCAGCGGGCAGAGGAGATCGTGGTGTCACAAGAGGGGAAAGAGGTGCTTGCAGAGTTAAAGGCGCTTTGGGAAACACTCGAGGATTACGGCTGTACAGAATATATTCGTTTGGATTTGAGTATGGTCAGTCATATGAGCTACTACACGGGGATTTTGTTTGAAGTATTTGCAGATCATGTTGGGTCTGTCATTGGAAGTGGAGGAAGGTACGATCAATTGCTTGCTCACTTTGATGCACCCGCACCAGCTACAGGGTTCGGTCTTCGTTTAGACCGTCTTCTTGAGGCCCTTGACGCCAAAGAAATGCATGAGCCGCAAGAGGCTGTGATTTTTAGTAAAGAGCAGAGATTTGAAGCATTTGCTTTTGCAGAAAAAGAGCGGTCAAAGGGCAAAAAGATCGTCCTGCAAGACTTAGCGGGTATCGAAAATATTGACGCAATGACCAAGGCATTTGAACAAGTGACTTATTTTATCGGTGCTAGAAAGGAAGAGCAGAATGGGTAAAGTGTTGACGATGGCAATGCCAAAGGGCCGGATATTTGAAGAAGCAGCAGGGCTGTTAAGACAGGCGGGGTATCAGCTGCCGGAGGAATTCGAGGATTCCAGAAAATTAATCATTGATGTACCGGAAGAAAACCTCCGCTTTATTTTAGCCAAGCCAATGGATGTGACGACATATGTAGAGCACGGTGTGGCGGATGTGGGCATTGCAGGGAAGGATGTCATGCTTGAAGAAGCTCGTGATGTGTACGAGGTGCTCGATTTAAACATCAGCAAATGTCATTTAGCTGTAGCCGGATTGCCAGGAGCCAGCTGGGGCGGAGTCGCGCCGCGTGTGGCAACGAAGTACCCAAACGTAGCCTCGTCCTATTTTAGAGAACAAGGTGAGCAGGTTGAGATCATTAAGCTAAATGGTTCCATTGAATTAGCGCCGCTCATCGGGCTTGCCGATCGAATTGTTGACATTGTTTCCACAGGTCAAACGCTTAAGGAAAATGGACTTGTGGAAACAGAGCATATTTGTGACATTACATCACGATTTATTGTCAATCCTGTGAGCTACCGAATGAAGGATGCGGTGATTGATAAAATGGCGCAGCGTCTGGCAAGAATCATCGAAGGAGAAGGGGAGGAATCATCATGAATATCACCTACATAAAAGAAGGTGAGACGAACAATCTCTCTCTTAAGCGGTCTTTAGATACAGGGACGGAAGAGCAGCGTCAGACTGTTCAGCGCATTATTGAAGAAGTGAGAAAAAACGGTGACGACGCTGTACGGTCTTTTACGAAGCAATTTGATGGTGTGTCGATTGAACATCCGCTTGTCACAGAGGATGAAATGAAAAAAGCCTACGAGCGTTTGGACAAAGAGATGGTTCAGATTATCCAAACGGCTATCAAGCATATTCGAACTTATCACGAGCGTCAGCTGACATCCTCTTGGTTTTATCACCAAAAGGACGGCTCGATGCTCGGACAAAAGGTGACCCCGCTTGATGCGGTCGGTGTGTATGTCCCGGGCGGAACAGCTGCCTATCCGTCATCTGTCTTAATGAATGTGATCCCGGCACTTGTCGCTGGTGTTGAACGAATTGTCCTTGTGACACCACCAGGGAAAGATGGCCGTCTATCTGACGCCGTCCTAGTTGCCGCGAAGGAGCTGGGCATTTCAGAAATGTACAAAATGGGTGGTGCTCAGGCGATTGCGGCACTTGCATATGGAACGGACAACATTCAGCCTGTTGATAAAATCACAGGTCCAGGAAACATTTATGTAGCACTGGCCAAGCGGGAAGTATTTGGTCAGGTAGACATTGATATGATTGCAGGTCCAAGTGAAATTGCCGTTCTAGCTGACGAAACGGCAGCTGCACATGAGGTGGCAGCTGATTTGCTTTCACAGGCAGAGCATGATGCATTGGCATCCAGTATTTTAGTGACACCGTCTCAAGCGCTTGCTGAGGAAGTGCAAGCAGAGGTGGATGCACAGCTGGACACTTTGCCAAGAAAATCAATCGCAGCACAATCCATTCAAGATCATGGCCGTATTTATGTGACAGAATCAATGGAGCGTGCAGTAGACGTCGTGAACCAGTTAGCACCAGAGCATTTAGAGGTACTCACGGCGTATCCAGAATCACTACTAGGTCAAATCAAACATGCAGGGGCGATTTTCTTAGGGCGCTATAGCCCAGAGCCGGTGGGTGATTACTTCGCAGGGCCGAATCATGTGCTGCCAACAAACGGAACGGCTAGATTTTCTAGTCCGCTGGGCGTCACTGATTTCCAAAAGAAAACAAGCATCATTTCATATAGCAAAGAAGCCTTTGAAACACATAGGGACAGCATAGCGGCTTTTGCCAGATTAGAAGGACTTGAAGCACATGCAAGGTCGATTGAAGCGAGAAAGCGGGAGGAATGAAAATGAGACAGGCGGAAACAACGAGACAAACAAATGAAACAAACATTTCATTGGCCTTAGAGATTGATGGGGAAGGAAAAGCAGATATTCAGACAGATGTTCCTTTTATGACGCACATGCTCGACTTATTCACGAAGCACGGACATTTTAACTTAACCGTAGATGCGAAAGGAGATACGGAGGTTGATGATCACCACACAACAGAAGATATCGGCATTGTGCTTGGTCAGATGTTTAAAGAAGCGCTTGGTGATAAAAAAGGAATCAAACGGTACGGATCGAGCTTTGTTCCAATGGATGAAACACTTGCTCAGGTCGTCGTCGACTTAAGCAATCGTCCTCATTTGGAAATGAGAGCCGCTTTCCCAAGCCAAAAGGTTGGCACATTTGATACGGAGCTGGTTCATGAGTTTCTGTGGAAATTTGCTCTTGAAGCACGGATCAATCTTCATGTGATTGTGCACTACGGAACCAATACTCACCATATGATTGAAGCCATTTTTAAAGCGATGGCACGTGCCTTAGATGAAGCAACAACCATTGATCCACGTGTGAAAGGGATTCCATCGACAAAGGGGATGCTCTAATGATCGGAGTCATTGACTATGGAATGGGGAATTTGTTTAGCGTATCAAAAGCACTGGAACGAGCAGGCGCCGCTTATATCGTGTCCTCTGAGGTGAAGGAGCTTAAAAAGGCAGATGCTTATATTTTGCCTGGTGTGGGATCGTTTCGTGATGCGATGCAGCTGTTAAAACAGACAGGACTTGAAGCGTTTATTCACCAAGTCGTGCAGGAAGGAAAGCTGTTATTTGGCATTTGCCTTGGCATGCAGCTGTTGTTTGAAGAAAGCGAAGAAGGAGGGAAAACAAAAGGATTGGGTCTTTTAAAAGGACGTATCGTTCTTTTAAAGGATCTTGATCAGGATGGGCAAAGGCTGAAGGTGCCTCATATGGGCTGGAACGAGCTCACATTTCACCAGCCGTCCCCGTTATTTGACGGAGTGTCTGAAGGCTTTGCGTATTTTGTCCACTCTTATTATGTGAGTGACATGAATCCAGAAGAACAATTGGCAAGTGCGGCGTATGGTGTACAAGTACCAACAGTTGTTGGGAAGGGGAATGTGTTTGGAACGCAGTTTCACCCTGAAAAAAGCAGTACAACAGGAATGGCACTGCTCAAACGGTTTATTCAATTAGCAAACGAACAGAGGGTGAGCAAATGAGTGAATTTACATTATATCCAGCGATTGATATGAGAAATGGCAAATGTGTACGACTCGTGCAAGGAGATTATGATCAAGAAACCATTTATGGAGATTCACCGCTAGACATGGCCAGATTATTTGCAAATGAAGGCGCAAAATGGATTCATCTTGTTGATTTAGATGGCGCGAAAGCAGGAAAGCGCGTCAACCATGAGCATGTGCTGGCGATTGCTTCCGCCTTAGATGTGAATGTCCAAATTGGCGGCGGCATTCGGACAGAAGAAGACGTTGCATTTTATTTAAGCAATGGTGTATCTAGAGTCATCCTTGGCAGCTCGGCTGTGTCTAACCCAGACTTTGTGAAAAAGATGCTGTCACAATATGGCGAGAAAATAGCGATTGGCATTGATGCACGAAACGGTTTTGTATCGACTGAAGGCTGGCTTGAAACGTCGGAAGTAAAAGCAGAGGAACTCGGCAAGGAATTAGCAAAGGAAGGCGCAGAGGTCTTTATTTTCACCGATATTCAAATGGATGGCATGCTGTCTGGTCCAAATGTGGAAAGTACAGTTCGCTTAGCAGAAGCGACCGGCAAACAAGTCATTGCCTCAGGTGGTGTCAGTGCTGTTCGTGATCTACAAAAGCTGTCAGCGCAAAAACAGACAGGTGTGTCTGGTGCGATTATTGGCAAGGCGCTGTACACAAAGCAATTTACGTTAGCTGAAGCGTTTGAAGGGCTTGACAGCTTATGATGACAAAACGAATCATTCCATGTCTTGATGTGAAGGAAGGGCGTGTTGTCAAAGGGATCCAATTTCTGGGCTTAAAAGATGCTGGTGATCCGGTAGAATTAGCGCAGATCTATGACGAGGAAGGTGCGGATGAACTCGTCTTTCTTGATATATCTGCCTCTCATGAAGGACGAAAAACGATGGTGGATGTGGTGAAACAAGTTGCGTCCACTCTTGCTATTCCATTCACTGTGGGCGGCGGGATTAACCACCTTGATGACATGAAGCGTATATTAAGAGCGGGGGCAGACAAGGTGTCTGTGAACACAGCGGCTGTTTTAAGACCGGAGCTAATAACAGAAGGAGCCGACTTTTTTGGTTCTCAATGTATTGTTGTGGCGATTGATGCGAAATACGATGAAAAGAAACAAGCTTACATGGTCTATACGCACGGAGGACGCCGTCAAACGGATTTAGAAGTGAGTGAGTGGGCGAAAGAAGCTGTGCTGAGAGGAGCGGGAGAGATCTTGCTGACAAGCATGGATGCCGATGGTGAGAAAACGGGCTTTGATCATCGTCTGACGAGGCTTGTGTCAGAAGCAGTCACAGTGCCAGTCATTGCTTCAGGAGGTGCTGGCAATGCGCAGCATATGCTCGAGGCATTTACAAAAGGTGCAGCTGATGCCGCACTCGCAGCCTCTATTTTCCATTATAAAGAAACCTCCATTCAAGAGGTGAAGACATACTTGAGAGAACACGGGGTGAAGGTAAGATGAAACAGGCACACGAATTAACATTTAATGACGCAGGCCTCATTCCTGCGATTGTACAGGATGTTCAAAGTAAGGAAGTATTGACGCTGGCATATATGAATCAAGAATCCTATGAAAAAACGTTAGAGACAGGTGAAACATGGTTTTATAGCCGGTCGAGAAATGAGCTTTGGCACAAAGGAGCGACATCTGGACACACCCAGAAAGTCACATCCATTCGCTACGACTGTGATCAAGACGCTCTGCTTGTGCTTGTTACACCAAGTGGGCCAGCGTGCCATACTGGCAGTTATAGCTGTTTTTCGGAAGAAGACGTGAAGCGGCAAAGGGAAGAGCAGGATCGCTTTGCCATTTTAAATGAACTTGAACAGGTCATTGCAAAGCGTCAGGCGGAAATGCCAGAAGGAGCTTATACAACCTACCTTTTTGAAAAAGGGGTCGATAAAATCCTGAAAAAGGTGGGGGAAGAAGCTTCAGAGGTCATCATTGCCGCGAAGAACCGTGATCAAGAAGAATTGAAATGGGAAACAGCTGACCTTCTGTATCACCTTCTTGTGTTATTACGTGAACAGCAGCTGCCGCTTGATGATGTATTAAAGGTATTGA
This sequence comes from Bacillus xiamenensis, assembly GCF_001857925.1. Classification (NCBI taxonomy): domain Bacteria; kingdom Bacillati; phylum Bacillota; class Bacilli; order Caryophanales; family Bacillaceae; genus Bacillus; species Bacillus xiamenensis. Next base: position 2,229,347 of record NZ_CP017786.1, read on the forward strand.
AAAAGCGCCATCAAGGGGAATGAAAAGCCGGGGATATCCTCGGCTTTTTACTTTTGAATGAAAAACAAATCCTTCCTTTCCTTTTGTTCTATGTGACGACTCGTGAAGTATGTTATACTACACTCGGTACACTGTTCGAAATGGAGGGTATCGGTGAGTAAATACACTTCTCAAAATAATCACACACAAGTCGTCCAGCTATTTCAAGATGGGCATTACTTTTTTCATAAAGGTCTAAAAGCATATAGAGAAAGAAATTTATCTAGGGCAAGCAAGCTCATCCAACGGGCGATTGTACTTGAGCCTGAAAATGTAGAAATGTTGTCACAGCTTGCGATCATTTATACTGAAATGGGTCATTACCAACAATCAAATGAACTGCTTGATTTTATCCTGGAACACTTGGATGAGAACATGTCAGAGTGTCACTATTTTAAAGCAAATAACTATGCCAATCTCGGACTGTTTCAAGAAGCATATAAGTCCGCTACTGCTTATGCTGCGCTGGAAGAAGACGGGGAATTTGCAGATGAAAATGACGATCTCCTCGATCTGCTTGATATGAGTGACGATGTTGATGAAGATTTTCCTTATGATCAGGATGATCTGATTGTGAAGCAGGATCAAGCCAACCATTTGCTGGAAAGCGGCAGGCTTGATGAAGCGATTGAGATGCTAGAACAGATGATTGTTGAGTATCCAGAATTTTGGTCAGCGTATAATAATCTCGCTTTGGCCTATTTTTATTCTGGTCAGATCCATCAGGCAAAAGAGATATTGAACCGGGTCCTTCATGAAAATCCCGGTAATCTGCATGCCCTTTGTAACCAGCTTGTTTTCTATCATTATGAAAAAGAAGAAGAAAAGGTCAACATGTTAGCAAAGCAATTAACGCACGTGTATCCAATATTAAGTGAACAGCGTTATAAGCTTGGTGCAACATTTGCCCTCGTTGGAGAATTTGAATGGGCGTTTAAATGGCTATATTCTTTGTATAAAACAGGTTTCCACGGAGATAGTACGTTTTTATACTGGCTGGCAAGTGCAGCCTATCACACGGGTCACAAAACGCTGGCGCAAACCGTCTGGGATAAGATGGTGGAAGAAGATATTGATGCGGATGAAATCAAACCGTGGCAAGATAAACCAGAGGATACTGAGCCAATGGTCTCAATTGAGGAACGGCTCACTGCGTACTATGTCAGCAAACAAAAAGGTGAACGTGACGTCTTACAATCTGTTCTCGATGCCCGCGCAGCGAAAACAGCCTTTGAACAGCAGTTCATTGAGCTGCTTTTATATGAAGATCAAATGGAAGAACGATCTTTTTCAGAAGATGCGGTCTTCGCAAAACAGGCGGCATCTGCTTTGGAAGAAGCGGTGCAGCCTGATAGCCACATGCCATATTTTTGGTTATTCCATATTATTCAGCAAGCACGCGCTTCAGGCGTAGAGAAGAAAAATGCCATTGCGTGGGCAGCGGCTTCTTATTATCTATGGATGAATGAACAAGAAGAAGCAGCTGTCAGCAAAAAAGAGATCGCAGCCTCTTTTCAGATCAGTGTTCAAACACTGTCCAAATATGAGCGTGTCATTTGTACGTTCATGATTTGAATAGGTAAATAGATTCAGATAACAGCAGCATGGCCAAAAAGGTCATGCTTTTTTCTTGGATAAAAAGGTGGGATTTGCTAGGATTTGGCGAAGTATGACAATCTCGACATCTATTTGAAACATAAATGTAATAAAAATATTAGCTCATTTTGTCGATGTGTCATGTATAATGAAACTCGTGGATTAAAACAAAGACATATATTTAAATATTTTACTATACATAATGCAACACCTAGTGATAGAAACAATCTGGTCAACATCTGACTGAATCATCAGGAAGAAAGACATGGAAAGCACAGATTGGTCGCAGAGAATTTGTTGCTTTCTTATGTCACTTGGGAAATTGTCAAAGGAGGAACTTATACGTGAAAAAGTTTATGACTTTCGGTTTAGCTTCTGTGATTGGAGCGAGCGGTTTATTTATCCCATTTACTCATGAAGCAAATGCACAGAACTTTGAACAAAAGAAACAAGAACTAGACAGCAAGCAATCTGAGGTTAACAAAAATCTTCAAAAGAAAAAAGAAGAGCTTTCTAAGCTTGAAGCAAAACAAGAAGCACTTGCGCTAAAGCTAAAAGAAATTGACGAAAAAGCTTTAAAAACAAGTGATCAAATCGAAGAAAAACAAAAAGAAAACGAAAAAACAAAAAAAGAAATCAAAGCACTGAAAAAAGAAATTGCTGATACAGAAAAACGGATCGAAGAAAGAAACGAATTCTTGAAAAAGCGTGTGCGTGCGCTTCAAGAAAGCGGCGGTTCTACGAAATACATAGATGTATTACTAGGAGCAAAAAGCTTTAGCGATTTCATTAGCCGTGCAGGTGCTGTATCTACATTAATCAACGCAGACAGCGAAATCATTAAAGAACAAGAAAGAGACAAAGCGGAGCTTCAAAAGTCGGAAAACGAACTCAACACAAAGCTTGAAAATGTTCAAACGACACTGGCAAAGCTTGAAACACTTCAATCAGACTTGAATAAACAGCTTGATGAAAAAGACAAGCTATTCAAGCAAGTGAAAAAGCAAAAAGGAAGTGCTTCTTCTGCAATCAGCGAGTTAAGCAGCGAGGCTGACAGCATTGCATCTGAAAAAGACGCAACGATTGCTGCTCAAAAACAAGCTGAAAAAGAAGCAAGAGAAGCTGCTCAAAAAGCAGCAGAAGAAAAAGTACAAAGACAACAGCAGCGTCAAGCAAGTGTTCAAACGGACGACAACAGCTCTAATAACGATAGCGGCGGCTCGTCTTCAAATAACAGTGGTCCTTCTAATAACAACAACAGCAGTTCACCAAGCAAGAAGCCATCTTCTGGCGGTGGATCACCTGTCAGCAATAACGTAGGCGGAATCGAAGGCGCAATCAGCACAGGTTCTAGCATTGTTGGACAATCTCCATATAAATGGGGTGGCGGCAGATCACAAGCTGATATCAACGCACGTCGTTTTGACTGTTCTTCATTCGTTCGCTGGGCATTCGCATCAGCAGGTATTAACCTTGGACCAGTTGGCGGTACAACAACAGATACGCTTGTAGGTAAAGGAAGAGCTGTAAGTGCATCTGATATGAAACGCGGAGACCTAGTGTTCTTTGATACGTATAAAGTAAATGGACACGTTGGTATTTACTTAGGAAACGGTACATTCTTGAATGATAACAGCTCCCATGGCGTTTCAGTTGATTCAATGAGTAATCCTTATTGGAAGAGATATTTCAATGGCGTTGTCAGAAGAGTCGTTGAATAAATCATTACTTTTTATATAACCGTAAACAGGCTTCCTTAAACAGCAGTTTAAGGAAGCTTTTTCTTTTTTTGAAGATATGAGCAAATGATTCGCTTATTACCCGCAGATTTTATAGGATATGGGTAAGGAATAAAAGCTATGAATGGAATTGATGCTCTCTGTCATGAATGGAAGCATCACCCAAGGGCATTCTAATAAGAAATGCTAGCAGCAATTGAAGAGGGAGTGACAGTTGTGTCAGAAGAAAAAATTTACGATACGATCATCATTGGAGCGGGTCCTGCCGGAATGACAGCCGCTGTTTATACATCAAGGGGAAATCTTTCAACACTCATGATTGAAAGAGGCATTCCAGGCGGACAAATGGCAAATACGGAAGATGTCGAGAACTATCCTGGCTTTGAAAGCATTTTAGGGCCGGAACTTTCAAATAAAATGTTTGAGCATGCGAAGAAATTCGGTGCGGAATATGCATACGGTGATATTAAAGAAATTGTTGACGGTGAAGAGTACAAAATCGTCAAAGCCGGTTCAAAAGAATACAAAGGACGCTCTGTCATTATTGCGGCAGGTGCTGAATACAAAAAAATCGGTGTACCAGGTGAAAAAGAACTTGGCGGCCGCGGCGTATCCTACTGTGCGGTATGTGATGGTGCTTTCTTTAAAAACAAAGAGCTTGTGGTCATCGGCGGCGGAGACTCTGCGGTAGAAGAGGGTGTTTACCTCACACGCTTTGCGTCAAAAGTAACGATTGTCCATAGACGCGACAAACTTCGTGCTCAAAGCATTTTACAAGCACGAGCATTTGATAATGAAAAAATCGACTTCATGTGGAATAAAACCGTCAAAGAGATCAATGAAGAAAACGGGAAAGTCGGCAGTGTGACATTAATTGATACTGTGACAGGTGAGGAAGAAGTGTTCAAAACAGATGGCGTCTTTATTTACATCGGTATGCTGCCACTGTCTAAACCATTTGAAAATCTAGGGATTACAAATGAAGAAGGCTACATCGAGACAAACGAAAGAATGGAAACAAAAGTGGAAGGCATTTTCGCAGCGGGCGATATTCGCGAAAAAACACTTCGTCAAATTGTCACAGCAACAGGTGACGGCAGTATTGCAGCACAGAGTGCACAGCATTATGTAGAAGAGCTTGCTGAAAAGCTAAAGGCAATGAAATAAACAGCTGTCGTAAATCCTTAATATTGCGTCACGGGCTTTTAACTGGAATGTAACACGGGTGAAACAATTATCCGTTATGATAAAATTAGTAATTGACCCCCTTTTATAAGGAATACATGTTTGGCACGGATGTGAATCCGTGTCCTTTTTTTTTGCATAAAAACAGAAATTCACGAGATGTTCACAAATGACGCATGGAGACCCGCTAGATGTTGTAAAATAAAGAGTAGAGAAACTGCCCGTTACATCATTCAGACGAAATCCTATCTGTTTTCGGTGAAGAACGGGCATGTTCATTGTGGGAGTCAGGATGAACCTGTATAATAAGAAAAAGACATAAAAGAGTAGGTGACAGCTGATGCAACGAGTAACCAATTGTGTGCTGCATCACGAAGATCAAGTTCTCTTGCTGCAAAAGCCAAGACGCGGCTGGTGGGTAGCACCTGGCGGCAAAATGGAGAGCGGAGAATCGGTCAAGGATTCAGTCGTTCGAGAGTTTAGAGAAGAAACAGGTATTTATATTTTAAATCCGCAGCTAAAAGGTGTGTTTACCTTTATCATAAAAGAAGGCGACCAAATTGTTCAAGAGTGGATGATGTTCACCTTTATGGCAGATTCTTTTACTGGGAATAACGTGTCAGAGTCGGAGGAAGGTATTTTAAAATGGCATGACGTAAAGGATGTACCTAGTTTGCCAATGGCTCCTGGAGATTCCCATATTCTTGATTTCATGCTGAAAGGAAAAGGACTTCTTCACGGTACCTTTACGTATACACCAGATTTTGAGCTGATTGCTTATCGATTAGATCCTCAAGGAGACTAATATATGAACCGTTTTCATAAAGAAGGAGAGGGAGCAGGCATGAATACGCACAAACAAGATGATATTCAGCTTGTGATTATAACAGGGATGTCAGGTGCGGGGAAAACCGTTGCCATCCAAAGTTTTGAAGACTTAGGCTACTTCTGTGTGGATAACTTACCGCCATCACTTTTACCGAAATTTCTAGAGCTCATGAAGGAATCCAATTCAAAGATGAGCAAGGTAGCCCTTGTGATGGATTTGCGTGGACGCGAATTCTTTGATAGCTTAATTGCTGCTTTAGATGATATGAACGATATTGGCTGGATTACACCAAGGGTTCTCTTTTTAGATGCAAACGATAAGGTGCTTGTCTCAAGATACAAAGAAACGAGACGTTCGCATCCGCTTGCGACAACAGGTCTGCCGCTTGAAGGGATTGCCATGGAGCGCGAGCTGTTAGAGGAGTTAAAGGGCCGGTCTCAAATGATTTTTGATACATCGGATTTGAAACCAAAACAGCTTCGAGAAAAGATTGTCACACACTTTGCCACGAATCAGGGGCAGGTGTTTACAGTGAATGTCATGTCATTTGGCTTTAAATATGGTCTGCCGATTGATGCTGATCTTGTATTTGATGTGAGATTCTTACCGAATCCCTACTATATCGAGAGTATGCGTCCACAGACTGGAAATGATGAAGAAGTACGCTCCTATGTCATGAAGTGGAGTGAAACGCAAAAATTCACGGAGAAATTAATCGACCTTCTCAGCTTTATGCTTCCGTCTTATAAACGAGAAGGGAAAAGCCAGCTTGTGATCGCCATTGGTTGTACAGGCGGCCAGCATCGCTCCGTAACGCTAGCCAACTATTTAGCGGAGTATTTTAAAAACGATTACTATACACATGTCACTCACCGGGACATTGAGAAGAGAAGTAGAAAATAGATGACGACACTACCAAAGGTTGTCATTCTTGGCGGCGGCACTGGCTTATCTGTTTTACTCAGAGGGCTAAAAACAAAGCCAGTGGACATTACCGCCATTGTGACGGTTGCTGATGATGGAGGCAGCTCAGGGAGACTTCGTCATGATTTGAATATTCCGCCCCCAGGCGATATTCGAAATGTACTTGCGGCACTCTCTGATGTTGAACCGCTTGTTGAAGATCTATTTCAGCACCGTTTTAATAAAGGGAATGACTTAACAGGCCACTCTCTCGGAAACCTCATTCTTGCGGCCATGACAAATATAACCGGTGATTTTTTTCATGCCGTCACTGAAATGAGCAAGGTCTTAAATGTGAGAGGGAAAGTATTGCCAGCAGCGAATTCAAGTGTTGTTCTTCATGCAGAATTAGAAAACGGGCAAGTGGTGACAGGAGAATCGAAAATTCCGACCTATGGTGAACGAATTAAACGAGTCTTTCTTACACCTGATACGATTGAACCGCTGCCCGAATCTATTCAAGTCATCCGTGAGGCTGATTTGATCGTCATCGGTCCTGGCAGCTTGTATACCAGTATTTTGCCCAACCTGCTTGTCCCGCATATTGGAGAAGAAGTGATTCGGTCTAAGGCGAAAAAAGTGTATATTTGCAATGTCATGACGCAGCCAGGGGAAACGCTTTCCTACAGTGCAGCTGATCATGTGCAGGCACTAAACGATCATATGGCCCGGCCATTTATTGATACGATTTTTGTAAACAATAAAGAAATTCCAGAAGAAATCAAAGCAAAATATGCAGAAGAGCAGGCGCAGCCTGTACAATTCGACACTGATGTACTCGAAGCCATGGGACTAGAAGTCATCCGTGGAGAAATCATTACATATGATCAGAATGTCATTCGTCACGATACGCTGAAAGTAGCCTCACTGCTCGTCGAACTGCTGCATCAGAAAAAATAGGAATGGGGGTGGCAAGGATGTCATTTGCATCCGAAACAAAAAAAGAGCTGACTAATCTGGACGTGAAGGACTGCTGCACAAAAGCAGAGCTTTCTGCCCTCATCCGTATGAACGGTTCATTATCTTTCTCTAATCGAAAATTGATTTTAGATATACAGACAGAGAACGCAGCCATTGCAAGACGTATTTATACCCTGTTGAAAAAGAAATACGATGTCACAGTCGAGCTGCTCGTTCGTAAAAAAATGAGATTAAAGAAGAATAATGTATATATTGTCAGACTGGTAGAACGAGCGAAACCGATTTTAGAGGATTTAAAAATATTAGGTGAACAATTTGTATTTGAGCGCAATATTTCAGAGGAACTTGTGAAGAAAAGATGCTGCAAGCGCTCCTATATGAGAGGTGCTTTTTTAGCAGGCGGTTCTGTGAATAACCCAGAAACCTCTTCGTATCACCTTGAGATTTTTTCACTATACAAGGAACATAATGATGCCCTTTGTGAGCTGATGAATCAATTCCATCTCAACAGTAAAACACTTGAACGCAAAAAAGGGTATATTACGTACATGAAGGAAGCTGAGAAAATTACGGAGTTTTTAAGTGTCGTAGGTGCTCATAACTCATTGCTTCGTTTTGAAGACGTGCGAATCGTCCGAGATATGAGAAATTCCGTGAACCGGCTCGTTAATTGTGAAACAGCAAACTTGAATAAAACAATCGGTGCCTCACTGCGTCAGGTCGAAAACATTCAATTCATTGATGAAAAGATTGGACTTGATGCCCTGCCGGATAAGCTGCGTGAAATTGCGAAACTGCGTATTGACTACCAAGAAGTCACACTAAAGGAACTTGGCGAAATGGTGGAAAGCGGCAAGATCAGCAAATCAGGTATTAACCACCGTCTAAGAAAGCTAGATCAAATTGCAGAACAATTAAGAAACGGACAAGCTGTTACACTCAAATAGGGAAATAAAAAAGGGAGGCAGATCATATGGTGGAAAAAACGGTCACAATTCAGCTGAAAACAGGCTTACAGGCACGTCCGGCTGCTTTGTTCGTTCAAGAAGCCAATCGCTTTGGTGCTGATATTTTTCTAGAGAAAGATGGAAAAAAGGTCAATGCAAAGAGTATTATGGGGCTTATGAGTCTTGCGATCAGCTCTGGGGTTACCGTCAAACTGATAGCAGATGGTGCAGATGAACAGGAAGCCATTGATGCGTTAACAGATTTTATCAATCAAGAAAACTGAGTCTCTTCAAAGGCTCAGTTTTTTTCAGGAGGGGATGTTGATGATCCAAACAGCTTTTTTGCAGAAAATTGGTTGCGAGGCCGAGTCTATTACGTTTGAACAGTTGCCTGATGTACTCAGGAAGATGGCCTATACCTTTCCTTTTGAAAATAGATCTGTGCTCAATAAACATTCCTATGCTTTGGATCAAGAAGGACTGGAGCAGCATCTTCTTGAAGGAAAGAGAGGCGGGCTCTGCTATGACCTTAATCCACTTTTATATTATGTGTTAAAAGAGGCAGGCCTCATTGTACAGCTCGTTCAAGGGACCGTGTATCACAAAGAAGCGGAGAAGTGGGCAATTGATGGGACGCATGTAGCCATAGTCCTTAAACAGAACCACGAGCCTTTTCTCATTGATGCAGGGTTTGGTGTGAATGTCCCCCTTCAGCCTGTGCCTTTTACAGGTGAATGGGTGGAAGCAGCGTCCATTCGTTTTCGAGTGAAAGCAGAGGAAACAGAAAAAGGCACCCACTTACTCCAATTGGACAGGGGAGCGGGCGCTGTGACAGGTTATGCTTTCACATTAAAAGAAGTCGGTGAAGGGACATTAGAGCAGCTCCGGCATGAGATTTATGAAAATGAAGCTTCGCCTTTTAACAAAAGACCACTTGCTTCAAAGCTGACACCTACAGGGCGTGTTGTCGTGACAGAAGATCATGTCACCACACATGAACAGGATGAAGTATTAAAAAAACCACTCACACAACCGTTTGAGGAGTACGTACAAAAACTGCTTCCATAAACCACATGAAAGAGACAGCCCGTTTGACTTAGGGCTGTCTATTTCAATGATCAACGAATCCGTGTGAATGTCGCATAGTGATCGGTTGTTTTATAAATGAGCCAGTCACTTGAGTAAACGAGGCGGTCAGCATTACGGAAGCCAGAGACGTAGTTGATGTCAGCCTCACGCCATGTTCGGCCGCTTGCTGAAGGAAGACGTCCCTCCCGGTTAGAAAAAACATCTCCACCGATGCTTTTTCCTGGTGCGACTTCCGCTAAATTCCCCTTCGATGCCACCCATCCGAGAGCGCTCGCTTGAGATTTTGTGATGTAATTATCAGGCAGTCGTTTATAGCTGATCAGGTAATCAGCTACACCATCAAATGTATTAATGACGGCAAGGGTGCGAAGGTCTGGTGCAAGCTGAATTGAAGCTGTTTCATTTGTGGCTGTTGGTGTAAGAGGTGTTTCTGCATGAGCTTGCTGCGGGATAAATCCAGAAAACAGAATGGCAGCGATCAGAGCAAACATGGTGAAAATCGAACTTATTTTTTTCATCTTCATCCTCCTCAAAAGGAAATGGGATGTCGTCCTCTTGTTGCTTGTCTACCTCATATTATAGCACCCGCACATGAAGGAAATGTAAAGAATCAGGAGATTGGCGAAAATGAGACTTTTCTCCCGAGTCCCTCCAGATGACATAAATAAAAAGACGCAGTTTCCTGCGTCCCAGCGTGTAGACAAACCCTCGCATTCGGTGTCAGTCCTGCGTGCTGGTGCTCACGAATGTCAAATTCGCTCCGCACCAGTACTCGTCCTTCCTAGACTGCAAAGGTTTTCAGTTCACGCTGAAAAGAAGACAAAGGGCTCAAATAAAGTTCATTTTAGCCCTTTGTCAACAATCTGAAACGCAGTTTCCTGCGTCCGTTTTCGTTTAAGATGTGGCAAGCTCCTTCACAATATCAACAGGGGCTTTGCCATCTATGCCATGAATCACATTATGAATGGCTCGTTTGAGCATGAGGTCTCTTGTCGTTTCAGTAGCAGAACCGATATGGGGGGCAAGAGTGACATTGTTCATCTCCATGAAAGGATGATTTTCCTGAAGCGGTTCTTGTTCATACACATCCAAGCCGGCTCCTTTGATCCACCCTTCCTGCAATGCTTGGATGAGGCTTTTCTCATCGACAGTTTTCCCGCGGGAGATGTTCACAAATAAAGCGGTCTGCTTCATGAATTTAAATTCCCGCTCTCCTATCAGGTGGTACGTTTCGTCAGTCAGCGGTGTGATTAACACAATGATATCCGCTTGCTTCAGCAAATCATCAAGTGCACAATACACAGCGCCGTATGCCGATTCGGCTTTCTCATTCCGGCTTCGGTTATGATAGAGGACGTTCATATCAAAACCATGAGCAGCTCGTTTGGCGACTTGCTCTCCGATTCGTCCCATCCCAATAATGCCGAGCGTTTGATGATGGACATCAATGCCGAACATATCTTCCTCCTGCACGAATTCCGTCCATTTTCCCTCGCGGATAAAACGATCAAGCTCGGCAATTCTTCTTGCAGAAGAGAGAATGAGCGAAAAGGCAAGATCAGCAACGGTATGATCGAGTGTGTAAGGCGTGTGCGTCCCAATCACCCCTCTTTGTCTCATCGCTTCTAGATCAAAATTGTCATAGCCGACTGAATGATTGCTCACCACCTTGAGTTGGGGTGCGTGATCTAATAAGTCTTGATCAATTTTCGTGCCAGATGTTAAAAGGCCATCAGCCTTCTGCAACTTCTCATATAAAACATCTCTTGGAATAGGGTCCTTTGATTGCCATACCTCGTATGTACAATGTTCCTTTAGCATGTCTTCAAAAGAGGCAGGCAGGGGTTTGGTGACAAAAATATGTGGTTTCACAGTCAATTCGCTCCTTTCACATGGGCATCTTTCTCTTTTTATTATAAAGCAACCATTTTGGCAGTACACGTTTGAATATGAGCAGTTCAATATTTAATATACTGAAATAACGGGAAAGAAGACGTTTTTTTAGTGAAAGAGTAAATTCCTCGGCCAACTGATGTCTTTTTATGATGTAGAAAAATGAGTGATTAGTAGATGTGTCATAGAAAAATGGCAGATGTTTCGAGAGATAATTTGACAAACCGGAAAATAGATCGAGAGTTTTTGGTAGAAAATTTATTATATTTGAAGTGTATTAAACGGGATGGCCATTTTCTACTAAACCTTTTCATCGTCTTTTGGTGAGATGAGAGCTATCGTTTGAAAGCAAAAGCCGCATATCGCCTGTGCTGAAGCGGTATAAAGGTCAAAATAGAGAAAATGCTTACATTTTCTCTCATCGTTTTCTCATTATGAGAGAAATCGTGGTTCATCTCGGGACCACAAATCGTCTTGCCATCATCACATCCGTCATCGGGCTTATCGTGATTTTGGCGGCACAAAAATATATTCCCAAAATACCTGGTGCTCTATTAGGACTATTAGCTTCAACATTTGTAGCCGTTCTCTTTTTCCAAGGACAAGTTGTAACCCTTGGCTCTGCATATGGCGAAATTCCTCGTCAGTTGCCAAGCTTCGCTTTTCCTGAACTAACGATTGAAAAAATGATGGACCTCTTGCCGCCGGCTATTGTCATTGCGCTTTTAGGCGGAGTGGAGTCGATCTTGTCTGCGATGGTTGCTGACAATATGAAAGGTTCTAAACATGACAGCAATAAGGAACTCGTCGGTCAAGGAATTGCCAATATGGCAGCACCGCTTTTCGGAGGGATTCCAGCAACTGGGGCGATTGCCCGAACGGCAACGAACATCAAAAATGGCGGAGCAAGTCCGATTTCAGGTGTCGTGCATGGCATCGTCGTCTTGCTGATCTTAATGTTATTTGCACCATATGCATCCATGATTCCGCTTGCTGCCATGGCACCGATTTTGATGTTTGTGGCGTTGAACCTTGCTGATCGGTCTCTCTTTCTAATGTGGCTGCCGTTTCTATTTTTGAACGAACGGATGATATCTTACCACAGCATCTATGAGACGATGAAAAAAGCACGTGACCGACAAGTCACGTGCTTTTTGCCTGCTCTGTCTCACGAGAAAACCGCTGAGTGAGTTTCTGCTGATGGGAGGAGAAGACTTCTTCTAATGAGACATCATAGAGGTCAGCCTCAGTTGTTTGCATGCTCTTTATACATCTCCTTATATGGTGTTCACCTTTTGGTTTTACACTATATATAGACGGAACGGCTGTTTCTTTACAATCAAGTATAGGAGAATGAGTGGGTGAAGAAATCATAGAGAGATGGAGCTGTTTTGATGAAAACGATTTGTGTGTTTGCTGGGTCGAATCTAGGTGTGAATGACATCTACAAACAAAAAGCTGTCGAGCTGGGGACTTATATGGCAAAGCAAGGAATCCATCTTGTATACGGCGGCTCACGAATTGGATGAATGGGAGCCATTGCGGATGAGGTATTGCTCTTCAGCAGAAATGGACAGAGCTGTCTTAACGTATTTGAACAACAAAAAACCGTCTGTTCAAAGAGCAGACGGTTTGTGTTGTCATTATTTTTGTTCGTCTGTATTACGGGTCAAGACTTTGTCAATGAGTCCGTATTCAAGAGCTTCTTCCGCTGTTTTGAAGTTGTCACGATCTGTATCGCGCTCAATCACTTCAATTGGCTGACCAGTACGTTCAGAAAGTACTTGGTTCAGTTTATCGCGTAAAGAAAGGATTCGTTTTGCCGCAATTTCAATTTCTGTTGCTTGACCTTGGGCACCGCCTAGTGGTTGGTGAATCATCACTTCACTATTTGGAAGGGCATAACGCTTACCTTTTTCACCAGCAGCAAGCAGGAACGCACCCATTGATGCAGCCATCCCAATACAAATAGTTGATACCTTTGGCTTAATAAATTGCATCGTATCGTAAATGGCCATACCAGCTGTGATCGAACCTCCAGGGCTGTTAATGTAGATAGAAATATCTTTTTCTGGATCTTCGGCTTCTAAGAAAAGAAGCTGTGACACGATGGAGTTGGCAACATTGTCATCGATTGCAGAACCAAGCATGATAATACGGTCTTTTAAAAGACGAGAATAAATGTCGTAGGCTCTTTCCCCACGATTTGTTTGCTCAATGACTGTAGGTATTAAATTCATAATGTTCCTCCTTCACCTTTTAGGTAAGTATGTAATTCAATGATACATTTTTGGTCAATAAAGGTCAAACAAAATGCAATCAAAAAATTCGACAGCCACATGTTATTTTTCCCAAAATTAAATTTCTTAAACCATGGAAAAGTTTTAAAAAAATATGGAAAAACTTTCTGTTGTGAGGTAAAATTACCTATGGAATAATTATTTGTAGTCAGAAAGAAGGAAACAGAGTGGATAATTTGCTTTTAGAAAAAAGTGGTTTGACTGATCAGCAACGTATTGTTGTCTCAACTGAACTGCAAACCAAGAAAAAGTCGAAATTAGTTGTATTTCTTTTGTGGTGGTTCTTTGGAGCGTTTGCTATTCATCGTTTTTACCTAGATGAGAAAAAAGGGTATGCAGTGACCATGCTTCTTTTAGGATGGTTAACACTGTTCATTTGGCCGTTTATTGATGGTATCATCTGTCTTGTGAAAACAGTTGATGAAGTAAATGAAAACATGGAACGAAAAATTATTGCATCTGTGAAAATGGCATAAGAAGACATGTCTGCATCTTTTCGGTGCAGGCTTCTTTTTTGATGCTGTCAGAATATCATTGCTTTCTTGCATCATTTCCCTTATAATTTGATATGCTGACGTTCAAAAAACATATCGTGCGCTCGTAGCTCAGTTGGATAGAGCGGTGGTTTCCGGTACCACGTCTGCCGGGGGTTCGAATCCCTCCGAGCGCGTCTATAGATTCGATTTATCATTTAAAAAAAGCTGAAAATCCTTATTCTAAAGGGTTTTCAGCTTTTTTTGTGAGTGATTTGAGAGGAACTTCACCTGTTCTTCAGAATATGTTGTGAATGATGTACGGCCACTTAGTAGTAAACAGAGATTATTGTTTTACTAGCCTGAAAGAAAGACGCTATATTTAAAAGTAAGCAACACAAAAGATATAATGTATTGAATGAGTATAAAATCATTGCACATTGAAGCTTTTTTATTGTTCTACTAGCAGGGAAGAATTTTTTCATAAGGAGGGACTAATGAATTGTGAAAGTGTTTTACATCAAATTGAAGTAGCTGTTAAAACATTAATAAAAATAATAAGTAAATTAGAAGAAGATGATCTGCAAAAAAGACCAACATCTCATAAGCAGTCTATCGGAGAATTGTTGGAACACATTGCTATCATTTGTGAAGCTGACTGGCGTATTTCTAATGAGGCTACCCAAGAAGAGATGGAAAAATTTTATTCTAATGTATCATACAAAGATTTAGAATCAATAGAAAATGGCTTAATTACCAACTTTCATTCATTAAAAAATAATTATATGAATTTATCAGACAAAGAACTACTATCCCGTACCACCTCATATTGGGATGTGACATATACAAGGTATGAATGGTTGTTAGAGATATTAGCACACGTTTATCATCATAGGGGGCAATTACACGCTATGCTTGTTCACTGTTACGATAAAGACCCTAAAATTTTAATGTTTGAATAACTGTCCTCAATTCAAATAACATTCATCGTGTTTTTTTAAGTCATGTCTATTATACGTTCTACGAGCTTATGCTTGATCTATTTCCCGATAGAACAAGTGTTTCTCACAGCCTTCTCCATAAGGAGAGGGGTTTTATGGAAAAAAACAAAGCAGTGCAACAAGGACATGTTCTGTACTATTCAATCAATGAATTTATCTATGCTGATCCGACTTCAATTGAAAAACAGTCCGCGGTGTTTAAACAAATGCTGCTCAAAAAATAATAGAAAAAAGACAAAGCATGTAACAGGAGGCTTTGTCTTTTTTCTGCGATCCGCTTAAAATATTGGCCCTAAGACTCATTGCCTCCCTTTTCACGCGTATTTGTTGAGCCAGCTGACTGTATATGATTAACATGGAAGGGAATTGACAATGAGGAGGGGATTCTGGTGGCGAAGATTTTAATAATTACGTTCCCAGCTGAAGGACATGTGAACCCAATGTTAGGAATCATAAAAGCATTGGCGGATCGAGGAGATGAAGTGCATGTGGTGACAACTGTACATTATCAGGAACGAATCAAACGCTTAGGCGCTCACGTACATATCCATCCAGATTATATTCGGACATTGAGTGTGAATGAAGGCGATTTGGAGTCCATGCAGCCATTTTTCCATGCCATGCTGCAAACGTCATTAGATATTCTAGAAGTGGTGGATACACTTTCTCAGCAGCATACATTTGATTTGGTCTATTTTGATATGTTTGGAGCAGGCGAACTGGTGCGAGATTACTTGCACATTCCTGGTATCGGATCGAATCCATCTTTTGTGCTGCAAGAGGCGCATTTTGACACACCTCTTTATCGCAAGGATGAGAAGGCTGCGCATTTACTAGAACAAATAAAGGATCGTTTTAAAGTACAGCCCAAACATTTGATGCAATTGATGAAAAATCGTGGAGAACTGAACATGGTGTATACGAGCGAATATTTTCAGCCGTCTGTTGATGCATTGAACGACTCATTTGTCTTCATTGGGCCGAGCTTTCAAAAACGGGCAGATCAGCATGATTTCCCGCTAGAAGCACTTGAACAGGAGAAGGTCATTTTTATTTCGATGGGGACAGTTCTTGGAGATACAGAGTCATTTTTTAATATGTGTATAGATGCCTTTGCAAACTTTGATGGCAAAGTGGTCATGGCAACAGGTGAAAAAATTGATATGTCCCTCCTAAAAGAAGCGCCTTCGCATGTTATCATCGAGCCTTATGTGCCGCAGCTTGAAGTCCTTGAACAGACCGATGTGTTTGTCACTCACGGCGGGATGAACAGTGTCAATGAAAGCATTCATTTTCATGTCCCGATGGTCGTCATCCCAGTGGACAAAGATCAGCCGATGGTGGCAAAAAGACTGACGGAATTGTCCGCTGCTCGTGCGCTCGATAAAGACCAGCTGACAGCAAAGCAGCTGAGAGACACTGTAGAAGAAGTACTGGGAAGTAACACGTATCTTGCCGGAATTAAAAAAATTGAAGAAAGCTTCCAAACAGCAGGGGGTACAGACAAAGCATTACGTGTCATTGATCAATTAATGCAAGCGAAACAGACTCAATCATGAGTCTGTCCAGCGTGTAGACAAACCCTCGCATTCTTTGTCAGTCCTGCGTTCCGGTGCTCACGAATCTTAAATTCGCTCCGCGCCGGTACTCGTCCTTCCTAGACTGCAAAGGTTCTCAGGTCACGCTGAAAAGAAGACAAAGGACTAAAATCAAGATCATTTTAGCCCTTTGTCAACAATCTGAACAGACTCAATCATGAGTCTGTTTTTTAATGAAAATAGACATTGTATTTCCCATTTCTGTATGCTATTATTCAATTCGTAATCATTTCGATTAATAATCGTAATGATTACGATAAAAGAATGTGGGGGAAGTACATATGAGGATTCGACGTGTTTACATAAAGCAAAAAGATGAGAAAGCCCATTCCTATGTGACATATACCTTGATGCTGTTTTCAGTCATGGCTTGCTTTCTATTGGCATCCTGCTCTGAAAATAAGACATCTTCCAGATTACATGGAAGAGAAGATAATGAGCTGGTGTATGCAAGTACAAAAGATATCAGGGACATCAATCCCCATTTATATGGCGGGGAGATGGCCGCTCAACATATGGTGTTTGAATCACTTGTCGTGAATACTGAAAAAGGAATTCAGCCTGCCCTAGCCCAAAGCTGGGATATTTCAAAAGATGGAAAGACCTACACGTTTCACCTTCGAAAAAACGTGACTTTTTCAGATGGTGCGCCATTTAATGCGCAGGCAGTGAAGATGAATATTGATGCTGTCGTCAAAAATATTGAAAAGAACGCCTGGCTCAATCTTGTTTCAGAAATTCAATCGACAAAGGCAGTAAATGAACACACATTTGTTCTCAAATTGAAACAGCCCTATTATCCGACATTAGAGGAGCTTGGCTTAACACGTCCCTTCCGTTTTATTTCTCCTAACAGCTTCGTGGATGGCACGACAGCAAAGGGAGTTAAAGGTTATGCAGGCACTGGTCCTTATGTGTTGAAGGAACATAAAAAAAATCAATATGCCATCTTTAAAACGAATCATCGTTATTGGGGAAAGAAGCCAAAGATTTCAACAGTGAAGTGGAAAGTGATGCCGGATCATCAAACGATTTTACTCGCACTGCAAAAAGGAGAGATTGATCTCTTGTTTGGCGCAGATGGTGACATGATCGACGGAGACTCATTTCAGGTATTAAAGGAAGGGGGGCAATACGGTGTGACCGTGAGTCCTCCAGTTGGTTCTAGGTCTATCGTAATCAATTCAAATCAGCCCATCACAAAAGATCCGAAAGTGAGAGAAGCGTTTCAATACGCCGTCCAAAAAGACATGATCACAAAAGGTATTCTAAATGGAACGGAACAGGTGGCACACACACTGCTTGCCCCGTCAGTTCCTTACGCAGATATTCCGTTGAAAAAGAAAACCTATCAAAAAAAGAAAGCAGAAAAAATACTGGATGAAGCAGGCTGGAAGCTGAAAGAAGACGGCTATCGCTATCGAAATGGCACACCACTGAGCGTGACTATTTATTATAATTCCGATAATGCAGGCGAAAGAACGATAAGTGAATCGATTCAACAAGATTTCAAACAGGTTGGGGTCAAGCTTAATATTAGAGGAGAAGAAAAACAGGCATTTTTGGATCGCCAAAAAACAGGGAAATTTGATCTAATGTACTCTCTATCGTGGGGTCTTCCTTATGATCCACAAACCTACATTTCTTCATTCCGTGTGGCATCCCATGCCGATTATCAAGCCCAATTAGGATTGAAAAAGAAAAAGTGGCTGGATCAGACGATTACGAAAGTATTGGTGGAGCCAGATGAGCAAAAACGGAAACAAATGTACCGAGACATCTTCACGTATATTCATGATGAAAATGTCTACATTCCAATCTCTTATTCTGTGACAAAGGCCGTTTATAATAAACGTCTTAAAGGTGTAGGTTTTCATGTTTCACAGTATGAAATTCCCTTTGACCGGATGTATTTTTCGTCATAAAGCGGAGGCATAGACATGACACGCTATCTGTTAAAACGAATATTGCTGCTGTTTCCACTTATTATCTTCATCACCTTCTTTGCCTTTGTGCTACTGACGATACGGGCAAGTGATCCAGCTGAAGTTGCTTTGCGGGTGAATCAAGTCACCCCGACAGAAGAGATGATTGAATCGATGCGCCAGGAGCTAGGCTTAGATCAACCATTCTTCATACGGTATGCCACATGGCTTAAAGATGGATTAACAGGTGATTTTGGCAGCAGCTATGTCACACATGAGCCAGTGTTTGATCTGATCATGGAGGCGCTACCTGCAACATTAAAGCTTGCAGGAGTAGCCCTCTTTCTCATCATTGTGTCGAGTTTGTTACTCGGAATGATTTGTGCATATGCTGCTCATACGTGGGTGGACCGAGTCCTTAGAGCCTTTGTATTTATCGCATCTTCAATGCCTAGTTTTTGGCTAGGCATTTTGTTTATCTGGCTTTTTTCTGTCAAATTCAACTGGGTCAATACGAGTGGAATGGAAGGAATCAAATCCATTTTTCTACCTGCTATTACTCTATCACTTGGCTACATATCAACCTATGTCAGACTGATTCGAAATCAAATTCTAAAGTTTCAGCAAGAGCCCTTTGTGTTTTATGCAAGAGCTCGCGGTTTAAAGGAACGAACCATCCAATTGAAAGTTTTGAGGCATGCCCTTCAGCTCGCGATTACAGCACTTGGGATGTCGATACCAAAACTCATTGCAGGAACCGTCATTATAGAAAACCTGTTTGCTTGGCCCGGGGTTGGTCGATTGTGTGTGGAAGCTATTTTTCAAGCTGATTTCCCGATTATTCAAGCCTATTTATTTGTGATGGGGTTCTTGTTTGTTGTTTGCAATCTCATGGCTGATATCATGCAAATGATCATGAACCCGCAACTGAAAAAGGAGGTATAAGACATCATGAGAGGGTGGGATCAGTTAAGAAAAGATCGAATGGCTGTGCTGTCTATCTGGATCTTAGCACTTGTCGCATTAGCTGGGCTGTTTGCACCGATGCTCGCTCCACATGACCCGGCTGACACGAATGTTTTAGACAAATATGCTAAGGCAAGCCTCACATACCCGCTCGGTACGGATCACTTGGGGAGGTGTGTGCTATCGCGTCTGCTATTTGGGATTCGGACAACAATGCTTGCGGCTGTTTTCACGATGTGTATCACAATGCTCATTGGAACTATACTTGGACTCATGGCTGGCCTTTTTAGAGGAAAGGTGGATGGCGTTTTAATGAGACTATGTGATGTCATCCTGTCATTTCCTGCTGAGGTGATGATTTTGGCCGTTGTGGGGATCATGGGACCAGGGCTTGTCAATATTATTTTGGCCAATGTCCTTGCGAAATGGGCGTGGTATACGAGGATGATCCGGTCGTCAGTCCTTCAATATACAAATGAACCATCGGTCCAGTTTGTAAAAGTATCCGGAGGTTCATCCTTTTACATTCTTCGAAAACATTTATTGCCTCGCATTTCAGGAGAAATCGCTGTCTTTGCTACACTCGATGCCGGGTGGGTCATTTTAAATATTTCCGCCCTGTCCTTCCTTGGATTGGGTGTGAGTGCACCTACACCGGAGTGGGGCATGATGCTGAATGAGGCGAAGAATGTGATGGTCACACACCCGGGTCATATGCTGGCACCTGGAATGGCGATTTTATTTGTGGTCATGGCCTTGAATTTTTTAGGAGACAGCCTTCAGCAGACCATGAACCCAGCCATGCATCCTATCAGCAAAAAAGGGGGGAGACGATTTGCCTTTTATCGACGTAAAAAGACTGTCCGTACATGATCCAGTACAGCAAAGCCATTTGGTAGCGAATATCACGTTTTCCTTACATCGACAACGCTGTTTAGCCGTAATCGGTGAAAGTGGAAGCGGAAAATCAACCATTGCAAAAACGTTAATTGGCCTGATCTCTCCTTCGCTAAAGGTGGATGGAGAGATCATCTTTGACGGTGAGAAATTGACAACTCAGACGGTAAAGGGATGGAGAGGGAAACGAATAGGCTTCATCTCACAAGATGCCATGAATGCATTTAACCCGATAGAAACGATTGGACATCAAATGATTGAAACGTTTCATCAGCATTTGGGTTTGCGTGGGAAAGAAGGGGAATTACATGCCATCGCTGGACTGGAAAGTGTCCATTTAAAAAATCCATATCAATTGATGAAAACATATCCCTATGAACTGTCTGGTGGTATGCTTCAGCGTGTCATGATTGCCATTACGATGATGCTTTCTCCTGATGTGATCATTGCCGATGAGCCAACTGCGTCGCTTGATGCATACAATCGGCGTGAAGTCATCATGCAATTACAGCGGATGAAAGAAGAAACAGGTGCCGCCTTGATCGTCATTTCGCATGATTTAGGCGTCGTTCAGGCGATCGCAGACGAGTTGCTAGTGATGCATCAAGGAGTGATGCTTGAGCATGGCTCAGCTGCGAAGATATTCACATCACCGCAACATCCCCAAACAAAGCATTTACTAGAGACGAGACTCCGTTTATCTAAGCCCCTTGAAGCATTGAGGCAGCAAAACAGAATGGAGGCAGCCCCATGTTAATCACAGTTCATCAATTACAAAAAAATGGGGAGACGAAGGGTTTTTTTTCTCATCAGAAGAAAGCAAAAGCACGAATCTCAAACGTCTCATTTCAAATTGAAAAAGGACAATGTGTTGGGGTAGTGGGAGAGAGCGGTAGTGGCAAAAGTACTTTAGCACGTATCCTGCTCGGTTTAGAAAAGAAAGATGGCGGCGAGATACAGGTTGACGGAAGGCAGGCACATACATGGCGGAAGGTGAACCGAGGAAAAATGAGTGTGGTATTTCAAGATTATCTATCTTCTGTTCATCCAGCTTTTACGGTGAAAGAGATCATTGCTGAACCTATGCGATTGTTACAGCAGGGAAAGAATGTGGATCAGAAGGTATTATCGCTGCTTGAACAAGTCAGACTGCCTTCGTCATTGCTGAATCAATATGCTCATCAGTTAAGCGGCGGTCAGCTGCAGCGAGTTTGCATAGCAAGAGCAGTATCAACGAATCCGTCCATTCTCATACTAGATGAAGTGCTGAGCTCACTAGATGTGTCTGTTCAGGTGCAAATATTGGAGCTGCTCGAAACGTTAAAACAAGAATTAGACATGACCATCCTTATGATTACCCATGATATAGAAGCAGCAGTTTATCTATGTGATCGGCTTCTTTTTTTACATGAAGGAACCGTGGTGGAAGATTGTAAAACGGACGAACTATATGAAGCGTCCCACCCATTTACGCTCAAGCTGCTGGACTCGCTCCTGCCATTTCAGCACATATGAAGAATATCAACAAAAGGAAGAAAAGCCAGCTGCTACAAGGAAAGAAGATGAGCTTTTGATCATAGGTATGCAGCTGTCTGACGTGCTCAGCCGTTTAAGTATAGAGCCTTCTCTGGAGCTGGATGAGACATTTCAAGCCTTGTTGAAAAGAAAGAAGTCGTTAGAGTCATAAAAGAAGCCCTTGTGTTTACTTCACAGGGGCCTTTTCGTTTCGTTCTTTTTTTAATTGTTCAAGTTCATTGACTGTGACAAGCTGGTAGCCCTGTTTCGTGAGTTCATGGATGATGTTCACTGCTGCTCGAGCGGAGCTGTCATAAATATCGTGCATGAGCACAGTTCGGCCATCTGCTGCATGTGAGAGAACATGGCTTGTGATCTGCTGGCTGTTACGAATTTTCCAGTCTTCAGGGTCAACGTCCCATAAAGAAACCTTCATATCAATCGCCCGATTGATATCTTGATTTGTTCCACCATATGGCGGTCTAAAGTGTGTAGGTGTATAACCGCTGGCTTTCTCAATCATCTGCTGCGTATCTTTCACTTGTTTCACCGCTTGCTTTAGAGGCAGCCTTGTTAACAAAGGATGGTTATAAGAATGGTTTCCGATCTCATTTCCGCCTTTTAAAATGTCGGCAAGCATCAAAGGATAATATTGCACCCTGCTGCCTAAGACGAAAAAGGTAGCGTGTCCTTTATTTTTCTTCAGTGCTTCTAAGATTTTTGAAGTTGTTGCAGGATTTGGGCCATCATCAAATGTGAGTGCGATGGCTTTTTGATTGGGATCAAGCTTTGACTTTTGCGGCAGCTTCACGGCTTTTCTTTTTGGATTCGGTTCTTTGATTTCATTCTGATTTTTGATCTTATTCATATATTCCGGCTTCAATATGTCTTTTAGCAGCGTCTTTTTGATCGCGAGCGTTTGCGGTCCTAGATCTTTTGCGGCTACTTGGGAAGCTGGGAAATAAAACTCCACATAGTTCTCTTTCAAGGCAAATTGACTGAAGTTTTGATCAGTAGGGGCAGTTCCTTTTTGAAGGAGAGATAGATTCTTAGATAAGGTTTTATCCTTTTTTAGCTCCAAGTATGTAATATAGGATAATTTTTTCAAATAGTCCTTTTTTGGCTGAAATAAATCTTTTGTGTTAAGAAAGTCTTTTTTCTGAAAATCGAAATTGATCGTTACATGATGAGTGGTCCCATTTTGCTGCCCTGTATAAGTATAGGTCGTAAAATGAATGGCAGCAGACTGTTTCGCATAGTGCACCATGTCATAATCAATATTCAATTCAAATCGTTTGTTTTCATCGACGTCCTTTGCTTCACTGAATGTCTTCTTGAAATGCTCTAATGCTGAATTTGCATAGCTTTGAATCTTGTCATCTAGCTTTTTTTGATGAAAAAGAGGATAGTTGACTGCATATCTCATAAATTTCCCGTCATTTACAAGGGTCACAATTTCGACATTTTTATAATTCGTATCCTGCTTCACATTTTTCTTTTCTGTACCGCTTGCTTGCTGATTTTGAAAGAAAGCAACTGCTCCAATGACGATGGCAAGCGCAAATAGGATGATACTCCATTTTCCCTTTACTGACACAACTTTCAATTCTCCTCTCATGACGGGTCATTCTTTATTCGTTTGACATCTGTTTGTAATATTTCTATAACAATTGACTCACTTTTGTAATTTTAGGGGATGTTCATGTGGAATGTCAACTTATTTCCTATTAAACTATCAGAAAAAATGATAGGTCTTTCAGATTGAAAAACATCGTGGCGCATGACTGCTAAAGCAACATATCTTCAATCATTAAAAAATAAGCTGTACATTGCTTTTTCATAGGCTGACGGCTATAATTTTGATGATTATGATTCTCATTTTCAAAACTGATTTTAAATGAAGAAAAGGATGACACCGATTTTGCAGAATCAGCGAACCCCTCAACACAAACGCTCATCACCTATTCTGTTTTTTTTATTATTTTTTCTCGCAGTCATTGGTTTGGTGGCTGCTATGTTTTTGGCTGTTTCATACGGTGCCAAGACATTGTCTTTGCAAACGGTCTGGACAGCTGTGTTCGACTATCAGTCAGATGTGACAGAGCAGCAGATCATCCATGAATTAAGGCTCCCGCGTGTTCTAGGGGCAGCACTTGTTGGAGCGGCGTTTGCTGTCGCAGGTGCTCTCATGCAAGGCATCACGAGAAATCCGCTGGCGGATGCTGGAATATTGGGCATTAACGGCGGTGCGATGTTTGTTGTCGCTCTCTGTTTTGCTTTTTTTCCAGGAATACCATATTCAGCACTGATGTTTTTTTCTTTTTTTGGTGCTGTGCTTAGTACGCTTCTGATCTTTGCCATTGGGGCAGCTGGTGGTATGCTGACCCCGCTTCGGCTGACGATTGCAGGAGCCGTTGTGGCTGCATTGCTTCATGCGCTCAGCTCTGGTATCGCCATTTATTTTGATCTCAGTCAGGATCTGGCTTTTTGGTACGCAGGGGGTGTGGCTGGTGTGAAATGGCCGCAGCTGACGATCCTTGCTCCAGTCATTCTCATTGTTATCGGATGGGCGATGTTATTAGGGCGGTCACTTTCGTTACTATCGCTCGGTGAAGATGTAGCCGCTAATTTAGGGGTGAAAACCAGGCGAGTGCGAATACTAGGAATGGCAGCCGCTGTCTTGCTGGCAGGCGTGTCTGTATCAGCGGTTGGGTCCATTGGGTTTGTCGGGCTTGTGATTCCACATATTGCACGAAAGCTGGTTGGGATCAACTATCGCTTCGTCATTCCAATGTCAGCGATTTTAGGCGCAGTGCTGCTCGTCTGTGCTGACCTGGCCAGCCGTACAGTGAATCCGCCAAGAGAGCTTGCCATTGGCGTCATGGTAGCACTTGTCGGTGTTCCTTTCTTCTTATATATTGCCAGAAAAGAAGGGAGGAACTTGTCATGAGAGAGAAGCAGCGAGCTCTTGTCGTGACAGCGGTTCTGCTTTGCCTGAGTGCAGCTGTGGTGCTGTATAGTTTAAATACCGGCACGCTGAAACTTAGTCCCGTCGTTGTCGTTAAAACGTTATTTGGCTTTGGGGATTTTCAAAGTGAGACGGTGCTGTTTGACTATCGTCTGCCTCGTATCGTCGTGACGATATTAGCTGGAATTGGACTAGGTGTCGCAGGCGGCATCTTGCAGAGTTTATCCCGCAATCCACTGGCCGATCCCGGAATTATTGGACTGAATGCAGGAGCCGCATTTGGCTTAATTCTGTTTGTTACGTATTTCCACGCACTAGAAGGTCACCCATCTTTACTCATCCCGCTCTTTACATTTGGCGGAGGACTCCTTGCGGCGGCCATCATCGTGCTCCTTGCCTATGACAGGCATGAAGGACTGGTTCCTATCCGGCTGATCCTTGTAGGAATTGCTGTTGCTGCAGGGTTTAGTGCATTGACCTTATATTTGTCATTGAAGCTTGATGAAGATACATACACATTTGCTTCAAGGTGGCTCGTCGGCAACGTATGGGGAAGAGACTGGATTCATGTGCTTGCGCTCCTGCCTTGGATTGTCTGCCTTGTGCCGCTTACGCTGATGCAGTCAAGCACACTTAATGCATTAACGTTAGGAGATGCTGTCGCCTCAAGTGTAGGTGTACGTGTGCAGCGAAAACGCCTTTTGCTGCTCACTTTAGCGGTTGGCCTAGCTAGTGCAAGTGTGTCAATGACAGGTGGTATTGGTTTTATTGGACTTGTTGCGCCTCATTTGGCGAGACGGCTTGCCGGGTCACTGCACCAATATTTTTTACCGGTTAGTGCCTTACTTGGCCTTTTGATTTTGGTTAGTGCCGATACAATTGGACGGTCCATATTTGCCCCAAATGCCATCCCTGCGGGTGTGGTTGTGGCTTTTATCGGAGCCCCTTATTTTCTATATTTATTAACAAAAACAAAATAAGAAAGAGGAACTCATCATGAAAAAATTACTTGTTTTTGCTTTAACGCTTTGTTTCTTGATTCTTGCCGCTTGCGGTCAACAGGAAACAAAGAATACGACAAATCAAGATGATAACGGAACACCTAAGATCGCTTCCTTGTCCATTCATTTAACAAATGACTTATTAGCACTTGGAATCAAGCCTGCGGGCTCTGTCGTAGGGGGAGACTTAAAAGATTTCCTGCCACATGCGAAAAAACAGCTGAGCCATACGAAAAAGCTTGGCATTGCAGCTGATCCAGATATGGAGTCCCTGCTTGCTTTAAAACCAGATGTCATCTATGTTGATGAAGAGCTGGCTGGTCAAGACTTATCGAAATACAAGAAGATTGCCAAAACAGAAGTGTTTCATTTAAATGATGGCACATGGCGTGATCATTTGAAAAAAATCGGCAAGCTCGTCAATAAGGAAAAAGAAGCGGATCAATATATCAAGGACTACAATCAAGAAGCAAAAGAAGTCAAAGCACTTATCCAGAAAAAGATTGGACATGGAAAAGTGATGGCGATTCGTGTAACAGCAAAAGAGCTTCGAGTATTTAGTATGAAGCGTCCGATGGGCCCTATTTTATACGAAGATTTAGGACTGACCCCTGCAAATGGTGTGAAAAAACTGAACAGCAAACGACCTTTTGAAGTGATTTCCCAAGAGGTTCTTCCTGACTTTGATGCAGATGCTATTTTCGTCGTCGTTAACCGTGATGACAAGGCGCAGCAGGCATTCAAACAGTTAGAACAGACTCCGATTTGGAAAGGCCTAAAAGCCGTGAAGAAAAACCAGGTGTATCCAATTGCAGATCAGCCATGGCTCGATTACTCAGCACTAGGAAATAAAATGGCAATGGATGAAGTAAAAGAGATGTTTTCTAAATAAGAAGCATATGAATCAAGACATCATTCCACACATAGGAATGATGTCTCAGCGTGTAGACAAACCCTCGCATTCTTTGTCAGTCCTGCGTGCCGGTGCTCACGAATGTCAAATTCGCTCCGCGCCGGTACTCGTCCTTCCTAGACTGCAAAGGTTTTCAGGTCACGCTGAAAAGAAGACAAAGGACTAAAATAAAGATCATTTTAGCCCTTTGTCAACAATCTAAGACATCATTCTACACATAAGAATGATGTCTTTTTTTGATCCTTTCTTCTATTCATTCGTTTCTTGCATACATATGAGAGGGAACGAGCAGTACCGCCCGCGTGAAGGGAAAAGGGAGGGTATATAGTTGAAGGTTCAAAAAATTAGTGCAGGTACGATTACAAGGCTTGTGTTGCTTTTATTGGCGCTTGTGAACAGTTCTCTCACCGCAGCTGGAAAAAGCCCGATTCCGATTGATGAAGAAGGCGTGCAGCAATTCATTTCGTTAGCCTTTCTAGGAGTGACATCACTATGGGCCTATTGGAAAAACAATGACATTACGAAAAAAGCCCGAACGAAAAAAGAAGAATAAGAGAAAACAGAGCCTTTTCATGAAAAAAGGCTCTCAGCGTGTAGACAAACCCTCGCATTCTTTGTCAGTCCTGCGTGCCGGTGCTCACGAATCTTAAATTCGCTCCGCGCCGGTACTCGTCCTTCCTAGACTGCAAAGGTTTTCATGTCACGCTGAAAAGAAGACAAAGGGCTAAAATAAAGATCATTTTAGCCCTTTGTCAACAATCTAAGAGCCTTTTCATGAAAAAAGGCTCTATTTCATCGAGGCATCAAACGCCTCTCCCCGCAAATTGGTCCTTTCTCAAAGGCTTACGCCCGGTATTCTCCCATATTCGTTAGAAACGCTTTCACTTCTTCGATGGTTAGGCCGATAGCTTTTGCTTCACTCATGAGACGCTTCCATTCTGAGATATTCGAATCGGTCAGCTTTCTATGGATAACATGTAATGTCTTTTCTTCCTGCTCCTTTCGAAAGGTTTGGAGCAGCTGATACAGCTCTTCTTTAGGCATGCCGGATTGGACGGCATGCACGATATGCTCCCGCCATTCCTGTTCACCACCCTCAAAGTCATGAAACATCATTGTCTCTGCATCAAACAGCTCTTGTAAATCAATGTCTAGTGAAGAGGATACCTTTTTTAAAAACTGCACAGATGGATTCTGGTGGACACCACGCTCAATTTTACTCAAATACGATTTAGAGACATGGGCATCTTCAGCTAGCTGATGGATCGAGTATCCTTTCCTCTTTCGGTAAATGCGTATCACCTTGCCTATCATTCGATTTATGATCTCCCTTCTCCCTGGCGAATAGTTCTGCGACCTTTTCGTTCATTATAAGAAATAAATTGTTCTTTATAAAATTCAAAAACGTAAGAAACAGGAAGTAAATAAAAGAAAACGAACGATTTTGTTCTTTAAAAAGAACTATAAGACCTATTATGACATTTTTCTTTGCGGGTATTATCTTTTATAATCCAATCATTAACAAAAAGAAACCATATATAACCTTTTTATGATGAAATCGGGAGGTATCTATGAATGAGAATATAGGTTTTAAGCAGCTGTTTTCTGTCATTAAAGAGAAAATGGCCCTTCTGATCCTGATTGTCCTGATCGTAACGGGTATTTCAGCCTACTATCAGTTCTATGTCTCGACTCCTGTATATCAGGCAACCACTCAAATTCTTGTTCATAAACGAAGCAGTGA
Organism: Bacillus xiamenensis; assembly: GCF_001857925.1. NCBI lineage: Bacteria > Bacillati > Bacillota > Bacilli > Caryophanales > Bacillaceae > Bacillus > Bacillus xiamenensis. The sequence goes on from NZ_CP017786.1 coordinate 2,257,849, forward strand.
CGCACAAGCGAATTTAAACGATATTCAGATGAACCTTCAATATACACGTACCTTTCAAGTCCTATTAAAAAGTCCAATCGTCATTGAAAAAGTAAAAGAAACACTCAATCTCACAGAATCGGCTGAAGGATTAAAACACAAAATTGCCACAAGTACAGAAAATGAGTCTGAGGTCATAAATATTTCTGTACAAGATGAGGACCGCGCCAAGGCAGTAGCGATTGCAAATACGGCAACAAAGGTGCTGCAAGAAGAAATTAAAAAGACCATGAATATGGATCGCATTAATGTTTTGTCTGAAGCCAAGCTGTCCAACACGATTCTCGTGAATTCACGTAAATTTGTTCATATCGTTTTGGCACTAGGCGCCTCTTTATTAGGGGGAATGACACTCATTTTCTTAATGAATCTACTCGATGATACGGTCAAACGAACACATCAAATAAGAGAAGAGGTCGGATTGCCGTCGCTCGGCAGTGTCTATCAGATGCAAGCAGACAGGAGGGCAAAAAAAGACAAGCAGTCCGTCATAACGGGAGGACAGAACATTGATTTTTAAGAGGAAAAAACGAGAAAAGAGAGATTTATCCTGTATTTCTGTATTAAATCCTCACTCTGTCATTGCGGAACAATTCCGAACGATCCGAACGAACATCGAATTCACATCCATTCAGACCCGATTGAAGTCGATATTGGTGACATCCTCCTTGCCGAAGGAAGGGAAATCATTTACGGCTGCAAACTTAGCAGCTGTTTTTGCACAGCAGAAAAAGCGGGTTTTGCTCATGGATGCTGATTTGCGAAAACCAGCCATACATGAATATTTTGACCTGAGTCCGCACACTGGCTTGACGAATGTGCTTTTAAATAATTGCAGTTTGGAGGAAGCCATTTTACCTACACCGATTGAGCATTTAGAGCTGCTTCCGAGTGGGACGATTCCGCCGAATCCAGCTGAACTGCTTTCTTCCTCTGTGATGAAGCAACTATTTTATGAGATTGAGCAGCAGTATGACATGGTGATCGTTGATTCCACGCCGCTTCTGCCTGTAGCCGATGCCAAAATATTAGCGAATCGGACGGATGGGAGCATTCTTGTTGTATTAAGCGGTAAAACAAAGATCGCCGCTGTGAAGAAAGCAAAAGAAGTATTAGACGGAACAACAGGGAAACTGCTTGGGGCGATGCTAAATGGAAAGAAAGTGAAAAAGGGAAGGCACTATATGTATTAAAGAGATTGATAGGTGATGTCTCCTAATCTTTAACAACGGAGGCACTCGATCCTGCTGTGGGCATGTCTTATGCCTTAGATGCTCGTCATCGGTAGTGGGATGTGAGGACGGGTTTGATGCCCATTGTACGTAAGAATAGTGATGTTTTAAAAAGGGGGAGGAGCGTTGACTTACGCCCAAAGATTATCAATCATCGTAGCACTAGATTCGTATCTCATTTTAGTTGCTGTCTTTTTTGGCTTTCAATTTGTCCAAGAGGCGGCGTTAACCGTATATACATTTGAAATGCTCGTCATTTCTTCGCTTAGTCTGCTCATTGGGCACCATTTGTTTTCGTATATTTTTCACGTGTACAAACAAGTATGGGCATATACAGGGGTAAGGGAGTTATTTTCTTTAATGAAGACCTTTGTGTGCTCTTTTTTATTTTCAATGACGGTGCTGTACCTCTTTGTGCAGACATGGCCATTTCGGTTTTTATTCATCGTCTGGCTTTTCCATGTTTTATTCATCGGAGCATCTCGTATGGCATCCAGGCTATTTCATGATGGGGCAAAGCGGCTGCAGGAAGAAAAGGAGCGGGCACTAATCGTTGGCGCCGGATCAGCCGGGACCATGATCGTTCGTCAGCTTCAACAGTCGAGTGATGTACGTATTGAGCCTGTCGCTTTTATTGATGATGACAAGACAAAGCATAGGCTTGAAATCATGGGACTCCCCGTTCTTGGGGGGAAAGAACATATTCAAAGAGCTGTTGTGATGATGGATATTCAAAAAATCATCATCGCCATTCCATCTAAAAGCAGTCACACCTTAAAGGGGCTTTATAAGGAATGTGTAGCGACTGGAGTCAAAACACAGATTATGCCGGAAATGGAGCAGATCTTAAAAGGAACCCATGCGCTGAACCAGCTGCGGGATGTACAGCCAGAGGATTTGCTAGGAAGAGAGCCGATTCAATTAGATACAAGCCGCCTATCTGTACATTTAAAGGGGAAAACGATCATGGTGACAGGAGCAGGTGGGTCCATTGGATCAGAAATCTGTCGTCAAATTTGTGTGTTTGCCCCTCGGGCCATTGTGCTTGTGGGACATGGAGAATTTAGCATTCATTCTATTTTACTTGAGCTGAAAGAATTATATGGAGACAGCATCAGCCTCTATCCGCAAATTGCGGATATTCAAGATAAACAAAAAATGAGTGAAATCATGGGTCATTTTCAGCCGGATATGATCTATCATGCTGCGGCACATAAACATGTCCCGCTCATGGAAATCAGTCCGAAAGAAGCGGTGAAAAATAATATTATTGGAACCAAAAATGTCGCAGAAGCCGCACATGAGCACGGAGTTGAAACATTCGTCCTCATTTCCTCAGACAAAGCGGTCAATCCTGCCAATGTGATGGGAGCGACAAAGCGGTTTGCTGAAATGCTGATCATGCAAATGGGGGCAAGCAGTAACACGAAATTCGTGGCTGTACGATTTGGGAATGTACTCGGAAGCAGGGGGAGCGTCATTCCGATCTTTAAAAAACAAATTGAAAAAGGCGGGCCGGTGACAGTCACGCACCCAGCTATGACAAGATATTTTATGACGATACCGGAAGCATCACGGCTAGTCATCCAAGCAGGTGCATTAGCAGAAGGCAGACAGATCTTTGTTTTAGATATGGGGGAGCCAGTCAAAATTGTCGATCTCGCAGAAAACCTCATTCACCTCTCAGGCTACACCACAGACCAAATTCCAATCACGTTTACGGGCATGCGTCCCGGAGAGAAAATGTACGAGGAGTTACTCAACCACCATGAAAAAGCACAGAAGCAAATCTTCCCCAAAATCCACATCGGCCATGCGCTGGATGGGGACCCATATGTGCTAAACCGCTTTATTCACGAATTTGACATGATGAGTGAAGATCAATTAAGACAAGCATTATTTGCAGCCATTGAGTCGCATGATTTGTTGACTGAACCGGTGCAAAGAGAGGAGGAGACGCTTGCTAATGAAGAAAAAAGTCTTGTTTTGCGCAACGGTTGATTATCATTTTAAGGCATTCCATCTCCCGTATTTTCGGTGGTTTCAGGAACAAGGATGGGAAGTGCATACAGCGGCAAATGGCCAGCTGGAGCTGCCGCACGTGGATCAGGCGCATTCCATTCCGATTCAGCGATCTCCTTTTCATTTGCGCAACCGGCTTGCTTATGTGGAGCTGAAAAAGCTGCTTGAGAAAGAGCATTACCATTTCATTCATTGTCACACGCCGATGGGAAGTGTCATTGGCAGGCTGGCTGCCAAAGGTACACGCAAAAAAGGGACGAAGGTTCTTTACACGGCGCATGGTTTTCACTTTTGGAAGGGGGCTCCGCTTCAAAACTGGCTGTTTTATTATCCGATTGAAAGATGGCTCGTTCCATATACAGATGCGCTCATCACCATTAATGGAGAAGACTATAAAAGGGCCGATCGCCTGTCAAAAGAGAAAGTATCTGTGCATTATGTTCCCGGCATGGGTGTGGATATGAAGCGGTTTGCACCAGTTGATGATAAAGAAAAGCAGCGCCTTCGAACAGCATATGGCTTTACCCCGCAAGATTTTATCGTGCTGTGTGCTGGCGAATTAAATGACAATAAAAATCAAGGGATGCTCATCAAAGCGTGTGCTCAAGTTTACGGGCATATACCAAATGTAAAGATTGTGTTTGCGGGAGAGGGGACAAGCCGGCCGTTCTATGAAAAGCTGGTTCGGCAGTTGAATCTTGAGCCGCATGTTTATTTTGCTGGGTTTTGTCAAAAAATCGAGGAATGGATGCACATGAGTGATGTATGTGTGTCAACCAGCCTAAGAGAAGGGCTCGGCATGAATCTTCTTGAAGCGATGTCTGCTGAGAAGCCGGTCATTGCCACTGAAAATAGAGGTCACTGTGAGCTAGTCAAACATGGGGTGAATGGCTTTTTGATCAAACCGCAGGATGTAGATGTTTTAGCTGGTTATTTACAGCAGCTTTATCATAAAAAGGACCAGCTGTCCCTTATGGGAAAAGCGGGACGCTCCATGGCTCACGCATTTGCACAGGAGCAGACGGTAAGTGCCATGGAAGAGATTTATACAGCCTATATGGATCAAGTAGAGAAGGTGATGTGAGCATGCGTAAGCCGAAGGTATCTATCATCATGGGCGTCTACAATTGCCAAGAGACAGTAGAAGAAAGCATCGAATCCATTCTTCATCAAACCTATGAAAACTGGGAGCTCATCATATGTGATGACGCATCAACAGATGGCACCTATGAAAAAGTGCTTCCTTATACAAAAAGAGATCCTGAAAGAATTCGCCTCATTCGAAATGAACAGAACCAAAGACTTGCGGCCAGTTTAAATCGCTGTCTCACTGAAGCGACGGGAGAACTCATTGCAAGGCAGGATGGCGACGATGTATCAGTGCCTGTTCGTTTAGAAAAACAGGTTGATTTCCTCGATACACATCCTGAATATGATGTGGCCGGTACGGCGATGACAGTTTTTGACGAGTCGGGAACAAAGGGTGTTCGTGCCCTTGCCTCAGAGCCTGATCGAAAGGTGCTGGCAAGAGGAACACCTTTTTGTCATGGGACGATTATGATGAGGGCCTCAGCCTACAAGGCTTTAAATGGATATCGTTCTGTGAAAACAACAAGGCGAATGGAAGATATCGATCTTTGGATTCGCTTTTTTGCTGCTGGGAGGAAAGGCTTTAATTTGCAGGAGCCCTTATACATGGTGAGAGAGGATGAAGCGGCCTTTCAGCGCCGAAAATTTCGATATTCTATGGATAATGCCTGGCTCGTTTTAAAAGCATGCTGGCAATTAAAATTGTCACCGTTTGATTATCTATTTGCTCTTAAGCCAGTGGTTCGTGCCTGTATGTCACCAAAGATCATGAGGTTTTATCATCAGCGAAAGCTTGAGGTGTCGATGTTGAAAAGGAGGACGATCCGAGATGAGTGAGCCAAAGCGTGTACTGCACGTTGTGGGCGGAATGAATAGAGGCGGTGCAGAAACGATGATCATGAATATCTATCGTGCACTCGACAGGAATGTTCTTCAATTCGATTTCATCACCCACCGCAAGGACGACTGCGATTATGATGAGGAAATTCGTCAGCTCGGAGGACGAATCTTTTATGTCCCGAGTATTGGAGCGTCCTCTCCTTTGGCTTTTGTGAACACGTTGACGAAGACGATCAAGCAGACCGGCCCTTATCAGGCGGTGCATGCACATACGGACTTTCAAACTGGCTTTTCTGCCCTTGCTGCGAAACTGGCAGGTGTGAAGGTGCGCATTTGCCATTCACATAATACGGCTTGGAAACAGTCGCCAAGCTGGATTGATCACTTGATGTTCAAAGGTTTTCGACAGCTGACCTTTGCATGTTCTACCCAGCTTGCTGCCTGCGGCGAAGATGCCGGTGTTTTTTTATTTGGACAGAAGAAGATGCAAAACCGGCGAGTGGTGATTTTACCAAATGGAATTGATTTAGACCTTTTTTTTCAGTTGAAACCAGAGGCAAAGGTGGGGATGAAAAAACACCTCCATCTTGACGAAAAGAAACTGGTGATTGGTCATATTGGACGATTTCATGAGCAAAAAAATCATGTTTTTTTCATTGAACTGGCGCAGACTCTAAAGAAACAAGGGGTTTCATTTCAGCTTGTTCTTGTTGGGGATGGACCGCTCAGACAAGTCGTCGAATCGTATGCGGAAAAAGCAGGGGTAACGGAAGACATTGTGTTTACGGGTGTTGTATCGGAGGTCCCGGAGTACATGAAAGCATTTGATGTGTTTGTGATGCCTTCTTTGTTTGAAGGTCTCCCGCTCGTATTAGTGGAAGCGCAGGCATCTGGATTGCCTTGTGTGATCTCAGATCATATTACAAAGGAAGTCGATCTAGGCTGCGGGCTCGTGAAACGGCAATCACTGCGCGATTCAGCACATGAGTGGATGAAAGCAATTCTTGAAGCGTATCACGAAGAACCTCCTCTTCAAGAAACCATTACCTCTCAGCTTGGCCAAAGAGGATTTGATGTGAAACAGAACATCACTCGTGTGATGAATGTCTATGGATTGTAAGGAAGGATTGGCAGATGGCGGTTTATTTGGTGAACATGATCATGGTCTATTTATGGTCGAGCTTTGCTGCATTTTATGGCAGGCGTGATGATACCATACAAAGCGGTTGGCGGCCAAACAAGCTTCTGGTGTTTTTTCCGTTTTTATTTCTTTGTATTGTAGCGGGTATAAGGTACAAAGTAGGAACCGATTTTGTGACCTATGGGCAGATGTATGAGTACGCCGTTCATTATGAAAAGCCTTGGCATATATTTGGGTTTGGCGTAGACAAGGCTGCAACCGATCCGGGGTTTACGCTGATCTTATGGATGCTTAATCAGCTTTCACATGAGCCGCAAATCATGTATATCACAGTTGGGGGCATCACTTATTTTTTTATCATCAAGACGCTCATGCAATATGGACGGCCCTTTGAGCTTAGTATGCTGCTTTTCCTTGGCACATTTCATTATTATGCTTCGTTTAATGGCATGCGTCAGTATATGGTGGCGGCGATTCTTTTTTATGCCATCAGGTTTGTCATCAATGGTGAGTGGAAATTGTATTTTCCGCTTGTACTTGTGTGTTCGTTGTTTCATTCATCGGCACTCATGATGATCCCCGTTTATTTTATCGTCAGAACAAAGGCATGGTCATGGATGATGCTTGTTTTATGTTTGATTTTTTTAGGCTTAACGGCTCTTTATGACCGCTTTGTTTCAGTATTTGTTGTGATGCTGCAAGGGAGCTCTTACGGCCATTACGAGGAATGGCTGACAACGAATACAAATGGAATGAATGTGACGAAAATTGGTGTGCTGATTCTGCCGCTTTTGCTTGCTTTCTTTTATCGAAAACGACTTCGTGAGCTGACGCCGGAGAGTGATTATATTGTGAATTTTTGCTTGCTTGGATTCTTGTTTGGCATCCTTGCAACAAAGGATGTCATTTACGCAAGATTTCATATTTACTTTGGTCTGTATCAGCTCATTTTACTGCCATATTTCACACGCATTTTTGATCAGCGGTCCAATTTCTTTATGTATGTTGGGATTGCCGTTTGCTATATTTTGTACAGCATTATGCTAATGCCGTTTGATTCTTCCGTTTTACCGTATCGAACGATTTTTACAAAGTAGATTTGAAGAAAGGTGGGGCATAAGGTAATGCCAGCTATCAGTCTATTGGTCGCAGTCTATAATACAAGTCAATATGTGGAGCAATGCCTCCAATCAATTGCAGACCAAAGCTTTTCAAATATAGAGGTCATTCTCATCAATGATGGTTCGACGGATCATAGCGGGGAATTGCTTGAAGCGTTTGCTGCGCGTGATGAGCGATTTCGGGTGATTCACCAAGCGAACCAAGGGCTAGGAGCAGTGAGAAACCGAGGCATAGAAGAAGCAAAAGGAACGTATCTCGCCTTTATTGATTCAGATGATATGCTCGCTCCTCATTATTGTGAAGCCTTGTATGAAAAAGCCGAAATGACCGGGGCAGATCTTGTTGTCAGTGAATATTGGATTCAATTTGAGCAGTCAAACAGAACCATACCGACGACGCTTTTAGCCCATCAAAAAGCAGAGAGGGCCAGCTTAATAGAATCGTTATTACATGGAGACATCACTGGATTCTCATGGAATAAGCTGTATCGGCGTGCTTTTATCGAAGAACATCAGATCCGTTTTCCGCTGAGAGGTGAGCTTGAGAATATTGAAGATCAGTATGTCACGCTGCGCTGCTTTTCTTTATCACGTGTCATGGCCTTTGTGCATGAACCACTTTATTATTACCGGGTTCATCGATCATCCATTGTACAGCGGTATCAAAAGCAATATTTTCACCATGGACTGGCATTTTATGACACGCAGCGCTTGTTTTTAAAAGAGCATGACGAGCTGACACCATATGAGAAGGCTTTTCATGTTTTTATGGTCAATCATACGCTTCATTGTATGCTCAATGAATGGAAGAGCCAAAATTCGCTTTCATTTCAAGAAAAGCTTGATCATATGCGGGAAATGGTGACACACGAGGCGTTTCAGCATGCTGTGAAGCACGTGGAGGCATCGAAGCTGACTGTGCGAAAGCGAATGATCTTATTCTTGGCGAAACTGCAGTGGATTTATCCGCTTTCTGCGGCTGCTTCAAGCTATCAAAAATGGATAGAATATCAAACGAGAAAATCGGGGTGATGGGGTTGACATTGCAGCAATTAAAAGCACGTGCCGCAGAGTGGCTGCTCTTAAAGGTCAAGTATCCGCTTGAGTATAGACTGAGCCGCCAAAGGCTCCCAGAGCTAAGCCATCAGAAGAAAATCATTCTCACTTTGCTGCCGGCACATGACAATTTAGGTGATCATGCCATTGCTTATGCGAGCTACTGCTTTTTACAAAAGTATTTTCCAGACTATCACATCATTGAAGTGGATATGCAGGAGTTGTATCGTCTCGCACGCCCGCTGAAGCAAGCGAGGCATCCTGAAGACATCGTCTGCATTATCGGCGGGGGCAATATGGGGGATTTATACCGCTATGAAGAATGGACGAGACAATTTATCATGACCGCCTTCAAGTCCTATCCTGTGATTCAGCTTCCCGCTACTGTTCATTTTACAGAAACGAAAAGAGGGAAAAGAGAAGAACGCCGCGCTATTCGAACGTATCAACAACACCCGAGGCTCCTTCTGATGGCAAGAGATCAAACCACCTATGAATGGATGAAGCAGCATTTCCCTGATAAAGAGGTATGGAAACAGCCTGATATGGTCCTGACATTAGATGAATCATCGAACGAGCAAGCACGTGAAGGTGTGCTGCTTTGTCTGCGTGAGGATAAGGAAGCCTATCTCACCCAAGAGAAGCGAAAGCAATTACAGCAGCATATCAAAGACACGTATGATCAAGTGGGGTTCATCACAACGACAATTGGAAAACGAGTGGATCGAACGACTCGTTTAGAGGAATTATCCACTTTGTGGACGCAGTTAAGACAGGCGCAAGTCGTTGTGACAGACCGGTTACATGGCATGATCTTTTGTGCGATTACACATACACCATGTATTGTCATCAGGTCCTTTGATCATAAGGTGATGGAAGGATATGAATGGGTATCGCATCTTCCGTTTGTCACCCTTTTGAAAGAACCAAATGAGGAAGCAGTGAAAAAGGCGATTCATCAGCATATGAAAACAAGCGGTCAAAAGGGAGAGGAAGCTGGATGAAGGCCCTTAAACACTGCGTGAAGACACTATGAACCGTACGTTTCTTTACAATGTGAGTGCGAATATCATCACGTTTATCCTGATGATGCTGATGTCTGTTTGTTTAACGCCTTACATTGTTCATACACTTGGAGTGGAAGCATTTGGTCTGATTCATCTGACGCAAAATATGATCAATTATTTATCAGTTATTACGGCTTCATTAAGTGCTGTGGTTGTGCGTTTTTTTTCTGTTGCGGCTCATAAAGGAGAGATGGAACAAGCGCAGCGCTATCTCGCCTCCTATTTTGTCAGTTCTATTTTTTTATCCATCAGTCTCTTTTTGCTTTGCGTTTTATTGTCTCATCAGCTCGTTGACTGGCTTCATGTGCCCGCTTATCTCGCAAAAGACACACAGATCGCCTTTATGTTAGGGGGTCTTTTATTTATGCTCAATTTCGTCATGTCCGGTATCGGGGCTGCGCCGTTTTATGCGAATAAATTATATGTTTCAAGTGTTGGACAGGCCATCCAGATGTTTTGCAGGGCGCTTGTGATTGTGTTTTTGTTTACGGTGACGACACCCGCTATTTGGCATATTCCGCTTGCAGCCGTGATTGGGAGCTTTGCGGCTATGGGAATCGGCATCTATTATTTTAAAAAACTCATTCCTTGGTTTTCGTTTCAGTGGCGGCATGTCTCTTTATCTTCTAGTCTCACCCTTGTGCGATCAGGGGTATGGCATTCATTGGAGCAAATGGGGATTTTGTTGTTTTTACAAATTGATTTATTGATGACCAACTTGCTGATTGGGGCAGAAGCGACTGGTCAGTATGCCGCCATTTTACAATTCCCATTATTATTACGCACACTTGCAGGGACACTTGCAGTTGTGTTTGCACCGACCATAACGAAATTATATTCAAATCAAGACGAGCAGGGACTCATTCGATATGCTGCCAAAGCCATAAAGTGGAGTGGCTTATTTGTGGCATTTCCCGCGGCTCTTCTAGGAGGTCTTGCCGGCCCGCTCATGCTGCTATGGCTTGGACCAGCCTTTGAGGAACTGAAATGGCTGCTCATGATTCATGCGGCTTATTTATGTTTGACATTGATGTTTTTACCGCTGACCTATGTGCCGCCAGCCTTTAACCGATTTAAAGTTCCAGCGGTTGTCACGCTCATATTAGGCGCTTCCAATGTGCTTTTTGCCTATGGATTGACTCAGCTGCTTCAGCTTGGCTTATACGGCATTGCATCAGCGGGAGCGATTGTTTTATTGATGAAAAATATCGTGTTTCTCCCATTTTATACGGCCAAGATCACAAAACAGAAAAGCACCATCTTTTACAAACATACAGTCGTTCCGCTATTAGGAGCTGTATTCATTTGGGGCTTCTGCGCTTGCATTCAGGCTGTGTATGACGTGACCTCGTGGTGGGAGCTCTTTTGTATTGGTGGAATTGGTTTTATTCTCTACATGGGCTATTTGTATCTATTGGCAGGAACAAAACAAGAGCGGATACAGCTGATGCGTAAGGTGAAACAAGCTGCCGCTGCACGAGCTGTCTCCCGCTAGTGTGAAAAGGAGATGCAATGATGAAAAGAATAATAGATGTGGTCGTGGCACTGACTCTGCTCATCGCAGGTAGCCCTCTTTTCCTTCTCATGTATGGACTCATTAGGTGGAAAATCGGGGCTCCTGTGGTGTTTCGGCAGGAACGGCCTGGTCTGCATGGCCGGCCATTTATGCTGTATAAATTTCGAACGATGACTGATGAATGCGATGAACAGGGTGTGCTGCTTCCAGATCATCTTCGATTAACAAAAACGGGCGCCTTGATTCGCAAGCTCAGTCTTGATGAATTGCCGCAGTTGGTCAATGTGCTGAAAGGAGAGCTCAGCCTCGTTGGACCAAGACCTCTTTTAATGGAGTATTTACCGATGTACACAGAGGAGCAGGCTAAGCGCCACCTTGTGAAGCCTGGTATTACTGGATGGGCGCAGGTGAATGGAAGGAACACGCTCTCCTGGGAGGAAAAATTCACCTATGACCTCTGGTATGTTGAGCATCAATCGTTTTGGCTTGATTTGAAAATTTTATGGATGACTTTGCTGAAAGTCATCAAAACAGAGGGGGTGCAGCAGCCGCATCATGCAACAGCCGAAAAATTCAAAGGGACCGATACGTAAAGCGCAGCCCATTGGCTTAATTGGGGCTGGCGGGCATAGCAAGGTCATTCAGGATTTGATTTTTTCGCATCCTGATTACTCATTGTGTACTGTATTAGACGATCAGTTTGCTCAGGCGGTCACTCAAAGCGGCATTCTTTATGCACCGATCTCCATGAGTCAAATGCTAAGAGAGGAAATGCCCCATACGAAATGGCTGATTGCCATTGGACAAAATGAAATGAGACAGATGATCAAGGAACGTCTCTCGTTTAAAGACACGGCATTTGCCACACTGATTCATCCAGACGCCGTCATAAGTCCATCATCCAAGATTGGAAGAGGAACTGTGGTGATGACAAAGGCGGTTGTCCAAGCAGATGCAGTCATCGGTGAACATGCGATTATCAACACTGGCTCGATCGTGGAGCATGACTGCTTACTTGGAGCCTTTGTTCACCTTTCACCGGGAGCTGTGCTTACCGGCTGTGTTTCCGCGCGTGAGGGAGCCCATATTGGGGCAGGGGCTGTTGTGACACCTGGTACATCCATTGGAAGCTGGTCAATCATTGGTGCAGGAGCAGCAGTGACCCGAGATATACACGATCAGAAAGTCGCTGTAGGTGTTCCTGCAATTGAGATCAAAGATCGGAGAGAGGGCGGGAAATGATGAAAGAAAAGAACCGAATCTACTTATCTCCTCCTCATATGAGTGGAAAGGAAGGCTTGAAAATAGAGGAAGCCTTTAAGAGCAATTGGATTGCGCCTTTAGGACCGCTTGTGAATGAATTTGAGCAAATGGTCGCGAACTATGCAGGGGTGAAGAAAGGAGCAGCTTTATCTTCAGGAACAGCAGCCATTCATCTTGCCTTAAAACTCATTGGCGTTCAAAAGGGAGATGTTGTCTTTTGTTCTACCCTTACATTTGTGGCAAGTGCAAATCCTATTTTATATGAACAAGCAGTGCCTGTTTTTATTGATTCAGAAAGAGAGACATGGAATATGTGTCCGCTTGCGTTAGAGAAAGCCTTTGTTGAAACAAAACGTCTTGGGAAAAGACCTCGGGCGGTCATTGTCGTTCATTTATACGGCCAAAGTGCGAAAATGGATGAGATCATAGCGCTGTGTGAGGCATATGATGTGCCCATCATTGAAGATGCTGCTGAATCGTTAGGGGCTATGTATAAAGGAAGAAAAAGCGGCTCAATGGGCAGGTTCGGTGTTTACTCTTTTAATGGAAATAAAATCATGACAACATCAGGAGGCGGAATGCTGGTGAGTGATGATGAAGCTGCCATCGAACGCTGCCATTTCCTCGCCTCACAGGCAAGAGAACGTGCGATGCATTATGAGCATCAAGAGGTGGGGTACAACTATCGCATGAGCAACCTGCTCGCAGGTGTAGGGATTGCCCAAATGGACGTGTTAGACGAGCGTGTTCAGCAAAAGCGGCGCATTTTCCAGCGTTATCATGACGCTTTATCCGATGTTGAAGGCATTCATTTTATGCCGGAATATCAAGAGACGAAGTCCAACCGCTGGCTGACGACATTAACCATTGATCGTGATACGCAGATTTCTCCAGTCGAGATCATTGATTTGCTGGAAGAAGAGCAGATCGAAGCGAGGCGTGTATGGAAGCCGCTGCACAGGCAGCCGCTCTTTCATGATTGTCCTTTTTATACAGCCGCTACGGGGATTCCTGCCTCGGAATTGTTATTTGAGACAGGGCTTTGTCTGCCATCTGGAACAAGCATGACAGAGGCTGAACAGGAGCGCGTCATTGACACATTGCATGGTGCTCTGCATAAGAAAGCATGTACCTCTATCAAGGCAGCTCGTACATAAGCAGTTTGCCTTTTCTCAATTGATGAAATCAAACGGAATAGGTACTGTCAGTTCGTTTCAATTATGAAATTGACAATGGTGTACGCCCTTCTTGATTGCGCAATCACGGGCTATGGTTTGCCTTTATCCTGTGTATACTGCGGGGCGGTCCGGCTTTTTGATGATGTACAAATCAAAGCTGGATCAAAAGCGTTTCCTGCATGACAAACACCCTTTGCAATCGAGGCAAAGGGTGCTGTTTTTCGCCCATTTATTCGCTTTCTTTTTTCACCTTTTGATAAGCTTCATCAAGATGCTGAATTCGTTTCAACACAACAGCATTTTTGGTCAATTGGTCCTGAACCAGTGTAGAAACCACCGAGCGGTAGTAAGCATTCATGGCATGCACCTTGTCCTCGTGTTGATTCATGGCAATATGCTGTTTCAAGTTGTCGACAAAGTATGGAACAGAAAAAAGTTCAGACATGGAAATCACTCCTATTTCATATATACGGTCCGTCAATCTTCATGTAAAATGAGGAGAGGGAGGGGAGACAATGAGCCTTAAACTGCAACAAGAACAAGTATTAAAGCATGTGCTCACACAAGAACTCAGGCAGGCCATTACGTTGCTGCAATTGAATTGTGCAGAGCTGGGCGAGTATCTTGACCAGCTAGCGCTTGAGAACCCTCTGATTGAGCGGAAAGACACGGACAGCTATCAACCAGTTTATCATAAAAGAACGCAAGATCGAATGACAGAGCCGTATCGTTCGCACCAAAAAGAAAGCCTGCAAATGTATTTAAAGAGACAGGCCATTGATTTGAATTTAAGTGAAAAGAATCAAAGAATCTTTCACTTTATGATTGAGTCCATTGATTCCAATGGCTACCTAAATGAACCGGTTGATCAAATGGCCGCTGTTTTGGAGGCTTCTTCAGAAGAAGTAGAAGCCGTTCTTCATCAGCTTCAATCATTAGAGCCTGCCGGTATTGGCGCAAGATCATTGCAAGAATGCATTCTGCTTCAGCTTAGAAGAAAAAAGGACCGCTGGTATGAGGCCGAGCGGATCATCGAAGAGCATTTCTTTCTTTTCGCAAGAAAGGCTTGGAAGGAAATTGCTTCAAAAACAGGCATTCCGATGAAAACACTTCAAGCGATACAAGATGAGGTGTCACTCCTTGAACCACGACCAGGCCTTCATTTTTCTTACGAGGAACAGCATGTGTATATAGAGCCCGATGTGTTTATTACTGCTATGCAAGATCACATTACATTTGAGCTGAACCAGCGTGCCTTTCCGGACATTGAAATGAATCAAGCGTACTTCGCCATGATTCAAGATCGAAAGCGGCATGAAGCATATGCGTATTTAAAGGAAAAAGAGCAGCAGTACAATTGGCTTGTTCAAGCGCTTAAACAGAGAAAACAAACGATGACAAATGTCGTTCGTGAGATTATCTTACAACAGACTGATTTTTTCCTTACCGGGAAGCATAAAATGAAACCGCTTACGATGAAGCGGATTGCAGATATTTTACAAGTGCATGAGTCGACAGTGAGCCGAACCGTCAAAGGGAAAATGGTGCAAACCCCTTATGGATTAATGGAAATGAAACAATTTTTCCAAGCGAAACTAGAGGGGCATTCGCTAGAAGAAGCGTCCAGCTACACAGTGAAGACCCACATTGCCGAGCTGATTCAATCGGAAAATAAGAAAAAACCGTATTCGGATCAGCAAATCATGACGTTGCTTCAGCAAACCTTTGGTATTCGCGTGTCGCGCAGGACCATTGCAAAATATCGTGAACAAATGAACCTTCCGTCATCCACACAGCGGAAGCGCTATGATTAAAAAGAAGCACATGCCAGAAAAATGGCTCGTGCTTCTTTTTTGATGAGAAAAAGACCGCTTGAAGATTTCTTGAGAATTGAGAAAAGGGGAGACGTGTGATCTGAAATTTTGGGGTAAAGTATAAGATAGGGCATGAGCCGAAGGATAGACAACGGTGATGAGGTGAGACCAATTGAAATATAAACAAATCAAAACGAAAAAAATATATGAAGAAATAGCGGATGCATTAGTTGAATCCATTCGTACGGGTGAGCTTCTACCAGGGGAAAAATTAGATTCGGTTCAAGCGCTCTCTGAAAACTTTCAAGTCAGTCGTTCCGCTGTGAGAGAGGCGCTGTCCGCTCTGAAAGCGATCGGATTAATAGAGATGAAGCAAGGAGAAGGCACATATGTGAAGCAGTTCGATCCTGAACAGCTCGCATTTTGTACATCTCCTGCTTTTTTGATGAAGCAGCAAGATATAGCGCAACTTTTTGAAGTGAGGGCAATCATTGAAGCAGGTGCTGTCAAAAAGGCGGCGCTGCTGAGAACAGACGAGGACCTTCATCGCCTGCGTGATGCACTCGAACAAATGAAGCTGGCAGAAGCTCATCAAGAAATGGGGGAAGAGGCAGACCTCACATTTCATCTTGCCTTAGCCAAAGCCTCGAAGAATGGTGTACTAGAGACATTAATGAGTCAGGTTTCAACCTTGTTAATAGAAACGATGCGAGAAACGAGAAAAGCTGTACTGTTCTCAAAGAAAGCCTCCATACGGCAGCTTTACAAAGACCATGAGCAAATTTATCAAGCCGTCATGGCCAAACAGCCAGAAGAAGCAGAGAGAGCGATGCTCACACATTTGGAAAATGTAGAAAGACGTCTCGGCGACGTGCAACAAGAACAGGGAAGAAAGCCAGATATACAACAATAGCTGTGCCCCATAAGGGCACAGCCAGCGTGTAGACAAACCCTCGCATTCTTTGTCAACAATCTGTGAGCTGTGCCCCATAAGGGCACAGCTCTATTATTGACGAGTAATATGCAGTTTTTTCATTCGATATTGCAGACTTTGCCTGCTCATGCCCAGTATCTTTGCAGTCTGTGAAATATTGTCGTCCATTTGATTTAAGTAATGGACGATATATTGTTTTTCAAAGCGTTCCATTTGGGTTTGAAAATCAGTCGTCTGTTCCGAGCTTGTGTAGATAAAGGTATCAGCTGCTGATGGTTGCTGCACAGGACTCACCTGCATGTGTTCAGCAGGACGACCTTCCCTATGCTTGAATCTGAAATGATAGGGAAGATGCTGCAAGCTTAAGTATGCTTCATCCATCATCATATTCATCCCAGCCTCAATCACATGCTCCAGCTCTCTGACATTGCCTGGCCAATCATAAGCCTGAAACAGAGCAAGCACCTCTTCATCAGCCGCCTTCACATTCATTTGAAACAGCTCATTATATTTTTGAATAAAATGCATGACAAACGTAGGGATGTCTTCTTTTCGCTCAGAAAGCGGGGGGATAAACAAGGTGACAATTCCTAATCGGTAAAATAAATCCTTTCGCATCCGTCCACTCGCAATCGCATCCACAGGGTCCTCATTCATATTGGCAATTACTCTCACATCAACGGCAATTTCTTTTGTGCTGCCTAACCTTCTCACGCGCTTCTCCTGCAAGACGCGCAATAGTTTTGCTTGAAGAGCCGGGTGTAAGGAATTGATTTCATCTAAAAGCAGTGTCCCTCCTTGTGCTTGTTCGAATAGACCGGGCTGATCTGTTGCGCCTGTAAAAGCCCCTTTTTGCGTTCCGAACAGCAGACTTTCAATAAGGTTATCAGGAAGCGCCGCACAGTTTTGGGTAATAAATGGTCCGGATGAACGACTGCTGCCATTATGAATGCTTTGTGCAAACAGTTCTTTCCCTGTCCCTGTTTCTCCAACAATCAGCACATAAGATGAGGTGCGTGTGGCTCGTTTCGCATGCTCGATGACTTCTAAAAATGCAGGACTCTCCCCAATAATTGAATCAAATGTAAAGCGTGTGTTTCCTTTTTTCTTCATATTGTGATGAATCAGCCGTTCGAGCTTGGTGACGTCATTCGAAATTTCAACCGCTCCTTGAATCAAACCGTCTCGAACGAGCGGGTATGTATGGTTAATGGTTGTGATTTCTTTTCCATTGTAGTTGTGATATGTCTGCTTTGCATGAACCGTTTGTTTTCCCGTTCGTAGCGCTTGGACAAGTGTGCTGTGCATCTCGTCTTGAAAGACAAAGAGGTCTAATACATTTTTATAAAGGACATCAGAGCGTTTTAAAGATTCGATCTCCATCATTTTTTTATTATAAACAATGGTATTGCCATTTTCGTCAATGGCGTGCACCCCGACATCAATTAAATCGAGCATTTGTTTATACAGATCAATCTCATTTTCAAGTTTTTCGACATGGTGCTCTTTTTTCATTTACGCCACCCCCCAGACCTTTCCCTCTATTTTACATGAAATATTTTGCGGTTTCCTCTTAAAAATTTTGCATATGCAAAATATTTTTGCGTTAAAGGCAAGATAAAACCTAGGAACGAAGCGATTACAAAGTTGGCACAATCCTTGCATAATATAAGAGTGAAGATGAACCCAATGGAAAAAGGCAAGCTTATTGAAGGAGGATAACATGATGACACAGACAAATGAATTGATTCAACAAACAGAACAATATGGTGCTGCGAACTATCATCCGCTGCCAATTGTGATTTCAGAGGCTGAGGGCGTGTGGGTGACTGACCCTGAAGGCAATCGATACATGGATATGCTTAGTGCGTATTCCGCAGTCAATCAAGGACATCGGCATCCCCGTATTATTGAGGCACTCAAAACACAAGCAGACCGTGTGACACTGACATCGAGAGCCTTCCATAATGATCAGCTTGGTCCTTGGTATGAGAAAATTTGCAAACTGACGAATAAAGATATGGCGTTGCCGATGAATACAGGAGCGGAGGCTGTGGAGACGGCTGTAAAGGCAGCAAGGCGCTGGGGCTATGATGTAAAGGGCATTGAAGAGAATCGCGCAGAAATCATTGCATGTACCGGGAATTTTCATGGCCGTACGATGACGGCTGTGTCACTTTCTTCTGAAACAGAATATCAAAGAGGTTTTGGTCCGATGCTTCCGGGCATTAAGCTCGTCCCTTATGGAGATCTGGATGCGCTGCGTGAAGCAATCACTCCGCAAACAGCGGCTTTTCTCATTGAGCCGATTCAAGGGGAAGCGGGCATTATCATGCCGCCAGAGGGCTTCTTGAAAGAAGCAAAGGCACTATGTGAGAAGGAGAATGTTTTATTTATTGCAGATGAAATTCAAGTAGGATTAGCACGAACGGGTAAGATGTTCGCATGTGACTGGGAAGAAATTGAGCCTGATATGCTGATTCTGGGTAAAGCACTTGGCGGCGGGGTATTCCCGATCTCATGTGTTGTAGCAAACCGTGATATTTTAGGCGTGTTTAATCCGGGGTCTCATGGGTCTACATTTGGTGGAAATCCTCTCGCATGTGCAGTGTCACTTGCTGCACTGGATGTTTTAATTGACGAGAAGTTAGCAGAGCGTTCAAAGGAGCTTGGCGAATATTTCAAAGACAAACTGTCACGCATTCAAAGCCCTGTCATTAAGGAAGTGCGCGGGCGCGGACTATTTATCGGCATGGAGCTGCATGAGGCAGCTAGACCATATTGTGAGAAGCTCAAGCAAGCAGGGCTGTTATGCAAGGAAACCCATGAGACAGTAATTCGATTTGCACCGCCGCTCACCATTTCAAAAGAAGACTTAGACTGGGCGATCAATCATATTGAAGCATTGTTTCAAGCATAAAGGGTGCAAGGGAGAAGCCTCAAATTCTCCCTTTCTCTTTCAATGAACGGCGAATTTTGTCAAAAGATGATGAATAGAAGAGTGAAAGTGGGGAAGCGGATTTGAAGCAAGAACAGCATAATGAACTAGAGCGTTCCATGAAAAGCAGACATCTCTTTATGATTGCCTTAGGCGGGGTCATTGGCACAGGCCTTTTCCTTGGGTCAGGACTCATTATTCATCAGGCTGGACCTGGGGGAGCGATTCTTTCATTTATCATTGGCGGCCTGTTCATGTATTTGGTCATGCTCTGTCTTGGTGAATTAGCAGTGGCGATGCCGACAGCCGGTTCCTTTCAGGCGTATGCAACCGAGTATATTGGTCCATCCACAGGCTTTATGATCGGCTGGCTCTATTGGTTTAGCTGGGCATGTACAATCGGACTTGAGTTTACATCGGCAGGTATTTTACTCCAAAGGTGGTTCCCTGATATTCCTGTGTGGCTTTGGTGTCTGGCATTTAGCATCATCTTATTTGCCATCAATGCCATCTCAGTACGAAGCTTCGCTGAGACAGAGTTTTGGTTTTCAGCCATCAAGGTTGCTGCCATCGTCTTGTTTATTATCATTGGAATTGGCGCAATTTTCGGAATGATTCACTTGAAAGACGGAGAACCAGCCCCTCTATTTCGTCATTTGACGGATCATGGCGGCCTTTTTCCGAATGGTATTTTTGCGATTTTATTAACCATGGTCACAGTTAATTTCTCCTTTCAAGGAACAGAGCTTGTAGGGATTGCAGCAGGGGAGAGTGAAAGTCCCGAAAAAACACTCCCTCGTTCTATTCGGAATATTATTTGGAGAACGATGGTCTTTTTCGTCTTATCTATTGCGGTTCTTGCCGCACTTCTTCCATGGCAGACAGCAGGCACTGTAGATAGTCCGTTTGTTGTGGTATTGGACAAGGTCGGCATACCATACGCCGCCGATATCATGAATTTTATTATCATTACAGCCGTTCTATCTGTAGCGAACTCTGGATTATATGCATCATCACGAATGCTCTGGTCGCTTTCAAAGGATGGGAAAGGACCTGTTTTTACGAAAAAATTGTCCAAGCGTAAAATTCCGATCAACGCATTATTGGTGACAATGGGTGTTTCTGCTCTATCTCTGCTCACGAGTGTTGTAGCACCAAAAACGGTCTATGTCTGGCTTATTTCAATTTCAGGTATGGTGCTTGTGGTCGTATGGATGTCCATTTGTTTATCCCAGTATTTCTTTAGAAGACAATTCATAAAAGACGGAGGAGATGTAAAGGATCTCGTCTTCCGTACACCACTTTATCCATTTGTGCCATTGGCAGGCTTTATCGCATTTGGCTTGATTCTTATCAGCTTATTCTTTATTGAGGATCAGCGGATTGGCCTTTATTGCGGTGTTCCGTTCATGGCTGCCTGCTATCTCATTTATTACCTTAAAATCAAACCGAAGGAAGATGCGAAGCGGTTTGCTGAAGAGGAAGAAGCGGTACCAAAAACATAAGCAGGCGGATCACATTCGCCTGCACCTTTTTCATGCCAAATTCATTCTATATAGAAGAAAAACAATATTTTGAAAGAAATAAAATAGCGAGAAGCTAGGTGACAAGCAGGTTATCGGCGAAAATGTGTCTATTTTTTGTCTAAATGTGTTTGTAAGAGTTGAAAATGCAAGATGATCCTGTTAAAATAATGAAAGAAAGCAGGGTTTGATTTTTTTTGGCTGTGGCGGGACGTTTTTTGTCACAGTGGGACGTTTTGAGTCCAATGTGAAAAGAAAGGGTCGTTAGCCATGAATCATTTATTGGAAGCTCAAAAAAAATTATTGCCAGATCTTCTCACAGTTATGCAAAAACGCTATGACATTTTGCAGTACATCAGGTTAGCTGAACCAATTGGCCGCAGAAGCCTTGCGACAAGTCTTGGTCTCAGTGAGCGCATCTTAAGAGCTGAAGTTCAGTTCTTAAAAGAACAAAACCTGCTGGATGTTAAAACGAGCGGTATGATGCTGACAAGTGAAGGTCATGCTTTGCTAGACATGCTTGAAGGAATGATGAAAGACGTTTTAGGCTTAACCTTTTTGGAAAATACATTAAAGAGGAAGTTAGGCCTGGAAGAAGTCATTATTGTTTCTGGTGACAGTGACGAATCTCCGTGGGTGAAGCAAGAGATGGGGAGAGCTGCTGTCCAATGTATGAAAAAAAGGTTTACAGGAAATAATATCGTCGCCGTCACTGGCGGAACGACGATGGAAGCCGTTGCCGAAATGATGACCCCTGATGCCAAAAATCGCGACATGATGTTTGTCCCTGCGAGAGGCGGTCTTGGGGAGAATGTAAAAAATCAGGCAAACACCATTTGTGCCCACATGGCTGAAAAAGCTTCCGGTACTTACAAGCTGCTGTTTGTTCCAGGACAGCTGTCAGAAGGTGCGTACTCTTCCATTATTGAAGAGCCGTCCGTCAAAGAAGTGCTTCAAACGATTAAATCGTCCACGATGCTCATTCACGGGATCGGGGAAGCAAAAACAATGGCGATGAGACGAAACACACCAACTGAAGATTTAAAAAAGATTGATGAGCATGACGCCGTGACTGAGGCCTTTGGCTATTACTTTAATCGTGATGGCGAGGTCGTACACAAAGTTCACTCCGTCGGCATGCAGCTAGACGATCTAGAAAACATTCCACACATCATTGCTGTTGCAGGTGGATCATCAAAGGCAGGGGCCATTGAAGCCTATTTCAAAAAACCCCGCCGAACGGTTCTTGTTACAGACGAAGGAGCCGCAAAAGAGTTATTAAGGGAGTCAATTGATCCCTCAATATAAAACATTCTGTTACCTATAAAAGGAGGAAACATCATGGCAGTAAAAGTCGGTATTAACGGATTTGGACGTATTGGACGTAACGTATTTCGTGCAGCATTAAACAATCCTGAAGTTGAGGTAGTAGCGGTTAACGATCTAACAGACGCTAACATGCTTGCACACCTTTTACAATATGACTCTGTTCACGGAAAACTAGATGCAGAGGTTTCTGTAGACGGTACAAACTTAGTAGTGAACGGTAAAACAATCGAAGTATCAGCTGAGCGTGACCCTGCAAAATTAAGCTGGGGTAAACAAGGCGTAGAAATCGTTGTTGAATCTACTGGATTCTTCACGAAACGTGCAGACGCTGCAAAACACTTAGAAGCTGGCGCTAAAAAAGTCATCATCTCTGCTCCTGCTAACGAAGAAGATATCACAATCGTTATGGGTGTAAACGAAGACAAATACGATGCAGCTAGCCACGATGTCATCTCTAATGCATCTTGTACAACAAACTGCTTAGCTCCATTTGCAAAAGTACTTAACGATAAATTTGGTATCAAACGCGGTATGATGACAACTGTTCACTCATACACAAATGACCAACAAATTCTTGACCTTCCGCACAAAGACTACCGTCGTGCTCGTGCAGCTGCGGAAAACATCATTCCAACTTCTACAGGTGCTGCGAAAGCTGTTTCACTTGTATTGCCTGAACTTAAAGGAAAATTAAACGGTGGCGCAATGCGTGTTCCAACACCTAACGTTTCTTTAGTTGACCTTGTTGCTGAATTAAACCAAGATGTAACAGCTGAAGACGTAAATGCAGCACTGAAAGAAGCAGCTGAAGGAGAACTTAAAGGAATCCTTGGCTACAGCGAAGAGCCATTAGTGTCTGGTGACTACAATGGTAATGCAAACTCTTCTACAATCGATGCTCTTTCTACAATGGTAATGGAAGGCAGCATGGTGAAAGTCATTTCTTGGTACGATAACGAGAGTGGATATTCTCACCGCGTAGTTGACCTTGCAGCTTACATTGCAAAACAAGGTCTCTAATTTCTCATACTGAAGGAACTCACTTGGTTCTTTCCTAGAGACACGATATAATGAAGACGGACAAGGGAAGGGGAAGCATCCCTTTCCCTTTTTCTCTGTTTTTATCCGTTCTGCACGATTTCTCGTTTTGATGAGGGCAAAATGGGAAAAGGATAAAAGAGAGACTTGTCTAATGCGTAAGGAAACCAGAATAAAGGAGGATCTCCTGACGAGCATGAATAAGAAATCAGTAAAAGACATTGACGTAAAAGGTAAAGTTGTGTTCTGCCGCGTGGATTTTAACGTTCCAATGAAGGACGGAAACGTGACGGATGATACTCGTATTCGCGCAGCATTACCAACCATTAAGTATTTAACAGGGCAAGGCGCAAAGGTACTATTAGCTAGTCATTTGGGTCGTCCGAAAGGTCAAGTTACTGAAGAACTGCGTCTGACACCTGTGGCAAAACGTCTGCAAGAGCTTCTTGGACAAGAAGTGAAAAAAGCAGATGAAGCTTACGGCGACAACGTGAAAAAGCAAATCTCTGACTTAAAAGAAGGAGACGTGCTAGTGCTTGAAAACGTTCGTTTCTATCCTGGTGAAGAAAAGAACGATCCTGAATTATCAAAAGCGTTTGCTGATTTAGCGGATGTGTATGTCAATGATGCGTTTGGTGCTGCACACCGTGCACATGCATCAACAGCTGGTATTGCAGCATATCTTCCGGCTGTTGCGGGCTTCCTCATGCAAAAAGAGCTTGAGGTTCTAGGAAAGGCCATTACTAATCCTGACCGTCCATTTACAGCGATTATCGGCGGGGCAAAAGTAAAGGATAAAATCGGTGTGATTGAAAGCCTTCTTGATAAAGTGGACAACCTCATCATCGGCGGCGGACTTGCTTATACATTTGTCAAAGCACTTGGCCACGAAGTAGGGAAATCCCTATTAGAAGAAGACAAAGTAGAGTTAGCGAAATCCTTTATGGACCGTGCAAAAGAAAAAGGCGTGAACTTCCTTATTCCAACAGATGTTCTAGTAGCCGACGACTTTTCAAATGATGCGAATACAAGCATTGTGCCAATTTCTGAAATTCCAAGTGATCTAGAAGCACTTGATATTGGAACAGAGACAAGAGAGAAGTATGCTGATGTCATTAAAAACAGCAAGCTTGTTGTCTGGAACGGTCCAATGGGTGTATTTGAAATTGATGCATTCGCCAAAGGAACAAAAGCAATTGCAGAAGCACTGGCAGAAGCAAAAGATACATATTCTGTCATTGGCGGTGGAGATTCAGCAGCAGCTGTTGAGAAATTTGGACTTGCTGATCAGATGAGCCATATTTCGACAGGCGGCGGCGCTTCACTTGAGTTTATGGAAGGCAAAGAGCTTCCAGGTGTGACTGCATTAAACGATAAATAAGACCAAAACTGCTATAAGGAAGTGTCAATCATGAGAAAACCAATTATAGCTGGGAACTGGAAAATGAATAAAACACTTGGCGAAGCGGTCAGCTTCGTTGAAGAAGTAAAATCATCTATTCCATCTCCTGACAAAGTGGAATCTATTGTATGTGCACCAGCCCTTTTCCTTGAAAAGCTGAACAGCCTTTCAAACGGAACAGACCTGAAAATTGGTGCGCAAAACATGCACTTTGAAGAAAACGGTGCATTCACTGGTGAAATCAGCCCTGCTGCTCTAAAAGATCTTGGCATCGGCTACTCAGTGATCGGTCATTCAGAGCGCCGTGAATTCTTTGCTGAAACAGATGAAACAGTGAACAAAAAAGCACACGCAGCATTCAAGCATGGCATCGTTCCAATCATCTGTGTAGGTGAAACGCTTGAAGAGCGTGAAGCAGGCAAAACAAATGAACTTGTCGCTGATCAAGTGAAGAAAGCACTAGCTGGTTTAACAAAGCAGCAAGTTGCTGCATCTGTGATTGCATATGAGCCAATCTGGGCCATTGGTACAGGTAAATCTTCTACAGCGAAAGATGCAAATGATGTTTGTGCTCACATTCGCCAAACCGTTGCAAGCGAATTTGGTCAAGAAGCGGCCGACAGCCTTCGCATTCAATATGGCGGAAGCGTAAAGCCGGCGAATATTAAAGAATATATGGCAGAATCCGATATTGACGGTGCTTTGGTTGGTGGCGCAAGCCTAGAGCCTCAGTCTTTCGTTCAATTATTGGAGGAAGGTCAATATGAGTAAGAAACCAGTTGCATTAATTATCTTAGACGGGTTTGGTTTAAGAGGTGAAACAGTCGGAAACGCTGTTGCACAAGCAAAGAAACCGAACTTTGACCGCTACTGGAACGAATTCCCGCATCAAACGTTAACGGCTTCAGGTGAAGCAGTAGGTCTCCCAGAAGGTCAAATGGGGAACTCTGAAGTTGGGCATTTGAATATCGGTGCAGGACGCATTGTGTATCAAAGCTTAACAAGAGTGAATGTCGCCATTCGTGATGGGGAATTTGAAAAAAACGAAACGTTCCTAGACGCAATGACCTCTGCAAAAGAGAATGACAAGGCCCTTCATTTATTTGGACTATTGTCAGATGGCGGTGTGCACAGCCACATCCAGCATCTATTTGCATTGCTGAAACTAGCGAAAAAAGAAGGCTTAACAAAAGTATACATTCATGGCTTCTTGGACGGACGTGATGTTGGTCAGAAGACAGCCAAAGTGTACTTAAAACAGCTTGAAGAACAAATCAAAGAAATTGGTGTCGGTGAAATTGCAACACTTTCTGGACGCTATTACTCAATGGATCGTGACAAACGCTGGGATCGTGTGGAAAAAGCATATCGAGCAATGGCGTATGGTGAAGGTCCAAGTTATCAAAACGTCTATGATGTCGTGGATGACTCATATGAAAATGGAATCTATGATGAATTCGTCATTCCATCTGTCATTACAAGAGAAAATGGTGAGCCAGTTGCAAAGGTAAACGACGGCGACTCTGTGATTTTCTATAACTTCCGTCCAGACCGTGCCATTCAAATTTCAAACACATTCACAAATGAAGATTTCCGCTCATTTGACCGCGGAGAAGCGTATCCGAAGCATTTACACTTCGTTTGCTTTACACACTTCAGTGAAACGGTGGATGGCTATGTCGCCTTCAAACCAGTGAATTTGGATAACACAGTAGGAGAAGTGATTTCACAAAATGGATTGAAGCAGCTGCGGATTGCTGAAACAGAGAAATATCCTCATGTGACATTCTTTATGAGTGGTGGACGTGAAGAAGAATTTCCTGGTGAAGACCGCATCTTGATTAATTCACCAAAGGTGGCAACCTATGATCTAAAGCCTGAAATGAGTGCTTACGAGGTAAGGGATGCACTTGTTGAAGACATCAATGCAGACAAGCATGATGCGATCATTCTGAACTTCGCCAACCCGGATATGGTCGGTCATTCAGGAATGCTTGAACCAACCATTAAAGCCATTGAAGCAGTAGATGAGTGTTTAGGAGCTGTAGTCGACGCAATCCTAGCGAAAGGCGGACATGCCATCATCACGGCAGACCACGGTAACGCAGACGTGCTGATTACCGAAGAAGGAAAGCCGCATACTGCGCACACAACAAACCCTGTTCCAGTGATCGTCACGAAAAAAGGTGTGACGCTTAGAGAGGGCGGCATTTTAGCCGATCTATCGCCAACGCTTTTAGACTTACTTGGTCTTGAAAAACCAAAAGAGATGACAGGAACATCATTGATTCAAAAATAACAAATTGATTCAAAAGGAGAGAAATCACAATGCCATACATTGTTGACGTATATGCACGCGAAGTATTAGACTCACGCGGTAACCCAACAGTTGAAGTAGAAGTTTACACAGAATCTGGCGGTTTTGGCCGTGCATTAGTTCCAAGTGGTGCTTCTACTGGTGAATATGAAGCAGTAGAACTACGTGACGGAGACAAAGACCGTTACCTTGGAAAAGGTGTTCTGACAGCTGTAAACAACGTAAACGAAATCATTGCACCAGAGCTTTTAGGCTTTGATGTAACAGAACAAGTAGCGATTGACAAGCTGTTAATCGAACTTGATGGAACAGAAAACAAAGGGAAATTAGGCGCAAATGCCATTCTTGGCGTATCTATCGCTGTAGCACGTGCGGCTGCTGATTTCTTGCAAATTCCACTTTACCAATACCTTGGTGGATTCAACTCCAAAACGCTTCCAGTGCCAATGATGAACATCGTCAATGGCGGAGAGCATGCGGATAACAACGTAGACATCCAAGAATTCATGATTATGCCTGTAGGTGCACCGAACTTCCGTGAAGCACTTCGCATGGGCGCACAAATCTTCCACAGCCTGAAATCTGTATTAAGCGCAAAAGGCTTAAACACAGCTGTAGGTGACGAAGGTGGATTCGCTCCAAACCTTGGTTCTAACGAAGAAGCACTTCAAACAATCGTAGAAGCGATTGAAAAAGCGGGCTTCAAACCAGGTGAAGAAGTGAAACTTGCGATGGATGCTGCATCTTCTGAGTTCTATAACAAAGAAGACGGTAAATATCATTTATCAGGCGAAGGTGTTGTGAAAACATCTGCTGAAATGGTTGACTGGTATGAAGATATGGTATCAAAATACCCAATCATCTCTATCGAAGACGGCCTTGATGAAAACGACTGGGAAGGTCACAAACTATTAACTGAGCGCCTTGGCAGCAAGGTTCAGCTAGTAGGAGATGACTTGTTCGTAACAAATACGAAGAAGCTTTCTGAAGGAATCAAAAACGGCGTTGGTAACTCAATCCTGATCAAAGTGAACCAAATCGGTACATTAACTGAAACATTTGATGCAATCGAAATGGCAAAACGCGCAGGATATACAGCTGTCATCTCTCACCGTTCTGGTGAAACAGAAGACAGCACAATTGCAGACATTGCAGTTGCAACAAATGCTGGACAAATCAAAACAGGTGCTCCGTCTCGTACGGACCGTGTGGCGAAATACAACCAATTGCTTCGCATCGAAGATCAATTGGCTGAAACAGCACAATATCATGGCATTGAAACGTTCTATAACTTGAATAAATAATGCCAGTACCGCGCTGCGTGCCGCTCTTACATAAGAGCGACACGCAGCGTTTTTTTTATGTTCATGCAACTATTCCATTTGGCATATCCTTTTTCTGTAAAAAATAATTCTTCTGTCATTGAAAATTCGGTAAAATGCCAATATATAAGAAAGAAATCATGAAAAAATTTCTAGAAATATGAATAAATTTGAACTTATGTTTTATGTATGATGGTGTTATTGTTTTACATATATTAGGAGGTGTTAAGATGCTGAATGCTTTTAGTCTTCGTTTTCCTGTAAGTGTGTACATGTATGTACTACATTTATTGGCAGCCTATGAGGAAAAGAAGCAACGAATCCTAACTTCTCAGAATACACAGAAAAACTCATTTTGGATTTATGTTCTTGCGGTTATTTTAGGTGTAGTGACATTTGCAGCACTGGTTTGGGCATGCAAAACATTTGGAAAAGGCTCTAAATTTGCAGGGCAATTCAAGTTTTTAGGCATTTACATCAAAATCAAATGCGGTTGAGTTTTTAGCAGATGTAAGGGACAGATGACGATATCGTGAGGCGAAGTCATCTGTTCTATCTGAAACAAACGGAGGGACATGATGCTGACCTTACAATTAAAAGAAAAAACGTATAGCCGCACCTTCTCTCTTCGCAATATTCAGCTAAATGTGGAGAAAGGACGTATGCTTCTTCTTTTGGGGCATAATGGTGCAGGAAAGACAACGATGATTCAATCTATGTTTGGGCTGACGCCATTTACAGGGTACGTATCTTTACATGGTCAACAGCTGAACTTTCAATCCTCAGCTCATATCTCCCTATTAAAAGAACATGTTTCCTATATTCCTGATGAACATGCTTTGTTTGATTATTTAACGCCGAGAGAATATTTTCACTTACTCCAGCTACCACATGAGCAAGATATCACGCGGGAGGAGACATTCGTTGATCTTTTTGAGCTGAGTCCGTATATGGATCAGCCAATTGCCCAGCTGTCTCATGGCAATCAAAAGAAAACGCAGATCATTTCACAGCTCCTCAGGCCTTGTGATTATTATGTATTCGACGAGCCAACGAACGGACTTGATCCAGATATGATGATCATCTTAAAAAAGGTGCTCATGAAACTGAGAGATCAAGGCGCTGGTATCCTCATTTCCACTCATCATTTAAGTTTTGGTGAGACATTGTATGATCATCTCATGATCTTAAGAAACGGTGACGTAAAGCTGGATATGTCTCGTCAAGAAACAAGCCGGACATTTCCTCAACAAGCACTTGAGGACATTTATAAAGAAGTGAATCGAGATTACTATATACAGGTGGAGAGGTTACTCAATGATTTGGACACGACACGTTCTTCATAAAATAGAATGGGGCATGCTCATAACGAAAGTAAAGCAGATCGGCAAAAAATATCCTTTGCAGCTTCTCACAGCAGCCGCATTTTTCTTGTTGATCTATGCCACATACGTGGTCATGAGCCTGCGTTTTTTTATGCAAGCAGGGGAAAGCGAACCAACTGCTTTATACCTTCAATTTGTGAAAATGACACTTTTACTTTTAGGTGCGGGTGTTGTCTTTTCCCGCAATAAAATGAAGCGTCAAGAGTATCAATTCTTCTTTCTGAATAGTGCGATTCAAAGTGTGTCATTTGTCCTGTGTGTCTATTTCTTTCCGGTGTTGTTTTGCTTCATGATGCTTGGCCTGCTTTTTTTGCCAATTGGTTTTGGACTTTTTATTAGCGGCGTTATCCCATCTATGTATTGGATGATGGTTATTTGTGTTACTTGCTGTGTATTGGCGCTGTATGCGCTCGCTTCTTGGATGCTCATACGAATCGGAGTGAGCCATTTCATTTCAAAAACAAAAGAGCATTTACTGCTACAAACGATCGGATTTGTGACGCTCGGCGCTTTTGAGTTTTTTCTCTTTCAAAAAGCGGCTGAGATGATGCACGTATGGCCGTTTGGCTATCTCGTGTTTCTTGTGATCTTACTATGCGCCGGATGGCTTTGGCTGAAGGGTTTAGCGCCTTGTTATGTCAATCGGATGTTTTTGCAGCTGAAAGTAGAAGTAAAGGCGTTTTCTTACCAGAAAATCAGAACGGATTCTTCATTTCTGACTCAATTACGGCAGGAATTTGTTTATTTCACGCGATCAGCTGTGTTTAAAGAACAGGGTATTCTGTTTTTATTTCTTGTCTGTTTCACGATAGGTCTCCCGTTTGTGTTTACTCCGGCAGAGACTGGCTGGCTGTATGCTTTTATTGTGCAGTTTGCATTAAAAGAGATCTTGATCATGCTTCCGCTGATGATTGGCAGGGAATATCATATGAACCATCGAGCCATCTTTATGTTAAATTCATCAAAAGGCGCTTATTTACTGTCGAGAATTTTATTTTATTACACGATCAATTTGTTGATATATTTTGTGTATATCGGGCTTGCTTATGTGGTGTTGGGCATTGAAAGTGAAGGTCACGTTTTGGCGAGTCTGTCCATTTTATTGATCACCGTCATGGCGGCATGTGTAGGCTTTGTCGTGAAAATCAGCGAGTTGAATAAACTGTTTGTGATTGTGATGATGATTGCTGTGTTCAGCATGATGGATATGATTTTATTAGAGTGGCTTTCAGCACATACCGAGCTTCTCTCAATCGCCTACATGGCCTTCTCAGCCGTATTCTTTAGCTGTATATATGCTGCCATGTTAAAGAGGCCGATTGTGCGATGATGGAACTTTTGATTTGCTTGATAGCGGTTGTGGTCATTCATGAACTCGGTCATATACTGATGGTGATGTTGTGCAACAAAATCGAAAAAAGGCCGCTTTTTGATTATGTGGTGATGATCGATTGGAAGCACGTGTCGATCGTTCATGAGACCTTTGCCCGGCCGAGCTTTAATATGATGGTGGCACTTGCAGGTCCGTTGTTTCCAGTAATCTGCTCGGCTGTGCTTTTTCTGATATGGAAGCATCCGATGACTCATCCTTTGCTGCTTTTTTCTTTACTAAACACTATGATGCTACATCCAGCTTGTCCAGACGGGAAAAATATCACAGCAAGCTTAAAAGAGATGAAAGGAGAGAAATAGATGGTCAAAGTTTTTCATTCGTTTTCTAGCGGCTTAACGCTAGCGATGCTTTATGTATTTGCTGTGTTTATGACTCCGGTATTTTTACTGCTGCTAGAGGTCAAACATGTGGAATCAAGTCCAACTCTGTTTGGCATGCCATTTTATATCATGAAAATTGAACAGTATCAATTCAGCTCTGAGGCGACCCTCTTTGGATGCGTGGTCTGTTTTTTAGCGGGTGCCGTGCTTTATTTCTTGATTCAATATGTGATTCATGCAGTGAAAAAGAGCAGAACATAAAAAAGCAGGCTGAATGGACTCAGTCTGCTTGAAGAACGAGTGACAGCCGAACCATATCCATACACTGAATGCCATTTTCATAGATCGGTTCATCATAATGTTTAAGAAAGAAATCATGATCAATGGACGCCATGCGAAATCCGCATTTTTGGTAAAGGGCGAGCTGCTGAATGCTGGAGTTGCCTGTGCCAATTTCAATTGTGTGAAAGCCGGCAGCTTTGGCTTCTGAAATGGCATGGCGCACCAGCTGTTTTCCAATCCCTTTTCCTTGCCATGACTCCTTCACAGCGACATTCATGATTTCCACTGTATGCTGAGACAGAGACGTGAGAACATAGACACCTAGCATGTCCTGTTCATGAAAGGCAACATAACAAGAGCCAGATTCTACATAGGCAAGGACCTTTTCTTTTGAAGGATCAGCTAATAATAAAAGATCCATAGGGACAGATTGATCAGGGGGCAACGGCCGAATCTGTATCAATTCACTTCATCCTTTCTATTTTTCAATATCTCCTTGTTTCACGCCCCAATCATACCCTACTGAGAGCGAAGGGGATGTTTTTTTCATGTTCTATCCTCCTGTCTTCAAGCCTCTCTAATCAACGGTTAAAGCCGAATAGGTTTTATCCGAACAAGGGAATATTCGCATCAGATTGGCAGACACTATGAAAAAAGGAGGGTGTCTGTTGATTTCCTTTATGATTCATGTCATTGTGTCATTATTTGCTGTATCGAACCCGATTGGAAACGTGCCTCTATTCATCACTTTAACAGAAGGCTATTCAGAGAAGGAACGCTCCCAAACAGCCAAAAAAGCCATTGTTGTGTCATTTATTATTTTGATTGCCTTTCTACTGGCAGGCAGGCTCATTTTCAAATTGTTTGGCATCGATATTCATGCACTCCGCATCGCCGGAGGTATTTTTATTTTTGGTATCGCTTACAATTTGCTGAATGCAAAAGAATCACATGTTCAAAACCCTCATTCGGATGAAAAGGCAGAAAGCAAAGAGAAGGCAGATGTCTCGGTGACCCCGCTCGCCATTCCGATCATTGCCGGACCTGGTACAATCGCTACCGTCATGAGCTTAACGCCAGGAAGCCAAGTAACGCTTCATATGCTTGCGATTCTGATTGGGATTGTGGTCGTTCTGACCATGACCTATTATGCATTTCATTACTCAAGTTTCATCATGCGAAAAATGGGGAAAACAGAGATGAATGTCGTGACACGATTAATGGGATTGATTCTTGCTGTTGTGGCAGTTGAAATGATTGGCTCAGGAATAAAAGGGATGTTTCCAATGCTGATGTCATAAGTGTATATAAAAAAGCTGTTTTTTTCTACAAAGTTGTAAAATAAAACAGCTTTTTTAAGGTTTTGGCACATGTTTAAATACTTCTTCGCTTTCGAAGAACTCAATTAAGCGGCTAATCCAATCATAGTAATCAAGGCTTTCCTTAATTTCTGAAAGAAGAAGATTGATTTTATCCTCTGTCTCTTCTGGTAAGTCATCTTGTTCGAGCAGCTCCAGCAATTCCTTGCATGTCTTCTTATGTGCCTTGCGATTTTTGCTGACCACACGTGACCAATTGGCTGCAAACAATGAAATAAAGGTTTGGTAATGATCTTGCTCAACATCATACAAATCTTTACGTATTCCTTTTTCATACACCTTTTCAGCAATATTCAAATCAAGCATTTCTCGAACGACTTGACTCATTCTCGTTTTGCTCATGCCGGTCGCCTCTGAGAGCTCACCGAGCGTCATTGGTTTACGGTTCATGTGAATGATACCAAGCACTCTGCCCACTGTGGCAGAAAGACCAAAGGCATTCATGTTCTCGGCAGCTTTTTCAATATAATGATCCTGTGCTTTTTGAATGGCACCTAACGCTTGCTTGTCCACTCCCCGCTTCATCCCTTCATGACTGACAATTTGTAACACAATATATCATATACCTGTTTGTTGATGAAAACAATAAATATTGAGTATTTGCTCGTAAGTTGGAGGAAAAAGGAGGGATCGTTACATATCTGACCGTTAACTGAAAATTTTAAATAAATCTTATGCAATATAAACACATCGTAAACTTTTTATTTTATAAAGTTTGCACTATAATAAATAAGGTGTAAATTTTCTGAAAATATATATCCGACTAATTGGAGGTGTCTCATTTGCTGAAACTAGAGAATGTATCTAAGACGTATAAAGGCGGAAAAAAAGCTGTCAAAAATATTGATTTAGAAATAGCAAAAGGAGAATTTATTTGTTTTATTGGACCGAGTGGCTGTGGAAAAACGACAACCATGAAGATGATCAATCGACTCATTGAACCTTCCTCAGGAAAGATTTTGATCGAGGGAGAAAACATTATGAAAAAAGATCCAGTCCAATTAAGAAGAGAAATTGGTTATGTGATTCAGCAAATTGGGCTTTTCCCCCATATGACCATTGCACAAAACATTTCACTTGTTCCGAAGCTGCTAAAATGGCCGGAAGAAAAACGAAAAGAACGTGCACGAGAACTGCTCAAACTCGTCGACATGGGGCCGGAATATTTAGAGCGTTACCCGCATGAACTCAGTGGAGGACAGCAGCAGCGGATCGGAGTTCTTCGCGCATTAGCAGCAGAACCCCCTCTTATCCTCATGGATGAACCATTTGGAGCACTTGACCCCATCACAAGAGATTCATTGCAGGAAGAATTTAAGAAGCTACAAAAAACGCTAAATAAAACAATCGTATTCGTCACACATGACATGGATGAAGCGATCAAACTTGCTGACCGCATTGTGATCTTAAAAGATGGAGAGATTGTCCAAGTAGGCACGCCAGATGATATTTTACGTAACCCTGTCAACGAGTTCGTAGAAGAATTCATCGGGAAAGAACGCTTGCTTCAATCAAATCCGAATATGGAACGTGTGGAACAAATGATGAACACGTCACCAGTCACAATTACAGTCGAAAAAACACTGACAGATGCCATCTTTATTATGAGAGAAAAGCGGGTGGATTCCCTGCTCGTCGTTGATGAAAATCATGTGCTAAAAGGCTATATCGACATCGAAACAATTGATGCGAACCGCAGAAAAGCAGCCTTTGTTGGCGATATTTTAAATACAGAATTCTATACAGTACAAGAAGGCGCACTTCTAAGAGATACCGTCCGAAAAATTTTAATACGAGGCATTAAATATGTACCAGTTGTCGATGCACAGGGTCATTTAAAAGGCATTGTGACACGTGCAAGTCTTGTGGATGTTGTATATGACTCCATTTGGGGAGAAGATACGCCGGAGGCTGTCACTGAAATGAACTAAGGGAGGTGTACACATGGATCAAATCATGGATTTTCTAGAGAAAAATGGTGGGGAACTCCTCACAAAAATGTGGGAGCATTTATATATTTCTTTGATTGCCGTTGTGTTAGGCATTATCGTTGCCGTTCCTTTAGGCGTGATTCTCACACGAATGAAAAGAGGCGCAGGTGTTGTCATCGGTGTCGTGAATATCTTTCAAACACTCCCTAGTTTAGCGATTCTTGCATTTTTTATTCCTATTTTGGGAGTCGGGAAAATACCTGCAATCGTTGCTCTATTTTTCTATTCGGTTTTGCCTATTTTGAGAAATACGTATGCAGGTGTTCAAGGTGTGAACAAAAACTTGCTTGAATCTGGTAAAGGGATCGGCATGACGACATGGGAGCAAATTCGTCTTGTTGAACTGCCGCTTGCCGTTCCGATCATTATGGCAGGTGTTAGAACATCAACCATTTATTTAATTGGCTGGACAACACTTGCAGCTTTTATCGGTGGAGGCGGTCTTGGTGACTACATTTTAATTGGACTTCAGCTATACCAGCCGGAATACATTATTGCAGGTGCCATCCCTGTCACCATTTTAGCGGTCATCATCGACTTTTCATTGATGAAGCTTGAGAAAAAAGTAACACCAGAAGGCTTAAAAGGATTGAAGGAAGTTTCATAAGGAGTTGGCTCATGTGAAGAATCGAAAAACAAAATGGATCAGTGCACTGCTTGCTGGATGCTTGCTATTGATAAGTGGCTGTTCACTTCCTGGACTAGCCGGCTCCTCAGGGGGCACGCTGCGAATCGGAGCACAAAACTTTACTGAATCAGAAATTATGGCTTATATGGTTGGAGATATCATTGAGCATTACACAGATAAAAAGACAACCATTGTGAAAAACCTAGGCTCAAACACCGTACAGCAGAAAGCGATGGAAAACGGAGATGTCGACATTTCTGCGACAAGATATACAGGCACAGATTTGACAAGTACGCTCGGAATGGATGCGGTAAAAGATCCAAAACGTGCAATGGAAATCGTCCAGAAAGAATTCAAAAAACGCTACGATTACAAATGGTTTGATTCCTATGGATTTGATAATACGTATGCCTTTGCCGTGACGCAAAAGATGGCGAAGGAAAACAACCTGGAAACAGTCTCTGATTTGAAAAAGAATGCCAAGAATTATCGCTTCGGTGTGGATAATATTTGGCTGAAAAAGAAAGGCGACGGTTATGAAGGGTTTGTGAAAACATACGGAATTGAATTTGGAAGCACCTTTCCGATGCAGATCGGTCTAGTCTATGACGCATTGAAAAATGAAAAAATGGATATTGTGCTTGCCTATTCAACAGATGGCCGGATCAAAGCGTATAATCTCAAAATCTTAAAAGATGATAAACGATTCTTCCCGCCTTACGATGCATCACCAGTTGTCCCGGAGAAAGTATTAAAAGAACATCCAGGGCTCGACAAGGTCATCAACAGGCTGATTGGAAAAATCGGTACAGAACAGATGCAAGAGCTAAACTATCAAGTCGATGGAGAGCTTCAAGAACCAGCGACTGTTGCGAAAAATTTCTTAAAGAAACACAATTACTTTGAGTAAGATTGGGAGGTGTCAGGGCTGATGGACACACTGCAGCAATTATGGACATATTATCAGCAGAACGGTTCATATGTGTTAGAAGAATTTTATCGGCATTTTCTCATGTCAGCGTATGGGGTGCTATTTGCGGCGATTGTCGGAATTCCAGTAGGCATCTTTGTGGCGCATTACCGCAAATTGAGCAATTGGGTGTTCGCAATTACAAATGTCATTCAAACGATTCCAGCATTAGCGATGCTTTCAGTGTTGATGCTTGTATTAGGACTTGGCGCAAATACAGTCATCCTATCACTCTTTCTGTATTCGCTTTTGCCGATCATCCGCAACACGTACACAGGGATTGTCAGCATTGAGCATGCCTATTTAGAGTCGGGGAAAGCAATGGGTATGACGAAATGGCAAGTGCTGAGAATGGTTGAATTACCGCTTGCTTTATCGGTTATTATGGCTGGTTTAAGAACCGCACTGGTCATCGCAATCGGCATTACAGCGATTGGGACATTTGTTGGTGCTGGAGGACTTGGAGATATCATCATTAGAGGTTCAAACGCCACCAACGGAACAGCCATCATTTTAGCAGGTGCTATTCCAACTGCGCTCATGGCCATTATTGCCGACCTTGTCATGGGCTGGCTTGAACGTTATTTAAGCCCAACAAACAAGAAAAAAGAGAATAAAGCGCTAGCTGAAAAAAATATGACATCGGCTTAAGCGATGAAAAAGAAACAACCTCTCTTACAAATGGTAAGGGAGGTTGTTTTATGATCAACAGGCGGGCTCATTTGAGGAGAAATTATGATTCAAGATTGATCCATTCAGAGGACCATTTCGCAATTTCCTCAAAAACGGGTGCAAGTGAGCGTCCCATATCCGTTAAAGAATACTCAATACGCACGGGTGTTTCAGCGAAAACCTCCCGTTTTACAATGCCTGCTGCTTCAAGCTCTTTTAATCTCTCAGATAATACTCTTCCGCTTAAATTTGTCAGGGCTGCCTCAATTTCACTAAAGCGCTGCTGACCTGAGAGAAGCTGAAAAACAATCAGTGCCACCCAGCGTTTACTTAATAACTCAACTGCTTTTTCAAACCGCGGGCACATGTCAGATTGATTCATCTTTCTTCACTCCAATCTGAACCCATTATACCGTAATTCTGTCATAAATCAGCGCAAAAAGCTTGTCAATGCTCAAAACATTTTACGACGATGAACGGCTGTTTAACAGAAACAGCAAATAGCGGTTTAGATCCTCTATTTCTTTTTTAGATAAGGTGGACCAGATGTCCCCATTGAATATTTCAAGGTCGCCAAGCCCATAGTTGTCTGCTGTTTCTCGTATTTTGGACAAAGCCATTTCTTCTTCCTTCATGACTTGGGCAGGGGTTGCTTCTTCAATATAGCCTGCAGCCTTCATCATTTCCTCATAAGGTATCTTTAATGCACCTGCCAGCTTCTTAATTGTAGGAGGTTTCGGAATGCCTCGTTTCCCATTTTCAATCCGAGAAATACCGGCAGCACTGACCTCTGAATACATCGCTAACTGGTTCACTGACAGCTTCTTTTCCTCACGCAATGCTCTTAAATATGCACCGAAGTTCATCAACTCAAAACCTCACATGGTTAAAGATTAGTTACCTCTAGTTTACTTGATTTGTTGACTATTGGCAATAAGTATACCATGAAAATATTGACATTAGTTA
Organism: Bacillus xiamenensis; assembly: GCF_001857925.1. Taxonomy (NCBI): domain Bacteria; kingdom Bacillati; phylum Bacillota; class Bacilli; order Caryophanales; family Bacillaceae; genus Bacillus; species Bacillus xiamenensis. Next base: position 2,296,016 of record NZ_CP017786.1, read on the forward strand.
ATGGTGGATGTATCTTAAGTTTATGCCCAACTATTTGTTCGCCTTTTTTTGGTTGATGAGCGTGAGAAAGTATTGATTCAACTGGCTGATGTCATGTGCGGTGAGCGTTTCCCATTGGTCTCCATCAAAAATGGGGAGATGTTCGACATCTTTTTGAAGCGCCGTTTGATAGATTTTTAACATGGACTCATATTTAGGTTTCATTTCGTGAACTTTTTCTTGTTCAATATAACCGGCAAGCAGCATTAAATCCTCATAAGGCACCTTCAAAGCGCGTGCTAATTTTTTTATGGTTAAAGGCTTCGGCACACCGCGCTTTCCATTTTCAATCCGAGAAATACCAGCAGCGCTAACACCTGAATACATGGCAAGCTGATTGACAGACATTTTTCTATTTTCTCTTAAAATGCGTAATTGTTCACCAAAGTGATTCATGTCATCGAACCTCACATTTCAGTATATGACTTATTTTAGTATGATCATTGACCAAAGGAAATAGCAAGGGCATAAAAGTGTTGACATAAGTAAATGAAGCTGATTGATGTGAGAGTTCTACATGTTGTACATATTGATCCTACAGGAGGTTGTAATGATGGTCGAAAAGATTCAGATCAGGCGGGCTTTTGTGATGCAGTATATGATCGAAAACGATATGTCTTTAAATCAGCTCGCAGATGAAATTGGCATCTCTCCTGCCACACTCAGCAGGGTATTAAATGGTCACAGGAAGCCAGGACAGCTTGTCATTGGCAAAATGATTCATTACTTTGATAAGAAATTTGAAGATCTATTTTACTATGAAGATGTTGACAAAAGTCAATGAATGTAATCATCGTATCATCATAAAGGAGGCAACCTCATTGAAAAGAACTGGGATGGTTAGACACATTGATTCTCTTGGTAGAATTGTTCTGCCTTCAGAAATGCGAAAGGTACTTAATATCAAAGAAGAGCAGCTGTTAGAAATTTTCATCGAAGATCAAACCATTATGCTGAAAAAATATGATGCAGACAAAAGCTGCCTTTTAACTGGAAAAATAACGAAACACAACAAAAGCTATGGAAATGGCAAAGTGGTTCTGAGTCCTGAAGGAGCTGAACAGTTGTTAGTAGAATTAAAACAGCTCTTGCAAGAAGATGCAACTCGCTAAAAACGTTTTTTAACTCAAAAATTGCATATAAAAAATGCGGCATGCAGCACATTGGAGCGAAATTGAATCAAAATGACAAATAAAGTCGACAATATATAGGAAATCTTTATTTTGATGTTTCGTGACATGTACCTTGTTTTCATGTAAAATAAAGTTATGTGTACCAGTTTGTCTGGAGGTGTTTTCATGCACGCATTTGTTATCACATTACTCGTAATTGTCAGTATCGCACTTATCATCGTTGTATTATTGCAATCAAGTAAAAGTGCTGGACTGTCAGGCGCTATTTCAGGTGGAGCCGAGCAGCTTTTCGGTAAGCAAAAAGCGAGAGGTCTTGACTTGATTCTTCACCGATTAACTGTCATTTTGTCAGTGCTTTTCTTCATCTTAACACTTGCATTGGCATATTTAGGCGTGTAAGGCGCGAGTAACAGAAGGTCTGATCTTTTTTCAGACCTTTTTTTATTATTAGCACTCTTTTGTGTTTGTTTCGTACATACAGGTGGAAAATATAAACTATATCAAAAAGAAAGGAAGTCACATCATGAAAGTTGTTACACCAAAACCATTTACGTTCAAAGGTGGAGAAAAGGCGGTGCTTCTTCTTCACGGTTTTACTGGGAATACAGCAGATGTTCGGATGCTTGGGCGCTATTTGAATGAAAGAGGGTATACATGCCATGCACCTCAATACAAAGGACACGGCGTACCGCCAGAGGAACTTGTCCATACAGGCCCGGTAGATTGGTGGAAAGATGTAGAAGAAGGTTATCAATTTTTAAAAGATGAGGGCTATGAGGAGATTGCTGTATGCGGACTATCCCTCGGAGGAGTTTTTTCATTGAAATTAGGTTACACTGTACCTGTAAAGGGAATTGTACCTATGTGTGCACCTATGTACATAAAAAGTGAAGAAGTCATGTACCAGGGTGTACTAGATTATGCCCGTAACTATAAAAAATTCGAGGGTAAGTCAGAGGATCAGATTGAACAAGAGATGGAAGAGTTCAAGAAAACACCAATGAATACGCTCAAGGCTCTTCAAGAACTGATTGCAGAAGTGAGAAACAATGTTGACATGATTTATTCACCTACTTTTGTTGTTCAGGCACGTCATGATCATATGATTAATACAGACAGTGCAAATATTATTTATAACGAAGTAGAGACAGATGAAAAACATTTGAAATGGTATGAAGAATCAGGCCATGTCATTACGCTTGATAAAGAGCGAGAGAAGGTTCATCAGGATGTATATGCATTCTTAGAATCACTCGATTGGTCAATTTAAATATATAGGGGGTTAGAGTGTGCAAAAAGAAGAATTTATGGATGAACTACTTACGTTTATGCAGGAAGAGGCGTACAAACCGTTAACGGTACAAGAATTAGAAGTCATGATGGAAATTACCAATCCGGATGATTATAAAGAGCTCGTCAAAGCACTTGTGATATTAGAGGATCAGGGACTTATCGTCCGTACCCGCAGCGACCGCTATGGTGTACCAGAAAAAATGAACTTGGTAAAAGGGAAGCTGTCTGCTCATGCAAAAGGATTTGCATTTGTGACACCTGAAGAGTTTGGACAGGATGATATTTTCATTCCGCCTAATGAGCTGGGCACAGCGATGAATGGTGATACCGTCATGGTGCGTGTCAGCCATAAATCAAACGGCACCAAAAAAGAAGGAACTGTCATCCGTATTCTAGAGCGTAATACTCAGACAGTTGTCGGTACGTATACTGAAACGAAAAGCTTTGGTTTTGTCATTCCCGATGATAAAAAAATCACAAACGATATCTTTATTCCGAAATCCGCTAAAAACGGAGCGGTTGAAGGTCATAAGGTTGTTGTGACACTGACAAGTTATCCAGAAGGCAGAATGAGCGCAGAGGGTGAAGTGACTGAAATCTTAGGTCATAAAAATGACCCTGGCATTGATATTTTGTCGATCATTCATAAACACGGTCTGCCAGGTGAGTTCCCTGAAGAAGCACTGAAGCAGGCGGCAGACACACCTGAAACAATTGATGAAAAAGATCTGGAAGGCAGACGTGATCTGCGCAACGAGACGATTGTAACAATTGACGGTGCAGATGCAAAGGACTTAGATGATGCTGTTACTGTGCAAAAGCTGGATGATGGTAAATACAAGCTAGGGGTGCATATTGCGGATGTCTCTCATTATGTGACGGAGAATTCCCCAATTGATCGGGAAGCCTATGAGCGCGGGACGAGTGTGTATCTTGTAGACCGCGTTATCCCAATGATTCCTCATCGTCTGTCAAACGGTATTTGTTCATTAAATCCGAAAGTCGATCGTCTTACACTGTCTTGTGAAATGGTTATTGATCAAAACGGGAAGGTTGTCAAACACGAGATTTTCCAAAGTGTGATCAAAACGACAGAGAGAATGACGTATTCCGATGTGAATAAGATTTTAGTGGACCAAGACGAAGAGCTTCTAGACAAATATGAGCCGCTTGTACCGATGTTCCAAGAGATGGAGAAGCTTGCAGAAATTCTTCGCGACAAGCGGATGGAGCGTGGAGCTGTAGACTTTGATTTCAAGGAAGCAAAAGTGCTTGTAGATGATGAAGGAGTAGCGAAAGATGTGGTCATTCGTGAGCGTTCTGTCGCCGAGAAATTAATTGAAGAATTCATGCTGGTTGCAAACGAAACAGTTGCCGAGCATTTCCACTGGATGAATGTGCCGTTCATTTACCGAATTCACGAAGAACCAAATCCCGAGAAGCTTCAGCGCTTTTTAGAGTTCGTGACGACATTTGGTTACATTGTCAAAGGTACGTCAACCAATATTCACCCGCGTGCTCTTCAAAGTGTACTTGATGCCGTCCGTGATCAGCCGGAAGAAGTCGTCATTCAAACTGTGATGCTTCGCTCTATGAAACAGGCGAAGTATGATCCAGAAAGCATTGGCCATTTTGGATTATCAACGGAATTCTATACACACTTCACATCGCCGATCCGCCGTTACCCGGATTTAATCGTGCATAGGCTGATCAGAACCTATTTAATAGAGAAAAAGACAGACGAAGCGACCCTTGAAAAATGGGGACAACTGCTGCCAGAAATCGCAGATCATGCATCTACAATGGAGCGCCGCTCTGTTGATGCTGAGCGCGAAACAGATGACCTGAAAAAGGCAGAGTTTATGCTTGATAAAATCGGTGAAGAGTTTGATGGTATGATTAGTTCGGTTACGAATTTCGGACTATTCGTTGAACTGCCGAATACGATAGAAGGTCTTGTCCATGTGAGCTACATGACAGACGATTATTATCGCTTTGATGAACAGCACTTTGCCATGATCGGTGAACGTACAGGAAATGTCTACCGTATCGGTGATGAAATCACTGTCAAAGTAGTTGATGTCAATAAAGATGAGCATTCGATTGATTTTGAAATCGTCGGAATGAAAGGCACTCGCCGTAAATCGCCAAAAGACTTCAAGTTCAAAAAGCGGACAGATCCACCAGCCAAAAGAGGGCGCGGAGGTCAAAAACCTTCTGGAGAAAAAGCCAAAGATGAAAAAAGCGGTGGAGAGTGGTTTACGAGCCGTAAAAAGAAGAAAAAGAAAAAACGCGTATTTGATAACGCACCGAAACAAAAGCGCAAAAAGAAAAAGTAACGTGACAAAAAGCAAATAGGGCATCATGCTCTATTTGCTTTTTGACCACGTGACGTCAGCATTGTCGAAAGCTGGATTGTTTGATAAAATAATCCGTACGATTTGGACCGTGTTTGTGTCAAAAGGAGGGTGTTCGCCAATGCCAAAGGGAGAGGGAAAAGTTGTTTCCCAAAACAAAAAAGCAAATCATGACTATTTTATAGAAGAAACCTACGAAGCCGGCCTTGTGCTACAAGGGACGGAAATCAAATCAATTCGAGCAGGAAAAGTGAATTTAAAAGATTCCTTTGCCAAAATCGAACGAGGAGAAGTGTTTCTTCACAACATGCACGTAAGCCCATACGAGCAGGGGAACCGTTATAACCATGATCCGCTGAGAACAAGAAAGCTGCTGCTTCATCGCAAGCAAATCAGCAAATTGATTGGTGCCACTAAGGAAGAGGGCTATTCACTTGTTCCCATTAAACTATATTTGAAAAATGGCTTTGCCAAAGTGCTAATCGGAGTCGGTAAAGGGAAAAAGAAATACGATAAGCGTGAAGATTTGAAGAAAAAAGATGCAAAACGTGAAATCGAGCGTGCCTTCCGTGATCGGCAAAAGCAATTCTAGTCCAGAGCGGATTGCTTGCTGAGGCCCGAAGCACTATGCTACAATATGATATGCAGTCATCAATCATCGTCATTTTTTACAGAAACCACCAGTTGTTTCGAGCGATGAAGTTGTTATAATAGTTATATACGGAAGCAGTTAAGCTAAAGAACGTTTCCATCCCGTATATCCCTTTTACAAGGGGACGTTACGGATTCGACAGGGATGGTTCGAGCTTAGGCTGCGAGCCGAGAGGCGATCTCGTTAACACGCACTTAAATGTAACTGGCAAAACTAAAAGTTTTAACCAAAACTTAGCACTAGCTGCCTAATAAGCGCAGCGAGCTCTTCCTGACATCGCCTATGTGTCTGTGAGGAGCCCAATGAAGTAGGCTACGCTTACGTTTTCGTCTGAGGACGTAAGAAGAGATCCATCAGACTAGCTCTCCAAGCGCCCGTCAGCAGGCATGAGGATGAGTGAACACGTAAATATGTTGACTACGCTCGTAGACGCTTAAGTAATCGATGTCTCTGGACGTGGGTTCGACTCCCACCGTCTCCATCAAAACTTTTAGAATGCAGTCGTATCAAGGGTTTAAAAGCCCTTGATGTGGGACTGGCATCATTTTGGCATCATTTTAGAAAATTTCTTCTTCCATGAAAGCCACAACTTCCTTTTGTTTTGAAGGGTACAGATGGCTATAAGTGTTTAAAGTTTCTGCAACATCTGAGTGCCCTAAACGATTGGCTAGCACCAAAGGATTACAATTCTTATTTATTAAATATGAGGCATGAGAATGTCTGAATTCGTGAATAACAATTTTTCTGACATTCGATTCTTTTAAATATTTTGCATAACGTCTGTCGATAGTGCTGGTAGCTATACTATCGTAAAACGTTCCAAAAACTCTATAATCATTTTTAACTGGCGCTATTTTTTCAGCGTCTTTTTTTATGCCCTTTAATAGATCCATCACTTGATTTGGCATCAAAATAATTCTTATCGATGCGGATGTTTTTGGAGGGGTAATTTCTCTATTGTACTCCGTCTTATTAATGTCTATATAATTTTCCTCGAAATTGACATCAGCCCATGTTAAGGCGAGTAACTCTCCTTTTCTCGCTCCACTAAAATAAAGCGTGGAAAAGAATGCTTTGTACAATGGGTCATCCACCACACTTATAAATGTTTTAAACTCTTCAAACTCCCAATAATTCAACCTTTTATTAACAGTTACTTCAAAATTACCAACTACTTTCGCCGGGTTATTCTCAGTACCATGATACTTCGCTGAAAAGTTGAATACGGCTGATAAGGTAGAATGAATTTTTTTGAGAAAATCAGGAGCATATTTATTAATGATTTTATTTTGATAAAGCATTACATGTCTTGGAGAAATTTTCTTTATTTCCATTTGTCCAAATTCATGTATTAGGTGGTTGAAGATGATGTTTTTAATCACCTGAATTGATGACTTTTTTCGTCGAGCTTGATACCAGTCAAAATAAGATTGAGCAGCTTCTTGAAAAGTAATCGCAGCTACTTTTTCATCATTGTAGCCGAGTAGCAACTCTGCTTCGGCCTCTTGGGCATCTTTCTTCTTTTTAAACCCTCTGCGTTTCACTTGTTTTTTTGTTCCGTCACTTAAAGTGATCCTTTTTGCAAAGTAATATGTATTGGTTTTCTTATCCTTGTATACAGGCATCATTTCACCTCTAACAAATTTCCATTTTATCTTAGATTATTTATAAAGATAACACCATTTTTGTTTTTTAAAAAGTTTTGTTTATAGAAAATACTACTATGTCATCAAGAAAAACGTGTAAAATATGGTATAATAAAGAATTAAATAAACAAAGTGGCAACTAAAAAATCAAAAAATTCTAAATAAGTTTCGTCAGAAATCGACACACTTCTAATTAAATGGTTGGTAAATTTGTATTCGAAAAGGTGATGTCATGAATATATTAACAGTAAAAAATATGAGAGCTTATCTACAGCAAATATTGAGATCAAGTGGCACTAACCAAAAAGTGATAGCAAAGCAGATTGGGATAAGTGATAGCTATTTTAGCAAATTTATAAATGGAAAAGAAATTGCCTTTTGGATGGCTCGTAAAATTATTCAGACGATCGATAAAAGTAATGAAGCTACTTTATTAAAGTTATATGTATCACAAGGGATTAAGAAATCTAATTACGCTGCTGCTCTTGAATATTTTTATTCAAAGCAAGAATATAATTTTGTTGAAGAATTGATTTCCTTAAATGGAGATAGGGGTCCTTATTTTCTTGAGCTATCAAATGTTTATAGATTTGTTTTGGATTCACGTTTCACCTATGAAAAACTAGAATCTATTGAGAGACTAAAACAAATTAAAACAGAACACATTGAATCTCAAATAGTCTTAGAATTTATTCATATGTATACTTATTTTCTCAATCGAAATTTTGAGATCACACTTTATAGAATTGAACTTATCAAAAAATTAATAGAGCAACTAAATGATCCATTTCTTCAAATTTCTTTCCAAGCAAGGATTGATGAAGTGCTTGCAAATATCTATTTGAAACAAAATAAAAACATCAAAAAGGCTCGAATAGTAGCCAAAAAAATTCTTGCTAGAGATTATAGTGAAAATCATAATATGACAGCTTATCACACATTAGGTCTATCTTATTTCTTGGAATCATATGATGAGTCTTTACACTATTATAAAAAAATGCTAACTCTAATGGAGAAATATAACGACAGAGATTCAGATTTAGTAGAGAATAAAATGGAAATCGCAATTCTGCAATATTATTGGGGCAAAGAAATAGAATCTGCTTACAATGTGAACGAATTTACCCAATCATTGATAACAAATGAAGGTTTGGTACGTTTTTATAATGATCCTAACTTAAGAAAATATGCAATGTTTTTAGACGGTATGAAAGAAAAATCTGAAAAGAAGTTGCTTCTATCTATACATTACTTTGAGAAAGATTACGAGAAATTTCGAGCAACATTTCCAAAAAAAGAATTGATGAAATTAGATTTTGCATATACACTTTAGAAATAAGGAGGTGTTTAATCTTGGGAAAAAAGCTAGTAATTACATGTTCCTTACTAGGATTATTTATCTCTACAGTTGCTTTATTACCTCATTCACAAGCAGAAAATGTTTATGAAACTAAAGATGTTAGACCAGGTGTATAAAACTTTTATATAGTACATATCAAAAAGACGCTACCTATAAGCTAGGTAACGTCTTTCGTACTTTTTAAGGGGATTTCCTACTTACCCTAAATTGAGGAGATAGGAAATTAGGAAACCGTAGAACATTATCTTGAGAGGAGTTCCTTATTTTGTCTAGTTATGAGCAATTATTAAAGAAAATAGAAAGAGAAATTTTAAAAGAAAAAGCGGCGCAAGGCAAAAAAAAATAAGTTATTCTTTATCTTTCAGATAGCTTTCTTTAAGGCTTCTCAATTCCTTTAAGCGATCTATGACATATTGCAATTCTTCTTCTGTAATTTTTGAACCATTATCATGAACAATGTTTAGTTTTTTTAAATCATCGATATTAATATTTTCTTTTGACAATAATTCTTTTTCGCTCTCATCAAAGCTGTTTAAGCTGTCTTCATCAAATAATAAATAAGAACTGTGAACATTAAAATAGTCTGCTATTTGATTTATCACTTTAAGAGAAGGCGCCTGAGAGTTATTTTCGATCCTAGAAAGATAACTTTGTGAGATACCAATTTCTTTCGCTGCTTCCTCAACAGTTTTATTTTTTTTAAGCCGTAGGCGTTTAACTGCAAATCCAATCATCCGATTCTCCATCTTTTAACCACCTCTATGGGAACAGTTTTACCTTATATATTTTATGTATTATTTGTTGTTTATTATACCATACAGACTTTCCGCGCGGGAATATTTGTGGAAAAATAGACTTGTCAAGAATATTCCTGTGTGGTATATTCATTTTATATTCCTGTCAGGTATGTTAGGGGATGTTTTATGATTAATTTAAATGAGTTATCGGGAATGCTTAAAAAGAAACGAATTGAGAGCGGACTTTCACAAGAAGAGTTCGCAAAGACTTTAGGGTTCACCGCTTCATATATATCTAGACTTGAAAATGGAAAGGTCTCTCCTACCTTTAAGAGTCTTGAAAGGATTTCAGAGCATATTGGTATAAAAGCCAACCTTTTTTTTGGTTAATATTATACCTGACAGGAATAAAAAAGGAGGATGAATAAATGCATTTAAATCTATTTGTTGCCCGTAAGGAAAAAAGGATGTCTCAAAGAGAAATAGCTGAATTGATTGGAACACACCCACAAACTTATCACCTGAAAGAAACTGGGAAAAGAGATTTTCTGCTTGATGAAGCTTTAACTATTGCAAGTTTCTTTGGTCAAAAAGTGGAGGAATTATTTAATAAGGCGGAGGTTAGATCATGAATAAAAAAACAAGTGAACCTAAAGCTGGCGGTAAGAAAAAGAGAAAAAGCAATTTGTTTCTCGGAGAAGTTTTCTTTGGAACAGAAGACAGAGAAAAACTTTTTACCGAGGCTGTGGCACCGTATTACACGCCTGTAAAGAAGGAAGGAAATAAAGAGTATTGAAACTTTTTTCATTTTTTAAAAAGGACAAGCTCTTTCGGAAAAGTTATTTAAGAAAATCATATGGAGGTTTTAACATGGACGAAAAACAAATGAAAACAACCCCTGCTGCAACAGAGGCTGATTCTAAACTTTTTAAATATGTCGGTATTTCTGGTTACGAAATTAAACAACGAACGATTGGCGAACTTGATGTTACATCTATTCCACCAAGTACGTTGAATGTGGAGTTCTTATTCATCAGTCAGAATTTAGGTGTTGAAAAGTATAATCAATTTCTTAAAGACTTAAAAAAATTTATTGATGAACAAAATCAATCATAATCTCCTCTCAGCTGTGACAGATGATGAACTTCATAACAGGAGGGAAAGAGATGTAAATCGTGTTTTTAAGTCATTCCTTTCACTCCTATTCAGTTGGTTACAAAGTGAAATTTCCAGATTTTATATGATCATTTAATTCAGTATCTTTAGAGTTGATAAATAGTTTGAAGGCTGATTTATATAACTCTAGCTTAAACTCGGCAATTTGATCTGCTGCTTTACGTTCAATGGTAGTTGATTTTACAACTGCGAGTGCAAAATCATGTGCTTGTTCTTCTCTGCTTTTCATGGTTACACCTCCCTTCCTACGAGGGAGATTATACCATTTTTATCTAATTATGAGAAATGAAAGGAGGTTTCTTTATGGCTAAGTTCAGACATGTTCAAACAACTTTCTGGCAAGATCCAAAAGTGACGGAAGAAATGACACCTGAGGATAGGTATTTTTTTCTGTATCTCATCACTAATCCTAATACGACTCAAATTGGAATTTATACGATAACTAAGAAGCAAATAGCTTTTGATATAGGGTACTCTATTGAGTCGGTCAATAGCTTGATGGATCGCTTCGAAAATCATCACAAACTGATACTTTACAACAATAACACTAGGGAAATTGCAATAAAGAATTGGCCTAAATACAACTTGAACAAAGGTGGAAAGCCAATATTAGACTGTGTCACTAAAGAATTAAATGAGGTTAAAGACAAATCTCTCGTGAGTGCACTTTATCCAAAAATTGAGAATACGAGCGTTAGGGAATTGTTTGAACGACACGCTAACGATACGTTACACGACACGTCTACGACAAGTGGACAAAAAGAAAAAGAAAAAGAAAAAGAAAAAGAAAATAAAGATATATTGTCGGGCAAACCGACTGCGGATGATCCAAAAACTCAAAAAACTGAAATACCTTTCAAGCTGATTGTTGATCTTTTGAATCAAATGTCAGGAAAGAAATTCAGAGCAACCACACCAAAGACACAAAAAGACATAAGATCACGATGGAACGAGGGATTTAGATTTGATGACTTTAAAAAAGTGATCTTGTCCAAATGCTATGAGTGGCGTAATAACCCAGACATGAGTAAATACCTTCGACCTGAAACACTATTTGGAACCAAATTCGAGGGTTACTTAAATCACAGTGATGAGGTGATTAAGCGTGCAGAGCATAAAGTCAGTGGCAGCGGAAGTCTTAAACGCAAGAATGACCTTCCATTCTGAATACTGTCATAAGCACACATACACGAGTGGTAGTGAGAATGTTGTAAAGCCTGTTCGCATGATGGTTCTCAAAGGTAAAGTGATCTGTCCTAGGTGTGAGTTGGAAGCAGATGAAAAGAAGCTCCAAAGAGACTTAGAAAGCCAGATTGAGTTTAGTCAGCGGACAAAGAATTTCAACATGCTTGAAAAGCGAAGCATCTTCCGAGACCGAACCATTGCACAAGCAACGTTTGATAATTTCAAAGTGACCGAACATGAGGAGACTGCAAATAAACGCCTGATGTTGGAGCTTACTAATCACTTAAATCAAGGTGAAGTATTCAATATCTTTCTGCAGGGCCATCCGGGAGTAGGGAAAAGTCATCTTGCTTATGCGGCTCTAAAAGCACTCAATGTCCTGCCTGATCCTGAAAACCCTGATGATAAGGGCAAATCATGTTTGTTTGTAAATCTTGCTGATGCTGCTTTAGTTATTCAAGATTCTTTCCACAACAAAGAAAGCAAGTTCACACAGGCGTATGTAACAGGAATCATGGGGGATGCAGATTATCTTGTGATCGATGATTTAGGAGCGGAAACAGGATCTGAACACTCAAACAGTGAGGCCAGCAACTTTATACACAAAATACTTTACGCTGTCACCTCAGCTAGACAGCACAAAGCAACGATTTACACGACCAATTTAACTGGGGACAAGTTGAAACAAATGTACGACACCAAACTTGTATCACGTATCACGAAAAGGTCTAAATACATTTTGTTTAAAAATACGTTTGATAAGCGTGACGAGGAATTGCCGTTCTAGGAGGAAGAACATGAGCATCATCAACAACCCCACAGTATCCGAGATTAATAGCTTAATAACCCAATTGGATGCCAATTTAAAAGATCACAAAAACCTAAAGGAGGAACGATTATGAAAAAAGGCGGTAGAAAGCCCACGAGAGCCGAAAGGGAGATTTTAGTAGTAAATGGGTTGACCCCACTTTATTGGCTCGTAGAAAAGAATCTGACGTCATCTGTACAGGTTGTGCATAAAGAGGTTGGTCGCAGAAAGGAAATTGCAAAGTGAGTGCTACTAGAATCATTTTAGAAGATTTCAATTTCGAATGGACCATTGTTGGTCTCAAGAGGTTTTTGGACTACTGGTACGAAGGCAGGTCTTTGAGTGAAATGGCCGAGCTGTTTCGCAGGCCAGAAGAAGAAGTGTTAATACTGATGATTGATTTCAGCAAGCGTGGAAAGATCAAGGAGCGTCCGAACGGTGTCGGAGCAAACGAGCCTATGTATATCAAAAAATGCACAATGAGCTACAAAAAAAGGGATTTGCGAAAGTTGTTTGAACAACAACCGGTTTACTACGTTTGTCCGCACCACGATTTCATATGGGATGAAAAAGACATCATTTTATTTAGACAAATGTGGCAGGACCATGAACCGATTAGACACATCGCAAATCGTTTGGCCCGCAATGTCGATGAAATTCTGTTGCTCATAATTGATCAAGCAGATTTGGGAAAGATCGAAACACGTAAAGGTGGAGTTTTTGGAAAGGAAGACAAGCAGCATGAAGAAAAAGAGCATCCTGTTGCCATTTGAGAAAGCGACAGCACGCCAGCTGGAAGTCATTGCGAGATATGAAGATTGCCCGAAACAGCTAAAGACAGCAGCCATGCGCCACCTCAAGAAGAGGGGAGGAATCAAGTGATGACAACATCAGAAAGAGAATTTTTGATTGAGTGGTTGAGTCTTAAAAATGGGGCTTATGGGCGGGAGCATTGCGAGAAACTGACTGATGAAGAACTCGAAAGAATCTTTAATCTCAACGTTCCGCAGCGTGACGAATAAAAGGAGGTGAGCATATTGGAAACTGTAGTGAATCCATACAAAGCAGGTCCAGTGAAAGCGTGGGTTATGTCAGAGGATGAACTAGCAGCATATAGACAGCAACATCCACCCAAACCATATAAAAAGAGACTCAAACGTAAAGACTGGCGTTGGCAGCGCACAGATCAATCCGTCAAGTCTCAGCGGTAAGAATTCACATCAGTTCAATGTGAGTAATTAAGCTTAGGAACCTTAATTATATCACATTGGAGTGAAGATTGTGAATAGACCGCAGACTATCTCATTAACAAAAAACGAGCTTTTCACAACATTAGTTGAACAAGGAAAGGTGCAAGTGATCGTGCTGGACGGGATCAACAACACAGCGCATTACATAGAGGCTCCCGAACACGGTCACACAATCATTGAAACGATTAAAGGAAATTTTGACCGAGTTAGATTTGATTTCAGTTACAAAACTAAACGATAGCAGGGGTTTATCCCCTGCGGGGGAGGAAAAACCATGAATTTACCTAAACATATCGAGCTTTCTCAGGCCGTCAAAGCCTGCAAAAACAAAGCGATGACAATAGATGATGCAGCTGCATATATTGGTGTGCCGAAGTTTTTTGTTCCAGTGCTAGCTGATTACTGTCCTGATCTGATCATCGAAGGAAATGTAGTCATGGCGAAAAGGGAATCGAACGGCCCTGTTATCTTCACGCTGCTTTGTTTCATGGGGGTTTTTACTGTTGCTGGGTTGATGCAATGAAACACATGATAATTATAGAAATTTGATGAGTTAGGTAAAACAGAGATTTTAAATAAATTAAACGCTCTTTTTAAAAATGATAAACATATGTAAATACCGAATAATTTATCTCTAAAGTGAGAAAAGTACCTGTGAATTTATCACAGGAGGGAATTGTATGAGTTATCCATTTAAAAATCTTGTTTTTGAGGGAGGAGGAGTTAAAGGAATTGCTTATGTGGGTGTCTTAGAGGTTTTAGAACAGCATCAAATTTTAAATAATATTCAACGGGTTGGAGGGACATCTGCTGGAGCGGTTGTTGCGATGTTAGTAAGTCTAGGGTATAGTTCATCCGAATTAAATCAAAGTCTAAGGGAAATGGATTTAAAACAATTTATGGACTCTGATTTCGGAGTTGTTAGAGATGTATTTAGGCTTATAACAAATGATCATGGTTGGTTTAAAGGGAAAAAATTTATGGAGTGGATTGAAAATCGTATTGAACAAAAAGGGTTAGACAAAAACGTAACTTTTAAAGAGATAGAGGACAACCCTGAATTTAAAAATATTTACATTCAAGGAACTAATCTGTCAACTTATAGGACTGAGACATTTTCTGCAGAAGACCCTAAATTTGCTAATATGAAAATAAAAGATGCCGTAAGAATATCTATGTCAATACCGATATTTTTTGCTGCAGTAAAAATGAATGGATGTTTTTATGTAGACGGAGGACTCCTTGCGAATTATCCAGTAAGGCTCTTTGATAGAGAGCAATATGTAGGGAAAGAACATTCTAAGGAAATTGATTTATACAAGAAGTTTAATTTATCTTTAGATAATCATACAGAAAGTTTTATCTTTGGTAAATACGTTTATAACAAAGAAACTATAGGGTTTAGACTGGACTCAAAAAAAGACATAGAAATATTTTCAGGATTAGCACTACCAAAAGAACATAGTATAAATACATTCTTTGATTTTATATGGAGTTTAATGGCAACGATTATCGAACAGCAAGCTAATCAACAATTAACAGGAGATGATTTTGACAGAACAGTTTTTGTAGACACTAAAAATGTTTCTTCCATTAACTTTTCTATATGTAGTACCGAGCAAAAAGAGTTAATTGAATCAGGAAAAAAGAGCTGTGAGGACTACCTGAGTAAATATAATAATGAAAGCACATTTTTAAGAAATAAAATATGAACATTTTAACCCATCAATATGACAATATTGATGGGTTGAAAGGGGATTCCCTTTTCAATTACTAAAAACAACGTTCATATTTTCCAGTCCATATTCCAATAAGAAGATTTCTGTATGAAATAGCTTTTAATCACACTATATATTATTGTGGCAGTGGTGTTTTATGAGCCGTCTGCTGCGTAGAAACGAGCGGATATAAAACAATTGCAGGGCATACAGTCAGCGTATCAACGGATGCCAATTCATACACACCGAAAGCCAAAAGCATTGATGTCACAGTACGCAAAACAGGCAATGAAACAGTATACTACCGCTTCACGCTTCAAAAGAAGGTGAGCGGCAAATGGAAAGATCAACGGTTTAGTCTTGTTGGGTCGTTTAAAAGCGTCACGCCAGCAAAAGAGTTTTACACGGTCAACCATACAGCTGGCACGCACCGTATCAAAATGACGATCTACAAAAACAGCAATTGGACAGGTGTCAAAGTCCATATCTATACACCAGCTTTCGAGGTGAAATAAAAAAGCATTTATTTTGTGAATGGTATATAATTAAATCAAAAAGGATTGTTTTGGATGTACTGGTTGACTACTTTTATTTTTGGTTTAATTTTTACAGTAATTAATAGTTTTATTATGAGATTGATAGATAGAAAAGAATATAAAAATAGAGTTGAAATTGCAAATTCAGAGTTAAACAAGACGCTGAAGAATTATATTTCAGAAGGAGAAATTCCAAGTGCTTCCCTTATAAAAGCACTGTGTATGGCGTATTCAAAATCATACAAAATAAAGAGTAAAGATATTAACAATGAAGAGAATGTAATTAATCGTCTTATTAGAGAGATATTTGAAACAAGTTTTTTACCTAGTTCCCAAAAAACAAAAATATCCGAAGAATTATTAGAGTTAAAAGAGTCTAGTGTGAACTCGAACCTTTTGAATAATTCAAATAATGAAGCTAGTGTTGATACTGAAAAAAGTATTCATTCACTTTTTAGTTTTGTAATTGGTTCAGCTATCGCTTTTCTTTTTACAACGGTTGGTTTAGATATTCTAAATCAAAACCTTAATTTTATTAAGGATGATACTCCTAATAATTTATTGATTTTCTTAACAATTTCTGCCTTTATTTCTCTCATGATAACGCTAGTGATAAAATTTCTTTTGAGAAAAAAATAAGTCCAAGACGGAGAGCCTGCGGACACTGATCAACACCTTTTACGGGTGCTGGTTGGTGTCCGTTTTTTATTTTTCAGAACGGAGGGTGAACATGAAGAAGGAAAAGCCAAAAAAACAGCCGCAGAAGCTCACTGACAGAGATTTAAGAGAGCTGATGGGGCAAAACATGCAAAGACTAAGAAGAGCCAAAGGCGGGTCAATGCGCAGAAAATAAAGGGGGAATTATCATGAATCAAACAAGTTTAGACATTCCGCAAATCGACGAGGAAAAAACTAGAGAAAAGATGGAAAGAATGCTAGATAAGTATAAGATGTTAAGGCTTCAAACGCCAGAAGACTTTCTCCCAAAAATCACTACAACATACACCATTACGCCGCCTAGTTTCTCAAATCAGTTTCATTCATCGACCGAGGATGCAGCCCTTAAAAAAATGGATTGGGAGCTTGAGCGGGAAAAATACATGAAGCGAATTGAAAGGGGCATTAATCGTCTTACACAAAGAGAGCGCCGCATCTTGGTCATGCTTTACATGCAAGACGAAGAAATGTTTGATTATGAGATTTACGCAGATATGGGCCTCAGCCAGCGGAACTATTACCGATTCAAAAATAAAGCATATTATAGACTGGCCTTTGCTTTGAGAGAAGAAGTGTACAAGCAGGGGGATAAATCATGAATTTTGTTCAGCCGATAAGGGACCTTGATCAGATCCATTATATAAAGAAGTATTTAGGTGAGAGAAACAAACGAAACCTGCTGCTGTTTGTGGCGGGAATCAATCTGGGCTTGCGCATATCCGATCTGCTGGAATTAAGGGTGAAGAACGTGAGAAAACAGTACGTATCCCTTAGAGAACAAAAAACAGGTAAAGAGAAAAGAATCAAAATAAACAAGACGCTTCGAAAAGCGATAGATCAATATATTAAAGACAAAGATGATCAAGAGTATCTATTTAAAAGTAGAGAAGGACTCAACAAACCAATCAGCCGTAGTAGTGCATACAACATTTTGAGAGAGGCAGCGGAGTATGTCGGGCTTGATAGCATAGGTACACATACATTAAGGAAAACATTTGGATACTGGCATTATAAGAAGTTCAAGGATGTGGCCTTGCTGCAAGAAATCTTCAATCACTCAAGTCCAGATATTACATTGAGATATATCGGTATCACACAAGACACAATGGATAGAACAATGGACGACTTTGGCTTATAGGCTCATCTGTTCAAATGGCAGATGGGTCTTTTTTTGCGCTCTTTTTCATCAACTAACCATAATGAGAAAATGTCCAACTCATTTTAGGGAAATGGCTGAAAAGCAAGAGGGACAAAGGATTCAGCGATTCCCTGAGTTAGACACAATAATAGATATGGTGAATTGGTGGATTGTGTGGATAATTATAGAATTATTGTTTATAATTTTATAAGATTCTTAGAGGGGGTACTAAATTGTCAGCGAAAAAAGAGAATAAGCAACAAACAGAGGGGCAACAAAAGAAGAAAGCTTTCGTTATTATGCCTATCGGGGAGGATAACAGTCCTATAAGAAGATCGGCAGAGGGAATTTATCGTGCAGTAATAAAACCTGTTTTAAACGAATTGGGTTACGATGCTAGTGCTGCGCACGAGATAAGTGAATCTGGTTCAATAAATAAACAGATCATTTCAAGACTTCTTGAAGACGATATCGTAATAGCGAATTTAACAGGATTAAATCCTAATGTAATGTATGAAATTGCTGTTAGACATGCTACTGGAAAACCAATAGTTAATTTGTGTGAAAGAGGGACAAAGCTTCCTTTCGATTTAAATGATGAACGTACAATATTCTATACAGATGATATGCACGGTGTATTAGATGTAAGAGGTAATTTTGAAAATCATGTAAAAAGTGCTCTTGCTGAATCTGAGCCGGATAACCCAATTTATAGGGCCAAGAAAGAAAACATCATTGCTAATAATCTAAAAGTTAAATTTACAGAAGATGAGTATAGCTTGTATACAAAATTAGCGGAAATAGAACAATTAGTCATAAGAGCGGTAAACGTTAAGAGTTATCCAACCCATGATCCAGCTGTAGATAATTTTTCACTTTTTGCAGAAGAATCAGGAAGCTTATATGTTTATAATAAAAGTAATAAAAGTCAAAATGTATTTGAAAGAGATATACAAGAAGTTATGGATTCATTCGACATCAAGACGTATTCTGCAAGTAAAACTGAAGATCAGAGGGGATATTATCTACGGACTAATGATCAAAGAAAATCTACAATAGAGGGTCTTAAACATGCATTTATTAAAAATGGCTACGATGCAATAGGATTTTTTTAATCTTAATCCTTATATATTAGAACACAATGGAATTTACTCTTTTTCTTGTATTTTTAAAATGGCACACTTTTGGCACGATCTTGGCAAAGCATTTTGTCTGAGAGCGGTTATGATGGTATTAGGTGATAAATTGAGAGCGGCTTCCAGTGGAGGTCGCTTTTTGTTCGACAAAATCTGCATTTAGTTATATATTCTCATTCTTTACCGATAAAAAGATAGGAGGGGATAAATATGGATAAAACAATTCAGGAGAAAATTGATAATACAATAAGTAATTTAAATGGAAAAGAAGAAGAAATAGACGGTTGGAAACAACGATATGATGATTTATTAGCTATTCAAGAGCAAGCAACTAAAGAAGTCTTGGAAAAATTAACACCGGTATTTCAATATATGGCAAATAAAAATGTTTCGTTTTTTAATAAAACATTTAATTTATCTTCGCATGTTGGTCCGGTTATAGGTTTTGATAAAAAAGAAAATACGAAGTATGTCATTCGTCAAGACAGGTATATCGATGAATATAATGTATATACCAACGAAATAGTTAAAGAAAACATTGAGTTGAAATCTTTTTTGAGAGCCAATTCTTTTGACATTTTATATGGAAGTTTAATAGACCAATTGGACTTTCAAAACAAGATAATGAAACAGTATCAAGAGAAAATAGATCAGGCTGAATTGGATTTAATTAAATACGGCATTCCACACTAGCACCTCTTTGAGGTGCTTTTTTTATTCCGAGGTGAAATCAAATGAGAAAGTCATTAAAACCGTGCAATGAACCTGGATGTCCTCAACTAACACGCAAAGGATATTGCCAGCAGCATAAGACATCCAAGCCTTCATACGATCTGCACCGTGAATCATCGTCACGCCGAGGGTATAATAGCCGATGGCGTAAAGCGCGTGAAGGATATTTAGCAAAGCATCCTTTGTGTCAGTCTTGCATGTTACAAGGCAAACGGATTGCCGCTACAGTAGTGGACCATATAAAACCGCATAAGGGAGATAAAAAACTATTTTGGGATTCTTCTAACTGGCAGCCGCTGTGTGCGTCCTGTCACAGTAGGAAGACCGCTAAAGAAGATGGAGGGTTTGGAAATGGATTATAAAAAGTGTGTATGCGATCAATGCGGAACAATCTTCATAGTTAAATATTGTTCTAGGATTAAGAAGATTGGACGTGGTATTAAACGTCATTTGCTTGTATGTCCAGGGTGTAAAGCTGAGTATACATCTTACTACACAAACGCTGAAATCAGAAAGCAGCAAAACAAAATCAGCAAGCTGTATAATGCTATTCGAATGACAAGGAACAAAAGCCTACTTGATAAACACCAAAAGAAAATAGATTCAATACAAGCAGATTTAGAAAGAGACATGAGTCAGCTTCGCATTGAAGTTGAAGGCTCCCCCCAGGGTTAAATCCCTAGGAAGGATTTGCCGTAGACCGCGTCTCCCTCAACATCGCGAGAAATTCCCTAAATGAAAATTCGGAAGGAGGTGAGGGGATGGCAAGGCCGAGACAACCAGTTGACTTGTTGCTAGTGAAAGGGAAGAAAAACCTTACCAAGAAAGAGATTGCAGAAAGAAGAGAGCAAGAAATAAAGGCACCGGATGACAAAGTGAAAGCTCCTTCTTATTTACCAAAAGACTTAAAAAGAGAATTCAAAAAGATAGCGGACGAGCTCAAAAACATCGGAATTATGACAAATTTAGATGTAGATGCGCTTGCCCGTTTTTTATTTGCTAAAAAATTATATTTACAAGTAACTGAACAGTTGCTTGAGCGTGGACCTATGAAAAAGGTAATAGTCAGAAACCTAGATAAAGAAGGTAACGTGATTTCAGAAGATGAAAAGTTAGTTCCAAATGATGATTATTCAGATCTTCTTATAAATCAAGACAAACTGTTTAAACAATGCAGACAAGCATCAAGTGATCTAGGATTAACCATTTCCTCTCGCTGTAAACTTGTGATCCCTAAAAAGGATGACAAGCCGAAGTCAAAAGAGGAAGAACGCTTTGGAGGGCGCATGTAATGAAAGAGATGACAGCGGAGCTTTTAATTGAGCGCGTATGGTCATATTGCGAAAAGATCGAATCGGGGGAAATAAAAGCAGGCAAGAAACACAAGTGGGCTGTCCAAAGATTTATAGAAGACGTAGAGCGGTTAGCAGAAGAAGACTGCCCGTATTATTTTGATGCAGAAGCAGTTCTTGATTTTTATGAATGGGCCAAGCAGTTCAACCATGTGGAAGGCATATTGGCAGGTCAGCCGATTGAACTGACAGACTTTCAGCTATTCATGGCTGCTAATATCTATGGATTTTACAAAAAGGTCAATGGTGCCAGGCGTTTTAGAAAGGCTTACATCCAGTTAGCGAGAAAAAACGCAAAATCACAATTGCTGGCTATCATGGCTTCGTATGAGATCTTTCCTACTAAGGAAAAACATCGTGTGTTTATTGCTGGATGGTCAAGGGAGCAGTCGGATGAAGTCTATCAAGCAATACTTGAGCAACTACAGCACGCACCTATTTTAGAGGGGAAATACACAGACGCCAACGGGCAGGTCACAAAATACGCAACAAATTCAATTATCAAACCTTTATCCCGTGAAGCCCGCAAGGTAGGAGACGGTAAAAACCCTTCTCTTGGAATAGTCGACGAATATATGTCTCATGAAACAAGTGAAATATATGATGTTATTGATAGCGGTATGGTCGCTCGTCGTAGCCCTTTGATGATTATCATTACTACTGCAGGTTTCAACTTAAACGGGCCGTGCTTTA
Source organism: Bacillus xiamenensis (assembly GCF_001857925.1). NCBI lineage: Bacteria > Bacillati > Bacillota > Bacilli > Caryophanales > Bacillaceae > Bacillus > Bacillus xiamenensis. Next base: position 2,317,674 of record NZ_CP017786.1, read on the forward strand.
AAGAGTATCAGTATGTTTCCAAGATTCTTGATCCCGACATTGAAATTGAAAACGATGATTATTTTGTTATGATCTGTGAGCTTGATCCACAAGACGATATAAAAGATGAATCGAACTGGATCAAGGCAAATCCGATAGTCGCAACTTACCCAGAGGGAATGGAGTCACTAAGGGCAGCGTTAAAAGTTGCATTAGATGTGCCTGAAAAGATGAGAAGTTTCCTTACAAAAAACATGAATGGGTGGGTCGACCAAAAAGACAATGGCTACATGAAAATGTCTAAATGGCGGGCCTGTCATGGTGAAATACCGGATCTAAAAGAAATGGCGATCTATCTTGGTTTAGATCTATCTATGACAACGGATTTGACTTCTGTCGGGTGGGTTGGCGTTCTTGATGGTTTTTATTATGTCGGCCAGCATTCCTTCATCCCCGAAGAACGAGCCAAGGAGAAAATGGCTACTGATAAAGTGCCTTATGCTTTATGGCGTGATCAAGGTTGGATGACATTCACACCAGGGGAAGCGGTTGATTATCAATTTGTTGAAAAATGGATCATTGAATTTGCCCACGTCAACAAATTAAGGGTCATTGAAGCTGCTTACGACAAATGGAATGCGCTGCACCTTGCACAACGGCTTGAGAGTAAGGGATTTAATATGGTTGAGCTGCCGCAAAGGATTCAGCATCTTTCTTTACCCACAAAGGATTACAGACAAAAGGTATACGAGGGAAAGGTCATTCATGGGAACGATCCACTTCTAACTTTTGCATATAATAACGCAATCATTAAACAAGATGCTCAAGAAAATGTCATGTTAGACAAAGCGAAATCACCGCAAAGAATAGATCCAGCTGCAGCCGTTATGAATGCTTTTGCTAGGGCCATGTATCACGATATGGGTGCAAACGTTGACTTAAACAAACATTTTTCAGGAAATTTCAGTTTTTAGGATGTGAGAGAGTGAAAAAATTTATTGTTCTTCTGAAATTAATACTAAACGACTTGCTGTTTATCGGAGGGTGCATCTTTATTCTGCTGGCAGCGTATCGGGTAAATACAAACATTGGTCTATTTCTGACGGGTGTATTTTTTATGTTTTATGCCTATTTGCTGTCGAGTCACGCGCGGCAGAAAGAGAGGTGAAAATAAATGTTTATAGACAAGTTTTTTGAAAAACGATCCAGCTCAAAAACGTTAGACGGTTTCAGCCAGTTGATCAATCTGTTTGGAGGTAGAGAAACGGCCAGTGGTGAAAGAGTCAGTGAAAGTAATTCATTTGAGCAGCCTGACATTTTCGCATGTGTCAACGTATTGTCTGATGACATTGCAAAGCTACCGATACACACTTTTAAAAAAGAGAGTCAAGGAGTCAACAGAAACCCTAATCATCCATCAGCCTATATGATCTACGCAAGGCCAAACCCGTACATGACAGCTTATGTGTGGAAAAAGCTGATGATGACGCATGTACTCACATGGGGAAATGCCTATTCGATGATTGAGTTTGGTCCGCATGGTTTTCCTGAAAATCTTTATCCGTTGCGGCCGGATGCGACAAAAGCATACATCCATCCCGACTCAGGGAGGCTATGGTACCAAACCACCGTTAACGGAAGGACGATGGAACTTAATGATTACCAAGTGCTGCACTTTAAAGGTCTATCAACGGATGGTATACACGGTAAGTCGCCTATTGGTGTAATACGAGAGCACATAGGCGCTCAAGCAGCTGCGACAAAATATAACGCAAAATTATATAAAAACGAAGCCACGCCGCGAGGCATTCTAAAAGTACCTTCTTTCTTGGATGAAAAACCAAAAGAGAACGTCCGTAAAGAATGGCTGCGGGTCAACCAGGGTGAAAACATAGCGATTATTGATAATGGACTAGAATATCAATCTATTGCCATGCCGTTGCAAGAAGCGCAGTTTGTAGAATCTATGAAATTCAATAAAGCACAAATTGCAATGATTTATAAAGTTCCGTTGCATAAACTCAATGAGCTTGATAAAGCCACATTTTCAAACATTGAGCATCAATCCTTGGAATATGTAAAAAACACATTGCAACCGTGGATCGTGAGTTTTGAACAGGAGTTAAATATCAAACTGTTTACCGACAATGATCAAAAAGCGGGCCATTATGTGAAATTCAACGTTGACAGTGAGTTGCGCGGCGACAGTAAAACTCAAGCAGAGTATTTTAAGACCATGAGTGAAGCGGGTCTTTTAAATAAAAATGAGATTCGCGACTTGATTGAAAGAAACCCTATTGAACATGGCGAAAAATACCTATCTAGCTTGAACTATGTGTTCCTTGACTTTATGGAAGAATACCAGAGGCTTAAAGCTGGTTCTGCCATGAAGGGAGGTGACAGCAAGAATGAGTAAAGAAAAAGAAGTGAGGCTACTCACGACGCCAATTGAGATACGTTCCGAAGGTGAAGGACAAGCCGAATATGTGGAAGGCTATGCTTTGAAGTTTGAAAAATGGTCCGAGCGTCTTGGGTGGTTTAAGGAAATCATCAGCAGGAACGCTTTAGAATCTACCGATCTATCAAACGTCATTGCACTTTTTAACCATCGAGAGGATTTTCCCCTAGCGCGAAATACCGTTTCAGGGGAGTCAGGGAAGCTTGAACTCGAAATAGATGGCATAGGTCTTAAATTCAGATTTAAACCGTCAGACACGTCATATGCCCGCGATCTCATGGAGAATATACGCAGCGGCGTTATTAATCAATGTTCTTTTGCTTTTTCGTTGGATTACAACAAAGGGGACGAACCCGACGAATGGAGAATTAACGAAAACGAGGACATATACGAACGAAGAATAAACAGAATTCACCGCATTTATGACATTTCTCTAGTAACGACACCTGCATATAGCGATACCGAAGCTGTGGTAGGTGCTCGAAGCATGGAGAAAGTAGAAGAAATGAAAGATCAACGAAGCGCACCAACAGATGAAATTTTAAAAATTGAATTGGAACTTTTAAGCCTTGATCTTCCCGAATAAGGCTTTTTTGCGTTCCGTTCTATGAGGAGGAAAAATAAAAATGACAAAAAAAGAAATTGAACTGCGTCAGCGGTTTACGCAAAAGAAAGAAGATGCTGATAAAGCACTAGCAGAGGGAAAAACAGAGGAAGCGCGCAAGCTTCTCGATGAAGTGAAGGAGCTTAAGAATCAAATTGAATTGATGGTAGAAGGAAGATCACTGAACGTGCCGGAATTACCTGGTGGTGAAAATTTTGTGCCGGAGCTAGAACGTAACCCGGAGGGACGAAAAGGAGCAGAGGGAGATAAAGAAGAACGTCAAAAGAAATTCACCAAGTTGTTCATGAAGTCTCTTCGAGGTAAATCCTTAACACATGAAGAACGTGAATTCTTAGAAAACCCTGAATTCCGAGCGATGTCAGGAAAAAATGAAGAAGATGGCGGAATCCTAATCCCCGAAGATATTTCAAGAACCATTAAAGAACTAAAGCGGGAGCAGTTACATCAGCTTGAGCAATATGTCACGGTCGAGCCGGTGGCAACCCGTTCAGGTAGTCGTATGCTTGAAAAAAACGGAGACATGACACCGTTCCAAGACATCGAGGAAATGGGAAACATTCCAGAAACAGACCAGCCTAAGTTTACAAAATTATCGTATAGCATTACTGACTATGCTGGGCTTTTACCACTTTCAAATACATTGCTGCAAGATACAGATCAAGCGATCATGACATATGTCGCGAAATGGTTCGTTAAAAAATCAGTCGCAACAAGAAACTCTCTTATCTTGGCTATCCTTGATGGTTTGAAAAAGGTCGAATTTAAGGGCTTGGATGACATCAAAAAGACTTTAAACGTTACGCTTGATACTGCCATTTCTGCTGGGGCGATCATCATGACAAATCAAGACGGCTTCAACTATCTTGATCAATTGAAAGACGCGGACGGCAAATATCTACTCAAAGACATACCGTCCGAGCCGACAAACAAAATGCTGTTTGGTCGTCGAGTGGTGGTTATCTCAAACAAAATTTTGAAAACAAAAGCAGGGAAAGCACCTGTAATCGTTGGTGATTTAAAAGAGGCAGTTATCTTATTTGATCGTCAGCAACAGTCTATTGACTACACCAATCTTGCTGCAGGATCATTTGAGACAAACACAACGAAAGTACGAGCTATTGAACGTGAAGACGTTGTGGCTTGGGATAAAGAAGCGGTAGTATACGGCCAGTTGTCAATAAGCGAGTAAAAAAAGAGGTGAATAAGTCATGCGAGTGACAAAAAATTACACCACTGACGGCGGGGATCGAACTGTCATCGGTGGTGTTTTAGAATTTGCAGGCGGAAAAATCGTCAAAGACGGCGAGGAAGTGAGTGTAGGAGGCGGCGGATCAGCAGCACCAGGAAGCGTGACACATGAAATGCTTGCTGAAAAAGCTGTCCGTTCGGCAAACATCGGGACAGGGAGCGTCATGCCGGAGCATCTTAATTCGTCTATTGAAACTAGACTCAAGGGAATGGAAGACGAAATAAAAGAGCTGAAAAGCAAACTGAGCAAAGAATAAACAATTGAAAGGAATGGATTAAACATGGCTAAAGATTACCTAAACGAAAGTAATGGAGTATTCACGTCTGCAGAGGCGGGTCCTGATGGTAAACCTATCACAGCAGTTACAGTGAAAGACAATAGCGAAGAAAATCCTCTTTATGTGAAGGGGTTAAAGGGTGATCCTGGTGAACAAGGCCCTCAAGGTCCGAAAGGAGAAAAAGGCGATCCAGGAGAGCAAGGTCCAAAAGGTGACAAAGGAGATCCTGCAGTAATTGAAACGGGGGCTATTAAGAACGATCATTTAGGCGACGGGTCTGTAAACTCACGGACAATCGGTAAAGGTAGTGTTAAATGGGACAATATCAATTCAGAAGTACAAAAAATGATTACAGATTTACAGACACGAGTTGATGGGCTTGAGGGTAAAGAAAATACTGAATAAGTAGGCGGTCTTCTATGGATTTAAAAATGCTGAAAGATGAATATTTAAAAATTGATACCGACCAAGATGATGCCTTACTTAAAACCTTAATTACTGCAGCAAAGGAATATATCAGAAACGGAATAGGGCGTTATACAGAAGGTAACGCTCAATTTGAACTTGTAGTAGGGATGTTAGTTGAGCATTGGTACGAAAACAGGGGGATGTATGAGTCAGGTGTTTCCGGCTCAAACATCCCTTTTACCGTTCAAGCTTTGCTGACTCAACTTCGATATGTGGATGTGAAAGGAAATGAAGAAGATAAGCAAATTGAATCGGAGGTTAATCTTCCAAGTAAAGAAAAGGGTACAGGATGATGAGCTGAATTGGAATGAATCCTATGAAAATGTCTTTGAGACATGGGGTTCAATTGAAGGATTTTCCGGCACAAAATCAGATACGCTTGTTGCTGGCGCACTAGGCGTTAAGTCACCTAAGAAAATCACAATAAGATACCGGGAAGACGTTAAACAAGACATGAGAATCCTTCTTCAAACTGGAACAGACGAGGCAGGAGAGCCAATCTATCGCACTTTCGATGTAATGGATTATAACGACATAGAAAACAAAAAGAAGCGACTTGAAGTCACTTGTAACGAGGTCGGCATAAATGGCTGATATGGATATAGAAGGGTTCGAAGATTTAACGAGATATTTTAATAAAATCGGTGACGACGTCGAAAAAGCTGAAAAGGTCGCTCTTAAAGCTGGCGGCGAGGTAATAGCCGAGCACCAAAAACGTAACGTGAATAAGAGTTCAAAAAATCAGCCTCACATGGTCGATAACATCACGGTTTCAGCTGCAAGAGAATCCAAAGACGGTGAGCTGTTTGTTTCGGTAGGGCCAAACAGAAAAGTCGCTTACAGAGGGCGCTTTTTAGAATGGGGCACATCTAAAATGCCGCCGCATCCATTTATTGAAAAAAGCGCAATTGAAGGGGAGGGACAAGCTGTGAAGATCATGGAAAGAATTATCACGGCGCCTATTAAATGAGCTTTGATGCAAAGAAAGAATTGAGTGCAGCGTTAATAAAAAACGATGAATTAAAGCAGCTTGTCACGGGTGGTTTTCATAATCTTGTGGCTGATGATGTGGCCGCATTCCCTAGAGTTGTGTTTTCAGAGATTACAGATAGGGACCAGGAATACAGAGACAACCAAGCAGTTGCTAGTGAAGTTCGTTTTCAGCTAAGTATATTTTCAAAAGCAGACACGCGGACGCATGAGACAGAAATAGCAAAACAGATAGACAAACTGATGAAAGATTTAGGTTACGGGAGGTACGATTCAGTCGATCTTTACGAAACAGATACAAAAATCTTTCACAAGGGCATGAGGTACGTTAAAACATTTTTCTAGGAGGAAAACAGATGGGGAAAACAATCTACGGATTAGACATGTTCCATTATGCTGAACTTATTCAAGACGACGACAAGGGACTTGAATATGCAAAGCCTGAAAGACTGCCAGGAGCTGTAAACGTCAAAGTCGATCCTAAATCAGAGCAATCTAAATTTTGGGCTGATAACGGCGTCTATGATTCATTTAACAACATGGGTGACATTGACCTTGAGGCTGAACTAGCAGATTTACCTATTGAGGTGCAAAACAAGATTTTCGGTCACAAGGTCGAAAATGGGATTTCTTTTGCCAGTTCTGATGACAAGGCTATTTTCTTGGCTTTTGGCTTTAGGGCGAAAACGTCCACAGGCGGCCATAGATTTTACTGGTTCTTAAAGGGACTTCCTGAATTGATGGCTAACGAAAATAAAACCACAGAGGGTAAAGCAGATCCTGAAACAGCAAAATTCAAGGCTGGCTTCATGACACTGCAAAACAAAAAAGGAAAAAATCGGTGGAAGGCTCAAGCTGAATTCGATGAAGGTTTTGACCCGGATGAATGGTTTAAACAAGTTGTATACGACGGGGCGTCGTTTGCAAAAGGAAAAGATACAGAGGATTCCACAAATTCAGTAGACATCGGAAAGGGCGTTTAATAACGCTCTTTTTTATTTTGTAATTAGGAGGAAATAACACATGGAAGCATTGACAATCACCTTGCATTTGAACGGAAAGAAAAAGGAATTTTCCACACCTAACTTTATTACAGGTGCCTTGTTTAGAACCGCGGTAGAAATTATAGAAGACTTGGAATCGAATGATCCTGAAAGATTTCATACGAGTGCTCAAACCGAGTTCATTTGTAACGTGTTCGGAAACAAGTTTACTGCAGAGGAATTCGATACAGGTATTGACGCACGTCTTTTGACCAAAACCATCTTTGCGACCGCACAGTATGTCATAGGGAATATCGCTGAGGCAAGCAATATATTGAATCCTGAAACCGCAGAGGAAGCAGAGCCGGGGGAGTAAGTTTGTCCGATGCGGTCCTTGATATGTATAACGCATTAGAGGACATTGGCTTTACTCAAAATCAGATAGACCAAATGGACATTGTCTATCACCTAAAACGCCTTGCACGCAGGAAAGAAGCGAGCAAGGAAAAGCCAAGTAAGAATGCTGCAGCATCGGATAAGCCTTTATACATTGATCAGATACCTGGACTGTAAAAAGGTGGTGAGGGATTGAGCAAAGACATTAAAGTAAAGCTGTATTCTAATTCGTCCCAATTTAACGGGGAAATGAAAGCAATTGCCGTTCAAATGAAGAACATAAAGTCTGAATTTGAAAAGAATCGGACTGCCGTCGGTGTGTGGGGTAATGAACTGAAAACGTCACAAACAAAAGTCAGAACCCTTTCACAGCAATTAGATCAGCATAAAATGAAGGTCAAAGCACTTGAAAGAGCTTATGCAGATTCAGCCGTTAAGAAGGGGAAGGACGCTAGAGAAACCCAAAATCTTGCCCGTCGGTTGAACTATGCAACAGCTGAAATGAATAAAACGCAAAATGCGTTAACACAAACGACCAACAAAATTCAGAAGATGGAAGCTGAAATAAAACGAACCTCTTCTTCGCTTTATAAAATGGGCCAAAGAATGAATACAGTTGGCAACAAAATGAGAAGTACCGGTGCTTCGGTAGCGATGACTACCGGTGTTGCTTTTGCTGGCTTGGTCCTCCCACTAAAAGACGCAGTGGAAGTGGGTATGTCATTTGAAACACAAATGAGTAAAGTTAAAGCTATTTCAGGTGGTACAGCTGCAGAAGTCGAAAAGCTGAAAAACCAGGCTAAAGAGTTGGGGGCAACAACTGTTTTCACTGCCAGTCAAGCAGCAGACGCACAAAGCTTCCTGGCAATGGCCGGATTTAAAGCAAACGACATTTACGCAGCGATGCCAGGTATGCTGAATTTAGCAGCAGCAGGACAACTAGATTTAGCTGCTGCCGCCGATATCTCTTCCAACATGATGCAAGCATTCGCTATGAAAGCAGCGGAAGCGGGGCACGCATCGGACGTTATCGCGTACGGTGCCGCGAATGCAAATACCAACGTAGAACAAATGGGAGAGGCCATGAAGTTCCTTGCACCTAACGCCAATTCACTTGGTTGGGGCCTCGAAGAATCAGCGGCTGCAGTCATGGCATTTGGTGACGCAGGTTTGCAGGGTTCTATCGCAGGACAAGCCTTTGGTACGTCTTTAATTAGGTTAGCTACGCCAGCTAAAAAGGCTCAAAAGGAAATTGATAGATTAGGATTTGCGTTCTTTGATGCGGCCGGAGATATGAAGAGTATGCCGGAAGTTGTTGCTGAAATGGAAAAGGGCATGAAAGGCATGACGAAGGAACAGCAAGCCGCAACCTTAAAAACCATTGTCGGCGCTGAATCTTATAAACATTGGGCTATTCTTCTGCAAAAAGGCAGCAAAGCACTGAAAGAAAATACTAAAGCCTTAAAAGAATCAGACGGTGCCGCAAAAAAAATGGCCGACACAATGCTTGATAATGCGCGGGGCAGTATCATTGCTTTCCAGTCTGCAGTTGAAGGGGCAAAGATTAAGCTTACTGAAAGTCTACTTCCTGCACTTGGGAACCTAGCTGAAAAAGGAGCAGACATCGTTTCCATGTTTAACAAAATGGATTCTGCCACAGCTCAAACGGTTGCTAAAACTGCGTTGTTTGCTACGGGAGTTTTGGGGGCCACAACAGCAGTTGCAACGCTGACGATGGGTATCGGTGCGCTCTTAGCATTTACGGGTCCGGTGGGGCTTGCCATAGTTGGTGGAACGGCTTTACTAGGAGGCATTGCCGTTGCGACGTATGCTTACAATGAGCAGCTGAAAAATCAAAAGAAACGCCAAGAAGAAGCAAAAGAATCGGCTCTTCTATATGGTGAGGGCGTTTCTAAAGCGACACAAAAGGCAGCCGGTTCATATGTGATCCTACGCGAAAAAGCTACGTCGCAATTGTTCCAACTGACACAGGTTTCAGGAAAAGAAGCCGAGAAGATGGCAAGCAATCTATTGTCTACTTATCAAAAAATGTCCACTTCACTTATTAAGGAGTTAGAAGGATTTAAGACTGATGCAATAGCAGTTCTCAAAGGACTATTTGAAGACCAGGAAAAAGAGACAAAGAAAATCGGAGAAGATTGGACAGATCAATTAGTTGGTAACATCGACAAGGATGTTCAAAAAGCACGAGAGAAAATGCGCCAACTTGAAAAATTGAAGGATGAAACAGGTTTATTATCATCAAATATGAATGCTTCACAAAAGAAACAATTTGATGGCATTATTTCATTCTTTCAACAGGCGACGAGTAAGTTTGCGGCCAATCAAAAAGACGCATTGGCTATTCAACAGAGGGTTTCCGAGAGTCAAAACAAGCTCTCTTTTAAAAATGCAAAAAGCTACAATGATCAAATCACAGAGCTATACAAAGAAGGTCAGAAAGCAGCGAAAGAAGACCGAGACTATAGAATTAAAGTCTTGGATGAAGCTATTGTAAAAGATGCAAAAAATGCTGAAAGATACAAAGCGTTAAAAGCGAAAACGAATGCCGATTACCAAAAGGATCTTGCTAAGAACCTAGAAGCGTATAAAAACAATTCAAAAGCGTTATTTGATCAAATGGCCCAAGACGGGAAACTGCTGGACTTGGAAACAGGAAAAGCCCTTGAAAAGCAAAAAGAGTATTCCAGTAATTCAATGGGGATCTTTGTTGAAATGGAAGAAAGTGAAGCAAAGTACCAAGAACGATGGGCCGAAAAACAAGTAGCATTCTTACAAAAACTTGGAGACAGCAAAGAAGAAGCATTAGAAAAAACGAAACAAGCGCTTATAGAGTTTAACGAGGGATTGGGCCGTTCTACAGAAGAGTCAGCGAGCAAAGCAAATGAAGCGATTGAAAAGATAGAAAACGAATTCAACCGTGCAACATCTGCCCGTGAATCAGGAAAGAAAATGGGCGATGAATTCGCAGATGGCATAACAGCTGCGACGCCTAACACGTTAGCAAGTGGGTCGATCCTTAAACAAACACTGGATCAAAAATTGCGAGAAGAAAACGGCACCCCTAGAATTGCAGGACAAGAAAAAGGTCAATCGTTTAGTGAAGGTATTAATTCGTCAAAAGTTAACGTATCTAACAGTGGTACAGTTCTGCAGCAAGCACTAAAACAAAAGTTAAGTGAAGGCAATGCAGGAGCTAAAACATTCGGCTCACAAAAAGGCCAATCATTTAGCGCAGGTATAAGCTCAACAAAAGGCAGCACAAGCACTGCAGCAAGTAGCGTAAACCAAACAGCGTTATCAAACCTAAACAAAAATACCACTCAAGCTACTCAAGCAGGAGAGACAAAAGGGAAAAGTCATAGTGCGGGAATAACAAGCACAAAGGGCGCCAATACGTCTGCAGCATCATCCGTTAGTGCGTCAGCAACAGCCCAACTTGCCAAAACAACCGATGGCGGGGGCGGACAAAAAGCAGGGGTTCAATTTGCATCGGGAATCCGTAGCCAAGCCGGAAATGCCAGCAATTCAGGCAGCACCGTTGCAAAATCAGGAAAACAAGGCTTATCCAGTGTTAAAACAACTAGCACAGGGGCTGATTTTTCTAAAGGATTTGCTAACGGTATTCGTAGTATGGGTGGCACCGGCGGGACAATTTGGAAAGCAGCCTGGACTATTGGTAAAGTTGCCATTCAATCTCTTAAAAAATCAATAGATTCTAAATCTCCTGCAAAAAAGACCATCGCAGAAGGTGTGAACTTTGGAGACGGCTTCATAATTGGTCTTGGTGAAAAGGCGCAGGACGTGAAAAAGAGCACTGCAGCTATGGCGCAAGGTGCTATGTCGTCATTTAAGTCTGAAATTAATAGAATGGCTTTTAACATCCAAGGAGCAGCAGATGAGATAAACACAATGCGTGCCGAACTGACTGTGAAAAACGAAATTGATACGCCTATTCTAAATCAGAAGCTCGATGCTCTTATTAGTCTTCTATCAAATAATCTACAATCCAACAATGAAAGCGTAAGTGCTGCTGGGCAAACAATCAAAATCCATCCTGCACCTGTCATTATTGGCGGTGAGCATTTAGCAGACATCGTTTTTAATCAAGGAGACACATCCATACTAGATAAAAAGAGCGCTCAAAAGTACGAACAGAATGCTTATAAAGGAGGGCTGAAAAGATAATGGATCTGTATTTTGATTTCAGAGACGGAATGGGGGAGCAACCTTTATCGGGGTTACTGCCCTATTTTAAGTTGCTTAGTTTTGCACCTGACGCGCCGAGCACTGATAGGGAGCTTGTACAGTTAACCAGGTTTAACGGACTTGTACCGACGCAGCACCCGCGCGACATTGTGTACAAAGAAAGGTCTATCAAGGTTGAAATATTGCTAGATGCTAAAATAGCGGCAAACTTTTATCAGTACAGACATGAGTTTTATGATCTCGTTGTTCAGCCCTCCTGGTATTACATCTCATGTGATCTTCTTCCTGGGAGGCGTTTTGCGGTTACATGCGATGGGGGCTTTCAGATCCCTAAAGACAAACAAAAAAATCAGGTGTCTTTCCAAGTAGATTTCACTAATATCACAGGGTTAGCAGAGTCAAAAGGCACGTCTTTAAGCGCGCAGAACTTTTCTAATGAAAGATGGTTTTCAGGAATGGGTATACAGAGGCGCGACGATCTGCAGTACCGATTTAAAAACAAAAAGCGTTTCAGTGTATTTAATCCTGGTTTACCTATTAATCCAATGCAACATGATTATAATGTACTTCTTAATGCAAAGGGAAAAAACGTGACAATCATCAATCACACGAATAACGAAAGATTGAAAATAGAAGCACAGCTGAAAAAGTCCCAGCAGGTCAGAAACCTGAAACAGTATACCGTTGTCGGCAATAAAAGATTGAAAACGTCGGGAAGGCTACCGTCCTTAGATAAAGGCATGAATGAGTTTGAGATACAGAATACAAATGACTTTGAAATTGTATTCGATACAAGATTTTATTTTCCGTAAAAGGGGGATGTCATCATGGCAGCGGCTGATTTTATTAAAAAGTTGGCACCGGGAGCGCAGAAGGTTTACAAAAAATATAATGTGCTTGCGAGTCTTGTCATTGCTCAAGGGTGCTTAGAAAGTGGATTTGGAACGAGTGGTCTTTCTCAACAGGCCAATAACCTGTTTGGTATTAAAGGAACTTATAACGGAAAATACGTATTGATGTGGACCAACGAGCAGGATAAAAAGGGGAACGTTACCAGAATACAAGCTAAATTTAGAAAGTATCCATCATATGCTGAGAGTCTCGCGGATTTAGGGAGTTTGTACACTCGTTTGAGTCGTTATAAAGCGGTAGTAGGGGAAACCAATTATAAAAAGGCGTGCCAAGCAGTCAAAGATGCAGGGTACGCTACGGATATAAATTACCCTTCAAAACTCATCAGCATCATTGAAAAATACAACCTGACACAGTACGATGACCAAAACGTTCCTGACGGTCCAGAAGAACCGAGTGAGCCAGAAACACCAACAAATCCGACATATCCAAGCAAGGAATACCAGGGTAAGGACGTAGAGTTAAACGACGGATTACCTTCTGATATTGATTTTAGGCAGCTGCATGTCTCGACCAAAGACGGCAAAGAGCTTGTGGAAATCGTTGGCGCAGTGCTAGAACTGCAAGACGACACAACAGGTAAAAAGAGTTTCACTTTTACGTTAATGCGAACTGAGGATAACGGAACAGAATTTGATTTACTTGTTCCAGGAAACATACTGTATTTAGACGAGAAAGTTTACAACCATCAAAAGTATTACATTACAGACATTGAGCTTGATCAGAGCAGAAAAAACGTGCTGCAAAAAAAGGTAACAGCCAATCATGTTTATACTGTACTTCTTGTAAATGACAGGGTCGAGGAAAAAACGTCAAAGAAACTTAACATCAAAGAAGCCCTAGACATTGCGCTTGCTGACACACCTTTTCAATATGTCCTGAAAGAAAAAGAATCAGCATTTGATACCGTTGATCAAGACGGCTTCGGCGAAAAGAATTGTATTGAGTTAATGGATCAAATTGTTGAGGATTATGAAATAGAGCTTGATGTAAACAACTATGTCATCTATGTATATAAAAAGATGGGAAAAGTAGTAGATTACACTTTTGACAGCCGATACAATATGCCGGGCTTTAAATTAAAGATCAATGACCAAAACACTTCCACAAGAGCATGGGGTTACGGCGCAGAAAAGAAAGTTAAGAAAAGTGATACTAAATCCACTGATACAAAAACGAACGAGGATGAAGAGGAAAAAGAGCCTGAATACGAATTCGAGCCTATCCTTTATATCCATCCTGATGAAGATAAGTTTCTCATTGAAGGAAAGCCGCGATGGGGTGAGCCGATAAGAGACGACACAGTAAAAAAAGCAAGCAACATGGTATCTGCTTTGAAAAAGCACGTAAACCCATATCCTGATGTAGTCGTTGAGGCTGAGTATCAGTATATCTATGAGCCAGCACTACAAGGTATAGAAGAGGATTTTTGGAAAGGTGACACGATCCATGTCATTGCCGATACGGCAAACGGGATCACGTTTGAGGACGATGTAAGGCTAGTGTCTGTCACTTATAATCCCCTCAACCCGTATGACAGCCCTAAAATGACTTTCGCAAATTTCCGAAAAGACATTCAGGATTATCAAGTAAGTCAGGCGCGGCAGATTAAGCAACAAAAAAGATATATAGATCAGTTGATGAGAACGCTCAATTAGGAGCGTTTTTTCTTTTGGAATTGAAGGGAGTGAACATATTGGTCCGGCTTAAAAAGGATTACGATACGACAAGAAATTCAGTCTATGAATCGGAATTACGTAGCGACATGCAAACGGTTGAGAATGAGCTTAATAAGAACGCGAGTGAATTACAATCACATAAAGACAGTAAAAAAGCGCATTCGTCTAATCAGATTATGCACGGGTTATTTTCCGTCGCAAATAGAATTGATAACTTGTGGTCAAGGCTGATTAATTTAGTGTTGAATCACGATGGAAAAGACGTAAAGGAAGTAGTTGATATTAGAGTTGCTAGGGATGCATCTATTCATCCCACAGCAAAAGATAGATTAGACTATGACTTTCAACTACTTGAAGAAGAAATAGAAGCAGCTGCCGTTTCCTTGAACCTAAAAAGATTTATTAAAAAGTACGGAAGTTTTACAGCAGGATTCAAGGCGGCTCTTAGTCTTGCAAAATTATATCCTGTGCACATTGTTGTTCCTCCTGGACAATACAAATTAATGGAGACAGCACGTATCTATAAAAACACACACTTAACCTTACAAGCTGGTGCCGTTATTAAACGTGGCTTTGTAGGATCAATGCTTGTAAATGGGGATAAAGACGATCAGACAAAAGAATATAACGGACACGGAAACCTACTGATTGATGGACAAGGTGTACTGGATAGCGCAGGGGGAGAGATCAAAGAACAATGTTCAGTAATAGGTTTTGCACATGCTGAGCGCATTATCATACGGGACATCACTATCAAGGATGTGTGCGGCGGCCACGCCTTTGACTGTGCGGGTAATAAACACGTATTAATAGAGAATGTCTGGTTTAAAGGTTTCGCCGATTATAAAGGCGACAGATGGTTTTCTGCTGCAATTCAGCTGGACTTAATGAGATCGGCGGAAAACTTCGGAGCATTTGGAGCTTATGACCAAACCGTCAGCAAGCATGTCACTATTCGAGACTGCTATTTTAGCAGATCCGAAAGCTTAAAAGGATATGCACGGGGGATAGATTCTCACACCAGCACAGATGGCTTTTGGTATTCTGATATTCGTATCGAAAACAACGATTTTGAAGATACGACCGAGTACGCAATTTCAGGGAACAAATGGGAAGACGTTGTAATAAGCCGAAACAGATTTAAGGATTGTGCATCCGGCGTAAGACTAATGATCCCAAGAGTTGAATCGGTCTACACGCAAGACGCAAACGGCAATCCTACGAACAGGGTCAACAAGGTAAAGCGTCTATCAGTCAAAGATAACACTTTCACAAACATTAAAGAGCGTCATGCCATTCAGGTATATGGCCGTAAAGGGATTCAGAAAATTGACGACGTGGATATTTCCAACAATAAAATCAATGGCGTAAAGGTCAAGCACGCTATTCACTTATCAGATGTGGATGGCTTTTTGGTGTCTAAAAATCAATTTAGAGACATCAAGCATCATGGGGTGCTCTTAACTCGCTGCAGCAATGGCAAAGTAGATTTAAGCATTGGAAGAGATATCGAAGGAAACGGCGTGCGAGTGGAATTAGGTTGTAAAAATGTTGATGTCACAAACACAACGTTACGTGAAGTTGGATATTCGGGAATTTCTGTTTCAGGTGATTCAGAGGACATAAACGTTGATTTCAGCGATATTCAGAATGCTGGTAAAAGGACTTCTTCATCAAACCCATATTACGGAATTATCTTCATGGATGGAGTCTCAGATTCAGCAGCAAGATTCAACAAAGTGCGCGGAAAAAAATGCAGATACGCGATGTATTTGACTAGCAAATGTTCACGGATTCAGCATTTTGGGAACAGGCTCAAAGGAGCTGGAGCAGAAGGTAGCTTAAAAGATGATAGTGTCGATCCAATTAAAACAATCGAGAATGTAACATGAGAGAGGTGATAACATGATTCGCAAGAACGGTCCACTTGATTTTGATGTAAACGCATATACCAGTTCAAGCATATCAACCAGTATAAATTTTTGGACGCAGGATAGGCAGACAGCAAGGCTCATTTTCAAACTCACGAAAGATGGGGTACCACTGCCTTTAGCAGCTGTCACAGGAAAACTTGTATTAGTTATGGACGACGGCAGCCGATTCATTCGAGACGTAACGATAGTTGATAGAGTGAACGGTCACGCCGAGTACGTTTTATCAGATCAAGAGATCAAGCACTACGGTATAGTACAAGCTGAATTAAATTTGTACTATACAAATGATCAATCTATGTCTGTGCATCAGTTCTCTTTTAACATTTCAAAGTCACTCATTGATCAAGATATTGTACCGATCACCGAGTATTATGTAGACGAGTTTGAGGCATTAAGAGAGAAAATTAACGAACTGTATGAGGAAACAATTCAAACAATTGACGAGTTACGATCAAAATTTGAGGACTTGGAAAAGATTGAAACAAAGGAAGGCGCGCAGTCTAAAGCAGATACGGCGCTTGCAGCAGCTAAAAAATATTCGGATGTTTATGCTAAGAATAGCGAAATCCATGTTACAGAAGCCGAAAAAAACAAATGGAATAATGGTCAATTATACAAAATGACGCAAGATTCAGGGACACGAAAATTGATACCTGATGGTTCTGATTTACTCACTTTACCGCCTGGGTTTTATTTTGGGATTAACAACAGACTTTTAAATAATCCTGATCCATCTGATACTGGGTGGTTTAATTATGACGTGTCCGAAAGTGGATCGGGTAGAAAAATGATTCTAGCAACAGCCAGCTACAAGAATACTATGTGGTATGGAACAGTTCATACTAACGGGGATTTTAAAGGGTGGAAACGTGTGGTGACTGATGCTGATTTAACTAGCTCATGGAATCAAGTCACATTTGTTACTGGAACAACAAAACATTTTGCTAGTAATCCACTTCAATTCTCAATACGTCTAAACTCTTTACATCTTCGGGGGTCTTTCGAGGGCATACCCGCGAACGATACAGTCATTGCCCGCTTTGCTCAAAAACCGTCAGGAGAAACTGCATTTTTGGGTGCTACGGTTGGATCGTACGGATCGGCACGTTTGACGCTTGAGAAAGACGGATCACTCAAGTTCAATGGTCTAAACGCGAACGATAATTCAAAAGTGTCGAGAGTTGAGATAAACGAGTCAATTCCATTGTGGTAAAGGAGGGAAGGGACATGCACATATATTATTATGACGAAAATTTTATGTATACAGGTGAAGATGTAATAAGTGAATATGACGAGATGCCGAAAAACGCTACAGATGTGGGTCTGCCCAAAGGGTTGTATTTGCCAAAATATAACGAGGAAAAAAGGGAGTGGAGTGAAACGGCTACTCAAGATTATATAGAGAGCATGCAGCCGAAACCGCCTTTACCTAATGATATAACCACTCTTAAAAAACAGGCGGCTTTACTCACATTGCAAGTTACGCAGCTGCAGAGAGGCGGGTCATCATGATCTACCCAACAGCGGCCGATATAAAAGTATTTTGGGATTGGGGCGTTTATACTCTTGAGATAATGCGAGAGTATGTCGCATTAGAAGTAATAACTAAAGAAGAGTTTGAGCAGATCACAGGCGTTTCATTCGAAAAGCCTGCTGTCTCAGTAGATTTAGGAACAACAGCATCTTAACAGGTGCTTTTTATTTTGCCTTCGAAAGGAGGTGACAAACGAATGGGGGATATAAAATTGTTTATTAACTTTGAAACTTTGGATTTGGCGAAGACATATCTATTTGGCGGAGTAAAATTTTTAGACTTGCTCTTGCTGCTAAGTGTTATTGATGTTTTGACAGGGATCATTAAAGCATGGAAGGTTGGTAAGCTGAGAAGCCGCACGGCATGGTTCGGTTACGTGCGGAAAATGCTTAGTTTTGTTGTTGTGATTGTGGCTAATATCATTGATCAAATTATGGGACTTAATGGAGTGCTGACCTTTGGGACAGTGCTTTTTTATATTGCAAACGAAGGGCTTTCTATCGTTGAAAACCTTGCACAGATCGGCGTTAAAATTCCAGCTTCCATCACTGACAGGCTTCATGTGATTGAAAATGACAGCCAAAAAGAAGAAGAGGAAAAGAAAGCTGCTGAGTAAACGGCGGTTTTTTCTATATGAAAAAATGAATGGAGAGATTGAATATGACAAAGAAAATTATGCTTGATCCCGGACACGGCGGACACGATCCCGGTGCAGTAGCAAACGGGATGAAAGAAAAAGACCTTGTACTAACTATCGCAAAGAAAACTAAAGCGATTCTTGAAAAGGTGTACGGGGCAACGGTCAAACTCACGCGTTCAACTGACGTTTATATTGATCTTTCTCAAAGAGCTAGACTAGCAAATAATTGGGGCGCTGATTATTTTGCATCCATCCATATCAATGCAGCTGGTGGAACAGGCTTTGAGACGTTTCGTTACGACAAATTATCTGCATCCTCCAGCACAGGAAAGCAACAAAAAGTTGTGCATGATGCGATTTATAGAAAAATTAAAGGAAAAGCAGGGGACCGCGGAACTAAATCTAAAAATCTTGCAGTATTGCGAGAAACAAAAATGCCTGCAATCCTAACAGAGAACCTTTTCATTGACCGCAAAGAAGACGCTGCGCTGCTGAAACAGGAGTCATTCCTTGATGCTTTGGCGGAGGGACATGCAGAAGGGATCGCGGCGGCTGTTGGTTTAAAAAAGGTGTCATCGTCATCTAAAACAAGCCCTAAAAAAGAAACGACACCAAAGGGCATTAAAATGGCCGTAGTGAAGCCGAATGCTGACGGGTGGCTATGGGTCTATGATAAGCCGGACTGGAAAGCAAAGCACAAAAAGGTGAAACCAGGTGAAGCATTTACGATTGAAAAGACTGTGGCAGTCAACGGATCAAAAATGTATAAGCTTAAATCAGGATTGTATATCACAGCTGCCACGAAATATGTTCAGGTAAAACAAAAGTAAAATGAAAAGCCCTTCCAAAGGGACTGACCCCATAAAGTGAGACAAATAAAAACACCTTTAAGTTGAAAATCGGGTATATCATATCTGAAAACAATTTGGAGGTGTTTTTTGTATGGGAACAAGAGTCAGTTACCCCGCAAGTGTAAAAGAAGAGGCGGTTCAGATGAAGTTGGCAGGAGTCTCAACAAAAGAAATCATGGACAAGCTAGGAATTAAGAATAAAACACAAGTGAAAACTTGGATGAAGTGGTATCACAATGGTGAAACCCACCGGTTTCATCAACCTGTTGGAAAGCAGTATTCATACGGTAAAGGACCTGAATACCAAGATGAAAACGAGAGATTGAAAACAGAAAATCGCTATCTAAATCAACAAATAGACATATTAAAAAAGTACCGAGAATGGGAAAGGTGGTGGAGAAAGAAGCACTCGTGTCGATCTACGAAACGGTAAAAGATAAAGTGAGTGTCAGTGAATTCTGTCAGCTATTTGAAGTGGCTAAATCAACATTTTATCGTTGGAAAAAACAAGATCATCATCACTCAAAGCAACATGGGTTAATCAAGCTTATTTCAACACTTTGTAAGTTGCACAAGTATACGTATGGGTATCGTAAAATAACGGCTCTTCTACGCAAAGAAATGAAGATCAACCATAAGAGAGTACAACGAATGATGCAAACCTACGGTTTGCAGTGTCGTGTGAAAGTGAAAAAGCGTAAACAGACCGGTCAACCCTATTACATTGCAGAAAATCACTTAAAACGAGATTTTTCTGCGACCAAGCCACTTGAAAAACTGGTGACAGATATCACGTATTTGCCATTTGGGCAAAAAATGCTTTATCTATCCAGCATAAAAGATTTATATACAAGTGAGATTGTGGCTTATACGATTGGTGATAAACAGGATGTTTCTCTTGTTTTAGATACATTGAAGCAGTTAAAGACACTGCCTAAAGGCTGCGTACTTCATAGTGATCAAGGTTCGGTCTACACTTCTTATGCTTATCAAAAGGAGATAAAGGAAAAAGGCATTACCATGAGCATGTCCCGTAAGGGAATGCCCGCTGATAATGCCCCCATCGAATCCTTCCACTCAAGTTTAAAATCAGAAGGATTTTATCTCCACCACCTGACAAACACTACAACAGCCATTGTAGAAAAAACAGTCAGGGAGTATATTGATTATTATAACAATATCCGAATTCAATTGAAATTAAACAGCCAGTCACCAAAAGAGTTTCGGCAACTGGCTGTTTCGTAAAGGTGTTTTGATCCCTGTCTCAAAAACGGGGGTCAGTCCCAAATTGGAGGGGCTTTTTTGTTTGTCTTTATTCAGTTCGATGCTTCATTTTATTGATCGTTCTAGAAGATGCTTCAACGCCAATGAAGACGACAAAGAAGATGATAGTCCAACTAACTAGGTCAGCCCAAATATTGGACATGTTAATTACACCTAAGTTGCTTAATCCTGACTGAATTACAAAAGAGATTAGCGCTGTAATAAACACATTTAAAAACCAATTTGTTTTTCTCAATTAAACCACTTCCTTTCATTAAATTAAAGGAATTTACAAACGTACTTAGTTGTTTTGTTCTTGTTTTTGTATCGTTTACAAAATTCGTGGCCGCCCATGTCTAGGAGTTTTTTGGCTAACCATGCTAGACCTGCGCCAGCCAATACCTTAGCTGCCCATATCAATAAAGGAGCAACCATAGTTGTTACTTCACCTTTTTGTTTTGCGACTAATTGATCTTGATATACTTTTTCAGCATCACTGCTGCCCAATGACTCTAAATGATTTTTGATTTCTAATGCAATATCCTTTGGTAAACCAGCATTGATAACTTTTGATTCATCAAAGGAAAAAGTTTTATCTAATTCATTGTATGCAGCAGCTTCGAAAATAGCCTGTGCAATTCTTTGTTGCTTTTGAGGGTCCCATTGTTCTTTGGCTGATGCCTGACCAAAAGCAGAAGTGATTCCAAGAGTCACAATAAGTGTTAATACAAGTGTAAGTTTTACATTTAGCTTGCGCAATAAACCGTTCATACTAAACATCCTCCCCCTAAAAGTATTGTCCTACACTCGTATGGTAACAATTAACAGGTTTTATTTTCCATACTTTTTATAAAATTGGTAAAAATAGACTAATTAAAAGTCCCGTCATTTGTGACGAGACTGTGAATTGCTTTTTATTTGTACCGTTATTCCTTCTTTTCTTTATCCCACATCAATTCTTTTCTAGATACTGGTTATTCACACCCTTACATGTTCATCTATTGATGGGGACATTTAAATCTACCACGTCTTAGAGGATTTGATATTGTTTCCTTACTTGTAACAAGGTGCATTTATGGATTTAATAAACAGAAAACCAGGGAAGAAGCCTTAGAAGATTAGAAACAACAGAATATAAGTGGAAAAGTTTAATTGAAATAACTTAATTTACATGAAAAGACTATTATAAAAGTGGTTTTTTCTGTTATAATTCAATAGTTGAGTAATCATGATACAAGCCATTCACTTAAAAAACTAAGAAGGGAATGACTTGGATTAATGATTACAAGAAAAGAGTTTAAAGAAGCAAAAAGAAAGGCTAGATTAGAGAGATTTTACAAAAGATGGCGATTAGCCCGCTTCGCTGTTTCCGCAGTAAAGCACTTTTGTTGGATTGTTGGATTTCTGTGGAACATATTCAATTAGAATATGTGAGATTCATCTAAAATAGCTTTTGCCGGTTAAAGACTAAACATCAAAGAGTGGCCATTTTCGTTAGAACCGGATATGTGGATTCTCCTACCTAACTTCCACATATTATTACAAGACAACAGGCTTGTATCTAACCGGGAGAAATTTGAGCCACTATTATTTATATCCAAAATTTAAGCAAATATGCTAACTTAAATAAAAAAAAGAAGCAGGCTCCTACCCCCGCTTCTTTTTTTTCACTTAAAAACCAAGAATTTCAGATACAAGGATTGTTCCGTTTGATCTGAACAAGAAAGAATTTAAAACCGGTTATTTGAAGTAACAGAGTACGTTTAACAATGGATCTTAATTAACGACTTAATTAAAAAATGTGGTTAAACGTTCTTTGAACTATTTAAAACTTTTGTACGCATTAAACTGCATCAAGCAATCTTCAAGTCGTACTCTGCACAAATTCATAATAGCATTTTTGAATTAATTGTCAAGGACATATAATTAATAATAAAAATTTGTTTGAATTTCTAAATTGTGATTAATTTTAAAATGCAATACTTATGTGTGTTCATTAATTTTAATGAGCTGTTCAAAATTGACCGAGTTGTTTTTTAGTAATCAGGTTTAAAATAGAATGGGATTGGCATCATTTTGGCATCAAAAACTTAAAAATATTGTTTTATTCTACTCGGTTAATAATAAACAAAACATTGAATAGTCAACGTATCTAATGAATATTACAAACATACAAAATCAATCTAATAGACTCCCACCGTCTCCATCAAAACTTCTAGAATGCAGTCGTATCAATGTGGCTTGAAGTATATTTTTGCCGCTTAGGCAAAGATATACTTCAATTTACTTCTCGTAAACATATATTTCAATTTATAAATATTATTACATCTGTAAATCATATATTAAAAGAGAGACGATAGTTTTCGTCTCTCTTTTTACTATTTAGCCTGTTCGTAGGTATTGTTGACTTTTAGAAGTTTTTAGATGCATCCTTTTATATAGGGATTCAACCTATCTTTAGGAATGGAGAACATCAAAAAGAGCACAAATCCAAAAGAATACAAAGCCCGGGACATAAGAATCCAAAGCGGGACCAAGTAGGAGAGAGGAAAAGCGAAAAAAATTAACAGTCTATCTATTATTTTAGTGAGTAGGTTGTACTATTTACATCTGTAATTTTCTATTCTTTTTAATACCTACTATACGAGCGTTAAGAAGGTGTATCTTTTATTTATTTTGAATTAGCACACTTTAGAATTATGTGGATTAACATGGGAAAATATGTAACAATAGAATAGAGAATATTAATAAGGGAGATGTAATACTTGGGAGTAATGATAAAAGAGATACGGCTTAGGAACTACAGGTCGTATAAATCTGCAGACATTAATTTATCGGATAACTGTGTGTTGATCGGAGCAAATAACGTAGGGAAAACTACCCTTTTACAAGCAGTACAGCTTGCTTTTATAAGGGGAATCAGGGTTAGTGATGAAGATATTTATGTGGAATCTAATGAAGTATTACCTAGAAATAGAAAGGCAATCATTGACGTTTTACTCTGTCCAACTGAGAAAAATGATGAAGAGACCTATGAGTTTGACGAAAAGTGGCTTGATCATTTAGGGGAGTTAAGAAGTGAGGACCCTGTGACATTAAACCAATTTTTTGCTATGAGAGTACTAATTTCCTTTAATCCATTAAAAGGTGAATATGATATTGAAAAAAAGGCACTTATTGACTGGCCGGCCAGTGAAGCGGTAGAAACATATAAAGACTACAAGAGAAGTCGAATAACGGAGAAAGTTCTTCAAGCGCTTCCGGTATTCTACATGGATGCTAAAAGGGATATATCTGTAGAAATGAAAGATAGGAATTCCTACTGGGGGAGATTAGTAAGAGATGTTGGATTAGATAGTGATGAAATTGAGAATATTGAAGATACCTTAGATAGAATCAATAACGAGATTACTATGAAGAGCCCAATTTTAAAACATTTAACAGACAATCTTAGTAAAATCTCAAGAACAGTAAATACGCAAGACTCCAGTATAAAAATAAACCCAGTATCCAGAAAAGTTAGGGACTTAAATAGAGGGATTGATTTGACATTTAAAGATGATTATTCAGAAAGATTTCCTATTTCAAGCCATGGTATGGGCACAAGAAGCTGGATTACGTTTTTAACAGTGGTAGCGTATATCTCATGGAGAACTGATGAAATGAGTAAGGAAGAAGTTCCTTACCACCCTATTATATTGTTAGAAGAACCAGAAGCGCATCTACACCCTCAAGCTCAAAGAAAAATATATCAACAAATTAATAGTTTATCTGGTCAAAAGATTGTCAGTACACATTCTCCTATGATAGTTGGGCAAGTGGATATTAAAAATATAAGACACATATCAAAAGTCAATGGATTCTCTTCGATTAACTCTGTTAATATTGACAACTTAGACCAGAAAGAGCTTAGAAAAATTAAATTAGAAATATTTAAATCCAGGGGAGATTTACTTTTTGCTAATGCAATGATTCTCTGTGAAGGAGAAACAGAAGAGCAGGCTTTACCAGCCTTTTTTAGAGAATATTTCGGCTGCGAGGCTTTTGAAGCAGGAATCAATATTATAAGTGTAGGAGGCAGTGGTGAAAAGTATCAGCCTTTTTTGAGAATCGCTAAGGATTTAAAAATCAAGGCATATGTGTTCAGTGATGGGGAAGAACAAACGGTAAGGAGTCTCGAAAAAGTCATTGAAAAGGTTTATGGAAAAGAAGAAGGGCAAGCGATTCGCCCTAGGGTTAAGTTTTTACCGGACGGAAATGATTTTGAGAAATATTTAATAGAGACAGGCTATAATAAAGAAGTATCTCTAGCTATGGATGAAATACAGGGAGAAGGATTCTTGGATAGATATATTGAATTAAAGGATAAGAGTGCCACTAAACCAAGAAAAACTAAAGAAATCTGTGGAAAATGTAATCAGAATATTTTCAAAAGTTCATCACGAGACTATAGTGATGAAGAAGGAAGAAAGCAAGCATTACTTGATTGTATTCATGATAACAAGACAGCTTATTCTTCTATAATTGCAGATGTCATAATAGAAAACAGAGAAGTAGATAGAATACCTCCAATGATCGAAGAGTTACTTATGAATATAAATGATGATCTTAAAATCAAAGAAGCAGAGGAGGTAACAAATATAAAATGGCATTCCCTTTAACTGATAGACAACTTGAAATCGTTAAACATGTTAATGGAGCTCTTCTTGTTATTGCGGGGCCTGGAAGCGGTAAAACCCGTGTTTTAACTGAAAGAATAACAAATCTAATGAATATAGGTAAAAAGAAGATATTAGCACTTACTTTTAGTAACAAGGCTGCTGAGGAAATATCTGAAAGAATTGAACAAACCATAGATGATGAATTAAATGATAACGTCCTTGTTGGAACTATCCATAGTTTTTGTCTTGATGTTGTAATGAATCGGGGGAACTTAATAGGGTTGCCAAGTGGCTTAGTCTTATTTGAGGCAGAATCAGATAAACTAGAAATTATGAAAAGAGTAGCGAATGAAATACCAGAGTTAAGAGCTGGTGGTAAAGGAAATGTACTAAAAAAATATTTAACACAAATCAGTAACTATAAGCAAAACTTCATTTCTCCTGAAGTATTATTGGATTCAATTGATGAAAATGAAGTTAAATTTGCTAAAGTATACGAGGCTTATAATAATATGATGCTCTCACAAAGAGCCCTAGATTTTGATGATATCCTTTTTTACGCTTATAGAATTTTCGTTGAAAGACCACAAATTGCAAAAACTTATACAAGGCTATATAAGTATATTTTTGTAGATGAGGCTCAAGATTTAAATGAAGCTCAATATAAAGTTATACGAGCGTTATGTAAAGACTTTGAAAATCTTATGATGGTTGGAGATCCAGCGCAATCAATTTATGGTTTTAATGGCTCGGATAGTGATTTTATGACAAATGATTTTATAAAAGATTTTTGTCCGACCGAATTTAAATTGGTCGAGAATTTTAGATCTACTAGAAAAATTATAGATGCTGCTAAAAAACTCCAAGCGGATGTCGATAGTAGTGCAGTTTATCCGCTTGAGGGTGAATTAATGGTTCGTAAGTTTAATAATGAACAACAGGAGGCATCGTGGATACTAAGTAAGATTCATAATTTAATTACTAACGGGAATGAATGGATCGATACCAAAATAAACTATGAGAACATTGCTGTAATAGCAAGGAATAGATATGTATTATCTATAGTAAAAGAAACTTTGGAATCGGATAATATTCCAGTTAATCAAGGGGCTATATCTAGAAGTATTGAAAGTGAATCACTTGCGATAAAGATATTTGAAGCGGGATTAAGAGTTATCATTAATCCTTATGACAATGTTCATTTTAATCAAATCCTTGGGCTGGTAAAGTATAAAGATGAATATCGTTCTTCTGTTGAAGTTAGTTATTTAGAAATGTTGCTTGAGGTGGACAGTGATAGGGTTGGTCTTGCAGATAATGCAATTTTTAAAAGTGTTAAACTAGCATGGAAGATTTTACTAGAGGACGAAGAAAAATTTTCTAAAGCGTTAAATATTATAGCCGAGTATTTAGTGAAAAATGATGTTACGCATGAAGAATCAGTAGAAGAAGAGCAATACTTAATCCAAAAAGATATAGAAATGTGGAGAGAGCACTGGAAAAAGTACTGTAGTCAATCTGTTACTGGACAAAGAAACTTGTCACATTTTAGAAATCAAGTATCTCTAGGTAAGACACAAACACATGATAATTCAGGTGTCTCATTATTGACAGTTCATATGTCAAAAGGGTTAGAGTATGATGTAGTATTTTTAGTGGGTATGAATGAAGGAACTTTTCCTGATTATAGAGCTAATAGCGTTAAGGAGTTAAATGAGGAGCTAAATAATATGTTCGTAGCACTCACTAGAGCAAGAAGGGTTTGTTATGTAACGTATCCTCAATATAAACTCATGCCATGGGGAAGTATAAAGTACCAATACCCGTCTAGATTTATAAAGAAAATGGATATAGAGAATTACGTATGATGATTTGAATCAAATTTTTTCTAAAGGTATATTTTTGTAATCATATACTTGCCTAGAGTGAAAAAATAGCCGATTAGAGATAAGAATTCAACTCCTTATCTTTAATTTTTATTGAGTTTACTTATTAGACAGATTTCAATGTAAACATATCAACACTTTGGCAATAATATGCCTCTCTACTTGGCAAAGATATGGTTCAATGTCACAATCAAGGTTTTGAAACTTTTGATACTGTTATGGTATATTTTTTTAACGATTGCTTACACTTAAGGATTAGTTGATAATTCTTTTTATTTCTTTATAAATGTCACATATTTCAATAAAAAATGACGCTATTTTCAGTGTCTTTTTTTTATTCTATAATCTAAATTTCTATTCATATTCAGATGCTTATTTATAGGTATTAAGGACGTTATGCCTAATTCTATAGAGTCTAATTTTTAAAAAAAGTTTCAATTTTAACAGTCATTCTTTTTTACAATTAGTTCATTATCGACTTTAACTAGTTTCGCAGAGACAGAGTCAGATAATGAGAAACAGCCCGTTTTAGAGGGAGTTTTAGTCTGTGAAACAGTAGAGGGCATAAATTCAAAAGATGTTCGATTGAGTAAGAAGGTTTTATCTGAGGATTTCGATCTTGAAGAAGAGGTTAAAAATATGCTGTCAATAGATGAAATGACGAAAGATGAGAAGCAACTTTTTAATAAAATAGTAGAAGAACAAACAGAGCTTTCAAATGTAAATGAGAAGGAAATATTTAAACAAGAATTAACAAATTTCTTTGATAAATATTCTGATACATATAATGATTTGACTGCAGCACGCACAAAAAGAGTTAGTGGAGGGAATAAATGATGCAACACTAGAAGAAAATGATGATTTTGCATTTGCTAAAGATGTATTTGTTTCTTCTTTTGGGGTGAAAGAAATTCAAGCTGCTAAAAAGAAAAAATCATCAGGTATAAAGGTCGGTGTCTCTGTTAGATTTGCAGGTGCAGTTTTCAATGCAGTGATTGGTTTTGCTGTTGGGGGTGGTGTAGGTGTTATACAATCATTTATTATTAAAAAAGGTAAAGCGGAAGCTAAAAGAATATTTACTAAAACTGTGACAAGTAGATTAAAGGCGTGGGGAGCTAAAAAATTAGCGATCTCTATTGGTGTTGCTGTTGCAATTGCTTTAATTATTTGGATATCGGAACTCAAATTGCTAAACAGTTAGATAAGAGGGATAAGCACCCTAATAATGGTTGGGTAGATATATATTAGGAGGAATGTTGTGAAGAGGATGATGAAGTATGCTGTGATGATTTTATTTATGAGTGTATTTTTGTATTATTACAATATGTTTGTACCTAAAAATGTTCTGTTCATTTTCATTGCATTTCCAATTTGTTTTGTTGCTATAAGCATGATTGATAAGTTATTTACGAATAAGTGATTATCAGAATGATTTGTATCGTTATATCATTCTATCGGCCAATTAGAGTGACCTTTAAATATGTTGACAGTTTCCATGCGACGATTTCATTGTTATATAGATCTTGTATAGCTGAAAGATAATAGAATTGATGCTGGCAAGCGATATAGGTAATATCAGTCACATATAACTGATTGAATTGATTGGTTTTAAATTTTCGGTTTAATCTATTTGGATGGATAACTGAAGCTTGTCTTCCGAAATACCGACGCTTTTTTCGAATGATTGATTGATTGGATCGTCATCT
This sequence comes from Bacillus xiamenensis, assembly GCF_001857925.1. Classification (NCBI taxonomy): domain Bacteria; kingdom Bacillati; phylum Bacillota; class Bacilli; order Caryophanales; family Bacillaceae; genus Bacillus; species Bacillus xiamenensis. The sequence continues at coordinate 2,346,395 of NZ_CP017786.1, forward strand.
CTTTCATCAACCTGTAGACAAGCTTATGGTTGATGTGAAATCCTTCTTTCTTTAAAGTGATTGTCACCCGAGGATAGCCATAGAAGGGTCTTGAATGATGAATGGCCATGATGTGTTCTTTTAGGGTTTGTTATTTCAGCTGTCGTTCCATTCGAATCTTTTAATTCTTACGCCATTTATAGTACCCCGATCGTGATACTTTGTCGATACAGACGAGCCATGTCAACGGAAAAAAGCTTTTTAATTTGTGAACAGTTTCAAACCGCACATTCTTTAAAATCCGTCCTCCCCGTGAAGATTTGGGTAACGCTTTTTTAAGTATTCTACCTGTGCCTTTAAGTAATCTCTCTCTTCTCTACACTTTTAAATATGGACTTAGGACGACCCCTAAACGGATTGACTGATGTACCTCTTTGATCTTCAAAAGATTGTCCCTCACGATATTTTCTGACCCAACTTTTTAACTGAGTGGAACTTCTAATACCTAATTCTTCAGATAATGACTGATAACTTTTGTTTCCTTCTTCATACATTTTGACAGCTTTTTTTTAAATTCTTTCGAATCATGTTGAAATTGTTGTCCTTTTCTCACCATAAAAAATCCCCTTGTGCTTTTTACACTATCTATAGTCCTGTTTTTAGGGATAATTTTTAAAAAAAATAAAAAAAGACTCTAAGCATGAGTGCCTAAAGTCTTTAATATCTTTGCTGAATTTATGATAGCTTCATTAGAAGGTTCATTAAATACCCTTACAGTAATTGAGACAGGTTTCTTTTTAGAAGTTTTTTTCGCCATTATGCCAGTTCCCCTTAATATGAATGTTAAAGGCTAAATAAACTAAGCCCTTACAAACAGGCACTTGCAAATAACGACTGGAATAGGACATTCACATATAAACTTTTAAAAATCTTTTTAAAATACCCTGATTTTAGGGGGGCTGTCATGTACCTAATAGTAGGGAAATCCTTAGAGGGTTTCCAACGGATTAGAATAGACATGTCTCCTGTAGCTAAGGTGAGGCTTTATGCCTTGCCTTTTTTATTTGGCTTTCAAGTTCCTATTTTAGGAACTAAAAAAAATTAGTGAGGTGAAAACGATGTATACAGTTAATTCTCGATTACCGTACAACATGGAATATGACCACAGGTATATCAAATACATTAGACACGCTAGAAATAAAACTCAGGGAGAATTTAGTTATTTTATGGGTGTTGATCAAAGTACAATAGCAAAGTTAGAAAAAGGACTGTTAGACTTTACGCCTTATTACCATGAGAAATTAAAAGACGCTATCAAGCGTTTACGGATTAGTAATATTGAACTCATGTCTATCAGAAATATCATTGAACAAAAGGAAAGGCGGGGTTACAAGTAATGCTAATTGTCACATTACTGTTAGCTATAGAAGTGGCTATGTCTGCTAAAGGGCTTGTGGTGTTAAAAGAAAAGGAAATGGTTACACAAAATACAGCTATTAACGGAGGTATGGAAGCATGGCAAAAATAAAAGTAAAGGAACTATTTACAGAAGCTAAGAAGGTTGTGGAGGAATATAAAGCAAAGGCTGAGGAATTAGCTGAACAAGAAAAAGAACTAAAAGCTGATCTTGAAGCATTACAACAAGAAATGACAATGAATATGCTTGAACAGGAAAATGCCCCTGTTTCTGAACGTGTTTATTTAAAGATTAGAAACAAAGAGATCGTTTCTAAAGCTGAAATTATAGATACTCTTTTGGAGGAACTAGAGGAAGAACGTACAGCATTAAAGCTAGAATATGTTCCTAAATATCGTGAAGCATTAGGCAAAGCAGATATTCAAGAATATAACGCAACAAAGATAGCTGAAAAATATCGCTATTTAATGCTTAAAGAGATCAGTGAAATTGGTAGACAAATGCAAGAACAATATCGTGAAATTGCCCCTGAAATTGACGAGGTATTTCAGGATAAAGGCGTACTGGAACAGTACCCACGTTTAGCCTACGCATACACTTACGAGAACTATGTACCTTCATTTAGCTGGTTTGAGAACAGTGTTGTTTCTAAGAATGAAGTATTCTCTGCTTGTCGTGGTAACTTGCCACATGGACTAAAAGAACCTAAAGAAATGGACGTGGAATAAATGAATTTAGCTAGTATTGTTAAACAAGAAATCTTATCAGAATTAAAAAAAGGAAATACGGAAGTTTTGAAAGGACTTCCCCCTGTACTAACTATGCAATATGGACTAGCTTTACAAAATGAAGCTAGTAACTATACAGAAAAATCTCCTATCAATGATAAGGCTGTTGGTGAAGCTATGCTTAGTCGTATGGCTGATAGTGGTGTTAAGGAACGTCTTATTAAAGAGATTGAAGCAAAAGAAAAAGAACGTGCTGAAAAGGTTGAACAAGCTAAACAAATTACAAAAGAGGTCACTGGCGAATAATCGCTGATGATCTTTTTATTTAAGGAGAAATAGATCAATGGCATATTACGAAAAAGACGAACAGGAAACTGTTATGATATACGAACCTTCAACTCGGCTATGGGATATTTACACCACTGTTCCTAAGCATATCAATAGGTTAAAAAACGAGGCTATAGCGTCAAATTCTCATATGGAAACTGACAGTGAAGGTAAAACCATTGCCTTACGTGTAAAGGTTGAAAAATTGCCTTCTAGCTACACTTTTAACAGGTAAATGGAGGACTAACATAATGAATAGAACAGAATTTGAAGCTAAATTAAATGAGGTTTATAAAGGTGCTGTAAAGCCTTTGACAAGCTATGTAAGTGAACATGCTACATTAGTCTTTCAGTGTGATAAATGTGGGCTGAAATTCTTTGGTAAACCTAACCACATGATAGGCAAGGAACACCAGCAACATAAATGTAATTATCCTTATGGCGACATAAATGGTGAGAGGTTTCAAATTGTTAGTTCATCAAGGAATAAGAGGAAAAAGAATTCGTCTAAAGCCACTAGCGAACGATTTTATGAAATGGTTATCAATGATTACACACCAAAAGAAATAGCTAAAGAGTTAGATATACCACTTGTGCTTGTTATGGATTACTTTAATAAAGAGGGGCTGATCTAATGGCACAGTATACTAATGATCGGTACACTAACTTTATGAACCTTCCTACAACTGACGAGGGTAGCAAAAAAGCCATTTATTTTTATGTAAAGCCCACTGTTCAAAACTGTAAAGCCATTTTTGCAGACGGTTCTGTTTACTGGCAGAAAATGATCTTTAATGATAAGTTCCTACGAATTAAATCTGAGGAAAATAAACTATACTTGGATGAACAATGCACTATTTTAGCAGATGTTACTAGAACAGAAAAAATAAAGGAATGTAAAAGATTGGGGCTGATCTAAGCCCTATCTTTTTTGTGCCTAAAAAGTTTTGAAAAAATCTCCCAAAATTTTTTCTCGCTGCTAAGCATATTTTAAACCCCCAAAACCTTAAGGACACCCCTACCGTTCTGATAGCTTATCTAATCTCTTGTTAAGATCACTAAACTGTAGCCTCATTTCGTTTCTAAAGTCATTCATATCATTTCTAAAGTCATTTAGTTTAGTTTGAATTAACGTTACCTTTTCTAGTATCTCGTCTACAGTTTCAGGTTTCATAGGTTTATCACTCAATCTATACGCCTCCTATTTCTAAATTATAAGGTAAGTACCTATGTAGGAAAAGTTAATTGCGTTAGAATTGCTTGTAGGAACACCCACTATTTACCATAAAAAGTTTTGAAAATATGGTGTATATTTTGCAACCACCAGACCAGCCCTATACACATGCCCCTTCCCCTGTATAGACCCCCTATGCCTTGCTGTATCTGTCTTTGTGGCTTACCTTATATCCCTGCTGATAGGATAGATTACTATTCATTGTTTTGTTCTTTTCTTTTCTATTTATTGTTTCTTCATTCGTTTTGTCTGTTGTCTTGTTGTTCGCATTTTCTCGCTGTTCTCTTTGCCTTTGCTGTTGCCTCTATTCTGTGGGCTGTGCTGTGCCTTCCAGTTGCCCTTCTATCCTGATAAGTACTATATAGGGCTTATATGCGGTGTCACTGGGGCTATATATTTAACACCCTTTCCCCCTATTATTAGACCCTGTACACCCCTTTATTTTGATTGACACTTTTGATAGACCGCCACCCCTTATTCTTGCGTTGCTGTTAGTGATCAATCAATAATGATGGGTTTTGATTGACTATGTAAAAAAAATTATACCTTTACTGTTGGAGACTTTGGAGGGCATTTTCAATCATATTATTCTTTTCAATTAGTTCCTCTTGTTGTTTAATTACAGTTTCATTTAATCTAAAAATTTCTTTTTTAAATTCCTCTATCTTACCTGAATTTTCGTATGTAAATCTAATACATTCTCTTAAAAGATCAGCCTGATAAAGTTTACCTAAAGATTGCTTCTTGTATTTTTCCATTAGTTCATCAAACTTCTGCTTTTCTTCTATATCTAGATTACAATTTACATTAAATATCTTTTGCATAAACCCACAAAACACTTCCATTCCTATCATTTACAAGTAAATTTATCAGATCCACAAAGTAATGTAAATATTTTTATTTACAACAATAAATTTAATGTGATAAGATAAAATCTTTGCCTCATTTTAAGTTAGTTTATTTCAACGAAAATTACCTTACCTTAACTTTTAAAAATACAGTCTACAAAGGTACACCATTGTAGACAGTTTTTATAAATGGCTAAAAATAGTCTATATAATTTAAAAATAAACCTTTATATACGTCTAAAATTAAATTGACCTTTATGGACGAAAAGTATATAGTTAAACTATCAAACAATATTAACGGTGGTTATCAACTATGACAGAAATTAACTTTGGCTATATTCGAGTATCAACTAAGGAACAGAATTTAGACCGTCAATATGAGGCTTTAAAGGGCTATGTAACTGATGAAAGATATATCTATTCAGACAAGGCAAGCGGTAAGGATATGGATCGTGAGGGCTTTCAGAACCTACTTAAAGCTATGAGAAAAGGTGACACTCTTTACATAAAATCTATTGACCGGTTAGGACGTAACAAACACCAAATAAAGACCTATTTAGAACAGTTCAAGAATGAGGGCATTAGAGTGAAGATCATAGACCTTCCAACAACTATGCAAGACGTTCCAGCAGGGCAAGAATGGGTTATAGATATGATTAACAATATTATTATCGAGGTTTATACTTCAATGGCTGAACAGGAACGTGAGACTATTAAGCAGCGACAAGCGGAAGGAATTGCTGTGGCAAAGACTAAAGGTAAACATTTAGGTAGACCGTCTTTAGAATTGCCTAAGGAATGGACTAAGCTATACAAACAGTGGAAAGCTGGGGAAATTACAGCTGTGACATTTATGGAAGCTATTGAAATGAAAAAGGCAACATTCTATAAAAAGGTGAAGGAATACGAGGCGACACTATAACAGGTGTTAGCCTCTTTTTTTATCCAATAATTTTAAACTTATATTAGACAGAAAATAAAACAGATATTGTTGACTTCAAAAATAAAACCTAAATATAAACAACCTTACTTCAAATTTAATACATTTGAGAATTATATAAGAGATTATTTTTCTACTAAATTATTCTGTTTCAGTTGACTTAATCTTATGGTTGACTTATGATGAACATAAGTTGTCCATAAGCAATATAAAGGAGAGTAAATTTACTATGGAAGAAAAAAACCTATATAGTTCCTACTATACTAAGTCTGAATACATAACAGATTATATGGTGAAAATGTTGGACTTAAATGAAAATCATTTGGTACTTGAACCTTCTGCTGGTGATGGTGTTTTCATAGACGCTATATTAAAGAAACACCCTATGACAGACATTACAGCATATGACTTAAACCCAGAAGCGATAAAAGTCCTAAATGCTAAATATAGCAATAATGAAAACATTCAGATTATAGAATCTGATACATTACTTGACCTAGACCTCGATATGAAAGTATTTATGAATGGTTATTATGACAGGGTTATCGGGAATCCCCCCTACGGTGCATGGCAAGATTACGACAAACGTGCCAATTTAAAAAATATCTATAAAGGGTTCTATGTTAAAGAAACTTATGCATTGTTTCTTCTACGCTGTATTTCGTTATTAAAGGAAAATGGGAAATTAACTTTTATCATTCCCGATACCTTTTTAAACCTTCATATGCATAATAAATTAAGAGAGTACATCTTGCTGAATACAAAAATACATGAAATCCTAATGTTTCCTTCTAAGTTTTTCCCTGGTGTTAATTTTGGGTACTCTAATTTAACCATAATAACTGTGGAAAAAACAGATAAGGAACACGCTTTAAACAATACTGTAAGGATTATTAGTGATTTAAAGAAGGTATCTGATATTGAAGATATTACCAATAAAACCAATTTAGAAAAATATAATGTTGTGGATATTCCACAAAGGGAAATCTTTGAATCAGTAGATATGGCGTTTTTAATAAAAGCTGGAAGTGAAATAAGGAACCTAATTAACAATCCCAAAATGACATTAGGTGATGTTGCAGATTGTGTAACTGGAATCTATACAGGCAATAATAAAGCTTATTTTAAAGCATTAAATTCACAGGTTAAAAACCCAACAAAATGTGACGTTGTTGATGAAAATAAAATCGAATATGATTATCTTAAATACGATAACTTACTTGAAGGAATTGAGGGTGAAAAACACTTTATCCCTGTAACTAAAGGAAATGCAGAAATGTACCATAGAAAAAATGAATGGTTTATTGATTGGAGTAAAGAAGCTTTACATCATTATAAGACTGATAAAAAAGCACGATTACAAAATTCAAGATACTATTTCAGAAAAGGTATTGCAGTGCCGATGGTTAAATCGAGAAAAATTAAAGCTAATTTAATAAACAATCAAGTTTTTGATCAATCAGTTGTTGGGATCTTCCCAAAAGAAGAAAAATATCTGTATTATCTTTTAGCTTTACTAAACTCCGATATAGTAAACACTATAATACAAACGATTAACCATACGGCAAATAATTCTGCAAATTACCTTAAAAAAGTGCCTGTTGTTCTTCCATCTAATGAAAAGGAAATCGATCATGTTAATTCATTGGTAGAACAAATGATAAGTCACATAGAAAAAACAAATACAGTTAATAAAGAAATTCAATCAGAAATAAATACAATTTTTAATAAACTATATGCAGCAAAAGAATTACCAACGGAGATATTGGTTTAATCTATTTTCTCTTAGATAGTTGATTGTTTCGATATCTAAATCATTTTCCCAATCAATATTATGTTTAATCCAACTTTTTAAAGGAAAGCCAGTTAGTTCTTCTATCTTATCGTAAGTTTCTTGGCCACAAAAAACATTCCATTGAGTAGAATTTTTTAGGGTTTGAAGATAGTGGTTGTTTTCACTTTCTTCTGCCCTAACCAATAACAAGTTTTCATATGAAGGGTCTAGTTTTTTGTAAATACTTCCAACCATTAACAACCTGTTCGTATTCCCCTTTTCATTTGAGTTAAATCCACTTTTAAAATCAACGTTATATTTAACCCCATCTTTTTCAAAATGAAGATCACTTTCTAATTTGATTTCCCCAGAAGCGATAAGTTCCCACATAAGTTCTAAATATCTGTTTAGTTCTTGGGTTTGTTCCTCTGTAAGAGAAGTTGTTTCAATAAAGGTATTTAAATCAGTTAATAATTGTACCTTTGCTTCATCAAAAGTTGGGGGAATAATATCTGCAATACCTTCTTCTGAGGAATACTTCCAGCAAAGTTTACAAAATGGTTCCCATAGTTCCCCAACTCTCCGAGTGAAGTCCATGTACTCATAGGGTCTCATCCTATTTCTAAACTCAATCATTACAATATAGGAACAATAATATACCATTAAAATTTTGTCTAAACGTTCTTCGTTCGTAAGATCAATATCTTCAACTACAGGCTTAACCAACGCCTCAGTTACTTTTTTTAACTCAGTGTTCATTTTGGTGATCTGAGTTTTCTTACCTTTAATTTCTTCATAAATTCTTGAACCAACTGTACGAAATAACTCTAACAATTCTGGTTTTGTATACTTTAGATTTTCTGCCCCCATGGCTTTTCTCCTCCTCTGTTATAAGTAAAACAGTTCAATAATATCACATTTCCCCATCTTTAACCATGTATTACGATATATCGTAATTGATTTAATAAAATATCAAAGGCGACTATATTTAAAAACATTTTGCAAACCTGTTTTGCTGTTTAATAAAATTGAATGGATTAAAACTGGTGAAATAGAAATTATTGTGTCTTTGGTTGATCTTAGAAAAAATTAAACCTATTTATAAACATAACGCAATACTAAACAGCGTGGTCATTAAGGAAGATACTAACCAACAAGTTTACTAAGAAATAACTAGGATACGCTTTAATGCAGTTAGAAGGGCATAGCAATAAAAATAAATTGACTAACACAGGAATAACTATAAGCAACATTATAAGGTCTAAAAGAAATACGACTAGCTAAGACTGGTTTTCTTTTTTTCCTATTTTAAGAACTATCCTTCTAATTTTTTTAAAAGGGGCTATTGTGCTTATTTCATAACTGTGATCACTATTACTTTCACTAAATATCGTAAAAGCGTGACATTACTAGGATTGTGCATAAAAAAGTTTTGGGGGGTGGTGTCTATAGAGGGCATGGAAGCATAATTTTGACTAAAGCACTTTTCAACTAAAAACAGCAAACCATTTCCATTTTTATCAACCCGAACCATTTACATTAGTGAGGAAAAATATTAGAATAATAGATAACTTTGGAAAAGAATTGGGTTCTGCTTCGGCGGTAATCCGACCCATTCTAAAGGGTGAAACAAATGGAAATCAAATTCTCTTTTGAGATAAAGGTTTCAAGTGAGGTTATCGGGCTGGCAACGGTTTTGATTAACCTTGCGGTGGAACTGCTTAGCCTATAATGGGCTAGGCTTTTTCACTTTTTAGGGGCATTTTTTTAAGCTTGTGATTAACCCTCCTTAGAAACTCAGTAATATCAAGGGGCTTTAATTCGTTAAAATAACATGTGATCAACAATTATAAAAGCCCTTATTTTTCAAGGCTTCATTCCATCTAATAATCACAAGTAAAGTCACAACGGTGTGATTAACAATTGATTTAATAATCCCTATTCGGCTGATTAACAATGCAGCTAAAAATCCACTCAGGTTCTAAGCACCAACTTTTTTATAAATGTGTCTAAATCGTGAACGTGATAAACTCAGTTGTATCAAGGGTTTCAGCTTTTTACAAAAAATTACTAAAAATATTTTTTAAAACTGCCTGTAAAGTGAGGTGTTTGCCACCCTATATACTGTAGAAAACTGATAATAAATAATAAATAACTCTATAACAGTAATAAAGATTAAAAGATATACCTCACTTCGTTCGGGTGCTTCGCACCAATACTAAAATAACTAATAAATAATCTAATCTATGATAGCTATGATATAGATAATAAATATAGATTATCTTTAATAGTGCATGGCATGAAGCGTTAGCGGAATGTCATGGCGTAAGCAATATAACCTTATCTAAATTTAATATAACTTATGCCACCATAAACAGTGGCACTAGAATAGATTGACATAGATCAGTATTTCCTTTTCTTTTAGCACCATAGCAGAACAGTAATGTGATTTAGCATCATCTTTTCTTTATCCCTCTAATGGCTTTATGCTGTTAGGGGGTTATTTTTTTTGCATATAAAAAAGGAATAATCAATAGTGATTATCCCTACTTAAAAATTATATTCAAGGTTGGAGTTTCCGCACCTTTTTTATATGACCACAATATTCCGCTTATTAAACCATGTAACAGTCGATTCACCTGTTCATCAGATAGCCCTTCTCCATCTAAGAATTGCCACTTTTCAACCAGGGTTTCAATGTATTTAATTTGTTCCTTTAAGGTGTCAATTTTAGCTGATTTATCTTCCTTCTCTAAAGCCAATATCTCTTCTTCAATCAGCTTGATTTCTTCTTGTCTTTTAGCTTTTCTTTCCCTATATACAACAATGTCAATCTCATCTTCCTCAAAAAGAATATTGATCTTTTCTAATGCCCTTCTAGCCTTATTTAATTGGCTTATCAGCTTTTCTTTCTTGTATTCAGTGTTATCTATCTCTTTACCTTCTTCCAGCGTTTCTAGTGCCTTTAAAAGGCTTTCTTTATGTTGCAACACTTCTTCCTTAATCAAGGCTAAAACAGGATTATAGTAAAAACTTCTATTTCCACACTTACAATGTTTAATGTAATATTTATCAATATGAGGATGATAGTTATTACCCTGCACCTTTCCACAATTCGCACAATAAATTAGGCTAGTTGTTGGATAAACTTTATTCTTACTTCTAGGGGCTTTAAAAGAATATTCATTAACAATTTTATTAGCTGTATTCCATGTTTTTTCGTCAATAATTGCTGGGTGTGCATTATGAACGATTATCCATTCTTCTTTAGGTCTAATTTCACTTGAATGTTTACCAATAGTTTTATTGCTAACTATTGTTCCTTTATAAGCTTCATTGTTAATTATTCTGAGAATGCTGTTATAGTGAAAGGATTTTCCTTCCCTTGTCTTTAACCCCATTTTCTCTAACTGTCTTATAAGGTCTGGTATAGTTGTACCTTTCACTATCTCGGAAAAGATAAACTTAATATCCTCAGCACGATCGTTAGGTACAAGTTTTTTTGTTTTAGGGTCTTTAGTATACCCTAATGGTGCTATACCATTTGTCCAGTGCCCTTGCTTTTGGGCGTATTCTTTTCCCCTTCTCATACGCTTTAATATTTGTTTATATTCACCACTAGCAATTAGGTTAGTTATTCCTAATAATAAACTGTCATCGTCTTTGGTAAGATCGTACATTCGATAAGGTGTGACTATGTAAGTTTCCGTTTCAAACAGTATCCGTTTTATTATACTAGCGTCATATTCGTTTCTTGACAGTCTATCTATGTCCATTACAACCACAGCGTCATAATAATCCTGTTCAATTCGGTCTAACAACTTAACCATTTGTTCACGATTTATGATTGTACTACTAGAAGCCACCTCTTCAAATAACTCATATGACCATTTATTTTGATTACATAATTCAATAAGAGTTTGCCTATGGTTGGCTAATACTTGTTCAATTCCTAAGTTTTCTTCATCACGACTTAAACGCAAATACACTGCTACATGTTTTATATTCTCGTTGTTAAATAGCAATATAATCACCTTCCTGAGGTAATTATATTACGTTATCACCACGTACACAACCAGTTAGAGGGGGTAATATCACATCAGAAGTCTTTTTTATTTGAAAATTAGGAATAATACCTAAATATACCTATTTTTTAACCGATGATAATTTGTAGGGAAATATCACCAGATAATGTTAGGGGGACAATTTAGATAAAAGAAAAAAGTTCGAATAGACCCTACAAAGCATATGATGAAACAGCTAAAGTAGTTGACGAATTAGAAAAGGTCTCAAAGGATAAGGAGTAATTCATAAAAATGAAAACAAACAAAAAGACAATCATTCCAGTATTTCTTTTAGTATTTACATTGATGATGGGTACAGCATGCGGTAAAAATGAATCAGCAAACGGTTCATCATCAAACAAAGCAGCAGCAAAACAAGAAAAAATAGAAAAAATGACTGATAGCGAATATGCATCATGGTATAAGGGATATCTAAAACGGTTTGAAGAAAGAATTATGTCTTTTGTTTTATCGTTGGTTCCTTTAGACGAGGTTTACGATAAAGAATGGGCTAGTGATGTTGAGACAAAGATTGATAGTATGAGAGAATTACTCAACGAAGCCAAAGACAAAGAAGTTAAAGTTCCTGATACGTATAAAAAAGTAAACGAGTACTTGGTGAAAGCGGATGACAAATTTGAATCACTTTTCAAAGATATCTTAAAAGTAATCAAGCGAGATAAAGTCAGTGATGATGATTTAAGTTTCATGAATTCTAGAATGAAAAAAGCTTTAGAAGAAGTGGATAATGCTAAAAAAGAGATGAGTAAAATGAAAGACAATAAAGCAAATGAAAAACAAAAAGATAAATCAAATTCATAATTAAGTAAAGAAAAAGACGTCTGCTTTACAAAGCTCAGTGGGTCTTAAGAATAACGAGTTTAGTTCACAACATAAGAAGGATGCTACATACTGTCATCCTTCTTACTTTTCATGTAAGTTCCTCGAGGAAAACGAACCAACCGAACAAACAAAGGACAAACCACAATCTACGCCATCATCATCAAAAGCCCATCCGACATGATCTCCACAAATGTTGTCTGAATCACATAAACCGCAATCAGCAGCAAATAACTCATTAAAAATAACAGCTCAGATCGTTTCTTCTGAAATGGCTTCTCTAAAAGAATCAGCATAAACAAACCTGCCATGATGATCAAAAAAGTCATTTCCTTTCAAGCCTCCTTTTCATTCATCTCCACATTGTACAGATATTTCACTTGCAACAATATGCTTTATCCTTAAATTAAGTAAGAAGTAATGAATAGATGAGGCGCCATAACTAGTAAAATGACGAACGCTTTCCAAAAAACCGCCAACCAAATCAAAATCACATCTTCCCATTTGAGACGTCCTCATATATAGTAAGATTAGACTAGTTCTAAATAACTGAAATTGGGGCGTTTACATGAATTCGATTGTTTTACATTTTATTGTGATCATGAGTGTTTCTGGCATTCTGTCCGTGATCTTATCAATCATTGCTCATGCAAATCGCCATCGGTATATTGGCTGTCAATTGTTTATGTACATGTCTGCGGCAACTGCGATTTATATTTTTGGGCACACGTTTGAATTGTTGGCACGTACCCCTCAAGAAATCATGTTCTGGGTTAGTTTTCAATACATAGGTCTTCCGTTCATCGCACCGTTCAGCCTCATGATTGTGCTGCAATTTACGGGTTTTTATCAATATATAACAAAGCGCCGCGTGCTTTTCATCTTACTGATTCCCATTCTCACCACCATTATGGTGTTCACCAATTCTTTTCATTCACTTTTTTACCGAAGCATCACGCTGCATACTTTAGACGGGTTTTTACTGGCTGATTTTAGGATTGGGTATTGGTATATCATTCATGGCGTCTATACCTTTGGCTGTTCAATGCTCGCAGTCTTTATGCTGCTTTGGTTTTTACGTGTGACCAAAAAAGAATATTTAAAACAGATTCTGATCCTGCTCGTTGGCATGTTATTGCCGATCACGACCTCTTTTATCTATTTATTAGGTCTCACGCCTTTTCACATTGACCCAGTACCAGTGGTGATGTTTTTAACCAACGCTCTTTATTTATGGGCGATTATGTCCTTTCATCTCTTTAAGTTATCTCCTATTGCGATGGAGCGTGTGTTTGAGCATATGTCAGAAGGCGTTCTCATTTTGGATCGTTACGGAACGCTCATCGATTATAATCCTGCGGCTGCGTCGATTATTCCGGTACTTTCTAAAAAGGGAATCGGCTATAAAATCGAGGATATTTTTTCAGGGGTCAACAAAGAGTCCTCGTTTATTCAGTGGTTGCGTTCTCCGCAGGATCATTCGCATTATGATTTGATGTGGGAAAAAGAGCAGCCCTGCTATTATCATCTGACCGCTTCTTCTCTATTTAATAAGAGAGGTGAGATCGAGGGCAGGCAAATTGTGATCAGTGATGTTACGGAGCAGCGTTTGCTGCAGGAGGAGCTGGAGCGTCGCGCGTATATGGATGGTTTAACGAATATCTTCAATCGTTCTTCTTTCATTGAACGAACACAGATGATATTGGAAGAGGATGCACAGAATACCGCCATTTTACTGTTTGATATTGATTTCTTTAAACAAATCAATGATACGCACGGACATCATATTGGGGACGAGGCACTTCGTCATGTTGTCTCCATTTGTCAGCAGCATTTAAAGGTGGATGATTTATTTGGCCGATATGGTGGAGAAGAGTTTGCCATTTGTCTGCCGCAGCATTCATTTGAAGAGGCATGTCATATCGCAGAACAAATAAGACATTCCTTTGAAGTGAGCTTCTTTCAGGCTGATGAGAAAAAAGTACAAGTGACAGCGAGCTTCGGCATCGCCCATACAGCGAATGATTCCCCTATATTAGAAAAGCTTCTATTCGAGGCGGATCAAGCCTTGTATATGTCAAAACGCCACGGACGTAATCGGATTTATTCATCAACTGGTGAAGACTATATACCACATCAGAGACATGACCTGCCGCCAGCTTCTCATTGACTGTTGTCCTTCATTTAGATATGATAAACATAACATTTGAACGGTTTCCTAAAGGGGAGTAGCTTTTACGGTTTGGTCGTCATTACAGAAACATCCGCTGTTTCTCGGCCATTCCGGCATGAACATGTTAGCCAGACCTTTGCCTATGACACATAAGGCAAAGGTCTGGCTTTTTTTAAGGCCTTTTTGCATCCGTGTGGCAGGGGAGCGGGACAAATGAGTGCTTTTAACACAATAGATGAAAGGATGATGGAGTTTGAAAAAATATGTGATGACTTTCCTATTTTCCGGCACGCTGTTGTTAAGCGGATGTTCCGGCTTGCTTGACCAAGTAAACGATACAACGACGTATGTCACAGAGGCAAATGAGTATGTGACGGATATTCAGCAATTCACAGAGGCATTTCCGCAACTTGCGAAAGAAGCTGTACAAGATGCTGCAAAAAAAGCAGATTTGACGCAGCAGCTTGAATCATTGAAGGCTGACATTCAAGAATTCAATGAACTCACAGCGCCGAAAATAGCGGAAGATCTGCATGCACAAGTCATAGAGAAAAATAAAGTGCTGTCAGAGGAAATTCAAACTTATTTACAGCAATTGAAAACAGACAAATTCGATGCTGCTGCTATATTGGAGGATCAGCAAGGGCTGATCAAGCAGCTCCAGCAGTCCGTCAACCTTTTGCAGGATATTGAACAATTAACAAACTAGGACAAACGCAGCTTACGCAAGGCATATCTTTGTCTTTTCCGGTGGAGATATGCTTTAATTTAGTAAAAGACAAGTTTGATAGAAAAAAGGTGATCACATGACAGAGCATGAAGAAAGGCATATCGCTTCGCCTAGAGCCGAGAAGGAAAAAGATCAATTAATCAACCGCTTAAAACGAGTGGAAGGACAAGTTCGAGGAATTCAGCAAATGATTGAGAACGATCGTTACTGTATAGATGTCGTCAATCAAATTTCTGCTGTGAATGCGGCTTTAAAGAAGGTGAGTCTTCAATTGATGGAAAAGCATACACACCACTGCGTAGCGGATGCCATTAAGAGCGGCAATGGGGATGAAGCCATTGAGGAGTTAATGAACGTCTTCACGAAGCTGACAAAATCGTAGCACACAGCGCATCATTTATGTTTACAATGATACCCTACTAGGGTATAGTAAAAATAGAAAATGATTGATGGAGGCGATGAGAAGTGGAACAAGCAACACTTCAAGTGCAGGGCATGTCTTGCGGACATTGCGTGAAAGCAGTCGAAGAAAATGTAGGAGAATTAGCAGGTGTTGAATCTGTGAAAGTCCATTTAGACAAAGGACAGGTGAAGGTTTCGTTTCATCCTGATCAAGTCACGTTACACCGAATCTCTGATGTGATCGAAGAACAGGGATATGATGTCGTATAAATGAACAAACGTGCTGCATAAGACAGCGCGTATTTTTTTAACATCACAATACCCCCATGGTGTATATGGAGAGGTGAGATAAATGAAAAAAGAAATTGACTTTCACATTACGGGGATGACCTGTGCCGCCTGTGCAGGCCGCATTGAAAAGGGCCTGAACAGGCTGGAAGGGGTGGACGATGCCAGTGTGAATTTGGCGCTTGAAACATCGCACATTGTCTATGAAGCGGACCAGCTAACAGCAGATGATCTGAAACAAAAAATTCAATCGCTTGGCTATGATGTGGTGATGGAGCAAGCAGAATTTGAGATAGAAGGAATGACGTGTGCGGCCTGTGCAAACCGAATCGAGAAAAAAGTCAACCGGATGGATGGTGTTGATCAAGGTTCAGTGAACTTTGCGCTTGAAACCCTTCAGGTCACGTATCATCCTGGTCAAACATCTCCAAGTGACATCAAAGAGGCTGTGAAATCCATTGGGTATTCATTAATAGAACCAGTCGAAGAGCATGCAGAGGAAGGCAAAAAAGATCATCGCCAAGCAGCCATTGAGAAGCAGACGGCACGTTTTTTATTTTCAATGATCCTGTCACTGCCGCTGCTTTGGGCTATGGTCAGCCATTTTTCTTTCACATCGTTTATTTGGCTCCCAGAAGCGCTGATGAACCCGTGGGTTCAGCTTGCATTAGCAGCGCCCGTCCAGTTCATTGTCGGCTGGCCTTTTTATGTAGGCGCCTATAAAGCTTTAAGACATAAAAGTGCCAATATGGATGTCCTTGTAGCACTAGGGACATCTGCTGCCTTTTTCTATAGTTTATATGAAAGCATTCAATCAGCGGTCCAAGACACACATGAGGCGGCTCTCTATTATGAAACAAGTGCGGTGCTTATTACGTTGATTGTGCTCGGAAAGTTAATGGAAGCAAGAGCGAAAGGGAGATCATCAGCAGCGATTCAAAAACTGATGGGCTTACAAGCGAAAGAAGCAGTCATTGAACGAGATGGCAAAGAGATGACCGTTCCTATTTTCGAAGTGAAAGTGAATGATCTTGTGTTTGTAAAACCGGGTGAGAAAGTCCCGGTAGATGGAGAAATCATTGAGGGAACAACAGCGATAGACGAATCCATGATTACAGGAGAAAGTCTGCCAGTTGATAAAATCGCAGGAGATACAGTCATCGGGGCAACCATCAATAAAAATGGGTTTATCAAAGTGAAAGTAACAAAAGTAGGGAAAGAGACGGCTCTTTCACAAATCATTCGAGTGGTAGAACAAGCACAAGGCTCAAAAGCACCGATTCAAAGAATGGCGGATCAAATTTCAGGGATTTTTGTTCCCATTGTAGTCGGTATCGCTGTACTGACCTTTCTCATATGGTTTTTCTTTGTAGATCCAGGGAATGTGACATCAGCACTTGAGACTTTTATAGCGGTGATAGTCATTGCATGTCCTTGTGCGCTCGGTCTTGCTACACCGACCTCCATTATGGCAGGTAGCGGACGTGCAGCTGAGTCAGGGATTCTGTTTAAAGGCGGAGAGCATCTAGAAGTGACCCAATCACTAGACACGGTAGTTTTAGATAAAACAGGAACTGTGACAAAAGGCGAGCCGAGTCTTACAGATGTGATGGTATATGGCCATTGGACTGAAGATACGCTGCTTCAGCTAGCGGGGTCGGCAGAACAACAGTCAGAACATCCTCTTGCCAGAGCGGTGACAGAAGGCATGAAGAACCGCGGTCTTGAATCGGTTGAGGTAGAAGCTTTCCAAGCAGACCCTGGTCATGGAATGAAAGCAAGGGCCGCTGGTCATGAGCTTTTGATTGGCACGCGGAAGCTATTAAAGAAACACCATATCGAATACGAAAAAATAGAAGCAGCCGTTACTAAACTAGAGGAGCAAGGGAAAACGGCCATGCTCATTGCGATTGACGGCGAGGCGGCAGGTATTGCTGCGGTTGCAGATACGATGAAACCGTCTTCTCCTCAAGCGATCGCTCGGCTCAAAGAGCAGGGGATTCATGTCGTAATGATGACAGGGGATAACAAACGAACAGCAGAGGTGATTGCGAGACAGGCGGGCATTGATCATGTCATCGCTGAAGTCCTGCCTGAGGAAAAGGCGGCACATATTGCGACGCTTCAGGAACAAGGAAAGAAAGTGGCTATGGTGGGAGACGGCATCAATGATGCACCTGCCCTTGCGACAGCGAATATTGGAATGGCAGTTGGAACGGGGACAGACGTTGCCATGGAAGCAGCAGATATTACGCTCATGACAGGAGATCTTCATGCCATTGCAGATGCGCTTGAATTTAGTAAAAAAACGATGAGAAACATTAAGCAAAATCTATTTTGGGCGCTTGCTTACAACTGCATTGGGATTCCAGTAGCCGCATTTGGATTCCTTGCGCCATGGCTTGCAGGAGCGGCAATGGCCTTTAGCTCTGTGTCGGTTGTGCTGAATGCACTTAGATTACAGAGGTTGAAACCTGTCAGAGAGGGAGTGGCAGAATGAAGCTGAATGTCAAATGGGTGTGGACGTTGAGTGCTGTGATTTATGTGGCGCTTGTACTGATTGGTTATGCTGTTTATGACAAATTTTTTCCACATCAAGAGTCTCCAGCTGAACAGATGCAGCAACATTAAGACTTCGCCAAAAGCGAAGTCTCAGCGTGTAGACAAACCCTCGCATTCTTTGTCAGTCCTGCGTGCCGGTGCTCACGAATGTCAAATTCGCTCCGCTCCGGTACTCGTCCTTCCTAGACTGCAAAGGTTTTCAATTCACGCTGAAAGGAAGACAAAGGGCTAAAATAAAGGACATTTTAGCCCTTTGTCAACAATCTGAGACTTCGCCAAAAGCGAAGTCTCTTTTTAACAATTTTGTGGAAGAACTGACCTTTTTTAAAAAATTTCATAAAAAATTCATTTGTTTTTGTTCCTTTTTGTCGTTTTTTGTAGGTTCATCGTTAAGATTCGATTAAGCAACAAAGAAAGCGTTATCAATAAAAGGGGGTTCACGTATGAAAAAGTTAGGGTTAGCTTCTCAAATACTCATTGCACTTGTTCTGGGTGTTGTCGTAGGAGCGCTGTTTTATCAAAATGAAACTGTTATTAATGTGTTAACGCCGATTGGCGATATATTCATCCATTTAATTAAAATGATCGTTCTTCCAATTGTCATTGCTGCATTGATTGTAGCAGTAGCAGGTGTAGGCGATATGAAAACCATCGGAAGACTCGGTGGGAAAACGATTCTTTACTTCGAGATTGTGACAACGATTGCTTTAGCAGTTGGACTGCTTGCAGCAAACGTCTTCCATCCTGGTACAGGAATTGATATGAGCAACATGGAAAAAGGCGATATCTCTAAATATGAAGAGACATCTAAGGCTTCTTCCGACAAAGCGACTTTCTCTGAAACGTTGGTACATCTTGTCCCAACAAACGTTTTCCAATCAATTGCAGAAGGTGATCTATTACCAACCATCTTCTTTACAGTATTATTCGGATTAGGAATTGCCGCAGTAGGAGATAAAGGGAAACCAGTGTTAGGATTCTTTGAGGGCATACTCGAAGCGATGTTCTGGGTGACTAATAAAGTGATGAAGTTTGCTCCATTTGGTGTATTCGCACTCATCAGTGTGACGGTGATCAAATTCGGGGTCGGAGCGCTTCTTCCATTAGGTAAACTGGTCCTTGTCGTATACGGTACAATGGCATTCTTCGTATTTGTTGTCCTAGGCATTATCGCAAAAATGGCTGGAACAAGCGTCATTACACTATTTAAAATTTTAAAAGAAGAAATTATTCTTGCCTTCTCAACAGCAAGTTCAGAAGCTGTTCTGCCTAGATTAATGGACAAAATGGAGAAGTTCGGCTGTCCGAAAGCGATCACGTCGTTCGTTATCCCGACAGGCTATACATTTAACCTAGATGGAAGTGCAATCTATCAATCGATTGCCGCTATATTTGTTGCACAAATGTATGGCATGCCGCTTTCCATCTATGAGCAAATTACGTTACTATTAATCTTAATGCTGACATCAAAAGGAATGGCTGGTGTACCAGGTGCATCTATCGTTGTTGTTATCACAACACTTGGAGCAATGGGACTACCGCTTGAAGGACTTGCCTTCATCGTTGGTATCGACCGTATTCTTGACATGGTTCGTACAACAGTGAACGTCTTTGGTAACTCACTTGCAGCCATTGTTATGTCTAAGTGGGAAAAAGTATTTGATCACGAAAAATCGAAAAAGTATATTGAGGAATTAAAACAACAAACAAAAGCAGCGTAAAAAGGAGATCTTTTCAAATGACGAAGCTACAGGACAAGCAAGTTCGAATCGAACGAGACTTTCTAGGTGAAAAGGAAGTAGACACTCAAGCATATTATGGGATTCAAACATTACGTGCAGTGGAGAACTTTCCAATTACAGGCTACCGTATTCATGAGGAACTCATTAAAGCATTAGGGATTGTCAAAAAGGCAGCCGCCCTTGCCAATATGGATACACAGCGACTATATTCTGGTCTTGGAGAAAAAATTGTTCAAGCCGCAGATGAGGTCATCGAAGGAAAATGGAACAGCCAATTTATTGTCGATCCAATTCAAGGCGGGGCTGGCACTTCAATGAATATGAATGCCAATGAAGTCATTGCAAACAGAGCGCTTGAACTACTAGGAAAGGAAAAAGGCGCTTATACTGAGCTTAGTCCAAACACGCATGTGAACATGTCGCAGTCTACAAACGACGTTTTCCCAACAGCGATTCATATTTCGACATTGAATATGATTGAAAAGCTACTTTATACGATGGAAAACATGCATCAAGTCATGATTGAAAAAGCGCAGGAATTCGATCATGTCATCAAAATGGGACGTACGCATCTTCAGGACGCTGTGCCAATCAGACTTGGTCAAGAGTTTAGTGCCTATGCAAAGGTGCTCGCTCGTGATATTAAACGTATCAAGCAGTCTAGACAGCATTTATATGAAGTGAATATGGGGGCAACAGCAGTCGGAACGGGGCTGAATGCAGACCCTAAATATATTCGTCAAGTGGTGAGCTATCTTTCTGACATTAGTGGATTACCGCTAGTTGGAGCGGAAGACTTAGTTGATGCAACGCAAAACACGGATGCTTATACAGAAGTATCTGCTGCGCTTAAAGTATGTATGATGAATATGTCCAAAATGGCGAACGATATTCGACTGATGGCGTCAGGTCCTAGAGCAGGCTTTGGAGAGCTGCACTTGCCGCCTAGACAGCCAGGTTCATCGATCATGCCAGGGAAAGTCAACCCAGTCATGCCAGAGGTGATGAACCAAGTGGCGTTCCAAGTCATCGGGAATGATCATACGATTTGCCTTGCATCAGAGGCTGGTCAGCTTGAACTGAACGTAATGGAGCCAGTCCTAGTGTTCAACTTGCTTCAATCTCTCAGCATGATGAAGAATGTATTTGAGTCCTTCGTTGACAACTGCTTGCGTGATCTAAAAGCAGATGAATCTCGATTAAAAGAATATGTAGAAAAGAGTGCCGGTGTCATGACGGCGGTCAATCCGCACATTGGTTATGAAGCTGCTGCACGAATTGCTAGAGAAGCGATCCTGACAGGCGCATCTGTACGTGAGCTTTGTCTGCAAAATGATGTGTTAACAGAGGAAGAGCTTGATGTCATCTTAAATCCTTTTGAAATGACGAAACCAGGTATTGCTGGCGCATCACTTTTAGAAAAGGATCGTTTAGAAGATTAAGTGACACCATGAGAAGCGCACACCGACAAAGTTCCGGTGTGCGTTTTTTCATGGACTGTTTGTTTTTCTGAAGCTCACATAGTATACTATCGTCAATTATTAGGGATGTGACTGCGTTTGAATCTACTGAAAAAATGGCTGAATACAGAGCCTTATTTAATTGTCATGCTCATTGTACTAACACCGATTGGCGGAGAGCTGAAATTTTATCCATTTGAGGACAGCTTTCGGGTCAGCTTTGGAACCGTTGTCTTTTTCTTTATCCTGCTTCAAATGAAAAAATTCCCTTCATGGGCAAGCGGCATGATTGCGGGGGGATCTGTGTTTGCTTTCCGGGTGCTGCTTGATACAGTCGTGACAGGCCATCTCCCGCTGGAAGAGGCGGTTTCTTTAAGATTTCCTTCCCTGCTCTATTATGTCGTCTATGGCACGCTCTTTTATTTATTGCAGGTCAGACGGTTTCGTGATAAGCCTTGGTTGATTGGGGCGACGGGCATCATCATGGAACTGTGTGCAAGTGTTGTTGAAATGATTGCACTCCGGGGAGCCATTGATGAAATTTTAACAGTGAGAACGCTCTTCCAACTATTTGTATTGGCGATTTTCAGAAGCTTTTTCGTACTGGCTTGTTATACGATGATTCGATTATACGAAGAACAGGCAAGAGAGCGTCAGATGAAAAAGGAAAAGGAACATCTGCTGATGCTGCTGTCGAACCTTTATATGGAATCTACATACTTTCATAAAACACTGGCACATGCTGAGCACATTACAGCCACATCGTATCAATTGTATCAATCCCTTCATCATGCAAAGGATGCGGAATCATTAGATTTGAAAAAGCTCGGAAAAACAGCCCTGCAAATTGCAGGAGAGGTGCATGAAATCAAAAAGGATAATCAGCGGATTTTTTCTGCTTTATCAAAACTGATTCATGAGGAGAATTTTCAGGAGTATGCAAGTCCCGCTCATATTGCTGGGCTTGTCATTCGTATTCATGAAAATTACGCGGAATCACTTAAAAAACACATTGTCTTTGATTATGATGAAGAAGGACAGCATCCTGCCTATCATGTGTATACGATTCTATCTTTATTAAATAACATTGTTTCCAACGCCGTTGAAGCCATCCCAGTTGATGGAGAGGTGTCACTAGCCATTTCAAGGGAAGAAAATCATGTGATCTTTCAAATTAGTGACAACGGACCAGGCATTAAAGAGCGTAACCACCATGTGATCTTTAAACCGGGCTTTACTTTAAAATACGATCAGGCTGGGAATCCATCAAGCGGCATCGGTCTTTCCTATGTGAAGGACACAGCGGAGAAGCTGGGCGGAAGTGTTGAGATGGAGAGTATCCCAAATAAACAAACGATTTTTACGTTAAAGATACCAATTGATCAAGTCAGCAGAAAAGAGGGGAATGGGAGATGAGATTTTTTATTGTCGATGATGATGAAGCCGTTCGTTCATCACTGGCTCAGCTCATTGAAGATGAAGAGCTTGGCGTTGTGGCTGGAGAAGCAGAGGATGGTGCTGAATTAACAGCCAACTACTTAAATGATTTGCACATTGATATCTTATGTATTGATCTTTTGATGCCAGAAAGGGACGGGCTTGAAACGATCCGAGCGATCAAGGATGAGTTTCATGGGAAATATTTAATGCTTTCGCAAGTAGAAACAAAGGAATTAATCGGACAGGCATATACGCTTGGCGTCGAGTATTATGTGACAAAGCCAATCAACCGTGTAGAGGTTTTAAGTGTGCTCCATCTGATGATTGAACGTCTGCATTTAGAGCACTCGATTGAAAATATTCAGCATTCGCTAAAGTCGGTGATGCAGTTCCAGCAGCGCGGACAGACAAAAACGAAGCAGCGGGGGAAAAGTCTTGCAGAGGCAGGTCAATTCTTGCTGGCGGAGCTTGGAATTGTTGGCGAGAAGGGGTCTAAGGATTTACTAGATATGATTCTTTTCACAGATCAGTATTTAGCGGTACATGCCGATCAGCACGACTCTTTTCCTTCATTAAAGGTGATTTTTACTGGCATCACAGAGGAGAAATTAAATGAACCTTTTACATCAGCAGACATCGCAAGAGAAGCCAAAGCAGCGGAACAGCGGGTAAGGCGTGCGATCAATCAATCATTGAAACACATCGCATCGCTCGGGCTAACGGATTTTTCGCACCCAACCTTTGAAAACTACGCCTCTAAATTTTTCGATTTCACGATTGTTCGAAAGAAAATGAGTGAACTGACAAAAGAGACAAGCGGTAGAGAAGAACATACCCGCATCAATGTAAAGAAATTTGTGCAGGTGCTCTATTACGAGGCCAAACGTATCTTTATGGAAGATTAAAACAGACATGCTCTCTATGACGAGGGCATGTCTGTTTTTGTGATGGATTCAAGATGCATCTGCAGCACCGAGCGCATAAGCTGAGGCGAGAGACGGTGAGGCTGTAAGATACCGTTCAAAGCAAGCCCGTTGATGACCGCATAAAGCCGTTCAGTCTCTAGTAAAAGATCAAGATGATCTAGCAGCAGATCATCGTCTTTCAGCTTCGTTAGACAAAAATGAACGGTTTGGAAAAGCTCGTCATACATTTCCGCATTGAGCGGCTGTAGATCTGGTTCAGTCAACGATTGAATCGTAAAAGCCTGCCACACCTCCATTTCAAATCTTCGTTCCTCATCAAGCGGACGGACTTGCTCAAGTAACGTGAGGACATTTTCAGTAGTAGAACCGTTTAATGACAGTCCGGCCATTCGCTCCTTGACTCACTCTTGAATCAAATTCATAGAGAAAAGAAATAATTCCTGCTGTGTGGAAAAATAATGGCGCATGGAGCCGGCAGAAATGTCAGCTTCAACAGCTATTTTCCATACAGGCGCATTCTCTAATCCATCCTGTTTGATCACTCTCATGGCAGCTGGCCCAAAAAACATCCGCAAAATATGGCAGGCTGAAAAAAGACAGGCGGATTCACTCCACCTGTCTTTTTTAGGATGACAATCCTTTGTATATGGTGTCAATATTCCATTTCATCATTTTATAGTAGCTGTCCCCGTCTTCCCCTTTCTTGCCAATGGAATCAGTGAAGACTTTCCCCTTAATTGGAACCCCGGTTTCCTCAGAAAGGCTTTCAAGGCTCCGTTTATCTACACTTGTTTCAAGAAAAAGAGCAGGAACTTGATGATCTTTGACAAAATGAATGATGCGTTTCATTTGCCCAGGTGTTCCTTCGCTTTCTGTATTGATCTCCCAAATGTAGCCGGCCTTCAGTCCATACGCATCTGCAAAATACTTGAATGCCCCCTCACTTGTGACAAGAAGCTTTTTGTCTTTTGGCAGCTGTTCAAACTTGTCTTTTGCTTCATCATGAAGAGCCTGAAGCTTTTTGATATAGGCTTTAGCATTTTTTTCGTAATCCTCCTTATGCTCAGGGTCGGCTTGAATGAGCGCATCCCGGGCATTTTGGGCATAAAGGATACCGTTCTCGACATTCAGCCAGGCGTGAGGGTCCTGCTGGCTTTCCAGTCCTTTTGAGGACAAATGCTTTACTTTGACTCCCTTACTCAGCTCGGCTACAGGTGCATCATCTCCATTCTTACCGCTTGATTCAAGCAGCTTTTGAAACCAGCCGTTCCCTGTTTCAAGATTTAAGCCATTATAGAGAACAAGGTCTGCATCCGTTGTATGCTGAACATCCTTTGGCAGTGGGTCAAATTCGTGTGGATCTGTTCCAATTGGTACGATGCTGTGAATAGAGACATGCTGCCTGCCTACTTCCTTGACGATGTCATAAAGAATGGAGTAGGTTGTGACCACTTTTAATTTGCCATCATCTTTGCCAGCATGATTTTGTTGAGTAGAACATCCTGCGATCACCATAAGAGCAATGAATACTGCGGTCAACCGGATTGCAAATACCTTCTTCATATATGTCCTCCTTTTACATAGACGCTTCCTTTTTTAATTGCGTTCGTTTTCGTTTCGATTTTAATGATCTCCACAAAATCCCTTGCTTCGGTGAAAAGATAAATGCACTGCCGAATAAAATGGTCGCAACTAGCACGATTGAAGCACCAGACGACAAGTTATACGTAAAGCTAAGCCCAAGTCCTGCGACTGCTGAAACTGCTCCGAAAAAGGCAGATAAATAAATCATGATCCATAGCCGGTCTGTCAGTAGATAGGCGGTGGCTGCCGGCGTAATCAGCATCGCAACAACAAGTATAATACCTACGGTTTGCAGGGATGCGACGGTTACAAGGGTCAATAAGGTCATGAGAAAATAATGAATCATTCGATTCGGTAAACCGTAAACAGAAGAGATCACTGGATCAAATGAACTAATGAGCAGTTCTTTGTAGAAAACAATGACGGCCAGCAAAATAAAAATGCCGATTCCAAGCGTAATCCACATATCAGATGAGCGAACGGCTAGTACGTTTCCAAACAAGATATGATATAAATCGCTTGAACTTTTCAAAAATGTGATCAAAATGATCCCGATGGAAAAAAAAGCGGTGAATACGATGCCGATGGCAGAATCATTTTTAATGCGGCTGTTTTGACTGACATATCCGATGCCGATAGCTGTTAATACGCCGGTTAAGACGGCTCCGAAGAAAAAATTGATCCCCAGCATATAAGAGATGGCGACACCTGGCAGAACGGCGTGTGAAATCGCATCTCCCATCAGTGCCATACCTCGTAAAATGATAAAGCAGCCAATGACGCCGCAAATGATCCCCACCATGACGGATGTAAATAACGCTTTTTGTAAAAACGCATACTCAAAGAGTCCGGTTAAGAATTCCATTACACGTCTCCTCCTGCTGATTTTAAAAATGGCAACTGCGTTTCATAGGCTTCCAGCATGACCTCTGGACGAAGGATATCGTGTACAGGTCCTGCTTTGATCAGTTTTTTATTTAATAGAACGAGGTGGCTGAAGTAATCATCCGCCTTACTTAAATCATGGTGGACGACCAGAATGGTTTTCCCTTCATCTCGCAGCTCCTTCAAAATGCGAATCATCGTTTCTTCACTGGTCATATCAATTCCGACAAAAGGTTCATCTAAACAAAAGAGCTGTGCGTTTTGAGCAAGCGCTCGTGCAAGGAAGACGCGCTGCTGCTGACCGCCGGATAATTCCCCAATTTGTCTTTTGGCAAAGTCCTGCATTCCGACCTTTTCTAAGCAATGGTACGCATAGGCACGGTCTTCTTTTTTCGGTCTTTTGACCAATCCGAGCTTTGGGTATGTCCCAAGCAGAACGGTATCTAGCACATGGATTGGAAACGTCCAGTCTAAATCATTTCTCTGCGGTACATAGGCGATCTGTTTTCTCACTTGTTTAAAGGGCTGTTCAAAAAAGTGAATATCCCCTTGATCCTTTTCAATTAAATCCAAGCAAGCTTTCAATAAAGTTGATTTACCGGCACCATTTGGACCAATGATGCCTGTCATCGTTCCTTCCTGTATGGAAAGAGAGACGTTTTCTAATGCATCCTGTCCGTGGTATGAGACATATAGACGGTCGATTGTTAAAGCGTTTGACATCTCTTGAGACCCCTTTCAATCATCAATTGCGTTTCCTAAAGATATATGCGTTCATTTAATAATTTTGACTAAAGGATGAAATTATTCTCTAATGCTAATTTGTTTCCTTAGGGAAACTTTTATTTTATTCTAAGCGTATGTTCTTCTTTTGTAAAGAGAAATGCTGGAATTCCTCATCAAACGATCGTTTGTATGTTATGCAAGGAGCAGGGGACATGAGCATGGTTTATTGAAAATCTCAGTGACATCATTGGACACAAAAAAACACTTCATTTGCTCATAAACGATTGACAGTTTATAAGAACTCCTCATATAATAAGGGTAATTCAATATATGAATATGTGCTCATATATAATATTTACAGCAGCTGATAGGTTTGATTGAATCAGGGAACGCTACTCATATAGAAAAAGGTGAGAACATGAAAAAGATGAAGGATGAATACGTGTTAAGCGGTCTTGATTGCGGAAACTGTGCACGTAAAATTGAAACAGGCGTCAGCAAAATTGCTGGAGTTGAAGCCTGCTCCATTAATTTTGCGACCGGTACATTAACTGTGACACATGCTGATGCACAAGAAACGATGTCAAAGCGTATTGAAAAAACCGTTCAGTCCATTGAACCTCATGTGAGTGTATCACCAAAAGAAGAAGGACATCACCACGATCACGATCATGGGACAAAAAATTTGAAAACGATTGTACTGAAATTAATCGGCGGTGCAGTCATTGGAACAGCAGCTTATTTTATACCTGACAATGGCTTACTGAAGTTCATCATGTTTTTCGCCGCATATTTACTCGTTGGCGGAGATGTTGTCTTGAAAGCACTGAAAAATATAGTGCGCGGCCAAGTATTTGATGAGAACTTTTTAATGACCATAGCGACAGCTGGTGCTTTTGTGATTCAGCAGTATCCTGAGGCACTGGCAGTCATGCTGTTTTACCAAATTGGAGAGCTTTTTCAAGGAGCGGCAGTCAATCGTTCAAGACGGTCGATTAGTGAATTAATGAATATCCGTCCTGAATACGCGAATCTCAAAGTAGGACACGAAACGAAAAAAGTAAAGCCGGAAGAAGTGAAAGCTGGTGACCGCATTGTCGTGAAACCAGGTGAAAAAATTCCTTTGGATGGACGTGTGATAGATGGCTATTCTCTTGTCGATACCTCTGCACTAACTGGGGAGTCTGTTCCAAGAGATGTGGAAGCGGGAAAAGAAGTGCTTGCTGGTTTCGTGAATCAAAACGGCATTCTTGAAATTGAAGTGCAAAAAGAGCTAAGCGAATCGGCTGTTACGAAGATCTTGGATTTGGTCGAGAATGCAAGCAGCCGAAAAGCACAAACAGAAAACTTTATCACAAAGTTTGCGAAATATTATACACCTGCTGTTGTCGTGCTTGCTTTATTGCTTGCCTTTATGCCGCCGCTTTTCATTCCATCAGCTCAATTGTCTGAATGGGTGTACCGGGCGCTTGTCTTTCTCGTCATTTCTTGTCCTTGTGCACTCGTTGTCTCCATTCCATTAGGTTTCTTTGGAGGAATTGGTGCAGCATCTAAACGAGGCATTCTCGTGAAAGGCAGTAACTATTTAGAAGCCCTGAACTCTGTGCGCTATGCTGTGTTTGATAAAACAGGCACGCTCACAAAAGGGAACTTTACAGTCACTCATATCACAGCCGCTCATGAGAAATGGTCAGAAGAGGAATTGCTTTCTTTTGCGGCTTTAGCAGAAGCGCATTCCTCGCACCCGATTGCAGAATCGATTAAAGCCGCTTACGGATCAGCGCTCGATGAGAGCCAAATCGAAGCCTATGAAGATATTGCGGGACATGGAATTAAAGCGACAATACGCGGTGCAAATGTTTTAGCGGGAAACCATCGCCTCATGGAACGAGAAGGCATTGCTTTTGAAAAAGAAAAACGAAGCGGAACGGTTGTGTATTTGGCAATAGACGGTGAGTTTGCGGGATCTATCTTGATTGCTGATGAATTAAAAGATGATGCAAAGGAAGCAGTATCTGCTTTAAAAGCTTCTGGCATTCAAACTGTGATGCTTACAGGGGATGCCAAGCAAGTAGGGACTGCCGTAGCGCAGCAAATCGGTATTGACGAAGTTCACACTGAATTATTGCCGCAGGATAAAGTGACGAAAATAGAGGAAATGTATCAGAAAAAAGCACCTCAAGAAAAATTATTATTTGTTGGGGACGGCATTAATGATACGCCAGTATTAGCAAGAGCGGATATCGGCATTGCGATGGGGGGACTTGGTTCAGATGCAGCTGTAGAAGCGGCTGATATTGTAATTATGACGGATCAGCCATCAAAGGTAGCGGAAGCCATTACTGTCGCTAAAAGAACGAGAGCCATCGTATGGCAGAATATTGCATTTGCTCTTGGGGTGAAAGCCGTTTTCCTCTTACTTGGTGCATTCGGTATTGCCACCATGTGGGAAGCAGTCTTTTCAGATGTCGGTGTCACCGTACTGGCTGTTTTAAATGCGATGAGGGTCATGAAATAAAATTGTTAGGAAAAATTCATGAATAGCGTCTTTCATAATGAACCCCCTCTTGTTAAAATAGAAGAAGTTGGATAATGGCATTTTCCTGAGCTATTATCCTTTTTCTTTTGTGAAGGAATGAAAAAGATAAGGTAGGTGCTTTTGTGAGTAAAAAAAATAATCAATCTTCATCCATCAAGTTTGCTGTTATTCTAACCATCATTGCAGCTCTTCTCATCGGTATTTTCGTTGTTATTGGCGGCAACAACAACAGCCAAGAAGCACAAACAGTCGACAGTAAGCCGTCTATTAAAGGACAGCCTGTCATGGGAGATAAAAAGGCAAAAGTGCAAATTGTCGAGTTTGGGGACTACAAATGTCCATCATGTAAATTATTTGAAACAGACATTTTCCCAAAACTGAAAGCAGACTACATAGATAAAGGCGATGTAACCTTCTCATTTATTAACTTACCACTCCCTGTTCATGGAGACGGTGCAGTGTTAGCAGCACTTGCTTCTGAAGAAGTGTGGAAAGAAGACCCAAAAAATTTCTGGGCATTTCATGAGGCTGTCTACAAAGCACAGCCAGATAGTGAAGCGGAATGGGTAACACCCGCAAAACTCATTCAATTGGCGAAAAAGACAACCAAAATTGATACGGACAAGCTGAAAGACAATTTATCGAAGAAAACGTATCAACCTCAGCTGAGCACAGACAATGAGCTGGTGAATCAATACAAAGTAAATGCAACACCAACCATTTACATTAACAATAAACAAGTTCAAAACTTTTATGACTATGATGAAATCAAGGAATTAATAGATCAAGAGCTTAAAGGGAAAAAGTCATGAAGAATAAGCTGATTTACTTATACAGCGCTTGGATCGTCTCTATTGTAGCGACGATGAGCAGCCTGTATTTAAGTGAAGTGAAAAAGTTTATCCCATGTGATTTGTGCTGGTTTCAGCGCATTTTTATGTATCCGCTCGTCCTTTTACTTGGCATTGCGACTTTCAGGGGCGATGTCAAAGTGAAATATTACGTCCTTCCATTGGCGGTCATTGGTGCTTGTTTTTCCATCTATCATTATATGGAACAAAAGATACCTGGCTTTGCATCCATCCGCCCTTGTTTGAGCGGGATTCCTTGTTCCTTTGATTATCTCAATTGGTTTGGCTTTATCACGATTCCTTTATTAGCACTTATTGCATTTATTCTCATCATCATCAGTATGCTACTTTTAAATGCAAAAGAAGATTGAGTGGAATCACCTGCTTTCGAGCAGGTGATTTCAGCGTGTAGACAAACCCTCGCATTCGGTGTCAGTCCTGCGTGCTGGTGCTCACGAATGTCAAATTCGCTCCGCGCCAGTACTCGTCCTTCCTAGACTGCAAAGGTTTTCATGTCACGCTGAAAAGAAGACAAAGGGCTAAAATCAACAACATTTTAGCCCTTTGTCAACAATCTGGAATCACCTGCTTTCGAGCAGGTGATTTTTTATTTTCGCAAAAAGATAAAATTTAAAGAAAATTTGTATTGCTTTTCACCTTTGTCAGATATACATTAAGGGGAGAGTGTTAGATGATCAGACAAAGGTAAGGAGATAAGCGGAAAATGGCATGGGAAGTCTTAAGTATGATTGGCATTGTGGCATTCGCCATTAGCGGTGCGATTGTGGCAATGGAGGAAGAATACGATATTCTTGGTGTGTACATTTTAGGGATTGTGACAGCATTTGGCGGGGGAGCGATTCGTAATTTATTAATCGGCCTACCAGTCTCGGCTTTATGGTCACAGGGCAAGATGTTTACCATTGCCCTTGTGTCGATTACGATTGTGTTTTTATTTCCAAAGCTCTTGCTTAAGCATTGGAGTACTTGGGGGAATTTCTCGGATGCGATCGGTTTAGCTGCCTTTGCGATACAGGGTGCTTTATTTGCTGTACAAAGAGAGCTCCCGCTTAGTGCGGTCATTGTGGCAGCCATTTTGACTGGTAGCGGCGGCGGGATTGTGCGTGATCTTCTGGCAGGTCGTAAACCGCTCGTTCTAAAAGCAGAGATTTATGCCGTATGGGCGGCGCTTGGCGGCTTATTTGTAGGACTTGGTTTAGCCCAAGGGGAGATCAGCCTGTATCTGCTGTTTCTCATCCTCGTTACATGCAGGGTTTGTTCATACTTATTCAAATGGCGGCTTCCCGCTAGGTCTTATTTTTTAAATAAAGGGTAAAAAGAGAGCGGCGATTTCGCTCTTTTTTTGTTTTATTCGAGCTGGATGTCAGCAGATTACACTGTTTTCGTGTAAAATAAAAGCAGATTCTTTATTCATCATTGGAACATTACATGTAATGAAAAATTTTGTCATTTGGCTGAATATCTGCATTCAGTCTTTTTTTGCCTAGATGGATTGTCATGTGTTGGTTTCACTTTTTGCGGGATACTAAAAAAGCAATCTGTGATCGGACGAATGGATCGAAAAGAAATGAACACATCTTTGCATGTAAGCAAAACATGACGGAAAAAATGAAACAGGAGGGACATGTACTAGTGGAGATTTTTCTGGCGGTGCTTGTACTATTAGCACTCATTGCATCATCTAATATTATCAATCGTTTTCTGCCCTTTATTCCAGTTCCGTTAATCCAAGTGGGCTTAGGGATATTGGTCGCAGCTTTTCCTTCAGGTTTACATATTTCTTTAAATCCTGAGCTGTTTTTCGTTTTATTCATTGCGCCGCTGTTATTTAATGATGGGAAGCGTACCCCAAGAGATGAGCTTTGGAAATTAAGAGCTCCTATTCTTCTCTTAGCACTTGGTTTAGTGTTTGCAACAGTGGTTGTAGCAGGGTATACCATTCATTGGATGATACCAAGCATTCCGCTTCCAGCTGCATTTGCGCTTGCGGCGATCCTTTCACCAACAGATGTGGTCGCAGTGAGTGCCTTATCCAGCCGTGTGAATATGCCAAAAGGGATTATGAGGTTGCTGGAAGGCGAAGGACTGATGAACGATGCATCAGGACTTGTTGCCTTTAAATTTGCCATTGCTGCAACGGTTACTGGAGCATTTTCAATTGCTGAGGCATCCTTTAGCTTTGTTCTTATTGCTGCTGGCGGTTTATTGACTGGATTTATTCTATCCTTTTTTATCATTCGTTTCCGCTATTTCCTCCGCCGTTTAGGTATGGACGATGTCACTATGCACATCATCCTGCAAATCCTGACGCCATTTGTGATTTATTTAGCCGCAGAAGAAATGGGTGTATCCGGCATTTTAGCGGTAGTGGCGGGTGGTGTGACACATGCCATTGAGCAAGATCGAATGGAAGCGAATTTAGCAAAACTGCAAATTGCTTCTTCCAACACATGGAATATTATTTTATTTATTTTAAACGGCCTTGTTTTCGTTTTACTCGGATTACAGATTCCTGATGTGTCCACCGTCATTTTCCAGGATGAAGCTTTTAATAATATGCAGGTCATCAGCTACATTTTAATCATTACACTCTGTTTGATGGTTCTAAGATTTTTATGGGTATGGCTGTTCTGGGCAGGTAACTGGAGTGTAGCGAAAAAGAAGAATGTGAAAAAGCCGAAGCTGCGTGCTTCCATGCTGATGACATTCTCTGGTGTTCGTGGTGCTGTCACATTAGCGGGTGCTTTCTCCATTCCGTTTACGCTTGCAGACGGTTCACCCTTTCCTGAGCGGCATTTGATTATTTTCCTCGCAGCAGGCGTGATTTTATGTACACTCATTTTAGCTAGCGTGCTCCTGCCTATTTTATCTGAGAAAAAAGATAAGCAAGTCGATGTAGACTTAGATACAAAGATTCAGCACGTGAAACGGAAGCTGCTGAGAAGTGCCATTAAAACCTTAAAAGAAGGCATGAATGAGGACAATCGAGAGGTGTCACTTGCACTCATCAATGATTTCCGAATGAAGCTAAGAAATATACAGAGGGAACCGTATCAGTTCGGAATGAGAAAACAAGAGCGAAAAATCAGGCTGCACGGCATTAAAGCCGAGCAAATGAAGCTTCAGCAGCTCATTGAGGAAGAGAAAATTGACAAAGAAGAAGCCTATGAGCTTCAAGAGAGATTTCATGAGCTGGAAATGCTGTATTCCAACTCCTTTAAAATTCGTTTCTCAAAAGTGAAGTTTTTACGCTTGCTTCAATGGCTCCAATTATGGCGGCCCCAACAGCATATTTCAAGCGGCATTTTAGAAAACGAGGAATCGTATAAACAAATCCGTAAGCAAACCGCAGAAGCTGCTGTAGATTCCATCAAGCAACACATGACCGAAGACAATCGCCAAACGTGTCACCAAGTCATTGGTTTTTACAATCAAGTGATTTTCCGCTGTGAACATGGGCCTTCTTTCTTTCAGCAAAAGGATCGCGCCTTTGACCGTAAGAAAAAAGAGCTCAACTTCCAAGCGGTACAGACCATTCGTAATGAAATTCAAACTTTATATGAAGATGGCGAAATCAATCGTGATATTGCCCATCATTTAAGAGAGTATATCAATGACATGGAAGCAGTCCTATTGACCAATACATGATGTTGTCATCTTCTCCCCTATGTTTTATGATGAAAAAAAGAGACAAGCAGGGGGAGATGCAGGATGACGTATTACGGAGCTATTGAGGCTGGGGGGACAAAGTTTTGCTGTGCCATTGGCAATGAGCATGGGGACATCATAGAGGAATGGACGATTCCAACAGAGCACCCGGAAAAAACCGTCCAAACCCTTATTCCGTTTTTTCAACAATATGAAATTGCAGCATTAGGTGTCGGTTCCTTTGGACCGATTGGTGTCCAGAAAGACGATCCTTCTTACGGGTACATCATGAATACGCCGAAAGTTGAATGGAAGCATTACCCGTTCATACCTGAGCTGGAGAAACAATTAGGCGTACCGGTGTCCTTTACGACAGATGTCAATGCCGCAGCATTAGGTGAACTGACAAAAGGGGCAGCCAAAGGGCTGAGCAGCTGTATGTACATCACAGTCGGCACCGGTATTGGTGCTGGGGCTGTTGTGAAAAATGAGCTTCTTCATGGTCATTCGCATCCAGAAATGGGCCATATCCTTGTCAGGCAGCATGAATCAGACCAGTTTGCAGGTGTCTGCCCGGCGCATGGTACTTGCTTAGAAGGACTGGCAGCTGGGCCAGCTATTGAGGCAAGATGGGGAAAGCCGGCTAAAGAGCTTACTCAGGAAGAAGCGGTTTGGTCACTTGAAGCAGATTATTTGGCGCAGGCATTGATGCAATACACGCTCATTTTAAGCCCAGAGCGCATCATTATGGGTGGA
The DNA here is from genome assembly GCF_001857925.1 of Bacillus xiamenensis. Taxonomy (NCBI): domain Bacteria; kingdom Bacillati; phylum Bacillota; class Bacilli; order Caryophanales; family Bacillaceae; genus Bacillus; species Bacillus xiamenensis. Next base: position 2,381,279 of record NZ_CP017786.1, read on the forward strand.
GGCGTCATGAAGCAAAAGCAGTTATTTCCGCTCATTCGAGAGAAGCTGGCTGCGTATGTCAATGATTATGTCGATATGCCGCCGCTTGATACATACATTGTCTCTCCTGGACTTGAGGACAAGGCAGGTATGACAGGTGCTTTGCTGTTAGCGATTGAAGCGAAGAGAAACGCCTGATAATAGAGTTTTCAAACGCAACATGAGATAATGAAAAAGATGGAATCTATGAAAAGGTGGTTGTTAACATGGTCAAAAGCTTGAATGATACCGTAACACTAAATAACGGAGTAGAAATGCCATGGTTTGGTTTAGGTGTATTCAAAGTGGAGGACGGCAACCAAGTGGTTGATGCCGTAAAAGCAGCCATACGAAACGGTTATCGCAGCATTGATACGGCTGCCGTTTATAAAAATGAGACAGGTGTAGGAAAAGCCATTAAAGAATCTGGCGTGAAAAGAGAAGAATTATTTATTACGTCAAAAGTATGGAACACCGATCAAGGCTATGACAAGGCACTAGCTGCATTCGATGCAAGCTTAAACCGGCTTGGTCTTGATTACTTAGACCTCTATTTGATTCATTGGCCTGGTCCAAAGGCAGAGACGTTTAAAGAAACATGGCGTGCGCTCGAGAAGCTTTATAAAGATGGAAAAGTAAGAGCGATTGGTGTCAGCAACTTCTACGTACAGCATTTAGAAGAGCTGTTAAAAGATGCGGAGGTTGTTCCAGCGGTGAACCAAGTTGAGTTTCATCCAAAACTGACACTTGTAGAATTACGACAATATGCAAAAGAAAAAGGCATTCAAATTGAAGCATGGTCTCCACTAATGCAAGGGAAGCTGTTAGATCATGACGTATTGAAGGAAATTGCCGCTCGCTACAACAAATCTGTTGCTCAAGTGATCTTACGATGGGATCTACAAAGCGGTGTCGTCACCATTCCTAAATCAATCAATGAAGAACGCATTAAACAAAATGCCGACATCTTTGACTTCGAGCTTTCTCAGGAAGATATGGAAAAAATCAATGCATTAAATAATAACGAACGCGTCGGGTCTAATCCAGAGACGATGACGGTTGGGTTTGAATAAATAAAAAATCCTCTTTCTCTTTTGAGAAAGGGGATTTTTTATGTCATGCTTCTAGGCACGGCCAGCAGCATGATAAATGACAGGATCACAATACAAATCGTCCAGGTCCATGCAAGTTCCATTCGTCCAGAATCAATCGCCACATAGATGGCTGTTGGGAGTGTTTGCGTTTTCCCAGGGATGTTGCCGGCAAACATTAAGGTTGCCCCGAATTCTCCAAGAGCTCTAGCAAAGCTTAGGACTGCACCAGAGAGCAGAGAAGGCAGTGCGAGTGGAACGGTGATATAGGCAAAGACTTGGAATGAATGAGCGCCATCTACTTTTGCAGCACCTTCAATGTCCGACTCAATCGTAGAAAACCCAGCTTTCGCCGATTGATACATGAGCGGAAATGCGACAACCGTCGAGGCAATGACCGCTGCCCACCATGTGAAGATGACAGGCTGATGGAAAATCCATTCAATCGCATGTCCAATTACGCTATGTTTCCCAAACACGACGAGCAGCAGAAATCCCACGACCGTTGGCGGGAGGACAAGGGGCATCATGAGGAACGTTTCCACGAACATTTTTCCCTTGAAAGATGTTCGCGCCATCCAAAAGCCAATGGTAGTTCCAAAAACTACTGCAAATAGCCCGCTGACAATAGCCACTTGAACAGACAGCCATATAGGAGAAAGAAAATCTTCGGTCAGCATCGGCATTATTTCACTTGAAAGCCGTACTTTTTAAAAATGGATGCGGCTGTATCTGATTGGAGATATTGGAAAAATGCTTTCGCTTCCTCTAGATGTTCTGTCTCTTTTACGATACCAACAGGATAAATGATGGGGGAATGCATGTCCTGATTTGCCTCATCTACAATTTTCACTTTTTTAGAAACGAGGGCGTCCGTCTTATACACGACACCAGCCTCCACATTTCCTGTTTCGACATAGCTTAAAACTTGACGTACATCCTTGCCATAAACCGTGTTCTTTTTCACTTGATCCCATATATTCAACTTTGTGAAAATCTCTTTTGCGTATGTACCAGCAGGAACAGATTCAGGTGTTCCAAGTGCAATCTTTCCTTTTACGTGCTGAATGTCCCGAAAGGTTTTGATAGAAGAAGTGCTTTCTTTTGGCACGATAAGAACAAGCTCATTTTGTATGGCATCCTTGATATGATCCTGATCGATGTCTCCTGATTGAACAAGTTCATCGAAGGGCTCCTCAGCTGCTGAGAAGAAAAGGTCCGCTTTTGCTCCTTGAGCGATTTGCTGTTTCAGTGCGCCTGATGATCCGAAATTATTCGATAATGTCACATTTGGATGATCATCTACATATGCGGATTCAATCTCTTTTAATGCATCCTGCAAGCTTGCAGCTGCTGAAATGACAAGCTCTGTCTTTTTGCTATTAACTGATGACGATGACTTCGTCTCCGTTTGACACCCAGTCAGGAGTAAACAAACCGTGACGAAGGTTAAGAATAAATACTTCATGCTCACACCTCTTATGATTCAAAATCATGTTTACCTTTTATTATAATCAAACTAATCTGACCATTCATAGGGTTTCTTTCAAAAAGAAACAAAAAAAAGCTGCCGAGCAGCAGCTTCTAATGTTGATAAAAACGCAGTAAATTTCCGTTAATCACTTTATCTGATAGAGACAGCTCTTTATTGGCTTTTTCTATATAAGGCTGACACAATTCATCTTGTTCAATCGGAAGTTTGGTTTTTTGGTCATAGCAAGTATTCTTTGTATAAAGATAGTCATCCGTAATAAAGTTGCCATTTCTCAGCACAGCGAAAGGCGTCCGTTCATTTGAAAAGAGATCATTTCCAAATTGAATGGCATCCTTTGATTCAATGCCGAGTAAATGAAGGAGTGTCGGTTTTACGTCTATTTGACCGGCTGTTTCAGATATGGTCTGAGGGGCTTGATCTGTCACACCCGGAATGTAAATCAAAAAAGGCACCCGCTGTAGTTTAACAGCATCAAACGGTGTGATTTCATCCTGCTTCAGCAGTTCAGCCATTGCTTCATGATGTGCTTCTGAAATGCCATAGTGATCGCCCATGAGAACAAACATTGTATTTTCATACAGACCTTCTTCTTTCATGCGGTCAAAAAATCTTTTGATGGCTTCGTCTTGATAGCGGACGGTCGTCACATAGCGGTTTAAAATGGCGCTAGACGAATCATATTCGTCAATGAACTGGTCCTGTGGATCAATTTCAAATGGAAAGTGATTGGTCAACGTAATGAACGTGCTGTAATAAGGAGTTTTCAGCTTTTTTAAATAATCAATGGATTGTTCAAAAAAGTCGATATCCTTTAATCCCCAGCCAGTCGAATTTCCCTCATTGACATCATAGGAATCGACATCATAAAAGCGGTCAATTCCGAGAGATTCATACATCACATCACGATTCCAAAACGTTTTATTATTCGCATGAAATTGGACGGATTGATAGTTCTCTTTTTTCAATTGCTTGTACAGTGTGTCATATTCGTTGTCACTCGCTGTGAAAAAGACAGCGCCACTGCTGGACGGATAGAGGGAGTTTGCGACGATAAATTCTGAGTCTGACGTCTTGCCTTGCTCTGTTTGCTGATAAAATTCGTCAAAATAAAAGCTCTTTTTGGCAAGTTGATTTAAAAATGGCGTGATGTATTGTCCATTCACCTTTTGGTCCATGACAAATTGCTGCGTTGATTCAAGTGAAATGAACACGACGTTTTTGCCTTTAGCAAGTCCAAAGTAGTCCTTGTTTGGTGCACTGTAATCTGCCTTTGTGTAGTTTGCTACTGTTGAAAGTGTATCTTCGTCAGCAAAGGCTTTTTGTCCAATACGCGCCGTTTGGGCCACGCCGTCATACAGATGGAATTGAAACAGCCCAAGGTTTCGTACGATGACTTCTCGATCATAAGAGCTTGTCAGAAATCGAGGGTGGTCCATCAGGGCTGAGCTGACATGGAACAATAGAAAGCTGCAGCACACCACATAATATGTTTTGATCGTCTTGGATGACGCTTTTGGTGATAACGGCTTACGCTTTAAGAGCCATGCCAGTACCAAGAAATCAATCAGCATCAGCACAAACAGCGGGTGGAACAATTCAGTCATACTGCTGCCCATATCTCCCATGTTCTTTGCTTGAAATAAAACGGGAATGGTAATGAAATCAATATAAAAACCGTAAAAGATCGTATTTGATATCAAGATCGCTGTGAGAATAAAATTTGCGGTCAATAAAAAAACCTTTTGTTTCGTTTCATTTAAAAAAAGAGCAATCCCAAACAAAGGGAGCAAAAAGCTGAGTGGATTGATCAAAAGCAGCCATTCGTGAAACAAATTGGCCGTTCTTATATGAAATCCGAATTGATAAATGATGTATGTTTTCATCCACATAAAGAGGATGGAGTACACTAAAAACCAGTGATTTTTGAAGAACGCTTTCATTTATGTAGCTCCTCACCATTCTGTATTCAGCTGCAAGCCAAAAACACTTATCTTAAAACTACTAAAAAAATGAGGAATGATCAATTCATATCTTGTCTTTTTTGCAAAACTCTTTTTTTCTTCTCCTAGAACTGCAATGGGATAGATATTCCGCAAATGACGGCGATGTAATAGCAGGTGACAATGGTCAGAGCAGCTAGTACGACTTGTTCCCCGGGGCTGCCTGTTTTGACATAAAAGGGAAGACGTACTTTAATGGTCGCTGGGAACAAAAATTTAATGCCGTTCACTGTTCCTGCATCGAGGATGAGATGGCTCGCCATCCCAACTAGCAACCCGGTACTTAGGCTGTCATTTGGAATGTATGTTGTCGCAATAAAATAAATGATCAGCAGAAATAATAAACTGTGTGTAAACGTGCGGTGGCCGAACACACTGCTAATCAGTGTGGAGAGCAGGGGGAACTTCCTGCCGATCTTACTTTTCGTATGACAAAGATCTGGGATGAGGGCGCCTGCTGATCCAGCAGCTGCCATAGTGACCGGGTCAAATCCATAATAGTAGGCGACGGCTGTGGAGGCGGCAATTCCGCCCATGATATGTGTTTTTCCTGTCATGATGCGTACTCCTGTTCTGTTTTTTGTTCAAGTACTCACTATATCAAGGGTGAATTCATTCAGCAAGACCTATTTCTAAAGAAAAAAGGACAAAATAGTTGGCTGATTGGAAAAACATTCTATAATAAGAAGGAAATCATGTTGACACTAACGATAAGGATGCGATTCGGATGAGTAATGCAGACATTTTAAAAGAAATTGTTCTTGTACATTATGAAGTCAGCCGTAAACTAAACCGCAAGTTACTTGAGTTAGAAAAAGACATCACGCCTCCGCAGATATATGCTCTTTCTATTTTGATACAAGGCAAAGTATCACATGCCGAAGAGCTAAAACAAAGACTTTCTCTAAACCCAGGTGCCGCCTCGATTGCACTCAATAAATTATGTGAGCAAGGCTATATTCAGAGAGAGCGGGACAAGGCGGACCAATCGCTTGTACGGTTAGAAGCCACAGAAAAAGGGCTGGCTATTTACGAAAAGCATACACGTCTTTTTGGAAGAGTGGTTCAGCATATGATGTCAGACTTCACAGAGGAAGACTTAAAGACATTTCTAGCTTATTTGCAAAAAATGAGAAAGACCTTTCATGATGAATGAGCCTTCTCCCCTTGTATAATGCTGAGTGCTGTAGCGCAAATTAAACAGGCAAAGGCATTTTATAAAAAGGGGGGAAGCAGCGATGTCATTTTTCCAAAAGGATAAAAAGGCGAAAAGTGAGAAAGACCATCAGCAGGTAGATCAGCTGTTAGAAGAAGCTAGTAAAGAACTAGCAGGCGATCCGCTTCAGGAAGCTGTACAAAAGAAGAAAAACAATCATCAATAAGCATGTAAAGGGCAGAGAAACGCTTCTCTGCCCAGCGTGTAGACAAACCCTCGCATTCTTTGTCAGTCCTGCGTGACGGTGCTCACGAATGTCAAATTCGCTCCGCTCCGGTACTCGTCCTTCCTAGACTGCAAAGGTTTTCAGTTCACGCTGAAAAGAAGACAAAGGGCTAAAATAAAGATCATTTTAGCCCTTTGTCCAACAATCTGGGGCAGAGAAAAGCTTCTCTGCCTTTTTTCTATGATTTTCCCTTTGACAGATGTGAGAATGTTTGATAACCTTCGTGTAGTAAAAAATGAATAGAAATCCTCACGCTATGTCTCAGTGAGGTAGAGGTTGCGCGGATGATGAGTCACTCATGGGAGAGATGGAATCGTAGATCATGAGAAAAAAGGCATCAGCGCCGAAGTGTAGAGAAAGCTCCAACTTTCTTTATGCTGGGTCTGCATTGAATAAATGCAGGACTGCCACGTCTTTGAAGCGTGGAGGGCTATCCGGAGATCAAGGTGTATGTTTTGAAAAGCATGGACTTTTGTTCAGGCTTTTTTTTATGTTCTGATTGTCTAAGAAAAGGGGATACTGCACAACAAGTGACCCCACATGAACATAAAGAATGCGAGTCATTGCTTCACAAATATATCAATGAAGATACTGCCGGGTCTGGTCCGAAGTGAATATAACGGAGGTACGAAAATGGAACAGACAAAAAAATGGGGTTTTTGGTTATTGACGGCTTTTGTCGTCGGAAATATGGTAGGGTCAGGCATCTTTATGCTGCCAAGTACACTTGCCCAGCACGCAAGTCCTTTAGGCGTGACGATGGCTTGGCTTGTCACAGGTGGCGGTGTGCTGATGATTGCATTTGTATTTGGACATTTGTCCATCCATAAGCCGCAGCTGACAGCTGGGCCACAAAGCTATGCGAGAGCGCTTTTTAAAGACCCGAAAAAAGGAAAAGCAGCCGGTTTTACAATGGTTTGGGGCTACTGGGTAGCGAGCTGGATTAGTAATGTCGCCATCATTACAAGTCTTGCCGGGTATTTAACAACCTTTTTCCCTATTCTAACCGTTAAGACGGAAATTTTGACCTTTGGGAAAGAAGCGATCACACTTGGTCAGCTCATGACTTTTATCGTATGTACCATCCTTCTATGGGGAACTCATACCATTTTAATCACAAGTTTAAGTGCAGCAAGTAAACTTAATTTTATTACGACCTTTTCAAAGGTGCTTGGATTTGTGCTTTTTATTGTAGCGGGCTTATTCGCATTCCAAACCGCATTATTTGAACATTATTACTTCCCTGTTGCAGCATCAGATGGAGAAGGAGTGCTCGGACTTGGAGGCCAAATTCACCATGCGGCTATTTCCACGCTTTGGGCATTTATCGGCATCGAATCTGCTGTGATTTTATCAGGAAGAGCGTCCTCGCAGCGTGATGTCAAACGTGCGACGATTACAGGACTTTTAATTGCACTGTCTATCTACATGATTATTACGCTGATTACGATGGGCGTCTTGCCGCATGATCAATTGCAAGGCTCAGACAAACCATTCGTAGATGTACTTCAGCTGATTATTGGGCCAGCTGGCGGGATTGTCATGGCACTTCTTGCAATCATTTGTTTATTTGGTTCGATGCTTGGCTGGATTTTACTAGGCTCTGAAGTACCGTATCAAGCAGCAAAGGCTGGCGATTTCCCAGCGGTATTTGCAAAAACAAACAAAAAGGGAAGCCCTGCCTTCGCTTTGACTGTCACAAATATCATGTCACAGCTGTTTATTTTTTCAGTCATGTCACGTACGATCAATGAAGCTTTTACCTTCTTAACAACATCAGCGACACTTGCGTATCTCATTCCGTATATCGTGTCGTCGATCTACAGCTTTAAGGTCATTATGCAAGGCGACACATATGATCTCCAAAAAGGCAATCGAGCAAGAGACGGGATCATCGCGCTTGCTGCTATGGGGTATTCAGCTTGGGTCATTATTTCAGGAACAGCTGATTTGAAAACATTTGGTCTTGGAATTGGTCTCTTCTTAGTAGGGATTTTGCTGTATCCATTCATGTCAAAGAAATTTGCTAAAGAAGCAGAATAAGCAAGACGTTTCTCCGCTGTTGGAGAAACGTCTTTTTTTTTATGATGCTGATGTTAATCGATCCACAATAAATTCAAGCTGACCTTCCAGTGATACAGGGTCATTAAAGAAGTAACCGATCGGATCAGTTTCGAATACGCGTTTGTTTTGGACAGCAGGAAGTGATGCCCAGATGCTGCTTTTATATACCTGCTCACCATTACTTTTTGAGCCGCTCCACGGACTGGTGAAAATATAGTCGCCTGCAAACTCTGGAAGTTTCTCAAGAGAAATGTTTGCATAACCGACACCGCTGTCGATGGCTTCTTTTTGGACGGCCTTCGGTGCTTTTAATTTCAACTCGTCATAAATAATTTCCCCGCCGCGTGCAAAGGTGTTTCCGAAAATATAAATGCCTTTATCAAATGGTGATACGATGGATACTGTTTTGTTTCCAACAGCTTTTGTTACCTTTGGTTTCACTTCTGCAATTTTGGCATCCCATTTTGTGATCCAATCTGCAGCTTTTTTTGATGTGCCTGTCATTTTACCGAATTCTTTTAGTTGATCCTTAAAAGAATATTGATTGTATTTAATTGCGACGGTTGGTGCAATTTTTTTGTATTGGTCAAATTTCTGATCTTCATCCCAAGCAATAATCATATCCGGCTTAAGTGCGGCTACCTTCTCAACAGAGGGGGCTTTCCCTAGATTTTGAACCCCATCCGTTTTTCCTTTATAGAAAGGGTTTTTAAAGATGGGCGCAGTTGCAGCAATTGGGGTTTTGCCAAGTGTTACGAGGTCCCCGTAGTAGCTTTCTGCAAGAAGCACAATTCGCTTCGGATTTTGGGGGAGTTCGACCTCACCCTTTACATCTTGATAGGTGATCGTGGCATCTTTTTTGGCGCCAGATTCTTTATTTGAAGTGCTGCCGCAAGCAGCGGTAAAAAGCATAAGGGTGATGAAGGAAATCAAAAGAAGTCCAGTTCGTTTATTCACAAAAGTTCTCTCCTATTCAGTTGTTTTTGATAATGATTCTCAATTTCGATTATATCGTAACATGATGGAAGCAAAAATGCATCGTCTATTTTAGGACCGAAATGAAAATGGTGAAATTCTCCCGGTTTTTTGGTGAAAATAAAGAAAATTATCAGAACAATGATTTCAAAAAGAAAAGAAAGTGATATACTAGACTTCGAGATTGATAATCATTATCAGTAATAAGAAATAGATATGAATGGAAAGGAAGAGACTGGTTTTGGGCTCACAATCGAATAAACAGCTGCCAGCCAAAGACGATGCAATCGATATTGTCACGAAGCCCTTTGGAACAGCAGTTGTTGTCATCATAGGAATCATTGCTTTAGCATTTGGTCTTTTTTTATCAGTATCGTTAGGAGCGGCAAACATTCATTTACACACCGTATGGGAAGCCGTCTTTTATTTTGATCCACAACAAACTTCACATCAAATCATTCGGGAATTAAGGCTGCCGCGTACAGTTGGGGCAGCACTCGTCGGTGCCTTTTTAGCCGTATCGGGTGCCATTATGCAAGGCATGACAAGAAATGCGCTTGCGTCTCCTGAAATCATGGGTGTGACAAATGGATCAGCATTTGCGATTGCCATTGCGTTTGCTTTTTTCCCAGGCCAATCTTCTTTCACATTAATTCTTTGGTCATTTGTAGGTGCGGCACTTGGTGCTTCTATTGTATTTGGTGTTGGGACTCTTTCAAAAGGGGGACTGACTCCTGTGAAGCTCGCACTAGCTGGTACGGCTGTTGGAGCACTTTTAAGCTCCATCTCCTCAGCGATTGCCATCCGCTTTGACGTCGCCCAAGATATGAGCTTTTGGTACGCTGGCGGCGTGGCTGGTGTGAATTGGAGCAATATTAAGATCATCATTCCAGTTGCGGTTGCAGGGCTAATTATCGCGATGATTCTTGCCCGCTCGATTACTGTTCTGAGCTTAGGTGATGAATTGGCCAAAGGACTTGGACAGTATACGCGAACTGTCAAGGTACTTGGAATATTGGTCGTGATTCTTTTAACAGGTGCTGCTGTGTCAGTTGCCGGTTCTATTGGCTTTATCGGGCTGGTGATTCCTCATGTTACTCGATTCTTGGTCGGAGTGGACTATCGCTGGATTATCCCATGCTCAGCTATTTTAGGAGCTGTTTTGCTCATTTATGCAGATATTGCTGCAAGGCTGGTCAATGCTCCTTTTGAAACGCCAGTTGGTGCCATTACAGCCATTATAGGCGTTCCTTTCTTCTTATATTTGGCTAGACGTGAAAGGAGCGGAATTTAAATGGAAATGGTACAGCAAGCAAAGAGAAAGAAATACAAACGAACGATGCTTATGATCTTTTTAGCGATCATGGCTGTGTTCCTGATCAGTTTAAATACCGGAGAAATTCGGATTTCTCCGATGGATACATTAAAAACATTTTTTGGATTCGGTAGTGAAATGGATGAGCTAGTGCTATTCGAGTTTAGACTTCCAAGGATGGTCATTGCTTTACTTGTTGGCGCTTCTATCGCTGTATCAGGTGCCATCTGGCAAGGCGTTTCTCAAAACGGTTTAGCTGATCCCGGCATTCTAGGTGTAAATGCGGGTGCAGGCTTTGCAGTTGTTTTGTTTATTTTTGCATTTCAAGGCTCGATGTCGAACTTAGGTGATTTCACGATATTTGTATTGCCGCTTTTCGCTTTTGCAGGTGCAGGCTTTGCTGCATTTCTCATTTATGTGCTGGCGTGGAAAAAGGGGATCACACCTGTTCGATTGATTTTAACTGGGATTGGTGTCAATGCTGCATTTTCAGCAGCCATTGTAGTGATTCAATTAAAAATGAACCCAAATGATTTTAACCAAGCCATTGTGTGGCTGTCGGGAAGCATTTGGGGCTCAAGCTGGACGTATGTCCTGTCTGTGCTGCCATGGATGCTGATTTTCTTAGTATTAGCGCTTGTAAGGGCACGCTACTTAAATATCATGAATTTAGGTGATCAATTGTCCTATGGCTTAGGGATTTCCGTTCATAAAGAAAGAAGTTTTCTCATGCTGATTGCAGTAGCATTAGCAGGTGCAAGTGTCGCTGTGGCAGGCAGTATTTCTTTCTTAGGATTAGCCGCACCACACCTTGCGAGAAAGCTTGTTGGACCGAAGCATCAAGGAATGATACCAGCTTCCGCTATGATCGGCGCACTACTATTATTACTCGCAGATACACTTGGCCGCGTCATACTTGCTCCATCAGAGGTGCCAGTAGGACTTGTCGTTTCTGCTTTAGGCGCACCGTACTTCATTTACTTATTGATGAAAACAAACTAATGAGGAAGGAGAGTACAACAGATGAAATCACTCGAAACAGAAAAGCTTTGTATTGGCTATCATGACCGTTTGATTGTCGACGATCTAAATATCAGTATCCCAAAAGGAAAGGTGACCACATTAATTGGACCGAATGGGTGCGGCAAATCAACGATTTTAAAAACCATGTCCCGTATCATGAAATCCCATCAAGGCGCTGTTTACTTAAATGGTCAGGCCATCCATCAAACGCCAACAAAAGAAATTTCAAAACAAATGGCGATTTTACCGCAGACTCCTGAAGCACCAAGTGGGCTGACAGTCTATGAGCTTGTATCATATGGGCGTTTTCCGCATCAAAATGGATTTGGACGTCTAACGAATGAGGATAAACGAATCATCAGATGGGCGCTTGAGGAGACGGGGATGATTGCCTTTCATGACCGTCCAATTGAAGCACTATCTGGTGGACAGCGTCAGCGTGTATGGATTGCAATGGCGCTCGCTCAGGAAACAGAGCTGCTACTATTAGACGAACCAACGACGTATTTGGATCTTGCTCATCAGCTCGAAATTCTTCAGTTATTAGAACGCTTAAATAAAGAGCAGGGACGAACCGTACTGATGGTGATTCATGACCTGAATCATGCAGCGCGCTTTTCACATTACATGATTGCCCTCAATCAAGGGAAAGTCATTAAAGACGGTACGCCTCATGAGGTCATGACCAAAGAGGTACTTAGTCAGGTGTTCCACATTGATGCAGAAATCGTTCTTGATCCTAGAACGAATAAGCCGATTTGTTTAACATATGATTTAATGAATCATGAAAGAAAGCTAGAAGCTGTGAACGGGTAATAGGTGGACAAAAAACTCGGTAGGGATACCGGGTTTTTTTCGTCTTCTGAAAATATGGTGCTGCTTTTTTTCAAGTCGATCTTTTTTCGCTTTTATGCAGAAAAGAGGTATTTTTTTACTTTAGACAATGGTAATATACGGTTAGAGATCATAGCTAGAAAGGAAAGAGATGCGTGGAAACAGCAAAAATATTGATTGCAGATGACGAAGAAGCAATTGTAAAAATGGTTGAACGCGTATTAAAAAAAGAAGGATTTCAACATATTTATAAAGCCTACCATGCAGATGAAGCATTAGATATTGTGAAGAACGAGGACATTCACCTTTTACTTCTAGATGTGATGATGCCCGGTAAGTCTGGCTTTGATGTTTTGCCTGAAATAAGGAAATATACGAAATCACCCATTTTCTATTTAACAGCTAGAACGTCTGATGTAGATAAATTGACTGGATTTGCACAAGGTGCAGATGATTACATCACAAAGCCTTTTAATCCGCTAGAGCTAGTGGCAAGAATTAAGGCGCACTTAAACCGAACATATATCTCCTTACAGGAGGAGCAGGAAGAGGCTCAAAGCCAATATGAATATGCCCATTTCTCCTATCATCCTCATGCAGCTGAATTGAAAGTAAGAGGAGAGGTGACGGCATGCTCTGCTCAGCTTTTGTCCTTGTTGAAGTATTTTTGTGATCATCCGAATGTGGTACTTTCAAAAGATCAAATCTATGAGAAAGTATGGGGCGTACCATCGTATGGTGATAACAACACCGTCATGGTTCATATCCGAAAGCTGAGAGAAAAGATAGAATTAGATCCAAGTCATCCCGAATATATTGTGACGATTCGTGGTATGGGCTATAAATTCATTCCGCAGCCTGTGAAGGTTCTTCATTAGTTTATGAATTTACGAACAAAACTTTTCTTTCACTTTGTCGGGCAAATGTTTATTGTCATTGCCATTTTGCTGATTGGAAATACATTCTCTGAAAATCTTTATTATAAGAAACACTATGAGAATATGACTGAAACCGGTTTAACAAAGGCAGATGGAGATACACTCATGAGCTGGCTCTATTTTAACGAGGATGGAAAAATGGAAGCCGATGATCAGCTCAAACAAGCAGTAAAAAAACGGGACGGCTGGCTACAAGTAATTGATTCAAAAAAACACAACGTCTATAGCTATCACCTCCCTAAAAACATTCCAACATCCTATGAAAAGGATGAAATGATCAAGATCTTTGAAAAAAGACAATTTAAAGATTATAAGATGTACTTCTGGCCAATTGAGATTGATCAAGAAAGCTTTATAGTATTATATGGATTTAAGACGAACAGTACAAAGGTAGCCAATTATCTTAAGAAGCACGAGAAAAACCTGGCTGCACTATCTCAATATTCAGTTGAAACGAAAGAATTTTTGAAAAGAATGAATGGATCGGTGCACCTGTTTAATGAAGAAGGAAAATATTTAAAAGGCATTCGAGCGAAAAGTGATTTGAAAAATAATGTAACGGATGTTGAACTGCTCAAGTATCAATCAAAGCCTTGGGAGTTTAGAAGTGACCTGTCTTACATCAAAGTGAATAAGGGTCTGTATATGATTGTTTCGGTGCCAAACAAAGTATACAGCCCAGATGAGCTTTATGATAAAGAGACAGAGGCATTAAACCAATATACAACGTTCTTGATTGCAGGTCTTGCACTCACGATTATTGTTGTGATGACATTATGGTACTCGTATCGCTACGGACTGCCGATCTATCACATTATTCGCTGGCTGATTTTCCTATCAAGAAATAAATTGCAGGAGCCAACAAACAGAAAGGGCATCCCAGTTAGTAAAAATAAAAAAGGCCGTATTAAGCGGGAGTACCGGCTGTTTGAGGATATTCTAAAAGCAATGGATCAGCTCACAAATACGTTAAAAGAGAATGAAGCAAACCGAAGAAAAATTCAAACCACAAGGGAAGAATGGATTGCAGGGCTGTCTCATGATTTGAAAACGCCTCTTAGTACGATTTATGGCTATGGTTTGATGCTTGAATCAGATCAATACCAATGGTCCAAGGAAGAAGTCATGGAAATGGGACAAGTCATTCGTGAGAAATCAGAATACATGTCGACCTTGATTGAGGATTTAAATCTCACGTATCGGTTGAAAAATGGTGCATTGCCTATTAATCGAAAACCTGTCGATCTTGGTCAATTTTTAGCATCCATTATGGACGAGTTTTCAAGAAGCTCATTTTCTGAAGATTATCCGTCATCTTTTGAAGATCGAACAGAGGGTGTCACGTTTGAAATTGATAAAGCTTGGTTTCGACGAGTCATTGAGAACCTGCTGGCAAATGCCGTTAAGCATAACCAAAAAGGTACTCATATTATAGCTGTGCTATCTGAAACAAATGAAGAAGTTCGGATCGAAATGAAAGATAACGGACGCGGAATGGCGCAAGAAACGGTTGATCACTTATTTAATCGTTACTATAGAGGAACAAATACGAATGATCCAACGAATGGAACAGGATTAGGGCTGGCGATTGCAAAAGAGCTGGTCCTGCTGCACGACGGTGATATTCTAGTTGAAAGTGAACCAGGTAAAGGAACAACTATTGCGATTATCCTTAAAAAACCACCATCTGTAAAATAGCCAAAAAACGATTTTCTTTTCTAAAGAAGATCGTTTTTTTCTGTTTTTAGGATTGAAATCAATTTTGTAAACGATTACAATAAAAATGTTAACGTGAACAAATTAATTTTCATAAATATAAGAGATGGGGGAGTTTGATGAAAGCCTTCTTAGATGAGCAGTTTTTATTGAACAGTCAAACGGCGGAAAAGCTATACCATGAGTTTGCAAAGGACCTTCCGATTATCGATTACCATTGTCATTTAAGTCCAAAAGAAATCTATGAAAATAAAACGTTTCAAAATATAACCGAAGCATGGCTTTACGGAGATCATTACAAATGGCGTGCGATGAGAGCCAATGGCGTACCCGAAACACACGTAACAGGAAATGCATCAGATGAAGAGAAATTTTTAGCATGGGCGAAGACCGTTCCGATGACCATAGGAAACCCTCTCTATCACTGGACTCATCTTGAGCTGAGGCGGTATTTTGGAGTCGAAGAACTTTTGAATGAAGAGAATGCAGACATCATCTGGCAAAAAGTAAATAAGAAGCTGCAGGGTGACGGGTTTGGTGCGAGAGACTTCATTGTGAAATCAAACGTTGAAACGGTTGTGACCACAGACGATCCGGTCGATTCGCTGCACTATCACCAAAAATTACGGGAAGAAGGATTTTCTGTGCAAGTGCTGCCAGGGTTTCGGCCAGATAAGGCACTGGATATAACGAATGATCTGTTTATCGAGTATGTTCATCAGCTGGCAGAGGCATCAGCTATTCCAATTCAGTCTTATCAAGACTTCTTAAAAGCCCTTTATGTGAGAATTGACTTTTTCCATGAGCAGGGCTGTTTGATCTCAGATCATGCCATCAATGAAATGACCTATGAAGAAACGACAGAAGAAGAAGTGGACACCATCTTTCATAAAAGGCTGTCTGGCCATCCATTGACGGAAAATGAGAAGATTCAATTTAGAACGCATACATTTATTGAATTAGGCCAGGCATATAGCAAGCGGGGATGGGCAATGCAGCTTCATATCAATGCGCTCAGAAACAACAATACGAAAATGTTTGAGCGGCTTGGACCAGATACGGGATTTGATGCAATGAATGATGAGGACATAGCAAAGCCCCTTTGCCGAATATTAGATCGATTAGAACAAGAACATGCACTGCCAAAAACCATTCTCTATTCCTTAAATCCAAGGGATAATGTAGTGATTTCAACGTTAGCTGGCAGCTTTCAAGATGGGAAGACACCTGGGAAAATTCAGCACGGCACGGCCTGGTGGTTTAATGATACGAAACAAGGAATGACAGAGCAGATGATGGCTCTTTCCAGTATCGGACTGATCAGCCGTTTTATTGGGATGCTGACAGATTCACGCAGCTTTCTGTCGTATACAAGACACGAATATTTCCGCAGACTGCTTTGTGATATCATCGGAGATTGGGTAGAAAAAGGAGAAGCGCCATACGATCTCTCACTGCTAGGGGGAATTGTGAAAGGAATCAGCTATGAAAATGCAAAGCAGTATTTTCAATTTGATCGAGCCAAGGATCTGCCGCAAAAAAGCAAGATCACATGAACAATAAGGCAAGATAATGAAAGCGGTTTTATGATAAGATGATAAAAAATCATAAAAGGCGGAATCGCATGACAGTCACAATCAAAGACATAGCAAAATTGGCAAACGTCTCTCATACCACGGTATCAAGGGCTTTGAATAACAGTCCTTTTATTAAAGAGAAAACAAAACAAAAAATATTGTCGATTGCAAAACAGCTGAACTATTCACCGAATGTTCATGCCAGAGGCCTTGTCTCCCAAAAATCATTTACAATTGGTCTGTTTTTTACGAGTTTAACAGAAGGCACATCTTCGAGCTTCTTTGTTGATGCGTTAAAGGGTGTTAACAGTGTGATGACAGAGCATTATCATTTGTTTGTGAGAGGAATTGATGACTTTCATGATTACACAACCATTCATAAACAACGCTATGATGGAATTTTGCTCATGAGTCAAAGTGAGCATGATGAAGCGTTTATCCATCATGTGAAAAAACAGGGCATTCCGATTATTGTACTGAATCGCCGTGTGGAAAGTAATGAAGTGATGAATATATTAGCTGATGATAGTGAAGGGGCATACCAAGCTGTACATTATTTCATTCAGCAGGGGCATCAACAAATCGCCATCATTGAAGGGAAAGAAGGCTTTAAATCGACTCAAGAAAGAAAAGCTGGCTTTCTGCAAGCATTAATTGATCATCATGTGCCAATGAAGAAGGAATATATGATCAAAGGTGACTATCACATGAAAAGCGGTTATGAATCAATGGAAGCCTTGCTGAATCTTGATGAGCCGCCAACAGCCCTTTTTTGCTCAAACGATGACATGGCCATTGGTGCGATGAATGCACTATATGCAAAAGGGAAAACGTGCCCAGGCGATATGTCGATTATCGGCTTTGATGATATTGCATTTTCATCCTATACCACACCAGCTCTCACAACAGTGAAAAAGCCGATTGAAAAAATGTGTGCGCTTGGAGCAGAAGCGATCCTTTCAGTCATAAACGGTGAAGAGAAAGAAGAAGATCATATGGAAAAAGTGTATGTACACACAGAGCTAATGATCAGAGATTCAGTCAAAAAGGTGCAGTGATCTGCATCTTTTAATCAAAAATGTTCACGTGTGCAATATATGCAGGGAGGGAAACCATTTGAAGCGATTATCCAAAGCTGTCTACCCGGTGGCAGAGTATCCAGAAACGATTTTGCAAATCGGTGAAGGGAATTTTATGCGAGGGTTTATCAATTGGCACATCCAGAAACTAAACGACTGTACAGATTTTAAAGGAAGAGCCGTTGTTGTTCCTCCTCGAAAAGGATCAGTTACGGCTTTAAATGAACAAGACGGCTTGTACACTTTATGTATTCAGGGCTTTCATGATCAAAAAGAAATGAACGAACGTATCGTCATTCAATCCATTAGCAGGGGAATCAGTACGTATACAGATTACGAGGCCTTTTTACACGTAGCGGAAAGTCCTGATCTGCGCTTCGTCTTTTCTAATACAACTGAGGCAGGACTTGTATTAAGAAAAGAGGATCGGTTAGAAGACAGACCGCAGGTAAGTTTTCCAGGAAAGCTGACAGCCTTCTTATATCATCGGTTTAAAGCATTTGCAGGAGATGAGAATAAGGGACTGATCATCCTGCCTTGTGAATTGATCGAGCAAAACGGTGATAGATTAAAAGAATACGTGACTGCTATGGCAGCTGAGTGGGATCTTCCGCCTGACTTTGTTACTTGGCTGAAGAAAGCGAACACCTTCTGTAATACGCTTGTTGATCGAATTGTCCCGGGATTTTCACAGGAAGCAGCTGAAGCTGTGCAAAAGGAAGACGGATATATCGACGAATTGCTTGTCACGGCAGAATATTATCATCTGTTTGTCATTGAAGCACCCGCATTTGTTGAAAAAGAGCTTCCTTTTCAAGAAGCAGGGCTAAACGTGCTTTTTGTGGAGGATATCACTCCTTATCGAATGAGCAAGGTCCGTATTTTAAACGGTGCACATACAGCGATGGTGCCAATCGCGTATTCATGTGGTTTAGATACTGTAAAAAAAGCTGTGGATGATGAGCTTGTTGGTTCGTTCATCCGAAGTATGCTCGAGGAGGAAGTGCTGCCAAGTCTGCCCCTTCCTGAAGATGAGCTTCTTCTTTATACACAATCCGTTTGGGATCGTTTCTGCAACCCGTTTGTGAAGCATCAATTGCTGGATATTGCATTGAATGGTGTCTCTAAGTTTCGGGCGCGTATTCTCCCATCCCTTCTTGATTATGTTGGGCTAAAAAAACAGCTGCCAATGAAGCTTGTCTTTTCACTCAGCAGTCTTATTTATTTTTATCAAGTCAATACAGATAAGGTAAAGGATGATGAGACTGTGATGGCAATCATGAAGGAAGCGCAGGAAGAAATGAATCATTCCTATGAATCCATGGCTCATCATGTTCTTTCAAGTGAGGCAATATGGGGGATGGACTTAACGAGTATAGAAGGGCTGAATGATGCAGTAGCCAAGCAGCTTACCTTCATCCATGAAAACGGGATGAGAGCTGCTGTTGACCGAATGCTCCATCATCAATATGAAAGTCAGGGGGAGAAGGCATGAGAGACTTTATTGTGATTCATCCTTCAGATAATGTAGGGATTGCTTTAAAAGTGCTTGAGCAAGGTGAGGAACTTCAGTACCAGGGGCATACAATCGTTTTAAAAGAAACCGTCGCCAAAGGTCATAAATTTGCGCTGGCTGATATCAAGCAAAACGAGAATATCATCAAATATGGCTATCCGATTGGTCATGCAACTACACTTATTTCTAAGGGAGAATGGGTGCATACGCATAACATTAAAACGAATCTATCAGGTAAGCTCGATTACGAATATCAACCGTCTTTAACAGAAAACCCCTATGAAAAAACGAATCTGACATTTAAAGGCTATAAACGAAAAAATGGTGCAAGTGGGATACGTAATGAGCTTTGGATTGTCCCTACAGTGGGCTGCGTCAATGGCATCGCCGATCAAATCATTCAAATATTTACTGCTGAAATGGGCGGAAACATCCATCCTTTTGAAACGGCGTTAGTATTAAAGCACAATTATGGATGCTCACAGCTGGGGGACGATCATGAAAATACAAAAACCATTTTACAAAATGCTGTCAAGCATCCAAACGCTGGAGGGGTACTCGTTCTAGGGCTTGGCTGTGAAAACAATGACATTGAAGATTTTCAGGCGACATTAGGGGAGTATGACCAGACGAGAGTGAAATTTTTAAGGAGCCAAGAAGTAGGAGATGAAATAGAGACTGGAGTCGCTTTACTCAAGGAAATTTATGATGCGGCGAAAGAAGATCAACGTGAAGAGATTCCGTTATCTGAGCTGAAAATTGGCTTGAAGTGCGGAGGATCAGATGGTTTTTCTGGCATTACTGCAAATCCGCTGTTAGGCAGACTGTCCGACTTTATTGTGGCGCAGGGCGGAACAACCGTATTAACCGAAGTGCCAGAAATGTTTGGGGCTGAAACCATCTTAATGGAGAGAGCGGAATCAGAAGAGACCTTCGACAATATTGTGCAAATGATCAATGATTTTAAACAATATTTTATGGATCATCAACAGCCAGTATATGAAAATCCTTCCCCGGGAAATAAAGCAGGAGGAATTTCGACATTAGAAGATAAATCTCTCGGCTGTACACAAAAAGCGGGTACTTCCGCTATTAAGGATGTGTTGAAATACGGAGAATTGCTGAAACGAAAGGGGCTGAATGTCTTAAGTGCGCCTGGTAATGATCTAGTTGCTTCATCTGCCCTTGCAGCGTCTGGCTGTCAGCTGGTGCTCTTTACGACAGGCAGAGGGACACCGTTCGGCACGTTTGTCCCAACGATGAAAGTCTCGACGAATACTGCCTTATATGAAACAAAAAAACACTGGATTGACTTTAATGCTGGGGAATTGCTTGAGGATGTACCTGAAGAAGTGGTGCTAGAAAAATTCATTTCAACGATTATTGATGTGGCGAGTGGAAAGCAATTAAATCATGAAAAAAACAATTTTAGAGAGCTGGCTATTTTTAAAACAGGTGTCACACTTTAAGGCGACTGGGGGATGAGGAAATGTCTAAAAAACGGGATTTGATGTATATCACAGCAGGAACAGTACTAACCGGAATCGGACTCGCACGTTTAGCAAAACAAGGAAAGAAAGACAAAGAAGCAAATGGCATGGATCATGTGTTAAAGCAAATAAAAGCGCCAATGTTCCCCGATCGTGAGTTCAATGTGATTCATTATGGTGCAGACGAAAAAGGGAAAGTGTTTTCGACAAATGCTATTCAGTCTGCAATCGATGATGCACATCGTTTGAAAGGGGGGCGTGTGGTCATTCCTGAAGGGACATTTTTGACAGGAGCTCTTGAATTGAAAAGCCATGTAGAGCTTCATCTCCATGAGAACGCCTATGTGACATTCAGTCAAGACCCACGCGATTACCTACCGCTCGTATTGACAAGATATGAGGGAATTGAGCTTTATAATTATTCACCGCTTATTTATGCTCACCATGCAGAAAATATGGCCATTACAGGCAGTGGTACGCTTGACGGGAGAGGTGATGAGCATCATTGGTGGCCTTGGAAGTATGGAACAAATGGTCAGCCCTCCCAGGATCGGGATCGTCAGCTTCTGTTTGAGATGGCTGAAAAAAGAATACCAGTGGAAGAAAGAGTGTTCGGAGAAGGACATTATTTAAGATCCAGTTTTATACAGCCATACCAATGCCAAAATATTCTCATTGAAGGAGTGACAGTGAAGGATTCGCCGATGTGGCAGATTCATCCGGTGTTATGTGAAAACGTCATCGTTCGCGGGGTCAATATTATCGGGCATGGACCAAATACAGACGGTGTAAATCCAGAGTCTTGCCGCAATGTGCTCATTGAAGACTGTTACTTTGATAATGGAGATGATTGTATTGCTATTAAATCTGGCAGAAACGAGGACGGCCGGAGAATCGGAGTTCCATCTGAAAACATTGTCATTCGTAGAAATGAAATGCGTGATGGACACGGTGGAGTAACGATAGGGAGCGAAATTTCTGGCGGGGTCAGATATGTTTATGCAGAGGATAATATCATGGACAGTCCAAATCTCGATCGGGCACTGCGCATCAAAACCAACTCTGTCAGGGGCGGTACCATTGAACACATTTATTTTAAAAACAATACAGTCAAAAGCTTAAAGCATGAGGTTGTCTGTATCGACATGATGTATGAGGAAGGAGATGCCGGCCCGCACAAGCCTGTCGTTCGCCATATTGAAGTCGAGGGGCTAAAAAGCAGCGGCGGACGATATGGTGTGAAAATAGCCGCATACCCACATTCTCCAGTCACGCACTTTAAAATGAAAGATTGTGTCATTGATGATGTCACGTATCCCCTCTCTTTAGAGCATGCAGTAGCTCCTTCTTTTCAGAGAGTCATCATGAATGGTGAACAAATAAACCAATAGAGGAAATGAAAACAGCCTGTTTGAAGGCTGTTTCAGATTGTTGACACAGGGCTAAAATGAACTTTATTTTAGCCCTGTGTCTTCTTTTTCCTTTTATAAGAACAGAAAAGACGCTTTTGGAAATCACATATACAACCTATCTGCACTGTAGTATAATATTCCCGAAATTAGAAAAGAATTGACGGAAGAGATGTCGTCAAGCAGTACATAAAGCAGGGGGTTTATTCATGAAGAAGTTGACAGGCATTTGGCTTTCATTATTACTTGTGATGGGTGTTTTAGCAGGATGTGCAGGTGCGGAAACAGACCAAAAAGCAAGTGATTCGCAACATAAAGAGACAGCAGCTGTGGACTTTCCCGTCTCAATCAAAGATGCAGCTGGTAAAACAGTTGAAATCAAAGAACAGCCCAAACGGATTGTTTCGTTAATTCCAAGTAATACAGAGGTTGCCTATGCACTTGGCCTTGGAGATAAAATCGTTGGAAGATCAGATTTTGACAATTATCCAAAGGAAGTAGAAAAAGTAGAGAAGATTGGCGGTCTTGAATTCAATGTAGAGAAGATCATTTCCTTAAAGCCTGACCTCGTATTAGCACATGCATCTCAAATGGGATCGAAAGAAGGATTTAAACAGCTTGAAGATGCAGGTATTCAAGTGCTGACTGTTCAAGATGCAGCCTCCTTCAAAGATGTGTACAAGTCTATCAATATGATCGGCAAAGCAGCCGGTGTGAAAGAAGCATCAACGAAGCTTATAGATGAAATGAAATCAAAACTGAATGACCTTAAGAAACAAGCAGCGTCCATTTCCAAAGACAAACAAAAAACAGTCTTTGTCGAAGTATCAGGGACGCCTGAAATTTACACAACAGGTAAAAACACATTTATGGACGAAATGCTTTCTGTCATTCACGCAAAAAATGTTGCAGGCGATCAAACTGGCTGGGTGCAAATGACGGAAGAATCAATAATCAAACGAAATCCTGATGTCATTGTCACAATTGATGGTTCTAGCTTAGCTGATCTGCAAAAAAGAGATGGCTGGAATGCCATTAAAGCAGTAAAAGAAAAACAAGTCTTTCAATTGAATACGGATCTCGCATCAAGACCGGGGCCGCGATTGGTTGAAGGAGTCGAGGCTCTTGCGAAAAGCATCTATCCTGACACGTTCAAATAAAGTAATCATTGCATACGCACTAAGTGTTTTCCTTCTTGTGATGAGTATTGGAATGGGAATCTCATTTGGCAGTTTAGGGATTCCCATTCCTTCTATTATCCGCATATTTGTTCATGAACTATTCGGAGTTCAGATCGGGGGCATTGATGCGATCGACCGCAATATCATGATGAATATCCGGCTGCCGAGAGTGATATTAGCAGCATTAGTAGGGGCGGCTTTGGCGTTATCTGGTGCAGCCTTTCAAGGTTTATTAAAAAATCCTCTCGCAGATCCTTATACACTAGGGGTATCTCAAGGGGCATCTGTTGGAGCCGTAGCGACTTTATTTTTTAGCCTGCAGCTTCCTTTCATGGGCACTTTTACACTGCCTTTCTTGAGTATGACAACAGCACTTGTGACGCTATGTCTCGTCCTCTTTTTTGCACGTCTTGTTCATCGAGGAATGAGCATCTCCTCTTTAATTTTGACGGGTGTGATTTTCAGTTCGTTTTTGGGGGCGCTCATTTCATTAATGATTGCTTTAACAGGTGATGATTTAAAAGAGATTATTCATTGGCTTTTAGGCAGTGTGTCCATGAGGGGCTGGCGTTATATCGTTCTTTTCCTTCCTTTCTTCCTCATTGGTACCTTTGCACTGATACTGATGGGACGAGATTTAAATGTGATGACGTACGGGGAGGAAAAGGCAAAGCTATTAGGGGTTCATGTGACAAGGAGCAAATATGTGGTTCTGCTTGCTGGTTCAATTCTGACGGGCAGTGCGGTAGCAGTGTCAGGGACGATCGGATTTGTAGGACTTGTCATCCCGCATTTTATCCGTCTTTTATCTATCACGGATCACCGGCATCTCCTCCCATTGTCTATGCTAAACGGCGCTTCTTTTCTTGTTTTAGCAGATGTGTTATCCCGTACAATCATCGAGCCGACGGAACTGCCTATTGGCATCATCACGGCATTAATTGGTGCACCTGTATTTGGCATGATCCTCATTCGCAGATATAGAGGAGGGACGCATCTATGATTCAAGTGAAGGAAGTCAGAGGTGGATATGGTGAAAAAGAGGTCATTCGCGGCGTGAGTTTTGAGGTGAATCAAGGAGAATTTCTTGGCATCCTTGGACCAAATGGGAGCGGTAAGACGACCTTGCTTAAAATGATCGCAGGTGTTTTAGCACCAAAGAGCGGTCAAGTATACCTGAACGCCCATCCAGTTCAGTCCTATCGGCCAAAGGCACTTGCGCAAAAACTGGCTGTTCTTCCGCAGAAGACCGATCAAGCCTTCTCATTTACGGTGGAAGAAACCGTCCAGTTTGGACGCTATCCTTATCAGAAAGGATGGCTGCAATCTGTCACAAAAGAAGATGTGCAGGTCGTCAGCACAGTGATGGAACAAACCGATGTGGCTCAATTTAAGGATCAATCCATCCATGAATTAAGCGGGGGAGAGCAGCAACGGGTATATTTAGCCCAAGCGTTAGCGCAGCGCCCTGAATATTTATTGCTGGATGAACCAACTAGCTTTCTTGATTTAGCCTATCAAAAAGAATTGCTCGATTTGATTAGAGAAGAGACCTCTTCCTCTAGATTAACGGTCATCGGTGTGTTTCATGATGTGAATATCGCCAGTTTGTATTGTGATCGGCTGCTTTTGCTTCACGAGGGAAAGGCGGAGATGCTAGGAGAACCGCATCACGTTTTGACCACTGAACGGATAAACCGAGTGTATGAAACCGTTGTGACGCCGCTTCAGCATCCACTGCGACCAAACCCCCAGCTGATGATCGAGCCGGCGGCCACTTCTGACAGATCATGTGTGAAATTAGCGGAGGGCTGGAAAACACATGGATCACATGGAATGACGTTTTCCATTAAACAGCCGCTTCGCATCCTTTCCTCACATGAGAAAAACGGCGGCTTCTTTTGGAAACGGTCACTCGGAACGGGAACTGAAGCTCTCCATGAAATGCTAGATGATAGAGAAGGCATATTGTTTCTTGAACAATCGGGTGAACCAAAGGAATACGCGGCTCAAGATGATGAAGAAGATGTCCTTCTTTATGGAATGCATCAGGAAGGAGAGCTGTCCGTTTGGCTTGTGCTGAAAGAATCATTATCAGATGGAGCGTCTGTTCAAATGATGGGGCAGCTGATGCACATCATTCAACAAGAGACAAGCGTTCCCATCCATCATCTTTGTATCGCTTCTGCTCATGCGCAGCAAAAGGAACATGATGCTCTTTTGCACGAAAGGGTACGAAAGAAAGTGCAGCGTCTTCTTCATACATTGGTTGCAAGAAAAAAGTGAACCGACTGGTTCGCTTTTTTTGTTGAAAACATCAACAGATCTTTAAAGAATGCGCTGAACATTTGAAAAAATCTAAAAATATGTTGCTAAATAAATCAAATTACTTTTATAATAAGAATTATGAAAGCGTTTAAATGAATATGTGTTTAAAAATGCAACATTCAGAAGGGGAGGATCTTTTGAACATTAAGGGAATTATTCCAGCTATTTTGACACCGCTTACAAAAGAAGAGGATTTTCATCCGGAAGTGACAAAGCAACTCATTGACCGTTTGATTGATTCAGGTGTGCACGGCATCTTTGCTTTAGGAACAAATGGCGAGTTTCATTTGTTTTCAGAGGAAGAAAAGCTTCAAATTGCTGAAACTGTTGTAAATGCTGTGGCCGGACGGGTGCCGGTATTCATTGGAGCAGGTGAAAATAGCACTGAAGCAACGATCAGGCTGTCAAACAAGCTCGCAGATATAGGCGTAGATGTACTGTCAGTCATCACACCTTATTTTGTTGCGCCATCACAAGAAGAGCTGTATGAGCATTTCCGCCGCATTTCAGAAAACGTAAGGATTCCCATTCTGCTCTATAACATCCCATCAAGAACGGGTGTATCACTTGCGCCAGAGACGGTTCTGCGGCTCAGCTCACTGCCGAACGTGCTGGGCATTAAGGACAGCAGTGGAGACATTGCCAATATAAAGGCTTATCTGGATGTGACAAAGGATGAAGAGTTTGTCGTACTTGCAGGAACAGATTCACTCATTTTAGAGACATTGAAGCTCGGCGGATCAGGGGCAGTTGCGGCAACGGCAAACGTTCTTCCAGAAATTGTCGTTGGGCTTTATGAATCTTTTCAACAAGGTGAGCTTGATCAAAGTGAGCAATTTCAGCAGCAGTTGCAGCCGTTAAGAGCGACATTCACTTTAGGCACATTACCAGCGCCTTTAAAAAAAGCAGCAGAGCTTTCAGGACTTCCCGTTGGTCCGCCAAAAAGCCCGGTAAAAGAGCTGTCTGGAGAGGCTTTAGAAGCTGTGACACACATGATCGAGAATTATCGCACGCAAGCAAAAGCAGCAAAGGAGCAGTGAAGAGATGACGACAACGCATTATCAGTTTCAAACGGCATCACACATTGTATCTGGGGCTCATTCTCTAGAGCTCCTTGGAGAAAAGTTAGATTTATTAGGACTTAGCAGACTGACATCGATCTTTATTTTAACGCAGCCATCCATCGTATCGCTTGGTTATGCAGACCAAATCAAAAGAGAGCTTGCGAAAAAAGGGATTGCCAGTGAGATCTGCACAGAGATTAAGCCAGAACCAACAGAAGAAAATATCGAGGATGTATTCCAGACATTTTTAAAAGGGGAGCATGAGGCCATCATCGGGATTGGTGGTGGAAGTGTGCTGGATGCGGCAAAAATTCTAGCTGTTCTAAAAACGAATGATCAGCCGATTTCTGCGCTCATTGGTACAAATCTTGTGAGAAAAAGAGGGGTTCCGACGATTCTGATTCCAACAACATCTGGTACGGGATCAGAGGTGACACCAAATGCGATTGTCACCTTTCCAGAAAAGGAACTAAAAATCGGAATGGTCAGCCCGCATCTCTTGCCGGACCTTGTGATCTTGGACCCGGTACTTACGCTCAACTTACCGAAACCCATTACCGCAGCTACAGGTATGGACGCGTTTACGCATGCGCTTGAATCGTATATTTCCAATAAAGCCAATCCATTCAGTGATATGTTCGCACTCGAATCCATGAGGCTGATTTCAGGAAGTATTCAGGAAGCGTATCATCACGGGGAGAATGTGAAGGCAAGGGAGGATATGCTGGTTGGTGCAATGTATGGGGGAATGGCACTCACAAGTGCTGGGACAGCAGCAGTTCATGCAATGGCTTATCCGTTAGGGGGAAAATACAAGATTTCTCACGGTGTCGCTAATTCCATGCTTCTTCCTCACGTCACGGCATTTAATGCAGATCATATCAATGATCGTCTTGGAGATGTTGCTAGGGTGATAGGGATAGAAGAAAAAGGCTCGAAGCATACGCTTGCAGAGCATTTGATTCGTCAGATTGAAGAGTGGACAGCGGATTTACACATTCCTCAACAGCTCAAAGCCTTTGGCGTGTCAAAAGAGGATGTGCCGGCACTTGCTGAAGCAGCTTCAGCGGTGAAGAGATTAATGGACAACAACCCGAAGCCAATGTCTGTCTCTGATATTGAACAGGTCTATATGAAACTGCTCGACGCCTAACTCTTCATACGTCACTCGGGATGGGACATAAGAAGATGCTTCACACGGCTTTCACACAAAGGGGGATTTTAAGTGAATGTTTTAAGCAGTTCTGTCATCACATTTATTTTAATCGTCATTATGATCTATATCCTGTTTACGACTTGGCTGACGATGCGATTCCGCAGTAAGTCCAATTCAGAATTCAACAATGCAGCTAAGTCACTTCCAGCCATTGTGGTCGGTATTTTGTTAATGAGTGAATTCATTGGAACGAAATCCACCGTCGGAACAGCAGAATCTGCATTTACGCATGGGCTGTCCGCTTCATGGTCTGTTATCACAGTTGCGATTGCCTTTTTTATCTTTTCCTTTTTCTTAGTCGGAAAGTTTTATCGAACAGGGCAATACACCATTTCAGGTATTATTAATCAGAAGTTTGGAAAATCAACGAAGTTGGTCGTCTCTGTTATCATGATTGCAGCATTGCTCCTTGTGAATCTAGGAAACTATTTAAGTGGTTCAGCTGCCATTGCATCGATTCTTGGGCTTCCTTTAATGACCTGTGCCATCATTACGGCGGTTGTCAGTACATTTTATTTTACGTTCGGAGGAATGAAAGGGGTTGCATGGGTCACCATCCTTCATTCGATCGTGAAGTATGCGGGGATTTTAATTACACTAGGGGTAGCACTTTATTTAACGAAAGGCTTTGAGCCGATGAAACAAAGCCTGCCTGATCATTTCTTTACATGGGATGGCACAATCGGTTGGGGAACGATCGGAGCTTGGTTTATAGGAAACATGGGAGCCATTTTTGCGACGCAGTTTATCATTCAGGCCATCACCTCGTCGAAAAGTGAACGAGAGGCAAAGAAATCGACCCTGTATGCAGCACTCCTTTGTTTGCCACTGGCCATTGCGATCGGGGTCATCGGTGTCGCTGCACGTTATTTGTACCCAGACATTGATCCTATTTACGCGTTTCCTGTCTTTTTACAGCATATGAATCCGATTTTGAGCGCTGTTGTGGCGACATCTCTTGTAGCATCCATCTTTGTCGGTGTGTCAACGGTTGCGCTTGCAACAACCACGCTGATCATTGATGACTTTTATGTGCCGAAAATGAAACCATCACCTGAGCAGCGAATGAAGATTACTCGGTATGTAGCTGTCATCGTTGGGATTGTGCCGCTTTTGGGGGTTGCCCTTGCGCCTGAGCTGCTGTCTCTCTCCTTTTTTACAAGAGCACTTCGAACATCAATCGCTGTTGTAGCGGCAATGGGCTTTTACTTGCCATATTTTAATTCAAATAGAGGGGCAACCATTGGTCTTGCTGCTTCAGGTATTGCTACGACGGTTTGGTATTTACTCGATAATCCATTCGGTATCGATAATATGTACGTAGCGATTATCATTCCTTTCCTAGTGCTGGTGATTGATCGATTGATCAGCCCGCCGACGAAAAAGGATCAACAACTGAAAGGAGAATTATCATGACAAATGAAGACGTCTCGATCAAAATAGATGGAATATTACGACAAAATAAACAAGACCCCGCGAGAAAAGAAGCTTTTCTCCCAACAAACTGCGTGCAAAACCATGCGGCTAATCTCATTGAGCTGGATAATGGGGATGTGCTATGTGTATGGTTTGGCGGAACACAAGAAGGAATTCCTGATATCTCTATCTATATGTCAAGGCTCAAGCAAGGAAGTGACCAATGGACAGAGGCTGTGAAGCTATCCAATGATTCTACACGATCTGAACAAAATCCAGTTCTTTTTCAAGAGAAAGGTGGCAGGCTGTGGCTGCTTTATACAGCGCAGCTATCTGGAAATCAAGATACGGCCATTGTGAGATATCGTGTATCAGAGGATAGAGGAGAGACATGGGGGGAGATTGGCACTTTATTTGATCAGCCCGGCACGTTTATTCGTCAGCCTATTGTTGTGCTGGATAATGATGATTGGCTCCTTCCCGTCTTTTATTGTAAGACGATTCCTGGTGTCAAATGGACAGGGAACCGAGATGTCAGTGCTGTGAAAATTTCCTCGGATCAAGGCAAGACGTGGGAAGAGGTCATCGTGCCAAACAGTACGGGCTGTGTTCATATGAATATTGGAAAATGTGCTGATGGTACCCTGATTGCCCTCTTTAGAAGCCGGTTTGCTGATTCGATTTATATGAGCCGCTCAGTGGATCACGGACGGACATGGTCCGAGCCAAAGGCGACAGAGCTGCCGAACAATAACTCATCCATTCAATTTACGGTGCTCCAAAATGGTCATCTCGCCCTCGTTTATAACCATATCAATGCGGATGATCAAACAGAAAGAAGAGCCTCCTTATATGACGAGATTGAGGATGAAGGCGATACACGGACGGCTGTTGATACAGAGGCACGACCAGCTTTTTGGGGAACGCCTCGTGCCCCAATGACACTTGCCATCTCTAAGGATGACGGTGCAACATGGCCCGTCAGACGTAACCTTGAAATCGGTGATGGCTATGCCATGACAAACAATTCAAAGGATAAATTGAATCGAGAGTATTCATATCCATCCATCACAGAAGGAAAAGATGGGAAGCTGCACATTGCGTTTACTTTTTATCGGCAGGCCATCAAGTATGTATGTGTGACAGAGGAATGGACACATCACACGTCTTAACCGCAAGGGAGCCCTGTTTCTGTGAATTGTAACCCTCATTTGCTTCATTTATAATTGATGTTTGGAGGGTTGTCCCAATTTGTTAACCTTTGGACTCCCTCAAGGTATGTCTCACAATGAAGAGATAAAAAATGGGGGTCCTTTTCATGAATATAAAAGTGCTAGGTATTGCGCCGTATAAAGGATTGGGCGATGTATTAATCGACCTTGCCAAAGAAGAAAAAAATATCACATTCCAGCTTGAAGTCGGAGACCTTAGGTCAGGTGTTGCACTGGCAGAACAGGCAGAGGCTCAAGGAATGGATATCATTATGAGCCGCGGAGGAACAGCTGCGCTTATTCAAAAGCATGTCAACATTCCAGTGGTGGATATCCCTGTATCAGGTTACGACCTGCTTCGTGCCCTCACGCTGATTAAAGATTACCAAGGGAAAAAAGCAGTTGTTGGTTTTGAAAATATTACACAAGGTGTACGCACCATTGGAGAGTTATACGGGATTAAAATTGATATTTACACAGTGCAGAAAGAGGAAGAAGTCTGGGATCTCTTAAAGCAATTACAGGAACAAGGAACGCAGGTTGTGCTTGGGGATGTGATTACAGATAAAGCGGCCAAGGAGCTTGGGATGCAAAGCATGCTGATTACCTCTGGCCGTGAATCTGTCAAGGAAGCGTTCCATCAAGCAAAACAAATGTACCGTTTATATAAAGAGGCTACAGCTGAGCAGCGCCTCTTTCGAGAAATGATTGATCAAGAGTCAAAAGGAATGCTGATCATTGATCAAGACAATCAGCTTCATTTTATCAATCAACAATTGAAACAATGGACTGAACAAGGATTATTTCCACCGTTTACATCTCATGTCGATGTGGTGGCATGGTGTCCAGCGCTTGAACCGGCAGTGAAAGCGGTTCGAGAAGGAAAGCAAAACGGCTTCTCTCAAATATCCAATCAGCAGCACATGTGGCATGTCAAAGGCAGTTTGTTATCTAAAGGCGAGATGCTGGTGACAATTGAGAAGCCTTCTGCTGTGATCAATAGAGAGGGTCATCGTATATGGACGCTGGCAGCGCCTGTTCATTCAGCACATCCATTTGCTCTTTTTACCGAACAGAGTTCAAAAATGAAAGATGTGATCCAAAGGGCAAAGGCGTTCAGCCAAACGGATCGCTCTATTTGCCTCTATGGCGAACAAGGAACTGGTAAATCAAGCCTTGCTTTTGCGATTCATCAAATGAGCGAGAGAAAAAATGAGAGCTTTATGACGGTTCATTGCAAACGTTTGACCGAACCGGATGATGTAAAAGCCATTCCGGTGCATCAAAAAGGAACGATCTTTCTGAAGGATATTGATGGTGTCCCAATGGATATGCAGCCACTCATTGTCGAGCAGCTTTTTCATCATC
This sequence comes from Bacillus xiamenensis, assembly GCF_001857925.1. Classification (NCBI taxonomy): domain Bacteria; kingdom Bacillati; phylum Bacillota; class Bacilli; order Caryophanales; family Bacillaceae; genus Bacillus; species Bacillus xiamenensis. Next base: position 2,413,045 of record NZ_CP017786.1, read on the forward strand.
GGCAGCACATTCGCTGGATGGCTGCATCTACAGTGGATTTGTTCAAATTGATGCAATCTGGAGCATTTAGTGAGGAACTATATATGTGCTTACAGGAGCTCACGATTCATGTCCCGCCGTTATCTGAACGGGCAGAAGATATTGAGGATATGAGCCGGTTATTTATTGCCGAACTGAATTCTCTTTATGGTACGCAGGTTGTCGGGCTGTCAGCAGAGGTGATAGAAGCCTTTCAAAATCAGAGATTTAGAGAAAATGTCCGGCAGTTCAAGCGGATCATGGAAGAGCTTGTGCTGACGACAAAAAGCGGATATATCACATTGAGTAAAGCGAAGACAGCAATTGATCAGCTTGCGTCTGAACATGAAGAAAAGCAGCTGTCGAGCTATTTACATGGCACGCTTGATGAAATTGAAAGACGGATTATTCGAACGGTGCTAGAAGAGGAAAATATGAATCAATCAAAAGCAGCGAAGCGGCTGAATATCAACCGTACGACGCTGTGGAGAAAGCTAAAGGAATAATATGCAATGAGACCGAGGTGTCTAAATGACAAACGATCTATTAAAAAAAGGAGCGAACCTAGAGCAAAAGGTAATCATTGTGGCGGATGATTTAACAGGCGCAAGTGATACCGGTGTTCAATTTGTGAAAGCAGGCTTAAAAGCCTCCGTACTGTTCAAGCCGTCATTTGATGACATCAGCCGGTACAAGGAGGAGGATGTACTGATTGTCGACACAGACTCACGAAGTATGCCTTCTGAAAAAGCGTACAATGAGGTCAGTCAAGTGGTGCAGCCATTTTTACAAGAGCATTCGCACCTTTTCTTTAAAAAAGTAGATTCAACGTTAAGAGGAAACATTGGGATTGAACTGCAGGCACTGATGGATCTTGGCCGGTTTGATGCAGCCGTCATTGCCCCCGCTTATCCCGATGCAAAAAGATCTACTGCTTATGGCATTCATTATGTGGAGGGTGTGCCTGTTCATCTGTCAGAGGCAGCAAAGGACCCGAAAACGCCTGTCCTGACATCCAGCATATCAGACTTAATTGCTGAGCAGACAAATGTCAGACCAAAAAATCTCACGCAGCAAGCGATCCATTCAGCGCTAACCGACACGAGTCATGAGGTCGCATCTTTATTGAAACATGGTCATCAATGGTTTGTGTGTGATGCAGAAACGAACAATGATTTAACTCAGATTGTTGAATTGTTTATGAAGATGGATCAAAGAGTGCTATGGGTCGGTTCAGCAGGACTGGCTAGTGCATTATCAGCTTATGTTGCGAAGCAACGAAGCAGCATTCGTCCTAAAAAAGAGCCTGTTCTCATCGTATCAGGAAGTGCTTCTCAAAAGACAAATGAACAGTTTGCTTACTTACGAGATCAGCATGATTGCCTTGAGGTGAAAGTGAACCCGCTAAATGTATTAAACGGCTGTGAAGCGTGGGAAAGAAAATCAGTCATGGATCAGCTGCTTATGCGTCAGGATGAAGATATTCTTCTTTATACGGACGCAAGGCCTGAAATCGTTGAACAGATGCTGGCTTACGGCAAAGCAAAAGGAATGACAAGACAAGAGGTCGGGAGTACCTTGTCTGTCTGTCTTGGAATGATCACAAAAGACATTGTTGAATTAACAGGGGTGAAACGCCTTTTTTTAACTGGCGGTGATACAGCACGTGCGATATGCCATAAGCTTGGAGCGGGGGGAATTCAGCTGCTGAAAGAAATTGAACCCGGCATCCCGCTTGGGCGGCTCGTTGATACTCATTTATATGCGGTCACCAAAGCAGGGGCATACGGTCAAAAAGATTCTGTGCTCCATGCGGTAGAAGTGCTGAAAAACATAGAGGGGGAAGACGAATGTCAAAACCAATCATTGCTGTAACGATGGGAGATGCGGCTGGCGTTGGTCCTGAAATTATTTTAAAAGCCTTCCAGCAAAGCCGTTTACATGAAGAAGCTGTTCTATTTGTGATTGGGGACACCAGTATATTAAATAGGGCGAAAGAGTTTGTGGATACAAATGTGGAGATTGTCAGTATTACAGAGCCCGAGGAAGCGGAGCAGGTAAAAGCTGGCGCAGTTCCCTGCCTTGATCTTAAGCTTTTAACTGGTGATATACCGGTAGGGGATATTTCAAAAGAAGCAGGGAATGCCGCTTTTCGATATCTTGAAAAAGCCATTACACTGGCGAATGACCGAAGAATTGATGGGATTTGTACAGCACCGTTAAACAAGGAAGCACTTCATAAGGCAGGTCATATGTACCCAGGGCATACGGAAATTTTAGCTGATCTGACGGGTACGGAGGATTATGCCATGATGCTGGCGGCTCCCAATTTAAAAGTGGTGCATGTGACGACACACATTGGATTAATGGATGCCATTTTAAAAATCAACCCAAAGCGTGTATACACAACGATTAAGCTGGCTCATGAGACACTCGTCCGTTCCGGTATCTCTGCACCTAGAATTGCTGTATGCGGCATTAATCCGCATGCTGGGGAGAATGGGCTGTTTGGGAATGGAGAAGAAGAGGAAAAGATCATCCCAGCGGTGGAACGAGCACAGGGTGAAGGGATTCAAGTATTTGGCCCGCTGCCAGCTGATACTCTGTTCTTTAGGACAACAAGAGGCGATTTTGATATCGTCGTGGCGATGTATCATGATCAAGGACATGGGCCTATTAAGGTGCTCGGCTTAGAATCAGGTGTGAACATTACGGTAGGTCTGCCTATTATCCGTACAAGTGTTGATCATGGAACGGCATTTGATATTGCAGGGACAGGAAAGGCTGATTCTGCGAGCATGGAAGAGGCCATTAGACAGGCGATCATGCTCTCTGGTACGAGAGAAAAACGATAGGAACCAAAAAGAGCCGTCATATTGAGGCTCTTTTTCTAGTTCATATACGTGCCGCCATTCATATTGATGGTTTCTCCTGTAATGAAATCAGACTGATCAGAGGCTAAAAAGGCGACCACGTTTGCGACTTGCTCCGGTGTCCCAATTGTTTTCAGCGGAATCCTTTCTAACACAGCGCTGCGGTATTCAGCACTCCACTGTTTACTCATATCAGTTTCAATGGGGCCAGGACAGACAGCATTTACATGGATGCGGTGCGCTGCTAATTCTTTTGCGAGATGCATCGTTAAATAATTGATCCCGGCCTTTGATGCCCCGTAAGCAGGTGATGCATTATGATGAGGGGTTTTGCCGGTTGTCGAGCTCATGTTAACAATTTTCCCGCCTTGCTGTTTGATCATGTCAGGTATGACAGCTTGGCACATGAGAAACGTACCGGTTAAATTAATATCGATCAACCTTTTCCATTCATCAACGGATGTATCGACTGTTGATTTTCGCAAATTGACCCCGGCGTTGTTAACCAATATATCAATCTGTCCGAAATGTGTTTTTGCTTGCAGAGCGAGGGAGGCCGCTGTCTCTGGTAAGCTAGCATCACCGGCTACATAAACAGCGCATGTCTCTTCTTTATTCAGTGCGGAGCAAGCGTCTTGCAATAGATCTTCATTCGTTCCGCTCAATACAACGCGAGCCCCCTCACGGACGAGTGTCTCTGCAATGGCACGGCCAATTCCTCTGCTTGCCCCTGTAATAATCGCTACTTTGTTTTGTAAAGTCACATACATCCCGCCCATCTTTTAAAATTAAAAAGCGCTTTCATTCTATTATAAAGTGTGGTGTTTCATCATTCAACATATATAGTGGGATTGAAGAACGTTTGAGAAAAAGTGTTTCATAATAAAACAAATACATCTTTTACAATACAGGGTATACTAAAAGGAACAAGAAATGGACAAGGGGGAACCGCAATGAAACTTTATACCAAAACCGGTGATCAAGGTCAAACCGGCTTGATTGGCGGGCGAACGGATAAAGACGACATAAGAGTAGAAGCGTACGGTACGTTAGATGAGGCAAATAGCTTTATTGGGCTTGCCCATGCAAACTTACGGCGGCATGGCAAATTGTTTCATGATATTCTGTCTGAGCTGATTGTCATTCAACATGAGCTCTTTGACTGCGGCGGCGATTTGGCAGCGGTGAAACCACCGAAAGAAGGCAAGCTAACGGAAAAATCTGTGGCAGCCCTTGAGCAAAGAATGGATGTCTATGTAGAAGAAGCTGCGCCACTCACCAAATTTATTTTACCTGGCGGCCAGGAAGGCGCTGCCCTCTTACATGTGGCGCGGACAGTTGTCAGAAGAGCCGAGCGGCATATTGTGACACTCGCGAAGCAGGAGGACATTCCAGCTGTTGCCCTCACATATGTGAACCGTCTATCTGACTATTTATTTGCAGCCGCCCGTATTGTGAATCATCGGCTCGGTGAAGCTGATGTTGAGTATGAACGAAGTGCAGATGTGTTCCATTCTAAATAAGGGAAAGCACTCTTCTAATCGAGGAGTGCTTTTTTTAATGGATTCAATCGGTCAGTCTGAGCATCGTTACGACTCTGGTCGCAATCAAAGATCAATCTACGACACGTTTTGCCGGCTTTCTTTTTCGACTATAGTAAAAGCAAGGAGCAAGAAAGGAGGCATGAAGATGAAAATAACAAGTAAAACCATCATTGGTTCGATTCTAATGTTTGTCGGTTTATCCATCTTTTTTGGTGGTTCAATAGGGGGGCTGATCCCAACTCTAATTGGGGCGTGGCTCATTTACGCAGGTGTCAAAAAATATGATAAAGGCAGTAAAACAACAGGTGTCATTCTCGCTGTGATCGGTGTCCTGCTCGTCGTGCAATCTCTGCCATTTTTACTCGGAATCGCATTTGCAGCAGCGCTTCTCTACTTTGGCTGGAAAATGATAAATGGTGAATCAACAAAACAATCATCAGGCAGCTCATATATGGAGCCAAACACGACGCCGAACATGGATAAACAAATTCACACGTCATTTGATCAAGAGTGGGAAGACTTTTTAAAGAAAAAATAAAGGGAGGAATATCAAATGGTATTAAGAAGAGTAAGGGATATGTTTGTTGCGACAGTGAATGAGGGCTTAGATAAAATGGAGAATCCACGTGTCATGCTCAATCAATACGTTCGTGATATGGAAGGTGATATGGCCAAAGCGAAACATGCGATCATCAAACAGCAGACCATTCAGCAAGGCTTCCTGCGAAAAGCAGAGGAAACAGAAGCACTTGCTGGTAAGCGGAAAAAGCAGGCTGAGCTGGCATTTCATGCAGGAGAAGAAGAGCTTGCACGAAAAGCGCTCACTGAAATGAAGTATTTTGAAGAAAAGCACAACGAGTATCAAGATGCCTACCAGCAATCTGTGAAACAGCTGAAAGAGCTAAAAGAACAATTGCAGCATTTAGAAACAAAGATGCGTGATATGAAAGACAAGAAGCAAGCGCTGATTGCAAGAGCAAATGCCGCACAGGCAAAGCAGTATATGAATGAATCCATTAATAAAGTAGATAGTGAAAGTGCATATAAGGAATTCTTACGAATGGAGAACCGTATCGAGGAAATGGAGACAAAAGCGGGCAGCTATGCACGATTTGCAGGTCAAGGTGCGTATGCTCATCTAGATTACGATGATGAGGTTGAAAAGGAATGGCAGAAGCTGAAGCTGGAAAAAAAGCCTGAACAACAGCAAGCAAACTAAGGAAAATGTGTCAAATCGGAAGAAAAGCAGGTTTTTTCTTCCGATATTTAATTTCTTTCTGATTCGCTTTTCCTTATAATAAAAAGGTCAAAGGGTAAAGGGATGGTATAAATGAAACGGTTAATCGGTCTAATTTGTATACTTGTTGGTGTTTTGTTAATGATTGGGATGCTTTTCAAAAATGGAGATCTCTTTCATTTGAGCTTTTCTAAAGAGCAAGCGGTGACAACAGCTTCAGCGAAAAAGGATGAGATTGATCAATTAGATATCTCTCTTTCTGGATTTCGTGTGAAAGTGAAGCCTGAGAATCGTTCTGATATTTCCGTAATGGTCGTAGGTGGAAAAGGGAAAATGTATGCGGAGCAAACAGGCGGGACATTCAAAGTTCGTGCTGAAAATAAAGGGTTTTTGTTTTTCTCTCAATTTGAAAAAGGAGAACTCTTAGTCAAAATTCCAACAGATTATCATCAAGATGTGAAGATTACAGGTGGAAGCGGCGTGAGTGAAGTAAATGGCGAAGGAAAGCTGTCTCTTCAAGATGTGACGCTCAAATCAACAAGCGGAAACCTCACAGCTGAGAATTTCTCAGCAAAACGTGTGGAAATTAAAGCAACCTCTGGCAGACTCTCAGTGTCTCATATTGATGCGAAGGAAAGTGATATTGGTGCAACTTCAGGTCGTGCCGATATTCAAGATATAAAAGGAAAGCTGCAACTAGGCATGACAAGCGGCAGGTTGACGGCAAGTTTTGATACAATTGAGTCACCGGTTGACTTTCATATGACGTCAGGCAGTGCGACACTTAACTTGCCAGATGAGGGAGATTTCAAAGTCCAAGTGAAAAAAACGAGTGGAAGCGTCGATCATTCGTATCAGTTTGATCAAGCGGATAGTGAAGGTCGAGGCTTTACAGGCACACGGGGAAATGGGGCACACTTAGTCGATATTGAGATGACAAGTGGAAACTTAAAACTACGGTAATGATACGTCATAAAGGAAGGGGGCGAGTCAACTGCGTTTTTCAAGAAATCAAATTTTAGGCATCATTGTTGTGATTTTTGGTATCAATCTTTTTCTCAAAATTATTGGGATCGGAGCTGACCTATTTTGGCCAGTGTTTTTTGCACTTGCTGGCTATTGGCTGCACTCACGATCCAAACGTTGGCTCGGTTCGGTATCCTATATTTTTGCCGGCTTTCTCTTCCTGAAGTTCCTGCTAAATATCACGTTTAGCTTAACGGGGTATTTATTTGCTGCTTTTTTGATCTATGCGGGCTATCGTTTAGTAAAGAACAAACCTGTTTTTGATGTCGATAAAAAGGAGTCGAGAGACGAGAAAAAGCCTTCATTGAAAGTCGATCTTGAAAAAAAGAGCGGTCAAAAGAAAACAAAAAGCCAGACAAAGCCACGAAAAGAACATGACTTCTTTATTGGGGAAGTCAGGCTGATGAAAAAGCCGTTTCAATTAAGTGATTTGACGATTTCAGGCTTCATTGGTGATGTCAAAATCGACTTATCAAAGGCCATCATCGCAGAGGAAGAAAGTACCATCGTCATTAGCGGACTCATCGGAGATGTGGATATTTACATTCCGCAGGACATTGAAGTGTGTGTGAGTGCTTCGGCTGCGATTGGTGATATGAAAATCATTGATGAAAAAAGAAGCGGATTTGGCAGTAAAGTATATGTGATGACCAATGATTACGATGAGAGCAAGCGAAAAGTGAAAATCTCCATTTCTCTACTGATTGGGGATGTGGACGTGAGGTACTTATGAGAAAACTGCATTTAGGCATCCAGTGGCAATCTGTTCGTCTCGCAGTTGGTATCTCGCTTGGTGTTGTGATCATGACGACACTGCCGATGTTTTTTTATTATCAGCTTGACCCCATGATCTTGCTGTCTACACGGTGGTTCGGCATCCCGTTTTTTTGCATTTTACTCATCATTAGTCTTGTCATTGGTGTATCAGCCGGCCATGTGTTTGGCTATCAGCATAAGAAGCGCCTGGATCAGATTGTGGAGTCGATCTTGAAGTTTGAAAATGGGAATTTTGCGTACAGACTGCCGTCTTTAGGTGATGATGAAATTGGTTTGGCGGCTGATCAATTAAATGAAATGGCAAAACGGATTGAAGGGCAAGTAGCCTCTTTGCAAAAGCTTTCGAATGAGCGTGCTGAATGGCAGGTTCAAATGAAAAAATCGGTTGTTTCAGACGAGCGTCAGCGTCTAGCCCGTGAACTGCATGACGCGGTCAGCCAGCAATTATTTGCGATTTCCATGATGACCTCTGCGATTCTTGAAGGCATGAAGGAAAAGGATGAAAAGATTCTAAAGCAAATGCGTCTTGTCGAACGAATGGCTGGCGATGCACAAAATGAGATGCGTGCACTTCTTCTGCATCTAAGACCGATCACACTTGAAGGGAAAGACTTGAAAAAAGGCTTGATCGAGCTGCTTAATGAATTTCAGGCAAAGCAGCCAATTGATATTGATTGGGAGATAGAAGATGATGTCCCGCTGTCTAAAGGAGTGGAGGATCATCTGTTCCGAATTGTGCAAGAAGCCCTTTCCAATGTGTTTAGGCATGCAAAGGCGACAAAGGTGACGGTACGTCTGCTCATTCGAAACCGTCAAGTTCAGCTGAAAATTATCGACAACGGGATCGGTTTTCAAACGGATCATGTGAAGACCGCTTCCTACGGACTTGAATCAATACGGGAAAGAACAAGTGAAGTAGGCGGTGTCGCAGAGATTATGTCATTTGAGGGAAAAGGCACACAAATAGATGTGAAGGTTCCCATTTTTGATGACGGAAAAGGAGAGAACGTTCGATGATTCGAGTGCTTTTAATTGACGATCATGAAATGGTGAGAATGGGGCTTGCTGCCTTTTTAGAGGCACAGGCTGATATTGAAGTGATCGGTGAAGCGTCAGATGGACAAAAAGGTGTAGAACTAGCGGTTGAATTAAAGCCAGACGTGATTTTAATGGATCTTGTCATGGAAGGAATGGACGGTATCGAAGCAACGAAAAGAATTTGTCAGGAAATAGAGGATGCCAGAATTATCGTGCTGACGAGCTTTATTGATGACGACAAAGTTTACCCAGTCATTGAGGCTGGTGCTTTGAGCTATTTATTAAAAACATCGAAGGCAGGGGAAATTGCTGATGCCATTCGATCTGCCAGTATTGGAGAGCCGCGGCTTGAATCAAAAGTAGCGGGAAAGGTCATGAACAAACTCCGTCATTCATCAAATGGGTCGATTCTGCACGATTCGTTAACCGCAAGAGAAATGGAAATATTAAAGCTGATTGCAGATGGGAAATCGAATAAGGTCATTGCAGAGGAACTGTTTATTACCATCAAAACAGTCAAGACGCATATTACGAACATTCTTTCCAAGCTTGATGTAGAAGACCGCACACAAGCGGCAGTGTATGCCCATCGCCATAAGCTGATTCAATAAAAAAAACAGCTTTCAAATGAAAGCTGCTAGAACATGCGTGAAATTAGTCCTTCTGTCCTGTGATTGGACGTTCGGAGAGTTGATGGAGCTCTGGAACTGGGAAAGCCTCCTCCTGCTCCTTGGCCGATTTGTCTTCCAGGGTTTTCCTCATCTCGGATAGCAGCTTTACGCTTTCCTTTGCCACTGCCGCTTTTTTCTCCTGCAAATCAATGATCTGTGAAAGTCCAACAAATAAACCGCCTCCCACAAGAAGGAGCGCAGGGGTTTGTCCATAATAAATCACGATCAAAAATGTGCTTGTAAAGCTGTCGGCTTCAATGAAGAAATCTTCTTTTGATTGCACGAATACAACGATTAACAGAAGTATTCCTAGAATCAAAAATAGAATGCCGGCCGAAAGTAAAGCTCGTTTCATGATTGACACCCTTTTTTTCTTACCATTTTAACATACTCTATAAGGATTGTGTTGCGCCCTTAGTCCCGAAGTCACGGATTTTCACATTTGCCTTGTAACGAATATCCGATTCACTAAAAATATCATCCCAATTTTTCGCTTCTTTTCGGTATTCCTTCGGATACGCAATACTTGCTTTTTGATAAAACCCACAAATATCTGTTTTGATCTCGTGCTGTAATTCTTCGATGAAATCTTTCACGTTTTCCTCTAGTCTTCGTGCCACGACTTTCTCAATCTCTTGGATGTATTTTTCATTAAATGAATTTTCTCGTTCATTCCAGTCCTCAGACAATCTTCCGTCTAGATGAACTGATACATCGAATTCATATCTGCCACTGGCTGTTTTACGAGTCTCGATGTTGTGTTTGAGTTTAAATATTTCAAACGAATAGATGCTGTGATCATATTCAAATTCAATCACTCCGCCCTTGCCGTCCCCTGTCAGCAGATTGTATGATTGAACCGCTAAGGGAGAGATGTTGGTAAGAAACCGTCTATTCTTAATGATAGAGGCGCCGTCGATCATTAATTTCCCTTGATTGACACTGACTTTCGGAATGGCAAAGGATACGTTGTTTTGCAAAGCAGAGGAGATATCTCCTAATGAAACGGACTTAAGCATACGAACGGTCATTTTCATATTTGCAGAAATATCATATAAGGTGGAAGAGGCGGGCTGTCCGTCATCATTAATTTTCAGCATGTCTCCAGGCTTTTCGGAAGCCATAAAGACAAGGCTGCCCCTTCGTGTTTCATTGTCCCGAATGAATTGATTGATAACCAAATCAAAATTATTTTCTTGAATAAGCTCCTGAGAAAACAAATAAATTCTTAACTGCTGAGCGAAAATACGATGCGCCTTTAAAGCAGTTGTGCGAAAAATTTGATGCACTGAATCACCATTTGTTTCAATGATTTTCGTCGGATCTTTGACACTTGCTTCTTGATCAATCTTTTGCGGAACAAGCACTTGCATAGACAGTTTTAATTTATGCCCCTGATCGCCTTTATCCACTGCAAACCCAATCGCCATGTTGAGCTCCTCGATATTAGTACTATCCCAGCACCCGCTTAATAAAACAAGCGTCAGGAAAGCAAAGACCGCTTTCTTTTTCATGCTGCTTTTCGCCTCCTTTTGAAAAACACAATGATGAATAAGAGAAATGGGAGGATGCCGAATAACAAGAAAAATAAGTTGTTGACATAGGCTAAATAAACCCGAACCGTATCAACATCCTTTGGGAAAATGGCGGCAAGATAGATGACGACGGCCATTAAACCAAGCACCACTTTTTTTGGAAACTTGGTCAGTTTCGATACCCCCATTGCGGCAAAAAACGTATACCCTACAAAGCTCGTATAAAGCTGAACAAGCCATACGATCAAAAGAAAGGATTCAATCCGTTCAATAAAGATCCCTTGAATATCAAATGATTGAAACAATGCAATGGTCGGCCAGGTGAGGGTAGCCGTTTCTTTCACCGTGAGCGCACCAACTACAAGGATATAGGTGAAGATATAGATGATCGCAGGAATTAAAAAACCGACGGCCCCATAAGCAAAGGTATGTTTCTGCGACTTCATATAAGCGGGCATGAAGAGCATCATTTCAATGCCGACAAATGAAATGGCAGAAGCATTAAAGGATTGAAAGACAGGGGAGAAGCCCTCTCCAAGCACTGGCCGGAGGTTATCGAGCTCAAACTCTTGTACACTGAGTCCATAGGCCACAAATAAGATAATGAGTGTGACAATGAGAAAAAAAGGACACAGCCTCGCAAAGTCGCCTATACCGCCAATCACAAGATAAAAGCCGACCAAAATAAAGCTGAGCATCGTCACGGCTATAGGTGTGTTTTGAAGCAGAAAGAACTTCACCATTTCCGACATCGAGCGTACTTCATAGCTGGCGACGCCAAGAAAATAAATAATGATCAAGAGGTTGGCAATGGTGCCGATCCACTTCCCAAGCCCTTCGTTTGTATAATCATAGTAAGAGGAGAAAGGGACTTTTTTCATCATGAGTACATTGGCAAAAATAAAGACAATGTAAATGACGCTCATTAGTAAGAGTGCAATCCAGCCGTCAGGTGTGGACGCTGCCTGAGCCATTGATCTGGGCAGAACCAACATACTTGCGCCTAGTGTGGTATTCGAGATAATGGCACTTGCCTGATAGCTTGAAATTGACTCTTTATGATTCACCATATCGTTCTCCTTTCTTTTGACTTTTGAGCGGAAGTCGAATGATGGAATTGTCTTTGTTTTTATAACTGAACACAAAATCTGGTGAGAAGTAAGGCGTCCCAAAGCTTTTTTGCCTCGTCAAATGTGTCATCAGAACGAGCATGAATAAAACAATCCCATATAATCCAAAAGTAGCCGCAGTAAACATGGACACAAATCGGAGCACACGAAAGGACATGCCCATTCCGTATTGCGGAACCGTAAAGGATGCAAGAGCGATGACACTGACGATAATGACCATGATGGAGCTCACAATATGAGCCTGTACAGCCGCTTGTCCAATGACAACTCCGCCCACCAGTCCAATCGTTTGACCAAGTGGATTTGGTAGTCGTAAGCCGGCTTCCCGCAACAGTTCAATGGTCATTTCCATAATAAGTGCCTCGACAATAGGTGGAAAAGGGACATTCTCTCTTGTGCTTGAAATCGAAATAGCCAAAGTGGTGGGCAGAAGACCTTGATGAAAGGAGACAAGGGCAATATAGATGGCTGATAAAAACAAGGTGAGAAAGATCGAGATAAACCGCAACAATCGTATAAGAGAGGCGGAAATCCAGCGCTCATAATAATCATCAGGTGACTGCATAATCGTCGCAAGGGAAGCAGGCACAATTAATATAAAAGGTGAATGATCGACAAAGATAGCGACGCGTCCGTTGTTCAAAGCAGAGGCAACTTTATCAGGCCGTTCTGTATTTTGAATTTGCGGAAACGGCGAATACACATTGTCTTCAATGAGTTCTTCAAGGACGCCAGAGTCTTGTATGTCATCAAAGGTGACTTGTTTGAGCCGTTTTTTCACTTCTTTTAAAACAGAAGGATCTACGATATTGTCAATGTACATAATGGTCACTTGGGTGAGTTTCTTCTGACCGATTTTCATATCGACGGTTTTGAGATCAGGATTTTTCAAGCGCTGTCTGACAAGAGCTAAGTTCGTATCTAAATCTTCAATAAAGCCAATTTTCGGCCCTCTTACCACGGTTTCAGATGTGGAATCCCCTAAACTACGTTTCATCGCTCCATGTGTTTCTAGAATATAAGCATGCTGAAATCCGTTAATCAGAACGACACAATGTCCTTCGAAAATCGCCTCCAGCAATTCTTCAGAGGTTTTCACAGAACGGGTGGTCATCATTGATAAATTGGATTCCAGCTTCTCTTTTGTCAAAGAGGAATGATCTTGCAGCAGCAGCTTTAAGAAGGTTTGAATCTGCATCGTTTCGTTCATTTCTTTAATGTATAAATAGTAGACAACCTGTCCGTGAGGTAATGTTTTTTTCTCATGGATCAAATCATCCATGTCCTTTAACTGCGGGAGAATGACAGAGAGATTATCGTATAAGTGCTCTTTTAATGGAGTCTGTTTCAAAAGGATCACCCGCCTCAACATTTTTTCTTAGCATTACCTGCTTGAAAAAACAATATTCTGTGTTACATTATTTTGTGGTAAAAGAAAGAATGAGGGTTTTGGAGGACACAAGATGGCACAAATTCGTTTAGCAGGTACAAAAGAGGAGATCGACCGTATTCTACAGTCATTTGACAAGTATTATGAGGTGACCTATACATCAAAAGATTACGGAAAAACGAATCCGAAATACAAATATTCCAAAGATGTCCGCGTTTATATTGAACTAAAATTAAAATAAAGATAAAATTTTAATTGAAAACGCTTAAAGGATTTTCGTTTTTTGTATAGAATAGAGTTGAGTGATGAAGCTATGGAGGGATACATAATGACGGAATTTAGAATCGAAAAAGATACAATGGGCGAAATCAAGGTGCCAAAGGACAAGTTCTGGGGTGCACAAACACAACGAAGCAAAGAAAATTTCAAAATCGGTTCTGAGAAAATGCCAAAGGAAGTTGTGAATGCGTTTGCAATTTTGAAACGCAGCACAGCGATTGCCAATGAACGTCTTGGTAACCTTGAAAGTGAAAAAGCAGAAGCGATTGCTGCTGTATGTGATGACATCATCAGTGGAAAATATGACGAGCATTTCCCGCTGGTTGTCTGGCAAACAGGCAGTGGAACGCAAAGTAACATGAACATGAACGAAGTTGTTGCAAATAGAGCAACTGCTTTCTTGAAAGATAAAAATAGTGAACTCAGCATTCACCCGAATGATGACGTCAACCGCAGCCAAAGCTCAAACGATACATTCCCAACAGCTATGCACGTGGCAGCTGTTTTAGCTGTGCACAAAAAATTAATACCTGCTATTGACCAATTAAGAGCGACACTTGATGAGAAAGCACAAGCATATCAAGAGATCGTGAAAATCGGCCGTACGCATTTGCAAGATGCAACGCCGCTGACAGTTGGCCAAGAGATTAGCGGATGGGTGTACATGCTTGATCGTTCAAAAGAAATGATTCTAGAATCGACTGAAAAAATGAGAGAGCTTGCGATTGGTGGAACGGCTGTCGGTACAGGAATTAACGCACATCCTGAGTTCGGCAAATACGTGGCTGAAGAAATCAGCCAGCTGACAGGTCAAACATTTAATTCTTCACCAAACAAATTCCATGCGCTAACAAGCCATGATGAAATTACGTATGCACACGGTGCTCTAAAAGCACTTGCAGCTGATTTAATGAAAATTGCCAATGATGTCAGATGGCTTGCAAGTGGCCCGCGCTGTGGAATTGGCGAATTGATCATTCCTGAAAATGAGCCAGGCAGCTCCATTATGCCAGGAAAAGTCAACCCAACCCAAAGTGAAGCTTTAACAATGGTTGCAGCGCAAATCATGGGGAATGATGCAACGATCGGTTTTGCCGCAAGCCAAGGAAACTTTGAGCTGAACGTATTTAAGCCGGTCATCATCTATAACTTCCTGCAATCAGTTGAACTGCTTGCTGACGGCATGAACTCATTCCATGACAAGTGTGCCGTTGGAATCGAACCAAACCTAGAAACAATCGAGAAAAACCTGAAAAATTCATTGATGCTTGTGACGGCGCTTAATCCGCACATCGGATATGAAAATGCAGCGAAAATTGCTAAGCTTGCGCACAAAGAAGGGTTAACGCTAAAAGAAGCAGCCCTTCAATTAGAGCTATTAACAGAAGAGCAATTTGAAGAGTTTGTGAAACCAGAAGAAATGGTGACACCGAAAGCAAAATAAGACAACAGGGGCCCGCTGCCCCTGGTTTTTTTGTGGGAAAAATGATGAGATGAATGGTGGTTGAGAACGTGAAGACGAGATTGATTAGAGTGAAAAACACGTGAAGTCGAGTTTTTTCAAGCCATATCTCAGGGATACAGAGGAGTCTGCCCTTTTTGTTATAAAGTGATCAAAGGCGCCCGCAGGATGGGGATCATCTTTGATCTCTCATTTTGAGCTGTCAGAAGAATCACTTGAAGATGTTTGAAGGTAACGATATGTTTTGAAACCAAGTTGCTCTGATTGTATGAGCACACTATCAGTAAAGGGAGGATTTGAATTTGATGTTCCATTCACAACAATAAACCCAGGGGGGCTGTCCTGGGCTTTACAAATGGTCCTCTTTCAAAATACGCAAAAGTGACTCAGATATGGTTTGAAGCGGAGGGAACAATTTCAATTGGTAGAGCATACCTTTTACAATGACTTGTCTCGGTTTTTGTTTGTTTAACTCATTTTCTAAAATGCCAAGTGCTTCAAATAAATCCGGCTCGTCTTTCACATCATAGTGTTCTTCAGCCTGCTCTCTTAATTCTTTTAAAAGAGATTCTGTCAGCGGGTCAAATGATCGTTCATAAATAGGGCCGAACCAGTCGCTTGCTTGGTCCACAGAAATGAGCGGAAGGTCGTTTCGTTTCATCATACCGCCCATCAAATCATCAATACGGTGAATCATCGTTTTGGCAAGTTCCTCTGCTTCCAGCTGAAAATCATATAAAATTGCAAGCTCAAAGTAAACATGACTCATGCCCTCAATCGTCAAACAAAGATCAGCCATATAAGGAATCGCCGCATCCCCATATACCTGCTTAATGTTATCAATGTGAAGCTGGATCGTTGCAAGCCGAATTTGTTTTGCAAGCTGCTGCGTTTCTTCATTCAATGGAAGAGCCCTGTCGCTCAGCTGCATTTTAATAAAATCCTTTTGCTGCAAAATATTATCGTAATAGACAGTGAGCTGTTTGCGATAGGCTTCTTTTGGTGTGCCGCCCTCTGTTTGAACCTCGTGAATCCGGGTAAATACCTTATCGTAATAGTAGTGCAAGATCGAAATGAGCAGTGCTTCCTTTGATTTAAAGTAAAGATAAAAAGCACCCTTTGACATATGGCATTCATCCGCAATTTCCTGAACAGACGTTGTATTGTAGCCTTTGCTGGCAAATAACTTCATGCCGGCTTCAATGATCATTTTTTCTTTCTTTTTCAATATGAATGTCATCCTTTCTTACCGAGAGACAAATGTCTTAGGAAACGTGCGCGAAGAGATGTGACTTATCGGTCATAAACGACGAAAGTTTTCAAAAATTAATCAGATTGTAACTTGTTTTTTACAGTGTAATTCTTTATATTATAAAGTAAGGTGACCAACTGGTCAAAATATGTGAAAGGATGATGTTCCATGAGAGAAATCGATGATATGATTAGACGCTTGAAAGCAAAAGGAATTCAAGTAGAAAAAGTCAAAATGCCGAAAGAAACAACCATTGAAAAGAAATGGATGTACCAAGCTGGCAAAAAGATCAAAGCCACATACCGTGATTTCACTGGGTATTCATTCATCTAAAAAAAGACTGCGGTCAAAAACCTACAGTCTCTTCTTTGGAACAGTGATCGTATAGCGTACACCTAGATCATCATTTTCAATAGATATGGACGCTTGATGCATTGAAAGAATTCGTTTGACAATGCTTAATCCAATACCAAATTCGCCCTTTTTTCCCTTACTAAAAGGTTCGTATAGGCTGGATAGCATGTGTTCTTCAATTGGAGGGCCGTCATTACGAATGACCATGCGAATGTGATCCTCTTCCTGCTTCATATGAATGTCAATTCTACTTTTTGCGTAGCGAAGTTGATTTTCTAGTACATTTTCAAATAATTTGCTCCATTGTTCTGGATCGCCTTCAAGTGTAGCCTCATCATCTAAGTCCACGTTCCACTGCAATTCATTTTTCGACCAGCGTATGCGGTCGACCACTTCCAGCATTGTATTACTCACAAGGAAGGAAGAATGTGCGGGATTCTGTTTTGATAAATAATCAAGCTTTGTTAAATACAGCAAATCTTTGATCTTCTTCTCAAGTTTTTCCGCTTCACCTTCAATGACTTCCACCGTTTGTTCAAGATCTCCCTTAGGAAAAATCCCATCTTTAATGGACTGCGTATATCCGCGGATGACCATCACAGGTGTTTTTAAGTCATGTGATATATTTTGCAAAAGCGTTCGTTCCGTTTCATCCTTTTGAATGAGCTTTTGTCTCATTTCTTCAATCGTATGACCGAGCTTGCCGATTTCATCTTGCCTGTCAACGACCACAGGATCGTCCCAGTCCTCTTGTGCAATCCGCTTCACGTGCTTTTCAAACGCAACGATCGGACGGGATAAGTAGCGGGCAAGCCAAATAGACGGAATCCAGCTTAGTAAAATGACAGTGCCTAAGATCAATATCAGCTGTTTAAACAGCGTAAAGGACAAGTCGTCTCGATAAGAATCTGGTGCATACGACAACAGAATATATTGTGTATTGCCTGTTGAGACTTTTTTGATCACAAAAAAGATATGCTGGCCATTCACTTCTTCAGAATAGCGTTTCGTTGCGCTTTTTTGTTTTTTCACAAAGGTTTGTACTTTTTCAATAAACGCATGCGGGAAAAACTGCGCCATTTGATCTAATTCATCTGACGGGATCAGAATGTGCTGAACCGAGCGGTTTTCTGGGGTCGACTTTGGTGATCCGTCTCGATTCAAAGGGTATTCTGTTAACACCTGCTGTTCATTTTCGATGTTTTTATAAATTTCATCTGTGAAGAAGCTGCGTAATGTATTTGAAAATAAAATGATCAGGACAATCGAAATGGTCAGCAAAATGCCAGAGATGACGACCCAAATTTGAAAAGCGAGCGGTTTGTTCTTCATCCCTTTAGCATCCTATAGCCAAATCCATAAATGGTCTCGACTTTTAAGTCAGGCATTTTTTTACGCAGCCGTCTGACAAGATCATCCACGACACGATCTGTCCCAAAGTAATCATGTCCCCAGATCTTCACGAGAATATCTTCACGAGAAAAAGCGTGTCCTTGATGATGGGTAAATAAGAGCAGCAAGTCAAATTCCTTAGAAGTTAAGTTAATCAGCTGATCCCCTTCAAACACCTCTCTCACGTCCTCATGAATGGTGTAGGAGGAAACGTGTGTGATGCTTGGCTGCGGGGTCTCACTGTTTTTATACACAAGCTCCAGCAGCTTTTGCACTCGGATGATCAGCTCCCGCGGAAGAAATGGTTTCGCAATATAGTCACTGCTTCCCAGTTCTAAGCCGAGGACACGATCAATATCTGCATCACGTGCAGAAATGAAAATGACTGGTACGTCAGGTGAGGCGGCTTTGATTTCTTTAATGAGTGTGTAGCCGTCTGTATCAGGCAGCATAATATCTAAAATCCATAGATGCGGCGGCTTGTCCATTGCCGCACGTGCCGCTTCTCCGGTTAAAAAAGAGGAGACATTCCAATTTTCACTCTCTAAATACTTGGTTAAAAGTTCATTTAAGTTTTGTTCATCCTCAACTAAATAAATGGTGTACGACAAAGTCTTCCACATCCTCTCAACGTCATTATAACGGGATACAAAGGCGATATGTCAACAATCACACGCTTTTTTCATAATTTCACATATTCTTCTCATCATTATCCCATAATGTTTGATTATGATAAGCTCAAGGGAAAAAAGGGCATAGACAAAAAGCTGATGAATAGGTGTTTTCCACCAATGTGCGCACCTTGCTTTTTTTCTATGAATAAGTATTATATAATTTGGTATATTGCCATAAAGTATTTTCAATGATTTTGCCATTAAGAGGACATCGGTCCTATCTACACATATGAATGAAGCATTTCATGAAAATGATGCAAAGGAGTGCAAGCGATGGATTTCCGAAGAGAAGATGAAGAAAAAAAGATCAATCATCAAGAAGAAACACATCAAGAGAACGAGAAAGAAATAGAAGAACCAAAAAAAGAACTCGTTTTTCACCACCATGAAAATGAAGCATCCGCCTCTCAGGAGAGTGTGACAAACAGGTCACCTCAAATTGTGGATGATCGTGCTTCTAAAAAGGAGAAAAAACGGAAGGCTGCATGGCTGAGTCCGATTCTTGGAGGGATTATTGGCGGAGGTCTTGTGCTTGGAATTACACCGCTTTTACCGCAGGCACAGGACACAGCTGCCAACACGCAAACCCAAACAGCGTCAAGTGAATCGGTTACCTCTGATAATTTCTCATCAAAACAAATCACCAATGCGACGAATGTAGCCGATATGGTAGAGGATTTAGAGCCGACCATTGTAGGGGTCTCAAACTATCAATCTACACAAAACTCTTTCGGTCTTAGCGGAGAATCAACAGAAGCGGAAGCTGGAACTGGTTCCGGTGTGATCTTTAAAAAGGATGGAAAAAAAGCATACATTATTACCAATAACCACGTGGTTGAAGGTGCCAATAAATTAAAGGTCACGCTTTATGATGGAAAAACAAAAGATGCTAAGCTTGTCGGCAATGATGTGATGACAGATTTGGCTGTTCTCGAAATCAACGCTGACGGCATTGATAAAGTCGCAAGCTTTGGTGATTCGTCTAAGCTTCGTGCCGGAGACAAAGTGATCGCTATCGGGAACCCGCTTGGTGCGCAGTTCTCAGGTACTGTGACAGAAGGAATTATTAGTGGTGTCGATCGTACCGTTGAAGCGACTACGTCATCTGGTACTGTTGAGATGAATGTGCTTCAAACAGATGCTGCCATTAACCCAGGAAACAGTGGAGGTCCACTGATCAATACGGACGGTCAAGTCATTGGGATCAACAGCTTGAAAATTAGCGAAAGCGGTGTAGAATCACTTGGATTCGCCATCCCAAGTAACGATGTGAAACCGATTGTCGATCAGCTATTGAAAAATGGAAAAATCGAACGCCCTTACCTTGGTGTTCAAATGATTGACCTAGAGCAAGTGCCTGAAACGTATCAGGAAAATACGCTCGGATTATTTGATAAACAAATCGGTAAAGGCATTTACGTAAAAGATGTATCGAAAGGATCACCTGCACAAAAGGCAGGTTTGAAGTCTGGAGATGTCATCATCAAGTTCAAAGGGAAAGATGTGGAGAACAGCTCACAGCTAAAAGAAATCCTTTATAAAGAAACAAAAATCGGTGATAAAACAACAATGACGGTCATCCGTGAAGGAAAGAACAAAAACCTTGATATTACCCTTGGGCAGTCTGATAACGAATAAATGAAAACAGGTGGATAAAAGATCCACCTGTCAGCGTGTAGACAAACCATCGCATTCGCCCGCAGTCCTGCGTGCCGGTGCTCACGAATGTCAAATTCGCTCCGCACCGGTACTCGTCCTTTCTAGACTGCAAAGGTTTTCAGGTCACGCTGAAAAGAAGACAAAGGACTAAAATCAAGGTCATTTTAGCCCTTTGTCAATGATCTGTAACAGGTGGATAAAAGATCCACCTGTTTTTTTGCGCTTATTTTTTGGATGAAAGTGTCCGTAAAATGATCGTTTCCCATACATTCCAAGGCAGGAGCTGCTTTGCTAGGAATGAAAGCCGTACACCTTTCCCCACAAGGTATCTCAGCTTCTTTAGACGCTTCTTCTCTGCAAGTGAGACCACAAGCTCCGCAACTTCGCTAGGATCTCCATAGTTGTTTTTTTGCGCTTCAATATAGGACATCATCTTTTGATAAATAGCTGTGTATTTAGAATCTTCTGCGGGCTGCGTCATTTGCTCATTCATAGAGGTGTTCCAAATATTTGTTTGGAAAGAACCCGGCTCAATCAAAGCGGCCTGAATGCCAAACGAAGCCAGTTCAATTCGCAAGCTCTCTGTATAGCCCTCTAGTGCAAATTTGGACGATACATATGGAGAGAGCGCAGGCATACCCATTAACCCGCTGATACTGCTCATATTCAATATCTTTGCACCGGTTGTCATAAACGGAAGGACCGCCTGTGTCATTTCCATCACCCCAAAGACATTCACTTCGAATTGCTGGCGGTACTTGTCAACAGGCACTTCTTCAGCAAAACCAGCATAGGCTGTTCCCGCATTGTTCACAAGCAGGTGAATGGGTGCATCAGTATCGAGCCTTTTCTGAAATGCTTGAATGGACTGTGTATCCGTCACATCTAATGCTTCAATATGTATCAATTCGGATAAAGCGGCTTTCTTTACTTCTTCCGCAAGCTTTTTCGCATTGGCCTCTTGTCTCACACCAGCAATTACGGTATAGCCTTGCTGAGCGAGGCGCAGCGTGATGAGCTTGCCAAAGCCGCTATTGGCACCAGTCACAATGGCTGTTTTTTTCATCATCCGTTTCTCCTTTTGACGTATATTTTTTGTTTTCATTTACCATAACACAGTGTTTAGGTGAATAACGAAAAGAAGCTTAGAGCAGAATAAAAACCGATGAAGCGAAATAGGAGGAAACACATGATGTGCTGGAAGAAGGCGGGACTGCTAGGAGTGCTGCTCTTTATGCTGTCTGGCTGTCAATCAATCGAACCAATGCAACATACAAGTGAAGCAGAAGCAGAAAGTCTGTCAGCTGTTCAAATGAAGGAGCTGCCATTTCATCATCTGCATCTACATGTTCAATATGGGCAGAAAAATGAATTATACGAAGCTACCTATCGTCAGGTGGGCGGAAAAGAAGAAGCACTGATTCGAGATCATATGAATGGTGTCCGCTATGAAGGGGAGGAAGCATTGCGCGAGATGAAGATGAAGTTAAATGATATGTCTATACCTAGTGCAAAGCTAAATGAAACGTATGTAAATGAACTATTAGCTGCCTTTAATTTAGATGACGATTATCAGCGGATTCAGGTCGATATGAAGCTCGAAGATGGGACAAATCGTACATTCGAAAAGAAAAAGTAAACGAGACTTTCTCATTTTTTAATTGAAAATGATTTTCAAAATCACTCAAATCTGATACACTAAATTGAGATAAGTGATCTTTGACGTCTACATAGACGATATTCAATATAAAAAATTTGGATGAGAAAAGGAGCGTTTGAGCGGAATGAGTGCCATTTCTACTGAAGGTTTAAGCTTAGGCTACGGAGAAACAATGATCATAGATGAACTAAATGTATCAATCCCTAAGGGTGAAATCACAGTATTTATTGGCAGCAATGGATGCGGTAAATCCACGCTACTTCGCTCATTGGCCCGTCTCATGAAGCCAATGGGTGGATCTGTCCTGCTTGAAGGTCATTCCATTGCCAAATTACCAACAAAGGAAGTGGCGAAACAGCTTGCCATTCTTCCGCAAGGACCAGAAGCGCCGGAAGGATTAACTGTCCACCAGCTAGTTAAGCAAGGGCGATACCCTTATCAAAATTGGCTGAAGCAATGGTCAAAGCAAGACGAAGAAGCGGTAAATCGCGCACTGAAGTCAACGAAGATGGAAGACCTAGCTGATCGAACGGTCGATTCATTATCAGGTGGACAAAGGCAGCGTGCATGGATTGCGATGACATTGGCGCAGGAGACGGATATTATCCTATTAGATGAGCCAACAACGTATTTAGACATGACGCACCAAATTGAAATCCTTGATCTTCTGTTTGATTTAAATGAAAAAGAGCAGCGCACGATTGTCATGGTTCTGCATGACCTCAATCTCGCTTGCAGATATGCGCATCATCTTGTTGCCATTAAAGACAAGTCGATTTATGCAGAAGGAAGACCGGAAACCGTCATTAACTGTGATCTCGTGAAAAATGTCTTTGATATGAACTGCCAAGTGACAACAGATCCTTTATTCGGAACACCATTATGTATTCCGCATGGCAGAGGACGCTGTATTGTGCAGGAGGCACAAGCAGAGACATTTCTTGCTGCAAGATAATCGTATGTGAAAAGCCTGACATCTGTTACGCGCAGAGTCAGGTTTTTTTCTGAAAAAGGGAGCGGAAGATCAATGGGAAATGAATTAGATGAAAAGCTAGAGGGCTTGCTTGATAAATATACAGAGCTGCTGCTTGGTGAAACGAATGAGGAACTGAAAAGAGATGTCACGCAGTGGGTGATCTACTCTCATATTGCCAAAAGCATGCCGCCTCTAGCGAAGCATTTTAATGAAACGTATCCAGAGGCAAAGGAAGACATCAAAGAAACGATTCAGCGGATCAAACAATTAAATGAAGCTCATCG
This sequence comes from Bacillus xiamenensis, assembly GCF_001857925.1. Lineage (NCBI taxonomy): Bacteria > Bacillati > Bacillota > Bacilli > Caryophanales > Bacillaceae > Bacillus > Bacillus xiamenensis. Next base: position 2,436,276 of record NZ_CP017786.1, read on the forward strand.
AGCCAATAAAGACCGTTAAAAAAACTGCCAGCATCATCACTGGCAGTTTTTCTTTATGACATGTTTGATGGTCCATATGGAGACTGATCTGTCAGTGTTTGCTGGAACTTTTGATGTGCTTGCTGGAGCTTTTGCTGCTCAGCCGCTTCGACAGAATACCAGCCATATTTGAACATGACATCATATAAATGTCTTTGCGTTTTTTGTGTTTCCAGCGCAATTTGCTGAATATCTTGGTAAAGAGATTCATGGCTTAATTCATTCAGCGCTGTGTTATATCCGCTTGTCATATATTTTTCAGTCGACAAGAGATCTGTGATAAAATCACGATCGTTCATGTTTGTGGTTGTTGGAACCGGCGTTTGTGGATTCCCGATTTTTTGTTGGTTTTGCTGATCCATGTCTGTTACCTCCTATTGCATAAAGCCAGAAGACTGGCCTTGCCCTGAGCTGCCTAAATGCTGAAGAATTTGGGTGTAATGCTGATGGTGCATTTGACCAACTTGATTGAGTTCTTGTTTCAATGCTTGATCCTGGCAATGCTCGGCCATAAAGTGGGCTTTTTTCATGGCGATCAAATTCCAGTTCAGCATATCCTCTAAGTACAAGGAATCCTTCACTGAAATGACTTGCGGGGGCATATTCATTTGCTGATTGTTCAAGATGTGTTTCCTCCTTACGATTTTGGTTCCTTAATGTTTCTTTTTATATTGCTGATTTTGACTGGTCTTTTTCCCGCCAAGGTCTGCTTCTTGTGATGGACCTGCGTTTCCTTTTACACTTGCAGCACTTACGCCAGCTTTTGATGGATTTTTCTTCAAACGAGACATATGGACATCACCTCCATTCTTACATTTCCCTCTCATCTTTAATTCATACGCTGTAAAGAAAGACGCATGAGAATGTGTAAATTTTTGAAATCTGCTATTGAACTGTTTCGGAAAATCTTTTAAGATAAAGAAAGAGGCATTGCTTTTTTTTGGACAAAAAATGAATGACTGTTCATTCAAAATGTTTAGGGGGATATTTATGGGCAAACATATTCGCAAGGCGGCTGTCATTGGTTCAGGTGTCATGGGCTCAGGCATTGCTGCGCATCTAGCCAATATTGGGATACCGGTAACATTGCTAGATATTGTGCCAAATGAACTGACAAAGGAAGAAACGGCAAAAAAGCTAACGCTTGATCACCCTAGTGTTCGGAATCGATTAAGTCAAGAAGCGATGAAAAAGTTGTTAAAGCAAAAGCCAGCACCTCTTACGTCAGCGAAAAACCTATCATACATCACACCCGGAAATCTCACAGATCACCTTTCCTTATTACACGATGCTGACTGGATCATTGAAGTCGTCACTGAAAAGCTCAGCATCAAACAACACGTATTCTCTCTCATTGACGAACACCGCAAAGAAGGCAGCATCGTATCCAGCAATACATCCGGTATTTCTGTTGAAAAAATGGCAGAAGGCCGATCAGCTGATTTTAAACGCCACTTTTTAGGCACTCACTTTTTTAACCCAGCTCGTTATTTAAAGCTTTTAGAAGTGATTCCTATTCAAGAAACTGATCTAGAAGTACTTTCATATATGAAAACATTTGGTGAAGATGTACTTGGCAAGGGCGTTGTTGAAGCGAAAGATACGCCGAACTTTATTGCCAACCGTATTGGCACTTATGGACTCCTTGTCACAGTGCGTGAAATGCTTGAGAACAAATACACGATCGGAGAAGTCGATTCTGTCACAGGTCCACTCATTGGCAGACCGAAAAGTGCGACCTTCCGTACACTGGATGTGGTCGGACTCGACACGTTTTCTCATGTGGCCCGCAACGTATATGAACAGGTGGAAGGAAAGGAGAAGGATATTTTCCAGCTGCCTGAGTTTATGGAAAGAATGCTTGAAAAAGGGTGGATTGGCAGTAAAGCAGGGCAAGGGTTCTATCAAAAAAACGGGAAGAGCATTTTAGAGCTTGATCCTGTGACACTCACATACGGAGAACGGACAAAGCTGAAGGACCCGGGCATTGACATTGCTAAGCAGCAAAAGGGGACAAAAGCGAAATTGAAAGCGCTTATTTATCAAGACGGCCGCGCTGGGCAATTGCTCTGGAATATGACAGCACCAGTGCTTCTTTATTCAGCTCATCTAAAAGGCGACATTGCAGATGATATCGAGTCCATTGATAACGCCATGAAATGGGGATTTGGCTGGCAGCATGGCCCATTCGAGCTATGGGATGCGATTGGTGTGAAAAAAGCCGTCAGCCGAATGGAGGCAGAAGGGCACAGCATCCCGGTGTGGGTGCAAGAAATGCTGTCAGAGGGACATGACACATTCTATCAAGAGAATGCCGAAGGAGACCGTGCTTTTTATCAGAATGGCACTTATAAACAGGAAAAAAGAAACGAGAAGAATATTTCTCTAGCCAGATTGAAAAAGAAACAAGGGGTCATTTTCAACAATTCAGGTGCAAGCTTAATCGATATTGGTGATGATGTTGCCTTGCTTGAATTCCACTCGAAAAGCAATGCGATTGGTCTTGATGTCATTGATATGATCAACCGTGCTGTAGATGAAACGGAAAAGAATTATAAAGGTCTTGTCATTGGGAACCAGGGGAAGAACTTCTGTGTTGGCGCAAACCTTGCTTTAATTTTAATGGAAGCACAGGACGACAATTTCTTTGAAATTGACTTTGTCATTCGCAGGTTCCAGCAGGCAATGATGAAGGTGAAATATAGTGACCGTCCAGTTGTTGCTGCACCGTTTGGTATGACGCTCGGCGGGGGGACGGAGCTTTGTCTTCCGGCAGCCGCTATCCAAGCATCCAGTGAAACGTACATGGGGCTTGTGGAAGCAGGGGTTGGGCTGATTCCGGGCGGCGGTGGAAACAAAGAATTATATTTACGTCACCTACAAGGAGCGGCTAAGCCGTCTGCAACTGCGATACAAGATGCTGCGCTGCAAACCTTTGAAACGATTGCGATGGCGAAAGTATCGACTTCAGCAGAGGAAGCCCGTGATATGAAGATGCTCCGCATGAATGATCGGATCAGCATGAATGGTGATCATTTAATCTATGATGCGAAACAATTCGTTCTCTCTCTTGATGAAGCGGGTTATCGTGCACCGCTCAAACAAAAAGTGCCCGTCATGGGAGAAACAGGCTATGCAGCAATGGTGCTAGCTGCTGAAAATATGAGATTGTCTGGCTACATTTCAGACCATGACATGACCATTGCGAAAAAACTAGCTCATGTCATTTCCGGCGGTAAATTGCCATTTGGTACAGAGGTGGAGGAACAATACTTATTAGAGCTTGAAAGAGAAGCCTTTTTAAGTCTTGTGGGAGAAGTGAAATCACAGGCACGCATGCAGCACATGCTCGTCAAAGGCAAACCTTTACGTAACTAGGGGGGAATCAAAATGAGAGAAGCAGTGATTGTGGCTGGCGCAAGAACACCAGTTGGAAAGGCTAAAAAAGGTTCATTAAAACATGTACGGCCTGATGATATGGGCGCATTGTGTGTAAAAGAAACGCTAAAGCGTGCCGGTGAATACGACGGTCAGATTGATGATTTGATTATCGGATGTGCGACACCAGAAGCAGAGCAAGGGCTGAATGTCGCCCGGAATATTGGGGCGTTAGCAGGTTTGCCGTATACAGTACCTGCCATCACCATTAACCGCTATTGCTCTTCTGGTCTACAGTCAATCGCCTACGCAGGTGAACGAATTATGCTCGGGCAGGCAGAAACCATTTTAGCCGGAGGCGTCGAATCGATGTCGCAAGTCCCAATGATGGGTCACTCCATTCGTCCAAATGCTCTCTTGGCAGAGCAAGCGCCTGAATACTATATGAGCATGGGACACACAGCCGAGCAAGTGGCGCAAAAGTATCAGGTCACACGGCAAGATCAGGATGCGTTTGCGGTAAGAAGCCATCAAAAGGCAGCACAGGCATTGCAGGACGGGAAATTTTCAGATGAAATTGTCCCTGTTGAGGTGACAGAAAGACGGGTAGGAGAGCAGTACCAATTAGAAGAACATCCATTTACGTTCTCACAGGATGAAGGTGTGAGAGCTGGCACAACAGAGGAGATTCTCTCAACCTTACGACCTGCTTTCTCAACAAAAGGCACAGTGACCGCAGGAAACTCTTCGCAGACGAGTGACGGTGCGGCATGTGTGATGATGATGGATCGCGCGAAAGCATCCTCTCTTTCACTTCAGCCGCTCGCCAAGTTCAGGGCGTTTGCGGTTGGCGGTGTACCACCTGAAGTCATGGGAATTGGCCCGGTTGAAGCCATTCCGCGTGCGCTGAAAATGGCTGGTCTAGAGCTGAAGGACATTGGGCTGTTTGAACTAAACGAAGCATTTGCCTCTCAGGCGATTCAAGTCATTCGTCATTTAGGGATTGATGAAGAGAAGGTCAATGTCAACGGCGGAGCGATTGCATTAGGACATCCGTTAGGCTGTACAGGAACGAAACTAACGCTGTCGCTCATTCATGAAATGAAACGACGAAACGAGCAGTTTGGTATTGTGACGATGTGTATCGGCGGGGGCATGGGAGCAGCAGGCATTTTTGAATTGATCTAAAGGGGGAAAACAGAATGAAAGCAATAGAAGAGGTAAAAAAGGGTGGCAGTTTCTTAATTGATGAGACGAATTATGAGCATATCTTTACACCAGAGGATTTCTCTGATGAGCATCAAATGATTGGGAAAACAACAGAGGATTACATTTTACAAGATGTGGTCCCGCACATCGATCAAATTGAAAATCATGAGTTCGAGCATTCTGTTCGCCTCTTAAAAAAGGCTGGAGAGCTTGGATTGCTTGGAGCAGACGTTCCTGAAGAATTCGGAGGTCTTGGTTTAGATAAAATCAGCTCAGCTATCATTACTGAAAAATTCGCCAGAGCAGGCAGCTTCTCTCTTTCCTACGGCGCCCATGTCGGGATCGGTTCTCTGCCGATCGTGCTGTTCGGAAATCAAGCGCAAAAGGAAAAGTATCTGCCAGGACTCGCCTCTGGAGAAACAATTGCGGCGTATGCCTTGACAGAGCCGGGATCAGGGTCTGACGCTTTAGGCGCGAAAACAACGGCAGTCCTGAATGAAGCTGGAACACATTATGTCCTCAATGGAGAAAAACAATGGATCACAAACTCCGCATTTGCCGATGTCTTTGTTGTGTATGCGAAGATTGATGGGGAACACTTCTCTGCTTTCATCGTAGAAAAGAATTTTCCAGGTGTCAAAACAGGACCTGAAGAGAAAAAGATGGGCATTAAAGGATCATCGACAAGAACGTTAATTTTAGAAGATGCCGAAGTGCCAAAGGAGAATTTGCTTGGTGAAGCAGGCAGAGGTCATGTCATTGCCTTTAACATTTTGAACATTGGACGCTATAAGCTGGCTGTTGGCACAATTGGTGCGTCAAAACGGGTCATTCAATTATCAGCAGAATATGCCAATCAGCGAAAGCAGTTTAAAACACCGATTTCTCAATTTAGCTTAATCGGCGAAAAAGCAGCCAACATGTCGGCAAAGCTTTATGCCATGGAAAGTGCTGTATACCGCACAGTCGGCTTATTTGAACAGCGGATGGGTCTATTAAGTGACGAGGAGCAAAAGGACGGGAAACAAATTGCGCAATCCATTGCAGAATATGCAATTGAATGCTCTCTTTGTAAAGTGCTTGGCTCTGAAACTTTAGATTACATTGTGGATGAAGGGGTGCAAATTCACGGCGGATATGGTTTCATGCAAGAATACGAAGTCGAAAGAGCCTATCGTGACTCAAGAATTAACCGTATTTTTGAAGGAACGAACGAAATTAACCGTTTGCTTGTGCCGGGTACGTTCTTGAAGAAAGCCATGAAAGGGGAGCTTCCACTTCTTCAAAAAGCCCAAACCCTGCAAGAAGAGCTCATGATGATGATGCCGCAGGAGCCGGGTGATCAGCCGCTCGATCAAGAAAAATATTTACTCGCCCATGCGAAAAAAATCGCCTTGATGGTGGCAGGCATGGCCGCAATGAAATATGGGAAAGCACTAGAAAAAGAGCAGGAAATCCTTGTGAACATAGCAGACATTGTCAATGAACTGTTTGCTGCTGAGTCCGCGGTCTTGCGGACAGAAAAGGCTATCGCTGCAACAGGCGCAGAAAAGAATGCACAAAAGCTTGCCTATACACAAATTTTCACGCAGGAAGCCTTTTTAAAGATTGAAGCTCATGCGAAAGAATCGTTGATTGCAATGGAAGAAGGAGATTCACTTCGTATGAATCTGTCAGCCCTTCGCAAACTGACAAGATTCACGCCGATCAATGTCATTGCGAAAAAGCGTGAGGTGGCGAAACGAATCTTTGAAGCAGAGAAATATATCGTTTAAAAACGGTTCGAAAGGTGCGGAGTAGGCTTCGCACCTTTTTGTAAGCATACATTTAGGTTTTTAACATGTTTTGTGATAAAATGTTGTCACTATTTGCAGGAGGTGAAAATGGTGGCTTTAGATTTTTATGAATACCCATCTTGCGGTACATGCAGAAAAGCAAAGAAATGGCTGGAAGAACACAATAAAGACATCAACAGCATACATATCGTCGAAGAGACGCCTGATAAAGAAACATTAAAAGCCCTTTACGAAAAAAGCGGTTTAGAGCTGAAGAAATTCTTTAATACAAGCGGACAGAAATATCGAGAGCTGCAGCTGAAAGATAAACTTCCTGCAATGTCAGAGGATGAGCAGCTAGAATTACTTGCATCCAACGGAATGCTGATCAAGCGTCCAATTACAACAGATGGCAAACGAGTGACAGTTGGATTTAATGAAGATACATTTAAAAGCGTCTGGAAATGATGTAACTTTCATTCAGATTGTGGTATCTTCAATATAGACGGAAAGAAAAGACTGGAGGGGTATTGAATGAGCACACCAAAGGATTTACGTTATTCAGAAGAACATGAATGGGTGAAAGTAGAAGGAGATAAGGTGCGTATCGGTATTACGCATTTTGCTCAATCAGAGCTAGGCGATATCGTGTTCGTTGAGCTTCCTGAAGTAGGAGACAAAATCACAGCGGACGAGCCTTTCGGAAGCGTAGAATCAGTCAAAACAGTTTCTGAACTATATGCACCGATCAACGGCACAATCGTTGAAGTGAACGATGAGCTTGATGACAGCCCAGAGTTCGTAAATGACTCTCCATACGAAAAAGCTTGGATGATCGTTGTAGAACCAGCGGATGCATCTGAAATCGAGAACTTAATGACAGCTGAGCAATATGAAGAAATGATCAAAGAAGACTAATTCATGCGAAATTGGACACTCTACCTTTATGGGGGGTGTCCAATTTGTCTTTTCAAAAAGAACAGGTGGATATTACAGAACATGTCACTGGACGATTTAAAGAAAGCGGCATGGTGCTTTTTCATCAAAATGAAGAGATTGGCACGATGATTAGTGAAAATCAATATGAATTAAAATCGGGTTACTCCTATGATCAAAATCGTTTTTATCGTTTGTCAGATACATTGACACATGGAACTGAAAAATATGTAGACTGTGACGATGAAAATGGCTGGTGCTAATCACAAAAAGGCTGCAGTGAGTGAGTGCTGCAGTCTTTTTGTTGCCCAAGTACCCAATCTTTACAACCTGAATGAAAGATTGTAATCTAAGGAAGAAGTGAATCAACGTCAAAAGGGCCGGGTGATCGTGATGAATGTCGAGATAGAAAAGGTCATCATTGTAGAAGGTAAATCAGATAAACAGAAGCTAAAAGAAGTCATAAGTGAACCTGTTACCATCATTTGCACCAATGGCACGATCAGTACATCGAAGCTGGATCAGCTTGTGGACGATTTATTCGGGAAAGACGTTTACATATTAGCAGACAGTGACGATGCTGGCGACAAACTGCGGAAGCAATTTCGAAAAGAATTTCCTGAAGCCCTTCATCTGTTTGTCGACAGAACGTACCGCGAAGTGGCCGCTTCACCGTCAGCCCACATTGCATCTATTCTATTAGCTGCAAACATTGATGTTCATTCGAAATATTTATGAGGGTGACGTATATGAAAGAGATTGAAGAGCATGAATTCAAGGAGATAGAGGACGATTTATTTCTTTTATACTTATATACACCGTTTTGCGGAACATGCCAGCTGGCAAAGAAGATGCTGGCAGTGGTCGAGGCCATGCAGCCGGATGTTCCCTTTTACGAGAACAATTTAAACTATTCACCAGGTTTTGCGAAAGCATTTGAGATCGAGAGTGTTCCGTGCTTTCTCCTGTTTAAAAAGGGTGAGATCGTACAAAAAGGCTATGCCTTTCACTCAGTTCCATATCTTCACGAAGTGATTGAAACCGCTAAATAAAGCGTTTTTTTGTCATATTTCAAGCAATTCATTTGAAAATTTGTCGAGTTATTTATAAAGGACAAGCTGAGGTTTGTAGAGAAATGTTATGTATAACCAAATGACAGGGAGGTTATACATGTGGAAAATGTGAAAGCCCATGGAAACGTAGGGCAGCGATTGCTTTTAAAGCCGCTGCTTTCATCATCATCCTTGAAGATTACATTTGAGGCGGAAACTGATTCTTGTACTTTGATTGTGGATGAGCGTGGTGAAGTGAAGAAACTGCCTGCAATTGAGTTATCAGATCTCATCTTTTATGGTGAGAGGAAAGAAATTCTTCAATTATTAGATGGAGACATGTCCTTGCAGCAGCTTATCAGCAGGGGACAAGTGAAGGTGAAAGGCTCGTTTCGTGCGCTTCTGAGATTAGAAGCAGTCCTTTGGCTGACGAACGGTTTTTTTCGAAAAATGATAACTTAGTCGTTTACTTGGAAATTAGTGATTTACAGCGTTGACATATCTCAAATAGCATGATATTCTACGTTAGTAAAAACATGAACATCACATAAAACAACATATTTTCTCTTATTAAGAGAGGTGGAGGGACGTGCCCTATGAAACCCGGCAACCGTCAGCATAGCTGAAATTGGTGCCAATTCACTCAAAGCCGCAACGCTTTGAAAGATGAGAGAAAGGCGTATTTGAAATAAAAGGCCTTTCTGCTTGCGTTGCAGTTAGGTCTTTTTTACTGACCTGGCGTCTGGCTAGAGTCACGACAGCACGAAGAATAAATGAACGTATGTGATGGCAACCTATAGATTCAGCAAGAAAGCAGGTGAACAGACTGTGATCCATTTACAGAATGTATCAAAAACGTATCATTCAAAAAGCGGAAATGTTGATGCTGTAAAAGACGTCAACTTGGATATCGATAAAGGTGAAATATTCGGAATTATCGGGTATAGCGGCGCAGGGAAAAGCTCCCTTATTCGCCTATTAAACGGTCTGGAGCAGCCAACAGAAGGAATCGTTGAAGTGGCAGGCAACCGGATTAATGAAGTATCGAATGCGAAACTTCGGAAAGCAAGACAAGAAATCAGCATGATTTTCCAGCACTTTAACTTGCTCTGGTCAAGAACAGTGAGACAAAATATTATGTTCCCACTCGAGATCGCAGGTGTACCTGCATCAAAACGGAGAGCTCGTGCAGACGAACTCATTAAATTGGTCGGTTTAGAAGGAAAAGAACATGCATATCCGTCTCAGCTAAGCGGCGGGCAAAAGCAGCGTGTAGGGATTGCGAGAGCATTAGCGAACGATCCAAAAGTTTTACTATGTGATGAAGCCACTTCTGCGCTTGATCCGCAAACAACGGATTCCATCCTTGAGCTTTTAGCCGATATTAATAAACGACTGGGACTCACCATTGTGCTAATCACACACGAAATGCACGTCATTCGCAAAATTTGTCACCGTGTGGCGGTGATGGAGAATGGCCGTATTGTCGAAGAAGGCGAAGTATTACGTGTCTTCAGACAGCCGAAAGAAGAAATGACGAAGCGATTTGTGAAACAGCTTGCTGAACCAGAAGAAGCGAAAGAAACGATTGAGCACGTCCTAGAGCGAGTAAAAGAAGGTCAGGTCGTCCGGTTGTCCTTTATCGGAGATTCTGCCGAACAGCCGCTGATCACGGAAATCATTCGATCCTTCAAGGTCGATGTGAACATCCTGCAAGGAAAGATTTCTCAAACGCAGGAAGGCGCGTTTGGAACACTCTTTATCCATATTCATGGAGACGAGAACGAAGTTGAAAAAGCCATCGCCTATATCCAAAGCAAACAGGTTGAAATCGAGGTGATGACACATGTTTGAGAAATGGTTTCCGAACGTTGACCTAAATGTCATCTGGAGTGCAACAGGTGAAACGGTATATATGACATTCATTGCACTAGCGTTTGCTTTTGTGATCGGGATCATCCTTGGACTATTGCTTTTTCTCACAAGTAAAGGCGGTCTTTGGGAAAATAAACCGATCAATGCTGTCATCGGCGCAGTCGTCAACATTTTCAGATCGATTCCTTTTATCATTTTAATCATTCTATTATTAGGGTTTACCAAACTTATTATGGGCACGATTTTAGGCCCAAATGCAGCGTTACCAGCCCTTGTCATTGGATCAGCTCCTTTCTACGCACGTCTTGTTGAAATTGCACTGCGTGAAGTAGACAAAGGAGTCATTGAAGCAGCACGATCTATGGGAGCGAAAACGTCTACCATTATTTTCAAAGTGTTGCTGCCAGAATCACTGCCAGCCCTTATTTCAGGCATTACCGTAACAGCGATTGCTCTGATTGGCTCTACTGCGATTGCAGGTGCAATTGGAGCAGGCGGACTTGGTGACCTTGCCTATGTAGAAGGATACCAATCTGGTAATACAGATGTCACACTTGTAGCCACTGTGTTTATTCTGATCATCGTCTTTATTATTCAAATAATCGGTGATTTGATTACAAATAAAATTGATAAACGTTAAGGGAGGATTTATTCATGAAGAAATTGATTTTAAGTGCACTATTTCTAGCATTTGCAGGTATTCTAGCTGCATGCGGTTCATCTAATAACGCAAGCGAAAGCAAAACCATTACGGTTGCGGCTTCAAAAACACCACATGCCGAGATTCTTGAAGAAGCAAAACCACTTCTAAAAGAAAAAGGCTATGATCTAAAAGTAAAAGTGCTTAGCGATTATAAAATGTACAACAAAGCGTTAGCTGAAAAAGAAGTGGATGCGAACTTTTTCCAGCATATTCCTTACTTAAACGAAGAAAATAAATCAAACAAAGATTACAACCTAGTAAGTGCTGGTGCAGTTCACCTTGAGCCTTTCGGTATTTACTCTAAGAAATACAAATCAGTAAAAGATATTCCAAACGGCGGCACGATCATCATGACAAACAACGTAGCTGAGCAAGGACGTATGCTTGCCCTATTGCAAAATGCTGGTGTGATCAAGCTTGATCCAAAAGTTGATACAATCAACGCAACAATCAAAAACATCAAAGAAAACCCGAAGAACCTGAAATTCAAAAAAATCGCTCCTGAACTAACAGCGAAAGCTTATGAAAACAGTGAAGGCGATGCAGTGTTTATTAACGTAAACTATGCGATCCAAAATAAATTGAATCCGAAAAAAGATGCTATTGAACTTGAGCAAACAAAGAACAATCCATATGCAAACATCGTGGCTGTTCGCAAAGGTGACGAAAAATCTGAAAAGATCAAGGCATTAATGGAAGTTCTTCACTCTGATAAAATCAAAGAATTTATCGACAAAAAATATGACGGTGCAGTATTGCCTGTATCTGAATAACGACGTGTGAACCTCGCTTTCATGAAAGCGAGGTTTTTTTGTGTATTTTTTCAAATCTCGCTCATAATAAAAACGAACAAATGACCTGAAGGGATGGAATGAAGATGAATGAACAGCATATGAGCGGCTCGATGCAGCAATCACTGACGGATTATAAAACGGCAATGGGTGAATTTCAGAAGAAAATGCCGGTGTTTGGCAAGAAATTCAATGAATTTACGGAGCAGTGCTTCCAGAGTGATTCATTAACGCAAAAAGAAAAACAAATGATTGCCCTTGGCATCAGCATTCATGCACAGGATGAATATTGCATGATTTATCATACAAAGGGAGCGCTCGACCAAGGCGCAACAGAAGAGAATTTGCTGGAAGTTGTCAGCGTGGCGGCAGCGTTCGGCGGAGGTGCCGCACTGAGTCAAGGCATCACAGTTGTTCAGCAATGTATTGATGAATTTGGAGGACAGACGCATTAAAGGAAGAAAAACATGGTATTTTTCCATATAGGGGAGTTGAGTGCTTCTCAGCCGAGTGTGTGAGAAAATATGCCAGTATACCGCGTCATATCCTTTTTGAGTGAAGCAGCATGCATTTGATACAATGAAGCTACACTCGAAAGAAGGGAATGGTTTATTATTTGTTCGGACCAGAGTACACTGGGATTGGATTATACCGCCGAGATGGAAAAGGCCATGCATCAATCTCATGGCATGAGTTATGCAGAGTACGAAAGAGACCATGACTTACGAATGAAAGTAGAACTTAAACGAGAGCAGTCCTATCGAGATGAGAAAAGGCAGCTCGCAAAAATGAATATACGAGGCTATTGATAGCTAAAGGACGGGGAGAAGAGTTTCCCGTCCTTTCTTTATGAAAACAGTCTTTTCGACATAATTCCTTTTATCCACCTGCATTTTTTGTTAGAATTTTGAGAGCATCCTCTCACGCTTGTCGTGAATGTGTTGTATTCACTTTTAATTTGTTATAAAATTAGAATGAGAATAAATTGAGAATAATGATTATTTTGGAGGTATCGATATATGACTGCTTCGACATTAACAATTAAGGACTTGCACGTTGAGATTGAAGGGAAAGAAATCTTAAAGGGTGTAAACCTAGAGATAAAAGGTGGAGAATTCCACGCAGTAATGGGACCAAACGGTACAGGTAAATCGACTTTATCTGCTGCAATTATGGGTCATCCTAAGTATGAAGTAACAAAAGGTAGCATTTTGCTTGATGGCGAAGATGTACTTGAAATGGAAGTAGATGAGCGCGCTCAAGCGGGTCTTTTCCTTGCCATGCAATATCCATCTGAAATTAGTGGTGTGACAAATGCAGACTTCCTTCGTTCGGCTATTAACGCACGCAGAGAAGAAGGCGATGAAATCTCTCTCATGAAATTCATCCGTAAAATGGACGAAAACATGGAGTTCCTTGAAATGGACCCAGATATGGCACAGCGCTACCTAAACGAAGGTTTCTCAGGCGGGGAGAAAAAACGCAACGAAATTCTTCAATTAATGATGATTGAACCAAAGATCGCCATCCTTGACGAAATCGATTCTGGTCTTGATATCGATGCTCTGAAAGTTGTTTCTAAAGGAATTAATAAAATGCGCGGCGAAAGCTTCGGCTGCTTAATGATCACTCACTATCAGCGTCTATTGAACTACATCACACCAGATCACGTTCATGTCATGATGCAAGGACGTATCGTGAAATCTGGCGGACCAGAACTCGCGCAGCGTCTAGAAGCAGAAGGCTATGACTGGATTAAAAAAGAGTTAGGAATTGAAGACGAAACTGTTGGTCAAGAAGCGTAAGCGTTAGGAGGATTATTGATGACATTAGAAACGAAATTATCAGTAGATCAAGATTATGTCAAAAGCTTCTCCGAGAAGCATCAGGAACCGGCATGGATGAGCTCCCTTCGCTTACAGGCACTTGAAAAAGCAGAAGACCTCCCAATGCCAAAGCCTGACAAAACGAATATTTCAAAATGGAATTTAACCAATTTCAAACAGCATACAGTCGAAAGTGCGCCATATGGATCACTAGAAGAGCTTCCAGAAGAAGTGAAATCTTTAATTGATCTAGAAGACACGGATAAGACAGTTTACATTCAGCGCGACCAAACGCCAGCATACTTGTCTCTTTCTACTGAAGCAAAAGACAAAGGCGTGATCTTCACGGATATCCATACAGCGATTCGCGAGCATGGAGAGCTAGTGAAGAAATACTTCATGACAGATGCAGTGAAAGTGGATGAGCATAAACTAACAGCTTTACATGCTGCTTTAGTGAATGGTGGAGCTTTCCTCTATGTACCGAAAAACGTAGAGCTTGAAGCACCAATTCAAGCCGTTTATCTTCATGAACATGACGAAACAACTTTGTTCAACCATGTTATCGTTGTAGCAGACGATCATAGTGCTGTGACGTACGTAGAAAACTACATCAGTACAGCTAAGCCAGAAGAAGCGATCTTCAATATCGTCTCTGAAGTGTTCACAGGAGCAAATGCTCGCATCACATACGGTGCAGTGGATAATCTTGCAGAAGGTGTGACAGTCTATGTGAATAGACGCGGTATGGCAAACGGCCGTGATAGTAAAATCGAATGGGCGCTTGGCCTTATGAATGATGGAGACGTTGTGTCTGAAAACATCACAAAGCTCATGGGCGACGGCACATTTGGTGATACGAAATCGGTTGTGGTCGGCAGAGGAAACCAAACAGAAAACTTTACAACAAGCATCATTCACTTCGGTAAAAACTCTGAAGGGTATATCTTGAAGCATGGTGTGATGAAGGATCAAGCATCCTCTATCTTTAACGGAATTGGTAAAATCGAGCATGGCGCTACGAAGTCAAATGCAGAGCAAGAATCACGTGTTCTCATGTTGAGTGAGAAAGCACGCGGTGACGCAAACCCAATTCTTTTAATTGATGAGGATGATGTCACAGCAGGGCACGCTGCTTCTGTTGGACGTGTCGATCCAATTCAACTCTATTACCTCATGAGCCGCGGAATTTCCAAAGAAGAGGCAGAAAGACTTGTCATTTATGGCTTCTTAAATCCAGTTGTTAAAGAACTGCCGATTGAAGGAGTTAAAAAGCAGCTCGTTTCTGTGATTGAAAGGAAAGTAAAATAATGAATATCAAAGACGTTCGTGAGCAGTTTCCAATCCTTCATCAGCAAGTGAACGGACATGATTTGGTGTATTTGGACAGTGCAGCGACATCTCAAAAACCACGAGTTGTCATTGATGCAATGAATGAGTATTACCGGTCTTACAACTCGAACGTCCACCGGGGTGTTCATACCCTTGGCACAAGAGCTACGGACGCATACGAGGGTGCAAGAGAGAAAGTTCGAGCATTCATTGGCGCTTCTTCTGTCCAGGAGATTATTTTTACTAGAGGTACAACAACCGCACTGAATACAGTGGCGATCAGCTATGCAAGAGCAAACCTTAAAGAAGGCGATGAGATTGTCATTACGCACATGGAGCATCATGCGAATATCATCCCTTGGCAGCAGGCAGCGAAAGCAACTGGAGCCACGCTGAAATATATTCCGTTACAGGAAGACGGCACGCTATCGCTTGAAGATGTGAAGCAAACGATCACACATCAAACGAAAATCGTCGCTGTCACACATGTTTCAAACGTACTAGGAACCATCAACCCGATTAAAGACATCGCAAAGATTGCCCACGATCACGGTGCAATTATCGTCGTCGATGGTGCGCAAAGCACCCCGCACATGAAAATTGATGTTCAGGATCTAGATTGTGACTTTTTCGCCTTCTCTGGGCATAAAATGTGTGGACCGACTGGCATCGGTGTTCTTTACGGGAAGAAGGACCTTTTGAATAATATGGAGCCTGCTGAGTTTGGCGGTGAAATGATCGACTTTGTGGATCTGTATGATTCTACATGGAAAGAGCTGCCGTGGAAATTTGAAGCGGGAACACCGATTATTGCAGGAGCAGTTGGACTAGGAAAGGCGATTGATTTCTTAAATGACATCGGAATGGACGAAGTCAGCCGCTACGAGCATCAGCTTGCAACTTACGCGCTTGAGCGCTTTAAGGAGCTTGAAGGTGCAACGGTTTATGGACCGCAGCACCGAGCTGGACTTGTGACGTTTAACTTAGACGACGTCCATCCACATGATGCGTCAACTGTTCTGGATACGGAAGGTGTCGCCATTCGTGCTGGACATCACTGTGCACAGCCGCTTATGAAATGGCTAGGTGTATCAGCGACTGCAAGAGCAAGCTTCTATCTGTACAAT
The DNA here is from genome assembly GCF_001857925.1 of Bacillus xiamenensis. Taxonomy (NCBI): domain Bacteria; kingdom Bacillati; phylum Bacillota; class Bacilli; order Caryophanales; family Bacillaceae; genus Bacillus; species Bacillus xiamenensis. The sequence continues at coordinate 2,452,319 of NZ_CP017786.1, forward strand.
ACAGAAGAGGAGATTGACGGGCTCATTGCAGCGCTCCGTAAGACAAAGGAGTATTTTACGAATGTCTTTTAATGTAAACTTAGACACACTGTACAGACAAGTGATTATGGATCATTATAAAAATCCGAGAAACAAAGGTGTGTTAAACGACAGCATTGTCGTCGATATGAACAACCCAACGTGTGGTGACCGCATTCGTCTTACGATGAAAATCGAAGACAAAAAAGTCACTGATGCGAAATTTGAAGGAGAAGGATGCTCTATTTCAATGGCATCTGCCTCGATGATGACGCAGGCGATTAAAGGGAAAGATATTGAAACAGCTTTGAAAATGTCTCGGATTTTCTCCGATATGATGCAAGGAAAAGAATACGACGATTCCATTGATCTTGGTGACATTGAGGCGCTGCAGGGAGTCGCAAAATTCCCAGCACGCATCAAATGTGCAACATTATCCTGGAAGGCGCTTGAAAAAGGCGCATCTGCCGAAGATAACGGCAAATCATAAGATTGGAGTGAAAATGGATGGCTAAAAAAATGCCAGATGTTGGTGAATATAAATACGGCTTTTCTGATAAAGACGTTTCCATTTTCCGTTCAGAGCGCGGACTGACAAAAGAGATCGTTGAAGAAATTTCTCGTATGAAAGAGGAGCCTCAGTGGATGCTCGACTTCCGTTTGAAATCTCTTGAACACTTTTACAACATGCCGATGCCACAATGGGGCGGAGATTTAAATGCATTAAACTTTGATGAAATTACGTACTACGTAAAGCCATCAGAACGCTCTGAGCGTTCTTGGGATGAAGTACCAGAAGAAATCAAACAAACCTTTGATAAGCTTGGGATCCCAGAAGCAGAGCAAAAATATTTAGCGGGTGTATCGGCTCAGTATGAATCTGAAGTGGTTTACCACAACATGAAGCAAGACCTTGAAGATCAAGGAATTGTCTTTAAAGATACAGACAGCGCATTAAAAGAGAACGAAGACATCTTCCGCGAGCACTGGGCAAAAGTCATTCCTCCGACTGACAACAAATTTGCTGCGCTCAACTCGGCTGTATGGTCCGGTGGTTCATTTATCTACGTACCAAAAGGCGTAAAAGTAGATACACCACTTCAAGCATACTTCCGTATCAACTCTGAAAACATGGGTCAGTTTGAGCGTACACTGATCATCGTTGATGAAGGCGCACATGTGCATTACGTAGAAGGCTGTACAGCTCCAGTTTACACAACGAACTCACTTCATAGTGCGGTTGTTGAAATCATCGTCAAAAAAGGCGGCTACTGCCGTTATACAACGATTCAAAACTGGGCAAACAACGTCTTCAACCTTGTGACGAAACGTACAGTATGTGAAGAAAATGCGACAATGGAATGGATTGATGGAAACATCGGTTCTAAGCTGACAATGAAATACCCAGCGGTCATCCTAAAAGGTGAAGGCGCACGTGGTATGACATTAAGTATTGCCCTAGCAGGTAAAGGTCAGCACCAAGATGCAGGTGCAAAAATGATTCACCTTGCACCAAACACATCTTCAACGATCGTATCGAAATCGATTTCCAAACAAGGCGGTAAAGTCACATACCGTGGAATCGTACACTTCGGACGCAAAGCAGAGGGCGCACGCTCAAACATCGAGTGTGACACACTCATCATGGATAACAAATCAACATCTGATACGATCCCTTACAATGAAATCTTAAACGACAACATTTCATTAGAGCACGAAGCGAAAGTATCAAAAGTATCAGAAGAGCAGCTATTCTACTTGATGAGCCGCGGAATTTCTGAAGAAGAAGCAACAGAAATGATCGTCATGGGCTTCATCGAACCATTCACAAAAGAACTGCCAATGGAGTATGCCGTTGAAATGAACCGTTTGATTAAGTTTGAAATGGAAGGTAGTATAGGTTAACCGTTGATATACCGGGGATTGAAGGTGTTTAGGCATTACATTTTCATCAAGCACCCACAAAACACCCACAAAATTTAATTATTGAACATACCGCAGATACATTTCCATTGCTTGGTCCTCAATTTTTTTGGTGACATGGAGATACTTATCTGCGGTTGTTTTTATACTAGAATGCCCTAACCGTTCTGATACATATTTAATATTCACGCCAGCTTCTAAAAGGTGTACAGCATGGCTATGTCTTAAAGCATGAGGAGACAGAACGGGAAGATTTGCCCTTTTACAGACCTCTTTAAAATACTCTCTCACAACATTTGTTTTTAACCATTTGCCCTCATGTTGAAAGAACACAATGTTATTTTCCGGCTGAACATAATTGGTGTACATCAAAACGATTTCGTGTCTGTTAACTCGGTGTTTTTTCAATAACGATACTGTGTGATCATCAAGTTTTATTGTTCTGTAACTAGATTGTGTTTTAGGTGTTGAAATGTAAGGTTGAGTATTCAAGGGATATATAAGAGTTTTATCAACTGTTAACTCTCCATCTTTTAAATTTATATCATCCCATGTTAATGCGAGAGAGCCTCTCCAATCCGTAAACCTGTTCTTGCAATTAAAGTGAAAAGGACGTAATACTGAATTGAATGTGAATATTTTGCATTCTTAACAGGTGTTTTTACTTGATTTAAAAATCTTTCAGTTTGTGAAAGAGTGAAGAATTTTAATGCTTTTTTCTCCTCCTTCTTTTTAGGTATTTTTATATTGATTAACGGGTTTTCTCGAAGGATTCTAAAATCATGTACAGCTTCATTTAAAGCTGAATTCATTATACTGTGGATTCTTCTTATAGTTCCTTCGCTATATTTTTCAATCAATTCATTTAGCCATTTTGATATTCATTTCGTTCAATATCTCTTAAACGATAATGTTCTCATCTAGGTAGAATATTGATTCTGATAGTTCTTTCTTGTAAAGAGTAGGTAGTTTTTTTTACGGATGGTTTTTTATATACTTCTAACCAAACGGGAAAGTACCCCCCGACTGTTTCGTTTGTTGAATCAAAACCAACATATGCAAGATTGTTTGCCGTTTTTTTCGCAGCGATCCTAGCTTCTTTTTTTGTTTTAAATCCCCTTTTTGATTTCTCTTTATACTTTTCCGTTCTTTTATCTTTATATCTAATTCTATATTCCCACGTACCGTTTTCGTGTTGTCTGAAACTAGCCAAGATAGTTCACTCCCTACTTTTATTTTCAGATCCTTTCAAGAACGTTTGTTCGGTCTTTGCTTAAAAAAATACTGCGGTAATTTTGTACAAGTTCTTACGGAATGCCATATTCTTTGAATTCACAATAAGTAATACCCTTTTGAACGGAAGAAAACAGTAAATGCATGGCGGAAAAGTTTGCTCCCAGTTCAATTTTTTCAGTTGAAAAGAAAGTGTTTCTTTTTAAAAAAGGAGTATTAGATTCATTATGAAGTAAAGCATGCCCTAGTTCGTGGGCGCAAACAAAGTAACCACATTTTTCACTTACTTTTCCATTGATATGAATAAATTTAGTGCGAAAATGTTTGCTGTAATATCCCAGGGTATTCCCTAAATCTTCATGAATTGTAATGATGTTAAGTTTGTTTGCAATGAAAAAAGGATCAGATGACTTAAATTTACTTTTTAATTTTGAAACAGTTTTAGTAATATCGCCCATGATGTAAAATATCATCTTATCTATATTTTTAGCGAAGCTTTGCAGATTCAAAACAACTGCATGGGCTTCGCTACTGCCGGTTAAGGGGAAAACAAAATGTGAGTGAGCAAGTGCTTCTCACAGCTGCCTGTCAGAACATGAAGAAGATTGCCACACACCTAGCGAAGCTAGGCTAGGTGTGTGGGAGGCCTTTTTCATTCAATCTCATCCATCATACTTACGCTGAAAATAAAAAAGATTGTAGAAAAACATGAGTTTCTCTACAATCTGGGCAGGCGTTATGTCTGCTCATTTTTTAAGTCATTTTCAAGAAATTCTATATCTTTTTTGTATCTCTCAATTGTTTCTTCAATAGCTGCTTTAATTACACCAGGATACCCTTTTTCTTCTTCTTGTGATTGTTCCTTTTTCAATTCCTTTATATCTTCATGCAGCAACTTTATTGCATGTTGCTTCTGTTCCTTATCCATATAATTATAGATTTTTCTCATGACAATCATCCTTTTCATTGAATTTAATATACAAATGTTTATAAATTTAGTATATAATACCATTATAGAAGGGTGATGGTAAAATGAATAAATTTGTATCTAAATTACTTATTGTTTCGTTAACAACTTTACTATTAGTATCAACATTGTTACCGACTGTATCAAGAGCCGCAACTCCTATTAATGATAATGAGACTATGGCATCACAACAGATTCAAGTGAAAATACAGTCGTTAAAGAGTCTAGCAGATGAAACAGAAATAGAAGATCCTGTCATCCAAACTCAAGGCTTTAGAGGATACCTAGTAAAGTTAGCTGCTGAAATAGTAGCAGAAGGTGTAAGGTATGGCGGTAAAGCAGCAGGTCTTGTTTTAAAAAAGGCTGACAAACAAGCTGCTAAAGCATTTAAAGAGAATTCTAATTTCATAGCTAAAAAAATTGAAGAATTCGCAAATATACCTGATGTTACTGCAAACATCATAAAGAAAAAGCTGTATGCTGCTTTAAAACCGAAAATTGGTGGAGGATCAGCGCAAGTGATTGCTGATAGTGTCTACTATGCAATAAACTTTTTCTTGTTCTAAATGAAAAGCCCTTCCGGTTAGAGGGGCTATTTTTTTGTTCTTTTTGCGATTTCTTTTCGGTGTTGAATTATTCAGAAAATGATAATTATGTAATTATAAGGGATGAAAAGGAAGGGGATGATAGGAGTGGAGAAAGTTCTTTCTTCTCAAGTTGGTATCTTGATAAATGACTGGTATAGATTTATAAGGACATTCAGCGTGCCGGATGCAGAGATTTTAAAAGAACAGGTTGAAAGAGAAATAGAGAACATGGAAGAGGATCAAGATTTACTGCTATATTATCAATTAATGGAGTTTAGGCATAGACTCATGCTTGAGAGTCTTGAGCCTATTGAAATGAATCAGCAACGCCCCACTTTACCCAATTTACTCAAAGAAATAGAGAACAAACAACCCCACGTCAAAGGAACGCTTGACTACTATTCAAACTTCTTTAGAGGTATGCACGAATTCCATCACAAAAATTATGTTGCTGCTATAAATTTTTATAAGGCTGCTGAAGAACATTTAAAGAATGTTCCCGATGATATAGAAAGAGCCGAATTTCATTACAAACTAGCTGATGCATATTATCGCATTGATCAACATTTCGTATCATTAAACCATTTGGAAAAAGCAAAAGAAATGTATTCAACAAGCGAGTTTTACAAAGCGAAAGTAGTAGGTTGTAATATCAAATATGGAGCGAATATGTACGACTTATACCGTTTAGATGAGGCAGAATCTTATTATAGGGAAGCCTTGAGTTTGGCTCAAGAGCTTAATGAGGAAACAGCCCAACGGATTATTGGTGTAATACATCATAATTTAGGTTTAGTGAAAAAAAGAGCCGGAGAAATTGAAACCGCAGAAAATGAATTTCTAAATTCAATTCAAATAAAAGAACATGCCGAAACGATTTCAGGAATTAGAACACTTTATATGTTGTCCTGGGTATTCTACGAACAAGATAAAAAAGATAGAGGAAATCAATATTTCAACATTGGCTTAAATAGAGCTAACTTTGCAGACGATCAAGAATATATAGCTAAATTAAAAATCATTTATGCGCTTTTTGAAGAATATAATGAATCGGATGTAAAAGAAAGCCTCGGTTATTTAGAAAACAAAAGATTGTGGCAAGATGTAGCGGAGTTATCAGAGAAACTTGCAGATTATCATTATCAAAAAGGGAATTTTGAATTGAATAGAGAATATCTAAAAAAGACCATTAAAGCTCATCAACAAATACTAAAAATGGCGGAGGCGTTATGATGAAAAAGTTATTTATCAGTTTAACAATTTTTTCTGTGTTATTCGCTGCCGGTTGGTCACTTGATAAAATCATTACTTCTAACACTTATCATGTAACAGAAAAGGCAATTACAATTTAAAAAGCCCTTTTAAGGGGGCTTTTTTTATTTGAATATCTTTTTCATTAGCTTGCCGGATGCTTTACCCGCAGCACGTCGCATGATACGTTTTCCGATAGTACCCTTTTGAACGGCGTTAACGTCACCAAGGTATTTTGATGTTTTATAAAGGAATGATCTTAGTTTATTTATGTTCATGTATTTCACTTCCTTCATTAATATATATTTATGTGGGTACACCCACAAAACACTCACAAACATATGACGGCTTATTATTTTATATGACGTAAAACAAATATAAACCGCAGGAATCACGCCAACGAGAGAACATATGTTTGTGTGTGATTCCCAAAAATAATTAAGTTTGAAATGGAAGGTTCTATTGGTTAATAAAAAACATTGATGCACAACGCTTTTTGAGGGCATTTATTTTCGAGTGATAGCGTTATGATATCACTTGATAATCAAATGCCTTCAGCGTTGTGTTTTCTTTTGTTTTTTTATCGAGGTGTGTTACTTCGCCGCAGCAATGCAATGGATTTGTTTTCGGTTTATCATGGACTTTTACATACGTCAGCTGACGCGAAGTAAACGCCATTGAACCATATTAAATCACTTTAACCTAACGTACTGAAGAGAGCTCCGTCCTTCAGAAATAGCATTGTTCCAATGATGGAATTGAGCAGATAGCAAGGCAGCGACATCCGGCCGACTTTGGTGAATACCATTAAAGCACGTCTCAGCTCATGAGTATGAAGAAGTAAAATGAGGAAAAAAGAAGACGAGTGGTCATCATTCGTCTTCTTTTTTGTGTTCTCCTTACTCTTATGCTCACTCAATAAAACGCTGTGTGCCGAACATGTAACAAGTACCCTTTTGTGTGATCACGAACTAATTGTGCGTGCGTGTTTACTTGATGACACGTATATCGATACAATTTTCATAGGCTCATTTGTCCATTTTACTAGCATCGGTCGCACCATCCAAATGTGCAAAAATTCCATTTAACATGAACAAATAGTCAACACTCTCCCATTTTCTTAAAAAATTCCATTGACACCACCCTTTTCTATGATAAAATCATAGTGTGATAATGAGAATCGTTATCAAACGATATGACTACATATAGAATGGATAGGTGAGGTACATGTTCAAAAAATCTTTTTGGTCGCTATTAGTTGTGCTCTCCATCGTTTTACTTGCAGCTTGTGGCAGCAATAGCAGTGAAGGCAAGTCAGATAGTAAAGAAAAAACAAGAACCGTTGAAAGCGCTATCGGTTCAACTGAAATAAAAGGGTCGCCGAAACGTGTGGTGACGCTGTACCAAGGAGCAACGGATGCAGCAGTCGCTATGGGCATTAAACCAGTTGGTGTTGTAGAATCATGGCTTGAAACACCTACTTATAAATATTTAAGAGATGATTTAAAGGGTGTCAAAATAGTTGGGCAGGAAACACAGCCAAACTTAGAGGAAATTGAAAAGCTCAAGCCAGATTTGATCATTGCATCAAAAGTTCGTCACGAGCAAATTTTTGATCAGCTGAAAGAAATCGCTCCAACTGTTGCAACAGAAACAGTGTTCACTTTTAAAGATACAGTGAAATTGATGGGAGAAGCGTTAAATAAGCAAGATAAATCAAAAGAATTGCTGACGAAGTGGGATGACCGTGTCGCTGACTTCAAAGAAAAAGCGAAAAAGAATATTAAAAACTGGCCGATGAATGTAGCGGTTGTCAATTTCCGTGCTGATCATGCGAGAATCTATCAAACGGGATTCGCGGGTTCGATTTTAACAGAACTAGGATTTGAAGGTCCAAAGAATGTCAAAGATAAAAAGCAAGATATCGTGACACTTACAGACAAAGAAAGCATTCCGCAAATGAATGCAGATGTGATTTATTACTTCATGGATGATCAGGATAAATCGGTCGAGAAAGCATATAAAGAGTGGACAAGTCATCCTTTATGGAAGCAGCTTGACGCAGTCAAAGCGAAGCAAGTACATAAAGTGGATGAAATCACTTGGAACATGGCAGGCGGTATCATTGCTGCAAACATGATGCTTGATGATATTTATGATCGTCTAGGAATTGATCAATAAGGATAACGGAGGAGAAAATGTGAAAAGACCATTTTCTCCTTTTTCCATAACAGATTGAAAGCGGGAATCAAATGAGAAGTCTATTAAAAAAGGATTCAAGCAAGGCACTGCTTTTTGCTGGATTCATCGTGTTGATGTTGGTCTTTTTTATGCTTAGTATTTCCCTTGGGCAAACCTCCATTTCCCTCAAAGCCACCATCCATGCTTTTCTTCATTTCGATGAATCAGATCCGAACAGTGTGATTGTCATGACATCCAGATTATCAAGAGCTTTAATCGCAACAGTCGTTGGGTCAAGTTTAGCGATTTCAGGTGCACTCATGCAGGCATTAACAAGAAATCCGCTGGCTGCGCCTGATTTATTAGGTATTAATGCAGGTGGACTATTTTTTATCGTCATTTCCATTATATTCTTTTCTACAGAGTCGTTAACAGGCTATATGTGGACCGCCTTTTTAGGTGCTGCGATTGCAGGGATGCTCGTTTTTCTACTGGGCTCTATTGGAAGAGATGGGCTGACACCGGTCAAAATTGTGCTCGCAGGTGCTGCGATATCCGCCCTGTTTGCATCCTTTACTCAAGGACTTTTAATCGTGAATGAACAGTCGATTCAAAGTATCCTGTTTTGGATGGCGGGTTCAGTGTCAGGAAGAAGTATTGATATGCTGCTGCCTGTTTTGCCTTATATTCTAGGTGCGACTGTGGTGGCGCTTTTACTTGGCCGCTCGATCAATGTCCTTTTGTCGGGGGATGATATTGCCAAAGGGCTTGGCCAGCGTACGCTGCTTTTGAAGATGACGATGGGGGTACTCGTCGTCTTTTTAGCAGGTGGTTCCGTCGCTGTTGCAGGCTCGATTGGTTTTGTCGGTTTTCTTGTGCCGCATATTGTGAAAAAGCTTGTCGGACCTGACCACCGCTGGGTACTGCCGTATTGTGCCGTTGTGGGGGCGTCGCTTTTACTTGTCGCAGATCTTGCGGCTCGTTTTCTAATCATGCCGCAGGAAGTGCCAATTGGCGTCATGACAGCAATAGCAGGAGCGCCTCTATTTGTTTATCTCGTGCGCAAGGGGTTGAAGACAGGTGGCTAAAACATATACAGTGCGTTCAAAGGGCGGGCGCATTTCATTTCAATTTTCAAAGCGGACATGTTTGATCTTACTTTTATTGACGGCTATTGCCTTTGGCTTATTTATTTTGAGTCTCTGTATGGGCAGCCGGTTCATTCCGCCGCAAGATGTGCTGCTTCATTTAATTGGGCAGGGAGAAGGAAATACGTTTGTATTAAATACACTGAGGATTCCACGGACGCTACTTGCGGTTTTAGTAGGAGCGGCACTTGCGGTATCAGGACTTATTTTACAAGGTCTCATTCGAAATCCGCTTGCATCGCCTGACATCATAGGAATTACGAGCGGTGCTTCATTTGGTGCCATTATGTTTATCGTCTTTTGGATGGGCACTGTACCCATTGCTTATCAGTCATTGTGGGCGATTGCAGGTGCTTTTGTGGTGTCTTGCCTGATCTATTTGCTTTCATGGAAAAAAGGCGTCAAGCCGATCACGCTTGTCCTGATGGGTATTGGGATTTCCGCCATTATGAAGGCGTGTGTGACGTTTACTTTAGTTCTCAGTGATACGATGACCACGACCAAGTCTTACATCTGGCTGACTGGAAGTTTATATGGCTCTACGATGAAGGACGTTACCGCAATGCTTCCTTGGGTGATGATCATTTTACCAATTGTCATGGTGTTAGCAAGAACGATGAATGTGAAGGAGCTTGGGGATGATCTTGCAACAGGTCTTGGGGTCAAGGTACAGGCGAAGCGGTTATTCTTTCTGCTGATGAGTGTGACACTAGCCGGTATTGCCGTTGCATTTGCAGGTGGTATTGAATTTGTCGGACTCATGGCACCGCATGTGGCTAGAATGATCATCGGTCGTTCATTCATTGCGCTTGTCCCGGCATCTGCGCTTGTTGGAAGTATTCTCGTGATGCTGGCAGATCTAGTTGCGAGAACGGCTTTTCTTCCATTAGATGTGCCAGCAGGTGTCTTTACGGCGGCAATTGGTGCACCGTTCTTTATCTATTTGTTATATCAACAGCGAAATCGCTAAACGAAAGATGGGGGTTTTGATATGAGGCCAGAGTGGGTTGAGAGAGAATTACTTGATTTCGGGGTACACATCACAAATGGACCGATGACATCTGATCGCACACTGGCTGCGCTTTTTACAGAAGCATCTGTCAGACGTTTATTGGAAGCGGAAAAGGAAGCGATGCATGCACCGAATCTAGCAGTGGCGGCGTCCATGTTCTCAAAGCGCTATGCATACTTAGCGGTTAGTTCTACTTTGTACTTGATGACGATGTATGATGCTGTCTACCGGTTTTCACCAGAGGCGTGTGTCTTTAGAGAAGATCGTAAAATTGAGCTAGATGAAACGCTCTGTTCATTTGTTCAGTTAGAAGGAGATCGTCATGAGTGGAGAGAGCAGGTCGTCCGCACGCTATTTACGGAGTGTGTCACACCTCTTTTAGATGTGCTGAAGCGAACATCAAGACTCCCGCATTCTATTCTATGGGAGAATGTAGCGGTTCGTATCAATTCTCTTTATCGCAGTATGATGCGGGAAACAGAGGAGTCTGCGGTGAAGCAGCGCGTGCGGGAGGATTATCTTTTTCTGAAGCAAGCGGCGGGGGATGTATTTGGAGCGAAGCAAAATCCATTTGAGCACAGTTTAAACTTAGATGAGGGTTTACTGGAAGCATCCAACCGGAAGACTTGCTGTATGTACTATAAGCTTGAGAAAAAATCGGAGAGTCTTGATTATTGTCTTGTCTGTCCGCTTGAAAAAAAGAAAGGCACTGCTTGCTCTTAGCAGTGCCTTAGATTGTTGACAAAGGGCTAAAATGAACTTGATTTTAGCCCTTTGTCTTCTTTCCAGCGTGACCTGAAAACCTTTGCAGTCTAGGAAGGACGAGTACCGGAGCGGAGCGAATTTGACATTCGTGAGCACCGGCGCGCAGGACTGACACCGAATGCGAGGGTTTGTCTACACGCTGAGGCACTGCTTGTTCTTAGCAGTGCCTTTTCGTTTTACTCCCAAATATCGCTTGCCCATTCAGGATGATCGATGAAAGGGTTGCGGTTGTGCTGATACGTTTGATAGATGATCTCGTTGCGATTCCGCTCGATTTGATCGACTGGATCTTGCTTGTGCCATTTCAAAAGAATGGACATTTTGCCGTGCAGAGGGGCGCTTCCATTATTCACATTGTTGTTCAATTCTAAATCTGGAAAGCTGTCATCGCCTTCATATCGTACCGCCATATAAAAGAGCATTCTCGCCACATCCCCTTTCACTCGGTTGTGTGGTTCAAAGGAGTCATTATCATAGAAGTTTCCTGGTGCGCCTTTATATTCATTTCCGCCGATGTCAAAATCTAAATTTCCACGTGTGCTATTCGTTTGCACATCTGTTGCACGAAGATGATGGAGATCTGTTCCAGGTCCCTTACTTGTCCCAAAATTGCCATGAGACTTTGCCCAGACATGCTCCCTGTTCCATTGACCGACATTCCCGCCATTGGCTTGCTTTGAGCGTGAGATCCCGCTATAAAGCAAAAGCACATTGTTTGCATTATTTGGATCTTCATCTGTTGTCTTTAACGCATCCCATACATCACTGTAGGATAGCTGCGTATGATCATCAATTATATCGTGTAAAGCTTTCTTAAGAGCGGGCCCTGATTTGCCAGCAGCAGACTGGTAATAGGAATCAATTTGACTTGTGGCGGCTGTTTGCGTTTGTTGTGCAGATGTTTCGGTTTGAAGCTGTAACGGGGAAAAGGTGATCGCTTGGCTAGGTTCATGTAGGGAGAAGCTTTGAGCATGCGCAGGTGGAGGCAGAGGGGCGGCAAATATGCCGAACATCATCATGCCGGCGGCTACAGGACCAAATAATTTTCTTTTCATTCTATTTCCTCCTTAATCGAGAATGTCGTCTCTTTATTTCTATCATATTGCCATAAAGAAATAAATGGATTGATCGTAAATTTTATGTAATCAATGTGTGAGAAAAGAGATTGCTATTTTAGACGTATTGCTGTATAAGTGGGCATATAAAGAGGGCAGCAAGGGAGAGGATGGATCGCATGAAAGAACTGCAAACACCTTCGAGAACGATTATGACACCAGGACCTGTTGAAGTAGACCCGAGAGTGCTAAGGGTCATGAGCACACCGATTCTTGGTCAATTTGACCCTGCATTTACAGAGATCATGAATGAAACGATGATCTTATTACGATCACTCTTTCAAACAGAAAATAAATGGGCGTATCCGATTGATGGTACGTCACGTTCAGGGCTTGAAGCTGTTCTTGCCAGTGTGATCGAGCCAGGAGATGTGATGCTTGTTCCTATCTTTGGACGCTTCGGTCATTTGCTGATGGAAATAGGACAGCGCTACGGTGCTGAGGTACATACAATGGAATGTGAATGGGGAACGGTTTTTGAACAAGATGACATCATTGCTGAAATGCACCAGGTCAAGCCTAAAATCGTTGCATTGGTTCACGGTGAAACATCTACAGGGAGATTGCAGCCGCTTGAGAAAATGGGTGAAGCGTGCCGAGCACTTGATGCGCTTTTTATTGTAGATGCTGTGGCAACAATAGGCGGTGTCGAGGTGAAGGTAGATGACTGGAAGATTGATGCGGCCATTGGGGGCACGCAGAAATGCTTGTCTGTTCCATCAGGCATGTCGCCGATCACCTATAATGACCGGGTGGCGGCTGTTATTGAATCGAGAAAGAAAGTAGAAAGAGGGATTGCTACAGAGGACGAACTGCAAGAGCAGATAGATATGTCTCCTATCAAAAGCAATTATTTTGATCTAAGCCAGCTCCAAGATTATTGGAGCCCGAGGCGGTTAAATCACCATACAGAAGCGACAACGATGCTTTATGCACTGAGAGAAGGGGTTCGTCTTGTACTGGAAGAAGGTCTAGAGGAACGTTTTCAGCGTCACTTGTTTCATGAACAAGCTTTAATGAAAGGTCTTGAAGCGATGGGGCTTGAATTATTTGGGGATCCAGATTGTAAAATGCCAGTAGTGACGTGCATTGTCATTCCAAGTGGTATTGACGGAGAAGCGGTGCGTGCCGATCTGCTCCATCATTTTGGGATTGAGATTGCGAGTTCATTTGGACCCCTTGCAGGACGTATATGGAGAATCGGCACAATGGGCTATAGCTGCCGAAAGGAAAATGTTTTGTTTGTTTTAGCAGGGCTTGAAGCCATACTGATGAAATACGGTGCAGCCATTACATGCGGAGCGGGACTGCAGGCGGCTCTTTCATTCTATGAACAAGCTGAATAAGTAAAGGGATACTCAAAATACTCGCCATCTGCGGGTATTTTTTATTTAGGAAAAACACTCTTTTTTGAAAAACTAGACTTATAGGCCATGATATCGCATACTGAAGAAGTTCTTATCATTTTTGTCATTATCTTCATTTATTTTGCAGAAAGAGGTTTTTTTGATATGAAAAAGATGGGCAGATTATACATTTTGATGCTGAATATTTTTATTGCCATGCTCGGCTTTGGCCTCATTGTTCCAGTGATGCCAAGTTATATTGAAGCCTTTGGTGCGACTGGGAAAACACTTGGTTTTCTCGTTGCTGCAACCGGCCTCACGCAATTTGTATTATCACCGGTCGCAGGTGCGTTGACCGATCGATTTGGCCGCAGAAAATGGATCATTGCCGGAATTGCCGGCTTTGCGATTGCACAATTTATATTTGCTTTTGCCGATCAGCTTTGGATGTTATTTTTGTCTCGGTTTTTAGGCGGGGCTGCCGGTGCGCTGCTGATGCCGGCCATGTTTGCATACATTGCGGATATCACAAGTGAAAAGGACCGAGGGAAAGGAATGGGGCTTTTTAGTGCAGCGATGACACTAGGTTTTGTCATTGGACCGGGCGTGGGCGGTTATTTGGTAGAGTTTGGGATTTCTTTTCCTTTTCTCATCGCAGGCTCTTTTGCAGCCCTTTCGACTCTGCTATCCTTCATGTTCTTGCCTGAAACCTTAACAAAGGAAAAGCAGGAAGAAGCAAGGAGGAACAAAGAGCTTTACTTCAATCCTTTTACACAAATGATTCAAGCTTTAAAGACATCATACGGCTTTTTGTTTATATTGGCCTTTGTCCTGAATTTTGGGATTATCCATTTTGAATCGATCTTTGGGTTATATGTGGACCAAAAACATGCCTTTACACCAAAGGATATTGCGTTTGTGATTACGGCGGCTGGGCTTGCTGGTGTGATTGTTCAAGGTGCCTTAGTGAATATCTTTGTGAAACGATTTGGCGAGATGCGTGTGGTGCGTTATGCGCTGCTGGGGGCGGCTTTTATGCTGATCGTATGCCGCTTTGCCCCCTCTTTTTGGCTGATCTTTACAGGCTCGATTTTATTTTTATCAGCTACCTCATTTGTTCGCCCAGCTCTCAATACTTTGCTATCGAAACTGGCTGGGAATCAGCAAGGGGTGGCAGGCGGTCTCAATACATCCTTTATGAGCCTTGCCAATATCGTCGGGCCGAGTCTTGCAGGTATTTTATTTGATGTGAATATTGAGTTTCCTTTTATGTTTGGGACACTGGTGCTCTGTTTAAGTTTCATTGCTTCTATCCTATGGGCAAAAAATAGTCAGCCGCATTCTCATGCCGTTTCTTAATGAAAAAAACCGATCAGCACGGATTGATCGGTTTTTTATTATCAGCCTCATCGCTCATACTTCACGACAGGTGATTTTTCTTTATGCAGAGCACGAATTAATGCATCATCTACATGTAAATGCTCCTTCACTAATTGAGGAGGGGTTAAGGCCATCCATTGGTTCAATGAAATATCTGCAAATTGGTCACTTTTAAATATTTCTAGAAACCAAAGGCTTGTGTGGCCGATATTTTGTATGTAGTGCCCCATTCCAAAAGGAACATAGCCGACATCACCTGCTCTGTAATTAAAGGTGCGAGCTGTACCGCCCGCTCCGAAAACTGTCATTTTGGCTGAACCGGTTAAATAGTATTGCCACTCATCATTATTAGGGTGCCAGTGCATTTCTCTCATGCCCCCAGGTTTTACCTCGACAAGCGCAGCGGCAATGGTTTTAGAAACTGGAAAATTGCGTGAATCAACGATTCGCACCGTTCCGCCAGAGGTCACGATTGGTTTTTGGCGAAGAAGCTGGTGCGTAAATGGCGGCTTTATCCTGCCGTATGGATCAGGAACCGTTTGGCTTTCCAAAGATGCCGGCGGAGAGCCTTGAAACATATAGCGCTGCTGATTCGGAATGCGGTCAAACAGCTTGACTGGAACGCCGAAATTGGCGGAGAGAATGTCTTTTGGTGTATGAGCAAACCAGTCTGTGATGGTGAACGTATCAAATTCAGAAAAAGTGCCATCATCAAAAACAAGAAGAAACTCACAGCCATCCTCAAGACCTTGGATCGAGTGAGGGATACCGGGCGGGAAATACCACAAATCTCCTTCTTCCACATCAGCGATCATATTCCGCCCTTCTGCGTCTACAGAGGTGATCCGGGCTTTCCCTAAAATCATATACGCCCATTCCGCCTGCTTATGCCAATGAAGCTCACGAACGCCCCCGCGCGTAAGCCGCATGTTCACACCGGCAATAGTTGTTGAAACAGGCAGCTCTCGCTCCGTGATTTCCCGCGACCAGCCGCCATGATTCAAATGCATATGTGTATCAGAATATGAAAATTTTAAATTAGGGATCGTCCCCGCATCCGTTTTAGGAGGAACCAGCATATCTGGGTTCTCCATATCTCGAAGTACGTTTCGCGGGCCTAAATCAGTTGCACCGGCGCCATCTTCTCGAATCGGCTGCGGGATATGACGTAGCTCCTCATCCATTTGTCACCACTCCTCGTATTTCACTTTTCCCCCTCCAAAATATATGAAGCATCAGATAAAAAGATTCAATTGGAATGGGATGAAAGGTACATTTGAATACGTAAGGCTAAGCGCAGCGGCAATGTTGCATTAGGATCTTTTAGGCTGATGCGAAGTAGTTCTTCACATTTCTCTAGTCGATAAATCACAGTGTTACGATGCACACATAAACGCTTGGCTGTTTCTGAAATGTGGCAATGCGTTTCTAAATATACAGATAAGGTGTGGAGAAGACTTGGATCGGCTTGTGATTGTTCATATAATGGATGAAGGTGCAACTCATAGAAAGTGGTTAAATCCTTTCTTGGAATGAGCTTCAGTAAATCTGACACATCCTTTGCCTGATAGAACTGGATATATTCAGACCGTGATGAGAGGTGGCCTGATTGAAGTGCATCGCTTGCTTCACTGTAACCCTCATGCAGATGGCTGATCAAACAACCAGTTAAGCTCACACCAAAGGAAATGGTGCGATGCACATACTGTTTAATAAGCATCTGCATCTGTTTCAAAAAAGAGCGGATTGATTCGCTTAATTCAGCCCAATTGCCTGTCTCTTCTATCAAAAATATGCCGATATCTCCTTTCACAAAAAGAAAGGCGGGAAATGGACAGTGCGAAATGGTGCTTTCAAGTAAATCAAACACTTGATCTAAAACGATTTGCTGTTCAATCAAACAAGTAAAGTGATGAGGCTGATCGAGCTGACAGGCGATACATATATAGGAGATCTTTGCGTCTAATCCAAACATCTGTGCAAGGCGGGCGACATCTTGCCCGGAGGAAATGGTCCCCTCCATCCATCTGCGAAACCATTCATTTCTGGCACGCTGTGTAAATTGCTTTGTGAGATGCTGTTTTATATTTGCAATGGACATTGCATTCACTGCTTGCTCAATTGCTGCATGCAGCTCTTGATCATGCGGATGGATGAAAGAAGGGATCACTAAATAATCACATGCTTGCTCGTGTATATAAACAGGAAAGACAGAAAAGCTTTGCTTTGAATGGATCATTGAAAAATAATGATTTGTCGTGTTTTGAAAAAAGCGGAGCACATGAAACAATTCTGGGTTTGTGTTTATGCTGTGCGAGGTGTATAGGATACGTCCATGATGATTCATCAGATAGGCAGGCTTGTGAATCCTTTGAGCCATTTTTTGCAATTCTTCCACATGGTGATCGGCAATGTTCATATCCACTCAATCTCCTTTATTTAGAACCAAAGCTGTTGGTGAAGATGAATAAAAAAATGGACAATGGCTGTCAAAGTCTCTGATATGCATTTTATGTTATCAGCTAAAATCATTTTAGATAGAAAGTTGTCATTTAATATGACAAACAAACAGGGCAGCATGACAAAATCGCGTGCCAGCAGTCATCTTCATTCAGAATGACAAGTAAATATGATATGTTGTACACAGAAGAATTTCTTTCGGAAATCTGGGAATCCCAAGAAACAACAAAGGCTTTGAGTAAGGAAGCCGTTTATATCAGCTAGTGGCAAGAGGTGAGATACATGATTTATATCGGATTAACTGGCTGGGGAGATCATGACAGTCTTTACCCGCCGAAAATAGGAAGTGCTCAAAAGCTGTTTCACTACGCATCAACCTTTCCTATTGTGGAGCTGGATGCAAGCTTTTATGCTGTACAGCCTGAGCGCAACCATGAAAAATGGATAAAAGATACACCAGACGCCTTCCAATTTATTGTGAAAGCCTACCAAGGAATGACCGGACATCAAAGAGGCGAAATTCCGTTTGCTTCGAAAGATGAAATGTTTGATGCATTTATTCTTTCACTGACTCCGCTCATTCGTGAAGGGAAGTTGGCCATGGTTCTGTTTCAATTTCCTCCATGGTTTGATTGCAAAAAGGAGCACGTCCACTATTTAAGATGGTGTAAGGAGAAGATGGGTGACATTCCTTGTGCACTCGAATTTCGAAATCGGACTTGGTTTTCACAGGAATTTTATGAGCAAACGCTGTCCTTTATGGAGACCGAAGGCTGGATTCATTCCGTCTGTGATGAACCACAAGTCGGAGAAGGATCCATTCCGCCAGTCATACAAGCCACACATCGTGACAAAACATTAGTCCGTTTTCACGGAAGAAATAAACAAGGCTGGCTTCATCCGGCAGATCATGAGAACTGGCGTGAAGTTCGATACTTATATTTATATAATGAAGCTGAATTAAAGGAATGGAAAAAGAACCTCGACATCCTGCATCAGCAATCGAAAGATGTATATGTCGTATTTAACAATAACTCCGGCGGAGATGCAGCGACGAATGGCCAGCAAATGATTGATTTGCTGGATATTACGTATTCAAGCTTATCCCCGAAGCAGTTAGATTTATTTAGCTAAAAGAAAGCTGCGCCTTTCAACGTGAATGAGACGGTTCAGTGACAACTTGAGGGAGAGATCAACATGCTGCAAAAGCTATGGTTATATCATACAAACGACTTGCACAGCCACTTTGAGAACTGGCCCAAAATCGCAGCTTATATTGAAGAAAAGCGTCAAGTTCACGATCAGATGCTTTTATTTGATATTGGTGACCATATGGACCGAGTGAACCTCGTGTCAGAAGCTGATTATGGAAAAGTAAACGTTAAACTTCTGAATCAGCTTGGCTATGATGGAGTGACGATTGGCAATAATGAAGGCATTACACTGCCTCATGATCAACTGGATCAATTGTACGAAGAGGCGCAATTTCCAGTGATTGTATCTAATTTATTTGAAAAAGGCAAAAGACCATCGTGGGCTAAGCCCTATGATGTAATCACGTTAGAAAATGGACTGAAGATAGGCATCCTAGGGGTGACGATTGCTTATATACCTGTATATGAAAAGCTTGGGTGGGACATTACAGACCCGTTTGAGAGCATACGGGACATGCTCCACGAAGTGAAAGGCCAAGCGGATGTGATTGTGCTTCTTTCCCATCTTGGCATCATCCATGATCGAGAGGTAGCCGATATCTTCCCCGACATCGACATCATCTTAGGTTCACACACGCATCATCTGTTAGAACAGGGTGAAATGGACAATGGGGTCCTCCTTGCATGTGCTGAAAAATATGGACATTATATTGGCTGTGTCGAGCTGACCATTGACACAACCAGTAAGGAGCTCGTAGAGAAAAAAGCGACGGTGCAATCAGTCGATCAGCTCATCAGTGAATCGGAAGAAGCCATCACAACCTTACAGAAAGCAGAAAGAAGAGCCAAAGCACTGATGCAGGAAGAAGTAACATCAATCAAAGCGAAGCTTGAAACGAAGTGGTTCGATGAATCGCCGCTTCCCCAGCTCCTAACAGATGCCATTAAAGAATGGTGCGGAGCAGATATTGGCATGATGAATGCAGGCATGGTGCTTGATTCATTAGAGGCGGGTATCGTCACAAGAGAAGATATTCACCGGATATGCCCGCATCCAATTAATCCGATTCGGGTGACGCTTACCGGGAAGCAATTGATCGAAACTGTTTCTCGTGCTTGTGAAGAAAAAATAGAACAGCTGCGCATCAAAGGCTTTGGCTTTAGAGGTGAGCTCATGGGGAAAATGCTGTACAGCGGACTCACTTATACAGTAGAAGAAGGCGAAGCCAAACGCGTAAAGGATGTCTTTGTAAACGGTCAGTTCATCAAAGAGGATGAGTCCTATACGGTTGGCACAGTGGATATGTATACACTCGGTTCCCTTTTTCCTCATATACGTGACCATGAACACATTGAATATTTCATGCCGGAATTTTTACGTGATGTGCTAAGCTGGCGCCTGAAAGATGCAAGATGAAATCCGCACCCGCCTAACAACACCCGCCCTCCCTTCACATAGATTGTGATGAAGGGAGTGAAGGGATATGGTGAATTTAACACCGATTACAATTGATGGCCATTCCTTTACAGCCGTCACCGTTAAACTGCCAAAGACCAATTTCATGGCAGTGACAAATGAGCATGGATATATTATGTGCGGTGCACTTGATGTCGGGCTCTTAAATGAAAAGCTGGCAGATAGAGGAATCATCGCAGGAAGAGCGGTCGGTGTGAGAACCATCGAGCAATTGCTCGATGCACCTTTAGAATCTGTAACCTATGCCGCAGAGGCGCTCGGCATTCATGCTGGCACAATTGGAAGAGACGCATTATTAAAAATGGTGAAATAAAATAGAGAGATGATTCCTATCCCCCCGCCTGTCTGCATACACTTGTAATGGAGAAGGGGGGATTTTTTAATGAGAATGAACCGCCGTTATCGCCCCTACAAAAAGGGCCCTCTGCCATTTCGTTATGTCATGCTGCTTGCGATATTATTTTTTGTGCTCTCAACCGTCATTAGCCTATTCTTCATCAATCGTTCCATGAAACCAACCTTAATTCACATTGCTGAACTAGAAACAGAACGAATCGCCAATCACCTCATCCAATATTCTGTTCAGGATTTTGCAGATGATCAGAAGAATATGAAGGATATGGTCGTGATGAATACAAGTGAGAATGGAAAAGTAACAACCATCGACTTCAATGCGCAGGCAACATCGAAAGCAATGGCTGACCTGTCACGTCACCTTCAAAAAAACCTAGAGGAGATTGAAAAGGGGAATTTTCAAAAGGAAGCAAAAGAAGCATTAAAAGATCAAACAGACGGACATGACGGTATTATATATAATATTCCGCTCGGTCAAGTGTCCGGTAACGCACTCATTGCGAACCTAGGGCCAAAAGTACCTGTACGATTTAGTGTCATTGGTGATCCGCATACGGACGTTGAAAAAAACATCAAGCCATATGGCATTAACAATGCCTTGATAGATATTAGTGTGCTCATTGAGGTGAAGGTGAGAGTCATCATCCCGTTTGCATCTGAAACGATCGTTGTTAAAAATTCTGTTCCTGTCTCTATTCAAGCCGTTCAAGGAGATGTCCCAGATTATTATAATGGCAGCGGAACGAACTCGGGTGCTCCATCGATTGTTCTGCCAGAGAAAAAGGAGAAGGAAGATTAAAAGCCCAATGAACGAAAGCCCAATGAACGAATTGGGCTTTTTTTTGATTGATTCCATATAGGAAAGGATGTTTATGACGAAAGTTTTGTCCCTGCATCAAATCTGCATTGTTGTATAAGCATTCAATTGCCGACAGTTTGTTAATAATCACCTAATGAACCACTTGATTCCATATGGAAAACTGTGCCATGATCAATTTTAATCGTTACAGTGTCTCGCTTTTCTTGGATTGTACATCTATTTTGTATACTGATTTCTGACGACATCAATAGCAGGATTGGCTGTTCAATGACTATCGTCTGTAATGAATGTGTGAGGGGGATTTATATGAAGAAACTTTATGTGAGTGGTTGTTGTTTTTTGGTGTTTGCCATTGTATTTAGTGCTAAATATATTTCAGCATCGATATTATTAGCCAGGAGTGACAGTGTGAGTGTCGATTTATTTAGAGGTATGTTAGACATGATTCCACTGGAAGTAACAGTTGTATATCTCTTGTTTTTAATCATGGGCATTCTTTTTTTAGTTTTAGGATTGAAAGAGAAGCATAAGTAGTAACTGCTTGAGCCTGATTGTTTCCGGGGAAATTTTTATAAATAATCAAAAGGAGAAGCATGCGAAATCCGCTAAACTTCTCCTTTTATTCAACGACGTTTCCGCTCGGCTCTTTCCCATGCCCTTAAATGAGGGTAAGGATCAAACGACCATTCAGTTCGTCCGTTGTCCTTATACATGCCGTAATGTAAGTGTGGCGGGAACTTTCCTGCTGTGCCGGGAGGACCGTAACCGGAGCTTCCAACTGATCCAATAACTTGCCCGGGTTCCACAATTTGCCCAGCTTTCAGCCCTTTTGCAAAGCCATTTAAGTGAGCGAAATAATGATAATGATTATGAATATCTCGAATGCCTATCCGCCAGCCGCCAAAACGGTTCCAGCCTTTCATTTCAATCACGCCATATGATGTCGCCCGAACAGGAAGACCGTAATGAGCAAATAAATCAGTCCCTTCATGGATTCTTCTGCCTCCAAAGCCTCTCGCATCACCCCATGTACTCCTGTAGCTGTAATCAGCTCCGACTGGAAGTGGAAACGCATGTTTTCCGAGGTCAAGATGGCCGTAGTGCTTATATAGCTTCATAAAAGATGAAATGATTCCAACAGTTTGATCACGTCCATAATAGTCCCATAACGCAATTTTTAATTGGTCGATGCTACTGCCATAGTGAAGCAAATATTGAGCAAATGTGAACAGGACATCTTCATCGTTATCAATTTCAGCTTTCCCATCTCCATTTCCATCAAGCCCAATGCCGTCAAACACTTTGATGCTTAATGGAGAGGAGTCCTGCTTATTTGGGTTTTCTGGTCCAATCCACATTTCCCGGGGAATGTAGATGCCAATGATGCCTTTTTGTTTCGGTAAATCTTTTCTGCTTTTTCGTATATTCTGTTCATATTGATCAACGGCAGCAAGTACATACCAAGGAACCTGTGTTGTGATGGCGACCTTTTCGTATAATGCCATTCGCTGTTTCAGTTCATCTGTATGCTTGTTTGTCCCATGTGCATGAACTGGCATTGGATTCATTGAAAGAGCGATGATGATAGCTAAAAAGACTTTCACAAACGTCCATCTCCTTTCTTCGAGCATCATCTTCTACCGTTTAGTGTGGTTAGATCGCTATAATTCATAAGAAGAAAATGTTAGTAATTTTCTTCAGTTATTTTAGGAGGCTTATGGGTATTTTTGAAGCTCATTCCCTTGTTGTTCAATCTGTACTATGTTAAAGTGTCTAAAGAAAAGGCTTTAGGCCGAAGATTCAATTTTTTGCAGCTGCTGGCTGCATCCATCGTATATAGCAGGAAGATTTTTGTATATGCACCTTTAACGAATTCATATGGAGATGATGGAATTGGCAAAGAAGGAAGAGCACGTAAGAAAACCGGACTGGCTTAAAATTAAGCTGAATACGAATGAAAACTATACCGGTTTGAAAAAAATGATGCGGGAAAACAACCTGCATACCGTTTGTGAGGAAGCGAAATGTCCGAATATTCACGAATGCTGGGCAGTGAGAAGAACCGCTACATTTATGATCCTAGGATCAGTTTGTACGCGCGCATGCCGTTTCTGTGCGGTGAAAACCGGACTTCCAACTGAGTTAGACTTGCAAGAGCCTGAACGCGTTGCAGATTCAGTGGCTTTGATGAACCTAAAGCACGCGGTGATAACAGCGGTTGCAAGGGATGACCAAAAAGATGGCGGAGCAGGCGTATTCGCTGAAACTGTTCGTGCCATTAGAAGAAAAAGTCCATTCACAACAATTGAAGTTCTCCCTTCAGACATGGGTGGCAATTATGATAATTTGAAAACGTTAATGGATACACGCCCTGATATTTTAAATCACAATATTGAAACAGTACGCAGGTTAACGCCAAGGGTTCGTGCACGGGCTACATACGACCGTTCATTAGAATTCTTGCGTCGTGCAAAAGAAATGCAACCCGACATTCCAACGAAATCGAGCATTATGATTGGACTCGGTGAAACGAAGGAAGAAATCATTGAAGTCATGGATGATCTTCTTGCCAATAATGTCGACATCATGGCGATTGGTCAGTATTTACAGCCTTCGAAAAAGCATTTAAAAGTGCAAAAATACTACCATCCAGATGAGTTTGCAGAGCTAAAGGAAATTGCGATGTCAAAAGGCTTTAGCCACTGTGAAGCAGGGCCGCTGGTTCGATCTTCATACCATGCAGACGAACAAGTAAACGAAGCGTCTAAGAAGCGTCAGGCGCAAGCATAACAAAGAAAACGCCAGAGCTCTCTGGCGTTTTTTCTCATGTTAATTTTGGCCGTAAGGTGCGTTTCGTCTCATGGTACGATCGGAATTCGTCATGCCATTGGCGTCTTCTTTTGTTGAAATTTCTCCGCCTTGAGGGGAGTATTTCATTTGTTGAATCGTTTTGGTTAAAATTTGATCAAAATCACGTGAATTGGTTTGAAGACGTGAAAAATTGGCAATGGATTGAAAGTGCTCTGGGTTATCAGAGACGTACACGTGATAATAACGAGGGAGAACAGATACCGCTGTTTTTTTCACTTGATCGGCTGATTCATTTCGGTTTTTGTTCCCTGTTCGATACACAATGAGTGCATCCTCATCTGTGACAAGTGTGGCTGCATCTTTTATATTTGGCAGCTGTACGGCCAAACTTGTTATCACGTGGGCAAGATGCTCACGATTTAAAGCAGGTGTTTTTTCTTTCTGATCTGTTACTTGCTGCCGCTGATAACGAACATATCCGGCTCTGTTTGTGTCTGCTGCTGGCATGTTGGAATTATTTCCTTCATGACGATCAGACAGGCGGATGGTTTTACTTGAAGAATCTTCATCCACTTGCCGGTTCATGCCTGATTGAAAGCCGCACCCGCCTAAAAGCATGCTGAGGAGAACCGCGGCTGTCAGTTGTTTCTTCATAAATGTGACCTCCTTTTTCCTTTAGCTTCGGCTAAATCGGAAAAAACATGCTTTAGCAATTGATGGAGTTGTTCCAATGAATTATCATTAAAGGTGGATCGTTTAAAAAGAGGTGAGAAGATGATCGTCGTTCAGAATGCTACCTTTGATCTTGTAAGAGAGATCAAAGACGGCTTTGATGAGGAAGCGTTTAAAGCAAGGTACTCAGATATTTTAAATAAGTATGATTATATTGTGGGGGATTGGGGCTATAATCAGCTGAGACTGAAGGGGTTCTTTGATGACCAAAACCAAAAGGCCACATTCGATACAAAAATCAGCACACTCGATGAATACATTTATGAATACTGTAATTTTGGCTGTGCCTATTTTGTCTTAAAACGAATCAGAAAATAACGCAAAGGGGAGCGTCATGATGTATTTCGTAGACAGAAAGAAGATTGAAGAGACATTACGTTTTTTCGAGGAGCAATATGATTTGATGAGAAGTCATCAAACATGGACAAGTCCTTTAGAAAAAAAAGCGCTGGAACGAATCGTTCATTTGCTCGTCGAATGTATTCTTGATACAGGAAATGATATGATTGACGGCTTTATCATGCGGGATCCAGGAAGCTATGATGACATCATGGATATTCTTGTTGATGAAAAGGTCGTACCAACAGAAGAAGGCACTCAGCTGAAAAAGCTTGTCTCGTGCCGCAAAACACTTGTTCAGCAATATCAGGAAGTGGTTCATCACGACTTGTTGCAGGTGATCAGCGAGGTAGAACAGTCGCTTCAAGTTTTCCCACGCCGAATTCGTACCTATTTGGAGCAGGAGCTTGGACCAGTATCAGCGTTTAAATAAATCATTGGAGTTGTGAACATCATGAAATACAAAGGCTATTTAATTGATTTAGACGGAACGATGTATAAAGGAACAGAAAAAATCGAAGAGGCGGGTCAATTTGTTCATAAGTTAAATGAGCTGAACATCCCTTATTTGTTTGTAACAAATAACTCTTCACGCACCCCAAAGCAGGTAGCAGAAAAACTTGTTTCATTCGATATTCCAGCAACGGAAGAACAAGTCTTTACAACAAGTATGGCGACGGCAAATTATATTGCAGAACAAAAGAAAGATGCCTCGGTGTATGTGATCGGCGAAGAAGGGATCAAGCAGGCCATTGAAGAAAAAGGCCTGTCGTTTGCTCAAGAAGATGCTGATTTCGTTGTCGTTGGAATAGACCGAGGCATTACATATGAAAAACTAGCGGTAGGCGCTATTGCAATCCGTCAAGGCGCACAATTTGTCTCGACAAATGGAGATATTGCCATTCCAACAGAAAGAGGGCTGTTACCTGGAAATGGCTCATTAACCTCTGTGCTGACGGTTACAACAACGGTTCAGCCAACATTTATCGGAAAACCAGAGTCTATCATTATGGAGCAAGCTATGCGGGTGCTCGGGACAGATGTGTCTGAGACGCTCATGGTGGGCGATAATTATGATACCGATATTATGGCAGGAATGAATGCAGGGATGGATACACTCCTCGTCCATACAGGCGTGACGACAAAAGAGCTGCTTCAGCAGGTTGAAAGGCAGCCAACCTATGTGATTGATTCATTATCTGAGTGGATCGAGCGATTATCATAATGCAAAAGAGGACAAGCGTTAGACGCGCGTCCTCTTTTTTCTTTTACTCTGCATTTCTCGCACTATGTGCCAATCTGCTTGATGCTGCCGCTGCGATGGCGCCGACAATGTCATCTAAAAACGTGTGGCATTCGCCGGTGGACTTATCATTGAGCTTGCCGAGAATCCCTGGTTTTTCTTTATCGATATATCCGTAATTCGTAAAGCCGATGGATCCATAAATATTGACGATGGCAAAGGACAAAATTTCATCAACCCCATACAGGCTTTCATCTGTTGCAAGAATGGATTGCAGCGGCTCCGTCAGCTTTTTTTGTTCAGCGAGAACATCTAATTCCACACCTGTTAAAATGGCATTTTGGACTTCACGTTTTGCGATGACACGTTCCACATTGTGGATACACTCTGTCATGTCTAAGCCAGGATGATACTTTTCCTGTAAAAAGAAGACAAGGTCTGCTATATCTTGAATGGTTACGCCTCGTTCTTGTAAACGGCGTCTTGCTGTTTTTTCTACTTCGTTCATCTCATGATGATGCGGCATGTTCCTCACCCAATCCTCGTAATTTGTCCACAACGTGTTAAAAAGCTTCGGATAGTAAATAGTATTCATAAATCCCTCAACCTGCGACTACGATATGATAAGAGACTGATCATATGAACGCAGGTGAAAACATGAAAGAAACCATTTATCACACATTTGGTATTGATGTTCGTCAATTTATGCCATATGGCAGTTATCAGAGCTTTCAAACGGCGAACGCTCTCTTCCTCATTGTTCCCGTGTCTCATTTGCGAGAAGAAGAACTCACAGAGCTTTATCATATCAGTCAGTATTTACTGAATAACGGTGACCCATACGTCGCCGTGTTTGAATTAACGAATGAAGAAAAACCGACCTTTACCCATGGAAAAGAGCTGTACGCTTTATTAAAGGCCGCGCCGCCGATCACAAGCCGCTCGTTTCAGCCTGCGTCAGAGCTGGCGGCCTTTCATGTGAGGGGAAGAGGGTTTCCCTATGAGGTATCTGAAACAAAACGTGTGGGGGCCTGGAAGGAATTGTGGGCAAAACGGTTAGATCAGCTTGAAGGCTTCTGGATGCAGCAAATGCATCACAAGCCGCTGGAACGATTTGAGAAAAAATTCATTGAATCCTTTCCGTATTATCTTGGATTAACGGAAAATGCCATTCAATATTTAGTGGATACAGAGCTTGATGATGAACCGAAAGAATGTGACTCGGGTACTGTTTGTCACCAGCGCTTTTCACGTATGACTTGGCCGAATGAGCAGCCGCTTCGGTTACCTGTTGATTGGGTATTTGACCATCCAACAAGAGATATCGCAGAATTTTTGAGAGAGACCTTTGTGCAGCATAAAGAGGATTTAATTGAAGAGGGATTTTCCTTTTTGCAGCAATATGAGCAGGTCACCCCACTTTCATCATTTTCAAAGCGTTTATTATATAGTCGCCTCTTGTTCCCGCTTCACTATTTCGAAATTGTTGAGGGCTACTATATGTCAGGCGAAAATGAGAAATCCTATTATGAGCAGCGATTAGATTATGTCTTAAATGATGCCAGCCGCTATGAATATTTTCTCAAGGTCTTTCAAGAAATGAGTGCTATGAGAAGCGGCGGCAATCTCATTCCGCCTGTTGGGTGGATTCATCAATCCGCTGAGTTGAAGTTTCAGTGAACAGACGAAACGTCTCTTTTCTCTTGAGGCGTTTTTCGTTATGCTTAAAGAAATCAATCAAAGGAGTGTTCTTCTTGTCTAAACCTTATGTTTATATCACAAGAAAGCTAGATGAAACAACACTTACACCATTAAAAGAAGCCGCTCATATCGAGATGTGGCCGCACGACGATGAGCCATGTCCAAGAGAAGAGTTAGTGAAACAAGCCGCAAAGGCCGATGGGCTTTTAACCATGCTATCAGATCAAGTAGATGAGGCGCTTTTATCACATGCTCCAAACCTAAAAGTGGTCGCGAATCTTGCTGTTGGCTACGACAATATTGATCTTGAAGCAGCTAAAAAGCGCGGGATCACTGTATGTCATACACCGGATGTATTAACAGAATCCACGGCCGATTTAGCCTTTGCTCTTCTGATGGCATCAGCTAGACGGATTGTCGAGGCGAGTGATTGGATTAAGGAAGGAAAATGGACAGGCTGGGGACCGCTTCTTCTTGCCGGTGCGGATGTTCATCACAAAACCCTCGGAATTGTCGGAATGGGAAGCATTGGAACAGCTCTTGCCAAACGGGCCGCAGGCTTTGAGATGAAGGTACTTTATCATAATCGTTCAAGAAAGCCAGAAGCAGAAGCGCGGCTAGGTGTGACCTATGCCACATTTGATGAGCTGCTGACGCAGTCTGATTTCATCGTTTGCCTGACGCCTTTAACCCCGGAAACAAAAGAAATGTTCAATAAGAAAGCATTTGATCAGATGAAGAACACAGCTTACTTCATCAACGTTTCCAGAGGGCAGACTGTGGACGAGGATGCTTTATATGAAGCTGTTACGACAGGAAAAATTGCAGGAGCAGGTCTGGATGTATTTAGCAAGGAGCCTGTCAGCCCTGATCACCCGTTAACGACATTACCAAACGTTACGGTCCTTCCTCATATCGGAAGCGCAAGTGTCGAAACGAGAAAAAAGATGATGCATTTATGTGCTGAAAACATAGCGCTTGTCCTGCAAAATCAACAAGCCAAAACGCCGGTTCAGGCGTAATGGAAAGCTTCTCTGCTTCGGAAGCTTTTCTCACAAAAATATTTCGAAAATATAGAATCTTGATATAAATAGCTGTTAAGCGGTTTCATTCTCATATTCTCTTATTTTATTACCTTGTCAAAATGAGGATACCCCTTTATAATGTGTGTACATTGAATGTCTGTGTTAGGTTAACAAATGTCCTCTGCATGAGGACATTTACGAGGAAAGGTGGAATTTCAGGTGAAGGCAATTCGAGTGGGACTACTAGGATTAGGAACAGTGGGGAGCGGTGTCGTTAAGATTATTCAAGATCATCAGGATAAATTAATGCACCAGATCGGCTGTCCGGTATTAATACAAAAAGTGCTTGTGAGCAATCCCAATAAAAAAAGAGATGTGGATGTCGCAAGAGAGGTCTTCACAACTGAAGTATACGATGTGATTCGAGATCCAGAGATCGACGTCATTATTGAAGTGATGGGCGGCATTGAAGAGACAAAACAATATTTAATAGATGCGTTAAATGAGAAAAAACATGTCATTACAGCCAATAAAGATTTAATGGCGCTATATGGCACAGAGCTTTTACATGTAGCAAAAGAAAACGGCTGTGACCTTTACTATGAAGCAAGTGTGGCAGGTGGGATTCCCATTTTGCGTACACTGGAGGAAGGATTAGCCTCTGACCGCATCACAAAGATGATGGGCATCGTGAACGGCACAACCAATTTTATTTTAACGAAAATGAATGTCGATAAAAGTGCATATGAGGATGTCTTAAAAGAAGCGCAAGAGCTTGGCTTTGCAGAATCAGACCCGACAGCTGATGTAGAAGGGCTGGATGCAGCAAGGAAGATGGCCATCCTGGCAAGACTCGGTTTTTCCATGAATGTGGATTTAGAGGATGTGAAGGTCAAAGGTATTTCTGACATCTCTGATGAGGACATTAGTTTCAGTAAACGATTTGGCTATACAATGAAGCTGATTGGTATTGCCCAGCGGGACGGAGAGAAAGTGGAGGTCAGTGTACAGCCAACCTTACTCCCTGATCATCATCCACTATCATCCGTCAACAATGAATTTAATGCCGTGTATGTCTACGGAAGTGCTGTCGGAGAAACGATGTTTTACGGACCTGGGGCAGGAAGCCTGCCAACGGCAACAGCTGTTGTATCTGACTTAGTCGCAGTCATGAAAAACATGCGTCTTGGCGTAAATGGCAGTGGCTTTATTGCACCACAATTTGAGAAGAAAATTAAGGCATCATCTGAAGTATTTGCTCAGCAATTTTTAAGAATTCATGTGAGAGATCAAGTCGGTGCTTTCTCCCGCATTACATCTATTTTTTCTGAAAGAGGCATCAGCTTTGAAAAGATCCTTCAGCTTCCTGTGAAAGGGCATGATGAGCTGGCTGAAATCGTCATTATTACACATCAGACGTCAGAAGAAGATTTCGCGAATATCCTGCAAACATTAAACGATCTCGACGTGGTGGTTCAAGTGAAAAGCACGTACCGAGTAGAAGGGAACGGTTTAAGCTGATGAAGTGGAATGGACTCATTGAAGAATTTCAAGAATTCTTACCAGTAAACGAACACACACCAAAACTAACATTAAATGAAGGGAATACACCGCTGATCCACCTCGCCAAGCTTTCGGAAAAGCTGGGGATTGAGCTGCATGTGAAAACAGAAGGCGTCAATCCAACGGGTTCTTTTAAGGACCGCGGGATGGTCATGGCTGTTGCCAAGGCAAAAGAAGAAGGCAATGATACGGTTATGTGTGCTTCAACAGGGAATACGTCTGCAGCAGCGGCGGCTTATGCAGCTCGCGCTGATATGAAATGTATCGTCATCATTCCAGATGGGAAAATTGCCTTTGGTAAGCTGGCACAGGCGGTCATGTACGGAGCAGAAATCATTGCCATTGACGGCAACTTTGATGATGCGCTGAAAATTGTTCGCAGCATCTGTGAAAAAGCACCCATCGCCCTCGTTAACTCCGTCAATCCATACCGTATTGAAGGACAAAAGACAGCAGCATTTGAAATTTGTGAGCAGCTAGGCTCTGCGCCAGACGTATTAGCGATTCCTGTTGGAAATGCAGGGAATATCACAGCGTACTGGAAAGGCTTCAAAGAATATCATGAGAAAAAAGGCACTGGACTGCCAGTCATGCGCGGTTTTGAAGCAGAAGGTGCAGCAGCCATCGTTCGAAATGAAGTGATCGAGCAGCCAGAAACAGTCGCAACGGCCATTCGTATCGGAAATCCAGCGAGCTGGAAGCAAGCTGTAGCAGCGGCAAATGAATCAAACGGAAAAATTGATGAAGTAACAGACGAGGAAATTCTTCATGCGTATCAATTGATCGCACGTGAAGAAGGTGTGTTTGCAGAGCCGGGATCATGTGCATCAATTGCGGGCGTACTCAAGCAAGTGAAATCTGGAGAAATTAAGCCAGGTAGTAAAGTCGTCGCTGTACTGACAGGAAACGGATTAAAAGATCCGAATACGGCGATTGATATTTCGCACATCAAGCCGGTCACACTGGATGCAGATGAAGATCAAATTCTCGAACATTTAGAAAAGGCCGCACGCGTATGAGTGGAGCCTCCATGCTTTTTTCCATCACAGTACCGGGAAGCACTGCCAATTTAGGACCAGGCTTTGATTCAGTCGGAATGGCGCTCAGCCGCTATTTAAAGCTATCGGTCTATGACCATGATAGCTGGCTGTTTGAAGCAGAAACAGATGTCGTGTCTGGTATTCCATCAGGCACCGATAACCTGATTTATCAAACAGCCAAAAAGGTTGCAGATGACTTTGGAAAAACACTCCCGTCTGTTCATGTCAAAGTGTGGAGTGATATTCCATTGGCAAGGGGGCTGGGCAGCAGTGCTGCCGCCATCGTGGCCGCCATTGAGCTTGCCAATCAGCTGCTTGAATTAAATATGACCGATGATCAGAAGCTCTTTTTTGCAAGTGAGGTAGAAGGTCATCCAGATAATGCTGGTGCCTCATTATTCGGTGGTTTACTCATTGGCCTTCATGAAGAAGACAAGACCCATGCCGTTAAAGTGCAGCATGTGGATGTAGATGTTGTCGTTGTGATTCCTTTTTACGAGGTGCTCACAAAGGATGCCCGTGATGTCCTGCCAGAGGATTTTTCTTATAAACAGGCTGTGAGCGCGAGTGCTGTAAGTAACGTCCTTGTCGCCGCCTTAATGACGCAGAACTGGCCGCTTGTAGGGGAAATGATGAACAAAGATTTATTTCATCAGCCTTACCGCAAAATGCTTGTTCCAGAACTGTCAAAGGTGGAGCACGTTGCTTCATTAAAAGGAGCGTATGGAACTGCACTAAGCGGTGCTGGGCCGACCATTTTAACATTAGTGGAAAAAGGGAAGGGAGAAGCACTGAAAAAGCAGCTTGCCCAAAATTTCCCGCATTGCGAAGTAGATGTGCTGACGGTGCCGGCAGAAGGTGTCGTCGTGGAGCATCACTCTGTGAATCAAGTAAAGAACGTGCTGTGAAGACGCACGTTCTTTTTTATCCTTGTTTTTCAGAAGAAAAGCAGGGATGATTATTTAGAGAAGCGAACTATTTTTTATACATAAAAGGGGGAGATCTATTGATGAAGAAATTGATCACAGCCGAGGACTTAACGAAAATCGTGTCCGTTTCTCATCCGGTCTATTCACCAGACGGCAAAAAGGCTGTGTTTACAAAGGTAACGGTGAATGAAAAAAAGGATGATTACAATATTCATTTATGGGTGCGAGATGAAGAGACAGGGGAGCTGTCTCAATGGACATTTGATGATGGAAAGCACCATCAGCCGGCATGGTCAAAAGACGGGAAGCAGCTAGCCTTTATTTTGCAGAAGCCAAAAGAAGTCCCTCAGCTCGCACTCATCAACAGCCGAGGGGGCGGCGTGCGCACATTGACGAAGATTCCATACGGGGTATCACATCCTGTATTTTCGCCTGACGGGGATTTTATTTATGCGGCAGTATCATTAAAACAAACAGAATCAGTTCATGATGAAAAAATGGAAGAGCGAGATGACTTTGCTCCGGCGGTATATGATGATTTGACTTATAAAGCAGATGGAAGAGGCTTTTTAGATGGACGTCTGACGCAAATTGTACAAGTCGATGTGCGTTCAGGAGAGGTAGAGACTGTCACGAGTGAGCCGTATCATCATGTGAATCATGTCGTCTCTCCGTGCGGGAAGTGGCTCGCCTATATTCAATCAAACCCTCAGACGTTTTACATCAGTGACATCTGTCTCCTTTCATTAGAGGAAGGTACATCCAAGAAAATCACCCAATCAACAGGTGTTTACTCGACCGTATCATTTTCTCCAAATGGAGAAAGCCTTTTGTACATTGGACACGAACGTGAATTCCAAAATGCAACCTTCCCATCATTGTGGCTGCATGACCTGAAGGAGAAAAAGACCGTTCAATTGTCAGAAATGCTCGATATGTATGTAGGAAACTGTATGGCAGGGGATAGTGTCATGGGTGAAGCCAATCAGCTTCCGCAGTGGACAAAGGATAGTCAGGGGGTTTATGTGCTTGTTTCTGATCAAGGAAGTACCGGGATTTATTATTTCTCCACTGAAGGCTTAGCCTATCCAGTTCGGCTAGAGGCAGAACACATCACGAACTTCAGCCTTCATCCAAATGAATCAAAAATGCTGATCAGCCGCCTTTCACCTGTCTCACCTAGTGAGCTATATGAGCTGACTTTGGGGGAGTCTTCACTCAAGCAAATCACGTTTGAGCATGATGACTTTCTAAAGGAACATGTCATATCCGAACCAGAACCATTTTCTTTCCAATCGAAAGAGGGAGATGATGTACATGGCTGGTTCATGAAGCCTTCACAGATGGAAGAGGGAAAGAAATATCCACTTATTTTAGAAATTCATGGCGGGCCGCATGCGATGTACGGTCATACATATTTTCATGAATTCCAAATGCTCGCTGCTGAAGGGTATGCGATTGTGTACATCAATCCTCATGGGAGTCATGGGTACGGACAGATGTTTACTGATCGTGTGAGAGGCAGCTATGGTGACGTTGATTATGAGGATGTCATGCTCGCTGTTGATGATGTGCTCGAAGCCTATGATTTCCTTGATGAAACAAGGCTCGGGGTGACAGGTGGCAGCTATGGCGGTTTTATGACCAACTGGATTGTCGGACAGACCGACCGCTTCCGTGCAGCCGTCACACAGCGGTCCATCTCGAACTGGATTAGCTTTTATGGTATTAGTGATATCGGCTATTTCTTTACAAAATGGCAAGTTGATGGGGATATTTATGATTCGGTTGATAAGCTATGGGATCGTTCGCCGCTAAAGTATGTGAAACAGGTGAAGACACCGCTTCTGATCCTGCACAGTGACGAAGATTATCGCTGCCCAGTCGATCAAGGAGAACAGCTTTTTGTGGCATTGAAGGAGCTAGGGAAAGACACGAGGTTAGTCAAATTCCCGAAGGCATCCCATGATTTATCCAGAAGCGGCCATCCGGGTCAGCGTATCCAAAGACTGACCTTTATCAAGGAATGGTTTAGAGAGAAGTTATAAAAAGAACGACCCAAATCGGGTCGTTTCAGCGTGAAGACAAACCCTCGCATTCTTTGTCAGTCCTGCGTGCCGGTGCTCACGAATGTTAAATTCGCTCCGCGCCGGTACTCGTCCTTCCTAGACTGCAAAGGTTTTCAGGTCACGCTGAAAAGAAGACAAAGGGCTAAAATAAAGATCATTTTAGCCCTTTGTCAACAATCTGAAACGACCCAAATCGGGTCGTTTTCATGTCATATATAAATTAGAAAACCTGTTCAACTTCTACAACGCCAGGTACTTCTTCT
Organism: Bacillus xiamenensis; assembly: GCF_001857925.1. Lineage (NCBI taxonomy): Bacteria > Bacillati > Bacillota > Bacilli > Caryophanales > Bacillaceae > Bacillus > Bacillus xiamenensis. The sequence continues at coordinate 2,487,225 of NZ_CP017786.1, forward strand.
AATAATGCGCGCTCAATACCGGCTTTTAATGTAATGGTTGAACTTGGGCAGCTGCCGCATGCACCAAGAAGACGTAATTTCACAATGCCATCTTCAATGTCTACAAGCTCACAGTCTCCACCATCACGTAATAGAAATGGACGAAGTTTGTCCAGTACTTCCTGTACTTGGTCTTTCATTTCGACTTCAGTCATTAGATATAATCGCTCCTTTCACAACATATCACCATTATATTCATCTGGACGATAAAAATCTATTGATTGGTTTCAAAGTTTCCTTCTCATTATAGCACAATCTCATCTTGAAACAAAAAGTGATTTTGACTTTTTTCATACAGAAAATTCAGCTAAAATAAAGAAAGAATAGGGGGCTTGTCAAATGAAACAAATCGTTGATCTTTATGTATATGGAAGAGATGTACTGTGCGCTAGCTGCGTAAATATGCCTTCGTCAAAAGAGACATTTGAGTGGTTAGATGCAGCATTAAAACGAAAATATCCGAATCAGCCGTTTCGCATCACATATATTGATATTGAGCACCCGCCAGAAAATGAACGCCAAAAAGAATGGTCTGAACGAATTCTTGATGATGAATTCTTTTATCCGCTTGTCCTAGTGGAGGATCAAATTGTTGGAGAAGGCAATCCGAAATTAAAAGACATTTATCAAGAAATGGAGAAATACGGGTACAAAGAGAGCAGTGAATAAGCTGTTCTTTTTTTGAGAAAATAAATAGAACAAACGTTCCTTTTTGTGTTGAAAAAAGAACGCTTGTTCGTTTATAATAAAATGAAAGGAGCGTGAGCATCATGAATTATTTACTGAACCAATCTCTTCATCAGCAAATACCAATTGATATGATTTATATGAAAAAAAACGGAGAATGCACGAAACGAAAAATCATTGTACACCGTCAAACGGACCAGCTCATACAAGCGTATTGTTTATCGAAGAAAACCATGAGAACTTTTCGTAAAGACTGTATTCTTGCTCTTGCTCCGATCAAAAGAACCCATCGACCGGCATATGCCGTTTCATAGAAAAAGCTCCTTCGCTTGGAAGGAGCTTTGAGAAAAAATTCACAAAAGTTTAGCCATTATGATGTTTGTACATCCAAAGAAGCCCGGATTTTAAGAGTCGTGGAACACGGCCAACAAGCGGACGATCTGCTACTAAGCCAAAGCCAGCTTTTTTTCCTAAAGAGCCGAGTACCCCTTTTAGCTTAAACTGCGGGTAAGCCTCAGGAAGCGGCTCGTTTTTCCAGCGTTTTTGCAGGGATTGAACAATTTGTTCTGCCTGTGCCTCGGCTAGCTGTGCACTTGGGGCGTGCGGCAAGCTTGCGCAGTCACCTACGACATATACATGCTCATCTCCAGGGAGATTGTGATGAGGAGTTAAGACGACACGGCCTTGTGCGTCTTTTTCAACATCCATATCTCGAACCACTTTACTTGGCTGAATTCCTGCTGTCCACACAATGGCATCTGCTTCAATCGCATCGTCATGGTTGTAAACAACCCCTTCTTCAACCTTCGTAATATTGGCACAGTTAATGATCTTCACATCATTTTCTTCAAACCATTTTTGTACATATAAACTTAATCTTTTTGGGAAGCTTGATAGAATCAGCTCTCCTCGGTCAAAAAGAATAATGTTTAAATCAGATCGGCTTTCTCGCAGTTCACTGGCTAGCTCTACCCCGCTTAGTCCAGCACCGACAATACCAACCGTTGCGCCAGCACTTAAATTGTTTAATTTGTTATACGCAAGCCTTGACTGATCAATGGTTTGAATGCTGTATGTATGCTCTTTCGCACCTGGGACATTATGATACTTGTCCTCACAGCCGAGTCCAATCACCGTATCATCATATGAAATAGGTTCTCGGTCGCTGAATAAGATCTGTTTGTTTTCAAGATCAATTTTTTCTACTTCCCCGTATTGAATATCCAGCTTCGGATGCTCTGGAAAAGATACTCGAATGTGATGATCAGAGATCGTTCCAGCAGCAAGTGCATAATATTCTGTTTTTAAACAGTGGTAAGGATTTCGATCAATTAATGTGATAGTGACATCATCAGGTAATTGATTTGGCAATAAGCGGTGGAGAACCCGCATATTCCCGTAACCTCCGCCGATCAAGACTAAATTTTTCATGACGATTCTCCTTTTCCCCCTAGACATTGAAAAACACTTATACTAAAAAACTTTAAGTTAAAATACCAAATAAAATTATATCGAATTTACTGTGAAACCACAATAATTGTTTCAAAATAACCTACATATTCATTAGTTAGTCCTAAATAGTAAAACATTTTACGAGGAATAGGCGTAACGATTTATTTGATGCTCATGTTTTGACTAATAGAAGGAATTTCGGTAGGATGGTAAGGCAAATGTGAGGTGAAGCACAGTGTTTCCACTGATCGAATTTTGTGTAAGTAATCTTGCACAAGGGTCTCAAGAAGCAAAAGAGAAGCTTGAAAAAGACCCAAACCTAGATGTCATGGAATACGGCTGTTTAAGCTACTGCGGCAAATGCATGGACTCCCCATTTGCGCTTGTGAATGGAGAATTTGTTTCAGGAGAAAATGCAGAGCAGCTAGTCGAGCGTATTTATGCTTTTATAGAGGAAAACGACATGTTTTAAATGCACCACATGGGTCATGAGGTGCATTTTTTTCATACGTTCAGCTACCATTTTTCAGGAGAAAATGTAGAAAGCGCATTCAATATGTTATGCTAATAAAATATCATCAAAATGAAGCATCACACGAGAGAAAAAGAGGCATATGCATAATAAAAGCCCTTTGCCATGGCAGCAAAGAGCTTCTATGTATGAAAAACGGGGGATGATAAGATTGTCTCCTGAATCGACTCCTTTTATACTATAAAGAAACAACATTTTTGGAGGACGCTCATGACATCATTTCAATTCACGAAAATGCACGGACTAGGAAATAATTATATATACGTCAATCAGATGAAGGAACAGCTTCCAGAGGAGCAACTGTCAGAGATAGCGACCCGCGTTTCTTCTGTTTATACAGGAATCGGTTCTGACGGAATGATCCTCATTTGCCCATCAGAGGTTGCACCTGTGAAGATGCGTATTTTCAACAATGATGGATCAGAGGGGAAAAACTGTGGCAACGGGCTTCGCTGCGTGGCGAAATATGTGTATGAGCATCAGATGGTGACAGACACGACGTTCCAAATTGAGACATTGTCAGGACTCGTTGAAGCCACTGTTCATGTCAAGGATGGTCATGTTCATCTAGTCACAGTAGATATGGGAAAACCACGTTTTGAAAAAGAAGCGATGCCGATGCTTGGTGAACCGGCTAGCACAACCATCAATGAGGCACTTGATTTTGGCACGGCGACATTACATGGAACGGCCGTTTCAATGGGGAACCCTCACATTGTTTTCTATTTAGAAGACATTGAACAGGCTCCGCTTGAATCACTTGGACCCATCATTGAAAAGCATGACATGTTTCCAGAAGGCGTCAATGTAGAATTTGTTGAACGCGTCAGTGAAACGGAACTGCATTTTCGCGTGTGGGAAAGAGGTTCAGGGATTACGCAAGCCTGCGGAACGGGAGCGTGCGCTGCGGCTGTATCAACGATTGTGAATGGACATGCGAAAAAAGAGACGGACATGACGGTTCATCTAGCAGGCGGAGACCTGATCATTCGCTGGAAAGACAATGACCATGTGCTGATGACAGGGCCTGCTGAAACAATTTGTGACGGCTCATTCTATCTCTAAACCATTTATTTGAGAAAAGGCAACATCACGTTTATAATTGAAAAGAAACATCCAGTCAAAAGGAGGGATGATCATGAGTACACCAGTAACGATTACAGAAGCTGCTGCATTGCAGATTAAAGATATGATGAAAGAACATGAAGAAGAAAATGCGTTCCTTCGAGTGGGCGTAAAAGGCGGCGGCTGCAGCGGACTTTCATACGGCATGGGCTTTGACCATGAAGTTTCAGAGAAAGACACGCAGTTCGAACAGCACGGCATCAAGGTCCTTGTCGACTCCGAAAGCCTTGACATCATGAACGGCACCATCATTGATTTCAAACAATCACTAATGGGCGGCGGTTTCACGATTGACAATCCGAACGCCATTGCATCATGTGGGTGTGGTTCTTCTTTTAGAACGGCGACGAATACCGGTACGCCGGAGGAGTGTTAAGAGTTTAGGAAATAATATAATTGGTTATGAATTACGCAGTATTTTGAGTTTGGAATATTTAATAGTTATGAATTAAATACCTTCTCTATAGTGATGTTGGAAAACAAGCTATTTGAGGAGGTATTTTTTAATACCTTTAAACAAGTATTAGAATAAAGAAGAGGGGGAAGGGTTTGTTAAAGTGATGTTGGAAAACAATTTGGAATAAGTAATTGACTTTAGTTATTGTAGGTAAAAGTATAGAAGATAAGAGAACGTATTTTAAAAGGAAGAACAGGATTATGTAGGTATTGATAATCAACATCAATTTTATAGTGGATCTTTAAATACAAAATAAACATATGTTTATTACAAAGGTATACCTTAATGGAAGGCATAAATAATTAGTTGAAATAGTTTGTAGACAATTAAACGGCGATTAAAAACGTTTATTAATCTAATTATGCACATTATATACTGATTGTTTATAATTGAGATACAATCAATGATTTGGTGGGTTTATAATGAATAAAAAGACTTTTACAATATATAAGAGTTTCAAGCAAACTCAAAAATTGATAAAGAAAGTTGAAAGACTAGAACGATTTGGTTAGTATGAACGTGAAATTTTAAATACGTAAAGATTGAATAGACCATAATATCAAGCTTTAAAACAATACTTACATGAAGATGTGTTACTTTACATATAAACTATTGATAGTCTTAGAAGGAGAGAGTGAAACTTTTATAAAAGAATATTAAATGCGAAACAAAATTAAATCATAAGCATTTGCTTGATTCATGGCATAATAGAAATACATTGAGGACACTTATGAGTGATTTAGTTCCTTTAGCGAGAGGGAACGGGTTAATGTTTTACAGGGTTAAACTAAAAGTACTAAAAGCATAGTGAAAGTATTTAAAAAGATCACAGTTTAATGTATCTACTTTAAGTAAAAAAATAAAAGAGTAAAATTATAAATAAAAGGTTATCGGGAGAAGCAGTTTGTAAACAAACTAGATTAAAAATAGACATTTTTATTAGAATACGAATAAATTTTTCATGGTGACAAGATGGAATTGAATTAGTCAATAGAAAAGAGTGAGTAAGATGAATAGTTCCAAATTCTATGATTGGTTTAATAGAAAAACGATTACCAAGTTAATTGGAAAAGAAGTTGATGAGGTAATATTACAACAAATTAAAGACTCAAAAGACTTGTACAAAGAATTATCCACCTCCTACAGAAATGAGTTTTTCTATAAAAATACTTTATTTAATAAACTAGTATTAGGTACTTATAGTTTGAATACTACTGTGGCATTGAGTGAAATAGAAATTGATGATTCAAAGGCGGATTTTGCAATAATTAATAGTAAAAAATCATTTGTTGTAGAGATTAAAACGGACTTAGACAACTTAGAGAAATTGATCTTCCAAATTGAAGATTATTATAAGGTGTTCTCGATAGTATATGTTTTAACTTCTGAGAATTACTATTACCAGGTTTATCGCTTATTAAAGAATACTAAAGTTGGAATTATGGTACTAACAAAAAGAAATACTATTAGTATTCGTAAAGATGCAAGCGAAGATTTTAGTGGATTAAAACATGACAACTTATTTAGAATTCTAAGGAAACAAGAATATGAAGAATTAATAGAAAAAAACTTTGAGGAAATCCCAAAGGTAAAGCCTATCTCTCGATATACAACTTATTTAAATATGTTTAGACTATTAGATATAAAAAAATCCCAAAGATTAGTATTTAATGCAATTTTAGGGAGGATTAACAAGAATAATGTCGAATATTTAAAAGAAGTGCCTTTAGAATTCAGATGGCTAGTTTATCAATCACATCTGAATCGAGAGAAATTTGAAAGGCTCTTAAATAATTTGCAGGGGGGCATTTGAATGTATTTTCCATTTCTACGAGGTAAACAACATGAGCTATTTGCACTGAGGGATTTAAACGAATCCAATGTTTTATCTGATGGAATATTACCAGTCATCGAACCAGTAAAATATTCTACACAGTTAGTTAGTACATTAAAAGGTTTAATTAATCACAATCGAAAAGTGATTATGATTATGAATCCAAGTATAGGAACTTTCGTTGCTGATTTAAATGATAATGAGGAAATAATGGATGAAATTTTAGAGCTTATGAGCCATCCGAATACCATTATTGGTTATCATTTGAACTCGAGTTCAGCTTTAGAAGAGTTACCACAACTTGTTCGGAAATGTGGAAGAAACTTGAAAGATACAGCCATTTTCCACAATGATTTAAGAAACGTAGATTTATATGAAGTAATATTTGATGAATATGAAGCTGGGTTTAACTTTATTCCTGACAAAAAACCATTCAAAAGAAGATTTGTTAATAATAATGGAATAATTTTGCGAGATTCATTTATTAAACGGTCACCTAACGCTGAGTATTTAAACCATGAAGTTGAATGGTATTCTTCGGACCATTTAGATTTTAAAAGTGAAGGGTTTTTAGGCTTTTCAGATTATTCTATAGTAGGCGAAGAATATACAGAAAGTGGATTTGGAGCTAAAGCAGTAGCTATTCATGTTATTTATCCAGATGAAGATAATAATTTTTGGGTGAGACATTTTGTATCTGATTCAAATGAGAATCGTGCCGACCAAGCAGGGAAATTTGGTGAAGCGCTTTATAAATTCGTAGATTGGTATAAGGAAAATAAAACAACTTTAATTGATACAAAAGGATTAAATGAATTATTAGATTGTGATAAGAATGGAAATTATCCTGGTCTTGGAATGTTAAAACGTTATTCAATTAAACATCACTTAGAACTTGTAGGAAATACATTAGTAAAAGTTTAAAGGTAGTATAGACTAAGGAGAAAAAGAGAGTAATTAGTGGATAATTACATACAATATTGACCATTATAATTAAATCATGATTTGTGGCGGTTTCACCATCGACAATCCGAACACCATCGCGTCATGCGGATGCGGTTCTTCTTTCAGAAAAGCGACGAATCCGGTATGCCGGAAGAGTGTTAACAACTGATCGTGAATTAAGATAAGTCTCCTTATTCGTTTGTTTTTGTAAACAACACGATCGAGGAGGCTTTTTTATTGAGGAAAATAAACTATAATAAAGAGACACTCATTCCGCGTCTCTGTCTCATATAGCTTCTTCTATTTTCAATAGTTCTTTATCCAAGACATCCACCAACTCTTGGGTGCTAAACATATAGATCACGACTTCTTTATTGCCATCTTCCACGTGGACTTCAATTTCAATTTTAATCTTTGCTGTTTTTTCATGGTACATCACTTCAAAAGTGCCCATTTTTTTCGTTTCGTTGTTTTTATTCATCTTTTGAACTTTGTAGAGTATCTGTTTGATTTCTTGATCACTCAAACCAGAATCCAAAACCGAAGTGGATACACGCTTTAAAAAAGGTTCTAGTTGATCAACATCCATATTCAATCCTGCTGCGAACTGAGCATAATGTTTGTTATAGTCTTTTGCAAACAGTTCAGCTGAGCTGCTGATAATCAGTAACAAGCTCAAACTGATTATTAAACGCTTGAACATCTTTCTATCGCTCCCTTATGAACATAATCTTCACTTCCTATATATCGGTCGAACAGATGAAACCTTCATTCTCTCTTCAACAATTGATAAATCGCTCAATTTTGTTACAGCTTGTCCTCACAACTGGCTATTTCCACCCGAAAAGAGTATCATGAGAACCAAACATAAACTGTCATCAGAAAAGAGGTTGCTGAGGTTTGAGTGAACAAATCAATTGCAGGAACTGTCATGAACTGATTCCGTATCGTTCAAAAACGTGTCCATCTTGCGGGATAGACAAGCCGCTTCCGAAAAAGGAACGTGTGAAGGATCGGGTGATTTTGGTTGTGGCGGGGATTGTTGTGGTGTTGCTTGCTGCAATGGTACTTGGAATGGCGAATGCCTATATTGGGATTTTTAAATAAACAAAAAAGGAGTTCCGCAGATGGAACTCCTTTTTTTGATCCGTTCTTATTTGTTTTCAAATAAGCTTGTGGAATGAAGTGGCTGTACACGGGCTTTCGGGTCCATGTACGCTTTTGCGTTGTTCACAGCAGTTGGTGCTTCACCAAATCCGCTTGCGATCAATTTGACTTTTCCTTCATACGTACAAATGTCTCCTGCCGCATAGAAGCCTTCGATGTTTGTTTCCATTGTGGATTTGACCACGATAGAGTTCTTTTCGATTTCAAGACCCCATTGTTTGATTGGTCCAAGGGAGGAAACAAAACCAAAGTTAACGATCACATCGTCCACATCAAGCACTTGTTTTTTATCACCTTTGACTTCTTCAAGCACAATTTGTTCAATGCGGTCTTCACCGATGAGCTCAGTTGGGACAAATGGTGTCAGCACATTGACTTTCGAGTTGTGCAAGTTTTCTACACTGTGCTCATGTGCACGGAATTTGTCACGGCGGTGAATGATGGATACTTCTTTTGCGATTGGCTCAAGCATCAGTGCCCAGTCCACCGCAGAGTCTCCGCCACCAAGAACAGCGACACGTCTGCCAGCAAATTGGTTCAAATCATTGATGAAGTAATGCAGGTTGCTTCCTTCAAATGATTCTGCTGCGTCAAGTTCAAGCTTTCTCGGTTGGAATGCACCGTTACCAGCTGTAATGATGATCGTTTTAGAATAATGAACCTCTTGATTTGTGACGAGTTTGAAGATACCGTCTGCTTGTTTTTCAACCGTTTCCACAGCTTGCTCTAAGCAAATGGTTTGATCAAATTTATCCATTTGTTCCTTTAAATTATCAACTAATTCTTGTGCGCGGATTTTTGGGAAACCAGCCACATCATAAATGTATTTTTCAGGGTAAAGAGCAGATAGTTGACCGCCAAGCTGAGGAAGGCTTTCAATGATTTTCACACTTGCCTGTCTCATGCCTCCGTAAAACGCAGTAAACAATCCAACTGGGCCGCCCCCGATAACGGTAATGTCATATACCTTAGAATCTTCTTGCATTCCTTAATCCTCCCAAATGAAAATTGTTATCACTATATCATATCATACCACATATCGTCGTTTGACTTGTTTTGAAAAACTTGTCGTTTTTTGATGTCGGTGCTATGAAAAAGAGAAAAAAGTGAGAAAGACCGTTTATCATAAGGATTTTCAGTTTAAAGCCTTGAAAAAAGGAGCAGAACTCGCTATTATTGTTTAGGGAACTAATTATTAATTTTTTATGAATTTTTGTCGGATACGGTCAAATGCTTTCGTTTTTTGTAGGTGAAAGTTCAGATTTTCACATACTTATTTTTTTGTTTAAATTTCATAAAATGCCGCAAAGCGGTTGAGAATAACGATATGTAATTCTTCATCCGTTTTACAGCAAATTTAAAAAAGGTGGATGTGATTCCAGTGAATAAACCGAAAATCGTTGTATTAGGTGCAGGTTATGGCGGATTAATGACTGTAACAAGATTAACAAAGCAGCTTGGCACAAATGATGCGGACATTACTCTTGTGAACAAGCATAATTATCATTACGAAACAACATGGCTACATGAAGCAAGTGCAGGTACACTTCATCATGACCGTTGTCGTTATCAAATCAAAGATGTGATTAACAGTTCCCGTGTCAATTTTGTTCAAGCGACAGTTGAGAGCATTGATAAGGAAGCAAAGAAAGTTGTGACATCAGATGGGGAACTTTCTTATGACTATCTTGTTGTAGCGCTTGGTGCTGTTCCTGAAACATTTGGTATTGCAGGACTGAAAGAACATGCATTCTCAATCTCTAACATCAACTCTGCTCGGCAGCTTCGTGAGCACATTGAGCTTCAATTTGCGACGTACAATAATGAAGCTGAAAAGCGTCCAGAGCGTCTAACCATCGTTGTTGGCGGTGCGGGCTTTACAGGTATTGAGTTCCTTGGTGAGCTTGGTAACCGTGTGCCTGAGCTTTGCAAAGAGTATGATATTGATCAAAAAGAAGTGCGTATTATCTGTGTAGAAGCTGCACCAACAGCTCTTCCAGGGTTTGATCCGGAATTAATTGATTATGCAATGAACTACCTTCAAGGTAAAGGTGTTGAGTTCAAAATCGGTACAGCGATCAAAGAATGTACGCCTGAAGGCATCATTGTTGGAAAAGACGATGATACAGAAGAAATCAAAGCAGCAACAGTTGTTTGGGCTGCAGGTGTACGTGGTAACCCAATCGTTGAAGAAGCTGGTTTTGAAAACATGCGCGGCCGCGTAAAAGTATCTCCAGATCTTCGTGTACCAGAAAATGAGGATGTGTTCATCATTGGTGACTGTTCATTAATCATCAATGAAGAAATTAACCGTCCATACCCACCAACTGCACAAATTGCAATGCAGCAAGGTGAGACAGTAGCGAAAAACCTTGCAGCACTAATAAAAGGCGGTACGCTTGAAAGCTTTAAGCCAGACATCAAAGGAACAGTTGCTTCTCTTGGTGAACACGACGCTGTAGGTGTTGCGTTTGGTAAAAAACTTCAAGGAACAAAAGCTTCTGCAATGAAGAAAATCATCGACAACCGTTCTTTATTCATGGTTGGCGGACCTGGACTTGTTCTGAAAAAAGGAAAGTTCAAGTTCTTCTAAACACCAATAGACGAAAACGTGTATCCTTGTGATACACGTTTTTTATGTTATACGGAATATTTTCTCACTTGGTACTGGACAGAAAAATATGTTATGATGAATTATCAGAAAATTTAGATTAAGGAGTGGGCAATATGAATGCACAAGCAAAAGAAAAAAAAGCAACCTGTCAATATTGTTCAGGTAAAGGATATTTTCAGTTATTGCTCGGCGGATCAGAAACATGTGAGGAATGTAAGGGGACAGGAGAGCAGCATTAATCTCACTGCTTTTTCCATTGATTGACTTCATCTCTCTTTCCAAGTTAAACTAATGATGGGATATTTGGGGGTGGAGATGAAGTGATCAGTTTACCAGTCGTTATCATTTCAGTTATTTTATTTTTCGTGTTATTCTTCGGCATTGGATTTTTGCTGAATATGCTGCTGAGAATGTCATGGATTATGGCGATTTTATATCCAATTGTATGCCTTTTCATTATCAATAATCAAAAGATGATCGCTTATATAAGAGAACCAGGTATCGCTTTTTCAGGGATAGGAGACCGCATCGTCTCACTCGCTGCGGCAGATATCATCATTTTATTAAGCGGTTTAATTGGTGCCATTGCCTCAGGCTTTGTCATCAAGGCACTTCGAAAAAGAGGTTATCAAATGTTTTAACTCACTTGTTTACACGCAAGTGGGTTTTTTTGTTTCTCCTTTGCATAGATTCCATTTGGTTTGGAAACAAATAGATGGGTAGAGGAGTGACAAATAGAAATGAAAACATGGATGAAACGATTGTTCATGACAGCCCTATTTATGCTTGCTTTGATGACGAGCTTTACGGGCATATCTGGCGTAGAAGCAAGCGACTTAGCAACATGGGTGAAAAAGACCAATGCGGGCAAGCAAGTATCTTCTTTTTTTCAACATCCAAAAAGGCAAACGATGGCGGTTAAAAGTGACGACTTGCGAGCGGTGTCTCTCGAAGAAGCATTTAATTGGAATGATTATCCGAAGCAAAAGGTTGTCGCCACAGGCTATACAGCGGGTGTAGAATCAACAGGTAAGACGAAGGAACACCATGCATATGGCATTACATATTCAGGCGTCAAAGTAAAACGTGATTTATATTCAACCGTGGCAGCGGACCCATCTGTCTTTCCGATTGGAACTGTCCTGTTTATCCCAAACTATGGCTATGGAGTGGTCGCAGATACCGGTAAAGCGATTAAAGGTCATAAACTGGATTTATATTATGAAACGGTTGATGATGTGTATAGAGAATGGGGTAAAAAAGTGCTGGACGTGTATGTGATTAAAAAGGGAGAAGGAAGGCTAACGGAAAAAGACTTAAATCAGCTGAATGAAGCAGAATCGATGCAAGTGTTCCGGCAGCAGTTTCAAGCCAATAAAGAATAAAAAAGCTTTGGATCTCAAAAGGTCCAAAGCTTTTTCGCTTCTACATGAAGTAATAGTCTAAGATGAGTGTGAGCAAGATTCCAGTTAAGCCACCGAAGAAAACCTCAATCGGCTTATGCCCAAGAAGCTCTTTCAATTTCTTTTGCTTCTCTTTTTCTTCCGCATTTGGGAAGTTCTTTGCCTCGGCAACAAACCGGTTAAAATCCGTGACCAGTTTGTTTAGGACAGTTGCCTGTTCTCCTGCCTGTCTGCGAACACCTGTCGCATCAAACATTGTAATAATGGCAAAGATGGCGGAAATGGCAAAAATAGATGTTCCTAGCCCGTGCTCTAAAGCAACTGCTGTTGAGAGTGCTGTTACTGCTGCGGAGTGTGAACTTGGCATTCCGCCTGTGCTTGTGATGAGCGACCAATCTAGGCGTCTAGAAATGATAAATTGAATAGGTACTTTTACAAATTGTGCAAAAAAGATGGCTGCAAGACTGGCAAGCAGCGGAAAATTCGTCAGTACGCTCATGAACAAGAAACATCCTCTCTTTAAGAAAAATCGTGTGAAAAAATGAAGTGTTAACCCTAGTAAGATAAAAAATGATGGCAGTAAGAACTGTTGCCAAGTCCATGTTTATTATAACATTAAAGAAAGTAGAAGTGGAGAACGAGGAGAACATGAACAGGCGGCTATCGAAGGCCGTCACGTTTTCATCATGCCCTTCCGTGAGTCAAAATATAAATGTTCATGAAGAGAAGACAGGCTGGCAATGATCGTATAGGTACGCAAATTTTGATATAATGGAAGTTCCAATGTGAAATATGGAGTTCATTGAAGGAGCGTGTGATAATGTTTTTCTCAACAAATGAGTTGCAACATAAAGATACACTGGCCATCGGACTTTTTCAAAAGAGCCAATTATCAGGAAAAGCAAAAGAAATGGATGAATTACATGGAGGAAGAATCACTGAATTATTAAAAGAAGGCGATATTTCTTCCAAACGAAATCAGCTTTCGAAATTTTTCCCATCCCCTGAAACAGGCATTAAACGCATTTATTTTGTCGGTCTTGGGAAGGAATCAGATTACACGTTTGAAGAGGCAAAAGAAGTCTTTGCACATTTATTTAAAAAGCTTCATCAAGATAAAAAGCAAGCGGTTTCGGTCTTGCTTGATACGTTCATAGGAAAGGATCTGCCTGTTCAAGATGCAGCCCATGCCCTTTCTGAAAGCTGTCTCTTAGCTACATATGAATTACAAGATTTTAAACATAAAACGAATGAACCCGATCGCTTTATCGAGTTTGTCTATGCTACGACAGATCATGATACGGCTGAAATTCAGGCTAGTCTGAAAGTAGGCGAAGTCTACGGACAATCCGTCAATTCGGCTCGTACCCTTGTGAATATGCCGCCGAACATGCTCACGTCCTCTGACCTTGCTTCCTATGCGGCAGAGCTTGCTTATAAATATGAATTCGAGATTGAAATTTTAGATAAAGAACAAATGGAAGAGCTCGGGATGGGTGGTATTTTAGCCGTCAATAGAGGCTCAACGGAACCACCAAAGCTGATTGTATTGAAATATCAAGGCAAGGAAGAATGGACAGACGTCATTGGGCTTGTTGGGAAAGGCATTACGTATGATACAGGCGGATATTCATTAAAGCCAAGAGCAAGTATGGTCGGCATGAAAACAGATATGGGCGGATCAGCTTCTGTTTTAGGCGCAATGGAAATTATCGGTGAACTTCGTCCAGAGCAAAATGTGATTGCTGTTATTGCGTCAACAGATAATATGATTTCAGCAGACGCCATGAAGCCAGATGATGTGATTGTGTCATTGAGCGGTAAAACAATCGAAGTGCTCAACACGGATGCAGAAGGACGTCTTGTTTTAGCAGATGGTGTGACATATGCGAAACAGCATGGAGCCTCTGTACTTGTGGACGTGGCGACATTAACAGGCGGTGTCATTGTAGCACTTGGGAATGAGATAACAGGCGTGATGACCAATAATGATGAACTGTATGGACAGTTTAAAGAAGCATCAGAAGAATGTGGTGAAATGATTTGGCAGCTGCCAATCACTGAAAAAGATAAAAAGCGAGTGCGAAACAGCAAAATGGCTGACCTCAATAACTCACCAGGCCGTGATGGTCATGCGATCATGGCAGGTGCATTCATTGGGGAATTCGCTGAAGACACCCCTTGGGTTCACTTAGATATTGCAGGAACAGCCACGACAGAAAAACCTTCATGCTTTGGGCCAACAGGAGCAACAGGCGTGATGGTGAGATCAATAGCGACATTTGTAGAACGATTTGAAGCAAAGAAATAAAGACTGAAGCTCTGCCAGACGGCAGAGCTTTTTATATAGGACATACGCCATTTGACGAAGTAAATTTTGTATGGTAACATACGTTGGTACTTTAATTATCTACTACATTAGTAAACTAAAGGATTTCGGGGGTTTCACCATGAATGCAGTTGTTTTAGCGGTTGTTTTAATGTTGGTATTGAGCTTGCTTCGAGTCAATGTCGTGATTGCGCTGGCACTTGGCGCTTTAGCGGGTGGACTTGCAGGTGGATTAGGTCTAGGAGGAACAGTTGAAGCCTTTACTGACGGACTTGGCGGAAATGCGACAGTGGCAATTAGTTACGCTCTTTTAGGGGCATTTGCAGCGGCGCTGACGAAAACGGGTCTTCCTGATGCCATGGTCGAAGGAGCAGTAAAGCTTCTAGGAAAAGAAGGCGATTCAAGAAGAAAAACATTATCAAAAGTGCTCATTATTCTGGTCATTTTGATCGTATCTTGTTTTTCTCAAAACGTCGTTCCTGTTCATATTGCTTTTATTCCGGTCTTAATCCCGCCATTATTAAAGGTGTTTAATGAGCTTCAAATCGACCGCAGACTGCTGGCGTGTGTTATTACCTTCGGACTCACTGCACCATATATATTACTTCCGGTCGGTTTTGGTCAGATTTTCCACGGGATGCTTCGTGACAATATGAAGGAAGCTGGTTTGACAGTGAACTTAGCAGATATTCCATATGCGATGCTGATTCCTGTAGGTGGCATGGTTCTCGGATTGATCGTTTCACTTTTGGTGTATCGTAAGCCAAAAGTATATGAAGATCGTGACATTACGGATGTAGAAAAATCAGCGTATACGAAGAAAAGTCTGCTCTATGCTGTACTTGCTATCCTTGTTTCATTAATTGTCCAGCTATATCTCTCTCAAAGCCTGGGAGTAGAAGGAATGATTTTCGGTGCACTTGCAGGATTGCTTGTCTTGTTTGTAACCGGTATGATGAAACGTGATGAAGCAGACGAGCTGATTACATCTGGAATGAACATGATGGCATTTATCGGCTTTGTCATGCTTGTCGCAGCTGGATTTGCCAACGTGTTAACGAAAACGGGAGATATTGAATCTCTCGTCAAGGCATCTTCTCAATTTATCGGAAACAACCAAAGCTTAGCAGCCATTTTAATGCTGCTAGTTGGCCTGTTAGTCACAATGGGCATCGGGTCATCATTTGCAACGATTCCGATTATTACGACCATCTTTGTTCCACTTTGTTTACACTTAGGGTTTAGCCCAATGGCAACCATTGCAATTATTGGTTCAGCTGCGGCTGTAGGAGATGCAGGGTCACCTGCAAGTGACAGTACCCTTGGACCGACATCTGGGCTGAATATGGATGGACAGCATCACCACATTTGGGGTACATGTGTCCCAACATTTATCTACTATAATATCCCGCTTGTTGTGTTCGGCTGGCTTGCGGCAATTATCCTATAATATGAAAAGGTTCCTCTATATGAAGGAACCTTTTTTGATCTTTAAGAGACAGTTTGTTCTTTTCGAAAGGATGTGGCTTTTGAAACAGAACGATAAATTTTAGGTGCCAGCATGGCAAGGACAATCGTCAAAGCGTAGTCTTTGACCATAAACCAGATCATGAAGAACCACGTTGTTTGATAAGAGATTGGTGCATGTAACCAAACATTTAACGCGATGTACATATAGGTTGTTCCGACCACATACATCACAGTCGTGCCAGCAATGGCTGCAAGCAAAAAGCGGCCAAAGCCAGGGTGTTGTCTCTTTTCAAGAATGAATCCGGCAAGCCAGGCAGCAGGAATGTACGATAACACAAAGCCGCCGCTTTTACCTAAAATGACACCAAGGCCCGCAGAGAATTGTGCGAATACAGGTGCGCCAGCCATTCCAACTAAGGCATAGACAATCATGGCTAATGCACCAAGACGTCTGCCTAGCAAAAGACCAGCAAGCACACAAAAAAACGGCTGCATGGTGAGCGGGATACCGCCGACCTGTAAAAACGGTACGATTGATGTAATATTGGCTCCTATAGCCATCAGTGCAGCAAACATTCCGACTAGCACAAAGTCAGCCGTTCTTGTCTTCTTTTGCATGATGTTTCCCCCTGTCTTATCTGTACAAATAGATTAAGGGGAAGAAGGTCTTTTGTCAACTTGTTTTTATTTCAGGTTAACAATAAAGCCCGCTCCT
Organism: Bacillus xiamenensis; assembly: GCF_001857925.1. Taxonomy (NCBI): domain Bacteria; kingdom Bacillati; phylum Bacillota; class Bacilli; order Caryophanales; family Bacillaceae; genus Bacillus; species Bacillus xiamenensis. The sequence continues at coordinate 2,503,994 of NZ_CP017786.1, forward strand.
GAAAAGGGCGGGCTAGGATATTAAGCTTCAGTCATAGAAGATGTATCAAGGACTTTACTGACAGGCACATATTCATAGCCGAGATCACGAGCGACGGCTTCATAGGTGATATGTCCGTTCATCACATTGACGCCTGCTGCGATCGCATTGTTTTCTTTAATGGCTTTTATAGCACCTTTATTTGCAATTTGCAGTGCATAAGGAACGGTGACATTTGTTAAAGCAACAGTCGATGTTCTCGGAACTGCGCCTGGCATATTGGCGACAGCATAATGTAAAATACCGTGTTTTTCATAAGTAGGCTGATCATGTGTTGTGATATGATCGACTGTTTCTACAATCCCGCCTTGGTCAATGGCTACATCGACAATAACAGAACCAGGCTTCATTTGTTTCACCATTTCTTCTGTTACAAGGGTCGGTGCTTTGGCACCTGGAATGAGAACCGCACAAATGAGAAGGTCTGCCTCCCGCACTGAATCTGCAATGTTGACAGGATTAGACATCAACGTTTTCATTTGATGACCAAACTGATCGTCCAGCTGACGTAATCGCTCCGCGTTTAAATCAATGAGTGTTACATCTGCACCAAGTCCGATGGCCATTTTCGCTGCATTTGTTCCAACAACACCGCCACCTATAATGGTGACTTTACCTCTTGATACCCCTGGCACGCCTGCGAGCAAAATGCCTTTCCCGCCTTTTGGCTTTTCTAAAAATTGGGCACCAATCTGAGCGGCCATTCTGCCCGCCACTTCAGACATTGGCGTTAATAGAGGAAGTGATTTTCCATCTGTTACCGTTTCATAAGCAATGGCTGTCACGCCTTTTTGTTTTAATGCTTCAGCCAAGGAGGGCTCTGCCGCAAGATGCAGGTACGTAAATAAGATAAGGCCTTCTCTAAAATACGGATATTCTTCTGGTAATGGTTCTTTTACCTTCATAATCATATCAGAAGATGCCCACACATCTTTCGCTTGATCAAGGATCTTTGCACCAACAGATACATAATCGTCATCAGTGAATCCGCTTCCAGAACCAGCGTTTGTTTCAATCAAAATCTGGTGTCCAGCAGAAAGCAATTGAGAAGCTGCTCCTGGTGTTAATGCCACTCGGTTTTCATTGTTCTTAATCTCTTTCGGAATGCCGATGATCATGTTTATTCCTCCTATGCTTATCTATTGATATTGTATGTCTAGTGTATCCTGAAAGTTTAGAAAATTCTTCGGTTGAATGAAAAAATTAAAAAACGCCTCTTTGTGAAATTTCACAAATGGACGTTTTTTAGCTTCATATCAAGATAAATGGTCATTTTCTCATTCATGTTTTTTAAATCAATTTCTGCAATGTCTGTAATCCGCTTCAGCCTGTAATTCAGTGTGTTGATATGAATATTTAATTGCTTTGCGGCGGTATTGGCGTTGCTGTCACAATCAATAAACCGTTCCAGGGTCTCAACTAGGTTGGAATGGTGCCTTATGTCGTAATCCTCCAGCTTTGATAAAGAGTAACTGGAATAAGACGAGCCCTTTCGCTTTTCAGCAAGTACATCTAAATATTGATAAATCCCAAGTTCAGAAAAACTGTTTAAACGCTCCGTTTCAACAGGAAAGCGTTCTTTTGTTTTTAATACAGCAAGTGCTTCTTTATAGGATGGCTGTATATGCGTGATATGGTCGTAAATTCCACCAATGGCCGCTTGAACGTGATGGATGTGATACCGATCAGACAGCTGTTGTAGCATGCTGTTTGTGAATTGTTTGATATCCTGAAGCGGGTGTTCCGTTTTTGGTGAGACAAGAATAATGAATTCGTGAAAATCAACAGTCGTTAAGAGCACCTGCACTTGCTGCGTTGTTTCAAGCAGATAGGAGAGTTTCTTTTCCGTTTCCTCTGTGAGCTCGTCACGTAGGCGAAAGATGATAATGGCATACGTATCCGGACATCTTATGCCGAGCCTCAAAAAGAGATCAAGTATCTCATCCTTTTCATGAATATGACCTGTGAGCATCTTCCAAAAAAGCTCCTGATTGCGTTCCTCTGTTTTCGTTTTTCGAATTTGTAAATTAAGTAATTTGTTTTTCACGGCATGTGCTGCCATTTTGAGTAGGTCCATGTCCTCATCTGAGAAAGGCTGCTCGGATTCAATTGCCCAAATAAATCCGAGCACTTCTTGGTCCTTCCATATCGAAATGGCGACCCTGCTAGATAAACCCACCTCTGCAATTTGAGGGACACGAAGCGGTTCATCTGTTTTCAGGAGTGTAGGAATAATGCCGTCCTTCCAAAGCCGATTAATGACTTTTTCCGGTACACGGCGGGAGATAATGGTTGAAGTTCTGGCGGGATCAGTGAAATCATTGTGTGTGCTATAGGCTAGTAATCGATGATGAGTATCTTCTATAGTAATAGGGCAATTGAGCACATCACTAATTTGGTCTGCCACATCCTCTAAACGATCAAGGCTATACTTAAACGGATCTGTCTTTTTTGTCATAAAAACCCCTGCTTTTTTCGAATATTTCACGTACTTACATTATGAAGAAAAACAGGTGCGTAAATCAATAAAAAAAATGCCATAAACTTAAAAAACAGAAAGCTCTAGAAGAGAGTACACTGGAGGTCAGTGGGGATGAAAAAGAATAGTACAATAATAACGTAGTAAAAAATCAATAGACGAAAAGATTCATCGAATCTGCCCAACGCTTATTAAGGATATATGACCAAGAAAATGTTAAATACTAGATAAAGAGCGAAAAAACAGTAATTCTATAGACTCATTTTGTAAAATAAAAACAGATTTGTTTGACTGTGTATCATTTCTGTTTTTATAATAATAACGTCAAAAAATAAGTGGATTAGCCCATTATATGGCGGCTATGCACGGGAGGTAATGAGGAATATGTCAGGAATTATTCGCGTAACCCCAGAAGAACTAAGAGCGACCGCTAAGCAATATGGTGTTGAAAGTCAAGAAGTGTTAAACCAAGTTGATCGTCTAAATAGAATGATCTCTGATCTTAAAGGAATGTGGGAAGGTGCTTCTAGTGAAGCATTCGCTGATCAATACGAACAGCTAAAGCCTTCATTCATCAAAATGTCTGATCTATTAACAGATGTCAGCAATCAGCTTGATCAAACTGCAAATACACTTGAAAGCACTGACCAAGACATCGCAAGCCAAATCCGCGGCTAATCAAAGTGATTTCCTTTCTAAGTGTGAAAAGCAGAAAAAGCGCCGAGTCTGTCAGTTGATGCCGGCGCTCTTTCTATTTTGTGAGGTGGAAATTTGTGTATATCGATATTACCATCGACTTAAAAAATTATGATGGCAGTGTGTTTGATTTGAGACTATCAAATTATTTACATATTAAGCAAGTCATTCATATCGCCTGGCAGGCCAAACAAATCTCACTGCCAAAGCGAGAAGGCGGATGGGTGCGTGTAGTTAATAAGAAAGCTGTGTTTTCAGGCGAATATAAGCTGTCAGACTGTGGGATCACCACAGGAGACAGGCTGGAAATACTATGAAAGGACTTTTGTAAATGGCAGATAAAAAGAGTTCCTATTTAGAAGAACAATTAGAAGCAGTCATGAAAAAAGAGGAAGGCACTTACACCTTCATTTTTCAAAGAGAGACAATTAAACTCTTAGACGGTTTAGAAGCGGCGCCAATTAAAGACATCAATCCTTCGTTTAAAAAAGACATTCAATTAACCGAAGGTGAGGTCATCATTTCGATTCAACCGCCTCCTGCCTATCAGGAATTTCGTTTCATCCATGCAAAGGATGAAAAAAGCAAATGGATTTTTTCATACCAGCTTGTCGATGCAGTGTGCAAACACGATGTGAAGCGGCTGCATCCTATTGTTTCTCCTGAAAACATTGTTTTTCATCAAGGCTTAGCGCCAGCATTTTTGCATTACGGGGTCAAAGAAAGCATCCCGCCATATGAAACCGATGAGCATCGCCTCTTAAAAGAGGTCAAAGCCGTCATTCTTCGAGTGGTGGACCATCAATATCAGTTTCAAGAATATTTGGCTTATCATGATACGTTGAAATTATCCGAGCTGGCAAAGGAAATCAGTGATACAAAGTCTCTTGAAGAAGTGTCCGCCTTGATTCAACAAAAAATCAAAGCGATCGAAGCAAAAGAAAAGACGCTGGTAACCATTCCAAAAAAGAAATGGAAGCTCGAACGATACATTGGACTTGGTCTCCTTGTTCTTTTGATTCCTGCATTGGTGTATACCATTTACACGTTCTTTTTCGCCATGCCGAAACAAGAAGCGTATGTGGAAGCAAACAAATATTATCTCAACAAACAGTACAGCCAAGTGGTGGATACGCTCGAAAAATACAAAGCTGATCAAATGCCAGTCTCTCTTCAGTATGAACTGGCCATTTCGTATGTGCAGACGAATCAAGGCAATCTATTGCTTGACCAGCACAAAAAAGAAATCACGGATACGTACACATTGCAGACAGACCCGCAATACTTTTTGTTTTGGATTCACATTGGACAAGGCAATAGCAAGGAAGCTCTTGATATAGCACGGGTACTCGGGGACGACCGATACATATTCACAGCACTTGTCGCCTACCGTAATGACATTCAAAACGATGACAGCCTTTCTGCTGAAGAAAAACAAAAACAGCTAGATCCAATCATTAAAGAAATGGCGAAATATGAAGAAGAAACAACGGAGACAAGCACCAATGACTCCTCAGAAGCGAGCCAAACAGATGATTCAGCTGAACAAGAGCAGTCAAAAGCCGATCAGGAGAAAAAAGAGAAAGAATCTGATTCAAATAAGAAAACCTCTCAGACGAAAAAAGATGAGAAAAAATAATTCTTTCGATACAACTGACAGTTGGTGCTGTCCGATGAGGAGGTGGAGCGTTTGAGTCTTCTTTGGGTTTTTTATGAGGAGAATTATCAAACCGTCCGTTTAGATGAGCAGTTCAATCGTGAAGCCGTGATTGGACCTGAAATAGAGCATACCGTAACGATCCCTTCCCTTTCATTTGATGAAGGGACGATTCGTTTATCTCCAGAAGAATCAAATGACGGTTTTTCAATATACCAAGGAGAAACGAAGAAAGGAACATTACGTCCAAATGAGCCGTGTCAGATTGGAGCACTCACACTCGTGTTAATGGAGGCACATCATGATCAGCACATTTATTACCTAGGAAATAGAGTTGAGGTGTCTTTTTCACGTGAGGAGAAAGATGAGGTTGATGTGTGGAAAGAACAAGCTCATGCGATGTTTCAAGATGCCAAACAGTTTACTTTAGAACAAGTTGAAGGAACTTGGTATGTCATGCCCGAGGATGAGACGATTTATGTGAATGGGAAACAAATTCACGGTCCAGAGAAGGTTCATGCCGGAGACGAGCTGTTCTGGAACTTTTTGACGGTTAGATTTCAAGATGATGATTTATTGCAAGTGACAGCATTCGAACCATTTCAAACACGTTTAGAAAAAACAAGACCACCGAGTACCGAAACGAAACAAAGATACCCTTTATACAGACGAACACCGCGTTTGATTTACGATCTGCCAGATGACCGGGTTTCATTTAGCTTTCCTTCACAGGAAACTGAACATAACGGCAGAGGGCTTTGGCTTGTGGTCCTCCCGCCGCTTGTCATGCTGCTTGTCATGGGGATCGTTGCCCTGATACAGCCGCGTGGAATCTTTATTGTCGTGTCGATGGCGATGTTTATTATGACGTTAATTACATCGTCTGTTCAATACTTTAAAGAGAAGTCACAGCGCAAAAGACGGGAAGAGAAACGACAGCGGGTTTACTCGCTTTACTTAGAAAATAAGCGAAAAGAACTGCAGGAGCTATATGACCGTCAACAATTTATTCTCACGTATCATTATCCATCATTCGAACAAATGAAGTACTTGACGTCAGAAATCAGTGGGCGGATTTGGGAAAAGACCCTTGTCAGTGATGATTTTTTACAGCTGCGTCTTGGGACAGGTGCAGTTCCCTCAAGCTATGAATTATCGACAAGCGGCGGCGATATGGCCAATCGTGACATTGATGACTTAATGGAGCAAACGCAGCACATGCAAAATGTCTATCGTGAGGTAAAGGATGTACCGATTACATTCGGTCTTGCGGACGGCCCAACCGGTTTAATCGGTAAACCGGCAATTGTGAAAAATGAACTTCACCAGCTTGTCGGCCAGCTGGCTTTCTCGCACAGTTATCATGATTTGAGGTTTGTTTTTATCTTTAATGAACAGGAGTATGAGCATTGGGAATGGATGAAATGGCTGCCGCACTTCCAACTGCCTCATACATACGGTAAAGGATTTATTTACAACGAACAAACACGCGATCAGCTTTTATCTTCTATTTATGAAATTTTACGTGAGCGTGATTTAGAGGAAGAGAAAGAGAAGAAAATCTTTACGCCTCACTTTGTGTTCATCGTGACAAACCATGAACTCATTGCGGAACATGTCATTTTAGAATACTTAGAAGGCAGCCGAACAGATTTAGGCATCTCGATTATCTTTGCGGCAGAAACAAAGGAAAGCTTAGCTGAAAATATCTCAACGCTTGTCCGTTACATTAACGAAGAAGAAGGAGATATTCTCATCCAACATAAGAAGGCTGTCCGGATTCCATTTCAGCTTGATACACATCAGCGTGAGGATAATGAGCTGTTTGCCAGAACACTAAGAACATTAGATCATCAAGTCGGAATGACCAACTCGATTCCAGAAACAGTCTCATTCCTTGATTTATTTCATGCCAAACAGGTAGAGGACATTGGCATTCGTGAAAAGTGGCTGACATCTGAAACAGCAAAATCATTATCTGTGCCAATCGGTTATAAAGGAAAAAACGATATTGTCGATTTGAACCTTCATGAAAAAGCACATGGTCCGCACGGTCTGTTAGCTGGGACAACCGGATCAGGGAAAAGTGAATTTTTACAGACGTATATTTTATCTTTGGCTGTACACTTTCACCCACATGAGGTTGCCTTCCTGCTCATTGATTACAAAGGAGGCGGAATGGCGCAGCCGTTCCGAAATATTCCGCATTTACTTGGGACCATCACAAACATTGAAGGCAGCAAGAACTTTAGTGAAAGAGCGCTTGCCTCTATTAAAAGTGAACTGAAAAAACGTCAGCGATTGTTTGATCAGTATCATGTGAATCACATCAATGATTATACGAAGCTCTATAAAGAGAAAAAGGCTGAACAGGCGATGCCTCATTTGTTCTTAATCTCTGATGAGTTTGCTGAACTAAAAAGTGAAGAGCCTGACTTTATTAGAGAGCTTGTCAGTGCCGCACGTATCGGGCGAAGCCTCGGTGTCCATCTCATTTTGGCCACACAGAAGCCTGGCGGGGTCATTGATGATCAAATTTGGAGTAACTCCCGCTTTAAGGTGGCATTAAAGGTACAAGATGCGTCAGACAGTAAGGAAATTTTGAAAAATAGTGATGCGGCGTCGATTACCGTCACAGGTCGGGGATATTTACAAGTTGGAAACAATGAGATCTATGAATTATTCCAATCGGCTTGGAGCGGTGCACCGTATATGGAGGATGGCTACGGGTCAGAAGATGACATTGCGATTGTGACCGACACTGGACTGATTCCGTTATCAGGGGTCAGCACAGAGCCAGCAGTGAAAAAAGAGACAGTGACGGAAATTTCCGCTGTTGTGGATGAAATTGAAAGAATGCAGCAGGAGCTTGGAATTGAGAAACTCCCAAGTCCATGGCTTCCACCGCTTGAAGAGCGTATTCCGAAAACGCGTTATGCGTCGAGTGAAGAGCATGTCTTCCATTTCGCACTTGTCGATGAGCCAGATCAGCAAAGCCAGCATCCACTTTCGTATCAAATGATGGAGGATGGGAATATTGGCATCTTCGGGTCATCCGGCTACGGCAAATCACTTGCGGCCACAACACTGCTCATGAGCTTTGCTGAGAGATATTCCCCTGAAGAATGGCATGCGTATATTTATGACTTCGGTAACGGTACGTTGCTTCCGCTCGCCAAACTGCCGCACACAGCGGATTATTTCTTAATGGATCAAATGAGAAAGATTCAAAAGTCGATGAAGCGTCTGCGTGAAGAGGTTGAATATCGCAAGCGTTTATTCAGACAGCAGGAAATGAGTCATATCAAAATGTACAACGCTTTGAATGAGAAAAAGCTTCCGTTCATCTTTATCGTGATTGACAACTTTGACATTGTCAAAGACGAAATGCATGAACTCGAATCTGAATTTATCCAGCTGAGCCGGGATGGACAGTCATTAGGCATTTACTTCTTGATCACAGCAACTCGTGTAAACGCAGTGCGCCAATCGCTCATGAACAACTTGAAAACAAAGATTGTTCATTACTTAATGGATCAAGGAGAGGCATATTCCATTATTGGCAGACCGAAATTCAGCTTAGAGCCGATTCCAGGTAGAGTCATTATCAACAAGGAAGAGCTTTACTTTGCGCAAATGTTCCTGCCAGTTGAAGGAGAGAACGATCTCGAATTGTTTGAACATCTGAAGCAAGAGATCCAGCTTCTTCATGACCGCTTCCAAGACGCTGAAAAACCAAAGCCTGTGCCAATGCTGCCTGATAAGCTGACCGTTTGGGAGCTTGAGAGTCGTTTAGATGATCAAAAACAGCCTTATGACATTCCAGTAGGATTAGATGAGGAATCTGTGGCACCAGTATACTTTGATTTGAAAAAGAATAAACACTGCCTCATTATTGGGCAAACGCAGCGTGGGAAAACAAATGTAACAAAACTGCTGCTTGATCAGCTGTTAGCGGCAAAGCCTGAAAAGCTTGCCGTCTTTGACTCAATTGATCGTGGACTTTCTTACTATGCAAAAGAAGAGAACATTGATTATCTTGAGACCAAGGATGATATCTCCAAATGGGCAGAGGAAATGGACCGTTTATTCAAGGTTCGAGAAGAGATGTATGTCGAAGCTGTGCGCCGGGGAGAAACTGATCAGCTGTCATTTGCTCAAGTTGTGCTGGTGATCGACGGCATCACACGTTTTCAGCAAACAATCGATCCGCGCCTTCAAGATCAATTGGCTGATTTCATGAAGTCTTATGCACACCTAGGCTTTAGCCTGATCGCATCAGGAAATCATACCGAATTCAGTAAGGGCTATGATGCACTCACAAACGAAATCAAACAAGTTCGTCATGCCATGTTACTCATGAAAAAATCAGAGCAAAACATCATACCGCTTCCGTATGCAAGACAAGAACCAGAGATTCAGCCAGGCTTCGGCTATTTGGTTGAAAACGGAAAAGAGAAGAAAATCCAGGTTCCTTTATGTGCGGTAGAAAGGAAGAGTGTTCAATGACAGAGCAGCAAAAAAGCTCCATCAAAATCGTGTCCACCATGATACTGATTCTCGTTTTGCCGGTTTTATTTTTCCATCTCATTGGAGATGATCCGGCAAAACAAAAGAAGAATGCTACGCGTAATATTGCAGTGGTCAATGAGGATATGGGAGCGAGCGAAAGTGAAAACACTGCTCGTTTCGGACAGGATGTGGTGGCAGCATTATCAGAGCGTCCAGATTACACATGGACGGTCGTCAATCGCAGTGCGGCGGAAAATGGACTGAAAAATAGAAAGTACGACGCTGTCCTCTATATTCCGTCTGACTTCTCTAAAAATGTGCTGAGCTATGATAAAGAACATCCTGAAAAGGCATCCATTCAATTTTCGATTCAAGATCAGCTCAATGCAGTGAATAAAGAAAAAGTGCAAAGAGAGCTGGAAAATGCTCAAAAGAAAATGAACGAACAGATGTCGACCTTATACTGGAGTTTTGTATCACAGGAAATCGGCAATGTCAGAGAAGAATTTGAGAATATTGTCGGCAAAGAAGTCGAATTCCAAAACACGATGTATAACTTCTATAAGCCCAATTCAAACAAACTATCTGATGCCGTCCAGCAGCAGAAGAAACAAATAGAAGACTTAAAAAAGGCGATGGCCGATTCACAAAAACAGTATAAAGACGGCTTAAGTACAACAGAAGAAGCGAAGAGTCAGCTAAAGGATTTTGTGAAAGTAGTGGACCAATATAAGCAGTATCAGGAGAAACAAAAGGATCTCCTGATCAAAGCGCAATCTACAAGCAAAAAACAAATCCAGCAAGGACTCAAACAGCTTGCGGAGATTCAAAATCAAAATGCCCGCAGCTTTAGCGATCAAATGGGCGGACTAAAAACAGATATCAACGGGGTGCAAAGTCAGCTGAAAACAACTGACAGTGCAATTCAATCTGTTCAGAAGTCGAGGGAAGACGCAATTCCTAAGCAATCGACGGGATTAACTAAGCTTGTTCAGGAGTCTCAGGAAGAATTGATTAAAAACTATGAAGATCAATATCTTTCATATATGGGCGATACAATTACTCCGTTGCAAGAGCAATTGAAAGCTTCAAGAAAGGCATTGCTTGAAGCAGAGAAACCGAAAGAGGATCCGAATGAGGATTCGAATAATCAAGATGAGGACCAAAAAGATTCGTCAGACGGTTTGAAAATCGATCTTGAAGAAGAGACGAAGGAATTAACTGAAATCTCAACAGAAATAAATCAAGTGGCAGATGAGTTGTCAGGAAATGAAGAAACGACACCTACTCCTGAAAATGGTGGAGAAAATCCAGACCAAACTGGGGAAACCAAATCAACGTCAGTTCAATCAAAAGAGCAACTAAAAGCACTGTCCCTAAAATTAGAAGAAGTGAAAAAGAATATCGAGGAGAAAACCAAAGCTCATAACGATCAATTACAAGGAAAAGTCGATCTTTTGAGTAAAGAACTAAAATCTTTAACAGATAAAATAGACAAACTAGAAGAAAAAATAATAAGAATAGAAACTAGTAACAATAAAAACATAAGTGATATAAAGAAATCCATTATCAAACAAGAGTCTTCTATTACAAGAAAATTAGAACGAATAGAAACAACTCAATCTCCATTAAATCAATATACATCAAAAATGGATAAACTTGGGGGCTTCGATACAAATTCAGAAAATGCATCAGAATTATTAAAGTATTCAAATGAATTAGCACAGTATGAAGCATTACTTAACAGCTTCTATCAAAAGAAGGATCCTTCTTCTTTGGTCGACACAAAAGGAGATGAAATCCAGTCCATCCTTTCCATCAAAAAAGAAGAAACGGAAAACTGGGATACACTCAAAAATCAAATGCTCATGTCAAACGATGATGTGTCAACTTTTATTGATGAGATGCAAAAATTTTCGGACGGCTATGCGGCATACATTTCGACTCAGCAGGCAAGCATGGAACAGGAATTAAATGCAATTTCTAAAAGTGCGGACCATGTAGCTGAACAAATGGCTGATCAAGGAGATGCGGTGTATACGGCAGACCTTGCGGGCAGTTCGATTGTTGTGAGTGCACAGGATTCAATTGGTCAGGAAGTGCTTCGTCTTTCTGAAAATATGAGTTCGTTAACTGACCGTCAAAAAGGGGTGGCAGATTATACGAATAACATTGAAGAGAGTGTCACAACGGTTCAAGAAAAAGCGGACACACTGAACGAAAACTGGAGCAAGAATGTCCATTCTACGAAACTTGTTCAGCAAGATTTAAATGGTATTTTAGGTAATACATTAAGCGACCAAGGCGACAGCAACTATGTGTATAACCACTTAGCGAACCCGTTGAAGATTAGCGGAGACGTCCCTGAAGAAAAAGCGCAGACTGTACCGCCAGTGGTGATTTTGGTCATTGTGATGATTAGCAGTTTGTTGATTGGCTTTTTTAGCTCGTATTATGCCGCGGCTCCAATGCTGGTGAAAGGTGCTCTGTTTGGCATTTTGAATCTTTTAGTCGGGCTGATGATCAGCCTGTTTGGACTCAACATTTACAAACTTGCAGATGATCAAGCCATTCAATGGTCGATCTTCACGATTCTGCTGCTAGTGGCGTGCTCTGCCTTTATTCGCACGGCCTTCCTTTTCGGTTCCATTGCCGGATGGATGGCAGCAACGGCGCTTATTTTCTTCTTTGTCGCACCTTTAATTGATTTGGTCATGCCGAATTTCTACTTTACAAATCCCGTGACCGACGTGTATTTGTCCATCCAATATGGAAATGGAGATAACTTCGGCATAGGCATCACAGGGCTGTTGATTTTAACTGTCTTGTTAATGGTCATACCACTTGTGAAAAGGCTATGGAAAGATCAAACAGAGGAACGTGATGTGACTCATGAGGCTTAACCTATACGTCAAAGGGATGGCACTTGGTGTCATATCCCTTTTTCTCCTCATCCCTGCTGCTTTTGCTGCTACAGGTGAAGATACGGATACGAATGTCAAGCCGAATGAATATCAAGAAAAGGATCTCAATATTAACTCAAGTATATTGAGAGATCAAACGAAATACGAACAAAGCAAAACAACATCAAAAGTCAAAACAGACATTCATTTTGCTGAACCGCCTAAAACCTCTGGCGGCCAGCTTTCGCCGCAGCTGTTCAGTGATCTGAAAGAAAATCCGCCTAAAACGCCAGCTCGTATGATGAAAGAGATCAACATCTCTTTTAGTGATTCGGCTGTATCAGCACCTATTGCCGATGATCATGAAAAGCAGAGATCGGCGCTTCTTCCGACCATTTTTGGGATCTTGATAGCATGCGGCATCATAGTGATGGTTATCCTCATTCCAAAGGTGAATGTGAAGACGGAAAAGAAATAGCCTGCCTCTTTAAAAGGGGCAGGCTTTTCTTTATGCAGATTGCTTGATGTCATGCTGAATCACTACGTAAAATAGGAGTACTAAGGGAGGAGATGACCATTCGAATTTCAATCGTTACAGGAGGATCAAAAGGATTTGGACTAGCACTTGTGAAAAGGCTTCTTTCACGAGGGGACCACGTGTTCACATCTGCAAGAAGTGCGGCTCCGATATCCCATCCGCACCTCACACATACACAGGTCGACCTCACAGATGAGGAAGCGGCTGCCAAGTGGCTTCAGGATATATTGTCATCACAAACACTTGAAAAGGCTGATGACATCTTGTTTGTCAATAATGCAGGAATGGTGACCCCTATCAAACGGGTAGGGCAAGGAGGACAGGATACGCTTCATCGGCATTATACGCTGAATCTTATGATGCCTGTCTTACTGAGTCATATGTTTGTTAGAGAGACACAATCCTTTAAAGGGAAGAAAACAATCGTTCATCTTTCCTCTGGAGCGGCTAAAAATCCGTACAAAGGCTGGAGCGCCTATTGCAGCTCAAAAGCAGGGCTTGATATGTTTATGAGAACTTTACATGAGGAACAGCAAGACGAAGCGCATCCTATCACCACATTTTCCTTTTCACCTGGGACGATTGATACGGATATGCAAGGAGAGATTCGGAAAGCCTCCAAGCAGGACTTCGAACAAATTGAACGGTTTCAGCAATTATATGAAACAGGTACGCTAAAGAGCCCGGATGAAGTCGCCGGTATTTTGCTCGACCTTCTAGCGGATGAGCCTGCTGGCGGTTGTGTATACGATGCGCGTGAGTATGGAAAAAAGCAGTCATAACGACTGCTTCAGCGTGTAGACAAACCCTCGCATTCGGTGTCAGTCCTGCGTGCTGGTGCTCACGAATGTCAAATTCGCTCCGCGCCAGTACTCGTCCTTCCTAGACTGCAAAGGTTTTCATGTCACGCTGAAAAGAAGACAAAGGGCTAAAATAAAGATCATTTTAGCCCTTTGTCAACAATCTGAAAGCAGTCATAACGACTGCTTTTTTCGTATTGTACAAGCAAAGACAGCTTGTATCGCATAAGCTAATCTTGAAGCTCATAGGAAATATGACAGAACATTTGAGTTTCTTTTCGGAATATGTTAGGATGCTAAAAATATAGATAAGGAGGGGTTTCCATGAGAAAGGTTACGTTAATGGATGTTTATACCCATCCAGTCGCTCAAAAATATTTAAATCGTTCAGGGAAAGCCCATGCGATAGCTTGTGCTTATCACGCATTCAAATTGGCGATGAAGGCTGGAATTAACCCAGATCTTGCTGTGAAAGCAGCACTCTTGCATGACATCGGCCACTATGAATGGTATACAGCGGGCGGAGAATGGGATTACGAGACATATAGACGGAATGATATTCATGCCATTAAAGGCGCAGAGCGGGCACATAAACTGCTGATACGGCTCGGTGAGGAACCAAAAGCAGCCAAAGATATTGCGCTGGCCATTCTGCTTCATACGGATTCCTATTTGCCAGAGGGCGACCTGCATAAGGACACACTCCAGCAAATAGTGAAAAAAGCAGATGAAATGGATGAAGAGCCTGGCGGACACCATCATTACAGACAAATAGATGAATCACTCGCACTACAAAAAATTGCTGAATTGGATGAGAAGGTGCAGCAGGCGCTTCAGCCCATGAAACGATCTGTTTAATATGGAATGTCTCCATGAATCGTTCCATGCTGATCGACATACAATGTGCGAATAACAGTACGGTTAAACGCAGAATTCCCTGACGCAGTGAGACCTGTGTAATGAACCGTGACGGAATAAGCACCTTGTTTTTTCAATTGAACGGCTGATGAAGAGCTCGTTTTCAGTGGATGATCCTCTTGTGCATCCTGAACATAAACGGTCTCTACTGTCTTACTGATCCGTTTAATCAGGCTGCTCGAATGTGTCGATGCATCTCCTGATTTCGCTGCAGCTATTTTGATCTCTTCATTTAACGGTGAGTCAAAGGACACAAGCAGCAAATAAGGTGCCTTTTTCCCTGAATTCGATCGAATCGTCCATTTTCCAGGAACGGGTTTATTGATTTGTACATGGTGTGAATATGCGCCTTCATATGGAAATGATGCATCTGATGTCGTAAGGTTCGTTAAGACATCTCCATTTGGGGCGACAATTTCAAGACTTGTTTCTTTCTGTTCATTTAACCACTGGATCGATAAGCCATTCGTTCCTTCCTCTACATAGAACGCTTCTGTTTTCTCCTTTTCGCTTTCCCCGCCTTTTACATAAATGTCTGTATTCAGCTCATCAGAGACAGGCTCTTGATTCACTTCCTCTTCAAGATCATCACTTGTGGTACTTGCCAGCAGCTGATGCTCGAATACGGGGAACATGCTTGTGCCGTTTTTGATCGAAAAGTGATCCCATTTTCCTGTTAGAATATTGTTTGCATACGAGAGCCTTGTGCTGCTGACCGTAACAGCGCCATCGTTTGCACCAAAGCTCTTTAAATACATGCCGCCTAAATAAAGCACGCCGCCAAAAGTTCCCCATTCTGAACCAGAATAGGTCACATATTTATTGGGGAACGTCTCCAGCCGGTCGGTTTCACTTCGAAAAGCCGCCATAAGACCGGTTTGCAGAGAATAGAGCGCCTCGCTTTTTTGTCCAAGGATTTGCGCAAGCCAGCTCCCGCCCTTGCTATAGGCTAAATCCGCAAGCGGCGTTCCATAATGAGGGGAGCCGAGTGTGATGACCTTATCTACATATGGATGGGCATTGTAATACACAAGTGCGGCCTGCGTATCCACTCCGCCTTTACTATGACCGATCACAATAAGCTTTCTACCAAAAAAATCATAGATTTCTTTTAGTTTTTCTGCTAATAGTTTGCCATTCGTTTTCATGTCCTGATCTGGATACAAATCTATGAATGCGCTTTCGTATCCATTCAGAACAGCTTGTTTTGCCATATCATTTTTATCAGACCATGTGGAGGAAGAGCTGTTGATGCCATGAACAAAAACAAGCGGGGGTTTTGACGTGTCTGTTTGAGCCGGCTCTTCTCCTTTAAACCACTTCCCTGGTGTACCAGGTGCATCTCCAATTGTGCCTGCGTGCGCATAACTTGCAGAGGATAGTAAGAGCATGACAGCAACGATACAGATTAATTTTTTCAAGATCATTCACCTCTTCAAATGATTTAAGATGTTGGCAGCACCAGTCTATTATACTTCTAAAAAATGTAAAAGAATATAATTTGTAAAAATATGGTATTAATGTTGTGGGTTTGCCGAGTGACACTCACATGGGTCATTGCATACGCTGTGGGTAAATACACAAGTAAAGGGGCAGGTAGGATGGCACAACAAGGAAGTCCACAGCTCGTTTCATTAGTTGATCCATATGTTTATCAAACATTGCAGAAAGTAGTCGGTATGAGATTGATTGTTCAAACAGTGAAAGATACAGTACGTGGAAAGTTGAAGGAAGTCATGCCGGATCATATTGTAATTGAGGCGGGGGCAAAATCAGTTTTTTATGTGCGGATCCAGCAAATCGTGTCGGTGATGCCTGATCACAGTGAAAGAGTGTAACAAGCAGACGCATAGGTGTCTGCTTTTTTCATGCTTATAGAATGTATATCTAGAAAAAGTGCATGATATACCAATTGTTCTTTTTTTTTCAAAAAATGTGGTTCTAAAACAAGAAGCAGTTGACAGAAGGTGGGTTGAATAGTAGTTTTTTAATAAGATCAATACGTAACAGGAGGAGCATCTTTGTTAAAATCTAAAGTTCATTTTTGGACATTCCAAATACTACTGGTTTTACTTATTGTGTATGTATCAACAAAGGTTTCGTTTTTATTTCAGCCGATCATTTTATTTGCATCAACCTTGTTTGTCCCTATCTTACTGGCAGGCATTCTCTTTTTCATTTTCAATCCAATTGTTCGGTTCTTATCGAAGAAGATTCCTAGGACGCTCGCCATTCTGATCATTTATCTCCTGTTCATCGGGCTCATCACATTCATTGTCAATGCTGCCGGTCCTGTCATTGTCACCCAGGTGGGTGGACTTGTTAAAAGCTTCCCTGGTTATGTGACGGATTTGCAGAAATTTATTAATGACTTTTCGCACTCCAAAACATTTACTTGGATGATGAACCAAGATTATGTGTCAGTTTCAAAGTTTGAACAGACGATCGTTTCGACATTAAAAGATTTACCGGAAAATATTGCTTCAAGTATGTCTGCGGTGTTTGGCGTGATTGCAAATATTGCCCTTGCCGTGATTACAGTTCCGTTCATTTTGTTTTATATGCTAAAAGACGGACATAAGTTTCCGGACAAGCTCGTTCAATTCTTGCCAGTGCCTTACCGCAAGGAAGGACTGAAAATCTTCAAAGAATTAAACGACACGCTTGCAGCTTACATACAGGGGCAGATTGTTGTATGTTTATTTGTCGGAGTTGCTTGTTTTATCGGATACTTATTGATTGGTGTAAAGTATGCGCTTATTCTCGGCATCATCATTGCGGTCACAAACGTGATTCCGTATCTTGGGCCATATCTTGGCGCGGCACCAGCTGTGCTCATTGCCTTTCTGGATTCCCCGGGAAAAGCGGTTGTAACAGTGATTGTGATACTTGTCGTTCAGCAAATTGATGGAAACGTGATTTCTCCATTGGTGATTGGGAAACGTCTGAACACACATCCATTGACGATTATCCTGCTATTAATTGGTGCAGGCAGCTTTGGTGGAATACTTGGCATGATCTTTGCTGTCCCTGTTTATGCTCTACTTAAAGCCATTACACTGAATATTGTCAGATTGGTTCAGCTGCGTCAGCGTTCTCGAAAAGAGCAGCATTTAAACGTCTAGGACAGATGCACAACTTTCCCCTATGTGCATAAGATGACTCACATAAGCAGATAGGGAGGAGAAGGAAGATGCCAGCAATTGTTGGACCCATTCATATTGAAGCTTTAGGCGGGAACGGTTCGGCTACTTTTGGTGATGTTCTAGCCATTGCCCCTTTGGCTGTAGATCACTCGACCGGCGGAGCGGGAGCTTTTAATTCAGGTGATTATATGTCCCTGACAAGTGATCCGAATGCCACCATGCTTTGGGACTTTACACTGTTTGGCCAGCCTCAATCATTTAATGCATAGAAAGACAGCTGATCATAAGACAGATCAGCTGTCTTTTTATGTTGGATAGACACGTATTGTTCCGCTAGGCATATGATGAGGGTAGTAAAGGTGGTGGGAAGATGCCAGCAATTGTTGGGCCTATTCATATTGACCGTGTTATTGGAAATGGTTCTGCACATTTCGGTGATGTGTTTGCCATTTCGCCCAAAAGTGTTGATCACTCTGCCGGCGGTTCAGGCACCTATAATGCAGGAGACTTTGTCCAGTTCTTCAACAGTCCAAATGTCACATTTGTTTGGGATTCAAACCTGATCAGCCAGCCAAAAAGCTTTAACGCATAGCCAGCTTTGAAAGGGATTCCTTTTCAGAAGCTGTCTTTTTTTATGGTACAATGGATATGAAAGGAAGAAGAAAAAGAGGTGTAAAAAGAGTCAAATGAAAATAAGAAAAGCACATATCACAAGCGGACAACCAAAGACCTACAATGTATATTTACATGAAAATAAAAAAGAATATAAAACACTTGTCGCTGTACCTGATATTGAATGGAGTATGTCCATTGCGTATGAGGACGAAAAAGCGCAGCTTGAGCAAACACTTGAACAATCCTTAAACCAAAGGGTAGAAATAAACGAAGCACGAGAAATCGCACAAAAAATTGTGCACTGGGTCACAGAAATGTAAATGTTGAAATCAGGAGTGAAAACCGCAATGAAAGAAGAATCCGTAGACTTTTATTTGCAGCAAGGAATATTTGGACATGCTGAAACAAAACCCGATGAACGAAGAATGTTTCTCGGGTCATTAAGGGAACGCGCTCTTCTCGCTCTGACAAAGGGGCAAGTATCAAGAAATAAACCGTATCAAGAGGTCGAGCAAGTATTGAAGGCAAACCGCGAAGCCACTGTTCTTTTAAATGGTGAATTGTCTTATGCTTCTTATTCTCCATATGTCAAAATGGCAAATGCTGCTGGGTGTTCTTTTAAAGTGGTCAACCATCACGAGTCACATTCTCCTTTCGGTCTTGTCATAGAGATGCCGCACGCGATCAATCAAGAGCGCATCTATATAGAAGATGAGCTGTTTCAAAAAGCTTTTTCTCGTGAATCTGTTGAATAGGTTTCCCTAGTGAAATGAATAGGCTATAATGATTCAAAAGAGTATATGGGAGAGATGCGGATGGGCAAAGCACTGATTTGTATTGATTATACAGTTGATTTTGTTGCAGACGATGGCAAGCTGACGTGCGGAAAGCCTGGACAGGCAATTGAATCAAAGATCACAGAGATCACTTCTACATTTATTGATGAAGGACACTTTGTTGTCTTTGCCGTCGATCATCATGAAGAACAAGACCCTTATCATCCTGAGACTAAGTTATTTCCGCCCCATAATATTCGCGGAACAGAAGGAATTGAACTTTACGGAAAACTAAGTTCACTATTTCACACGTCAAAACATGTAAAGCATGTCTATTATATGGAAAAAACAAGATACTCTGCTTTTGCTGGCACTCAATTAGAAATGAAACTGCGCGAGCGTGGCATCACTGAACTTCATTTAGCCGGAGTGTGTACCGATATTTGTGTACTTCATACAGCTGTTGATGCGTACAATAAAGGCTTTGAACTTGTGATTCATGAGAATGCGGTGGCAAGTTTTAATGAAGCGGGGCACAAGTGGGCACTTTCTCACTTTGAGCATACGCTTGGAGCGAAAGTGGTTAAGTAAGGGAAGGAGAATGGAAGTTGGAGCATCGGTTTACTGACGACAGTTTATCACTACATACAGATCTTTATCAAATTAACATGGCAGAAACATATTGGAGAGACGGCATTCATGAGAAGAAGGCAGTGTTTGAACTCTTCTTTAGAAAGCTTCCATTTGACAATGGCTTTGCTGTATTTGCTGGTTTAGAAAAAGCGATTGAATATTTATCGGACTTCTCCTTCACCGAAAGCGATCTTGCTTATTTAAAAGATGAACTCGGTTATAAAAGCGATTTCATTGAATACTTAAGCGGGTTGACCTTTACAGGTACACTTCATTCAATGCGAGAAGGGGAAATTGTCTTTGCGAATGAACCAATTATGCGCATCGAGGCAACGCTTGTTGAAGCGCAGTTAATCGAAACGGCACTGCTTAATATTGTGAACTTCCAGACGCTGATCGCAACAAAAGCGGCTCGGATTAAAGGCATCATTGAAGATGAGACAGCATTAGAATTCGGAACAAGACGTGCGCATGAAATGGATGCTGCCATGTGGGGAGCAAGAGCGGCACTGATCGGCGGATTCCAAGCAACAAGTAATGTCCGTGCAGGGAAACGCTTCAATATCCCTGTATCTGGAACACATGCCCATGCGCTAGTACAAGCATATCGCGACGAATATACAGCATTTAGAAAATATGCTGAAACACATACAGACTGTGTCTTTTTAGTGGATACATATGATACTGTCAGATCAGGCATTCCAAATGCGATTAAGGTAGCGAAGGAATTCGGAGACAAAATCAACTTTATTGGGATCAGACTGGATAGCGGAGATCTTGCATACTTGTCTAAAAAGGCTAGAGCGATGCTGGATGAAGCAGGATTCCATGACGCAAAAGTCATTGCATCAAGCGATCTTGATGAACATACCATTATGAACTTAAAAGCACAAGGCGCAAAAATTGATGTGTGGGGTGTTGGAACGAAACTGATTACTGCATTTGATCAGCCAGCCCTCGGTGCCGTATATAAGCTCGTATCAATTGAAGAAAACGGCAAAATGAATGACACCATCAAAATCTCATCCAACCCAGAGAAAGTCACAACACCAGGCCGTAAACGAGTGTATCGCATTATTAATCAATTGAATCATCACTCTGAGGGAGACTACATTGCCCTTGAAGACGAAGATGTACAAAGTGCAGAGAAACTAAAAATGTTCCATCCAGTCCATACATTTATCAGCAAATTTGTGACAAACTTTGTGGCGAAGGACCTTCACGTCCCCATTTTCGAACAAGGAAAGCTTGTATATAATAATCCTGATATTCAAACGATTCAAGCGTATGTTCAGGATAGTCTCGGACTCTTCTGGGAGGAATACAAACGAATCAGCAAACCAGAAGAATATCCAGTCGATTTGAGTCAAAAATGCTGGGATAATAAGATGCAATTTATCCATGATGTGAAAAACAAAATCAAAAAAGAGCTTTATGAAAGCTGATGCTAGCGGAAAAGGAGATCATCCAGTCAGGTGGTCTCTTTTTTTTGTTATGACCGATTCAAAATGAACCATAGGGGCAATCATTTGGTATACTGAAAGCACATCTTGTTTGTCATTGCATAAAGGAGGACTGGAGCAGTTGAGGGTGTTTGTTGCGAGACAGCCTATTTTTAATAGAAAAGAACAAGTCGTATCATATGAGCTTCTTTATAGAGATAGTGAAACCAATACATATCATGCTGAAGATGGTGATCAAGCGACAACGGACCTCATTATTAATAGTTTTTTAAACATTGGCATCGAAACACTGACAGAAGGAAAACGATGCTACATTAATTTTACGGAAAGCTTGCTTTCGTCTGATCTGCTCACTTATTTTGATCCACATCAGCTTGTGATTGAGATATTAGAAAATGTGCCGATTACCCCGGCACTTATCATGAGATGTAAGCAATTAAAAAAATGGGGTTACACGATTGCACTCGATGATTTCTTTCTGAACGGAACCCATTTTCATGACAAATTACTTGACGAACTCCTCGATTGCATTGATATTTTAAAAATTGACTTTCTAAAAACAACATGTGAAGAACGAAGAGCCATTTTACATACATATAAAAAGTATCGACTTCGTTTCCTTGCTGAAAAGGTAGAAACGCGAAAAGAATATGAAGAAGCGTTAGAAGCTGGCTTCCATTTGTTTCAAGGATATTTCTTTAGTGAACCGCACGTCATTTCGGGACGAGCCTTGTCGACTAGCTTTCATGCGTACCATCAGCTATTGAATGAGCTGAGCAAGGAACAACCGAATATCCAGACCGTGACGCATTTTATAGAGAGTGATCTTTCGCTTTCATATCAATTATTAAAAATGCTGAATTCGGGCGGCATGAGACGCCTTTATCAAATCAAGAGTATTCGGCAGGCAATTATCCTGCTTGGATTTAACGAGATTCGGCGATGGATCTTTATTCTTTCATTTAAAGAACTCAATGTGCAAGCCAACTCAAGTCAAAAAGAAATCATCAAAATGTCGTTCATTCGGGCCAAAACGTGTGAACTCATTGCCCATCGAACCGAACGAGAGCATCCCGCTTCTTATATGCTGACAGGCATGTTTTCACTCATTGATACGCTTGTTAGGGCAGACATTACTGAACTTGTGAAGGAGCTGCCGCTTTCTGATGAAGTGGGTGAGGCGCTGCTTGGTTATGAAAATGACTATTCCTTTGTTTTAGACGTCGCCAAACGTATTGAACGAAATGAATGGGATGATGAGATGTTAGAAGGACGTCTTCCGAAGCAAGAAGCCTACGGCTGTTATATAGAAGCCATTGAATGGTGTCATAAAATGTTTGAATCTTAACAAAAGCCGCTCTGACGTGAGCGGCTTTTCTTTGTCATCCCCACTGTAAAAGCAGAAAAAGCCTGCTTGAAGTTAGGGATAAGTAGATGCGAATGCCTTCTGGACTAAAGCGGATATCGATATTGCTTTTTACCCCGATTTGTCTTAGCATTCGAATCACACTTGCGGTGTCAGCGCGCTCACCAGCCTCCATGATTCGCTGTCCAAACGAAAGCGATCCGGAAATTTGCTGTGTAATGAGTGATGCATCAGCAACGAGCCGGGTTGATTCTTTTGCAGCTCTTTGAAACGCGTGGGCATCCACCGGGGGGAAGGTCATAGGCGTTCGTGGGTATGCGCTCCTCATTGCGGGAACCTGCAAAGGGGGATAAGGAACATAGTAAAACACATGGTCACCTCTTCTCTCATTGAAGTGAATTTGGACGGATATCTGTTCTAAATGTATGAAGAAAATCAGAATAAAGAATCAAAATGATCTTTCTACCTTTGCACATTCATCATAAAAATAGGTACTTTTGCGGTCAATTTCGGTGAATGTCGCCAAAAAATTGCGGTGTCTACAGTAGAGCCTGTCGTCTGACCTATGACATGAAAAACCGTGAGAACAGAAGGGATCGTATGTTCTGTTGTGTGAGAATCGTGCCGAATCGTGCCTGTTCTTGTCGGAAAAATGACGCGGTTCCTTTGAAATTGAGATAAAAGTATCATTTGAAAAGTCTGAAAATGATGAAGAAAGACCTATTGAATTTTGCGGTATCACGCACACATTTTGTGCATACTTTTCGGTGAAAAAATACTCAATAGCATTTACACTGTTAGTAACAGATCAAATACTTATGACCCAATCACCATACACAAATACATTGATCTTCCAAAAAAGGAGAGTGGAATCGATGGAAAAGTATGAAATCGAAGAACTGAAACAACTATTATGGAAACTCGAAAACGAAATTAGAGAAACAACGGCTTCTCTTCATAACATTAACAAAAGCATTGATCAATACGACAAATATGAATATGTGAAAATTTCTTAAAGACTTGATGGCCATCAAGTCTTTTTTTTTATCCAAATACATACAAAAAAAGGATATATTATTATATAATTGTTAAATAGTGATGTCAGTGGACATTTGTTTATTTCTTTTTAGTAAAATAAGAGGCGAGAGGGTGAGGATCAAGATCGAGTATGCTAAACTATCTAGAGAATAAAAAAATCAAGCAGAAAATGTCTGATTTGATTCAACATGCAGTCAGGCAGAATGATTTACAAAAGCTGCTTCTTGAATTTACAGATATAAAGAAAGAATGTCATTTTGGTCAATTGGCTTACCAGCATTATGAGGCATTTGGCGGACAAGACAAGCAAGCGATTACAGAATTGGCAGCAGGGATTGAACTTCTCATCTTATCTGCCGATATATTAGATGATGTTGAAGATCAGGATAATGATTCGTATCCTTGGATGAACATAAACCAAGGAGTGGCCATCAATGCTTCTACGTATTTGTATACGGTGAGTATCCAATTCATCACATCAATTTGTGAAAATAATTCTCAACTAATAGAGAAACTGTTCCACTTCATCAAAATGTCTATGGAAGGGCAGCATGAGGATTTGAGTCATTTGTATGGAACAGAAGAAGAGTGTGTAGAGGTTTTAAGGAAAAAATCTGGATCTTTAACAGCTCTTTCTAGCGTACTGGGTGTTTATTTAGCGACAAGAAAAATGAATGCCACTGTAGAATCTTATTCGATTTATTATGGTGTTGCTGAACAAATCAGTAACGATTTTTTTGCGTTATTTTCAAAAACAAACGGAGATTTTCAAAAAAAACAAACGCTGGCATTTAGTTATTTACAAAGACATTTTAACGATGTCAGTCTAGAGCTTCTTTCCTTCTTTTCTAACCGGCTGGATGAGTCAGAGCAAAAGCCGTTTCAACTGAAGCAAAAGTTACTTGAAGCTGGTTTGACTCAGTACATGGTATCGATGAGAGAGATTATGATGTTAAAAATGAAGCAAGGAATTGCACAACTTGATTTGCCTAAAACGAAAAAGGAACAATTATATGCATATATGACAAAGGAGGGCAATGATTGAACATTCAAAATGTTATTGCATATTTAGTGGAAAATCCTAATGTTGTGAATGAATTGGACTTAGGGAATGCAAGTTTAATTCACACAGATGAGGAAACGATGAAAGCAATCATTCAAGGCATAAAAAAAGGGCAAATGTCTGCAGATTATATATGGTACTATAAATGATACTATTCATTTAAAAATGATCTAAAAGTTCTCCAGTTAAGGATGTTTTATACATGAAGATAACTTATACGAAACTATCTGCTTTTTTGGTTTTTCTGTCTTTTTTATTTGTGATCTATGTTTCATATATTTATGTATTTGATATTTTTAATGGAGCACGTGTTGCGGAGAACAAGAATGGTCAAGCAGAAGTTGTCAAAGTCGAATATCTTTCTTTAGCCTACACATCAGGATTAGAAGAAGGAGATATTATACTTAAAATCAATGGAGAACCTGCTAACAATAAAGATCATTTGATCAATGGTGAGCTTAGGAATGTGCAAAGAATTGATATTCAAAGAGGCAACCAAATGATCACCCTAAAAAATAAGACATTGATTGGTCAAGAAAGTTTATTTGTCTATATAATTCCTCTCATCCTGTATTCAATATGTTTATTTTGTATCTTCTTTATCATTCGTATTAACAAAGAGGTCCAACGAAAATCAGCATTTCTTTTAGTTTTATTTTTATTAACGATTTGTATCGGATATCTTAGTGCAGGTACTTCAGGTATTGGTGATAGATTTAGCCATTATGTCATCACATTTTGTTTATCAAGTGTATTTATCTTTTATATTCATTTCATTTATCAATATTTTAAAGAGTTTGACCTGCATATAACGACTCGAAAAACAATTTATATTTTATATAGTCTTCCTATAACTAATCTAGTAATAGAGCTGTTTGTTCCAATTGATTCGGTGATAGCCAGATACATGCCGAGTTTAAATCTTTTATTCTTTTTTGCTTCTATTATCATGTCATTCAAAGTCATTATTAATGGAATGCAGAAATATAAAGAGACAGAGCAGGGGTCTGTTTTAAAGTTTTTTGTCATGATTAATATCATAGCATTTTGTCCGTTTATATTTTTATTTGCAATTCCATATGTTTTGTTTCGTATTTATGTTGTAGATCCCTTTTTCTTAACTTCTTTTGTATTGCTCATTCCTTTTTCACTCGTGTATCAATTCATGACGAACAAACTTTACAATATGGATTTCTTGATTAGTAGACTTAAATACTATGGATTTATTGCCATTACACCGACCATTTTAGTTGTTGTCACGTTTTATATTCTGCAAAAACCAGAAGATTTAAAGTACACACTGAAGCTCACATTCATCACATATACACTCATGTTGGCTGTTTTCTATTTTAAAGAAATTTTAGATTTCCGTTTTCGTTTGAAACGTTTTTCAGAGAAGCATAATTATCAGGATAGTGTATTTAAATTTACACAGCTTATTCGTGAGGCGTCATCACTTCATCAAGTACTGTATCATTTGAAATACACCATTTTAGAAGTGCTCGTTGTGAATAAAGCCTTTGTGCTAGAGGTGAAGGCTGATGGAGAAATTGTTGAAATTGATGAAATTGATGAATCAATAGAAGAAAGCCAGCTATGGAAAGATTATGTGGATCAATTTCAAGATATTTTAGGTGAAGTTGGTAAAATCATCGGACTGGATAAAGGATTCATGATGAAAATTGGCGAGCGGGGCGGTCACTCGTTTGTGATTTGCTGTTTATCCAATTTAAAGACACCGAAGCTGACCCGCGATGAAATTTCATGGCTGAAAACATTGGCATTTTACACAAGTGTCAGTTTAGAAAATGTTGTCAAGATTGAAGAATTGATGGAGCATCTTGAAGATTTGAAACAGCGTGAATCCAATCCTGCTTGGCTGAAAAAGATCATGTTTGCGATGGAAGAGAAGCAGCGCTCAGATTTAGCGAGGGATCTCCATGATTCTGTGCTGCAGGATTTGATTTCGCTGAAAAGACAGTCTGAAATGTTTTTAACCAATTTTCATAATGAACAATGCACAACGTCTATTGAAAATTCGCTTATCTCATGGAATGAACAAATGTCTAAGGTGATTCAAACCACAAGAGAAACATGCCATGAACTTCGGCCACAACTCCTTTATGATTTAGGGTTAGTGAAGGCGATTTCGAAGCTGGTTTCTCAAATCCAAGAGGAAGCACCATTTCATATTAGGCTGAATACGACCCGCTTTGATAAAGAACTGGACATTGATATTGACTCACAGCTGAATATTTACCGGATTGTGCAGGAGCTGTTATCCAATGCGTTGAAGCATTCTAAGGCCAGCCAAGTCTTAGTGATGCTCATTTGTATTAAAGATCAAGTTGTTCTCCATTATGAGGACGATGGAGTCGGATTTGATGCAAGCCAGCTTGATCAGCACACGATGAGCATGGGACTCTCAGGTATAAGGGAGCGAGTCAAAGCGTTAAATGGGAAGCTTCAAATTCACACAGCACCTGAAAAAGGGCTCAAGGTGAAAATTGAAATGGAATTGTAACGATTTCTTAAGGAATAAGACTTGGCATCTGCCAAGTCTTTTATATAAAATGAAAGTGAGTGATTTAAAGGGAGGAAGACATGAAGAAGATATTGGTCATTGATGATCATCCGGCTGTCATGGAAGGGACAAAAAGCATATTAGAATCAGATCAGCAGCTATCAGTCGATTGTTTAAGTCCTGATGCAGAAGCCGCCTTTTTAAAGACGCATGACTTTTCCATCTATGATGTGATCTTGATGGATTTAAATCTTGGGGATATCAATGGAATGGACATTGCGAAAAAAATTCTAGAAACGAATCAACAAGTGAAAATTATTATTTATACAGGATATGAAGTAGATGATTATTTCGAAGAGGCCATTCGAGCTGGATTGCATGGTGCAATAAGTAAAACAGAGACAAAAGACAAAATTATTGAATACATACACCGCACATTGCAAGGAGAAGTGGTCATTCAGCTATCCTATTTAAAGAAATTAATTTCACAGCAGCAAGAGAAGCCAGAACAGGCGCAGCAGACGGATCATGAGCTGTTAACAGAGCGTGAATGTTTAATTCTTCGAGAAGTGGAAAAGGGCTACACAAACCAAGAGATCGCCGATGTGCTTCATTTGAGCAAACGCTCGATTGAATACAGTTTGACATCCATCTTTAATAAGCTGAATGTAGGATCTCGAACAGAAGCGGTGTTAATTGCAAAATCTGAAAGTGTGCTGTAAACGTGTGAAGGGAGAGGGCCTTGATGGATGTAAGTGGATCTAATACACTGCTTGAGGCACTGGGTATTGAAATTGTGGAATGCAATCAGTCACGCTGCGTGGCGACAATGCCAGTCGATCACCGAACAAAACAGCCATTTGGATTACTGCACGGAGGCGCGTCAGCTGCTCTAGCAGAAACAGTGGCGAGCATGGGGGCTGCTGCTCATTTAGATGTAACTCAGCAGGTTTGCTCAGGTATTGAGATCAATGCCAATCATTTAAAATCTGTACGTGATGGAGTGGTGACAGCTACAGCTGTTCCTGTACATGTAGGACGGCGTACAATGGTATTCCAAGTCGATATAAAAGATGATCGAGACCGTCATATCTGTACGTCAAGATGTACACTTGCTGTCATTGATCGCATATAAAAAAGCTCCCGATGCGGAAGCTTTTTTTATATTCTTTTAGGAACATCTAATCATGAACATGAAGTGAACAGGACCTGAATGTCTGGTTCTTCATTTATAAATAAGAGTCTTCTTTTCGCTTAATGACAAAGTTACGGAAACCGCCATAATCATCTTGGACACTTCGTTTATCCATTTTCACACCAGTATTGTAAGCAGCTCTTCCGATTAAATGAGCGCCAACTGGTGCAGTCAGGAAGATAAAAACAATCCCGAGCAAAATTTTTGCGGAGATGACCCCTGCCAGAAACCACTCGTGAAAGAACACACCAACTAAAATGAGGACAACGCCAAGTGTCGAAGCTTTTGATGCAGCATGCATACGTGTGTAAACATCAGGCAGGCGAAGGACACCAATGGCTGCGATCAGACAAAGGATTGCCCCAAGCAGGATAAAGAAAATGACGATGGCTTTAGCGATGACGATCATTTTCAATCACTTCCCCTTTCTCAAGGAATTTGGAAAAAGCGACAGTGCCGATAAAGGCAAGGATACCGAGCAGTAAAATAATTTCAAAGAACGTAGTGGTTCTCAGTAAAATGGACACGATGGCTGTCATTCCAATTAAATTGATACCTATCGCATCAAGCGCACTAACGCGATCAGGAATAGAAGGTCCTTTGATAACCCGTATAACAAAAAGCAAAGTAGACAACGCAAGAATGCCAAGTGAAATTTGCAATAGAAGGTCCATTACTTACCGCTCACCTCCTGAATCGCTTTTTCAAATGAAACCCGAATATCGTGAATGGCTTTTTCAGCATCTTCAATATCCATGGCATGAATGTATAAAATCGACCGATCATCCGAAATATCAATGACCAGTGTACCGGGTGTTAATGTAATCATATTGGCTAGTATGGTGATTTCCCAATCTGTTTTTAAGTCTGTACGAAAGGCGAAGATACCAGGCTTGATCTGCAGCTTTGGAGATAACACCGTCTTTAGTACACTCAAATTGGCAAGAAGCAGCTCCCGGACAAAAATGATCACAAGCTTGAAAATCGCATAAAGGGCATAGCCATAAAAACGTTGCGGGAAGAAGCGCCGCAGCATAAAAATGGCGATCATCCCTAATGCAAATCCTGATACAAAGTCAGCAGCTCTGTATGTATCATTCATAAACATCCATGTAAAGGCGAGGAGAGCATTTAATAATATTTGAAAGGCCATGTTCATCTACTCCTTCAGCACAGCTTGAATATATTTTTCTGGTGTTGAAAGCATTTCCGCAGCTTGATTGATATAAGGTGCAATGAATTCTGTCCCTAATCCAATCGCAAGCGATAAGACTACAAGCAGTACTCCAGGGTACACCATTCCTCTAATGGATGGCTTTCTTCTTGGCATATCCTGTTCCTTGCCCCAAAATGCGAGCATGAAAATCCTCATAATAGAATAAAGGACAAGAAGACTGGACAGTAAAACAAGAATAGAAAACGTCATGTATCCAGTAGAGAATCCACCTTCCACAATTTTTAGCTTGCCAACAAATCCACTAAGCGGCGGGATACCTGCAAGAGATAAAGCTGATAGGAAGAACATCCAGCCGAGCAGAGGCTGGGATTGAATCAGTCCGCCCATTTTTTTTAAGTGATTGGTACCAGCATACACAAACAGTGCCCCTGCCAGCATAAATAAAGCGCCTTTGATCACCATATCGTGAATGAGATAATAAATGGCACCTTGGAGTGATGCCGGTGTATTGGCTGCAATTCCAAACAAAATGACGCCAACAGCTGTGACAATGTTATAAATTACGATTTTTTGCACATCAGCATAGGCGATAGACCCAATGACACCGAATATAACCGTTAGTGCGGCAAGCCAAGCCATGATTGTATGTGTAAAACCTGTATCATGTATAAAAATGAGCGTAAAGACTCTGGCAATTGCATATAAACCGACCTTTGTCAGCAGTGCGCCAAACAAAGCCGAAATCGCTGCTGGCGGTGCATGATAGGATCCTGGCAGCCAGAAATAAAGCGGGAAGACCCCAGCTTTTAAGCCAAATACAATCAGGAACAGAATAGAAATAACGGTGATTAACCCCGTTTGCCCTGATTCAGCTATTTTTACACTTAAATCAGCCATATTCAGTGTGCCTGTGACTGCATATAAACAAGCGACACCAACAATAAATAACGCCGATGAAATGATATTAAACACGATGTATTTCAGTGATTCACGGAGCTGAGGCTTTGATCCCCCCAGCACAATGAGCATATAAGACGCCATCAGCAGTAATTCAAAGAAGACAAATAGGTTGAAAATATCCCCTGTTAAAAAGGCACCACTGACGCCAGCTAACAAGAATTGGACACCAGAATAATAGAACAGCCGCTCTCTTTCTTTCCCAATCGTTTGAAAGGAAAAAAGAACTGTGACAAGACCCACGAGCGAAGCGGTCAGCACGAGAAGTGCGGCAAACTGATCTGCCACAAGGGCAATGCCAAATGGCGCTTTCCAGCCGCCCAAATAAAGGGTTTGTATGCCGTTTGTGAAAATCGTTTGCACCAAATAGATATTACACATCACAGCTGAAAGAGATGCAAAGACACTAAAGCCTCTCGACAGCATGATGTTTTTATTCATAAAGATTAATAATGTAGCGGCTAGTAATGGAATTAATATAGGCAGGATCACGAGATTATTCATGCTGATCATTTCCTCTCATTTGATCCATGTCATCTGTTCTCAGCTCTTGGAAGGCACGGAAGGCCATCACGAGCAAAAAGGATGTTACACCAAAAGCAATGACAATGGCTGTTAAAATTAATGCTTGTGGCAATGGATCTACATAGGATGTGAGCCCCTCTTTCAAAATAGGAGGTGCTCCCTTTTTCAAGCCGCCCATTGTTAATAAAAGCAAATGGACGCCGTGACTTAAAACGGCCGTACCGACGATGACCCGCAGAAGGCTTTTTGAAAGCATTAAATAGGTCGCCGCCATAAAGATAATTCCGACGATAATAGACATTAGAAATTCCATTATTCCTTCTCTCCAATCGTTTGAATAATGGTCATGGTAACACCAACAACAACCAAATACACACCGATATCAAACAGTACAGCTGTCGCCAGCTCTGTCTTCCCTAGAAACGGCAGTTGGAAATAATCAAATGTATGGGATAGAAAAGGTGCTCCGAACAGAAAAGATCCCATACCTGTTAGGATGGCAACGAGCAAACCGACACCAGCCACATAAATAAAGTCAAATGGTAAAATGCGTCTGACTGTTTTAAGATCATAGGCTAAAAGCAGAAGGACGACAGCACCAGCACTCATCAAACCGCCAATGAATCCTCCACCAGGATTGTTATGTCCTGCAAGAAAGAGGTGAAGTGAGAAAAGCAAGATGATGAATGCTGTGATTTTTGTTGTGACTTGTAAGAGCATATCATTCGTATCAATCTTTCTCATCGCCGTACGCCTCTCTTCCGTTTTCCTTGTGCTTTTACCTTCAATAATCCATAAATACCGAGTGCCGCAATGGCCAGCACTGTAATCTCAAAGAGTGTATCAAAGCCCCTGAAATCGACAAGAATGACATTGACAATATTGTCTCCGCCAGCCAGTTTGTAGCTGTTTTCAATGAAGTACGTTGAAATTGTGTCAAGAGACTGCTGGCTTGTTGAAGCGAAAGCAAGACAGGTGACAACGACTCCAACACCTAATGAGATGATCAAATTTGTTAATTTAAATCTTCGTGTTTTTTGTTTCAGACTCAGCTTCGGCAAATGATAGAAGCAAAGTAAAAACAGTGCAACAGAAATCGTTTCAATAATGAGCTGTGTCAGCGCAAGATCAGGTGCTCTGAAAATCACGAAGAATAATGACAGGGTGTATCCCATGACACCTAGAGCAATAATAGCTGTTAAGCGTGAACGAGCAAATACAGTAGTGACAGTTGCCGCCACCATCACAAGTGAAAGGATGACTTCGTACGTGCCGATTGAAGCAGCATGCTCAGTTTGAAATGAGAAGGCTTGCTTGTAGAACATCACGCTGCCAAGCACGATAATCATAAACCCAAATACATAGACAAGATAGTCACGAAGGAATCCTGTCATATAGCTGTTTGTTAGGCGGTAAGCCCCTTTTTCTACACCTATAAGCGAACGATCATACAAAGCGTTCAATGACCATTTTTCCTTAAAGATGTTGTACATCGGACGCCACTTTGACATCGTCAAATAACCGATTGTGCCGAGCGTAACAACACCTATTGTCATATAAAGCTCTGGCTGGAATCCATGCCATGCTTCAATTTTCACAGCAAAACGACTTCCTGTATCAATGGCTTCAGGAATAATTGCTTGAATAGCAGGTTCAATGACAGAATAGGCAAGGATATTAGGGAAAAAGAAGAAAGTGACCACAAGTGCAGCGAGAATCATTGGCGGAATAAGCATACCAATCGGTGCTTCATGCGGTTTTTTCTCCAATTGATCGACCTTTAGACGACCTCTGAATGTTTTAAAGAGGAGCATCATACTGTAAATGAACGTAAACACACTAGCAAGCCAAGCGATGGCAGGGAAGATAGCACCCCATGTGGAAACATCGGTAAAGCTGATGTCAGAGATACGGATCATACTTGTGAAAAATAGTTCTTTACTTAAGAAACCATTAAA
This sequence comes from Bacillus xiamenensis, assembly GCF_001857925.1. NCBI lineage: Bacteria > Bacillati > Bacillota > Bacilli > Caryophanales > Bacillaceae > Bacillus > Bacillus xiamenensis. Next base: position 2,536,972 of record NZ_CP017786.1, read on the forward strand.
TGGCGGAAGTCCGGCCATCGAGAATGTACCAATCAACATAATCGTAAAGGTAATAGGCATGATGGTCATTAATCCGCCTAATTTACGAATATCACGTGTACCTGTTTCGTGATCAACTATTCCAGCTGCCATAAAGAGACTGCCTTTAAAGGTAGCATGGTTAATGAGATGAAAAATAGCAGCAAGTACGGCTGCGCCAAAAAAGGCAGGATTGTTTTCATGAATCGCAGCTGCACCTACTCCAAGCATGAGCATGATCATGCCGAGCTGACTAACGGTAGAAAAGGCCAAAATGGCTTTTAAATCGTTTTGCCGGACAGCATGGAATGATCCCCAGAATAATGTGACAAGTCCAACGATTGAAATCGTCCAAAACCAAACTTCTGATATAGCAAAGATTGGGCTAAAGCGGGCAACGAGATAAATGCCGGCTTTCACCATAGTGGCAGAATGCAAATAACTGCTCACAGGGGTTGGTGCTTCCATCGCATCAGGCAGCCAAATGTAAAATGGGAATTGTGCTGATTTCGTAAAGGCACCTAATAAGATCAGGATCATGGCAGGAATAAAATAAGGCGATGCCATCAGGAGCTGAAGCTGATTGACTGCTTCTCGAATACTGAATGAATCAGTGATGAGATAAATGAGAATGAAGCCACCGAGCATAGCTAATCCGCCAAAAACAGTAATAAGCAGTGATTTGGTTGCTCCGTAACGAGAGCGGTCCCGCTGATACCAATACCCAATTAAGAGAAAGGAAGAGATGCTCGTTAGCTCCCAAAACAAGTAAAGAACGACCATGTTGTCTGAAAGAACCACACCAAGCATAGCGGTCATAAACATCAATAAATACGTATAAAAAGAGCCAAGTTGTTCTTTTTCCTTTGATAAGTAGAAAATACTGTATAAGACGACAAGTGCGCCAATTCCTGTAATCAATAACGTAAATAACAAACTAAGGCCGTCTACATATACAGTGAAATTCATTCCAAGGGAAGGAATCCATTCGGCCTGTGAGAACAACGTTCGTCCATTTGATGTCATCGTGATCATCTGGACAAAATAGATAAATAATAGAATTGGCAGGATAAGAACAAACCATCCCGTATGTATACGCTGTACATATTTAAAAAGAAAAGGCACAACAAACGCAAGCAAAAAAGGCGATAGGATGGCGAAGTGAATAAGCTGCAAGAAAATAAACCTCCTTTGATCAATGTAAATTCACGTTCTAAAGAACTGGTAATTAAAATTATAGCGTAAACACAGCTATAGCGCATTGGTTTGAACTGATTTACGACAAATTGAATTCATTTTAAGTTCTTTTGACCATAAAATAATTTTATCAAAAATAAAACTCGTTGTATATTGTTTTGTATTTCGTACATGCTTTTCTTAAAGGAGCTGATTACATGAAAATAAAAGCGGGCATCAGCTTAAGCATATTCTGCACGATTTTAGGAGGAGCATTCTTAATAGAACGAAATGATCAAAAAAGGTGGCAGGCTGCGAGTGAATGGCCGCTATTTTCTGAGCACCTCATTCATATGACCTACCAAGAGACCAAACAATATCCTTTTCAGCCCCGTGAATATTTACGAATTGTATTAGCTGATGAATAAGGTCTTATAGGAGAAAAGAAATATAAAAAAAGCATGGCCCCTTCATAAGGGCTCATGCTTTTTAGTGGTTGTATGGATTAAGTAAACATTCTGAGTAAGATCGTTGCGCAAATAACAGTTGCTGCGCCGCCAAGACGTGTAGATACTTGAGCGAACGGCATAAGACCCATTCTTCCAGAAGCTGAAAGGATCGCAACGTCACCAGTACCGCCAAGTCCGCTGTGGCAGCCAGTAACAATCGCAGATTCTACTGGATACATGTTCATTAATTTACCAACAAAGTAACCAGAACCAACCATTCCTAGAACAACTGCGATACATACACAAATGAAAGGAATTGAGATAACAGTTGCTACATCATCAAGTGGAATGTAGAGAATCCCTAAACCAACCATAAGCGGCCAAGTAAAGCTTTTCGATACAAATTTGTAAAACTGCTGTGAACCATTTTGCAGATGCTGAGGCATCACGTTTAAGTATTTGATTAATGCTGCAAGAACAATCATTAAGATTGGCCCAGGAATATGAATAAAGCTTTCTAACAAACCACCAAAGATGAAGGTTGTACAAGCAACGAGTACACCTGCACCCATTAAACCGAAATCAACTTTCGTATCCATTTCAGGCTGTTCGAAAATGTCGTTTGCTTCTTTCGATTTAACAAGTCGTCCATTTCCGTTTAGTTCAGGACGTTTTTCACCAAGCTTTTTCATTGCACCAGCACAGATGATGGCAATCACGTTCCCAATGACAGCAGCAGGAATTAATTGAGAAATTAATGACTCTGCTGATACACCAAGAATTTGTGAATAAGCAATAGATAATGGCAATATCCCTTCACCAACACCACCGGCAATAATCGGTACAATAATATAGAAGAACGAATGATGCGGTGTGTAACCAACTAAAAGACCAACAAGAATTCCGGCAGCTACAGCTGTAATTGTACCTGCAACAAGAGGAACAAACATACGAATAAGGCCTTGTACTAAAACAGTTCTTTGCATCCCAAGAATACTACCTACTACAAGAGCAGAAATATAGAAGTAAAGGAAGTTCGACGTTTTCATCAGAGACGTAACCGCTTCCAACGAATTCGGATTCAGAACATGAAAAAAGACCAGGAACGATGGTACGAATAAAGAAAGAATCGCCGGTCCACCAATATCTTTTAAGATTGGAATACGTTGTCCTATATCCCCAAGGAAAATCCCCAAAATCATAATAACAGCGAAACCACCAAGCATATTTGCTGGAATTTTATTAAAATAAGCGGCAGTTAAAATAATCGCTGCAAGTACTAAATACACAGGAAGATCAATAACACCAATTTTCCAAGACAGAATCTTTCGGAAAACGCTTTTATTATTGTCAGAATCATTTGTAATCGATTTCAATTGTTGTGCATTAGCCACATAAACACCCCCAAATGCTATTTGACTCAATTGTAGAAGATTCAATGTCACTCTTCTATTTATTAAACTAAATTAAGTGTAATAAAAGTAAAATAAATGGAGGGATTTTTCGTTTTTATCATACAAAAATCCCCTGAAGATAGTTTGTCCTTCAGGGGATTGAACATACATTGTATTTATCGTTTTCCTTTTAAATAAGGCGTACCAAGTGCTTTTGGTGCATCTGCACGTCCGATGAACCCAGTGAGAGCCAAAATCGTAAGCACATATGGTGCAATGAGCATATACACATTCGGTATATCTTGAAACAGCGGCAAGAGAGAGCCGATGATGCTTAAACTTTGTGCAAATCCAAAGAATAATGCAGCGCCCATTGCGCCAAATGGATGCCATTTACCGAATACAAGCGCAGCTAAAGCAATGAAGCCTTGACCAGTAATGGTGGCGTGAGAGAAATCAAGAGCGATGGTTGACGCATATACAGCTCCGCCAAGACCGCCAAACAGGCCACTAATGAAGACGCCGATATAGCGCATCCGGTACACGTTGATTCCCATTGTATCAGCAGCCATTGGGTGCTCCCCAACTGCACGAAGGCGCAAGCCAAATGGCATTTTAAATAAGACAAACCAAGCGACAACTGCAAGAGCTAATGCGAGTATCGACGTATAATACACATCTTTAAAGAAAATATCACCAATGATCGGAATATCACTTAAAAGGGGAATATCTCCTTTATAGAAAGGCTCTGTAATTTTATCTGTCTGTGCTTTACCATAAATCAGCTTCACAACAAACAGTGTAGCGCCGAGGGCAAGCATGTTAATCGCTACACCACTGACCGTTTGATCTGCTCGAAACGTAATGGTGGCAACAGCGTGAATGAGTGAGAACAACCCGCCAATGGCCATTCCGACAAGAAGACCAAGCCACGGGGTCAAGGCACCAAACGTATCAGCAAAAAATAAGTTAAAGATAATACTAGAAAATGCTCCGACGACCATCAACCCTTCAAGACCGATATTGACTACACCTGATCTTTCTGAAAAGACGCCTCCAAGAGCGGTTAAAATAAGTGGTGCAGCATAAACAAGTGTAGCTGGGACGATGATTTCAAGAATTTGCAGAAATCCCACTTATTTTCCCCCCTTTTTCTTCATTTGTTGAATCACAAGACGGATAACATAGCTTGAGGCGACGAAAAGAATAATGATCGCAATGACAATATCAACGACCTCAGTCGGTACGCCAGATTCAAGCGGCATATTTAAAGCACCGACCTTCAATCCACCAAGCAATAAGGCAGCAAGAACGACACCAATGGCCGTGTTTCCGCCTAATAAGGCAACGGCGATTCCATCAAAGCCGACGCCAGTGAAGGCATCTTTTATTGAAGCATATTCGAAGGTTCCTAATCCCTCCATTGCTCCCGCTAAACCTGCAAAAGCACCAGAAATTAGCATGGAATATATAATGTTTTTTCTCACATTCATCCCTGCATATTGGGATGCGTGTTGATTCATACCAACAGCACGCAATTCAAACCCTTTAGAGGTTTTTTGGATAATGATCCACATAATAACGGCAGATATGACAGCTACAATGATTCCGTTATGCATGCTTGAAAAATCAGTTATTTTTTCAAAAAAATCAGAGTGTAAAGAGGCTGTGGAATTGATATTATCTGTTTTATCTTTATGATCTGTAAGAACATTTGTAATAATAAAATTAGTCACATGAAGGGCAATGTAGTTCATCATAATGGTGACAATCACTTCATGAACATAAAAACGAGCTTTTAAAAAACCAGGAATAAAGCCCCATAATGCACCAGCAGCAGCGGCTGTGATCAGTGCAAGAGGAAGATGGATATACATAGGTGCATGGACGGTTGTTCCGATCCATACAGATGCAATCCAGCCAATGAGCAATTGACCTTCTACTCCGATATTAAAGAGACCTGTCCGAAATGCAAAGGCAACAGCAAGTCCCGATAAAATATAAGGTGTGACTTGTCTGATGGTTTCTCCCATATAATATGTTTCACCGAAGACGCCATTCCAAAGGGCGCTATAGCCTTCGATGACACTATAACCGCTTGCCAGCATGATAATGGCCCCAACGAAAAGACCAAGTACAATGGCTATAAGCGGAATCAACAGATTTGTTAAGCGATTAGACATTTGCTTCTTTCCCCACTTCCTGTTGCGTACTTCCAGCCATCAATAGACCAAGTTCTTGCTCTGTTGTATCTTTTGGATCAACAATGGCAATAATGCTGCCTTCAAAAATGACAGCGATCTTATCACTGACATTGATAATTTCATCAAGCTCAAAGGAGATGAGCAGAACGGCTTTGCCCGCATCTCTTTGTTCAATGAGACGCTTATGAACAAATTCAATTGCCCCAACATCGAGACCGCGTGTCGGCTGAGCGGCAATTAATAAATCCGGATTGCGGTCAACTTCACGGCCAATAATGGCTTTTTGCTGGTTACCGCCTGATAGCGCACGTGCTTCTGTATATTCACTAGGTGCCCGCACGTCATATTCAGCCATGATTCGTTTTGCTTTTTGATAAATGTTTTTCATATTCATCAAACCAAACTTCGAATAAGGGCGCTGATAATACGTTTGTAAGGAAATATTTTCTCCAATTGAAAAATCAAGCACAAGTCCATGCTTATGACGATCCTGAGGAATATGTCCAATTCCAGATTCGGTCACCTTGCGTGGCGGGAGATTTTGAATGGCTTTCCCGTTTAGCAAGATCGTGCCAGATTCCGTTTTTTTCAGACCTGTAATGGCTTCAATCAATTCAGATTGACCATTTCCGTCGACACCAGCAATTCCGACAATCTCGCCAGCCCTCACTGATAGATTCAGCTGTTTAACTGCTTCAATTCCTCGGGCGTCTTTGACAGTGAGGTCTCGAATTTGCAGTACTTCTTCAGCAGGGGAGGCTGCTTTTTTGTCTGTCTTAAATGAGACTTCCCGGCCGACCATTAAGCTGGCAAGCTCGTCTTTGTTTGTGCTTTCCACATCAAGTGTACGAATGCCTTGCCCTTTTCGGATAATGGTGACGCGATGACAGGCATCCATAATTTCTTTCAGCTTGTGGGTAATTAAAATAATGGATTTGCCTTCATGAATTAAGTTTTTCATAATTTGTATGAGCTCTTTTATTTCTTGAGGTGTTAAGACGGCTGTTGGTTCATCGAAGATTAAGATGTCAGCGCCGCGGTAAAGTGTTTTTAAGATTTCTGCTCGCTGCTGCATACCGACCGAGATGTCAGATACTTTTGCGGAAGGGTCTATTTTCAGCCCATAGCGGTCAGAAAGCTCCTGAACTTGCTGAATGGCTTGTTCTTTGTCAATCTTTCCAAGCTTCTTTGGCTCTTTTCCTAAAATGATGTTTTCAGCAACAGTGAATGTATCGACTAGCATAAAGTGCTGATGAACCATTCCGATGCCTAAATCACTGGCATCATTTGGACTTGAGATCGTAACAGGTTTTCCGTGTACCTTGATTTCACCTTTTTCAGGCTGATACAGTCCGAAAAGCACGTTCATGAGCGTTGATTTTCCAGCGCCGTTTTCACCAAGCAGCGCATGAATTTCGCCCTTCTTTAGCTGCAGCGTGATGTTATCGTTTGCTACAATACCAGGGAATTCTTTGCGTATATTCAACATTTCAATGACATAATCCACAGGTTTAACCGCTCCTTTTTTAGGGTGCTGATGAAGATAAAAACTAGCAAAAGAAAAGCTGCAAAACAAGGCTGCAGCTTTTCTTTTACCACCTTTTACGAATAAAGAGGAGGTAAAGGAGAGGCAAGGGGATAAGACGTGCTTATCCCGCTGCTCAAATTAAGCTTTAAAATCTTTTAGTTCATCACGTGTTGCAGGGATTTTGACTTCTCCCTTGATGATTTTTTGTTTCCATTCTTCAACTTTCTTCAATACATCTTTGTCAAGGTTGTCCTGAGATGGAGAGATGTCAACGCCGCCTTCTTTCAGACCGTATGTGATCACTTCACCGCCAGGGAAATTGCCTTCTTTTGCTTTTGTTGTTAAGTCTTGAACCGCAGTGTCAACTTTCTTAATCATAGAAGTAAGGGTGACACTTTGATCTGTTCCAGGTACTTTTCCTTCGTCATACTGATCTTTATCAACACCGATAACCCAGACATTTCGATTTGGATCTGCCTTTTTTAAGTTGGTTGCTTCTGTAAAGACACCAGTTCCAGTACCTCCAGCTGCATGATAAATAATGTCAACGCCAGATTTGTACATACTTTCTGCTGTTGCTTTACCGATATCAGCTTTATCGAATGCACCAGCATATTTCACTTCAACTTTTGCTTTTGGGTTAGCTGCTTCAACGCCTGCACGGAAACCAACTTCGAATTTTCTGATTAATTCAGAGTCAACACCGCCAACAAAACCAATTTTGTTTGACTTTGTAGAAAGAGCAGCAGCAACACCTACGAGAAATGATCCTTCGTTTTCCTTAAATGTAATACTAGCTACGTTCTTCTTATCAACAACTGCATCAACAATTGCAAAATGGGAATCTTTTCGCTGATCAGCTATTTTTGAAATGGCACTCTCCATTTTATAGCCGATACCATAAATGAGGTCAAATTTTTGCCTAACAAGTGTATTTAAATTTGTTGGATAATCTGCATCGGTTTTAGATTGTAAGTAATCAAAGCCGTTTTTGCCTTTTGTTAAATTGTTATCTTTCCCAAATGCTTGTAGACCTTCCCAAGCTGATTGGTTAAACGATTTGTCATCGACACCACCGACATCAGTTACCATTGCAACAGTGAATTGATCTTTATCTTTTTTGCTTTCACCGCTGTTTGAGCCAGAGTTGCCGCATGCTCCAAGGATGGTTCCTGCTGCTACGACTAAGGACAATGCTAGTCCAATTTTGCGCTTCTTCAAAACATAACCCCCTATAAAATTTAAAAGTTTCAGAAAAGTCTCGCGAAAAAAGACCGACTCTTGTCTTCTCCTATCCTTTTGGAAAGGGTATTTTATCCTGTTTTCTCTTAAAATTGATAGAGACAGAAGAGAAGATGTAAGACATCAGACTTATATCTCGTTGAACTAATCAATCATAATTTATCATTTCCGATCGAATAAATAAATAGAAATTTGTTTTATTTTTAAAAAAATGTTAAAAGGCTTAATTCAATGTCTTTTTATCTGATGAAATATGATATAATGCCGCTTTTGCGATGTGCTCTACTACAGTGAAAGAACTGATATCAAGGGGTTTGTTACATCTTATGCCATAAAAAAACATCTGGCCTTTGGTCAAGGTCAGATGTGTCAAATTATAGATATTGTTGAATCAAATTCATATTGCTCGTATTCAATTTATATTGGAAAACAGGGCGGCCAATTGTCCCGTATGCCATCTCCACATCAACCACCTCGATATCCTCAAGGAATTTCAAATATTTTCTAATAGAGACCTGGGAGATTTCTGTATGGTTGGCTAGGTCTTCGGTCGTGAAAGCCTGCTGGCCGAATGATTGAATGCTTGTCCAGATGAGTTTGAGTGTGCTCTTGGTCAGGCCTTTTGGCAGAAGAACCTTTTCGGCTTCTGCTTTTTTATGAAAGAGCTTCGCATCTAAATCATTTTGCGAGATGCTGTTCATCGTTTGATACAGGGCATGTTTTCGTTTATACTCTGCCAGTGCTGATTGGAACCGTTCGAATTCAAAAGGTTTGATTAAATAATCAACAGCGCCGTTACGCATGGTTTGCTGCACCACATCGACTTCATTGGCAGCAGATATCACGATGACATCCACGGAATGATTTTGCTGACGAATTTCTGATAATAGGGCGAGCCCATTTTGTCCAGGCATATAAATATCAAGAAGGACAAGGTGAATGATGTCTGTCTTCAAACATTCTAGTGCCTGCTGAAACGAGGTGGCAATCCCCTTTAATTCAAAACCATCTATTTGGGTCAGGTAGCGTTTATTCAGCTCCCCAACCATTGGATCATCTTCTACGATCAACACATTAATCATGTGAATCCTCCTTTTGTTTATACGGAATGCGGAGACTAAAAGTCGTTCCTTCTCCTTTTTCACTCGTAACAATCAAATGTCCGTTCAATTTTTTGATACTTTGGTCAACAAAGTAGAGGCCGAATCCTCTGTCTTCTCCTTTTGTTGAGAAGCCTTGCTCAAACATCATTTCCTGTTCTTCCTTTGTCAGACCAACGCCTGTATCTGTGATTTCAATATGAAGCTGCTCTTGGACATATCTGAATGAGATCGAGATGTTTTTGTTCTTTGTATGAGAAACGGCATCGAGTGCGTTGTTTAACAAGTTCCCAATGACGGTAATAAGATCGTGCGTCACAGATGGGTCCTCTGAGTTAGGGACCTGGGTGCTGCAAATGACTTCTAAAGTAGCACCTTGTTCGCGAATGTAGCTTTGTTTCCCTAGTAAAAAGCCTGCTAAGACCGAGTTTTTCACATGGTTGATGATTTCATTTGTTTCTGTCTGCTGATAAATCGCAATATCTTTGATATAGGTGCCAAGGTCATCATAATTCTTCAGCTGTACCAATCCTAAAATGACATGCAGCTTGTTCATGAATTCATGGGACTGGGCACGAAGGGCATTGGCGTACATTTTCACCCCGCTCAGCTGCTCAGCTAGGTGTTTGACTTCTGTTTTGTCACGGAAGGTTGCAATTGCCCCAACAATTTCTCCTTTTACCGTGATTGGCACCTCGTTAAAGACGAGCTCCAGTCCGTTCATTCTGACATCACGATCAAGCAGCGGTTTACGTGTTTCAATCACTTGTTTTAAGCCGCTTGAAGGGAGAAGAGCCTGAACATCCTGTTCTCTAGGATCAACCATAATGCCCATATTATGAAAGAGCCGTTTGGCTTCTGCATTGGCCAGCTTGATTTTACCATGCTGATCGACGGCAAGAATTCCTTCTTTTGTTGATTCTAGCATGGCGCTTCGTTCTTTTAATAATGTCGCAATTTCGTCTGGCTCAAGTCCAAACATAATCTTCTTCACTTTTCGTGCAACAATGAGTGCACCGATAATGCCAGATAGAAGGCTAAGTGATGTGACGAAGTAGAGCGGGATTAAGTTTTGATGAATAATCAAATCAATTTCCTTTAACGTAATCCCTACTGCCACTGCCCCAAGCTGTTTGCCGTCTTTGTTATAAACAGGAACAAAAGCACGCATGGACCTGCCAAGTGTTCCAGATGCCGTACTAATATGTTCTTTCCCCTGTAATGCTGGCTTTTCATCACCACCAGCAAAGCGCTTCCCAATCTTTTGCGGATTCGGATGTGTTTTGCGGATACCGTTCATATCCATAACGACAACGAATTCGGTTTTGGTGATACGCTGAACATTGGTTGTATATTTACGCAGTGCTGAATATGAATGATCGTCTTCTAGCGATTTCGCTGTGATCGGTGCCTCTGCGACCATCTTGGCGGTGGAGAGGGCAATGTCACGCTCCTGCTGGTGGATATTTTTGGCTGTTTCCGACCATATCGTAAAGAATGTGATACAGAGGGAGATGAGGACAACAATACAGACAAAGATCGTCAGCCGTGTTTGCAGTCTTAAAGTTTTTTTCACGAGTATACCCCTAACGCGCAATTTTTTCGTAATAGTAATACTTTAACGGGAAAATGTAAGTTTGTGAAGGAATGTACGTGCAAAAATCACAAATTTGATGTTAATTCCAGTTTACTTGGAAAGCATCTTGTCAATCCGTTTTAAGTGAGCCATAATAAATAGGAGCTTATGAGAAAGGATTTATTTATGAAAAATACATATTTGACTGGATATTTTCCGCTAATTTCGATTTTACTATTCAGCTCTGCTTTTTCGATTTTCACAGTAGGCATCACGACTGATTTCTTGACGCAAGCAGGGGTCTTAAAAGGAATGCTGGAATTCTTTTCAGAACAGGGCATCCGTCTTGCTTTATTTGCCGCATTTGCACTTGTTTATTTTATGGTTTTATCTGCTTTAAAACTCATTGCGGATACAGTGTTAGAGTTGGCGCTGCTCTTTTTTGCAAAGGACCCTGAAGGGGAAAACTTAAAGAAAATTAGAATCGCATCGGTTGTTTATTTGTTTGCCAGCTTACTTGCATTTCTATTGACGCAGCAGCTCATTTTGCTGGTGGGACTCTTTGTTTTAGCAAGTCTTATTTATTTTATCTGGGTTGTGGTACGCATTTATCAATCGCTATCCATGCTGAATTTAATTGGATTTATGATGTTTATTCTGCTGTTTTGGGCCACATTTTTGATCGGTATTTTGTACTTATTTATTAAGCTTTATAACAGTGTCATGGCAAGTCTGCCTGCTTAAACAGATGAAAGAAAGCATCCTCCATCATTGGAGGATGCTCAGCGTGTAGACAAACCCTCGCATTCTTTGTCAGTCCTGCATGCCGGTGCTCACGAATGTCAAATTCGCTCCGCGCCGGTACTCGTCCTTCCTAGACTGCAAAGGTTTTCATGTCACGCTGAAAAGAAGACAAAGGACTAAAATAAAAATCATTTTAGCCCTTTGTCAACAATCTGACATCCTCCATTATTGGAGGATGTCAGATTGTTGACAAACCCTCGCATTCGGTGTCAGTCCTGCGTGCTGGTGCTCACGAATGTCAAATTCGCTCCGCGCCAGTACTCGTCCTTCCTAGACTGCAAAGGTTTTCTATCACGCTGAAAAGAAGACAAAGGGCTAAAATAAAGATCATTTTAGCCCTTTGTCAACAATCTAAGCATCCTCCATTATTGGAGGATGTTTTTTATGGAAGAAACCGTTTTTGAATATCGGGTGTCGGCACCATACAGGATGTTTTTTGACCAAACCATTTGTAGCGGTTTTTCGCGATGAGATGATAACACCAATCACGGATTGGGCGGGGAATGATAAGGAGCAAATAGCTCCACCTGTAGATTCCTTTTAAATGCCGTGCAGCTCTTAAGATGCCAGTCGATTTCATGTAAAGTGTGCCTTCTTCAATATAAATAAATGAATTGAACTCATCTAAAGGCAAGCCGTTTTCTTTTAAAATACGCTGTCCTGTATTTGATTGTAAAGAAGCAAACATCATCTGCTCGTGTGGATCACGCTTCATGACAAACTGAACAGCGCCGCTGCACACGTTGCAGACACCATCAAATAAAATTAAATGAGAAGGCTGAGGTGTATGCATGACAGTTAAACCTCCTGTTTTATCTGGCATATTGCATTGTGTTTTTCCAAATACGTAAGTGCGGGCTTGAGCTATAAATAGATTCAACGGTTCCTCTATCTCTTCCGACCCATACACCCATTGTGTATTGATCCGTGAGTCCGACAAACCAAATATCTTTGTAGTCGTTAGATGTTCCTGTTTTACCACCGATGTATGGAGAATTGAAATTCGCTTTTTTCCCTGTTCCACTTTTCACAACGGAGGCAAGCAGTTTGCGCATCGTTTCATTTGTCCGCTGCGAATAGACCTGCTTCGGCGATTCTTTCCACTTATAAAGGGTTTTGCCATTTAAGTCTGTGACCTTTGTAATGGAGTGATTTCGCGTATAGGCACCTTGATTGCCAAACACGGTATACGCATCGGTCATTTCTAACGGCGAGAAGCCTTTTGTAAATCCTCCAAGTGCAGAAGGGAGGCGGTAATCATCCGCTACAATATGTTCGAATGAGAACTTTTCTAAATAGCTGAAGCCTTTATTGACACCGACTGTATCAAGCATTCGGATCGCTGGTGTATTGTAAGAATTCTTAAAGGCGGTTTCAAGAGTCACCGTTCCATACGTTTTATGGTTGTAGTTTTGCGGGCAGTATCCGCTGCTGCAAAACTTGCCGGCACTGATTTTACTTGATGCGGTCGCACCGGTTTGATCAATATAAGGGCCATAATCTAACAGCGGCTTAATTGCGGAACCTGGTTGTCTTTGCGCTTGATAAGCGTAATTGAAATCAAACTTTTTATAATTCTTCCCGCCAGCAAGTGCGACGATTTGATGGGTTTGGTGGTTAATGACTGCTGAACCGCCTTCCACACCTTGATAAGGCAATTGAGCATTGAGCTGATAAACCGCTCTTTGCTGCAAGGAAGGATCGAGTGCTGTATAAATCTTCACGCCATTCTGAAGCAGGGCACTGACCTTTTCGGATAATTCCTTTTGAATCGCCTTTTTTGCTCCTGCTGTTTTGGCCTTCTTCAATCGTTTTGTAAAGCCTTCCTGATCAGACACAAGGTCGGTAAATTCCTCATTAGCGTACGTCACATAGTCAGGATAAAGATTTTTCTTTTCACTTACGGACAAGCTGATTTTTTCTTTGACTGCTTTGTTGTACTGCTTCTTGGTGATGACGCCATCTTTTTTCAAGATACCGAGCAGCCGTTCTTGGCGTTTCTTTGTGTGCTTGAATTGTTTCAATGGGTCATACAGCGTTGGATTGTTTGGAATAGCAGAGATAAATGCCATCTGTGCAAGCGATAAAGAGCTAAGCGGCTTGTCAAAATAGTAACTAGCCGCAGAACCCACACCGTAAACACCATTGCTAAAATAAATCGTATTTAAATAGCTTTCGAGAATTTCATCTTTTGTGAATTTCCGCTCTAGTTCATAAGAATAGAGCAGTTCTGTAAACTTTCGGCTGAACGAACGTTCATGGCTTAAATAGAGGTTGCGGGATAACTGCTGTGTGATCGTACTGGCGCCTTGGCTAATGCCATGGTTTTTGACATTTGCGGCAAGTGCACGAACAACCCCCATAAAGTCAATGCCTTTATGGTCATAAAAATTGCGGTCCTCTGAGCGGAGGAACAGTTCCTTCACGGAATCAGGAATTTTGTCGTATTTCACGAAAACACGGTTCTCATCATTCGATACGATCTCGGAGATAAGAGAACCATCTCGATCATACATATAACTGTTTTGGGAAAAATCTATCTTTTCCAGCTTGATTTTTTGATCAAGCACTTCGTTAACAGGCTTTACACTTGCAGCTTCTTCCTTTGATAGATAAAAAGTCAGAACAAATAATGGGATGAGGGCAGCAAGTAATAACCAACCAATGATTGCACGAAACATGAGGTCACTCACTTTCTTCAGATTTCTAGCCATATCGTACCATTCTTTTGCGAATACGAGAAGGTTATTTTTAGAAAAGAATGGATGTGAAGTCTAGTAAACTAGGCATCTAGAGATGAAAAAAGAGTATCTGATGACAGATCAGACACTCCTCTCTCTTGTCTTTGATTGTGAGCGGACCACCCATAAAAATAATGCCCCAAAAAGGAAAATGCCGGCGGTGACATAAAAGACAGCTGGAATCCCGTAATGACTTGCGACAATGCCGCCGATCACTGGACCAACGACATTTCCGAGAAAACGGAAGCTGACATTGTAACCGAGCACTTCCCCTTGCATAGAGGCAGGTGCTTTGATGCGAATATACGCCGTCGTACACGGGATAATCCCGCCTAGTGCCATCCCGTATAAGAAACGGAAGATCACTAACATCCCGTAGGAATCCGCCATCGCTTGTGGGATGAATAAAATGGAGGAGAGGATGAGAAGGGCAAGCAGCACCTTATCGTGACCGATTCGATCCCCAAGATCTCCCCATTTCCGCGTAAACAGCAAATTGCCAAGTCCTGTTGCAGAAAACGCCAGCCCCGCATAAAAGGCTAGATTGACCGGTCCATGTAAATCGTGAATGTATAAAGCTAAAAGCGGCTGAATGCTAAAGTTCCCTACTTGCGTAATAAACGTTAACAGCATGGTAACCACAAGCAAAGGCTGTTTGAACATATGGACAAGGACTTCCTTCCGTGAGTAAGAAACACGCTTTGCTCCTTTTGAACGGATTGGCTGTTCTTTCACACCGAAAATAATGACAATTGCCGACACATAAATGACAGCGGCTGTTAAGAAAAATGTATAAATGAATCCGACACTGTCTGCCATGAATCCGCCCATCAATGGACCGAATAATCCGCCAGCCACATTACTCATTTGCATTGTTCCAAGGGTTTTACCGGCTGTTGCCTTTTCAGTTTGAGCAGAAATCAGCGCCATCGAAGTTGAGATAAAACCAGTCACAAGCCCCATGAAGAGCCGAAGTGCGAATAGCTGATAAACGGTTTGAACAAGCCCCATTAATAAAATGCTTGTGGCAATCCCGATGCCGTTAATGAGCAAAATCTTTTTATAGCCATGGCGGTCACCAATCCGCCCCCAAATAGGAGAAATGAGAAAGGCCGTTAAAAACGTGATCCCAAAGACATAGCCGCTCCATCTTTGAACAAATTCATTCGAGTAGCTGCTATCAAGAGATTCTATGTAAAGTGATAAAAAAGGGACGATCATCGTAATGCTGGCAGATACAAAAAAGTTCACAAACCACATGATGTACAAGTTTCTCTTCCTGTTTGTGATAGGGACCACCTTCTTTATTTATTTCGTGTTCCTTAATAATTATAAAGGAAAATAAACGATCTTTCATCTGATGAATAGGTTGGGCATAGTGAATCTGCATTATTTTCGCAAAAATGAAGTGATTTCAAAGTCCGTCTTAATATAATGGTAGCAGGATGAAAAACAGACGAAAAAGTGAGGTGAGACTGATGGAACAGAAGACGCTGCTTGTGGTCGATTTTGAATTTACGATGCCTGATGGAAAATATCATCCACAAAATTTTTTCCCTGAAATCATTGAAGCTGGTGTAGTGAAAGCGTCAAATGAAACGATCATAGACACATTCTCAAGCTACGTCAAACCGAAAAAGTTTCCGAAGCTGACAAAGCGCTGTAAATCGTTCCTCGGCATTACGCAGCAAGACGTAGAGAACGGGGTTTCATTTGAGACGTTTATTGAGAAGCTCGTGTCACTTGATGGGGGAGAAGGCTGTGAGATTATCACTTGGGGAAATATGGACATGAAGGTGCTGAAGCAAAACTGCATGCTCAATCATATTGCTTTTCCTTTTAAGGGAAAGCTGCGGGATCTCGCCTTTGAATATAAAACCTTCTTTGGGGATAGAACTCTCACAGGACTTCGAAAAGCGGCAAAGGAATACGGCAGTGATGGAGCTGGTCAGCATCATAAAGCACTTGATGATGCCATGACCACTTACCAGCTATTCACCCTTTTTGAAAAAGACCGATCCTATGTGGAAAATCCGCAAACAACCAAAATTGGTGAACTCATTGACTTCTCTCACTTTTTTGATTCGACAGACTAGCGGGCGTCTTCTGGAAAATAATCTTTTTCAAGAGAAGAGAGGCACGTTCTTGATTTTTCAGCCCATTTGGAATCATCCGCACTGAGCCCTTTTTTCAATTTGTCTACGGCTTCTTTCAGTGACACTTGATAATCAGGGATGTCACCATCATAAGGCTTCACCATATGATGAGGGATATTCGTCTGTTCCCTAAAGGCCAAAGCTCGCCTCTCCTGAAAAAAAGGCACGTCCGCTTCTTTAGGGTGATGCAGGTCTCCTTGAGTTGGATGCGTTAAAACCGCTTTTATTTGAACGAGATAAGTGGATGGTTTAACGGCTGTCACTTCCCCAATATAAACACCTGTTTTGTAAAAACCTTTCACCGTTTGTCCAATCTGAATGTCTGTCATGTGAAATTCCTCCATTTCCTTCATATAAGAAGGTATTTCCTTTCTTTTAGCCAATATAGTGAAGTAAACGAGCAAAAGGGGGAATGGCGAATGATGTCGTTCATCGCACTCTTTCTACTGTATTTTCCTGAAGATAAAAGGGAGTACATCCCAGCGGCGATTACCACGGTGCTTTTCTTTATGGCTGCATTTATTTGTTTTCGTCTGATCGTTCGTGCTTCTAAGAAGCAGGAGCAGATAGATGAAAAAAGGACAAAAAAAATGGATTGATCATTTTCTTCTTGTATCTTCAGGAAACTTCACGGTGACCGTTGTACCAGACTGAAGCGAGCTTTTGAAACGAATCGTTCCATGGTGATTTTCGATGATGGAAAATGTCACGGTCAGCCCAAGCCCAGTTCCTTTATTTTTCAACGTGTAATAAGGTTCGCCAAGCTTTTTCATTTGGCTTTCTGTCATACCTACACCGTTATCAACGAAATAAAGGCAGATTCGATGATTCTCTTTTGAAGCAAAAAGTTCAACTTTTCCTTCGTGTTCGGGTGCTGCTTCAATCGCATTTTTGATTAAATTAATCATCACTTGCTTGATCTTCGTTTCATCACCTTGAATGTATAGATCTGGTTCAATGGATTGATGAATGGTGACCGATTTAAAATTAGCGTAGGATGTCATCAGCGATGCACATTCTTCAAGTAATTTAGATAAATTAAGAGATTCAATTTGATAATAATTTTGTTTCGCAATATCAAGATAACTCGTGATAATATCTTGCGCGCGGTCTAGTTCAGATAAAACGAGATTTTTATAATCTTTATTGGTCGACGGCTCTTTCGCATTGTCACTTGAAAAGAGCAGCTGAATAAACCCTCTCACAACTGTCAGTGGATTGCGTACTTCATGGGCGACGCTTGCCGCAAGCTCACTTACAATCGTCAGCTTCTCTGATTGGACGAGCTGTGTTCTCATTTGTGCATTTTCTTTTACGAATTCAATGCAATAAATGCTTAGCACAAGAAAGAATATGTAGTAAAGAGTTGAGAAAAATAACTCAAGGAACTTTTGCTGCATAATAAAAGCCGGGCTGTACTCCAGTAAGCTGACTACAAGCAACCCAATGTAAATAAACACCCCTTTTGATAAACCAATAAGTGCTCCGTATAGCAGCTTTTTCGGCTTCGGATATTGGCGCCATTTCCGGTAAAGCAGGAAAGGAACGAAAAAGTAAATCGGTACAACAATCAGTCCAACCCATAAAAAAGAACCATACATCACGAACTTTACGGTTGAACTGGCCAAGATGGCGACGATTCCAGCGGTGTATCCTCCATATAAAATGGCTAGTACAAGGGGAATCGATTGAAGCCCAGTCTGCAAATCTAAAATCGAACCAACTGGATACATAATACATAGTGCTGATGAAATGGATGCAAATATTGTGATGAGCAGTTTATTCGTTTTAGGGAAATGAGCAGGGGTCCGGCTTAGCCATAGTGCATGATATAAAAAGATTGGAAATAGAATAAAAGATACATGGAGCAGAAAATCCTTGAACATTTCCATTTAAATGCTCTCCTCGTAAATAATTGTAATTCCTCTCATTATATCATTTCATGTACAAAGTAGATATGATAATAGGAGGGTTTTTTTCTTTAAAAAGAACACCCGCTAGGATGTTCTTTTGATAGAAATGGTTTTATTTGGAATCTGGGGTGAACGCTTGATGAAGGCGTTTCAGACCTTCTTTCACCGTTCCGGCAGGACAGCCGAGATTCATTCGAATAAAGCCGTCTCCTTCATGCCCATACACGTGCCCAAGCTCTAGTATCACCTTGCCCTTTTTTAGCAAATTCCGTTTCAATTCCGCCTGAGTGAATTGATAATCACGAATGTCCAGCCAAAGTAAATAAGAAGCATCTGGTTTCATATAACGCATATTAGGAAGATGTTCGTCAATATACTCCATTGCGATCTTCATATTCTTTTCGAGATAAAGAACAAGTGAATCAAGCCACTCATCCCCGTGGCGATAGGCCGCTTCCATCGCAGGGATTGCAAATGCATTCAGTTTGGATAATCCGTTTCTTTGCAATTCACTGGTAAAAAGGGTTCTTTTTTCTTCATCAGAAATGATAATGGCAGATGCTTGAAGTCCAGCTAAATTAAAAGTTTTACTTGGTGCAATACACGTGACTGTGATGCCTGCTATCTCATCAGAAAGACTGGCAAATGGCACATGCGGCTTCCCGTAAAGCATCAAATCAGAGTGAATCTCATCTGAAACGACCGTTACACCATGCTGCACACACAAGTCTCCTACACGTTTTAATTCCTCTTTAGACCAAGCTCTCCCTGAAGGATTATGGGGATGACAAAGGAACATCAGCTTCGCCTCTGGTCTGCTTAATTTTTTCTCTAAATCATCAAAATCCATCATGTAGCGGTTGTTTTCTATTTTTAAAGGATTGGTTGAGACAATACGTCCATTTCTTTCAATCATTTGATAGAAGGGTGTATAAACGGGTGACTGAATGACCACTTCATCATTCGGAGCTGTAAAAGCTTGTACAGCAAAACTAAGAGCTGTAACGATACCTGGTGTGAAGGTGACAGCATCTGGTTGAATGGTCCACCCATGTCTTCTTTTGAGCCAGTCAGCCACTGCCTGCTGCGTCTCCTGATCCTGAAAGGCATAGCCGAATACGCCATGATCTAATCGTTCTTTTAAAGCATCAAGAACGACTTGGGGCGCTTTAAAATCCATATCTGCTACCCACATCGGCAGCGCATCTGTTGTCAGGAACAATGACTCTGCTTGATCCCATTTGACTGATTTTGAACCTTTACGTATGATCTGTTCGTCGAAATTCATGAAACCCACCTCTAGCCGTTTTTCAACCACTCTTGGTTGTGCTAAAATAAACATCACAAAATTTATTATAAGCGGTGATACCGATGAAAGATAGTCAAGCTGTAGAAGAGATGATTCAATCCATTAAGGCATGGGATCCTTTTCATTATGGAGAGGACTTTTATGAAACGGAGCCTGCTGACGTCATCAGTGCCTTATACGACGCAGAGGACCCATTATCTTTAGCAAAAGAGATTCAAGCCATTTACCATCACTCATTTGAGCAGCTTCTTCCGATAGAGAGCTGTCAAGATATAGCGAAACAGCTTTTTGTCCTAAGAGACAGCAGCTCCTGCTCTCGTTAAGACAGGCTGAAGCTGCCAATTTGATCAGACACAAAGTCCGGATTTTCCTCAGGAAGGAGATGCCCGGTTTTTTTTAGTGCATGTAAGGTCGAATGCGGCAAATCCTTGTGTAGCCTTTCGCCAATTTGAATCGGAACAATTCGGTCTTCCACGCCCCAAATAAGCAGGACGGGTGTCTCCATTTTCTTTAGCACATCTGACGTCAAATCGCCTTCCCTGTGCCGTATCAAGCGAAATATGCCTCTAAAAATTTGATCATCTGAAAAAGGCTTTAAATATCCGTCCACCATTTCTTGATCAATAATCGAATGATCATGCACAACAGCGGTTAAATTTTTCATAATGCCTTGCTTTAAGAGCTTTCTTTTGAGATATAGATAAAAATAAGGAATATATGTGCTGTAAACAAGCGATCTTTTGGACTTATTCATATACCCTGAACTGCACAAAAGAACGGCCTTTTCAAATAGGTCTGGACGCTCAGATGCAGCATATAAGGCAATTTGTCCGCCCATGGAATGACCGACGAGAATCGCATGCCGAATCTGCAAGTAACCAGCTAGCTCAATAATGATTTTCGCCATGTTGCGATAGCTGTAAATGAACGTATTCGACTTTTCGGACTGCCCAAATGGAGGCAGATCAATTGCAATTAAATTGAAATCTTGTTTCAGAAGCGGGATGAGCTTTCGATAGCTGAAGGTAGATGAGAAGAGACCATGAATCAAAATCAATGTCTTCTTTCCCTCATTTGGATAGTGCTCGTAATAGATATCTAAACCGAATTTACTTTTCATATAAGCTGGCTGAACAATGTCCACACTCATCAACTCCGATACTTGACTGTCTGTTAGGTGACTGTATTGTACCCTAAAAAGTGGGTTTTAAGCTACGATTAGAATCTTTTCCCTGCTTAGCATAATGGGAAAAACGTGCTATAATGTTCAGAAGATTTTTTAAAACTAGCTTTTACATTCAGAGGTGTGAAATCAAATGAAACTAAGTGAAAAAGAAACTGAAATATTAGAGATTTTAGATGAAAACAGCCGTGCCGATTTAAATACAATTGCCAAAATGGCAGGCGTCACAACAGAAGAAGCCAAAGCCATTATTCAAAAACTTGAAGATCAAAAAGTCATTATTGATTATTCGACCATGATTGACTGGCGTAAAGTGGATGGCCACGAAGGCGTTACAGCGATGATTGATGTGAAAGTGACCCCGAAAAGAGGCGTCGGTTTTGATGAAATTGCTGAACGTATCTACAGATTTCAGGAAGTGGAGTCCGTGTATTTAATGTCAGGTGTATATGATCTATCTGTTGTGATTAGAGGAAGATCCATGTCTGATATCGCTCGCTTCGTATCTGAAAAATTATCGACACTTGATTCCGTTGTTTCAACAACTACCCACTTTATTTTGAAAAAATATAAGCATGATGGGAAAGTATTTGAAACAGGGGACGATGACAAAAGAATCGTGGTGTCTCCTTAAATGAAAAAGTCTTATTTATCTGAAACGGTACAAAGCATTCAGCCGTCAGGTATTCGAAAATTCTTTGATTTGGCAGCCACAATGGAAGGAGTCATCTCCCTCGGTGTCGGTGAACCGGATTTCGTGACCGCTTGGAATGTGAGAGAAGCAAGTATTATGTCATTAGAGCAAGGACTTACCTCCTATACGGCAAATGCTGGGCTGCTTTCTTTGCGAAAAGAATTAAGCCAGTATTTATATAAGCGGTTTCATGTTGATTACAGTCCTGAAGAAGAACTCATCATTACTGTTGGCGGAAGCCAGGCGCTTGATTTGGCCTTTCGCGCCATTCTAAACAGCGGTGATGAAGTGATCATCCCAGAGCCTTGTTTCGTAGCCTACGGGGCACTTACGACACTTGCGGGCGGTGAACCGGTGTATTTAAGTACATCAGCTGAAAAAGATTTCAAAGCCGATTCCGCTGATCTTCGCACGAAGCTGACGCCGAAGACAAAAGCCATCTTGCTATGCTCTCCGTCAAATCCAACAGGGTCTGTCTATTCGAAAGAAGAGCTTGAAGATATTGCTCAGTTTGCAAAGGAGCATGACCTTTTAATCATCACGGATGAGATTTATGCAGAGCTAACGTACGATGAAGCTTTTACGAGCGTGGCGGCGATTCAAGATATGAAGGAAAGAACGATTTTGATTTCAGGTTTTTCAAAAGGATTTGCTATGACAGGCTGGCGCTTAGGATATGTGGCAGCACCGCCTGTACTCCGTGAGGCTATGCTGAAAATACATCAATATTCTATGATGTGTGCACCGGCTATGGCACAATATGCCGCTGAAGAAGCATTAAAAAACGGACTTGAAGATGTGGAGAAAATGAAGAAAAGCTACAGAAGGCGCCGTAATTTGTTTGTTGGATCCCTCAATGAACTTGGACTCACATGTCATCAGCCAAACGGAGCGTTTTACGCTTTCCCGTCC
The DNA here is from genome assembly GCF_001857925.1 of Bacillus xiamenensis. Lineage (NCBI taxonomy): Bacteria > Bacillati > Bacillota > Bacilli > Caryophanales > Bacillaceae > Bacillus > Bacillus xiamenensis. The sequence continues at coordinate 2,559,371 of NZ_CP017786.1, forward strand.
ATTAAAAGCACGGGCATGACATCAGAACAATTTGCCGAGGAGCTGCTGCTTAGCGAAAAAGTAGCGGTTGTCCCTGGAAATGTATTCGGTCCAAGCGGTGAAGGGCATATTCGCTGTTCATATGCATCGTCACTCGATCACCTGCAGGAATCACTTTCAAGAATCCAGCGGTTTTTGCAAAGTAGACAAGTGAAAGAAGAGGCACCTGCTATCTTAAAATAAAAAAAGGCATCAATCCATCTGGACTCATGCCTCTCAAATTAGGGGGGGAATACTAGAAAGCATTCTTGTTTTCAGGTATTCCCCCTTTTCATATGATCTAAACCCTTTTAAAAAATATTTTGCGAAACTGTCCGTTCTGTGATATAGTTTTTAATTGCGTATAAACGAATATTAAAACATTTATTTAGGAGTTGTTATCATGGCGACAAAGTTTGAAGTAGGCAGTGTTTACACTGGTAAAGTAACAGGATTACAAGCGTATGGTGCGTTTGTTGCATTAGATGAAGAAACTCAAGGACTTGTGCACATTTCAGAAGTGACACATGGCTTTGTAAAAGACATCAACGAGCACCTTTCAATTGGTGACGAAGTACAAGTGAAAGTTCTTTCTGTTGATGAAAATGCTGGTAAAATCAGCCTTTCTATCCGTGCAACGCAAGAAGCACCTGAAAGAAAAGAAAGCAAACCAAAGAAACAAAGACCACAGCAAGTGAAAGAAGAAGCTGCTGCACCACAAGGGTTCAATACACTGAAAGATAAACTTGAAGAGTGGATTGAGCAATCTAACCGTAAAGACCTTATCAAGAAATAAAAAAAGCACCGCTTCAAACGGTGCCTTAGGCTGCCTCATATAGGCAGCCTTTTTTATGTCTTTTTGTTTAGCGAACCTCTGGATTCGGCTCGTCACGGCGGACAGCTTCTTCGCTTGGCTTGAATAATAGACCAAGGTTAACAAGACCTGCAATTCCAACAAGACCATAAATAATACGTGATAATGCAGCACCTTGACCGCCAAAGATCGCTGCTACTAAGTCAAATTGAAAAAAGCCGATTAGTCCCCAGTTAATAGCACCGATAATCGTGAGCACGAGGGCAATACGTTGAATAGCACTCATCGTGATTCCTCCTTTCGCTACAGTATCAATACATTTATATTTTGCAGATTTTTAGCCAAACTATGCGTAAGAAAATGGATGAAAGCAAATTACTTTACTTTTGGAATGAAAGAGGCGCATAATGTAGCGCGAGGAGGAGATCACATGGATCGATTTACTTATTGGAACCCAACGAAATTAATCTTTGGAAAGGGAGAAGTATCAGCCCTTTCAGATGAACTCAAACACTACGGAAAAAACGTATTGCTTGTATATGGTGGAGGCAGCATTAAACGAAATGGCCTTTATGACCAAGTTGTCAGCATCTTAAAAGAATCAGGAGCTACAATCACTGAGCTTGCTGGTGTTGAGCCAAACCCGCGTTTAACAACGGTCAGAAAAGGGGTTGAGCTTTGCAAAGAGAACCAAATTGATTTCATTTTAGCAGTCGGCGGCGGTAGTGTCATTGATGCGACCAAAGCGATCGCAGCAGGTGCGAAGTACGATGGAGATGCTTGGGACATTGTGACTCGTAAGCATGTTCCAATGGAAGCCATCCCATTTGGTACGGTGTTAACACTTGCGGCAACAGGTTCTGAAATGAACTCTGGATCAGTGATTACGAACTGGGAAACAAATGAGAAATATGGCTGGGGCAGTCCAGCAGTCTTCCCTAAATTCTCGATTCTTGATCCAGTGAACACATTCACTGTGCCAAAAAACCATACGATTTATGGCATGGTCGACATGATGTCTCACGTGTTTGAACAATATTTCCATCACACAGAAAATACACCTTACCAAGATCGTATGTGTGAAGGACTTCTTCGTACCGTCATTGAAACGGCACCGAAGCTGATCAACGATCTGGAAAATTACGAACTCCGTGAAACCATCTTATTTACGGGTACAATTGCGCTAAATGGAATGCTTTCTATGGGCGCACGCGGTGACTGGGCATCTCACAATATTGAGCATGCGGTATCCGCTGTCTATGACATCCCTCATGCAGGCGGACTTGCGATCTTGTTCCCGAACTGGATGAAGCATGTCATTCAAGAAAACCCAGGCCGCTTCAAACAATTAGCGGTGCGTGTATTTGATGTAGACCCTGCGGGGAAAACAGATGAAGAAGTTGGCTTAGAAGGAATCGACAAACTGTCTGCTTTCTGGACAAGCCTAGGAGCACCAAGTCGTTTAGCTGATTATGACATTAACGATGAGAAAATTGATTTAATTGCAGACCGTGCAATGGCACGCGGTGAATTTGGTCAATTTAAAAAGCTGAACAAAGAAGACGTTCTAGCTATTTTAAACGCTTCTCTATAATCGAATGTCAAAAAGATAGCTGCTTTCGAGCAGTTATCTTTTTTTTGAGTTCAGTGTGTACATATGTTACAGTAGTCTTTCATGTTTTTGGATATATTCGTTGTAAGGAGATGTTGAACAGATGGAGAACTTTATTTACTATAATCCAACCAAATTAATGTTTGGAAAAGGACAACTAGAAGGACTCAAAAACGAACTCGCTCGTTATGGGAAACGAGTGTTACTTGTATACGGCGGAGGCAGTATTAAGAAAAATGGTCTTTATGATCACGTGATCAGTGCTTTAAATGAAGCAGAGGCTGAAGTATATGAGCTGTCTGGTGTTGAACCGAACCCTCGCCTCACGACAGTGAAAAAGGGAATCGAGATCTGCCAAGCTGAAAAAATTGATTTCTTATTAGCCGTTGGCGGTGGAAGTGTCATCGACTGTACAAAAGCGATTGCAGCTGGAGCAGCATATGACGGGGATGTTTGGGATATTATTTCAAAGAAAACAACCGCTCAAAAAGCATTGCCATTTGGCACAGTATTGACACTTGCAGCGACCGGCTCAGAAATGAACCCGGACTCTGTGATCACAAACTGGGAAACAAATGAAAAATACGTGTGGGGAAGTTCAGTGACGCACCCTGTCTTTTCTATTTTAGACCCTGAACATACGTATTCTGTACCAGAAAACCAGACGGTATATGGCATGGTCGATATGATGAGCCACGTATTTGAACAATACTTCCATCATGTCAAAAATACGCCTCTACAAGATCGGATGTGTTTTGCCGTTCTTCAAACGGTCATCGAGACAGCACCAAAACTGCTTGAAGACTTACAAAACTATGAGCACCGCGAAACAATTCTTTATGCTGGAACGATTGCTTTAAATGGCACACTGCAAATGGGCTATTTTGGAGACTGGGCATCTCATACGATTGAGCATGCGGTATCCGCTGTTTATGACATTCCGCATGCGGGTGGACTTGCGATCATTTTCCCAAATTGGATGCGTCATACACTTGATCATAATGTGGAACGTTTTAAACACCTTATGCTTCACATGTTTGACATTGAAACAGAAGGAAAAACAGATCGTGACATCGCATTAGAAGGAATCGACAAGCTGTCAGCCTTCTGGACTAGCCTAGGTGCACCAAACCGTTTAGCGGATTATGACATCGGCGAAGATCAACTAGACAAAATTGCTGATATTGCGGCAAAAGAAATGGAATATGGCGGCTTTGGTAACTTTATGAAACTAAACCGTGATGACATTCTGTCTATTTTAAAGGCCTCTTTATAATCTTGATAGCCGCTTTTCTTCATGAGGAGCGGCTTTATGCTGCATCAATGACGATCACTTGATTTCAATAGCTAGTTCCGCTAAAGTGAAAGGGACAGAACTAACGTAATGGAGGGCTTATAAGCGATGACACATATTCAATTTGACTACTCGAAAGCGTTACCTTTCTTTCAAGAACATGAGCTTACATATTTAAAAGATTTTGTGAAGGTGGCCCATCATCATATTCATGAGCAAACGGGTACTGGCAGTGATTATTTAGGCTGGGTTGATTTACCGAAGCAATATGATCGTGAAGAATTTGCCCGTATTAAAAAAAGTGCAGAGAAGATTAAGTCTGATTCTGATGTATTACTCGTTGTAGGAATCGGCGGGTCTTATCTTGGCGCACGTGCGGCCATTGAGTTTTTAAACCATTCTTTCTATAATGCGCTGCCAAAGGCCAAACGCAAGACACCGCAAATCATTTTTATTGGAAACAACATCAGTTCCTCTTATTTAACCGATGTCATGGATTTGCTGGAGGATGCCGATTTCTCCATTAACGTGATTTCAAAATCTGGTACAACAACAGAGCCAGCCATTGCGTTCCGCATCTTTAAAAAGCTCCTTATCGAAAAATATGGTGCTGAAGAAGCGAAAAAACGTATTTATGCTACAACTGACAAGGCGCGCGGAGCTCTTAAAACTTTAGCAACAGAAGAAGGCTATGAAACATTTATCATCCCTGATGATGTCGGTGGACGCTATTCCGTTTTAACAGCAGTCGGTCTATTGCCAATCGCTGTGAGCGGTGCAGACATTGATCAAATGATGGAAGGTGCTGCGAAAGCAAGCGAAGACTTCGCTTCATCTGAGCTCACAGAAAATGCGGCTTATCAATATGCAGTTGTCCGTCATGTTCTTTACAATAAAGGCCGGACAATTGAAATGCTGATTAACTATGAGCCAGGATTACAATACTTTGCAGAATGGTGGAAGCAATTATTCGGCGAAAGTGAAGGAAAAGATGAAAAAGGAATCTATCCTTCATCTGCCAACTTCTCAACTGATCTTCATTCACTTGGTCAGTATGTGCAAGAGGGAAGAAGAGACTTGTTTGAAACAATTGTGAATGTAGACAAGCCTTGTCATGAGCTGGTCATTGAAGCAGAAGAACAAGACCTTGATGGCTTAAACTATTTAGCAGGAAAAACAGTCGATTTTGTCAATAAAAAAGCATTTGAAGGGACAATGCTTGCCCATACTGATGGGAAAGTACCGAACCTGATTGTCACCATTCCTAAGATGGATGCTTATACATTCGGATATCTCGTGTACTTCTTCGAGAAAGCATGTGCGATGTCTGGTTACTTACTAGGCGTCAACCCATTCGATCAGCCAGGAGTAGAAGCGTATAAAGTGAATATGTTTGCTTTATTAGGAAAACCGGGCTTCGAAGAGAAAAAGGCAGAACTTGAAAGCCGTCTCAAACAATCTTAAGAACGAAAAAGCACACTTGTTAAAAGGTGTGCCGAGCGTGTAGACAAACCCTCGCATTCGGTGTCAGTCCTGCGTGCCGGTGCTCACGAATGTTAAATTCGCTCCGGTACTCGTCCTTCATAGACTGTAAAGGTTTTCAGATCACGCTGAAAAGAAGACAAAGGGCTAAAATAAAAATCATTTTAGCCCTTTGTCCACAATCTGAGCACACCTGTTAAAAGGTGTGCCTTTTTTTGTTTTCTCATGGTTCCAGTGCAAGCCTTCCGATGTTTTGAACATAGAATAATCAATGGAGGAGGTTGAAGAAGCGATGAGAACAAATCATATTTATATTCATGATATTTCTGGGCAGGCCATTGTTAACTTTGGCAATGTCGGGCGAATCTGTCCAATGAGTGCTGTGAAGGACACATCAGGAGCGGGCAGTGCGAATGAGACAAATGCATCATCCAGCCAGAGCTTGTTGGATGCCGCTTTTACAAACAATGTACAAATCACGAGGGGCAGATGTATGAATTCCTCTCTTTAACGAACCCTATACAAAAAGGAGGGTTCTGTATGATTCATGTACCATCCAGGCTGACTGGTGAAAGCTTCACACTATACCATCTAGAAGAAACCATGAAGCCGCTCGGATACGTCATCAATGGCAATTGGGATTATGATCACGGCTATTTCGATTATAAAATTGACAACCGTGACGGCTACACCTTTCTGAGAGTTCCATTTACAGCCGAGAAATGGCAGCTTGATCAGCCCGGCGTTGTCGTAAAAATGGGACATCCATTTCTCTTAAAGCATGTGTATCAAGACAAATTAGATGACCATGCAATGGTTGGAAATGTGGGGGCATCATTTAACCAATTCCAAGAGCCAAAAGAGAAAGATGGAGATGTGTCAAAGGCTTATACCGACATTGGCTTTTCACTCGTTAAGGAATTAGAAGACGCGCTGCTTTAAAGGCTGATTAGCTCATCCTCTGGGTGAAGCTCATATCCAAAGGGAGGATTCATCATGGGTCCTTCTTTTTTTTGTACACCTATAATGATCACATGATGCTCTAGAAAGTGATGGAGCGCTGTTAAGAATGTCTCTCCAGCTAATGAAGCCGGTACCGGAATGATGGTGATGTGTTTATGCAGTGTCATATGTCGTTTTTTCTTTAACGCCAGGAGCTGTTCTTTTAAAAGAAAATGTTCCACCATTAAATGATTGACGGCATCAGACGTGTGGATGACTTGATTGGCTCCAGCCCGCTCAGCATTTTTCACATAACGATCTGTTAAGATTTCAATTAAACAATATAACGAAGGATTTAACCCTTTTGCTGCGAGCAAGGTTAAGACGCTTTGCATATCGGCTGTCACTTCATTTTCATGCTGGTCTGCGGTAATCATTAGTGTATCTGCGCCCGTAATATTGGCTTTGCGCAGAGTCACATCTTCGGTACCATGTCCTTTAATAAAATGAACATTTTCTAAAAGAGGCCCTTCCTTTAAGGAGTCATCAATCAGCACAATCGGCATGGCGGGATCAATCGTTTGAAACGATTGAAGCAGTTTGTTTGTTTTCTCATTCCACCCGACGATGATCAGATGTCCTTTCCCTTTGAACGAAACCTTCCCCTCTACATAATGATGCTGTTTGCTAAACACAGCGGCGGCAAGCGTGGCAAAGTAAGCAGTGACAAAGCTTGCTCCGATAAAAATGAGCGCCATGCCTGCTACTTGCCCGGGCGTGGTTTGCGGCACAAAATCACCGTATCCAACAGTAGAAACTGTAATGAGTGCCCACCAAATCCCATCAAAGATCGTATGGTACTGCTTTGGTTCAAGTAACACGATTAATTGTCCAAAAAAGAGAAGTATGAAACAAATAATGATGGCAATGCGAAGAAAAAGAGGCCATCTTAGCCAAGCGATAAAGATACGGTTTGATTTCATCGGACTCGTCCTTTCAGGGAGACTGCTCATGTTCAGTATGCCCGATTGAGGAAACAAATTTTCATCTTCGTCATGTATTGAAACAGAAACCATATCTTAAAATAAGAGAGAAGAAGGAGGGAATGCGAATGTCGTTTGTTCAAAAGACCATACTTCTTTTTATCGGCGCACATTTTTTATCATCAGCTGTGATCTTGCTTGTATTTGACTTAAATGCGGTCAATCATTTTATGAATGATTTCTCATGGCTGCGCTTCTTTCAAGACCTATATGGAACGGTGACATTTTATACGGCATGCTTAGGAATGTTCTTTTTTTTCATTGGCGCAGTCATCCCCCTTAAAAAGACCTAGTGCTTTTTGCTGTACACGTTACATAAAAGTCATTAAAATTGTAAATAAATATATAAAATAAAAGGAAGCTGATGAGCATGCTGTTTTTTTATTTTTTAACATTTGCCGCATTGGGATTGTCATTTTGGGCACAATTTAAAGTGAAGAATAATTTTGAAAAGTATTCAAAGGTTGAAGCAGCCAGTATGAAAACAGGTGCTGAAACTGCTCGATATATTTTAGATCGCAACGGGTTATATGACGTACCTGTTGAACCGGTAAGAGGAACTTTGACTGATCATTACGACCCGACGCAGCGTGTGGTTCGTTTATCTGAACCTGTGTACTATGGCCATTCGATTTCGGCCATTTCAGTTGCATCACACGAGGTTGGACATGCCTTGCAGCATCAGGAATCTTATGGTGCGCTTGTCTTGAGACATAAGATCTTCCCTGTCGTGAACTTTGCATCTGGTGTTGCCCCGCTCCTTTTCCTTGGTGGAATTTTGCTCGGCAACCTTAACTTAATCGGGCTTGGGATCATTTTGTTCTCAGCTGCTGTGTTCTTTCAGCTAGTGACATTGCCTGTCGAGTTTAACGCAAGTTCTCGTGCAAAAGATATTATTGTTTCAGAAGGAATCATTAGAAGCAGTGAAGAAAGAGGTGTGAACAAGGTATTAAATGCTGCAGCTCTTACGTACGTAGCGGCGGCCCTTGTCTCCCTGTTTGAATTGCTTCGGTTTGTAATGATCTTCCTAAATGGCCGTAATGATTAATTGACGCCAGAGGAGGTGAGCCCTTACCAGTGTTAGGTAAGGGTTTTTTTGTATATTTTAAACGTATTTTTAGTCCTATTACTCATTGCTGCGACGGCATTTTTTGTTGTCACTGAATTTGCGATTGTGAAAATTAGAGGCTCTAAAATCAATCAGTTGATTGAAAGCGGTGATAAGCGAGCCATTCATGTTCAAAAGCTGACATCAAACCTTGATGAATATTTATCTGCCTGTCAGCTTGGCATCACCATCACGGCATTAGGCTTAGGGTGGTTAGGAGAGCCGACGGTAGAGCATTTCCTGCATCCGCTGTTTGAAAATTTAGGGCTTCATTCCGCGTTGATAGATATCATATCGTTTATCATCGCATTTGTGATCATTACGTTTTTACATGTCGTCGTTGGAGAACTAGCGCCCAAAACGATTGCCATTCAAAAAGCAGAGGCTGTCAGCCTTGTGACGGCAAAACCCCTTATTTTTTTCTATAAAGTCATGTACCCGTTTATTAAAGCATTAAATGGGGCTGCGCGAGGCATTGTGAAATTATTTGGTTTTCATTCTGTCAAAGAACATGAAGTGGCGATCAGTGAGGAAGAATTGCGTCTGATCCTGTCTGAAAGCTACGAAAAGGGCGAGATTAACCAATCTGAATACAAATATGTGAATAAAATATTTGAATTTGATAACCGAGTGGCGAGAGAGATCATGATTCCGCGCACCGAAATCTCAGCCATTGATATTGAGCAGACGCTAGAAGATGTGACGCATTATATGCTAAACGAAAGGTACACACGCTATCCTGTGATTAAAGAAGACAAAGATCATGTCATTGGTGTGATCAATAGCAAAGATGTGTTTAAAGCAAGCTTCCTCCATCAAGAGGTGTCCATTGAAGATTTAATGCGTCCTGTCATTCGTGTGATTGAAAGTACACCCATTCAGGAATTGCTTATTTTGATGCAGAAGGAACGGATTCATATGTCAGTGCTTGTGGATGAATACGGCGGAACAGCCGGGCTCGTCACAGTAGAAGACATATTAGAGGAAATTGTCGGAGAAATTCGGGATGAGTATGACCAAGATGAGACGCCGCATATTGTGAAAAAGGGCGACTTTCACTATGTGATGGACGGGAAAGCCCTGATTGATGAAGTCAATGATTTATTGGATTTAGCGATTGAGAATGATGATGTCGATACGATTGCAGGCTGGATGATGACGCATAAAATCGATTTTGACATTGGAGATATCATTGAAGCAGAAGGCTGTGAATTTAAAATCATAGATGCAGAAGATCATCATATTCGAACCATCGAAGTAAAAAAGGTTCACTTTTCCTAAAAACCTCGGAGCTATTGACGAGGTTTTTTCGCTTGGTAAACTTTAGGTGTGAGGATATTTGTGCCGATTGGTCGTGATTTGTTTCACAGCAAAAGGGTATGGTCTTATAGAAACGACAAAAAGGAGCAGTCATATGAAAAAAATCAATCTACAAACAGACAGACGAGATGACATGATAGACGTGACCCATGAAGTCCATCAGTATGTGATGGAAACAGGTATTCAAAACGGAACCGTCATTGTCTATTGTCCACATACGACAGCAGGCATCACCATTAATGAAAATGCGGACCCAGATGTCAAACGAGATATGCTGCGCCGGCTTGACGAAGTCTTTCCATGGGAACATCCAAAGGACCGTCATATGGAAGGAAATACAGCAGCACACATGAAGGCTAGTTATATGGGCGCATCTCAGCATGTTCTTGTTCATAACGGTGATCTTGTGCTTGGAACGTGGCAGGGAATCTATTTCTGTGAGTTTGACGGACCGAGATATCGCCACTTTTATGTTCAGGTGTCATCAAACGAGTAGGAGAGGGGAAAAATGGGGGAATTCACAGCTTTACTTCAAATCAAACATGGGATCATCCAAGCGCCAATGGCAGGAGGAGCCGTGACGCCGCAGCTTGCCGCAGCTGTTTCACAATATGGAGGTCTTGGCAGCTTAGCAAGTGGTTATGTACAGCCTGAACATATGCGGCAGCAAATCAGGCAGGTCAAACAGCTTACATCTCGCCCATTTCAAGTCAATGTGTTTGTACCTGAGCCGATTTCAGACATAAAAGCAGAAGATGTGTCATTTTGGGAGAAACGGCTGCCTCTATTACCAGAAGCACATAAGATGCCAAGCGAGGAGGAATTATGGGATGATTTTGAACAAAAAATCAACATTCTTCAAGAAGAAAACGTTCCTATTCTTTCATTTACATTTGCCTGTCCGAACGAACAAACCATTCATCACTTAAAACAAAAAGGGATCTTTTTAATTGGAACGGCGACAACAAAAGCAGAAGCGCTTCTTTTAGAGGAAAAGGGAATGGATGCCATTGTCCTTCAGGGAAGTGAAGCAGGAGGGCATCGAGGCACCTTTTTACCTTCAAAGGGCGATGCTTTGCAGGGACTCTTTAGTCTGATCTGTGAGGTTAGACCAGTATGTCATGTCCCATTGATCGCCGCTGGTGGTATCACAGATCGAGCCAGTATGAAAGCAGCACTAGCGCTTGGAGCGGATGCAGTGCAAATAGGCACACGGTTTTTAGCCAGTCAAGAAAGCGCTGCGGCAGAGGTGCACAAAAAAGCCATTTTACAGGCCGAGGGCAGTGAAACAGCGATTACAAGGCTTTTTTCTGGCAAAAGGGCAAGAGGCATTGTGAATCAGTGGATGGAGACAGAAAGGCTGAATGAGGAGAGGGTGCTTCCCTATCCAGTACAGCATGTATGGACAACACCAATGCGAAAAGCGGCAGCCGCTGCAGGAAGCGCTGATCAAATGGCTCTTTGGGCCGGACAGGGCACTGGCCGCATTCACTCGATTTTAACTGTTAAAGACATCATGCGTGACCTGACCCAAACATAAATTCATGACGGGGGTGTGATAGGGTGGAAATCTTAAACCATTCATACCGAAAAAAAGGACAAATCGAATGTCTATTTGATGATTTTCCGCACTCTCCAGCCGTCCTTACCCCCATTCGCCATTACTATTTCGTTCGTTACGTGAAATGGAGCAAGCACGATCCTCCGGTCACAAGAAACGATTTAGAGGAAATGGAAATCCTTGTGAACACAATGCTTGGCACGCTTCCAGACTATCGCAAACGTAAAGCATATAAAGGCCCCTTGTCATAACCTATAGACAAGAGGCCTTTTTTAGCTGCCAAACATTTGCCTGAGATAAATGACATCCATCCTGGTGGTCTGCGGCAATAAATAAGCGGACTGAACAGCACCTGGCCGCCTTCTGCTATTTAATTTGTCGATAATTTCGGCTGCTGTTAAAATCCCAAGTCCATGTCCGTAATATTGATCTTCTCCTAAGTAAATGACGTTTTCACCGCGCCACTGGGACTGCTGATAACTAAACTCCGGATTCTCGAAATATAAACAGTCCCCATAAATAAAGTCATTTCCACGCTCTGTATAAATCGACAATGTATCATAGTGCCAGTCATACAGTGTTAAACTCCGAAGCCTTCGATTGAATTTCTCGTCTCCTACTGTTTGCAGCACCCCCATATAAAACACAATGACAATCGCCGTTGCACATTCAAAGGCATACTTTGAGCCGTTTTCAAAAATGTCTTTAATCCCTGTAGATGGTTCGACTTGATAGCGCAGTTCTAATGCGCCTGCCTCTGATACCCGCCAAAATGCGTCATTTGCACGAGACCTTTGAAAGATCGCAAATGAGGCACCGCTTTTATTCAGATCTCTAGCTGCATTCATAATGTTCGATCTTAAAGTCACCTCAAATAACAAATCAGATGCTTGCCTATAGCGGAACGTATCATTTGAGGATTGTAACTGCATCGAGATAATCCGTTTTTGACCCTCTAGCTGAAACGATGCCAGCTGCTCATTTGTCATTGGCTGTCCTGAAAGGATAATCATATGAAAAGCGCCCCCTTTTGTATTAGCGTATGCGGGATGCTTGGGCAAGGAATCAATTTGTGAAAATAAACAAAAAAGCATCCTTTTTATTTGAAAAACATGAAAATAATATAAAGATGTCCGATATAAAATGTAACGCTTAAAAGGAGGAAAATCATGAAAAGTGCAATAAAATGGTTGAAAAAACCATCGATTTCAAAGAGATTGATTATCTCATTCACACTTGTTCTCGTCCTGCCGATCATTATACTCAGTACGATTTCATATCAAATTGCCAAGCAAAAATTAGATGATGAAATCATGTATGGCGCAAAGGCAAGAGTCAATGAGTTGAATGACATGATCGAGCAAAAGCTTTTGAACAAAGAAAATGCAGTAAAACTGTTTACCGAAGCATCCACTGCTGCCGATTTCAAAAAGAATAACCAGCATGAACTTTCTGAGCATTTTGAGATATATAGCAAAATCAATGAAGATGATGTGGTTGGATTTTATGCAGCAAGTAAAAAAGGCGACTTCATTCAGTTTCCTAAAGTAGATATGCCAAAAGGCTATGACCCAACGACACGCGACTGGTATAAAGCTGCGATGAAGGACGAAAACGGTGAGCCTGTTATCACCAATCCATACGTCTCTGCCACAACCGAAGGCATGGTCGTGACAATCGCTCAACGTCTGAAGGACGGGTCAGGTGTAATTGGGATTGATATTGATGTGCAGGATATTGTCGATAAAATCAAAGACATTAAAATTGGACGAGAAGGCTATCCCATTATTGCAAATAAAAACAAACAAATTGTGGCCCATCCAGAAATAAAATCAGGCTCTAAGGTCACAGGTAATATTTCATCTATCCTTTACGGCGGCAAAGAAGGAACAGCAACTTATGAGAATAAAGGAGAACAGAAGCGTCTCGTTTTTGTGACGAATGATTTAACAGGCTGGAAAATCGCTGGAACGATGTTTGTATCGGAAGCAGAAGAAGCAGCACAGCCAGTTTGGAATTCTGCCATTATTCTTTTAATTTCTTCATTTATTCTTGGCGGCATCGCAATCTTCTTCATCGTTCGGTCGATTACCATTGGACTGAGAAAGCTTGTTCATTTCTCAAATAAAGTGAGTGAAGGGGATTTAACAGAAACCCTTGAAACCAAATCGAAGGATGAAATAGGGGATTTGACAAGAAGCTTTAGCAAAATGAGTGAATCCCTTCGTGAAGTCATTCAAGCTGTCCAGCAATCTGTCGACAATGTGGCTTCGGCTTCAGAGGAGCTGACTGCAAGTGCCAGCCAGACGAGTCAAGCAACAGAACATATCACGATGTCGATTGAACAATTCTCAAATGGAAATGAAGCACAAAACGAGAAAGTCGAATCTAGTACGAATCAGCTTGTGCAAATGAATGAAGGATTACAAGGGATGTCACATACTTCATCTGAAGTTGCTGCTGTCTCGGTTCAATCGACAGAGGCTGCTGGACAAGGCGGACGTATCGTTGAAAGCACAGCCAATCAAATGAAACATATTGATACATCTGTGCAAGAAGCAGAACAAGTCATGAAAGAATTAGAATACAAGTCTAAAGATATTACGAGTATTTTAAATGTCATTAACGGAATCGCAGATCAAACGAATTTACTTGCACTAAATGCAGCCATTGAAGCAGCAAGAGCAGGTGAATCAGGACGAGGCTTCTCTGTCGTAGCGGAGGAAGTCAGAAAACTAGCCGTCCAATCCGCAGATTCAGCGAAAGAAATTGAAAAGCTGATCCAAGAAATTGTGTTAGAAATTGCTAAATCTCAAGATATGTTCAAAGCTGTCAATCGAGAAGTAAATGCAGGACTCGGCATGACAGAAGAAGCAAAAGAAAGCTTCCAGAACATTTATGAGGCGGCAGAAGGTATGTCGAAAAAGCTGACTCAATTAAATGATACAGCGATTGATTTATCAAGCGGTTCAAAGCTTGTCTCACAAGCCATGCAGGAGATGCGTCAAGTTTCAAGAGAAAGTGCAGCAAACATTCAAGACATTGCGGCATCTGCTGAACAGCAGCTGGCATCAATGGAAGAAATTACGTCATCTTCTGTGACACTTGCCAATATGGCAGAGGAACTAAAAGAGCTGACAAGTCAATTTAAAATCAATTAAAAAACGATGAAAAAATATCCAGAATTGTCTGGGTATTTTTTTTATTTTTAATTGTCATTTCCAGTCTCTAAAAATAAACCTTTTATCCGATAATAACTTTAGAGAATTAAAGGGGGAAAGAGAAAACGGGGAAAATGATCCAATGGTTTCAAAAACCATCCATTTCTAAAAAGTTAATTATTGCGTTTTTGGTCGTCCTCATACTGCCAACTGCTGCACTGACAATTAGTGCGTTTTTCACATCAAAGACAGAGCTGGACAATCAGATTATGGGAAGTGCCATGAGCCAGGTCAATGCATTTGATACCTTAATCAATGAGAATATTGGAAACAAAGCAGAGGCTGTGACACTGTTTGCAGATACTCTCAAGGCTTCTGATCTTCAAGAAAAAAATAGAAAAGCTACCATTAAAGAATTGCAGCAATATGGAAAAATTAATAACAAAGACGTATCTGCTTTCTATGCAGGTTCTGAAAAGGGCTTGTTCATGCAATACCCAGTCCAAAAAATGCCTGATGGCTATGACCCAAGAAAGCGTCCATGGTATCAAGAGGCAATGAGTGCTGAAAATGGTAAACAAATCATCACTAAGCCTTACGTAGCAGCATCCACAGGCAAAATGGTCATCACCATTGCCCAAAAAATGAAAGATGGCTCAGGTGTCATTGGTCTTGATATGGAAATTGACAGCCTGCTTCAAAAATTAAAAGAAATCAAAATTGGACAAAAAGGCTATGCCTTCATGATGGAGAAGGATAAAACGGTCCTAGCAGATCCAACCCAAAAGCCAGGAAGTCAAGTCAATGAAAATCTGGCGAACATCATATTTAAAAACAAAGAAGGAAGCGGCAGTTACACACTCAAAGGAACAGATAAAAAGGTTGCGTATGTGACCAATGAATTAACCGGATGGAAAATCGGCGGAACAATGCTCGTATCAGAAGTAGAAGATGCAGCAAAGCCTGTTTTTAATACAGCCATTATCGTGTTCAGTGTGACACTGATTGTAGCAGGAATCCTCATCTTCTTTATCGTCCGCTCTATTTCAAAAAGATTATCCAATCTTGCCAGCTTCTCCAAAAAGGTCAGCAATGGTGATTTGCGTGATAAACTTCAGATTCAATCAGATGATGAAATTGGACAAGTTGGTAAAGGCTTTAATGCGATGATTGACTCATTAAGATCCCTCATTGGTGCTGTTCAAACTTCTGTCGAAAATGTCGCTTCGTCATCAGAAGAACTGACCGCCAGCGCAGGACAAACAAGTAAAGCAACTGAGCATATTACATTAGCCATTGAACAATTCTCCAGTGGGAATGAAAGCCAGAATGATAAAGTGGAATCAAGCTCAGACGAATTAGAGGAAATGAACCGAGGTCTTCAGCATATGAATGAAGCGGCTGAATCCATTACCGCTTCATCAATCAAATCAACAGAGATTGCAGGGGAAGGCGGCCAGCTGGTTGAAAAAACAGCTTCCCAAATGAACGTGATTGATCAATCAGTGAAAAAAGCAGAGCATGTCATCAGTGCACTCGAAAGTAAATCAAAAGACATTACCCAAATTCTCGGTGTCATCAATGGCATTGCCGATCAAACGAATTTACTGGCGCTAAATGCAGCGATTGAAGCAGCGAGAGCTGGAGAATCCGGTCGAGGCTTCTCCGTTGTAGCAGAAGAAGTAAGAAAACTTGCTGTTCAATCGTCCAATTCAGCGAAAGAAATTGAGCATTTAATTAATGAAATCGTTCAAGATATTGATGTATCACAGGAAGTATTCACAGCAGTGAATCAAGAAGTTCAATCAGGCTTAAGCTTCACTGAACAAACGAAAGTGAGCTTCCACAACATTTTCGACATGACCAAAGAAATTTCAGATAAGCTCCAAACAATGAACGAAACGGTTGTCAAGCTGTCAAAAGGCTCTGCTCATGTTTCAGAAGCTGTCCGTGAGATTGCAGACGTATCACGTGAAAGCTCCGCAAATATTCAAGACATTGCTGCTTCAGCTGAAGAACAACTGGCATCAATGGAAGAAATCAGCTCATCTTCTGCCACACTCTCATCTATGGCAGAAGAATTACGCGATTTGATCAGCAAATTTAAAGTGGAATAGACAAAATGAGAAGAACCTCCAGCCCAGCCAGGAGGTTCTTTTGAATGAGTAAATCAAAAGAAATGGGTAAAATTACTCAAATCGCTTATCGCTTGAACATTAGACCTTGAAAAATAATTCATATTACCTAAGAATAGAAGGGAAAGACCACAAATCATAAATCAAAAGGAGTAGAATGATGAAAAAAATCAACTTTTTTAAGCACTTTACGATGTCAAAGAAATTAGTGACTGCATTCTTAGCGATTCTTCTAGTGCCAATTCTTGTATTGGCCGCATTTTCTTATGAAGTGGCTTCCAAGTCTCTCAATAATGAGATTATGTCTAGTGCTGCAAACGGGGTTAATCAATTAAACGAACTGATTAATAAAGATATACAGCCGAAGATTGATATGGTTTCATACTTATCCAAATCGATAAATAAGAAGGAAGTGACATCTAAGAACAAAGATTTACTCAAGGTGAAATTAGAGCAATTATCAGAAATAGATGACGATGTAGTGGAAGTATTTGTTGCAGATCAAAATGGTAAACTAACTGAATATTCCGAGATTCACAAAGGGAGTGGAAAGAGCGCAAAAAACGAAACATGGTTTCAACAATCCATGAAAGATGAAAATCTCATCATTTCAGATCCTTTTACGGAAAAATCATCTGATGACCTGCTCATCACAATATCAGAACAATTAGCGGACGGCTCTGGTGTGATTGGGATCAATATGCGAGTGAACACTGTCGTGAAAGATACAAACAGCATCAAAATTGGCCAAGAAGGTTATGCGTTTGTGGCTACGTCAGACAAACGTTATATTGCTCATAGAACGGCCAAGGCTGGGACGAAATTGACAGGTGACGCCAGCAAAAAGATGTATCTTAATAAAAAGGGCAATTTTGAATATGAATATGAGGGACAGCCGAAGCAAATGTTTTATGACACAAATGAAGTGACAGGCTGGAAGATCGCCGGGACGATGTATGTCAACGAAGTGAAGGAAGCAGCACAGCCAGTGCTTGATTTAACAATGATGATCCTTGCAGCTTCAATTATATTAGGTGGAATCGCCATTTATTTTATTATTAAATCCATTCGAAAACCACTGATAGAGCTCTCTGAATCGGCTGAGAAAATTAGTCAGGGAGATCTTACCCAGCATATTGAGGTGCGTACTCACGATGAAATCGGCAAGCTTGCACAGAGCTTCAACGATATGTCAGCAAAACTGAAACAAGTCATTCAAGCCGTCCAGAATTCGATTGAGAATGTAGCTGCCTCATCTGAAGAATTAACGGCAAGCGCGGGACAGACAGCCCAAGCGACCGAGCATATTACATCATCTATTGAACAGTTCTCAAACAGCACTGAACATCAAAATGATATGATCGAAAAAAGCTCTGTCCAGCTGAACGAAATGGATCGTAGCTTATCGCATATGGTCGACACGACCTCTCATATGATGGAATCGTCTATCGAATCTAGTAACACCGCTCAGGCTGGAGGAGAACTCGTTCAAAAAACAGCAGGCCAAATGAAAACCATTGAGCAGGCAGTGAAAGAAGCAGAGCTGGTCATTGCAGGACTAGAGCAGAAATCAAAGGACATCACAAACATTCTTGGCGTCATCAACGGCATCGCAGACCAGACGAATCTTCTCGCCTTAAATGCCGCGATCGAAGCAGCACGTGCAGGTGAGGCGGGAAGAGGCTTCTCTGTTGTCGCAGAAGAGGTTCGCAAGCTGGCAGAGCAATCAGGCAGCTCTTCAAAAGAAATTGAAAGCTTGACGAACGAAATAGTAGAGGAAATTGAAAAATCACAGAATATGTTTAAACAAGTAGCAGGTGAAGTGCAATCTGGATTAAACATTACAGATGAAACGAAAGTAAGTTTTGAGAAAATCACCCATAAAACATCAGAAATGACAGAACAAATGAAACAAATGAACGGATCAGCCAAAGAACTTGCACATGGCTCGAACGATATTTCACAAGCCGTCAATCAAATCAAAGAGCTTTCAAGAGAAAGCGCCGCAGGTTTCCAAGATATTGCGGCATCAGCAGAGGAACAGCTGGCAAGCATGGAAGAAATTAGCTCATCCTCCGCCACTTTGTCTCAGATGGCAGAAGAACTGAGAGAACTCATTAAACAATTTAAAATATAGGAACTATAGTGAAACACCTGACGCCAAAACGTCAGGTGTTTTTTTCCGTTCATTGCATATAATTTGGGTATTTTGAACTTATGTAGACTTTAATAAGTTAAAAAAGTAAAGAACATAGTAGTACTTCCGATATATATACTATCTCACTAAAAGGAGTTATCTTTTTTATGAAATTCATACAGTATTTCAAGAAGCCATCGATTTCAAAAAAACTTATTTTTTCTTTCTTATTTATTCTTTTATGTCCAATGATTGTATTGGCATTCTCTTCATATCATACGGCGAGCACCTCCTTAAATGATCAAATCATGGAAAGCGCAAAGGAAAATGTCGAGCAGCTAGATAAAAATATTACGAAGGTAGTAGAAGTGAAAACAGATGCAGCTGATTTCTTTAGCAAATGGATCACGGAGAAAAAGCTCAAGCAAAAAGGGACGACTGATATTCAAGGACGCTTTGAACAATTCATGAGTATGAATCATGACACAGAAGGCATCTTTGTTGCTTCAAGTGATGGCAAAGTGTTCTCAAGATATCCTAATAAACAAATGCCTGCTGATTATGTGGCAACGGAACGGGATTGGTATAAAGACGGCTGGGCGAAAAATGGTGAGCTGTCAGTATCAGCACCATATCCAACAGCGTCAACTGGTACACTTGTAGTTACGATTTCTAAAAAATTAGAGGACGGTTCTGGTGTCATTGCGATAAACCTAGACATTGCGAATCTAGTAAAAGAGTCAAATAGTATTAACATTGGTAAAAAAGGATATGCCTTTATCGGAAGTCCTGATCATACGTTTGTTGCTCACCCAACGAAAAAGGCTGGTACCAAAATGTCGGGCGAATGGATAAACAAGCTCTATTCACAAGATAAAGGGTCGATAAGCTATGAGTTTGAAGGCAAACAAAAGCAAATGGTGTTCATCACAAACAAGCTGACGGGCTGGAAGATTGCAGGTACGATGTTTGTGAGTGAAGTAGAAGATGCTGCGCAGCCAGTCTTTAACATGGCAGCCATTATATTAGCCGGCGCTCTCATCATTGGCGGTATTCTGATCTTCTTGATCATCCGTTCCATTACAAAACCACTCTCTATGCTTGTTTCATCTTCTAAGAAGATTAGTGAGGGAGATTTAACAGAAAGAATTGCTGTCCGGTCAAAAGATGAAATTGGACAACTCGGTACAAGCTTTAATGAAATGAGCGGGTCACTAAGAGATGTGATCCAAGCTGTTCAGACATCTGTTGAGAACGTGGCTTCATCGTCTGAAGAACTGACGGCAAGTGCAGGTCAAACGACAAAAGCAACCGAACATATTACATCATCTATTGAAGTATTCTCGAACGGTAACGAAAATCAAAGCGAAATGGTTGAACAAAGTGCAACCCACTTGAAACAAATGAACGAGGGACTAAATGAAGTCGCACAAACCTCTGATGTCATTACAGCATCATCTGTTCAATCAAAGACAGTAGCCGAAACAGGCGGACAGCTTGTTGAACAGACAGTTGGCCAAATGAAAACAATTGATCATTCAGTGAAAGAAGCTGAAAGTGTGATCAACGGATTAGAGCATAAATCAAAAGATATCACAAACATCTTAGGCGTCATTAACGGCATTGCAGATCAAACGAATTTACTCGCACTGAATGCAGCGATCGAAGCAGCACGTGCAGGCGAATCCGGGCGAGGCTTCTCCGTTGTAGCAGAAGAAGTCCGTAAGCTGGCGGTTCAATCATCAGATTCTGCAAAAGAGATTGAAAAACTCGTCAAAGAAATTGTCTCTGAAATAGAAACGTCTCAAAATATGTTCAAATCTGTGAATGAAGAAGTAAAAAATGGCCTATCAATTACAGACCAAACAAAAGAAAGCTTCTCACAAATCAATCAGCAAACGGCAGAAATTGCGACAAGAATCAATGAAATGAATACGACAGTTCGTGAGCTTTCAAAAGGATCTGAACAAATTTCTAAAGCAGTGAATGAAATTGCAGATGTATCCAGAGAGAGTTCAGCAAGTATTCAAGATATCGCGGCATCAGCAGAAGAACAGCTGGCATCAATGGAAGAGATTAGTTCTTCTTCGACGACGCTTTCCCAAATGGCGGAAGAATTGCGTGACTTAATTAAAAAATTCAAGATCAGTGAATAATGGAAAGTGGTTCTCCTCAAGGGGAACCGCTTTTCTTTTTAAGAGATGATCTCGTACAATAGAGGAAATCCGAAGAAAAGGAGAGATGTTATGCGTTTATCAAATAAGAAGGTCATTGCGTTAGTCAGTGATGATTTTGAAGATTTAGAGCTATGGTATCCCGTTTTGCGATTAAGAGAAGAGGGGGCAACTGTCCATCTCGTAGGCGAAAAAGCAGATCATGAATATATCGGGAAGTACGGAGTGCCAGCTGTATCAGATGCAGACTTCTATTCCATTCAAGCAGATGATTATGATGCGGTTCTCGTTCCTGGGGGATGGGCACCGGATAAACTGCGCCGATATCCAGAAGTATTAGACATCGTTCGTACGTTTGATGCAAAGGGCAAACCGATCGGACAAATCTGTCATGCCGGATGGGTGCTCATTTCAGCTGGTATCCTGAAAGGTAAAAAAGTGACGAGTACACCTGGTATTAAAGATGATATGACGAATGCTGGAGCGGAATGGTTTGATGAAGCCGTTGTGACAGATGGTCATATTGTATCAAGCAGACGCCCGCCGGACCTTCCGCCATATGTGAAAGCATTTGCCGATGTATTAGCGGCAAAATAAATGGAATCACACAGAAAAAAACAAAGGGCTAAAATAAAGATCACTTTAGCCCTTTGTTCATCAAATGCCTCATGACCTTTATCTGTCGGCAGGATATATAATGCCGATTTGTCTTCTCGCCTCGTCCATGACGGACATGGTTTGAACAGATAAGGCGAATGTATTGACCGGGGACTGCCACGTTTCTTGCAGGATACATTGAATAAAGTGAGCAAGTTCATAATACATGGCAGGCTGATCATCTTTGAGGGAAATGTCGGTTTCTTGCCCCTTTCGATCATGGATCGTGATACGAGAAGGGCGATGGAATTGATCAATCACCATCGTGGCATCCTCTCCTTGGATTTCAGCAGATAAATGAGATGTTGAGATTTTTGAATGAAAAAGAAGTGTTTGCTGCCCTTCATACTGTAAAAGTAACGAGCCGCTCCCATCCACACCAGAAGAAAGGGTATACCCTCTGGCAGTGATCTGATTTGGCAGTCCGAATAAATAGATGATTGGAAAAACGAGATACACCCCAATATCCATTAAAGAGCCATTGGATAATTCCGGCTTAAAGGCGTTTGGAATCTCACCGTTTCGGTAGGCATCATATCTTGAGGAATACTTACAGTAATGGGCGACCACTTGTCGAATAGGGCCTAGTTGATCAAGATGCTGTTTAATTTGAAGAAAATTTGGCAGAAATGTGGTTTTCATCGCCTCCATTAAGCAAACCTGATGTTTTTTTGCTGTGGCAATCATCTCTTCAGCCTCTTTTCGATGAGAGGCCAATGGTTTTTCACATAATACATGTTTTTGATGCTCCATCATCAATATGGCTTGCTCTTTGTGAAGGGCATTTGGGCTTGCGATATACACTGCATCAAATGCATCGCTTGCCGCCATTTGATGTAAGTTAGTAAAGACGGTATCAATTCCATATTTTTCGGCAAATGCCTGTCCTTTTTCAGCAGATCGCGAATAGACGGCCGTACAGGTAAAATCCGCTATTCCTTCACCAGCCTGTAAGAATCGATCTGTAATCCAATTCGTTCCAATGACAGCAAATCGAATCATGTGATTCCCTCCTTCTGCTTTTCTCTGATTATACATGCTTTGAAAGCGTTTGTATGAAAGAATATTCTTTTTTAATGAAAAGCGGATGAAACCTTTATCTAGGCTGATGCGTCTTACATAAAGGATATAAATGTACGAAAAGTGGGTAGTTTCTTCCTTCATTCGGGTAATACTCAGAAAGAAGGGAGAGGAGGAACCGAACATGAAGCGCATCCTGCATATAGGAAGTACATACGTCTTTGCGCTTTTATTCATAGCAGCCGGTGTTTTTCATGTGATAGAGCCGAGCGGCTTTGCCCGCATGATGATTGGATGGCCATTTCCATATGGAATCGTCTATGCGACCGCATGCCTGGAATGGCTGATGGGAGTTTTGCTGCTTTTGCCAAACGTAAGGGTTGTGGCAGCAAAAGTGATCGCTGTCTATCTTGTGCTCATTTTCCCAGCAAATCTATTTGCTGCAAGAGAGGGGATTCCATTTCCAGGTCAAGAGAGCACAGAACAAGCGTTGCTATGGATGAGATTGATTGGACAGCCAATTTTAATTGTATGGGCTATGTCCATTGCGAAACTGGCAAAAAGCTGAAACAATCATCACCCTATGAAGATCAAGTAGTGTACAATTTACTAATAAAATAGCCCGTGTTTGGAGGAACGATATGAATTCTATGCAAATGTGGAGCAGTCGGTTTAAAAAATTTTTTCTTGATAACAAGTTTGTTCTCTTTTTACTCATCCTGTTATTAATAGGGTTGAATATTCTTGTTTTCACGAAAACATCTTTTATTTTCACGCCGCTCATTGTACTCGTCAAAACCATTGCCTTACCGATTATTTTAACAGGGGTTGTGTATTATTTATTAAATCCGATTGTCAACTTGTTAGAAAGATTTAGAGTGAAACGGATCTATTCGATTCTGCTTTTATATATTGTCATTATTGGGATTATTACAGTGACCATCGTGTCTATTATTCCTTTTTTACAAGCACAAACGATGAGTCTGTTTCATAATCTGCCCAAATACGTTGACACGGTAGAAGAACAGATTAGACAATTAACAGGAAGCAACTTTATTAATCAAGTACAGAAGACGATGAACTTTAATGTATCTGAACTAGTCAGTAAAGCATCAAGTCAAGCAACGAAGATTTTGGAAAGCACTTTTACTGGGGTCGGAAATTTCTTAGGTGCGCTCACTGAAATTATCATCTCGATCATCACAGTGCCGTTCATTCTGTTCTATCTATTAAAAGATGGCAAAAAACTGCCAGACTATTTCTTGAAATTTATTCCGAATAAGTTAAGAGACCATACACATATCGTCCTCCACGAAATGAACCATCGCCTGAGTTCATATATACGCGGACAGATCATTGTCAGCTTCTGTATCGGTATTCTTCTCTTAATCGGTTATATGATTATTGGACTAGACTATGCCTTGCTGCTAGCCATCATTGCGGCATGTACAAGTGTGGTGCCTTACCTTGGTCCAACGATTGCCATTACACCAGCGATTGTGATTGCACTTGTTACGTCACCAGTGATGCTGCTGAAACTTATCATTGTCTGGACAGTTGTTCAGTTGATTGAAGGGAAATTTATTTCTCCGCAAGTCATGGGGAAAAACCTTCATATTCATCCGATCACCATCATTTTTGTTCTTTTAACAGCGGGTAAACTGTTCAGCGTAGTCGGCGTCATTGTCGCCATTCCGACGTATGCCGTTCTGAAAGTCATCACGACCCACCTATTTGATTGGTTCAAAAAGCAATCCAATCTGTATAAAGAAGAAAACGTTTGATGGCATAATCTTTTTAGAAAAAAATATAGTATCATAAAGACGAGCTTTCGAAAAAGGAAGCTTGT
Source organism: Bacillus xiamenensis (assembly GCF_001857925.1). Taxonomy (NCBI): domain Bacteria; kingdom Bacillati; phylum Bacillota; class Bacilli; order Caryophanales; family Bacillaceae; genus Bacillus; species Bacillus xiamenensis. The sequence continues at coordinate 2,583,698 of NZ_CP017786.1, forward strand.
CTTTATGTGGACATAGATGTTTGGCCTATTCAAAAGATCAGAATTGAAAGGAAAGAAAATCATGAATCTATGGGATTTATTCGTGGCACTGGTTTTAGGAATTGTCGAAGGACTAACAGAGTATGCACCTGTCTCGTCTACAGGACACATGATCATTGTCGATGATCTTTGGTTAAAATCAAAGGAAATCATTACGCCAGAGGCGGCAAACACATTTAAAGTCGTGATTCAGTTAGGCTCTATTCTAGCTGTAATGATCGTGTTCAAAGATCGTATTTTGAACTTGTTAGGCTTAAAGAAGAATATCACAGAAGAACAAAAGCGCAGCGGACATAAGCTGACCATTGCTCAAATTGCTGTTGGACTCGTCCCAGCCGTCATTTTAGGATTCATATTTGAAGATTATATTGATAAATATTTGTTTGACGTCAGAACGGTCGCTGTCGGGTTGATTTTAGGAGCTGTGCTGATGCTTGTCGCTGACTGGATCAATAAACGTAAAGCAGAAACAAGCTCTGTGGATAACATGACGTACAGACAGGCACTTTATATCGGGCTGTTTCAATGTTTGGCGCTATGGCCAGGCTTCTCGCGTTCAGGCTCTACAATTGCAGGTGGTGTAATTCTTGGTCTGAATCACCGTGCTGCGGCTGACTTTACATTTATCATGGCCATGCCAATTATGGCGGGAGCAAGTCTCTTAACTCTTGTGAAAAATGCCCAATATTTAACACCAGACATGCTTCCATTCTTTATTGTCGGCTTTGTGAGTGCGTTTATTGTCGCCCTCTTTGTTGTTCGCTTCTTCCTAAAATTGATCAATAAAATCAAACTCGTGCCTTTTGCAATATACCGAATCATCCTAGGTCTGATTTTATTTATCCTGTTTATGTAATGATAAAAACTACTCTTTCAAACTACTCTTTCAAAAGAGTAGTTTTTTGTTGTTTCATCCCTTTTAAACAGTAAAATACCCCTCTTAATTGGTAGAAAATGAACTTTTTTCTTAATTTAGTGTTTAAGAGACAAGTAAAAGGGTAGTACATCAACATACCATTTAAAGGAGGAGTTAGAAATAATGAGAAAAACAAGCAAATTTTTTGTTAGTTCGATGATTGCTACTTCAATGGTTGCTGTCCCTCTATCTCTTACGACTTTTGGTCAAAAGGCTGAAGCTGCTACGACAACAGGTGTCGATGGAAGTGTCTCGATTGATCCAGTAGCCATTGCCGATAAAATTGAAGAAGCAGTGAAAACATCTCAAAATCGTGATGGATTTGTCAAAAATGCAGCGTACAGTGCATTCTATGAAGCAGATCAAAACTATAATGTGGTTGTCCAAAACTTAAGCCAAGACCATGACTTTAGTGGACTGAACAATGTAGTCTATTATGATAGTGTCGTTTATGATGGGATTACGTTTGGTATTTGGGTGTTTGAAGATGGTACGTTTGTCAACAATGGTGACGGCGGTTATATTAACTGGACCTTTATTGGCAGCTTTGATCGCGAAGAAGGCAGCGGCACGGTTGATTTCCATAAAAGATTCTAATCTCAACGTCAGAAGTCTGCCGATTCATCGGCAGACTTTTTTACAGCGCACATTCTTCTATTTCAAATCCTAGATCTTCAATGATGTGATGGTCGGTTTGGACTTGTTGGCCTTTTGTGGTTAAATAATCACCGACAAAAATAGAGTTTGCCGCATATAATGCGAGGGGCTGCAGCGTTCGTAAATTAAACTCTCTTCCCCCAGATACTCGAATTTCCTTCGTTGGATTGATGAATCGCATCAGTGCCAAAACCTTCAACGCTTTTATTGGGTGGGTGCGTCCCTGATGTTCAAGAGGTGTTCCTTTGATTGCATGGAGAAAGTTGATGGGAATCGAATCCGCATCAAGGGCTCTGAGCGCAAAAGCCATTTCAACAATTTGCTGATTGGTTTCGCCCATGCCGATAATGACACCGGAGCATGGCGACATACCTGACTGTTTAACCTGCTCAATGGTCGACACACGGTCATCATATGTATGGGTCGTTGTGATTTGAGCATGATGATCTTGATGTGTATTGATATTGTGATTATAACGATGAACGCCTGCTTCCTTCAGACGCTTTGCTTTTTCTTCATTTAATAATCCAAGGCATGCACAAATCTTCAAAGGCATCGTCGCAGTAATTTCCTTAACTGCTGCGGTTACCTCATCTAATTCACGATGCGAGGGTGCTCTCCCGCTTGCCACAATACAAAAAGTACCCGCTTTTCGTTTTAATGCCTCACGCGCACCGGCCACAATGGTTTTTTGATCAAGCATTGTGTATCTCTCAACAGGCGCTTTTGACATGACCGACTGTGAACAATACCCGCAGTTCTCAGGACAATAACCGCTTTTGGCGTTCAAAATCATATTTAACTTCACCTTGTTTTGAAAAAAATGAAATCTCACTTGATAGGCTGCATGCATAATAGGTAACAATTCTCCGTCGTCTGCTTCAAGAATATCTAGACCTGCTTCCATGGTGATCGGTTCATTTTTCATCGCCTGCTCCGCTATCGCTTCCCAGGACAAAGACGTTTGTTTTCCCATAATAAGCCCCTCTCAATATGTTAACTTTATTTTATTAGAAGTTAACATATTGGATGAATATTGGCAACCACTGATCAGAGGATGGCAGTCCGAAACACTAAAAGGGGATGACTTCATCTCATCGCCTTTTGATATGTAAAGCTAGATTGCTTATCGAACAGCTATATAGTGAATCACAAGCTCACCTAGTGAATGATAGTAAGAAACAGTCACAGAACCGCGTTGCATGGCACGAATCCAAGTGGAATTCGGAGCAGTTTGATCTAATTGAATCGCATACGCTGCACCAGACACAGAAATTTGATGGCTGGACGAGAGACGGCGATTGAATAATCTACAGAAAGTGTACGGTTCACTGTCATCACTTTATTCATAGGTCATTCTTTTTTTAGAGGAAAAAGAGGCATTAAAAAAAGCTGGGTATATCTCCAGCTATGTGATGCTGTATAAAAAGAGGTCATGAAAGAGCAGATTTCTTTTATTTGTCGTCTGACTGCTTTGGCTGACGGCCTTTTTCCTTTTCTTTCTCTCTAATGTAATTAATAAAGTCGATGGTTTGTCTTCGTGCTTCTTCAGAAAAGTCGGAGGCAGCTTTAAACGCAATTTGCAAATCAGGATCATCTGCAAGGTCGTAATCGGAGGTGCCTTTGTCCTTACCTGTGAGGAGATAATCTGTTGAGACCCCATATAACTCGGCGATTTTCACAATCATTTCACCATCGGGCTTTCTCAATCCATATTCCCAGTTTGCATAGGTCGACATCGCTTTTAATCCGAGTTTTTTAGCAACGGTTGACTTACTCCATCCATGCTTCTCTCTTAATTCAGTTAGAATCTTTCCAGTCAAATTATCCATTGGAAACACCTTTTTTCATATTATGTGTAAATTTTATCATGAATTACACGGAAAAGATAAATAAATACACAAAAAGAATAAAAATATGATTGACTTACTCGTTTTGTGTATATTATCATAATGAGTATAACTTACACATATTGAGTAAGAGGCATTTGCGAGAAGAACGAATCTTACAAGGGAAAACACAAACGTATATGGCGAAAAAATTGCATATAAGGACACGAGTGAGGATGCGAATATAGAAAAAGCCGCACAAAGCCCAGTGCAGAATGAGCAAAGCATATTGCTGAGCTGTTCAATATCAGTGTTCAAGCGCTTTTTTTTAGCTAAAAGTTACACAAAAAGAGTAATTTAAAAAGAGACCGCTCTGAAAAAGGAGAGACAAACAGAATGAATATTGAACATCCGATCGTGACACAAATCAATGACTTTGGATATCCAAAAAGTTACTGGCCGTATGAGAATGAGATCAAGCGATATGGCTATCAAGTAGACGGCGATGACAACGAGGAGGGAGTTGACGATGATGAGACATCAGTTGACGTTTGATGATCGAAAAGAAGCCCAGCTTTGTTTAGAACAAGCTGGCGGTTGGATGACTTTTCATCAAAAGGAACCAATGTTTGCTTTCGCCACGGCAGAAGCGAAGCGCACCTATATGACCCTCATGGCAGAAAAAACGATGGATGCAAAGAAGAAGGAAGGAATCAGAGCGATATGAATCGATTGAAGCAAATCGTGACGTTCTTGACATGTTTGCTCAAAGCGAGTCAAAACGAACAAGACATTCGGCAGTGGAGCAAGGATGATGGGAGATCGTAACATGGTGATCCACTTCATCATTGAGACAGAGCATTTATTCACAAAAGAGCCGTTGATGAAAAGAATTCGAGCAGCCGCAAAAGCGCAATGCTCAAAAAGAATAAAAGGCGCACTATCACTGGACATTCGTTTATTTTACAATATGCCAATTGATCTAGCTGCCGGCAAAGACAAGCGTACATATGCTGAAAAAGGCTTGATACGTCCAGTGCACATCAGCATCCTCCAGACAAGTTTGGAGCATATTCTAGAAGCACTTCACTCCATTGCCGATGACGCCCCTTTGCAGATTGTGGATTTAAGAGTTTCACAGTTTTATAGCATGCGTCCAAGAGTGGAAATCATTTTAAATACTGTCGGTGACGGCATGAGGTCATCACCAAAAAAGGAGACAAGCATATGAACGAGCCAAAACAACTCCTCATTCAAGAAAACCAGACATTTGTCGGTAAAATGGAAAAAGGAAAGATTCAAGTCATTGTGTTAGATGGAAATGTAGGAACGGCCTATAAGATGGATGTGCCTGAACATGGAAAAACAATTATTCAAACAGCAAAGGGACATTTTGCAAGAGTGGATCACGAGATTGGTTTTAAAATCAGCGAGCCTGATAAATACACAACATCATAAGTCCAAGACGGAAAGCCTGCGGACACTGATCAAGACCCTACTGAAAGGGACTTGATTGGTGTCCGTTTTTTATTTTCTAAAAAAGGGAGAGAGCACATATGCAAGATTTACTGATCGAATATAAAAGAGCATTAAAAGATGCTAGAAAACGATATGAACGATTGAGAGAAACAGAGGAGAAGCAGTTGTCAGATCAAGATAAGCATGACAAAAAAATGATCGCCAGTATGGTCAGCGATCTAGAATACGTTGTGGACTGGCTTCAAATCGGCAGAGAGCCAGGCGCGCGCAGGGGATTGGACAGACGTTCTGTTTATCAGCGCACGATCCTTGCCAATCCAGAAGTATTAGAGGCCTTATCACATGAATATACCCTTATTCAAGAGAAAGAAAGAGAGGTAAGTGAGCGGGACAAAAGACGAATTGACGAAGCTTTGTCCGTTTTAACAGATCGAGAAAAAGACGTCTTCTTTATGCACACAACGCAGGGACTTTCATTTAGTGAGATTGCGATGATGCTAGATGTAAAGAAAGGAACTGTCCAAAAGCATATGGAAAGAGCTCGGATCAAAATGTCCAAAAAAGTACAAGAACGCCTATTCAAAGCGGCTGAATAGGCGTTTTTTCTTTAAAAAGAATTCATTCAGAGCTTGTCTTACAGTTGCCACCTATAGGTAGAAAGACCAAACGAATGTTTGCTAGCCCGGCACAAATGATTCCTTTTTAGGGAATCGTTCGAACTAAAAGGAGGCGGCAGGTGAATGTAAATGAAAGATAAACTGATAGAGGCTAAGCAGGATTATATGAAAGGGATGACGTACCAGCAGCTAGCTGATCGTTACGACGTCTCCATCCATACCGTCAAATCATGGAAAAGGCGATACGGCTGGCAAAGACAGAAAATGTCGTCAAAGACAGCGCATTCGATTTTCAATCAATTTCTCTCGGATGAAACGATTGAAATCATGGAGAAAATGGGCGGGCGCACCTCACTTGATTTAATTTGGGACCAAATCCAAATTCAATACGCAGCCATTATTCGTGCGCAGCGAATCATGCATGTAGCAGCTCAAGATGACATGATCAAAGAGCTGAAAAAGGTGACATACATGCCTTCTTCATTAGAGGAAGACACGATAGAAGGCATTCAGCCAGAACCAGACATTACAGCAGAAGAATTTTCGTTTCAATTTTCATGGGACCGGCATGCCACTTTTTTAAATGCCCAATCTCGTGCAATGGGAGAGCTAAGACGTCTTATAAAACAGTTTGAAGAGCTCGCTCATGCGAAAGACGAACGAAGATTAAGGCTGAAGCAAATTGAACTGACAATCGAAAAAACAAAAAAAGCAGTGCGAGAGGAAAAAGAAGAAGACCTTCACATCATGATCAAGCGAAAAGAGGACGACTCATGACGTCGTTGATTGAAAAAGAAGTCAATCCTCACTTTGAACACTTTCTATTCGATTGGAATCAAAAGTTTCAATTTTTAGTAGGCGGCTATGGCTCTTCCAAAAGCTATCACATTGCGTTAAAGCTCATCTTAAAGCTGCTCGAGGAAAAGCGGACAGCACTTGTCATACGAGAGGTGTATGATACGCACCGAGAGTCGACTTTTTCTCTTTTGCAAGAAATCGTCACCGCTCTTGGCATTGATCATATTGTGAAGTGCCGCAGTTCGCCGCTTGCCCTCACTTTTCGAAACGGCAGCAGCATCTTATTTAAAGGGCTGGATAAACCTGAGAAATTGAAGTCGATCAACAATATCTCGATCATTTGGATTGAGGAGTGCTCCGAGGTTTCTTATGAAGGTTTTAAAGAACTGCTTGGAAGGCTGAGGCACCCGGCTTTACCTCTTTATATGATGTTATCGACCAACCCTGTTGGTCAGGATAATTGGACGTACAGACATTTCTTTCGAGATGAGCAGCTGAAGCGATTTGTTCTGGATGACGAGACTTTATACAAAAAGCGAACTGTCGTCATCAAGGATACGTACTATCATCATTCGACAGCAGCAGATAACCTCTTTCTTCCTAAAAGCTATGTGAAGCAGCTGGATGAGCTGAAAGAATATGACCCAGACCTTTATCGAATTGCGAGGAAGGGATATTTCGGGATCAATGGCACAAAGGTTTTTCCTCAATTTGAAGTGAGAAATCATGCTGACGTATTAGAAGCGATTCACGAGATTGACAGACCGCTGAAACGAGCGGGCATGGATTTTGGCTTTGTGGAGTCCTATAATGCGTTAATTCGATTAGCCGTCGATCATGAAAAAAAGTACTTATATATTTATTGGGAATATTACGACCGCGGAAAAACAGATGATGAAACAGCCGTTGACCTGAAAGAGTTTGCGGAATCAAAGGAACTTATTAAGGCAGACGCAGCAGAGCCTAAAACCATTCATTATTTTCGGCAGCGCGGATTTCAAATGGTGGCAGCGCATAAGTTCCAAGGCTCACGCTTGCAATATACAAAGAAAATCAAACGGTTTAAGAAAATCATTTGCTCTGATGCGTGTCCTTATACTATTTATGAACTTCAATCACTGACCTATAAGGCAGATAAGAACGGCCGCTTAGCGGAAGATGAATTTCAAATTGACCCGCACACATTGTCCGCCATTTGGTATGCACTGGATGATTATGAGGTGACGGATTTGAAACAGACTGCTTCTGACCGTGTCCGTCCAAACAGAGAGAGGAGGTCCATACAATGAAACAATTGAAGGCAACAATTATGAAAGCAAACATGTCTGATCACACAAAACAAATGTATGAAGATGAATTTTCCTACGAAAAAGATGACATTGTTCCCCCGCCTTACAACATCAATGAACTAAAAAGCATGGCAGAATACTCGACGATTCTTCAGCAGTGTATTGATGCGTATAGAACCAACATTTTAGGCTTTGGTTTTGGGGTGGAATATGCGTTTGATTTTAATGCAGAAGGTGTGAAATCGGCAAAAAAGAAGACAGCAGAGAAGGAATGGACAAGACTGGAAGAGTTTACGAAATACATGAACTACGATGAGTCTGCCGATGTGATTCTTGGCTATGTCCTAGAAGACCGAGAGAAAACGGGCAATGGGTTTTTAGAGGTGCTGCGAGATGGACAAGGAAAGCCAGCAGGAATCGAGTATTTAGATGCACTCCATATCCGCATTTGTAAGCTGAGTGAGCCAGTCGACGTCGAATTCCGATTCACAGAAGACGGAGAATTGAAGACGATGAATCGACAGAAACGATTCCGAAAATATGTACAGGTCATCAATGAAAAGAAAGTCTTTTTCAAGGAGTATGGTGATCCCCGCATCTTAAATTATGAAACAGGCAAATACGATGACACGACACCAGAACCGCTTAGAGCAACAGAAGTGATTCATTTTAAAATTGGTAGCGGTACGTATGGGATTCCCCGCTGGATTGGCAATATCGTCAATATGTATGGAGCACGCAAGGCAGAAGAGCTGAATTATCTTTATTTTAAGCAAGGGCGGCATGTACCAGGTGCCATTATTGTTGAAAATGGGATGCTGTCAGAGGCTTCATATCAGCAGCTTCAGGATTATATGGACGATATTGAAGGCTCTGATCATGCGCATAAATTTTTATTGCTTGAAGTAGAAGGGCTTCCGACAGAAAAGGGATTAACAGGTGAAGAAGAGGTATCAAATGTCAAAGTGAACTTTAAATCCTTGGCGGAAATCCTGCAAGAGGATGCGCTCTTTTTAGAATACGATGAAAAGACGAGAAACAAAATCCGCTCCGCTTTTCGTCTGCCGCCTATTTACACAGGTGAGTCACAAGATTATAACAAGGCCACAGCAGATACCGCACGTAAAACGACGGAGGAGCAGGTATTTCAGCCGGAGAGGCATCTCATTACTGGGAAACTCAATACCCTTTTCCTTCCTGATCTGGATATATGGCATGTCCGCTTTTTATTAAATGGTCCTGATTTCAGAGATCCATTAGAGATTGCGAAGGTTCTGACACCATTTATTCAGGCTGGAGCAGTATCGCCAAACGATTTACGAGATCTGGCGGGACGCATTCTTGGCAAAACGTTAGAGGAATGGCCGGAAGATCTCTATCACAGGCCTTTAGAAAGCCGCGTAGCATCAGCTGGTGGACAGTCACAGTCAGCGCCGGCACAGCTGGAGAAATAGAAGAACGTGAGCTTTTTTGAAGGGGGGTGAACATATGCCAAGAGAATTAAAAAACGCAAAAATTACGCATGTTTCCTATGTCGACAGGGCAGCAAACCAAAAGAAATTCTTTTTCACGAAAGCAAAGAAACAACAGCCTGACTTTCAAAAGGAAGTTAGCGTCCTGACAAAGGCAGAAGATGCTCATCGCCTTGTGTATGGCGTCGTGTATGAACCGAATACACCTGATGCACATCAAGACTTTATGTCGGCCAAAGAAATTGAAAGAGCAGCACACGGTTTTATGAAAGATGCCCGTCACATTGACAAGCAGCATGATTTTCAAGAGGGTGTTGGCGAAGTCGTCGAATCATATATTGCTCCAGCGGATTTTGAAGTAGGCGGAGAGCTGATTCGAAAAGGATCATGGGTGCTTGTGACAAAGGCCTCCGAAGAAATTTGGAATCAGATTCAAAAAGGCCACATTACAGGCTATTCCATGGCAGGGACAGCAGACATCGTTGCAATAGAAGAGCAGGAACAGCTCCTATCTCAAGAAGCGAATGAGAGAGGGCTTTTTTCTTTGCTGAAAAATTTCTTTTTGAAAGAGGAAGGTGCAAATATGCCACAACAATTTTGGAGCGTTTTAAATCATCTGCTGGAAACGTTACAGTCAAGTGATGTTGATGAGTCTAGCGTAAGAGCTGCGCTTGCACAATTGATACCAATTGTGCAGGACGTGTTGAAGACAACAGACGTCCTTCAAGCGATTGGCGAAAGACCAGCATCCGTTCAAAAGCAAGATGCCGGATTGACGACCGATCAAGTAAGCGAGCTTGAAAAAGCAAAGACGGCAATCGAAAACGTCTTACAGCAAGCAGAAACACAGAGGGCAGATCAAGCAGGGGAAGAAGAACCTGTTCAAAAAGTGCTGGAGCAAGTGGTTGCGCCGATTCGTCATCAACTCTCTTCATTAGAGAAATCCACCAGCAGAGAAAAATCAGCTATTCAGCAAGTGCTTCAGCAGCAGCTACTGCCTATTTCAGAGCGGATTCACATGCTTGAAAAAGCGCGGGGTATTTCAAAACAAACAATTCACGATACACAAAACGACAGTACAAAACCCATATGGGATGGCTTACTATAAGCCAAATAAGGAGGAAAAAGTGTGAGAAATCAAGAGTTGATTCGTAAGGCAGAAATGACACTTGCCAGCTTAAAAACCGGCGGTCTCATGAACGCAGCCCAATCCAACACATTCATTAGAATGATGCAAAACACACCAACCGTTTTAAATGATGCACGTATCATTCCAATGGAAAGTGATTCACAAAAAATCGAAAAAATTGGCTTCGGCCAGCGTATTTTGCGCCCAGCAGAAGAAGGCAAAGCGCTTAATGCAAAAGATCGTGTTGTCCCAGCGACAAGCACTGTCCAGCTTAATGCCAAAGAGGTCATTGCAGAGATTCATATGACCTACGACAGCATTGAAAACAATATTGAAAAAGACGGGATTCAGCAGACGATTATGCAAATGCTGGCGGAACGAGCGGCAGTCGATATTGAAGAGCTGATTGTCAACGGAGATACAACAGCAGAAGATCCATTTTTAGCTCAAATAGATGGCGTACGAAAACAGGCAGTCTCTCATATTGTCGATGCAAATGGAGCAGAAATTAGCCGTCAAATGTTCAAACAAGCCTATAAAGCGATGCCGTCAAAATATTTACGTGTTCCTCAGGATTTCCGGTTCTACACATCTCCAAGCTTAGAGGTTGAGTGGAAGGATCAAGTAGCAAACCGTCAAACAGGCTTAGGAGATTCAGCACTTCAAGGCGGACTTTCCTCTGCGTTCGGTGTTCCGGTCAAAGGTCTTGCCAACATGCAGCCGTATGATGAAGCAGGAACGGACGTATCAGATATTTTGCTGACACATCCGAAAAACATCATCGTAGGTTTTTCTCGCAATATTCGGATTGAAGTAGAAAAAGATATTCGCAGTCGTAAGTTTATCATTGTCCTGACAGCAAAGCTCGACAGCAAATTTGAGGAAGAGGATGCTGTAGCCAAAGTAATGAAAGTGAAAGAGTAGGTGACGGCAGATCATGATCATTTCTGCTGAGGAATTACAAGCCTATTCTGTATTTGATCGCGTGAAAAATCGTTCTGTAGAGAGACTAGCGGCAGATATTATCGAAGCAGAAGCTGCGGTATTTCAGATCGTCGGCCACGATTTTACGCACGAAAAATATCAGCCCATCCCTGAAAAAGCAAGGATCGCCTTATTAAAAATGGCCCAGTATTTTGCCATGCTGAATGATGATGAATCCATGATGAAAGGCTTGACGTCAGAAAAAATGGGTGATTATTCATATGCCAAGGCAGCGGATCAAGTGAAAGGCAAACCATATGTGTATGCCCTGCTTGTTGATTATATTGAACCATCATTAACTTGCGGCAGTGCCAATTTAAAGGTGAGATCGTTATGAGCTATGAGTCTCTCTTAACGGATCGCTGTGATCTTTTTCACCTGGAGAACGAGGAGCCAGTCCGCGGTAAATATGGTATTCCAGCAGGAGATATGCAAATGACACCCGCCTATCCTGATGCACCAAGTATAAGAGATTTGGCTTGCTATGTCGTAGAAAAAAACCAGTCACTCGTGCAAGAAGAACCAAATACAGTGATTTATCAGTCCTATCTTGTCCATTTCCCTATAGCAAGTGATATTCGTTTGCATGACAAAATGGTGTGGAACGGCATTTCACTCAAATTGCAGCAGCCGAAAAGAGTGAAACAGCATCATATTGAAGTGATGGCTGTCAGAAAGGAAAATCTATGAAAATTGATGGACTTGACCGGCTGCTGTCACAGCTCCAAAAGGCGAATAGTGGCGGCTTGACGGAGCAGTACCAAAATTGGTTACAGGAAATGGGCTTACAGCTTTTAGACATCATTCAAGATGAATTAATCAAGGAAAAGGCTGTCGATACAGGCCGTCTTCTAAATTCCTTTCAAAAAGGTGACAGGGAGAATCATTTTCTCACTTCACGAGGTGGGCTCACGCTTGAAGTTGGAACGCAGCTTGAATATGCTTCTTACGTCAATGATGGACATGCCGTTTCTTCAAATGGAGAACGAAGGTGGGTGCCTGGCAGATGGGCTGGCAGCCGCTTTGAATATGATCCGAGCGCGAGTACAGGCATGATGCTTTCAACTCAATGGATCGATGGAAATGGTTACTGGGATCATGCTGTCATGCTCTATGAACAAATGTTTGAACACTCGCTGGATCGGAAGCTTCAAAGCTGGATCGATCGACATTTTGGGAGGTGATGGAATGAATCAAGAAGTCGGGGCAATCATGCATTATATATACACACACTTTCCTGTGAAAATGTATGATCGTCTTCTGCCAGAGCGCTTTCAAGTGCCATCTGTTTATGTGCCGCCAGTGACAGTCATCAGCGGCCTGGATACGGTGTCTACCTTTATGAAATCTTATTCGCTGCAAGTGAAAGTGTTTCATATCGATACTGAGAGAGCACATGATGCGGCAGAAACTGTCGTTGATGCATTACTTGCTGATCGTCAAATGATTCAGATGATCAGTGAAGATGGCAAAGTGCTTGATGATTATGTCCGCATCAAAAGAGTGGAAACAAGAATCATAGATCAAGGTGTAGCAGCGATTGTCCTGACGTGGGATAGCAGCTATTGGTACTATCGAGACAAACAGCCAAGCCTAGAGGATATCAACTTTTCAGATGGGGTGATCAAACGTGAGCAAGACTAAAAAAGCACAGCTCGATCAAGCAGCTGGCGAAGAAAAAGAATTTGGCTTTTCATTTGAAGCCTTAAAAGAGCACAGTAAGGATCTTTTTGGGGTAAAACCAGAAATCCTTGAAGGTGCTCTTTTTTATATCAAACATCAACCAATTACAAAAACAGAAGCAAAGAAGCACATTGATGCTTTTTTGTCCAAGGAGGTTTAAAGGATGAACGGAGGCACTTTTACACCAGGTACAGAGAAAAAGCGTCCTGGCATTTACTTTAATTTTAAAACAACAGCAGAGCAGCGAATTACTTTAGGCGATCGAGGCACGGTGGCACTTCCTCTTGTGATGAGCTGGGGAGAACCAAAAACCTTTATTTCCGTTTCCAATATGGAAGACTTAAATAAAAAGGTCGGACTCAACATTGATGATAAGTCACTTCTTCTTTTCCGCGAAGCGAAGAAAAAAGCGCAAACGGTCTTACTTTACCGTTTAAACGAAGGAGAGCCAGCCAAAGCTGAAATCGCAGAAAGCTTTGTGGTCACAGCAAATTATGGCGGTCAAAAAGGAAATGAGATCACCATTCAAGTGGCAGAAAATGTACTCGACAGCACAAAACGTGACGTCATCACCTATCTTGGAACAGATATTGTCGATAAGCAGGTTGTCACAGATGTCAAAGAGCTTGTGAAAAACAAATATGTTCAATTTTCTGGTGAAGGTGAAGCGGTCATTACAGCTGGCACGGCTCTAAGCGGCGGGAAAAATGGCGTGGCAAGTGTCGCAGATTATACAACTTTCCTAGAAGCAGCAGAAACAGAATACTTTGATGTCATTGCCCTTCCAGTCAATAATAGTGAGCAATTAAAAGCAACCTTTGCCTCGTTTATCGAACGGTTACGCGATAAGCAAGGACGTAAGGTGCAAGGGGTTGTCGCCAATTATGCAGCGGACCAAGAAGGAATCATCAATGTCACAAGTGGTGTTGTTCTAGAAGATGGAACAGAACTGACGCCTGCTCAAACAACAGCTTGGGTCGCAGGTGCAAGTGCAGGAGCGAATTTTAATCAGTCACTTACCTTTGTTGAATACGAGGGAGCAGTAGACACACTAGAGCGCCTTGACAATGATCAAGTAGAATACCGATTATCACAAGGGGAGTTTCTTTTCACCTTTGATGCGAGAGACCGTACAGTGAGTGTTGAAAAAGATATTAACTCCTTGACAAGCTTCACGGCTGAAAAGAACCAGCAAATGGCGAAAAACAAAATCATTCGTGTGCTTGATGCAATCAACAATGATTTAACATTTGAATTGAAAAATATGATCAAATTACGCAAAGCCAATGGAAATGACATTCCAGCATCAGATGACGGTATGCAGCTTGTGAAAACACTGATTACGCAGTATCTCACGCAACTTCAAGACGGAAGCGGCATTACAGGCTTTAACTCAGAAACAGATATCGTCATTGGTCTCAATGAGGATCGTGATGGATTTATTATTGATTTAGCGATTCAACCAGTAGACGCAGCAGAAAAATTCTATTTCAATGTGGAGGTGAAGTAAGATGGCTTTTAAAGCGCAAAATACAATTTCAGGTAAAGAGGGTCGTCTTTTCTTAGAAGGTGAGGAGCTTGCATTTATCAAAACCTTCGAAGCAAACGTGGAGAAAAACAAATCCGAAGTCAACGTCATGGGACGCCGAATGACTGGTCATAAAACAACAGGGGCAAACGGAACAGGAACGGCAACATTCTATAAAGTCACTTCACGTTTTGTTCAATTAATGCTCAACTATGTGAAAAAAGGGGAAGACCCTTATTTCACTCTTCAAGCGGTGCTTGATGATAAGTCATCAGGCCGAGGCGCTGAGCGTGTGACGTTATTTGATGTCAACTTTGATTCAGCTAAAATTGCTGGATTGGATGTCGATTCAGAGGCACTTGAAGAAGAAGTTCCATTTACATTTGAAGACTTTGATCTGCCTGAAAAACTGAAGAATTCTTTCTAAATTACAATAGAAAAGACATGACGAATGACGAAAAATAGATGTTGTTTTTATTTTATTCAACGATATGGTATAATTTTTCGTAGTGACAGAGTAGCTATAAAAGAGTTACTGTGTAACCCTCAAGAGTTTCTTAGAAATATGTTTACATGCAAAGCACTTTGCATAAAATAAAAAGAAGCCAGGATGCGTCAACATCCCGGCAATGTACAATTTGGCCCTCAAGGGGCTGGCTTATCGAATAGGTTCTTTAGGTAGACTTTCCCTTCAACCTTCCACAGCTCAAGGGGAGTCTATTTTTTGTCTATATATGTCAACAGGGCAATGATAAATGACCCGAAAGCAAGCATTAACATCAGTGCTTGGAATGTTGACATGAGCATCACCCCCTTCCTATCGGGGATGAGCCAGACGCCCTTGAGCAAGCCGTTCAATTGTACGTTCTCAATTATACATGAAAAGATTGGAAAGCACATTCAAAAATGGATGTGCTTTTTTGTATTCAAAAACATAACAAAGGGAGTTTTTAAACATGAGCGAAAAACAAACATTTGATCTTTCATTTTTTATGCCAGGACAAACAGTAGAAGCAGAAGAAGTCAAAGTACCGATTTCCAAGCGTTTTGTTGATAAAAAAGGAAATGTCATCCCTTTTGTTTTCAAAGCGATTACCACTGAGCGTATTGATGAACTAGAAAAAGAAAACACAACGTTCAAAAATATCAAAGGCAGAGGCCGCGTGAAAGACTTAGACAGCCAGCGCTTCTATGCACGAATTGCGATTGAATCGACTATTTATCCAGATTTCCGCTCAAAGGAATTAAGAGAAGCCTACAGCACACAAGATCCAGTTGAAGTCGCAAAACGTGTTTTATCTGTCGGCGGTGAATACGCAAACTGGTTAAACAAAGCCATTGAAATTAACGGATTCGAAGACGAAATTGAAGATTTAGAAGACGCAGCAAAAAACTAATAAAAGATGGGGATAAAGAAGCCGTGTTTCTATATTACGCCATGCACGAGCTTCACTATTCCCCATCAGAACTGCTTGATTTATACGAAGCACCAAGACCATTCAAAGCATTCCTTTTCGGACTCATCAGCTACAAACTCGACATGCTAGAAAAAGAAGCAAAGAAAGGAGGGAAATAAACTGGCGAAACTCACTGCACGATTTGAATTAGAAGACAAAGTATCAAAGAAGCTACTGCGCATTCAAAAACGATTTCAAACGTTTGAGAAGCAGCTTAAACCATTTAGAAAACCGGTGAAAATAAACCTGGAAATAGATGAAAAGAAGCTAAGAAACTTCAGTTTATCACTTCGGAAAATTTCAGTGATTTCCATGAGACTCGATCAGGGAATCTATCGTGATCTAAAAGTATTAAACGATCAGTTAAATATGATCCCAAATCATATGGTCATATCCATTCAAGCAAAAGGATTAGATGTCATTAAATCCAGCATAAATCGTTTGAAACAAGTGGGAACAAGTCCCATTCTGCTGACGTTTAAATTAAACGATCAGTTGTCAGGTAAAATGTCAATGATCAAAAAATCTATTCTCCAGCTCATGAACAGAACGTACTATATGAGAGTAAACATGATTGATCAAGCCACCGCTGCGATTCAACGAATCAAAAAGACACTCAAAAGCTTGACGATGGCTAAACACGAAATCAGAGTATCTGTTCAAGACAATGCAAAGAATAAGTTGAAAAAACGAGATCAGGCAGAGTCGATTGTGAAAGAACAGAACTTAAAAAAAGAGCCTGAGGCTGGTAGTCCGTCGGTTAAAACGGATGACACTAAACAGAGTTGGCTCCAGAACGTTGCCAATAAAGGATTAAATGAAATTCAAAAATATGCAGGTGACGTTGCAGAAAAAGTGAAAGAAAAATTAAGTCCTAGAAAGTTTTGGGATGAAAAGGCACTTCCTTGGGTTGAAAATAAAATGGAAGAGTACAAGCAAGATGTGATCGGAAGAATAAAAGAGAAGATTAAATTGAATCCTGAAAAAAAACTAGATCAATTGGTGAATAACGTACTAGATCGTTTCTTAGGTGCAAGTGATCAATCAAGTGAAAACAACAGTACCACTCCGGCACCAACAACAGCACCAACAACTTCACCAACACCAACTAATCCAGCTCCCAATACGAAACCTCAGCCGCAAGGTGGAAAAGGTTTGTTTCGCAATAGTTGTTGTCCCTGTTGTGCAAGAGGTTTAACCAGGGGAGGCTCTACTAAAACGAAAAATCGAAATGGTCAATCACGAAGACAGCCTAGAAATCCAAATGCCACAACAAGAACCGAAATGAATAGAAGACCTCCAAGTAAATTAGGAAAACTGAAAACAAATGCAGGTAAATTATTTGGGAAAATCCCTAGTGGACTAAAGAAAGGTGCGGGTATCGCAGCTTCAGTTGGTGGACTTACGGGTTTGGTAAAAGGCAGCAAGGGGTTAAGTGGATTAGGGAATGCGGTGAAAAATATCGGTAAAGGGAGCGGTAAATTATTAAAGAAAGTACCTATTCTAGGAAGTGTACTTAGTGCAACAAATCTAATTGGCATAAACAAAAAGAATGCTGGTGAAAAAATCGGTACGACTGGAGGCGGAATCGCCGGCGGGATGGCAGGTGCTGCAGCAGGTGCTGCGATTGGAAGTGTAGTTCCAGGAGTAGGTACAGCCATCGGTGGTCTAGTAGGCGGTATCGCTGGAAGTATGGGCGGAGAATCTATCGGTGAAACGATTGGAAAATGGTTTGATGGCGGCGGATTTGACAAGATTGGCCAAAAAGCCATCGAAATCAAAGATCAAATTGTTGAAGTTTGGTCAACAGTCGCTAGTTGGTTCACTGAAAACGTCTGGACCCCGCTAAGCGGTACAGTCATTACAGTAGCAACCACGATTTGGTCAAGTCTAGTCAATGCATGGACATGGATTCAAGAAACATTCAGTACAGTAGCAGGGTGGTTTATCGAAAACGTCTGGACCCCGCTAAGCGGTACAGTCATTACAGTAGCAACCACGATTTGGTCAAGTCTAGTCAATGCATGGACATGGATTCAAGAAACATTCAGTACAGTAGCAGGGTGGTTTATCGAAAACGTCTGGACCCCGCTAAGCAGCACAGTTGTTACAGTAGCTACAGGAATTTGGACAGCATTATCAAATGCATGGAAAACCATTCAATCGATTTTTGGAGCAGTATCCTCTTGGTTTATGAACAACGTCTGGACCCCGCTTGTAGAAACCGTCGGAACCATTAAAGATAGCATTGGAAAGAAGTTTGAAGAAGCGTATAAAGTAGTGACAGATATATGGGATGGATTATCCAAATGGTTTGAAGATAATATTCAGACACCGATCCTAAAAGTGGCAGGTGCCATAAGTGATGGTTTTTCTAAGGCATTTGGCTGGGTCAAAGAGATTTTTGACAAGGCTGGCGATGGTATTAATTTTGTAATAAAGCATTTATTTGGAGATCCTGATAAAAGAGCCACAGGCGGCTATATCACTCAGCCTACCCTATCATGGGTTGGTGAAGCTGGTAACGAATTTGTCATTCCAACTCAAAATAACCGTGGACGGGGGAAAATGCTGCTTGCACAGGCTGCTTCTCACCTTGGAATGTCTGTTGTGCCAAGCAGCGGCGGTGCAGCAAACCCAGTTTCCAGCTCTCCAGCTCAAGCAGCTCCAAATGCTTCTGTCGGTTCAATTGGTGGATCGGTTTCATTGGATGGAAACATTCAAGCTGCAAGCATAGGTGAGCAATTTAATCATGATTTTGAACAAGGACTAAATCAAAAGGTGGTTTCGCTGGATCAATGGAAACAAAAAAATATTCAGCAGCCATTTGATCACTTGACATCAGATTCAGGAAAGTACGGCCAACAAGTGGTTTCTGCCTTTGCGACGGGCCAGCAGATGACACCAACAGGAACAGACAGCTTTTTGCAAAGTCGTGTAAAAGCACCATACCAACAAGTGATGACAGCGTCACCGAGTTGGGGTTCTGGAACGGTTAGTGGTTTTGCAACAGGTCAAAATGCCACATCATCTAGCACAAGCCAATACGTAGATCAGCACATCAAACAACCATTCCTGCAAACAAAACAAGAATCACCAGGCTGGGGTTCAGGAATGATGGATGCCTTCAATAGCGGGATGCGTTCGAAAGCAAGTGAAGTCACTCAGGCAGCTAAAGAAATGGCGAAGAAAGTAGAGCAGGCATTTAGAGAGGAATTAGACATTCATTCCCCTTCACGTGTCATGATGAGTCTTGGGAAATTTGCATCGATTGGTGTCGTCAAAGGTCTTGATTCGGTTGACGTGAAGAAATTTGCAGAGAATCAAGCCGGTTCCTTAATCGCTGCATTTAGTGGCATGGGTGCATCTAACATGACTGTTCAACAATGGCTCATGGCTGCATTAATGGCAACCGGCACATCTATGAGCTGGCTACCTGGTTTGATGACGATTGCGCAGAATGAGTCACGTGGAAACCCGAAAGCGATCAACCTATGGGATTCAAACGCCAAGAGAGGAACGCCGTCTAAAGGATTGATGCAGACCATTGATCCGACGTTTAACTCCAATAAAGGCAAGGGCATGAATGATATTTGGAACCCAATTCATAATGCCGTAGCAGCCATTAACTACATTAAGGGCAGATATGGCACAGTCTTCAATACACCGGGATTACGGAGTATAAGAAGAGGCGGTCCTTATAAAGGCTACGCAAATGGCGGACTGATTACTCAGGAGCAGGTAGCTAGAGTCGGTGAAGGAAACAAACGTGAATGGATTATTCCAGAAGAAAGAGGCATTCGCGGAAGATATTTATTGACGCAGGCAGCCAAGGCACTTGGGATGCAAGTCTATGATCCATCAAATGCATCTGCTCCTTTACCAGAATCCCAGATGCAGCAAGTGACCTCAGCTCAATCATCAGCTGGCGGTTCTACATCATCGGGAACGAAACAAATCACCATCCAGTTCAATGGAGATCAGCATTTCCACAATGGACAAGATCAACAGTCTCTTGTCGAAAAAATAAGACAAATGCTCGTAGACGAACTGGAAGTAGAGCTTCATACAGGAACGAAGGGAGTCGTGATCGATGGGTAAATCAGTGTATCAATTGTGGATTTCCCAAGGAAAGGACAAGCTGCGATTCCCTGTCCTTCCATCCGAACTCGAAATCACAAATCATGTACAAAATGAAACAGTGAAGGTCGCCTCTTTCGGAGAACTGACCTTTATTGATGTGCCATCGGCTAAACAAGTATCATTCACCTCATTATTTCCTAAGAAATATTCGCCGATTGCTGAATATAAAAGCATTCCATCACCAGAGAATGCAATAGCGAAAATTGAACGAATGATGCGGTCGAAGAAGTCCGTGCGATTGATTGTTACAGGGACTAAAATCAATATGACGTGCAGCATTGAAAGCTTTACCCACAAGGAAGGGTCATATGATATTGGTGATCGTGAATTTACGATTGAGCTAAAGGAATATAAAACAGCATCGCCTAGGAAAATCAAACAAAAGAAAAAAGCGAAACAAACCAAAAAGAAAAGACCCTCAGCATCACCACCAAAATTGTACACCGTCAAAAAAGGCGATACTTTGTGGGCCATTTCAGGCCGGTTTTATGGCGATAGTACAAAATGGCGGCGTATTTGGAATGCCAATAAAGCAGCGATGATTAAACGAAGTAAACGCAATATTAAGCAGCCGGGACATTGGATTTTTCCTGGACAAAAACTAAAAATACCACAATAGGGGGGCTGACATTGATTGAGCTTTTTGCCATTAGAAGCGGCACTATGTATGAGCTTGTTACAGAAAGTGTGACACTTCAGGGGCAAAGGTATCAAGCTCCTCGCTCTATTCAGGCGAATATTATCACAAAGCAAGGCAGTCAAACATATTACCGTGTCTCAGAAGGAGACACGGTTCTTTTTAAATGGAAAGGAAAAGAGCTGTTCAGAGGCATCGTTTTTTCTAGGACGCCTGTTGATGGGAAACTGACCTTTACCGCATACGATATGCTCCAATATTTAGTGAAAAACCAAGATGTATATGTGTTTTCAAATCAAAGAGCAGATCAAATTTTGAAGCGAATTGGAACTGACTTTCAAATCCCTATGACCTCCATCGCCAATACAGGACATGTCATGAAGTCTCTTGTTTTTAAAAATGACACGAGTTTGTATGACATCATTCTGAAAGCACTCAAGGAAACGAAGCGGCAAACCGGTAGAAATTATCAAATTTATTCTGCTAAAGGCAAGATGGGACTGCGAGCTTGGCCTGATCCAGAGGACATCTGGGTCATTGAATCAGGCGTCAATCTTATTGATTATCAGTACAGCACCTCTATTGAAGAGACAGCAACACGTGTGAAGATGCGTACGTCTGTAGATGAACAGGGGAAGAATAAGAAAAAAGGAAGCAAATCAGATATTGTGGTGATCGAACAGGATAAAGCGGGTCAAAGTAAGTATGGCATTTTACAGCATGTTGAGACAGTGACTGGGCAAATGAATCAGCCGCAGCTCCAGCAAAGAGCCAAAGTTCGTCTGGCAGAGAAAAAAGGCGTCAAACAAGAAGTGAAAAGCATACAAGCACTCGGAATTCCTGAACTGCAAAGCGGTCTGCCAATCTATTTGAAAATCCCAGAAATCAACGTAAAAAAAACCTACTGGATTGATCAAGACAAGCATGAATTCAATGGAGTGAAACACACCATGACCATTGACGTTGTTGAGAAAAATGTTATGCCAAAGGGTGATCAAGCGTGAGATTAAGTGAAGCGATTAAACGACTCGCTGTCAATGCAGTAGACGCAGCCTCTCCAATTGATCTGGTCATTGGAGAAGTCACGGCGGTTTCGCCTTTCAATATCAGATTAAATGAAAATAGTAAGTTGATCATTCCAGAAGAACTGCTTATTTGGCCAAAGCGCTTAAATAAGGGGGAGGATGATGAATTAAAAGCGGGAGACAGTATTATGGTGCTCGCAATGGCGGGAGGACAGTCTTTCTACATCATCGACAAATTGTAAGGGAGGTGATGAACGTGGCACTTTCACCAGAGGAAGAAATCGAGGAAACAGAA
The DNA here is from genome assembly GCF_001857925.1 of Bacillus xiamenensis. Taxonomy (NCBI): domain Bacteria; kingdom Bacillati; phylum Bacillota; class Bacilli; order Caryophanales; family Bacillaceae; genus Bacillus; species Bacillus xiamenensis. The sequence goes on from NZ_CP017786.1 coordinate 2,605,675, forward strand.
GAAGACGACGAGGTAGAAACCTCGATGACGTATCGCATAGATGTTGAAAATGGCAGGCTGACAAATGAAGCCATTTCGGGGATTGAGGCGATCAGGCAATTCATTTATATGACATTGCGAACAGAGCGGTATGCACATCCTATCTACAGCCACGACATTGGCACTGAAATTCAGGAACTATTGACAGACACAGAAGCAACGGACGAATACAAAGAAATGGAGATTCCAAGATTGCTAGAAGAAGCACTAATCGTTGACGAGCGGATTGATCATATTGAAGAAATAGAGGTCACGAAGCAAAATGACACGTTTCAAGTCAGACTAGCCGTCGTCACAGATGAGGGCACATTAGAAATAGAGGAGGTGATGGAGGCCGATGTTTGAGGAGCAAACGTATGAAGCATTGATGGAAAGAATGCTGGACAGGCTGCCAGATGACATAGATAAAAGAGAAAACAGCATCATTTGGAATGCCCTGGCACCTGCTGCCGCTGAACTGGCTCAGTCGTATATTTGGCTTGATCAAGTATTTGATCTTGTGTTTGCTGATACAGCGCAGGGCGAATTTTTAGATCGACGAGCGGCTGAAGTAGGAATTGAACGAAAGCCGGCCACCACAGCGGTCTGGTCCGCAGCCATTCAACCGGAGAATGTAAACATCCCTATAGGCTCAAGGTTTTTTATTGAAGATGTTTATTTTCAATATTCGAAGGATGGCACATTGGAATGCGAGACAACTGGTACAGCCGGCAATGGGCAATTAACAGGTCAACCGCTGCTATCACTTGATACAATCCCAGGCCTTGAATCGATGATCATGAAAGAACTCGTGATACCGGGGCAAGAGGAGGAAGATGACGCTTCATTATATGATCGATATTTAATACGTGCAAGGAGAGAGGCTGTCAGTGCCAACAGAGCCCATTACAAAAAGTGGGCTGAGGAAGTGGTTGGTGTCGGCAGAGCGAAAGTGTTCCCGCTTTGGAATGGAGAGGGAACGGTCAAAATTGTCATCACTGACGGCAATCTAGATGTAGCCTCTGATCTACTTGTCAAAAGGGTACAGGAGTATATCGACCCTGTGCCAGGAGAAGGGGAAGGACAATCTCCTATTGGTGCAAAAGCAACCGTTGAAAGCGCCAAATGGCTGGATATTGACATAGAAATGGCCGTCGAACTTCAAATGGACTGGACACTTGAAGGGGCGCAAAAAGAAATAGAAGAAAAGATCAAAGCGTTGTTAAAATCAATCGCATTTGAAAAAAGTACGATCCGCATGTCCGCCTTAAATGATATTTTGTATCATTCAGAAAGTGTGTCAGATTATGCAAACGTCTTACTGAATGGTGAATCGAAAAACTTAGTATTACAGGACATTGAAATACCGCGTCTTAGGCAGGTGAAGGTTATTGAGCAAACATGATGAAATGAAAAACTACTTGCCGCCATATTTCACGGAAATTTATGATGTGGACCATTTACTAAGGACAGAGGCGCCAGAGTTTGAGCAATTGGACGAATCCATTTTTGATGTAACGGATCAGTTCTTTCCATTAACAGCGACGTGGGGATTGAATAGGTGGGAAAGAATGCTCAAGGTGCAGCGAGAATCAGATGATTCGATTGAGCTGCGCAGGGCACGCTTACTCAATATGATGTCAAACATTCCGCCAATCACGTATCTTTCTTTAGAGAAATCGGTGAATCGATTTCTTAAAAATCCAAGTGCGATCATCCGCCTCACAGCCAATCGCTATCATTTTGCGTTACATGTAAATCTGGATGACCTGCAAAACACAAGATATATTGTCGAAATACTCGAAACGTTAAAGCCTGCACATTTGGCGTATACGTTCACCGCTAATCATCATACCGATGTTCATGAAAAAAACGATCATCATCAGCGGCTCACACTGCGAAGCAGGGTGGGTTTTTTTGATCATATCCCGATTTTACTCAATGGTGAATTTGTATTAAATGGTACGTTCTACCTGAGCGGGACACGAGGTACAACGGATGTCCCTGCTCGTTTTAGGCATTCGTTGAAGATGAGGATGCCGCTTCAACAAGAGAAGGAAACAACATACCGCATGCATTATGTCATGACCGGAGCAGTGCATGAAACGAAGCAGGCCGCGGCACTGACTTTGCACGCAAAGAACCAGCTCCCGCACCACACGAAAAAGAGGATGACGTTCCGCCTGCCAGTGCATGTTCAAAATGAACAGGGCGGCAGCTTACTGATTAAGGATCATTACTGGATTCTAGATGGATCCGTTCCGCTTGACGGATCAAAAATGCTGGCAGCAACTTCTACAAAAATAGAGCTATAAGGAGGATCACAATGGCTGATCAATTAACCGTAACAACACTTTATGCACGTCAACAAATGGCAAAGGCAAGAGCAGAAGGAACAAAACTCACAAAAGTCGTCAAAATGGCGTTCGGAAATGGAGGAACAAAGGATGGAAAACCTCTCTCTCTTGACGGTACTGAACAAGCACTCAAAAAAGAATTAGTTCAAAAAGATATCGATTCATTTACCTTCATGGAACCAGCAAAAATCCGCTACACCTGCACGATCGCCGAAGGAGAACTCACAGGAGAAGTCATCAATGAACTAGCCCTTGTCGACGAAGCCGGCAAATTCACCGCCGTCCGCACCATGACAGACAAACAAAAAGACGGCGACATCGAATTCGTATTTGAGATTGATGATATTTATTAATGGAGGGGAAAAGAAGTGGACATAAAATCACCTTTACCGTTTGAAACCTCTGACAAAGCCCATGCGAACTTATTTAACCGAATGGTCAACACACTTGTGGAGAATGACAATGCGCTCAGTCATCAAATAGCAGGAATCACGAATGAAAGCTTGTTTATTTTAACAGGCGACCAAGCCATTCAAGATGCATCAGTCAGCGGTGAGGAATATCCAATTGGCATTACGTTTATGGATATTGGCCAAGCCAATGATAAGGGATATCCGACGAGATATGGCTTTGTGAAGAATGAGAAGATCAGTAATTTTCGATTTGTACAATACTATTATGGTACTGGAAACGAAGCTGGTAATTATTTTGATAGTACTGGAATTTGGTGCAGGCATTGGTGGACGGGATCGGGGTGGACAGACTGGCATAAACTCTCTGGTTTTCTTCATACGAATATTGGCACAACTGGTAAGCAGCTGCTTAATAATGCAGAGCGACAAAAAATCCTTTTTAATCGAAAAATAAAAGATAGTCACAATCATTTTGATATAAAAAATAGTCGTTTTATTTGTCCGGAAAACGGTATGTATCTAGTAAACGCTGGAGTCTATATTGAGACGGTTCAAATGTATGCAAATTTTGAGCTGTCTATTTTTTTAAATGGTAAAAATTATAAAAATATATCTCATTATAGACATCTCCCTGCCACACCCTCTGAAACGGCAAAACTTGATATAGGTTTATATGGGGCTGCGAATGTGCCAGCGAATAAAGGAGATTACATTGAAATTTACATGTATATAGGATATGCGGGAAATTCCGATCGTTATATATCTGATAATTCAGGCTGGTACAACTATTTCGATATTACGGAATTAGGCGGACGAAATTTCCCGAGAGTGTAGGAGGATTCTGATGATTTTATATGAAGCCATTAAGTATAAATACCCCGATGCGGATCCGCAAAAGGATTTTGAGCTTAGAAATGACGGCGACGGTTCGTATATAAACGAATGGCATCTAGATGTGCCAAAGCCAACGGCAGAAGAATTGAAGGAATGGTGGGAGGCATCTCAAATCAATCCTCGATATCAACCACCTCTGCCGCTTGAATTTCTAGCGCAGGAAGTAGCGAAAGAAAAGCTGATGAGAAAACAACTTGAACATCAATGTGATCATCTAACAAACGAACTAAAGGCGTTAAAAAGAGAGATCCTTTTATATAAAGGAGAGAGTGAAACATGAATTATTGGGTAATGGCTTTATATTTTAAATGGGTGACTCCTGAAATGGTCAAGCAAGCAATCGAGCTAGGTGACTGTTCAATTGAAGAACTAAATGTAGGCTGTCAGCAAAGGGTGCTCACGGTAGAGCAGCTACAAGAGATCGATCCAAGCTTCAAAGCGAAGGAGTGAAAGCTAAATGGAAATAAAAGAACCAAAACCTTTTGAAGTAAACGATAAAGCGCATGCTGATTTATTTAATGACATGGTCAAAGTACTTCTTGAAAATGATACTGGACTATTAGGACAACTCACAAACCATACACATGATACGAAATCACATACAACTGAAGCAGAAAAGAAGAAATGGAATGAGTCGCAGAGCTATAAAATTACAGCAGATAATGGAAGTCAGTTAATTAATGTGCCAGCTGATGCGAGAATTTTTGATGCGATAAAAAATAAAGGAACATGTACATTTTTTGCAGCTGCTGGCGTCGAGGATTCTCCAACCCCATCTAATATTTCACTGAGAGGTATTCAGACTGTAGGCCAAGATAATATTGGCACTGGTTTTGCCGTAGATATAGCCGGTAATGCTTATAGTTTTTACTATAATGATGGTCATACCGCTATTAACTGGACAAAGCTCCCGACAAACACAGATAAAAATAAATGGAATGAAGGGCAATTATCTAAGATCACAGCAGACAATGGAGGAGTCATTATATCTATTTCTGACGGTGAAGATTTACTGGAAAAGATAGTTTCTTTAGGTTCGAGGCATGGAACATTTTATGTTACAGGAAAAGCTTTGAACACTCCAACAACTAGATCATGTCGTGGTATGTATCATTTTACTTCTCAAGATAGCAATGGTAAAGGTACATTTGGATGGATCATGGCAATCGATTATAACAATTACATGTATACAAACTATCTTGACTTAAATTTGGGATGGCAAGGTTGGAAACGTGTGTTAACAAAAGAGGATATGGAAAATACTTCTTTTGTTGATACGTATGATCAAGATAATTCATTGGTTTCCGCTGCTGAAAATGTTGCGACAAAGCTTGTTTTTGGGAAGACACGAGCGGACGATTTATCAGAGTATAACCGCTCTCGGGCTGAAATCACGCTAAAAAACAGCGGCCTTTATTTGATCAGGCTTTATATAACTAGCACTAACATTACAGTTGGGTCAGATAATATTTTAGCCTGTTATGTCAATGGATCAGAGTATCAAAGGTTTGGAAACTGGAATCCGGCAACATCATCAAGTACGTGCGTGCTTTATTTATTACAAAAATTAAAAGCTGGAGATAAAGTAACTTTCTATATAACACCAAGAGGGACCAACAAAACAGTATCAATAAACACAGCTTACGTTACCATGTCTCAGTTAAGATAGGAGGGAAAATATTGAATAAAGCACTAGCGATCAAATATCTATATCCAAATGCAGAACTGGGTAAGGATTACTTAGTTCGGGATGACGGAGAAGGTCAGTTCATAGACAAGTGGTCATTAGAAGATCCTGTACCATCCGATGAAGTGTTAGAAGTCGCATGGAATGAATACCTAGCCAAGAACAATGATAAGCCATTATCAAACGTTGAAAGGCAACTGCTGCTGCTTGGCGAGCAATTAGCGTTAGAAAAAATTGCACGTCAACAATCAGATAGAGTTAATGCAACGTTAGGACAGCAACTTGTCGAAATGAGAATAGAAATCCTTAAATTAAAAGGAGGGGTTACTAATGAATCTTAATTTTTGGGTGTTAGCTCTTTTTTATAAATGGGCGACAACTGCATTGGTTAAACAAGCAATGGCGTTTAAGGACTGTTCAATTGAAGATTTAGAAGATGGTATTCAAAAAGAATATGTTTCTCAAGAACAATATAAAGAAATAACTGGGAAAGTATATAAAGCAACGTTAGAAGCTGAGTAGAAAGGCTTTTTTATTTTACCTTCTTTAAGGAGATGAGGATACTTGAAAAGGACTAGGGGGGCTTACTGATGTCAGGGATGACGGAGGTTAACGATGTGAACATTATACAAAAGGATATGTCGGAATTAAAGACCAGTCAAAAAGCTTTGGAGCAGCGTGTTTCTGTACTCGAAAGGGGGCAAGACAAGCACGATCAGCAAATCATTAGCTTGAGCAATCAGCTTAACAAAATTGAAGAAAACACCACATGGATTAAGCGAACTATTACTGGTGCGATTATAACCGCTGTTTGCACGGGTGTAATTGGCGGCGGGATCGCTCTTGTTTATACAATGCTTCAAAAATAAAAAGAAAAGAGGAATTGAATATGAAAAACTTCGACAAAGGCACTGTGATCCGTACAGTGCTTCTTTTAATTGCTTTAGTCAACCAAACTTTAATTATGTTTGGAAAACCCGTTTTACTAATCAGCGAGGATCAAGTCACATCGTTGGCTGACACATTGTATCTTGCGGGATCAATGGTTTTTACAATTGTCACAACCTTGGTGGCATGGTTTAAGAACAACTATGTGACATCTAAAGGAAAGAAGCAGAAAGAAGTCTTGAAACAAAAAGGATTAACAAAATAAATGTATAGTTGCGCTGGCTTCCTTCTTCATATATCCTAAAATTGGAGTTGGAGGGAAGCCAGTTGTTAGAAAAGGATTTAAAGTTAAGTAATATAAAGGGTTTGTTGATTTTTTTAGTAGTTTTTGGACACCTAATAGAACTCAATAAACAGAATTATTATCAGCTTTTTGTGTTTATTTACGCTTTTCATATGCCACTTTTTATTTTCATCAGTGGCTATCTAGCTAAAAGAATTAAAATGAGCAAAATAATAAACCTTTTTCTTTTGTATATCATATTTCAGTCGTTTTTTGACTGGTTTCTCTATTTTATAGGAGAATATAAAACCCTATCGTTCCATTACGGTAAGCCACAATTTCACTTGTGGTACATCGTGAGTATGATTTTTTGGTATGTAATAGCTTGGGGTTTAACAAAATTAAGGCTAAGTTTAATAGGGAAATTAAGTATCTTTTTTATTATGTTCATTGTCTGTTTTATTTCACGCCAGTACACAGGTGTGGTTGCAGATGCAGTTAAAGGTTTTTATCCAAATTTCACGTCTTACACTCTTAGTTATCAAAGGACAATTTCATTTGCACCATTCTTCTTTGCTGGGTTTTTTATGACAAAAGAAAATTTGCATGTTGTTTATAAATTTATAAAACCTTCACTAGCAAAGGTTTTACTAATTGTCACTGGAACACTAACCATACTATTTATTGAATACACACCGAACTTAGAATGGCTTTTTCGTGGTAGCTTTGGAATAAAGAGGTTTTTAGCAAATGATGAAAGTTATATGCTTAAAATGCTTCTTCATTACCTCTTGTCAGCTTGGATATGTTTACTCATACTCATTTCGGTAAATAGCAAGAAATGCATTTTGACAAAATGGGGAGATTATTCACTAGGAATTTTCTTGTTCCATCCGGTTTTTGTGTTCTTGTTAAGGAGAACTGAATTTATAAACGAATGGAGCGGGGATACCCAACTTGTTTTGTATTTTGCATTAACATTTGTAATTGTAAGCATGCTAGGATCAAATTTTTTCGCGGCAGTCAGTTGGTTTATCACATCCCCCTTAGATACTATCAAAAAACTAACAGGATTATTAAAACCAAAACCGGAAGAAAAAAATACGAATTTCTGAGTCCCTTAACAGGGGCTTTTTTTAATGCTCAATAAACTTAAAAAGGAGAATGAACATGGCTGAAAAAATTGGATTGCAAACTCTTGTAGACCGTTCCATTAGAAATATGGGTGACGGTATTAACAGTGTGGTCAAAGAAGGCGCAATTGAAATGATCAAACAAGCATACAAAGAAGGGATCTTTGTTCAGATCACAGCTGGCTATCGTTCGATTGCAGAACAAAATAAGCTTTATGCTCAAGGGCGTACCGATTCAGGAAAAATTGTGACTAATGCCAGAGGTGGTCAATCTAATCACAACTATGGTTTAGCGGTTGATTATGTTCTATTAAGTTCAGACGGGAAAAAACCACTTTGGACAGTCAACGAAAAATGGCGCCGAGTAGCGCAGATTGGAAAATCCCTAGGCTTTTCATGGGGGGGGATTGGAAGAGTTTTAAGGACTACCCACATCTTGAAATGATGGGTGGTTTGACAATATCACAACTTCAAGCGGGAAGGCGCCCTGTCTTGGTGTCATTTTTATCAAATAAAGTTTCTGCAAAGCCAATCAAGACAACGCCAGTTAAAATATTGCCAGCCAAAAGCACAATTAAGACTAAAACAACATACGATCTACCTACTGGCGTTTTAAAAGTAACCAAGCCATTAACGAAAGGTGCAGGCGTAAAAGTCGTACAGGAAGCCCTAGCCGCTCTTTCCTTCTACCCTGAAAAGGGAGCGGAAAACAACGGCATTGACGGCTATTATGGGCCAAAAACAGCGGATGCAATCAAGCGATTCCAGCTCATGCATGGACTTTCTGCTGACGGCATTTACGGACCGAAAACAAAGAAAACCATTGAAAAAGCATTGAAATAAAAGTGAAAAACCCTCTCATAATGAAGTGCACCCCAAATATTAGACACAGTCTAACATTTGGAAGTGCTTTTTTTTTTTTTGGCTAAATTTACAATTGAAGATAAAATCAAAGTGTATCCTTAACCTTGAATTTTTTTCTTAGATGATCAACAAAAACAACTTTACCAGTGATCTCACGAGTGAAGCCTTGATCAAACAGGTCGAAAGTAAGAGACAAGTCCTCACTCATAGCAGCTGCAATGGTAAATTCAAATTCCTACAATTGTTTATAGCTTAGTGTTGGCCGTTCTATTTGTTGTTTTGCAAAATGTAGCTGTCTTATTAATGCCTCATTATGTTCTTGCAAGATAAATTTCATCTGCCATCTATTCTGCTCTTTTCTTTCATCCCACACAGTATCACCTCATTAGAGATTACAACCTAATTCGGTTTCTAAGTGTGGTATATAATTAAAGTACGGTTTAACCTGAAACAGGTATTATAAAAATTCGTATATTTCAATAATGAACTTCTTCTTATATTACTCACAATTTGGCCGCCCAAAAGGACGACTTTTTTTATTTTATTTGAGTGTTTTTAATCAAATGGCCCTAACAGCAAAAAAAGATGAAAAATAAATATATTGAAAATAAGAAAAACCCTTACTGCTGTAAGGGTTTTGTGTATGGAGCATAGCGGGATCGAACCGCTGACCTCTACGCTGCCAGCGTAGCGCTCTCCCAGCTGAGCTAATGCCCCGAAGTGTTACGACATAACTTATTATAATCAATCCTTCTGTAAACTTCAAGCTGTAAAATGCAATCATATTGTCTATTTTTCTTTCTGATCGATCGGAATATAATCAAAGATTTCCCCGGAATGAACAGAATGGGCTAATCTTCTAAGCCAGTCATAATAGGCTTTTGAGCTCTCAAGCTGTTCAAGGAGCTGCTGGGCTTCCTCTTTTTCGTGTTCCTCCGCCTGCTCATCACGAGCCACATCTTGAAGGCGCTCTTGCGCTTCTTCAATCGCCGCTAGATTGACCTCGACCTCTCGTTCCCATTTTTGCGGGAAAAAGTTCATGAAAAACTTAAAAAAATCTTTTTCAGCAACAAAGCTGTGTTTTCTTCGGCCGCGATGAAAGGTCTTTTTGACAATATTCATGTCTTGCAGTTTTTTCACACCTGTACTCATACTAGGCTTACTCATTTGCAGCTCTTCACGCATTTCATCCAGCGTCATTTCCTCATTTAAATACATCGTCCCATACAGAATACCCGCACTTCTAGTAATGCCATAGAGATCCATTGTTTCAGCGATGGAATCAATGACTAGATCTTTCGCCGCTAAAATACGATCTTCTGCTTGTGGCTGTTCCTGCTTTTTCATCTTGTCCCTGCTTTCTATTAAGAGAATTCAATACGTTCAAAAAAATCTTTATGGACTATATGTTAACGAAAGAATGCAAAATGTCAAAATAAATGAAGCATATCTCCCTTTGACAGAAAAATTTGAACATGTTAAGTTAATTATGTTCAAAACGTTAAATTTTTATTTAACAAACTTACCAAAGAGAATCAGAGGAGGTTCCTTCTATGAGTCAAACACTATTTATAGATGGACAATGGGTTGGCGCTAAGAGTGGCGACACAAGAGATATCATCAATCCATTTAATCAAGAAGTGATCGCGACAGTCAGTGAAGGATCAAGAAATGACGCGCAGCTAGCCATCAAAGCAGCAAGAAAAGCCTTCGATCAAGGAGATTGGGCAAATCTTCCTGGACTTGAAAGAGGAAATATTGTCTTTAAGATTGCTGAATTGATTAGACGAGACCTTGATGAATTAGCCAGATTAGAATCACTTGATACTGGCAAAACATTAGAAGAAAGTAAAGCAGATATGGACGATATTGCAAATGTGTTCCAATATTACGCAGGGCTTGCTGATAAGGATGGCGGGGAAATCATTGCATCGCCTATTCCAAATTCAAAAAGTGAATTAGTCAGAGAGCCTGTCGGTGTATGCGGTCAAATCACTCCTTGGAACTATCCGTTGCTTCAAGCGAGCTGGAAAATCGCTCCTGCGATTGCAGCCGGAAATACAATCGTATTAAAGCCAAGTGAAATTACACCACTAACCACGATTAAAGTTTTCAAACTCATGGAAGAAGCAGGCGTTCCGGCAGGTGTTGCAAACCTAGTCCTTGGACCAGGGGCAACAGTTGGCGATGAACTTGCTGTTAACGACCAAGTCGACTTAATTTCGTTCACCGGCGGTATTGAAACTGGCAAGAAAATCATGCAGGGAGCCAGTGGGAATGTGAAAAAAATCGCTCTTGAGCTTGGCGGGAAAAATCCGAATATTGTGTTTCAAGATGCTGATTTAGACGTAGCGGTTGACCAGGCAATGAATGCTGTGTTCTTCCATGCAGGGCAAGTGTGTTCAGCGGGTTCACGCTTGTTAGTCGAAGAATCCATTCATGATGAATTTTTAGAAGAACTGGTGAAGCGTACGAAAAAAATCAAGCTAGGCAACGGCTTTGATGAAGGAACCCAGAGCGGACCGCTCATCTCAGCTGAGCATCGAGAAAAAGTAGAAAAATACGTCAGCATCGGTCTAGAAGAAGGCGCAAGATTAGAAACAGGCGGAAAACGACCTGATGCAGAGGAGCTTCAAAATGGATTTTTCTACTTGCCAACGATTTTCTCAGGCTGTACATCAGATATGCGGATTGTACAGGAAGAAGTTTTTGGCCCAGTACTGACCGTCGAATCCTTCCGATCAGAAGAAGAAGTGACCGAGCTTGCAAATGATACGATCTATGGATTAGCAGGAGCAGTATGGTCTTCAGATATCGCAAAAGCGGAAAGGGTCGCTCGTCAGCTACGATTAGGCACTGTTTGGATTAACGACTTCCATCCTTATTTTGCTCAAGCACCGTGGGGTGGATATAAGCAATCAGGTCTTGGACGTGAGTTAGGACGTACGGGTCTTGAAGAATATACCGAATTGAAACATGTATATAGAAACACAAAACCAGAAGCAGTTCATTGGTTTAAATAAAATGATTTGGAGGAGATTGAACATGACATTAAATATGAAAATTGAAAGCATGCAAAAATTCCATACATTTGAAATCCCGACTGTGATCAAGCATGGTATTGGTGCGGTGAAACATGTTGGAGAAGAAGTGAAAGCATACGGCGTTTCAAAGGTCTTACTTGTAACGGACCCTGGTATTTATCAAGCGGGCGTTGTAGATCCAGTGATTGCTTCATTAAAAGAAGCACAAATTGATGTGGTCCTATTTGATAAAGTAGAGCCAAACCCGCCGGTACGCCTAGTGAATGAAGGATCTGCGTTATATGAAAAAGAAGGCTGTAATGGATTAGTCGCAGTTGGTGGCGGAAGCTCAATGGATACAGCGAAGGCCATCGGTGTAGAAGCGACTCATGAAGGTTCAGTTCTTGATTACGAAGCGGCAGAGGGGAAAAAACCGCTTGAAAATAGAATTCCTCCATTAACAACAATCCCGACAACGGCAGGTACAGGTTCAGAGGTCACGCAGTGGGCAGTAATTACAGATGAAGAAAGGGAGTTCAAATTTAATACAGGTGGACCACTTATTGCCGCTCACCTCACAGTGATTGATCCAGAGCTTCATGTATCCATGCCGCCTCATGTGACGGCAATGACCGGAATTGATGCGCTTGCACACGCTATCGAATGCTATACAATGAAATTTGCTCAGCCGATTACGGATGCTGTGGCACTTATGGCCATTGAATATGCTGCTCATTACATTCGCCGTGCCTTTGCGGATGGAGAGGATTTAGAAGCAAGATACGGAATGGCACAAGCTGCAATGCTTGCAGGACTTTCCTATGGAAGTGAATCAGCTGGCGCTGCCCATGCGATGAGTCAAACACTCGGAGGCATTATTCCTGTAGCGCATGGTCAATGTGTAGCGGCGATGATGGGACCTGTTATGGAGTATAACTGGAAAGGCTACCCAGAGAAATTCGCTCGAATTGCGCAAGCATTCGGTATTGATACAAGCAGAATGTCAACAGAGGAAGCAGCTAAAGCAGCAGTGAATTGGATGTATGATTTAGTGGAAGACCTAGAAGTTCCTTCATTAGAAGAACAAGGTGTACCAAAAGATATGATCGACCGTTTATCTAAAGAAGCAATGAAAGATCCGCAAACCGTTGGAAACCCAAGAGACCTCAACGAAAAAGCATACAACTGGATTTACGCTCGCTGCTTTAACCTAACACCTAAAACAGTGTAACAATGAAAAAAGGCTCCCAAAAGGGAGTCTTTTTTACATCTTATAGCTGTTCTTTAATTTCTTTAATTTCTTTAATTTCTTTGATTTGATGAATATGGCGTTTTTCGTGTGCGCCGATAAAATCAAGATATTGCTTCAGTGAAAGCTCTTCAAACACAGGATGTGCAATCACTCGTTTGAAATCTTCCTCCGTAAACGTTGATAAAATTTGATTTAATTTCTCACGTGCTGTATCAAGTTCATCCTTTAATTGTGTAGGCGTCACATGCTTACGCTCAGGTGCGACAATACTAGGTGCAGTGGCCTTTCTTGAACGATCTTCTGCCATTTCTACTGGTTTTGGCTCATATTCTTTGATCGGTGCTTTTTTTCCCTCGGCAGCTAGATGCTTTGCTGCAACTAAATCCATTTTCTTTAAATGATCTGCCACCTCTTGAATACTCCAGGTATCATCAGATAATTTTTGGTTTAATTGTTCTTCATTCAACCCTTGCAGTTCTTGCCACAATTCTTGTCTTGCATCATGTAATAAACTCATTTCCATCACCTCAAGATCAAATTTTATCATAATGGTACATGACAATCATTCTTTAGCTTCCCGAGAATTCCTTTGAGGAATTGTGATGAAATATGAAACCTTTACAAAAGTGGTTCGTATTACCTGTTAGAAGCAATACACTGGAGGTGAGTGTCATCTACATGAAACAAAGGCTGTTCATTTCATAAAGAAAGGGTGAGGAAGATGGATATATTCGGGCTGCCTCTTCAGACGCTGTACTTATACATATTGATGATATCAGGAATCCTGACACTTGTTTTCGTCTTTTTCGGTGATGTATTTGATGGCTTGTTTGAAGCGATCCCTGTTCCATTCCTTCAACCGACATTGATCCTCGCATTTCTTACATTTTTCTCGGCTGGTGGTTTTATCTCTGAGAAAACAGCAATCGTAGGAAGCGGTTTTGGAGCAGTATTATCTGCCATTCTCGCAGTGGTCCTTGTGACCTGTTTACATGTATTTGTGTTAGTCCCGCTTTCCTCTGCTGAAGAATCTCTTTCATATACTGAAGCCGATTTAAAAGGAAGAACTGGGGAGATCATTGTATCAGTCCCAAAAGACGGGTTTGGAGAAGTGCTGTTAATTAGTAATAGCGGGAAAATCTCAAAGCCGGCCATCAGTTTCGACCAAGAGGAGATTCCATATGGAACCCGCGTGCTTGTGGTCGAAGTGAACAAAGGCGTTTTATCTGTCATACCAAATGAAGAAATCTAGGAGGGAATGCTATGCCAGGAACAACCATTTTAATTATTATTGGAATTGTCCTTGTGATTCTGATTGCACTTATTGGCGTATTTGTAACAAAATATCGGACGGCAGGTCCTGATGAAGCGTTGATCGTCACAGGGAGTTATCTAGGAAGTAAAAATGTCCATGTGGATGAAGGTGGAAATAAGATTAAGATTGTCAGAGGCGGCGGTACTTTTGTACTTCCTGTTTTTCAACAAGCAGAGCCGCTCAGCTTACTATCTAGCAAACTAGATGTTTCCACTCCTGAAGTATATACAGAGCAAGGTGTACCTGTGATGGCCGACGGAACGGCAATCATCAAAATTGGCGGATCAATTGAAGAAATCGCCACTGCTGCAGAGCAGTTTTTAGGTAAAACAAAAGAAGACCGTGAAAATGAAGCAAGAGAAGTTCTAGAAGGTCATCTGCGTTCGATCCTAGGATCAATGACAGTTGAAGAGATTTATAAGAACAGAGAGAAATTTTCTCAAGAAGTACAACGTGTCGCTTCTCAAGATTTAGCGAAAATGGGTCTTGTCATTGTCTCCTTTACGATCAAAGATGTCCGAGATAAAAATGGCTATTTAGAATCCCTAGGTAAGCCAAGAATTGCCCAAGTGAAGCGAGATGCAGATATTGCAACAGCCGAAGCAGATAAAGAAACACGTATCAAACGTGCTGAAGCAGATAAAGATGCGAAGAAGTCTGAGCTTGAGCGTGCGACCGAAATCGCAGAGGCGGAAAAAATCAATGAATTGAAACGAGCGGAATTTAGACGTGAACAAGATACAGCGAAAGCAAGCGCTGACCAAGCTTACGATCTAGAAACAGCTCGCAACCGTCAGCACGTAACGGAACAAGAAATGCAAGTCAAAATCATCGAACGTCAGAAGCAAATTGAATTGGAAGAAAAAGAGATTCAGCGTCGTGAACGTCAATATGATTCCGAAGTGAAAAAGAAAGCCGATGCAGATCGTTATGCTGTTGAACAATCAGCTGCTGCTGAAAAAGCAAAGCGTCTTGCGGAAGCAGATGCGAAGAAATACAGCATTGAAGCAATGGCGAAAGCAGAAGCTGAGAAAGTTCGTATTGATGGGCTTGCCAAAGCGGAAGCAGATCGTGCAAAAGGGGAAACAGAAGCAGAAGTCATTAGGTTAAAAGGACTTGCAGAAGCCGAAGCGAAAGAGAAAATTGCTGAAGCATTCGAACAGTATGGTCAGGCAGCGATCCTTGATATGATTGTGAAAATGCTTCCTGAATATGCGAAGCAAGTATCTGCACCACTTTCTAACATTGATAAAATTACAGTTGTTGATACGGGCGGTAACGGGGAAGGCAGCGGCGCCAATAAAGTCACAGGCTATGCCACAAACCTCATGTCCAGTCTGCAAGAAAGCCTGAAAGCATCCTCTGGGATTGATGTCAAAGAAATTATTGAGAACTTCTCTGGCAAAGGGAATGTGAAGCAAAGCATTCAGGAACTGACAAATGAAATCAAGCAGCCAAGAAAAAAAGAAGCAGCTGATCGTCAAATAGAAGAATAAAATGAATAGACACCTTCTGATAGAAGGTGTCTATTTTGCTTGGGCCTGTTGTTTTGGTCTTTTTATATAAGAAGAAAGATTCACAAGAATGCCTGCGGTTATCATCATGAACACTAATGAGGACCCGCCATAGCTAATGAAGGGAAGGGGGATGCCTGTAATGGGGAGAAGTCCAAATACAGCCCCTAGATTAAAGCCTGCTTGAAGCATGATTTGAAAAGTGAGACCGACCGTTAACAACTTTCCAAACGGATCCTGCAATGATCGAACGATTCGGACGGCGCGATACATAATGAGAAGATATGCGCCAATCACAAACGATACCCCCATGAATCCCAGCTCTTCACTGATGACGGCCATAATGAAATCTGTGTGGGCTTCAGGAAGAAAACCTAATTTTTGAATGCTCCCGCCTAAGCCATTCCCGGTCATCCCGCCTGAATCCATGGCGAGATATGAATGAATCAGCTGATAGCCATCCCCATCCTCATACTGAAAAGGATCACGAAATGAGGTGAGCCGTTTCAAACGATAAGGAGCTGTCACAGCAAAAAAGGTAATCCCTGCCGCAGCGGTCGTTCCTAGAAAAATGAGGTGGCGCATGTTTAGCCCAGCGCATAATAAGACGATGCCACAGCTTAATAAAATAGATACCGCCGTACCTAAATCAGGCTGCTTTAAGATCAATAAAAAAACTAGACCTAACAGAATGAGCGGAGGCAGTACCCCTTTTCTAAAGGATGTGATGTATGCTTGTTTCCTTGCATACACATAGGCAAAATAGAGGATCATCACTAATTTCACAGCCTCAGACGGCTGGATCATAAGAGAACCAATATGAATCCACCGCTGTGAATTATTTTTGACAACGCCGATCCCTGGAAGCAGGACAATGATGAGACATAACATTGACAGCATGACAAGCCATCGTATCCATTTACGATAAGCGTGATAAGGAAAAAGAGCGGCAATGATAAAAAAGAATAACCCAATCAAGAGCCATTGCCATTGTTTCATGAAAAAATAGCTGCCTTGCTCATACTTCATTTCACCTAAAGGATAACTCGCACTGTAAACCATGAGTAAACCAAATAAACAAAGACAAACGATCGTCCCAGCAAGAATGTGGTCGATTTTTTTGAGGTGAGAAAGAATCAATGACATCACCCTCAATCCCAGTTGCGTCCAAACATATAGGATGACGACCTCAGATTGACACTAAATACAAGCCCAATGGCCATCATATTGGTCAAAAGCGCACTGCCGCCGTAGCTGATAAATGGAAGTGCAAGACCCGTCACAGGCATTAAACCTACTGTCATTCCTACGTTTTGGAAGACTTGAAAGACGATCAGTCCAACCACACCAGCACATATGTACAGCCCATAAAGGGTATTCGCATGCATAGCCACATGAATCATTCGATAGACCATCATAAGATACAAACAAATCAATAGGGAAGCGCCGATAAAACCAAACTCCTCACCAATGACTGCAAATATAAAATCTGTATGGGCCTCAGGAATATTTCCACCTTGTACTTGATTTCCTTTCGTATACCCGCTTCCTGATAATTGCCCTGACCCAATGCCGAGCATCGCTTGATTCAACTGATATCCATAAGTTGAATCAAATTCATCTGGAGAGAGCCACCCATAAATGCGGTCAAGCTGATGAGGTTTAATTACTTTTGTAAAGTGCTCAAAATGTTCATTGTGCAAGTAGGTCAAAAATGCAAGAAGCGCGAGAAAAGCGGCCATTAATGCAGCGATCATCTTACTTGAAATTCCTGAAACAAGTATCAGTGTAAAAGCGATAGACAAGATCACAAGTGCAGTCCCTAAATCTGGCTGAATTAAAATCAGGAAAAAAGGGACAGCGGTCCAGCAGATGACTTTACTTGTAGGAATCATGCTCTCCTTAAATGTAAAGCGCTCATGTTTGTATCGATTTAAAACAGCCGCTAACAGGAGAATGACAAAAATTTTCATAAATTCTGATGGCTGAATTTTAATGGAGCCAAAACTGATCCACCTTTGGGAGCCATTTTGATTCGTTCCAAAAAAATGTACGAGAATGATGAGGAAGAGACCACCTGCAAATAGTCGAAAAGATAAACGCTCAAGCAGCTCGTAATCAAAGTAAGCAACTGCCGCCATGAGGCCAAAACCGACGATATACCAGAAAATTTGTCTTTTGACGAAATAAAACATATCTTGCGTTTCATACTGTCCCGATCCGCTATACACAGCCAGCAGGCTGATCACAAAGAAACAAATGACAGTGAATAATAATACGAAGTCAATGCCGTTCTGTTTTTTCATGTCTCCGTCACCTGCTATGACCTATTTGTCAGCTGGTTTAATACGACCTGCACTGCTGCAGCGTCATCAATATAGCCGATCGGAAAAATATAATCTGGTATTAAATCAACGGGCATAATGAAATAAAGAAGGGCGCCTCCCATCAACATCAATTCACGAGAAGTACCCCGGCCGCTCATGAAAGAGTTGTACATGCTTTTCAATTGATCAAGAAATGGCCCAACGCCGCTTATTGAGTCCATCTTTTTTTCAAACTTTGCTGAGATCGTTTCTTTTCCCTCGACTGATTGACTGTAGGTCTCGTATGCATTTAGCTTCTGTTTCAATTTCTCCTCGCTGAATGTACCGTCATAGACATCATGATCTTTCAGTGTTCTTTCGATCTCTTCTACCGCTTGAATGAACGTATCACCGTGAACTTTCTCATTTTTAATGGGAAATCCAGCAGCGGCCAATAGTCGATCTAAAGAAATGTTTAGAGCATCTGAAAGCCGCTGTAAATGGTTCAAAGTCGGTTTTCTTTTGCCATTCATTATTCTAGAAAGTGTCGCTTTATCAATGTCTGTTTGTGTGCTGAGTTCTCTTAATGAGAGAGAACGTAGTTGTAGTTGTTCCTTTAAGAGCTGCCGAAGCTCAGTTGTCTTACACTCCATCTTTTATTTCACCCTTTCATATGTATCAACTTTTTAATAGAAGAAGTCGTACCCAATATAAAGGTGTGTTGACAAATTGTCAACGAATTGAATTTTATACATTAGAAACTTATTATAATGAATATAGAATAGGAAACTGCTAGAAGGGGTGGCGTAGATGAAGGTGAGACATGCAGTACATAGTGATATTCCTAAAATCGCCGAGATTCATGTGAAAAGCTGGCAAACGACTTATCACGGCATTATTTCGCAGGCGTATTTGGATGCTTTAAATGTAGAGGAGCGGGAAGAGAGCTGGAGAAGCAGATCGCTTGAAGGCACATTTGTCGCAGAAGATGCGGACGGAGTATTTGGTTTTGCTTCCTTTGGAAAACAGCGTGATGAGCGCTATTCAATATATGATGGTGAGCTTTATGCCATCTATTTGTTGCAGCAAAAACAGAAATCAGGAGCGGGCATGGCTCTGATTGCAAAAGGTGTGGATTATTTACTAAAGAAAGGCTATCAAAATATGCTGCTTTGGGTATTTGAGCAGAATTCAGCGAAGCAATTTTATCAAAAGCTTCAACCTAGTTTTGTCGTCACCAGCCAATTCGAGCTGGCTGGTGAGAACCATGAGGAAATTGGGTATGGATGGGAGTTGTCTGTACTAAATGATCATGTACACCGAATTATATCGTCAGCTTCCAGTAATAATGAGAGAAAAAAGTAAAAAGTGTGGCGAGTAAAATATAAGAGATAAAAGGAGCAGCCTCTACTTTTCCTTTCACAGCTGCTATTTTTAATGCCTCATAGAAACTGGCCAAAAAGTAGGCAAGACTAAGAATATAGCAGCACAGCATAATGGAGTAAGAATTCATTGGCGCACCTCCAGCTTAAAATCTTCTACTATTAATAGATTCAATAGAGCAGAAAATTATGCATAAAAAAATAACCTGCTGAAAAAGCCAGGTTATTTTTGTTGAGGAAAAACCAAACGAGACGCACTAGGGATGAGTAAACAAAGAACAATACTACAAATGATAAATGAAGGAACCATATATGTGCTGTTATATAATAAAGAGTATAGCCATCCTGGCGTTCCTTTTGGTGCATTGTGAGAAAAGAAAACAACGCCAGAAATAAAGAACGTCAGCAGCCTGAAGAAACTGGCGGTAAAGACAGATAGAGTAATATAGAAGAATTGTTTCTTTCGTTTTTTATCCTGAAGGGCTTTTTTAATTGATCCTGAGAATAGCCCACTTAAACAAATCACTACAGATGCGACAAAGTAATCGAGGAATCCTTGTACAGGTGTGGCGATGATAGGACTATTCATCAGCTGTAGTCCAGCGATTAACACCCCGATGATAAACCCAGTAGACACTCCCCATCTAATAGACATGAGAATAACAGGAATCATGATCAGCGCAATTGACCCGCCGTTCGGCATTCTTAAAAAGAGACCTGATAAATAATCTAATACAAGTGCAAGAGAAGTCATGATGGCGATCTCCATCAGTCGTACTAATTGATTTGATTTCTGCATAAAAAAATCCCCTTTTCACGAATTGTGCAAGGAGAGACCATGTCAGGATGAGTATGTGATTCATAGAAAAACATATCGGCTTGGATACAGTGCATGTATGCAAGTGATTCCACATTCCTACTTCAGTATTAACTGACAGGTTCAAAGGGTCAGAACAACGAATTGTTCACTCTCAGCACAAAGCTCCCCCTGCGGTTATTTAGTTTCAATCTATTATAAATATACTAAAGACCTACAGGATCAACAATAGTGAATTACTGAGAGAACCACTTTTTATATCTATATATAGAAAGAAATGAGGAAAAATAAATTATTTAGAGAAAATACTTGTTTCTTATTTCAAAAGGTGTTATATTTGTATTCGCCGCTGAAACAGCGCGGTTGAGAAATAACATTCGAGAAAAAAGTTATTGACTTCATCTTGATAGAATGTTATATTAATAAAGTCGCCTCTGAGCGATAACGAAAATGATCTTTGAAAACTAAACAAGACAAAACGTACCTGTTAATTCGAGTTTTAATAAAAAAATCCTATGAAACATCATAGGTAGTCAGTCAAACTGACGAGGCAGGAAATGATCACATGCTAAGTTCGCTACATCGTGTAGCAACGCATGTGTGATATGCATCCTGCATACCTCGGAGAGTTTGATCCTGGCTCAGGACGAACGCTGGCGGCGTGCCTAATACATGCAAGTCGAGCGGACAGAAGGGAGCTTGCTCCCGGATGTTAGCGGCGGACGGGTGAGTAACACGTGGGTAACCTGCCTGTAAGACTGGGATAACTCCGGGAAACCGGAGCTAATACCGGATAGTTCCTTGAACCGCATGGTTCAAGGATGAAAGACGGTTTCGGCTGTCACTTACAGATGGACCCGCGGCGCATTAGCTAGTTGGTGAGGTAACGGCTCACCAAGGCGACGATGCGTAGCCGACCTGAGAGGGTGATCGGCCACACTGGGACTGAGACACGGCCCAGACTCCTACGGGAGGCAGCAGTAGGGAATCTTCCGCAATGGACGAAAGTCTGACGGAGCAACGCCGCGTGAGTGATGAAGGTTTTCGGATCGTAAAGCTCTGTTGTTAGGGAAGAACAAGTGCAAGAGTAACTGCTTGCACCATGACGGTACCTAACCAGAAAGCCACGGCTAACTACGTGCCAGCAGCCGCGGTAATACGTAGGTGGCAAGCGTTGTCCGGAATTATTGGGCGTAAAGGGCTCGCAGGCGGTTTCTTAAGTCTGATGTGAAAGCCCCCGGCTCAACCGGGGAGGGTCATTGGAAACTGGGAAACTTGAGTGCAGAAGAGGAGAGTGGAATTCCACGTGTAGCGGTGAAATGCGTAGAGATGTGGAGGAACACCAGTGGCGAAGGCGACTCTCTGGTCTGTAACTGACGCTGAGGAGCGAAAGCGTGGGGAGCGAACAGGATTAGATACCCTGGTAGTCCACGCCGTAAACGATGAGTGCTAAGTGTTAGGGGGTTTCCGCCCCTTAGTGCTGCAGCTAACGCATTAAGCACTCCGCCTGGGGAGTACGGTCGCAAGACTGAAACTCAAAGGAATTGACGGGGGCCCGCACAAGCGGTGGAGCATGTGGTTTAATTCGAAGCAACGCGAAGAACCTTACCAGGTCTTGACATCCTCTGACAACCCTAGAGATAGGGCTTTCCCTTCGGGGACAGAGTGACAGGTGGTGCATGGTTGTCGTCAGCTCGTGTCGTGAGATGTTGGGTTAAGTCCCGCAACGAGCGCAACCCTTGATCTTAGTTGCCAGCATTCAGTTGGGCACTCTAAGGTGACTGCCGGTGACAAACCGGAGGAAGGTGGGGATGACGTCAAATCATCATGCCCCTTATGACCTGGGCTACACACGTGCTACAATGGACAGAACAAAGGGCTGCGAGACCGCAAGGTTTAGCCAATCCCACAAATCTGTTCTCAGTTCGGATCGCAGTCTGCAACTCGACTGCGTGAAGCTGGAATCGCTAGTAATCGCGGATCAGCATGCCGCGGTGAATACGTTCCCGGGCCTTGTACACACCGCCCGTCACACCACGAGAGTTTGCAACACCCGAAGTCGGTGAGGTAACCTTTATGGAGCCAGCCGCCGAAGGTGGGGCAGATGATTGGGGTGAAGTCGTAACAAGGTAGCCGTATCGGAAGGTGCGGCTGGATCACCTCCTTTCTAAGGATATATGGAGCAGTGTGCGTTTTGGTCTTGTTTAGTTTTGAAGGATCATTCCTTCAAAACATGTCTCTAGCGAGACAGGATTGTTCTTTGAAAACTAGATAACAATAAGTAATACATTCACATTGAATGCAATGCAAAGTTCATCACACATAGTGATTCTTTCTAAAGTAAGAAATGGTTAAGTTAGAAAGGGCGCACGGTGGATGCCTTGGCACTAGGAGCCGATGAAGGACGGGACGAACACCGATATGCTTCGGGGAGCTGTAAGCAAGCTTTGATCCGGAGATTTCCGAATGGGGAAACCCACTGCTCGTAATGGAGTAGTATCCATACTTGAATACATAGAGTATGAGAAGGCATACCCGGGGAACTGAAACATCTAAGTACCCGGAGGAAGAGAAAGCAAATGCGATTCCCTGAGTAGCGGCGAGCGAAACGGGAACAGCCCAAACCAAGAGGCTTGCCTCTTGGGGTTGTAGGACACTCTATACGGAGTTACAAAGGAATGATATAAGCGAAGAGGTCTGGAAAGGCCCGCCAGAGAAGGTAACAGCCCTGTAACTGAAATGTCATTCTCTCCAGAGTGGATCCTGAGTACGGCGGAACACGTGAAATTCCGTCGGAATCCGGGAGGACCATCTCCCAAGGCTAAATACTCCCTAGTGACCGATAGTGAACCAGTACCGTGAGGGAAAGGTGAAAAGCACCCCGGAAGGGGAGTGAAATAGATCCTGAAACCGTGTGCCTACAAGTAGTCAGAGCCCGTTAACGGGTGATGGCGTGCCTTTTGTAGAATGAACCGGCGAGTTACGATCCCGTGCAAGGTTAAGCAGAAGATGCGGAGCCGCAGCGAAAGCGAGTCTGAATAGGGCGCATGAGTACGTGGTCGTAGACCCGAAACCAGGTGATCTACCCATGTCCAGGGTGAAGTTCAGGTAACACTGAATGGAGGCCCGAACCCACGCACGTTGAAAAGTGCGGGGATGAGGTGTGGGTAGGGGTGAAATGCCAATCGAACCTGGAGATAGCTGGTTCTCTCCGAAATAGCTTTAGGGCTAGCCTCAAGGTAAGAGTCTCGGAGGTAGAGCACTGATTGGACTAGGGGCCCCTACCGGGTTACCGAATTCAGTCAAACTCCGAATGCCGATGACTTATCCTTGGGAGTCAGACTGCGAGTGATAAGATCCGTAGTCGAAAGGGAAACAGCCCAGACCGCCAGCTAAGGTCCCAAAGTATACGTTAAGTGGAAAAGGATGTGGAGTTGCTTAGACAACCAGGATGTTGGCTTAGAAGCAGCCACCATTTAAAGAGTGCGTAATAGCTCACTGGTCGAGTGACTCTGCGCCGAAAATGTACCGGGGCTAAACGTATCACCGAAGCTGCGGACTGTTCTTACGAACAGTGGTAGGAGAGCGTTCTAAGGGCTGTGAAGCCAGACCGGAAGGACTGGTGGAGCGCTTAGAAGTGAGAATGCCGGTATGAGTAGCGAAAGACGGGTGAGAATCCCGTCCACCGAATGCCTAAGGTTTCCTGAGGAAGGCTCGTCCGCTCAGGGTTAGTCGGGACCTAAGCCGAGGCCGAAAGGCGTAGGCGATGGACAACAGGTTGATATTCCTGTACCACCTCCTCACCATTTGAGCAATGGGGGGACGCAGGAGGATAGGGTAAGCGCGGTAATGGATATCCGCGTCCAAGCAGTTAGGCTGGGAAATAGGCAAATCCGTTTCCCGTGAAGGCTGAGCTGTGATGGCGAGCGAAATATAGTAGCGAAGTTCCTGATTCCACACTGCCAAGAAAAGCCTCTAGCGAGGTGAGAGGTGCCCGTACCGCAAACCGACACAGGTAGGCGAGGAGAGAATCCTAAGGTGATCGAGAGAACTCTCGTTAAGGAACTCGGCAAAATGACCCCGTAACTTCGGGAGAAGGGGTGCTTCTTAGGGTGTTAAAGCCCCGAGAAGCCGCAGTGAATAGGCCCAGGCGACTGTTTAGCAAAAACACAGGTCTCTGCGAAGCCGTAAGGCGAAGTATAGGGGCTGACGCCTGCCCGGTGCTGGAAGGTTAAGAGGAGCGCTTAGCGTAAGCGAAGGTGCGAATTGAAGCCCCAGTAAACGGCGGCCGTAACTATAACGGTCCTAAGGTAGCGAAATTCCTTGTCGGGTAAGTTCCGACCCGCACGAAAGGCGCAACGATCTGGGCACTGTCTCAACGAGAGACTCGGTGAAATTATAGTACCTGTGAAGATGCAGGTTACCCGCGACAGGACGGAAAGACCCCGTGGAGCTTTACTGCAGCCTGATATTGAATGTTGGTACAGCTTGTACAGGATAGGTAGGAGCCTTGGAAACCGGAGCGCTAGCTTCGGTGGAGGCATCGGTGGGATACTACCCTGGCTGTATTGACCTTCTAACCCGCTGCCCTTATCGGGCAGGGAGACAGTGTCAGGTGGGCAGTTTGACTGGGGCGGTCGCCTCCTAAAATGTAACGGAGGCGCCCAAAGGTTCCCTCAGAATGGTTGGAAATCATTCGCAGAGTGTAAAGGCACAAGGGAGCTTGACTGCGAGACCTACAAGTCGAGCAGGGACGAAAGTCGGGCTTAGTGATCCGGTGGTTCCGCATGGAAGGGCCATCGCTCAACGGATAAAAGCTACCCCGGGGATAACAGGCTTATCTCCCCCAAGAGTCCACATCGACGGGGAGGTTTGGCACCTCGATGTCGGCTCATCGCATCCTGGGGCTGTAGTCGGTCCCAAGGGTTGGGCTGTTCGCCCATTAAAGCGGTACGCGAGCTGGGTTCAGAACGTCGTGAGACAGTTCGGTCCCTATCCGTCGCGGGCGCAGGAAATTTGAGAGGAGCTGTCCTTAGTACGAGAGGACCGGGATGGACGCACCGCTGGTGTACCAGTTGTTCTGCCAAGGGCATCGCTGGGTAGCTATGTGCGGACGGGATAAGTGCTGAAAGCATCTAAGCATGAAGCCCCCCTCAAGATGAGATTTCCCATTCCGCAAGGAAGTAAGATCCCTGAAAGATGATCAGGTTGATAGGTCTGAGGTGGAAGCGTGGTGACACGTGGAGCTGACAGATACTAATAGATCGAGGACTTAACCTATATTTAATGTGAAGCATGAACGTTGTTATCTAGTTTTGAGAGAACATTCTCTCCATCAGGTTTGGTGGCGATAGCGAAGAGGTCACACCCGTTCCCATACCGAACACGGAAGTTAAGCTCTTCAGCGCCGATGGTAGTTGGGGGTTTCCCCCTGTGAGAGTAGGACGCCGCCAAGCTTTTCTAAGGATCAGTTCCATTTGGAACTGGTCTTTTTTGTACTTGTTTGACAAGAAAGCTACTTGATTCATATGTTTTATGAATGATTTCATTTCTATACGATTTACTACAAGAGTGTCAGGTGTCTAAAAGCAAGAAGAAAGCCTGGTAAGCATGTTTTTGAACCTCTGACTATGAAAAAAGCAATAGAATAGTAGAGTAGGGTGTATAAGTCTATTTTTTTGAAATAAATAGACAGTGTATCTATCTGCTAAATCTAAGGAATATCTATATCATTAAAGTATAAAGATGATAGGTTGCTCATATTTTGAAGGAATTGCATGTATTTAAAGAGAATATAGAGGAGAGAAGTATAGCTGTTAAACGTTGAATTGAAGCAGTTTTGACAGGGTGAATTAATATCATTTGTTAAAAGAAATACGTAATGAAAAATGAGATAAAATTTTTTTAATATAGCCTTTACAAATGTGTGAAACCTGTATATAATAATCTTTGTCGGATCGAGAGATTCCTACATAGTGGAGGATTAGCTCAGCTGGGAGAGCATCTGCCTTACAAGCAGAGGGTCGGCGGTTCGAGCCCGTCATCCTCCACCATATTTATTCTTACATAATGTTAGGATAGATAAAGCCGGTGTAGCTCAACTGGTAGAGCAACTGACTTGTAATCAGTAGGTTGGGGGTTCAAGTCCTCTTGCCGGCACCACTTTCATATGGTAAGATAGACAAGTCGCTTTAAAAGCGAGCCATTAGCTCAGTTGGTAGAGCATCTGACTTTTAATCAGAGGGTCGAAGGTTCGAGTCCTTCATGGCTCACCATGTTCATGCGGGTGTGGCGGAATTGGCAGACGCGCTAGACTTAGGATCTAGTGTCTTTATGACGTGGGGGTTCAAGTCCCTTCACCCGCATAGCCAAATAACATAAAGAAATCCTGTAATGCGGAAGTAGTTCAGTGGTAGAACACCACCTTGCCAAGGTGGGGGTCGCGGGTTCGAATCCCGTCTTCCGCTTATACCATCCACGCCGGGGTGGTGGAATTGGCAGACACACAGGACTTAAAATCCTGCGGTAGGTGACTACCGTGCCGGTTCAAGTCCGGCCCTCGGCATTATGAAATAAGCGCCCGTAGCTCAATTGGATAGAGCGTTTGACTACGGATCAAAAGGTTAGGGGTTCGACTCCTCTCGGGCGCGCCATTAAGATCGGGAAGTAGCTCAGCTTGGTAGAGCACTTGGTTTGGGACCAAGGGGTCGCAGGTTCGAATCCTGTCTTCCCGACCATCTTTTTATGGGGCCTTAGCTCAGCTGGGAGAGCGCCTGCCTTGCACGCAGGAGGTCAGCGGTTCGATCCCGCTAGGCTCCACTTTCTAAAAAAAATATTTTGATCATGGCGGTGTAGCTCAGCTGGCTAGAGCGTACGGTTCATACCCGTGAGGTCGGGGGTTCGATCCCCTCCGCCGCTATAAAGGACCTTTAGCTCAGTTGGTTAGAGCAGACGGCTCATAACCGTCCGGTCGTAGGTTCGAGTCCTACAAGGTCCACCATCTATACGGAGGAATACCCAAGTCCGGCTGAAGGGATCGGTCTTGAAAA
Organism: Bacillus xiamenensis; assembly: GCF_001857925.1. Lineage (NCBI taxonomy): Bacteria > Bacillati > Bacillota > Bacilli > Caryophanales > Bacillaceae > Bacillus > Bacillus xiamenensis. The sequence continues at coordinate 2,632,870 of NZ_CP017786.1, forward strand.
CCGACAGGGGTGTCAAAGCCCGCGGGGGTTCGAATCCCTCTTCCTCCGCCATATTTTTAAGAAACCATATCATCGCGGGGTGGAGCAGTTCGGTAGCTCGTCGGGCTCATAACCCGAAGGTCGCAGGTTCAAATCCTGCCCCCGCAACCAAATTTTATTCTTATGTCTATAATGGTCCGGTAGTTCAGTTGGTTAGAATGCCTGCCTGTCACGCAGGAGGTCGCGGGTTCGAGTCCCGTCCGGACCGCCATTTTTAAATGAATACATGGCTCGGTAGCTCAGTTGGTAGAGCAACGGACTGAAAATCCGTGTGTCGGCGGTTCGATTCCGTCCCGAGCCACTTTTACAAATAAATATTGACAGTATGGCGGTTGTGGCGAAGTGGTTAACGCACCAGATTGTGGCTCTGGCACTCGTGGGTTCGATTCCCATCAATCGCCCCATACATATTTTTGCGGGTGTAGTTTAGTGGTAAAACCTCAGCCTTCCAAGCTGATGTCGTGGGTTCGATTCCCATCACCCGCTCCATTTGTATATCGTTCATGGGCCTGTAGCTCAGCTGGTTAGAGCGCACGCCTGATAAGCGTGAGGTCGGTGGTTCGAGTCCACTCAGGCCCACCATGACCTTCCGCAGTAGCTCAGTGGTAGAGCTATCGGCTGTTAACCGATCGGTCGTAGGTTCGAATCCTACCTGCGGAGCCAAATGGAGAAGTACTCAAGTGGCTGAAGAGGCGCCCCTGCTAAGGGTGTAGGTCGCGCGAGCGGCGCGAGGGTTCAAATCCCTCCTTCTCCGCCATTTTTATGGCCCGTTGGTCAAGCGGTTAAGACACCGCCCTTTCACGGCGGTAACACGGGTTCGAATCCCGTACGGGTCATTTTTAAAAGAGATCTTGTGATAGATCTCTTTTTTATTTTAGCCCTTTGTCTTCTTTTCAGCGTGAACTGAAAACCTTTGCAGTCTAGGAAGGACAAGTACCGGCGCGGAGCGAATGTAACATTCGTGAGCACCGGCACGCAGGACTGACAAAGAATGCGAGGGTTTGTCTACACGCTGAAAGACCGCTCTATCGGTCTTTTTCTACATATTCATGGAGTAGATCGTATAAGACAAGTATGTCGCAAAGAATCCCCATAAAACATAAGGAATCAATAAAATTGGAACGATTTTGCTTAGTTTTCGTGAAACGATCACCAGTGCAAGTGCTGTCAGTGCAACAAGCAGGCAGTCAATTGTAGCGGCGAACAAATCCTTTTGTGTAAATTGAAAAAAACTAAAGGCCTGATTGAAAACGTAATTTAAAAGAAAGAGTATCCAGAAGGGGAAAGTGATTTTCTGAAATCCATACTTTCCATATATCATTGCAGCAGATAATGAAATGAGGGCGAATAAGACAGCCCAAACTGCTCCTATCACACCACCACTAGGTGTCCATTCAGGTTTATTTAATGCATCATACCATTCTCTGTCAATGGGGAACAGGAACCCTGCAATAGAAAATAATGCGTATGTAATAAAGAAGACGATAACCGCCCAAATGATACTTTTTTTTGCCATCAAGAATCTCCTCCCAATCTATTCATTCTTCAATTTATTTCCCAATTATTACATGATATAAACATATAGCCCCCAATATGAGGGGACTAATGCTTTTTTTCGGTATAAGGATCTTCTTCGTACGGCTTCAAGTCACCAAACATCGTCATGACGCCTTCTTCATCTAATGCTTCTTCATAGGCTTCATGTGCTTTATTCGGGTATACCTTGCTTGCTTTGCCTTCAATATCAGCAGATGCGAATCCTTCATAGGCTTCCACATCATCTTCATCTTCTGATTGTGTATACACATCATCGTATGTCAGTGGTGGAAATTCCATATCGGACGGAGTATCAGAGTTGCCATAGCGTTCTAGATCCTGATAGGCATCCTCTCCATCGTAGGCGGCACTTTGTTCATTTTCGAATTGCCCTGATGGCGGATTTAATAAATCCTCCTCAATCGGACGGTTTTGTGAAACAGTTTGTTCTTTTGAATGTTCTGTGCATGTGACGGCTGAAGGAAGGGCTTCTAAACGTTCTTTAGGAATAGGAGCGCCACATACCTTACATAGACCATAAGAGCCGTCATCCATTGCTTGAAGTGCTTCGTTGATATCTGACAGATGTTCATGTTCCAAACTGTTTAAGGCAATGTCTTTTCCTCTCTCAAATAGTTCTGTCCCTTGATCACCTGGGTGGTTATCATAGGCTGACAGTTCACCGACTGCATCATAAGGAAATGATACGTTCTGTTCATCGTCATGGCTTTTGGCTTCAATTTCTTGTTTATCCTCAAGAAGGCGCTGCTTCAAATGTTGTAATTCGTCTTTTGACAACAAAGCGATCATCCTTTCATATCAAACATATTGTTAGTATGAGCAATTTTGTATGTAAGACTTGTTCCAATTTGAAGCAATTTCTCATTAAAAAACGCCTGCGGCTGCAGGCGTTTGATGTTATGCGAGATAGTATTGTAAGATCAATGCGATCGTTAACAAGAAACCAAAAAATGTATTGGTTTGTGCTGTCGACTTCATGGCATTCATTAATTCAATCGGTTTTTCTTTTTGCTTAAATTCTTTAATGGCTGTATAAGCTTTTGGCACACTGAGTAAAACAAGAAGACTCCAAAGGCCAACGATATCTGTGAAGATATAAACAAAAATGAGTACATATGATATCAAAAACATGGAAAGAAGAATGTTGACTGCAGCTTTACGTCCAGCCAGGATAGCAAGTGTTTTTCGTCCATTTTCCTTATCACCGTCTAAATCGCGGATATTGTTCGACAGCAAGATGGCACCAACTAAAATGGAGATTGGTAATGAAATGAGCACAGCTTTTGATGTCAGTGTTCCTGTTTGGATATAGAAACTAATTAAAATGATGCCTAACCCCATAAAAGCACCTGACACAAGTTCTCCAAATGGTGTATAAGCAATTGGTACAGGGCCGCCGGTATAAAAATAACCTGCTGCCATACAAATCAGTCCTATGAGTGCAATCCACCAGCTAGACATCATGCAAATATACACCCCAAGTAATAAAGAAAGCGCGAATAATGCATAAGCGAGGCCTAAGACTGTTTTTGGCTTTACACCGTTTCTAACAATTGCTCCGCCGATGCCGACAGATTCCTCATTGTCTAATCCGCGAACATAATCAAAGTACTCATTAAACATGTTCGTTGCAATTTGGATAAACATCGATGCAAATAGCATCGCTAAAAATAGCCCAACATGTATTTGACCACTAGGAAGTGCGAGAACAGTTCCTAACGTAACGGGAATAAATGCCGCTGTTAATGTATGCGGTCGTAGTAAATTCCACCAAATCCGCCAGTTCTTATCAGGCTTCATTGGTGAAAGCTGATCTGATATCGATTGATGCTGCATAAAATATACTCCTTTAAATAAGAAAATACGTACACGTCCAAATTCCAGTTTAGCAAAGTTCAAAAAGGTGTCAATATATTGATGCGATGAAACCTGAAAAAGATGTTTGCTAATCGTTCCCATATAGAGAGAAAGCTTGAACTTAGAACAGGTCTTACCATTTTTCGTTAGATGTTCTCGTTTCAATGAGCGGGAGCGAAAAAAACTTGAAAGCGTGATATAATAAGGATTCGAGGTTTTAAAAGCTGTTTTCTTTACTAAGTTCATCTGTTAAGGTTTATAATAGAAAAGCAGGTCATTCGACATACTCGAATGTTCATGTATTTTTTACATGATGGTTTTATTTTTATATGTTATTTCATGGATTTTGGAGGAATGTATCATGGTGACAACAGTGCAACGTACTTTCCGGCAGGAAGCGCTTGCGACATTAGAAGAAGCGAATAACGTCAACCATGCTGTTTTGATAAGCTACTCCAGAAGAGTTGACGATCTGGATCCTCTTGCCTTTTTCCAAAGCGGTGAAGCGGATTTTTTAGGTGAGCGGTTTTTTTGGTCTGATCCAGAAAGCCAAATGATATTTTCTGGACTGGGCAGAGCGGCCGTCATTAAATCATCAGAGCAAGGCAAAGAACGATTCGATATCGTTCATCAAGAATGGGAACAATTGAAGCAGCACATGTTCCATTTTCATGATGAGAAGGAGTTAAAGCAAGCGGCAGTTGGCCCGCTTTTATTTGGAGGGTTTTCATTTGATCCATATGAAGAGAAGGCGCGTCACTGGGAAGCATTTGGCGAGGCTCATTTTTTTGTGCCTTCGATGATGCTGACTGTTTCCAAAGAAGGTACGTTTCTAACGATCAATGAATGGAACGAGGTGGACGGGAATGTTCATCAGCTCATTCAAGAGTTAGAACAGAAAGCTTCTAATTTTGATGCATTGCCTGTACGACATGATGGACAAGCAGAGCTTGTTCACATGGAAGAGCTGGATGTCAAGGAATGGATGAAAGCGATCCATGAAGCGACAGCACACATTCGTGCGAACGAATATGAAAAGGTTGTTTTAGCAAGAGAAGTCTTGCTTCACTATAAAAATCAAATTGAACTTGCACCATTATTAGCAGAATTGCTAAAACATCAAACCACGAGTTATGTATTTGCTATAGAGCAGGGAAGACAAGCGTTTGTCGGGGCGACACCTGAACGTTTAGTGAAAAAAAGCGGTGGAGAAGTCTTTTCATCTTGTTTAGCTGGTTCCATTGTGCGTGGTCAAGATGAAATCGAAGATCAAGCATTGGGTGAAGAACTGCTTCATGATGAGAAGAATTTGATTGAACATCAAATTGTCGTCAATATGATTGAGCAAGCATTTGAAGCAAACTGCCATCATGTGCATAAGCCTCATCAACCAAGTCTTTATAAAACCAAAAACATTCAGCATTTATTTACACCAATTGTAGGAGAAATCAAAAGTAGCTGTTCTCTCTTCTCATTAATTGAGCAGCTCCATCCAACGCCAGCACTTGGAGGATATCCAAAGGAAAAAGCGGTTGAGGTCATCCGGGAAATTGAACCTTTGAAACGTGGATGGTATGCCGCACCGGTTGGTTGGATCGATTCTCAGGATAATGGAGAGTTTGCTGTAGCCATTCGGTCAGGCCTGATTGAGGAAGATCATGTGCGTTTGTTTGCTGGCTGCGGAATTGTAGAGGATTCCCTTGCAACACAGGAATATGAGGAAACGCAAGTGAAATTAAGACCGATGCTGTCTGCTCTTGGAGGCCGTCCGAATGAATAATCAAATCATGACAACATATATTGGTAGATTGATGGATGAATTTGTACAAGGTGGTGTGAAGGAGGCGGTTGTCTGTCCTGGTTCCCGTTCAACCCCGCTTGCCATGTTGGCTCTTGCCCATCAAGAGATCAATGTCCATGTGTTAGTAGACGAACGGTCTGCTGCTTTTTATGCACTAGGTCTTGCGAAAGCGAGTCAAACACCAGTGCTACTTATTTGTACATCAGGTACGGCAGCTGCTAACTTTTATCCAGCCGTTGTAGAGGCTCATTATTCCAGGGTACCACTGATTGTCTTAACTGCTGATCGGCCGCACGAATTGAGGGAAGTCGGGGCACCTCAAGCGATTGATCAGCAATTCTTATTCGGTAAGTTTGTTAAATGGTTCACAGACTTAGCCTTACCAGAAGAAGGTCAAATGATGCTTCGGTATGTACAGACTGCTGCCGCTAGAGCGGCTCACATCTCAATGCAGGAGCCAAAGGGACCAGTTCAGATTAATGTACCGCTGAGAGAACCATTGCTGCCTGATCTGTCCATCGATCCTTTTGATAGAGAAGAAGGAGCTGTGAAAAAAGTATTGGCAGCAGGTCAGGCTCTACCAAATGATCATGTCATGTCAGAATTAGTGTCCATTATGAATAAATCAACAAGAGGTCTGATTGTGGCCGGTGAACTTCATTCGCAGGAAGAGAAAGAGTCAGTGTTACGTCTTGCAAGAGCCATGCATTTGCCGATTTTAGCTGACCCGCTCTCTCTTTTGCGAAATGGACATGAAAGTGAAGAGTACATCATAGATGCATATGACTCTTTGCTGAAGGATGAAGCATTACAGCAGCATTTATTGCCTGATATGGTCATACGTTTTGGACCGATGCCTGTGTCTAAGCCGTTATTTAAGTGGCTGGAAAAGCATGTGGAAGTGAAGCAAATTGTCGTCGATGCTGCAGGAGGTTTTCGAGATCCTGGATTAAGCGCGTCATACGTGATTGAAAGTCATGTGTCTGCTTTTGTAAATGAAGTGTTGAATAGGGCAAATCAACAAGAGAATACAAATTACTTACATCGCTGGCAGAGTGTCAATTCTTCTTTTAGACTGCATGCAAATCAATATTCTGATGAGGACCTTACATTTGAGGGAAATGTGTATCGTCAGCTGCAGCACCTCTTGCCAAAAGAGAGTGTGCTCTTTATTGGAAATAGTATGCCAATTCGAGATGTAGATACATTTTTTGAAACGCAGTCAAAACCGTTTCGAATGATGGCCAATCGCGGAGCAAATGGCATTGATGGGGTTGTGTCAACAGCTCTTGGAACATATGCGGCCTTGAAACAACCAATTACTTTAGTGATCGGAGATTTGTCTTTTTACCATGATATGAACGGTCTTCTTGCTGCTAAGCTGATGGACATTCCGCTCACGGTTGTTTTGTTAAACAATGATGGGGGAGGAATCTTTTCTTTCCTTCCACAGGCTTCTGATGAACCGTATTATGAAAAACTCTTCGGTACGCCGACAGGGCTGAATTTTGAGTATGCATCGAAGTTATATGGGGGAACCTATTCGAAGCCGGCAACAAAACAAGAATTACATGAGGTGTACTCGGCGCATATACATGAGCCTGGGCTTCATTTAATCGAGATTGAAACAGACCGGCATTCTCGTGTAGACAAACATCGTCAAATGATGAGCGAGATATTGATGGAAGTGAAAAAAGAATGCCTTCACTCATAATACGAATGCATGATGGTGTGGCGTATGAGGTAATAGACGATCATCCATCTGCTGAAAATGCCACGTTATGTTTACACGGCTTTACAGGGAGTGCAGCTTCTTGGTCGTTTTTAAATACTTATACAGAAAAACATACAAGATTGATTCAGGTCAGCTTGCTTGGACATGGCCGCACAGACTCTCCAAAGAGTATAAGAAGATATGCGATGTCACAGCAGCTGACAGATCTTGCTGAGATTTTAGATCAATTAAAACTTCACAAAGTGAACATTCTCGGATATTCTATGGGAGGGCGTATTGCTTTATCGTTTGCCTCCCGTTATCCAGAACGTGTCAACAAACTGATTCTTGAGAGTACATCTCCAGGGCTTCGCTCTTTCAAGGAGCGGATGGCAAGGCTTCATCATGATCACCAGCTTGCTCAAAAGATCAGACATGAAGGGTTAGCTCAGTTTGTGGATTTTTGGGAGAACATTCCGCTGTTTGCTTCGCAGAAATCCTTACCCGCTGACAGGCTGGCTCAGCTGAGAGAGGGAAGGTTAAAAGCCAATCCCTATGGACTGGCTCGCAGCTTAGAAGGCATAGGAACAGGTTCACAGCCGTCTATGTGGGCGTCATTAAAGCAGATTAAATTGCCTGTTTTGCTCATTTGCGGAACGCTTGATGAAAAGTTCTGCAATATCGCCAAACGTATGCAGCAGGAGCTTGAAGACAGTCATTTGACATTGGCGGAGCATGCCGGGCATACAGTTCATGTGGAACAACCACATTTTTTTGGTAAAATAGTAAGTGAGTTTATTTTAGCGTAAGATTAGAGGAGGAAATATTGATGGCTATTGAATGGCAAACTGAGCGTCAGTATGACGAAATTTTATATGAAACGTACAATGGGATTGCAAAAATCACCATTAATCGTCCACATGTACATAACGCGTTTACGCCGAAAACTGTGAGTGAATTGATTGATGCATTTTCACGTGCTCGTGACAATTCAAATGTTGGTGTGATTGTACTTGCAGGTGCTGGAGGGAAAGCATTCTGTTCTGGTGGAGACCAGAAAGTACGCGGTCATGGCGGCTATGTAGGAGACGATCAAATTCCGCGTCTAAATGTACTAGATTTACAGCGTTTAATTCGGGTTATTCCAAAACCAGTTATTGCGATGGTTGCGGGTTACGCGATTGGCGGCGGACATGTACTTCATGTCGTGTGTGACCTGACAATTGCAGCAGATAATGCGATTTTCGGACAAACAGGACCAAAAGTAGGCAGCTTTGATGCCGGTTATGGTTCAGGCTATCTTGCACGTATTGTTGGTCATAAGAAAGCGAGAGAAATCTGGTACTTATGCCGTCAATACAATGCACAGGAAGCGCTTGATATGGGGCTTGTCAATACAGTTGTACCATTAGAGCAGCTTGAAGAAGAAACAGTGAAGTGGTGTGAGGAAATGCTAGAGAAGAGCCCGACTGCTTTACGATTCTTGAAGGCTGCATTTAATGCAGACACTGATGGATTAGCTGGAATTCAGCAATTTGCAGGAGACGCGACTCTTCTTTATTACACAACAGATGAAGCAAAAGAAGGACGCGATTCCTTTAAGGAAAAACGGAAGCCGGACTTCGGTCAGTTCCCGCGTTTCCCTTGATTCAATGATATGGACGAAAACAGCTTAGTGCATCAGACTGAGCTGTTTTCTTTTATGAAAAGGAGGTGTCATGATGAAGCAACCAAATTGGCTGCTGCACCGTGCCTATTTAACGCCAGATCGGGTCGCGCTCATATATCAAGACCAAGAATGGACATTTCGTGATTTAGCTTTCGAAGTGGACAGGCTTGCGAATAGATTGTCACGTGCCTCCCTTAAAAAAGGGGAGACGGTCGCAATATTGATGAACAATCATCCTGACATGGTGATGCTTGTTCACGCTTGTTTTTTATTAGGAGTAAAGATCGTGTTATTGAACAATAAGCTGACAAAAGCTGAGAGGCTCTATCAGCTTGAAGATGCAAAAGCCAAGGCTTTATTAACAGAACCTTTTTATGCAAAGGATCATGACGGTGATTTACCTGTGTATACAATGGAGACTTTACCTGTAGCAGGTCAAGATGATGAAAAGAAAATAGAGAATGACGTTGATTTGAATGAGACCGCGACCATTATGTATACATCTGGAACGACAGGGCGGCCAAAAGGGGTGGAGCAAACGTTTGGCAATCATTTTCATAGTGCTGTTTCATCTGCACTGAATTTAGGCATCAGAGAGGAAGATCGATGGCTCATTGCGCTGCCCCTTTTTCATATAAGCGGTTTATCTGCTTTATTTAAATCTGTCATATACGGTATGGCAGTCGTGCTGCACCAGAAGTTTGATGTGGATGAAGTAAAGGATTCTATTGAACGCCATCATGTGACGATGATTTCAGTTGTTCAAACGATGCTGTCTCGTTTATTAAGTAGGCTTGAAGAATGTCCGTCTTCTTTACGTTGCCTGTTATTAGGCGGAGGCCCTGCGCCTTATACGCTGCTTCAAGAAAGTAAAGAGAAGGGATTTCCTGTGTTTCAATCGTACGGTATGACAGAAACGTGTTCACAAATTGTGACACTTGCGCCCGAATTTAGTATGGAGAAGCTTGGATCAGCGGGGAAACCACTTTTTGGGTGTGAACTGAAGATTCAAGATGGTGAACGTATTTGCCGTCCTTTTGAGCATGGCGAAATCATGGTGAAAGGTGCAAATGTTATGAAAGGATACCTTCATCGTCAAGAAGCAACTGCTGCTGCCTTTGAACAAGGCTGGCTGAAAACGGGTGATATTGGATATGTGGATGAGGAAGGGTTCTTATTTGTACTTGACCGGCGTTCAGATTTAATTATTTCTGGTGGAGAGAATATTTATCCAGCGGAAATTGAAGCGGTTCTTTTAACACATCCGCATGTAAAGGAAGCCGGAGTGACGGGGGTGTATCATGAAAGATGGGGAGAGGTACCTGCCGCCTTTCTTGTGGCAGACCGTCAGATATCGGAGAGTGAGCTCTATGCTTTATGCGAGTCGCAATTAGCCAAGTATAAATGGCCAGCCGCTTTTCACTTTGTGGATGAGCTTCCAAGGAATGCGTCGAATAAATTGCAGAGGCACAGACTCAAATCAAAGGGGTTTTTAGATGATTCAAATTGAACGTGTGATCTTATATCATGTCACGATGAAACTCAAGCAGCCATTTACAACAAGTCTTGGAACCATTTCAGAGCGTGAGTTTATTATTGTTGAGGTCAAAGACCAAACAGGATTAACTGGATGGGGAGAGGTGTCTGCCTTTTCTTCCCCGTGGTATACAGAAGAAACCATTGAGACCTGCTATCACATGCTGAGAGCTTTCTTTATCCCTAACGTGCTGACCCGATCTTTTACACATCCTTCAGAAATACCCGACAGCTTGTACCACTTTAAAGGCAATAGAATGGCCAAAGCAGGGATTGAAGCGGCTGTGTGGGATATTTATGCGAAGCGTGAAAATAAGTCCTTACGTGACGTATTAGGCGGCACAAAAGACAGAATCCCATCTGGCGTTGTGGCGGGTTTAGGGCCTGTTGACGAAATGATTCAGCAAATCCAGCAATATGTAGATCAAGGTTATCAGCGTGTGAAGGTGAAGATTAAGCCGGGACAAGATATTGGACTGCTTCAAAAGATAAGAGAGTCTTTCCCTGACCTTCCGTTAATGGCAGATGCAAACTCTGCCTATGAATTAAAGGACATTAGCAAACTGAAGCAGCTCGATGACATTCGTTTATTAATGATTGAACAGCCTTTAGCTGCAGATGATATTGTCGATCATCGTCATTTGCAAAAGCATTTAAAAACACCGATTTGTTTGGATGAAAGTATTTGTTCTTTAGACGATGCTCGAAAAGCTGTAGAACTTGGCAGCTGCCAGATGATCAATGTGAAGCCTTCCCGAGTTGGAGGGCTGACTGAAGCCCTTAAAATTCATGCGTTTTGCAAGGAGCATCAGATTCCGTTATGGTGCGGGGGGATGATTGAAACAGGTATTTCCCGCGCACAGAATGTGGCACTTGCATCACTGCCGCAATTTACGATTCCGGGGGATATTTCAGCATCGTCAAAATACTGGGAGCAGGATATCATTTTTCCTGAAATCAAAGTTGAAAATGGGTTTATTGAGGTGCCTCGTTCTAAAGGGATGGGGGTAGAAGTTGATTATCAAGCGCTTCGTTCGTTCTCAGATAAAATTGACGTGTTTACAAAACATGATTTTGTGAAATGAAAACGAAAAAATGGCCTTTTGCACAACCAATAGAACATATGTATAGTTGAGAAAAGTTTTTCCTTCCTGTCTGAATCAAAAAGAAAGAGCGGTCATCCGCTCTTTCTTACTCTTCTACCAGCTCGCTGTCGTAAGCAAGTTGTCCAATATACTGATGCATTTCATTGGGCATGCCGGTTACATGTCCATATTCATAATCCCAAAGATTTAAAAAGGAGTGAGCGGCTTGATAAAATGCGGCTTCGTCCGCGTCCTGAATTTCGTCAAAAAACGTTTGAGCAAGCCGATCGTTTTTCAAAGTGAAGCGCCTCCTTTAATGAGACTTAAAGATCTTGCGGTTTAAATGTTTTACAATCAGTTTCTTCACTTTTTTCAGCCGTATTTCCTGTATGGCTGACGACATAGATTGCATCTGCACCGCAGCGGTTTCCAGCATTCCAGTAAGAACAGTTGTTTACTTCACAAAGGATTTTTTGACTCATACAGATGACCTCCTTTTGAGTGTGTCTTTCATTTATAATGTAACCGAAATGAACGTCGCCCATTCATGTCAATCTTCCTGGCGAATATAGCGCTTATCCTTCATAAACAATTTCCAGAAGTAATAGAACCCAGGAAACAAGATGATAAAGCCTACAATATACGTAATGAATAATGCCCTAAATGTAACAGGGTCTGTAAACCCTGACATGATGGTGATATCTGGATAGGCCATATAGGGCAGATGGGCATGTCCATACACATAGCTTGCTAAGAAATATTGGATCGTAATGGCAATGACGGCTAAACGTGGCTTCCCTTTCCGATGCTTAAATCGGCTGTTTGGTAAAAAGAGAGCCAATCCTGCAAGTAAAAACATGAGCAGAGAAACAAGGAGAATGGGGATGTTCTGCATCATTTTCGTGAATAACCAATTGGCTTCACTTCGCAGTGTGAGCATGATAAAGAAGGCCATCATGAGAGAAAGAGGTCCTGTCATGAGCGCTCCCCTTCTATAAATGTGATAAGCCTCATCTTCACCTGCAACATTAGAAAAATCAGCTAGCAGCAAAGATGAGAGGAAAAGGGTGCTGAAAATTGCAAAACCTACAAATGAATAGACGTTTGCACTTGTAAAGACCAATCCTAAATCTAACGAGTAGACGTGATTCTCCTGAAAAATAAATCCACCATGGGTAATGGGGAGAACCATAATGAGAATGGACGGAATAATAAAGCCGCTAATTCCTGAAATATATGTAACGGCTTTTCTATATTTTTTAGGCAGTGAATGCGAAAAGACGAGAAATCCGCTGCGCAGTGCAAGAAGCAATAAAATAATGCTGCCTGGTATTAATAGAACAGTACCAAGCACAAATGTTGCACCTGGAAACAGGCTAAACAATGCAACGACGATGGCCACAATGAAGACGTTTGTCACTTCCCAAGTGGGAGAGAGATACTTGTTTGCGATATTAGCGGCCTTAGTTTGCTCTTTATTCATATATATCATCGACCAAAACCCTGCTCCGAAATCCATTGATGCCATCACTGCATAGATAAACACGAATCCCCATAAGATGGTGATTGCTATGAGTGCATCAGTTGTTATATCCATCTGCATCAAAATCGCTCCCTTTTTAAGATTCTGTTAACCGTAGGTCTTCTTCAATTGAATGTTTTCTAAAGTAGTACGTCAGCACAATCACTGTTGCGATGCCTAAAATGAGATAGACAATGGCAAACAGGATGAAAAGTGTGCCGATAGAGCCTGATGACGTGACGACCTCGGAGGTTTTGAGCATTCGATAAATGACCCATGGCTGACGGCCTGTACATGCAAAGATCCAGCCGAATTCAATGGCCAAGAGACTAAGAGGCCCGCCGAATAAGTAAAGAAAAAGCAACCACTTCGGATAATGTTCACGTTTTAATATTTTGCGGTAGAGCAGGGCCAACACAGCAAATAGAATGAGCACTGATCCAATTATAACCATCCCGTTAAATAACGTGTGAATAAATAAGGGCGGCCACTCGTCTCTAGGGAAATCATTTAAGCCTTTTACGACAGTATCAAAGCTATTTCCAGCTAGAAAACTAAGGGCCCAAGGAATTTCGATCGCCCCTTTTATTTCCTGCGTATTTGGGTCTGTAAAACCGCCAATTGCAAGAGGCGCGTGTGACTGCGTTTCAAATAAGCCTTCTGCACCCGCTAATTTTTCAGGATGATATTCATACAGTAGCTGAGCTGATTCGTGACCATTTAAGGCTGTAAGAAAAGAGAAAAGTCCACCTACAATCAGTCCAAGAAAAAGGGCTTTTCGATGAAAGGTATAGAGCTTCTCATTTTTCCTTGTTTTCAGCATTTTGAAAGCAGCTACAGAGGCAATCACAAAAGCGCCTGTTGTAAAAGCAGACAGCACGACATGAGTAGCGGTCACAACGAAACTTGGGTTGAAAAAGGCCTTCCAAGGCTCGATATTCGTGATTTCTCCGTTGACCATCTGAAAGCCGGCAGGTGTTCCTTCAAAAGCATGTACGTTTGTAATCAGAATCGCTGAAGCTGCTGCGCCAATCACAACAAAAATAACGGTAATGATGCGCATAGCTGGGGATAGGCGATCCGCTGCGTACACATAAATAGACATAAATAATGCTTCAATAAAGAAAGCATAAATTTCTATTTGAAACGGCAGTGACATGACTTTTCCGATGACCTCCATAAAACCAGGCCATAGAAGAGCGAGCTGAGTACCTGCAATCGTGCCAGTTGGAATGGCGACGCCTAACAAAACAGCCTGTGCTTTCGTCCAGCGCTTGGCCATGATGGCATAATGTGGGTCCTTCGTTTTTTGAAAGATGAGTTCAGCTAACAAAATCATTAGCGGGATGCCGACGCCAAGCGAGGCGTAAATAATGTGAAAGCCCATTGTTGTACCGAACAGGCTTCTAGCTAAAACGAGATCAGTCAATTTTTTCTCCGCCTTTCTTATCGCTTCTCTTTTTCATGCTGTTTATTATTCGCCACCATTTTTAGATTATTCTTCCTGACTAAGAAAGCTTGTTTTTTGACAAGTTGTCAAAGAGGGAGTAGAATATAATTATAAAACGTAATGATTACGTTTTGATAATGAAGGGAGTTTTGACATTGAAAAAAGGTATTCACCCAACCTCACATGAAGTTGTATTTATGGACGTAAACAGCGGTTATCGCTTCTTGAGTAGATCAACTAAGACATCTAATGAGACAATAGAGTGGGAGGATGGAAAAACATATCCTGTCATTAAGGTAGAAACAAGCTCGGACACGCATCCTTTTTATACAGGGCGCCAGAAATTCGGGGAAAAAGGCGGCAGAGCCGAGCTGTTTAAGAAAAAATACCAAATGTAAAAAAGAAGCACACCCTATCAAGGTGTGTTTTTTTACGAAGAAAAAAACCCCGGCTGACCGCACGGGGTTTAACGCATTAATCATTTAAGGCTGTTTTTAAGGTGTTTAAATTTTGTTTCATTAAGCTGACGTAGCTTTCGCCATTTTTAGCGTCCTCTTCTGTAATGGATTCTAGATTTTTAAGTGTCAGGCTTTTAGCGCCAATTTCACTGCGAATCGTATCTGATACTTTACTGCTGACGTTATTTTCAAAAATGACATACTTGATGTGATGCTTTTCCGCCTGTTTTACAATATTTTCGAGCTGTTTTTGTGATGGCTCTTCAGAAGCGGATAGTCCAAGGACACTGATTTGCTCAATGCCATAGCGCTTTTCCCAGTAACCGTAAGCTGCGTGAGAAACAAGAATTTCTTTATGTTGTGCTTTAGATAACGTTGTTTTAAATTCCTGATCTAATGATTGTAATTCTTTTTTTAGAGATTCGTAGTTTTTTGTATATTCGTCTTTATGATCTGGATCTAATGAGACGAGTGTGTCTTTAATGTTCTTCGCCATTTGCTGTGCATAAACAGGGTCTAGCCATGCATGTGGATCTTTATCTCCGTGCTCGTGTCCATCATGATCTTCATCTTCTTCATGTGCATGTTCTTCTTTTGTTGATAATAGTTTGATGCCTTGAGCAGCTTTAACCGTTTTCACACCTTGGTCTTTTAACGTAGCAGCTGTTTTGTCAGCGAATGCTTCTGCTCCAGTACCGCTGTAAATAAAGGCATCTCCTTCCGCCATTTCAACCATTGTTTTTGAACTTGGTTCAAAGCTGTGTGCA
The DNA here is from genome assembly GCF_001857925.1 of Bacillus xiamenensis. Lineage (NCBI taxonomy): Bacteria > Bacillati > Bacillota > Bacilli > Caryophanales > Bacillaceae > Bacillus > Bacillus xiamenensis. The sequence goes on from NZ_CP017786.1 coordinate 2,648,325, forward strand.
TCAGCATTGGCAGGGTACACACTTTGAGCGTTAACGTGAGAGCCGCCAATTTTTTCAGTGAAATCTTGAATTGGAAAGATCGTGGTGTAAATGGTTAATTTCCTGTCCGCCTTTCCTTTTGAAGCATTTGTCCCCGCACTGCTTGAGCAAGCGGCAAGGCCGATCGTTAATAAAGCCGTTATTAAAATAAAAAAGATTTTTTTCATCTAAAAAATGTCTCCTCTCAACCTATTAGATAGAAATGATTACGATTTAATGTCCTGAGTTATTGTATCGTAATAATTACGATTTGAAAAGAGGAAAATAAAAAATTTTCGTCAAGCAGATGTTTCCTCTAAAAAATAGGTTTCAAAACGTGACGAAATTTAAAACATTGTGCTATATTTATTTTTAAAAAAGAAAAAGGAATGGACAAACTTATGAAACTTTTAGACGAAATCATTGAATATAATCAACAGTTTATTGAAGAAAAGCGATACGAAGAGTTTACAACAACGAAGTTTCCACAGAAAAAAGCCGTTATTTTATCTTGTATGGATACAAGACTTGTTGAACTGCTTCCGCGTGCAATGAACATGAAAAATGGAGATATTAAGATTGTCAAAAGCGCTGGCGCTCTTGTTTCTCATCCATTTGGAAGTATTATGCGAAGCATTTTAGTGGCTGTTTATGAATTAAATGCTGATGAGGTGTACGTCATCGGGCATCATGATTGCGGTATGAGCAAAATAGATAGCCGAACACTTCTAAATAAAGCCGTTGAGCGTGGTATTCCAGAAAAACGAATTGAAGTACTGGAATACTCAGGAATCGATTTTACACAGTGGCTTAAAAGCTTTAGTTCAGTTGAAGAAAGTGTGAGAGACAGTGTGTCTGTTGTTAAAAATCACCCGCTTCTTCCATCTGATGTGCCTGTACACGGCCTTGTAATTGATCCAGGGACAGGTAAGCTTGACTTAGTTGTCAATGGCTATGAAGAAAAATAATTTATTTCTCCTTTTTAGGCGGGACCGGGTCGATGCCGCCAGGATGCAGCGGATGACATTTTAATATCCGTTTGATTGTGAGCCAGCCGCCCTTTAAAGCGCCATGCGTTTTGATTGCCTCTAGCCCATAGTTTGAGCAGGTGGGATAAAATCGGCAGCTAGGCGGTGTAAGCGGGGAAATACATTTTTGATAAAAGCGGATGATGCCGATAAAAATCTGTTTCATAGAGGTTCCTCCTTGTCTGTCTTTCACAGTATAAGAAAAAAGGACAAGGAAGGAAAGTTTTATAAACTAAACAGGTCGGATCAATATGCTATAATATAGGAAATTGCAATTATAGGAGTGGTGATTTTATGCCTTCAGTTGAAAGCTTTGAACTTGACCATAATGCTGTAAAAGCGCCTTACGTTCGTCATTGCGGCGTTCATAAAGTGGGATCAGATGGTGAAGTGAATAAATTTGATATTCGTTTTTGTCAGCCGAACAAGCAGGCGATGAAACCTGATACAATTCATACATTAGAGCATTTACTTGCGTTTAATATTAGAACACACTCAGAGAAATACGATCATTTTGATATCATTGATATTTCTCCTATGGGCTGCCAGACTGGTTACTATTTAGTCGTCAGTGGTGCACCAACACCAAAAGAGATTGTTGAACTGCTTGATGCAACATTCAAGGATGCAGTTGAGGTAACAGAAATCCCTGCTGCAAATGAAAAACAATGCGGTCAAGCGAAGCTACATGATCTTGAAGGAGCAAAACGTCTCATGCGTTTCTGGCTGTCTCAGGATCAAGAAGACCTATTAAAAGTATTTGGTTAATGGATGGATGAACCGGACATATCGAATGTCCGGTTTCAGCGTGTAGACAAACCCTCGCATTCTTTGTCAGTCCTGTGTGCCGGTGCTCACGAATCTTAAATTCGCTCCGCGCCGGTACTCGTCCTTCCTAGACTGCAAAGGTTTTCATGTCACGCTGAAAAGAAGACAAAGGGCTAAAATCAACAACATTTTAGCCCTTTGTCAACAATCTGGAACCGGACATATCAAATGTCCGGTTTTTTATATGAAATCAATCATGAGATGTCAAAATAGGGGATATTTGTTAAAATGGACATGTCGATAAAAGAAGGGGGACATTCGGATGCGAAAGATGATGGGGATCATTCTAATGCTCGCGTTACTTAGTGCGTGTGGAAACTCCGCAGCGAGCAATGACAAAGGGGAAGTGCCTGAGCTATTAGAAGTTAAGCTCACAGGGCCAGAGCAAGTGGAGAAAAATGAAAGCGTTATAGTAAAAGCAGCTGTCACATATGGTGATACGCCTGTTGATGATGCAGATGATGTGCAATTTGAAGTGTGGAAAGATGGTGACAAGGATAACAGCAAGATGATTCAGCCAAAGAAAGAGGAGAAAGGTGTATATGAATTGCATACAGCTTTCAAAAAAGATGGCCTTTATATCATACAAGTCCATGTGACAGCTAAACAGCAGCATAATATGCCGAAGACAAATATCCAAGTAGGTGATGTGAAAAAAGAGAGTTCATCTACTGAAGAAGAAGATAGTTCACATCATTGAAAGCGGTTTTATTTTGGGTTAGAACGTTGATTTGGTTCAGCATCCTGTGGTGAATCGACTTTATGCTTGTAATCATACGCCTTTGATGTCGTCCACAGTGATAAAAAGACAACGATTGAGATAATGATAAAGCTGATAATCCCAAGTAACAGCATCTAGCTCCCTCCTTATTTCCATATTAACATATATATCATGCGGTCAAAATAGAAGAAAATGATGGCAGGTTTCAGTATAATAAAAAAAGGGTATTCCCATACTAAATGCAACTACATAAGGAGGAATCAACATGTCTGAAAAATTATTAAACGTCGTCAATAAACAAGTAGCGGATTGGACTGTGCTTTATGTGAAATTACATAATTATCACTGGTATGTAAAGGGAAAAGACTTCTTTACACTTCATGAAAAATTCGAGGAATTATATACAGAAACAGCCACATATATTGATGATTTGGCTGAGCGTATGCTTGCATTAAACGGACAGCCTGTTGCGACAATGAAAGAGTGCTTAGAAATCTCAAGCATTCAAGAAGCGGAAGGAAATGAAACAGCCGAGCAAATGGTGAAAAATCTATATGAGGATTTCTCAAATATTGCAGAAGAGTTAAAGCAAGGAATGGAGCTGGCTGCAGAGGTTGGCGATGAAACAACAGGTGATATGCTGCTTGCCATTCATCAATCCATTGAAAAACACAACTGGATGCTAAAAGCATATTTAGGATAAGAGGGATGGAAGGAATGTTGATCATGAATAGATCGGCATTCTTTTTTAGTGGAATTGTGACAGACAGCCCATTGAAATCATAGGGCTTTAAGCCGAAGAGAAAAGAGAAGGGAGGGGAAAAGATGTCCTCAATTGCAGGAATGATGAGTCAGCAAGTGGCGAGTATTCAAAAAACACTTAATATCAGTTTATTGAATTCACAGCTTGCCACGAACACAGCCCAAGCCATGGTGATGCTGGATCAAGTGCAGCAGCAGCCTCAAGCTGTTCAGCCCAAAGATTCAGATGCTACGTTTATTGATGTCAGAGTGTAACTAAGCAAGCCGCCGTCACAGGCGGCTTTTTTTACGGCTTTTACGAATGTGTTTGAGCAGCAGACTACGCCTTTATTTGTTGTTGTCCAAGCTATTCATCAGATGCGGCATATACTATTGAGGTAAGAAGTTCCACTATGAAAGGATGTTGATGCCAAGTGAGCAAGGATTTAGGCATCTTTTCGTTGTTTACAGTCTGTTTGTCGGCAATGGGCTTTCTGTTTGGTGGAGCAGGGTATTTACTAACGATATTAGTGACACTGATGGCCATTGAATTCATTTGTTCAAGCCTAAGAGAATCTTTGACTGGACAGCTCACACTGAAGCGCTTGTTTACAAGGCTTGTTCGAAAGGTTGTGACGCTCTCTTTAATATCTATGGCACATTTCTTCGATGTCATGCTGAAGACTGGCGGGACGATGAAGGATTTAGCGATCATCTTTTATATCATTTATGAATCTTACCAAATTGTCTCGACCGCTAAAGCTCTCGGAATTCCCATTCCGCAGTTGTTTATTGATGTGTTAGACATGATGAAAAATAAATTGCGTAAAAAGCCGTAATTTCTCGGTATCTGGTCATACTAAAGGAAAAAAGGATGAATCAGATGGCAAGACACACATACTATGTATCCGTTCAAGACGGGTCGATCTCACAGCATAGAGATACGGCTGCTTGGCAATTTCAAATAGAAGCAGATGATGATCAAATTTTGCAGCTAAGAGAGTATTTCGATGAACAGTATATGTCCGATTGGAAAGGCTTCTTTCGGGCGCATGTCCCATTTCTTGAATATCATTATGATAGCCCAAATGACGAAATGGACAGGAAAAGAAAAGAGATTTACACCATGATTTATGATCTTGGAAACGAAGAGACAAAGAACTTCATTGAGACAAATGGATTAATGAATTGAAAAAAGCATGTAGAGATTTTTTTCTACATGCTTTTATTTTCGAGGATGTAAGATGCCTCCGATTAAATCACTGATTCCGCCTCTATTTTCCTGCTGTGAATTGGTGAATTCGTGTGAGGTGCTCTGGTTCTGAGGTTTGTAGCGGTTATCGTCTAAACCGATCCGCATTCCGGATGTGCGCTCAAATGGCTGGATAATGACAATTTGGTCCTGCTCTTGGAATTCAAATAAGTACGATTCGCCAGATGTTTGTCCAATCAAGGTTTTCCAGTTTACATCGAATTTGATCTTCGGTGCTTTGCCCGTCCAAGCGACAAGGGCGTCAGGATCTACACGGCAAGGTGCTTTTAAAATCAGCGGGTTTCCATTCGTTTTAATGGCAACCTGCGCTCCGTGACCTTGATAGGAGAGCTTTGAAGTAAATAACCCCTTCTGTGATAAAATACCAACGCCTACTGGTGTCACGCCATAGTGACATTCTTCAGTAAAGGCTAGTAAATCTTCACTTTCTACGCTCACATGCTGCCAAGGACCGCTTGGCTCAAGATTGATCACGGTCACATGCTCGCTTGAATCAGCCAAATAACACGTACCTTGTCCACTCACTTCCATCATCTCAAGGTTTTCACCTGTCAATTTTCTGCTGATATGGTTAAATACTTGACTGACCACATTTCCTTTATTTGTTCCAAGTAATCGTTTACGGTATTGAAATGTGCCTTGATCGGCAATCATAGTGCCTTTTTTGGCAAAAAAGATTCCGCTGCCTTCTGCTTGTAAGGTGAGTTCTTCTATTGTGTTGAAATGAAATCCCATTGGTGCCAGCTCCTTTCCTTCGTCAAGGTGTGAATCCGTAGATGCGGCATAAGTCGTTTAAATCCAGGGTTGTACCTTGTCCGGTAGCGGTGATTTTCCATTCGTTTTGATCTCTCGTTAGTTCAGCGCAAATGATAGATGTACAATACGAATAATCCTCTGTTAACTGAAAGGTACAAATCTCTTGCTGGGTGATCTGATCAGAAAGGCGTACGTAGGCATTGGTGACCTGTCCGAAATGATGTGCCCGCTCGTGGGCATCATGTATGGTGGCGGTTACGACGATTTTATGAATATCGGGTGAGACTCTGCTTAGCTGCATAATGATGATCTCATGATCTCGTTGGCCTCCGCCGACCTGATGATCACCTAGATGGCGAACAGCTCCGTCTATGCTTTGCTGCTGCTGATAATAGATCAGGTGCTTTGGAGACAAAAGCTTGTCTTCCTCATTTAAGAGAAATACTTGCGTATCTAAATCAATTGGCTGACCAGATAAATCCCAGCCAAGTCCGATATGAATTTGGTCTACACTTGGATGGTCTTTCGTTAAATCAAGATTTTGTCCTTTCATGAGGTGGGCCTTCACTGCCTCATGAGCAGCATCTTCGTTCTCATGTTGCCTAATCGGGAGTGCGTTGTTTTGTTCTTGTTCTGATCCATTTGTGTTGTTCATGTTGGTTTCCTCCTCGCCTGTATCAAACAAACACTTATTGATTTACGTCATCATGGATAAAAGGTTTCATGATTAAAATGGAATGAGGATGGAGATGATAAAAAGGTTTTAGCAAGAATACTTATTACATACAGACGAGATGGAAGCACTCGTTTGTTTCACTTTTCATAAAAATTCTTCAGAGAAATGTGATCTGTGGTATGATGTTTTACAAGAAGCAAGGACAGGATATGAGGGATTTCACATGCATGTATTTAAAGACTATTATCATAATACGGTCAAGCTCTCTTTTGAAAAGCAGCCTTTTTCGAGTCATCCTAAGCATGTTTGGGCCATTTGCCGCTATCAGGGAAAATGGCTGCTCACTGAACATGAGGATCGCGGCTATGAGTTTCCAGGAGGGAAAGTTGAGCCAAATGAAGAAGCAGACCAAGCCGCTATACGGGAGATTCAGGAAGAGACGGGTGCTGTTGTTCGTGAATTAACGTATATTGGTCAATATCAGGTGCTTGGCAGAGAGAAGGTCATTGTCAAAAATATTTATTTCGCTGATATTGAAAAGCTCGTCAAGCAGGATACGTATTTTGAAACGAAAGGGCCGGTTCTTTTCGCAGACCTGCCAAGATCCATCGCAAGAAATAAAAATTTCAGTTTTATTATGAAAGATGATGTCTTAAGGAAAAGTCTTGCTTATTTAGAAAAGAACGGTTTGATTCGTTAAAAAAAGCGCAGGGAAAATACTCCCTGTGCTTTTTATTTTTGAAGAAAACGGCGTTCAAGCCATTCTACAAGCTGGTACATGATGGTAGCGAAGACGGCGATAATGAAAAGACTTAAGAACACGAGTGTAAAGTTGAAGACTTGAAAACCGTAAATGATCATGTAGCCGAGCCCTTTTGAGGAAACAAGGAATTCTCCCACAATCACCCCAACCCAAGAAAGACCAACATTGACCTTAATGGCAGAGATCATCGTTGGAATACTTGCTGGCAAAATGACCTCACGAAAGACCACTCTTTTTTCCGCACCAAAGGTTTTCATGACCTTTAAATAATTTTCATCGACTTCTTGAAAGGCCGTATAAATGACGATCGTTGTAATGATCACACTAATGATTGCGCCCATCGCGACAATGCTGATCATGCCAGGCCCAAGGGCAACAATTAAAATCGGGGCTAAAGCGACTTTCGGCATCGCATTTAAAATGACCAAATAAGGATCAAGTACGTTCGCCAGCCGGGTGGACCACCATAAGGCGGCGGCTAACAAAATGCCGCAAAACGTACCAAGAAGAAACCCAAGCACCGTTTCAAACAACGTAATACTTATATGATTCACTAAAGAGCCATCTGATATTTTTTGTATAAACAATTGGCAGACTGCAGATGGTGAACTGAAAATGAGTGGATCAATGAGCCTAAAATGACTGGCAAGCTCCCAAAGTGAAAAGAAACTGGCGAAAATGATCAGCTGATAGACTCGTGTGATGCGTTTTTCCATTCGAACTTTTTTTCGATAGGCTTCATGTAAAAGGTCACTGTGTTTCAACTGTTTTCAGCTCCTTCCAAATCGTTTGAAAGAGCTCTTGAAAGCTTGGTGTCTGTCTCGCTTCAAAGGGAGAGAGGGCTTTCAGGTCATCTGGAACGATAAAGATCCGCTGAATAGAGCCGGGATGTTTTGAGAATAAGAAAATCCGATCGCTCATGGCAATGGCTTCACCAATATCATGCGTGACAAGGACGGCTGTTTTTTGATAGTTTTTTAATGTGTGAAAGACGAGATCTTCTAATGTCAGTTTGGTCTGGTAGTCTAGTGCTGAAAATGGCTCATCTAGTAGAAGCAGGCCGGGATCAACCGCAAGTGTTCGGGCGAGTGCTGCACGCTGCCTCATGCCGCCTGACAGCTCCTTCGGATACTTTTCCTCCACATCATGCAGTCCAAGCTTTGGCAGTAAGCTAAGGGCAGCTGAGGAGGCCTCATGTGAATCTTGTTTTGCAATTTTCAACCCGAGAATGACATTTTCCTTGATCGTTTTCCACGGGAACAAATAATCTTGCTGGAGCATGTAGCCGATTTGATGCTCCTTTTGGTTCGGCTCTTTTCCTTCGATTAAGATTCGACCTTCAGAGGGCGGTGTAATGCCTGCGATGATGGACAGCAGGGTTGTTTTCCCGCAGCCGCTGGGACCAATAAATGAGATGAATTCACCTTGGTCTATCTCCATATTGATGTGCTGTATGGCCGTTGTTTTTTCTTTTAAAGAGAAGTACGTGTGGGTCACATGGTCAATTTGAAGGAAAGACATGTGCTACCTCCTATTCTATTTGTGATCTGTGACCTTCTTTGCAATGGATGAATCGACAAGTTGTTTGTACGGGATAAATTCCGGCAGTTCACCGCTCGCCTTCATGATTTCCTGTAGTTTGTTCCATTCATCTTCATTTAGAAGGGGATCTGTTGCATATGAGTGCTGCTGCTTGTAGCGTTTGATGGCATTTGATAAGACGTCAACATCCGTATCAGGAAAATGCGATTGGATTGTCTTGGCAATCTCCTCTGGACGCTTCGTTTCTACCCACTTCTGTGCTTTATAAATGGCACGAGTAAAGGCTTCGGCTGTTTCTTTGTTTTTTTCTAAGTAACTCTTCTTTGCCATAAAAGTGGTATAAGGCACCTTGCCAGAAGCCTCTCCAAAGGAGGCGGTAATGTACCCTTTGCCTTCTTTTTCGATTAAGGATGCAGTCGGCTCAAATAACTGGACAAAATCGCCAGTTCCAGAGGAAAAAGCGCCTGAAATGTTGGCAAAATCAATATTTTGAATCATCCGAAGATCCTTTTTCAAATCAATGCCTTCTTTTTTCAGGACATATTCACCGACCATTTGCGGCATACCGCCTTTCCGCTGTCCGAGAAAGTCTTTTCCTTTTAATTGATCCCAAGAGAATTCGTCGATTTTCTCCCTTGAGACAAGAAAAGTACCGTCTGTTTGAGTCAGCTGCGCAAAGTTCATGACAGAGTCTTTTGTCCCTTGGGCTTCCACATAGATAGAGGATTCAGATCCGGTCAGGGCGATATCGGCACCGCCGGATAAAAGAGCTGTCATCGTTTTATCGCCGCCCCAAGTGGTTTTTAATTCAACCTCTAACCCTTCTTCTTTGAAGAACTCCTCTGATAAGGCGACATAAAGCGGAGCATAAAAGACCGAATGGGTCACCTCTGCAACTTGTACGGTCTGCTCTTGTTCTTTTTTACAGGCGACAAATGGAAGAAAGAGCAAGACAACGAATATGAATGCCAGTCTGACTTTAATGGAACGATTCAAGAGTAATTCGCCTCCTTTGTTCTAGATCACTAATTAAAGTATGTCAAAAGGGATTTTTGGTGAGTGCCTAGATGAAATAAGAAGCGCATTGTTTATTTATAGATCGTGCCTTTTTTTCTATACTAGAAGCATGAATGCTTTCTTGAATTTGGCAAAAATAAAGGAGCGGTTTCGTGTATAGATTGAGTTGGATATTTGTTGGATGGTATTTGGTAGGACTCATATTAATGGTTTTTTTCGAAGTGCCGGCATGGCTTCAGTTTGCAAATGGAATCTTCCTTGTGCTGTACGCCTGCTGCGTGATGGAGCTGTGCCGACATATGTATGGATCATGGCGCTTTGTGATCAAACGAGCGGCGATTGTGGGAGCTCTTACGTTTACGATTGAATGGGTCGGAATCACAACGGGCTTTCCATTCGGGGCCTATGATTATTACCCGGCCTTAGGTTTTCTTGTGGCGGGTGTGCCCTTAACGATCGCTTTTGCATGGGTTGGCGTGTTTTTAAATAGTCTTTTTTTATCCGGACAACAATCAAAGTGGGTGCGAGCCGCCGAAACGGGGCTATGGATTGTACTGCTTGATCTCATATTAGATCCAGTAGCGGCTGACCGTAAGTTTTGGGTGTGGTATGACGGTGACGGTTTTTTTGGTATTCCTTTTGAGAATTTTGTGAGCTGGGGTATGATTGGAGCAGGGCTTTCGTTTCTTTTTCCGCTCGTCTCGATTGATCAGCAGGTATTGCGCTGGAATGGCCGTATTTATCAAGCGATGGTGATGTTCTTTGGTCTTCTGGCATTAAAGGGCGGGCTGGATGTGATTTTTTATTTAGCACTGATCATTGTCATCTTGTGTGAAGGAAGGGTTCAATTTGAAAGAAAGCGACAAAAGCCGAGCGTTTAGCCGATTATTTTATCTTTATCTTGAACGATATTTACTGAATAAACATTTCCACTGTGTGATGATGCAAGGTACGGTGGACCCAAAAGAGAAGTTACCTGTTCTTTATCTTGCGAATCACAGTTCATGGTGGGATGGACTGATCATCTTTCTATTAACAGAAAAAACATCTGAACGAGATCATTACATGATGATGGAGGAGAAGCAGCTAAAGCAATATGCTTTTTTTCGTAAGCTAGGTGCATTTCCAGTCCATAAAGAGAAGTTGACAAGTGTAAAACAAGCATTGATGACGGCAAAAGCAAATATGCAGGAAGGCGCGGCAGTTTGGCTTTTTCCGCAGGGGAAAATCATGCATCAGGATACAAGGCCGCTTGAACTGGAGGGCGGAGCTTCTTTTTTGGTGAGACAATTTGAGCAGGTCATCGTCAAGCCGGTGACGCTGCATTATACATTTAATCAATTTCAAAAACCGACGGTATCGGTCGTGTTTGGAGAAGACGTTGTACTATCTGGCGGCTCACTTCGAAGCAAGGAAGTAACAAGTATACTTGGAGACCTGCTTGAAACACAGTTAAACCAACATCAAGCGCAGGTCGTCGCTGATCCTGATTTTACAGTAAAGGAACAATTTAGACAGATGACAAGGACAAGCCGGTCAACAAGTGATGCGTTTGATTCCTTTAAGAAGTGGGTGAAAACATGGCGGTCTTTTTAACGGTGATCAGTGCTTTGCTGCTCTGTCAATTGATGTTTACCATCTGGAATATGAAGCAAATCCCTGTGCTTAAGCCTGCGTCTCTTTCGCCTGATGAACCGATTTCATTATCGATCCTCATTCCAGCGAGAAATGAGGAAAAACGTCTGGAAGCGTGTCTTCAGTCGATTGTTGATCAGCATCTTTATCCGAAGGAGCTGATTGTGCTGGATGATCATTCGACAGATCAGACGAGAGCAATTGCTGAGGGCTTCGCAGAGAAATATCCGTGGATTCGTGTGCAGTCAGGTCAAGTGTTGAAGCGAGGCTGGCTTGGTAAATCCTATGCTTGCTCTCAGCTAGCTGAGGCAGCATCTTCTGACTGGCTGTTATTTTTAGATGCAGATGTCCGGTTAAAACAAGGAGCCATCGAGGCGGTGTACAAGCAGTTATGCACGCAAAAAACGGGAATGCTGTCAGGCTTCCCAGAGCAAAAAACAGGGACACCGTTTGAGCATCTTGTGGTCCCTATGATGATGTTTACGATTGGGTGTCATCTGCCAGTGAAATGGGTCAGAAAATCTCAAAACCCGGCTTTTGCCGCAGCTCATGGCGGCTTTATTGCGATTGAAAAGAACTGTTATCACGAAATAGGTGGTCATGAAGCGATCAAGGATTCGCTCGTTGATGATATGGCCTTGGCGAAACGAGTGAAAGCGAAGGGCTTTCCGTTCACACTTGCGAGTATTCATCCGTTTGTCTATATGAGAATGTATGAGAGCGGACAGGAAGTGTGGGAAGGCTATCGAAAAAATTTGTTTCCTGGAGTAAATCGGAGCATTGCTTTGTTAAGCGGTGTCTTTTGTTTATATACAATGCTTTATTTGGTTCCCGTTATTTGTTTCATTATCGCCCTCATTCAGTTTGATGTGGTCAATCTCTGTTTAGCCATTCTTTGCTACGGGCTAGGTGTATCTATTAAAGCGGTCATTGATATCGAAAATGGAAGAACGTCTACGATGGCCTTTTTATTGCCGGTAAGTATCATGAGCCTGATCGCCATTGGTTTTGCTTCTATGAAAATTGGACTGAAAAAAGAAGGGTATGAATGGAAAGGAAGAAGGTACGAATGAAAAAAGTGATCATCATTGGCGGCGGACTTGGCGGGTTGTCAGCGGCAATTCGCTTACAGTCACGCGGGGTTCAGGTCACCATTTTAGAAAAAGAAGCTGCTTTAGGCGGGAAATTACAGCGTCATCAAGGGGCTGGCTACTCTTTTGACCTAGGACCGAGCACCATTACAATGAAGGCGTATTTTGAAGAAGTGTTTACCTCTTGTCAGAGACGAATGGAGGATTATGTCACATTTTATCCGATCTCTCCCCTGACCAAAAATGTATTCTCTGATGGTCATACGGTCGAGTTTACGCCGAATATCGAGCAAATGGAAGTGCAAATTGCCGCATTTAGCCCTGAGGATGCGCAGCAATACCGAGCCTTTTTACAGGAGTCAAAAAAGCTTTTCCAAATGGCGGAGGATCAGTTTTTAAATCGTTTGTTATTGACCTGGAAGGATAAAGCGGATCTTAAGCTGGTGAAAGCACTTCTTGCTGTCAAACCGTTTACATCCGTTCAGCGCCTGCTTCGTCAGTATTTTCGTCATCCTCATACATTGGCGATGTTTGGGCGGTATGCAACATACATTGGCTCTTCACCCTACGAGGCTCCCGCTATTTTTAATATGATGGCGTATTTAGAAGGGGAAAAAGGCATTTATGGAATAAAGGGCGGTACGTATCGTTTAGTTGAGGCGTTTGAGACACTCGCAAAGGAATTGGGCGTCCAGATTCATCTCAATGAACAAGTAAATAAAATTCATGTGAGGAATAAACGAATCCAAGGGGTTGAAACAGATCAGCAGGTGTATGAGGCAGATCAAGTCATTGCAGGAGCGGATGCACTGACTGTCTATCGCCATTTGATTGATGAAAAAGACCGTCCTGGCTTTTTAAATCAAAAGCTTTCAAATATCGAACCATCGTTATCTGGCTTTGTTCTTTTACTTGGAATACCTAAAGTCTATGAACAGTTGTCTCATCATAATGTATTTTTTCCAGAGAATTATGAGCAAGAATTCAAGGATATTTTTCAGAAAAAAAAGCTCCCTCAGGACCCGGCGCTTTACATATGTTATTCAGGCCATTCAGAGCCAGCCTTGAGCGGAGGACCGGGAAGAAGCAACCTGTTTGTCCTGGCCAATGCACCTTATGTGACAAAAGAGCAAAATTGGGACATGCTAAAGGAGACGTATCGTCAGCATATCAAAACGAAACTAAAAGAAAAGGGTCTCTTTGATATCGATCAGGTTGTCGAATATGAAGCGGTTCAAACCCCGCTTGATTTGCAGCAAAAAACGGGAGCATATCACGGAGCCATTTATGGCATGTCTTCGAATTCGTTCAAGCAGGCATTTTTCCGTATCAATAATCAATCAAAGGATATTGAAGGGCTTTGGTTTGTTGGAGGCACCAGTCATCCAGGCGGCGGTACTCCGATGGTGACAAAATCAGGTCAGCTTGTTGCAGAAGCGATTATGAAGCAATTGACGTAACACCGAATGAAAAGGAGAGAATTCAAGTGATTGTGGAAAAAAGAAGGTTCCCGTCGCCCCATCCGCATATTCACTTATATACAGTGACATATGAGGCCGATGGACTTCGGATGAAAGGGCTGCTCGCTGAACCGGCCGGAGAAGGTCTCTATGACGGTTTTTTGTATTTACGCGGCGGCATTAAAAATGTGGGGATGGTCAGACCTGGCCGAATTGTGCAATTTGCAGCGCAAGGCTTTGTCGTCTTTGCTCCTTTTTACCGAGGGAATCAAGGAGGCGAAGGGAACGAGGACTTTGCCGGAGAGGATCGGAAAGATGCATTTGCGGCTTTTAATCTGTTAAAAAATCATCAAAAGGTGAAGCAGGATCGCATTCATATCTTTGGTTTTTCCCGTGGCGGTATTATGGGCATTTGGACCGCTGTTGAAATGAAACAGGAAGCCGCCTCCTTTGTGACTTGGGGCGGTGTAAGTGATATGAAGCTCACCTACGAAGAACGTGTGGATATGAGAAGAATGATGAAGCGCGTGATAGGCGGTCCGCCGCACAAGGTGCCAGAAGCATATGAGGCGCGAACCCCTTTGAATGATGTGGACAAAATCGAAGCCCCTGTCTTAATCATCCATGGAGAGCAGGATCAGAATGTATCCATTGAGCATGCGTATTTATTAGAAGATGCGCTGCGTCAGCATGGCAAGTCTGTGGAAACATGGTATTTTCATGGCTACAATCATTATTTCCCGCCGCAGCATAATCGGGAGATTGTCAGACGGCTGACGACATGGATGCACAGCCGTAAAGGCGGAAATGTGGTAAAATAAACAGTAGAAAGAAATTTAGAAAGTAGGGGGATTTTCATTATGGGAATGCCTGTTGAATTTAATACAATGATTGTCACAAAAGGAAAAGAGACAAGAATTGAAGAAAATGTGTTTGAGCTCATGAAGGAAGGGTACCGCATTTATCCATTAAATATTCCGCTTGAGGTGCGCAAAACGAAAGACGGGGAAAAAACAGGGACAGCACATGTAGAAAAGCTCGAGCTGTCAGACGATGTCACGAAGGTGACTTACCGTCTTGTATCATTGCATTCAACGAATTAAAAAAGCTGAGGGAATGATCCCCTCAGCTTTTGTCTTTTGATTAGACGAGTGGTCCGCCTTTTGCTTCGATGTCACTTGCTGCATGGCTGAATTTTTTGAAATTCTTTTTAAATTCGTTTGCAAGGAAGTAGGCTTTTTCTCGGTAAGCCTCTTGATCAGCCCATGTTTTAGCAGGCTGAAGGACTTCATCTGGCACCCCTGGAATATGAAGCGGGATGTGTAATCCAAAGATGTCGTCAGTGATTATTTCAGCATTGTCAAGATCGCCTTCGATGGCTGCCTGCACCATCGCTCTTGTATGAGCCAGGTTCATTCGTTTGCCCGTACCATAGCCGCCGCCAGTCCAGCCTGTGTTCACAAGGAATACTTTTGCGCCATGCTCATCAATTTTTTTGCCAAGCATTTCAGCATAGATGTGAGCAGGAAGTGGCAAGAACGGTGAACCGAAGCAAGTAGAGAATGTCGTTTCTGGTGATGTCACACCGCGCTCAGTTCCTGCTAATTTACTTGTGTAGCCGCTAAGGAAGTGATACATGGCCTGTTCTTTCGTTAAACGGCTGATTGGAGGTAAAACACCAAAAGCATCCGCTGTTAAAAAGACGATGGCAGATGGATGACCTGCGATACTTGGTTTCACGATGTTATCAATCATTTCGATTGGGTAAGCCGCCCGTGTATTTTCAGTAAAGAATGTGTCATCATAATCCGCTTCACGTGTTTCTTCATCCAGCACCACGTTTTCAAGCACGGATCCGAAGCTGATGGCTTTGTAAATTTGCGGCTCTTTTTCCTCACTTAAGTTCACACATTTCGCATAGCATCCGCCCTCAATATTGAAGACACCAGTGCTAGACCAGCCGTGTTCATCGTCTCCAATCAGCTTGCGGCTTGCACTTGCAGAAAGCGTCGTTTTCCCAGTCCCTGAAAGGCCGAAAAATAATGCGACATCGCCTTCTTGACCAACGTTAGCTGAGCAGTGCATGGATAAAATATCTTGTTCAGGGAGAAGGTAGTTCATGACAGAGAAAATGGATTTCTTCATCTCTCCTGCATACTCTGTTCCACCGATCAGAATTGTACGCTTTTCAAAAGAAACGATAATAAACGTTTCAGAGTTTGTGCCATCTGTTTCAGGATCTGCTTTAAAGTGAGGAGCAGATAAGATGGTAAAAGGCTTTTCATTTGATGATGGTGTTGATCCGTCAGGTCTAATGAATAGCTGCTTTGCAAAGAGATTGTGCCATGCGAATTCGTTTACCACTGTAATGGGTATACGGTATCTTTCGTCAGCACCCGCAAATCCTTCAAAGACAAATAGTTCATCACGTTCTTTTAAGTATGACACAACTTTTGTATATAAACGATCAAATGCGTCTTTTGAGATCGGCTGATTCACTGTGCCCCAATCAATGTTATGCGCAGAGCTTTCTTCTTTTACAATAAATTTATCTTTAGGCGAACGTCCAGTGTAGGCACCAGTTGTCGCGCGGACAGCACCTGTTGAAGTTAAAACGCCTTCATGACGTGCCAAAATCTTTTCAACAAGTTTCGGAACAGATAAATTTTGGTGCGTATTTTCTAATGAGAGCAATGACTGCAAATCTTCTTTTAAATCCACTGAGTTCATAAAAAACCCTTCCTTTACCGTTGAATTTGTTTTTGTTTCGATTAGTATAACACATTGATAATAATAGTCTATACTATTTAAATATTTTTGTGTGTGTTTTTTCATTTCTGCTATGAAAATATGCTTTTTGGTGATGTGAAAGATGAGGTAAAAAAAGAGGGGAGATAATTCCTATGAAGCATTGACATGACGCAAGGGTTTAAGATAAGATATCTTATTGAACGGATACTCTTATCCCGAGCTGGTGGAGGGACAGGCCCGACGAAGCCCAGCAACCGGTTTCTTATGAAAAAGGCATGAACATGCTGAGAAACCAAGGTGCTAACCTGATGCAAGGTACAAAAACACCTTGAGCGATAAGAGTGAAAGGCATGCGATCTCAGACCCTTTCCTCGCAATGAAGGAAATGGTTTTTTTATTTTTGGGATATCATATGAACAAATTGCCAATAACATCTCTAATATAAACGTTTTGAAATATAAGAGGGAACGAGTTCCGTATCATATTGGAGGCCTCATCTTGGGATGGTGTGGTCTTGTACAGGAGGAAATAGCCATTATGAGTCAAAATCGTCGTTTATTTACTTCAGAATCAGTGACCGAAGGACATCCGGATAAAATCTGTGATCAAATTTCAGACAGCATTTTGGATGAAATTTTAAAGAAAGATCCTAATGCACGTGTTGCCTGTGAAACTTCTGTAACAACCGGTCTCGTATTAGTAAGCGGTGAGATTACAACGTCTACTTATGTCGACATTCCAAAGACAGTACGTGACACGATTAAGGAAATTGGCTATACACGTGCGAAATATGGGTTTGATGCGGAAACATGCGCGGTTCTTACATCAATTGATGAACAGTCTGCTGATATTGCACAAGGTGTAGACCAAGCGCTTGAAGCACGTGAAGGTACAATGACTGAAGAAGAACTTGATGCAATCGGTGCAGGTGACCAAGGCCTTATGTTTGGTTTTGCAAACAACGAAACAGAAGAGCTGATGCCGCTGCCGATTTCACTAGCGCATAAATTATCTCGTCGTTTAACAGAAGTACGCAAGAATGAAACACTTGCATACCTTCGTCCTGACGGAAAAACACAAGTAACCGTTGAATATGATGAACAAAACAAACCGGTTCGTATTGACACAGTCGTTATTTCTACACAGCATGCACCAGAAGTGACGCTTGAACAAATTCAAAGCGACTTAAAAGAGCATGTCATTCGTCCTGTCGTTCCAAGTGAACTTATTGATGAAGAGACAAAGTACTTCATTAACCCAACAGGCCGTTTCGTGATTGGTGGACCTCAAGGGGATGCTGGTTTAACTGGACGTAAAATTATTGTTGATACGTACGGAGGCTATGCTCGTCACGGAGGCGGTGCTTTCTCTGGGAAGGATGCAACGAAGGTTGACCGTTCAGCAGCATATGCGGCTCGCTATGTAGCGAAAAACATCGTAGCAGCAGGTCTTGCAGATTCTTGTGAAGTACAGCTTGCTTATGCAATTGGTGTTGCACAGCCAGTCTCAATTTCAATTGATACGTTTGGAACAGGAAAAGCGTCTGAAGAAAAATTAATTGAAGTGGTTCGTGCAAACTTTGATCTTCGTCCGGCCGGCATTATTAAAATGCTTGACTTGCGTCGTCCAATCTATAAACAAACAGCTGCATACGGACACTTTGGCCGTCATGACTTGGATCTTCCATGGGAAAAAACAGATAAAGCCGACTTGCTTCGTCAGGAAGCCTTAGGACAATAACAACATACAAAACCGCTTATTTTAAGCGGTTTTCCTTTTGATTAAAAAAATTCTACAAAAAGCTAAAAATGTGAAACGAAATTAGACAAAATACGGTCTAATTATAGGTCTACTTTTAAGAAATAACATAACGTGGAGGCAATAATATGTGTGGGTTTGTTGGTGTATTTAATCACCGTCCATTGTCCGAAACTACTGAGCAGGAAGAGTTAATTAAACAAATGAATCGTCTCATCGTTCATCGTGGTCCGGATGATGAGGGTTACTTTCATGATGAGCATGTAGGATTTGGATTTAGACGTTTAAGTATTATAGATGTGGAGCACGGAAAGCAGCCGCTTTCTTATGAAAATGAAAAATATTGGATTATTTTCAATGGAGAAATTTATAACTATGTGGAGCTGAAGGAAGAGCTTGTGAAAAAAGGCTATACGTTCAGCACAGATTCTGATACGGAAGTACTTCTTGCCACATATTGTCACTATAAAGAAGAAGCAGCATCTAAGCTTCGCGGAATGTTTGCCTTTTTAATTTGGGATAAAGAAGCGCAGTTATTATACGGCGCAAGAGATCCTTTTGGAATTAAACCGCTCTATTTTACACAAATGGATGAGCAAGTGTACTTTGCTTCTGAACGCAAAAGCTTAATGGCTGTGAAGGAGGACATCCTATTTGATGAGACCGCTTTGCAGCAATATATGTCCTTCCAGTTCGTTCCTGAGCCAAATACACTTGATCAAAAGGTGCACAAAGTGGAGCCGGGTCACCAGTTTACACTGCGCCCTGGCCAAGACATTGAATTTAAGACATACTGGAAAGTCCAATTCAAGCCTGAACAAACACAAGAGCAGAAACTAATCGAAGAAGTACGTGATGCCATCTATGATTCTGTAAAAGTACACATGAGAAGTGATGTGCCTGTTGGTTCATTCCTATCAGGCGGGATTGATTCTTCTTTCATCGTGTCGGTCGCAAAGGAATTTCATCCTGAGCTGAAGACATTCTCTGTTGGCTTCCAGCAGGACGGTTTCAGTGAAGTGGATGTGGCAAAGGAGACAGCTGATAAGCTGGGCTTACAAAACTTTAGCGCTGTCATTTCCCCTGAGGAATATATGAACGAGCTTCCGAAGATCGTCTGGCATTTAGATGATCCTTTGGCTGATCCAGCGGCGATTCCATTGTATTTCGTGGCAAAAGAAGCGAAAAAACAAGTGACAGTTGTTCTTTCTGGTGAAGGAGCAGACGAGCTGTTCGGTGGATATAATATTTATCGTGAGCCTCTTTCTTTAAAGCCATTCGAATCGGTTCCAACCATGTTGAAAAAGTTTCTTCTTCGTCTGGCTCGTATCATGCCAGAAGGAATGAAAGGGAAGAGCTTTATCGTTCGGGGCTGTACGCCGTTAGAGGAACGCTATATTGGTAATGCGAAAATCTTTGAAGAGCCAGTGAAGAAAAACCTCTTAAAACAGTATGATCCGAACATCACGTATCGTGACGTAACGAAAACATACTTCGAGGAAAGTGCAGGCTACAGTGATATTAACAAAATGCAATATGTTGATATTCATACGTGGATGCGCGGGGATATCTTGCTGAAAGCAGATAAGATGACGATGGCGAACTCTCTAGAGCTTCGTGTCCCATTCCTTGATAAGGTTGTATTTGAAGCGGCTTCTAAAATTCCAGAAGAGCTGAAAACAAAAGATGGCACAACGAAATATCTGTTGCGTAAAGCAGCAGAAGGCATTGTACCAGACCATGTGTTGAATCGTAAAAAGCTAGGATTCCCTGTTCCGATTCGCCATTGGCTGAAAAATGAGATGAACGCTTGGGCGAAGGATATCATTCAAAACAGTCAAACAGATGAATACATTAACAAGGCATATGTTCTTGAGTTATTAAATGACCATTGTGCGGGGAAAGCAGATCATAGCCGTAAGATTTGGACAGTCCTCGTCTTTATGATCTGGCATAGTATTTATGTGGAACGCAGTATTGAGCCAGAGCAGTTGAATCATCAACCGAAAGAAGTGATCTTTAGTTAATGAAAAAAGGTTTTCAGCTTTGTGCTGAAAACCTTTTTTGTCATGATAGAAAGTGGTGTAAACGGGTAAAATAACAAGCGCTTCACAGTTATTGCTTAATATCCTGAAAAAAACATGATAAAGTGAAGATACACGTATGATGTTAACGCGATAAAAGGGAACGATAGTATTGTCCTTTTTCTACATATTCTCTACGGATACGATCCATGTCTTGGATATCTTCATCTGTTAGCAGTCGAACAACCTTGGCTGGACGGCCAAAAGCGAGTGTGCCTTTTGGGATGACTTTTCCTTGCGGGACAAGACTGCCGGCACCGATAAAGGCACCTTCGCCAATTTCCGCACCATCGAGAATAATGGACCCCATGCCAATGAGGGCATGTTGTCGAATGATAGAGCTATGTAATGTCACTTGGTGTCCAATGGTAGCACCATCTTCAATCAGAAGTGTTTTTCCAGGACTTTGATGCAGACAGGACAAGTCTTGAATGTTGACGTTTTTTCCAATTCTTACAGGAGCTACATCGCCTCTAATGACGGTTTGGAACCAAATGCTCGAATATTCTCCAATGGTGACATCGCCCGTAATGGTGGCGTTATCTGCGACAAAGACCGAGTCATGAATCTCAGGTGTAAACTGATGATATGGATAAATCACTTTTTCGACTTCCTTTCCTAATACAACAATTGTGAGGTGTTTACTTTGTGGACTTGGCATGCTGAAAGACCAGTTGGTACAATTGTGATTGTACATGGTGCTAGTGAATATCATGGCCGATATAAATGGCTGATCGAAATGTGGCGAAATGCAGGCTATCACGTTGTCATGGGTGACCTGCCTGGACAAGGGACATCGACACGTGCGCGAGGCCACATTCGCTCTTTTCAAGAATACATTGATACAGTAGATGAATGGATTGAACATGCGAAGTCGTTCAGACTTCCGACATTTTTACTTGGGCATAGCATGGGTGGGCTCATTTCAATTGAGTGGTTCAAGCAGTATACCCATACGAAGATTGATGGCCTTATTTTATCATCACCTTGTTTAGGTCTGCAATTTAAACCGAAGAAGCTGATGGATTTTGCGTCAAAAGGGCTAAATGTGCTGGCGCCGTCGTTTAAAGTCGAGTCTGGGCTGTCAATTGAACTAGCCACACGGAATCAGGATGTCATTGAGGCAGATTCCAATGATTCACTTTATGTGACAAAGGTGTCGGTTCGCTGGTATCGAGAGCTTGTGAAAAATATTGATGCGGCGATGCAGCCAACGAATGTCTTTCGGTCGATTCCGCTCCTCTTAATGCAGGCAGGCGATGACAAGATCGTAGATAAAACGAGGGTAATCAAATGGTTCAACGGCATTGAATCATATAATAAATCATATCGTGAATGGGAAGGGCTGTATCATGAAATTTTTAATGAGCCCGAACGTGAAGATGTGTTTAAGGCAGCAAGAGCCTTTACAGATCAGTATATTTGATTGTGAGCTTAAGTTGGGGGTGGATTGAATTGTCAGTACCAGAACGTCCTTTTGCACTGATGACGAAGGTGTATAAAGAGATTTTTCCGCTAGTTCATCAGGAGCTTAAAAAGTGGCGGGCTCATGCAGAAAAGATTGAAAACGAAGAACTGAGAACGCAGGCACTAGCGAGCATATCCAGTAAAACCTTTCACTGTGAAGGCGGGGGGATTTTATCTCTTCTAGCAGGTGAAGCGAAAGAAACATGTATTGAATTCATTGTGGCGTACCAAACAATTAGTGATTACTTAGATAACCTGTGTGACCGCAGTACGTCGCTTGATCCAAAAGATTTTCATATGCTGCATCAAGCAATGAGGGATGCGCTTGATATTCATGCGGAACTCAAGCCGTATTATCAATTCCGTGATGAGCAAGAGGATCACGGGTATCTGCATGCGCTTGTCAAAACCTGTCAGGACGTGCTGTCACGCTTAGCGCATTATCCGATCATTCAGCCGTATCTGCACACGCTGTGTGATTACTATAGTGATTTACAAGTACATAAGCATGTGGTTCCTCATGAACGTGTGCCTCGACTAGAGTCATGGTTCCGCCAATATGAAAAGGATTTGCCGGAAATGGAATGGTATGAGTTTTCCGCATGTGCAGGATCAACGCTGGGCATTTTCTGTCTTGTGGCTTATGCACTGCAGCCTGATTTTACAGAGAAACAAGCGAAGCAAATTTACGAAAGCTATTTCCCTTATATCCAAGGGCTGCACATTTTATTGGACTATTTAATTGATCAAGAAGAGGACCGGCTTGAGGGCGATCTGAATTTTTGCTCATACTACAATTCTCACCATGAGATGATGGACAGACTTCAGCATTTTATTGAAAAAGCGGATGAACAGCTGAAAGGCATTCCGCATGAGAACTTTCATAAACTAATCAATAGAGGGTTACTGGCGGTCTATTTGTCTGATGAAAAAGTGACAGCTCAAAAAGAGATGAACAAGCTGGCAAAGCGGCTCATTAAATCGAGCGGGAAAACGTCCTTCTTTTTCTATATCAACGGCAGAGCCTATCGGACCTATCAGAAAATGCCTTGGATGAAATCGTCATAAATAAGTTTAAATTCAACAGGGTGTGAGCTCGGCTTGTAGGGAAAACAATGTTTTTCTCTACAAGCTTTTTTGTTTTGTACGGTCTGGCAACAGGCGCTCGTGAGTAACATTTGTTCATTTTACACGAGGTGATGGACAGCTAACTAGTCAAACTTTCCCTAGTACAATCCTCTCATTTGCTGCCGATATAATTCTTAGTGTACGAATAGTAGGAAAAAAGTATCGATTAAATGAGTCCTTTTTCCTCCTTCTTACGTATATTTGTTGAAAAATATGAAAAAGGGGAAGATCGAGCATGTCCTTCTTTAAAAAGTTTGCAGCAAGTGTAGGAATTGGTGCGGCGAAAGTAGATACTATTTTGGAGAAAGAGGCATATGAACCGGGAGAAGAAGTAAGGGGAACAGTCCATGTAAAGGGCGGGAAAGTCTCTCAAGATATCCGCTTTATTGATGTAAAGCTTAATACATGGTACAGCATTGTAAAAGATGATGAAGAGCAGCGAAAAGACACGACCCTTCATTCTGTAAGGGTGACTGAATCATTTACCATTCAGCCAGGGGAAGAGCATCAATTTCCGTTCTCGTTTATCCTCCCTATTGATACACCAATCACAGTAGGAAAAGTAGAGGTTGCTGTAGTGACAGACCTTGATATCCAAGGGGGTATTGATAAATCAGATCACGACCGCATTTTCGTGCAAGCACATCCTTGGATGAAACGTGTGCTGGAAGCTGTCGAAAATCTAGGCTTTCGTCTTCATGAAGCAGACTGTGAACAAGCGCCTTACTTCAGCCGCCGCCTTCCGTTTGTCCAAGAATTTGAGTTCATACCGGTATCAGACTATTATGGCGAATTACTTGATGAATTAGAGCTTATTTTCCTTATGGACGAAGAGGGCTTAGACATTATCCTCGAAGTCGACCGCAGAGCAAGAGGACTGCGAGGCTGGCTGGAAGAGATGTATAATGACGGAGAACAGCTTGTACGCGTCCGCTTCAGCCAATCAGAGCTTGAAGGTGCACAAGAGCTTGAATCGGTGCTGGAAGAGATCATCGACCAATACGCTGAGTAATTCAAGATTGGCTCTTTCCTTTGAGAAAATAAAAAGCTCGAATCCATTTAGGATTTGAGCTTTTTTTCAATAGCTACCACAAAGGGCGGGTCGTTATGAATATTCATGTATTGATAAGATAACACTTGTACTTCTTCATGATGGAGTGATCTGCAATAATCAAGAAGTACTTCTTTTTCTTTTTTTCCTTCAGGATGACCGTGGTAAATCACAAGAACGATCAGACCGCCGGGTTTCAGCCAGTCAAGGAGCTGTTTGATGGCTTCAATGGTCGTATGAGCCTGAGTCGTGACGGTTTTATCGCCTCCTGGTAAGTACCCAAGATTGAATACTGCAGCGGATATTTGACCATAAGCATCTGCTGGCAGATGGGCAGCCATTTTTTCGTGTCCGTCGTGGATAAGGTGAACGTAAGGATATTGCTCACCAAGCCTGTTGCTTGTTTGCTCAATGGCTTCCTTCTGAACATCGAATGCGAAAACTTGTCCATCTTTTCCGACAAGGTCAGCTAAATAGCGTGTATCATGGCCATTTCCCATCGTTGCATCAATGACAATATCACCTTTTTGGCATGCGCGTTCTAACAGCTCTTTACTAAAAGGGAGCATCCGTTTTAAAATCATTTTGCCGCTTCTTCCAATCTGACGAAACGTTTGCCTTGGTAGCTGTTACGTCTTTCAAGCTCAGCATTAATGGCATTAAGCACTTCCCACTTATTTACACTCCACATTGGACCCACCATTAATTCAATAGGACCATCGCCTGTAATACGATGAATAATCATTTCTGGCGGCAGAATCTCCAGCTGATCACAAACAAGCTGAACATATTCCTCTTGGCTTAAAAACTCCAGCTTGCCTTTCTCGTATTGCTTCACCATAGGTGTTCCTTTTAAAAGGTGAAGCAGATGAATTTTAATTCCCTGCACATCTAAATCAGCGACAGCTTTTGCTGTTTCCATCATCATGTCCCGGTTTTCAAGAGGCAGGCCGTTGATGATATGCGAGCAGACACGAATCCCGTGTTTTCGAAGTTTTTGTACACCTTCTACGTAGCATTCATAATCATGGGCACGGTTGATGAGCATAGCTGTTCGCTCATGTACAGTTTGTAGACCAAGTTCAACCCATAGGTACGTTCGTTCGTTTAATTCAGCTAAATATTCCACCACGTCATCTGGCAGACAATCGGGTCTTGTGGCAATGGATAAGCCAACGACTCCATCCAGATTCATGACGGTTTCGTATTTTTCTTTTAGAACAGGAAGCGGCGCATGTGTGTTTGTATAGGCTTGGAAATACGCCATGTATTTTCCGTCTTTCCATTTGGTATGCATCCGGTCCTTGATTTCATTAAATTGAGTGATGAGATCATCTGCCCGATTTCCTGCAAAATCACCAGACCCCGCGGCACTGCAAAATGTACAGCCGCCATGTGCGACAGTACCATCACGGTTTGGGCAGTCAAAGCCGCCGTCTAAAGCGACTTTGAACACTTTATGACCAAAGTGTTCACGCAAATGATAATTCCATGTGTGATAACGTTTTTCGCTGTTTGAATATAAAAAAGGGTTATGCTGATCCAAGTCAGTAACCTCCTTGCATAATAATAGGCATCCTAAAAGTTTAACAAAAATCACGAAAGAGAACAATTGAATCTGTCCAACATTTTCTTTAGTGAAAAAGCTTTACGTGGGCAAAATAGGCGGGAGCGATGATGAAATGGAGGGATTGCAAGATGGCAACAAGAAAATCAATTGATGAATTTGTGCAAAAAAGCACTGAGACTCTTGAGTTTGCAAGTGAACAATTTGATTTGAGCTCTCGCCAAGAGCATTATAACGAAGAAGAATTTTCGAAAGCGCAGCTCATGCTTGAGGATGCGGTGAATGAATTAGAAAAATTAAAAGATGTCGCCAATGATCAACAAAGAGAGCGTTTGGACAGGACACGTGTTCAAATTCAAAGTCTGCAAAATCAAATGATTTTAGGTATTTCATACGATAACGAATGAGAACAGATCCTTCTTTTAAGGATCTGTTCAGCGTGTAGACAAACCCTCGCATTCTTTGTCAGTCCTGCGTGCTGGTGCTCACGAATGTCAAATTCGCTCCGCGCCGGTACTCGTCCTTCCTAGACTGCAAAGGTTCTCAAGTCACGCTGAAAAGAAGACAAAGGACTAAAATAAAGGTCATTTTAGCCCATTGTCAACAATCTGACAGATCCTTCTTTTAAGGATCTGTTTTTTATTTTTTCGAAAGGTGATTGACTTTTCGATCGAGTGTCTATATTGTATTAAGTGTACTACATCAACTAATACACTTTAGACACTTAAAAGTGAAGAAAGGTGTTTAACCATGAAAAAAGAAAAAAAACCAATCAATTTGAAGTGGATGGTGCTGGCTGTTGTGTTAGCATGTACATTTTTTTTCGTTCTCGTTTTCATTGGTTTTGAAGTTCAAAACGATTTAATTAAAAATTCGGTCCCTTTAATGCAAGGACAGGATCAAACGATAGGACTGCAAAAGCATGAATGAGGAAAGAGGGAGCCATCATGATTCAAATAGATCCACGAAGCGCTGCACCCATATATGAACAAATCATTGAGCAGATGAAAATTTTGTGCTTAAAAGGCGTGGTGAAGCCAGGTGACAAACTGCCCTCTGTGAGAGAGCTGGCCACCATTATTATCGCCAACCCAAACACCGTTAGCAAAGCGTATAAAGAGCTGGAGCGGGAAGGGATTATTGAAACGTTAAGAGGCCGCGGAACGTATGTGACAGAAGGTGCGCAGTCAAAGCTGAATGAAGGGAAGGTGGTAGAGATGAAGGAGCAATTAAGGCAGCTCATGATTGAGGCTCATTATGCCGGTATTGATATTCATCAACTCAAGGTGTGGTTAGAAGAGATCGGCTCAAGTCTAAAAGGAGGGAAACAAGTTGATTGAGGTTAGAAATGTATCAAAGAAATTAAATGGACGTGAAGTACTCAGCGATGTTTCCTTCAAGATAGGCGAAGGAGAGATCTTCGGTTTGCTCGGCCGTAACGGGTCAGGCAAAACAACACTTCTCAGATTGATTCAGCAAATTCTTCTTCCAGATGAAGGAGAGATTTATTTCAAAGATGTACTCGTCAAAGACCACCCGTTAGTCAAGCAAAATATTGTGTATATGCCGGTCGTAAATCCTTACTTTGACAGGTACAATTATGGACAGCTTGTGAAGCTGTTAAAACAACTGTATCCAAAGTTTGACGTGACATATGCCAATGAGCTTGTGAACCGATATGAGATTCCGGAGAAAGTGAAATACCGTGAGTTATCGACAGGTTTAAAGAAACAGCTGTCCCTCATTTTAAGTTTTGCCATCAAACCAGCGGTCATTTTGTTAGATGAGCCGACAGATGGGATTGATGCGGTCACGAGAAATGACGTTCTTCAGCTGATGATTGATGAAGTGGCAGATCGACGAACGACGATTTTAATTACATCTCACCGCTTAGAGGATATTGAGCGTATGTGCAATCGAATCGGGTTTTTAGAAGGAAATCAGCTCACAAGTGTCATGGATTTAGATGAATTAAAGAATGACTATGTCAAAATCCAAATGGCATTTGAAGAGGATATGAACTTAAGTATTCGAAAAAAAGGCGTTGCGATTTTAGATCAAGCGGGTGTGTTCTATACAGCACTTGTACTCAAAACAGATGAAGAGGCAAAAGAGTATTTGAAATCGCTTGAACCAAAAGTCTGGCATGAACTGCCTGTGAATTTAGAAGAAGTATTCATTGCGAAGTTTGGAGGGAAACGCAGATGGTAAAGCGGCAATTGTTATATAAGGAATGGAAGCAGTCTGAGCTGACATTCATTTTAGTGATGCTTGTTGCAGCGCTTGCGACGCCCTTTTTATTCTTAATGGAGTATTCGTCTTTTGAAACATGTCTAAAGGATACAACTTGTATCGTTGATTCACCACGTTTTTCTTATATCTTTAAAACAGATGCGTTTCTCTCCCTTTCTTGGTTAATGGGGCTCTTTTTTGCTGTGATTCAGCTAGGAGTTGAGAGAAATAAAGGGCAAATGGATTTTACCTTATCATTGCCGTTTAGCAGAAGTACAATTTATCACACAAAGTTTTTCTTAGGCACTGGAATCATTGTAGTTGTTCATGCTGTCTCATATGTTCTCACTTATTTACTTATTTTAGGACTTAATCCACTAGAGACACCAGGATTGCATAGCGGCTATTTCGTTTCCCTTGTGTCTTCCTTGATGTTTTATAGTCTATTTTTTGCAGCTGGTACTTTAACCGGAAGTTCCATTTCTCAAGCAATCGTTGGGTTCAGCACAGCTATCTTACCCTTTTTAGTTTTTGGATTACCGATGGTTCATTTAGAGTTTATCTTGAAGACAAGCGGGAGCTGGGTAGATAAAAGCTTTACTTATTTGATTTCGCCCATGTCTCCAATTACTTACATTACAACTGACCCTTTCCAATC
Organism: Bacillus xiamenensis; assembly: GCF_001857925.1. Lineage (NCBI taxonomy): Bacteria > Bacillati > Bacillota > Bacilli > Caryophanales > Bacillaceae > Bacillus > Bacillus xiamenensis. The sequence continues at coordinate 2,676,570 of NZ_CP017786.1, forward strand.
GGATTATCCTCTTTGGTTTACGGGTGAAGAATTCATTATACCTATTGTCATGATGGTGTTGTTTTATCTAATTGGCTTATTGAGCTTTATGAAACATCCAATCGAACGAAATGGTCGCTTCTTTCTTTATCGAACGATCGACCGGCCCATTCAGATATTGGTCATTGTCTTCGGTGTTCTAGGATTTGGCTGGGTTGGTTTTTCTTCAGACAATTCCATGTTTGGTTATATCGCCGGCATGGTAATCGGTGGAGTTGTAGGTGCGCTTACGAGTTATTTCTTAATCTATAGAAAAAGATAAACAGAGAGCAGGGGAGCAGAGATGATTCAAATTCAATCGTTAGATCATGTGTTTAAAATTGGTAAAAAGGGCAGAGAGAACGAAATTCCTGTGCTCAAAGACATTGACTTGTCTATTAAAAGAGGCGATATTGCTTGTATCGTTGGGCGAAGCGGTTCGGGGAAATCGACTTTATTGAATTTAATATCTGGATATATTTCACCAACGAGGGGACAAATTATCGTTGATGGCACCAATGTGACCGGCTTTAATGAAAAAGAGTGGGCAGACTTTCGGTTAGATCATTTTGGCTTTATCTTTCAAAGCTTTCAATTGATCGGAAGTTTGACAACGTTTGAAAATGTGGAACTTCCGCTCACTTTAAAAGGTGTGAAGTCGTCTGAGCGAAAAGTGAAAGTAAAGGAAATGCTGAAACGAGTTGGTCTTGAACATCACGCTGGACATTATCCCAATGAACTGTCAGGTGGACAGCAGCAGCGTGTGAGTATTGCAAGAGCCTTGATCCTTAATCCATCTATTATTTTAGCTGATGAACCGACAGGCAGTCTCGATTCAGAAACAGAAGGGCAAATACTAGCCTTTATCCAGCAGCTCAATCGTGAAAAAGGGATTACATTTGTCATCATTACACATGACGATGAAGTTGCTTCTATCGCAGACACAACGTTCCAGCTTCATGATGGTGTATTAAAGAAAGGGGAACAGTCCATTGAAGTTTAGAGATCAGGTCAAATTCATCAGAAGAAATATGAAGAAAAATAGATTGCGTGTGTTTATGACCATTCTTGCAACGACAATGGCATGCTCTTTCTTAATCGTACTTGCATCTGTCGGTTTTGGTCTGCAAAAATCGGCTCAAGATGAAATCATGAAACAACAAATCATTACAGAAATTAAAGTGTTAGGCAAAGAAAAAGGCGACGTCAAGGTGGATGATTTAAAGACATATGATCAGGTGAAATCTGTCGTCGCCAGAACGGCAATCAATCCATCGGTTAACGTCGAGCTCGATGACCGCTCAACTGAAACGCAGGCAGCTCTAACAGATATGAAAGAAGAAAAAGAGGCAGGCCTTGAACTAGACCGAGGGAAAGTCCCAACATCAGCAAACGAAATTGTCGTTGGGTATCATATGGCAGAGCAGCTGTGGACGGAAAAAGAACGTGCAGCCTATGAAAAAGAAATGAATCAGACGTCAAATGGTGAAGAATCACCGAAAGAGCCAAAAGGCTATACGAAGGAGATTTTAAACAAAGTCATTCAAATCAAAGTGCCAAAGCTTAATGAAGAAAATGAAGTTGTGGAAGAAAAGACGTTTGATTTCCGTGTAGTCGGCGTGTTGAAAAAACCGAATTTAGAGTGGCAGCAGGATCATAAAATTCTTATTCCGAATGCTTATGAAAAAGAATTTGGTCAAATACTCGACCTGTCTCCTGAAGCAGGAAATGTTGAGAAAATGACTTCTGTTTATGCAGACAAATTCGACAATGTCGGTGCACTGACGGATAAGCTGACAGATGACGGCTATCAAGTCATCTCTGTGACGAACCAGCTTGAAGGAATGGATATGTTCTTTACGGTCTTCAAAATTGGACTTATTTTTGTCGGATGTATTGCGGTCATTATTTCTGCGATCGGCATTTTCAATACGATGACAATGGCGGTAACAGAGAGGACACAAGAAATTGGGATCATGAAAGCCATTGGTGCGAATCCTTCTATTATTAAGAGGATGTTCCTCATGGAAAGTGCTTATATTGGGGTGATTGGATCGATCATCGGGATTATCATCTCGTATGTGATTAGTTTTGCAGTGAACTTCATCATTCCAGCCATTTTGTCTTCCATGTCTGAGGGAGGGGCAAGCGATCAATTCTCGATTACCTTCTCCTATATTCCGCTAAGCCTTGTGATCACTGCAACAGTGATTAGCGCAGGGGTAGCGATTATCTCTGGACTCAACCCAGCACGTAAGGCAACGAAAACGAATGTATTAACAGCATTAAGAAGAGAAAATTAAAAAAGAACCTCCTGTGCCTTTAGCTGGCTGACAGGAGGTTTTTGCTCTTAGAAAAATGGCTATTGCTTAGGTGCTCGGTATCCTGCACGCTCTGCTTCTTCTACGGAGCAGAACATTTTGGTCACATGTTTTGTTCGTGTGTAGTATCTGCTGCTCGGCGTGTGATATATGCCGTTGACACTTCCTTTAATGTTACAGGCAGCCGATTCATTTTTTGTTTCTTTTTGTGACTCATGACCGCCAGTATTCGATCCATCATCCTTAGGCGCAGAGCGCTGGACGGCCGAGGACTGAGTGTCTTTGTTTCCGTTCTTGTTTTCTTTTTTGAGTGTTTCGTTGGTGGAGGTGAGTTTGTCTATTTTCTTTTCAAGCGCTTGAATGGTTTTTTCTTGTTGTTTGACTGTTTTCTTTTCTGAGGTGATGTTTTCTAGTTTCTTGGACAGCTCTTCTTTTTCGTTTGTCACGTCTTTTAAAGTGGCCGTAAGTGTCTCTTTATCTTCCTTTAGACGAGAAATGTCAGATGCTAATTGTTTTTGATCCTTGAGCAGCTGTTCAGAAGATGGATCTGCTTGTGCTTTCTGAGCACCTGTGACGGCAAACGGTAATGACATCATCGACAAAACAAGACCAATGATCAAAAAAGGATAAAAGAGTTTCTTTGAAAAAATTGGTTGGTTTTGCTGTTTGAGTAAGAAGAAATTGACGGCATATCCTATGGCGAAACAAACACATAAAAGACCTATGATGAGTAACATCATCATCTAGCAGCCCCCCTAAATCGCTATTTACCCCTATCATACCTCATTTTTCCATTTTGGGGAGCGATTCAACTAAAAAAAACCTGTTTACACAGGGTTTTCCAGCGTGTAGACAAACCCTCGCATTCTTTGTCAGTCCTGCGTGCCGGTGCTCACGAATGTCAAATTCGCTCCGCGCCGGTACTCGTCCTTCCTAGACTGCAAAGGTTTTCAGTTCACGCTGTAAAGAAGACAAAGGGCTAAAATAAAGTTCATTTTAGCCCTTTGTCAACAATCTGAAAAACCCAGTTTACACAGGGTTTTCAGCTAATGGCAATTCTTTAATTGCTTCTTTGACTGTCAAATAAGTAATTGTATTCTGTAAATTTGTATCCAAGTCTTTCATTTTCATCGCGAGCTGTGGTTTGATCCCAGTGATGATCAGTTCCGTTCCAGTTAAGTTCAGAAGGTGATGCAGCTTGAAAATTCGTGCTGCAACGGAATCATCGACATCGATTAAACCAGAAAGATCGACAATTAAATAATCATCCTTTGAATCATCTAATATACAAGTTAACTTCGCGACAATGGCATCAAAGCGTTCTTCAGATAATGTTCCGATGAGTGGAAGGGCGGACACACCATTTTTGATTGGGACGATTGGCGTCGAAAGAGAGGTGACTTCCTTTAACGAATCTTCTAGGAGCTGTTCATATTCTTTCTGTTTCGTAATATCCTTTTGAAAGCCAACGAAAAATGTTTTGTCATCTTGTTCAATGTATAGAGGATCTATATTGAGTTCATTCCAGAAAAAAGTGCCGTCTTTTTTATAATTTTTGAGCTGTGTGGTAATAGGTGTTTTGTGTTGTATTCCATGACGTATTAGAGCAAGCTGCTCTTGATCTGTGTCTTTCCCCTGGAGGAATCGACAATTACGCCCAAGAATCTCATCTGGTTTGTATCCAGTCATTTGTGTAAAGCCATGATTCACATAAACGATAGGGTTATCCTCTAAAGAAGGGTCTGTAATGACAACACCAATCCGCGCATGATCTAGCGCTTTTTTTATGAGTTCAAGCTGTTTTTGCAAGCCGAAGATATTCGAGCTGACCATATTACCCTCCTTTACTGCTACTATCAGACATGTAGAATGGTTTTTTCAACCAAACCAATTCCTTATAAACGTAACATAACATATGTTCTGTTTCAATGATTGCAAACGCTTTGTTAAATTTGTCATCATAGTTTGTCCTCCATTAGAATAGAATAAGTAAGGAGACTTTTCATTAGAAAAAGAAGGGATCAATTACTCATAATTCATAAAATGACAGAAATAGTTAATATGGATTAGGTAAAAATGATTCCAATGCATCAAGTTGTTTTTGGGTCATTCACATATAATGGAAGAAACAAGCTTTTTTTCTTCGTTAGAGAGAATAGACCTTTTACATGGATTATGACGGAACAGCAGAATGGCATTACAGGGGGCTGGACAGCCTGAAGTCGCTTTACTATTCTAAGGGCTTTAGGAAGGTGATGAAAATGCTGCAACAAGTCATTATTGCTTGCGCCATTGGAGGGGTCATGGGCATTCTCGGTCACGTAAAGAAAAAAGGCAGGCTAGAGAAGCCCAGAATGACAAAAAAGTTTATTTATCTAGGGTTTATTGAAGATTGGCTCGTTGGGATGATTGCCGCTACGCTGCTTGTCTTATCCTCAAATCCCGATTCTAGTCTGCACTTGGTCATCTTATCAATTATTTCAGGTTACGGAGGAGAAGCAGTTCTGCGAAGCTTCGATTTTGTCAGAGAACAGCGTTCACAGGATGCAGACTCCAACCGTCATAACCGATCTCCACACGAATAATATCCTCTACTTTACCCTAGTCTAGGGTACATTCCCATTGTATACAAACCTGCTTGCACTTATGATCATAATTCTATAAAATACTACTTAGATGACGGTTACGATAAGAACAGTGAAGAGGAGTAGTAGGAAAGCAGTATTTGTCTTTAGAGAATTGACGGCTGGTGAAAGTCAATCAAATCTGCTTCTGAACTCGCCTCAGAGTTGCAGTTGCGTTAAAGCTTCTGTCGCATGTCTGCGTTAAAGATATTAAGTGAGCGTATGAACAGTAAGTTACGCTAACAAGGGTGGTACCGCGGGAAACAAAAAATCTCTCGTCCCTTTTCAGGGATGAGGGTTTTTTGTTGATTTTAGAAAAATCTGAATTCTTGCAGTGGTCATCTAAGCAGATAAAGCCGTACATATTAAAGGAGGTTTTCACATTGAGTTTTCAGCATCGGGAAATTGAAAAGAAGTGGCAGGATTATTGGCTGACACATAAAACATTCGCCACATCTGACTCGGAAGATAAACCAAAGTTTTATGCGCTTGATATGTTTCCATATCCATCAGGAGCAGGGCTTCATGTTGGGCATCCTGAGGGCTACACAGCAACGGATATTTTATCACGTATGAAACGTATGCAGGGGTATGATGTTCTTCATCCAATGGGATGGGACGCATTTGGTCTTCCAGCAGAACAATATGCACTGGATACAGGAAATGACCCGGCTGCATTTACAGAAGAGAACATCAATAATTTCCGCCGCCAAATTCAATCACTAGGGTTCTCGTATGATTGGGATCGGGAAATCAACACGACAGATCCGAATTATTACAAATGGACACAGTGGATTTTCTTGAAATTGTACGAAAAAGGGCTGGCGTATATTGATGAAGTACCAGTGAACTGGTGCCCAGCACTCGGCACAGTTCTTGCAAATGAAGAAGTCATTGACGGGAAAAGTGAACGCGGAGGACATCCTGTTGAAAGACGTCCAATGAAGCAATGGATGCTAAAGATTACAGCATATGCGGACAGGCTGTTAGAAGATTTAGAAGACATTGATTGGCCTGAAAGCATCAAAGATATGCAGCGTAACTGGATCGGACGTTCTGAAGGTGCACATGTTCACTTCGAAGTCGAAGGACATGACGAACAATTTACCGTTTTTACAACGCGTCCTGATACACTTTTTGGTGCAACATATGCGGTTCTTGCACCAGAGCATGCCCTTGTTGAAAAAATAACAACAGCTGCTCAAAAAGAAGCAGTGGAAGCATATATCAAAGAGATTCAATCTAAGAGTGACTTAGAGCGGACAGATCTTGCTAAAACGAAAACGGGCATTTTCACAGGTGCGTATGCGATCAATCCTATAAATGGTGAAAAGATGCCGATTTGGATTGCAGATTACGTGTTAGCTACATATGGCACAGGAGCGATTATGGCAGTACCTGCCCATGATGAGCGTGATTATGAATTCGCCAAAACATTTGATCTTCCAATCAAAGAGGTTGTAGAAGGCGGAGACATTGAAAAAGAAGCCTACACAGGTGATGGAACACACATTAACTCTGATTTCTTAAATGGCTTAGGGAAAGAAGAAGCGATTGAAAAAGCCATTGCATGGCTTGAAGAACATCAGAAAGGTGAAAAGAAGGTCACGTACCGTTTAAGAGACTGGCTGTTCAGCCGTCAGCGCTACTGGGGTGAGCCGATTCCAATCATTCATTGGGAGGACGGAACATCTTCAGCTGTTTCGGAGGAGGAGCTCCCACTGATTTTGCCTAAGACGACTGAAATTAAGCCAAGCGGAACAGGTGAATCACCTTTAGCCAATATCAAAGAGTGGGTTGAAGTTGTAGATCCGGTTACAGGTAAAAAAGGCCGCCGTGAAACCAATACAATGCCACAATGGGCAGGAAGCTGCTGGTACTTCTTACGTTACATTGATCCACATAACACAGAAGAACTTGCTTCTCCTGAAAAGCTAAAAAAATGGCTTCCAGTTGATGTGTATATTGGTGGAGCGGAACATGCCGTACTGCATCTGTTATATGCGCGCTTCTGGCATAAATTCTTGTATGATATCGGCGTTGTCCCAACAAAAGAACCTTTCATGAAGTTGTTCAACCAAGGGATGATTCTTGGTGAAAATAATGAAAAAATGAGTAAATCCAAAGGAAATGTTGTCAATCCAGATGACATCGTAGAATCTCATGGAGCGGATACATTAAGACTTTATGAAATGTTCATGGGGCCTTTAGATGCGTCAATCGCCTGGTCTGAAACAGGACTTGATGGTGCTCGTCGTTTCCTTGATCGTGTATGGCGTCTATTCACAAATGAAGATGGCTCACTTAGTGATAAAGTGACAGAGCAATCAGGCGGCGAATTAGAACGCAGCTATCATGAAACAGTGATGAAAGTGACGGATCATTATGAAGGTTTACGCTTCAATACAGGAATTTCACAGCTCATGGTGTTTATCAATGATGCGTATAAGGCTGACACATTACCGAAAGAATATGCTGAAGGCTTTGTGAAACTTCTTTCTCCAATTGCCCCTCACTTAGCGGAAGAGCTTTGGAATAAACTTGGTCATGAAGGGTCCATTTCTTATGAAGCATGGCCACAATATGACGAGTCGAAGCTTGTCGATGACGAAGTGGAAATTGTCGTACAGCTGAATGGTAAAGTAAAGGCGAAATTAACCGTTCCTGCTGATGCAACAAGAGAGCAGCTAGAAGAACTTGCGAAAAATGATGCACGAGTAAAAGAACAGCTTGAAGGGAAAACAATCCGTAAAGTGATTGCGGTTCCTGGAAAGCTTGTCAATATTGTTGCGAACTAATGATCACACCCATCGGTATCAACCGGTGGGTGTTCTTTATTTCCCGGGACATAATTTTGTCGAAAACAAGGTGATTTCCCAATCGATCTCGTATTTAAAAAGTTGATCAAGAAAATGAGGAGTGACGTCAATGGAAAAGGAAAGCAAACGTGAACAACTGCTCAACTTATTAGGAGAAATGCCAGAGCGCCATCGTGTAGAGGCGTATACGTTAAAAATTGAGGAACGTGAATCGTACTTGGTTGAAACACTCATTCTCTCTATTCATGGAGTGGAGGAAGTTCCGGCTTATTTTGTGAAGCCAAAGGATACAGTCAAAAAAAGACCTGTGGTATTGTTCCAGCACTCCCATGGCGGGAATTATACGGATGGAAAAGATGAGTTATTAAAGGGTGCTCATTATTTGCAGGCGCCTTCTTATGCGAAAGAATTTACTTCAAAAGGATATAGTGTACTGGCAATAGATCATGCAGGCTTTGGGGAAAGAAGGGGCAGAACGGAAAGTGAAATTTTCAAGGAAATGCTGTTAACAGGAAAAGTGATGTGGGGCATGATGCTGTATGAAAGCATGTGTGCGATTGATTATTTGCTGTCTCGTTCCGATGTGCTCTCAGAGAGATTAGCAGTTTTTGGGATGTCAATGGGTGGCCTTCTTTCATGGTGGACGGCTGCACTTGATGAGAGGGTCAGTGTGTGTATTGATCTTTGCGCGCAGGTTGATCATCACACATTGATTGAAACGAACAATTTAGACAGACATGGCTTTTACTACTATGTACCGAGCTTAGCCAAACATTTTACAGCAGCTGACATCCAGGAAATGATCTTTCCAAGACCTCATTTAAGCTTAGTCGGGAAACACGATCAGCTCACACCCGCTGCGGGTGTTGGGCGGATTCAGCAGACATTAAGTCAAATCTATCAAGCGGCCTCATTAAAGGAACGGTATCAGCTTGTTGGTCTTCATGCAGGTCATTTTGAAACCGCTACCATGCGGCACGAGGCGACACGTTTTTTGAAAAAGTGGCTGTAATCAATAGAAGGCTTGGACATACTACGTCAAAAGAAGGAGGAGACAGATGAAAAAAATCACCATGATTGGCGGATGTGGTATCATCGGACGTCTATTAACAAAAGAGCTCTCTTCTGAGTATGACGTGACCATCATTGATCAAACAAGATGTGCAGAAAAAGTTCTTATAGCAGATGCGAATGATGAAGAGGAGTTGTATCAAACCATTCCCCAAGATACAGATGCCATCATTCACCTTCTGAACATGGAAATGACGCATGATGTGATGAATGCAGAGGAATTTGCAAAAATGAATGATGTTTTTTGGAGAAGCACCTATCATATGTTTCGTTCAGCGGCCCGGTTAAGCATTCCAAAAGTCATTTTTGCAAGCAGTAACCACGTGACAGATCGATATGAAAAGGATGGGCGCTCCTTATTAGGGCGAGAGATTACGACGGATGATGTACCTTCAACAAAAAATGTGTATGGCATATTAAAATTTGCCTCCGAACAGCTAGGACGTTTGTTTCATGATCAAACTGGGATATCTGTCATTAATTTGCGTATTGGAACTGTCGCAGCAGATGAGAAGGAGGAATTACACAAGAAAAAAAGAACGAAAAGAACACTGCTTTCACATGAAGATCTCTTTGGCATGACGAAGGCAGCCATTGAAACGGATATTCCGTTTGGGACATATTATGCTGTATCAGAAAACGAAGAAAAGCCTTGGTCTACTCATAAAACGAGGGAGGAGCTAGGCTACAGGCCAGATGTGAATACAACAGAGATCCTTGAAGAAGATGATCAGGCATAGGGCATAATCATGACATTAGCTCATGAACTTATTCTTTTGTTTCCTAAGCACAAAAGCACGAATGGCATGATCACCTGTGGGGTCTGTCAAGATGATTATAGACGCTTTCTTCCTTCGTTTGGTACATTTTAATCACGATATCGTCAAAGGCTGCAGCTTATTTCCAGACGAAATGATAACGCTTACAAAGAAAGGGCGTGATGAACATAGATCGTTCTATTAAAGGCCGATTGTTCAATTTATTTAATTACTCTTTTCTACTCACGTTCGCATTAATATGTGTGCTACCGTTCATCCATGTCATTGCCGCTTCTTTTGCTACAGTAGAAGAGGTCATCTCAAAGAAGTTTATTTTGTTTCCGACGACGTTTTCTCTTGAGGCCTATCGCTATATTTTTTCTACAGATATTGTATATCGCAGCCTCATCGTTTCCATTCTTGTCACGGTCGTTGGAACAGCTGTCAGCATGTTTTTGTCCTCACTCATGGCATACGGGCTGTCTCGTCAGGAGCTAAAAGGCCGGAGAACACTCATGTTTCTCGTTGTCTTCACGATGCTGTTTAGCGGGGGAATGATCCCGACGTTTATTGTCGTGAAAACACTTGGTCTGCTTGATACTTACTGGTCACTTATTCTACCAGTAGCCATCAATGCGTTCAATTTGATTATTCTGAAAAACTTCTTTCAAAACATTCCGGCAAGCCTTGAAGAGTCAGCGAAGATGGATGGCTGTAATGATTTAGGGATCTTCTTTAAAATTGTGCTGCCACTTTCTTTGCCAGCAATTGCGACGATTTCACTTTTTTATGCCGTGACGTATTGGAACACTTACATGACTGCCATCCTGTATTTAAATGATTCAGTGAAATGGCCGATTCAGGTACTCCTGAGACAAATCGTCATTGTATCAAGCGGAATGCAGGGAGATATGTCGGATATGGGATCATCTACGCCGCCGCCAGACCAAACCATTAAAATGGCTGTTATTGTTGTGGCGACCATTCCGGTGCTGCTTGTCTATCCATTTATTCAAAAGCATTTCAACAAAGGGGCATTACTCGGTTCTGTAAAGGGTTAAAAAGATGGAACAACGGAGGGATCATATGGGGAGAAAGAAATTATGGCTGATTGCGTTTGTTTTGTTATTTGCTGCAAGCGGCATTTTGTCAGCATGTTCAAGTAAGGGAGCAAGCTCATCAGATGAAAAGGTTGATTTAGACAAAAAGGTGAAGCTGACATGGATGGCCATTTTGTATCACCAGCAGCCGCCGAAAGATACGGTATTAAAAGAGATTGAGAAGCTCACAAATACAGAGCTTGATATTACATGGGTGCCTGATGCGGTGAAGGAAGACCGTTTAAATTCAGCACTTGCCGCCGGGAATCTCCCACAAATTGTGACGATTCAAGACATTAAGAATTCGTCGGCGATTAATGCGTTCAGATCAGGCATGTTCTGGGAAATCGGTCCGTACTTAAAGGATTATCCAAATTTAAGTAAGATGAACGAACTGATTAATAAAAACGCCTCTATAGACGGTAAGCTTTATGGTATTTATAGAGAGAGACCGCTTTCAAGACAAGGGATTGTCATTCGAAAGGATTGGCTTGAAAATTTAAATTTGGATACACCAAAAACGTTGGATGATCTTTATGAAGTAGCCAAGGCATTTACTGAAAAAGACCCAAATCAAAATGGAAAAGCCGATACAATTGGCTTTACAGATCGAAACGATTTGATTTATGGGGCATTTAAAACACTTGGTTCGTATGAAGGAATGCCGACAGATTGGAAAGAAGAAAACGGCAAATTCACACCAGACTTTATGACAGATGAGTATATGAATACAATGAAATACATGAAAAAGCTGCGTGACAATGGCTATATTAACAAAGATTTCCCTGTCACAAGTAAAACACAGCAGCAGGAATTGTTCTCACAAGGAAAAGCGGGCATTTATGTTGGAAATATGGTCGATGCGGTGAACCTAAGAGATGACGCTACCGATAAAAACATGGAAGTGGACATTATCAACCGAATCAAAGGCCCAGATGGCAAAGAACGTGTATGGGCATCAGGCGGTCATAATGGTATCTTCGCATTCCCTAAAACAAGCGTCAAAACAGAGGCGGAGTTAAAGCGAATTTTGGCCTTCTTTGACCGCATTGCTGAAGAAGATGTGTATGGTCTCATGACTTACGGGATTGATGGAAAGCATTATAACAAGCAAGATGGAAATACATTTGTGAGAGAAGAAAGCCAAGTGAAAAGCTGGCAGACAGATGTACAGCCGCTTGTCAGCCTTGTAGGGATTGATAAACGTTACTTGAAAAATAAAGGAGACCCAGTTCGAACAAAATACGAAGAGCTGGAAGAAGACAATAAAAAAATCATCGTCGCCAACCCTGCTGAAAGCCTGTATTCAGAAACAGCATCAGAGCGTGGAAACGAATTGAAAAAAATCATTGATGATGCCACCTATAAGTTCATTCTTGGAGATATAAACGAAGAGCAATTTAAGAAAGATATAGAGAAGTGGAAATCAAATGGTGGAAATAAAATCATCGAGGAATATGAAGCGTCCTTTAAAAAATCATAAACAAAACGCCCCGCTTAGCAAAAAAGCGGGGTGTTTTCTTTAAAAGTCAAAGTTATCTGGATCAGGACCAATTCGTTAAAGTGCCTGTTCAGAACAATAAGGAGTGAAGAAACGATGGAAAAGAAGAAATATAATATTTCTGTGGAGGCAACGCTTGAGGTCATTGGCGGGAAATGGAAGTGCGTCATTTTATGCCATTTGACACATGGGAAAAAGCGGACGAGTGAATTAAAGCGGCTCATGCCAAACATCACACAGAAAATGCTCACACAGCAGCTCAGAGAGCTTGAAAGTGACGGGGGGATTAACCGCATTGTGTATGAACAAGTGCCGCCTAAAGTGGAATATGAATTAAGTGAATACGGACAGTCACTCGAAAGAATTTTGAATGCATTATGTGATTGGGGAGCAGCCCATATTGAACGAGTGTATGGAGAGCCGCTTTCAGTGCTGGAAGACAGTATTCTGAATGAACAGTTTAAATAAATAAAGTCCCGCTTCTTTTGAGAGCGGGACTTTGCTTTATATGCCTTTTTTCTGATCGCGATATTTACCAGGTGTCGTTCCTTCCAGCTTTTTAAAGGAGCGAATGAAATTTTGCGGGTTTTTATATTTTAGCTTTTCGGAAATTTCTTTCACGGACATATCCGTTTCGACAAGCCAGTTTTTGGCGACATGATGTCTGTAGGACGAAAGATATTCACTAAAGGAGATATCCATTTCCTTTCTGAAAATACTGCTTAAATAATTTGGATTGTAATGTAGGCGTGTGGCGATTTCATCCAAGGTGAGATCTGAGTCAAATTCTTGATGAATGATATGGATGATTTTCTCTGAAATATTTTTGTACTGCGAGTCTTCACGTGCACCAAGCTGATCAATGATCGGCCGAATGATCTCATGCTTCAGCCATGCCTCTGTGTCTTCAAAGGTTTTAAATTCAAAGATCGTATCATAGAGCATTTTATTGTCTTCCACCTCAAATAATTCAATGCCAAGCAAATGCATCAGCTCGATCAAATTATTTAAAAAGCGGGCGAGGGCGATATGGTATTCGTGCGGTCCAGCATTTTTAGAAAAAATGGATTGCAGGAGCACATGTAAATAGTGATCCGCCTTGCCTTGATCGCCAGCTTTGATCGCATCAAATAAATCATGCTGTAGCTGCTTGGGAAAGTGGGTTTTAAAGGTCTTTCCTGGCTGGATATGCTCATATAAGATAATGGACTTTTTCTCTGCTTTGAGTCTATATTTTAAGGCTTCTTTCCCTTCAATATACGCATGTTTTGCCATGGTGAGCTCTTTAAACTGGCGGCTAATACCGATGCTGATTGACAAACCAAGCTCTTCCTCGATACGCTGCTGAATGATTTCAGCTAATTGGTTTAAATATTCAGTAAATTCTTCCTCTGACTTTGATTGGTTGAGGATGATCGTTGTTTGATGCTGATTGACAACGGTTGGCTGAAGGTGCTCATCTTGCGGAATAATTTGCTCGATCAGTCCATTGATCGCAAACAAAAGCAAGTCAGCATCCTTTTTTTCATACGGCGTTCCTTTCAGCGTATCAATTTGGGTCACAAGCATGGATAAATGGGACCATTCACGAGGGAAGCCTAAACTTTGGAATCGATTGTTAATCTCTTCTTCCGTCAGCTTTCCGAGCAAAAGCCGCACCATAAAGTATTGCTGTAAATGGGTCACTTGCTGCTCAATGCGTTCCTCTAAATCATTGTTTTGATCTTTCATTTGTTTAATGCTCGACTCGATTAATTCAAACTCATTTTGGAAAGGCTGCTTATGCAAAAAGGATTCATTGCGTGCAAAGGATTCGTATAATAAGCGGATCGGTTTATAAAAGTGTCTGGAACCAAACCATGAAAATAGTAATGAAAGCGCTAACAAAATAGAGCAAATAATAAAGGTAATCCATCCAATTGATTTCGTTTGCTGTTTGAGTTCTGGAATGGAGACAAAGGATAGGTACGTCCATTCGTTATAGTCTGATTTTTGAAATGTAATTTGATAGTTGAGTTCATCAATCTTCGTATCAAATTGTCCTGATCGTTCTTCAAGTGACAGCACACGCTTGACGAAATCCTGGTTTTTCAAAGATTCACCGATTTGTTCTTTGCGATTATGTAGCAGCACTTTTCCGTTTGTATCAATGACCATCATACTATCAGATTGAGAGAAGTCAGGCATGTTGTCAGCAATCGTGCAGCTTGGAATGCTGGCGACGGCGACTCCCTTTTTTTGAACACTGTTCATAGGAAGTTGTTTAATTAAGTTCACATTGTATTTGCAAAAGGACGTTTTTCCTTCTTTTGTTGCGACAAGTGGATTATTTTCTTCAAGTGCCCAGCTAGAGTGACTCGGAATATTGAGGTAAGAAGTTAACGCTTTTTCTTGGTCTCCATTCGTTAGATGATAAAGACCGGAATTGTTCATGTACCAATCCTCCATCTTACTAACAAGTGTAATATTGGAGAGGTCGGTATCGAAGGTTTGCAGGTAATTTAGTTCTTGCTGTACTTGATTATAAAGCTGGAATTGGTCTGGATGTAAAGGTTCAGCCAGTGTTTGAAGGAGAGGCGGCGAACTGACATAGTGAGTGAGAGAATGATCTACTGTCTTTAAAATATGCTCAATATTGGATTGTGTTTGTTTAATGCTGTCCAGCTTTTCATTTGAGATATTTTCAAGTGCAGTTTTTTGCGAATGCTGATAAGAGAAAATACCGACAATGATTACAGGAATTGTACTAAGCATGAAAAAAAACGTCACAAGCTTGTAATAAAATTTATATTGCCTTCTTTTCATAAAACCCCCCATTTCAAACGAAGCAACTTTTCCCCTTAATTTATTAATCCAAAAATCTGGTAGGTTTGTCAATAATCATTTTCTGAGATTAGGATCATTTTCTCATGTTTTATGTAACGTTTTGAGTAGCACCCCCTAAGGAAATATGATCTGATGATATGATTGTAGACGGATTTTTCATCCTTAAGATACAGTTAACACATGCATCAGCATGAGGGGGAGGCTTTATCAATGAAAACACAGGATGTCACTGCCAAGGGTGTGCCTGCGGCAGCTTTGAAAAAAGAAAAGAGAAAGCGCTTACTTAATCAATTACTTAGTCAAAAGTTTTTGTATTTAATGATTTTGCCGGGGTTCATCTATTTTATTGTCTTTAAATATGTACCGATGTGGGGACTGATTATTGCCTTTCAAGATTATCAGCCGTTTCTCGGCATTCTTGGGAGTGAGTGGGTTGGATTCAAACACTTTATTCGATTGTTTACAGAACCAACATTTTTCATCTTATTAAAAAATACGTTAATTCTATTCGCCATGAATGTCGTGATTTTTTTTCCAATTCCGATTTTATTAGCTCTTTTGTTAAACGAAGTGAGATTGGCATTGTTTAAGAAATTTGTTCAGACGATGATTTATATCCCTCACTTCATGTCATGGGTCATTGTTGTGTCCTTATCTTTTGTTTTGTTAACGGTAGATGGTGGGTTAATTAATGAATTGATTGCGTTCTTTGGAGGAGAGAAGATTAACTTTCTCCTTAGTCAAGAATGGTTTAGACCGATGTACATTTTACAGGTGATTTGGAGAGAAGCAGGTTGGTCGACAATCATTTATCTTGCGGCGATTACGGCGGTAGATCCACAGTTATATGAAGCAGCGAAAATGGATGGAGCCGGCAGGCTGAGACAAATGTGGCATATTACCCTTCCTGCGATTAAGAGCGTCATTGTCGTTCTGCTGATTTTAAAAATCGGTGATACATTAGAGCTTGGCTTTGAGCATGTTTATCTATTGCTGAATGCAACGAACCGGGAAGTAGCAGAGATTTTTGATACGTACGTCTATACAGCTGGTCTTAAGCAAGGACAATTCAGCTATAGTACCGCTGTTGGTTTATTTAAAGCAGCCGTTGGACTTATTTTGGTCATGATGGCGAATCGTTTAGCGAAGAAGTTTGGGGAAGAAGGTATTTACTAAAAAGGGAGATGAAGATCAATGACAGTATCGACTGAACAGCTATCACCGCTTGAGCAAGCAGAGAAATTAGCACAGACAATAATGAAAGCGTATACACCGATTGAACTTCCGCCAGCGGGAAGATGGCACTATCACCAAGGGGTGTTCCTTTGCGGTGTGATGAAGCTTTACGAAGCAACCGGGAACAAGGCGTATGTCGATTATGTGAAAAACTATGCGGACGCACTCATTGATGATCATGGAAATCTGTTATTTCGCAGAGATGAACTTGATGCGATCCAAGCAGGGCTCATTTTATTTCCGTTAATTGAAAGAACAGGAGAGCAGCGGTATGTGCGGGCAGCAGAAAAGCTGCGCGGTCTTTATCACACGCTCAATCGCACGTCTGAGGGCGGATTTTGGCATAAAGACCATTATGCCTATCAAATGTGGCTTGATGGTCTCTATATGGGTGGTCCTTTTGCTTTAAAGTATGCTCAGTTGAAAGGAGAGGAGGAGCTTGTGGAGATGGTCATCCACCAGGAGCACCTCATGAGAAAGCATACAAAAGATGAAAAAACCGGCCTTTACTATCACGCATGGGATGAACGGAAAGTGATGCCATGGGCAGATGAAAAAACCGGCTGTTCCCCGGAATTTTGGGCAAGATCCTTTGGCTGGTATGTCCTTGCATTAGCCGATATGATCGAGGATCTGCCAGAGGGACATGAAGGGCGAAAGGTGTGGAAGGATACACTGACAGATATGCTGGAAAGTGTGGCTAAGTATCAGGATGATGAGACTGGTCTTTGGTATCAAATCATTGATAAAGGCAACCAGAGCGACAATTGGCTTGAAAGCTCAGGGTCTTGTCTATTTATGTATGCAATGGCTAAAGCCATGAATGAGGGATATGTCAGTCTTCGATATGTTGATCACGTTGTCAAAGCGTATCAAGGCTTGATTCAGTATAAGACGGCGGAAAAAGAGAACGGTGATTTTGTTGTAAACGATATCTGCATTGGAACATCTGCGGGATTTTATGATTATTACGTTGGAAGAGAGCGGAGTACAAATGATTTGCATGGAGCAGGCGCTTTTATTATGGCGTTAACTGAGCTAGAAAAGCTGTCTGTGTTTCAAAAGGCATGAGGCGGCGTCAAAGGGCTGCATGGCTTTTGAGTTTCATCGCTGCCTTTTGTTTGTCAGCCTGTCAGGGGAAAACAGAAGGGATCGATGTCCTGATTTTTTCTGACATGTCAAAGGGAATGAAAGATCAATTAGTGAAAAAGGCTTTTCAGCCGAATCAGGAGACATATGACGTTCACATCTTCCCGGCAATTCCTGAGAAGCTTCTTGTTGAAATTACCGCAAAAGAGGGGGACGTGATGCTTGTCCCAGAAGAAATGTTTAGAACGTATGATGATCCTGAAAGCTTTCAGCTGCTCGAAGAGATGGGGATAGATGGTGAAGGGGCGGGACCGTACACGGTTGAAGATCCAAAGACGGGGCATACAATCGATTATGCGGTCCAAATCAATAAAGGAACGAAGCAGCTAAACGGCTATACCTTTCGATTACATCGAGATATGGTCGCCTTCATTCCTATATATGCGGAGAAATCAGAAGAGGCGCTGTCTCTTATGAAACAGCTTCGTGAAAATCGTTAGTCAAAGGGGTGGGGAATGTGAAAAGGGTCGTCGTTTGCGGGCTTAGTCACCGTGCTTTCAATATGTTTATCAAACCGCTCACCGAGGATTTCAATGAGCACTATAGAATTACAGGGCTCTTAGATGTAGATGTGAAGCGGTATACACTTTGTCAGGAACGTTTTCCAGCACTAAGGGGTGTCTCATTTTTTCATGAGGATGCCTTTGATGAGATGGTGAAGGAAGCACAGCCAGATATCGTTATTGTAGCGGGACGGGATGATACGCATGTCACGTATATTATGCAGGCACTTGACCATGATCTCGATGTCATCACTGAAAAGCCAATGGTCACAACAGCAAAAGATGCCAAAAAAGTGATGGATAAAGAGGCAGAGAGCAAAGGGAAGGTCACAGTCACCTTTAATTATCGCTACAATCCATTTCATCGGAAGATAAAAGAGCTTATTTTAGACGGAAAGATTGGAAGGGTCACATCTGTTGAGTTGAGCTGGCTCATTGATACGTATCACGGAGCGAGTTATTTCAAAAGGTGGAACCGCTCGCGTCAATTTTCTGGCGGACTTTCTATTCATAAATCAACCCATCATTTTGATTTGGTCAACTGGTGGATTGATCAAAAGCCGAAGCAAGTCTTTGCCTATGGCGCCCTGAACTATTATGGGGATGAAAGTCCTTGGAATCCTATGCAGAGTGACGAAAATAGATATTGCGGAACATGCCATGTGAAAGATGCATGTCATTATGAAGCAAGGTGGAATCCGCGGTTAGAGCGTTCGAAGGTGGAGGACGACCATATTGAATCAGGTCAGGAGCAGTCAGAGCTGTACTCAAATTACCGCCCTGATGCCTGTATTTTTGATCAGGAAATTGATATTGAGGATACATATGTGGCGTCAGTCGCTTATGACCAAGGGGCTCTGTTAAGCTATTCGATTCAATTCTCAGCACCATATGAAGGCTACCGGCTTGCGATTAACGGGACAAAGGGACGTATTGAAACAAATGAGTTTCATGTGCCATCGAGAATTCCCTTTCAATTTCCGGAACAGACGATTTTCTACTACCCGATGTTTGGTGGAAAAGAGACAATTGAAGTCGTGAAACAGTCAGGTGGACATGGCGGAGGAGATCCGCTGTTATTAGCAGATTTATTTTTAGGAAAAGACCCGCTCATTCCTTATGACATTTCGGCAGGAGCAGAGGCGGGTGCTTATTCGATTGCACTTGGAGAAGGCATGTGGCGCTCAGTAGCAGAAAAACGCCCAATTGACATAGAAGAATTGTTTCAAAAAGAGACGGTGTAACGAGAAAGAGAGGAGGGAACAGAGATGGATCATGATGGATCAATGAGCAGAATGCTGCGGATGTGTGAGTGGGTAATGAGACTCGCCTATACGAATTTGCTATGGCTTTTGTTCACCTTATTAGGGCTTGGAATCTTTGGCTTTATGCCTGCAACAACAGCGTTATTTTCAGTGATGAGAAAGTGGATACAAGGGCACGATCAAGTCAAGGTATTCCGCACTTTTTGGAAGGTATACCGCGAAGAATTTGTACGCTCTAATGTCATTGGAGCGGTGCTAGTCATCATTGGGACAATTATTTATGTGGACCTTGCTTATATTTATCCAACGAGCTGGTTATTACATGTACTTCGTTTTGCAATCTATATCTTTGGTTTTCTGTTTATTGTCAGCCTGTTTTATATTTTTCCGCTGCTGGCTCATTATGATTGGAAAAAACGACTTTATTTAAAGTTTTCCCTTCTACTCGGTATCTCGTATTTACAATATACGCTCTCTATGCTCGTTTTCTCGGCGGTTCTCTTTATCCTATTTGCTTATTTGCCGGGCATCGTGCCGTTTTTTAGCATCAGTATTCTTGCATATGGACACATGTGGCTAGCCTATCAAGTATTTAAAAAGATAGAGTTTGAAAGTGAGCAGCAGGCAGTAGATGTGAAGAAGCGATTGCCGTCTTTCCTGCAATCAAAGCGGGTGAATACGCAGTGATGTGAATGATTTGTTATAATGGTGTCACTGTGAATAAAAGGAGAGATGAGCATCGTGGCAGTAAAAGAAATTTCAATAGAAGAATTACAGCAAAAGCTAGAGCAAGAAGAAGCCATTCAGCTAATTGATGTGCGTGAGGATGAAGAGGTAGCAGAAGGTATGATTCCAGAAGCAGTCCACATTCGCATGGGCGATATCCCAGAGAAACTGGATGCGTTCGATAAATCGCAAGAGTATTACATTATTTGCCGTTCGGGTAAACGCAGTGAGAATGTCTGCTATTTCTTAGAAGACCAAGGCTATCAAGCAACCAATGTCGCTGGTGGCATGCTTGCATGGACAGGAGAAACAAAACCGAAGCTGTAAAATGAAGTCCTTTCATCGACGAGATGGAAGGCTTTTTTTGTTCATATGCCCGCCCTTATATGCATAAAGATAGAGTAGCAAGAGAAGGGAGAGTGGCATATGTGCTGAAGGTAGCTGTGTTTGATGAAGAACACGAGAAAGATTTACAAAGCGAAATCAATCTCTTTTTAAGAGGAATGGACGACGACCAAATTATTGACATCAAATACAATGTAGCGGTGATCTGTGAGCAAGGGGGAGAACAGCTCTACTGTTTTTCTGCGCTCATTTTATATAAAAAATAGACGGCATCCAAAAAGGACCTATTTGGAAGGTCCTTTTCGTTTAACTAGCGTCAATATGCAGCCGATGCTTCTTACAGTGAACACATTGAAAGAGGTAGCCTTGTAAGTCTCCTCCGTTAACGAGCCATTGTTTAAGGTTCTCTTTTGTGACATTTCCGCCGCTGCAAATCTCCTCTATATCCTCTGAGAGTTCTTCCTCTAAATGCTCAATCTCTTTCCATCCAACATACTGGACGATCGCGCAAAAATCTCCACAATGACTTAACCAATATTCCTGCTGCCATCCGTGGTAACCTGGCGTTCTGAAGATCAGTTCATCAATATATTCTTCATGATTAATATATGTTTGAATTTGATCTGTCACATTTTGCAATGTTTCTGGAGAAAAGACTCCCCATAGAACAGCAACAAATGTGATAGCAATCACCATCCAAAATACACTTGATACGTTTTTCACATCATCTCACTCTCCTGTTGTTCTACACGTTTAAGCAGAGGATTTTATTTTAATTCCCCTCTCTCCACTATTTTCAAACAAAAAGGAGGCGAGTTTCTCACTCGACCTCCTTTTTACGTTCACATGTTTCCTTCCGTTTAACGATCATTGATATGTGATGACGATTTTTCCTCAATTCGTTTACGAAGACGGTAGACATATTCTTTTAAGCAAACAGCGAAAATGGTAAACGCCAAAACAATCGCGAATTTTAACGGGGAAATCGACAGCTTCATGATGACAGCCGCTGTCAAGCTAATGACGACTGCAATGACAATTGGAAGTGCGCGTCTAATCATTGAAATCTCTCCTTTACTTCTAGTGCCGCATTCATACCAGCCAGCCTGCCTGTCACAAGTGCTGACGTAATATTGTAGCCGCCTGTGTAACCGTGAATATCTAAAATCTCTCCGCAGAAATAAAGACCACGCATTTTTTTAGATGCCATTTTCTTCGGTTCAATCTCTTTGACAGAAACGCCGCCACCTGTGACAAATGCTTTATCCAGAGATAACGTTCCATTCGCATGAACGATGAAATGTTTGCAATCATGGGCAAACGCACGCAGTTTATCTTTGGCGAGGCCAGAGAACGTATCTTGCGGATCAATGCCATTCCGCTCTAAAAGGAATAATAAGTAGCGTTCTTGCATCCAAGACTTTAGTACATTTTTAATGGCTTTTTTTGGTTCATCTTTTAAATCGCGATGAAGCTTTTGGAACAGCTCCTCGTCATTGAGCTTCGGATATAAGTCAATTTGCAGACGGACGGTCGGCTGTTTTTTCAGCTCCTTTACAACAAATCCGCTGCATCTGAGAACAGCTGGGCCTGATAACCCGAAGTGCGTAAAGATCATATCCATGACATGGGTGACAACAGGTTTTCCTTTTTTATTTAATACACTCACCGCCACACTTCGCAACGAAAGACCTTGAAGCACTTTCTCCTTAATAAAACGTTCATCTGATGTAACGGGTACTTCTGTTGGAAAGAGCTCTGTAATGGTATGACCAGCGGCTTGTGCCCATGCATAGCCATCGCCGGTAGAGCCTGTATGCGGCACACTTTTTCCTCCTACGGCAATGACAACGGCGTTACTTGAAATTTTTTCATCATTATTTGTAACAATTCCCGCCGCTTGTCCGTCTTGATACAGAACTGTTTTAATCTTTTCATTCGTTCGAATGGTGACATTGAGCGCACGGAGCCTGTCTAATAGGGCATCCACAACAGATTGTGCCTTGTTTGAGACAGGGAACATACGTCCATGGTCTTCTTCTTTTAGTTCAATACCTAGCTGTTCAAAGAATGAAATAATATCTTCGTTATTGAACTCAGAAAATGCACTATATAGAAAACGGCCGTTTCCGGGGATATGCTTGATGATTTCTTCTACTGGAAGGCGATTGGTCACATTGCAGCGTCCGCCGCCAGAAATGGCCAGCTTTCTGCCAAGTTTGTTTCCTTTGTCAATTAACAGAACAGTTGCACCGTGCTCTGCTGATGCAATCGCGGCCATCAGTCCAGAAGGTCCGCCGCCAATGACAATGACATCATAATGTTTCATGTTACATTCCTCTTTCTACTTTCAGTCATTTCTCTATTATAACGAAGATCAGGGAAGGCTGAAATATGAATTGATTGGTTTTGTGACTTCTGTATTGGAATTGTTACCTGTGCGATGAAATGATGTGGTAAAATAGTTAAGTTGAATATTCATTAGAAAAATGGTGGTTAAGCGCATGTCTAATAAACTGCTTCGTGGTACGTTGGTTTTAACGATTGGGACTTATCTCTCTCGTATTCTCGGTATGATTTACTTAATTCCATTTAGCGCAATGGTCGGAGCGACTGGTGGTGCGCTATTCCAATATGGATACAATCAGTATACGATCTTTTTAAGTATTGCTACACTTGGTTTTCCAACAGCGGTATCGAAATTTGTCTCCAAATATAATGCAATCGGCGATTATGAGACAACAAGAAAAATGTTCAGGGCGGGTATGTCGGTCATGCTTGTCACCGGTATTATCGCCTTTTCTATTTTATATTTGACCGCCCCGATTTTTGCCAAAATTCAGCTTGGCGGATCGAATGAAACAGGCGGTTTGACGGTCGATCAAGTGGTCTATGTGATTCGAATGGTCAGTTTAGGTCTTTTGGTTGTACCAATTATGAGTCTTGTGCGGGGGTTCTTCCAAGGGCACTCGATGATGGGACCGACAGCTGTTTCCCAAGTCATCGAACAACTTGTCAGAATCATCTTCCTATTAACAGCGACGTTTATTATTTTAAAGGTGCTTGACGGCGGGCTTGTCATTGCGGTCGGTTATGCCACATTTGCGGCACTCATCGGTGCGTTTGGCGGACTATTTACGCTGTATGTGTATTGGCTGAAGCGGAAGGATCGGCTTTTGGCTATGCAGCCGAATACAGGCGCTTATTCTAATTTATCTTATAAGCAAATGTTTACAGAGCTGTTCAGCTATGCAGCACCATATGTGTTTGTTGGACTTGCGATTCCAATCTATTCTTATATTGATACAAATACAATTAACAGGGCCATGATTGCATCAGGGCATCAGGACATTAGTACAGCGGTTCTGTCTATTGTGACGCTTTATTTACCAAAGCTCGTCATGATCCCTGTGTCACTTGCAACCGCATTTGGCTTAACACTGATTCCGACGATTACGGAATCCTTTACATCGCGTAATTACAAGCTGCTAAATCGGCAAATTGATCAAACGATGCAGGTGATTTTATTCTTCGTTCTGCCTGCGTCATTTGGAATCTCGGCATTGGCTGGACCGGTTTATTGGTTTTTCTATCCGTCTGTGCATCCTGAGATTGGGATTTCTATTTTGTTCTGGTATGCACCAGTTGCGTTATTGTTTTCTTTATTCACGATTAACGCAGCAATTTTGCAGGGGATTAACAAACAAAAATTTGCGATTGTCAGTCTTATGTTAGGGATTATCATTAAAACGGTTCTGAATATCCCGCTGATTAGCTGGCTGCAAGGAAACGGTTCTGTGCTCGCAACTGCACTAGGCTACAGTGCATCGATCTTGTATATGTTCATCATGATCAAGCGCCATGCAGGCTATTCGTTCCGCAGGATTTTTAAACGTTTTATTCTCATTAGTATTTTAACGGCGATCATGGCTGTAGTGGCTTATGTGACGAGTCAGCTTGTGAGTCAAGTGATCTCTTATGAAGGCGGAATTGTACAAGCTGGTATTGTCATTTTGATTTCAATGATCACTGGCGGTGGTGTGTACATGTTCCTATCTTACAAAGTTGGATTATTAGAGCGTGTACTTGGCAGACGTATGCCGTCATTTTTAAAACAAAAGAGTTAAGAAGAGGTGGATCATCATGAGGCTGGATAAATTGCTTGCCAATAGCGGCTTTGGTTCAAGAAAAGATGTGAAGAAGCTGGTCAAGGCAAGGGCTGTCACAGTGAATGGAGAAGTGGCGAAGCAGGTGAAAGATCATGTCGATCCATCAAATGATGAAGTGCTCGTGCACGGAGAGCGTGTAGAGTATAAAGAATTCATTTATTTAATGATGAACAAGCCGGATGGCGTCATTTCAGCAACAGAGGATCTGCGAGATGAGACGGTTGTCGATCTACTGGAGCCGGAGGATATCGCAAGGGAGCCGTTCCCTGTGGGGAGACTGGATAAGGACACAGTTGGTCTTCTCCTCCTGACAAATGATGGACAGCTCGCACATCAATTACTTTCTCCAAAAAAGCATGTCCCGAAAACGTATGAAGTTCATCTGAAATATCCGCTCGGAGATCAAGACATGAAACGTCTTGAAGAGGGGGTTGTGATTTTAGACGACTACCAAACGAAGCCGGCAAAGGTTGAAGTGGATGCGAATCAAGAGGCGGATACACGAATTCGTTTAACGATTACTGAAGGGAAATACCATCAAGTGAAGCTGATGGCACAAGCCGTGGGCAATGAAGTGATATTTCTAAAACGACTGTCAATGGGCCCTGTCTCATTAGACGAGGAGTTAACACCCGGAGAGTACCGTGAATTGACAGACGAGGAGTTAGACAGCTTAATCCATTGTGATTAAAATAGAGCAAAAGAAAAGAACCGGCATCTCGCCGGTTCTTTTTGTTATATGGACAATTCATTATTCGCCTAAGATGATATTTTTACTTTTTTTCTCGTTGTTTCCCATTTGCCTCGGCTTGGACTATGAACAAGATCGTTATAGGCAAGCACGTTTAAGTCTCTTTGAATGGTTCTAGGTGTGATCCCGAATTCATCAACCAGCTCTTGTGTCGTCACAAGACCTTTCTCTTGAATGAACATATAGACTGATTTTATTCGAGTCATCATACGGTTTGTTGAAGGTTTCAAAAAACCACTCCCTATCAATAAGATCGGATGGACTTGACTAACCACAACTTACTACACTAAAACTGCGAAATAAGGACATGCAACAATGGTAAATGTTCGTGTTTCTTAATGTTTTATTCTATTATACACGTTATTATGCATCTAGTTCCACCAAAAAGTCAACTTTACGTGTTTTTAAACTTGTCTTCATGAATGGACATGTGTTATATATCATGAATTGAATTCGGTTACAACCCAATAAACACAAGGGGTAAGAAGTGAATTGTCACCTGAGAAAAGAATAAAAATAAACATTGAAAATTTACAAAATAAAAAAATCAATCAAATGAAAAAGGGACATTCAAACGGGGAATGTCCCTTTTTTCAATTTATCCTTCTAAGAAAAAGAGCTGCACGAAAAATAAGATGGCAAAAATGAGAACAAGAATATGCACTTCTTTCCATTTCCCTTTTGCCAATTTCACTAGTGGATATGAAATAAATCCAAGTGAAATTCCAGTAGAAATACTAGATGTCAGCGGCATGGAAAGGATCACAAGAAAAGCAGGAAATGCTTCGTCAAGCTCGTTCCAGCGAATGCGTGACACTGAGTTCATCATCAAGCAGCCGACAATAATTAAAACAGGTGATGTGATGGATGGTAAGGAAGAAATGGCTTGAACGAGTGGGCCAAAAAACAATGCGACAATAAACAAAGCAGCAACCGTTAAAGAGGTCAGTCCAGTTCTTCCGCCAGCAGCAACCCCTGATGATGATTCAATATAAGCTGTGGTTGGGCTTGTTCCAAACATAGAACCAATCGTCGTCGCAGCAGAGTCAGCAAGCAAGGCTCTGCGGACCTTTGGCAGCTGGCCATTTTTCATTAATCCTGCTTGTTCCGCAACTCCGATCATCGTTCCTGTTGTATCAAAAATCGTCACAAGTAAGAATGAGAATACGACGGCATACAAATGATGTGTGAATACATCACCAAACGCAGCGAATGGATTTGTAATTAGCATCCCTTCAGGCAATGCAGGAATGTCTACCGGCACTTTAGGCAAGTGAAGCTGACCAGTTGCAAGTGCAATTAAAGTGGTCGCTAACATGCCGATAAACAGCGCTCCATTGACTTGAAGAACCATTAAAATAACCGAAATCATTAAGCCAACGAGTGTCAAAATCACAACTGGTGAGCTTAAATGACCGAGTTTCACAAGATTTTGCGGATCAGCGGCAATGATGCCAGACTGTCTTAGACCAATGAATGCAATGAAAAGGCCGATTCCTGCTGTAATGCCGTACTTTAAATTATCTGGAATGGCTTCAATCAGTTGTTTTCTAAGGGATGTTAACGATAAAATAATAAAGAGTATACCAGCAACAAATACCGCACTGAACGCTGTTTGATAGCTGAGACCGCCGCCGCCGACAACAGTGACGGTGAAATAGACATTCAGCCCCATACCCGGTGCAATGGCAATCGGATAGTTGGCAAAGAGTGCCATCCAGAGCGTGCCGACAACAGCAGCGATAATTGTTGCAGTAAAGACTTGGTCAAAAGGAATGCCTGTATCTGAAAGAATTCCTGGATTGACGGCAACAATATATACCATAGTAAAGAATGTCGTCATACCCGCGAGCAATTCTTTCTTTATGTTGGTTTGATTTTCTTTTAAGTGAAACATAAAATCCTCCATTTACGAACATTATTACAAAACACTTAATATAATATTCGTTTTAAGGGTGGATTGCAACCTTTTTTCAAGGAGGAATGGAAAATGAATTGGGAAGCTGAAGTCATACGAAAGAAAGAAGACTTGATAAAGGACACACAATCTTTTTTACAAATTGAAAGTGTTCTTGATGAAGAAGGTGGAACAGAAGGGAAGCCATTTGGAGAAAAAGTAGATCAGGCCCTTCAGTATATGCTGAAAAAAGGGCAAGACGAAGGCTTTACAGTGAAAAATGTTGATGGCTATGCCGGTCATATTGAATATGGAGAAGGCGAAGACATCGTCGGTGTGTTATGTCATGTGGATGTCGTGCCTGCTGGTGAAGGCTGGACAACCCCGCCATTTTCAGCCGACATAAGAGAAAATAAACTATTTGCAAGAGGGGCCATTGATGATAAAGGGCCAACCATGGCGGCTTTTTACGCACTGAAGATATTAAAAGACGCAGGGCTGAAGCTGTCTAAAAAAATTCGAATGATCATCGGAACAGATGAAGAAAGCGATTGGCGCTGTGTGGATCACTATTTCAAGCATGAGGCAATGCCGCAAATTGGCTTTGCGCCAGATGCAGATTTCCCCATCATTCATGCTGAAAAAGGGATCATTGATGCCATCGTCTCCTTTACATACGAACAATCAGAAGAAAATAAGCGTTATACCCTCAAGCAATTCACATCAGGCATGAGACTCAATATGGTGCCAGATGAAGCCAAAGCGATTGTGGCAGCAACAAACGAACACGATGCTGAAGCATTGAAAACAGCTTTTGAAGCCTATCTCGCAGAAAATCAATTAACCGGTGAGGTAAAGATGACAGCGGATGGACTGACCTTCACATTAAAAGGTGTATCGGTTCATGCAATGGAGCCGGCGCATGGTACAAATGCGGGCATTCATATGGCAAATTTCTTATGTGAGCATGAATTAGATGAACAAGGGCTTGCTTTTACATCACAAATAAATGCGTTATTTGATCAAGACACACGAGGACAAAAGCTGGGCATTGCTTGTAAGGATGACATTAGCGGCGACTTGACCTTGAATGTGGGGACGATCCGCTATACGCAAAACGAAGAAGCAAAGCTTGGGCTAAATGTCCGGTATCCAGTGACAGCGGACGGGAAGGAAGTCAGAAAAGGAATGGAACGTATCAAAGGAGCAGTCATTGAGAAATTTGACGACAGCCCTCCGCATCACGTCTCAAAAGATCATCCACTTGTGAAAACATTGCAGCGGGTATATGAAGAACAAACTGGAGATCCTGCGACCCTCATTGCGATTGGGGGAGGAACGTATGCGAGGTCATTAGAGGCAGGAGTTGCTTTTGGCCCCCTATTCCCAGGAAGACCAGATTGTGCACACCAAAAAGATGAATATATCGAAATTGATGACTTACTAAGAGCAACAGCTCTATATGCACAAGCCATGTATGAATTGGCAAAATAGAAAAAGGAAAGAGAAGAGGGGATTTCGCAGTGAAAAAAATGTTCTTATGCTCTTCGTTTAAAGATACCTATTCTCTCTTGTCTGACTTTGCGGGTGAATCATTAAAAGGAAAAAGCGTGACATTCATTCCAACAGCCAGTGAGGTGGAGGAGGTCACGCACTATGTGGAGGCAGCAAAAGAGGCCTTTCATCAATTAGACATGCACATAGAGACTGTGCAGATGGCTGAGCATACGGCTGAAGAGATGACACGTATGATCGAAAAAAATGATGTCATCTATGTGTCGGGCGGCAATACCTTTTATTTGTTACAGGAATTAAGAAAGCATGGACTTGATCACGTGTTGAAGGAAGCAATGAGCAAAGGCAAGCTGTACATCGGAGAATCCGCAGGGAGTATCATCATGGCGCCAAACATTGAATATATATCACTGATGGATGATCAGGAGAAAGCGCCAGAATTACTTTCGTTTGAAGGATTCAATGACATGAGCAGCTATCCTGTTCCGCACATGCATCATGCCTATTTAGGTGAAGCCGCACAGCAAATCATTAAGAAATATCAAGAAACGCTCTCTTTGTTCCCGCTGACAGATGAACAGGTTTTACTCATTACAGGGGAGCAGGCTGAGGTGAAGTCGGTTTTATAGGGTTCACTCAATGTGAAATAAAGAAAAAGGAACAGGGGCTCATCCCCCTGTTCCTTTTTTAATCCTAATCCTGAAAAACATCACTTGATAAATAGCGTTCACCCGTATCTGCTGTCATACAGACGACCATGTGATCCTTTGGGAGCTGTTTGGCTGTTTCAATGGCTGCATAGCACGTCGCCCCAGACGATGGACCGACTAAAATGCCTTCAAGGCGGGCAAGCTGCCGCGTGATGTGATACGCATCTTCATCGCTTACTTGCACAATGTCATCATAGACCTGTTCGTTTAAAATATTTGGGATAAATCCTGGACTTGTGCCAACGAGCTTATGCTTGCCAGGTTTCCCCCCTGATAAAACAGGCGATCCCTTCGGCTCTGCCACACGTATGGTCAATTCAGGAAATGCTTTCTTTAATTCCTCTCCAGTGCCTGTAATGGTACCGCCAGTTCCAGCAGTTGCGACAAAAGCGCCTAGCGGTTGACCGAGCTGTTTCACCGCATCCATTATTTCTACAGCGGTCGTCGTTCTGTGAGCATCAGGGTTCGCTCCGTTGTCAAATTGCATGGGAATAAAGCTGTGAGGAATTTGAGCAGCTAGTTCCTCTGCCTTCTGAATACAGCCCGGCATTTTTTCCTCCCCTGGGGTTAAGACGACCTGTGCACCATATGCCTTTAAAATATTGATTCTTTCCTGTGTCATCGTATCAGGCATAACAAGAATGGCTTTGTAGCCTCTTGCAGCAGCGTTCATCGCTAAACCAATTCCTGTATTCCCGCTTGTTGGTTCAATAATTGTAGCCCCTTTTGTGAGCTTCCCTTGCTTCTCTGCCTCAACGATCATATTGTAAGCAGCACGATCTTTTACACTTCCACTCGGATTAAATGATTCCAGCTTTAAATAAACAGCCGCCGCATTGTCTGGCTGAAGCCGCTGTAATTTTACAAGCGGAGTGTCGCCGATCAGCTCAGCGATATTGTGTGCAACCTTCATTATATGACACCCTTTCTTCTCATTACGCATTACTTTAGTTATACTATCATCAATGGGGATTCGTAAAGTTTGTTAAAAAAGGACAGGTGATGATATGGAAGAAAGCCGTCATTATTTTATCGGTATTCAAATCCCTGAACAACTTGCGCATCAAATAAAAGCGGATATAGACAAGAGGAGCGAACTGTCTTTTCAAAAATGGACAGCACCCATTGATTATCATGTCACCCTTGTGTTTTTAGGCGCAATTCCAGAGGACCGTTTAAACAAGATATCTGAGCTGCTTGAACAGCTGTCTCATGAGATGTCTGCTTTCCCGCTGAAGCTGAATGAGATAGGGGTATTTGGTCAAATTGAGCGGCCGAGAGTCTTTTTTGCAAAGCCTAGTGAAAGTAAACCTTTGATGGATGTAAGAGAAAAGGTGAAAGAAGCCGTATTGTCAGCAGATCACCCTGTAGAAAAAAGACCATTTCATCCGCATATGACGATTGCGCGAAAATGGAATGCGGATCACCCCTATATAGAACAAGCGCCCTTACGTAAAGAGCCATATTCGATGGAGGTTTCTAGTATCGCTTTATTTGAAATTCGTCTCAAAGAAACCCCGCGTTATCACGTAATTAAACAATTTACCCTACATAAATGATTCTAGAAGTTGGAGTGATCAGCAGATGGCGCAAATCATTAAAATCCAAGATTATATATCACGATATGAACAAGACCCGCATCATTACATCAATCAGTTTATTCGATTGAAAAAGCAAAGATGGGACGAGTTAAAAAGAGCTTCAAAAGAAGAGGCGCAGCAGCAAATTGACCAATTCCTTAGACAAGCACCTGAACAAGAGGAAGAAAAGAGAAAGAAATTCTCCTTAAAGAGAAAGCAAAAAGAAGCCGATATGAAAAAGGAACAGGACCTGAGTCTCTTTAACGAGCCGACAGATATAGAGCAAGGTGTCTTTACAAACGTTCCGACCGATGAAACGAAGCTGATTCACTTTTTTAAGGATCATCTTTACGATGTACAATTAAAGTGGGCCAGCTCGACGATCTCTCACATTTCAACTGTCTCCCATCACATTCGATATGATGAAAAACTGCGAATGCTTGCAAGGCAGCTGCCCGATTCTTATTTTGTCATGTACAAGCCGGTGCTGCTCATTCAAAAAGCAGAGATGGAATTATGTCCAGTGATCATTACGCCGCTTGAAGTGATCTGTTTATCTTTTCTAGAGGCAGAGCCAGACAGCGTATATATCGGATCGAAGGAACGTTTTTGGGAAAAGCGCGCGACTGGAAAAGCTGTTCAGTCCGTCTTGAACCCTTGCGCAAGCCTTCTTCGTTCTGGAACCGTCGTGTCAAAAATTTTACAGCAAAGCGGTGTAGAGCTTCCTGTGAAAAAAATCCTCATCAGCCGTACCTCTTATATTGACTTACCTGAAGTTCCGTATGGGATGGAGGTTGTCGATAAGAAGAAGGCTGAGGAATGGTTTGACAAGCAGCGGAAAAACACGGCGCCGACAAAACACCAGCAATTTAAGGCGACAAAGGCATTGCTCGCCTATGGTGAATCAGACAGCAAAAGAAGGCAGGAATGGCTCGATTAAAGGCAGATGAAGGTCACCAAAAACGAGACCTGAGTGGAGCTAATATATGAATGAATGGTACTTTATCGTCAATCCAGAAGCAGGACATGGAAAAGGACTCCGCACATGGAGGAGCATAGAGAAAGAATTACAAAAGATGGAGATCTCATACCGATCGTTTCTCACCCAGCATGAAGG
Source organism: Bacillus xiamenensis (assembly GCF_001857925.1). Lineage (NCBI taxonomy): Bacteria > Bacillati > Bacillota > Bacilli > Caryophanales > Bacillaceae > Bacillus > Bacillus xiamenensis. The sequence goes on from NZ_CP017786.1 coordinate 2,708,571, forward strand.
ACATGCTGAAGTTTTGGCAAGACAGATCAGCGCCATGCAAGACGATAGATTGAAACGTCTAATCGTTATTGGCGGTGACGGCACCATTCATGAAGTGCTGAATGGCTTAAAAGAAATCGAACATGTGCAGCTGAGCTTTGTCCCGGCGGGTCATTGGAATGACGCTGCGAAGGGGCTTGGTATCCAGCGTCACGATGTGATCAAAGAAGTGAGAAAGCAAAAGAGAATGCTCACAAAAACATTTGCTCTCGGTTCCTTTCAAGAGCATGCAGAAAGTCCGCAATCCGTTCTTTTTCTCAATCATATTGGTGTTGGGTTTGACGCGCATGTTTTGAGGAAAACGGTGCATTTCAGAGGGAGAAAGTGGCTGAAGCGGCTCAAGCTGGGGTTTATCATGTACCCGCTGTCATTCCTTCATTCTTTATGGTCATTCAAACCGTTTGACCTTGCTCTTTTTATTGAAAATGAGAGAAAGGTTTTTCGCCAAGTGTGGTTTGTGATGGTCTGCAATCATCCGTATTATGGCGGAGGGCTGGAAGCAGCGCCAGAAGCGAGCGCAAGGCAGCCCGGCTTTCAAACAATTGTTGTGACGGATTTGAATCCATTCAAGGTCCTCTTGTTTTTAAGTGCAATGGTTTTTCGAAAGCACCTTGGAATGGAGGGAGTCACCCTTTTTCAGCATGAGGAAGCCTATTTGGAGGCAGATGAAAAAATCTTATTTCATGCAGATGGAGAAGTGATAGGCGCAACGCCTGTTTTTGTCAAGACGAGTGAACACTCCTTAAAATTACGTGCTTAAACTACTGCCGCTGTATGCGCAGGCAAATAGACCATGAAAAAAGCCTTCTTTTTCATCAGGTTCTTGTCCTGATTTTTTAGTTTTGCTTGACGAGTATAAGAAGGTAGCGATAAAATCTATAGGGACGGCTATTGTTTAGCATCTCATTCTCAATAGCTGTCCTTTTTGTTTTTATGATCATATAAATAAAAAAAAACAGCCAATTGATCTCAATCGGCTGAATTTTGTCGACTAAAAAAGCACGATTTAAAATATTTTAAGAAATGATGGGTTGAAAATTGATATGAACTGGTTGGGACAAATATTAGGTAGCGAATGGCACATCTCTCCTGCTGGAGGCGCTACGGGAGATGCGTACTTCGCAACACACAATGACCAAAAGCTATTTTTAAAACGCAATACGTCACCGTTTCTTGCGGTTTTGTCAGCTGAAGGCATTGTGCCGAAGCTTGTCTGGACAAAACGGATGGAAAATGGGGATGTGATCACTGCGCAGCACTGGCTGAGCGGCCGAGAGCTGAAGCCAAAGGACATGAATGACCGTCCTGTTGCGGAGCAGCTAAGGAAAATTCATACATCGAAAGAGCTGCTTGATATGCTGAAACGATTAGAAAAGCACTCGCTTGACCCTGAATCCATTCTGATGCATCTCAAGCAGTCCATCTTAAAAGAGCAGATTGAATCACATGATATCGCGCGTGCTATCCAGTATTTAGAGCAGCATGTGGAGGCAGTCCAATTCGAGGACAAGGTCGTATGTCATTGTGACCTCAATCATAATAATTGGCTGCTCACAGATGAAAATCAGCTCTATTTGATTGATTGGGATGGGGCGATGATTGCGGACCCAGCGATTGATCTTGGACCGCTCCTCTATCATTATGTTGAAGAAGAGAACTGGGAAAGCTGGCTCTCGATGTATGGTGCCCCGCTGACAGACAACCTGCGAAAACGCATGGCATGGTATGTGCTCGCAGAAACCGTATCGTTTGTCGTTTGGCATAAAAGAAAAGGCAATGAAAAGGCGCAAAAAGAAGTGCAAGCGGAGCTAAGCGCATTGTTAAAACGGTTAAACATCCATTAAGACAGTGGAATGTTCTCGACCCACTCCGACAGATGAGATTGATGCTCCTCGATATGTGCATCAATTGAACTGACAGAGGTGCCTTTTTGGCTGTAATCATAAATATCTGTCAGCAGCTGGCGAATATCAGGATCAAGATCTTCTTTTGCCAGCATTAATTGAATCACGCGTCCCACCTGTTCATATTCTGCAATAGTCCCGCAGCAATCCAGCTGGTGATCAGTTAAAATATCTTTGATTAATTGAAGCTGATGTTGGCTGTTTAATCCCATGTGAATGCTCCTTTCAAGCATGTCATTTATGTGGTTAAACTGTGCATTCAGCATTGATTTTATACATGAAAAAGACCAGCCCAAATAGGAACTGGTCTTTTTCATATGGGCATATGAGATGCTGTCTTGCGGGTCTTTATGTTTCGTGGTATCTTGATAAAATGTAAAGAAAATAGAGGTGTATCAAATTGAGAATGCGACATAAACCGTGGGCGGATGATTACTTAGCTGAAAATGCTCATATTGCTTTAGCAAACCCCGAGCAGTATAAAGGGAAATGGCATGAGCTGTTTGGAAATGATCATCCAATCCATATTGAAGTCGGTACAGGAAAAGGGAGCTTTATTGCTGGAATGGGCAAGCTTCATCCTGATATCAACTATATTGGTATTGAATTATTTAAAAGTGTCATTGTGACGGCAGTTGATAAAATCAAAGAAACAGATGTTGAGAACGTAAAGCTTTTGAACATCAACGCTGAGACATTGACAGATGTGTTTGAGGAAAATGAGATTGATCGGGTGTATTTGAATTTCTCTGATCCGTGGCCAAAATCAAGGCATGAAAAACGCAGATTGACATTTAAAGCTTTTTTAGAGCGATATGAACAAATCCTCCGCCCAGGCGGTGAATTACATTTTAAAACAGATAACCGCGGGTTATTTGAATATTCTTTAAAGAGCTTTTCTGCCTACGGACTCCTTTTAACGTATGTGAGCCTTGATTTACATGAGGATGGTCTAGAAGGAAATGTGATGACAGAATATGAAGAGAAATTCTCTTCTATGGGACAGCCCATCTATCGATCAGAAGTGAAATTCCCAGAATAACAAGTGAAGAAAAAGCTGGCTGCAACGAACGATTGCGGGCAGCTTTTTTTGATGAAAAGATTAGCACATGCGATTTTCGGCTGTATTTGCTACGATAGAAAAAGGAGGGATGACAGCATGGAGACAATGAAAATAGGTGACATGGAACTATTTTGGTTAAACGGGGGAGATACCCACATGGACGGCGGTGCAATGTTTGGCGTGGTGCCAAAGCCATTATGGTCAAAAAAATACCCTGTGAATGATCGCAATCAAATTGAATTACGGTGTGATCCAATTCTCATACGGTGGAACGGTCTTCATCTGTTAGTAGATTCCGGTATCGGTTCAGGGAAGCTGACAGAGAAACAAAAACGCAATTATGGCGTCACTGAGGAAACGAAAATAGAAGAATCACTTGCCGCTCTCGGTCTACGCCCAGCCGATATAGATTACGTATTAATGACTCATCTGCACTTTGATCATGCAAGCGGGCTGACAAAACGTGAAGGCGATGAGCTCGTGTCTGTTTTTCAGCAGGCAAAAATCATCACGTCCAAAATTGAATGGGACGAAATGAGACATCCGAACATTCGCTCACGAAATACATATTGGCAAGAAAACTGGGAGCCAGTAGTTGATCAAGTGGTCACATTTGAAGAAAGCATTGAAGTCACAGAGGGCATTCAGCTGCATCATACAGGCGGCCATAGCGAAGGGCACAGCATCTTAACACTCACAAGTCAGGGCGAAACAGCAATTCATTTAGCTGATATCATGCCGACACACGCTCATAAAAATCCACTTTGGGTTCTGGCATATGATGATTATCCAATGACCTCGATCCCAGCTAAGCAAAAATGGCAGGCATTCGCAGAAGAAAAAAATGCATGGTACTTGTTTTATCATGATGCCATTTACCGAGCTGTGAAGTGGGACCCAGACGGGACAATCACGCATGAAGTCAAAAGAGAAACCGGAAGATAGTATGTTTTTTCGCCTTTCACACAAAATAACGACAAAATGAACTTGTGAAAGGAAGAGTGCAGGTGAACCAATTTTATCGTGTACACGGTGATGTCATCGAGACACCATTAAGAGGGATAGAAGTCATGTCTATCCCTTATTTAAACAAAGGGGTTGCATTTACGAAGGAAGAGCGGGAAGAACTTGGTTTAAAGGGATTTCTCCCACCTAAGGTCTTAACATTAGAAGATCAGGCAAAGCGTGCATATGAGCAGTTTCAAGCACAGCCGGACGCCCTTGGAAAAAATGTGTATTTAACAGCGCTTCATGACAGAAACGAAGTGCTCTTTTATAAATTATTAAATGAGCATTTGGCGGAAATGCTGCCGATTGTATACACCCCGACCGTAGGAACGGCGATTCAACGTTACAGCCACGAGTATAGAAAACCAAGAGGACTTTATTTATCCATTGATGACTTAGAAGGCATGGCAGAGATTTTTGCCTCTTACGGTGTCGATGAATCAATTGATTTAATCGTTGCGACGGATGCAGAAGGTATTTTAGGCATCGGAGACTGGGGCGTTGGCGGAATTGCCATTTCAGTCGGGAAGCTGGCTGTTTATACAGCGGCGGCAGGTATTGACCCTAGCCGTGTGCTGGCAGTGGTGCTTGATGCCGGGACGAACCAAGAAAGCCTCTTAAATGATCCGCTTTATGTCGGCAATCAGCACTCCCGCGTTCGAGGAGAGCGGTATGATCAGTTCATTGATCAATATGTTGAGCTTGCCCGCGCCACCTTTCCAAATGCACTCCTTCACTGGGAAGACTTTGGTACAAAAAATGCCCGCGCCATTTTGGAAAAGTATAAGGACCGTATTTGTACGTTTAATGATGATATTCAAGGAACTGGAGCCGTCTCACTTGCTGCCGTTCTGGCATGTGCAAAAGCATCAAAGGTTCCGCTGAAAGACCACCGAATCGTCATCTTTGGAGCAGGTACAGCAGGTATTGGAATAGCTGAGCAAATTCGTGATGCCATTGTAAGAGATGGAGTCAAAGAAGAAGCATCATATGACCAGTTCTGGTGTATTGATAAAACGGGATTGCTTACAGATGATTCACCAGACATTCAGCCATTTCAAAAGCCATATGCAAGACGTTCTGATGAAGTAAAGGATTATGCCCGTAATGGCCCAAAGCACTCCATTGATTTATTAGAGGTCGTGAAGCAGGCCAAACCAACAATTTTAATTGGTACGTCGACCGTAGGAGGCGCATTTACTGAGGAAATTGTCAAAGAAATGGCGTCACATGTAGAGCGCCCAGCGATTTTACCGATGTCTAACCCAACACCTCTTTCAGAGGCAAAACCGGAGGATTTGATCGAGTGGACAGAAGGACGTGCGCTTGTGACAACAGGAAGCCCATTTGATCCTGTGGAATACAATGGGGTGACCTATGAAATTGGGCAGGCAAATAACGCCCTCGTCTTTCCTGGTCTTGGTCTTGGAACGATTGTGTCTAAAGCCCGGCTGATGACAGACAGCATGTTTGTAGCAAGTGCTGAAGCCATTGCGAGCATGATCAATGTCGGAAAACCGGGTGCGGCGATGCTTCCAAGTGTCGATCAGCTCCGAACGGTTTCAGCGACAGTGGCTGTCCGCGTGGCACAAGCGGCGATTGACGAAGGGGTTGCTGAAGAAACGCCTGATGATCTCATACAGGCCGTGCAAGATGCCATGTGGCACCCTGTGTACAAAAAAATCAAAGCCGTATAAAAAAGGCTTCGCAAGGACACGTCTTTGCGAAGCTTTCTTATTTAAGCAACAGAATCAATGACATCAACAATCATACCTGTTTTTGCATCAATCATGACTTCGTACTGTTCAAGCTCGCCAAAGGCAGAGCGTGTAATGCCAGATTTGTACACATCAATTGTTTCACCGTTTACGGTATAAGGTTCTGGTACAGTGTAAATCCAAGAGCCATCAATCGGGCCGCGTTGTTTAAAAGCAGATTTTACAATTTTCAATGCTTTTTCAGACGAGATGTACGCAGGGAAAAAGATTTTTTTGGCAACAATTGCAGCGGCTACGCCAATACTTGCACCAATCAGAACATGTTTTAACTTCAACGTGCTGCACCTCCGTATTGCTGTTTTTTCCATTATACAAAACTTGTCCTGTGATGTTAAGAAATCCGAATACTTGAAAGCATATTCAAAATTTCTGGAGAGATACTTGGAAAACCGAAAGAATTCTTATAGTATAAAGGGAGTGTATGTTTATAGGAATTTATATGGTCATTACATAGAAACGAGGGTAACTGTCGAATGAACAACGAAACATTGTCGCTTTTCCGAAATTTAACAGAATTACAGGGAACTCCAGGTAATGAGCACCATGTGCGTGCTTTTATGAAAAAAGAACTTGAGAAATATTCCGATGAGCTCATACAGGACCGCCTTGGCGGGGTGTTTGGCGTACGTAAGGGTTCGGAAAAGGGACCGAAAATCATGGTGGCTGGTCATATGGATGAAGTCGGCTTCATGGTCTCATCAATTACGAAAAACGGGATGATTCGTTTTCAAACACTTGGCGGCTGGTGGAGTCAAGTGATGCTCGCGCAGCGTGTGGATGTACATACCGATCACGGACCAATCCCTGGTGTCGTGTCAAGCACACCTCCCCACCTTCTGACACCAGAACAAAAAAATAGACCAGTGAAGCCGTCAGATATGCTGATTGATATTGGTGCAGATAGTGAGGAAGAGGCGAAAGAGCTTGGCGTTCGCCCAGGACAGCAAATCGTTCCTGCGACGGTCTTTACCCCAATGGCCAATCCTAAAAAGATTTTAGCCAAGGCTTGGGATAACCGCTACGGGTGCGGACTTGCCATTGAATTATTAAAAGAATTAAAAGACGAAACCCTTTCATGTCAGCTGTATTCAGGTGCAACAGTTCAAGAGGAAGTAGGGCTAAGAGGGGCAGCGGTAGCAGCGAATATGATTCAGCCTGATCTATTTTTTGCTTTAGATGCAAGCCCTGCAAATGATGTGACGGGTGATCACACACAATTCGGCCAGCTTGGAAAAGGTGCACTTCTTCGTATTGTTGATCGAACGATGATTACGCACCGGGGCATGAAAGACTTTGTTCTCGATACAGCTGAAACAAACAATATCCCATATCAATACTTTGTATCGCCGGGCGGAACGGATGCTGGACGTGTTCACATTTCGAACCAAGGTGTACCGTCTGCTGTGATTGGTGTGTGCGCGCGTTACATTCATACAAGTCATTCTGTCTTGCATGTAGATGATTATGCTGCCGCAAAAGAATTAATTGTCCAACTTGTCAAAAACTGTGATCAAAGCACGGTGGATTCGATTTATCAACAGGTGTAAAAAATAAGAAAAGGCTGCCCTTTTCATGAGAGCAGCCTTTTTTTTCTATTCCTGTTCAAACACGTATGATAACGCCTTAATGGCTTGATTGACTGTTTCCACAGTAACATTTGCTTTGTTGGATAGTTCTTTTAATGGATGGTGTAATTCCTTAGGGCGAATCAAAATAAGAGGTTTTCCTTTAGCGATGGCGGAAGAAGCATCCATTGCAGTGTTCCACTGTTTATATTTTTCACCAAACCGCGCAATGACGACGTCCGCTTTATTCAATAAAATTTCGGTCCGGAAATTGTTCAAATCAGAAGCCGCATCGTCTTTAAAAATGGCATCTGGCTGCTCACCTAAAATATCTTCCCCGATGTGATCCGAGCGGTCATGATTCTCCATTGGGCCCACAAATGTCACTGGTAACTTTAACGATTGGCTTTTCTCCTTGATTTCATCACGCCACTGGCTATGTATTTCTCCAGCTAAATAAACCGTTAATTGCATAACGATCTCCTCCTTGTGCACAAACTTAGTAAAGGTTTGCCCTGTTTCTTTTCATGTTACACAAGAAGTGCTTGATAAAGCAAAAAAAATATGATTATGATATTCATGGTAGAGACTATTTTTCATCGTAAGAATACTACATATAATAGGAAGGGCAGGCCTCTTCGTCTTTCCTATGAGAAGGCAGGAAGACGACATTGATGACTTATTTGAAAAGAAAGGGTCTTTCCCTTTCGCCAAAGGTGTATTTTATTGATGCACTCTCTTATATGGCTTTAGGTCTATTTGCTACATTAGTGGTAGGGCTGATCTTAAAAACAGCAGGCGGTCTGTTATCACTGCCGCTTATCATCAAAATGGGAACGCTTGCCATGGGGCTCATGGGACCGGCAATCGGTGTAGCCGTTGCCTATCGCTTAAATGCGTCTCCTTTGATCATTTTTGCAAGTGTTGTCTCAGGTGCCGCTGGAGCAGAGCTTGGGGGACCTGCTGGAAGTTTTGTGGCTGCTCTCATTGGTGTAGAATTAGGCAAACTTGTTAGTGGTGAGACGAGAATTGATATTATTTTAACGCCGCTTGTGACCATTATGACAGGCTTTCTCACCGCTGCTTTCATCGGCCCTGGGATTCAGGCGGTGATGACAGGGCTAGGCAGGCTCATCGTATGGGGGACTGACCAAAGTCCACTGATGATGGGCATGCTGGTCGCAACCATTGTTGGACTTGCGCTCAGCTCACCGATTTCAAGTGCTGCGCTTGCGCTGATGCTTGATTTGACCGGGACAGCGGCCGGTGCTGCAACGATTGGCTGCTGCGCGCAGATGGTCGGTTTTGCCGCTGCAGGTTTTAGAGAAAATCGCTTTGGCGGTCTTGTTGCTGTTGGTATTGGGACGTCAAAACTACAGTTGCCGAACATTGTGAAAAATCCCCTCATTCTCATTCCGCCGACCATTGCGGGCCTGATTCTTGCGCCAATTGGTATTATTGGCTTTGGGATGGTCAATAATGCGGCAGGAGCGGGGATGGGAACGAGCGGTCTTGTCGGTCAGCTCATGACACTGACAGTCATGGGGTTTCATCCATCCGTTTTCCTCGCGATTGCACTCTTGCATATCGTTGGCCCGGCAGTGATTAGTTTGGTAGTATCAGAATGGATGAGAAAGAAAGGCTATATACAATTCGGAGATTTAACCATACAAACTGGAGGAATCAAACATGAAAAAAATTGAATCAAACGAAGAATTACAAAAAGTGATTCAAGAAGACTTAACCGTATTACTATTTTCAGCTGACTGGTGTCCTGACTGCACATTTATTGAACCGTTCTTGCCAGAGCTTGAAGCAAACTATCCAGAATTCGAATACTTCTATGTGGATAGAGATCAGTTCATCGACACTTGTGCAGAGTGGGACATTTACGGCATTCCAAGCTTTTTAGTTTTTAAAAACGGACAAGAGATCAACCGTTTTGTCAGCAAAGATCGTAAGACAAAGGAAGAGATTGAAGCATTTTTAACAGATTCTCTTTCTAAATAACAAAAGGAGAGTCTTATTATGGCAAAAATGACATCCAGACAGCTTGCCAATCAATTGAAAAGCCGTCTGACGAGTGACAGCTGGACACACCAGTTTGACCGGGAAAAAGATACGCTTCGTATTGAAGATAAACAAACAGGGAAAGGCATCACACTTGAGCTTCCGCCGATTATTGCGAAGTGGGAAGTAAAGCCTGATGAAACCCTGGATGAGATCGTCTATTATGTGAAAGAGGCACTAAGTGCAATGAAAGGCGAAGCGCAGCACATAACAGGCAAAGAGAAGCAGATTTATCCGGTCATTCGTTCAACCTCCTTTCCAGAGACATCAAGTGATGAGACGCCGCTCGTTTTTGATGAGCATACAGCTGAAACAAGAATCTACTATGCACTTGACCTTGGGAGCACCTACAGATTAATTGACGAGAAGATGCTTCAAAAGGAAAACTGGACAAAAGAGCGAATCAGGGAAACCGCAAGCTTCAACGTCCGCTCGCTTGAAACGGTAGTGAAAATGGATGAAGTTGCTGGCAACCGTTTTTATTTCTTCCGTGCAAATGACGGGTACGATGCAAGCAGAATACTAAATGAATCAATTTTACAAGAATATGCGCAAAAAATAGAGGGGCAGATGGCCATTTCTGTTCCCCATCAAGATGTGTTCATCATTGCAGATGTTCGCAACGAATCAGGCTATGATATTTTAGGACAAATGTCGATGAGCTTCTTCGCTAGCGGCACAGTCCCAATTACCGCATTGTCATTTTTATATGACGAGGGCAAGCTTGAACCGATCTTTATTCTTGCAAAAAGCAGACCAAAACAGCAGTAGAAGGGAATTTTGACGAATGAATGTTTTTTATAATGCAGAAGGTGTAGGCGACACACTCCTTATTTCATTGAAAGATGTCACAAGAGAAGAAGTAGGTCATGAGACGTTTGGAGATGTCGTAAGAATCTTCAATCAAGAAACAAAAGAAACAACAGGCTTTAATATCTTCAACGCATCTACTTACATGAAAATTGAAGAAAACGGATCTGTTCCGCTTTCTGAAACACTTGTTCAAGATATCAATGAAATTTTAAACCGCAACGGTGTCAGTGAAACATTAACTGTCGATCTATCACCAAAGTTTGTTGTGGGCTATGTGAAGGAAAAGGAAAAACATCCGAATGCAGATAAATTAAATATTTGCCAAGTCGATGTTGGCGATGAAACATTACAAATCGTTTGCGGTGCACCAAACGTCGACCAAGGTCAATATGTCGTGGTTGCAAAGGTCGGCGCAGTGATGCCTAGCGGTTTGGTCATCAAAGATGCTGAACTAAGAGGTGTCCCTTCAAGCGGAATGATTTGTTCAGCAAAAGAATTAGACCTTCCAAATGCGCCTGCTGAAAAAGGAATTCTTGTACTAGAAGGCAGCCGCCAAGCCGGCGAACCCTTTGAAGTTTAACTCCCATAAACGGGCACATATGAGCGAAGAATGTGTTATACCAAAAGTCACTAAGTACGTACTTAGTGACTTTTTTTCATCTCCATACAGCACGAACAGCAAGGAGTGGCACTTTTCTTGCTTTTCTGCATGAAAAAGCAATGGTATACTAAAAATCGCCCAAGAAAACGTAAGGGGAGTTAAAGTGAGTGATAAATGATGAGTTGGTTAGATAAATTTTTCAGTGTGTTTTTAGGAGAAGAAAAAAAAGAAGAAAAAGCTGAGAGACCGGAAGCAGGTCCGGCTGCGCCAAAGCAGTCAGCTTTTGAACAAAATAAAGAATATAAAAAAATTGAAGATACAAAAGTGTATTATGAATATCCAAAAGGGAACTTCCGCTTTCCTCTTGTTCCAGATGAACCTGCGCGTGAGGGAGCGAAGCAGCAGGAAAGAAGGCGCCCGCGTCAGAGCCGGCCAAAGGCAAAGCAGACGACCAATCAGCCAAAACAAACGGTGCAGCCTGATCTCAACAAAAAGCCATTTAAACCAGAGCAAATCCCTTCACCCATCTATGGCTACCATCAGGATATGCGTCCAAAACGCACAGAAGCCAAAGGAGAAGCTGCCTCTGTTCAAATGAAGTCAGCAGAAGAAACGTCACAGCGTGTCACACTGCTGTCAGAAGAGGCAGAGCGTGAGCGGAATGTGAGACAGCAAATGAACATCCCGTCTATACGAAAAGAACAACGTATGGAAGACTTGGTGTCAGCTCCAACAGAAGAAAAAGTAGAGAAACAATCTGTCACGACGCCGCATACTTTGCAAGAGGAACTCGCTTATCAAGATCACGTTCAATCAACGATGGAACGTTTATATGACGAGCCTTTTAGTGAGACAGAGGATCAAGAGCAAGCTTTGTCACAGGCCGAAGACGATCAGGAAGCATTCTTACATATGGAGCAAGCTGAAGCATACGAAGAGTCGGTAGAGATGGGGCAAGAACAGTTCGTCACCGTCAAACAAGAAGAAAAAGACGAGCTGAATCCGCTTGAAGGTGATGCGGAGGGAAAAGAAACATTCACATTTGAAACAGCTGAAAACACACCGTCAGCGATTGAAATGGAAATAGACAGCCCAGTAGAAGAAACTGCGGTAGTAGAAGATATAGCTATGGAGGATGCAGAGACATCTTCACTAGAAGATAAACAAGAAGACGCTATAGCAGCAGAATTTGAAGAAGCTGAGCCAATGATCATACAGGATGTGCAAGAAGGTCATGTTATGGCAGAAGATGAGATCGCAGATGAGGATGAAATCCTGCCGGCAGAACAAGTAACAGATGAACTGACTGCCTCTGAACAGGCTGGCATCGCCATAAATCAAAGAGAGCAGCAGGAACAAACGCATGAAGATAAGCGTGAAGAAGTAAAGCAGTCATCACCAGAGCCAAGGCGTTCAAGCGGTCAAACCTCCACTGTCCCTTTTAACGTCATGATGCTAAAAAGTGACCAGCGCGTGCAAGGGCAGAAGAAAACCGCAGATGCACATGGATATGTTTTTCCAAGCCTAGCCCTTCTAGACGTACCGCCAGCTCAAAAAGAAGAGGACGGAACATGGGTAAAAGAACGGGCAGAACTGCTCAATGCAACGCTGAAAAATTTCAATGTCAGAGCAAGTGTGGTTCATGTCACACAAGGTCCGTCTGTCACAAGATTTGAAGTGCATCCTGAACCAGGTGTGAAAGTGAACAAAATTACAAACCTGTCAGATGATATTAAACTTAGTTTGTCTGCAAAGGATATTCGAATCGAAGCACCGATTCCAGGAAAGAACACGATCGGTATCGAAGTGCCGAACCTGCACAGCAAAATGGTCTTCCTAAGAGAAATGATCAGAAGCAGTGCATTTAGAGACAATCCATCTCCATTAACAGCAGCGCTCGGATTAGATATTTCAGGTCAGCCAGTTGTCGTTGATTTGCAAAAAATGCCGCACGGCTTAATTGCGGGAGCAACAGGTTCTGGAAAAAGTGTCTGTATAAATACCATTTTAGTGAGCTTAATGTTTAAAGCCTCACCTGATGAAGTGAAAATGCTCTTAATCGACCCTAAAATGGTTGAACTAGCGCCTTATAATCACATTCCGCATCTTGTGAGCCCAGTCATTACCGATGCCAAGACAGCGACAGCTGCTCTGAAATGGGTAGTAGATGAAATGGAAAGACGCTACGAACTGTTTGCACACTCCGGTGTGAGAGAAATCAAACGATTTAATGAACTGGTAAAAGAAAAACAAATGGGTGAAAAGCTGCCGTATCTCGTCGTTGTCATTGATGAGCTGGCGGATTTAATGATGGTTGCACCAAATGAAGTCGAAGAAAGCATTTGCCGGATTGCACAAAAAGCAAGAGCCTGCGGCATCCATTTACTCATTGCGACCCAAAGACCGTCAGTTGATGTCATCACTGGACTCATTAAAGCGAACATCCCAACAAGAATTGCGTTTTCTGTTTCTAGTCAAGTCGATTCAAGAACCATTATTGACATGGCAGGTGCAGAAAAGCTTCTCGGCAAAGGAGACATGCTCTTCTTAGAAAATGGCTCAGGCAAGCCGACGAGGCTGCAAGGGAACTTTGTATCAGACCGAGAGATTGATGAAGTTGTAGCGCATGTAAGAAAACAGCGCAAGCCCGTGTTCCTTTTTGAACAGGAGGAATTAATGCTCCAAGGCTCTGCCATTACAGACGAAGACGAATTGTTTATGGATGCGTGCCGGTTTGCCATCGAGCAAAATAGTGCCAGTACATCCAGTTTGCAAAGAAGATTTAGAATTGGCTACAATCGTGCAGCGAGATTGATTGACATGATGGAACGTGAAGGAATGATCTCTGGCGCAAAAGGCAGTAAGCCAAGAGAAGTCCTCATGACACTAAGTGACTTAGAACAATTGATCTAAACAAACCACTTCATTTTTTTGATAAACATGGTATGATAGCACATAGGTGCAATTTTGGAATTGGACGCTTTTTGCATGCCTGTCTAACCGCTTTTCAAGTGAAATAAGCGAAAACAGGTGTTAGAAATGGGAAAGTTGTCGGATACTAATCATAGTTAATATTGATTAGAATAGGAAGATCGGAAAAAATCTTTATTTGGAGCTGCGATCTGTGATCAGCTAGAGACAAAAATCACAAGTTGCAAATTGAAATGAGCGTCATATACTGTAAGTCAGATAGACGTTTGTTGGAGGTACAATTATGACTGTTTATCACTTTGTTGGAATAAAAGGGACAGGTATGAGTCCGCTGGCCCAAATTCTTCATGATACTGGATATACTGTCCAAGGATCGGATATCGAAAAATACATCTTTACTCAAAAAGCATTAGAAGAACGAAATATCAAAATTCTTCCATTTAACCCAGATAATATTCAGCCGGGGATGACGGTGATTGCAGGTAATGCATTCCCAGATACACACCCTGAAATCGAGCGTGCCCTTTCTAAAGGGATACCTGTCATTCGTTATCATAAATTTCTTGGAGAATACATGGATTCATTCACAAACGTTGCGATTACAGGTGCTCATGGTAAAACATCGACAACAGGCCTGCTGGCACATGTGATGCAATCGGCAAAGCCAACCTCGTACTTAATCGGTGATGGATCTGGAATGGGGAAAGAAAACAGCGAGTATTTTGTATTTGAAGCATGCGAATACCGCAGACATTTCCTCAGCTACCACCCAGACTATGCAATCATGACAAATATTGATTTTGATCATCCTGATTATTTCTCGGATATCGATGATGTGTTTGATGCGTTTCAAAACATGGCGCTTCAAGTGAAAAAAGCCATTATCGCTTGCGGAGACGATGAGCATCTGCTCAAGATTCAAGCGAAAGTACCTGTTGTGTACTACGGATTCAATGAAGAAAATGATTTCCAAGCACGTAATGTTGTGAAAAATACAGAAGGCACCACATTTGATGTATTTGTACGCAATACGTTTTACGATACCTTCTACATTCCTGCCTATGGAAATCATAACGTTCTCAACTCGTTAGCTGTGATTGCATTATGTCACTATGAAGCCATTGATGCAGAACTCATTAAAGGTGCTTTAACAACATTTGGCGGTGTGAAACGACGCTTTAATGAAAAAGTAGTCGGTGAGCAGGTCTTAATTGACGATTATGCGCATCACCCAACTGAAATTGAGGTCACGATTGAAGCAGCTCGTCAGAAATATCCAGACCGTGATATTGTCGCTGTCTTCCAGCCGCATACGTTCACACGTACACAGCAATTCTTAACTGAATTCGCTGACAGCCTAAAGAAAGCGGACTATGTATATCTGTGTGATATTTTCGGTTCAGCTCGTGAAAACATTGGGAAACTCAGCATTGAAGATTTAAGAGAAAAAATTCCGCAAGCTCAATTGATCGAAGAAGACGATACAACTGTGCTGAAAGCGCATGAAAATGCGATTTTGATTTTTATGGGAGCAGGAGATATTCAAAAATATCTGCGTGCTTATGAGAAAGTTGCTGTATAAATGTATCGACATCAAAGTGCCGTTTCAATCGGCACTTTTTTTATTTTGAATAAAATGTGACAAAGGGGCTAAATGTGTCAAGATGTGCCGCTTTTTTTCGATCGCTGTGGACAGGAATCGGCGAATAAGTGTAGAATTATTATTCAATCGGTCATTCTAGGCGATGTTTGAATGATACAACGAGAGGGTATTGAACTGAATATGCCCGCAGCAAAGGAGGTATCAGATGATTATTATTCTTTATTTAAGCGTTGCACTCATTGCAATTGCGTTCTTCATTCTTGTCATCTACTTGTCCAAAACATTGAAATCCTTACAGCTGACATTAAAGAATGTCGCATCAACTTTAGAAGGTCTTGAAGGACAGATGCAAGGCATCACCACAGAGACAACACAGCTGCTACATAAGACGAATCAGCTCGCAGAAGATATTCAAGACAAATCAGCAAAACTAAGCACAGTTGTGGATGCGGTGCAGGGAATTGGCGGCTCGATCAACCAATTTAATACAAGCATAAAGCAGGCAGCTGGAGCGGTTTCTTCGTCCGTTGAAAGGAATCAAGAGAAAGTCACGGATGTGGTAAGCTGGAGTAACGCAGCACTTGAAATTTATAAAAAATGGAAACAGCGTAAACACCAAAAATAAACCATATTCGCATAGGAGGAATAATCATGAGCAAAGACGGAATCAATAGCAAAGACTTTTTGATCGGAACACTTATCGGTGGCATTATTGGTGCAACAACCGCATTATTTTTAGCACCGAAGTCAGGGAAAGAGCTTCGCGATGATTTGAACACCCAAGCGAATGCTTTAAAAGAAAAAACAGATCGACTCACAACAGATGCGAAGGAAAAAGGCACGGAATATGTGACGATTGCGAAAGATAAAACATCTGAATTCTCTCAGCTGGTGGCGGAGCAGTCGAACCAGATTTTAGACAAAGTGAAAGACATAAAAGAGCGTGCAGCTGGTAAAGCTAATCAAGTGAAAAGTGAAGCAGAAGATGCTGCAGCTCAAATTGCAAGTGAAGCGTCAGAAGCAGCAGACGAAGCAAAAGGAAAAGCACAAGAAGCAAAATCAGACATTGAAGAAGGCATCAAAGATGTCAAAGAAAAAGTAGAACAATCGACTAAAAGCTAACTCGCTGTTTGAAGTGAGGAAGGAGCACATCATGTCAAAGCAACTTATCGAAACAGAAGAACAATTTGATCAACTAACGAATCAAGACGGAACCTTTGTCTTTTTTAAGCACAGTTTGACATGCCCAATCAGCCAAGCTGCTTTTCAAGAGTTTGAAGCATTTGCGTCTGCTCATGAAGACGTGCCGACGTATTACTTGCAAATTCAAAACACAAGAGAGCTTTCGTCTTATGTGGCTGAAAAGTCAGGCGTTAAGCACGAAAGCCCGCAGGCACTTATCTTTAGCGGTGGAAAAGTAAAATGGCATGCATCTCACTCAAGCATTACACAAGAAGCGCTTGAACATAATATGTAAAGAAAAACGTCAGCAACCGCTGACGTTTTTTTATAAAAAAGGTTTACTTGTATCAAAAGTATGCTATAATCTTACACATAATACTTTATCGCTTAAAAGCGTTTGGGTAATAAAGAATTTTTTCGTGACAATTCCGAAATCTTTGTTTATAATAAACCCTATTATAAGAGATCAAAAATAAAAAGCGAGAGCGGGCAGAGGAAAGGATGACAAAAATGAGCAACAATGAATTGGAACAATTGAGACAGCAAGCAGATAAACTGAATCTTCAAATCTTAAAATTGATCAATGAAAGAGGAAATATTGTAAAAGAAATTGGAAAGGCAAAAGAAGCGCAAGGTGTCAACCGTTATGATCCTGTCAGAGAGCGCACAATGCTGAACCAAATTATTGAAGAAAATGATGGCCCATTTGAAAATTCAACCATCCAGCATATTTTTAAAGAAATTTTCAAAGCAGGTCTAGAGCTTCAAGAAGATGACCACAGCAAAGCACTTCTTGTTTCTCGTAAGAAAAAACCAGAAAATACAATCGTGAACATCAATGGAGAAGCCATCGGTGATGGAAAACAACGCTTCATCGTTGGACCATGTGCTGTTGAAAGCTACGAACAAGTCGCAGAAGTAGCGGCAGCAGCTAAACAACAGGGACTAAAACTTCTTCGCGGCGGCGCATTTAAGCCTCGCACAAGTCCATACGACTTCCAAGGGCTTGGCGTAGACGGTCTAAAGATTCTAAAGCGTGTAGCGGATGAATACGGTCTTGCTGTGATTAGTGAAATCGTCAACCCAGCTCATATTGAAGAAGCCATCGAGCATATTGATGTGATTCAAATTGGTGCCCGTAATATGCAAAACTTCGAGCTATTAAAAGAAGCCGGATCTGTGAAAAAGCCAGTTCTTTTAAAGCGCGGTCTAGCAGCAACAATTTCAGAATTCATCAATGCAGCTGAATACATCATCGCACAAGGAAATGACCAAATCATCCTTTGCGAGCGCGGAATCCGCACATACGAAACTGCGACAAGAAATACACTAGATATCTCTGCTGTGCCAATCTTGAAACAAGAGACACATTTACCAGTCTTTGTTGATGTGACGCACTCAACTGGACGTAGAGATCTACTTCTTCCAACAGCTAAAGCAGCGCTTGCAATTGGAGCAGACGGTGTGATGGCAGAAGTACATCCTGATCCATCTGTTGCCCTATCTGATTCAGCGCAGCAAATGGATATCCCTCAATTCGAAAAATGGTTAGATGCGTTAAGACCACTTGTCAACATTCACGCATAATCATAGGTAGAAATACCGCCGGATGACAGCCCGGCGGTTTTTTTATGGAGAAAATACGGTGGAGATTGGGAATGAAAGGAAGAAAGCACATTGCAAGCTTAAACATCGCTTGTTCACAATGTTTTCATTTTTAAAATTCGGCAAAATCTGCTAAGATCATTGTCATAGCTGACATTCACGATGACTTTTGATGAAATATGATTCAATTTACAGATAACAAACGCATGAAAGTTTGTTTAATTTAGTTATAAAAAGAAAGGGAACGTTTTCATATGATGAAAAAACGTGTATAATTTCATAAAAGAATGTCATTTTGATGTAAATTGAAAAATTATGTGTCTCTTTTCATCGTTTTAATGACAAATAGGATATTATTTTCCTCGTATCTGATATGTCTCTACCCAATTGGTGAATGCTATAGATATGAAGTGTATTTGAAGGAGTGATTTATGTGAATAATGTTACAATATATGATGTAGCAAGAGAAGCAAATGTAAGTATGGCAACGGTATCACGCGTTGTGAATGGTAATCCGAACGTAAAACCAACAACAAGAAAAAAGGTGCTTGAAGCGATTGATCGTCTTGGCTACCGTCCGAATGCAGTCGCGCGAGGTCTCGCAAGTAAAAAGACAACGACTGTTGGGGTCATCATCCCTGATATTTCTAGTATCTTCTATTCTGAGCTTGCACGAGGAATTGAAGATATCGCGACAATGTACAAGTACAACATCATTTTGAGCAACTCAGACCAAAATACTGATAAAGAGCTTCATTTGTTAAATACAATGCTTGGCAAACAAGTGGACGGAATTGTCTTTATGGGTGGAAACATCACAGATGTGCATGTGGAAGAATTTAAGCGCTCTCCTGTACCAATTGTTCTTGCAGCATCTGTTGAAGAGCAGGCACAAACACCATCTGTCAACATTAACTATGAACAGGCCGTTTATGATTCCGTTCAGCTATTAGTTGAAAAAGGACATAAACGAATTGCCTTCGTATCTGGCCCACTGTCAGAACCAATTAACTCTGTAAGAAAGCTTGCTGGTTATAAGCGTGCGCTTGAAGAAGCGGGCATTGCGTTTGACGAAGCGCTTGTTGCTGAAGGTGATTACTCTTATGATTCTGGAATTGACGCTTTGGATAATCTGCTTGACCAATCTGACAAGCCGACAGCTGTTATTGCAGCTACTGACGAGATGGCTCTAGGTGTGATTCACGGGGCGCAGGACAGAGGCGTATCCATCCCTGAAGATTTAGAAGTGATTGGCTTTGATAACACTAGACTTTCTCTCATGGTGCGCCCTCAGCTGACAACGGTTGTTCAGCCGACATATGATATTGGTGCTGTCGCAATGAGACTGTTGACAAAGCTGATGAACAAAGAACAAGTGGAAGACCAAATTGTCGAACTGCCACACAGAATCGAAGAAAGACAATCAACGAAATAAACAAGAAAGCAGGCTCACCTCATCAGTGACAGCCTGCTTCTTTTTTATGCATTTTTCCTCTCTCTTCTAACAGGCATGAGTGCTTTTTCTACCGTTTGTGTATTTTTTTCTGTGATTTCTGCTCTTCTTGGAATCGGTGGATACAAATCATCAGGATCTCCCCATGTTGATGGTAGGGGGACAGGCGATTGCTTATTCCATGCCTGAATCCACTCCTGAGGAAGTTCAGCCGGCGGTGTGATGCCTTTCATCTCAAGCCAAATGCGACTCCACGCTCTTGGAACAACACGCCAAATGTCATATCCACCTCCACCCACAGCAATCCATTTGCCATCACAATATTGATGTGCAAGCTCATGGGCAAGTTTAGGAATTTCCTCATATATTTTCATCGTGGCAGATAAATGAGTTAAAGGATCATAATAGTGAGCATCCGCTCCATTTTGCGTCAAAATCACATCTGGTTTAAAAAAAGCAGCAATCTCAGTCACTGCTGTTCGATATGCTTCTAGAAACGATTCATCTTCTGTAAATGCATCTAGCGGAATATTATACGCATAGCCATAGCCTTTATCATGGCCTCTTTCCTGTACTTGTCCAGTTCCAGGGAATAAGTAGCGTCCCGTTTCATGAATGGATACAGTACATACCTCTGGATCATCATAGAAGCTAAACTGTACACCATCACCGTGATGAGCATCCGTATCAATATATAAAATCCTTGCGCCATAATTCTTTTGAATATATTGAATGGCCACAGAGCTGTCATTATAAATACAAAATCCAGATGCACGCCCTTTAAATCCGTGGTGAAGCCCGCCGCCAAGATTGAGTGCGTGCTGTGAATGCCCAAGCATCACTTGATCAACCGCGGTTAATGTTCCGCCAACAAGGAGAGAAGCCGCCTCATGCATCCCTGCAAACATCGGTGTATCCTCAGTGCCAAGACCGTATCGTTCACCGTCTCTTGTAGACAGTTTGCCTTCACTTGCCCGCTGTACTGCTTGAATATAGTCTGCTGTATGGACGAGCTTTAATTCCTCCAGCGTCGCCATACGAGGGGCGACAATCTCATCATCCGATAACGCCTTCATTTTTTGAAGAAGGTCGTATGTTAAGTAGACACGAAGCTGATTGAATGGATGGTCTTGATGAAACTGGTACGTTTGAAAAGATGGTGAAAAAACAAAGGCCGCTTCCTTCATTTGATCGTCTGCTCCATAGGCCAGAGTACCTGATAGCCTTTTGCACGAATCAGCTTCGTCACATGATCTGCATGAATGGTCTGAAGGCGAAAGACGAGCACTTTAGAGGCTTCATTGGCATGCGGGTACACGAGTACACTCAGCAATTGAATATGCTGATCCTTTAAAATGGCCGTAATGTCTGCAAGACCTTCTGTCACTTGCTCCACTTCAACCTCTAAATGTGACCCCGGCTGGTCTGCACCTGTCAGTCTGACAAACGTACGAAGTAAATCTGTTTTCGTGATAATGCCTACAAGCTTACCGCGTCTGACAACTGGTAGACAGCCAATGCCGTGCTCAAAGAAGACGCTCGAAATCTCCTCAACGAAATCAAGCGGATGAGCGGTAATCGTCTCTAACACCATAATTTCTTCAACTGGCCTCTGAATAAAAAGCTGCCTTTTTTCTGTTTCGAAAATACTTGGACTGGCATTTTTAATATCCCGATCTGTCACCATCCCAATGACAGAGCCTTGATTAGATACGATGGGAATATGCCGAATGTGATGCGCATTCATTTTTTGAATGGCTTCTTCAATCGTATCGGTTTTTCGCAGCGTGATCACATCACGCTCCATAATTTGTTCAATCATCATGTTTACCAATCCCCTTTGCCGAAAAAAACGAATGGAATGCTAATACATAAAGCGCTGATGGAAGCGAAGACGATCAAAACGCTCAATCGAATCAGGACTCACATTTTTTCCGATTCGGGCCATCAAACAATTGGCTGGATGTGAGCTGATCTCTGGCTCGTCTGTTGCAAACCAGACAAGACCGCCGGCGTTCATCATTTTCTCCATCATTTTGCGGTACTCCCAAACGTTTTTCTTAGTCCCCTTTAAATCCCAATGCCAGTAATATTCAGTTGTAATGATGATGTAATTCTCCATTTGCTCATCCATCATGCTCACATCGAGTAAATGCTTGCCAAGTGAGCAGCCTCTGAATGGAGGAGCGACTTCAATGGCACCAAGCTCAATTAAATTCTCCATGTTGCCCTCTGACCAGCGCTCAAGCGGATCAGGGTACAAATACGTGACATAGCCTATGACAAGCTCATCCACTCTTGCAATAATAATACGTCCTTCGGGAAGGTCTGCTATTTCCACAAGTGCTTGTTTCTGCTCCTCAGGCG
Organism: Bacillus xiamenensis; assembly: GCF_001857925.1. Classification (NCBI taxonomy): domain Bacteria; kingdom Bacillati; phylum Bacillota; class Bacilli; order Caryophanales; family Bacillaceae; genus Bacillus; species Bacillus xiamenensis. The sequence continues at coordinate 2,730,553 of NZ_CP017786.1, forward strand.
TGCGAAATGCCGTTAGTCCTTCATGAAACGTATAGTTCGCAAGCTCTGATGCAGGTACCGGGCCTTCAATCAGGATGGTGCCTGTTTCGTGCTCAATTGTTTTTGAATAATAAGTTTTAGGATGCTCCACGTATCCACCGCCTCAAATTCTAGTGAGTCGTCTCTATTTTATCTTAAATCTTGCAGGAATTAAAACGGTTTCACTATAAGTTTTTTAAAAATTGAGAAAAAAAGTCATCTATACTATAATAGTCATTGTAAACGTATGCAAAGGGGGACTGTTTGATGAAAGTGGAAACGCTACCATCAGTAAAAGGGGACTATCATTTAAATGATTATGAGCAGGCATACAAAAATTTTTCATGGGAGGAAGCGAGAAAAAACTTCTCCTGGTATGAAACAGGAAAAGTAAATGCAGCCTATGAAGCGATTGACAGACATGCGGACTCGTTTCGTAAAAACAAGGTGGCGCTTCACTACAAAGATTCACAGCGGGATGAAAAGTATACGTTCAGGGATATGAAGATCAACACAAACAAAGCAGGGAATCTATTAAGAGAAAAGGCACATGTACAAAAAGGAGATCGTGTTTTTATCTTTATGCCAAGATCGCCTGAACTCTATTTCCTTTTGCTTGGTGCTGTCAAAATTGGTGCAATCGTCGGCCCGTTATTTGAGGCATTTATGGAAGGTGCCGTCAAAGATCGTTTAGAAAATAGTGAAGCAAAAGTGATTGTGACAACGCCTGATCTGCTTGAGCGGATTCCGTTTGCAGAGCTTCCAAAGCTTGAATCAGTCGTCATAGTCGGCGGTGAAAAGAAAGACGTCGATGGCGTGCGGACGATTCACTATGAGGATGCGTTTAAAAACGCAGCAAAGGAACTCGACATTGAATGGATGGATGAAAAAGATGGCTATCTGCTGCATTACACATCAGGGTCAACCGGTACGCCAAAAGGTGTGCTGCATGTCCATGGTGCGATGGTGCAGCAAGATCAGACCGGTAAATGGGTACTTGACCTGAAAGAAGACGACGTCTACTGGTGTACAGCTGATCCAGGCTGGGTAACAGGTACAGTATACGGGATTTTTTCGCCTTGGTTAAATGGAGCAACAAATGTCATTTTAGGGGGCAGGTTCAACCCTGATACGTGGTACGAAACCATTGAATCACTAGGGGTGACCGTTTGGTATAGCGCACCGACAGCGTTCAGAATGCTGATGGGGGCAGGGGACGATCTCATTCAAAAATATGACCTTAGCTCGCTTCGTCATGTCTTAAGTGTAGGAGAACCACTTAATCCTGAGGTTATCCGCTGGGGAGATGCTGTATTTGGCAAACGAATTCACGATACATGGTGGATGACAGAAACCGGTGCACAGCTGATTTGTAACTATCCATGCATGGATATCAAACCAGGTTCAATGGGCAAACCAATTCCAGGCGTTGAAGCTGCGATTGTCGATAATGCCGGTAACGAACTCCCACCATATCGAATGGGCAACCTTGCCATCAAAAAAGGCTGGCCGTCCATGATGCATACGATCTGGAACAATCCTGAAAAATATGAATCTTACTTTATGCCGGGAGATTGGTATGTTTCAGGAGATTCAGCTTATATGGACGAAGACGGATACTTTTGGTTCCAGGGACGTGTGGATGATGTCATTATGACATCAGGAGAACGGGTCGGTCCATTTGAGGTGGAAAGTAAACTGGTGGAACATCCGGCCATTGCAGAGGCAGGGGTCATTGGAAAACCAGATCCAGTGCGCGGCGAAATCATTAAAGCATTTATTGCGCTTAGAAGCGGATATGAGCCATCGGATGACCTGAAAGAAGAAATTCGTACATTTGTGAAAAAAGGACTCGCTGCACATGCGGCACCAAGAGAAATCGAGTTTAAAGACAAACTGCCAAAAACCCGAAGCGGAAAAATTATGAGACGTGTACTAAAGGCGTGGGAGCTGAATTTACCTGCTGGTGACCTTTCCACAATGGAAGACTAAGTTCCTTCGTCAGTTGACTTGATATCAAAAGTATGTTAAAAATGACTTTAGTTGAATATGCAAAGGTTTTGACTGAGATTCAGTAGAATCATCTTTCCCTGTTCAAGAGAGCTGACGGCTGGTGCGAGTCAGTACAAAGAGATATTCGAATTACCCTCACGAACCGCTTTTACGAAAAGGGGCATACATGCTGCCTGATTAGTGAAAGAACGGATCTGTCCGTTATCAGTGTAAGTGAAAAGACGTGATATTTGTCTTTTAAGCAGGGTGGTACCGCGATATATATATCGTCCCTTCGTTCATTCGAAGGGGCGTTTTTTATGTTGAATTGTAAATAAAGGAGATTTGGATATGAGTCAATTGATGGAAGATTTAGCGTTCAGAGGATTAATTCAGCAGCAAACAGATGAAGAAGGTTTGACAAAATTATTAGCAGAAGAAAAAATCAAGCTTTACTCAGGCTTCGATCCAACAGCTGACAGCCTGCACATTGGTCACTTACTGCCAATTTTAACATTGCGTAGATTCCAAGAAGCAGGCCATCATCCGATTGCACTTGTTGGCGGCGCCACTGGCCTGATTGGTGACCCAAGTTTCAAAAAAGCAGAACGTTCACTAAACCCAGCAGAAATTGTCGAACAGTGGTCAGAGAAAATCAAAGGACAGCTCTCTCAATTCCTTGATTTTGAAGCAGGTGACAACCCAGCTGTCATCGTGAATAACTATGACTGGATCAGTCAAATGAATGTCATCACGTTCCTTCGTGATATTGGAAAGAACTTCGGTGTGAACTTCATGCTGGCAAAAGATATCGTTAGCTCTCGTATTGAAACAGGGATTTCGTACACAGAATTCAGCTACGTCATTTTGCAATCGTTAGACTTCTTAAACCTTTACAGAAATGAAAACTGTAAGCTGCAAATCGGCGGAAGCGATCAGTGGGGAAATATCACATCTGGACTTGAGCTAATCCGTAAGTCTGAAGCAGAAGGTGCGAAAGCATTCGGTCTGACAATGCCGCTTGTCACAAAAGCAGACGGCACGAAGTTTGGTAAAACAGAAGGCGGCGCGATCTGGTTAGATAAAGAAAAAACATCACCATATGAATTCTACCAATTCTGGATCAACACAGATGACCGTGATGTCGTGAAATACTTAAAATACTTTACGTTCCTATCAAAAGAAGAGATCGCATCGTACGAAGAAAAAGTGCAAACAGCTCCTGAAAAGCGAGAAGCACAGCGCCGTTTAGCAGAAGAAGTGACAACACTTGTACATGGCCGTGAGTCATTAGAACAGGCTGTCAACATCTCAAATGCACTATTTAAAGGCGAGATCAAATCTCTTACAGCGGAAGAAGTCAAAGTAGGCTTTAAGGATGTTCCATCAATGGAGAAAAGCAGCACAGAAGAATTAACACTTGTGGATGTCCTTGTCGAATCAAAGCTGTCTCCATCAAAGCGTCAAGCACGTGAAGATATCACAAATGGCGCCGTCTACATCAACGGAGAGAGACAAACCGATAAAGACTACGTCCTTTCAGCAGAAGACCGCATTGAAAACCAATTTACTGTCTTAAGAAGAGGGAAAAAGAAATATTTCCTTGTGACGTATAAATAAATAGCAAATATATCATTGAAATGCACCTCAAATATTAATATGTGGGTGCTTTTCTTTTTTAGAAGCAGGAATGAAGATGAAGGCTGCTGCAAGTTCAAGCGCCTGTTAAAAAGAGCCCACTATTTTGCAGGGCCTCATTCATTTGCTTCTTTTTCAAGGAGTGAATTTTTGTTTGTGTAATCATGCTCCACCTTGCAAATTCGGGTCGTATAGGATTCGTACCAATCTGTTTCCCCCTTTTTTGAACACGCTGGTGCGCTGTATGTTCTTTCCATTCTTTGATTGCTGCTAATGAATCCCAATACGACACAGTAATCCCAGTCCCGTGTTCATCTCGTACACTTTCAATTCCAAGAAAACCGCCCAAGTCTTTCGCTAATTGATCCATTCTTTGAGCAGCAGCAGCGTACTCTTTCTATTCAACATTTGTTCGTTTCGATGTGAAAATCACCGCATAGTAGGGTGGTGCAGGTGTTTGAGTGAAGAGCATCTAGTAGAACCTCCTTTTGTCTATTCATATTATATAGGAAAGAAAGTCTCGTAGTCTTTTTGTTTTAATTTAAAAAAGTCCAAGGTGCTTTTTAATCATTTATAGTGCTACTAAATATTTTTATAAATATTACCTTGTTCACTTTTCTGTCATATTTTCCTTGTTTAAAATAGAGAGGAACAAGAAAAATAAGGAGGAATGAACGTGATATTTTTAAAGAAAACGAGATTGCAAATTCTTGTAGCGCTTGCATTGGTGATTGGTTCAATGGCCTTCATCCAGCCAAAAGAGGTCAAAGCGGCTGAACATAATCCGGTTGTGATGGTACATGGAATGGGCGGTGCGTCTTATAACTTTGCTTCGATCAAACAATACTTAGTAACACAGGGTTGGGATCAAAACCAATTATTTGCAATCGATTTCATAGATAAAACAGGCAATAACCTGAACAATGGCCCTCGTCTTTCTAGATACGTTAAAGATGTACTAGCCAAAACGGGCGCTAAAAAAGTAGATATTGTGGCTCATAGCATGGGTGGAGCCAACACATTATATTACATTAAGAACCTAGACGGCGGAGATAAAATTGAAAACGTCGTCACACTAGGTGGAGCGAACGGACTCGTTTCACTCAGAGCATTACCAGGCACTGATCCAAATCAAAAAATCCTATATACATCGATCTATAGCTCAGCCGATCTCATCGTCGTCAACAGCCTCTCTCACTTAATTGGCGCAAGAAACGTCCGGATCCATGGCGTCGGACATATCGGACTATTAGCATCAAGCCAAGTCAAAGGCTATATTAAAGAAGGATTGAATGGCGGGGGACAAAATACGAATTAAAAAATGAAAAAAGACAGCCGTCATGTGCTGTCTTTTTTCATGTTGTTAGAGATAAGCCATGGGATAGGCTTTGCGGGGCATGTGAAAGATTGAAGCTCATTAGCATCTATGACATCATGGCCAGTGTGTGGTTTATCTTTTTGCTGCAAAAACAGACAAAACAGCGTACATAGCCGAATAAAAACATGTACAAATCAACCACCATTCTTTACACTACATATAGTGAATAACAATCATTGGGGGTGGGCGTTTGTGCAAAAGAATCAAAAGGCTTTGATTATTGTGGACGTACAGAAGGCGTTCGAGCACGAAAAATGGGGAGAACGGAATAATCTAGATGCAGAGAAGAATATCAATCGTCTATTGACGTTTTGGAGAAAAAAAGGCTGGACAGTCATTCATATTCAGCATACATCTGACAAGCCGAACTCCGTATTTCATCCGGCAAATGAAGGGCATCTCTTCAAAGAAATCGCCAAACCGCTAGATGAAGAAATGGTCATACGTAAGAAAGTCAACAGCAGCTTTATAGGTACAAACTTAGAGGAACAGTTAAGATCAAACCAGATTGATACGGTCGTGATCGCTGGACTCACAACACCGCACTGCGTATCTACCACAACAAGAATGAGTGGAAACCTAGGCTTTGATACATACCTCATTTCGGATGCAGTAGCTGCCTTTGGACTCACAGATCAAACTGGTACATATTATGACCCAGAAACGATACATCGCCTCTCACTTGCAACACTGCATGAGGAATTTGCGACAGTCCTGACAGCAGAACAGCTGATGACAAAGTGGACAAGCGAAAGCACCTAGAATCATATCTAGGCGCTTTTTTGTTATAAGCCATTAAGCATGTTCATCCAGCGGTGGTTTTCGCTGTTTCATCCCTGAATATATGAGATCAATTCCAATAAATAAAAAGCTGACAAAGAAAGATAAAATTAATGTGCCGTGTCCCCATATGGATACATTCACTAGTTTTATGTGAAGGACATACTTGATAGAGAGATGTAAAACGATCCAAGAAATGATCCACTCCAAAGCAGAAGTCAGCCATGCAGGGAGTTTGAGTAAATAGGCCAGCCCTTTGCCTATGAATAGAAGAAAAGGTGACAAAAAAACCACTATCACACCTACTAACAAAGAGAACGAGATCAATGAAAAAAATGAATCATATGTTATATATTCTCCAAAAAGAAAGTTTCCCCCTAAAGCCACTATGCACAGCATGACACTTGGAACTGTGATCACAAAACAGAGAGAAATAAAGATCAGTAAGATGAACAACATCGCAGCCAATACATTTGGTGGTGCATCTATGATCTGTTTTTTTCTTAAAAGAGAATAAGCGAAAATAGACAAGGCGAAGAGAATGAGAATCATGACTAATATAAAAAACATGCATTCCTCCAGCTAAGTGCTATAGAAGAAGATGATAAGACGGCTGTGCTCTTTTTATTTCATCTATCATCATTGTACCAATAGACAAATTGCAGCTAAATATTTGTATGTGGGAATGACCATCACATAGTGAAGCGGAGATGGTGGTGATGCTGCGAAGAAAGGTTTTGGATAAGGATGTTGTTACACACTGTCATACATTCGCTTTCATCTTGTAGGTGTTAGGTCATGGTGGAACGCAAACAAAAAACCCTAGACATCCTTGAACAATCAAGGTCTCTAGGGTTTGTTTGCTCACTCTTTGAGAGAGTCATGAAATTAACGAGAGTAGAACTCAACGATTAGTTGTTCGCTGATTTCAGGCGCTAATTCAGAACGCTCTGGAAGACGAGTGAAAGTTCCTTCAAGTTTTTCAGCATCGAAAGAAAGGTATTCAGGAACGAAGTTGTTTACTTCAACTGATTCTTTCACAACTGCAAGGTTTTGAGATTTTTCACGAAGAGAAATCGTTTGACCTGGTTTCACAGAGAAAGATGGGATGTCTACACGGCTTCCATCAACAAGGATGTGGCCATGGTTTACTAGCTGACGAGCTTGGCGGCGCGTACGAGCAAGGCCAAGACGGTATACTAGGTTGTCAAGGCGAGTTTCAAGAAGGATCATGAAGTTTTCACCTTGTTTACCAGGAAGTTTAGCCGCTCTGTCAAATAGTGTACGGAATTGACGTTCGTTGACACCGTACATGTGACGAAGCTTTTGCTTCTCCTGTAATTGTAAACCGTATTCAGATAGTTTTTTGCGTTGTCCTGGACCATGTGGGCCTGGAGCGTAAGGGCGTTTTTCAAGTTCCTTACCTGTTCCGCTTAATGAAATGCCTAAACGGCGGGAAATCTTCCAACTTGGACCTGTATAGCGAGCCATAATGTGACTCCTCCTTATTGTTTTTATTTGTGAAAAATAAAAACCGTCTGCTCTTTGTCTTTTCTGTCATTATGTTTTCATGCATCCTCGCTCCAGCAGCAGGGAGTTACAAGATGCACCTCCATATAGAAGGAACAAAATGATACAAAAAAGCCGAACAAAAAGGCTGCCATATTTCACACAAACTCTATTATATGATGCTGGATAGGAGAAGTCAACCTATTTAAAGAGGAGAATGTCAAACCTGGTCGGCATTCATCGAGGAAGAAAGCAAAACAAAAAAGCAGACACATTGTCTGCTTCAGCGTGTAGACAAACCCTCGCATTCGGTGTCAGTCCTGCGTGCTGGTACTCACGAATGTCAAATTCGCTCCGCGCCAGTACTCGTCCTTCCTAGACTGCAAAGGTTTTCAATTCACGCTGAAAAGAAGACAAAGGGCTAAAATGACCTTTATTTTAGCCCTTTGTCAACAATCTGAAGCAGACACATTGTCTGCTTTTCAAGCATCATGATGCATCAGTAGAGGCTGATAACGCATTTTGGAGAACCTCTGTAAATTGAACTAAGTACGTTTCATCCACTTCATTGAAACGATTTTTCACTGGACTGTCAATATCGAGTACCCCAATGATTTGTCCATTTACTTTAAGCGGGATCACAATTTCAGACTGCGATGCTGCATCACATGCAATATGACCAGGGAATGCATGCACATCAGCGATACGCTGCACATCACCTGTTGCAAACGCGGTGCCGCAAACGCCTTTTCCAGAAGGAATGCGCACACAAGCAGGCAGTCCGTTAAACGGTCCAAGTACAAGTTCGCCACCCTTTGCCAAATAAAATCCTGCCCAGTTCACTTCAGGAAGTGAGTGATACAATAACGCCGCAGCATTTGCTAAGTTGGCAATCAGGTCTGGTTCGCCGTCTGTGATCGCTTCTACTTGTTTAATCAGTAATTGATAGTCTTTCGATGGATCGCCAGACTGTTTTTCGACATGAAACATGAAAATCTCCTACTTTCTATCTCAAAAATACATAACTTGCGTTTTGCATGTGGGATTTGTCGAGCAATTGTAAAAGGAACTTCTGCCTTCATCTTGAAGTAAGTACACATGAAGAGGGGTGAGCGGATGAAAACATCAACAAACGTGCAAACAAAAGACCGTATTATTGAAGCTGCCATCAGACTTTTTAACCAAAAAGGATTTTCTGGTACCTCTGTCCGTGAGATTGCGAAAGAAGCAAACGTCAACGTTGCCCATATATCTTATTACTTTCAAGGAAAAGGAGGACTGCTAGAGCAGCTCGTCTCCGATTTTTATGAAGGCTATATTCACATGATTGAATCGCACATCCATCACATGGAAACCCGTCACGCAAAAGAATGTTTACTTCATGTGGTTTTTGATATTTTATCTTATCAGCATGAAAACCGTCAATTAACCCGTTTCGTTTATCGAGAAGTGACCATTGATTCGACGCTCATTAGGGAAATCATGTCGACCTATTTAACAAAAGAAAAATACTTGTTTCAGCTGATCGTTGAAAAAGGGAAAAAAACCCACGTGATTTGTGAGCAGCTTTCACTCTCCTCTTTTATGATTCAGCTGAAATCACTTCTGATGATGCCGTATTTACAGCCTCAATATTTAGCGGAGGTGCTCTATATCAATCCAAGTGAGCCTTATTTTTATCAAACGTACTTTAAGGAACTAAGCCGCTCACTCCATCATTTACTAGAGCCGAAAGAGCCGGCACTGGATACTCACCTGAAACTGATCATGTCTTCAAACTGATCATACGCATACCCGAGATCTTCCGCTTGATGGGCATCAGACCCGAATATGAGCGGAATTTTTTTCTGTTTTGCGAAATCAATCATCCATTGCTCCAAATAGATACTTCTGGCATATGTCTTACGAAGACCTGATGTATTAAAATCTAAGGACATGCCTTTTTTTGCCGTTTCTTCAAGGCAAAGGGTGACCTTTTGACGTAGTTCAGGCGGCATCTCATATGGAAAAAGCTGTTTGAATTTCTGGACAAGGGTGATATGACCGATTCTCTTTGGCTTATAGTGACCTAAAGATGATAGAATAGAAGAATGAATTTGGTCATAGTAGCTTTCGTAGACCTGCTCGATACTGCCATAAATGCTGATCAGCTGCTTGAAGGCATGCTCGTCAAAATCAAGACAAATATAATCATCGCCAGCAGGAAGAAAGTGAACAGACAAAATACTATCGTCTAGTTCAGGACCGTAGCAGTCTAAAAAGGCACTTGTTTCCTGTTCATACTCTCTGATATAGTCGACCTCAAGCCCAGTTTTTACTATTAATTGTCCTTTGTATTCCTGTTTCAACTGATCTAGCTTCGTCAAATACGCTTCAAGGTCTTGAAGCTTCATGGCGCTATCCTGCTCAGGTGTTGGATCGCGAAACGAAGGTGGCAGCGGAGCATGCTCGGTAAAGGTGATGGAATCAAATCCCTTTTTCATTGCTTTTTCAATATAAGAATGAAAAGGATCAAGCGTCCCGTGCGGGCAAAACGGAGTATGTAGATGTGCATCTTGTTTCAGCATGTCGTCACCTCTTGTCGATATTTTGAAAAACGTGATGTTGATCAGTGAAAATAATGAAAAATCATGACCAAAAATGTTGGTTACATGGTATCATAATAACAATGAAAACGACAGCTTCCGCATACATAAAAGCAGGTCACATTGAGACGTGTGATCAAATGATAGAAAGCGCTGAATGACTTTCTTGAAAAAACATACATAAAACCGTGAATGGATCGTCTTGGAAAACATACGATCCTGCTTATAAAAAGCAAATGCAAAGCGGACACGAAAGGGTTCTCAGGTCTATTCGGGACACTTTTACCCTGACATCACTTAGATCACAACAAGGGGGCTCATTATGGAGTTAATCATCGGTTTAATTGTCATTTTGCTTGCTTTGTTTTCAGTCGGTTACTTCCTTCGAAAAAATATATATAAAGAGATTGACCGATTGGAAGCATGGAAAATTGAAATTTTAAACAGATCAATTGTAGAAGAAATTTCAAAAATCAAACATTTAAAAATGACCGGAGAAACAGAGCAGTTTTTTGAAAGGTGGCGTGCAGAGTGGGACGATATCGTCACAGCCCATCTTCCAAAGGTAGAGGAGCTATTATACGATGCAGAGGAGTATTCTGATAAATATCGATTCTCCAAAGCTAAGCAAGTCCTGGCACATATTGGGGATTTGCTGGCAGCTGCTGATTCGAACATTGAAGACATTTTAAAAGAGATTGCAGACCTTGTCACAAGCGAGGAGCAAAACCGCAAAGACATTGAAAAGGTCAAAGAGCAATACCAAACCGTTCGAAAAAATCTGCTTGCATACAGCCATTTATATGGCACCCTTTATGACAAAATGGAGCAGGACTTAGATGAGGCCTGGGAAGGGATCAAGCAGTATGAAGAAGAGACAGAAAACGGAAACTACATGACAGCAAGAAAAATTTTGCTTGAGCAAGACCGCAGACTCGATCAGCTGCAATTATATATCAATGATGTACCGAAGCTCATCGCAGACTGCAAACAAACTGTACCAGGTCAGCTGACGAAGCTGAAAGACGGTTATAAAGAAATGACAGACAAAGGCTACAAACTGGAGCACATCCAAATCACAAAAGAACTAGATAATTTAAATAAACAGCTGACTCGAGCAGAAAAATTACTCATTGATGAACTCAATTTAGATGAAGCATCCAGCATTCTGCAATTGATCGATGATGCGATTCAGACATTGTATGATCAGCTGGAAGCAGAAGTAGAAGCAGGTCAGGAAATAAAAAGCAAGATGCCTGAGCTTGAGGAAGCATTCCAAAAGCTTGAACAGGATCATACGCAAACAAAGGCAGAAACAGCCCTTGTGAAAGAAAGCTACAAGCTGACAGCAGGAGAGCTTGATCAGCAGAAAGCTTTTGAGAAACGCTTAGAAGAAATTGAAAAGCTCATGAAGCAAATACGTGAGAAACTCGATCGTGATCATGTGGCATATTCTTTATTAATGACTGAAATCAATCAGCTCGAGACCTTTATCGAGGAAGCAAAAGCCTTGCATGAATCGTTTAAAGATCATCTTCAATCGTTACGAAAAGAAGAACTGCAGGCGAGAGAAACACTGACTGAACTTAAAACACTGCTGACAGATACAGTACGACAGCTGCATAAAAGCAATATTCCAGGCGTACCTGCTGACATCAAAGAACGTGCTGAAAAAGCGCAGGAGATGATTCAGCAAGTGCATGAGCAGCTTGAGAACCTGCCTTTGAATATGCCGGCAGTGAACCAACAATTAAAAGAAGCCTCTGAAACAGTGAGAAGTGTCGCTCATGAGACGCAAGAAATGCTCAGTAAAGTGGATCAAATTGAACGGATCATTCAATACGGCAACCGGTTCAGAAGTCAAAATCATATCTTGTCAGAGCAATTAAAAGAAGCAGAACGAAGATTTTATGCCTATGATTATAACGGTTCATTTGATGTGGCAGCAGCGGCTGTTGAAAAAGCATCACCTGGAGCCGTCCACAAACTTTTAGCGAAGCAAGAAAAAGAATACCAGCACCAATAAAAAAGCTGAAGTCCATTTTTAGGACTTCAGCTTTTTTCAAATTATGAAGCTTGTTTCTGTTGTTCTTCTGAAGCAGAAGAAGTGAAAAGAGAAATGACGAACCCGGCGATGACTCCAAGTAAAGCAGGAACAATCCAGCCAATGCCAAGGTCATAAAATGGCAGTACGGCTTTAAAGATGTCTTTCACTGGACCGATTGGGAGGTTCGCTGCGGCTAAACCGTCAAATAAGCTGACGCAGCCTGTTAAGATTAAAGAGAGAACATAGACAGGTCTTCTATGTCCAAGCCATTTATCAGCAAGTGATAACACAATAATCACAATCGCAAGCGGATAAATCGCTGTTAATACAGGAACAGAGAAAGCGACAATATGAGCTAATCCAAAGTTTGAAATGATGAAACTAAATAATGTGACGAGCGTTACGACCGTTTTATATGAAAGTTTAGGCAGTAACTTTGAGAAATACTCCCCGCATGATGTGACAAGACCGATACTTGTCGTTAAACATGCGACTGTAATGGCAGCACCTAACACAATATTTCCTAGACTGCCGAATAGGAATTGGGAAGACTGAGCCAAGATTTTGCTGCCGTCTCCAACGAATCCAATCGCGTGTGTACTAGAAGCGCCTAAATAAGCAAGTGATAAATACACAAATGTTAAACCGCATGCTGCAATCAGACCAGCTTTGATACAAGCAGAGGCAAGTGCCTTTTTACTTGTCACGCCGCGCCCTTTAATGGCATTGATGACCACAATTCCAAAGACAATCGAAGCAAGAGCATCCATTGTCTTATAGCCCTCAAGAAATCCTTTGAAGAAAGATCCATTGCTATAAGATACATCTGGTGTGCCAATCACACCCATTGGCGTTAAAAGCGCTTTGACGATAATAATCAAAATGATGGTAAATTTAATTGGTGTTAAAACTTTCCCCACTCGATCGACAATCTTTGTTGGGTTTAAAGCAAGGTAATACGTAATACCAAAAAAGACAAGTGTAAATAAAAGAAGTGAAAGCCAAGCTGGCACACTTGATAAAAATGGTAATGCCCCAATCTCATAAGAGACGGTTCCTGTTCGAGGAATAGCGAAAAGCGGTCCAATGGATAAATATAAAATGACTGTAAATGCTGTTCCAAACACTGGGTGAGCCTTATCAGCTAGTCCTTTCGCATCGCGTCCTGTTAAAGCAATCGCAATAATCCCGAGAAGGGGTAAACCGACACCTGTTAATAAAAATCCGCCCATTGCTCTCCACACATTTTGTCCAGCATATTGCCCAAGTTCTGGTGGATAAATCATATTACCGGCGCCGAAGAATAGAGCAAATAGCATAAAACCTATGATAACCGTATCTTTCGTCGACAAAGTTGCCTTCATTGAATGTAAAGCCTCCATTATTATGTTGAAATATTCTGTTAATTGTTTGCTAGATAAACGTACATCATTAACATTCACTAATTATAAAGGATGTACGCCTGATGTCAACATGTGTTTTCATACAAAAGTCATGAATTTTTCTATTTTAGTATATGGAGAACAATAAAAAACATCCCCTTCACAGGATGGAAGGGGATGTGAGACGCTGATGTTAAGCAAGCTGTTTAGGCGGACTCTTGAATATGGAGATGAGAAGACCGGCAATGGCTCCAATAACGGCAGGAATGACCCAGCCGATTCCAAGACTGTATAAAGGAACAGTATCTTCTAACAAATCATGTAAACCACCAAGCGGAATCTTTGCAGCTACAAGTCCGTCGATGACGGCAAAGATACCAGTGAAAATAAGGGAAATGATATAAATCATCCGTCTTCCATTGATCCATCGATCGAGAAACGATAAAAGAATGATCACAATAGCTAACGGATAAATTGCGACAAGAACTGGGACAGATAGTGAAATAATTTGTGCCAGACCAAGGTTTGCTACAAATGTACTAAACAAAGAAACGATGAAGATGACGGTTCGATAGGAAAGGCGTGGAAATAGCGTGGAGAAATATTCTCCGCAGGAAGAAACGAGCCCAATACTTGTTGTTAAACAAGCAAATAAAATCGCCGCCCCCAGCACAATATTTCCAGCAGACCCAAATAAAAAGTTAGCGGCTAGGGAAAGAAGTTTCCCGCCATCATTTGATCCTACCATACCTGTTGCATCAGGACTTGATGCGCCAACGTAAGCAAGTGATATGTACACAAGTGCGAGTCCAGCAGCTGCCACAAGTCCAGCTTTAATACAGGCCACAGCAAGAGACTTACGCTCTGTAATGCCGCGTTCTTTAACAGCCGTGACAACGACAATTCCAAAAACGATTGAAGCAAGAGCGTCCATTGTTTTATAACCTTCCAAGAAGCCTGTAAACAGCGGGCTTGTTTCATAGGAAGGATGAGGACTGCTAATTGCGCCCATCGGTGTTGCAATGGCTTTTATCACAATTAAAGCAATGACAGCGAGTAAAATTGGTGTTAAAATTTTACCGATTCGATCAACAAGTTTCGATGGATTTAACGCAAGGGCATAGGTAATTCCGAAAAAGGCAATCGAAAACAAGAATAACGGAAGCCATGATGCAGACTGAGCTTCTGAAAGGAACGGGGCCAGTCCGATTTCATAAGAAACAGTTCCTGTACGTGGGATCGCAAAAAACGGCCCAATGGATAAATATAAAATGACGGTGAAAATTGTACCAAATGTAGGATGTGCTTTATCTGCAAGTCCTTTGGCACCTGTTCCTGTCAAGGCAACGGCTATGACGCCTAAGAGCGGCAGGCCGACCCCTGTCAGTAAAAAACCGCCAATCGCAAGCCAAACGTTTTCACCTGCGTATTGTCCAAGTACAGGCGGAAAGATCATATTACCTGCGCCGAAAAAGAGTGCAAACAGCATTAAGCCGATGGCTAATGTGTCTGACTGACTTAACTTATTGTTCATAAGAGGACCCCCTTATTATTTTATTTTTCCGTCATATTTAAAAATTCTGTTAATTAAGAATGAAATATGACAATGGCACTATGCATGTTATAGTGTATTGATCTAGTTGTCAATACACCGCTTTATTTTGAAAAAAAAGGAATGAGATTCACGTTCTTTAAATGGAGAAAGATAAGGAGTTTCGCAATGATTTATCTTGATAATAGTGCAACAACTAAGCCTTACCCAGAAGTTTTGAAGGTGTATCAGCAAGTGAGTGAGCGTTTTTTTGGAAATCCGTCCTCACTTCATCAGCTTGGCATTGATGCAAGCCGTCTGCTAAATGAAACGCGCAAACAAATGCTTCACTATACAGGCTTTAAGCAATATGAAATTATTTTTACATCAGGTGCAACAGAAGCGAACAACATCGCCATTAAAGGGGCGGCTATCGCCAAGATGAACCGTGGCAGACACATTGTCACAACCACAATTGAGCACCCCTCTGTCATTGAGTCGTGTGAGCAGCTGAGGACGTTATTTGGCTTTGATATCTCCTATGTTCAAGTAAATGAGCATGGACATGCCGATATGACTCATTTAAAAGAAGTGCTTCGCCCTGATACAGTGCTGGTCAGTATGATGCATGTAAACAATGAAACAGGCGCTGTCCAGCCAATCGAAGAAGCGGCCAGCATCATTCGAGAGCATGCAAAAGAGGCGCTTTTTCATGTTGATGGCGTACAGGGGATTGGCAAGGTGCCCCTGCCTAAAGAGGTGGATATTGATCTTTTGACGATGTCAGGCCACAAGATTCACGGCTTAAAGGGAACAGGCGCACTCTTTTTAAAGAAAGAGACAGTGCTCGCACCTTTCATCACAGGAGGAGAGCAGGAGCTTGGACTCCGTTCAGGCACAGAAAACCCGGCTGGAGCTGTCAGCTTAGCAAAAGCCATGAAACATTCATTTGAGCATTTGAACAAGCATCTTGATGAGATGCAGTCGTTAAAAACGCAGCTTCAAAAGCAGCTTGGAGAAATAGAAGGTGTTGTCCTCAACACACCGCTTACGAACAGTGCACCGCATATTGTGAATTTTTCAGTGCCAGGCATTCAAATTGAAGTCTTACTCCATATGCTTGAAAAAGAGGGGATTTTCGTTTCGACAACGTCCGCTTGCTCTGCTAAGAAAAAAGAACCAAGCCATGTCCTTCTGGCTATGGGGAAATCAGAAGAGGCGGCTAGAAGCAGTATGAGAATCAGCTTGACATATGGACAAGGACCAGAGCTGGCGACACGTATCATCACATCCATCGCACAAAGTGTGAAAAAATTAAAAGGAATGAGATAACAAGATGAAGTATGATCATATTTTAGTCCGTTTTGGTGAGATCTCAACAAAAGGGAAGAATAGAAAGAAATTCATTGAAAAATTAAGACAGCATATTCGTTTTGTCTTAAAAGATTTTGCAGGACTCAAGTACGCATCTGATAGAGACCGCATTACAATCATGCTGAACGGAGAAGACCCTGAACCAATTTCAGAGCATCTCAAAAGTGTTTTTGGTATTCAAAGCTTTAGCCTTGCAGTGAAATGTGAGACGGATTTGGATGCTATCAAAGAAGCAGCACTGACAGCTGTGCAAGAAGTGTACGAAAAGGGGAATACATTTAAAGTCACAACAAAACGTTCATACAAACAATTTGAGCTTGATTCAAATGAAATGAACCGGGAAATTGGCGGACATGTTCTAAGGAATACGGAAAACTTAACAGTTAATGTGAAGCAGCCAGATGTTCATTTGCGAATTGAAATCAGGGAACATGCGACGTACATTACATTTAAAGATGTAAAGGGTGCCGGCGGTTTACCTGTGGGTTCAAGCGGAAGAGCGATGCTTATGCTCTCAGGCGGTTTTGACAGCCCAGTTGCCGGCTATCAAGCAATGAAACGCGGCATTCAAATTGAAGCCGTTCATTTCTTTAGCCCGCCTTATACAAGTGAACGTGCCAAGCAAAAGGTCATTGATCTTGCACAATGCTTGGCTGCCTATGGAGGCGAAGTGAAGCTCCACATTGTTCCTTTTACGAAAATCCAAGAGCTCATACACAAACAAGTGCCGGAAAACTATACAATGACATCAACGAGAAGAATGATGCTGAAAATAGCAGATAAAATAAGAGCGAAGCGTGATGCGCTTGCAATCATTACCGGTGAAAGCCTTGGCCAAGTGGCCAGTCAGACACTCGAAAGCATGTATGCCATTAATCATGTAACAAATACCCCCATCATTCGTCCGCTGATTGCAGTTGATAAAAATGACATTATCGAAGAAGCGAGACGAATTGGCACATATGATACAAGCATTCAGCCTTTTGAGGACTGCTGTACAATTTTTACGCCGCCGTCTCCGAAAACGAAACCAAAGCTTGAAAAAGTAGAGCGCTATGAAAGCTTTGCTGATTTCGAGCCAATGCTTGATGAAGCAGTGGAGCAGATCGAAACGATTGTTGTCACGAATGAAAAGAAAGCGGCAGATGAATTCGCTGATTTATTTTAAATAAAAATTTCATAATAATTACCATAAAAACAATCGCATGAAGTCATGTGTTTCTACACATTCTATATTCACAAGGAGGTGAGAACACATGGCTCAACAAAACAGACAAAGCAGTTCTAATCAATTAGTCGTTCCAGGCGCTGCACAAGCGATCGACCAAATGAAGTATGAAATCGCTTCAGAATTTGGTGTAAACCTTGGACCAGAAACAACAGCTCGCGCTAACGGATCAGTTGGTGGAGAAATCACTAAGCGTCTTGTATCTTACGCTCAACAACATATGGGTGGCGGATCTTTCTAAGACACACAATTAAAAAGCTATGGCTTATGAGCGGGATCATTCCCGCTCTTTTCTTTTTGTACATATAAATTGTTAGAATATTTCTAAAAAGGAAGACGAAACGAAAAAATTATGGCATAATACTAGGAGTAGGTCCTAATTCAAGCATTTTTCAGATATGAGTGTTAGAATAGGTAAATTGAAACATGATTCGTTTCATAGAAAGAGGCTAAAAGGAGCTGTACCATGAAAAGAGAAGACTTAATTGCACCAGAACAATATAACTTAGTCAGTGAGATTGAAGCATTCAGTCATGACCGGGAAAAAATGGCCCTGCACTGGCAGGACGGAAACGGCCATGAAGCGCATGTGACGTATGCAGCATTAATAGAAGAAGCCAATAAAATCGGTCATGTATTATTAAATGCAGGCTTTAAAAAAGGTGATAAAATCATTGTAATGGTGCCGCGCATGCTAGAGGCATACAGCATTTATTTAGCGATTTTAAAAACAGGAATGGTTGTGATTCCTTGCTCAGAAATGCTCCGTGCGAAAGATTTAGATTACCGAATGGAACATGCAGAAGCAAAGGGAGCGATTGTTTACGCATCCTTCATTCAATCGTTCGACGGAACCAATCAGCCAAAAGATTTCAAAACATTCTCGATTGGTGAGAACGATCATGGCTGGACAAACATTTTGGCGCAAAAGGAACACCAATCAAACGAACTGAAATTGGCAGAAACAACACGCACAGACATGGCGTTTCTATCTTATACATCAGGCACAACAGGTAACCCAAAAGGGGTTGTGCATACACACGGCTGGGCTTATGCACATTTACGCACAGCTGCTAAAGCGTGGCTGTCTATCAATGAAGGAGATAAAGTATGGGCAACAGCAGGACCAGGCTGGCAAAAATGGGTGTGGAGTCCTCTCTTATCTGTTTTAGGAAGCGGAGCGGAAGGCTTTGTGTATGGAGGGAAATTTAATCCGAATACGTACTTAGAGCTGCTTCAAAAAAATGAAATCAATGTTCTATGCTGTACACCAACAGAATATCGATTTATGGCAAAAGTGGATGACCTTAGTCAGTACGAGCTGCCGAAATTGCATAGTGCTGTTTCTGCGGGAGAGCCGCTAAACCGTGAAGTCATTGATACATTCAAAAAACATTTCAATGTAGAAGTACGAGATGGATACGGCCAAACAGAAAGCACACTGCTAGTAGGCGTATTAAAAGGAATGGACATCAAGCCGGGCAGTATGGGAAAACCAACCCCTGGCAACGATGTGGACATCATTGATGAGAATGGCAGCATTTGCGCACCAGGAGAAATTGGTGACATTGCGGTACATCTTGAAACACCGGCTTTATTTAAGGAATACTATAAAGATCCAGAGCGTACAAAAGCGCAGCGCCGCGGGGATTACTTTATTACCGGTGACCGTGCGAAAAAAGACGAGGACGGATACTTCTGGTTTGAAAGCCGCAGAGATGACATCATTGTTAGCTCAGGCTATACGATTGGGCCGTTTGAAGTAGAAGATGCGCTTATCAAACACCCAGCAGTAAAAGAATGTGCTGTCGTAGCGAGTCCAGATGAAATCAGAGGCTCAATTGTGAAAGCGTACGTTGTATTGCGCGATGCATCAGCACAAAGTGATGAGCTTATTACAGAGCTGCAAACACACGTGAAAAATACAACAGCACCTTACAAATATCCAAGAGAAATCGAATTCATTGACGAGCTGCCAAAAACACCGTCAGCGAAAATTCGTCGTGTCGAGCTGAGAGAAAGAGAGCTTGCGCGAAAAGGATAATCTTTTTTAATATTTTATTAATAGAAAAAGTCGGCTTAAGTACATTGTTTATGTCCTAAAGCTGGCTTTTTTTATTTCAACAAACTTTCTCTTAATTTAAAGCTAATTTCATGATATACGATGTTTATGAAGTTAAAAATTAATCTGTTGATGTTAATTTGTGGATGATGTATAATTTTTATGGAAAATTTAAGTTTAAATTTCTTAAATTAGAAATTTTTTAGGAGGATAGTCGTTGTTTTTGTTATTAAAATTTAAGTAATTTAGAGAGGGAAATAATTTTGGATAAAGAAATATGGAAAGAAATAATAGGGATTATACCAGATACAGAACTAATTGTTATCATTAAAAATTTGAATATCAAAATTAAAGGGTTTAGAGAACTTAATGCTAAAAATATCTCAACTTCAAAAAAAATTGTAACAGTCCAACTAATTAATAATTTCGAAAAAATCATTAAATATTATAACAAATTGAATATCAAGCCTTTAAACTCCGATAAACAAATTTCTTCAGAAGATATAAGGGGTGTAGGGAAAGAAAGATTAATAACCTTGTATGAAGACGGATTAAACTTGCACTTTATTTTTGGGGCATTACTTTCAAGTGAAAAAACGGAACACCATAATATAGCAAAAGATTTTAAAGTTTTAATTTTGAATAAGTATAAAAAAAATAACTTAGCTGATATTGAAATGAGTAACGCTAATGAACCATCTGGAAATGCGCAAAATTTTAAAGTGAATGTCAAAAAAATCGAAAAAAAATTAGATGAGTATAAGAAGAAGAATCAGGCAATAACTAAAGAGTTAAATACTCTTAGCAAAAAATATAAAGAAGATATAAGAGTGCTTACTGAAAGTAATAATGTATTAAAAAAAGAATTAAAAATTGAAAAAGAAAAATCAAAAAAAAGCGAAAAGAAGATATTGGAAATTAATTCTGAATTGCTTCTCTATAATAAACAACTAAAAGAAGCACAGGAATTGTTATCTAATACAAATGAAGTCGCATCTAGTATAGAGGAGGCTCAAAATTTATTTTCGGAAATTTTAATATTAGGGGATCCACAAAATGAAATAACTGATAATTTAAAAAAGAAAGGACTTAACGTTGTGAATACCAGAGATATTCTCCAAATTTCTAATACTGACTTTATTAAGAGTTTCAGAGAAATATGGATATTAAGTTTTTTAGTGCCAGCTCAATATAAAAGAAGTATAAAAATTGAGAAAAATCAATCAATAAATGATTTCAAAGATTTTAAGGTCTTAAGAGAAGAATTAGAAAGAAGGATGAATAAATGAGCACAAGAACATGGAATACAGACTTAGTAGGTGTTTTAGACAACTATGAAAAATTAGATTCTCAATATAGAGACTCGATTTTTATAAATAAGCATAATAGCTTACAAATGAACATTAGAATAATTTCTCAAGGTGCAGCAAGTTTTCCTAATGTAAAAACTGTTACTTGTTTTAATTCTGCTCTTGAAAATTGGGGCTTTAATGATGATTTACAAGTGACTGATGAGGAAAGGAAAAAAAAGTTAAAAAATTGGCTAGAAGATAAGCTTTTTATATTTAATGTAGAAAGACGTTTAATATATAATACACAACAAGACGGTGTTTATAGACAACAAGAAGTTTATAATGCGATTAATGTTAGGATAATTCACAAGCTGCCTAGCTTTACTAACGATTTAAATCTAATACCAATACCTATTTTTAGTTCGAAAAGCCATGAATACACCTTTGACGATTTCTTTTTTAAATTATCAAACGGGAAATTTATAGGAAGAATAGAAAATATCTCTCATGAACCAGAAGATACTCCTTCATTAATTATATGGAAAGAAGAAGATACTGATGAATTCAAAATATTTGGTGAGTTTGTGCAGCATCAGTATGCATACGGTGGATTCAATTTAAAGGAGAAAGAAGGAATAAAAGAATCTGTATTAAAGAGAGAAATTGCTGATGAATGCTATTATGGAGAATTTTGCCCTGATTTGCTTTTCATGCCTCTGGAGAAGTATTTAACTCTTACAGAAGAGATTGAAAAAGATGAAAAAACAATAACTCCAGAGCCAATTGAAGTTGTTAAAGAACAATTAAACGAAACAATTACTCCTAAAGAAATTACAACATTAGAAAAAGAGGAAGATTTTTTAAAGCAGTTTATGAAAATAACAAAGGAATGGGGACTTCAATATAGTGAAGAAGATTTAGTTAATTTCCATACAGCAATGAAGATATCGTCTCTAGTAATTTTAGCAGGAATGAGTGGGACAGGAAAATCAAAATTAGTTGAAACCTATGGATATTCATTAGGTCTTAAAGATAATTTGACAATCATACCAGTTAGTCCATCATGGACATCAGATTCTGATTTAATTGGTTTTGCTGATACCCTTAATATGGTGTATAGACCGGGGGATTCGGGTTTAATTAACACTTTAATAAAGGCTGAGCGTAGTGAAAAAGATGAATTGTTTATTATTTGTTTTGATGAAATGAATTTAGCAAGAGTAGAGCATTATTTCTCCCAATTTCTTTCAATTTTAGAGATGAGTAAAGGCAAAAGAGTTCTAAGGCTTTATAACGATGATTTAGAAAGTAGGCTATATAATTCAGCTCAATTTCCACCAACGATATCCATAGGGGACAACGTACTATTTGTAGGTACTGTAAATATAGATGAATCAACTTATCATTTCTCTGATAAAGTTTTAGATAGAGCAAATGTTTTTTCGTTAGAAATTTTACCATTTCGTGGAATAAGAGAGGTTTCTGAAGAGAAGAAAAGGGCCAGAACAGATGAAATTAAACTAAGTACTTATAATTCTTTCAGGGATCAAGGTACAGATTTGAGATTAAATGACGATGAACTAGATTTCCTATGGGATCTTCATAATCTGTTTCAAATAACTAATAAGCAACTAGGAGTAGGTCCAAGAATAGTTAAACAAATAGATATGTACATAAAAAACCTCCCTAATATAAGTAGTATTACAAGAGGAGATGCTTTTGATATTCAAATCGTACAGCGTATTCTAACTAAGGTAAGAGGAACTGGTGAACAATTAAAAAATTTATTGATTGAGACAAATAAAAAGGAGAAAAGTAGTATTGTTGAATTATTTGATAAGTATGAGCATGTTTCGAGATTTTATAAGAGTAGAGAAATTATAAATCAGAAGGTGGAAGAAATAAATTATAATGGATACTCTATTTGAAGATAAAAATCAATTTAAAATTATTTTAACTTACTTAAAAAGAAAGGAGCCTCATGCTACAAAGGAGTATAGTGAATTATATTTTTTTACGAATTTAAATGATTTGGATGAAAACTATCAAAAATATATTGAATTTGAAGAAAATTCACCTTTAAAATTAACGTTTTATAGTGAAGATCAATCTGCGACTTGTTACATGGATGGATTTGATATATTGAATGATGAAGCATTAATATACGATGAAGAACTTGAAGAAAAGTATATATTCTCAAATACAACTGTTAAATTATTTGAATATCCAAATAGCGGAAAAGAATATTATCCATATATACCTGGAATTTATACAATAAAAGTAATAATCAAAGATATTGTTTATTATTCTTATATAAAAGTTAAAGCAAAACATTTAACAGAAGACTCCATATCAATTATGAGAGAGGATGTACAAACTTACTTAAAAGGCCTAGCAATAGATATTGTAAGGAAACAGCCTAATAAAAAGAAAGATAGTAATATAAAAGTAAATTCGCAAATGCTAGATAAATACTTTGTTTTAAAGCAACATTTTAATGAAATACTAAGTATTCTCACTGATTTAATTGGAAATCCGAGGCACTCAATTAAAAAAGATTACGAGATGAGAAGTATAAATCAGTCTTTAAACATAGATTCGATTTCTATAAGGCATAGACTTAAACACCCTGAGTCTACTCAATATATAAAATCTCTCAAAAAAGTAATCAGTTATAACAACCCTGAAAATATAATATTAAAAAAAATTGTGGAGAATTGGGTTGTTCTTTTAAATAAATTTTTAGAATCCATAAAATACAGTTTGGAAGAAAATAATAAATATTATAAAAAGTTTTCGGAATATACACCCAATAGCATAAAGGAAGACTTACTTCAAGAATTAGAAAGTTATTCTGCTGATGCGACTAAAATGATAAACTCTTTAAATAAGTTGAGAGAAAATAATTGGTATAAAGAAATCGAAAATAAAAATACTACCTTCTTAAATTACAGTAAAGTATATTTAGATTTTCGTTACAAAAAATTTATTGAAATAAATAAATTGATGTTTTCAAATGAAAAAAATATAGACTTTGATTCTAAGTGGAATTATCATTGGAAAAGAACTGATCAACTATATGAAATTTGGGGATTTATTCAATTAATAGAAGTACTTAGTAAGACTGAATATAATTTTGAAATTGATCCAAGCGACTATTTTAACAATTCTTATTGGGGGAATAGCAAAAATTTATTAATACCTATTATACCGGAAGGAACAAAATTTAAACTTATTAAAGGTGATTTAGTGGTAAATGTTTTGTATAATAGTTTGATTCCAAAAAAACAAGAGAAAACTGATCTACACGATAAGCCTATATATACAACAGGAAAGAATACGAAACCTGACATGCGATTAGACGTATATATTAAAGAGATTTATGTTGGGACTATTTTGTTAGACACAAAATATAGAGCAAGACATTTTGTAGAAAATGAAGTAAAGAATAATCAATCGGTTCAATTAACTAGTTATGCAGATAATGTAAGGTCTAAATTTATTTATGGTAGAAAAAAAACAGATAGAATTAGGCCAGTTCACAAAGTCGTGGTACTATATCCTGAACAAAAACAAAATAACATTAATCTAGAGGAAATAGCAGGAAGAAGCATTTCATTTTTACCCCTGACGCCAAATTCAGATCTGACAAAATTTAAATTTAGTATTGAATCTTTAATTAGTGAAGTTATTGCTGAAGCCGAAGAAAATGGTATAGTACCAAGTCAGTACACTTTTAAACACTAACTACAATATCAAAGCGTTTGGATTGAAGCATCCAGCGCTTTTTTGTACGGAAAATCAAATTTTTAGAAAGTTTTAAGCTATTAATACGTATTAAAGTATTTCCATAAAAGGAGAATGTTCTGAAAATGTCGATTGCGATAATTCATGGGATTGTGCTTGCCTTTGGTCTTATTTTACCTTTGGGCGCGCAAAATGTATTTGTATTTCAGCAAGGAGCCCTTCAGCCTCGATTATATCGCGTGCTGCCTGTGGTCATCACAGCCGCCCTCTGCGACACACTTTTAATCACTTTAGCTGTCATTGGGGTTTCGGTTGTTGTTCTCACCATTCCGATCTTGCAAATAGCTCTTTTTATCATTGGATTTTTCTTTTTACTTTATATGGGGTGGTCAGTTTGGAACACGAGCTCTGCAACAGGTAATCAAGAAAAGATGGACCTGATGCCTGTGAGAAAACAAATCATATTTGCCTGTTCCGTTTCACTTTTAAATCCTCACGCGATTCTCGATACAATAGGAGTGATAGGGACGAACTCTCTTCAATATCATGGGGCGGAAAAGGTGGCATTTACCGCAGCCTGTATCATTGTCTCGTGGTTATGGTTTATGGGTCTTGCTCTTCTCGGGAAAATGTTAGGAAAGCTAGATACAAACGGCAAGTGGATGAACCGGATCAATAAAGCCTCTGCGGTCATGATCTGGCTGGTTGCATTATATATCGCCTATCAGCTTATTGGATAAAGGATACATAGAGCAAAAGCGACGTGATGCATGAAAATGAGTGCTGAACATGTCATGGGAAAAAAGCGTTGGATGGAAAACATCTGGCGCTTTTTTGTTGTCTACTGTCTCGGGGCAAGCATCAGTTACACCCCGTTCATTTATCTCAGACATACTGACGATTCAATTACCTGAAGGAAATGATATCAAGTAGGAGATATGCTACACTATTTATAGTGGTTTTTTTTGGTAAATAAGCCTCTTATGCCATTTTCCATAAAAAGGTATGATTTTTATGGGATTTAAATGGAAAGTTGAAGAATGAGTTTCATATCAATCCAAATGGGGAGTTTTTAAAAGGATCTTTTACCTATGGTGAAAACGGTGCGAAAAAAGATATGATGGAATTAAATAGAAAAATTATGAATGCTGAAGATTCGGAAATTCAAACGAGCTTTAATTGGAACAAATTTTGGAGTTGTTTAAAAAAGAAAAGTGGCCCGAATGAATCTCTTCCGCTTCGTTCAATGGTTCTTGGGGCTTGTTATTATGTTTGTTTAACAGGACCTGTTGGTTGTATAGCATGTACAGTCATTAATGCAGGAATATCGGCTGGGATAGCAGGTTATTGTGTGAAAAAAGTTTGGTGAATTGGAGGTTTTCAAATGGCTCATAAAGAACAGCGTAAAGGGGCAGTGCTTGCTGTCTTTGATACATTGACGTTTGGTGTACCAGTCTTGTTGTGGAATTTATATAAGAATACGAATAAAACATTGAAGCTGATGATCCCGATTATTCCAATAGTAGGTTTCATCACGTATCTTTTGGCATCTCTTTACTAATGTGTTCAAAAATCATTTGCATGAGCGATACGCTCATGCTTTTTTCATTCGATCATTTTTTGAAGATGGTTTGATTTAATAGACGGAGAGCTTGTACGATATCATCCATTTGATTTTGGTCAGAGGAAGAAAGGCTGTCCATGAGCATGGATTCAATTTGTTGAAATGCTTTGTCCATACACGCACGGCCTTTTTTAGACAGCATAATGACATGTTTTCGCTTGTCATCTTTATCTTCTTGTCTATCAATGAATTGTTTTTCGTGAAGCTTTTTCAATTCTCTGCTGACATTCGGAAGAGACATGTGCTGACAATCGGCGATTTCACTAGGTGTTAGCGGCTCACTGACGGCTAACTGCTCCAGAATCAAATATTGTAGAGTGGTTAGATCAGATGGTTTGATCTTGCTCATCATAGCGTGTTTCAGCTCCGAAAAAGTAGAAGCAAATGTGACAAACTCTTTGAAAAAATGTGGGTTTTTCATCATTTTTCACCTCCTACGTACCATACCAAAATTATTATCAAAAAACAATTATCATTTGACAACCAAAAAAGAGGGGTGTATGCTTTTTGTTATCAAATGATAACTAAAGGAGACAAGCCATGAATGTACTCATGATTTATACTCACCCCCATCACAATAGTTTAAATGGTGCTTTTTTTAAAGAAATCCTAAAGGGCAGTAAAGAAAATCCAAACGTTCAAGAAGTGAGAATCATAGATTTATACCAAGACAAATTTGATCCTGTACTTATTTTTAATGAAGAGAAAAAAAGACGTGATATGCATAAGGACCCTGAGATTCAAGAATATCAAGAGAAAATCAAATGGGCAGACAATATCGTGTTTGTTTATCCGATTTGGTGGGGGCGGCCGCCAGCCATGCTGCTTGGTTTTATTGATCGAATGTTTGCAGCAAATTTTGCTTACCGTCAAACAGGCGGGCTGCTTCCAGAAGGCTTGTTAAAAGGAAAGAGGGCTGTATGTGTATCGACAATGCAAGGACCGACCCACTACCCTTTCTTCTTTTTGCAAAATGCCCACAAAATCTTAATGAAACGAGCTCTTTTACAATATGTCGGGATTAAACCGGTGAAGTTCTTCGAATTTGGCATGATGGAAAGTCCAAAAGGGAAGCATGACGTGAAATTAAAACGGATATACGACTATTTTCGGAATATTAGCTCATAAACCACATTCCTTGAGTCACTTTTCTTCTAATTTGATCCTATTATGTTTTAAAATGTCATAGAGGGTGAGACTCATCCTCGTTATTTGAAAAGGGGGATATGAATGAAGAAAACATTGTTTAAAGATGCGGCGCTCATTACACTTGATCCATCTTTAGGTTTTTTGGAAAAGGGAGATCTCTTAATTGAAGGGGCACACATTGTAGAAGTTGGACCTTCGATTGAAGCAAGTGGTGCTGACATTGTCGATGCATCTGACATGGTCATCATGCCAGGGCTTGTGGATACCCATCGTCATGTGTGGCAGTCTGTCATAAGGGGCATAGGAGCAGATTGGTCTTTACAGACGTATTTGAGCAAAATCTATTATGGCAACTATGGAGCCATGAGACGGCCATCAGATGATCGAATTGCTAATTACTTAGGGGCACTAGAGGCTTTAGATGCAGGGGTAACCACATTTTTCGATTGGACGATGATCAATTCAATAGATCATACAGATGAGCTCATTGAAGGATTAAAAGATGCAGGCATTCGTGCTGTCTTTGGTTTTGGTACCTCTGGAGATGCAGAGTATTGGGATAGAGAGAGTACACTAACGAATATGGAAGACGCAGCCCGCGTGAAAAAAACGCATTTTCAATCGTCAGACCAGCTGCTGACGATGGGACTTGCCATTCGTGGCCCTGAGTTTTCCTCATGGGAGACCTCGGTATATGAAATTGAAACAGCAAGATCCCTAGATGCATTATGTAGTATGCACATTGGCTTTGGAAATTGGGGGGCAGCGGATCGTTCGATTGAGCGGCTTCATCAAGCAGGGCTGCTGGGGCCTGATCTGAATATGGTGCATATCAATGCAATTGATGCAGAACAAATGAAAATGCTCGCCGACAGTGGAAGCTCAATATCCATTACACCGGAGATTGAAATGATGATGGGGCACGGTTATCCTGTAACGGGGCTCGCCATTGAGAATGGAGTTCTTCCAACGCTCGGTGTAGATGTGGTGACAGCCACAGGAGGGGATTTGTTTACCCAAATGAAATTCGGACTTCAGGCAGAGCGGGCGATCCAAAATCAAGCTTTATTGATGGAGGGGACGATGCCAGGACCTGAGCTTGGCCTGTCTGCTCATCAAATGCTGGAAGCAGCAACGATAAATGGAGCCCGTGCATTGAAGCTTGATGACAAAATTGGATCACTCACACCTGGAAAAGAAGCTGATTTCATCTTGATTGATCGGACAAGCATGAATCTACTTCCAATGACAGATCCAGCTGGAGCGGTTGTCCAAACGGCACACCCTTCAAATGTTGATTCCGTCTATGTTGCCGGAAAGGCAGTGAAGCAAAATGGGAAGCTAGTTGGAGTGAACCTAGACGAGATCAAACAAAAAGCTTATGCAGCAAGAGATCACATCTTATCGCATCAGTTTGAATCAACAAAATAAAGCACAATCCCCCATAGGCCTTTGCCTATGGGAAGTACATGACAAAAACGGTATCAATTGATACGACCATCCGCATTTGTATTCACAGCTCACCGCCGAATAAAAAAACAGCCAGATTGTACAGCAAAGCAGCTGTGCAGCAGCCCGGCGAGAAACGGAATGTCAAAGTTAAATAGCTGCTTTAGCCGAACACCTTTTAAGAGATCTTTTTCCGTAAAATGAAACCTACGCAGGATCGTGTACAAGCTTTGTTTTTCTTCGCTTTCATTCATTTGTTTGAATAAATGTGAAATCATCCGGCACCAATGACAGTGGTCGTACTTTGACAGCTGTATATCGCCTGATGAAAATCGTTGATCTCATACACATCATAGGGCCAGTACTCCCGCTAGAAGCAGACAAAAAAAGCAAGGGAAGAAGATCCCTTGCTTCAGCTTATTTACCTAAAAAATGCTTTTTAAAGAATGATAGTTGATATTCAAGTGTGAGTGGGTCATTAAAGTAAAATTCTTCAGCATTTGCTACGTACACACGATGTTTTTTCACAGCAGGGATGGACTTATAGATTTCACTGTTTTGATAGGAATTGTCCATTTCATTGTTTTGACTAATGATCATGTAGTCCCCGGCAAATTCAGGGATAACCTCTTGTGACACCGCGTAATAACCGGCTTTTAATGCTTTTTCTTTTACTTTTTCAGGCATTTTCAGTTTCATTGCTTGATAGAGAATTTCGGTTCCACGACCCCATGCATCTCCAAATACATAGAGATCTTTTGTGCCGCTTTCAAAGACAGATACTGTCGCATCTTTACCAATTTTTGCTTTGATTTCTTTTCCAGCTTCAGTTGCACGTTTTTTGAAATCTTTTACCCAAGCTCTCGCTTCTTTTTCTTTGTTTAAGACTTTTCCAATTTCAATATGCTGCTGAAGGTAATCGACTTTGTTGTACGTGAACAAGACTGTCGGGGCGATTTTTTTAAGTTTTTCTACATTTTTTGCATTGCTCAAACCGATGATGACATCAGGCTTTAGCTTCATGATTTTTTCTACATTTTCATCCGAAACTTCTGCTACATTTTTTAATTTCTTTTGGAAACGTGGATTCTTTTTTGACCAAGAGTCAACGCCTACAAGGTTCACACCAAGTGACATGACATTTCCTGAATAAGAGCCGAGAACCACGACACGTTTTGGATTCGCTGGTAGCTTCACAGGTCCATTTTCAGATTGATATGTAATCGTGTCAGATGACGTTGATTGATTTCCTTTATTTGAGGAAGAGTTGCTGCTATTGCCACATGCGCTCAACGCAAGTACGAAAATGAGCATCAGAGGGAACAATATTTTCTTCATGAATGTAGACTCCTTTGAAATCGGCACATGAGCCGGATATTTGGTTGTATTAGTGATAATGATAATTATTATCACTAAGTTATCATATCACAGAATTGCGGTCTGTTGTCAATTACATTTTGATAGTTGGTGATAAAAAAAACAGAGAATTTCTCATAGAAAGAAAAAAAGATCAAGGCAGCATGTGACCTGATCTTTTTTCTTATTTAAACCAGCCTTTTTCTTTTGAGCGTGTGATGGCTTCAATTCGATTTTTGACTTCTAGTTTATCTAAAATAATGGATATATAGTTTCGGACAGTGCCGCTTTTAATGCTTAGTTCCTTTGCGATCTCTTTTGTGTTTTTGCCGTCTGCGACGAGTTCAAGAACAGATCTTTCTCGTTCGGTTAAAGGGTTTTCGTCACTGTATAAGTCTTCCATTAATTCAGGGGCGTACACCTTTTTCCCTTTCATCACGCTGCGGATGGCACTTGCCAGATCCTCACTTGGGCTGTCTTTCAGCATATAGCCGCTAACGCCAGCTTTCAGTGCTCTTTGGAAATATCCAGAGCGGGCAAAGGTCGTTAAAATGATGATCTTCACATCAGACTTTTTGAGTTCTTCAGCGGCGTCGAGCCCAGATTTCCCGGGCATTTCAATATCCATTAAACAAATATCGACTGGATGTTTTTTAGCAAAATCAATGGCGTCCTGGCCGTTTGTCCCTTTTCCAACAACGGTCATATCGTCTTCTAAATCGAGAAGCGACCCAAGAGCACCAAGCAGCATTTGCTGATCTTCTGCGATAAAGATATTAATCATTTTATTGCCTCCTTATGTTTTGCTGCTGAATCATTTGGAATGCTCATGATCAGCTTTGTCCCGTCCTTTGTCTCAATGCGCAGGCGTCCATTTGCAAATTCCAATCTTTCTCTAATGCCTAAAAGGCCATGTCCCTTCGTTTGCGAGGATGGATGATCACCTTTAAATGTTCCATTATCCTCAACGGTAATGACGGCTTCTTTTGATTTTTGATGAATGGTGAGCTTACAGACAGTGGCATCACTATGTTTGACGACATTCGTTACAGCTTCTTTGATGCACATGCTCACAATGTTTTCGTTGAGGAGAGTGATCTGTTTTGGTGCTTCCTTTTCATCATAAATCAATTCAATATCGGCCGCTTTAAGAATTTGCCGAATGTTCAATATTTCATCTTTGATCCGAATACCTTTCATGGAGGAAACAATTTTTCGCACTTCATTAAGAGACGTTCTAGCTGTCTGCTGCACGCTTTTTAGTTCGGCACGGGCCTGTTCAGGATCTTTATACACAAGTTTACGGGCAAGATCACTCTTTAAACCGATGAGAGAGAGCTTTTGTCCAAGTGTGTCATGCAGGTCGCGTGCAATGCGCTGTCTTTCTTCAAGCTTCACAAGATCGGCGATCCGTTCGTTTGCATATTCTAATTTCTCCTCGAGCCGTTCACGTTCCTTCCTGCTTCGAATACTCAGAGGGAGGAGGATGGCGCTAATAAGTGTGATCACAACAAACGGAATTTGTGTGAGAAACCAGCCTTTTTTTAAGATCAAACTAAAGTTCACCGCCACGGCGGCGCTCGCTAGATGAATATAGTATAGGATATAGAAAGGAACCTTTTTTTTGATATGTCCATTGAAATAGGCGATACAAAAAGCAAAATAAATGTAGCTGTAAAGCATCACATAGCCAGTCGAAATGGCGATTAATAGAAGGCCGAATACATATAAAGACCACCCTTTTGCGACAAAGGCGAAACGGTAGACAGCAAAAAAGACGACGTTTAAAATAATGCCGATCACAATGCCTAAAGTGGAAGGGGTCTTAAAGATAAAGTAAAAGGGCAGGATGAAAAAAATCGCCCATATATATGGGGAAATCCCATGCAGTTTTTGAATTTTTAGTTGTTTTTTCATCCGTGATTCACCTTTTCCATTTTTTCAGTCTTTTTCACTACTTTATCAAATTGAACACGTTACCGCATCCTGCAAATACAACAAGCTCCTTCTATTGTAAGAAAGAGCTTGCGCCAATTATGCATTCTTCTTGAGTATGTCTCCTTTTATCACAGGGGTGTTTCTAATCTGACGTGCTTCTTTAAAGGTAACAAATGCTTTCGTATCTTCATCCCATAGCCTGAACTTCATTGACTCAATGCTAGTTTTCAACGTGATGGTTGGAACATTTTGAAGCGGCTCACTATGCTCATGGGCATGCTCTAAATGATAATTTGGTACCCTCGGGCTTAAATGATGGACATGGTGGTAC
The DNA here is from genome assembly GCF_001857925.1 of Bacillus xiamenensis. Lineage (NCBI taxonomy): Bacteria > Bacillati > Bacillota > Bacilli > Caryophanales > Bacillaceae > Bacillus > Bacillus xiamenensis. Next base: position 2,762,963 of record NZ_CP017786.1, read on the forward strand.
CCGATATTACCTGTTAACCATTGAAGGAGCTTTGGCAATTTGTAAAAGGAACTGCCTTCTACAGCTGCCTGCACATAATTCCAATGTTCATCTGCTTCAAAGTAAGAATCTTCAAATGTATGCTGCACATAAAATAACCATACACCGATTGATCCAGAAATGAGGAAAATCGGACCTTGAACAAGTAGGAAGCCCTGCCAGCCAAAGAGTAGACATGTGGCTGCTGCTAATAAAACAATCGTCACGTTTGTCAAATACGTATTCCAGCGCTCTTTTTTACGAGCACTTTTCACATTGAAACGGTTTTGAATGAGAAACACAAAGATCGGTCCTAAAATAAACATCACAAAGGGATTACGATAAATTCTGTAACGAATTTTCGTCCATACAGATGCTTCTTGATATTCTTTGACTGTCAGAAGCCAAATGTCACCAGTACCTCGTTTATCTAAATTACTGCTTGTGGCATGGTGAATCGAATGATCTCTTTGCCATTGAAGATAAGGGAAAAGGGTGAGGACACCCGTTAAGAAACCAAACAGGTGATTCAGCGGCTTCTGTTTAAAAAAAGATTGGTGGCAGCAGTCGTGAAAAATGATAAAGACGCGCACTAAAAATCCAGCTGCAATAACCGCAATGAAGAGGGTGAGAAGATAGGAGATGTTCAGACTATAATAGGCTAGAAACCAAAGTCCGAAAAATGGGATAAATGTATTGAAAAGCTGCATGATACTTTTTTTAGAGTCAGCACCAGAAAATTGACCTACTTGTTTTCTTAAAGTGGCTTGCTGCTGTGTGTTTGTTGAATTTGTCATGAAGGTTCAAGTCCTTTCCGTTTCTTTCTACTTCAAAGTATAGAAGGAAAGGTGTGATGCTCATAGTAGTACCCATCATGTATACAACATGACATTTGTCATGTTGGTCATGAAAAAAGCTTGCGGTATAAGGGTTTGTAAGTGGTGATATTGATTAAAAAAAAGTGAAGGCGCCAGGCCCTCACTTGTTATGAGCGTGCTTCATGTACTTTTAACTGCTTGCCTTTAATGGTAGTATGCCTCATCGCATTTAGCACAAGAGGGCCTTTGCCATTTAAAATATCTACATACGTTTTCGTTTCCTGAATGGTAATAATCCCAATGTCATCAAATGCAACGCCTTCTATTTTGGCAATGGTCCCAACGAAATCGACGGCCCTGAGTTTCTTTTTCTTCCCGCCGTTAAAATAAAGCTTCATGATATCCTTCTCTACACCGGCCTGCTTATTTTCCTTTTGAATAGGCGTTTCAATCTTCTCTTCAAAGGCTTCTACATGCTGCTCTGCTTCTTCTTTTGTAGGATAAGGCTGAGTCTGAAAGTCAATGCCGGCATCCTGCTTTAATTCTTCAATGAGCGGCTGCGCATGCCTTGTCATAAACGCAATCGTTTTCCCGCTTTTGCCCGCTCTGCCGGTTCTTCCAGTTCGGTGAATATAGCGTTCTTTTTCATAAGGCAGGTCGTAATGAATGACGTGTGTCATATCACTTACATCAATTCCTCGGGCTGCAATATCTGTTGCGATCAAATAACGGAACTCCCCGTTTTTAAATTCATCCATGACGGCAAAACGGTCTTCCTGCTTCATTCCGCCGTGAATTTTGTCGCAAGGAACATCCCACTCGTCCAGCTTCATCGTCAGTTCATTCACTCGTTCCTGCGTATTGCAGAAAATGATGCAGCTATCTGGATTTTCCATGACGATCGTTCGTTGAAGCAATGAAAATTTGGCTTCTTCCTCTGTTTCAATCAACGTGTGGGTGATGTGCTGTACAGTCGTTTCCTCCCGTGCAATCTCAATCACTTTTGGCGATTGTAAAAACTGCTCGCTCAAATCCTTCATTTCATCAGACATTGTCGCTGAAAACAGCATCGACATACGCTTTGCCGGCAGATGCTGAATAATAGATGAAACTTGCTCAATAAACCCCATGTTCAGCATCTCATCTGCTTCATCTAACACGAAGAATTTGAGATTTTCTAAAGAAAGTGTCCCTTTTTCAAGGTGATCCAATATGCGCCCTGGTGTTCCGCATACAATATGATTTTTTTGTGCAAGCTCTACTTTTTGTGCTTGAAAAGAAGCTTTTCCATAAATGGCTGCGGCTTTGATTCGTTTAAATCGTCCAATGCTGGTAAGGTCCTGTTTGACCTGCATCGCAAGTTCTCTCGTTGGGACGAGAATAAGGGCTTGAGGTTTATTTTCAGCCCAATCCACCATTTCACAAATGGGCAGACCATAGGCCGCTGTCTTGCCGCTGCCTGTCTGAGATTTGACGATTAAATCCTGCTTGGAAAAAGCAACGGACAACGTCTCATGCTGAACGGGTGTAGGTGTATGGAAGTGAAGCGCTTCTAGCGCTTGTTTTAATTCATCACTTAATGGATATTGATCAAATTGTTGTAATGGCATCGTGTTCTCCTTTTCGTACATTCATACTTGTGACATCATACCATATCTTTTCAAAGACGCCATGCTCACATGAAAAAAAGCCCCATATAGGAGCTTTCAGCGTGTAGACAAACCCTCGCATTTGGTGTCAGTCCTGCGTGCTGGTGCTCACGATTGTCAAATTCGCTCCGCGCCAGTACTCGTCCTTCCTAGACTGCAAAGGTTTTCATGTCACGCTGAAAAGAAGACAAAGGGCTAAAATCAACAACATTTTAGCCCTTTGTCAACAATTTGAAAGCCCCATATAGGGGCTTTCCTTTAAAGAAATCTGCGTTTGACTTTTTCCCAATAGGAGTTATCTTTCAATTTGACCGTTTTAATTACTTTGCCTGAAAGCCCAATGTCAATTTGTTTGACGTGTTTTGTACCGAGCGCTTCGTTATCAAGTCCGATAATCGGATGGTCGTTTCCATCTTGGACCACCTTCAGCGTCAGCTTGCGGTCACTGCTTAAAATAAATGGGGCGCCAAGTGTCCGGTACGAGTTGTTATTCAGAGATGCAAGCTCTGTCACTTGCATACAAGGAAGCATCGGGTCAACCACGGCGCCGTTTACGGATTTGTTGTATGCCGTTGAGCCGGTCGGAGTGGAAATAATCATCCCGTCACCTCTAAAGGTTTCAAAATGAAAATCATCTATATACACATCGATGACAAATGTTTTAATGATGCTAGAGCGGATCGACAGTTCGTTTAAGCAATGGAATTGATTTGTACTGTCGATGCTTACATCAATGATTGGATATTTTCTTACTTCAATTTTTTCGGTGTTCATGGCATCAATCATTTTATCAAAATGCTCTAATGAAAAATCACAGTATAAATGTGAATTCTCTGTTTTTGATACCCCTACATACAAGCAGTCATCACGGAATTTCGTTTTACGAACTGCTTGAAGAAATGTGCCATCTCCGCCAATTGAAGCAATAATATGGGCATCTTCTGCACGCTTGACGACTTGAAAGCCTTGATCGGTAGCGAGCTTCTCCAGAGAAGAAATATGTCCATCCAATTCATGATCTTTTTTGTAAAAGAAAAATACATTGCGGCGATTGTCTGTCATTGACGTTCTCCCCTTTGTTGTCAAAAATAGATTTCCATTATTAAAGGGCTTACATATAAAACCCTTGGTCACATTTTACACTTTTTTCATATGAAAGTAAAAATATTAGAAAGACGCAGATGATACTAGGTTCTTCTTTTAGAAATGAGTCGATGTAAGTGATTCGAACTCGCGGACTTTGAGCATAATTTAATAGCTGTTTTTTGATGCAGGAGAGGTTTGGGTGTTTCGTTGTGGTGAGTATCTATGCTATTAGGTGTGGGGAGAGGATAAAATAGCCAATTTCTCGTGGTGAGATTCTCATGATAAAAGATGTAAAGTTGATCGTCATTTAAGATCGGTGCTATCATATGTTGAAATGAAATGTAAAAAAACCACAGTTCTTGTGAAACATTTCATGTGTGTATTCGTATGAATGAAGTGAGACAAAAAAGGAGGAGAAAGAGATGAATGCGAAAAGATGGGTAGCGTTAATCATTGCACTTGGTGTTTTCGGATTTTCGATTGTGATTAGTATCACGATGGCCGTGTTCGAAAACTTCAATGACAATAAAATGAGCTATCAATTTGGGGATGAAATCGAAGAAAAGGTACTAGAGGAAGGGAGCGGAGCGAATAAAATTGCCGTTCTTGAGATTAATGGAACGATTCAAGATAACGGCGGTGCATCAAGCCTTTTAGGCGGAGAAGCGTATGACCATCGTGCGTTCTTAAAAGAAATAGATAAAGCAAAAGATGATATTTCTGTAAAAGGTATACTGCTTCGCGTCAACTCTCCTGGCGGCGGTGTCTATGAAAGTGCTGAAATACATAAAAAATTAGAAGAAGTGAAAAAAGCAAAGAAGCCAATTTATGTATCTATGGGATCAATGGCGGCTTCTGGCGGCTATTACGTGTCGACACCAGCGAATAAAATCTTTGCTTCACCTGAAACATTAACCGGTTCTCTAGGTGTCATCATGCAAAGCTTGAATTATTCAAAGCTTGCGGATAATTTAGGCATTAAATATGAAACCATTAAGAGTGGAAAATATAAAGACATCATGTCTCCAAATCGTGATATGACAAAGGATGAACGCAGCATCATGCAAAGCATGGTCGACAACTCTTATGAAGGGTTTGTCAAAGTCATCTCGGAAGGACGCGGCATGTCTAAAAAAGACGTGAAGAAAATTGCCGATGGCCGAGTATATGACGGAACACAGGCGAAGGCCAACGGGTTAGTGGATGAGCTTGGATACTATGAAGATGCGCTAAAAGCGATGAAGAAAAATGAAAAAGGCTTAAAAGGAGCAAAGGTTATCAGCTATTCTCAAAGCTTTGGCTGGAACTCTCTCCTTAATATGAGTGCAACCAAGCTCTTTAAAAGTGAAATTGATTTTCTGAATTTAAAAGAAACACTGGCTGGCTCAAATGGGTCTAAACCGATGTATCTCTATTCAAAATAAAGGAGGGATCATAGATGGATTCTACATTCGATGAAGTAAAGGGAAGCCGCAGCCAAGAGGAAGACTCGAAGCCGGTCCTTGCGAAGCGCGCTTCAATTGAGACACAGGCCTTTGCCGGTTTTTGGATTAGATTTTGGGCATTTATCCTTGATTGGCTCGTCGTCTGGGGTGTTAACCATTTGACGGTTTCTCCAATCTTTAGTCTGTTTGGCTGGTCAAAAGGCGGCGGCTGGTTTTCGCCATTTTCCGTCACGACGACGATTGTCTTTCTGCTTTATTTTGCGATCATGACGAAAATGTTTCAACAAACCCTTGGGAAGATGGTATTTGGAATCAAAGTTGTCTCACTTCAGCCTGAGAAGCAGCTGTCATGGGATGTCATTTTCTTTAGAGAAATTGTTGGCCGATATATTAACACGCTTTTTGTTCTCTATGCTGTTGTTGGGTTCTCACCGAAAAAGCAAGGGGTTCATGACTACTTTGCGGATACAGTGGTCGTCCATGAGCATTTATATGAAAAAACAGAATCAAACGTGTAACTTACAGGGAGTTTGACCGGTGCCGGTCAAACTCTTTTTTGATGATTGGGTATAAAATCTGGAATCAAAGCCATAATCGTAGAGGAAGCAAGATTTGTTATGGAGGAAGTGAGCGCAGTGCTGTACGTTTGGATCGCAGCTTTTTTGTTTCTGGTGATCTTATTGATCTTCATGAAAGTGACCCTTTCACTGGACTATTCACATGCAAATGACAATGACCACATTGCGGTGAAGGTCATCACCTTATACGGAATCGTTAGACTGAAGAAAGACATTCCGATGGTGAAATTGAACACGGAAGATCAAACCATTGATATTCGTGAAAAGAAAATGGCCAGCTCCAAAACGCCTAATCACGAAAAAGAAACCATCCATAAAAAAGTCGGCAAGCGTGATGTGAAGGAAATCCTTCAGCAAATGGAGCGCATCACAAAAGAGATTGTCGATCTAAACAGGATCATGCGTAAGTTCTTCATTCATATAAAAATTGTCTCGTTTCACTGGTCAACATGGATTGGTTTTCATGACGCAGCTTTAACAGGTGTGGCAGCCGGCGGCGTTTGGTCAGTCAAAGGAGCGCTCCTTGCCTTTATGCAGGAGCATCTCACCTTTAAGCGTAAACCTGTCTATGAAGTGATTCCCGCTTTTCAGCACAATGTGTCACAGACACACTTTACATGTATAGCTTATTTTCGTATTGGACATGCTATGCTTGCAGCCATTCGATTACTTGTCCATTGGTTAAAAGGGAGAAAGGCGAGGAAAAATGCCTCTCTTCAAGCAACGAAGAATGAATCATCTGTTTAAGGAGGAACCCGAAAATGGCAGATCATCCAATCCAAGGTCTCATGAAGACAGCGATGGAAAACTTAAAAGAAATGATTGATGTGAATACGATCATCGGCGATCCAGTCGAAACCCCTGACGGCAGTGTCATTCTCACTGTGTCAAAGGTCGGTTTTGGATTTGCAGCCGGCGGCAGTGAATTCAACGGTAACCAAAAGAAAGAAAAACGTTCTGATGAACAAGAACGAAAAGAACCGAAACTCCCATTTGGCGGCGGAAGCGGCGGCGGGGTATCCATTACACCAATCGCCTTTTTAATTGTGGGAACAAATGGTGTTCGAATGCTTCATTTGGATGAACACACACATCTGCTCGATAAAATATTGGATTCTGCTCCTCAAGCAATTGAACGTCTTCAGCACATGTTTAAGAAGGATGAACGGGAGCACCGTCACAAAGAACGAAAACTAGATGACATAGACCTTTAAAAAGTTAGCTGCGATGCAGTTAACTTTTTTTTCAAAATGGACGATTAGGCTTTGCAGTTTTTGGCGTTCTCTACTATGATAGAACCATACATTTGATAAGGGAGGAATTGTTTTGGCATCGATCACATTTAAAGGGAGCCCAGTAACGCTTGTAGGAAATGAAGTGAAAGTAGGCGAGCAGGCTCCTGATTTTACGGTATTAACGAACTCACTAGGGGAAGTTTCACTTTCTGATTTAACAGGAAAAGTGACGATCATCTCAGTGATTCCTTCTATTGATACAGGTGTGTGTGACGCACAAACAAGACGTTTCAATGAAGAGGCAGCTGGTTTAGGTCCAGTCAATATTTATACGATTAGTGCAGACCTTCCATTTGCACAAGCACGCTGGTGCGGAGCAAACGGAATTGAAAATGTCGAAACATTATCTGATCATAGAGATATGTCTTTTGGTGAAGCATTTGGTGTTTATATGAAAGAATTGCGTTTATTGGCGCGTGCAGTCTTCGTATTAGACCCGAGCGGAAAAGTGGTTTACACTGAATACGTAAGCGAAGCAACGAATCATCCAAATTATGAAAAGGCCATTGAAGCTGCAAAAGCACTGTTATAAAAGCAGCATCGACAAGAGCTCCGGCTTCATACTGGGGCTCTTTTCAATGAGAATATATAGCTTTTAGCAAAGCGAGGAGAGAAAAGCATTGCAGAAAGATCAAGTGAGTACGATTTTTGAGCTGCTCGATACAGCGTCCATTCGTTTAAAAAAGGAACAGGACATTTCCTATATTGAAGCATTGGCAGAAGCAGGAGAAGCCTTTTTCCAGGCAAATGATCGAAACGGTTTACTAAAAGATTTAATAGAGAAAGCAGATTTCGCCTCTTATGATCATGAGCAGATTCGTAAAGCGTTTCAGCTCGCCGTATTAAAAGGACAAAAGGATATTTCACATCCAAACCGGCAGATGACACCTGATACAATTGGTCTGTTTGTCAGCTATTTGGTCAATAAATTTTTAGAAGGACAAAAAGAGCTGGTTGTCTTTGATCCAGCAGCGGGAACAGGGAATTTACTGCTAGCAGTCTTAAACAATCTCACTGCAGAAACAAAACGTGGTTTTGCCTCTGAAATTGATGATGTGCTCATTAAAATTGCGTGGGCACAGGCGAATTTAGAAGAGAAAGAAGTAGAGCTTTTCCATCAGGACAGCCTTGAGCCGCTTCTCATCTCACCGGCAGATGTGACCGTGTGCAGTCTTCCAGTCGGCTATTATCCAAATGATGAGCGTGCGGCAGACTATGAATTAAAGGCAAAAGAAGGCCATTCCTTTGCCCATTATTTATTCATTGAACAAAGTCTTCGTTACACGAAAGAAGGCGGCTTCTTATTCTTCATCATTCCAAACGATTTGTTTGAAGGAAAAGAAAGCGTGCAATTGAAGGATTTCATCAAAGATCACGCGTATATGAATGCTTTAATTCAGCTGCCAGTCTCCATGTTCAAAGACAAAAAGCACGCCAAAAGCCTATTCGTGATGCAAAAGAAAAAAGAAGGACTAAAAGCGCCGAAACGTATGCTGTTTGCGAACCTTCCATCTTTCTCACAGAAGGAAGCGATGGTGAGTGTCATGAGAAAATTAGACCAGTGGTTTATTGAAGAAAAAGAAACGAAAGAATAGCCAGAGTGATGTCTGGCTATTTTATTATTCAGAAAATAACGACTTATCGATGTAAGCGGTAACAGTTCGAAGGTGTACTTGAAATGCGAAGTTTTCAATGTTTAAATGAAAAAGTCAGATATTTTTCGGACTTATCGTTAAACTATAAAAGACCCGTTCAACAGGTTGAATATAGCACCGGAAAAAACGTGAAACCTTATATAACAACAGAGTAAAAGGAGCGACAAGAATGTCCAAAATTATTGCAATCAACGCAGGAAGCTCATCTCTTAAATTTCAATTGTTCAATATGCCAGAAGAAACCGTTTTAACGAAAGGTCTTGTTGAAAGAATTGGAATGGACAACAGTATCTTTACGATTTCTGTAGATGGAGAAAAGAAAACAGAAGTCACTGATATCCCAGATCACGCAGTAGCGGTAAAAATGCTGCTTGAAAAGCTCATTGAATTCAACATCATCAAAGACTTTAACGAAATTGATGGTGTAGGACACCGCGTCGTTCACGGTGGAGAAAAGTTCAGCGATTCTGTTCTATTAACAGACGAAGTCATCAATGAAATTGATCAGCTTTCTGAGCTTGCACCACTTCACAACCCTGCAAACGTTGTAGGAATCAAAGCATTCAAACAAATTCTGCCTGACGTTCCAGCGGTGGCTGTGTTCGATACAGCCTTCCACCAAACGATGCCAGAGCAGTCTTACCTATACAGCCTTCCATACGACTACTACAAAAAATATGGTATTCGTAAATACGGATTCCACGGGACAAGCCACAAATTCGTCACAGAGCGTGCAGCAGAGCTATTAGGCCGTCCTCTTGAAGAGCTTCGTTTGATTTCTTGTCACTTAGGAAACGGTGCAAGTATTGCCGCAGTTGAAGGCGGAAAATCAATCGATACATCAATGGGCTTCACACCACTTGCGGGTGTTGCGATGGGTACACGTTCAGGTAACATTGACCCTGCCCTTATTCCATTTATTATGGAGAAAACAGGACATACTGCTGAAGAAGTTCTTTCTACTTTAAATAAGAAGAGTGGTCTTTTAGGGGTGTCTGGTCTTTCAAGTGATCTTCGTGATATCGAAGAAGCAACAGAAGAAGGAAACGACCGTGCAGAAGTAGCGCTTGATATTTTTGCAAGCCGTATTCATAAATACATCGGTTCTTATGCAGCGAGAATGAATGGCGTAGATGCAATCATTTTCACAGCTGGTATCGGTGAAAACAGTTCAGAAGTGAGAGCACGTGTACTTCGTGGTCTAGAATTCATGGGCGTATACTGGGATCCTTCTCTTAACAACATGAGAGGCGAAGAAGCATTCATCAGCTACCCTCACTCTCCTGTGAAAGTGATTGTCATTCCAACGAACGAAGAAGTCATGATTGCAAGAGACGTTATGCGTTTAGCGTAATAAGTTGTGCAGCTCTTTCCCTATAAGGGAAAGAGCTTTTTTCTATTCAAAGCAGCATGCTATAATGTGGTGCAATACGAAGTGAAAGGGACGGTGTGAGCAATGAGCGTTGAAGAACATAAACGAGAAGCGAAAAAGAGGCTGAACATAAAAGTCATTACAGTCAGTGATACAAGGACAAAAGAAACAGATAAAAGCGGCCGCCTGATGATTGATTTGCTTAAAGAACAGGGGCATCTCATTTTGGCATACGATATTGTAAAAGATGACATTGGAGCGATTCAAGACGCTGTATTAGAAGGAACGAGTGAAGCGAAGATTGATGCGGTCTTGTTAAACGGGGGAACAGGGATTGCAGCAAGGGATGTCACCATTGAATCCATTACACCTCTTTTCTCAAAAGAGCTGCCGGGCTTTGGAGAAATTTTTCGCATGCTGAGCTATACAGAAGATATTGGATCAGCCGCTATCTTATCTAGAGCGACGGCAGGGGTGATGAACCAAAAAGCCGTTTTTGCCACACCAGGCTCTACCGGAGCAGTTCGGTTAGCCATGACCAAACTCATTATTCCAGAGCTTCCTCATGTGTTGCGAGAGCTTGAAAAAGATCAAAAATAGCCCAAAATGACTCTGCCAAGAAAATTTGGCAGAGTTTTTTTCATAAAGGGGTTGAAAAAACAATTTTTCCTTGTTACAGTGTATACATACTAAATGCATGTTTATAAATTAAAACTTATTTTTATGCAAAAAAACATTCACAGAATCAAAACAAGCGAGAGGAGCTTTTCAAACATGTCACAAAATAAAAAAGTCGTATTAGCATATTCCGGAGGTCTTGATACCTCTGTTGCAGTTAAATGGTTACAAGAGCAAGGATACGAGGTTGTCGCTTGCTGCCTGGATGTAGGTGAAGGAAAAGACTTAGCATTCGTTCAGCAAAAAGCACTTCAAGTCGGAGCCGTTCAATCATACATGATCGACGCAAAAGAAGAATTTGCTGAAGAATTTGCACTTGCTGCACTGCAAGCACACACGATGTATGAAGGGAAATACCCGCTTGTGTCTGCACTATCTCGTCCGCTTATTGCAAAGAAATTAGTGGAAGTAGCAGAGAAAGAAAATGCAGTAGCCGTTGCACACGGATGTACTGGAAAAGGAAACGACCAAGTTCGTTTCGAAGTATCCATTAAAGCATTGAATCCAGACCTAGAAGTTCTTGCACCAGTGCGTGAATGGAAATGGTCTCGTGATGAAGAAATCGAATATGCACAAAAACACGGCATTCCAATTCCGATTAACTTAGACAGCCCGTATTCAATTGACCAAAACCTTTGGGGCAGAAGTAACGAATGCGGCATCTTAGAAGATCCTTGGGCTGCGCCGCCAGAAGGTGCATATGACCTGACAAACCCACTTGAAAAAACACCTGACACACCTGAGATCATTGAAATCACGTTTGAAAAAGGAAAACCAACAGCCATTGACGGTATCCAGTATTCATTATCTGATCTCATCCTTCATTTAAATGAAGTCGCTGGTCAGCATGGTGTTGGCAGAATCGATCACGTGGAAAACCGTCTTGTTGGAATCAAATCTCGTGAAGTGTACGAGTGCCCAGGCGCAGTTACACTATTAAAAGCACATAAAGAGCTTGAAGACTTAACACTTGTCAAAGAAGTGGCGCATTTTAAGCCAATCGTTGAACAAAAAATGGCTGAATTAATATACAACGGCCTATGGTTCTCACCACTAAAAGCAGCACTAGATGCATTCTTACAAGAAACACAAAAGAACGTAACAGGTGTTGTACGTGTGAAACTATTTAAAGGCCATGCCATTGTAGAAGGACGTAAATCACCATATTCACTTTATGATGAAAATCTAGCGACTTACACAAAAGCAGATGAATTCGATCATGATGCAGCTGTAGGATTTATTAACCTTTGGGGTTTACCAACAAAAGTAAACAGCATCGTGAATAAAAAGGAGCAGGTTAAAGCATGAAAAAGCTTTGGGGAGGCCGATTTCAAAAAACACCAGAAAAATGGGTCGATGAGTTTGGCGCGTCCATTCATTTCGACAAACAATTAGTCAAAGAAGATCTGACCGGCTCCCTTGCCCATGCAAGTATGCTGAATAAATGCGGTATCCTCGGCGATGAGGAGGCCGCTGTCATCAAAGACGGATTGAATACCCTGATGAAAAAGGCAGAGGCGGATGAACTCGATTTCTCAGTAGACTATGAGGATATTCACCTAAACCTTGAAAAAATGCTCATTGATGAGATTGGTCCGCTTGGAGGCAAATTGCACACAGCGAGAAGCCGGAATGATCAGGTCGCAACCGATATGCATTTATATTTGAATAACCAAGTAGAGCATATCATTGAGCTGATCTCTTCCTTTCAAACGGTGCTTGTAGAAAAGGCAGAACAGCACGTTGAAACGATCTTTCCAGGATATACGCACCTGCAGCGTGCACAGCCTATTTCCTTTGCCCATCATATGCTTGCGTATTTTTGGATGCTTGAGCGTGACAAAGCGCGCTTTCAAGATTCTTTGAAGCGGATTAACGTCTCTCCGCTTGGGTGCGGGGCGTTAGCAGGAACGACATTCCCAATTGATCGTGAATATACAGCAGAGCTGCTTGGCTTTGATCATATTTACGAGAACAGCCTTGATGGCGTAAGTGATCGGGACTTCATTTTAGAATTCTTGTCTAATAGTAGCCTTGTGATGATGCATCTCTCACGTCTTTGTGAAGAAATCATTTTATGGTGCTCTCAAGAATTCAAATTCATTGAACTTGATGACACGTACGCAACAGGCAGCAGCATGATGCCGCAAAAGAAAAACCCGGATATGGCAGAATTGATCCGCGGGAAAACAGGCCGGGTATATGGCAACCTGATGGGGCTTCTCACCATTATGAAAGGCTTGCCGCTTACGTATAACAAAGATCTGCAAGAGGACAAAGAAGGCATGTTTGATACGGTAAAAACGATCGCTGGCAGCCTTCAAATCTTCACAGGCATGATTCAAACAATGACAGTGAACGAAGACGTTATGAAAAAAGCAACAAAAGAAGATTTCTCAAATGCGACAGAGGTGGCAGACTATCTTGCGAAAAAAGGCATGCCATTCCGTGAAGCACACGAAATCGTTGGAAAACTTGTGTATACATGCATTCAAAAAGGTATCTATCTAAGTGATCTTCCTTTTGAAACATTTACAGAAGCAAGCGATCTTTTTGAACAAGACATTTACACTGTTCTTGATCCATATGTTGCTGTTGAAAAAAGAACAAGTGCAGGAGGTACTGGATTCAAACAAATTCAGCTTGCTTTAGAAAAAGCAAAAGCCTGCCTAGCGTAACTCACCAAAACCATTCGTTGATACGGATGGTTTTTTGTAATGAAAAAAGGAGATTGATCATCATTGGAGAAAATGAAAGCGTACCAGAGTCAAGCTGAGGAAGGAGTGACAGCAGATCATGAAGAAAACGCTGGAGGCTTTGTTTCATCAACCGATCGTATCAGTTCAAACGTTAGGAGAACAATATGCCGGACGGGCTAATGATGTGTGGCTTGTCTCCTTACAAGATCAAACGGAATACGTGATTAAATCTCCTAAAATGGCAAGAGAAGAAAGTGAATTTGTCTTTGGGATCAACATGATCTATGGAGTAGATGCCCATACTGTACAAGAGCATATCGATCAAATCAATCAAAAGCTGTCTCATACGAATTCCTTTCATATTCCAGAAGTTGTTCGTAAAGTGAAGAAGGCAGGGAGATATTTTTATATCATGGAAAAAGTAGAAGGAACACCTTTAACATCTTTTGAGGGTCGTTCATCAAACTTCTATCAAGATTATGGGAGGAAACTAGCACGTCTTCATTCAGATCGAATCCACTCTTTCGGTGCAGTATACGGAGCTGAAAAGCGGCATTTGAGAGAATTTCATGCTCTGTTAAAAAAGGCCGTGTCCAAACTGATCAGCTGCTATTACGCTGATCAGACTGAACTTCAGTGTTATGCAGAAATTGTGCAGCAAAAGCTTGGCAAGCTGAGGCCTCCTGATTCAGCCAGTCTCATTTTAATTGATTTAGATCCGTCGCAATATATTGAAAAAAATGATCAAGTGACGAGTCTAGTTGATACGGAATATGTCGTATATGGACCAGCTGCGTTTGATTTTATTGCACTGGAATACCTTTTGACGAAAGAAGCTGCACAGGATGTTCAAGCGGGCTATGAAGAGATTTGTCCGCTTCCTCGCCAGCTTCATGAGGTGAGAGAATGCTATCGTTTTGTTTCGCTCCTTCTCGATATCCATGGCTCATGGGATATGAAAAAGTGGATGAATCACCCTGTACGGTTTACGAGCAACAATGAAGGGTTCAAAAGTGCGAAGGGAGCCGGTTTATAGTAAAGTAAAGATAGTATGAGAAACACATGAACTTGCAACCTTTGCTTTAGGAGGAGATTGTGTGCGACACGCATTAATAACAGCGGGTTCTAAAGGGCTTGGCCGGAAAGTCACCGAGTCTTTACTGAATATGGGGTATTCTGTGACAGTGAATTATCGAAGTGATGATGAAGCTGTGCGGCAGATGAAAGAAGAATTGCAGGAATATGAAGATAAGCTTCAATTTGTCCAAGGTGATGTGACAAACAAAGAAGATTTAAAAAACATGGTCGAGCTGGCAATAGAGCGGTTTGGGCGGATTGACGCTCTAATCAATAATGCCGGGCCTTATATTTTTGAACGAAAGAAACTCGCAGATTACTCTGAAGATGAATGGTATCAAATGATGGAAGGCAACCTATCAGCGGTGTTCCATTTGTTCCGAATGGTCATCCCCATGATGAGAAAGCAAGGCTTTGGCCGCATCATTACGTATGGCTTCCAAGGGGCAGATCATGCACCAGGCTGGATGCACAGATCAGCCTTTGGAGCGGCAAAAGTGGGACTGGCGTCATTGACGAAAACCATTGCGATAGAGGAAGCTGAAAATGGCATCACGGCCAATATGGTTTGTCCAGGCAAAATCGTTGGAGATATGAAAGAATCGACAATAGAAGCAGCCCGTCAGATGAAAGACGATGAAACACCAATTGGCAGGTCTGGTACTGGAGAAGATATCGGGCGCATCATTTCATTTTTATGCGATGACCGCTCTGACCTGATTACAGGAACCGTTATTGAAGCGACAGGTGGTCTTAACGTGATTCACAGACACTAAGTTTTTCAGCTTTTTATAGAGGGAATAGATGAAATGAGATCAAATTCGAAAGGTGGATATACTCACATGAAAGCTACATATCACGGACATTCAGTCGTACACATTGAAACAAACGGATACCATATTTGGATTGATCCATTTTTAAATGGAAATAAGCACACAGATATCAAGCCGCAAGATGTCAAAGCGGATGTCATTTTACTCACGCACGGGCATGGAGATCACGTCGGTGACACCATTGAAATCGCTAAAAACAATGATGCGCTCGTTATTGCGCCATTCGAACTTGCCACTTATTTAAGCTGGCAAGGGGTGAAAACGCACCCGCTTTCTATTGGAGGCGGACGTGAGTTTGAATTTGGTAAAGTTAAGCTCACACAAGCGTTCCATGGTTCTGCTATCATTGATGAAGAGGCAAAAACGATTACGTATACCGGCATGCCATCAGGAATTTTATTTACAGCTGAAGGCAAAACGATTTATCACGCTGGGGACACGGCCCTCTTTTCAGATATGAAGCTGATTGGGGAGCTGAATCATATTGACCTAGCCTTCCTTCCAATTGGTGATAACTTCACCATGGGACCAGAGGATGCAAGAATTGCAGCAGAATGGCTTCGTGCTAAGCAGGTCGTTCCGATTCATTACAGTACATTCCCGCCGATTGAGCAAGATCCTCATGCATTTGCAGACAGCCTGCATGGCGGTGTGGGTCACGTGTTAAACAGCGGAGAATCCATCAATATTTGATCTTCATTAAGTAAAGCCGGTACACAAATGCCGGTTTTTTTGTTTGCCTGTCTCGTGCTGGCGTAAAAGACAAATTGCTATTAAAAGCCTCCTGCCCTTATAATGAAACATAGATGAAAACGCTGAAAACAAAAAGGGTGAACGGGATTGGCGACAAAGCATGAGCAAATTTTATCGTATATTGATTCATTAGACGTCGGGGAGAAAATTTCTGTCCGGCGTATAGCGAAAGAAATGAAAGTAAGTGAAGGCACCGCTTATCGGGCCATCAAAGATGCTGAAAATAAAGGATTCGTCAGTACCATTGAACGAGTCGGTACCATTCGAATTGAACAGAAGAAAAAAGAAAATATTGAAAAGCTGACCTATGCGGAAGTGGTCAATGTCATTGATGGGCAGGTGCTTGGAGGACGAGCCGGCTTACATAAAACCTTAAATAAATTTGTCATCGGTGCAATGGAACTGGATGCGATGATGCGATACACAGCAGCTGGCAACCTGCTGATCGTCGGAAACCGAATCAATGCTCATAGGCAGGCGTTAGAGGCAGGAGCGGCTGTGCTAGTCACAGGCGGATTCTCAACAGATGAGGAGATCATTCAGCTTGCAGATGAGCTTGAGCTTCCCATTTTATCGACAAGCTACGATACATTTACGGTAGCGGCTCTCATTAACCGGGCCATTTATGACCAGTTAATTAAAAAAGAGATTGTGCTTGTAGAAGATATTTTAACGCCGATTGAACGGACCGTCTATTTATCGCCAGAGGACAAGCTTGAGAAGTGGTATGAGAAGAATTACGAAACAGGACACGGCCGCTTTCCAGTAGCAGACGATCAAATGAAGATTCACGGCATTCTTACCTCAAAGGATATTGCAGGTCATGACCGCTCCACACCGATTGAAAAGGTGATGACGAAAAATCCGCTCACCGTCATTGGCAAAACATCAGTCGCCTCAGCAGCCCAAATGATGGTATGGGAAGGCATTGAAGTGCTACCAGTTGTAGATGATCATGCGAAGCTGATTGGGATGATCAGCCGGCAAGATGTGCTGAAGGCGCTGCAAATGATTCAGAAGCAGCCGCAGGTTGGTGAAAAGCTGGATGATGTCGTTTCAAGAGGATTTAAAGAGACCGATACGGAAAAGCCAAAAACAGATGCGGTGTATCAATATGAGGTCACACCACAAATGACAAATCAGCTTGGCAATATTTCATATGGTGTGTTTACGCAAATTTTAATTGAATCAGCCAATCGCTTCTTAAAATCTCATAAAAAAGGCGAACTGATTGTGGAAAGTCTCTCTGTCTACTTCTTGAAACCGGTTCAAATGGAATCAACGATTCAAATCAAGCCAAATATTTTAGAAGTAGGACGCAAGTTTGGAAAGCTGGAAGTGGAGGTTTACCACCAATCAAATATCGTAGGGAAAGCGATGCTGATGGTGCAGCTGATGGAGAGAGGATAAATGACAAAAAAGGGCGACATACACTCGCCCTTTCCTCTATTATGCGTGATCTTTTTCGCCTTCCTTTAAAAAAAGCGGAAGGTAGTGCTTGTAGGCTTTATACCCAGCCCACGTACTGCCGATACCGACTGCAACAAAAATAAATCCAATGACAAATGCGAGTGACGAGCGGTTTAAAAATAATTGATTCACACCGAAGAGCAGGACAAAGCAGCCGAGTGCCATACTTGATTTTGCAGACCAGAATTTTTTCTCGACCGGCCGGTTCGTACGGACGTTTTTTGCTTTGTAGTATAAATAAAACATGGCAGAACAAATAATAAACACAATCAAAACAAGCATGTGCCAAGCCTCCATTGTAAGTGATTACAACCCTATTTTAAACGTAAATAGGCTTGCTTACTAGAATAAATTGTCTATTCCTCACTTTTCCGTCAGGATAGATTATGATTTAATAATAAAAAGAGTATCGCATGAGAAGGAGTTTTTATGAAAAAAGAACTGATTAAAACCATATCATTATATGACACCATCATCATTCATAGACATGTAAGACCTGATCCTGACGCGTATGGATCGCAGTGCGGCCTTACAGAAATCTTGCGTGCCACCTATCCAGAAAAAAATATTTATGCGACAGGAACCCCTGAGCCATCCCTTTCATTTTTATATGAATTAGATGAGGTGCCGGATGAAGTGTATAAAGGCGCCCTTGTCATTGTCTGTGACACGGCGAATCAAGCAAGAATTGATGATCAGCGCTATTCTATGGGTGATAAGCTGATGAAAATTGATCATCATCCAAATGAAGATCCGTATGGTGACTTGCTTTGGGTTGATACAGAGGCAAGCTCTGTGAGTGAAATGATTTATGAGCTGTATTTAGAGGGGAAAGAAGAAGGATATCAGCTGAATACAAAGGCGGCTGAACTCATTTATGCCGGCATTGTAGGAGATACAGGCCGTTTCCTTTTCCCAAATACGACGAAAAAGACACTCAAATATGCAGGGGAACTTATCGAATATCCGTTTTCATCATCAGACCTTTTCAATCAATTGTATGAAACGGATTTGAATGTCGTGAAATTAAATGGCTATATTTTTCAGCATATCTCTTTGTCAGAAAATGGGGTAGCCTCTGTTTTTATTAAGCGTGACATTTTGGAATCGTTCCAAACAACGGCGCAGCAAGCCTCACAGCTTGTTGGGACACTTGGAAATATTGCAGGGATTAAGGCTTGGGTCTTTTTTGTGGAAGAGAACGATCAGATTCGTGTCAGGTTCCGCTCAAAAGGCGTTGTGATTAACACCATTGCTAAAAAATATCATGGCGGCGGTCACCCGCTTGCAGCCGGTGCGTCCATATATGATTGGGCCGTGGCAGATGAAATTTTGCGTGATTTAGAAGAAGTATGTAAATCATCGTGAGAGAGGGGCTTCAAGTCCCCCTCTCTTTTTTTGAGCTTTGAGAAAAGGGTTACTTGGATACAGGAATAAACCAGCAGCCGATGTCAGTTGAATCTTCATAGGCTTGGAGATTTTGATGCTTTAATTCTTTTTTAATTAAATGGGCCATCATTTCTGTCTCAGCATAAGCGCACATGCCGTCTTTAATTCGGCTTGCTTTGTCTCGTGCCATTTGACGATAGCTGTAAACCTCCATTGTTCTCACCTCTTTCTTGTGAAGATCTCGTTCTTCTTTTAGTGTATAAAAATGAAGAGTGAAAAGCGATCATTGAGAGCAGAAATTCATAAAAATTCCACATCATCATTTATTCAGCAAATGAAATCCGTACTTCAAGTGAAAGCTTCGTATAAATCGTTAGCTCTGTGACTTTGGCGCGGTATGCCTTTTCCCTAATCGTATATTCTTTATTTTCCACTGTCCGCTTTAACAGCTCTTTTGTTTTATAGACACTTTCAATATCCTTTGTAATGACCTCTGAGATATCCTCTTTGACCTGTTCTTCAAACTTTAGCGTATCTGGCTCAGGGATTTTATACTGCTCACGATTGACGAGATGAACGTCTATGCTTTGGATCAGCAGCCGCTGCTTATTGTCTTCATTTAATTTATGCAGATCTTCCCGATAGAGTGTGATTTGTTCTTTCAGACTGTCCATATGGTGCTGCTGGCTTCTGAGGAGCGTCACCTGCTTTTCCTGAAAGATTCCATACGTAAAAAGGAAAATCAGCCAGCTGATAATCGCGCCGAACATCATTCCAGCAAAAAAACGCTGCCAGCCTGGACGTTTATACAGCTCCGGCACCCTCATGATGACACATGCTCCTGGGTGAGCCATGTAATAATGAGATAGCCCGTTTGTGCCCCGCCCATAGCAGAGACAATCAATAAAATCTGCTTGAAAATATCACGCGTGTTCCCTTCAAAAATACCTCTTTCAAAGCTATAGACGGCATCAAATGTTCCGCCGATTGCGGCGACAAGCGCCCAAATTTTTAAGCGATTGGCCAGACTTGAAATGATTGATAGTGGCGGCTGACCAGATAAATATGCACCTACACCGCCTATAATGGCACCGCCCAAAATGACCCCCAGTGCGATAAAGTAACAACTAATAAAATTCGGAATAAAGGCTTCCTTCACATCCATTTTTTCCACCTCACTCTATTCAATATATGGCGTTTGCTGGACAAGTATGAACGGGCGAAAAAGAAAGAACATTTGTTTCTCACCGCATCGCGTTTTATAATGAAAGAATGAATTTAGACGAAAGGAGTGGATTAAGCATGTCTTATGTTCATCTTCAGGTCCACAGTGGATACAGCTTGTTGAGCAGTGCTGCTAAGGTCAAGGAGCTCGTACTGAAAGCGAAAGAACTTGGCTATAAAGCGCTCGCTCTTACCGATGACCATGTGATGTATGGAACGGTTGAATTTTATAAGGAATGTAAAAAACATGGCATCAAGCCGGTAATCGGTTTAACAGCTTCTGTCTTCATAGATGAACAAGAGACAGAGGCTTATCCTTTGGTGCTCCTTGCAAAAAACAATGAAGGCTATCAAAATTTGATCAAAATTAGCAGTGTGCTGAAATCAAAGTCAAAAGCCGGCTTAAAAGAGAACTGGCTGAAAGCCTATCATCATGGACTTATTGCTATCACACCAGGTGCGAACGGCTATATTGAAACGCTGCTGCAAAATGATCAGCTAGAAGAGGCGCAGGATGCGGCCAGCCATTTAAAAAGTATTTTTGGTGAGGAGCATGTGTATTTAGCGGTTCAGCCATTTCAGCAGGACGAAGAGCTGTCTAATCAGCTGCGGGAGGTCTCAACAAGGGTGAATATTCCTCTTGTAGCGACGGGTGACGTCCACTACATCAATCGAGAGGACAAAACCGCATACACATGTTTGAAGGCCATTAAAGCCGGACAGCAGCTATCAGAAATAGAGGAAGACCGAGGGGAAAAGCATTTCAGATCAATAGAAGAAATGATGGAATGGTATGCGGATGATCCAGAACTGCTGACAAGAACGGTCGAGATCGCAGATCGCTGTGAAGTCGATTTAAATCTTGGACAGACAAAACTGCCAACCTATCCGACTCCTGATCAATCAACAGCCGATCAGTTTTTACGCAAAGTGTGTGCAGAAGGCATGGAGCGAAGAAAAATTGCTTCAAATGAAACGTATATCAAAAGGCTTGAGTATGAGCTGAGCATTATCCAAAAAATGAATTTCAGTGATTATTTTCTCATTGTGTGGGATTTTATGAAGTATGCTCATGACCAAGGCATTGTGACAGGTCCAGGACGGGGATCAGCAGCAGGCTCTCTTGTTGCTTATGTTCTGTCGATTACCGATGTTGATCCGATCCGTCACGGACTTTTATTTGAACGGTTTTTGAATCCGGAACGAATCAGCATGCCGGATATTGATATCGATTTCCCTGACACGAGAAGAGATGAAATCATTGCTTATGTCAAAAACAAATACGGGGACATGCATGTAGCGCAGATTATCACGTTTGGGACGCTTGCCGCAAAAGCAGCCTTAAGGGATGTCGGACGTGTGATGGGAATTGATTCAAAGGCAGCAGACCGCCTTGCAAAGCTTATCCCATCCAAGCCAGGGACGACGCTGAAAGAAGCGGTGGCCACCTCTTCTGAATTAAAAACGCTGCTCCAGCAATCCGAAGAGCTTCGAAAGGTCTTCCAAACCGCGTTAAAGGTAGAAGGTTTGCCTAGACATACGTCGACACATGCAGCCGGCGTTGTACTAAGCGAGGAGCCGCTCACACAAGTCGTGCCTATTCAAGAAGGCCATGATGGGGTGTATTTGACGCAATATGCAATGAATTACTTAGAAGATCTTGGTCTTTTAAAAATGGATTTTTTAGGATTGAGAAACTTAACCTTAATTGAATCCATTAAAAACCAGATTGAAAGACAGGAAAACGTCCACATTCATTTTAGTGATATATCGTATCAGGACCAAAAAACGTTTGAATTGTTATCGGCGGGAGATACGACAGGGATTTTCCAGCTTGAATCACAAGGAATGCGTCAGGTGCTAAGACGGCTGAATCCATCCAGTCTAGAAGACATCGTGGCAGTCAATGCCCTATACCGCCCAGGTCCGATGGAGAATATCCCGCTTTTTATCGACCGAAAGCATGGCAGAGTCGAAGTCTCTTACCCTCATCCAGATTTGTATGACATTTTAAAGGACACATACGGAGTCATTGTCTATCAGGAGCAAATCATGCTGATTGCAGCCAAGATGGCAGGCTTTCAGCTGGGAGAAGCCGATCTTTTAAGAAGAGCCGTTTCAAAGAAGGATAAAAAGGTGCTTGATGAACAGCGAAGCCGTTTTGTTGAAGGATGCCTAAAAAAGGAGTATCCTGTTAACATTGCAAATGACGTTTATGACCTAATCGTCAAATTTGCAAACTATGGTTTTAATAGAAGCCATGCTGTCGCATATAGCATGATCGGCTTTCAGCTTGCTTATTTAAAAGCGCATTATCCGTTATATTTTATGTGCGGACTTTTAACGAGTGTGATTGGAAATGAAGACAAAGTGGCTCAATATTTCTATGAGGCAAAGGAAAAAGGGATCTCTGTGTTGAAGCCTTCTATTAATAAGAGCGAATTTCCATTCACGGTTGAAAAAGGGGAGATCCGCTACAGCTTAAGAGCGATCAAAAATGTCGGAGTGTCAGCTGTAAAGGATATATACAGAGCAAGACAGGAAAAGCCGTTTGCAGATTTATTTGATTTTTGCGCAAGGGTATCACCAAAGAGTGTTAACCGAAAAACGATCGAAGCGCTCATTTTTTCAGGGGCAATGGATGAGCTTCATCCAAATCGTGCTTCGTTATTAGCATCGATAGATATTGCGTTAGACCACGTGTCATTTTTAACACCTGAGGGTCAGCTGGACTTTCTTGGGGATACCACCTTCTCCATTAAGCCAAAATATGCTGAGATAGACGAGTTGCCGCTTGTCGACCTCTTGCAATTTGAAAAAGAGGCACTCGGGTTATATTTATCAAATCACCCAGTACAAGCGTATCGAGATCGCTTGAGAGAGAATGGTGCAGTGGAAATCATCAGACTTTCTTCTTATATGAAGCGAAAAATCTCAATGGGTGGTCTTTTGACAAAGGTGAAATCGATTCGGACAAAAAATGGACAATCGATGGCATTTGTCACATTTGGGGATGAAACAGGAGAAATGGAAGGCGTCGTCTTTCCAGAGCAATTTAGAAAGCTGTCCCCCTTACTTGAGGAGGGCGCAATGCTGTATGTCGAAGGCAGAGTAGAGGCCAGAAACGACAGCAGTCAAATCATCGTGCAGGAGGCTGTTCTGCTTGAAGAGATGGGCACAAAAAGAAAAGAGTCTGTCTACATTCGAGTCAAAGAGGAGAACCATACGCAGGAGCTGCTTGAGCAAGTAAAACGAGTGATCTCCATGCACAGCGGAGAAGCAGATGTCTATTTGTATTATGAAAAGCAAAAAAAGACGATGAGACTTCCAGATGCATACAAAGTTCATGCAGATCATGCCGTGATCTTCCAGTTAAAAGAGCTGCTCGGTGAACAAAATGTTGTAATTAAATGATGACAAATCGTCTGAATACGTTTTACAATTTCGCCTATTGTGTTATCATTTTAAAGATTCTGTGTATTTAAAACTGCCAGTATGTGCTTATCAACTTAGCAATTCATTAAATCAATTTCCAGTTGAAGGAGTGTTCATTACATGTCATTAAGAGAAGAAGCATTACATATGCACAAAGAGAATCAAGGCAAACTCGAATCAAAATCAAAAGTACAAGTGAAAAACGCAAAAGACTTAAGCTTGGCTTACTCACCGGGTGTTGCTGAACCATGTAAAGATATTTATGACGACACAAGCAAAGTGTATGATTATACAATGAAAGGCAATATGGTCGCTGTTGTGACAGACGGAAGCGCTGTTTTAGGGCTTGGAAACATTGGTGCAGAAGCATCTCTTCCAGTGATGGAAGGGAAAGCTGTATTATTCAAAAGCTTTGCAGGCGTTGATGCATTCCCAATCGCGCTTTCCACAAACGATGTAGACAAAATCGTTGAAACAGTGAAGCTTCTTGAGCCAACGTTTGGCGGTGTGAACCTTGAAGATATTGCAGCTCCTAACTGCTTCATCATTGAAGAGCGTTTGAAAAAAGAGACAAACATTCCTGTTTTCCACGATGATCAGCACGGAACAGCGATTGTGACAGTGGCAGGACTTGTGAATGCCCTTAAACTGTCTGGAAAATCAATGTCTTCAATTAAAGTGGTTGCAAACGGCGCTGGAGCAGCAGGTATTGCGATTATCAAACTTCTTTATCATTTCGGTGTACGTGATATCATCATGTGTGATACAAAAGGCGCTATTTATGAAGGCCGCCCAAATGGTATGAATGCAGTGAAAAACGAAGTAGCTAAATTCACGAACCAAGACCGTAAAGAAGGTTCTTTAGAAGAAGTCATTGAAGGCGCAGATGTCTTCATCGGCGTTTCAGTAGCAGGTGCTTTAACAAAAGAAATGGTAGGAAAAATGGCAAAAGATCCTGTGATCTTCGCAATGGCTAATCCAAATCCAGAGATCATGCCAGAAGATGCACATGCAGCAGGTGCAAGTGTTGTAGGAACTGGTCGTTCTGACTTTCCAAACCAAGTGAACAACGTACTTGCATTCCCAGGTATTTTCCGCGGAGCGCTCGATGTACGGGCAACACATATTAACGAAGAAATGAAAATTGCAGCTGTTGAAGCGATTGCTTCTCTTGTATCAGATGAAGAATTGACAGCAGAATACGTCATTCCTGCACCATTTGATGCACGCGTAGCACCAGCGGTAGCAAAAGCAGTAGCAAAAGCAGCAATGGAAACGGGTGTTGCAAGAATTAAAGTAGACCCAGAAGCTGTTGCAGAAAAAACAAGAAAATTAACGATTATCGGCGAGTAATCGAACTGGAAAAGTGTGCACGTTCTTTCTGAATTTGGATGAAAAACGTGCACCATTTCCTCTCTTATGTGAAATTTTTTTCATCCGGAATGAGATTTTTTTGTAGACGTTCACAATTCAAATATATCAACTGCTCAGCGCCCCAAACCTATACTCATTTCTCATCAATTCCCCCCTGAAAAAATTGAATGAAGGATGACAGCGTTTGACAAAAAAAGTACAATAGTTTCGGTACAGTTATGACATGTCCTATAATAGTGGATGTGCGTGTAAAGAAAAAACCCTTCAAAAAGGGAGGTAGTCATTTGTCAATCAAGAACATTTTCAGTAAAAAGAAAAAGTATGCTTCTGTACCCTCTGAACAGGCAAGTCAAGATGTGCCTGAAGGCATCATGACCAAATGTCCGCAATGTAAAAAAATAATGCTCACCAAAGAACTAGATAAAAATTTACGTGTTTGTATGAATTGCGGCAGACATTTGCAAATGAATGCAAAACAGCGTATTGAAAGCCTTGTAGACGAAGGCACATTTGAAGAATTTAACGGACACCTCATTTCTGAGAACCCGCTCGGTTTCCCAGGCTACGAAGAAAAGCTTGAGAAAGACAGAGAAAAAACATCTTTGAATGAAGCCATTGTGACAGGTAAAGGTGAAATTGAAGGCCAAAGTGTTGTGATCGCTGTCATGGATGCCACATTCCGTATGGGCAGCATGGGCTCGGTTGTGGGTGAAAAGATCACACTGGCGATCGAGAAAGCAAAAGCGGACAAGGTGCCATTTATTATCTTTACTGCATCTGGAGGAGCAAGAATGCAAGAGGGTATTCTTAGTCTGATGCAGATGGCCAAAACAAGCTCAGCATTAAAGCTGTTCAGCGAGGATCAAGGTTTGATTATCTCAGTGATGACGAACCCTACAACTGGCGGTGTATCAGCTAGTTTTGCGTCTCTCGGTGATTACAACTTTGCAGAGCCGGGAGCATTGATTGGTTTTGCTGGCCGCAGAATCATTGAACAAACCATTCGTGAAGACCTGCCAGAGGACTTCCAAACGGCTGAATTTTTATTGAAGCATGGTCAGCTCGATGCTGTGATCCACCGTGCCGACATGAAAGAAACATTAGGCCGAATCTTAGCATTACACAGCACAGGAGGTGAACGAGAGTGGCTGGAGAACTAGAATTTGAAAAACCTGTCATTGAACTTCGAGCAAAAATTGATGAATTGAAAAAGCTCACACAAAATTCAGAGATGGATTTAAGTGCGGAAATTGAGCGCCTTGAAACACGTCTGAGTAAGCTTGAAGCGGACATTTATACAAATTTAAAGCCGTGGGACAGAGTACAAATTGCTCGTCATGCGATGCGCCCAACAACTCTCGATTACATTCAAGAGCTGTTTGACAACTTTTTCGAATGTCATGGTGACCGTTTCTATGGCGATGATGAAGCCATCGTTGGAGGAATTGCTACGTTTAAAGGGCTTCCTGTCACAGTTATTGGCCATCAGCGCGGAAAAGACACAAAAGAAAACTTGCGCCGTAATTTCGGGATGCCTCATCCAGAAGGTTACCGTAAAGCATTGCGCTTGATGAAACAGGCAGATAAATTTAATCGCCCTATCATTTGCTTTATTGATACAAAAGGAGCTTATCCTGGTAAAGCAGCTGAAGAACGCGGACAAAGTGAAGCAATTGCGAAAAACTTATTCGAAATGGCAGGACTTCGTGTACCGGTTGTCTGTATTGTCATTGGAGAAGGCGGAAGTGGCGGGGCACTGGGCTTAGGCGTAGGAAACCACCTATTCATGCTAGAGAACTCAACGTATTCAGTGATTTCACCTGAAGGTGCAGCAGCACTGCTCTGGAAGGACTCGTCACTTGCTAAAAAAGCTGCAGAAACAATGAAAATTACCGCTCCAGACCTAAAAGAATTAGATATTATAGATGATGTTATTAAAGAAGTGCAAGGTGGAGCACATCGAGACGTGAAACAACAAGCAGCCTACATGGAAAAAACATTGAAACAATCACTTTCATCTTTGCTCAAACTTTCGCCTGAAGAATTAGTCGAACAAAGATATCAAAAATACAAAGCAATCGGGAAAGTCTCGATTGAAAATCAATATATTGGGGTAAACTAAATAAACGTACAGCCTTTTGGCTGGCGTTTATTTTTTTCGTCTTTTTCATGAAACACCCCCTTATGTAAGCGCTATTTGAAAATAATTTTCTTTTGTTTTCATAAAATTTGAAACGTCTAAAAACCTTGATATGATAAGGTTTAGAGCACTTGAACTGACTAGTTGCTCAAAGATTTGCTTTCATATCTTTCTTAACTTTTGTTTAAAAACAGTTTATTTAATTGTATAATAAGGACGGTTTTAGAAATTCATATTGAAAACATCTGGTTTGGCTCATGATTGTTTTCAAGCAATGGAAATGGTATGTTTAATTCATATATGGTCTCTGAGGTGAAAAAGATGAAGCGTATAGGAGTTTTAACGAGCGGTGGGGATTCCCCAGGAATGAATGCAGCTGTGCGCGCAGTTGTAAGAAAAGCAATTTATCATAATGTTGAAGTTTATGGTATTTATAATGGATATTCAGGTCTAATTAACGGTAAAATTGAGAAACTCGAAATAGGTTCGGTAGGCGATATCATTCATCGTGGAGGAACAAAACTTTACACGGCAAGATGTCCTGAATTCAAGACAGTTGAAGGCCGTGAAAAAGGGATTGAAAACTTAAAAAAATTCGGTATCGAAGGACTTGTTGTCATCGGTGGAGATGGCTCATTCATGGGAGCGAAGAAATTAACAGAGCTCGGTTTTCCATGTGTAGGTGTCCCGGGCACGATTGATAACGATATTCCAGGTACTGATTTCACTATTGGCTTTGATACGGCACTTAATACAGTGATTGATGCCATTGATAAAATTCGTGATACAGCCACATCTCATGAACGTACATACGTAGTTGAAGTAATGGGAAGACATGCTGGAGATATTGCCCTTTGGTCAGGTCTTGCGGGCGGAGCCGAATCCATTTTGATTCCTGAGGCAGACTATGACATGGACGAAATTATTGCCAGGTTGAGAAGAGGACATGAGCGCGGCAAGAAGCACAGTATCATCATCGTAGCAGAAGGCGTAGGCAGCGGTGTTGAATTTGGTAAGCGAATTGAAGAGGAGACAAGCCTTGAAACGCGTGTATCTGTCTTAGGGCATATTCAGCGCGGAGGTTCTCCAAGTGCGTTTGACCGAGTGCTGGCAAGCCGTTTAGGAGCGTATGCAGTAGAACTTCTTCTTGAAGGAAAAGGCGGACGCTGTGTAGGCATTCAAAGCAATGAACTCGTTCACCACGATATTTTAGAAATCTTAGATAAAAAACATACAGTCGATCAAAATATGTACCGACTTTCACAAGAGCTCTCTATATAAAACGAGAAGACCTTAGGAGGAACAGTAATGAGAAAGACAAAAATCGTTTGTACAATTGGTCCAGCAAGTGAAAGCATTGAAAAGCTGACTGAATTGATTGAAGCAGGAATGAATGTAGCCAGACTAAACTTCTCACATGGAGATTTTGAAGAGCATGGTGCACGCATTGAAAACATTCGTAAAGCAGGTAAAGCATTAGGCAAGGACATTGCGATCCTTCTTGACACAAAAGGTCCAGAGATCCGTACACGTACAGTTGAAAACGGCTCAATTGAGCTAGTCGCTGGTGATGATCTTATCGTTAGTATGGAAGACATTGTTGGGAATAAGGAAAAAATCAGTGTGACATACGAAGATTTAATTCATGATGTAGAAGTGGGTTCAACGATTTTATTAGATGATGGTCTTATTGGTTTAGAGGTAAAAGAACTGAACATGGACCGCAAAGAAATCGTCACAAAGGTCATGAATACAGGCACCCTCAAAAACAAAAAAGGTGTGAACGTACCAGGAGTCAGTGTGAACCTGCCAGGTATTACAGAAAAAGATGCCAATGATATTCTGTTTGGAATTGAACAAGGCGTCGATTTCATCGCAGCTTCTTTTGTTAGACGAGCTTCTGATGTTCTTGAAATTCGTGAGCTGCTTGAAAAGAATAACGCAGCTGACATTCAAATCATTCCGAAGATTGAAAACCAAGAGGGCGTTGATAACATTGATGAAATCCTTGAGGTATCAGACGGCTTGATGGTGGCACGTGGAGATCTTGGTGTAGAGATCCCGGCAGAAGAAGTACCGCTTGTTCAAAAAATGCTGATCAAAAAATGCAATCGTTTAGGCAAGCCTGTCATCACAGCTACTCAAATGCTGGACAGCATGCAGCGTAACCCGCGCCCAACTCGAGCGGAAGCAAGTGACGTGGCAAATGCCATTTTTGACGGCACAGATGCCATTATGCTTTCTGGTGAAACAGCAGCTGGGACATATCCAGTGGAAGCTGTTCAAACGATGCATAACATTGCATCACGTTCAGAAGAAGCACTTAACTATAAAGCCATTCTTTCTCGCAGAAGCGAAGAAGTAGAAGTCAGTATTACAGATGCCATCGGTCAATCTGTAGCACATACAGCGATGAAGCTTGATGTGGCAGCGATTGTGACGCCGACTGAGAGTGGTCATACAGCGAGAATGATTTCAAAATATAGACCAAAAGCACCAATCGTTGCAGTAACAGCAAACGAATCAGTGGCTAGAAAGCTATCTCTTGTCTTCGGTGTATTTGCGAAGAGCGGATCAAATACGTCTTCTACAGATGAAATGCTTGAGAATGCAGTAGAAAAGTCAATTGAATCTGGCTATGTAAGACATGGCGACCTGATTGTCATTACAGCTGGTGTGCCAGTTGGCGAAGCAGGTACAACGAACTTAATGAAAGTGTATGTTGTTGGCGATATCATTGCGAAGGGTCAAGGAATTGGCCGCAAATCTGCATTTGGACCGGTTGTCATTGCACAAAGCGGAAAAGAAGCAGACGAAAAAATGTACGATGGTGCGATTCTTGTAGCAAACTGCACAGATCGTGATATGATGGGTGCTTTAGAAAAAGCTTCTGCCCTTATCACTGAAGAAGGCGGTTTAACAAGTCATGCAGCAGTCGTTGGGCTCAGTCTTGGCATTCCGGTGATTGTTGGTCTTGACAGCGCAACAACACTTCTAAAAGAGGGCGAAGAAATTACAGTAGATCCATCACGCGGAGCGATCTACAAAGGCCGTGCAAGCGTCCTTTAAATCACACTCGAGGGGAGTTGTCTGACTCCTCTCTTTTTTTATGTTACACTAAAAAAAGCAACAGCTTTCGATGAAAGAGACCCCATGAGGTGATATGGTTGAAAAAATATTTTCTACTATTATTCATTCTGTTTCCCGCAGTGGAAATTAGTTTATTTTTAATCTCAAGTAAAATCATTGGCATTTTACCAACGATGCTAGTCATTGTGCTGACAAGTGCACTAGGTGCTTACTTTGCAAGAAAACAAGGAATGGAAGCATTCCAAAAAGTGCAACGAGATTTACAATATGGCAAGATGCCAGGGGCAACCATTGTTGATGGTTTCTGTATTCTTATCGGCGGATTACTGCTGCTCATTCCTGGATTTCTATCAGATTTGATTGGGGCTTTTCTGCTCATTCCGGTGACGAGAAAACGGATCAAGCCGCTCTTTGAGCGCTGGCTTAGAAACATGTCCAATCGCAATCGTTATACGATCATTCGTTAAAGAGACCTGCAGCTGAGGTCTCTTTTACTTTTGCATACCATACCGAATGTACTGATAAATTTCGCTGAAAACACCAGCATTACGAAACGCCTGCCACACGACAAGAGAAGCGGGACCTAGAGCAAGTCCTAGAAAACCAAACCATTTTAATCCAACAAATAGCGCCACAAGTGTTGCTAAAGGATTAAGCCCAATCGATTTACTTAAGACTTTCGGCTCTGATATTTGTCTTTGAATGAGCACCACGATATACAAAATGCCTAGCCCGATGGCAAGTGAAAGATTTCCTGTCATGGCGGAGTAAATGATCCACGGAAGAAAAACAGTACCGCTGCCGATGTAAGGAAGTAAATCGACAAGTCCAATACAAAGAGCGATCACAATCGCATGCTCGACCTTTAAGATGATCAGCCCAATCAGCACAATACCGATGGTCATGGCAACGAGCAGAAGCTGGGCTTTCATAAAGCCAGTAATGGCTTTTTTGATTTCAGATAAGATTGCGCGTGTATGCAGCATCCACTTTGCGGGAAAGATACGGGCACCATATTTTTTTAATGTAAACCAATCTTTTGTGATAAAAAAAGTCGCCAGTGCGGAAAATAAAAGAGTCGCTGCTGCATCAGGCAAAAGACCTAAAAAAGCCGGAATGAATTCAAGTGTTTTTGAAAGAAGAGCTCCGACTTTCGCCGCTGCTTCGTCGCCAAGCGCTTGAATTTGTCCCAAAATAGACTCCTTTTGACCAGCTTGAAGTGTATTAAATTGAGCAGTCAAATCATGATATAAAGGTAGAATTTTATCAGTGAAAAACCGTTCCACAATACTGACCATTTGATCAAGATGGCCAGGTAGAACCTTTGCTAAATAAGCACTTCCTGAAATGATTTCCGCCACTAAAAGCGTCATGAAACCTGCTGCCGCCACTAAAAAGAGCAATAGCACAATGATGACGACAAAACCTCTTGGCATCCCGGTCATTTCTTCTATTTTACATACGGCTGGATGAATCAAACATGACAGGGCAAGTGCAATCCAAAATGGATATAAAAACGGAAAAGACTGATATAAAAAGACAACAGCAAAAACGGCAATGCTGATGATCATCAAACTGCGCAGAAAAATGGCCACATAGGTGTGATTCACACAATCCCCTCCAAAAAACAAGCATGTCCGATACTTCATTTTATTCAAAAAGATTAGTAATATGAAAAGGTCGCAATAAAAAGAAAGGAAGTGGCGGCATATGTTGACACAAGCCAATTTATTTTTGGCTCTTTTACTCGTTATTGCACTCATTGCGAAGAACAATTCGTTAATTTTAGCGGTTTCTGTGCTGATTGTGATTAAGCTCATGGGCCTGGATCAAAAAATTTTCCCGGTTCTGCAATCTAAAGGCATCAATTGGGGTGTAACCATCATTACAATCGCTGTACTTGTACCGATTGCAACAGGTGACATTGGATTTAAACAGCTTGGAGAAGCGATGAAATCTTCCTATGCTTGGATTGCACTTGGAGCGGGTATATTAGTAGCACTGATTGCAAAAAACGGCATTGTGCTACTCGAAAATGATCCCCATATTACGGCGGCGCTTGTATTCGGTACCATTTTGGCCGTCAGTTTATTCAAAGGTGTGGCTGTCGGTCCGCTGATTGGTGCAGGAATTGCCTATTTGGCGATGCAGGCTGTGAAATTTTTCAGCGGATGAAAAGAGAGTGGCGTATGTCACTTTCTTTTTTATTTTTTCTTACGCGAGCTTTTGCAAAAAAACATAATTAAATATATTAAAAGTAGCAAAATCCCTTTATTCCATGCCCTAAACGGCAGGCTGGAAAAAAAATTATCAAAAAAAATTATAGTTAAACATTTAACAAATGTCTGATTATTGTTTATAATGGGAATAGGCTTAATTTTGAACTCATTGATCACATAGGAGAAATGAGGTTAAAAGCGCTCTAACCATATAGGTAAATGTAAGCATTTTCTTTTTTGAACCTGCCAGCATATTCAGGTTGGATAGCGCTTTCAAAAAGCGAGAATTCTGCAACAAAGGGGAATCTTTTTAAAAAGGGGAGATTGAACATGACAGCAACAAGAGGTCTTGAAGGTATTGTGGCAACAACTTCATCCGTAAGCTCAATTATTGATGATACTCTTACTTATGTAGGGTACAATATCGATGATTTAACTGAAAAAGCTACATTCGAAGAAATTGTCTACCTGTTATGGCACTTAAAGCTACCGAATGAGCAAGAGTTGAGTGAGTTAAAGCAGCAGCTCAATGAAAATGCTCATATTCCGCAAGAAATCATTGAGCACTTTAAATCTTACTCGATGGATGGGGTTCATCCAATGTCTGCGATTCGTACAGCCGTATCCTTACTAGGTTTACTAGATGACGAATCAGAGATTATGGACAAAGAAGCGAATTACAGAAAAGCCATTCGATTACAGGCGAAAATTTCTGGACTTGTCGCTGCATTTTCACGCATTCGAAAGGGACTTGAGCCTGTACAGCCAAAAGAAGAGTACAGCTATGCTGCGAACTTCTTGTATATGCTAAATGGTGAAGAGCCATCACCAGTAGAAATTGAGGCAATTGATAAGGCCCTCATTTTACATGCGGATCATGAATTAAACGCCTCGACATTTACAGCGCGTGTATGTGTTGCTACACTATCAGATATCTACTCTGGTGTAACAGCGGCTATCGGTGCGCTTAAAGGACCACTTCATGGCGGCGCCAATGAAGGCGTAATGAAGATGCTTTCAGAAATTGGCGAACTTGAAAACGTAGATTCCTATATTCATGGTAAGCTAGAGAAGAAGGAAAAAATTATGGGCTTTGGCCACCGCGTATACCGTAAAGGTGACCCGCGTGCAAAGCATTTAAAAGAAATGAGCCAGCGTTTAACAAACCTCACAGGCGAGCCGAAATGGTATGAAATGTCTGTTCGCGCAGAGGAAATCGTGACATCAGAGAAAAATCTTCCACCGAATGTTGATTTTTATTCTGCTTCTGTCTATCACAGTCTTGGGATTGATCATGACCTGTTTACACCTATTTTCGTGATCAGCCGATTCTCTGGATGGATTGCTCACATTTTAGAGCAATATGACAACAATCGTCTGATCCGTCCAAGAGCTGAATACATTGGGCCTGATCTTCAAACGTTTGTTCCGATCAGTGAAAGAGACTAATGTTTATAGAATAAGCGGAGGCTGATCCAAACAAACCCATCAGCCTCCATATCAACAAAAAATGAATCATGTGAAAAACTTCTTCGCTTGCAGACATCAAGCCAAGAAGTTTCAAATATTCACTACATAATCTGGGAGGTAATATCATTGTCACAAGGCGAAAAAATTACAGTTACTGGCGGCGTATTGAATGTACCAAATAATCCAATTATCCCGTTTATCGAAGGGGACGGAATTGGTCCTGACATTTGGAAAGCAGCATCAAGAGTTCTTGAAGCCGCTGTTGAAAAAGCATATAAAGGTGAAAAGCAAATCACTTGGAAAGAAGTATATGCAGGTGAGAAAGCTTACAATAAAACTGGAGAGTGGCTTCCAGAGCAAACGCTTGAAGACATTCGTGAATACTTAATTGCCATCAAAGGACCACTGACAACACCAATTGGTGGTGGAATCCGTTCATTGAACGTGGCACTAAGACAAGAACTTGATTTATTCACATGCTTACGTCCAGTTCGCTGGTTCAAAGGCGTACCATCTCCTGTGAAACGTCCAGAAGACACAGATATGGTTATCTTCCGTGAGAACACAGAAGATATTTATGCAGGGATCGAGTATGCAAAAGGATCAGACGAAGTGAAGAAGTTAATCGACTTCTTGAAAAACGAATTAGGTGTGAATAAAATCCGTTTCCCAGAAACTTCAGGTATCGGAATCAAACCAGTTTCTGAAGAAGGAACATCTCGCCTTGTCAGAGCAGCTATTCAATATGCAATCGACCAAGGTCGTAAATCTGTGACACTTGTTCACAAAGGAAATATCATGAAATTTACAGAAGGTGCCTTCAAAAACTGGGGCTACGAAGTGGCTGAAAAAGAGTTTGGCGACAAAGTCTTTACATGGGCACAATATGATCGTATTGTAGAAAAAGATGGAAAAGACGCGGCAAACAAAGCGCAAAGTGAAGCAGAAGCTGCTGGGAAAATCATTGTCAAAGACAGCATTGCAGATATTTTCCTTCAACAAATTTTAACTCGTCCAGCTGAGTTCGATGTTGTGGCAACAATGAACTTAAACGGAGACTACATCTCTGATGCACTTGCAGCACAAGTGGGCGGAATTGGTATCGCACCGGGTGCGAACATCAACTACGAAACAGGACACGCTATCTTTGAAGCAACTCACGGAACAGCACCAAAATATGCTGGTCTTGATAAAGTGAATCCGTCTTCTGTTCTTCTATCAGGCGTGCTTTTACTAGAGCACCTTGGCTGGCAGGAAGCAGCTGATCTCGTGATTCAATCTGTTGAAAAAACAATTGCTTCAAAAGTCGTCACGTACGATTTTGCTAGATTAATGGATGGCGCAACAGAAGTGAAGTGTTCTGAGTTCGCTGACGAGCTCATCAAAAACTTGTCTTGATTCTTAAACTTTAAAGTTAAAGGGGAAAAGGGAAATGGCAAACAAGCGTAAAAAAGTATCTGTCATCGGAGCAGGCTTTACTGGAGCCACTACAGCATTTCTAACAGCTCAAAAAGAATTAGCGGATGTCGTATTAGTTGATATCCCGCAGCTTGAAAACCCGACAAAAGGGAAAGCACTTGATATGCTGGAAGCAAGCCCTGTTCAAGGCTTCGATGCGAATATTACAGGAACTTCTAACTACGAAGATACAGCCGGTTCTGATGTCGTGGTCATTACGGCAGGAATTGCAAGAAAGCCGGGAATGAGCCGTGACGACCTCGTGTCAACAAATGAAAAAATCATGCGCAGTGTGACACGCGAAATCGTCAAATATTCTCCAGAAGCGATCATCGTTGTGTTAACAAACCCAGTTGATGCAATGACATATGCAGTTTATAAAGAATCAGGATTACCAAAAGAAAAGGTCATCGGACAATCAGGCATTCTTGATACAGCCCGTTTCCGTACATTCGTTGCACAAGAACTAAACCTATCTGTTAAAGATGTGACAGGATTTGTTCTTGGCGGGCATGGCGACGACATGGTTCCGCTTGTTCGTTACTCTTATGCAGGCGGTATCCCGCTTGAAACATTGATTCCTAAAGATCGAATTGATGCGATTGTGGAAAGAACAAGAAAAGGCGGCGGTGAAATCGTCAACCTATTAGGTAACGGTAGTGCGTATTATGCACCTGCTGCTTCACTCGTTGAAATGGTTGAGGCCATCTTAAAAGATCAGCGCCGCGTCATCCCAACGATTGCATACCTTGAAGGTGAATATGGCTACGAAGGCATTTACCTTGGTGTTCCAACAATCGTAGGCGGAAACGGCCTTGAACAGATCATTGAGCTTGAACTGACAGAAGAAGAAAGAAGTCAGCTTGATCGCTCTGTTGAGTCTGTTAAGAACGTCATGAAAGTATTGTCTTAATATGAATAAAAAAGAAGACTTCTCTTAAGGGGAGTCTTCTTTTTGTTTACAAAATAAATCTTGTCGAAATTTTAAATTGTCCTCTTGTTAAGCTTTCGTTAAAATGAAAGAGAAAGCATGACTTCTCGCTTTTCACATAAGATACAAAAAAACGGATGCAGGGGAAATCACTAATTGGAGGCACAACATGAATAAAAAAATATTAGTTGTGGATGATGAAGAATCGATTGTAACACTTCTAAGCTATAACCTTGAAAGGGCGGGCTACGATGTCGTCACAGCAAGAGACGGAGAAGAAGCGCTTGAAAAAGCGGCAAGTGAACAGCCTGATCTCATTGTGTTAGATTTAATGCTTCCGAAGATGGACGGCATTGAAGTGTGCAAGCAGCTGAGAATTCAAAAAATGATGTTCCCTATTTTAATGCTGACAGCAAAGGACGATGAATTTGATAAGGTGCTCGGTCTTGAACTTGGAGCCGATGATTACATGACAAAACCGTTCAGTCCTAGAGAAGTGGGTGCTCGGGTAAAAGCGATTTTGAGAAGAGCGCAGCAATCTCAACCTGCCCCTTCGCAAGAGGAGAAGGAAGAGATCATTGCAGACCAAATGAAAATTGGTGAACTGCGCATTTTACCCGAACATTACGAAGTCTATTTCCAAGAAGAACGTCTGGAGCTCACGCCAAAGGAATTTGAACTGCTGCTTTATTTGGCTAAGCATAAAGGCCGTGTCCTCACGCGTGATCTATTGTTAAGTGCGGTTTGGAATTATGACTTTGCAGGTGATACTCGTATTGTGGATGTACATATCAGCCACTTGCGGGACAAAATTGAAAAAAACACAAAAAAACCAACATATATTAAAACCATTCGTGGCTTAGGCTATAAATTGGAGGAGCCAAAGGCAAATGAGTAAAATTAGAACCCGCCTGTTTTCTGGGCTCATTTTTCTCCTTTTTATTGTGTTTGTCGCACTTGGCCTTTTCTTGGATCATATGTTTCATGTTTTCTATGAAACAAAATTAACGCAGCGAATGGAAAAAGAAGCAAGCTTTCTCCTTTCTTCAATGAATGGGGATGACCTGAAGGCAAAGCAGAACCAGGAGATCCTCAATCAAGCCAAGCAGCATCTCGATATGAATGCGTCGATTGTGGACGTGAAGGGGAATATCATACATACAACGGGTCAAGCAGAGCAAAGAGCTATCATTCAAAACACGCTGAAAAATGAACGCCTCCAAACAAAAGGAACGGTTATTGATGATGAGAAGGATGCGCTTTTT
This sequence comes from Bacillus xiamenensis, assembly GCF_001857925.1. Classification (NCBI taxonomy): domain Bacteria; kingdom Bacillati; phylum Bacillota; class Bacilli; order Caryophanales; family Bacillaceae; genus Bacillus; species Bacillus xiamenensis. Next base: position 2,800,384 of record NZ_CP017786.1, read on the forward strand.
CATTATGCAGTCCCTATTATGAAACAAAACGAGCCGGCGGGATATTTATTTCTCCATGCCTCATACCAGCCTTTAAATGAAATTGACGGCCAGCTCTGGCTTGCATTAGCCTTTTGTCTTGGCTCGGCTATCGTGATCATCGTCTTTTTTGGCTACCGCATGTCGATGAAGTATGTGAAACCGATTGATTATGCCACCAAGGTAGCCAAACAGCTTGAACGTGGGAACTATGATACGAATAACTATGAAGAGCTGATCATTGAAACAAGTGAACTCAATACATCCATGAAGCGTCTGGCAGAAAGCCTTCAAGACATGACAAGCGCTGGTGAAATGCAGCGAGATCGTCTGCAAACAGTCATTGAAAACATCGGAGCAGGGATTATTTTGATTGATAAGATGGGCTATATTCACTTGGTCAATCGAACCTTCCGTAAGCAATTTAAGGTGCAAAAGCATATTTACATGCACAAGCTGTATCATGAAGCCTTTACACATGAAGAGGTAATTGAACTAATTGACGAAATTTTCATGACAGAAACCAAAGTACGCAAGTTTCTGCGTCTTGCTGTTGACATCGAGCGCCGCTATTTCCAAGTCGATGGTGTTCCGATCTTAAGTACAGATGATGAATGGAAAGGAATTGTCCTTGTGTTTCATGATGTGACAGAAACAAAGCAACTAGAACAAATGCGAAAAGACTTTGTCGCTAACGTGTCACATGAATTAAAGACACCGATTACATCTATTAAAGGATTTTCCGAAACGCTTCTCGATGGAGCCATTGATGACAAAGAAGCGCTGACAGAATTCCTTTCAATCATCTTAAAAGAGAGCATCCGTTTAGAAACGCTTATTCAAGATTTACTAGATCTCTCTAAAATTGAACAGCAGCATTTTAAGCTGAATATTCAAGAAGCCAATGCGTCAGAAATCATTCAAGAGATTGAAGTGCTGCTAAAACAAAAGGCTGCAGAAAAAGGCATTCAATTACAAGTACGTGTCCCAAAAGAGCCGGTCTATGTCATGGCAGACCCGCTGAGATTAAAGCAAATTTTCCTCAATCTCGTCAACAACGCCCTCACTTATACACCGGATGGAGGAAGTGTCACGATCACAGCGAGACCGAGGAAAAACAGCTGTGAATTTGATATAGCAGATACAGGGATCGGCATGAAAAAAAGTGAGATTCCAAGAATATTTGAGAGATTTTATCGGATTGATAAAGATAGAAGTAGAAACTCTGGTGGTACAGGGCTTGGCCTTGCGATTGTGAAACACCTTGTCGAGGCGCATGAAGGGACGATTTCTGTCCATAGCAAACAAGGCAAAGGGACGACGTTTACAGTGAGTTTGAAGGCAAAATAGAGTAAAAAGGAAAGTGACGTCAAAATTTACATGATCTTTACAATGAATTCATGTTTTGTTAAACAATCATTGGTAGGATGAATAGGAACCCCTTCATCCAAGGAGCCAATTTTGGAAGGACGAAAACACTTGTTGTTTTCGTCCCTTTTTTTATGCAGGCTCGTCTATTTTCTTTTCAAAATAAACTTTGATAAAATGAACATACAATGTGTGAAAGAGACGACTGAGCCGGCTCAGTCGATGGAGGATTAAAACATGACAGATCAAAAGAAATTAGTACTTGTGGATGGAAACAGTCTCGCCTATCGAGCTTTTTTTGCTTTGCCGCTATTATCTAATGATAAAGGCGTACATACGAATGCCATTTACGGCTTTGCGATGATCTTAATGAAGATGCTGGAGGATGAGAAGCCGACTCATATGCTTGTTGCATTTGATGCGGGGAAAACCACCTTTCGTCACGAGACATTTAAGGAATATAAAGGCGGAAGACAAAAAACACCGCCAGAACTATCAGAACAAATGCCGTTCATCCGTGAGCTATTAGATGCATATCAGGTGAAAAGGTACGAGCTGCCGCAATATGAGGCAGATGATATCATCGGTACACTGGCTGTAGAAGCAGAAAAAGACGGCTTTGAGGTCAAAATCTTCTCAGGAGATAAAGACTTAACACAGCTTTCAACAGACCGCACGACGGTAGCCATTACGAAAAAAGGCATCACTGAAGTAGAATACTACACACCGGCCCATATTGAAGAGAAATATGGCCTGCGCCCAGATCAAATCATCGACATGAAAGGACTGATGGGAGATTCATCAGATAATATCCCAGGCGTTCCTGGTGTTGGTGAAAAAACAGCGATCAAATTGTTAAAGCAGTTTGGAACGGTTGAAAATCTACTTGAACATATTGACGAAGTCAGCGGGAAAAAGCTAAAAGAAAAGCTTGAAGAATATAAAGAACAAGCGGTAATGAGTAAAAAGCTGGCGACGATTCTCGTAGAAGCACCAATTGATGTGTCAAGCAAAGATCTCGCTTATGAAGGCCCTCACATGGAGCAGGTCATCTCCCTTTATAAAGAACTGGGCTTTCAAACGCTGCTAGAGCGTTTAGGAGAAGCGCCAGAATCAGATGAACCAGTTGAAATAGACGAAATAGATGTGAAGAAAATAACAGATGTCACAGAGGACATGCTGACAGATCATGCGGCGCTTGTGGTAGAACAGCTGGGAGACAATTATCACGAAGCAGATTTGATCGGTTTTGCGATCCATAATGAAAACGGTGCGTTTTTTATCACAAAAGAAGATGCTCTTCAATCAGAAGCGTTTAAACAATGGGCGCAAGATGAAACGAAGAAAAAATGGGTCTTTGATTCCAAAAGAGCGGTTGTCGCCCTCAGGTGGCATGGTGTTGATCTAAAAGGTGTCGATAACGACGTCTTGCTCGCTTCCTATGTCGTCAATCCACAGAAATCCTATGAGGACGTGGCAAGTGTGGCGAAGGAATACGGCCTGAATATCGCCCTTTCCGATGAAAAGGTATACGGAAAAGGAGCGAAGCAGGCCATTCCGCCAGAAGATGAGCTCAAAGATCATCTTGGACGGAAAGCAGCGGCGATTTCTGCCCTGCATGATTTGACACTTGAAGCGTTAGAAAAAAATGATCAGCATGAGCTGTATGAAGATTTAGAGCTGCCACTTGCGCTTATCTTAGGTGAAATGGAATCTCTTGGGGTAAAAGTGGATATTGAACGCCTTCAGAAAATGGGTGAAGAACTAACGAAGAAGCTGAAGGAGTATGAAGAAACCATTCACCGTTTAGCGGGAGAAACCTTTAACATCAATTCACCGAAGCAGCTTGGTGTGATTTTATTTGAAAAATTAGGACTGCCGATTATCAAAAAGACCAAAACAGGCTACTCTACGTCTGCGGATGTTCTTGAAAAGCTTGAAGACAAGCACGAAATCATTCGGTCGATTCTGCATTACCGCCAAATTGGCAAGCTGCAATCTACCTATGTCGAAGGCTTAATGAAAGTGACGCGCAAAGATACCCATAAAGTCCATACAAGATTTAATCAGGCGCTTACACAAACAGGAAGACTAAGCTCTACAGACCCAAATCTTCAAAACATCCCGATTCGGTTAGAAGAAGGCCGAAAGATTCGACAAGCATTTATCCCGTCAAAAGAGGGCTGGCTTATGTTTGCTGCTGACTATTCTCAAATCGAGCTGCGTGTACTTGCGCACATTTCTCAAGACGAGAACTTGATTGAAGCCTTTACGCAGGATATGGATATTCACACGAAAACAGCCATGGATGTGTTCCATGTCTCGGAAGAAGAAGTGACTTCCTCTATGAGAAGACAAGCCAAAGCTGTCAACTTCGGAATTGTGTATGGAATTAGTGATTATGGCCTTTCTCAAAACCTTGGAATTACAAGAAAAGAAGCAGCCGCCTTTATTGAACGCTATTTAACAAGTTTTAAAGGCGTCAAAACATATATGGAAGAGATCGTGCAGGAAGCAAAACAAAAAGGCTATGTCACGACGCTTCTCAAACGCAGACGATATATCCCGGATATCACAAGCCGTAATTTTAATATCAAAAGCTTTGCGGAAAGAACGGCAATGAACACACCAATTCAAGGCAGTGCCGCAGATATCATTAAAAAAGCAATGATTGATATGGTGCGAAAGCTAAAAGAAGAAAACTTGCAGGCAAATCTTTTATTGCAGGTGCACGATGAACTGATTTTCGAAGCACCGAAAGAAGAAATCGCCATACTAGAAAAAATTGTCCCTGAAGTGATGGAAAACACACTTCAGCTCGATGTGCCGCTAAAAGTCGATTTTGCTTCAGGCCCATCTTGGTACGACGCTAAATAAAGAGAGAACAAAGGAGCGAGGAGCATGCCGGAATTACCAGAAGTTGAAACCGTCCGGCGAACTCTCAAGCGGTTAGTCAAAGGAAAAACGATTGAAACGGTCGATATCAAATGGCCAAATATCATCAAACGTCCTGGGGAACCGGAAGAGTTCGCTAGAAGGATGGCAGGAGAAACCATTCAAACCATTGAAAGAAGAGGGAAGTTCCTACTCTTTCATTTAGACCACTATGTGATGGTCTCCCATTTAAGGATGGAAGGGAAATACCGTGTACATGAAGCAAATGATCCTTATGATAAACATGTACACGTCGTCTTTACGTTTACAGATGGGACCGAGCTTCGGTATCATGATGTACGCAAATTTGGCACAATGCATCTCTTTCATCCAGGGGAGGAAGAAAAAGAACTTCCGCTGTCTCAGCTCGGATATGAGCCTTTTTCAGACGCATTTACACCAGCATATCTATGGGAGCAATTGAAGAAAACCTCCCGCGTGGTCAAAACAGCTTTACTTGATCAAAAGATTGTTGTAGGACTTGGTAATATTTATGTGGATGAAGTTCTATTTAAGGCAGGCATTCACCCAGAAACAAAAGCAAATCAGCTAAGCCTTGAATCATGCAAGGTGCTCCACAAACATATCATCGACACGCTTCAAGTCGCAGTTGATGCGGGAGGAAGCACCATTCGCTCTTACATCAATTCACAGGGCGATATTGGCACATTTCAAATGCAGCTTCTTGTATATGACCGGCGGGGAGAGCCGTGCCAGACATGTGGAAGTATCATCGAGAAAACAGTTGTTGGAGGGCGAGGCACTCATTTTTGCGTGACCTGCCAAAAACGTCCTCAATAAAGGTAAAGCCATCAGCATGCTTCCTTTTTGCCATGCATACGATAAAAAACATTCTTTTTTCAGCGAGGTGTAGACTGACACACAGCCCACCTGCTCTTCATATAGTGAAGAAGAGTCTAAGGACGCCTAGAGACTCTTGATCATCGTTGCATGAACAGAAAGGAAGAGTTCAGGTATGATTTCGTTTTCGCTTCTGTTTTTAGCTATTGCAGTCAGCATTGACAGCTTTTCTGTAGGCTTTACGTATGGTCTTCGCAAAATGAGAATTCCATTTAAAGCCATTGTCATTATTGCCTGTTGTTCAGGAATTGTGCTGCTGATTTCCATGCTGATTGGGAACCTCTTGACGACATTCCTCCCTGTCTCAGTGACCGATAAGCTTGGCGGAGGAATCTTGATTGCGATTGGACTTTGGGTGTTGTATCAATTTTACAAACCAGCGAAAGAACGTGACTTGCTTCTTCAAGAAAGAACACTCGTCAATGTAGAAGTGCAGTCGCTCGGTCTTGTCATTCAAATTTTACGAAAGCCGACAAGTGCAGATATTGACCGCTCTGGTACGATCAATGGGATAGAAGCTGTGCTCCTTGGGATTGCTTTATCTATTGATGCATTCGGAGCAGGGATCGGCGCAGCGATTCTAGGGTTTTCTCCAATTGTGATGAGTATAACGGTTGCGGTCATGAGTTCACTTTTTGTATGTATCGGGATTCGTGCCGGACATTACTTGGCAAATTGGCGCTGGATCGATAAGCTTGCATGCTTACCAGGGTTTTTGCTTATTCTCATTGGTGTATGGAAGCTGTAAAGGAGGAAATCAATTGACGCTTGTCATTGGATTAACAGGCGGGATTGCTAGTGGAAAAAGCACAGTCTCGCAGATGATAAAAGAGAAGGGCATCCGCGTGGTGGATGCAGATGTCATTGCAAAAGAAGTCGTTTCTAAAGGAACGAAGGCCCTTCATCAAATCGTTCAAACCTTCGGTGAGGAAGTCCTCCTGCCAAATGGTGAATTGAACCGGCAGCAGCTTGGAGCAATCATTTTTTCTGACGAAGAGAAAAGAAAACAGCTCAATGCCATCGTTCATCCAGAGGTCAGAAAGGAAATGCTCAAGCAGCGAGATGAAGGGATCAATCAGCAAGAAACATTTGTTGTGCTCGATATCCCGCTGTTATTTGAGAGCAAGCTGGAGGGGCTGGTCGACCGCATCATCGTTGTGTACACGACGCCTGAATTGCAGCTATCAAGGCTCATGAATCGCAACGGCCTTAGCGAGGAAGAAGCGCTGAACCGCATTCACTCCCAGCTGCCTCTTGAGGAGAAATGCCAAAAAGCAGACCGCGTGATAGATAACACAAAAGATCTCGCTTTTATGAGAAAGCAATTACAGAACATATTAAACGAATGGGAACATACAGATAAGTAAGAGTACATACACGTACTCTTCTTTTTTTATGCTTTTTTGTCATTTCCTTTGAAAAGAACAGCCCTTTTTCGAAAATGTACGTTTATATACTGGTAATTACATTCTAATGTGATATACTAATTTCGTGAATGAATTTATTAAGTATAACACATAATAGGGGAGTGACCTGTTCATGAAAGTAAAAGCAGCGATCAATGGGTTTGGCAGAATTGGACGCATGGTCTTCAGAAAAGCAATGCTTGACGATCAAATTCAAATTGTAGCGGTGAACGCAAGCTATCCTGCCGAAACACTAGCACATTTAATCAAATATGACACAAATCATGGACGCTACGAATGTGATGTGACAGCAGAAGATGACGCTTTGATTGTCAATGGAAAAAGAGTGCTTTTGCTCAATAACAGAGATCCAAAGCAGCTTCCATGGGGAGAGCTTGGAATTGATATCGTCATAGAAGCAACTGGGAAATTTAATTCAAAAGATCAAGCGATGAGCCATATAGATGCCGGAGCGAAAAAGGTCGTGTTAACAGCTCCAGGTAAAAATGAAGACATTACAATTGTGATGGGTGTCAATGAGGATGATCTTGATCCTGAAAAGCACGTCATTATTTCAAATGCATCCTGTACAACAAACTGTTTAGCTCCAGTTGTCAAGCTGTTAGATGATGAATTTGGCATCGACAACGGCTTAATGACAACGGTTCATGCTTATACAAATGATCAAAAAAATATCGACAACCCGCACAAGGATTTGCGCCGAGCAAGAGCATGTGCTCAGTCCATCATTCCTACAACGACGGGTGCCGCTAAAGCGCTTTCTTTAGTGCTTCCTCATATGAAAGGGAAATTGCATGGACTTGCGCTACGCGTCCCAGTCTCAAATGTGTCGATGGTCGATCTTGTGGTCGACTTAAAAAAAGATGTGACAGCAGAAGAGGTAAATGCTGCCTTCGCAACTGCATCAAAAACATCTCTTGCTGGCATTTTAGACTACACGGAAGAACCGCTTGTCTCCACAGACTTTAACACAAACCCTTATTCAGCTGTCGTTGATGGACTTACAACGATGGTGATGGAAGGCAGAAAAGTGAAAGTTCTTGCATGGTACGACAATGAATGGGGCTATTCATGCAGGGTGGTCGATCTTGTGAAGTTTGTTGGGGCACAGATGAAAGAGCTGTCTGCTGTTTGAAATGAAGAAGACGAACGTCCCTTTTCAAGAAATGAGAGAAAATCCCACTAAAAACACAGCTTGCAAAATGGGTCTAAACAAAGTATACTATTTTTCGTGAACTTCTTGTTCGCAGACTCATTCGGGTATACTTAAAGGGTTAGGACCTCTTAGGACTAACTTTCCCCCGTGGTATATGTCCGGTCCGGCTGCTTAGAACTTCACTCTTTCATTCTTGTTTAAGGGGGGTCCATGATGGAAACAATCGGACGTCACGTTATCTCTGAATTATGGGGATGCGACTGTGATAAACTGAACGACATGGATTTTATTGAAAAAACATTTGTAAATGCAGCTTTGAAATCAGGAGCTGAAGTAAGAGAGGTTGCTTTTCACAAATTTGCACCTCAAGGAGTAAGTGGAGTTGTCATTATTTCTGAATCTCATCTGACAATTCACAGCTTTCCTGAACATGGTTATGCGAGCATAGATGTTTATACTTGCGGCGATCTAGATCCGAATATTGCAGCAGATCATATCGGAGATGAACTAGGTGCTGAAACAAGAGAAAACATCGAAATTCCTCGAGGCATGGGACCTGTACAAGTGAAACAGGCGCAAGCCAAAGCACTGTAAACATAAAAAAGATTGCAATGGGAGCTGGCCAAAAGCATTAAATGCCTTTGTGTTATGCTCCTTTTTATATTTGTTTCATACACAGCATCCAACATTCTCCAACCTGACTATACTTTTGTTCTAGGAAAACAAAGGTTTTTTTTATAAAATAAAGAAGAGGGTTAAAGACAAAGGGGATACGTGTATGACTTTAGGACAAAAGCTAAAACGATTCATTTCCAATCATACGGAAACATCTGACCATCATCCGGTGTCAGAGCTGAAAAGCCATTACTACAAATCGACAAATACACAAGTTTTTCAAGCGGTGGAAGCCATTCTTTCCCGCAACGAATCCTATCAAGTGACATCTGTTTCAGCAGAACGAGGTGAAATCAGCGCAAACATACGAACGCCGAAAAAAGCCTTTCTCGTGGCGACTGTCATTTCAATTCGTCCTTTTGAAACAGCTGTCGATTTTAATGTGACAACAGAAACGGCCCTGCCAACAGACTTTGGCTTTAGTCAAAAGGCAGTTTTGTCCCTTTATAAAGAACTAGACAAACAACTTCCAAGAATAGATCGGAGCTGATGAAATGAAATGTCCCACATGTCAGCACCTTGGTACAAGGGTGCTTGATTCAAGACCAGTAGATGAAGGGAAATCCATCCGTCGCAGAAGAGAGTGCGAAAGCTGCCAATATCGCTTTACGACGTTTGAAAAATTAGAAGAATTGCCGCTGATTGTGGTGAAAAAAGAAGGAATCCGAGAAGAATTCAGCCGGGAAAAGATGCTAAGAGGACTGATCAAAGCGTGTGAAAAGCGCCCTGTCGCTTTAAAACAGCTGGAAGATGTCTGCTTTAACATTGAAAAGGAATTGCGTAATCAAGGCATGTCAGAGGTGAAAAGCGAGCTTGTCGGTGAAATGGTGATGGACGAGCTGGCGAAAATTGATGAAGTGTCTTACGTCAGGTTTGCCTCGGTTTATCGTCAGTTTAAAGATATCAATGTCTTTATTGATGAATTAAAAGATTTATTAAAGAAAGAACGCTAAAAAAGAGCTGAAGATTCTTCATGCTCTTTTTCCTGCGTAAAGCGTAAAACGCAAAAAGAGTGTACAATGGAAACAACCGCATTAAGGGAGGATCAGCATATGACAGAGCATTGGAAGGAAGTGCTAGCCGTCGATCCGTATGTCGTCAAAAGCGCTTCATTGCTCGGTGACATCGATAGACAGCTCATCACTCTTTTATATCAGCCGCTTATTGGCATGTCCGCTTTCAGTTTATACATGACGCTGTGGGGAGAGCTGGAACAAAATCGGATATGGGGTAAACCCGCACCTCATCGGCAGCTCATGGTCATGCTGCAAACGAATTTAAATGATATTTTTGAAGAGCGCTTAAAGCTTGAAGCGATCGGCTTACTCCGCACATATGAACAGGAAACGAAAGAGGGCAGACTGTTTACATATGAGCTTGTGCCGCCGCTAAGACCGGATGAGTTTTTCCAAGACGGTATGCTGAATGTCCTTTTGTATCATCGGGTAGAGAAAGCAAAATATATGCAGCTTCGTGATTATTTTTCTTATCCAAGTGTTCCTGCTGATGCAAAGAACATTTCACGATCGTTTGAAGAAGTGTTTCACGTATTGCAGCCGGGAGAGCGCAAGATGACAGAGGAAATCAATCAGGCGTCATCGCTTGACGAGGGCTACGAATATGTGACCGTCGGATCTAGTCAGTCTGCGCCGCTTTCAGATGAATCCTTTGATTTTGATCTGTTATTAGCAGGTATGTCAGACATGATGATCCCAAGAAAGGCTTTGACAAAGCAAGTGAAAGAGACAATTAAGAAGTTAGCTGTCGTATATGGCATTACGCCGCTGCAAATGCAAAATATTGTCGCAGGCGCCTGTGGGCCGGATCAGATGATTTCAACTGAAGATCTACGAAAAGCAGCGAGAGACTGGTACCAAATCGAATACAGAGGCGAACAGCCGAAGCTGATTGATCAAAAACAGCCAAGGCATTTACGACACGATGCCGCGCAGCATAAAGAGGCAGATACGCCTGATGCGACATTGATTGAAAAGCTGGATCATATTTCGCCTAGAGAGCTTTTGAAAGATATGGCAGATGGCATTGAGCCGACGTATGCAGACTTAAGAATTGTTGAAGATATTATGCTTGAGCAGAAGCTAGAGCCTGGGGTCATGAATGTCTTGATCTACTATACACTGCTGAAAACGGATATGAAGCTGTCCAAAACCTATATGCAAAAAATCGCCGCTCATTGGGTGCGAAAGAAAATCAAAACCGTTGCAGCTGCTATGAAAATTGCCAAAGAAGAGAACAGACAAATGACAGAGTGGGCGCAGCAGAAAAAGCAGCGAAACTCGTATGGATCAGGGAAAGTCATCCGAGAGGAGAAACTGCCTGACTGGATGAAAGAAACTGAAACGAAAGAACAGCCTGCAAAAGAACAGACGGATCGTTTGTCTACAGAGGACCTTGAACGAGAAAAAGAAAAATTGTTAAATCAGTTTAATAATATGAAAAAGTACAATGCACATTAATGTGAGGTGAGATGGAAATGAAACCGATCGGTCGTTCATTTGAACAACTAAAAGGACGAGTAGATTTTCGCGTGAGATACAATCAGATTAAAGAAAGTGTATTGTCTGATGAAGATGTGAAGGCCTTTTTAAAAGAGCACGAGGAAGAGATACAAGAAGACATGATTAATCGCAGCTTAAACAGGCTCTTTGAATATGTTCAGCAATCAAAGGGCTGTTCTTACTGCTTAGAGGACGAGAATGTAAATGCCATTTTAGACGGATATCACCCGAAACTTGTGATCAAAGGTCAGAGCATTGATATTGAATATTCCCCTTGTCCTGTAAAACTGCGGCTCGATCGACAGAAGAAACAGCAAGAACTCATGAAAAGCATGTACATTCCGCAGAATGTTCTTCAAGCGACGTTTGCTGATTTGAATGTTGTGGGAAGACAAGAGGTCATTCAAAAAGTAGGTCAATTCCTGCAAAGCTATGATGAGACTGGTAAGGGCAAAGGCCTTTATTTACACGGAAAGTTTGGGGTAGGAAAAACATTTATTCTAGCAGCGATTGCACAGCAGCTAGCGGTAAAAGAATATCCATCTCTCCTTGTCTATGTGCCTGAATTTGTGAGAGAGTTAAAAAATTCATTAGCCGATCATACTCTCGAAGAGAAGCTGAATATGGTCAAATCAACACCGATTTTAATGCTTGATGATATTGGAGCAGAGTCGATGACGAGCTGGGTACGAGATGAACTTTTAGGAACGATCTTGCAATACCGCATGGCAGAGCAGCTCCCGACTTTCTTCTCTTCTAATTTCTCACCGAGTGACTTGAAGCATCACTTTACGTACTCGCAGCGCGGGGAAAAAGAAGAGGTCAAAGCAGCTCGTTTAATGGAACGGATTCTTTATTTAGCCGAGCCAGTTTTGCTTGAAGGAGAAAATCGCCGTCATTTATAAAAGGATGCGTTACGTGAGGGGGGGAGCGGATGAGATGAACAAAAGAAAATGGCTGCTTATTCTCGTCATCGGCGTTCTGGCTGCTGCGCTATGGTGGCTGAACAAACAGCATCTTCAGCTGTCGCCGAAAGATGTGAAAAATTGGATTCTTCAATTTGGGCTGCTGGCCCCGTTTGTTTTTCTTTTCTTATCACTTTTTCGTCCGTTTGTGCTTGTCCCTCTCACCGTCTTTTCACTAGCAGCAGGTTTGGCGTTTGGCAGTGTCCTTGGGACCATTTATGCCCTCGTCGGTGCTACAGCTGGCGCAACGGGGTCTTTCCTGCTTGCTTCCACCTTCCGTTCAAACAAGCAAGAAACGAAATCAAGCAGCCGGAAGCTAAAGGCGGTGACGTCTCGCATTCAAGAGCATGGGTTTCTTTATATTTTGTTATTGCGCATTGCTCCAATTCATTTTGATTTTGTCAGCTATGCGGCAGCAGCTTCACATGCGAATTATCGTGCATTTACGGCCGCTACCTTTTTAGGACTAATACCGGGCACAGTTGCATTGAATGTTCTCGGGTCAAGCTTTGTGAGTGGCAATTATGCCGCCTTAGCGATTGTTTGTTTGATTTATTTGATCTTTATCTCTGTTCCACTCATTTTAAAAAGAAAGATGCCTGATTTATTTTAGGCGTCTATTTTTGATGTTCTCCCCATATATATGTAACAGATGTCGTTAGGGGGGACAAACATGCTTGAAATAATCTTTGAAGATGAATATGATACCGCCGCTTTTTTACACCTTGCTGAACACTTGGACAGTCGGCATCACATCTCGATTCAACAGGGGAAAGACCGGCTTCTCATAGAGGCGAAGAAATCAGGAGAAGCACTTGAGCACGTTGTGCGGCCTTTACTGGTTCACTTTTTTTTAGAATGCAAAGAAAATGAGCGCATGCGCAGCATCCTTGAAAACACATACTTATTTAAAGATCCCGAAGAGCAGCACCAAATTCTTTCGATCGCCCATAGCATCATGAAAGGGGATATAGAGGATATTCCTGGGATTCATCAAGACCCGTCAAGGGAAGCCCTGTTAAAAAAGGAGCTAGAGACGATCTCTTTACAGCAAGGTATTTTTTCAATTGGTTCATTTATGACATTTAGGCTCGCAGAGTATGATCAAAGGCTAAAGAATTATGTAGAAGTGTCCATTGAAGAATACAAAATGGAACAAGAATACCAAAACTTTATTCAATCCCTTCGAGACTATGTGATGGCAAGAGAACCTAAGCTTGAGAAAGTACATGTTGTGCATGAGGACCGTCTGGTGATTTGGGAATTTCGCTACGCTTCTGAACGTGATCAAAAACAATACATAGACAGACAGTTTGTAAGAGAGCATCCAATGTATATTGATTCGCAGCTGATTGCACCGCTTGTATCCATCGCTCCACAAAAAATTGACCTATTTACAAATGATACAGGTCATTCAATGGTACAAACCATTCAAAATATTTTTCAAGAAAGAGTCGAGGTCTTCCCGCCTCATTCGTTTCAGGAGCAGAATGTTCAATTTGTTCATGACCATTTGGAAAAGAAAAGTGAAAAGCTTTCTTGATTTTCACGAAAAAACGTTTTATAATACGGTGTAACTTCATACAGAGACCGTATTGATAAGGACATGAACAAATGAACACCCGCTTAAAGAGAGGGAAGCCGCGGCTGAAAGCTTCCTAGCTGAGGACCATTTGCTTTACCACCTTTGAACATCAGCTGTGAACTTTTTTAGTAATAGCTGACGGGAATTCCCGTTATCGAACCACAAGCCGTATTTGCTTTTGACAAAGCAAGCTGCAAATACGGGAAAAAGGGTGGAACCACGATTCCGTTTATTCAACCTCGTCCCTTTCCAGGGGGCGGGGTTTTTATATTGCCAAAAAAGGAGTGACCAGAGATGTCAGAACAAATTCAACTTACATTTCCAGATGGAGCAGTCAAGGAGTTTGACAAAACAGCAACAACAGAAGACATCGCGGCATCAATTAGCCCGGGCCTAAAGAAAAAAGCGCTTGCCGGTAAATTGAACGGCAAAGAAATAGATCTGCGTACGCCGCTATTAGAAAGTGGAACAATTGAGATCATCACAGATAAAAGTGAAGAAGCCCTCGATATTATGCGTCACAGCACAGCCCATTTGCTGGCACAAGCGATCAAACGCATTTATGGAAAAGAGCATCACGTCCAGTTTGGCGTAGGCCCTGTGATTGAAAATGGCTTCTACTACGATGTCGATATCGATGTTGCCATTACACCTGAAGATTTACCAAAGATTGAAAAAGAAATGAAGAAAATCATTAACAGCAACCTGCCGATTGAGCGTGTTGAAGTATCTAGAGAAGAAGCGAAAGCACGTTTTGAAGCAATTGGCGATGAATTGAAGCTCGAGCTGTTAGAGGCGATTCCAGAAGGCGAAACTGTCACAATTTATGAGCAGGGTGAATTCTTTGACCTATGCCGCGGCATTCACTTGCCGTCTACAGGAAAAATCAAAGAGTTCAAGCTGTTAAGCCTTGCAGGTGCATACTGGAGAGGTGACAGTAACAATCAAATGCTGCAGCGTATTTACGGAACAGCTTTCTTTAATAAAGAAGATTTAAATGAACATTTACGTCTACTTGAAGAAGCAAAAGAACGCGATCACCGTAAACTTGGGAAAGAGCTGAAGCTGTTTGCGAACTCTCAAAAGGTAGGTCAAGGCCTTCCGCTCTGGCTGCCAAAAGGGGCAACCATCCGCCGCGTGATTGAGCGCTACATTGTTGATAAAGAAGTACGCCTTGGTTATGAACATGTGTATACACCTGTTTTAGCGAGTGTAGAATTATATAAAACATCAGGCCACTGGGCGCATTATCAAGAAGATATGTTCCCAGTCATGGAAATGGACAACGAAGATCTTGTCCTTCGTCCAATGAACTGCCCGCACCATATGATGATTTATAAAAATGAACCGCACAGCTATCGCGAATTGCCAATTCGGATTGCAGAGCTTGGGACAATGCACCGCTATGAAATGTCAGGTGCTTTATCTGGCCTTCAGCGTGTTCGCGGCATGACATTAAACGATGCACATATCTTCGTTCGTCCAGATCAAATCAAAGACGAGTTCATCCGTACAGTTCGTTTAATTGAAGAAGTGTATCAAGACTTCGGCTTAAATGATTACACATTCCGCTTATCTTATCGTGATCCAGAGGATACAGAAAAGTATTTCGATGATGATGCCATGTGGAATAAAGCACAGTCCATGCTGAAAGATGCAATGGACGAGCTTGGACATGACTACTATGAAGCAGAAGGCGAAGCGGCATTTTATGGACCGAAGCTTGATGTACAAGTGAAGACAGCTCTTGGGAAAGAAGAGACGCTGTCCACTGTACAGCTTGATTTCTTACTTCCAGAGCGCTTCGATCTCACATATATCGGAGAAGATGGGAAGCACCATCGTCCAGTGGTGATTCATAGAGGGGTCGTGTCCACAATGGAGCGCTTTGTTGCCTTCTTAATTGAAGAATACAAAGGAGCTCTTCCAACATGGCTGGCACCTGTACAATTCCAAGTCATCCCGGTTTCACCGTCTGTTCATCTAGACTACGCGAAAAAAGTGCAAGAACGTTTGCAGCTTGAAGGTCTGCGTGTAGAGCTTGACAGCCGTGATGAAAAAATTGGATACAAAATTAGAGAAGCGCAAATGCAAAAGATTCCGTACATGCTGGTTGTCGGTGATCAAGAAGCAGAAAATGGCGCAGTCAATGTAAGAAAATACGGTGAACAAGATTCAGAAACAATGGACCTTGAAGCTTTTGTGAAACATGCAGTAGCAGAAGCGAAAAAATAATCTTTTCAAACAATGCAGCCGGTGATCTCTTTCCTTTGAGATCACTGGTTTTTTCTTATGGAAAAAAATTCTCCTCTGGTGATCCAGATGCTTGAATGATACGTTTAGATAGTACGAAAGTACGGGTAAGTATGTACTATTGGTGAGAGAAGAAAATGGGGGAATGAAAGAGATGGTTCAAACAACAAACGTATTATCATCACAAGTATTGGAACAGTCAGCCGTTCTTGGTGCATTAGAGCATTCACTAGCAATGATTGAATTTGATGTGACGGGTGAGGTGCTATGGGTCAATGATATTTTCGCAAAAGCCATGGGCTATTCTAAGGAAGAAATGATTGGTTTAAAACATAGACAATTTTGTCCTCCGCATATTGCAGAGCACACAAGTTATCAAATGTTTTGGGAGCGTTTAAAGGATGGTCGCGTTTTCCAGGAAAAGGTGCAGCGGATCACTAAGTACGGTGACACCTTATGGCTTGAAGCGACGTATACACCAGTCCTCAATGACAAGGGGAACGTCGTAGCTGTTGTGAAAGTGGCAACAGATATTACAGAGAGAGAAAACTCAATGAAGCAGGTCGTAAAAGATTTAAAGGACATGTCTGCGAAATTAATGGAGCGGGCAGAAATTGGTATTCAGCATAGTCAAAGTGTCAATGCTTCTTTTGAACATATCGCCAATGAAACAGATCAAAACATGAGCTTACTAGAAGGCTTAACAGAGCAGGTTGAGTCGATTAGCTCAATTGCGACGACCATTCACAGCATTGCTTCCCAAACGCAGCTGCTCGCACTGAATGCAGCTATAGAAGCTGCACATGCGGGCTCCTATGGAAATGGCTTTAGTGTGGTGGCGGCGGAAATTCGAAAGCTTGCGACAGATTCAAAGGAAGCAATCGTAAAAGTGGATCGATATGTGAAAGCAATTCATATAGAAGTAGAAAAGGTCAGCAGCGGAACGAGCCGGGCAAAAACGAGTGTGTTTACAAACCGGGATCTTGTGAAGCAGGCAAGCGAAGAATTCATCAATGTAGGAGAAGCAGCCCGCGGCTTAGATCGTCAAGCACAGAGTCTAGCGGACATTGTGTAACCGAGAGACCAAAAACACCCTATCTCGTCTGGAGAAGGGTGTTTTCTCTTTGAATCTACTTTAATATATCAAACAATTCATGTAAGTCTTTAATTTCATAATCTGGCGTCACATCTGTTTCATTCTTCTTGCCGTGGCGGTTGATCCAAACGGTTTGGATGCCAACGCGAGATGCTCCGAGAATATCTGTTTTTGGATTATCTCCTACCATAATGACGTCATCTTTTGTGAGATTTAACAGCTGGAGGCAGTGCTCAAAGATGCCAGGGTCAGGCTTGCCTTTCCCATAATCTCCTGAAATCACAATTTCATTAAAATAAGGCGCAAGCTCTGGTACACCTGCAAGCTTTTCCTTTTGAAGACTAGGGTCTCCATTTGTTAATAGGAGTAGTTCATATCTGCCTTTCAGGCGGTCTAAAACAGGATACGTTTCTTCATAGACATACGGGCGTTTTCTCCGTTCTGCTGCAAAGAAATCAGCCAAGTATTGTCCAAATGCCTCATCGTCAATTCCCGCCTTTTTTAAGCCGTTCGTCCAAGCGTTTTTACGATACTCTGGTGCAAGGGCGTTCAACTTTTGAAAGCCTTCGCTAATCGGTTCACTAAAATTTGACCACAGTCCTTCAAAAGGATTAATACCGATCATGACAGTATAATCATATGTTTCATAGGAAGAGTACAGCTTTCTTGCTTCTTCACGTACAATCTGCTCAAATGTTTCTGAATCAAGTCCATATTTCTTTTCCGCTTCCCGGCATGTTTCTTGAAAAGTCGTGTGAATGCTTTTTTCATCCCAAAGCAAAGTGTCATCTAAATCGAAAAATACGGCTTTCATGATCTTCTCCCTTGTTATGTATGTAGTTACCTTCAATTGCATGTGACAGGCTCATGTTCATTTTACAATAGAAGGAGAGGGCAATAAAGAAAAGATTTGAGAGAGATGTGAGCATTGACTGCTCATGACTATTGACATCAACTGAGGTGGCTGGTTTGCTTCATTTCATTTTGATGATGATCGAGCATGTGGGGATCATCGTTATTTTAGGTTTTGTGCTTGCGCATGTGAAGGGCTTTCGCAATCTACTGCTTCACAACCAAGGGTTTCGGAAAAAGGACATCCTTTTTTTATTTTTGCTTCTTTTAGTAACAACAGGCAGCACTGTTTGGTGTTGAGATGGAGTTATCATTATTCTGCTGTTTGCAAAGCCTTTTGCTGATGATTGGGGGCTTTTGAGCGTGATTGTCATCCCAATCTTTCTGCAATTGCTTCTTTGATGACATCATGGTTTAAAAAAGTCTTGCTCAAATCGTTTCATCATGCTAAAATGAAAAAGTTGTTTCAAGAGTTCGGTTACTTGACGGACAAATGAAAATTGTGTAAAATAATTAACGAATTGAATAGATATCACAAGCAGAAGCACCCGCTTCTCACCTGATTGACACATGCTTGTAGTTGACAGGTTGACCGTACATTTATTTTTTCATGCAAATGTTCGCAGTGTGGGTGTTTTATATGCCCACACTTTTTGTTTGCCTGTAAAACATACAACGAAATGGTCAAAATGAGTTGTGAACTCAATTCAAAATCTCATGGAGGTGGCTCACTATTAGCAAAGATCAATTAGTTAATGAAGGTATTCGTGCGCGTGAAGTTCGTTTGATCGGACAAAATGGCGATCAGCTGGGGATTAAATCCCGCCAGGAAGCTCTGGAAATTGCTGCTAAAGCTAATCTTGACCTTGTGTTAGTTGCTGCAAATGCAAAACCACCTGTTTGCCGAATCATGGACTACGGTAAGTTCCGATTCGAACAGCAGAAGAAGGAAAAAGAGGCACGTAAGAATCAGAAAATCATTAGCTTAAAAGAAGTTCGGTTGAGCCCGACAATCGATGAACATGACTTTAACACGAAGCTCCGTAATGCCATCAAATTCCTTGAAAAGGGAGATAAAGTGAAAGCTTCTATCCGCTTTAAAGGGCGTGCGATTACGCATAAAGAAATCGGACAGCGCGTGTTAGACCGTTTCTCTGAAGCTTGCGCTGAAGTAGCAACAGTAGAAACAAAACCTAAGATGGACGGACGTAGCATGTTCCTCATGCTTGCACCAAAAGTCGAAAAGTAAAGTAACAGAGGGAGGAAACATCCAATGCCAAAAATGAAAACTCACCGCGGATCTGCTAAACGCTTCAAAAAAACAGGTTCTGGTAAACTTAAACGTTCTCATGCGTACACAAGTCACTTGTTCGCTAACAAATCTACAAAGCAAAAACGTAAATTGCGTAAGAGCGCAATCGTAAGTGCTGGAGATTTCAAACGTATCAAACAACAACTTGCAAACATCAAGTAATTTGGAATAGGAATCATAGGAGGGAAATACAATGCCAAGAGTAAAAGGCGGAACTGTGTCGCGTCAGCGTCGTAAAAAGGTTCTTAAATTAGCAAAAGGTTATTTCGGTTCAAAACATAGATTATACAAAGTAGCAAACCAACAGGTCATGAAATCTGGAAACTACGCTTTCCGTGACCGTCGTCAGAAAAAACGTGACTTCCGTAAACTATGGATCACTCGTATCAATGCTGCAGCTCGTATGAACGGTCTTTCTTACAGCCGTTTAATGCATGGCTTAAAGCTTTCTGGTATCGAAGTCAACCGCAAAATGCTTGCTGACCTTGCTGTGAATGACCTAAACGCATTCAATCAGCTTGCTGATGCTGCAAAAGCACAACTAGACAAGTAAGTCATATAAAAGATCATTCCGTCGAGGAGTGATCTTTTTTCTCATCATGTGAGGTGAAAGAAATGAACATCGCTCTGATCGTGCTGCTCATCTTGGTAAATGTCTATGGTTTTTTTCTCATGGGAGAAGATAAACGCCGGGCGAAAGCGCATAAATGGAGAATATCAGAAGCGCACTTATGGAGTACCGCAGTGCTTTTTGGTGCTGCTGGGTCGTTTCTTGGCATGCAGTATTTCCGTCATAAAACTAAGCATCCTGCCTTTCAAATCGGCATGCCTGTTCTAATTGTTGTTCAATTGGTCATATTAGGATATTTGCATTTCATCTGAAAAAGGAGCAGACGCCATCAAGACGGCGTGTCTGCTCCTTTTTTTTGTTTGATTTTTTTGATGGGCTGATCCCAATCAATTTTGGTCTGAGGATATCGTTCGATGATGTTCTCCTCAAGTTTTTCAAAGTCTTCTAATGTAAATTCATTTAGCTTCTCAGGTGACTCCGTCCAAACGTAAATGGAGTGGACAAACAGAGGATGATCCTTAGAAGGAACGTGCTTTTCCCCTTCAAACAAGACACCTTTATAGACGAAATTAAAATTTTTGCGGGCATTTTGCTGTTCGTCCATAAAATAAAAGCCTTCTTTTAATTTTGCTTGTTTCAGCTTTCTTCTCGGGTTTGAGAAGAATTTTACCGCCATGTAGAAAATATAGACAAGCAGTGCAACAAGAGCAAGTCTAATGAGGATAACAAACATGACAGGATGCACCTCCAATACCGTTATCTGATGTACTACGAATGAAAAGGCCAAAAGGTTTCAACTTTTTTAAAAAAATATTTCGTTAAACGAAAAAATATTCATAAAAAGATCGTATTGAACGAATGAGGTTTTGTATAATAAGAATGCACCATGAAGATAAAGGAGGATGAACGGAATGACAAAACTAGATCAAACATTAACTATGCTGAAAGACCTAACGGATGCAAAAGGGATTCCAGGAAATGAACGTGATGTCAAAAAAGTCATGCAGACATACATAGAAACATATGCAGATGAAATTTCTACAGACCGCCTTGGCAGCTTCATCGCTAAGAAGGAAGGAAATGCAAATGGGCCTAAAATCATGCTCGCTGGTCACTTAGATGAAGTAGGATTCATGGTGACAAAAATTGATGACAAAGGCTATATTCGTTTTCAAACGGTCGGTGGCTGGTGGTCACAGGTCATGCTGGCACAGCGTGTCACCATTGTGACGAAAAAAGGGGACATCACAGGTGTGATTGGTTCCAAACCGCCACATGTCTTATCACCAGAAGCCCGCAAAAAAACAATTGAAATTACTGATATGTTTATTGATATTGGGGCTTCAAGCAAAGAACAGGCGATGGAGTGGGGCGTGCTGCCTGGAGATCAAATTGTTCCTTACTTTGAGTTTACGGTCATGAATGATGAAAAAATGCTCCTTGCAAAAGCATGGGACAATCGTATCGGCTGTGCAGTGGCGATTGATGTCATGAAGAATTTACATGGTGCTCAGCATGAAAATATCGCTTACAGTGTGGCAACTGTTCAAGAGGAAGTAGGCCTGCGCGGAGCCAAAACGGCTGCTGCCGCGATCCAGCCTGATATTGGATTTGCCATTGATGTTGGTGTAGCAGGAGATACGCCAGGCATCACTGAAAAAGAAGCAACGAGCAAACTTGGCAAAGGACCAACGATTGTCGTATTTGATGCTTCTATGATTTCTCATAAAGGACTTCGCGATTTTGTTGTCCAGACAGCGGATGAATTGAACATCCCTTATCAATATGATTCAGTGCCTGGCGGGGGGACAGATGCTGGGGGTATCCATTTAACAGGTCATGGTGTTCCATCACTATCCATCGGGATTCCAAGCAGGTATATTCATACCCATGCAGCAATGATTCACCGAGATGATTATGAAAATGCAGTGAAGCTTTTAACAGAAGTTATCAAAAGACTTGATCAAAAAACTGTCGAACAAATTACGTATGGTTCTTAATAGAAAAGCCTTTCCTCAGTGTAGAGGAAAGGCTTTTTTGCACCATTGAATTTCCCAGGAAATGAATCGTTTTTAATTTGTATCAAAAGAACTATTTTTAGCGGATGAAGAGAGAATTTTCTAGTTAATAAGGCACATGTGATCCATCTTTTATTTTTGTAAGATGAAATCAATAAAAAGGACAGAGCTTAGAGATCGCTCTGCCAAAAGAGAGTTTATGGAAGTAGGTGAAGCTTATTTAAGATTAAATCAATTATTCCTATTTGTCAACTTGGTTTTAAAGGAAAAAAAATCAATCAATTTATGTTATATTTGTAACAAATTGTTTTCAAAAAGGGGATGGTTGAATGAATGCGGTTACAATTGTTATAGGGTCTATGTGTATTTTAGCGATTGCGTATCGTCTCTATGGCACATTTATGATGGTGAAGGTATTAAAGGTCACAGACGATCATCCTACACCGGCCCATACGCTAGAGGATGGTAAAGATTATGTGCCAACAAATAAATGGGTCACATTTGGACATCACTTTGCTGCAATTGCAGCTGCCGGCCCATTAGTTGGTCCAATTTTAGCCGCACAATTTGGGTATTTACCTGGTCTCCTTTGGCTTTTAATTGGGGCAGTGATTGGGGGAGCTGTACATGACCTTGTCGTGTTATTTGCTTCGATGCGAAAAAAGGGGAAATCACTATCAGAGGTTGCGAAAGAAGAGCTAGGACCTGTTGCAGGATTTTGTACAGGGCTTGCGATGCTATTTATTATTACGATTACGATGGCAGGATTGTCCATGGTTGTGCTTCATGCTTTAGAACGAAATCCTTGGGGAACATTTGCGGTCGGAATCACGATTCCAATTGCGATGGGGGTCGGTCTTTATTATAAAAAGACCGGCAATTTAAAGCTGGCTACATCTGCAGGATTTATTTTGCTGATGCTTGGTGTATTCCTTGGACCAAATATTCAAGGAACAGCACTTGGTGATCTTTTAACCCTTGATACAAAAACACTCGCTCTCGCCCTGCCGATCTATGCATTTTTTGCTGCGGCCTTGCCGGTGTGGCTGCTTTTGGCACCAAGAGACTATTTAAGCAGTTTTATGAAAATTGGTGTGTTCATCGCTCTCATTGCCGGGATCTTTGTGGTCAATCCAACGATTCAATTTCCGGCGTTTACAGAGTTTGTGAATGGAGGAGGGCCTGTTTTAGCTGGTCCTGTCTGGCCATTTATTTCCATCACGATTGCCTGCGGCGCGATTTCCGGTTTTCACGCATTTGTTGGCTCAGGGACAACGCCTAAAATGCTGGATCGCTGGAGTGATATGAAGCCTGTAGCGTTTGGCGCAATGCTGGTAGAATGCTTGGTTGGGATCATGGCATTAATTGCTGCGACTGCCCTGCATCCAGGAGATTATTTTGCGATTAACAGTACACCTGAAATGTTCCGGACGCTTGGTATGAGTGTCGAGAACCTTCCGCAGCTGAGTAAGGAAATTGGCCTTGATTTAGAAGGAAGAACTGGTGGAGCCGTTACATTAGCTGTAGGGATGGCATACATCTTTACGGGAATTCCGTTCTTTAGTCATTTGGCATCTTATTTCTTCCAATTCGTTATTATGTTTGAAGCTGTCTTTATTTTAACGGCGATTGACGCGGGAACCCGTGTCGCGCGATATTTAATCCAAGACTTCTTTGGAGAAGCCTATAAACCACTCAAACGAAATGACTGGGTCCCAGGATCTGTCTTTGCAAGCGCACTTGCTTGTTTTATGTGGGGCTACTTGCTTTACTCTGGAGACATTGGGTCCATTTGGGCACTCTTTGGGGTTTCAAACCAATTAATGGCTTCGGTCGGCTTAATCATTGGGGCGACAGTTGTGCTGAAAATTGCGGATAAAAGGCGATATATGCTCACTTGTTTAATTCCTCTTGCTTACTTATATGTGACGGTAAATTATGCGGGTTATTGGATGGTTGCGAATGTCTATCTCAATCCTGAAGCATCTGGCTACAGCGTGCTGAATGCGGTTCTGTCTATCATTATGCTGATCTTAGGTTTTGTCATTATCGTGTTCGCTATTAAAAAATGGGTCGAAATCTGGCGTGATCCAGCTCTTCGAATGGAAACGCCGATCACTGGCTAAATGAACAAAGCCGATTTGCTTATCTATCAGCAAACCGGCTTCTTTTTATTGCTGCTGTTGAGGCTTTAAGCCTTGCTCTAATGTTTCAAGGATTTCATTTTTTTCGTCCTCTGATGCCTCTTGCCATAATACTTCGAACAAAACGCCAAGACCAGGGAGCATTTTTTCCTCGCCACTTTGAATCGCATCTAAAATCGTATGCTCAAGCTGCTCTTGATTATGGCCAGTAATGTTTTGAATGACTGCACCTCTTAAATTAAAATCCATTGCCCACACTCCTTTTTTGATGGTAATAGCCCTATTCTGTCTCAAAGACAGGTTTATTATGTAGTGTGCATGAGATATAATACATTCATGATATTTAAAGGAGTTAAAGTCGCTTGAAATATATAGAATCTGCTAAAAACACAAACATTAAACAATGGAAAAAGCTCCATACAAAAAAAGAACGAACGAAAACAGGACTGTTTCTCGTTGAAGGAAAACACTTAGTAGAAGAAGCATTAAAGTACGGGGTTGTGAAAGAGTTAATGGTCACAGCGCCTGACATGCTACCTGCTGACACCCAGCCTGACATTGAGCTGTATGAATTAAGTGAAGAGGCTTTTGCTGCGATGACAGAAACGGAAACACCTCAGCATATCGCAGCGGTTTGCACACTTCCCGAGTTTAAAGAAAAGAAGTATGAGCGAATTCTTCTGTTAGATGCGGTGCAGGACCCTGGAAATTTAGGCACACTGATCCGGACAGCAGATGCCGCTGGTCTTGATGCTGTGATCTTAGGGGATGGAACCGTTGATGCGTTTAACGGAAAAACGCTCCGTTCAGCACAAGGCTCACATTTTCATCTGCCTATCTTAAAGCAAACACTTCAACAGGCGATTCCAGTATTTAAAGAGCAGGGCATACCAGTGTACGGAAGCGCCTTAAAGGATGCAAAAGAGTACAGACACATAGCGGCAGAAGGTCCGTTTGCGTTAATTGTTGGCAACGAGGGAGCAGGCATTGATCCAGAGATCCTTCAAATGACAGATCAGAATTTATATGTTCCGATGTATGGGCAAGCAGAATCCTTAAATGTTGCCGTCGCAGCCGCTGTTCTTGTCTACCATTTGCGTGGATAGTGTTGCATCATGCACTATTTTTCACTATAATAAAACTAATATTTTAAAAACCATGATAGAGGAAGATTGTTTCAAGGAGCGTCCTTATAGGGAGAATGCATCGTAGACTGAAAGTGCATTTAAGGAATGCTGAAACAGGAATTCACCTCTGGAGTTGTCACCGGGACCGCAAGTTTTGCGTAAAGGTGAACCGGATTCGTTTGATTCCGTTATGTCAATGAAGCTTATTCGCACATGTGTGCTTAACAAGGGTGGTACCGCGACCACAACTCGTCCCTTCTATATTGAAGTGACGAGTTTTTTTATTGTCTTTAAACGATCAAACAGCCGTTTATCCAGGCGGTTTTGTATATCAAAAGGAGGATTACACTCATGCAAGAAACGTTAAAACAGCTTGAAACAGAGGCGATAGCGAAGGTAGAAGCAGCTAGCTCGCTCAAAGAGGTCAATGACATTCGTGTTCAATATCTAGGAAAAAAAGGCCCGATTACAGAAGTGCTTCGCGGGATGGGCAAGCTTTCCGCTGAAGAAAGACCAAAAATGGGCGCACTCGCAAACGAAGTAAGAGAGCAGATTGCTAGTGCCATTGCGGAAAAAAATGAACAACTGGAAGCAGAAGAAGTGAAAAAGAAGCTGGCTTCTCAAACCATAGATGTGACATTGCCGGCAAGTCCTATCAAAATCGGGGCAAGACATCCTTTAACGATTGTTGTAGAAGACATTGAAGATTTATTTATCGGAATGGGCTATACCGTTGAAGAGGGCCCAGAGGTGGAAACCGATTACTATAACTTTGAAGCGCTCAATCTTCCAAAAGAACATCCGGCACGTGATATGCAGGACAGCTTCTATATTACTGAAGATACCCTGATGAGAACACAAACATCACCAGTTCAGGCCCGTACACTTGAGAAATATAAAGGCCAAGGCCCTGTGAAGATCATCTGCCCTGGTAAGGTATATAGACGTGACAGCGATGATGCCACTCATTCACATCAATTCATGCAGATTGAAGGACTTGTGGTAGATCACAATATTAGCATGAGTGATTTAAAAGGAACGCTAGAGACGGTCGCAAGAAAAATGTTTGGTGAAGATCGTGAAATTAGACTGCGTCCAAGCTTTTTCCCATTTACAGAACCATCTGTTGAAGTCGATGTGTCTTGCTTTAAATGCGGAGGGAAAGGCTGTTCTGTATGTAAAGGAACAGGCTGGATTGAAATTTTAGGTGCGGGGATGGTTCACCCGAATGTACTGAAAATGAGCGGATTTGATCCAGATACTTACCAAGGCTTTGCTTTTGGAATGGGTGTTGAACGTATTGCGATGCTGAAATACGGCATTGACGATATTCGCCATTTCTACACAAATGATATTAGATTCACAAAGCAATTCAAGCAGGACTAAGAGGAGGAAATCAACATGTTTGTTTCATATAAATGGTTAGAAGACTATGTCGATTTAGAAGGCATTCTTCCGGATGAATTAGCAGAGAAAATCACTAGAAGCGGTATTGAAGTGGAAGCCGTTGAGTATAAAGGTGAAGGCATCAAAGGTGTTGTCGTTGGACACGTCATTGAGCGTGAACAGCATCCGAATGCGGATAAATTAAATAAATGCCTTGTTGATATTGGGGAAGACGCGCCTGTACAAATTATTTGCGGGGCTCCGAATGTGGAGAAAGGACAATATGTCGCAGTCGCAACTGTGGGAGCAGTCCTTCCAGGGAACTTTAAAATTAAAAAAGCCAAACTGCGCGGCGAAGAGTCTCATGGCATGATTTGTTCTCTTCAAGAATTAGGAGTAGAAAGTAAGCTTGTACCAAAGGAATATGCAGAAGGCATTTTTGTTTTCCCAAATGATGTGAAACCAGGAGAAGATGCCCTTCAGGCGCTTCAATTAGATGATGCAGTACTGGAGCTTGGATTAACGCCAAACCGTGCCGATGCCCTCAATATGCTAGGTGTGGCTTATGAGGTAGCAGCGATTTTAGGGAGAGAAATCAAACTGCCTGATACAGCATATGAATCGTCTTCGGAAAAAGCATCGGATTATATTTCTGTCCACATTGAGGATCAAGAAGCAAACCCTCTTTATGCAGCGAAGATCATTAAAAATGTAAAAATAGGACCTGCACCGCTTTGGATGCAAACAAGACTGATGAATGCAGGCATTCGCCCGATTAACAACGTTGTGGATATTACGAATTTTGTCTTGCTTGAATACGGTCAGCCGCTTCATGCATTTGACTATGATCGTTTTGGTTCAAAACAGGTCGTCGTACGTCAAGCAGCTGAAAACGAAATGATTCACACATTGGATGAACAAGAGCGCACATTGTCATCAAAGCATCTTGTCATTACAAATGGGACGAAAGCACACGCTGTAGCAGGAGTCATGGGCGGCCTTGAATCAGAGGTGCGTGATGAAACGACAACGATTCTTTTAGAAGCGGCATTTTTTAATGGTCAAACCGTCCGTCAGGCTTCTAGAGACCTAGGGCTTCGCAGTGAATCAAGCACACGGTTTGAAAAGGGAATCGATCCGCAGCGTGTGAAATCAGCAGCCGAAAGAGCGGCACAACTGATGAGCATCTATGCTGGCGGTGAAGTGCTAAGCGGCACTGTTGAGGAAAATCACATGGAAGCAAGCATGAATGTCATCCATGTGTCAACGGAGCGTGTTAATAAAGTGCTTGGAATGAGCATTTCAAAAGAAGATATGATTCATATTTTCAATAAACTGGGCTTTACCGTGGGTGAATCAAATGACGTTTTGATCGTGACGGTTCCTTCTCGAAGAATGGATATTACGATTGAAGAAGATCTTATCGAAGAAGTGGCACGATTATACGGCTACGATAACATTCCGTCTACACTGCCTGCGACAGCTGGTACAGTTGGCGGTCTCACGCCATACCAAGTGAAACGTAGAAAGGTGAGACGTTTCTTGGAAGGAGCAGGGCTTTCTCAAGCAATCACGTATTCTTTAACGAATCAGCATAAGTCTACGGCCTTTGTCTTGAACCCAGCTTATCAAACAAGACTTTCACTGCCAATGAGTGAGGAACGCAGTGTGCTGAGACAAAGTCTTCTGCCAAACTTACTTGATTCTGTCGCATATAACCTAGCAAGACAAGCTGATTCCTTTGCCTTTTATGAAACGGGTTCTGTTTTCTTAGCAGAAGCTGAAGGTGCAAAGCCAGTCGAGAAAGAGCATGTGGCTGGAGCAATCACAGGCCTATGGCATAAAAACCTTTGGCAGGGCGAGAAAAAAGCCGTTGATTTTTATGTAGCAAAAGGAATTGCTGAAGGGCTGTTTGAAAAGCTTGGTGTATCAGAGCAGATCACGTATGTTCAAGCAGAGCGTGAGGGTCTTCACCCAGGGCGTACAGCAGATGTTCACTTAAATGGAAAAGTGATTGGCTTTGTTGCTGCGCTTCATCCAGTCGTTGAAAAGGAATTAGATTTAAAAGAAACATATGTATTCGAATTCGATTTAACGGATGTCATGACATCTGAAACAGAGGATATGAAATATACGGCGATTCCAAGATTCCCGGCTGTGACAAGAGATATTGCGCTCGTCGTCGATCAGCATATTTCAAGCGGACAGCTGGAGCAAGTCATCTATGAAGCAGGCGGCCGTTTACTGACGGACCTCTCCGTCTTTGACGTGTATGAGGGTGAACACATGGAGGAAGGCAAGAAATCTGTGGCGTTCTCTCTGCAATATTTAAACCCAGAACAAACATTGACAGAAGAAGAAGTGACGGCTGTTCATACAAAAGTATTGAAAGCATTAGAAGATACGTATCAAGCCGTTTTGCGCGGATAAAGAAAAGAGCTATGGCCTTTTAAAAGGGCTATAGCTCTTTTTTAAATTATAACCATTTTTTCGCTTTCTGGGTGTTGGCAAAATGCAGCTTTGTAAATTGGCGTAAAGCATCTTCACCGTGCAGTTTGATGAGCTTTGCGGCCGCCTTGTCGACATGAGGACCGGCTCCTTTTGGAATGTCAAAGCCTGCTGCTTTAGATAATTTATCCATCTCAATTAAAAAGGCGTATCTTGCGATAATTGAAGCCGCAGCAACTGATAAATGGATGCCTTCTGCTTTTGTACTAAAATACGTACGCTCCCGGATGATCTTTTTCCCCGCTAGGTGCTTGAAATAAATGCCGGGTTCTGCAAATTGGTCAATGAGAATAGCCTCTGGCTTTTTCCCATCCAGTTTTTCTAGTACGGAGGTGATCACTTGGTTATGAAGCAGCGCCTTCATTTTTCCTTGGCTCATGCCATTTTCCTGCATCGCATTGTACTTTTCATTCCGAAGAACGAGAAGGCTGAACGGAATGGTCTTGATCAAGTCTTTGGCAATGTTGATAATCTGCGGGTCCTTTAGCCCTTTAGAGTCTTTCACCCCAAGCTCTTTCATCAGAGCAAGCTGACTGGAATCAACATAGGCCGCACAGACCGTAATCGGTCCAAAATAATCACCAGTACCGACCTCATCTGAACCGATAACCGACATGGAAGCAATGCCGGGCGGCGGACTGTATTGTGTGGCAGAAGGTGTTTTTTTACTTTTTGTTTCAGCTGCTTGTAAATGATTGAACTGACTTGCTTCGGCTTCTGCCTTTTGTCCTTGAAACAGCACTTTTCCAGATTTGTAGGCTGTAATCGTACAGCCAGGAACCTTTGCTTGAAAGAGGGCGCCTGGCGGCAGCGTGTCAGTTAACTGTTGAGCATACACGTTCTTCATTTTCTTCATGTCTTCTGATGTTGCTTTTAAGACGGATTGTGGCACAGTGGATAACTCCTTTTTTACCTTGATAGCATTGATTTCTAAAGTGTACCATAACAGGGAAGGGCTCGTCTTTCCATTCAATGTCTAAACATGTTATGATAGAGACTAGGATTCTCGTGGAATGGAGGAGAAACGTTGTCTGACGGCGGTAAAACGAAAACAACAGTTGAGATTTATGGACAGTCCTATACGATCATCGGTCAAGAAACGAAGATGCATATGCGACATGTTGCTTCAATTGTTGATGATAAAATGAGAGAAATGAATGAAAAAAATCCATATCTTGATATAAACAAATTAGCTGTACTGACAGCAGTCAATGTCGTCCACGACTACTTGAAATTAAAAGAGCAATACGAAAAACTAGAGCTTCAGCTTAAAGAAAAGGAATGAAATTACCGTGATCGATATCATCATTTTGTTTTTGCTTCTTATGGGAACGCTTGTCGGTCTAAAACGCGGGTTTATTCTTCAATTTATTAAATTGATTAGCTTTGTTGTTTCTATTTTAGTGGCTTCGATGTTTTATCAGTCACTTGCCCCACAGCTTACGTGGATTCCAGCGCCTAACTTTAGCGGTGGTCAAGCGCAGCTCGCTTTCTTTAGTGGGAATATAGAAACAGCTTATTATAATACCATTGCGTTTATCATTCTGTTTATCTTGACAAAAATCCTGCTCGCCATCATTGGCGGATTGCTCACAACCATTGCAAGTATTCCTGTGATTAAACAGGTGAACAAACTGCTTGGCGGTGTTTTAGGATTTGTTGAAACATATTTATTTGTGTTTATTCTATTGTTTGTCGCTGCATTACTTCCAGTCGATGCGCTGCAAACAATGATGAGCAAATCAATGTTAGCAGATGTGATCGTAGGCCACACCCCTTATTTGTCCGGTCTTGTCAAAGACTTATGGACGACGTATGGCGTTTAAAAACTTCTCCTTTCTTGGAGAAGTTTTTTCTCATTCCATGACGGAAAGTTGTGGGATGAAGGAAAAGTTTGTATATTTATAAAGGAAGATGCCAAAGCGGCTGGAGGATGAGACATGAATAAAAAAGATATTATAAAACTTCTTGAAACCATTGCAATCTATATGGAACTAAAAGGAGATAATCCTTTTAAAATATCTGCCTTTCGTAAAGCGGCAGCGGCACTTGAACAAGATGACCGCAGTCTTTCTCAAATAGATGATCTATTAGCATTACCTGGCATTGGCAAAGGCACCTTTGCTGTGATCACAGAGTATATGGAAAAAGGACAATCAGAAACTCTCGAACAATTAAAAAAGGAAGTGCCTGAAGGGCTTGTTCCGCTTTTAAAATTGCCAGGACTAGGCGGGAAGAAGATCGCTAAGCTGTACCAAGAACTTGGTGTACACGATGCACAGTCTTTAAAAGAAGCATGTGAGGCTGAGAAAGTTCAATCACTCGCTGGCTTCGGTAAAAAAACAGAAGAAAAAATTCTTGCAGCCCTTGAGGAAGCGGGAAAGCAACCTGAACGACTGCCAATTGGCTTTGCATTAGATGTTGCAGAGCGGATTGATGATGCGCTGAAACGTATGGAGGGAATCATTCGTTTTTCAAGAGCGGGCAGTTTAAGACGTGCGCGTGAAACGGTCAAAGATTTAGATTATATCATTGCAACAAATGATCCTGAACAGGTCAGAGAGCAGCTCGTTGCACTTGATGATGTAAAAGATATCATTGCAAGCGGTAATACGAAAGTATCTGTCATTCTTGCGCTTGATTTTGAGATCAGTGTAGACTTCCGTCTTGTCACAACAGATCAGTTTGCGACAACGCTGCATCATTTCACTGGCTCAAAAGATCATAACATTCGCATGCGCCAGCTTGCCAAGGAGCGCGGAGAACGTATTAGCGAATATGGGGTTGAAACGATTGAAACGGGCGAAGTGAAAACATTTGAAGACGAAAGCGCTTTTTATGCACATTTCCAGCTTCCGCTCATTCCCCCAGAAATTCGTGAAACCGGAGCGGAGATTGATTCGTATAAAGAAAGTATGCAATTTGTAGAACTGAAAGATATGAAAGGCGACCTTCACATGCACTCAACATGGAGTGACGGCGCATTCTCTATTCGTGAAATGGCAGAGGCATGTATTGAAAAAGGTTATGAATACATGGCCATCACAGATCACTCTCAATATTTAAAAGTGGCAAACGGTTTAACGAAAGAACGTTTGCGTCTGCAAGCAAAAGAAATTGATCAACTCAATCAGGAATTGGAGCATTTTCACATTTTCAAAGGGGTCGAAATGGACATTCTGCCGGATGGCTCATTAGATTATGATGATGACTTTTTAGCAGACATGGATTTTGTGATCGCCTCGATCCATTCTAGCTTCTCTCAGCCAGAGGAAGTCATCATGGAGCGTCTTGAAAATGCCTTAAACAATCAGCATGTGGATTTAATTGCCCATCCAACAGGCCGTTTAATCGGCAGACGGGATGGTTATGCCTTAAATATTGATCAGCTCATAGAGCTTGCGAAAAAAACGGGCACTGCATTGGAGCTCAACAGCAACCCGTCGAGACTTGATTTGAAAGCAGAGCATTTAATGAAAGCAAACGAAGCGGGTGTGAACATCATGATCAACACAGATGCGCACAACATCGCTATGCTGGATCATATGGAAGTTGGTGTAACAGCTGCAAGAAAGGGCTGGACACCAAAAGCAAATGTCGTGAATACATTTTCTCTCCATGAGATGAAAAAGTTTTTAACGCGTGACAGGTAGTCGTTAGGAGGCTGGACCATGCTGCAACAAAAAGTGTTGGCATCATTAGAATTTCATAAAGTAAAAGAAAAAGTCATGTCCTATACTGCATCCACTTTAGGAAAAGAAAAAGCGCAGGATTTAACACCGCTCACGGATATCGAAACCATTCAGCATTTGCTGGAAGAGGTAGCAGAAGCGCAAGATGTGATCCGCCTAAAAGGATCAGCGCCGTTTGGCGGCTTAACGGATATTAGACGAGGCGTCAAACGAGCACAAATCGGCAGTACATTAAGTCCTCTTGAGCTGATGGAAATCGCAGGGCTATTATATACAACCAAAAATATGAAGCACTTTCTCACGTCTATGTATGAAGATGGTGTCGACATACCACGTCTTCATACATATGCAGAATCACTTATTTTACTGCCCGAAGTCAGAAAAGAAATCGAGAGCTGTATCGGTGATAATGGAGAAGTGCTTGATCACGCAACACCGGCACTTCGCACAATACGAACGCAATTACGAACACTAGAATCAAAAGTACGAGATAAATTAGAATCCATGATTCGATCACAATCTGCTTCAAAGATGCTCTCAGACACCATTGTGACCATACGGAATGATCGTTTTGTCATTCCGGTGAAACAAGAGTACCGCTCGAATTACGGCGGGATTGTTCATGATCAGTCTTCTTCAGGAGCCACTCTTTTTATTGAGCCGCAGGTGGTCGTGGACTTGAATAATACCTTGCAGCAAACTCGCTTAAAAGAAAAGCAAGAGGTCGAAAAGATTCTGCAAATGCTGACAGCAAGTGTATCAGAGCACATTGATGAACTGCTGCACAATGTGAATGAACTTCAGACATTAGATTTTATCTTTGCCAAAGCGAAATATGCAAAAGCAGAGAAAGCCACAAAGCCTTCCGTCAATGAGCAAGGGGAGATTTATTTAAAACGAGCAAGGCATCCCCTATTGCCCCGCGATCAGGTCGTGGCAAATGACATTGAGCTTGGTAAGGATTTTTCAACAATCGTCATTACTGGACCAAATACAGGTGGTAAAACAGTCACGTTAAAAACACTCGGGCTCCTGACTCTGATGACGCAGGCTGGTCTTCATATTCCAGTCGAGGAAGGATCAGAAGTGGCTGTATTCGACCAAGTATTTGCCGATATTGGAGACGAACAGTCCATTGAACAGAGCTTGAGTACGTTCTCATCTCATATGGTCAATATTGTGGATATCTTAAAGAATTTGACACCTCGTTCACTCGTGTTATTTGATGAATTAGGGGCAGGAACAGATCCTGCTGAAGGTGCGGCACTTGCAATGAGCATCTTAGATGAAGTTCATCAAACAAATGCGCGCGTCATTGCAACGACTCACTATCCTGAGCTGAAGGCATACGGGTATAACCGAGAAGGGGTCACAAATGCGAGTGTCGAATTTGACATTGAAACCTTATCCCCAACATATCGCTTGCTCATTGGTGTGCCTGGACGAAGTAATGCATTTGAAATTTCCAAACGTCTTGGTTTACCTCATCATCTGATTGACAGAGCAAAAGCGGATATGCATGCAGAGCATAATGAAGTAGACCAAATGATTGCTTCATTAGAAGCCAGCAAGAAGAAGGCAGAAGAAGAACTGCATGAGACGGAAGTCTATAGAAGAGAAGCTGAGAAGCTTCATAAGGAACTGCAAAGACAAATCCTTGAATGGAATGAACAAAAGGACAAGCTGCTTGAAGAAGCCGAACAAAAAGCGGCAGAGAAAATTGAACAAGCAGCAAAAGAAGCAGAAGACATTATTCAAGAGCTGCGATCCATTAAAAGTGAGCATCGTTCGTTTAAAGAACATGAACTCATTGATGCGAGGAAACGTCTTGAAGAAGCTGTCCCTGAGTTTGACCGGAAGAAAAAACCAGAGCCAGTGAAAAAAACATCGAGACAGCTAAAGCCAGGCGATGAAGTCAAAGTGCTGACGTTTGGCCAAAAAGGAACGCTGATCGAACAAACGGGTAACAAAGAATGGAGTGTCCAAATGGGCATTCTGAAAATGAAAGTCAAAGAAAAAGACATGGAATTTATCAAATCAGCACCGGAATTTAAGCAAGAGAAGGCCATTACGGCAGTGAAAGGGAAAGACTATCATGTATCGCTTGAGCTTGATTTAAGAGGAGAGCGTTATGAGAATGCTTTAAGCAGAGTCGAGAAATATTTAGATGATGCTGTATTAGCTGGCTATCCGCGTGTGTCGATTATTCACGGAAAAGGAACTGGCGCCCTAAGGAAAGGGGTCCAGGAATTATTAAAACAGCACCGCAGTGTGAAAAATGCTCGTTTTGGAGAACAAGGCGAGGGAGGATCAGGCGTCACCATCGTCGAATTAAAGTAAAAAGGAGAAAACGCATGAAAGCCTTTTGGGAAAATGAACTTGTGGAAATTGCCGCCTATTACAGTGTGGCCGTCCTATGTTTAGTCTTATTTCTAACCATTTTTGAACTCGTGACCTCCTATAAAAACTGGGAAGAGATTCAGCGGGGGAATTTAGCGGTTGCCATGGCAACAGGCGGGAAAATTTTTGGGATTGCAAATGTGTTTCAACATTCCATCGCACAGCATAACTCTCTTCTTCAAATGGTTGGATGGGGCGTGTACGGCTTTGTGATGCTGCTTGTCAGCTACTTCATTTTTGAATTTTTAACACCAAGATTTAAAGTAGATAAAGAGATTGAAAATGATAATAGAGCGGTCGGGTTTATTTCACTCATGATTTCAGTTGGGCTGTCTTACGTAGTAGCAGCCGGCATTTAAGGAGACGACATGGAAAAGTTAGCCAAAGTATTAATCATCGTTGCCTGCACTTTTGCGGTCATTGGTGCTGTTTACATGTTCCTGTGAAATGAAGCATACTTTCTAGAAAGCTGTCAGGGAAAGCCTTGACAGCTTTTCACTCATTCAAAGGCGGCGAATCAGAATGAATCACATCCTGCAAAAAGACGAATTAATCAAGCACATTAAAACATGTCTCAAAAAGACAGCCCTTCCCCAAGACATATATGAACCTTATATTGCACGCCCCTTTCAAACGACGGGGTTTTTTGATGATTTGAGTCCATACATCGAGATTGAATCACATGGCTATATCCTCATTCAATATGAACGAGGAGTCAAAGTGCTTAATAAAAGAACAAAAGAGGCGGATGAAGTCATTTACTGGATTTTAGAAGATACCATCTTTCTCACTGTCTACCTAGACATGATGAGACAGTACCAAGTTGATAACATCCAAACACATTTACCTAATGACCCCAGTATTCATCAACAGATCGTGGAAAGAGTCAATGAGGCATTCCGTGCGATCGGGGGATTATATGAGAAGTGGCATCATGAAGGGAAAAGAGCATCTATAGAAACACAGTCGAAAAAATAAAGGTGCGCAATGGAACCAAGCCCTATTTGAAAAAAGCAAACTGCCCTAAGGAAAAGTTTGCTATAATAAAATAGTACGAAAGTTCAGGAAGGAGGGTTTTTATGCAGTCAGATAAACGATGGCTTCTGTATTATCCGAATCAAATTCCCCACGAACTCACCATTCCAAATGAAACCTTACAATCTTACTTATTCAGCTCCGCAGAGGCAGCACCAGAGCATATAGCCATTCATTTTTTAGGAAAAAACATCACCTACCAGCAGTTACAAGAAGACGCGCTCAAATTGGCCAATCACCTGATTGAAATCGGTGTGAAAAAAGGCGACAGAGTAGCGATTATGCTGCCAAACTGCCCGCAATCGGTCATTTCTTATTATGCGGTTTTAATAGCAGGCGGTATTGTGGTTCAAACAAACCCGCTTTATACAGAGAAAGAACTAGAATATCAAATGGAGGACAGCGGCTCAAAGGTGCTGATCACTCTCGATTTATTGTATCCAAAGGCCTATAAAATGAAAGCGCTGACAAGTATGGAGCACTTGATCATCACTAAATTACAAGATTATTTGCCATTCCCAAAAAACATACTGTTCCCAATCGTGCAGCGAAGAAAAAACAACATGGTCATTCAAGTCGAGAAGAGTGATTCCATTCATCACTTCTCACAGATCATGAAAGAATCGTCAGGGGAACGAATTCCGCAGCTATCCTTTGAACCGAAAGAGGATATTGCCGTTTTGCAATATACAGGCGGAACGACCGGTTTACCGAAAGGGGTCATGCTCACACACGAAAATATTTTAGCCAATACAGAAATGTGTGCATCCTGGATGTATAAAACGAACCGAGGAAAAGAACGGATTCTTGGCATCATTCCTTTTTTTCATGTGTACGGAATGACCACTGTATTGAACCTTGCAGTCAAAGAAGGGCATCAAATGATTCTTCTTCCGCGTTTTGATGTGGCTGATGCCCTCAAAACCATTGAAAAACAAAAACCGACGCTGTTTCCAGGAGCACCAACGATGTATATCGCCCTGCTTCATCACCCAAACATTGAAAAATATGACCTATCCTCGATCACGGCTTGTCTAAGCGGATCGGCAGCTCTTCCTGTTGAAGTCAAACAGAGCTTTGAAAAATTAACAGGAGGAAGGCTGGTAGAGGGGTATGGCCTTTCAGAAACATCACCCGTCACTCATGCCAATTTCTTATGGGGGGAGAACAAAATAGGAAGTATTGGGTGCCCTTGGCCGAATACAGATGCCGGTATTTATTGCGAGGAAACGGGTGGACTCAAAGAGCCATATGAGCACGGAGAGATCATCGTCAAAGGTCCTCAAATCATGAAAGGGTACTGGAATCAGCCAGAGGAGACAGCGGCAGTGTTAAGAGACGGCTGGTTTTTCACTGGAGATATCGGATATATGGATGAGGATGGTTTTTTCTATATCGTAGACCGGAAAAAAGATGTCATCATCGCGAGCGGCTATAATATTTACCCAAGAGAGGTCGAAGAAGCCCTTTATGAGCATGAGCTTGTACAAGAAGTCGTCGTGGCAGGTATTCCAGACCCATACAGGGGAGAAACAGTGAAAGCCTTTGTTGTTCCGAAAAAGGATGCCTATTTAACAGAAGAAGAACTTGATCGTTTTGTCAGAACGAGAATTGCCTCATTTAAAGTGCCGCGTGTGTATGAATTTAAGGAATCCTTGCCTAAAACGGCTGTAGGAAAAATCTTGCGCAGAGTGTTAATTGAAGAAGAAAAAAGAAAGCAATCAGCTTCATCTGAAGCGCCAGTCGATCAATGAGAGAACGAACGAGCGTCATCCGGTCCATGGGCCGGATGATTTGAATTGTACGTGTTAGCTTTGGTATGCTAAAGGTTGAAAAGAAAGAAGAACATCTCTTGACAAATCAATCGTTTCTTTTTAACATAAAGTTATGAATGAATAATCATTCAATTTAGAAAGGGACGAAGCACATTGAATCAGAAAAGACCGAAGTACATGCAAATTATTGATGCAGCAGTTGTGGTGATTGCAGAGAACGGCTATCATCAATCACAAGTTTCAAAGATTGCCAAACAAGCAGGGGTAGCAGACGGAACGATTTATCTTTATTTCAAAAACAAAGAGGATATTCTGATCTCATTATTTAAAGAAAAAATGGGGCAATTCATCGAACGGATGGAAACAGATATTCAAAAGAAACCGTCTGCCAAAGAAAAGCTTCATCTATTGATTCAGGAACACTTTCGCCTGCTTTCGCAAGATCATCATTTGGCCCTTGTGACACAGCTGGAACTCAGACAGTCAAACCTTGAGCTGCGGCAAAAAATCAATGAGGTGCTGAAAGGGTATTTAAATATGCTCGACTCGATTTTAACAGAAGGAAAGAAATCAGGAGAATTCAGACAAGATTTAGATGTCCGCTTAGCGAGACAAATGGTATTTGGGACGATTGATGAAACCGCTACAACATGGGTGATGAATGATCAAAAGTATGACCTTCCTGCACTCGCAGAAAACGTACATGATCTTCTCTTAAACGGAATACATCAATCTTAAAGACAATTGAAAAAGGATGATTGACATGGAAAAGATACTCAGCTTACATCAAGAAGGACAGACAGCGCTCATTACGATTCAACATCCGCCTGCAAACGCCTTATCTTCTCAGCTCCTCACTGAACTCAATGACATGTTTGACGAGCTCGAACAAAACAGTGAAGTGAGAGCCATTGTCATCCATGGAGAAGGAAGGTTTTTCTCAGCAGGTGCTGATATTAAAGAATTTACGACCTTACAGAAAGAGTCTGATTATGCAAGCCTTGCAGACCGAGGACAGCAAGTGTTTGAACGAATTGAACAATGTTCAAAGCCTGTCATTGCCTCCATTCACGGGGCAGCGTTAGGCGGTGGCCTTGAACTGGCGATGTCGTGTGATATTCGAATTGCAACAAAAGATGCGAAACTTGGACTGCCGGAGCTAAACCTCGGTATCATTCCAGGATTCGGCGGAACGCAGCGCCTGCCTCGCTACGTTGGTTCTGCTAAAGCACTTGAAATGATGGGAACCGCTGAGCCGATTACAGGAGAAGAAGCATTTGCCTGCGGACTTGTTTCAAAACTTGCGGAAACAGAGGAAGAAGCGCTGGAAGCAGCCAAAACACTGGCGGCAAAATTTGCAGCAAAAAGCCCTAAAACGCTTGAGTATGTACTTGAGTTATTGAATGCAGCAAAAGTGTATTCATATGATGGCGGAATGAAGCTGGAAGCGAAAAAGTTTGGTGAGGTGTTCCAGTCGAATGATGCCAAAGAAGGCATCCAAGCCTTTATCGAAAAGCGCAAACCGAATTTTAAAGGGGAGTAAGGGATCAGTACGACACAAGGGGGAGAAATGAATGAATATATTTGTTTTGATGAAGCGTACGTTTGACACGGAAGAGAAAATTTCGATTCAGTCTGGTGCCATTCAAGAAGATGGAGCAGAGTTCATTATTAATCCTTATGACGAGTATGCAATTGAAGAAGCGATTCAGCTCCGGGATGAGCACGGGGGAGAAGTCACTGTTGTAACAGTTGGCAGTGAGGATGCGGAGAAGCAGCTAAGAACAGCCCTTGCAATGGGCTGCGATCAAGCCGTTCTAATCAATGTTGAAGACGATTTGGAGGAGTGGGATCAATATTCCGCTTCTACTATTCTCTATCACTATTTCAAGGATAAAGAACCTTCCTTGATTTTAGCAGGGAATGTAGCGATTGATGGCGGGTCTGGACAGGTGGCCCCGCGTCTTGCTGAATTACTCGGTTTTTCATATGTCACAACGATTACAAGTATTCAAATTGATGGCGGCTCCGCTTCCATTGAACGAGATGCAGAGGGTGATGTAGAAGTGATTTCTGCCGAGCTTCCGCTTGTGGTCACAGCGCAGCAAGGTCTCAATGAGCCTCGTTATCCATCGTTACCAGGAATCATGAAGGCGAAGAAAAAGCCTTTAGAGGAATTGGAACTAGATGATTTAGATCTCGATGAAGACGATGTGCCATATAAAATCAAAACAATCGAACGTTTCTTACCGGAGAAAAAAGAGGGGGGCAAGGTGCTGAGCGGCGAGCTTCAGGATCAAGTCAAGGAACTGACCGATCTGCTAAGAAATGAAGCAAAAGTCATCTAAACATCCACTTTATCAATCACGAGAACAAGGGGGAGCATGAAAGATGAGTAAAAAAGTTGTTGTACTTGGAGAAAGTCGTGACGGTAAATTAAGAAACGTGACATTTGAAGCGATTGCTGCCGCTCACAAGGTGGCGGATGGCGGTGAAGTAATTGGCGTTTTAATAGGGGATAACGTCAAAGAGCAAGCGGAGGAACTGCTGTATTATGGTGCGGATCATGTGATGATTGTGGAGCACCCGCATCTTTCTTATTATACGTCTGATGGTTTCGCGCAGGCGCTTCAGGCGATATTAGATCAAGTCAATCCAGATGCAGTGCTCTTTGGTCATACGTCTATCGGAAAAGACTTGTCACCAAAAATAGCCGCACGCCTGCAAACAGGTTTAATTTCAGATGCAATAGGTGTAAGCGTTACCGGTGAGCATCTTGTTTTCACTAGACCGATTTATTCAGGGAAAGCCTTTGAAAAAGTCATTTCGACAGATCGTCTGCTGTTGGCGACCATTCGGCCAAACAACGTGCCGCCGCTGGAGCGGGATGCGTCACGAAGCGGAGAAGTCATGCCAGTTTCTGTCGATATTCAGAACCTGCGAACAATTGTGAAGGAAGTCATTAAAAAGACGTCAGAGGGCGTCGATTTATCTGAAGCAAAGATCATTGTCGCAGGAGGGCGGGGGGTCAAGAGCAAGGAAGGCTTTGAGCCGCTGAAAGAACTTGCCCAAACGTTAGGTGCAGCAGTTGGTGCTTCGCGTGGTGCATGTGACGCTGACTACTGCGATTATGCTCTGCAAATTGGTCAAACTGGAAAAGTTGTTACACCTGACCTTTACATTGCGTGCGGGATTTCAGGAGCGATTCAGCATTTAGCGGGCATGTCTAACAGCAAAGTCATTGTGGCGATTAACAAAGACCCTGAAGCCGAAATCTTCAAAATAGCTGATTACGGAATTGTTGGTGACTTGTTCGAAGTCGTTCCGCTTTTAAATGAAGAGTTAAAAAAGATGAATATCCACTCGTAACGCTCATCCACCCAGAATGCCTAGGTATTCTGGGTTTTTTGTATGTCATCCTGAAGCAAAGGCCCGCTGAAGGGATTTGCATAGAGAAAAAGCCATCAGTCAATTGAGCCTCAAGTTCGCCCAATCTGCTAATGGTCAGCGTCCTACGGCTCGAACTCCCATCTAACCCAGTCATCAAGATGACTGGCGACCTAGCTTGTTCGCATATTTCTATGTTTGATGAGAAGAATGTTGGGGCAACATACATGGTAAATGAAGCGGAAAGGGAGTTATGTCATATGCTTAGAACCATTCTGATGATCATCGGTGCGATTGTTGTCATTGGTGCGATTATACGGTTTATTTTTTAATTCATTTCATAAAAAATGATTCGTAAGCATTTCATTCGCAAGTCACATGGGTAGATGCTATACTAAAAAGCATAATTTACATTGGAGGAATGAATAATGGCAATCGTAAAAGCGACTGACGCAACATTTTCACAAGAAACTGCAGAAGGTGTTGTTCTTGCAGACTTTTGGGCACCGTGGTGCGGACCTTGTAAAATGATCGCTCCAGTTCTTGAAGAACTTGATCAAGAAATGGGCGATAAAATGAAAATTGTTAAAATTGATGTGGATGATAACCAAGAAACTGCTGGTAAATACGGCGTTATGAGTATCCCAACACTTCTTGTTTTAAAAGACGGAGAAGTCGTCGAAACGTCTGTTGGTTTCAAACCAAAAGAAGCACTAGCTGAGCTTGTCAACAAACATCTATAAACCGATTTTGCCCATGCGGCATAATCCCTAAAGCGGTTCTCGTATAGTCGAGAGCCGCTTTTCTTTCAACATGGTATAAAACAAATGTTCGTGATACACTAGAAGGAGTGAAAGAGGAAAACAAGGACGGATGAAAATATGAACAAATTGATCAAAGAAAAGCTGTCAGTCTTACCTGATCAACCAGGCTGCTACTTAATGAAAGATAAACAAAATACGGTCATTTATGTAGGGAAGGCAAAGGTATTAAAAAACAGGGTGCGGTCTTATTTCACTGGATCTCATGATGCCAAGACGCAGCGGCTTGTCGGTGAAATTGAAGACTTTGAATACATTGTCACAACTTCCAATATTGAGGCGCTCATTTTAGAGCTGAATTTAATTAAAAAGTATGACCCGAAATATAACGTCATGCTCAAGGACGACAAAACGTATCCTTTTATTAAAATTACGAATGAACGGCATCCGAAGCTGATCGTCACCCGCAATGTGAAAAAGGATAAAGGAAAATACTTCGGTCCATATCCGAACGTGCAAGCAGCTCGAGAAACGAAAAAGCTGCTCGACCGCTTATATCCGCTTAGGAAATGTGCAACACTCCCTGACCGCGTCTGTCTTTATTATCATCTTGGCCAATGTCTCGCCCCGTGTGTGTATGACATTTCTGAGGAAACGAATAAGCAGCTCGTGGATGAAATCACAAGGTTTCTAAACGGAGGGCATCAGCAAATTAAGAAAGAATTAACTGAGAAGATGCAAGAAGCGGCTGAACAACTAGAGTTTGAGCGGGCAAAAGAACTGAGAGATCAAATCGCATACATTGACTCAACGATGGAAAAGCAGAAGATGACGATGAGTGACCTATCCGATCGTGATGTATTTGCCTATGCTTATGATAAAGGCTGGATGTGTG
Organism: Bacillus xiamenensis; assembly: GCF_001857925.1. Lineage (NCBI taxonomy): Bacteria > Bacillati > Bacillota > Bacilli > Caryophanales > Bacillaceae > Bacillus > Bacillus xiamenensis. Next base: position 2,843,104 of record NZ_CP017786.1, read on the forward strand.
TCCAAGTTTTCTTTATCAGACAAGGGAAATTAATTGAGCGCGATGTCAGTTTGTTCCCTATGTATCAAGACCCTGAGGAAGAATTCCTAACGTTTGTGGGGCAGTTTTATGAAAAGAACAACCATTTTCTGCCGAAGGAAATTTTGGTGCCAGACAGCGTCGATCAAGAGATGATTGAGCAATTGCTTGAAACGAATGTTCATCAGCCCAAAAAAGGAAAGAAAAAGGATTTGCTTTTACTTGCACATCAAAATGCCAAAATCGCTCTCAAAGAAAAATTCTCGCTTATCGAGCGTGATGAAGAACGGACAATTGGGGCGGTTAAGCAGCTCGGCGATGCACTTAATATTTATATGCCCTACCGGATCGAGGCATTTGATAACTCCAATATTCAAGGAGCAGACCCAGTTTCCGCTATGGTTGTCTTTCAGGACGGGAAGCCATATAAAAAGGAATATCGAAAATACAAAATTAAAACTGTTGCAGGGCCAGATGATTATGCCTCCATGCGTGAAGTCATTAGAAGGCGGTATACACGTGTGTTAAAGGATGAGCTGCCGCTGCCAGATTTGATTTTAATTGACGGAGGAAAAGGACAGATCAACGCAGCCATAGATGTGCTCGAAAATGAATTAAATCTGTCTGTTCCTGTGGCAGGTCTTGTGAAAGATGAAAAACACCGGACATCGAATCTTATGATGGGTGATACGCTTGAAATTGTGGCACTAGAGCGTAACAGCCAGGCCTTTTATTTATTGCAGCGTATTCAAGATGAAGTGCACCGGTTTGCCATCAGCTTTCACAGGCAACTACGCGGAAAAAATGCATTTCAATCTATTTTAGATGATGTGCCAGGTATCGGAGAAAAACGTAAAAAGCAGCTGCTTAAACAGTTTGGCTCTGTGAAAAAGATGAAAGAAGCCTCTATCCAAGATTTTCAGGACGCAGGTATTCCGAAACAAACGGCTGAACTTTTAATGGAGGCATTAAAAAAATAGATTGTACTTTCTCCAAAAGTCTGTTAAAATGTGACTAATTTAATAAATGAACGTGTTGTTTGTTGAAGATAGAGGTGCGAACTTCAAGAGTAGGCCTTCAGAGATCGATGGGATCTAAGAAGAGGGCTGAAAGGGGAGCGTCGCCGAAGTGAATAAAATCCACTCATTTTATTCGCTGGCTGTACATTGAAGAAATGTAGGGCTGTCAAGAATTCATTTCTTGGAGGGCTATCTCATTGTTTGCATCGTTTGATGATGATTTTAAAGCAATGGGAGATTTGTTCTCTCATTGCTTTTTTATTTGCAGTGAACAGAGCAGTCTCCGCAGCCTCTTCTCTCACACGTGATCTTTTGAAAAAGGGTGGTAGACATGGGACTAATTGTACAAAAATTTGGCGGAACATCCGTTGGATCAACAGAAAAAATTCGCAAAGCCGCAGAGAGAGTCATCGCTGAACGCGAGGCAGGAAATGATGTGGTCGTGGTTGTGTCTGCGATGGGCAAATCAACGGATGTTCTAGTAGACCTAGCGAAAGAACTCACAGATGATCCAAGCAAAAGAGAAATGGATATGCTGCTCACGACTGGAGAGCAAGTGACCATTTCGTTATTGGCGATGGCACTGCAGGCAAAAGGCTATGACGCCATTTCCTTTACAGGCTGGCAGGCTGGGATGAAAACAGAGAAGGTGCACGGAAATGCAAGAATCGTGGACATTGATGAATCAAGAATCAAAGAGGAGCTAAGTGCGGGAAAAATCGTCGTTGTAGCAGGCTTCCAAGGGATTGCGGATGATCTACATATTACAACACTCGGACGAGGTGGATCAGATACGACGGCTGTGGCACTAGCTGCGGCACTCAAAGCGGACAAATGTGATATTTATACGGACGTACCAGGCGTGTTTACAACAGATCCGCGTTATGTGCCGTCTGCGCGAAAACTCGCAGGTATTTCATACGATGAAATGCTTGAGTTAGCCAATTTAGGAGCTGGCGTGCTGCACCCGAGAGCGGTCGAGTTTGCGAAAAATTACCAAGTCCCTTTAGAAGTCCGTTCTAGTATTGAAAATGAATCGGGGACGTTAATCGAGGAGGAATCATCCATGGAACAAAATTTAGTGGTAAGAGGAATTGCATTTGAAGATCAGATGACACGCGTGACGGTGTGCGGGCTTTCAAGCGGTTTAACAACATTGTCGACCATTTTTACGACGCTTGCTAAGCAAAATATCAATGTCGATATCATCATCCAGTCCGTCACAAGCACGAATCAGACGTCAATTTCTTTCTCTGTTAAAACGGATGATTTGTCCAAAACAGTGGAAGTATTAGAAGAATACAAAGGCGCACTTGGCTATGAGCAGATTGAGACAGAAAGCAAATTAGCCAAAGTATCTATCGTTGGTTCTGGTATGGTTTCAAACCCAGGCGTTGCGGCTGAAATGTTCGCCGTGTTAGCTCAAAAAGACATCCAAGTCAAAATGGTCAGTACGTCTGAGATCAAAGTCTCAACCGTCGTGGATCGTGAAGATATGGTGAAAGCGGTAGAAGCCCTTCATGATGCGTTTGAATTATCAAAGGTGAGCGCAGCAGCTCACTCTTAGCATGTAGACAAACCCATGCATTCTGTATCAGTCCTGCGTGCCGGTGTTCACGAATGTCAAATTCGCTCCGGTACGCGTCCTTCCTAGACTGCAAAGGTTTTCTATCACACTAAAAAGAAGACAAAGGGCTAAAATAAAGTTCATTTTAGCTCTTTGTCAACAATCTGAGAGGTGGCCCCGGTACAACGGGGACACCTTTTTTATTGTGCTTTTGGAATGGCAACCCAGTGATCTTTTGATATTTCTACTAGCTCTGCATTCTGTAAATCATAAATATCTTCGTCCATCTGTTCTGCCGAAACGAATCTTTCCTTCTTTGCTTCTACTTTAGGATCAGGTATAGGGATAGCTGAAAGTAGCGATTTTGTGTAGGGGTGCTGTGGATTGTTGTAAAGCTCCTCACTTTCGGCTAATTCCACAATTTTCCCAGCATACATCACTGCTACTCGGTCACTAATATGTTTCACCATCGACAAATCGTGTGCAATGAATAAATAAGTCAACCCAAGCTTTTTCTGAAGATCCTCTAACAAGCGTACAATTTGCGCTTGGATAGAAACATCAAGTGCAGACAGAGGTTCATCACATACTATCAATTGTGGTTTGACGGCAAGCGCCCTTGCGATCCCAATTCTCTGGCGCTGTCCTCCGGAGAATTCATGAGGATACCGATCGGCATGTGAAGGCTTTAGGCCAACCATCTCAAGCAGTTCTTCCACCCTTTTTCTCCTTTCAGTGTTGGTTGTGCTTAACTTGTGGAGATCAAGCGCCTGTCCGATAATATCCAGCACTTTAAAGCGAGGGTTTAGAGAAGAATAAGGGTCTTGAAAAATCATCTGCATATGCCGTCGCATCGTTTTCATTTCTTTTTTCGACAGACGGTGGATTGGAATGCCTTGAAATAAGATATCGCCATCTGTTGGTTCGTTTAAGCGAAGGATCGCTCGGCCAGTGGTTGATTTCCCAGAACCTGATTCGCCAACAAGTCCCAGTGTCTCTCCACGTTTAATCAAAAAATCAATCTGATCAACCGCTTTTAGTACATGCCCTTTACCGATTTGAAAGTGCTGAGATAATGATTTAACTTCCAGTAAAGCCGGGTGATGTCTGAAATGCATGGCATCAAAATCTTTCTTGTTTTTTTTCTTTTCATGTAAACGAGGCAAAGCATTGAGAAGCTGTTGTGTATATGCATGCTGAGGGTTCTCAAACAATTCTTCTGTTGTATTTGACTCGACAATTTTTCCTTCTTTCATCACAACCACCCGATCACACATTCCGGCAACAACACCCAAGTCGTGTGTGATGAAAATAATCGATGTCCCAAATCGTTCTTGAATATCCTTCATCACATGTAAAATTTGGGATTGCATTGTTACATCGAGTGCGGTCGTTGGTTCATCTGCGATAAGCAAGGCTGGCTGAGAGGCTAAAGCGATGGCAATGACGATTCGTTGACGCATACCGCCAGAGAATTCATGCGGATATTGCTGATAGCGCTCCTCACTATGCTGAATCCCTACAAGTTTCATAAGGTCAATGGCCTGTCGTTTAGCTTCTTCTTTTGAAAGCTTCTTGCGTTTGATCAAGCTTTCGGCGATTTGGGGGCCGATCCGCATCGTTGGGTTGAGAGAAGTCATAGGGTCTTGAAAAATCATGCCAATATCATGACCTCTTACAGCCTGCATTTCTTTTTCCGTTTTTGTTGTGAGTTCTTCCTCCTGAAAGGTGATACTTCCTGATTTTAAAAAAGAAGGAGGTGATGGGAGGAGTTGTAAAATGCTCCGGGCAGTTACACTTTTCCCGCTTCCTGATTCCCCAACAATACCAAGTGTTTCTCCTTTGTTTACTTCAAAGCTAATACCACGGACAGCTTCTAATTCGCCATCCCGTGTGTGAAAAGATATATGCAAATCCTTCACTTTTAAAAGAGGTACTAAATCCTTCAATTTTTCCCACCACCTGTATGATATGGATATTGACTTTCAAATAAAGCTAGCATAAACTTTACTATACCGGTCGGAATAATGCAATTAACTTTTTGGAACGAACATTCATGTGAAAGGGGGAACGATGGGGTGTCGAGAATGGTAACTGTAAAACTTGATGAGATTAGCGGCATTTCTCATTCATCTTGGGTAAGTCGAATATTTCAAGACATTCAATCACGCCGCTCATATCAATTATTGCTATGGATTGTTGGTTTACCCGTGCATTTGTGTGTGTTTTTTTATTATTTACATAAGAGTAAACAAGATTCATATCTTCACGTATTAGAAGAAGTGAAGGCTCGTTTAGAGGCTTCCGGCGCTAAAGAGGAAATGAGAGCGGATATTCAGCAGCAAGTGTTGAGAAAAAAAGAATTCTTTCATGAAAAAATAGATCCACATGAGATCGACAGATTCACTCTTCAGTGGACAGAAGAAACCTTTCAAAAAATAGTCAAATTGAAAGTTGAGGAAGAGCTAAAAAAACAAGGCCGGGCGAAAGTCTCGTTTCATACGGTTTTTGCTTCACTATTATCTAACCGACTTTTTCTTATGGTGACATTGGTTCCAGGCTTACCAATGTACATTCTGCTTTTTTTATACCGACATGCATTCTTGAAATATGTCATTGAACGGCTGCTTATGAGTGTATTGGTGATTATCGGTGTAGTCATTCTTGTCTTTACCATTCTCTATTTCTCTCCATTTGATCCAGCAGTAAATATTCTTGGAGAATCCGCAACAAAGGAGCAAATCGCCGCTTTTAATCACCTATATGGTCTAGATCAGCCATATATTCAACAGCTTTGGAATGCTTTAAAAGGACTTTTCACATTTGATCTAGGAAAATCGTTTACCGGAAATGAAGAAGTGGCAACGAGCATAGCGAATAAATTTCCTATCACGCTCACATTAGCTGTTTGGTCACTCGTCATGGCGGTTGTGATTGCCATTCCAATAGGGGTTATTTCTGCGACAAGACCATATTCATTTTTTGATTATTCGTTCATGTTTATCGCATTACTTGGGTTGTCCATTCCAAACTTTTGGCAAGGACTCATTTTCATTTTGAACTTTTCGATTAAATGGAACTGGCTTCCCGCCACGTATTCCCCAGAAAATTGGTTATCTTTACTCATGCCAGTCATCGTCCTTGGTACGGGGTTAACTGCCTCGATTGCTCGGATGACTAGGTCATCAATGCTTGAAGTTATCCATGAAGATTACATGATTACAGCAAAAGCAAAGGGGCTAAGTCAGCAGCATATTCTATGGCGACATGGAATTGGCAATGCTATGATTCCGATTATTACCGTCATTGGACTGCTTTTCGGCGGCATGCTTGGAGGAGCGGCTGTTACAGAAAAGGTATTCAACATTAGTGGTATTGGAAGTTATATCGTTGATAAGCAGTTTATCCCTGATATTCCGAGTATTTTGGGAGGGGTTGTATATGTGGCGATTACAATCTCCGTCGTAAATGTCATCATTGATATTTTATATGCATTTTTTGATCCTCGTATTAGATCAAAGATGAAACAATATTGAAGTAGGTGTAGGCATGTCAGTAACGATGAAGTCAATTCACTCTCATGAGCAGCATCACGTGAAAAAGAGGTCTATCGAGTATATTGGCGCAAAATTCACATCTGTTGTATCAATTGTAATGGCCATTCTTTTCTTTATAAACAGTGTTGATATTGCGAATCAAACAGTGAAGCCAATGATGTTCAGTGTATCTTTAATTTACATTTTCTTTTCACTTATTCAAGTCGGTATTACATGGAAAATGAAGAATGATCTAGAAAAGACAGGTGTAATTCAAACCTTCACGAGGCGTCTAGGTTATGTGCAGCTGTTGAGTCTTTTCGCTGGTCATCTCATCATCACCGTTTTTGCCTTTAGTCTCATAAAAGAAAGAAGATCTCTGGCATATGTATTTGCTTATTACATGCTGATCAATCATATCGTGATCGTGGCTTTGTCGGCTCTCAACTTATTCAAACCCTATGTAACGGATTCCTTTCCGCTTGCTATGCTAACCCTGCTTGTTATCGGTCTCTTTTATACGGCAGTATTTGTGTTTGTCATCAAGCAGGAGGATAGAAAGGTATCACCGGCAGCGGGAACATATTTTGCTATTGCCCTTGTGCTTTCATCTGTGATGGGCAATGTATTTGCCCTTCTTCTTGCGATGCAGCTTATGGTGCAAACAGAACATATCAAAAAATATCGTTTTGAAAAATGGCATTCCATCTGGGAGAAAATAACGAGAAACCAAGCAGCGATGCTAGGACTGTTGTTCATTGGTTTTGTGTTCTCTCTGTCAATGTGGAGTGTATTTACCTTCGATTATGACTTGGCTGTCAAGAATCAATATGGCGCTATTTTGCAAACACCAAGTCTTGCTTATCCACTTGGAACTGATCAATTTGGCCGTGATGTATTTTCGCAAATTGTCTTTGGTGCAAGAATTTCTTTACTCGTTGGCTGCATTTCAACCCTTATTCCAGCCGTCATCGGAGGTTTTTTGGGGGCGATTGCTGGATACTACACGCCAAAAACAGATCATGTCATTATGCGGCTTCTGGATGTTCTTTATGCCATCCCGGGCATATTGCTGGCGATCGCTATCATTGCAGCATTCGGGGCTAATATTGTGAACTTGATCATTGCTCTTAGTGTAGGAGCGATTCCGACCTATGCCAGAACAATGCGTGCCAATGTCATGATGATTTCTAATTTAGAATATGTTCACTCAGCCCGTGCATTAGGTGCTAGTGACTGGTCTATTATTTTTAAAGAAATTGTCCCTAATTCACTGGCGCCAATGATTGTGAAAGCCACTTTGACAATTGGGTCGGCAGTGATTGCAACAAGTAGTTTGAGTTACTTGGGACTTGGCGTTGAACCTCATATTCCGGAATGGGGAAATATATTAAAAGCGGGGAGTACCTATCTAGAATCTCATGCCTATCTAGCAATTTTTCCAGGGCTCGCCATTATCATGCTTGTCTTATCATTTAACTTTTTAGGTGACGCATTACGGGATGCGTTAGATCCAAAATTAGATGAAATGTAAAAAACAAGGGGGAAATACGATGAAAAAAAGTGGATTATCATTGCTCATCATATTGCTTGTCGTATTAGCAGGCTGTGTCAATACAAAGTCAAGTGTAGGAAATGAGGAAGGGAGTCAAGCGTCGAAAGAAACGATTGAATTACTTGGAATGAGTAGCAGTGAAGATGACCTGAATATCGTACGAGATCAATTGGTTAAGAGTGGACTTAAAGTCAAATTGAATATTCAGCCTGATTACGGTAGCTATACAGCTCAAAAAGATGCGGGGAATTATGACATCGTTCTTTCGAGCTGGACGACTGTGACGGGCAACCCTGATTATGCAGTTCGAGGTATATTTAAAACGGGTGCTGATAACAGCATCTTGTCAGATAAACAAATCGATCAATTGATTGACACAGCAGCAACAGAAACGTCTGACGAATACATTCAAACGTATCAAGAATTAGAAAAGCGTCTAGTCTTTGATAAGGCCTATATTGCGCCGCTTTATAATTCATTGAAAGCTCAAGGTGTGAATAAAGAAGTGATCAATGAGAAGACCGTTCGTCTGGCTAAATCTCGGGCAGTTGCATGGGAATCAATTGATTTTAACGATTCATCCAAAAGAAATAAAGATCCGCTCATCACGCAGCAGGCGCTGGCTTCCCTTACATCGCTTGACCCGATTAAAGGCAATGATGGATCAATTAATACACTGAATACCAATATGTATGTAAGACTTGTGAATTTGACAGATGATGATACAGTCACATCAAAAGGTTCACTTTCTTGGAATCATGCCGCAGCAAAAGATAAGACACATTATTACTTCTTATTAAGAGACGATATCCATTTTGCAAGGGTGGAGAATAAAAAAGCAGTGGATTCGGGCGAACGTGTAGGTGCTGATGATGTGGTCTTTTCGCTCAATCGAGCCAAGGATAAAAATGCAGTACCAGATCATCGAACATACTCATTACATGAGCATATTAAAAGCGCAGAGGTCGTAACCGATCTATCTGAACTGAAAGCAATATCAGGTAATGGTGGTACGATCAAAGAAGATTTAGAAAAAGATGTGCAACAGAAGGTGAAAAAGCTCGTAAAAGATAAAAAAGATGCAGACAATCAAGCAGGTGCGTATCAAGTGGTAAAGATCACGACAACAGAGCCATTCCCGCAAGTATTAAATTATTTAGCCCATCAATCAGCAGGAATTGTTTCTAAGAAACAAATAGAGCGTGTAAACACGTATGATATAGATGCCTTTGATCCAGCAAAGGATATCCCATATGGTGATCAGCGTACAATCACAGAAGGGAAAATGTATAACAATCAATTGTTTGCGAGCGGACCATACATTTTATCGTATAAAAACGATTATGAAGCCGTTTTTTATAAAAACCCTGCATATATGAAAGGCACAGGGAACGAGCCAAACATTTCTCAAGTCACCGTTCGATTTATTGAAAATCCTGATAGTGCACTATCTGCACTTCGAAATGGTGAAATTCATATTTTTAATGGTATACCTGAAACAAAATATGATGTGGTTGAGAAAGATAGCAAGCTCGCCTTGCAAAAAAATCAGAGCAATGCGGTTGCTTATCTATTATTTAACACGTCTAAACGTGAAGTGGCAAAAAGCGAGGATTTACGAAAAGCCATCCTTTACTCAATCAATCAAGAGGAATTCGTTAACTTCTATCAAGGTCATAAAAACAAGGCCTCATCCACAGTCAGTCCGCTTGTTGAAACAAAGAACGAGTTAAAGCCGGATGCGGAAAAGGTGAAGGAATACTTAACGGCATATCAAAAAAGTAAAAAATGAGCAAGGAGCATCTACTTCGAATAGGGGTAGATGTTTTTCTGATGAAGGGAAATCCAGGTTCTGTGTGTGCTATGATAGAAGGACATATAAAAAAGGCGTGACACGAAGTCCTCGCCTTTCATAAAGAGTGTTAGCTAGGGTCTCTTAAATCCCATTTAACGGTTAAAATGACTTTATCAGCACGCTTTTTTACTTGTTCATAGGATTCAGCCACGTACTCATTGAGAAGCTGAATCTGTTCAGCAATAAAACCTGCTTCCATTTGAAAGCATGGCTCCTTTTGATAGGTGAGTCGATTCGTTATAAGTGGACCTTCGAGCTCAAACTCAATTTCCTGTTTTTTAGAATGGACCATCGTGAGAGTTCCCCATCCGGCATCATGGAAAAATTCGGGGATCTTCTCCCATGACTCTTGAGGAAATTTACGAGCAAGCAGCTTACCCGCAAAATACATCATAGAGGAATGATCCTGACCAAGAATGTCAGGCAGCAGAACTTCGCGTATCAGCTCGTAGGCAAATCCATTGACTTCAATTTCTTTTAGCTGTTCTAAGTTAGATTCAAATTTATTCATTGTACGGCTCCCCTCTTTCAACAATTTATTATAGCTTATGTGGGCATATGATGACAGAGTTTTCCCTAGAAGTCTAAGAAATTCTTATTGTAATAAAACGAATTTTGATTTAAAACTTTTAAATTTCGGAAAATTTTAATTTATGTACGCGGTTTCTTGACGCTTTTTTGACATAGGAGTAAAATGAAATTGTCAATAAATTTGAATAAAGTGCTTACATTTGAAAGAAGCGGGGGTAAGACAATTTTCAAGCAATTGCACTTTTTTTACTAGGGGGTAAAGTAATGTCGGGGAACAAAGAATTTTTTTATCGGAGATTGCATTCTTTGCTTGGCGTCATTCCGGTCGGTCTATTTTTAGTGCAGCACTTAGTGATTAACCACTTTGCGACGAATGGACCAGAGGCGTTTAACAAAGCTGCACACTTTATGGAACAGCTTCCGTTCAGATATGCACTTGAGCTGTTCGTGATTTTCTTACCACTGATCTATCATGCTGTTTATGGGGTGTACATAGCCTTTACGGCACAAAACAACACGTCTCGCTTCAATTACTTAAGAAACTGGTTATTCAGACTGCAGCGGATTACAGGTATCATTACATTGATTTTTGTCACCTGGCACGTATGGGAAACACGTATTCAAGCGCAGCTTGGAGCAGAAGTAAACTATGACATGATGGCGAATATTTTAAGCTCTCCATTTATGCTAGGTTTCTATATTGTCGGCGTTTTATCTACTATTTTCCACTTTGCTAATGGCTTGTGGTCATTTGCTGTCAGCTGGGGAATTACGGTTTCACCACGCTCACAAAGAATCTCCACATATGTGACATTAGGTATATTTATAGCGCTTTCATATGTAGGGCTAAGAGCAATTTTCGCTTTTGTTTAAGAGGAAATAGATTAGTAGAAGAGGGAGAGGGGCTACAATGAGTAATTCTAGCATCATCGTTGTCGGAGGCGGCTTAGCTGGTCTCATGGCAACTATCAAAGCAGCAGAAGCGGGAACAGCTGTTAAACTATTTTCAATCGTACCTGTGAAACGTTCACATTCTGTGTGTGCACAGGGCGGAATTAACGGAGCGGTGAATACAAAAGGTGAAGGGGATTCACCATATGAGCATTTTGATGATACGGTTTACGGCGGAGATTTCTTAGCTAACCAGCCGCCAGTAAAGGCAATGTGTGAAGCAGCACCGTCCATTATCCACTTACTCGATCGTATGGGTGTGATGTTTAACAGAACACCAGAGGGATTACTGGACTTCCGCCGCTTCGGGGGAACACAGCACCACCGTACAGCATATGCTGGTGCCACAACAGGTCAGCAGCTGTTATACGCACTGGATGAGCAGGTTCGCCGCTATGAAGTAGCAGGGCTTGTCACGAAATATGAAGGATGGGAATTCCTTGGCGCTGTCTTAGATGACGAGGAAGTCTGCCGAGGCATTGTCGCGCAGAACTTGACGACAATGGAAATCGAATCCTTCCGTTCAGATGCTGTTATCATGGCAACAGGTGGCCCTGGAATCGTCTTCGGTAAATCAACGAACTCTATGATTAATACCGGATCAGCTGCATCTATCGTTTATCAGCAAGGTGCACATTATGCAAATGGAGAATTCATTCAAATTCACCCAACAGCGATCCCAGGAGATGATAAACTTCGTCTCATGAGTGAATCAGCTCGTGGTGAAGGTGGACGTGTTTGGACATATAAGGACGGGAAGCCTTGGTACTTCCTTGAAGAAAAATACCCAGCGTACGGGAACCTTGTACCGCGTGACATTGCAACGCGTGAAATTTTCGACGTATGTGTTGAGCAAAAGCTAGGAATCAATGGAGAAAACATGGTATACCTTGACCTTTCTCACAAAGATCCAAAAGAGCTTGATATTAAGCTTGGCGGAATCATTGAAATCTATGAAAAATTCATGGGTGATGACCCGCGCAAGCTTCCGATGAAAATTTTCCCTGCTGTTCACTACTCAATGGGCGGATTATGGGTCGATTATGATCAAATGACGAATATCAAAGGCTTGTTCGCTGCCGGAGAATGTGATTATTCTATGCACGGGGGAAACAGACTTGGTGCAAACTCATTGCTTTCTGCGATTTATGGCGGAATGGTCGCTGGACCAAATGCTGTGAAATACATTAGCGGTCTTGAAAAGTCTGCAGAAGACCTATCTTCTACAACATTTGACAGCGCCGTGAAGAAAGAGCAGGAGAAATGGGACAACATCCTTAGCATGGATGGCACAGAAAATGCTTATGTGCTTCATAAAGAGCTTGGAGAATGGATGACGGATAACGTTACAGTGGTTCGTTACAATGACAAACTCTTAAAAACAGATCAGAAGATTGAAGAACTGATGGAGCGATATAAGCATATCAACATCAACGATACGGCATCATGGAGCAACCAAGGCGCTGCCTTCACACGTCAGCTTGACAACATGCTTCAGCTGGCACGAGTCATTACGATCGGGGCATACAACCGGAATGAAAGCCGAGGCGCACACTATAAACCGGAATTCCCAGAAAGAAACGATGAAGAATTCCTAAAAACAACGATGGCTACGTTCAAAGGGAAAAACCAAAAGCCTGCATTCCACTATGAGGACGTCGATGTATCGTTAATTGCACCTCGTAAACGAGATTACTCGAAGAAAAAGGTGGAGAAATAAGATGAGTGAACAAAACACGATTCAATTTATTATCACACGTCAAGATACAGCAGATGGCAAGCCTTATGATGAGGAATTCGAAATCCCATATCGTCCGAATATGAACGTCATTTCCGCACTCATGGAAATTAGACGGAACCCGGTCAATAAAAAAGGTGAAAAAACAACGGCTATTAACTGGGATATGAATTGTCTTGAAGAGGTATGCGGCGCTTGTTCCATGGTCATTAATGGAAAGCCTCGTCAGTCATGTACAGCACTGATCGATCAGTTAGAGCAGCCGATTCGTCTTCAGCCGATGAAAACTTTCCCGGTTGTCAGAGACTTGCAAGTTGATCGAAGCCGTATGTTCAATTCCTTGAAAAAAGTCAAAGCATGGGTGCCAATCGATGGCACATATGATCTTGGACCTGGACCAAGAATGCCCGAGAAAAAGCGTCAATGGGCGTATGAGCTTTCGAAGTGTATGACATGTGGTGTCTGCCTTGAAGCTTGTCCAAACGTAAATGATAAGTCTTCCTTTATGGGCCCTGCACCGCTTTCGCAAGTTCGTCTATTTAACGCACATCCGACAGGTGCGATGAATAAGTCTGAACGTCTAGAAGAGATTATGGGTGATGGCGGTCTTGCCAACTGCGGGAACTCCCAAAACTGTGTGCAGGCTTGTCCAAAAGGAATCCCGCTCACAACATCAATTGCAGCACTTAACCGAGATACAACATTACAAGCTTTCCGTAACTTCTTCGGAAGCGATCATGCAGAATAACATCACATTCAGTCCTCCTTGCCAATCATGATGAGTGTTTACAAGAGGCTGGATGCAAAAAACATAACAAACGCCTCTTCCAATACGGGAGAGGCGTTTGTTTGCGAATAAGGAGTGGGTCAAATGAGAATGCCGTCATATATTGAAGAACCGTTTGAAGAGTGGAGGGCATCGTTTCGATTTTATGTGGAAACAACCGTCCGTTTTTCAGAAACGGATATGTTTGGTCACATGAACAATGTCACCCCTTTCGTGTATTTCGAAGAGGCACGGATTGCCTTTTTTCAAAAAACGGGACTTGTGGACAAACGAATGAAGCGGGTCAAAGAGACCATCACAGTCGTGGCAAACCTGCAATGCGATTACATCAAGCAGGTGGAGATCGGAGAGAGGCTGCGTGTGTATGTAAAGCCTGAAAAGGTTGGATCTAGCTCACTCATCCTGCATTACTTAGGAGAAAATGAACTGCAGGAACCGTGCTTTACGGGCTCTGTGACAATGGTGCAAATTAGCAAAGAAACAGGTGCATCTGTTCCATTTACGAAAGAAGAAAAAGAGACATTTCAGGCTCAACGAAATTAAAGAATCATGGGCGTATGCGTCGTTTTGTTATAATAAAAGGATTATATCAAGAAGAAACAAAAGGAGATCACATGAAGATTTTTCAATATGACACCATTGATAGTACAAATAATGAAGCGAAAAGGCTCATACAGCAAGGAGAAACGCCTTTATTTGCTGTTTATGCCCGTCAGCAGACAGCAGGAAGAGGCAGGCTGGGCAGACCGTGGGAAACACCTACAGGGAATGTGGCTGTTACCATGACGGTAAAGCCGCCAAAAGATCTCTCTACCCAATCAACGATTGCCCCAATGACGGCACTAGCGATTTATGATGTACTCAAACCACTCATGAGAGCAGAGGACCGGCTGGCAATCAAATGGCCAAATGATATTCTGATTAATGAAGCAAAAGTATCTGGCACATTAATTGAAGCAGACCGCAGCGCCATCTATATCGGTGTTGGCATCAATGTAGAAACAAAGCCGGAGCATGTCCCGTACAAAACCATTTGCTTGTCAGAGCTTGCAGAGGTGAAAGCCGAAAAGCTTGTGACAGAACTGACAGCGGCTTTTGAAAAATACTATACACGCTGGCAGCATGAAGGATTTGGAACCCTCACTTCCCTCTACAACAAACGGTTATTCCGTTTGAATCAACCGCTTCGTATCTCATTAGATCGTGAAAAACAAACATGGCAAGAAGGCATTTGCTGCGGGGTCAACCAAGACGGTCATTTGCAGCTAAAAGATGATCAAGGACATATGAAAGCCCATTCTGCTGGAGATATTGACGCACCACGCTAAAATGGACAAAAGCAGACGAAACATAGTCTGCTTCTTGCTTCATACAAGGCTGAACCATCTAGTCTTATATCGTCAAGACTATGAAGAAACCCAATTGAATGTGGATCAACTTCTTTCTGACGATTGCTGTCATGGTCACACTTGTGCTACATATCGTACTTAATGACCCGTTTGAAAAAGGACGATGTCTTTACATAAGACTCGTTCTTTTTTGTACTGCTTGAAGCGTAAGAAATTGGACGCTGATCTGCGGGATTTCTCGATTTTAACGTCACCTACCTCAGGCACCCGGCATATGATATCTCGACTATACAGAATCCCATTCTATAGAGACTAGAGCTCTCACCTTAGCAAGGAGGGTTACAATACTTGAAGGAGAAAGAGTTTCAATCCAAGCCGCTATTAACCAAAAGAGAAAGAGAAGTATTTGAATTGCTCGTCCAAGATAAAACAACAAAAGAAATTGCAAGCGAGCTTTTTATTAGCGAAAAGACTGTTCGAAATCATATTTCGAATGCCATGCAAAAGCTAGGAGTCAAAGGTCGTTCACAGGCCGTAGTCGAGCTTCTGCGTATGGGTGAGCTAGAGCTCTAACGTCAGCCGGTTTTCCTTCCGCACCAGGGAGGAGCCGGTTATTTCTATATGGTTTCCATGAGTCTCTTCTTGCATTTTCTTTGAAAAACGAGGAAAATAGGAATGTACGTTTTAAACAAAGTGAGATGCTATAGTGAGGTATCAATGAAAATGGAAACGAATGAGTCAGGCCATGTTGCAGAAATTGAAAAATCATTGCGCCATATTGCTGCAATTATTAAGCAAAAAGGTAGAGAAATTCTAAATCAATATACGATTACACCTCCTCAATTTGTAGGGCTCCAGTGGCTTTATGAATTCGGAGATATGACAATAGGTGAGCTATCACAAAAGATGTATTTGGCTTGCAGCACGACAACCGATTTAATTGATCGAATGGAAAAAAGTGAACTTGTCGAACGGGTCAAAGATCCGTCTGACCGTCGTGTGGTTCGCATTCATTTATTGCCTGAAGGCGAGCGGATCATTCAAGAAGTGATTGTCAAACGCCAAGAATACGTCAGTGAACTTCTAGGGGCTTTCTCAGAAGAAGAAGCCATCGTTTTCAATCAATCTTTAACGAAACTACAGCAGCAAATGAAAAGAAAATGAGGCGATTTTGTTGGATCAACCAATCGGCGTTATTGATTCCGGCGTAGGCGGTTTAACCGTTGCGAAGGAAATCATGAGACAACTGCCAAAAGAAAAAATCATCTATGTAGGCGATACAAAACGGTGTCCATACGGCCCGCGTGAAGAAGAAGAGGTTCTTCAATATACATGGGAAATGGCGCACTACCTATTAAGACATCACCATATTAAAATGCTTGTTATTGCATGCAATACAGCGACGGCGATTGCGCTTGATGAAATTAAAGCAACGCTTGATATCCCGGTCATTGGCGTGATCCAGCCTGGAGCCCGCACTGCGATCAAGGTGACAAACAACCAGCATATTGGCGTCATCGGCACAGCCAATACGATCAAAAGCGAGGCCTATAAAGAAGCGCTGTTATCTCTAAAAGCAGGACTAACCGTTCAAAGTCTGGCGTGTCCGATGCTTGTTCCATTTGTGGAGAGCGGTACGTTTTTAGATCATACAGCAGATGAAGTGGTGAAAGCTTCTCTTGAACCGATGAAAGAAACAGGAATTGATACGCTCATTCTTGGCTGTACGCACTACCCGATTTTAAAAGAGCCGATTCAGCGCTTCATGGGCAGTGGTGTGAACATCATTTCATCAGGGGATGAGACAGCTAGAGAAGCGAGTACAATTCTTTCATATAAAGGGCTTTTAAATGCTTCTCAGGAAGCGCCTGTTCATACATTTTACACAACCGGGCAGCAGCAAAATTTTCAAAATATCGCGCGCGACTGGTTTGGCTACCTGCCAGGGAAGGTCGAAACCGTGTCGCTCGAAAAAGTATATCAGCAATAACCCGCTTCTCATTGGAGTGGGTTATTTTTTTATGAAAAGGGTCTAATCCTCTAGAGGAGCTCGTATACATAGTAGTACAAACTACTAGAGGAGGGTGAAGTATGCTGAAAAAGGGATCTACAGCAGCTGTTACGTGTATTGCGTCAGCCATGCTTTTGTCAGGATGCGGATTGTTTCAAACAGACCAAGCGAAAACAGAGATTGATCCACCACAAAACGTCACTTTTGTGAAAGAGAATAAAGAAGAGAAACAAACAGCCAAAGAAGGAAAAGAAGAGAAGCAAGCAGATACAGTCATGAGAGAATTATATTTAATTGATAAAAACGGTTATGTCGTCTCTCAATCCATTCCGCTGCCGAAAAACGAAGGAAGTGCCAAACAAACACTTGAATATCTCGTAGACGGTGGGCCGATCTCCAACCTGATGCCAAATGGATTTAGAGCCGTGCTGCCGGCGGACACGAGCGTATCTGTCGATATTAAAGATGGCACAGCGGTGGTTGATTTTTCAAATGAGTTCAAAAACTATAAAAAAGAAGACGAACAGCGCATTTTGCAATCTGTCACTTGGACGTTAACACAGTTTGATTCAGTAGCCAAAGTCAAATTGAAGATGAATGGACATGAATTAAAAGAAATGCCTGTAAATGGGACACCGATCTCAGATGATTTAAGCAGGGAGGACGGTATTAATATTCAGAACGAGGCAGCCGCTGATATGACGGCGACAAAGCCAGTCACCGTCTACTATTTAGCTGAATCTGATGAACAGACGTACTATGTTCCTGTCACAACAAGAGCCCCGAAAGATGAAGATGATCCAATTACAGCAGCCATTGACGAGCTCGTCTCTGGGCCAAGCAAAACAAGCCATTTGCTCACAGACTTTGATCGAGATGTGAAGCTGAATGACGAACCAAAAGTAAAAGACGGCCATGTGACCCTTGATTTCAATGAATCTATTTTTGGCAGTGCAGATGAAAAGAAAAAGGTCATTTCACAAAAAGTTCTTGATAGCATTGTGCTGACATTAACAGAGCTGCCAGATGTGAAAAGCGTGTCTGTGAAGGTAAACGGAAAGGCAGAGCTTGTGAACGAAAAAGGAACAGAACTCACAAAGCCAGTTTCAAGACCAGAACAAGTGAATACAGGTAGTTTTTAACGTCACACATTGATATAATGGAGAAAAAGAGGCATGCACATTCGCTGCCTCTTTTTTATTCCAAGCGATTAGAACCGATCCAGGTTGTCAAAGTTAGTAGGAGAACCCCGCTGACACCCGCGCGGAATGTATATTGTAACGGAGGTAAAACATGAGATTAGATGAAAGACAATACGACGAATTAAGAAAAATTGAAATAGAGGCAGGCTACATTACGCATCCAGAAGGCTCTGTCTTAATCTCAGCGGGAAATACGAAGGTGATTTGTAACGCATCCATCGAAGACCGCGTACCTCCTTTTTTAAGAGGAGAAGGAAAAGGCTGGATTACAGCAGAATATAGCATGCTTCCTAGAGCAACCGCACAAAGAACAATGAGAGAATCTTCTAAAGGCAAAGTCACAGGACGGACAATGGAAATTCAGCGCTTAATTGGACGAGCACTCCGCGCAGTCGTTGACTTAGAAAAGCTTGGTGAACGCACCATTTGGATTGATTGTGATGTCATTCAAGCAGACGGCGGTACACGCACGGCGTCTATCACAGGTGCATTTGTCGCCATGACACTTGCGATTCAAAAGCTTCAATCAGAAGGCGTTTTGAAAGAAAATCCGATCACTGATTATTTAGCCGCGATATCCGTCGGAATTGATTCTGAACAGGGACTTCTGTTAGATTTAAATTATGAAGAAGATTCTTCAGCTGAAGTGGATATGAATGTCATTATGACAGGCGCTGGACGCTTTGTTGAGCTTCAAGGCACAGGCGAAGAAGCGACATTTTCAAGAGAACAGCTAAACGGACTGCTTGACTTAGCGGAAAAAGGCATCAAAGAACTAATCGAAAAGCAAAAAGCAGTGACAGGAAACGTCCTCGAATAAAGAGAAGGGTTTGATCAAGATGAAAACAGCCATCATCGCAACGCACAATCAGGGCAAAGCGAAAGAATTCAAAGCCATTCTTGAGCCAAAGGGGTTCACGGTCAAAACACTAGCAGACATTGGCTTTACAGAAGAGATTGAAGAAACAGGACATACCTTTGAAGAAAATGCGGTCATCAAAGCCGAGGCGATTCAGGCCAAAGCAGGTGAAATGGTGATTGCAGACGATTCCGGTCTATCAATTGATTATCTTGGCGGGAAACCGGGCGTCTATTCAGCGAGATATGCGGGCGAGCATAAAAACGATGCTGAGAATGTCAAAAAAGTACTGAGCGAGCTTACAGGCATTGACAAAGAAGACCGCACAGCCAGATTCAGATGTGCTCTGGCTGTCAGCATACCGGGCAAAGAAACAAAGACGGTAGAAGGATCAGTAGAAGGCTTCATCGCAGAAGAACCAAGTGGAGACAACGGCTTCGGATACGACCCAATTTTCATCGTCAAAGACAAAGACCAGACGATGGCCGAGCTATCACCAGAGGAGAAAAACAAGATCAG
Organism: Bacillus xiamenensis; assembly: GCF_001857925.1. NCBI lineage: Bacteria > Bacillati > Bacillota > Bacilli > Caryophanales > Bacillaceae > Bacillus > Bacillus xiamenensis. The sequence goes on from NZ_CP017786.1 coordinate 2,862,601, forward strand.
CCATCGAGCGGTCGCGCTTCAAAAGCTTTCATCACTGCTAGACGCAAATGAATAAGGGGGAATGAAGCCATGAAGATACTCATCATTAGTGACAGTCATGGACTCACAGACGAGCTTCAAACCATTGCCAAACGGCATAAAGCTGAAGTAGACATGATGATTCACTGCGGAGACTCAGAACTCGAAACGAACCATCCAGCACTCGAAGGATACAAAGTCGTCAAAGGAAATTGTGACTTTATGGGCGATTTTGAAGAAGAACTCCTGCTCCCACTGGATGGAGGCGGAAAACTATTTCTCACTCACGGACATCTGCATGGCATCAAACAATCCTTGCTTCAAGTCTACTACCGTGCAGAAGAGCTAGGCGCAGACATTATCTGCTTTGGCCATTCGCACATCCCAGGCAGTGAACTGCTAAGAGGAAAGCTGCTCATTAACCCTGGCAGCGTGCACCTACCAAGAGTGCGCAAAGAGCGCAGCTATGCTATACTGACACTAGATGGAAGCGAAGCAAACGTGCAATTTTACACGGACGAAGGTCACGTCATACAAGACCTCGAAAACACTGTCACATTGGAAGGTATTTCATAAGGGTGCAGCATTTGCCCCTTATGAAAAAACTTTCGAAAAACCGTTGACTTTAAAGAACAATAGTAATATAATAAATCTTGTCGTTGAGGTAATACAGCTCAGCACGCTACATAACAACATGTCCCAGTAGCTCAGCAGGATAGAGCAACGGCCTTCTAAGCCGTCGGTCGGGAGTTCGAATCTCTCCTGGGACGTACTAATAAAAGAGCCTGAAATCCTTTCTTATTAAGGGTTTCAGGCTCTTTTGTTTATTGGAACTTACATTCGTTTTTTTTTGCTTCAAATTAGTCTTTTGGGAGCGGGGGGGGGGGAGAGCGGATTTTTTAACGGTTATTTATCTTACAACACTAATCCGAGTGAGAGGTCAAAAAAAGACAGGGAGCTGCATAAACGACAGCTCCCTGTCTTTTTTTGTAGTCTTTTACTAAGCTTGAAACAACGAACCCCATAATACCGAGAGCTACAATATAAAATAAAACATTGGTTACAGGTGTATCAATTTTCCCTAAGATCATCACAAGGGAAATAATAGCAATGGATAAAGCAATTAATAACATGTTGGATGGCTTGATTTGCTTTGTCACTTAATGACCTTCTCATATTTTATTTTAGATTTAATTAATTTGTTTTCATAGTATAACTGCGATTAATGATATCAAATTAATTGTAGAGAGACAAACAATAAAAAATGATGAAAGAGAAGAGGAACCAATAAAACGATAATAGAACTTATTCCAAATGCAGACATAATTTTTAGCATGCCTTTTCTCAAATTAAACACACCATCACATTCAATTCAATCTAATAAATTAGTAAATAATAATCAAATTTTGTATTTAATGAATAATGATGATTTAAGTGTTTACTGCCTTCCTAAAAAGTAACAATACACTTATTGATAGATTCAACAGGAATAAAGATAAAATAGAGAAATAACTAAATTCATCATACCCATGTACAACATAAATCCCGCACACCTATTATATAAAGATGAAGAGACAAACTACTCAGAAGGGGACCAATCTTTTACGAGGAAGGTGGCTCTAGGGAAATATCCTATTCTACTTGTAGTTAAGCGGTTAGAAAGCGGTGACGAACGCGTAGCCTATGCAATGATCAAGTTTACAAAATGAGCAAGCAATAGAATGGGAGCTTGCCACAAGAGCAGGACAGGAACTCAAACATTTGAAAGAAGACGAGTTCTACGGCTATGGTGTAAATACGGGTATGGGCTGTTTCATGGATGCTGAAGCAGCACTATATTTACAAGTTTATGAGGATAAGCGATATAAAGAAGACAATGATTTTTATTTTTATGAGGAATTTGCAGAAGCACTTGAGCAAAACTACAAGTACACATGGGACTGGCTCATCACAAGTTTTCATGACAAGTGGACATTGCCATGTTTACAACAGGCTTCGGCAACGGAATGTATCCAAGCTTTTGGGGCTGGATGAAAACGGGGAACCGGCTTGCCTTGTGACGGATTTTCTAATCATGGACTGATGAGAAACCCATGAAATCATGGGTTCTTTGTGTTCTTTGATGATAAATTCAGTGTATTCATAGATATCATGAAACGTATAATGAGGTTTTATACGAAAGTGGCTTCAGCCACTTTCGTACTGCGAAACGATTTTAAGAACCAATTAGCCCTGGTGAAATTTGTTCAACTCTTGCCCAATCAAATATGGTTTCGATTTGCATTTGATTCTTACAATTTATTTTTAGTAACCCTTCATCCCCTGTTGTGCTAATCTCAAAATGATCAATTATATTATTATTTCCTAAGTGATTAATTTTTAAATCCGTTACACCAATGAATGATAATTCAACGTAGACAACATCAAAATCTCTCCAACGTTTAGGTTTATTTTTCACGGAGTCTTTTGTCATTAGTCTTATAAATAGGGTAGGACCATCTCTGTTTAAATCAACATTCATGATCTCTGCATTTTTAAATTGTGGAATCTCCCCAAAAATTTGAGACATCGCTTGTGGGTTCATAAATTTTTCTTCTCTAATCATTTGGATACTCCTCGTTTGGGTTATTTATTGTTTCTTCTTTCAAAATAATAATGGTCTTCTACACCTTCAACTTTACCAATACGGGTATTGTTTTTAGTCAAATTTTAAATGTATACGTTATTTTTACTTTCACAATTCGTAAAATCTTATATTTAAAATAAATTTGTATAGAAAAAGATGAGCTAATATTTACTGAAAGCTCATCTTATCCTTTTATTTCTATATTATCTATATGGGTCTACATTTCCTCACACTGATTTTGTAAAAGTTTTTTATATTTCTTAATGAGAGGCTAAAGTTCATCTTTCTCTATAACATCTACTTCAATAATTTCATAATTTTTTTGTACCGGTGCACCTCCAAATGTTTGAAGTATTTTGCAAATAACTTTAAATAAACTCATTTCAACGGAGGTGCCTTTTCCTTTGAATCTCTGCTCATCGCTAGTAGAAACCTCAACCTTATAGCTTAACCCATCATATGATAGGTGAAATTCACAATCCATCTCTTCTAACCAAGTAAATAAATCCGTCATTGACGGAATCCATATTCCTTCTTTAAATACATCTTCCTTACATAATAGAGTTGTTGATGGAACAATTCTTCCGCCAATCGCCCAAGTGGCATCTTTGTATTCGTAAATATCTTGTGGGTACACTTCATCAGCATACTCAGGCCTTTTAAATCCTAACTTAAATAGTTTTTCAGCCTCAGTTTTTGTTAAAGACATGTATAATCACCTTTTGTTATTTTATTTTGATGACAGTTCCGGTTGAACTTTTATGTTTATTGATCATGTAATTTCCATATTTATCACTATCAGCAACCCAATGAAGTTCTTTTCCACCTTTTGCTTCCTTGAATACTTTAAAAGCGGAATTTCCATGACCAGTTGTATCTTTAGCCCACCACAAACCTGTTTTTGGATCTCGGTAAGCAGTAACTGTATCGCCGTTAAATTTGTATTTTATTGTTTTATCTGCTGTAGTTTTAATATCCCATAATGTTGTGGTATTCTTTGTAGATTTACCAGTATTTTTAATTCCTATCTTCCCATGAAACCCTTTTGCCCCAAACGGCAAAAGCATCCCCAACGCCGCATTCATACTCGCTTCCTGTTGTTCTTTCGAGATCTTATTTCCAAACATGTCTCGGCCTGTAATCGCTTCGCTGAAGCCGTTGGTCGCGGTGAGGCCGTATAAACCTTTTTGGGATGTTTTTAAGGCGTCAAAGGATTTTTGTGATGTTTTGTAAACGTCAACCGCTCTCACTGCGGCGGACGTGGCTTGAGTCGTTTTATAGACAGCTTTGCCGCCTTTGAAAATACGGCCTGCCCAGCCGACGATTGGGATATAGCCCGCTGCTGCCATGCCTCCTGCAGCGACTCGCTGGCCTGCGGTGAGTTCTTCACCTGTGATCGGGTCAACGCCTGTTGCGGCACGTTTTGCATCGTTTACGCCGGTCAGCTCGTTGACGATATTTCCGCCATAATCTAGTGCTTTTTCATACCAAGGACGGTTGGCAAGGGCTTCTTGTTCCTTTGCGATCTTGCGAGCTTCTTCTTGATCTTTTTTGATTTTCAGATATTCAGACGTTTGCTTTTGAATATCGCTTTTTGCCTTGTAGATTTCGCTATTTTGATACGCTTTCTTGTCAAAATTCATAGGTGAAATGGATTTTCCGTCATTTGTCGCATTCATCATTTCTGCGTACAATGCCATTGTAGCCTGCTGTTCGGTCTCTGACAAAGCATATTCATCTTTTAAATGTTGATCAAGCTCTCGTAGATCTTTTAATGTCTTTTTTCTTTCATCTTCCGCATCTGCGATTTTTTCATCAAAGGTTTGGCTATCAAATACCTCCAAAGAAATGAGGTCATCAATGTCTTGAAAAATGGTTTTCAGTGCCTTTTTTTGATCTTTTACAATGCTTTTAGCGTTTTTGATACCCATATGTACAGCATTGTCTAAAAAGTGTTCTTCTACAAAAGTGTCGCCGCCAAAGTTTGTATCATCCAGTGTACCTGAAACCCCTTCATGAAAGGCTTTTTGCTTATCAATGAAGCTGATAAACATGTCCACATTTCCAGCCAGCTCTTTATAGAAACTTTTAATGTTATCGGCACCTTTCCCAGTGAAATCATCACCGAGGTTTGCCACGCCTTGTAGCGCCTTTTTTAAATCTACCATGTGTTCGCGGAGTGCCTGATAGTGTTTTGATCTTATATCCATGGCACTGGTTAGTGCTTTTGCATCAAGTATTTTGCCCAGAAAGGTTCACTCCCTTCTCAAATAAGTATGTTTATTTTAACAATATAAAAAAATGTAATGAATAGGAAAAAAGTATTGAGTGCTAAAGCTCTAAATACTAGATTGGTCAACGCACTGCTGAAGTAATCTGACCTTTCCATCCTGGTACAAAAAGCGTGATGCCGGCGAAGGTCCCGGGTTTTATGAAATTGACGAGCATGACAACAACAAAGGTCCTTTTGAAAGCAAAAAGGATTATGTGGTATTCAACAACATTCTCATGTTCGAAGTCAATAAATATAAGAAGTAATTGAAATCAAAGCCATCTAGTCAAACTAGGTGGTTTTTGCGTTTGTTCGACAGTTTTCACCAATTTTAAGGCAAATTTAAGCTTCCATTTCATTTCAAATACATTAATTTTTTGTTACAATAATACAGCTTTGCCTAATCACACCTTCATACTTTGGACATCTTTTCTTCGTTATTTCTTAAGATTTTTATGGTTTGATATGAAACCTTTGGATGATCCATGCGTCTTTATAAGTGTCAAAAGAAAAGAGGTTATCAATATGCTATTCAAAAAGCTATCAGAAAATAAGTCTGTAAAATGGATAGGATATACAAGTTTTTACTTACTTATTTTGCTATTATTGTTCTTTATTTACGGATTCCATACAGCGAATACGGGATCATTCATTTACAACGATTTTTAATTGGAGAGTAAACGATGAAACTATTACACACGATTCTTGAATACCAACAAACGAAACCGACACAGCCAGCATTTGTTTCTCAACACGCTTCGATCACATATGATGAGCTTTGGCGTCTATCAGACCAAATGGCGGGGGCGATTGATGCGGTTGCAGTTGACAGTGCACCTGTCATTGTATACGGTCATATGGAGCCAGAGATGCTGATTTCTTTCTTAGGAAGTGTGAAATCAGGCAGACCTTACATTCCAGTTGATATCTCAATACCTGCTGAGCGTATTGTCTCAATTATTGAAAGCTCAAAAGCGAGTCTATTGATTTGTGCAAATGAGCAGGCTGTACTGGATGTAGAAGAACACATTCATGTGAAGAGTGCATCATCGCTTTTAGCGCTTGAAAAAGAAGCACCACCATCCTCGCAGTGGGTGCAAGGTGATGATGTCTTCTATATCATTTATACGTCAGGCAGTACCGGTAAACCGAAAGGCGTTCAGGTAACAGCCAACAATTTAGAAAGCTTTACAGAGTGGATGTGCAGCGATTTTCCAATCGGAGAGGGACGCACGTTCTTAAATCAAGCACCGTTTTCTTTTGACCTATCAGTGATGGATCTCTACCCAGCGCTTCAATCAGGCGGCACGCTTTATTGTTTAGTGAAAGATCTTGTCAATAAGCCGAAGGATATGTTTGCAGCACTTGGTCAATCTGACGTTGAAGTGTGGACATCCACACCGTCCTTTGTCCAAATGTGCTTAATGGACCCTTCCTTTACAGGGGAGCTTTTACCAGAGCTGAACGTTTTCCTTTTCTGCGGTGAGGCGCTTCCTGTATCTGTAGCAAGTGCACTCCTTGAGCGTTTTCCGAAGGCGCAGGTCTTTAATACGTACGGTCCAACTGAAGCAACTGTTGCCATCACATCGATTGAAGTGACGAAGGAGGTTGTCGATCAGCACGATTCTTTACCAGTGGGCTATGCCAAACCTGATACAGATATCGTCATTTTAGATGAAGAAGGTCAGACGCTCCTAGATGGAGAAAAAGGGGAAATTGTCATCGTGGGGCCAAGCGTCAGTAAAGGCTACTTAGGTGAACAAGCTTTAACGGATCAAGTGTTCTTTGAATACGAAGGCCGCCCTGCTTACCGCACAGGTGATGCAGGTGTGAAGCAGGATGGTTTAATTACATGCCACGGCCGTCTTGATTATCAAATCAAGTTGCATGGATACCGGATGGAGCTTGAAGAAATTGAATACCATGTGAGCGAGACAACCTATGTCAATGCTTGTGTGATTGTTCCGTTCCAACCAAACGGACATGTGGAGTACTTAATTGCAGCGATTGTCCCATCAGAGCATTCATTTGAAAAAGAATATCAGCTGACAAGTGCGATAAAAAAAGAAATGGCGGATTCACTCCCTGCGTACATGATTCCGAGAAAATTTGTCTATCTTGAGCAGCTGTACATGACACCTAACGGGAAGGTTGACCGTAAAAGAATCGCGAAAGAGGTTCTTCTATGATTCCGTTTAGTTCATTCTTTTTCTTCATTCTGATTGGTATTCTCCTTTTGCCGACAATGATTCTCGGTCTTCGTGGCAAAAGAATGCAAGGCTACAACATGTTTGCAACAGTTGTAGCGCTGGCGCTTATTTTCTCAAAAGATGCACATGGGGCTCTGCTGCTCTTCTTGTTTACGGTGTGGCAAGTGTTGATCATCCGCCTGTACATTGCGTACCGGTTAAAGGCAAATCAAGCTTCTGTTTTCTATATGGCGGTTGTGGCATCTATTTTGCCGCTTGTGTTATCAAAAATCTTGCCGTTCTTTTTAACTCATCATCCGCATCATCCGCCGCCAATGAACTGGCTCAGCTTTTTAGGAATCTCGTACTTAACATTTAAAGGTGTCCAGTTAATTATTGAGACGAGAGACGGCTTGATTAAAAAGAAAATCTCGATTCACCGTTTGGTCTATTTCATCGTCTTTTTCCCGACGATTTCATCAGGTCCAATCGATCGATACCGCCGGTTTGAAAAGGATATGGATACACCGCCTGAAAAGGAAGTGTACAGTGACCTTCTATATGCTGGGATTCATAAAATCTTTATTGGTTTCCTATATAAATTCATTATTGGCTATCTGATTCACACATATATTTTGATGAATATTCATTATATTGGCAGCAGCCACTTTGTTCAGCAGTTAACGTATATGTATGCCTACAGTATGTATTTGTTCTTTGACTTTGCTGGATATACAGCGTTTGCTGTGGGTGTGAGTTATATCATGGGCATCAAATCACCAGAAAACTTTAATAAGCCGTTTCTCAGCCGAAATATTAAAGACTTCTGGAATCGCTGGCATATGTCGCTATCCTTCTGGTTCAGAGACTATGTGTTTATGAGATTTGTGTTCTTTATGACAAAAAAGAAGTGGTTGAAGAACCGGATGGCCGTATCGAATATCGGGTACTTTGTTCTCTTTCTATTGATGGGTGCTTGGCATGGACTCGCCCTTCAATATATTATTTACGGACTGTACCATGCGGTTGTCATGTCCGGTTACAATTTATTTGAGAAATGGAATAAAAAGCACAAATGGTGGCCGGATAATAAGGTCACAGCTGTTGTTTCGATCATAATTACATTCCATGTGATTTGTTTCGGCTTTTATATTTTTTCAGGAAAACCATTTCATCATTAATGATTAAGGGAGTAGAAAATTATGGAATTTAAAAATCAAGTATATGGTATTATTGCAGAGGTCTGTCAGGACGATGTTGTGAAAGAAAATCCAGAGATTGCGATTTTTGAGGAAGGTCTTCTTGATTCATTTGGTACAGTTGAATTGCTCATGGCGATTGAAAGTCATCTAGGAATTACTGTTCCGATTACAGAGTTCGATCGTGATGTGTGGGATACGCCGAATCACATTGCTGAGCAGCTGGCAGAGATGAAGTAATGAAAAAGCGTTTTTTTGGGCCGCTTATTTTGGCGGCTGTTCTATTCATTGGTGTTCTTCTTGTACCAAATGCATGGCTCTTACATCTGATCCCAAAAGACAAATTACAAAAGTCAGCCACAGAGTTAGATCCAGAGATGTTCCAAGGGCTTTATTTACAAGATGAAATGCTAAAAGATCCAACTTATTTGCCGATCTATGGATCTTCTGAACTATCACGTTTTGATCCATATCACCCTTCGAATTTCTTTCATGAGAACAATCAAGGGTTTACACCTTATCTTATTGGAAAAGGTGGATCACAATCATTAATCCATGCCATGAACTTCGCAGCGCATATGGATGAATTAAAAGGGAAAAAGCTTGTGTTTATCGTGTCCCCACAGTGGTTTGTGAAATGGGGATCTGACGAGAATCACTTTGCACCTAACTATTCAGCGCTTCAAGCGTTGAATCTTGCCTATAATAAAGAAATTAATCCGTCTGTAAAAAAAGAGCTGATGAAAAGAATCATGACGTTTAAAGCAGTGAAGGACGACATGGTGATTACAGAGCTTTTTAAAGCAGAGCTTTCTGGGAACAAATTCGCATTTCGCGCGATTTCTCCTATTGCGAAAATGTATTATGGGATGCTTCAAAAGAAAGACATGTACTATACGATTGGATCGGGGCATGAGCGCGAGCTTCGTCCGTCTCCTTCAGTCAAAGGGAAATCTTGGACTGAACTTGAAAAAGAAGCGAGTGTATTAGCTGCGGAAAAAGCAGGGGATAACCCGTTCTATATGGATCAGAGACTGTATGACCGTAAACTAAAGCCGATTATGAGTAAGATGAAGGATTCCCGCCAAGGTCATTCTTATGCCGAATCACCAGAATACAAAGATTTTCAGATCATGCTGGATATTTTAAAACAGGCAGGGGCGAAGCCTTTGTTTGTGACGATTCCTGTCAACGGAAAATGGTATGACTACACTGGGTTTCCGAAAGAGGGACGTACAGAGTATTATGAAAAGGTCAATCGTCAAATTCGAGAAAACGGGTATGAAGTCGCAGATTTGACTTCACATGAGTATGATCCATATTTCTTTAAGGATACGATTCATGTGTCTTATAAAGGGTGGGTGTACATCGATAAGGCGATCGAAAAGTTTTACAAAGAGCAGTAGAATGCAGCAGATTTCTGCTGCTTTTTGTTTGTCGAATGAGTGAATTTCCTGTATAAATAGGGTGAAAGGGCTATGCTGAATATGGAGGCGATACAATGAATCGTTCTGAGAAAAAAGAACTATTAAAGCGTTCGAAGAAGCATTTTAATGATCATGCCTTTTGGGAAAAGTTAAAAAAGACGGCACAAAAAGCTGGGGTCTCTCTTGTCTATGCTGTGCTATTACTTTACTATACATTGCAAAAACCAGAAGTGCCTGTTAAAGCGAAGACCCTCATCATTGGCGCGTTAGGCTACTTTATCCTTCCGATTGATCTCATCCCCGATACGTTGATTGGTGTCGGCTACACAGATGATTTAGGAGCGATCACATTTGCCCTGCTTCAAGTGGCGATGTATATTGATGATGATGTCAAAGGAAAAGCGAAAGACAGGCTGGCAAAGTGGTTTGGTGAGAAAACCGATACGTCTATTATTGATCAAAAGCTTGAGGATGGCGGTATGCCGTCTGCATAAAGAAAAGCCTCCAAAACGGAGGCTCCAGCGTGTAGACAAACCCTTGCATTCTTTGTCAGTCCTGCGTGCCGGTGCTCACGAATGTTAAACTCGCTCCGCACCGGTACTCGTCCTTCCTAGACTGCAAAGGTTTTCAGTTGACGCTGAAAAGAAGATAAAGGGCTAAAATAAAGATCATTTTAGCCCTTTGTCAACAATCTGAAGCCTCCAAAACGGAGGCTTTTTTTCATTACCCTAAAAATTTCACGCAAACTGGATGAGGAACGGTGATGTCTGATTGTAAGACAGTGAGTCGTCCTGTTTCTTTGTCGCGTTTGTATAATACAAGATTGCTAGATTCTTGGTTTGAACCGACAAGGAATTCTTCTGTTGGGTCAAGAACAAAGTCTCTAGGCCAATTTCCTTCAGATGAAGCGATCTCGACAAGGCTTAGTTTGCCGTTCGCATCTGCTTTGAAAATTGCGATGCTGTCATGTCCGCGATTTCCTGCATATACAAATTTGCCGTCTGAAGAGACATGAATTGCGCTGCCTTGATTGTTCTCTGTAAAGTCACTTGGAATGGTTGCAATCGTTTGAATCTCTTCAAAATGACCGTCTTCAAAGTAACGAAGCACAATAACCTCTGAGCTGAGCTCTGTCATGACATATGCCACCTGTTTCGTTGGATGGAATGTGATATGGCGCGGACCGCTACCTGGTTTTGTTTCAAATGTATGAACGAGCTCGAGCTTGCCGTCTTCTTTCTTGTACGTATAAATCCCGTCTGTTCCAAGGTCAACAGCCACTGCAAATTGTTCATCTGGTGTCAGACCCATAAAGTGCGTGTGCGGTTTTTCTTGACGGTCTTCGTTAGGGCCAGTTCCTTCATGCTGCGCCTGTGACAGCGTGCGGATGACTGAGCCGGTTTCAGCATCGATTTCATACATCTCTGCTGTTCCTTTATGATAGTTCGCTGTAAAAGCTGTTTTCGTTTGACTGTCCACACTGACGTGACAAGGAGAAGCGCCATCGGCAAGCTCTTGGTTGATGAAAATCAGTGCGCCGGTTTCTGGATCAATTTGATATGCAGCAAGACCGCCCTGCGATCCTTTTTTGACAACAGCATACACAAATTTTTGAGAATCTGAGACTGTTAAATATGTAGGATTTTCAAGTTCAGCAGCCACTTCTACTTGTTCAATCTGCTGCTTGTCCGTATTTAATGTAAAAGAATAGATTCCTTTGCTATCTCCCTTAGTATACGTTCCGATATAACCTCTGATGTTAGCCATGTGTTGCCCTCCTTCTATAAGATGCTCTCATTCTATCATAATTTGATAGGAAAACGCTTTATAAAGGCATTCCGAATGAAAAAACAAAAAAGATGAAATCTGACAACATTCATCAAAAACCATGTGAAAAAATATCACAAAAGTTTGTTCAAAAGAAAACCGTTCATGTAAAGTAAATAAATTGAAGAGAAAATACAAAAAAATTAAAGTTTTTTCATTCCTTGTCTAGCAAAGGTGTAAGCGTATACATTTTATTTTGATTAGTCTAAATTGTCTAATAATTTTAAAAATGCTGTTGACACTGCATGGAAAGCGACGTAAGATGGGTTCAACAAAAGCAAACAAACACGCAGAGCATGCGAGAGAAACTTCAAAATTAAGTGTCAGAAAATTCAACTACTTCTTGATTGAAAGAGAGGGTGCTCACTGAAAATGGAAGACCAAAAGGAACAGTGGATCTTTTTAAACGATGAACTCGTGAAAAAAGAGGATGCGAAAATTTCAGTTTATGATCATGGCTTCTTATATGGTGACGGTGTGTTCGAAGGAATACGCGTGTATAACGGAAATATCTTTCGAATGAAAGAGCATTTAGACCGCCTGTATGATTCCGCCAGATCCATTATGCTGAACATTCCATATTCACTTGAGGAACTCACTGAAAAAATGATTCATACAGTTGAAAGGAACGGCCTAAAGGATGCCTACATCCGTCTTGTCGTCTCAAGAGGAGCGGGTGATCTTGGTTTAGATCCTAACAACTGCGGGAGAGCCAACACAGTGATCATTGTAGAGCCGCTGGCCATCTTTCCAAAGCACCTATATGAAACAGGTATTGATATTGTGACAGTACCAACGAGACGAAATCGTCCGGATGTACTCAGTCCAAAAGTGAAATCATTAAATTATTTGAATAACATTCTTGTCCGAATCGAAGCCCAAATGGCTGGTGTAAGTGAAGCGCTGATGCTGAACGATCAAGGGTACGTGGCAGAAGGTTCTGCGGACAACGTGTTTATTTATAAAAAAGGCAAGCTTTATACACCGCCAGGTTATATCGGCGCACTTGAAGGCATTACAAGAAATGCCATCATGGAGATTGCAGAAGACCTAGGCTACGAAGTGAAAGAAGAACCATTCACAAGACATGATGTGTATACAGCTGAAGAAGTCTTCCTGACAGGAACCGCAGCTGAAGTCATAGCCGTTGTCAAAGTTGACGGTCGTACAATTGGTGAAGGAAAGCCAGGATTCCACACAAACAAACTTCTTGAACAATTCCGTAAGCGAGTCGTTGAAGAAGGAGAAAAAGTAGTCTTTGCAGATGAAAACATTCACGCAAGCTAAATAGATATCGATAAACGTTGAAGAGGAATAGTAGCTTTAGAGTCAGTATCTACAGAGAGCCGGTGCTAGCTGAAAACCGGTGTTACTTTCTAAAGTGAACTCACCTCTGAGTGTCTGCTTGAAATGATAGTAGGGCAGGCCGAGTGACATTGCTTCACTCGTTACCAAAATGGACGAAAGATGTCCATGAGACGGCAGCATGATTTGCCGTGAACAAGGGTGGTACCGCGAAAAACAAAGCTTTTTCGCCCCTTTGACCTAGTGAAAAGTAGTGTCATTGTGGGGTGAGAAGGCTTTTTTATATGGTCTCATATCTCGATCTTGAATGGAAAAGGGTGAAAAAACTTGACTGAAGCAAGACAAAGAGGAGGAAATCAAATGGGGACAAATGTACAAGTGGAGACGGAAAAATCAACTGCACCACAAACGATGAACGGTGCACTCATGTTAATTGAAGCACTCAAAAGAGAAAAAGTAGAAGTCATTTTCGGATATCCAGGCGGAGCCGTTTTACCAATCTACGATAAAATTTACGATTCTGGTTTATTTCATGTTCTGCCAAGGCATGAGCAAGGAGCGATTCACGCAGCAGAAGGGTACGCAAGAGTATCTGGTAAACCAGGCGTTGTGATTGCAACATCAGGACCGGGGGCGACAAACCTTGTTACAGGTATTGCAGATGCAATGATTGATTCACTGCCTCTTGTTGTATTCACAGGACAGGTGGCGACCTCAGTCATTGGATCAGATGCTTTCCAAGAAGCAGATGTACTCGGTATCACAATGCCGATTACAAAGCACAGCTATCAGGTCAGACGTCCAGAAGATTTACCAGGTGTCATTAAAGAGGCGTTCCACATCGCAACAACAGGCAGACCTGGTCCAGTCTTAATTGATATTCCAAAAGATGTCGCAAGCATTGAAGGAACATTTGAATACGATCAGCCGATTGATTTACCTGGGTATCAGCCCAAAATCGAGCCGAACTATTTGCAAATTCGCAAATTAGTAGAAGCTGTAAGCAGAGCAAAGAAACCAGTCATTTTAGCAGGAGCTGGCGTTCTTCATGGTAAAGCGTCAGAAGAATTAAGAAAGTATGCGGAGCAGCAGCAAATTCCGGTTGCTCATACGCTCCTTGGACTTGGCGGATTTCCGGCTAAGCATCCCCTTTTCCTTGGGATGGCAGGGATGCACGGCACATACGCATCAAACATGGCGCTTCATCAATGTGACCTGCTCATTTCAATCGGAGCTAGATTTGATGATAGGGTAACAGGCAACCTCAATCATTTTGCAAAGCATGCGAAGGTTGCTCATATTGACATCGATCCAGCGGAAATTGGCAAAAACATTCACACGCATATCCCGGTTGTTGGCGACAGTAAGCTAGTGCTTCAAGAGCTGATCAAGCAGGACGGGAAACAAGGTGAATCAGATGAGTGGAGAAGCCAGCTAGATCAGTGGAAGGAAGAATATCCACTTTGGTACGTTGAAAACGATGCTGAGGGCTTTAAGCCTCAAAAGCTGATCGAATACATTCATCAATTTACAAAAGGTGAAGCCATTGTCGCAACAGATGTTGGACAGCACCAAATGTGGGCTGCACAATTCTACCCATTTGAAAATGCAGATAAGTGGGTAACATCTGGAGGGCTTGGCACAATGGGATTTGGTTTGCCGGCAGCCATTGGCGCACAGCTAGCTGATCAAGAGGCAACCGTTGTGGCGATTTTAGGAGACGGAGGTTTCCAAATGACCCTGCAAGAACTTGCCGTTATCCGTGAGCTGAACCTTCCAGTGAAAGTGATTGTTCTCAATAATCACAGTCTTGGAATGGTAAGACAATGGCAAGAAATTTTCTACGAAGAACGCTACTCACATTCTAAATTTTCAGAGCAGCCAGACTTCGTAAAATTATCTGAAGCTTATGGCATTAAAGGAATCAGAATTTCATCAGACGAAGAAGCGAAAGAAAAGCTTGAAGAAGCGTTAACGTCTAGAGAGCCTGTTTTCATCGATGTCAATGTAGCGAGAGATGAGAAAGTATTCCCGATGGTCGCGCCGGGGAAAGGACTTCATGAGATGGTGGGGGTGAAACCTTGAAAAGAATTATTGTGTTGACTGTATTAAATCGATCAGGCGTACTGAACAGAATCACAGGCCTTTTTACAAAAAGACATTATAACATTGAAAGCATTACGGTCGGCCATTCTGAGATTCAAGATGTATCACGCATCACGTTCGTCGTCCATGTAGACCAAGAGAAAGACATCGAACAGCTGACAAAACAGCTCAACAAACAAATCGATGTCCTCAAAGTAATTGATATTACAAACCAATCAATCGTTCAGCGAGAGCTGGCTTTGATAAAAGTCGTATCTGCACCAGCATCTAGAATGGAAATCACAGGGGTCATTGAGCCTTTTAGAGCTTCTATTGTCGATGTGAGCAGAGAGAGTGTCGTCATTCAGGTGACAGGTGAGTCTTCAAAAATTGAAGCACTCATTGAATTACTTAAGCCATATGGCATTAAAGAAGTCGCCAGAACTGGCACAACGGCCTTTGCGAGAGATAATCAGCAAAAGACGCAAACCAATAAAACAATTTCAATTGTCTAAACAAAAGGAGAGAGTCAAATGGTAAAAGTATATTATAACGGTGATATTCAAGAAAACGTATTAAACGGTCAAAAGGTTGCCATCATTGGTTACGGATCACAAGGTCATGCACATGCACTAAACTTAAAAGAAAGCGGCGTAGATGTGATCGTCGGCGTGAGAAAAGGTGGTTCTTATAATAAAGCTCAAGAAGACGGCCATCAAGTGTTCACAGTAAAAGAAGCAGCAGCACAAGCAGATGTTGTGATGGTTTTACTTCCAGACGAACAGCAAAAGAAAGTATATGACGAAGAAATCAAAGATCAATTAGAAGCAGGTAACTCACTTGTATTCGCACACGGATTCAACGTTCATTTCCATCAAATTGTTCCTCCTAGTGACGTAGATGTGTATCTTGTGGCTCCAAAAGGTCCAGGACATCTTGTAAGAAGAACTTATGAGCAAGGCGCTGGTGTACCTGCACTATTTGCCATCTACCAAGATGTATCAGGTCAAGCGAAAGACAAAGCACTTGCTTATGCAAAGGCAATCGGCGGAGCAAGAGCGGGTGTACTTGAAACAACATTTAAAGAAGAAACGGAAACAGATCTATTCGGTGAGCAAGCAGTACTTTGTGGAGGTCTTACTTCATTAGTAAAAGCAGGATTCGAAACGTTAACAGAAGCTGGATATCAGCCAGAGCTTGCATACTTCGAGTGTTTACATGAGCTGAAGCTGATCGTTGACCTAATGTATGAAGAAGGATTAGAAGGCATGAGATATTCAATCTCTGATACGGCACAATGGGGTGACTTCGTATCAGGACCACGCGTTGTTGATGCAAAAGTAAAAGAATCAATGAAAGCAGTCTTGACTGACATCCAAAACGGAACATTTGCAAAAGAATGGATCGTTGAAAACCAAGTGAATCGTCCACGTTTCAATGCGATCAATGCAAGTGAAAGTGAGCACCAAATTGAAATCGTAGGAAGAAAGCTTCGTGAAATGATGCCTTTCGTTAAACAAGGAAAGAAAAAGGAAGCGGTGAGCGTCGGTGCGAAAAATTAATTTTTTTGACACAACACTTCGAGATGGTGAGCAATCACCAGGAGTGAACTTAAATGCACAAGAAAAGCTAATCATTGCAAAGCAGCTTGAGCGCCTTGGGGTAAATATCATTGAAGCGGGTTTTCCCGCTTCATCCCGAGGGGATTTCTTAGGTGTACAAGAAATTGCAAGAACCATCAAAAACTGTTCTGTAGCAGGGCTTGCACGATGTGTGAAGGGTGATATTGATGCTGCATGGGAGGCGCTAAAAGATGGGGCGCAACCAAGAATCCACGTTTTTATTGCAACTTCTGATATTCACCTTAAGCATAAACTAAAGAAAACACGTGAAGAAGTTGTGGAACAGGCTGTTTCAATGGTGAAATACGCAAAAGAACGTTTTCCAGTTGTTCAGTGGTCAGCAGAAGATGCATGCCGTACCGATCTAGCTTTCTTAGCAGAAATTGTAGAAAAGGTCATTGATGCAGGAGCCAGTGTCATTAACTTACCTGATACAGTTGGATACTTGGCGCCAAAAGAGTACGGAAATATCTTTAAATATATGAAGGAACACGTTCCAAATATTGACCGCGTGAATTTGTCAGCACATTGTCATGATGATTTAGGGATGGCGGTGGCAAACTCACTTGCCGCGATTGAAAATGGAGCGGATCAAATTGAAACGGCTGTCAACGGGATTGGAGAGCGAGCAGGGAATGCCGCTTTAGAAGAAATTGCAGTGGCTCTTCACATTCGAAAAGATTTTTATCAGGTCGAATCAACGATTCAATTGAATGAAATTAAGCGCACAAGTGATGTAGTGAGCAAATACTCAGGTATGATTGTGCCGCGTAATAAAGCAGTCGTTGGAAACAACGCGTTTGCACATGAATCAGGCATTCACCAAGATGGTTTCCTCAAAGAAAAAACAACCTATGAAATTATTTCTCCAGAGCTTGTAGGCGTTACAACAGATGTGCTTGTCCTTGGTAAACACTCCGGAAGACATGCGTTTAAAGACCGCTTGAAAACACTAGGCTTTAAACTAACTGAAGAAGAAATCAATAAGTTCTTCCAAACATTTAAGAACTTAACAGAGAAGAAGAAAGAAATCACAGATGATGATTTGATCTCTATTATATTAGAAGAAAAAGTAGCAGACCGTAAAATCGGCTATGAATTTGAAAGCCTTCAAGTCCACTATGGGACAGAACAAATGCCAACTGCGACGGTTTCTCTTAAAAACCAAGAAACGCAGGAACTCATTCAAGAAGCAGCTACAGGTGCTGGCAGTGTAGAAGCTGTATACAACACACTCGAGCGCTGTATGGAGGAAAGAATTCATTTGCTAGACTACCGTATTCAATCAAATGGAAAAGGTAGAGACGCGCTAGCGGAGGTATATGTCACTGTTTCAATAGAAGGAAAAGAAACAGCAGGACGCGGTGTAGCGCAAGATGTGCTGGAAGCATCGGCTAAAGCTTACGTCAATGCGGTGAACAGGCATTTAATCTTTAAATCAAATCTCATTGAAATTGAGAAACATCACGCAATCTCATAGGAAAGGAGGAAGGGACTCATGAAAAAGAAAATTGCACTTTTGCCCGGCGATGGAATCGGACCGGAAGTCGTGACATCAGCAGTCGCTGTTTTGCAAGAAACAGCGGCTCAATTTCAACACGAATTTGAATTCGAAACAGCCCTCATTGGCGGTATAGCGATAGATGAAAAAAACCATCCGCTTCCTAAAGAAACAGTAGATGTGTGTAAAAGCGCAGATGCGATTTTATTAGGAGCAGTTGGCGGACCTAAGTGGGATCAAAATCCGTCAGAACTTCGCCCGGAAAAAGGCTTGCTCGCTATTCGTAAACAGCTGGACTTATTTGCAAACATCCGTCCTGTCAAAGTATTTGATAGCTTGAGCGAGGCTTCACCGTTAAAACAGGATCATATTAGCGGAGTAGATTTTGTCATCGTTCGTGAATTAACAGGAGGCCTTTATTTTGGTGAACCTAGCGAGCGCTATACGGATGATGAAGGCAAAGAAGCTGCTGTTGATACGCTTCTTTATACAAAGGAAGAGATTGTCCGTGTATTAAAAGAAGCGTTCGACATGGCGTTAACGAGACGGAAAAAAGTAACGTCTGTGGATAAAGCGAATGTTCTTGCTTCTAGTAAACTATGGCGGGATGCGGTTGAAGAAGTTGCTTCCCAATATCCAGAAGTCGCATATGAGCACATGCTCGTCGATAATGCTGCCATGCAGCTTATTTATAAGCCCGCTCAATTTGATGTCATCGTGACAGAGAATATGTTTGGGGACATTTTAAGTGACGAAGCTTCTATGATTACTGGCTCACTCGGTATGTTGCCATCTGCTAGTTTATCAAGCACCGGACTCCATTTATATGAGCCGATTCATGGTTCAGCACCCGATATTGCGGGGCAAAACGTTGCAAACCCTCTGGCTACCATTTTATCAGCAGCCAGCTTGCTAAGAACATCTTTTGCATTAGAAAAGGAAGCGGCTGCAATCGAAGAAGCCGTCGAAGCCGTTCTTGCCTCTGGCAAACGAACAAAGGACTTAGCAGCAAAAGAGGGAACGTACCAAACGACTGACGAAATTACGACAGCCGTTGTAGACGCACTTAAACAGCGCACGAAAGCAACTGTATAAATAGAAATCTTGTTGAATTAGGTAGAGGGAGGAAAAAGGGTTATGCCTCGAACAATCATCGAAAAAATATGGGATCAGCATGTTGTGAAAAACGGCGAGGGAAAACCAGACCTTTTATATATTGATCTGCACTTGGTGCATGAGGTGACGTCACCTCAAGCATTTGAAGGATTAAGACAAAAAGGACGCAAGGTGAGAAGGCCTCAAAACACATTTGCAACGATGGATCACAACATTCCGACTGTGAATCGATTTGTGATCAAAGATGAGATTGCAAAGAAGCAAGTTAGTGCTTTGGAGCGCAACTGTGCTGAATTTGGAGTCCGTCTAGCTGACCTTCACAGTGTAGACCAAGGAATTGTTCATGTCGTTGGACCAGAGCTTGGTTTGACACTTCCGGGGAAAACAATCGTTTGTGGAGATAGTCATACATCCACACACGGCGCATTTGGCGCACTTGCCTTCGGGATCGGTACAAGTGAGGTTGAACATGTACTTTCCACACAAACACTTTGGCAGCAGCGTCCGAAAACACTAGAAATTAGAGTAGACGGAAAGCTTCAAAAAGGGGTAACAGCCAAAGATGTCATTTTAGCAGTCATTGGCGCACATGGCGTGAAGTTCGGTTCAGGCTATGTCATTGAATACACTGGGGAAGTATTCAGAAACATGTCAATGGATGAGCGGATGACCGTTTGTAATATGTCGATTGAAGCAGGTGCAAGAGCAGGATTGATCGCACCTGACGAAGTGACCTTTGAATATTGCCGCGGACGCAAATATGCACCGCAGGGTGAAGATTTCGAAGCAGCCATTAAAGAATGGAAAGAACTAAGAACAGATCCGGGTGCAACCTACGATAAAACCATTGTTTTAGATGGAAATGAGATTTCACCAATGGTGACGTGGGGGATTAACCCAGGAATGGTGCTCCCTGTGGATGCAGCGATTCCAGGACCAGAGGATTTTGCACAAGAAGATGATCAAAAAGAAGCCATGCGTGCTTATGAATACATGGGAGTTCACCCGCATCAGCGTATTGAAGATATTAAGATTGAGCATGTATTTATTGGCTCATGTACGAACTCAAGAATGACTGATTTACGCCAAGCAGCTTCTATGATTGAAGGACAAAAAGTAGCTGATCATGTTAGAGCGATTGTGGTGCCTGGCTCTCAAAGTGTCAAACTGCAAGCAGAAAAAGAAGGTCTTCATGAAATTTTCCTTGAAGCAGGTTTTGAATGGAGAGAATCTGGCTGCAGTATGTGCCTGAGCATGAATAACGATGTGGTGCCAGAAGGCGAACGCTGTGCGTCCACGTCAAACCGTAACTTTGAAGGGCGTCAAGGGAAAGGCGCAAGAACACACCTTGTCAGCCCGGCAATGGCTGCAATGGCTGCAATACATGGCCGATTTGTCGATGTCAGGAAGTTTAATCAAGAGAAAACAGTCGTGTAAGGAGTTGTCATAGATGGAGCCTTTAGTCACTCATAAAGGAAAAGCCGCTGTGCTTAACCGTATTAATGTAGATACAGATCAAATTATTCCGAAGCAATTTTTGAAAAGAATCGAACGAACAGGCTATGGCCGATTTGCCTTTTTTGACTGGCGTTATTTAGATGATGGCAGCCTGAATCCAGATTTTGAGCTGAATCAGCCGATTTATGAAGGAGCATCCATTTTGATCGCAGGAGAAAACTTCGGCTGCGGCTCATCAAGGGAACATGCACCTTGGGCACTAGATGATTATGGCTTCAAAATTGTCATTGCGCCATCATTCGCAGATATTTTTCATCAAAACTGCTTTAAAAACGGGATGCTTCCGATTCGTCTTGATTATGATGTGTGGAAAACATTTGCTGCATCATATGAAAACAAAGGATATGAGATGACGGTTGATCTGGAAAAACAACAGATTCAAGACCACGAAGGGAACATGACTCCTTTTGATGTAGATCCTCACTGGAGAGAAATGCTCCTGAATGGCTATGATGAGATTTCATTAACATTGTTACTAGAAGATGAGATTCAGGCATTTGAAGACAAGCGCAGCAGCTGGCTGCGTGCATAAACAACGAGAAGCTGTCCGCCCGAGGTGAGACAGCTTCTTTTTTTTCATGAAAACCTCTCGTTACTTGTGTTTACTAACCTTCGTTGGTAAACTGATAAAAAATATGCGCCCGAAAGGAACGTAAGCATGAAACATGACAAGAAGAAAGATAATGTCATTTTGTTTCCTGGTCTGAAAGAAAGACTGATTGAAAAAGGAATGGCAGCATTAAAAGATAAACAGTATCAAGAGGCGCTTCACTTATTTTCTGAAGCGAAATCTTATGATGACGATGAAGAATCCGATATTCACCTCGGTATGGCGATTTGTTTTCTAGAGCTTGGTGAGCTGCAGGATGCAAAGCGTGTGTGTGAAAAGATGTTAAATGAAGGATATGGTCACTACTTCACAGTGCTTCAAGTATATATGACCATCTTAATTCAGCTGAAAGAATACGAGGAAGTCAAACAGACGATTGAGGCTGTACTCGAGGAGAACCACCTTCCAGCAGAAAGTGCGGAGCATTTTTATAAGCTGCTTGAATTTAGCAGAAAGATGATTGAATCGCCGGAAGAGATTTTAGACGAAGACGAGAATGACAGCGGTGAAATCAATATAGATGATATGCTGGAGCGGCCAGAAGAGCAGGTGCAGTTTATCCATTCTTTAAAAGACCGCAATATTACACCGCACATGGGTCTATTAAATACAATTTTACAGAAACCTGACGGAAACCCTTTGGTCAAATCATTGATCTTACAGCTCTTGTCAGACCATGATGTGGCAAAGCCGGTTCATGTGACAAAATTCGGAGACTCTTTAACGCTTGTTCCTTCGGAGGCGGTGAAGCCAGAGCAGATGCCGCTTCTTCAGCAAGTATTGCGTTTGCTGGATGACACACTCGGCAATGAGAATCCAACCCTTTATCAAGGGGTGGAAGAGTTATGGCGCAGACACTTATTTGTGCTTTATCCATTTCTTCCAAAATATACTGATCCAAACCTTTGGGCAGCGTCACTTCATAAAGTCGGCTATGAAATGCATGGGATCGAAATTGACCTTGAAGAATTGCATCTATTGTATGATTTTAACGAACGAGAGCTGAGAGAGGCTTGTACAATGCTGAAAGATATTGAAGAAATTTCTTATTTGTAATTTGTCGATTTAGTTGAAAGACGGACTTGTTATGTTATAATATAATGGTTGTATTTGTGCTTATATCGTGTAGTTGTACGATTCAAATGGTTGAAAGACGATATGTATAATCAAGTCAAATGTTGTATACATAATACCGCTGCTTTAGCGGAGTGCGTGGTTTTTTGATTGGACGAAGTCTTTGTGATGCTTTAGAATGTAACAACGCACAATCTGAATAGATTTTTGGAGGGAAACACACATGTCAGTAAAATGGGAAAAACAAGAAGGTAACGAAGGTGTCTTAACTGTAGAAGTTGACGCTGAAACATTTAACAAAGCACTTGATGATGCATTTAAGAAAGTGGTTAAGCAAGTATCAATTCCTGGATTCCGTAAAGGGAAAGTACCACGTGGTCTTTTCGAGCAGCGTTTTGGAGTAGAATCTCTTTATCAAGATGCATTAGATATTCTTCTTCCAGTTGAATATCCAAAAGCAATCGACGAAGCTGGTATCGAACCAGTTGACCGCCCTGAAATCGATGTTGAGAAAATCGAAAAAGGCGAAAGCTTAATCTTCACTGCAAAAGTAACAGTGAAGCCAGAAGTGAAACTTGGTGACTACAAAGGTCTTAACGTAGAAAAAGACGACACAACAGTCACTGATGAAGATGTACAAGAAGAGTTAAAAGCAATGCAAAACCGTCAAGCTGAGCTTGTTGTCAAAGAAGAAGGCGCAATTGAAAACGGCGATACAGTTGTTCTTGATTTCGAAGGATTCGTTGATGGAGAAGCATTCGAAGGCGGAAAAGCGGAGAACTACTCTCTTGAAGTAGGTTCTGGTTCATTCATCCCTGGTTTCGAAGAGCAATTAGTTGGTCTTGAAGCAGGCGCTGAAAAAGACGTAGAAGTTACATTCCCAGAAGAATACCATGCTGAAGACCTTGCAGGTAAACCAGCTGTATTCAAAGTGAAAATTCATGAAATCAAAGCAAAAGAACTCCCAGCACTTGACGATGAGTTCGCTAAAGATGTTGATGAAGAAGTAGAAACGATTGCTGAATTAACTGAAAAAACGAAGAAACGTCTTGAAGAAGCAAAAGAAAACGAAGCGGAAGGAAAACTTCGTGAAGAGCTAGTTGCGAAAGCTTCTGAAAATGCGGAAGTTGACATCCCACAAGCGATGGTTGACACAGAGCTTGACCGTATGATGAAAGAATTCGAACAACGTCTTCAAATGCAAGGGATGAACCTTGAGCTTTACTTCCAATTCTCTGGACAAGATGAAGAAGCGCTTAAAGAGCAAATGAAAGAAGATGCTGCTAAACGTGTAAAATCTAACCTCACTCTTGAAGCAATTGCTGCTGCCGAAGACTTACAAGTGTCTGACGAAGAAGTGGAAGAAGAACTTTCAAAAATGGCTGAAGCATACAACATGCCAATTGAAAATATCAAACAAGCGATTGGATCTACTGACGCAATGAAAGAAGATCTAAAAGTTCGTAAAGCAATTGATTTTCTTGTAGAAAACCGTTAATATGGTGCATAATAATAAAACAGGGCGCGAGTGACTCGTGCCTTGTTTTGTACAATTTTTGACTTATCATTGCTTCTTTTGGAAACGATAGTGTAAGTCACGCTTTTCTGTCATACATATTTCAATGTGCAGTGTTAGAAACACATCATTACCGTCTTTTAGGAATGTATGGTAAAATGCATACATACTGGACCCAAAAAGGTAGCTGACTGTTAGCTACAGGCAAGTGAAGAAGAATAAGGGGTGAAAGAATGTTTAAATTCAACGAGGAAAAAGGTCAATTAAAATGCTCGTTTTGCGGAAAAACGCAAGATCAAGTGCGTAAACTGGTCGCAGGACCTGGCGTATATATATGTGATGAATGTATCGAGCTTTGCACGGAAATAGTTGAAGAAGAACTTGGTACAGAGGAAGAAGTTGAATTCAAGGATGTTCCGAAACCTCATGAAATTCGGGAGATTCTTGATGAATATGTCATCGGACAAGAGAAAGCGAAGAAATCCTTAGCTGTAGCGGTTTATAACCATTATAAACGGATCAATTCCAACAGCAAGATTGATGATGTTGAGCTTTCGAAAAGTAACATTTCGATGATTGGACCAACAGGAAGCGGTAAAACATTACTTGCTCAAACGCTTGCTCGCATTTTAAATGTTCCATTTGCGATTGCAGATGCAACGTCACTAACTGAAGCAGGTTATGTTGGTGAAGACGTAGAGAATATCTTACTAAAGCTGATCCAAGCAGCGGATTATGATGTAGAAAAAGCGGAAAAAGGCATTATCTACATCGATGAGATCGATAAAGTAGCAAGAAAATCAGAAAACCCTTCTATCACTCGTGATGTATCTGGGGAAGGTGTACAGCAAGCTCTTTTGAAAATTCTAGAAGGAACGGTCGCTAGTGTACCGCCTCAAGGTGGTCGTAAGCACCCTCATCAAGAATTCATTCAAATTGATACAACAAATATCCTCTTTATTTGTGGTGGAGCCTTTGATGGTATTGAGCAAATCATCAAACGCCGCCTAGGGCAAAAAGTCATTGGATTCGGTGCAGAAAATAAAGTCGAAGACCTTGAAAAAGAAGTTCTTCTATCAAAAGTATTGCCAGAAGACTTGCTTCGCTTCGGTTTAATTCCAGAATTCATCGGCCGTCTGCCGGTGATTGCAAGCCTAGAGCCGTTAGATGAAAAAGCACTTGTAGAAATCTTGACGAAGCCTAAAAATGCGCTTGTCAAACAGTATACAAAAATGCTTGAGCTTGACGATGTAGAGCTTGTATTCGAAGAAGATGCTCTTAGCGAAATTGCGAAAAAAGCAATTGAGCGTAAAACGGGTGCTCGTGGTCTTCGCTCCATCATTGAAGGCATCATGCTTGATGTGATGTTTGACCTTCCATCTCGTGATGATATTGAAAAATGTGTCATCACTGGTGCAACGGTTGCTGATGGTGAGCCACCGCGTCTTGTGTTAAAAGACGGTACAGTCGTGAATAAAGATACAAAAACATCGGCGTAAGCCAATGGATCACTCCTGAATCTTTTGATTCAGGAGTTTTTTATTTATCGTGGAAGTTGTGTTTATTCCGTCCAGCTCTAGGAAATACTAGCAGACAGAAACCATCAATACATACAATAGATGAAGGAGGGAGCACCGATTGAGCTGGACAGGAATCGTATTATTCATACAGTTGTTCTTTGGTATCGTCATCGGGCTGTACTTTTGGAACTTACTGCGAAATCAACGCACACAAAAGGTGACGATTGACAAAGAATCAAAGAAGGAAATGGAAGCACTTAGAAAGATGAGATCAATTAAGCTGAGTGAGCCTTTATCAGAGAGAGTCCGGCCAAAGGGGTTTCAAGATATTGTAGGACAAGAAGACGGCATTCGTGCACTCAAAGCCGCCCTCTGCGGACCGAACCCGCAGCATGTCATCGTCTACGGACCGCCTGGCGTTGGAAAAACAGCTGCTGCTCGTCTTGTCATGGAAGAGGCGAAGCGCCATGCTGACTCGCCATTTAAAAAAGATGCAGTGTTTGTAGAGCTTGATGCCACAACCGCAAGATTTGATGAACGAGGCATCGCAGACCCCTTAATCGGTTCTGTGCATGACCCGATTTATCAAGGAGCAGGGGCAATGGGACAGGCAGGCATTCCGCAGCCTAAACAAGGAGCGGTCACACACGCTCATGGCGGGGTTCTCTTTATTGATGAAATTGGAGAACTGCATCCGATTCAAATGAACAAAATGCTCAAAGTGCTTGAGGATCGAAAAGTGTTTTTAGACAGTGCCTATTACAGTGAGGAAAATACGCAAATTCCAAATCACATTCATGATATTTTCCAAAATGGACTGCCGGCTGATTTTCGATTGATTGGTGCTACGACAAGAACACCAGATGAAATTCCACCAGCGATTCGGTCGAGGTGTTTGGAAATTTTCTTTAAGGACCTCGATCAGCATGAACTCAAAATAGTCGCAGCGAAAGCTGTCCAAAAAATACAAAAGGAATTAAGTGATGAAGGCTTGAACCTGTTAACGTCTTATGTAAAAAATGGGCGTGAAGCGGTCAATATGGTGCAGATCGCAGCTGGTATGGCTGTCACTGAAAACCGAAAAGACATTACGATCGCTGATATAGAGTGGGTGATTCATTCAAGCCAGCTGACACCAAGATATGAACAAAAAGTACCGGAAAAGCCAAAGGTAGGAGTCGTAAATGGTCTTGCCGTTTATGGACCGAACAGCGGCGCTTTGCTTGAAATTGAAGTGAACATATGTAAAGCGCTTGAAAAAGGCAGTATCAATATTACGGGCATTGCAGAAGAAGAAAGCATTGGCAATCAGTCTAAGTCCATCAGACGGAAAAGTATGGCGAAAGGCTCAGTTGAAAATGTATTAACCGTGCTGAGAAACTTAGGCATACGGACAAATGAATATGATATCCATATTAACTTTCCAGCAGGTGCTCCGATTGATGGCCCGTCTGCCGGAATTGCGATGGCCACAGCGATTTTCTCAGCCATTCATCAGATTCCAATTGATCATCTGACAGCGATGACCGGTGAGATTGGATTGCAGGGCCAGGTAAAACCGATCGGCGGTGTGATACCGAAAATTAAGGCAGCTAAACAAGCTGGTGTTCAAACAGTGATCATCCCTTATGACAACCAGCAGTCGATTCTAAAAGAGATTGAAGGGGTTACGATTGTGCCTGTGAAGCACTTCCAAGAGGTGCTGGATCATTGTTTGATCAATCCGCCAGATGAGAAGAAAGACGGACTAGAAGAAGAAATGAAAAGAAAATCTGTTTAATCCCCATCTCATATGGGGATTTTTTAGTGAAATAGATCTTTTTTTCTTTTTCAGGATAAAAAGAAAGGGTATACTACGGTAAGATCATCATTTCTCAAGTCTTTTACATTGTACAAGACTGAAACAGGTATATTATAATGATTCATACTAGTGACGGAGGTGTCTATCAACATGGCAGATGAAATCAAAAAGAATGTTCCGCTCCTTCCATTGCGAGGTTTGCTTGTTTATCCAACAATGGTCTTGCATTTGGACGTTGGACGCGAGAAGTCTGTTCAAGCATTAGAACAGGCCATGATGAACGATCATATGATTTTTCTAGCAACACAGCGGGAAATTTCAATAGATGAACCAGGTGAAGAGGAAATTTTTAAAGTCGGCACCTACACAAAAATTAAACAAATGCTGAAACTGCCAAATGGAACGATTCGTGTACTTGTTGAAGGTTTAAACCGAGCACAGATCGAATCGTACGTGGAGCTGGAGGACTATACGTCAGTCGATATTAAAGAGCTGGCAGAAGAAGAATTAAAGGACGCAGAAGCAGAAGCACTCATGCGCACGTTGTTAGATCACTTTGATCAGTACATAAAAATTTCTAAAAAAATCTCAGCTGAAACATATGCAACGGTAACGGATATTGAGGAACCTGGCAGAATGGCAGATATCGTCGCTTCTCACCTGCCGCTCAAATTAAAAGACAAACAAGAAGTGCTGGAAACAGTCGATGTCAAAAAGCGGCTGAATCGGGTGATTAGCCTGATCCACAATGAAAAAGAAGTGCTGGAGATTGAAAAGAAAATCGGACAGCGCGTCAAACGTTCAATGGAACGAACGCAAAAAGAATATTATTTGCGTGAACAAATGAAAGCCATCCAAAAGGAACTTGGAGACAAAGAAGGAAAAACAGGCGAAGTCAGTTCATTAATGGCTAAAATTGAAGAGTCCAGCATGCCGGATTCTGTTCGTGAAACGGCATTAAAAGAACTGAATCGTTATGAAAAAATTCCATCAAGCTCTGCTGAGAGCTCTGTCATTCGAAATTATATTGATTGGCTGATCAATCTGCCTTGGGGCATCTATACAGAAGATCGTCTAGACTTAAAGCTGGCAAGTGAAATTTTAGATGAAGAGCATCATGGGCTTGAAAAAGTTAAAGAACGTGTGCTTGAATATCTTGCTGTACAGAAGCTGACAAATTCATTAAAGGGACCGATTCTTTGCCTCGCTGGACCTCCAGGAGTAGGGAAGACGTCACTGGCAAAATCCATTGCAAAATCACTGGATCGAAAGTTTATCCGTATCTCACTTGGCGGTGTACGTGATGAATCTGAAATTCGTGGTCATCGAAGAACTTATGTAGGCGCGATGCCGGGCCGTATTATTCGGGGAATGAGCAAGGCTGGCACGATGAATCCGGTATTTCTTTTAGATGAAATCGATAAGATGTCTTCTGACTTTAGAGGCGACCCTTCATCTGCAATGCTCGAAGTGTTAGATCCAGAGCAAAATCATAACTTTAGCGATCATTATATTGAAGAGACATTTGATTTGTCTCAAGTGTTATTTATCGCAACTGCCAACAATTTAGCAACCATTCCTGGTCCACTTCGTGATAGAATGGAGATTATCACGATTGCAGGATATACGGAAGTTGAAAAAGCAGAAATTGTGAAAGATCACCTTCTGCCGAAGCAGCTAAAGGAGCACGGATTAAAGAAAGGGAACTTACAGCTTCGTGAAGCAGCGATTTACGATATCATTCGCTATTACACAAGAGAAGCGGGAGTCCGCGGGTTAGAGCGTCAGCTGGCGGCAATTTGCCGAAAAGCGGCAAAAGCGATTGTGGCTGAAGACCGTAAGCGTATCACAGTGACGGAAAAGAATTTATCTGAATATCTCGGAAAAAGACTTTACCGTTATGGTCAAGCTGAAACGACAGATCAGGTGGGCGTTGTCACAGGACTTGCGTATACCTCAGTAGGCGGAGATACCTTATCCATTGAGGTCTCACTCTCGCCAGGTAAAGGCAAGCTTTTGCTCACTGGTAAGCTTGGTGATGTCATGAGAGAATCTGCGCAGGCGGCATTCAGTTATATCCGTTCAAAAGCAGATGACCTAAACATTGATCCTCATTTTAATGAAAAGCATGATATTCATATCCATGTTCCAGAGGGTGCGGTTCCAAAGGACGGGCCATCAGCTGGTATTACCATTGCGACCGCTCTTGTATCAGCACTCACAGGACGTCCTGTATCAAAAGATGTTGGTATGACAGGAGAGATTACGTTAAGAGGAAGAGTGCTTCCAATTGGCGGATTAAAAGAAAAAGCATTAGGCGCACATCGTGCAGGACTGAAAACGATTATTCTTCCAAAGGACAATGAGAAGGATATTGATGATATTCCTGAAAGTGTGAGAGAAGGACTGACCTTTATTCCGGTCTCACATGTAGATGAGGTGCTTGAGAAAGCGTTAGTAGGAGAGGGAAGATGAAAGTAACAAAATCAGATATCGTCATTAGTGCGGTGAAACCAGAGCAGTACCCAAGCGGGGGACTGCCAGAGATCGCTCTTGCTGGACGATCAAATGTTGGAAAGTCATCGTTCATTAACTCATTGATTAACCGTAAAAACTTAGCGCGTACGTCTTCTAAACCAGGGAAGACCCAAACGCTTAATTTCTACATTATTAATGATATGCTCCATTTTGTGGACGTACCAGGCTACGGCTTTGCCAAAGTATCAAAAACAGAGCGAGAAGCTTGGGGTAGAATGATCGAAACGTATATTACGATGCGTGAAGAATTAAAAGCAGTCGTCCAAATTGTGGACCTGCGTCATAAGCCATCAGTAGATGATGTGAACATGTATGAATTCCTTAAATATTACGGGGTTCCTGTCATCGTCATTGCGACAAAGGCGGATAAAATTCCAAAAGGCAAATGGGAAAAACATGCGAAGGTCGTCAAGCAGACACTCGATATTGACCCATCAGATGAATTAATCCTATTCTCTTCTGAAACAAAAAAGGGAAAAGAGGAAGCCTGGAATGCGATCCTTGCGAAGGTGAACAGCTAAGAAGTCTATAAAAAGTTGTAAGAAAACATTTGTTTTCTTACAACTTTTTTTCATATGTCGAGAAAAAACGTAGAACTTGAATGATTCGTTTTTGTTTCTAGAAATACTCAAATGGTTGCGTGCTGAAAATTAATTAAAAAGATACAACATGTAAATTAAATACCATATTTATAAATAAAAGTAATTTTGATAATATGAATTTGAAAATATTTCAGATAGGAGTGGTCATAATGAAATTAAAAGCAAGAACTTGTTATCATTACTCACTAAATGAAATGAAGGAAAGGCAATCAAAACTGAAGGCGAGAACGTGCTATAATTACTCGCTCAATGAAATGAAAGAAATGCAAAAGGTATTAAAGAAAAAATAAGAGAGAATATGATGAGAAACAGAGGTTTTTTAAAATCTCTGTTTCTTAACACTTAAATAAGGAATAGTGTACATGAACATTCGGAACGTGAATACATTTGTCTATTTGGATACCATGATCGTTTTCATAGGGGCATTAGTTTGGACTGGACTGCCTCTTTATTTTTTTGAAATGACTGGTTCATATTTTTATTCAGGCAGTTTGACATGAGGAAAGAAAAACAAAACCGTCTTACCTGCAAAAATGTTGCTACACAAGCAACTGCAGATAAGGCGGTTATTGTCGTCTATCATCAATGAAACTGTTCTCTTAAGATGTGATTACAAACATTTATACAACAACCAATTGATGGCTTATTAAACATTTTGATTGTATAAGTTATTTCCTTTTTAAAAATAATAAGAGGAGACTGATGGCAATCAGTACATATGGCCAGTACAATTCAAAACCGGAAGTAGGGATCGAGAGCGTGCTCAGCTGTTTTGTAATTTGCTGAAAGAAATAAAGGAACAGGCCAAGTGCAATGAGAACTAGACTTTCGATACGATATTCCTTTTTCTGAGATGATTTCATGAAAAGCGCAAGGCCGACGATGAACACAATCATTGTAAATGTGTCTGGCCAGTGGTCCAATTTTGGCTGAAGGATAAAGTGTAGCGCAAGGCCCGTCATGAGCATACCGATAAACACATGAGAGGTTTCCTGCTCCTTCTTTCCTTGGTATAAGAAAGCAAGGCCAAAAAGCAGTACAAGTGTATACCATTTCTCCTGGTCTTTCCAAATGTCAAATTGATCTCCTGAGAGAATGGCATATAGCGCTACAGCCAGCAATGTGAGCGGCAGCAAAATGGATTTCTTCTTCAAAGATGTCACCTTCTTTTAAGCAGATCATTTGTTCACACTCGCCAAATCTGATAAATTGCTTGAAGTGATGATATGGCATCTGATGTCGAACATTTTTCTACTATATCACAACATTTTTGAAATCTGTTCACAATTTTTATCCAGTTAAAAATGAATATATGTTATAATCATTATAAATAATAAATTCTATATTGTAATTATTATAAATTAGACAGGGCGTTGGGGGTGCAAGCTGAAGTTATGCATATTCTTGTTGTGGGTTTAGATTATAAAACAGCCCCTGTTGAGATACGGGAACAGCTAAGCTTTGAACCGAGCGAGCTCGGAACAGCGATGTCCAAGCTTAAAGAAGAAAAAAGCATTCTAGAGAATATCGTCATCTCAACATGTAATCGAACAGAGATCTACGCAGTAGTAGATCAGCTTCATACTGGTCGGTTTTATATAAAAAGATTTTTAGCAGATTGGTTCGGTTTAGAAAAAGAAGATGTATCTCCGTATTTGAAGTTTTATGAAAACGATGGTGCGGTTGAGCATTTATTCCGTGTGGCCTGCGGACTTGATTCCATGGTCATTGGCGAAACACAAATACTCGGTCAAGTGCGATCCAGCTTTAAACTAGCTCAAGAGGAAAAAACCATTGGTACCGTTTTCAATTATTTATTTAAGCAGGCGGTCACCGTGGCGAAGCGCTCTCATGCGGAAACAGATATTGCATCTAATGCTGTATCTGTCAGCTATGCGGCAGTGGAACTTGCGAAAAAAATCTTTGGACGTCTTTCTGATAAGCATGTCCTTATTCTTGGTGCGGGTAAAATGGGCGAGCTTGCGGCGCAAAACCTTCAAGGTCAAGGAATTGGTCATGTGACGGTCATCAACCGAACGTATGAGAAGGCAAAAGAACTGGCCGGCCGTTTTTCAGGAGAGCCTAAGAGTTTAAACCAATTAGAAAAGACATTATCTGAAGCGGACATTTTAATTAGCTCAACAGGTGCTAAGCAATTTGTCATTACAAAAGAAATGGTCGAAAATGCGAACAAACAGCGCAAAGGCAGACCGCTATTTATGGTAGATATTGCAGTGCCCCGTGATTTAGATCCAGCCATTTCTGAAGTAGAAGGTGCTTTTTTGTATGACATTGATGACCTAGAAGGCATTGTGGCAGCTAACTTAAAAGAACGCCGTGCGGTGGCTGAGCAGGTGGAGCTCCTCATTGAAGCTGAAATTGTAGAATTTAAGCAATGGCTCAATACGCTCGGAGTGGTTCCAGTCATTTCTGCTTTAAGAGAAAAAGCACTCTCGATTCAAGCAGACACGATGCAAAGCATTGAACGAAAGCTTCCAAACCTTACAAATCGTGAAATGAAGCTGTTAAATAAGCATACGAAAAGCATCATCAATCAAATGCTGAAAGATCCTATTTTAAAGGCAAAAGAAATTGCCGGGGAACCGAATGCAGAGGAAAAGCTTTTACTCTTTAAAGAAATCTTTGATTTACAGGTTGAAGATGAAGAGCAAAAGGTAGAGCCGATGCAGGTGGATCAAGGGTCATTTCAGCTGTTCAAATCAAATATGGCACAAGGCTTTGCTACAGTTGCCAGTGAGTGATTAGGCGATGATGGAATCCATTGTAGCGAGACTAGGCGAAGCGACGATCTTGATTTATGCACTCAGTGTCTTGTTCTATTTCATAGATTTTCTTCAACACAACCGGAAGGCTGGAAAAATGGCTTTCTGGTTGCTTTCTATTGTCTGGCTGCTGCAAACAGTCTACATGTTTTATATTATGATGGAAACAGACCGATTCCCTGTGTTGAATGTAGCAGAGGGGTTATATTTTTATACATGGGTGCTTGTGACACTGTCACTCGTTCTCACAAAAGTATTACGCGTTGAATTTATTGTCTTTTTTACAAATGTAATTGGTTTTTCCATGATGGCGATTCACACCTTTACACCATCTAATCTCCATTCTGCGGAATTGACGGGGAGACTGACGAGTGAGCTGCTTGTCATTCATATTACGATGGCCATTTTATCGTACGGTGCCTTTTCACTTTCATTTGCTTTTTCACTTCTTTATCTCTTTCAATACCGTTTACTGAAAAAGAAAAAATGGGGAAAATGGCTTCTAAGAATTGAAGACCTATCAAAGCTTGATCATATGGCGTACGTATTAAATATAATTGGCGTACCCATGCTCCTGCTTAGTTTAATTCTTGGTATTATATGGGCATATATTTCGTATGATACGTTGTACTGGACAGATGCCAAGGTGCTTGGTTCGTTTATTATGCTGTTTTTATACGGCTTTTACTTATACATTAGATTGGTGAGGAATATGCAGGGCAAAATCGTGGCACGCTGGAATGTCGCTTCATTCCTTGTGCTGATGATCAATTATTTTCTGCTTGGGAGCTTATCAACCTTTCATTGGTTTCAATAATGATGAGTCTTAAGGGCATTGTCGGGAGGAAGACGTAATGCGTACAATTAAAGTAGGTTCTAGACGAAGTAAGCTTGCGATTACACAAACAAAATGGGTCATCCAAAAGCTGTCTGAACTAAACCCTTCTTATTCTTTTGAAATAAAAGAGATTGTCACAAAGGGTGATCAAATTTTAGATGTGACCTTATCGAAGGTTGGCGGAAAAGGGCTATTTGTCAAAGAGATTGAACAAGCCATGCTGAATCATGACATCGACATGGCGGTTCACAGCATGAAAGATATGCCGGCCGCTCTTCCAGAAGGTTTAGTCATTGGCTGTATTCCTGAGCGTGAGGATGTGCGGGATGCACTGATTTCAAAGGGGCATCTTCGCCTTCATGAACTGCCAAAGGGAGCCATTGTGGGAACGAGCAGCTTGCGGCGCAGTGCACAGCTTCTTCAGGAGCGACCAGATCTTGAGATTAAATGGATTCGAGGAAACATTGATACCAGACTTGAAAAACTGAAAAATGAAGAATATGATGCCATTATTCTAGCAGCCGCCGGTCTGTCTAGAATGGGCTGGAGCAAAGAAGTCGTGTCGGAATTTTTATCTCCTGACACCTGTCTGCCAGCTGTTGGGCAAGGTGCATTGTCTATTGAATGCCGCGGAAATGATGAAGAGCTCTTGCAGCTTTTAGCTCAATTCACGCATGAGTATACGGAGAAAACAGTCCTTGCTGAACGAGCCTTTCTTAAACAAATGGACGGAAGCTGTCAAGTGCCAATCGCTGGTTACGCTACGATGAATGAGCGTGATGAAATTGAACTGACGGGTCTTGTGGCATCAGCTGATGGCCATACGATCATTCGAGAAACTGTGACGGGTACTGACCCTGAGGCAATTGGTACAGCGTGTGCGAAACAGATGGCTAATAAGGGAGCAAAGGATTTGATCGACAAGGTGAAAAAGGATCTGTCCTCCCAATGACAAGAGCCAAATCGCTTTACGGACAGACGGTGCTTGTCACTCGAAATGAACGTCAAGCGGGCGTGTTTCGGCAGAAAATTGAAGCGCTGAACGGCCGTGCTGTATTAACCTCTCTAATTAGGTTTGAGCCAACGCTCACAAAAGAAAAAGCGGAGGCATTTTTACAAGACTTAAAAGCCAGTCATTGGCTTGTGTTCACGAGTGTGAATGGTGCGTCGTTTTTTCTCAATTATATAGAGGAGCATCGTTTACATCAAAGCTTATCCCACTTGAAAGTGGCGGCTGTAGGTGAAAAAACATCTGCCTATCTTAAGCAGCATGGATTTAAGGTGGATGTCGTTCCAGAACAATTTATAGCAGAAGAGCTGGCAGATGCCTTAATTGAACATGTTCAGCCAAAAGAGCGTGTTTTTGTAGCGAAAGGTCGCCTGTCACGAGATGTGGTGAAGAAAACGCTCGTTCCGCTTGGTATTGAAGTGAAAGAATGGATTTTATATGAAACAGTGAAGGATGAGGACGGAATTGCGGCTCTCAAGTCGGCCATGATGGAGCAATCATTTGATTTTATTACATTTACAAGCTCATCTACTGTTCATTCTTTTATGCATGCCATGGAAGCGGATGTAGCAAGGTTAGCAGCATCTGACACATGTTTTGTGACCATTGGTCCTCTTACAAAAGAGGCACTGCTTCAATACGGGATTTCCTCTGAAACCCCAGATACTTATACGATAGACGGGATGCTTGATTTGATGTGCCGTTTATCTGAAAGGAAGTTGAATCATTGATGAAATTTAACAGACACCGTAGATTGCGTACAAGCGCAGGAATGAGAGAGCTAGTCAGAGAAACCTTTTTAAGACCATCTGATTTCATTTACCCTATCTTTTTTGTTGAGGGAGAAAATGTCCGGAAAGAAGTACCTTCGATGCCGGGTGTCTATCACATTTCAGTTGATCTTGTGAAAGAAGAAGTTCAAGAGCTTGTGAATCTTGGCATTCAATCCATCATTGTATTTGGAGTACCAGACCATAAAGACCATGTAGGCAGTGAAGCATATCACGATCATGGTATTGTTCAAAGAGCAACGCTTGAGATTAAAAAGCATTTCCCAGAGCTTGTTGTCATTGCAGACACTTGCTTATGCCAATATACCGATCATGGACACTGTGGAATTGTTGAAGATGGTGAAATCTTAAATGATGAATCGCTTCAGCTTTTAGCAAAAACAGCAGTTAGCCAAGCGCGTGCAGGTGCAGATATCATTGCACCATCAAACATGATGGACGGCTTTGTTATCGCAATCCGTGAGGCACTTGATGAAGCTGGTTTTATTCATGTGCCTGTGATGTCATATGCTGTGAAATATGCAAGTGCTTTTTACGGTCCGTTTCGTGATGCGGCGCATAGTACACCGCAGTTTGGAGATCGTAAAACGTATCAAATGGACCCTGCAAACCGTTTAGAGGCGCTAAGAGAGGCGCAATCTGACGTAGAAGAGGGGGCTGACTTCCTCATCGTCAAGCCATCCCTTTCTTATTTAGATATTATGCGTGATGTGAAAAATGAATTTACACTTCCTGTTGTCGCTTACAATGTGAGCGGAGAGTACGCAATGGTGAAAGCCGCTGCTCAAAATGGCTGGATTTCTGAAAAAGAGCTTGTCCTTGAAATGCTGACAAGCATGAAACGTGCAGGTGCAGAATTAATCATTACGTATCACGCAAAAGATGCGGCAAAATGGCTCTCAGAATAAAGAACGGATAGACAGGAGGACGTTGAAATGGGACGTAGCTATGAAAAATCGAAGCAAGCATTTGAAGAAGCGCAGCACTTAATGCCTGGTGGTGTGAACAGCCCTGTGCGTGCATTTAAATCAGTCAACACAGACCCGATTTTTATGGAACGAGGAAAAGGCGCAAAGATATACGATATTGACGGAAATGAATACATTGATTATGTCT
Organism: Bacillus xiamenensis; assembly: GCF_001857925.1. NCBI lineage: Bacteria > Bacillati > Bacillota > Bacilli > Caryophanales > Bacillaceae > Bacillus > Bacillus xiamenensis. The sequence continues at coordinate 2,899,504 of NZ_CP017786.1, forward strand.
TATCGTGGGGCCCGCTTATTTTAGGACATACGAATGACCGTGTGGTTGAAAGCATACAGCGAGTAGCTGAACATGGTACAAGCTTCGGTGCTTCTACTTTAGTTGAAAATGAATTAGCTAAGCTTGTATCAGAACGAGTTCCTTCTATTGAGGTCATTCGCATGGTCAGCTCTGGAACAGAGGCGACCATGAGTGCACTTCGTCTAGCGCGCGGCTTTACAGGCAGAAATAAAATTGTGAAATTTGAGGGCTGCTATCATGGACATGGTGATTCTTTACTCATTAAAGCGGGATCAGGTGTAGCAACGCTTGGTCTTCCAGATAGTCCTGGTGTCCCTGAAGGTGTTGCAAGCAATACGATCACCGTTCCATACAATGATTTAGAAAGCATCAAAGTCGCTTTCCAGGAATTTGGTGACGACATTGCAGGTGTCATTGTAGAACCAGTTGCAGGAAATATGGGGGTTGTTCCTCCGCAAGAAGGTTTCTTGCAAGGCTTAAGAGACATCACAGAGCAATACGGCTCTTTACTCATTTTTGATGAGGTGATGACAGGCTTCCGTGTGGATTATCACTGCGCGCAAGGCTATTTTGGCATTACGCCTGATCTGACATGTCTTGGCAAAGTGATCGGAGGCGGTCTGCCAGTCGGCGCTTATGGAGGAAGAGCGGATATTATGAGACAAATTGCACCAAGCGGACCGATCTATCAAGCAGGAACGTTATCGGGTAACCCGCTTGCCATGACAGCAGGTTTAGAAACATTAAAACAGCTGACACCTGAGTCTTATGAAGAATTTAGACGAAAAGGGGATCGGCTGGAAGAAGGCATTTCAAAAGCGGCGAAAGCAAATGGAATTCCATTAACGTTTAACCGTGCTGGTTCCATGATTGGATTCTTCTTTACGAACGAGAAGGTCGTGAATTACGACACAGCGAAAACAGCAGACCTCGCTTTATTCGCTGAATTTTACAAGGAAATGGCTGATCATGGCATCTTCCTTCCACCTTCTCAATTCGAAGGGCTGTTCCTATCAACTGCTCATACGGATGAAGACATTGACTATACGATTGAGACAGTGGAAAAGGTATTTCAAAAATTACGTCGATAAACATATCGGCTTAGATTGTTGACAAAGGGCTAAAATGAACTTTATTTTAGCCCTTTGTCTTTTTTTTTTCAGCGTGATAGAAAACCTTTGAAGTCTAGGAAGGGAGAGCACTGGAGCGCAGACCTGACAACGAATGCGAGGGTTTGTCTACACGATGAAGCCGGTATGGAGACATATCGGCTTTTTGCTTTACGTAAAACCAATCATATTTTCGCTGCCTCCTACATACATCTGTATTGACATCTAATTTTATTTTGAAGGATTAGATGAAAGGAGGACACCGACTTGTCTCAAAACAATCGATTACAGTTTTCGGTAGAAGAGTCCATTTATTTTAAAAACGGACAGGAAGTCAGTGAGCTGCTGTCAATTTCTCTCGACCCTGACATTCTCGTTCAAGAAGTGAATGATTATGTTTCCATTAGAGGTTCACTCGAGCTAACAGGAGAATACAACATAAATCAAGAGGAGCTAATGGGTGAATCCAGTTCCTATGCATCATACAGGCAAGCTGATGAGGTAAAGGTTAGAGAGGACGGAACGGCGGAGCTGCTGCATCAATTTCCGGTAGATATCACCATTCCTAAGAACAAAATTAGTCATTTAAATGATGTGTTTGTGTTTATTGATGCGTTTGATTACCAGCTGACAGAAAGCCGTTTGCTCACCATTCAGGCTGATCTAGCGATTGAGGGCTTATTAGATGAAGGAACGCCCGAACCGGTTGTAGATGAGCCGTATGAATTTGTTCATCGTTCTGAAGAGGAATATGGCGATGTCACCTATGAATATCAGGCGCAGCCAGAATATGAAGAGCAAGAAGTGCTACAAGGCGACGAGCGTGAGGAAGATGAAGAAAAGCAGGCTGTGCGGCAACATGATGTACGAACTGAAGAAGAAGAAATAGACATAGAGACGGTGATGGTGGAAGAAGCAGAAGAGGAAGAATATGAGGAGCAAGAAGAAGCAGTGGCACTCGGATATCGCTCCTTCCCGGAAGCTCAGGTGCAGGAGCCGCCATTTTTTGAACCGCCTAAGCTATTAGAAGAAGAGGAACGGGATGATACGTTCTTTGAGGTGGAAGTGAGGAAAGATCCTGAAGCGGAGGGACATGAGGAAGAACCACCGCCAGCTTATCCAGCATTTGAATCACCTGCGTATCAGATGGAACAAGCGCAGGAGGAGCGGGATGACAGTTATCAATTCGAGCGATTATATGAACGGGAAGCGCCAAAGGTGTATGAGTCAGCTCAAAAAGCGGAGGATCATGAAGATGACGTGAGAGAAACGTCTGGCAGTGAGAATTCTCTTTATTTAACGAAGCTGTTCGCTAAGCAGGAGGAGGAAGATTTTTCTCGCATGAAAATATGTATAGTTCAGCAAGAAGATACGGTCGATCGTATTTGTGAACGATATCAGTTGAATGTGCAGCAGCTCCTTCGAACGAACTCGTTATCGATTGATGCGGAGCTTGAGGAAGGGCAGATTCTTTATATACCAGAATATCAAAAAAGCAATGCATAAGAAGCGATGATCGACCGAGAAAATGTGGTGAGTGAACGTGGATGAAATCCAATCTGTTCTATATGAATACGGGCTTGAGGCTGAATATATGGAACCTGTCAGTTCAGCAGTCGTCAAAGTGTATACAAAGCAGGGCGTATTTGCACTAAAGCGAGTCAAATCTCATCGGCATATGCAGTTTACAGAGCAAATGCTTGAATTAGAATCAAAGGGCTATCGCTCCTTTGTGCCGATTTATCGCACGAAGAGCGGTTCCTTTTTCTCAAGTCATCGAGATACCCAGTATGCCTATTACCTCATGCCATGGCTGACGAATGAAAAGAGAGAAGAGCAGGACGATAAGCATGAATATTTATTTCAAGAGATTGCAAGACTTCATAAACGAACTGAAGTGATGATGGACATCACAGAGCAAGAAATAGAAGCTCACTACACACAAATAAAAAGCAAATGGGAAGCAGAGAAAGACATGTATGAACGATTTATAGAGCGGGCAGAACAAACATGGTATATGTCGCCATTTGAACTGGCTGCTGCTATGTATTTTTCAGAAGCGATGTCTGCAAGTGAATTCGCGCTTGAGCGCTTAGAGGATTGGCACGAGGAAATGAAAGATCAAGAGACGACACGTATTGTGTTAAATCATGGGCAATTGTCGGTCCATCACTTTTTGTACAATGATGTAGGCACAGGACATTTCACCAATTTTGAGCGGTCCAAAAAGGCTGCCCCCATTTACGATCTTCTGACCTTTTACTTCCGAACCTTTAAAACCTATCCTACTGCTTGTCCTGAATGTACTTCCTTATTTTATACGTATCAAAAGGGGAATCCGCTTCGGGAGGAAGAGCTTCATTTGTTCCTAAGTTACCTCGCTTACCCGCAGGGCCTGTTTGATACGGTGAAAGCCTATGAAGCAGGCGGTCAGGATGAGATGGAAAGCTGTCAGGAGCTGTTAAGAGCGTATTGGCAAATGAAAAATTCAGAGCCGACTGTCATGAAGATTCACGAAATGGAGCAGGCTAGACGCCTTGAAGAAGAGCAAAATGCCTCGTCATCAGCAGAATGACGAGGTTTTTGTTTGAAAAATGGGAGGACCTTTACATAAGAGTGAGCCTGCATCTTTCAGCTCTTTTAAAACCAATCAAGGTGAAAGGCACAGGCGAGAAATATGAGAATACCTAAGATGAGGACGTCAAATGTTGTGGGAAAAATGATCGTGCGAAACCCTTGAAATATGGCAATCGGGAGAACGACTTGGGAGGCAACTGCCCGAATTTGTCTAAGCCAGGGGGGGAGTGTGTAAGGATTGATCTTCTTCAAAATCAAACGCCCTCCTTCTTTATTTTGTTATTATTATATGGGCAATGAGGCAAAGGGTGCCTGCCCAATTTGTATAAAGAAGAAGAAAAGCGGAAAAGATGATTGACGAAAACAAAAGGCATTTAGTAATATTAATAAAAGATGAGTATGTGCTGATGAACGTGATATATCGTAAGCGTGGACCAGGAAGAGTACAAGCAAGCCCCTAAAGAGAGGGAAACCAAGAGCTGAAAGGTTTCCTAGGATACACTTGTTTGGAAGGTCGCCTGTGAGCTTAATTTCTTGAATGATTGAGTAGAGAAATTCGGGAGAACCCCGTTATCCTTTAGAGTGTATGGGACACGTGTATGTGTTCCATGAAAAAAGGTGGTACCGCGAAAAAGCTTTTTCGTCCTTTTATAAGGATGAAAGGGCTTTTTTTATGTTTCATCAGCCGAAAAAATGTGGAGGTTACACAAATGGGAACAAATAATCAAGAAATGCCTACAAAGTACGATCCAAATGCGATTGAAAAAGACCGCTATACGTACTGGCTTGAAGGAAAGTTTTTCGAAGCAAAAAATGACAAAACGAAAGATCCATATACAGTCGTCATTCCTCCACCAAACGTGACAGGAAAATTGCACCTAGGGCATGCTTGGGATTCAACTCTTCAAGATATCGTGACACGCATGAAGCGGATGCAGGGCTATGACGTTCTATGGCTTCCAGGAATGGATCATGCGGGTATTGCCACTCAAGCAAAGGTAGAGGCAAAGCTTCGCGAAGAAGGCGTGAGCCGCTATGACCTCGGGCGTGAAAAATTTGTAGAAGAAACGTGGAAGTGGAAAGAAGAATATGCAGATTTTATTCGCAGCCAGTGGGCGAAAATGGGTCTTGGCCTAGATTACTCGCGTGAACGCTTTACATTAGATGAAGGTTTGAATAAGGCTGTTCGCCAAGTATTTGTTCAATTGTATGAGAAGGGACTGATCTATCGCGGAGAGTACATCATTAACTGGGACCCAGCAACAAAGACGGCCCTTTCTGATATCGAGGTGATTTACAAGGATGTACAGGGTGCGTTTTATCACTTGAGATATCCTTTAGCAGATGGATCAGGTTCGATTGAAATTGCGACAACACGACCTGAAACGATGCTTGGAGATACGGCAGTCGCTGTACATCCTGAAGATGAACGCTATCAGCATTTGATTGGGAAAACAGTTATTTTACCAATTACAGGCCGCGAGATCCCAATCGTTGGTGATGATTATGTTGATATGGAATTTGGATCAGGAGCTGTGAAAATTACGCCTGCTCATGACCCGAATGACTTCGAGCTTGGAAACCGTCATAACTTAGAACGCATTCTTGTGATGAATGAAGATGGCACGATGAATGAGAATGCGCTGCAATACAAAGGAATGGACCGCTTCGAATGCCGTAAACAGCTTGTGAAGGATTTACAAGAAGCAGGCATTTTGTTCAAAATTGAGGATCATATGCATTCAGTTGGTCACAGTGAACGAAGCGGAGCTGTTGTAGAACCGTACTTATCTACACAATGGTTTGTGAAAATGCAGCCGCTCGCAGATGAAGCCATCAAACTGCAAAAAGGTGATGAGCAAGTTCAATTTGTTCCGGACCGTTTTGAAAAGACGTATTTACACTGGATGGAAAATATCCGTGACTGGTGTATTTCTCGTCAGCTATGGTGGGGGCACCGCATCCCGGCTTGGTACCATAAAGAAACGAAGGAAGTATACGTTGGACTCGAAGCACCAGAAGATATTGAAAACTGGGAGCAAGATAACGATGTGCTTGATACATGGTTTAGTTCAGCGCTATGGCCTTTCTCTACAATGGGCTGGCCAGATGAAGACAGTGAAGATTTCAAGCGCTACTATCCAACAAATCTGCTTGTAACAGGCTATGACATCATTTTCTTCTGGGTATCACGTATGATCTTCCAAGGGCTTGAATTCACAGGAGAAAAACCGTTCAAAGACGTCCTCATTCATGGGCTTATCCGCGATGAGCAGGGGCGTAAAATGAGTAAGTCACTTGGCAACGGAATTGATCCGATGGAGGTCATCGACAAGTACGGTGCGGATTCATTAAGATATTTCTTAGCCACTGGAAGCTCACCAGGTCAGGATCTGCGTTTTAGCTTTGAAAAGGTTGAATCCACTTGGAACTTTGCGAATAAAATTTGGAACGCATCCCGTTTTGCTTTAATGAATATGGATGGTTTAACGTATGACGAGCTTGATTTGACAGGAGAAAAATCAGTTGCGGATCAATGGATTTTAACACGACTAAATGAAACGATTGAAAGTGTCACACAGCTTGCTGACAAATATGAATTCGGAGAAGTGGGCAGACATTTATACAACTTCATTTGGGATGATTTCTGTGATTGGTATATTGAAATGGCGAAGCTTCCGCTTTATGGAGAAGACGAAGCAGCAAAGAAAACGACTCGTTCGATTCTGGCATATGTTCTAGATCAAACGATGAGACTTCTTCATCCATTTATGCCGTTCTTAACAGAAGAAATCTGGCAGCATCTGCCGCATGAAGGTGAGTCCATTACCGTTGCGAAATGGCCTGAAGTAAAGCCCGAGCTTTCGAACGAACAGGCTTCTGCTGACATGAAGCTGCTCGTTGAACTCATTCGCTCTGTTCGTAACATTCGCAGTGAAGTGAACACGCCAATGAGCAAACAAGTTGAGCTATATATCAAAGCATCTACATCTGATGTACAGGAACGTTTAGAAAAAAATCGTTCATATATTGAGCGTTTCACAAATCCAAGTGTGCTTGAAATTGGCACAGATGTCCCTGCAAGTGATAAAGCGATGACAGCTGTTATTTCTGGAGCTGAACTCATTCTACCGCTTGAAGGCTTAATCAATCTAGATGAAGAAATCGCTCGTCTGCAAAAAGAGCTTGATAAGCTCACAAAAGAAGTCGAGCGCGTACAGAAAAAGCTAGGAAATGAAGGCTTTATGAAAAAAGCGCCTGAAAGTGTCGTGGAAGAAGAGCGTGAAAAAGAACGTGATTATGTCGCAAAACGCGAAGCTGTTCAAAAGCGTATTGAAGAGCTGAAAGCATAATGTTGAAAAGACGGCTCCTAATGGAATGGAGTCGTCTTTTTTGAAAATTTCGTATGAAATGGGAGATGACATTGTTTACAACCTATCATGAAGCCATTGAATGGATTCATAGCAGACTAGCCTTCGGCGTCAAACCGGGACTTGAACGAATGAAATGGCTGATGGACAGACTAGGCCATCCAGAACAAAAAATAAAAGCGGTGCATGTTGCTGGTACTAATGGAAAAGGGTCAACGATTGCGTTTACTCGTTCCGTTTTACAGTCAGCAGGCTATTCAGTTGGAACCTTTACCTCTCCGTTTATTTTAACGTTCAATGAAAGAATTAGTGTAAATGGGGAGCCGATTTTGGATGAGGAGTGGCTGAGCTTGGTGAATGAGATCAAGCCTTTAGTCGATGAATTAGATGATACAGAGCTTGGTGCAGCAACAGAGTTTGAGATCATTACAGCATGTGCGTTTGCTTATTTTGCCCATGTGCATCAAGTAGACTTTGTCCTATTGGAAACAGGGCTTGGCGGAAGGCTGGATTCAACAAATGTTGCAGCGCCCATCTTAACAGCGATTACGTCGATTGGGCATGATCATATGGTGATTTTAGGCGACACACTGGAACAGATTGCAGCAGAAAAAGCGGGCATTATCAAAAATGGCATTCCGATGATCACGGCCGTCCATCAACTAGAGGCTCTTTCTGTCATTCAAAACAAGGCACAAGAAAACAATGCACCGTTTCTTTCGTTACATGATACTTGTACCTTTGAGCATCAACAGCCGACGGAAACAGGTGAACGATTCACATTAACTACCCCAAAAAGGCAGTATCCACAGCTAGAGACAGGGTTAATCGGAACACATCAAAGACAAAATGCATCCCTTGCGGTTCTATTGATCGAATGGCTGGAGCAAGAGGGATATATCAATGTGTCAGAAGAGCAAGTGTATGAAGGAATTCGGCAAGCGGCATGGGCTGGAAGGTTTGAAAAGGTCAAAGATCAGCCTCTTGTCTATATAGACGGTGCTCATAATGAAGAGGGGATGGACCGTTTAATAGAAACCGTACAAGCTCATTTTTCCAGTAAACAAGTCCATGTATGTTTTAGCGCGTTAAAAGATAAACCGTACAGGCAAATGATTGACAAGCTTGAAGCTATTAGTTCCTCAATTCATTTTGTTTCCTTTGATTTTCCTAGAGCTGAATCAGCAGAAAAGCTGTATGCTTGCAGTCATTTAGAAGCAAAATCGTTTGATGAAGATCCTCGTGCAGTACTTGATTTCATTCAGAAAAAAAGTGCTGACCCTTCGGCAGTGATCCTTGTGACAGGCTCCCTTTATTTTATTTCAGATATACGAAATCGTATTTTAAGGTAATCAAAAGACGCAATTGCTTCGATGCAATGTGCGTCTTTTTTTCTTTTGAAATGAGAAAGAGGGGAGAAATCACATTTTCACTAGGTGCTCAAGATGAATCGCTATGGTACAATCCGGTCTATTCTATTTCTGGAAGGGGCTACTGAATTTGACGGATCTTTTTGTGTTTTTTGCGGGCATGATCATGGGGTCATTTTTTCATCTCGTTGGTGACAGGCTACCAATGAAACGGTCCATTCTTTTTCCACGTTCTCACTGTGAAATTTGTAAACAGTCGCTTTCTTTTCATGACATGCTTCCGCTCATCTCTTATATTGTATTGAAAGGGTCTTGTAAGCGCTGTGGCGCCCGCTTGTCTTTCCTGTATCCAATGACTGAGCTGCTAACAGGCTGCCTTTTTTTGCTCATTTATAGGACTGCTGGTTTTTCGTTTGAGGGCCTTTTTCTTGTGATTCTTTGTAGTTTATTCGTGATTGCTGTCGTGAGTGATCTTCTTTATATGAGAGTGCCAAACGAGCTCTTTCTTTTCTTTTTTCCTCTTTTCGTCATATACCGCACGCTAGAACCGCTTTTGATTTGGTGGGAAGGAGCGGCGTCTCTCCTTTTTTGTTTTCTTTTGTTTTATAGCTTAGACTGCTTCAAGCCAAATAGCATGGGCGGAGCGGATATGAAGCTGTTTGGTGTGCTTGCGTTTTGCTTTGGTTTCAAATGGTTTCTTATCATTCTTTTCCTTTCATCTGTCACTGGAATGGTTTATGCAAAGCTGTTTCCCTTCAGGCTGGATGAGCCATTTCCCTTTGTTCCTGCGATCGCTTTCTCTTTTTGGCTGTATCTTTTTTGGGGTGATAGGCTGATCGCAATTGGCGATTTTTTTGGATGAAAAAATTGGCGAACACTTTTTTAACCTGCCGACAAAAGTCTTGTTCTTTTTTTTATCTGCTATGTTAAAGTGTGAAGCAGAAAGAAGGACGGGTTACATTCGCGCTGATTCATTGGACAAAAAAGGTCTTTCTTACAAACAATGTCAGAAAGCGGGGAATGACAGTGAAAAAAAGGCAGGCAAAAAAACAAGGGTTAAAGGTTAATATTAATGGCAAGGAAGAAATGCTTCATGAAGATGATCATCAGCCTCAAAAACAGCAAGAGGATCATGTAACGTTTTCGAACTGGGAGGAAAAGAGGCAATCGGAACAGGAGGCAGCAGCTTCCCAGGAAGAACCGTCTAAACCGAAGGAAGAAGATTTCCAGTGGGACGATGCAGCTGATCATATTTATCACTCTGATCCAAAGGTTGTCACGCCTTATCAAAAGAAAAAAGGCTCATTTGATCAGAAGTTCAGTAAAAATCGGGGTCCCTTCAAAAGAGTGATGACAACGATTGTGTTTGCAGTGGTTCTTGGGACAGGCCTCGGTGTGTTTGCACTAAGTTTAAGTCAAAATGGTTCAGCCAATCCGTCAGACGGAGATCATATCAGCGTCTCAGCATCTGGAAGCGAGCCTTCGATGAAAGCAGGAGGAGAGACGCCGCCGGCTGATACTACAGATGAATCAAAAGACAATAAAGATGAAAAAAGTGTCTCTGGCAGCTTTTCAACCTTTGTCGTACAGGCTGGAAAGTTTTCTTCTGAAAAAGGAGCAGATGACTTAGTTGGCAGTTTAAAAGAGGCAGGATATGCAGGTAAAAAGGTATCAATGGATGATGGATATTATGTGATTGCCGGGCTTGCCACAGAACAAGGCATGACAAGCGCTGTTGGGAAAAAGTTGATCGATCAGCACTTTGAAGCATGGGGAGGGAAGGAGCTCTCGTTTCAAGTGCCGGATGAGCTGACTAGTTTAATAGAAAAGGCATCTGTCTTATCTTCAAAGGTCATTGCAGGGGATGATGTAGATCAAAAGGAAGTCACGCAGCTGATTTCTGAGCTGGAAAATGCAAAAACAACTGATGCATCAGCCAAGAGCAGTTTGCTGAAAGCAGTTCAGCTCTTAAATAACCCATCTGCTGAAAATGGGTGGAAATCTCAGCAAGCCCTGCTTGATCAATTAAATACGTAAAATCATTTTTTAATCAACTAAACTAGTCAAAAAATGACTAGTTTTTTTCTTTTCCTTCCAACATAATGATGAATGAACATGAAAAATGATTTTTCATCAATTGTCGGTAAGATGTACATTTGATAGGATGAATGGGTATCTTACTTCTTAGGCTATACCCTGAAAGGATGAACAAACATGAACCAATTGATTCTCGCATCTCAATCACCTAGAAGAAAAGAATTGCTTGATTTAGCAGGGTTTTCATATGACATTCAAGCAAGTCAATTAAAAGAAGAAATAAATCGAAACCTTTCTCCTGCTGAGAACGTCCAATGGTTGGCAGAACAAAAAGCAAATGATATTCAAAAAATACATCCCAACGCTGTGATCATTGGCGCAGATACAATTGTTGCAATGGACGGCAAATGCCTTGGAAAACCAAAAGGCAAGGAAGAAGCGGCTTCAATGCTTCAATTATTGTCAGGTAAGGCACATCAAGTCTTGACGGGTGTTACGATTCAATCAGAAAATAGAAAAGAAACCTTTTATGAGCAGACAGAAGTGACATTTTGGCCGCTTACGCAAAATGAAATAGACCGCTATATCGAAACAGGCGAACCTCTTGATAAAGCTGGAAGCTACGGCATTCAAGGGAAAGGTGCCCTGTTTGTACAAAAAATAGACGGTGATTATTTTTCCGTTGTAGGACTCCCTATTGCCAAAACAGTTAGAGTGCTTGAAACATTTGGAATCACCCCTTTTTGATGACGGGAAGGAATCTAAAAAGGAGTGTTTATCTTGAGTCATTTCCCTATGTTGCTGAAGCATTTTCCTCATGATGAAAAGCCGCGAGAACGATTTATCAAATATGGTCCAAGTAGTTTATCAAACCATGAACTTGTCGCAATCCTGTTGAGAACAGGCACAAAAAAGGAATCGGTTCTTCAAGTTTCTGCAAGGCTTCTGCAAACATTTGGCGGTCTTCGTACTGTGAAGGGAGCTTCAATTGAAGAACTGTCAAAGATTCGCGGAGTTGGAAAAGCGAAGGCGATCTCTCTTTTAGCTGCTTTAGAACTAGGCACAAGATTACACCATCAAACGACGGACAACCGTTATGTGATTCGCACGCCAGAAGATGGGGCGAACTTTGTGATGGAAGATATGAGATTTTTGACGCAAGAAAATTTCGTTTGTCTTTATCTTAATACGAAAAATCAGGTTCTTCATAAACATACTGTGTTTATTGGAAGTTTGAATTCGTCGATTGTTCATCCGCGTGAAATTTTTAAAGAGGCCTTTAAACGTTCGGCCGCTTCATTTATCTGTGTGCACAACCATCCATCTGGAGACCCGACACCTAGTAGGGAAGATATTGAAGTGACAAAGAGACTTTTTGAATGTGGAAAGCTGATTGGAATCCAGTTGCTTGATCATCTTGTGATAGGTGATCAAAAATTTGTGAGTTTGAAGGAAAAAGGGTATTTGTAACACTTTTTTTTTCAATGTTTTACGATATAATAGAGTTTATGAGTTTTTCCCTAAAGGGAATTTTGGTTTAAGAAAGGAAGATACATACATATGTTTGGAATTGGTACAAAAGACCTTGGAATAGATCTTGGAACAGCGAATACGCTTGTTTTTATTAAAGGAAAAGGCATTGTTGTGAGAGAACCTTCGGTCGTAGCTTTGGAAACCGATACGAAGTCTATAGTGGCGGTCGGAAATGACGCTAGAAATATGATTGGCCGTACACCAGGTAATGTGGTGGCGCTCCGTCCAATGAAAGACGGTGTCATTGCAGATTATGAGACGACAGCAACAATGATGAAATACTACATTAATCAAGCATTAAAAAACAAAGGACTATTTGCTCGTAAACCTTATGTGATGGTATGTGTACCATCCGGTATTACAGCTGTAGAAGAGCGCGCAGTCATTGATGCAACAAGACAAGCTGGTGCACGTGATGCATACCCAATTGAAGAGCCATTTGCTGCGGCGATTGGTGCGAACCTGCCTGTATGGGAGCCAACAGGGAGTATGGTTGTGGATATTGGCGGCGGTACAACAGAAGTAGCGATTATTTCACTTGGCGGCATTGTGACATCTCAATCCATCCGTGTTGCAGGGGATGAAATGGATGATGCGATCAGTAGTTATATCCGTAAAACGTATAATCTAATGATTGGTGATCGTACTTCAGAAGCGATAAAAATGGAAATCGGTTCAGCGCAGCCAGATGTGCATGATGAGATGGACATTCGCGGACGTGACCTTTTAACAGGTCTGCCAAAAACAATCTCTATTACGGCGGAAGAGATTGCAAAAGCGCTTCGCGATACAGTGGAAACAATTGTCGATGCGGTAAAAATGACGCTTGAAAAAACCCCGCCTGAGCTGGCAGCAGATATTATGGACCGTGGAATCGTTTTAACAGGCGGCGGTGCATTGCTGCGTAATCTTGATAAAGTCATTAGTGATGAAACGAAAATGCCAGTCATTATTGCTGAAGACCCACTTGACTGTGTGGCGATCGGAACAGGGAAAGCACTAGAACATATTCACTTGTTCAAAGGAAAATCAAAAGATAATCGGGCGTAAATAAAGAGGTGTAAGACATGCCGCAGTTTTTTATGAATAAAAGATTAATGTTGCTCCTTGTCTGCGTCATCGTGCTGGTGGCCATGATTGGTTTTTCAGTGAAAAGCGGAAGAGGTGCTTCATGGCCGGAAAAATTAGTGGGGGATACGACAGGCTTTTTTCAAGGTGTCTTTCATAAACCATCACAATTTATTGCCGGTATTTATGAAAATGTACAAGATTTAAAGAACACATACGATGAAAACGAGCGTCTTCGAAAAAAACTTGATGGACAAACCCAATATGAGGCGAAACTTCAAGAACTAGAAGATGAGAACAAAAAGCTTCGCAAGCAGCTCGGATATGTAAACTCTATTCGTGACTACACGCCGATCCTTTCAACAGTCATCGCAAGAAATCCCTCCCTTTGGGATAGCTTTGTGATGATCGATAAAGGCAAAAAACAAGGCGTTGAAAAAGATATGGCGGTCACAAATGAGAGTGGTGCGTTAATTGGAAAAATTGAAAGTGATAAGCTCAACAATTTTACTTCGACTGTAAGGTTGCTAAGCTCTACAGACCAAAATAATAGAATTTCAACGAAAATTTTTGCGAAAAAGGGCAAAGAAGAACTCAATGGAATTATTAACGGCTATGACAGCAAGAAAAAAATGCTGACAATGAACATTTTAAAATCCGATGCTGATGGGGATGTCAAAAAAGGAGATCTTGTTGAAACATCTGGAGCAGGGGGCGTATTCCCGCAGGGCTTGACGATTGGAAAGGTGAGTGAAATCGAGCCTGACCATTACGGACTGACAAAAATTATTTATGTAGAACCAGCTGCTGAACTCAATAATTTAGACCATGTGATTGTTGTGAATCGCAGTACAAGTACGGCAGATGCATCTCAATTAACGAAGGAGGAAGGCTCGTGAAACGTGTCCTTCTTGCTTTCGTCATGTTGTTTATTTTCGTATTTGACAGTATTTTTGTTGATTTAGTGAGGCTCCCATTTGTTTCAGAGGATCAAATTTTAGCACCTCATTTCATCTTACTCGCGCTTGTATTTTTGACAGCTTTTGTGAATCAAAAATACGGTGTGATTTACGGATTTATCTTTGGACTTTTATATGATATTTCGTATACAGGTATTCTTGGTGTTCATATGTTTGGCTTTGGTGCGCTCTGCTATTTGCTGGCGAAAGCCTTCAAAGTGCTTCAGACGAATATTTTAGTCGTTGTCTTTCTGTCAATTATTGCTGTTGCAGTGATGGAGTTTTATGTGTACGGCGTTCAAGCGACGATTCAACCAGGGATCATGCCGTTTAATACGTATGTGATCGAACGCTTTATTCCAACGATTCTTTTAAATACTGCTGCGTCTCTCATACTTGTTGTGCCGCTTAGGCTCTTTTTCATCAATGTGAAACAAGGACTGGTCGACGAATAAAAGCAGGAGTTTGTCCAATTACGGCGAAATGAGTATGTTGTTGAGGTGAGCATCTTGAAAACTCAAAAACAGCAATATGTGACAATAAAAGGTACAAAAAACGGATTAACACTACAGTTAAATGACGACTGTTCGTTTGAAGACCTTCTTTCTGGCCTGCGAGAGGTTCTTTTACTTGAGCAATATACAGATGGAAGAGAAGGACATAAAGTCAATGTGCATATTAAACTTGGTTTTCGGTATTTAACCGAGGATCAGGAGGCGCGTTTGACTGAAGCGGTGTCTGCAAATGAACATCTCGTCATTCACTCTATTGAAAGTGACGTCATGTCAACTGAAGAGGCGAGACGGTTAAAAGCAGAGGCCGAGATCACCTCTGTAGCAAAAATTGTACGCTCTGGACAGGTGCTGCATGTCGAAGGAGATCTTCTATTAATAGGGGATGTAAATCCTGGCGGAACCATTCGCGCAGGGGGGAATATCTTTGTGCTTGGTGCGTTAAAAGGTGTAGCACATGCTGGATGTAATGGAAACAAACAAGCTGTCATTGCGGCATCTCATATGATTCCAACCCAGCTTCGCATCGCACAAGTGTTTAACCGTGCACCAGATCAAAAAGAAGATGGAAATGAAATGGAATGTGCTTATTTAGATATAGATGGCAATATGATCATTGAACGCCTGCAGCAATTGGCTCATATAAGACCTAATCTGACAAGGCTTGAGGGAGGAATGTGAAATTGGGCGAGGCTATTGTGATTACCTCAGGAAAAGGCGGCGTTGGCAAAACAACAACATCTGCAAACTTAGGCACAGCACTAGCAATTCAAGGAAAAAAAGTGTGTCTAGTTGATACCGACATTGGCCTTCGGAATTTGGATGTCGTGATGGGGCTTGAAAACCGCATTATTTATGATCTAGTCGATGTAGTAGAAGGAAGATGCAAAATTCACCAAGCGCTTGTGAAAGATAAGCGTTTCGAGGATCTTTTGTATCTTTTACCCGCTGCTCAAACAAGCGATAAAACGGCTGTAGAGCCGGAGCAGATCAAAGAATTAATTCAATCATTGAAACAAGACTTTGATTATGTTGTCATTGATTGCCCTGCTGGAATTGAGCAAGGCTTTAAAAATGCTGTATCAGGTGCTGACAAAGCGATTGTGGTCACGACACCTGAAATCTCAGCTGTGAGAGATGCAGACCGAATTATCGGCTTGCTGGAGCAAGAAGATATTGAACCGCCTCGTTTGATTGTGAATCGCATTCGTACACACATGGCGAAAAATGGCGACTCAATGGATGTGGATGAAGTGGTCCATCATTTATCGATTGATCTTCTCGGCATTGTAGCAGATGATGATGATGTCATTAAGGCTTCCAACAATGGTGAACCGATTGTCATGGATGCCAAAAATAAAGTCTCGATTGCGTATCGCAATATTGCTCGCCGCGTACTAGGTGAATCTGTTCCGCTTCAATCATTTGAAGATGACAACAAAGGAATGTTTGCAAAGCTGAAAGCATTTTTCGGTGTAAGAGCATAATCATTCACGTGAGATCAGACCGATTCTTTTTGAATCGGTCTTTTTGTTGCATATCACATGAGGTCGTCACATAAAATGTACAAACTGTTTGTATGTAAAGGGTGATCTCATGAAAAGAGTGGACGAGTATCGAAAAAAAATAGCGCAGCGCCGCAAAACGAAGCAGCCGGCTGCTGCTCCTAAGAAGGCGGCTTCCAAGAAAAAAGGAGATATACCGCCATGGGTCATGTTAACGGAAGAAGAAAAGCATTCTGGGTCAGCTTCCTACGAGTCGACGTCTCATCAGTCAAAAAAATATCGTCATCCACTATTTAACCCCAATACTTTTGTGCTTAAATGTTTACTTTCTGCGTCGCTTGTTTTGATTGCAGCTATTTCATTTAAAGGTCAGGCAGGTCCTTTTCAGCAGCTGAAGCCGGTGATTAGTCAAACCTTTGAACAAGATTTTCAATTTGCCGCCGCCAACCGGTGGTTTGAGAAGACAATTGGGAACCCGCTTGCCTTTTTAACCGAGAAAAAGGATGGTCAAAAGGACGTACAAGCCAATCAAGAATTGGCTGTGCCTGCTTCTGGAAAAGTACAGGAATCATTCACACAAAATGGTGCAGGTGTCAAAGTGGAAACATCCGCAGAAGCCATTGATAGTATGAAAGAAGGCTATGTTGTAGAGGTGAAAAAGAAAAGCGACACAGGGCTCACAGTGGTGGTGCAGCATGCAGATAACAGCTACAGCTGGTACGGTCAACTAAAGGAAGCCGATGTGGCCCTATACGATTTTGTCGATAAAGGTGAAAAAATTGGCCGAATTTCGCTAGATGAACAAGGGAAAGGGACGTACTACTTCGCCATTAAGCAAAACGAACAGTTTATTGATCCCATTCAGGTGATGACCTTTGAATAGATGGCTGCTCATGCTGACAAAGGTTCACATCCATCCGCTTCTTTGGATTGTGATGGCGTTTGCCATTCTATCAGGTCAAATTAAGCCGCTGCTTTGTCTGCTCATTATCGTCTGTGTCCATGAACTTGGACATGCAGCGGCTGCTTGCTATTATCATTGGCGCATTCGGCGGATATTTTTACTTCCATTTGGCGGAGCGGTAGAAGTAGAAGAACATGGGAACCGTCCGCTAAAAGAAGAGCTGGCGGTGATTTTATGCGGACCGCTTCAGCATGTGCTGCTCCAGCTTATGGCGTGGCTTTTCATGCAAGCTTCTTTTATTTCTCAAGACGTCTTTACGATGTTCACCTTTTTCAATATGGCGATTTTTCTTGTCAACCTTTTACCTATTTGGCCGCTCGATGGCGGAAAATTATTTTTTTTGCTCTTATCTGTTTTTTACCCTTTCCAGCGCGCACATGCCCTTGCGATAAAAGGCTCACTTGTCTTTTTCGGTCTTTTGACAGCAGGGCTGATCTGTTTTGCTCCGCTGCAATTCAACGGCTGGGTCCTGCTCACTTTTTTAGCCTATTCCCTTGTGATGGAACACCGGCAGCGGCATTACGTCAGGGTACGCTTTTTACTAGAGCGGTATTACGGCAAAAAAGAGCAAAAGGTAGAGAAACTCATTCCGCTGAGAGCCAGTGCTGAGGAGAAAATATACGAGGTCATGTCACGATTCCAAAGGGGTTGTAAGCACCCCATTATTATCGAACGAAATGGTGTGAAAATGAGCCAGCTCGATGAAAATGAATTGCTCCATGCCTATTTTTCAGATCGAAGAACGACCTCCTCGATGGAAGAGCTTCTTTTACCGTACTAATGGTGAAAATACATTGACATTCTGCGTCTAGTTTGATATATTTTTTAATGTTATGGATATGTAGCACCCGTGCTACAACCGCGCGGAGCAGGTGTAAAGTGCCTATGGCCCCCTGTATTCGGCGAGTCTGAGTTTATTAGGAGGTGCAGAGATGTACGCAATTATTGAAACTGGTGGTAAACAAATCAAAGTTGAAGAAGGCCAAACTGTTTATGTTGAAAAACTAGCTGCTGATGCAGGTGAAACAGTTACTTTCGAAAACGTATTGTTTGTCGGCGGAGACACTGTCAAAGTGGGTAACCCTTCAGTCGCTGGAGCAACAGTAACGGCTAAAGTTGAAAAACAAGGTCGCGGTAAGAAAATTACTGTGTTCAAGTATAAACCGAAGAAAAACAACCACAAAAAACAAGGTCATCGTCAACCTTACACTAAAGTTGTTATCGAAAAAATCAACGCTTAAGGCGTGTGAGTGATATGATCAAAGCAACCATTACTCGGTCGCCAGCAGATGAGAGCATTACGTCTTTTCAGATGACTGGACATGCCGAGTTTGCTGAAAAAGGTCAGGATCTCGTTTGTGCAGGTGTATCTGCAGTTGTTTTCGGTTCAGTCAATTCAATTATTGCACTGACAGGAATTGATCCACTGCTTGATATTGGAGATGAAGGCGGATATTTCTCTTTTGAATTACCAGCTGATACAGATCCAGTCACCTTTGAAAAAGCCCAGCTGCTTTTAGAAGGCATGGTCGTTTCCTTAGAGACAATCGAACGAGATTATCACGATTATGTGAGAATATCTACAAAAAAATAGGAGGTGAACTTCATGCTTAGATTAGATCTTCAATTTTTCGCATCTAAAAAAGGGGTAGGTTCTACAAAGAACGGACGTGACTCTGAGTCTAAACGTTTAGGCGCTAAACGTGCGGATGGTCAATTCGTAACTGGTGGTTCTATCCTTTATCGTCAACGTGGAACGAAAATCTATCCAGGTGAAAACGTTGGACGCGGAGGCGACGACACTCTTTTCGCTAAAATCGACGGAACAGTTAAATTCGAACGTTTCGGTCGTGACCGTAAAAAAGTGAGCGTATATCCTGCGGCACAATAATTGCTAAAAACTCCGGTCATTGACTGGAGTTTTTTTCACTGTTCAGGGAGCTTTTGCGCTTTTTACAAGTGGTACCGAAGATGATAAAAGAAGATGCACTCCATAAATATCAGAGTACGTTTGCTGACTTTGCCTCATTTTCTCCTATACGATCAGAAAAAACAACCTTTCCTCACATAACTAGTGTTTTTCTAAGCTGTCTTCTCTGTTATAATTCAGGGAGACATAGTGATGATAAGACTCCTAAAAGAGAGACCAAACGATTGGGAGTGCGATAATGGAAGAGATACCAAGTAAACAAACTGAAAAATTAACTCACGTTGCATTAACAAATGAATTGATTTATCTACTTAGTCGCTCAAGACACGACTGGATGAATAAATTGCAGTTAATCAAAGGCAACTTGACATTAGAAAAATATGACCGAGTGTTCGAAATAATAGAAGAAATGGTCATTGAAGCACAGCATGAATCCAAACTCTCAAATTTAAAAATTCCCCAATTGGCCTATTACTTTCTAACATTTAATTGGGAGTCGCATTTTATCACCCTAGAATATGAAGTGCTTGGTGAAACCCGAGACTTATCAGCATATGAATCGCAGCTGCTAACGGTATCACGGGAGTTGTTTTCGATATTCGATCAATCAGTTTGCCAAAAAACTGAAAATCATTTAACGGTCACGTTCCAAACAGATCATGATGAGAATGATGTGGTCTTATATTTTGATTTCAAAGGAAAATTAACAAGTTTGGATGCGTTAAATGCGTTTCATGACGCAAACTATCCATGTATGAGTATAACGCAATTTCATGTGACCTCTCATGAGTCCATGATTGAGCTTTGTTTGAGGCAAGAACGAGATATGTGATGCAGAGAAACGGAGGAAGTTATGTTTGTAGATCAGGTTAAAGTGTATGTTAAAGGCGGTGACGGCGGAAACGGTATGGTAGCGTTCCGTCGTGAAAAATATGTGCCAAAAGGCGGTCCAGCAGGCGGCGACGGCGGAAATGGTGCAGATGTTGTATTTGAGGTGGACGAAGGACTCAGAACGTTGATGGACTTTCGTTATAAACGTCATTTCAAGGCGGATCGCGGCGAGCACGGGATGAGTAAAAACCAGCATGGCCGTAATGCGGAAGAAATGGTCGTCAAAGTTCCACCTGGTACAGTGGTAACAGATGCAGAAACGGGACAAGTACTTGCTGACTTAACAGAGCATGGGCAGCGGGCAGTCATTGCAAAAGGTGGACGAGGCGGACGTGGAAATACACGCTTTGCAACACCTGCAAACCCTGCACCACAGCTTTCTGAAAATGGTGAACCGGGTAAAGAACGTGACGTTATCCTGGAATTAAAAGTACTTGCAGATGTTGGACTCGTTGGTTTCCCAAGTGTCGGGAAGTCGACGCTGCTTTCCATTGTCTCTTCTGCGAAACCGAAAATTGCAGATTATCATTTTACAACGCTTGTGCCGAATCTTGGTGTTGTCGAGACGGATGATAACCGAAGCTTTGTCATGGCGGATCTGCCGGGACTAATTGAAGGCGCGCACCAAGGCGTTGGTTTAGGTCATCAATTTTTACGCCACATTGAGCGTACACGTGTCATTGTCCATGTCATTGATATGTCAGGACTTGAAGGACGTGACCCTTACGAAGATTATGTGACGATTAATGAAGAGCTTGAGCAGTACAATATGAGATTGACAGAGCGTCCACAAATCATTGTGGCTAACAAAATGGACATGCCAGATGCAGCTGACAATCTAGCAGCATTTAAAGAAAAACTAACGGATGACCATAAAGTGTTCCCAATTAGTGCGATCACAAGAGAAGGGCTTCGTGAGCTCTTATTTGAGATCGCCAATCAGCTTGAAACAACACCGGAATTCCCGCTCTACAATGAAGAGGAGCTGTCTGATAACCGCGTGATGTACAAGTTTGATGAAGGAGAAGCAGCATTTGAGATCTCAAGAGATCCTGATGGCACGTTTGTTTTAACGGGTAAAGCACTGGAGCGATTGTTTAAGATGACAGATTTCTCAAGAGACGAGTCAGTGAAACGATTCTCTAGACAGCTGCGCGGAATGGGTGTCGATGATGCCCTGCGTGAGCGTGGTGCGAAAGATGGCGACATCATTCGTCTGCTTGAATTTGAATTTGAATTTATTGATTGATCAAAAGGAGGGTCCAGTTCATGGGCTCTCCCGTTTTTAAAAGGGGAGAAAACAGGTGAAAGAAGAAACGTTCTATTTAGTAAGAGAGGATGTACTTCCAGATGCGATGCGAAAAACGCTTGAAGTCAAAAAGCTTCTCGATCGCAAAAAAGCGGATTCAGTTGCGGATGCTGTTCAGAAAGCGGATTTAAGCCGCAGTGCTTTTTATAAATACCGGGATGCTGTTTTTCCATTTTATACGATGGTGAAAGAGCAGATCATCACATTGTTTTTCCACCTAGAGGATCGGTCTGGGGCTCTGTCAAGGCTGCTGCAAATTGTGGCTGACTCTGGCTGTAATGTGTTATCCATTCACCAAACCATTCCGCTGCAAGGAAGAGCCAATGTCACCCTATCGATCAGTACGGCCGGCATGGCAGATGATATCAATACAGTCATGAATCAATTAAGAAAACTTGAATTTGTCGAAAAAGTTGAAATTCTCGGTTCTGGGGCGTAAAAGGAGAGATCATAGCAGATGAAGCAATTAACTGTAGGTTATTTTGGACCAGAGGCAACATTTACTCATTTGGCCGTATGTTCTTGCTTTCCAAAAGATGCAGTGCAGCGGGCTTATGCAACCATTCCGCAATGTATGGATGCTGTGTCAAAGGGCGAAGTAGATTTGGCGGTCGTTCCACTTGAAAATGCACTCGAAGGATCTGTAAACTTAACGATTGATTATTTAATCCATGAAGACGCACTGTCCATTGTTGGCGAAATGACAGCACCGATTCGCCAGCACCTGCTTGTCCATCCATCAAAAGCGGAGAGCTGGGAGACATTAGATGTGATTCAGTCACATCCGCACGCAATTGCGCAGTGTCATCAATTTTTGAAAAAGCAGTACCCTGATATTCCGCATAGACCGGTGGAATCAACAGGCTATGCAGCGAAATATATTAGTGAGCATCCCGATGAAGCTGTTGGTGCGATTGCCAATGAGATTGCCGCAAAAACGTACGGATTGGCCATTGCGAAAAAAGACATTCATGATTATCCGCACAATCACACACGCTTTGTTATTTTACATAAAGACCCTAAGGCATCGTTTCCAATGAATTCAGGCTTTTCTTCGAAGCCAAAAACAACCATTGTTGTCAGTCTGCCAAAGGATGACCAATCCGGTGCATTACACCGCGTGTTATCTGCTTTTTCTTGGCGGAATCTGAACTTGTCAAAAATTGAATCCCGTCCGACAAAAACGGGTCTTGGACACTATTTATTTATCATTGATATCGAAAAAGAGATGGATGATGTGCTTGTCCCTGGTGCGATTCAAGAATTAGAAGCGATTGGCTGCGAGGTCAAACTGCTTGGCAGCTATCAAACATATGAATTAACGAATGAAAAATAGTGTCCTGATGGGGACACTATTTTTTAGTCTTTAATGAGAAATCCAGCGTCATCAAGCGCTTGAATGGCTTGGTCAAGCTGCTTTTGGCTGTAGGAAGTAAGGGTATGTAAGTGTACGCCATCTGTCAGCTCTGACAAGTAGGAGGCGCCCGTATTAGCAATATGACGAACGAAGTCAGCCACTTGTTTGCGCGTACTCACTCGAATAGAGGCCGTCAGCTCCCCGTAGACAGGATGCTCAATGATCACGTCTTTCACCGTTACACCGTAGTCGACAATCAGTGTCAGCTCCTCTTCTGTACGATGAGGGTCGTGCTTACAGGCAATAATCTGTTGGATTTCAGTTTCTGGTGTATGCTGCGCCATATACACATAGCCTTGACTTGTGGCAATAATGGGTTCGTTTTTTGCTTTTAGTAATGAAATATCTTGTACAATGACTTGTCGTGAGACAGCGGCTTTTTTAGCTAAAAAGCTTCCGGTAAGCGGTGTATCTGTTTCTTTCAGCCACTCTAAAATGGCGGATCTTCTCTCTTCGCCAATGAGTTTTTTCTCTTGCTCCACGTTTTATGCTCCTTTCTTCTCCTTTTGCAAGCTCTCAAATGTATGCAAAAGCTGGTCGATGTCATCTTTTGATGATCCTCGTCCAAATGATATTCGAATGAATTGAAGGGCATCACGATCTGATACATGCAATGCCTTCACAGCTGGGGAAGGATGATGATAACCAGAAGCACATGCGCTTCCAGTCGATATACAAACCCCGTTTCGGTTACATGCTAACATTACATATTGTCCTTCAAACCCTTCAAAAAAACAACCAATAATATGAGGCAGAATGCGGCGCTTTCCACTGCCTTGCAGCGTACGGACAGGCAGCTGTCGTTTTTTTAGCTGCTGAAGAAAATAATCACGAAGCTGACCATCGAGCTGCTGCTGCTCCTCGATCTGAAGCATTATTTGTTCGCTCGCGGCAACAAAAGCACCAATAGAAGGAACGTTCACAGTCCCTGGGCGTAGGCCGTTTTCCTGCACTGCCCCTTCATATAAAGGCTTCCAAGGGACATGTGTGTCCAAATAGACAGCGCCTGTACCCTTAGGTGCATACACTTTATGACTGGAAATAGAGATCGCATCCACCCCAAGTTCCTTCACGGACACACGAATTTTCCCAAATGTTTGCACTGCATCTGTATGAAAAAGAACCTGTCTTTCTTTTAAAAGAGCCGCTAATTCAGCCAAAGGCTGGATAATTCCTGTTTCTGAGTTGGCATGCTGGATGGATACGAGTCCTGTTTCAGGCAATAAAGCTTGTTTGAGAATTTCCGCTGTGATGATCCCTTCTTGGTTCGGTTCGATAATCGTGACCTTCACACCGAGGCGCTGCATGGCATTGACCGCATGATGAACGGAAGGGTGCTCTACTGATGTTGTGATGACATGCCGTTTATGCGGCGGAAGTCCATTCATGATGGATTGAATCGCAAGGATATTGGATTCAGTTCCTCCACTTGTAAAGTAAATGCCGCCGGGTTCGCCCTCTAAGATTGTCGCAAGTGATTGTCTGCTGTAAGTCAATATGTCATTTGCTCTTCCGCCTGCATCATGAAGGCTGCTTGCATTCCCGTAGCACTCTTTGCTCAGCTGCTGGAATACATGTAGCGCTTCGTCAGAAACAGGTGTAGAGGCTGCATAATCTAAATAGATCAAACCCATCCAACTCCCGTATAAAAATTTTTTCTTGTATTTATTGTAGTGTTGTGTAATGATATGTGTCAAGACAGGTGTAAATGACAGGAGGGGAGATTGTGTCATCAATCAAAAAAGTCATTGTGGTGGGATCAGGCATTGCGGCTCTTTCCTTTGCGAATACCATCTCAGACAACTGCCAAGTCATCATCATGACAAAAAAACAATTTTCCTCTAGTAATTCTATGCTTGCACAAGGAGGAATCGCTGCTGCTTTTTCAGCACACGATTCTGTCGATCAGCATGTGCAAGACACACTAGCTGCCGGCTGTGATCACAATGATGACAAAACCGTAGAAGAGATCGTACGGCTTGGAAAAAACCTTGTGGATCAGCTTGTAGAAGAAGGCTGTCCATTTGATCGAAATGAAGCGGGAATGCCGCAGTTAGGTAAAGAGGGAGCACATACTTTTCATCGCATTCTGCATGCAGGAGGAGATCAAACAGGTAAAACCCTTGTGCAGTTTTTGAAAGGCAAGCATGGCTCACATATCCATGTATACGAAAACCATCATGTCATTGATCTATTAATTCATGAAGGGACATGTATTGGTGTTGTGTGGAAAGACGAGGAGGGACACGTACATACAATGACCGCAGATGCAGTGGTGTTATCCACTGGCGGCTGTGGCTCATTATATGAGATAAACACAAATGACCCTTCTGTGACAGGAGATGGGCTAATGATGGCCTATCGAGTCGGCGCACAATTAGTGGATTTAGAATTTGTCCAATTCCATCCGACCCTTCTGACGATTGCTGGTAAAGCAGTCGGTCTCGTATCAGAGGCAGTCAGGGGAGAGGGTGCCTATTTAGAAGATGAATCGGGCAGACGGATCATGAAAGGTATTCACCCACTTGGTGATTTAGCTCCTAGAGATGTCGTGGCAAGAACCATTTTCCATGAGCAGCAGCTAGGTCATTCTATTGATCTCAACATACAGGATATTCCGCATTTTTCTGCACGGTTTCCAGCGATTGATGCGATGTGTCAGCGTGCTGGAGTCGATACGGCAAGCGGCCGGCTGCCTGTTTCACCCGGTATGCACTTTTTAATGGGCGGAATCAAGGTCAATGAACATGGAGAAACAACAGTTCCATCGCTTTTTGCCATCGGTGAAGCGGCCTGTACAGGTTTACACGGCGCCAATCGATTGGCAAGTAATTCTCTTTTGGAAGGTCTCGTTTTAGGCAGCAAAGCGGCTCGGCGTATCGAGCAATTGGCCGTTCACCAAGAAACCATCCCATCTCTTTCAATACAAGAAATATGGTCTGTCCCGGCTATGTCAGAGGCTCAGCTCAGACAATGGATGACAGCATATGCCGCCATTGTGAGAGATGAAAAAGGCTTACAGACCTTGCTTCATGAATTAGAACATGTCTCTTTTCAGCAAACTAATGTGAAGAATATCACAAATGAGCAAATCGAATTAAGCAATCAATGGGCATTAGCCAGTTGCATTGCCAAATCGGCATTACTCCGGACAGAAAGCAGGGGCGGTCATTATCGCAAGGATTATCCAAAGCGCCATGATGCTTTGTGGCAGGGGAAACAGATAGTACATGAACAAGGGCAAATTCACATCATCAAAAATGAAAGGATTGGTGCCAAATGGAACGTTTACAGTTAAAACAGATGCTTACACATTTTTTAACAGAAGATATTGGCTTTGGAGATGTATCCGCTGATGCCATCTTTGAAGATAAGAAAGGAACAGCTTACATCATTGCGAAACAATCCGGCGTATTGGCAGGATCACAAGTCATTGAGATGGGATACGAGCTTTTGAATGAACAGATTGAAACTGTGCTGTTTTTTCAGGAAGGCGATTGGATTCATAAAGGGGCTGTACTGGCAGAAATAAGCGGCCCTGTCAACGACCTGCTAAAAGGGGAACGGGTTATTTTGAATATACTTCAGAGAATGACAGGTATCGCAACTCTCACTCATGAAGCAGTAGAGCGATTAGCTGATCCATCTATTACGATTTGTGATACGAGAAAGACGACACCCGGTTTGCGCATGTTAGAGAAATACGCAGTGAAAGTCGGAGGCGGAAAGAATCATCGCTTCGGCTTATCAGATGGTGTGATGATTAAAGATAATCATATTGCCGCATGTGGCTCTATCCGTGAAGCTGTAGAGAAAGCTAGAGCATACGCCGGTCATATGGTGAAAATTGAAGTGGAAATTGAATCCGAAGCACAGCTACTGGAAGCCATTGACGCCAAAGCAGATGTCATCATGTTTGATAACTGCTCTCCGGATGAAGTGAAACGGTTTAAACAGATGACACCTGAAACCATTTTGACAGAGGCATCAGGTGGCATCACGTTAGAGACGCTACCAAGCTACCGGGGGACAGGTGTAGACCTTATTTCACTTGGCTTTCTGACACATTCTGCTCCATCATTTGATTTTAGTATGAATATGGAATTCAGTCATAAAGGGGGAACGACTCATGTCCATGCTTGATGTATTTGCGGCACAACACACAACGATGATGCCAGATGAATATAAGCACCGCTCTTATGAAGAAATGAAGCAGCGTGTGTTAGACATTAAACGAAATTTTGGATCAAAGCTTTTTATACCGGGTCATCATTATCAAAAGGATGAGGTGATCCAGTTTGCAGATGCCACAGGTGATTCATTGCAGCTGGCGCAAATCGCAGCTGATAATCAAGAGGCAGAATACATTGTGTTCTGCGGCGTTCATTTTATGGCGGAAACGGCAGATATGCTGTCAAAAAAGAATCAGCATGTCATATTGCCAGATATGAGAGCAGGCTGTTCAATGGCAGATATGGCGAACATGAAACAAACAGACAGCGCATGGGATCAGCTCACTGACCTGTTTGGCGATACGATACTCCCGCTTACTTATGTAAACTCAACAGCTGATATTAAAGCATTTGTCGGCAAGCATGGCGGGGCGACTGTCACTTCTTCAAATGCTAAAAAAGTACTGGAGTGGGCGCTCACGCAAAAAGAGCGGATTCTTTTTCTCCCTGACCAGCATTTAGGGCGTAATACGGCCTATGATTTAGGGATTCCGCTAGAAGAAATGGCTGTCTGGGATCAAATAGAAGAAAAGCTCATCACTGATCATCCGCTTCATCGGATCAAAATGATTTTATGGAAAGGGCACTGCTCCGTTCATGAGAAATTTACCATTCGGAATATTGAAGAAACGCGAAAAAGAGATCGTGACATTCAAATCCTTGTCCATCCAGAGTGCATGCATGAGGTGGTAAAGGCTTCTGATCTAGCTGGTTCAACAAAATTTATTATTGACACAATCAAGCAGGCGCCAGCAGGAAGCAAGTGGGCCATAGGGACAGAAATGAATTTAGTGAAACGCATCATAGACCAGCATCCTGACAAACAAATTGAATCACTCAACCCAGATATGTGTCCATGTTTAACCATGAACCGTATTGATCTGCCTCATTTGTTATGGGCACTAGAAAGCATTGAAAAGGGTGAGCCTGTCGGTTTGATTCAGGTCAATGAAGACATGACCAAAGACGCTTTGCTTGCATTAAATAAAATGCTCACCATTCAATAATGAATCAGCCCCTCCTATGAGAAAACAAGTTTTTATCATATTGGCTTGTAAATAGGCATAAATTTATGTTGAAACATATTGTACTTCTGACATAACCGCTACGTTCACGTTTTGCATAGGAGGGGAAAACGTTGAAAATTCATATTGTGCAAAAAGGAGACTCCCTTTGGAAAATTTCAAAGAAGTACGGAGTCGACTTTCAAGAATTGAAAAAACTTAATTCACAGCTCAGTAATCCAGATTTGATCATGCCTGGAATGAAAATCAAAATTCCATCTAGTGGTGTTCCCGTGAAAACCGATCATCACAAAGCAAAAGAAATGCCAAAAGCGAAAGAACACCCGTATGTAAAAGAAAAGCCAAAGGATGTCGTGCAAGTTCAAGATACGAAGCCGAAGGAAAAGCCAAATGAACCAGTACCTTATGTGCCGCCAGTTCCAAAGATCGAGCAGCCAGTTTTTCCGCAAGTCGATGTGAACTATTATCAGACCAATCTCTACCAGCCATTCTCGCCTCCTCCCAAAAAAGAACATCATGAGAAAAAAGATCACGTACATGAGAAAAAGGACCACAAAGATCACAAGGATCATTTTCATCATGAAAATAAGGGTCATTTAAAAGAAGACGTGGCAAAGGGATATGATCCATTCATTCATATTCCACATCAAAAAGAGGAGGGAAAAGATATGGAGCATAGCAATTACCCAAACCTTCCTAATTTCCCGCAAATGCCGAATGTTGGAGGGGCAGCCGTAGGAGGGATGGCTGAAAATAAAGAGCATCAGCATCAGCATCATCATGATCCATATGATCCTTATTATGGTCATGGTCATTACATGCCGGCGATGTATCCATACCCGCAGCAAATGGTGCCGGCTTCTCCTATTTTACCGGGATCTGGTCTTTGTTATCCGGTTCAGCCGTATTATCATCATCATATGATGCCGTATCCTTACCCAGCTCAGCCGTATTATCCTGCGTATCAAGCGCCAGCCTATTACGGTGAAAATCATGAGCATCATGCAAACGACGGGCATCACTGGCACCACCATATGCATCCAAATGCAGGCGCAAATGCGAACGCCAATCAAGGCTTTTATCCAAACGCTTCAAATGAAGCATATGGTAAGGAAGACTGCGGATGTGATGATGGCATGAAGCACCATCATCAGCCATGGCCTGGACATTATCCAACTCCTGTTCCTTATGGTCAAATGGGCGCTTATCCAGCTCAGCCTTACATGCAGCCGTATCCTAATCAATCTGTATTCGCAAGACCAGAAGAAGACGAAGAAGATTAATGACAGAAGGGACGATCTCAATCGTTCCTTTTTTTGCTTATAAATGACAGCTTGTTTTTCTCCTTAACTGTACATCCTAAAACAGAGCCTGTTTCGTGCTCATAAGATTCAATTTGTACAGGGGGTTTTTCGTTTGAGACAAAAATGGCAAAAAACAATCGCATTAGTGCTTCTTCCTATTGGATTAACTGCTTGTGGTACAAATCACAATGCTGGTGTAGATACACGTCATAATCAATCAGGTCAGCCGGTTGGTTACCATTCAAATCAGCGGACAGCAAACAACGGCCAAGATCATCAAGGACCAGTTGCTGAGCTCATGGACGGAATGAACGGAAGAAATACAACGAATGTTGATTATCGTTCACGTCCTACACAGGATCAAGTGAGAATGCCGCTTACTGGTGGAGATGGACGCTACAGTCATGGAGATATGAACTATCATAACCAAATGTCGTTCTCTGGCTACGATAAACAAGAGAACATTCAGCGTTCAAGAAAAATCGCCAACCGAGTGAACAAAATGAACCATGTGACAGATTCACAAGTCATGGTGACGGATGAAAATGTGTATATTGCTCTCAAAACAGATGGGCGCTTGACGTCAGAGGGTGTATCACAAGTAGAAGAAGCAGCGACTCGTTATGCGGATGGAAGAGCTGTCCAAGTCATTAAAGATGAAGGAGCATTTACACGCTTCAGAGATATGAGAAGAACACAATTTGAAACAGGCCAAACAGGCATGACCCGATAGTTTGAGGAATCAAAAAGGCTAAAGTTCATCACGAACTTTAGCCTTTTCTTAAAAATAAACCTTAATCCCTATATAAAATTCGTAAAAGAAATAACAGCCAAATCCGAGTAATAAAATACCAGCAATCATGGATGTCCACTTGATCATCGTGCGATTCATCACTTTTCTCGTTAAGGATACAATCGTGAGAAGACCGATGTCATGAAGAAGAATCCCTGCCAGAATGCCGGCGGCAGCCAATATAAATTCAGATGAATCTGTTTTTGTATAAGCATCTGCCAGTACAGCGCCAAACACAGATACCCAGAAGACAAGGTTTCCAGGGGATACCGCTACAAGCAGCCCGTTTCGGAATGTTTTTGCGAATGATTTATTCACTTTTTCTCCTGCTACATGAATGTCTTGCTCCGCATTTTTGTGCGATTTTAAACAACATTTAAACTTCTTGTGTTTAGAAGGAAAGAAGCAGGGGAAACGAGTTAAATAGAGAATGAATGAAAGGAGCTGACCGGTTCGGTTAGCGAACAAGACAGAGTGGAAGGTGATCTTATGATGAAAGTATTTAAGGTAACATTTCATATGAACAATGGGGAAGTGCTTGATTTCGAGCTGAAACGTCCAGCTACCTATGATGTGTATAAAAAAATCGAGGAAGCCAATCATTGGTTTAAGCTAAACGACGACATCATTAACTTATTGAATGTAAATAGCATCCATGTAGAAACAGAATAAAACAGAAAAGCCGCTCTTCATTCGAGCGGCTTTCATTATGCAGAGAAATCATTTCGGTTGTTCAGCTGACCCCGGGACAGCCAGTTCTTTTTATATAAATAGGCGATCACTTCAAGCCATAGACGAGGCGCTTTTTTAGGGAAAAAGGGCTTTTGATAATAGACATAAGCGGCTTTTAAATCATCCCACTGATGACATGTTTTCGTTTGCGTGAAGCGGGCAACGTCAATAACCTTGACGCGTCCTTCTTTTGTTAAAATTAGATTTCGTAGATGGATATCAGAAGGATTTAATCCCTTCTCGCGTGCTTCCTCTAACGCATCATCTACCTGTTCAATCATTTGTTTATTGATGGGAATTCCCTTTGTCAGGCATTCATAGAATGTATGGCCTTTAATATATTCCATTAAAATATATCGATCCCCAGATTCATAAATCTCAGGATAGTATGAGGAACCGGAAAGTTTTGCGTATATCGCAGCCTCTTTGCGGGCAATGTTTTCATAAGAAGGAAAAAAGACTTTTAACGCCATGTTCTTGCCGTCTTTTTTGTATGAAAATACATAGGCACTTCTTCCTTTGCCGCACAGCTCAAGCTCTGCCGGTTTGAAGGCGAGCTTATTAAAACGTTTTTCTTCATGATACTGAATCGACTCGGCTAATCTTTTGACATCTGACATTGACTTCACCTTCTTTGGTTTCAGTTTATGCGGCTGAAAAACGAATGATGAAAAAACCGTGTCATTCGGTAGAACAGGGTTGTATAAAACATAACATTTACGAATGAAGGATACAATGAAAGAGTCTTCATATGTGTCAGGTTTATCGATTTGGTTAATGTTTAGAAAAATGGGTCAAACTACATATGTCATGCATCGATCTCATGTTCTAAAGAGGTGTAAATAGTGAAAGTGAAGATGAAATATTTCGTTACAGGACTTATCATGACAAGTGTGCTTTTTTTCGCTGCGGATATGGAAGCAAAAGAACACTTGCAAAAAGAGTCAAAAACCATCAACGTTCAGCTTGAAAAAGTCTATCTAGACGGCGATGTGAGCATTGAAAGACACCAAGCATCATTAGAAGACAAAGATACATTTTGGGCGCAGTATAAAGGCTGGACATTGGTAGAACAGCGAGAGGATTTTGCCCTTTTTAGAAAGCAAATTGATGATATATCCCCATTAAGTAAAGCAAATGGATATATTGGATTATCTGAGGATGGTTTGATTTCTACGTTTCATGGAAGGCCTGACGGCTGGGCGGAGCCTATTCATCTCTTTTTTCAAATTGATACGTCCCGTTTAGAAAGCCATGTGGAGGAGCAGCTTGAGCAAGGCATTCCGTTTCGAACAAAAGATGAATTTGAGCATGTGCTTGAAGTCATGAAACCTTACCGACATGAAAGATCCTTTTAATGATGTGACAGCTTGCTGGTGTGATGACCGCAAGCTGTTTTTCGTGGGTTACATCGTAAAGACGGACTGAGCGAACGTATGTTAACTTTTATTGCGGTTTTCTCTTCGATTTATGTTACAATGGAGAACAGTCAAAGAGGTGAAAACGGTGATAGAGTTTGTAAAAGGGACCATTGATTATGTGTGCCCGCAATATGTTGTCATTGAAAACGGCGGCGTGGGATATCAAGTCTATACCCCAAACCCGTTTATCTATCAAGTAACAAAACAAGAAACGATTTATACGTATCATTACATAAAGGAAGACGCGTTTTCGTTATATGGATTCCAAACACGAGAAGAAAAAGCGTTGTTCACAAAACTGTTAAATGTCACAGGGATTGGACCAAAAGGCGCGCTTGCGATCCTTGCTTCCGGTGATCCTGGCGCTGTCATTTCAGCGATAGAACGTGAGGATGAAGCTTTTCTCATTAAATTCCCTGGTGTTGGCAAAAAAACAGCACGTCAGATCATTCTGGATCTAAAAGGAAAGCTCGCAGATGTGGTGCCAGAAATGATTGGAAACTTATTTACCCACGAGGATCATATTCAGGTCGAAACGCAGCAAACTGCATTAGATGAAGCGCTTGAGGCTTTAAGTGTCCTTGGATACGGTGATCGCGAAATCAAAAAGGTTCTCCCTTTATTAAAAGAAGAAAAGAATCTCACAACCGATCAATATGTGAAAAAAGCTTTACAAAAAATGTTGAAATAGGGTGATGTCTCATGGATGAACGGCTCGTCTCAACTGAAGCAGACAACCATGAATCAGCCATTGAGCAAAGTCTGCGGCCACAGACGCTTAGCCAATATATTGGCCAGCAAAAAGTAAAAGATAATCTTAGCGTGTTTATTGAAGCTGCCCGAATGCGGCAGGAAACGCTGGATCACGTCCTTTTATATGGACCGCCTGGACTCGGAAAAACAACGCTAGCGTCGATTATTGCCAACGAAATGAATGTTCAGCTGCGTACAACGTCTGGACCTGCCATTGAGCGTCCTGGAGATTTGGCGGCGATCTTGACATCTCTTGAACCTGGCGATGTTCTGTTTATTGATGAAATTCATCGCTTGCAGCGCTCAATAGAGGA
This sequence comes from Bacillus xiamenensis, assembly GCF_001857925.1. Taxonomy (NCBI): domain Bacteria; kingdom Bacillati; phylum Bacillota; class Bacilli; order Caryophanales; family Bacillaceae; genus Bacillus; species Bacillus xiamenensis. The sequence continues at coordinate 2,932,651 of NZ_CP017786.1, forward strand.
AGTGCTATACCCAGCGATGGAGGATTTTTGTCTAGATATCGTGATTGGAAAAGGAGATACAGCACGCTCTGTCCGGCTTGACTTACCGCCATTTACTCTTGTAGGGGCAACGACCCGTGTCGGGCTTTTAACAGCGCCGCTTCGTGACAGGTTTGGGGTACATGCAAGATTGGAATACTATGAGCAAAGAGATTTGGCTGACATTGTGGTAAGAACAGCCGAGTTGTTTGAGATTGGGATCGACATTCGCTCAGCTGAAGAGATTGCAAGACGATCTAGAGGAACGCCGAGGGTCGCCAATCGGCTGCTCAGAAGAGTAAGAGATTTTGCGCAGGTGCTTGGAAATCATGCCATCACACAAGACATTGCAGAAGATGCCCTTGAGCGTCTGCAAGTTGACAGGCTTGGACTCGATCATATCGATCACAAGCTGCTTTTAAGTATGATCGAAAAATTTAGAGGCGGTCCTGTTGGACTTGATACGATCTCAGCGACAATTGGAGAAGAATCACATACGATTGAAGATGTGTACGAACCGTATTTACTGCAAATTGGTTTCTTGCAAAGAACACCAAGAGGGCGGGTCGTCACAAGAGAAGCGTATGAACATTTTCATATGGAGGTTCCGATTCGTGACTGAATTCCCTAAAATGTTGATGATTTTAGGTGGTGTCCTTTTTGCCGCAGGTTTAGTATTTCAATTGGTTGGGAAGCTGCCAGGTGATATTTTTGTGAAAAAAGGAAACGTAACGTTCTTTTTTCCCGTTATTACATGCATTGTCATTAGCATCGTACTAACCATTTTACTCAATGTCTTTGGACGGATGAAATAACGTTAACTAGTTAACTACAGAATAGGTGAAGGAAATGAAGCTAGAACTATTTGATTTTGATTTACCAGAAAGATTGATTGCGCAAGTCCCGCTTGAAAAACGAGACGCATCAAGACTGATGGTCTTAAATAAACAAACGGGTGCGATCACACATGATACATTTTCACAAATCACAGATTATTTTCAAAAGGGAGATTGTCTCGTTTTAAACAATACACGCGTTTTACCTGCGCGTCTGTTTGGGACGAAAGAGGATACAGGTGCCAAAGTTGAGCTTCTTCTTTTAAAGCAAGAAGAAGGAGACAAATGGGAAACGCTCGTAAAACCAGCAAAACGTGTGAAAAAAGGAACGGTCGTTACGTTTGGTGATGGACGGCTAAAAGCGGTGTGTACAGAGGAACTGGAGCATGGCGGAAGAAAAGTCGAGTTTCAGTATACAGGCATTTTTTATGAAGTGCTTGAATCTCTAGGAGAAATGCCGCTACCTCCATATATTAAAGAGCAGCTTGATGATCGTGAGCGCTATCAAACAGTATACTCGAAAGAGGTTGGTTCAGCTGCTGCTCCTACTGCTGGCCTTCACTTTACAACCGAGCTGCTGGATGCGCTAAAAGCAAAAGGTGTGCATATTGCTTTTATCACCTTGCACGTGGGGCTTGGTACATTTCGTCCGGTCAGTACTGAACGCATCGAAGAACATGAAATGCACGCAGAATTTTATGAAATGAATGAAGAAACGGCTGAAGAGCTTAATCGCGTGCGCAAAGAAGGCGGGCGGATTATTTCAGTCGGAACAACATCGACAAGAACACTTGAAACCATTGCAAGTGCCTATGATGGTGAATTCAAAGCGTCAAGCGGATGGACGTCGATCTTTATTTATCCAGGCTATACATTTAAGGCCATTGATGGCATGATTACGAATTTCCATCTGCCGAAATCGTCATTAATTATGCTTGTCAGTGCATTAGCTGGACGAGAGCACGTCCTAAAAGCGTATAATGAGGCTGTAAAAGAGGAATACCGATTCTTCAGCTTTGGCGATGCCATGCTGATTCAATAACATCAACAAAGACAGGAGGGCTCATTTTTGTCGCAATTACCGATACGTTATGAGTTCATTAAATCATGCAAACAAACAGGGGCACGTCTTGGGCGCGTTCATACACCGCACGGCTCCTTTGAAACACCTGTATTTATGCCAGTTGGTACGCTGGCTACAGTGAAAACAATGGCGCCTGAAGAATTAAAAGCAATGGATGCAGGCATCATTTTAAGCAATACGTACCATCTATGGCTCCGCCCGGGGCATGACATTGTCAAAGAAGCAGGCGGCCTGCACAAATTTATGAACTGGGATCGAGCGATTCTAACAGATTCAGGCGGCTTTCAGGTATTTTCTTTGAGTGAATTTAGAAAAATTGAAGAAGAAGGCGTTCACTTCCGAAATCACTTAAACGGAGATAAGCTGTTCCTATCTCCTGAAAAAGCGATGGAGATTCAAAATGCACTCGGCTCTGATATTATGATGGCGTTTGACGAATGCCCTCCATACCCAGCAGAATACGATTACATGAAACGTTCTGTAGAACGGACAAGCAGATGGGCAGAGCGCTGCTTAACAGCGCACCAGCGTCCAGAGGATCAAGGTCTGTTTGGCATTGTCCAAGGCGGAGAATACGAAGAGCTTCGTAAACAAAGTGCAAAAGATCTTGTTTCACTTGATTTCCCAGGCTACGCAATTGGCGGCTTATCTGTTGGTGAACCAAAAGATGTGATGAACCGTGTGCTAGAGTTCACCACACCATTTTTACCGGCAGACAAGCCAAGGTACTTAATGGGTGTCGGTTCACCAGATTCATTAATTGACGGTGCCATTCGCGGTGTCGATATGTTTGACTGTGTACTGCCGACGAGAATTGCAAGAAACGGCACGCTGATGACAAGTGAAGGACGCCTTGTGGTGAAAAATGCAAAATATGAGCGTGATTTCAGACCAATTGATGAGAACTGTGACTGCTACACATGTAAAAACTACACACGCGCCTATATTAGACATTTAATCCGTACAAATGAGACGTTCGGAATTCGATTAACAACTTATCATAATCTTCATTTTCTGTTAAAATTAATGGAGCAAGTGAGAGAAGCTATCCGTGAGGATCGTTTAGGTGATTTTAGAGAAGAGTTTTTTGAGCGGTATGGCTTTAACAAACCGAATGCGAAAAACTTTTAACGCATAAACGAAAAGCTTTACAATGATTTAGAAAGGGGTGAGATAGAATGGATGGTGGTATGGGTTCAATCATTATGATTGTTGTCATGTTTGCTGTGCTTTATTTCTTGTTAATTCGTCCACAGCAAAAGCAACAAAAAGCTGTGCGTCAAATGCAGCAATCTTTATCAAAAGGCGATAAAATCGTCACAATCGGCGGCTTACACGGTGAAATCGACTCAATTGATGAATCAAAAGTGGTCATCAAAACAAGCGAAAACAACCGTTTAACTTTCGACCGTCGTGCTATTAGAGAATTAGCTGACAAAGGCTAATCCTCCAATACATAGCCATAAAAAAGAGAGAGCGGATCACACCGCTCTTTTTTTATTTGCCTCGAAGATTGACGCCAATCATTCCCCCTAGCATACAAATCCCCAAAAAGGCCGCATGATAGATGAATTGTCCTGGCGAAAAGGTTTCTCCAAACCCTAAATATTGAAATAAAAATACAGTGAGAGAAAAGATAAAAGAGGTGATGGCGCCTATGAGCCAGCCCCGCTCCTTTGCTTTTCCACCAGAAATGATTCCTCCTAGAAGAAGTGCCGCAAAGGACAATATCATAATCATCCATTTAAACGATGATTCCTGCATACTCGTAAAGGTAAGCATAAGTGACACAAGTAAGCTTGTCACAATCATCACGACAAAAATAGCAATTAAGCCGGATAAAATGCCTTTTCCTATTTGTTTCGTTTCCTGCATGTGATTCGTCTCCTCTCCAATTGACCGAAGCTTGTCTTTTACTAAAATGTATTCACGTTGAAGAAAAAATAGACATGTTTCTCACGATAAAAACAGAGGCTCTCTTTTCTACATAAATAAAGTGTTTTGACACAAGCTATGGTGGATAAGGAGGGTTTACATCATATGCAGGACATCTTAATTATCTCCATGAGAACGATCATTTTATATTTTCTTATTTGGTTTATCTTTCGTTTAATGGGCAAAAGGGAGATTGGAGAACTGAGTATTTTAGATCTTGTCATTTTTATGATGATCGCTGAAATTGCGGTGCTGGCCATAGAAGAAGTAGAGGATCATATGTTACATACGGTATGGCCGATCCTGCTGTTAACCTTCATTCAAATCACCCTTGCCTATCTTTCATTAAAGTTTCAAGGTGTTCGGCGCTTTCTTGACGGCAAGCCGGCCTTGCTCATTATAAACGGGAAAATAGACGAGGGTGCGATGAGAAAACAGCGTTACAATTTTGACGATTTGCTCATTCAATTAAGAGAAAATAACATAGATAGTATTCAGGATGTCTCGTACGCCATCTTAGAGCCTTCAGGAAAGCTTGCCGTTGTTGAAAAAGAAAACAAGCGCACACATGCAGCGCTTGAGCTTCCTCTTATTGCAGACGGTGTGGTTCAGCATGATCATCTCAAGCAGATCAACCATGATGAACAGTGGCTGAGAAAGGAGCTTGCCAAAAGAGGCTATGATCACATCGAACAAATCTCCTACTGCAGCTTTAATCAGAAGCATTTTTATATTGATTTGAAAGATGAAGTCATAAAGAAAAGATGAGCTAAAGCAGCTTCCCAATTAACGGGATGCGGCGCAGCTCTTCTCGTTTCACGAGCCCAAAACAGATTAATAGAATGACATACAGCACACATGTAACAAAGATCAGCATGATCAGCTCTAAAGGGGCAGAAAAGAGTCCGCCCGCTTGATGCTTCATCCATAAGCTGACAGCCCCTGTGCCTATGATCACAAGGAAGCAAAGTCCATATTCTTTCAATGGTAAATGAATAGGCAGCACTTTACCGACAGTTGCCGCATGGAGCAATGTGACAAGGACGATGCCGATTAATATTGCAAGTGCTGCGCCCATAATACCAAAGCTTGGCTGTGAGGCAAGGACGAAGATCATTCCTGTTTTTACAACAGCCCCTATCAGGCTGTTGGTCATTGCCGCACCAGCTAAATTTAACGCTTGAAGGACGGCTTGAAGCGGCCCTTGAAAGTAATAGAGAAGAAAAAAGGGTGCCATGAATTTTACATAGATGGCCGCATGAGATGAACCATACATAAAGAGGGTTAAATTTTCTGCATACACAAAAAGGATAATACATGAAATGCCCCCGCTTAATAAACAAAGCCGCATCGCCTGCTTTAGCCGGTATTCTACCGTTTTGCGTTTGTTCTGCTCCATTCCTTCACTAATTGCCGGGACTAATGCGGTGGAGAGGGAATACGTAATAAAACTAGGCAATGTCAAAAGGGTGAGCGCAAGACCGGTCAATTCTCCGTACTGCCTTGTCGCTTCAACAGCCGCATATCCGGCAATTGCAAGGCTTTGCGCGACTACAATCGGCTCTAAAAACCACGAGATATTGCCGATAAAACGACTGCCTGTCGTTGGCAGCGCAATACTCATCAGCTGCTTAAATGTGTCCTTCCCGTCATGAATCGCCTTGAAAAATCGTTTTCGGATACGGATGGTTTTTTTATAGCGAAAGGCGATCAGTAAGTAAGCAAGTGAAATCATCTCGCCAATCACTGATGAAATCATAGCACCTGCTGCCGCATATTCAATTCCATAAGGAAGGAAAGCTGTTGTACATACTGCCACAAGTGAAATTCTTGCAACCTGTTCCAGTACCTGTGACATTGCAAGCGGGCTCATTTGCTGTCTTCCTTGGAAATATCCCCTCAGCACACTTGAGATAGCGATGACGGGTACGACTGGTGTAATCGCAAGCAGTGGATAGACCGTTCTAGGATCTGTCAGCATATTTTCCGCCATAATAGGGGCAAACCATAAAAAGAGCGGCGTGAAAATCAGGCTAAGTGTTCCTGTTATCGCAAGGGACATGACCAGAATGCGTTTTGTTTTCTGTTTGTCACCCCGGGCTTCTGCTTCTGCGACAAGCTTACTGATAGCGACAGGCAGTCCGAATTGTGTCAGCGTCACCGCGAGAAAAAAGGTAGGTGCTGCCATCATGTAAAGCCCTACGCCTTCTTCTCCAATGAACCTTGCAATCACAATTCGATTCACAAAACCCAATATTCTCGTGATGAAACCTGCTAAAATTAAAATGATTGTCCCTTTTAAAAACGTTTGCTTCGTCAAATCACAGATCACCTGCCTTCTCAAACGACATAGAATCATATACAATAAGATATGCGTGTATATCGTCCAAGCATGACAAGTCTCTCGATAAAAAACTGAAAAGGGGGAGCCTCACATTGACACAACATCCGGCTGCTATATACAAAGACCATTTAAAGCCTTTTCTGTTCAGTAAGCTTGAAGAATTCATCGTTTTGGGCTACAAAGATGTTGATTTAGAGGAATTATGGTCATACTTAGAGAATAAGAAGTGGAAGAAAAAACAAGATTATCCGATTCATGAAATGGTTGCAGATATTTTATCTGTGAAAATTGGCGAATTTATGAACTATGCAACCGTTCAGTCGTTTAAAACGTCTGCTTTTTTGGACAGTGAAGATGGCAAGAATATGCTGGATGAACTGTTGAAATAAGCCATCTTAATGGATTCAGGTGTTTAAGGAGGAAATACATAATGAAAAAAGGGCGCATTCTTGCGTTTTTCTTAGTGGTTCTGTTAATCGGAACTGGTGTGGGCTTATTAACGAAGCCTGTTGCGAAAGATATGACGCTAGGGCTGGACTTACAGGGTGGATTTGAAGTTCTGTATGATGTACACCCAGTGAAAAAAGAAGACAAGATCACAAATGGTGTTCTCGTCAGTACAGTAGAGGCTTTAAACCGAAGAGCCAACGTGCTTGGAGTCAGTGAGCCGAACATTTCTATTGAAGGCAACAACCGTATCCGCGTGCAGCTTGCGGGTGTAAAAAATCAAAACAGAGCAAGAGAAATTCTTTCAACTGAAGCTCAGCTTTCCTTCAGAGATACGAATGATAAAGAGCTCTTAAACGGATCTGATCTTGTTGAAAACGGTGCAAAACAAACATTCAACCAAACGAATGAGCCGATTGTGACGGTCAAACTAAAAGATGCGAAAAAATTTGGCGAAGTGACAAAAAAAGTAGCGGCTATGGCACCAAATAATCAGCTTGTTATTTGGCTTGATTATCATAAGGGAGACTCCTTCAAAAAAGAAGTCACTAAATCAAACCACAAGTATGTGTCTGCGCCGAATGTGAATCAAGAGATTAACAGCAGTGACGTACAAATTGAAGGGAACTTTACGGTTCAAGAGGCCAAAGACCTTGCGAGCATTTTAAATGCAGGGGCATTGCCAGTAAAATTAACGGAAAAATATTCAACATCTGTGAGTGCACAGTTTGGTGAACAAGCACTGAACGAAACAGTCTTTGCAGGAATTGTAGGAATAGCATTTATCTTCTTATTCATGCTGCTTTATTACCGATTACCAGGTCTAATTGCTGTCATTACACTGTCAGCTTATATCTATATCACACTGCAAGTTTTTGACTGGATGGGTGCGGTCATGACGCTGCCTGGAATCGCTGCTTTGATTCTTGGGGTAGGGATGGCTGTCGATGCCAATATTATTACTTATGAACGGATCAAAGAGGAGCTCAAGCTCGGTAAATCTGTGCGTTCTGCCTTCAGGTCAGGAAACCGCAGATCATTTGCCACGATCTTTGATGCGAACTTAACAAGTATTATTGCCGGCGGGGTTCTGTTCTTCTTTGGAACAAGTTCTGTAAAAGGATTTGCAACCATGCTCATCCTATCGATTTTAACAAGCTTTATCACGGCTGTCTTCCTATCAAGATTCCTCCTTGGGCTTCTTGTAGAAAGCCGTTATCTCGACCGGAGAAAAGGCTGGTTTGGCGTTCGCAAAAAAGACATCATGAACATTCATGAAACAACAGAAAATACCGAACCGAAAACACCATTTGATAAATGGGATTTCGTCAGCAAACGTAAAGGCTTCATGATTTTCTCAGCAGCCGTGACCATTGCTGGAATCATTGTGCTTTCGATCTTCAAGCTCAATGCAGGTATTGACTTTGCCAGTGGAACAAGGGTTGATGTCCAAAGTGATCACAAGCTGTCAACAGAGCAAGTAGAGCAAGATTTTAAAAAGCTTGGTCTTGAAACAGACAGTGTTGTGTTATCGGGTCAAAAAGAAAATCAGGCAGCTGCTCGATTTGTCGGTGTTCCGAATAAAGAAAAAATCGCCGAAGTGAAAGATTACTTCAAAGATAAATATGGAACTGAGCCTAACGTAAGTACAGTGTCTCCGACAGTCGGAAAAGAGCTTGCACGTAACGCATTGTACGCGGTCATCATTGCTTCGATCGGGATTATCTTATATGTATCCGTCCGGTTTGAGTATAAAATGGCCATTGCAGCGATTATCTCACTGCTTTACGACGCATTCTTTATCGTTGCCTTCTTTAGTATTACGCGGTTAGAGGTGGATGTCACCTTCATTGCAGCGATACTCACGGTCATCGGGTACTCGATCAATGACACGATCGTGACCTTTGACAGGGTTCGTGAACAAATGAAGAAACGCAAACCGAAAACCATTGAAGATTTATCACATATTGTGAACTTAAGCTTACAGCAAACCTTTACGCGTTCTGTGAACACCGTGCTCACCGTACTTGTAGTGGTTATTGCACTGCTCATCTTCGGATCAGCGTCTATTACAAACTTCTCTATCGCCTTACTTGTTGGCCTATTAACAGGGGTGTATTCATCTCTTTATATCGCGGCACAAATTTGGCTGATGTGGAAAGGCCGTGAGCTGAAAAGACCGGCTAAAGTAGACACAGAACAAGACATCTAAACAAGAAAGACTGCCAGTATGGCAGTCTCAGCGTGTAGACAAACCCTCGCATTCGGTGTCAGTCCTGCGTGCTGGTGCTCACGAATGTCAAATTCGCTCCGCGCCAGTACTCGTCCTTCCTAGACTGCAAAGGTTTTCATGTCACGCTGAAAAGAAGACAAAGGGCTAAAATGAAGATCATTTTAGCCCTTTGTCAACAATCTGAGACTGCCAGCATGGCAGTCTTTTTTTCATGCATCATCTCCATTTGTCACAACAATAAGACAATTTGAAAAAACATTTCGGGTTTCGTTGATCTTGAAATGGTCTTTTGCTATAATGACATACGTTTAGATCAGTATAGAAAGCAAGTGCCTGTTTTGGGCATTTGGCTTTATTCATTGGAGGGGCTGTTATGAAGGTTCGGGAAACTGAACTGCCTGGTATCGGTCACAAAGCCGAAATGATCACAAGAAATAATGAGAAGCTTGCCATCATCACACATGATGACGGCAGAAGAGAGATGTATCATTTTCAAGAGGATGATCACGAAGAATGTATTTCTGGTATCTTGCTTAGCGATGAAGAAGCAAGGCAAATCTCGGCTATTTTAGGCGGTATGGTGTATAAACCAAAGGCGCTTGAGACAGTGGAGGTTGCCATTGATGAACTCATGATCGAATGGTTTAAGATTGAAAAGAACGCACCAGCTGTTAGACAGACGATTGGCGACCTCGATGTTCGTCAAAATTATCAAGTGACAGTCATCGCCATTGTGAGAAAGTCACATGAGAAGATTTTAAATCCAGGACCAGATACGATCATTGAAGAAGGGGATACCCTTGTCATCTCTGGAGAAAGAAAAGAATTAAAGAACTTAATTAAAGAAAAACTCAGCAGCTAATCACACCCATGCTGATAGAAGATCTTCCACTTTCCTTGTGTGTTTAAAAAGGACAAGAAAAAGGGAAGAATAAAAGAAAAAGCTTGGGGGATATGTAGATGAATAAACAACAATGGACCATTATACTCGCATTTATTTTCGTATTAATTGTCTCAGTTTTTGCCGTGATTAATGTGCGGCCTGTGCAGGTAGACTACTTATTTGGAACGGCTGAATGGCCACTGATCCTTGTCATTATCGGCTCTGTTCTCATGGGTGGGCTCATTGTGGCTTTTGCAGGGATTTTCCAAATTGTAAAACTGAAACGTGAACTAAAAGCATTAAAAGCTGAACGTGCAGCCGCTGCGACTGTTCCTGCTGCTTCTTCCAAAAAGGCAGACAAAGACGTTCAAAAGAAATCGAATGTCACGCCTTTAAAAGAACAAACAGCGTCTTTTGACCGGAAGGAAAAATAATCTTCCAGTCCAATTTCATAAAATAAAAATTGAAACCCCTCAGGCCACTCTAGTATAATAGTGTGGTTGAGGGGTGAATTTATGTTATTATCCAAAATGCGCTGGGAATATGAGCATCCAAGCGAAGAAAAAGTGAAATCACTCTCTGAAAATCTGAATATTTCTGCGCTGACTGCATCACTTCTTGTACAAAGAGGACTCGAAGAAGTAGAAGAAGCGAGGTCTTTTTTATTTGATCAAAAAGCCGAATTTCATGATCCATTCTTATTAAAAGGAATGAAAGAAGCAGTAGAGCGCATCAACAAAGCGATCGAAGCGCAAGAATCGATTGTGATCTTCGGAGATTATGATGCAGATGGTGTGACAAGTACGTCTGTACTTTTACATACATTAAAAGAGCGGTCTGCGAAAGTAGACTTTTATATTCCAGATCGATTTAAAGAAGGTTATGGGCCAAACGAACAGGCTTTCCGATATATTAAAGAGCAGGGAGCATCGCTTGTCATCACAGTGGATACAGGTATCGCTGCTGTAAATGAAGCACGAATTGCAAAAGAAATAGGATTAGACCTGATCATCACAGATCACCATGAACCAAGCGAGGAACTGCCGGAGGCACTTGCGATTGTACACCCTAAGCAGCCAGGCTGTGAGTACCCATTTAAAGAACTGGCTGGTGTCGGTGTTGCGTTTAAAGTGGCACATGCCCTCCTAGGGAAACTGCCTGTAGATTTATTAGATCTTGCTGCAATTGGGACAATTGCGGATCTTGTCCCGCTGCATGATGAAAATAGATGGCTTGCAAAAAAAGGCCTTATGCAGCTTCGGCAGTCTCGTCGGCCTGGGCTAAAAGCGTTAATAAAAGAAGCGGGGGCTACTCTTGAAGAAGCCAATGAGGAAACAGTCGGCTTTCAAATTGCGCCAAGGCTGAATGCAGTCGGACGAATTGAGCAGGCAGACCCAGCTGTTCATCTTCTCATGACGGAGGATAGGGATGAAGCAGAAGAGCTCGCTCGTTTTGTTCAAGAACTCAACAAAGAACGGCAGAAAATCGTCAGTACGATCACGGAAGAAGCCATTCGAATGGTCGAAGAGACGGGCGGTGACCAGCCTGCCATCGTTGTCGCAAAAGCGGGCTGGAATCCTGGCGTTGTTGGCATTGTTGCCTCGAAATTGACTGATACATTTTCTCGTCCGGCGATTGTGCTAGGCATAGACGAAGAAACGCAGATGGCGAAGGGGTCAGCACGAAGTATTCCTGCCTTTGATTTGTTTTTCCATTTGAGCAAGTGCCGTGACATCCTGCCGCATTTTGGCGGACACCCGATGGCAGCAGGAATGACACTTCAAGCGGATGATGTTCCTTTGCTTAGGGAAAGATTGAATCAATATGCAAATGAAACGTTGACAGAAGAAGATTTTATTCCAATTCAACGGGTTGATGCGGTATGTAAAGTGGACGAGATTACGGTGCAGGCCATTGAAGAAGTGGGGATGCTGTCCCCATTTGGCATGCAGAACCCTAAGCCGTTTATCATGATTGAAGACGCCAAGCTTGAAGACATACGAACGATTGGAGCCAATCAAAATCATATAAAAATGTCACTGAAAGACGAAGACAAACTGCTGGACTGTGTCGGTTTTCATCAAGGCAATCTAAAAGAAGAACTCGTCCCAGGAAGTCAAATTTCGGTCATTGGCGAGATCTCCATTAATGAATGGAATAATCGAAAGAAACCTCAGCTTATGTTAAAGGACGCTCGAGTGGATGAATGGCAGCTGTTTGATTTACGCGGGAAAAAGGATTGGGAAAAGAAAGTATCAACACTTGATCCAGAGAAAAGTGTTGTGCTCTGTTTTGATGAAGAAACAAAACGGCAAACGGAAATTCCGGTTCATGTTGTCGATGCAGACAATGTTACATCGTTTGATGTCCATGAGAAATATGTGGTCTTTGCCGATGTTCCCGCAGATGAGCACTTGCTCAAGTTGCTTTTAGAAAATCAAAAACCAGCAAGAATTTATACGGTGTTTCAACGGAAAGAAGATCACTTTATGTCCGCATTCCCGAGCCGTGACCAATTTAAATGGTTTTATGGGTTCTTGTTAAAACGGGGGAGTTTTCCTCTCAAAGAACAAGGCATGGAGCTTGCCAAACATAGAGGCTGGACAAAAGATACAATCATTTTTATGACAAAGGTGTTTTTTGAACTCGGTTTTGTTAAAATAGAGAATGGTGTGCTGACAATAGTACGTGATGCCCCTAAAAAAGATTTAACCGCATCATCGTCTTATACAGCAAAACAACGATTGATGGAACTCGATCAAACACTAACATATTCCTCAGCCAAAGAGCTGAAGGAATGGCTGAATAGCATGATGAGCGAAGTCTCACCTGTGCTTTGACGTACGAGGAGGAAAAGGAAAAGATGGATTTAAAACAATATGTGACAGTTGTACCTGACTACCCAAAGGAAGGTGTACAATTTAAAGATATTACAACATTAATGGATAAAGGCGAAGTGTACCGTTATGCAACGGATCAAATCGTTGAGTACGCAAAGGAAAGAGACATTGATCTCATTGTTGGACCTGAAGCGCGTGGATTCATTATTGGCTGTCCTGTAGCATATGCACTTGGTGTAGGTTTTGCACCAGTTCGTAAAGAAGGAAAGCTTCCTCGTGAAGTCATTAAAGTTGATTACGGTTTGGAATACGGTAAAGATGTATTAACGATTCATAAAGATGCGATTCGTCCTGGTCAGCGTGTACTGATTACAGATGATTTACTTGCGACTGGTGGAACGATTGAAGCGTCCATCAAGCTTGTTGAGGAATTAGGCGGCGTTGTTGCAGGGATTGCATTTTTAATTGAGCTGACGTATCTTGATGGCAGAAAGAAGCTGGACGGTTACGACATCTTGACGTTAATGCAATACTAATGGAGTTTTACGAAAAAAGCACTCAGTAAGAAGGGTGCTTTTTTCCTATCAAAAATCTTTTAGCGGACTTCTTCTCTTTACATCTATCGAATTTTTCTTGATAATAAACTACAATACAGTTTTCATTTAAAAAAGGTGATTCCATGGCGAACGAACAAGTTTTAACGGCGCAGCAGGTCATTGACAAGGCAAGAGAATACCTGTCCGCTGAACATATTCAATTTATAGAGCGTGCATACGAGTATGCTGAGAATGCACACAAGGAGCAATACCGGAAATCCGGTGAGCCTTATATTATCCATCCTATTCAAGTGGCTGGAATTCTTGTTGATCTTGAAATGGACCCTTCGACCATTGCTGGCGGCTTTTTGCATGATGTTGTCGAGGATACGGATGTGACATTAGAGGATTTAAAAGAGCATTTTAACGAAGAAGTGGCAATGCTGGTTGATGGTGTGACAAAGCTTGGGAAGATTAAATATAAATCACAAGAAGAACAGCAGGCCGAAAACCACCGGAAAATGTTTGTTGCAATGGCGCAGGATATTCGTGTGATCTTGATTAAGCTGGCAGACCGTCTTCACAATATGAGAACACTCAAGCATCTTCCGCAGGAAAAGCAGCGTAGAATTTCAAATGAAACGCTTGAGATTTTTGCACCGCTTGCGCACAGATTAGGGATTTCAAAGATTAAGTGGGAGCTTGAGGATACAGCCCTCCGCTATTTAAATCCGCAGCAATATTACCGGATTGTGAATCTCATGAAGCGCAAACGAGCGGAACGTGAGGAATACTTGGACGAGGTTGTTAATGAAGTGAAAGACCGTGTGTCTGAGGTGAACATCAAGGCTGAATTCTCCGGCAGACCGAAACATATTTATAGCATTTATCGCAAAATGGTCTTGCAAAATAAGCAGTTTAATGAAATATATGATTTGCTGGCTGTTCGTATTTTGGTGGACAGCATTAAAGACTGCTATGCCGTACTCGGTATTATTCATACGTGCTGGAAGCCGATGCCAGGCAGATTTAAAGATTATATTGCTATGCCAAAGCCGAACATGTATCAGTCACTTCATACAACAGTGATTGGTCCAAAAGGCGACCCGCTGGAAGTTCAGATCCGTACAGTAGAAATGCACGAAATTGCGGAATACGGAATTGCGGCACACTGGGCGTATAAAGAAGGCAAAGAATCAGCAGAATCGACGGAAGAAGCTGTTTTCCAGAAGAAGCTGTCTTGGTTTAGAGAAATCCTAGAATTCCAAAATGAATCCACAGATGCGGAAGAATTTATGGAATCGTTAAAAATCGATCTCTTCTCTGATATGGTGTTTGTGTTTACGCCAAAAGGAGACGTCATTGAGCTGCCGTCTGGTTCAGTTCCAATTGACTTTTCGTACCGGATTCATTCGGAAATTGGGAATAAAACAATCGGAGCCAAGGTCAACGGCAAAATGGTCACACTTGATCACAAATTAAAAACAGGTGACATTATTGAAATTCTGACATCTAAGCATAGCTATGGTCCAAGTCAGGATTGGATCAAGCTTGCCCAAACTTCCCAAGCGAAGCACAAGATCAGACAGTTTTTCAAAAAACAGCGCCGTGAAGAAAATGTCGAAAAAGGCCGAGAACTCGTGGAGAAAGAAATCAAAAACCTTGAGTTTGATGTCAAAGACATTATGACACCTGAAAACCTGCAAAAAGTGGCCGATAAATTTAATTTCTCAAATGAAGAGGACATGTATGCGGCCGTCGGTTATAACGGAATTACGGCACTCCAAGTGGCGAATCGTTTAACTGAAAAAGAAAGAAAACAAAGAGATCAGGAAGAACAAGAGAAAACCGTCCAAGAAGTGACGGTAGAGTCAAAACCATATCACGGGAAAAAACGCGAAGCGGGCGTACGAGTCAAAGGAATTGATAATCTGCTTGTCCGCTTATCCAAGTGCTGTAATCCTGTTCCTGGTGATAGCATTGTGGGCTTTATTACAAAAGGCCGGGGCGTATCTGTTCACCGTGAGGACTGTCCGAACGTGAAGACTGGAGAAGCGCAGGAGCGGTTAATCCCGGTCGAGTGGGAGCACGAACAGCCTGCTCGAAACCGTAAAGAATACAATGTGGAAATTGAGATATTAGGATATGACAGGCGCGGCTTACTCAATGAGGTGCTTCAAGCAGTGAATGAAACAAAAACGAACATCTCCTCTGTTTCTGGGAAGTCTGATCGTAACAAAGTAGCGACGATTCATATGGCTATTTTTATCCAAAATATCAACCATTTGCATAAAGTAGTGGAACGCATCAAACAAATCAAAGACATTTACTCTGTTCGCCGATTTATGAATTAGAAAGGAAGTATATCGTCTATGAGGCTTGTTGTTCAGCGTGTGACGAGTGCATCTGTGAAGGTGGAAGATGAGGTCACAGGTGCCATCAATGAAGGATATATGGTGCTGGTTGGTGTCACACATGAAGATACAGAAGAAGATGTGCATGACTTAGCTGAAAAGCTGGTACATTTACGTATTTTTGAAGATGAAAACGGGAAAATGAATCGTTCATTGTTGGATGTAAAAGGAAGCGTTCTGTCTGTGTCTCAATTTACCCTTTATGGTGATACGAGAAAAGGCAGACGGCCTAATTTTATGAAAGCTGCCAAGCCGGATATGGCAAACGCACTTTACGAATGCTTCAATGAAACCCTTAGAGAAAAGGGCATCCTTGTTGAAACTGGCCGTTTTGGCGCGATGATGGACGTGTCATTGACCAATTCAGGGCCAGTCACGATTTTGATGGATAGCAAAGAATAGACTGTAGATAAACTCTTGCTGAGAGTTTGTTTAGAGTCTTTTTCTTTTGGCATCAAAAAAGAGGCGCAGCGGCCTCTTTTTTTTCTATCTAAAATATTGTTTTAATCCTTCTGTCATTCCTTCTGTCACTCGCTCTTGGTAAGAGGCGCTATAGATGATCGCTTCCTCCTGAGGGTTGCTTAAATAGCCGAGTTCATATAAAAGGGAAGGGCGTTTATTTTCTCTTAAAACAAAATAATCTCCGAATTTAACACCCTTATCTGGGATTTGTGATCGTTTTGCGACTTCAGCATGAACGTTTGCCGCTAGGCTTTGATCTTTTGATGCCTGATAATAATATGCGGTGCTTCCTCTGACACTTGGGTCCATAAAACTATCATAATGAAGACTGATGAATGCATCTGCATTTCGGTAATGAGAAGTGGCAACCCTCGATTGAAGGCTGATAAATGTATCATCACTTCTTGTTAAATACACATTTGCTCCAGAAGCTCTTAATTTGCCTGCCAGTAAATTGGCGGTTTTTATGGTGATATTCTTTTCAAAAGCACCGTCTGCGCCGATCGTCCCGCTGTCTTTCCCGCCATGACCAGGATCAAGAACAATCGTTTTCCCTTTTAAAGATCCAGTTCCAGACGATGAATCCTGCTGAGGTCTTGGTGCCTCGCTGCTATTTTTCTTTGTTTGAACAACCCAGCTCGCCACATATCCTGTTCCACCGTTAGATAGGGTGACTTCATACCAGTCACCTTGCGTTCGAACAATTTGATAAGCTGCTCCTTTCGTTGATCTTTCTGCAATCGCAGCAGAGGTAGAAGCGCTTTTTCTAATATTCGTTCCATCATAGACGATATACGCGTTCTGATGAGAGGACGAAGATGATGAACTCTTTTCACGGGCCGAACTTGCTCCTTGGCTTGTGACAATATAATAACTTGCAACCCAGCCTTTTGTCCCTTTGACTTCGATTTCATACCAGCCATTTTGCTCTCGTAAAATGGTGATGTGTGTATTGCGGCTAAGTGAAGCCACCACTTGTGCATTTGGTGCCGCTGATTGTCGAACATTCAAGCTGGATACGCCAACTGTGCCTGTCTGTTTAGAACGAGCGGACTCACCTGAACTTGATTGAGAAGTTTTTTGTCCGCCAGAAATGTAATCAGAGTGGACCCAGCCTTCTGCTTGTTGATACGAAATTTTTGTCCATGCGCCGCTTGTGCCCAGCTTCTTAGCGGAAGCGCCCTGCGGGAAAGTTCCGATGACTTGATAGGAAGTCCCTGGGCCTGTCCGAATGCGAAGATCGGAGGCTGTCGAGGTAATTGTGCGGCTTCCTTCTGCACGTTGATCTTGCGTCTTTGTCTTCGCAGGCTTTTGCGTGTCAGATGACCGGGTAATCAGCCATGAGACAATCCAGCCTTTTTGTCCGTTCGATAGCCCAATCTGCACCCATTCCCCTTGTTCAGTGAGAATCGGATAGCTTTCTCCTCGTTTCGCAACAGCTGCGATCCCATAGCTCAAACCAGGACCGGTTCGCACATTGATTTCATCTGTTGCAACGACTGCTTGGTCTGTTTGAGCAGTCGCATGTGTCATGGGCAACGTGCTGGCGATGAGAACAAAACAGGTCAGCAACATGATCATGTGATTGTGTGTTTTCAGATTCAAAACGGTGTTTTCCCCTCCCTTGTAAAACCGATGAATGTAAATTCGTTATGTAATGGACTAATTCCTTGCAGTATCCCTAATAAAAATGAATCAATCTGTTTATACTAGATAAAAATGTGATAAAAGGATGTACAAACATGAGATTAAGCAGAAAATTAGGACGAGTGCAGTATAATGGACATCGTGATATCGATCGCTGGCAGCACGACGAAATGGATCAACCAGGCTTCCTTGAAGAAACGGCATCTGAATACGGCTGCACGTCAAAAGAAGAGCTGGAAAAGAAAAAGAGGCACGGCAAGGGTTGACAGAGTGGCAGCACCGACCTTATTATAATATAAATCAACACACTTGAAAATTTAAAATGTGGAACTGATGATAGAGAATAGTAGGGTAAATTGCGTGAGCAGAGAGGAATCGCCTTAGGCTGAAAGCGAATCCGCATGGCATTTATCACGAAAGAACACTCTGTAGGTTTCCTGCTGAACGCTCTAAAAATGAGTCATTAGGCGGAGAACGTGAATCTGCGTTAAGGATTTGAGCGGGAACATGGCTGAATCATGTTCCAACTAGGGTGGCACCACGGGTATAACTCTCGTCCCTACTATACACATAGTAGAGGCGGGGGTTTTTTATATGTCCACATAAAAAATGATGATGGTCGTAGGAGGACGAAAAATGAGTTTTAATATTCCAAGAGGTACACAGGATATTTTACCTGGAGAGTCAGAACGCTGGCAGTATGTTGAACAAATTGCGAGAGATACATGTGCAGCCTTCCAATACAAAGAGATTCGCACACCGATTTTTGAGCATACGGAGCTGTTTGCGCGAGGAGTAGGCGAATCAACGGATATCGTTCAAAAAGAGATGTACACATTTGAAGACAAAAAAGGACGCAGCATCACCCTTCGTCCAGAGGGAACGGCTTCAACAGTACGTTCTTATGTAGAAAATAAATTATTCGCTCAGCCTACGCAGCCTACAAAGCTGTATTACATCGGACCGATGTTCCGCTATGAGCGCCCGCAAACGGGAAGATATCGTCAATTTTATCAATTTGGAATTGAAGCGATCGGTTCAAAAGATCCTGCCATTGATGCTGAAGTCATTTCACTTGCAATGAGTGTGTATGAGAAAGCAGGTCTTTCCAACTTAAAGCTTGTCATTAACAGCCTCGGTGACAAAGAAAGCCGGGCAGATTACCGCCAAGCACTTGTTGAGCACTTTGAGCCAAGAATGGATGAATTCTGTCACGACTGCCAAATTCGTTTACATCAAAATCCATTACGTATTCTTGATTGTAAAAAGGACCGTGACCACGAACTGATGGCAACGGCACCATCCATTCAAGATTTCTTAAATGAAGAATCAAGGACTTATTTTGAAAAAGTCAAACAATACTTAACAGATCTAGGCATTGAATATGTCGTCGATCCGAACTTAGTGCGTGGTCTTGATTATTACAATCACACAGCATTTGAAATTATGAGTAATGCAGAAGGCTTTGGTGCGATCACAACATTAGCCGGAGGCGGCCGTTATGATGGACTCGTTGAAGGAATTGGCGGTCCTGAATCCCCAGGCATCGGCTTTGCGATGAGTATTGAGCGTTTCCTATCAGCAATTGATGCAGAAAAGATTGAGCTTCCAGTACAAGGCGGCATTGATCTTTACATTGCCGCATTAGGAGATCAAGCAAAAGATTATGCTGTTTCATTATTGAATCGACTACGAAAAGAAGGCATTTCAAGTGAAATGGACTATACAGGGAAAAAGCTAAAAGCACAATTTAAAGCGGCGGATCGCTTGAAAGCCAAGTTTATTGCAGTTCTTGGTGAGGATGAGCTGGCGCAGCAAATTGTGAATGTGAAAGATACGACAACGGGTGAACAAATTGAAGTGAAGCTTGATGAGCTCATTCAAATGATGAAAGCCCACCAGAAAGCGTAAAGAAGGAGTGGAATGTTTGTGTTTGGTAGAACTTTTTATTGTGGAGAAGTAACAGAAGACCAGATTGGTCAGACAGTTGTATTAAAAGGGTGGGTACAAAAACGGCGTGACCTTGGCGGATTAATCTTTATAGACCTGCGTGACCGTACAGGCATTGTGCAAATTGTCTTCAATCCAGACCTATCAAAAGAGGCACTTGAGACAGCAGAATCGATTCGTAATGAATATGTTCTTGATATTAAAGGAACAGTCGTCGCAAGAGAAGAAACCACCATCAACCCAAATTTAAAAACAGGCAAAATTGAAATTCAAGTGGAGACGGTCACTGTGTTAAATGAAGCAAAGACCCCTCCATTTATGATTTCAGATCAAGCAGACGAGGTATCGGAAGATGTACGATTAAAATACCGCTATCTAGATCTTCGCCGTCCTGCAATGTTTGAAACGATGAAAATGAGACATGAAGTCACAAAAGCATTCCGCCATTTCTTAGATGATAACGGCTTTCTAGACATTGAAACACCAATTTTAACAAAAAGTACGCCAGAGGGTGCACGTGACTATCTTGTGCCAAGCCGTGTACACGAAGGAGAGTTCTATGCGTTGCCGCAGTCTCCGCAATTATTTAAGCAATTATTGATGGTGTCTGGGATGGACCGCTACTATCAAATTGCTCGCTGCTTTAGAGATGAAGACTTACGTGCTGACCGCCAGCCGGAATTTACACAAGTCGATATTGAAATGTCCTTTATGAGTCAAGAAGACATCATGACGCTTGCTGAAGAGATGATGGCAAAGGTCATGAAAGATGTCAAAGGCATTGACCTTACATTGCCATTACCACGTATGACGTATGATGAAGCGATGAATTCCTATGGATCTGATAAGCCAGATACCCGCTTTGACATGAAGCTTATCAACATTTCAGACACGGTAAAAGACTCAGATTTCAAAGTCTTCAGCGGGGCTGTAACCAATGGCGGAGCTGTCAAAGCCATAAATGTAAAAGGGGCTGCAGCAAAATACTCAAGAAAAGACATTGATGCCCTTGGTGCATTTGCGGCGAACTACGGGGCTAAAGGTCTTGCTTGGCTAAAAGCTGAAGGGACAGAATTAAAAGGACCGATTGCTAAATTCTTTGATGAGTCAAAGCAAGCAGAATTGAAAGAGCAGCTTCAAGTCGAAGAGGGTGACCTTTTACTTTTTGTCGCTGACAAGACGTCTGTTGTCCATGATGCCCTTGGTGCACTTCGTTTAAAACTTGGGAAAGAGCTTGGACTGATTGATGAGACTTTATTCAATTTCTTATGGGTCGTTGACTGGCCGCTGCTTGAAAAAGATGAAGAAGAAGGCCGCTTCTATGCTGCTCACCATCCTTTCACAATGCCAGTTCGGGATGACCTTGAATTAATTGAAACAAGTCCAGAAGACATGAAAGCTCAGGCTTATGATCTTGTGCTCAATGGCTATGAGCTTGGCGGGGGTTCTATTCGTATTTTCGAAAAGGACATTCAAGAAAAAATGTTTGGTTTACTTGGCTTTTCAAAAGAAGAAGCATACGATCAATTCGGTTTCCTTCTAGATGCGTTTGAGCATGGTGTTCCTCCGCACGGCGGAATCGCGCTTGGTCTTGACCGTTTAGTCATGCTTCTTGCCGGCCGATCTAACCTAAGAGATACCATTGCGTTCCCGAAAACGGCAAGTGCAAGCTGTGTGCTCACAGATGCTCCTGGCACTGTAAGCGAAGCCCAGCTTGATGAGCTAAGTTTAGCGATTAAAACAAAAGTAAAACAGTAAAATAGGCGGATGTTTATAGGCATGTAAACGCTTGAAAAAGCGGCATGCCTATGATATGCTTTCATCAACTAATCAATAAAGTCCTGATACGTACGGTGGTTACCTAGTTTTGACCGAACATTTTTTTCTACGGGAGCTTGGCTTTCCTTTCTGCATTCATGCCTCATCTGAGGACTTATAAAGTGAGGAAGAAAGCACCCACCTGCATGGTGCGGGGTTCAAAACGAAGGAACAGCTGGCGGCGTCATCGGGACTTTTTTGTGTTTTTTTCTTTTTGAGAAGGATGACGGAGAAGTCTGAATATGATATGATTCTTTCGATTCATTTTAAATAAAGGTGGAGTGAGGCACTTGTTACATCAGTTTTCAAGAAACGAGCTTGCCATTGGCAAGGAAGGCTTAAATATATTAAAAAACAGTACAGTTGCAGTGCTTGGAGTAGGCGGCGTTGGCTCATTTGCAGTAGAAGCGCTCGCTCGTTCAGGTGTTGGCCGTATTGTTCTTGTTGATAAAGATGATATTGATATTACAAATGTAAACCGTCAGCTGCCAGCATTGCTGTCAACAGTCGGTCAGCCTAAAGTGGACTTAATGAAGGCGAGAATTGCTGACATTAACCCAGAATGTGAAGTCGTTGCGCTCAAAATGTTCTATACAGAAGAAACATATGAACAGTTCTTTGAGTATCCGCTTGATTATGTCATTGATGCATCAGATACGATTCATTATAAAATTCATTTAATGAAAGAGTGCCTAAAACGCGGTGTGAATATCATTTCTAGTATGGGTGCTGCAAACAAAACAGATCCGACACGCTTTAAAATTGATGATATTTCGAAAACACATACGGATCCCATTGCAAAAGTCGTTAGAACACGTCTGCGTAAGGAAGGGATTCGAAAAGGGATTGAAGTGATTTTCTCTGATGAAAGTCCGATTGTGATTCGTGAAGATGTCAGAAAAGAAGTTGGAAATGATGAAGCGAAAATTCGTAAGGCGCAAATGCCGCCATCATCCAATGCATTCGTTCCATCTGTTGCTGGACTGATCATGGGTGGTCATGTCATTATGAAGCTTTTAAAAGACATTCCGATTACACGTGTGAAAGATAAATAAATAGCCCGCCTGCGAAATGCAGGGGGCTATTTTTATTTTTGCCGTCTTAAATTCTCATAGACTTGCTTCAGTGCACCTTCAAATTTTCCTGTTTGCTTCGGTTCATAGTATTGCTTGTTTTTCAGCGGGTCAGGTAAATATTGCTGCTTCACCCAGCCATTTTCATAATCGTGCGGATATAAGTAATCGGCGCCTCTTCCGAGTGCTGTTGCTCCTTTATAGTGAGCATCCTTTAAATGAGCAGGGACTTCACCTATTTTCCCAGTACGAATATCATGCAGTGCTGCATCAATTGCTTGATAAGCGGAGTTTGATTTTGGAGAAAGACACAGTTCAATGACGGCGTTGGCGAGTGGAATCCGTGCTTCTGGGAAGCCGACTCTCTCAGCTGTTTGAACAGCGCTTAACACGCGGGACCCTGCCTGCGGACTGGCTAAGCCAATATCTTCGTAAGCCATCACAAGTAATCGTCTTGAAATGCTTTCGAGGTCTCCCGCTTCAATAAGTCTTGCAAGGTAATGCAGGGCGGCATCTGTGTCAGACCCTCTGATGGATTTTTGGAAAGCCGAGAGGACATCATAATGGGCATCACCGTTCTTGTCATGCGAGAAGCTCTTTTTCTGTAAACATTCTTCTGCTGCGGCAAGAGTGATCGTGATATGTCCAGATTCATCAGCTTTTGTCGATAGGACGGCTAGTTCAAGCGCATTTAAAGCAGAGCGCACATCTCCTCCGCATCCATTCGCAAAATGATTCATCGCCTTTTCATCAACTGTGACCGAATAACCGCCAAGCCCGCGATGTTCATCCTGTAAAGCCCGTGATAAAGCGGCTTTGATCTGCTCTGTTTCAAGCGGCTTCAGCTCAAATATTTGTGTCCGGCTGCGGATAGCTGGATTGATTGCATGATACGGGTTGGCTGTTGTTGCGCCAATTAAAATGATCATGCCATTTTCTAAATACGGAAGAAGGAAATCCTGCTTCCCTTTATCCAGCCTGTGAACTTCGTCTAAAATCAGGATGACCTGACCGCTCATTTTTGCTTCAGCGGCGACAGCTTCCATGTCTTTTTTGTTATGAATGACCGCATTCAACGTACGAAAGGCAATGCTTGTACTGCCAGCTATCGCAGTTGCAATTGATGTTTTGCCAATGCCCGGCGGTCCGTATAAAATCATCGAGGATAAATGTTTTGCCTCGACCATTCGTCTAATAATTTGACCTTCTCCAACGAGATGCTCCTGCCCGATAATATCTTCAATATGACTTGGGCGCATCCGATACGCTAAAGGTTTCATGATTATCTCTCCTAAAGCAATGTCTTGTTTATATAGAGTACCGAAATTTCTTCAAATAGAAAAGGGATGCGTCCTCCTTTAGCGCTCAGAGGCCGCAAATGAAAGTTGGCTGAAAGTATGATATAATTGCTTTTGGTCTATATAACAGCGTATATGAAATCAGAAAAATAATTGATGACATAGAATTAGAAAACGCAGAGGTGTTTAACTTGAAAATTTCCACTAAAGGCAGATATGGTCTGACGATCATGATCGAATTAGCCAAAAAACATGGCGAAGGCCCTACATCATTAAAATCAATCGCTCAAAACAATGATTTGTCTGAGCATTATTTAGAGCAGCTTGTATCACCACTTCGCAATGCCCGTCTTGTGAAAAGTATCCGCGGGGCTTATGGGGGCTATGTTCTTGCCCATGAACCAAGCGAGATTACAGCCGGTGATATTATTCGTGTATTAGAAGGACCGATTAGTCCTGTCGAAGTGATCGAAAACGAAGAACCAGCAAAGCGTGAACTTTGGATTCGAATTCGTGATGCAGTAAAAGACGTACTAGACAATACCACTCTTGAAGACTTGGCAAGCTATACAGATGACGGGGATCAAGACGCGTATATGTTCTATATTTAGATCAGAGGTGTACCGGAAATGGAACGTATCTATTTAGATCATGCAGCTACAACGCCTATGGATCAGCGCATTGTGGACAAGATGATGCCTTACTTTACAGAGATATTTGGCAATCCCTCGAGTATTCATTCATACGGGCGCGAGGCAAGGAAGCGGCTCGATGAGGCAAGAGAAATCATTGCAGAAGAATTACACTGTAAACCGCAGGAGATCATCCTAACAAGCGGGGGAACAGAGGCGGACAACTTGGCGATCACAGGTGTTGCAATGGCAAGGCAACATGAAGGAAAACATATTATCACAGCAAAAACAGAGCATCATGCAGTGCTTCATACATGTGAGCGATTAGAGAAGCTTGGTTTTGATGTGACGTATTTAGATGTTGATCACACTGGATTCATTCAACTTGACCAATTCAAACAATCACTAAGAGATGATACGATTCTTGTGACCATCATGTACGGCAATAATGAAACAGGCGTCATTCAGCCAATCAAAGAAATTGGTGAACTTCTACACGATCACACGGCTTATTTTCATACAGATGCCGTACAGGCGTTTGGCACAATGACAATTGATGTTGCAGCTCTTCATATTGACCTGTTATCTGCTTCTGGCCATAAATTAAATGGTCCAATGGGAACAGGTTTCTTATATGTCAACGAACGCGTAAAACTCTCTCCGCAAATATTCGGAGGAGAACAAGAAAGAAAACGCCGTGCTGGCACTGAAAATGTGGCGGGGATCGTTGGGCTGGCAGCAGCTGTTCAATTAACAAAGCAAAATAGAAGAGAAAAAGCAGTGCATTATGGTAAGCTCAAAGAAACGATGCTCAAAGTATTCGAGGAGGAATCACTCAATTTCTCTATCAATGGACATCCGGAACAGACATTGCCGCACATTTTAAATGTTCATTTCCCCGGTGTCTCCATTGAATCGTTACTTGTGAACTTAGATATGGAAGGGATTGCTGTTTCAAGCGGGTCAGCATGTACGGCTGGATCTGTCCTTCCTTCGCACGTATTAAGCGCCATGTATGGCGAAGAAGCAAAAGAGCTGACATCCTCAGTCAGAATAAGCTTCGGTCTTGGAAATGAAGAGGAACATGTAAAGCAGGCGGCGCGTAAGATCGCGGCTGTTGTCAAACGCCTAGCCAAATAAATGCTCCCTTTTTGTTCGTGTGTGAAAAATGAAACAGCCAGGCACCTGAAGAACGAAACGCGCACGCTGTTTCATTGAAATTGGAGTTGATGAAGATGACAAAAAGACCAGAAGACACAAGAGTTGTGGTTGGTATGTCTGGAGGAGTCGATTCATCAGTTGCTGCTCTCATGCTAAAGGAGCAGGGCTATGATGTAATCGGCATCTTTATGAAAAACTGGGATGACACAGATGAAAATGGTGTTTGTACAGCAACGGAGGACTATGAGGATGTCATTCGTGTTTGTAACCAGATTGGAATCCCTTATTATGCAGTAAATTTCGAGAAGCAGTATTGGGACAAAGTGTTTCAATATTTTCTTGATGAATATAAAGCAGGCAGAACGCCAAACCCAGATGTCATGTGTAACAAAGAAATTAAGTTCAAAGCATTTCTTGAGCATGCATTGTCACTTGGTGCAGATTATTTAGCAACAGGCCACTATGCACGTATCGACAGAACTGGCGATGAAGTGAAAATGCTAAGAGGTCTTGATGCAAACAAAGACCAAACCTATTTCTTGAATCAGCTGACTCAAGAACAGCTTGATAAAGTGATGTTCCCAATCGGCGATTTAGAGAAAAAAAGAGTGCGTGAATTAGCAAAAGAAGCGGGGCTTGCTACCGCAACGAAAAAAGATTCAACGGGCATCTGCTTTATTGGGGAAAGAAACTTTAAAACGTTCCTCAGCCAATATTTGCCTGCACAGCCCGGTGTGATGCAGACAATGGACGGAGAAGTAAAAGGTGAACATGATGGACTGATGTATTACACGATTGGTCAGCGCCAAGGACTTGGCATTGGCGGAAGCGGTGATCCGTGGTTCGTTGTTGGGAAGGACTTAGAGAAAAATATCTTATTTGTTGAACAAGGCTTCCACAATCCACTTTTATACTCTGAAAGCATTTCAGCCGTAAATATAAGCTGGACTCGTCCTCATATTGTCGACGAAAACGGTGAATTAACATGCACAGCAAAATTCAGATACCGTCAAGAAGACCATCATGTGAAAGTCAAAATGACAGGTGAACAAGAAGCGATGGTCATCTTTGATGAACCAGTGCGTGCTGTCACACCAGGACAAGCCGTTGTCTTCTATGATGGCGAAGAATGTCTTGGCGGCGGGACAATTGACGATGTCTTTAAAGACGGTCAGAAGCTGTCGTATGTGTAACATGTGTTAAAAACCTCAACGTCGCTGTTGAGGTTTTTTAATGAAAGGATGATAAGAGCAAATGAATCATAATGAGATCGGCATAGAAGCGTTAAACCAAGGGAACATCGAAAAGGCAGCCGAAGCTTTTACAAAAGCCATTGAAGAAAGCCCAAAGGACCCGGTTCCATATATTAACTTTGCAAACTTACTTTCAAGTATCAATGAATTTGAACGTGCTCTGAACTTCTTTCAAAAAGCCATTGAACTTGATCATACAGCAGCTGCAGCCTATTACGGAGCAGGAAATGTGTACACATTGAAAGAAGACTTTATGAAAGCAAAAGACTATTTTGAGCAAGCGCTAAAAGCTGGAATGGTAAACAGCGATTTGTTTTATATGCTAGGGCAAACGCTTATCAAATTAGAGCAACCGAAGCTTGCGATGCCTTATCTTCAGCGTGCCGTTGAGCTAAACGAAGAAGATAACGAAGCAAGGTTTCAATTTGGCATGTGCCTTGCGAATGAACAGATGCTGGAAGAAGCGGTGGCGGCCTTTACCGAAGTGGTCACGCGAGATCCGCAGCATGCAGATGCCTTTTATAATTTAGGGGTTGCGTATGCCTATTTAGAGAAAAAAGACGAAGCACTTGAGATGCTAGGAAAAGCCATTGACGTGCAGCCAGATCATATGCTTGCACTGCATGCACAAAAGCTGATTCAAGAGGCAGAATAGACGGAAGGAGGGAAGACCTGTGCAGGAACATCCAGATCAAATAAAGCTTGAAGACGAACCATTTTTAAAAGGGACGGTTCAAGCGGTTATTTTCCATAACGAAAGTAATTTATATTCGGTGTTAAAAGTCAAAGTCATTGAAACATCAGAAAACTTAGAGGAAAAAACAGCATCTGTCACAGGCTACTTCCCGGCACTTCATGAGGAGGAAACCTACACCTTCTATGGCAAAGTCACAAGCCATCCGAAATTTGGTGAGCAGTTTAAGGCCACTCATTTTCAAAAGGAAGTACCTACAACAAAACAAGGGATTATTCATTATCTCTCAAGTGACTTATTCGAAGGAATAGGGAAGAAGACGGCGGAAGAAATCGTCGGGAAACTTGGCAATCAGACGCTTCATCAAATTATGCGTGATCCGTCTGTGTTGTATGACGTTCCGCGCCTGTCAAAAAAGAAGGCAGACAAGCTGGCTGCCGCACTTCAGGAGCATCAAGGACTGGAGCAAATCATGATCAACCTGAATCAATATGGCTTTGGTCCGCAGCTCAGTATGAAAATTTACCAAGTGTACGAGAGTGAAACCTTGCAGAAGATTGAGGAAAATCCTTATCAGCTTGTCAAAGACGTAGAAGGGATTGGGTTTATTAAAGCAGATGAGCTCGGCGCTAGAACAGGGATATCTGGAAATGACCCAGACCGCATTCGTGCAGCTCTGCTTTACACTGTCGAGACAGCAAGCCTTCAGGACGGTCATACGTACATACAAACGAAAGATCTGATCGTCGAAACCCGTAAGCTGCTCAATCAAACAGGTAATGACTACAAAGTGAATGAAATGGACGTTGCCAATCAGATCATTGCACTTGGAGAAGCGAAAGAGATGATCATAGAAGATGAGCGGTGCTATCATCCGTCGCTTTTTTATGCGGAGCAAAGTGTGGCGAAACGCATTCGGAAAATCGTCTCTCAAACAGAATATGCTGATCAATTTCCTGAATCAGAATTCCTTCTCGCACTCGGTGAGCTGGAGGAACGGCTGGGCGTCCAGTATGCGCCGACACAAAAGGAAGCCATTCAAAAGGCGCTCATGTCCCCAATGCTGCTCTTAACAGGCGGACCGGGTACAGGGAAAACGACGGTCATTAAAGGGATTGTCGAGCTTTATAGCGATCTTCATGGCGTTTCTCTTGACCCTAGTGATTATAAAAAAGATGAGTCTTTTCCGTTTGTGCTTGCTGCACCAACTGGACGCGCGGCGAAACGAATGACTGAATCTACAGGGCTTCCAGCTGTGACCATTCACCGGCTATTAGGCTGGAATGGGTCAGAAGGCTTCTCACATGATGAAGATCAGCCGATTGAAGGAAAACTCGTGATTATTGATGAATCGAGTATGCTGGATATTTGGCTGGCTAATCATTTGTTTAAGGCGATTCCAAATGACATTCAAGTCATTATGGTTGGAGACGAACATCAGCTTCCATCTGTCGGACCCGGTCAGGTGTTAAGAGACCTGCTTGCATCACAAGCCGTACCAGCTGTAACGTTAACTGATATTTACCGTCAGGCAGACGGTTCATCCATTGTTGAGCTTGCCCATGATATGAAAAATGGTGTTTTACCAAAAGATATTACCGCACGCTCGAAGGATCGATCCTTCATTCAATGTTCAGCTGATCAAATAAAAGAAGTCATCGAAAAAGTTGTCAGCAACGCTGCTCAAAAGGGCTATTCAGCAAAGGACATTCAGGTGCTGGCACCGATGTATAAAGGGAAAGCTGGTATCAACGAGCTGAATAAAATGCTTCAGCAAATTTTGAACCCTAAAAAGCCAAAAGGAAGAGAAATTCCCTTTGGTGACGTCGTCTACCGGACAGGTGATAAGGTGCTTCAACTTGTCAATCAGCCGGAGAATCATATCTTTAATGGGGATATTGGTGAAATCGTATCGATTTTTTATGCGAAAGAAAACACGGAAAAAGAAGATATGGCGGTGATTTCTTTTGATGGAAACGAAATCACGTTTACAAAAAAAGATTTTCATCAATTTACCCATGCTTATTGCTGCTCTATTCACAAATCTCAGGGCAGTGAATTCCCCATTGTTGTGCTGCCAGTCGTCAGAAGCTATTATCGAATGCTTCGGCGAAATCTACTGTACACAGCCATTACACGCAGTAAAAAGTTTTTAATTTTGTGCGGTGAGGAATCAGCCTTGGAGTGGGGCGTGAAAAATAATGAGGATTCCCTTAGACAAACGTCCTTAACAATGCGTCTTGCTAAGACCGAAGAAATCATGGATGCTGAGCTTGCAGCGCTTCAAAAAGAGCTGCCTTTCAGCGTACACGATGCAAATATTGGCATGGAGGGAATCACTCCGTTTGATTTTATGCAAGAGTAAATGGCTTCCTTCATGGAAGCCATCAGATTGTTGACAAAGGGCTAAAATGATCTTTATTTTAGCCCTTTGTCTTCTTTTCAGCGTGACCTGAAAACCTTTGCAGTCTAGGAAGGACGAGTACCGGCGCGGAGCGAATTTAAGATTCGTGAGCACCGGCACACAGGACTGACAAAGAATGCGAGGATTTGTCTACACGCTGATGGCTTCCTTCATGGAAGCCATTTCTTCGTATGAGTCATGAAGCAAACGCACACGATAAGACTGTTCCGCAAAAGGTGGTTGATCACATTTTGAGAACATGTCGAGAGCTTGAAGGAATGACGATCTATACAGATGAGCTGTCTCATTCACTTGGTTCGATCAAAGATATTTGCTTTTTAGCCGGCGGCAGCTGCGGGGGATATGTATTAGATGGGAAAAAGAAAGACTGTGCCTTCATTCCATTCTCAGCTGGCGACAAATTGACAGACAAAGGTCTATATGTGAGCTGCCAGGAGGGAGGAGAAATAGATTCCTCTGCCCCAGCCTTCTTCTTTTCGAAATTGAAAAAGAAAATGATGCAGTCACCAGATGGTGAAACATTAGGTGTTTTGGAAGATGTATACTTTGACGCAAATTCGGGCACAATCGTAGCATATGAACTTTCGGACGGCTTCTTTACAGAGTTATCAGGGATTCGAAAACAGCTGCATGCTGCCGGAACTTTGATGGACGTTCAAAAGGAAGCACTTGTTCTAAACCGAACATAAAGAGGTGCTGAATATGCTCATTTGCCCAAATTGCAAATGTAAAGACATCGGAAAAATTGGGGTCAATCAATATTATTGCTGGGGCTGTTTTATTGAATTGACGCTGGCAAAAGGCAAAATATCTACTCATCAAGTGGAGGAAGACGGTACACTAAGCAGTTTAGATGATCTGTTTAGTGATGATGAACGTTCAATTCAACTATAAGTGTTTAGGGGGAATTTCGAATGGGAAAAATGACGTCTTCACTATTAACGCTTGGTGCAGGTGCACTCGCATATCACTTTGCAAGTCGATATGATATGCCATCAAAGCGTGATATGAAAAAGATGAGAAAACGTGTTATGCGAATGTTTTAAACAAAAAAGGGACATCCACCATGAGTGGATGTCCTCAGATTGTTGACAAAGGGCTAAAATGATCTTTATTTTAGCCCTTTGTCTTCTTTTCAGCTTGGCCTGAAAACCTTTGCAGTCTAGGAAGGACGAGTACCGAAGCGGAGCGAATTTGACATTCGTGAGCACCGGCACGCAGGACTGACAAAGCATGCGAGGGTTTGTCTACACGCTGGGGACATCCACTATGAGTGGATGTCCTTTTTTATGCCTGCCTGTACTCTAATCTCCGTGCAAGTAAGGACAAGCCGAAGTTGACAACAAAATACATCATGGCCGCCAAAAGGAAAATAGGGAGTAAGTAAGATTGGCTCTGACCATTTAAAATTTGTGCGTGATGCAATAATTCTGGAAGGGCAATCACAACGGCAAGCGATGTATCTTTTAAAAGAGAAATAAATTGACTGACAATCGGCGGTACCATACGGCGTAACGCTTGAGGCATAATGATCATTTTTAACGTTTGAACATAGGTTAAACCGGAAGATCTGGCAGCTTCAATCTGCCCTTTATCAATTGATTTGAGGCCGCTGCGAATAATTTCTGACAGCATGGCCGATTCAAACACGGTTAAAGCTGCTATGGCAGAGGCAGTGATGCTCAGCTTAATGCCGATTTCAGGAAGTGCAAAATATGTGAAAAAGATGATCAGCAAAAGCGGCAGGTTCCGAATGGTTTCAACAATGACCGCCAGCACCTTTGATAAAATAGGGATTTGAGCGAACCTGAATGTGCCAACGATTAAACCGATGATAAAGCTTAAAATGATGGAGATAAAAGCCACTTTTAAGGTGACAGCAAATCCTTCAAGTAAAAAGGCGAGATGATCCGGCTGGTAGGCACCTATAAAATCCATTGTGTTTCCTCCTTTCTAGTGGCTTCTTGCTAATCTTCTTTCTAAATAACCAACGCCTAGGCTGAGCGGAATGGTTAAGAGTAAATAAAACATGGCAACGAAAATGTATACATCAAACGTCACAAATGTTCTGGAAGCGATGAGGTCCCCTTGATACATGAGATCAAAACCGGCTATGACACCTAAAATAGACGAGTTTTTGACAAGGTTAATAAATTGATTCCCAAGAGGCGGGATGACAATTTTGATCGCCTGAGGCAAAATAATATATCGCATCGTACCACCATATGACAGACCAGAAGCTCTAGCGGCTTCCATTTGTCCAA
Organism: Bacillus xiamenensis; assembly: GCF_001857925.1. Taxonomy (NCBI): domain Bacteria; kingdom Bacillati; phylum Bacillota; class Bacilli; order Caryophanales; family Bacillaceae; genus Bacillus; species Bacillus xiamenensis. The sequence continues at coordinate 2,964,898 of NZ_CP017786.1, forward strand.
GTGGTACTGCTTGTATACCGGCACGGATGGCTTCAGCAATAAAAGCCGACGTATAAATCGCAAGGGCGATGGTCCCAGCAGTAAAGCCATCTGCCACAATACCAAGCACCGGTAAACCAAAGAAGAAAACAAATGTGATCAATAATAACGGAATATTCCGAATAAATTCCACGTAAGCCGTTCCTAACCAGTTGAGCGGCCTAAGGGGCGCGATTCTCATAATGGCAATGAGTGTACCGATCAAAAAGCTTCCAATTAACGCAATGACACTTGCACCAATCGTATATTTAAATCCTTCTAAATAAAGAGGGAAGTTTTCAGTTAAAATTGAAAACCGCAGCAATCCGTTCACTTCCTTCCTAATCAACAGGGGAGCCGAGAACTGGCCCTCCTGAAGGTATGAATGTTGATTTAGTTAAGTGGCTATTCTTTGATCCATTTTTCATAAATCTTGTCATACTCACCATTATCCTTTAATGCTTTTAATGCTTTGTTAATGGCTTCTGTCAATTTTTCATCGCCTTTTTTCACAGCAATGCCATATGGCTCATCGGTAAAGGTTCCGCCAACGACTTCATAATTTGAGTCTTCGTCAGCCATACCGAATAGGATGGCATTATCTGTTGTGAGCACTTGCCCTTGGTTTGATTTTAATGCTGTAAAGGCTTCTTGATAGTTTTCAAATTCTAGTACAGTCGCTTCAGGGGCTTTCTCGCGGATGTTTTGAGATGAAGTAGACCCTTTGACCGCCAGCACCTTCGTCCCTTTTTTAAGATCGTCAATGGATTGGATGTCACTTCCTTTTTTCACAAGCAGTGATTGTCCTGCTTCAAAGTAAACATCTGAGAAATTGACTTCTTTTTTACGCTCTTCTGTGATGGTCATTGTGGCAACAATTGCATGGATGTCTCCTTTTTGCAGTAAAGGAATTCTTGTTTTCGATGTCACTTCTTTGAATTCTGCCTTTCCTTCATCACCGAGCATTTCTTTTGTGATCGCTTTTGCGATATCAATATCAAATCCTTCGATATCCCCGGTGCTAGGATTTTTCAGACCGAAAAGGCGGGTATCATTTTTGACACCGAACATGATTTTTTTGTCTTTCTTAATTGCGTCTAATGAGCTTCCTTGCTTGGCATCCGTTGAGCCTTTCTCGGCAGAGCCGCAGGCAGCAAGAGCGACAATACAGCAAGTCATCAGTAATAATAGGCCAAATCGTTTCATTTTTTTCATCAAAACATTCCCCCTTAGTGATTTAAAATACGGCTTAAAAAGAGCTGAGCGCGTTTCTCGCGCGGTTTTTCATAAAATGCAGCCGGTGTTGATTCTTCGAGGATTCGCCCTTCATCAATAAAAACAATGCGGTCAGCCACTTCCCGGGCAAATCCCATCTCATGCGTGACAACAACCATGGTCATTCCTTCTCTGGCCAGCTGTTTCATCACATCTAGTACCTCACCGATCATTTCCGGATCAAGCGCAGACGTCGGCTCATCAAAAAGCATGACATCAGGCTTCATCGCGAGCCCCCTTGCAATGGCAACACGCTGCTGCTGTCCTCCTGATAGTCTTGAAGGATAAGTGTCTGCTTTATCAGGAATCCCAACTTTATTTAAATAAAATTCAGCTGTTTCTCTTGCTTCTGCCTTGCTTACTTTTTTGACCTTCATAGGCGCAAGCATAATGTTTTCAAGCACTGTCTTATGAGGATAGAGATGAAAGTGTTGAAACACCATCCCGATATTTTGCCTGACTTGATTGATGTTTGTTTTTGGATGCTGGACAGGGACTTCGTTGACAAGTACTTTTCCTTCATCAATGCTTTCAAGACGATTGATGCACCTGAGCATCGTGCTTTTACCGGATCCTGAAGGACCGATGATCACAACAACCTCACCCTTTTGAATATGTAGGTTAATGTCTTTGAGTACGTGGAACTGGCCATAATGCTTGTTGACTTCTTCGAATGTGATCATGAAGAACCTCCTCTTGTGATTATTTGGCTAAAGTGGATTCTAGCACACCTTGTGTAAAAAGAAGTAAATAATGGAATATTATCTGACGAGATTTTACAGCAAACAGTGACTTTGGTTGGAGCTGTATGTTTCATATGTATTCATTTTTAACGAAGTTAGGACAAATTTTATTTACATGGATAATTGCAGAAGTTGGTTAAACAATAAGAAAAGAGGTGAAAAAGGTGAAGAAACGTCCGATCGAGTTTCTGATATATGCTGCAGGTGTACTGCTTGTCCTTGCATCCTTACTCATTTTGGTTCAGCTCGACGAGTTATGGATGCCTATTTTTTTATTGCTCAAAGCGGTTTTGATCCCGCTTCTTATCGCTATTTTTATTTCTTACCTTCTTTATCCTATTGTTGAAAGGCTGCACAAGCGAGGCTTGCCTAGAACGGTCAGTCTCTTATTGATTTATGTGCTGTTTTTTGGAGGAATTGGTTTTGCTGTGTATAAAGGGGCACCTGTTTTAATCGCTCAATTAAATGAATTGTCAGAGCAAATTCCTGTGCTTGCGGAAACGTATAATGGCGCTTTATCTCATGTTCATCGTCATACAAGCCATTGGCCTGACGGACTGCACGATCGGCTTGATCGTTTTATTGTCCAATCGGAGACATATGCAGCAAATGGGGCAGAGCGAATGATTCTTAGCTGTAAAGTGCTGCTTGATTACGCCTTAGTTGCGGCACTCATCCCTTTTCTTGTCTTTTATATGGTGAAAGATATGAACACGATGAAGCGGGCGGCATGGTATTTAACGCCGCCAAACTTTCGGAAAAGGGGTCATGCCTTTGTGAAAGCAGTGGATGACTCACTTGGGGATTATATTAGAGGACAGCTGCTTGTCTGTTCTTTAATTGGGGGAACAGCTGCCGTTGTTCTCTGGCTGTTTCATATCCCGTACCCCCTTGTATTAGGTATGTTCATCGGTGCAACGAATGTGATCCCGTATTTTGGTCCAATTATTGGTGCCATTCCTGCTGTATTTATTGCTTTTACCATCTCAGTTAAGTCGGTCCTTATTGTGCTGATTACAGTGGCAGTGCTTCAATTTTTGGAAAGCAATGTTCTTAGTCCGATCATCGTTGGGAGAAGTCTGCATATGCATCCTGTCGTCATTATGCTTGTGTTACTCGCTGGAGGTGAGCTGTTTGGCTTAATTGGCATGATTTTAGCAGTGCCGTCCGCAGCCATTATCAGGGTCATCATTGTGCAATATATCTACATGAGACGAAGCGTTCATTGACAAGACGAGCCGAGTTGTCTATAATAATTTCGATTCATACATATTGAATTCAATGACGGACCCGAGTACGTTAAAAAGCTGTTGCAGAGAGAGGCTTTATGTTGCTGAGAAAAGCCTTATCAGACCTTTAACGGAAGCTAGTCCCGAGTGCAGATAAACACTGCCGCTCTCTTCCAGCGTTATCGGATGTGAAGGTGATAGACGAATAGGTCTATAATCAGGGTGGTACCGCGAGAACATCTCGTCCCTGTGTAAGTAATTGTATGCTTGCATAGGGCGGGATGTTTTTTCGTTTGTGTGAAGATTGATGAAATGAAAAGGGAGGATTTTTGAATGAAAACTTTAACTTCAGCTCAAGTACGTCAAATGTTTTTAGACTTTTTTAAAGAAAAAGGACATGCTGTCGAACCGAGTGCGTCTTTAGTACCTCACGATGACCCAACACTTTTATGGATTAACAGCGGAGTTGCGACATTAAAGAAATACTTTGATGGCCGCGTTGTGCCTGACAATCCGCGTATTTGCAACGCACAAAAATCGATTCGTACGAATGACATTGAAAATGTAGGGAAAACAGCACGCCATCATACGTTTTTTGAAATGCTCGGCAACTTCTCGATTGGTGACTATTTTAAAGAAGAGGCCATCGAATGGGCTTGGGAGTTCCTCACAAGTGACGAGTGGATTGGTTTTGATCCGAATTTGTTATCTGTTACGGTACATCCAGAGGATGAAGAAGCGTATGTTCTTTGGAGAGATAAAATTGGTATCCCTGAAGAACGGATTATTCGTCTAGAGGGGAACTTCTGGGATATTGGCGAGGGGCCAAGTGGTCCGAATACAGAAATTTTCTATGACCGCGGCGAAGCATATGGTCACGATATAAACGATCCAGAATTATATCCAGGCGGGGAAAATGAGCGTTATCTAGAAGTGTGGAATCTCGTTTTTTCTGAATTTAACCATAATCCAGATGGTACATACACGCCGCTGCCGAAGAAAAACATTGATACAGGAATGGGTCTTGAACGTATGGTCTCTGTCATTCAGAACGTGCCAACGAACTTTGACACCGATCTATTCATGCCGATTATCCGTGCAGTAGAAACGATTTCTGGAGAAAGCTATGGTGAGTCGAAGGAGAAGGACACAGCCTTTAAAGTCATTGCTGACCACATTCGAACAGTTGCCTTTGCTGTCAGTGACGGAGCACTACCTTCTAACGAAGGCCGCGGCTATGTATTAAGACGTTTGCTGCGCCGTGCTGTGCGTTATGCAAAAACGATCCATATCCACCGTCCGTTTATGTATGATCTAGTACCAGTTGTTGCGGAGATCATGAAGGACTTCTATCCAGATGTTCAGGCAAAAGAAGAATTTATTGCAAAAGTAATCAAAAATGAAGAAGAACGTTTCCATGAAACACTGAATGAAGGGTTAGCCATTTTGTCAGAAGTGATCAAAAAAGAAAGAGACAATGGCAGCTCACAAATTTCAGGTGAAGATGTGTTTAAGCTGTATGACACATACGGATTCCCTGTCGAGCTCACAGAAGAATATGCAGAAGATGAGAACATGACAGTCGATCGAGAAGGCTTCCAGGCAGAGATGGAGAAGCAGCGTGAACGCGCGAGAAATGCAAGACAAGATGTCGGCAGTATGCAGGTTCAAGGCGGGGCTTTAGGCGATATTAAAGCCGAAAGCACGTTTGTTGGTTACGAAAACTTAACTGCGGATTCTCGTATTATCGAATTGCTTCAAAACGGTGAAATTGTCGCAGAAGCACACGAAGGGGAAACGGTACAAATCTTATTAGATGAAACGCCTTTCTATGCGGAAAGCGGCGGACAAGTTGCGGATAAAGGGACGTTAAAAAGTGCCGAAGTCATCATTGACATCAAAGATGTGAAAAAGGCGCCAAACGGTCAGCATGTCCATGAAGGGGTCGTCGTAAGCGGTACCGTTCAAAAAGGAATAGAAGTGACTGCAGAAGTCGAATCAGCTCTTCGAAAAGGCATTGTGAAAAATCATACAGCGACGCATCTATTGCATCAGGCGCTCAAAGATGTATTAGGCAGCCACGTCAATCAAGCAGGTTCACTTGTGAACGAGAACAGACTTCGCTTTGATTTCTCTCACTTTGGACAAGTGACAAAAGAAGAATTGTCACAGATCGAAAAAATCGTCAACGAAAAGATTTGGGAAGGGATTTCGGTTGCGATTGACCTGAAGCCAATTGCTGAAGCAAAAGAAATGGGCGCAATGGCGCTGTTTGGCGAGAAGTATGGCGATATCGTCCGTGTTGTGCAAGTAGGCGATTACAGCATCGAGTTATGCGGCGGCTGTCACGTTCAAAACACTGCGGAGATCGGTTTGTTTAAAATTGCATCTGAATCGGGTATTGGTGCTGGAACACGCCGTATCGAAGCTGTCACAGGCAAAGGGGCTTATGAAGAATTAAATGACCAGTTGGCCATTTTAGAGCAGGTAGCGAGTGTGCTGAAATCAAATACGAAAGATGTACCAAAACGCATCGCTTCCTTGCAGGCCGATTTAAAAGAGGCTCAAAGAGAAAACGAATCCCTTCTTGCGAAATTAAGTCAGGCAGAAGCAGGCTCTATTTTAGAAAAAGTAACAGAAGTCGGCGGAGTAAAAGTGTTAACGGAAAAAGTAAACGCCAAAGACATGAACCATTTAAGAACAATGGTCGATGACTTAAAAGCCAAATTAGGTTCAGCTGTCATTGTACTTGGATCCGTTCAAAATGGAAAAGTAAACATTTCAGCAGGTGTGACAAAAGACGTTATTGAAAAAGGTCTCCATGCAGGAAAGCTTGTCAAGCAGGCAGCTGAAATCTGTGGAGGCGGCGGAGGCGGACGCCCAGATATGGCACAAGCAGGCGGGAAACAGCCAGAAAAGCTTGAAGAAGCATTAGCAACTGTCGAAGAATCTGTCAAATCCGTTTTATAATCAGTCAATGTAGTGTAGAATAATGGTATTAGATGAGCGGTTAGAAAAAGCTTGCTAGTAGAATGTTGGAAGAGAGGTGCAAGAAGCAGTGAGTTCATTTGATAAGACAATGAAGTTTAACTTCTCTGATGATTCAGCTGAAACCAATGTGAATGAAGTGCTCATTACAGTTCATGACGCACTCCAAGAAAAAGGATACAACCCGATCAATCAAATTGTCGGATACTTGCTGTCAGGCGACCCTGCTTATATTCCAAGACATCAGGATGCACGCAACCTAATTCGTAAACTAGAACGAGACGAATTAATTGAGGAATTGGTTAAATCGTACTTAGAGACACATAAAGAGGCGTAAAACATGAGAATTTTAGGCTTAGATTTAGGCACGAAAACCCTTGGTGTTGCGATCAGTGATGAAATGGGATGGACAGCGCAAGGGATTGAAACAATTAAAATTGATGAAGCAGGCGGAGACTTTGGTCTCAGCCGCCTGTCTGAGATTATTACGCAATACGGAGCAGATAAAATTGTACTGGGCTTTCCAAAGAATATGAACGGTACGGTCGGTCCAAGAGGCGAGGCCAGCCAATCATTTGCGAAAGTGCTAGAAAACACGTACAATGTTCCTGTTGTGCTTTGGGACGAGCGCCTGTCGACAATGGCAGCGGAAAAAATGCTCATCTCTGCAGATGTGAGCAGGCAAAAGCGCAAAAAAGTCATTGATAAAATGGCCGCTGTTATGATCCTTCAAGGATATTTAGACAGCTTAAATTAAAATGAGGTGAATCAAATGGAACACGGAGAAAAGCAAATTACAATCGTTGATGATAATGGAAATGAACAGCTTTGCGAAGTACTATTTACTTTTGAAAGCGATCATTTTAACAAATCATATGTCCTTTACTATCCAATTTCTGAACAAGATAACGAAGAAATTGAAATTCATGCATCAAGCTTCACACCAAACGAAGATGGTGAAGATGGCGAGCTAGAGCCAATTGAAACGGATGAAGAGTGGGACATGATCGAAGAAACGTTAAATACGTTCTTAGATCAAGAAGAAGAATAGAACAAATAAAAGGCCTTTGAGCATGATCTAAACGATCGTTCTTCACAGGTCTTTTTTTATACTCAATATGTTAACTTTTATTTACTTTGTGTTGACATAAGTCGCTCAACTTTTTACTTATTAAAAAGAATCGAGTGAGGGGCATGAATATTGAACATTCAAGAGATGATGCAGATGGCATTAATGAAGCGTTTACGCTCAAAGTAGCACTGATTGCACTTGCGCTTGGTATACCTTATGACCGGATCAATAGAAGGGGCGGTGCGCTTTGTCTTGGGCATCCATACAGCGCCTCGGGAGCTGCTATGATGGTGAGATTATTTTACGAAGCGCACGGCTTACCGAAAGGGAGCTATGTCGTATCTGCCATTGGCAGTGGCGGCGGTGTGGGCTTAGCCGTCTTATGGAAAGTTCTGTCATGACATGCATGAGCAAGTAATTGCCGAACTCCGTCGAATCATGTACTATAAAGGCTAGATGTGAGGAGGGCCATGCATGTTTTCAGAACAAAAGAAACGACCATTTTTTAAACGAAAAATGGGGATCGTCCTGTTATCTGTACTTGCTGTGATCATCATTGCAGCATTATCAGGTTTTCTATATGTTAAATCAGCACTCGGACCGGTCGATCAAAAAAGCAAACAAACGATTAATATTCATATTCCAAATGGGACATCTGTCAGCGAGATTGCGGGCATTTTAAAAGAAAATGGGCTTATTTCAAATGACACGATCTTCACGTACTATGCAAAATACAAAAAAGCGTACGGCTTTAAAGCGGGCTATTTTCATCTCAAACAAACAATGGATGCAGATCAGCTCATTCAAAAGCTGACCTCTGGCGGTACAGATTATGCCTTTCAGCTTGTGATTCCTGAAGGGAAAAAGCTGTCTGATATTGCAACCATTATTGCGAATCAGACGAATTTCACAGCGAAGGAAGTTGAAGCGAAGCTCGATGACCCAGCGTTTATTAAAAAAATGATGAAAAAATACCCGAAAACGGTGACGTCACAGGTGAACGGAAAACAGATCAAACATCCGTTAGAGGGATATTTATTCCCTGCTACGTATCCGTTTTATCGCGAGGATGAATCACTCGAAACGATCATTGACACCATGATTAAACAAACAGATCAATATGTGAAAACGTATGAAAAAGACATGAAAAAGCGAAACATGTCCATCCATGATGTATTAACGATGGCATCGCTGATTGAAATGGAAGCAACCGAAAAGACAGACCGGGCAAAAATCTCAAGTGTGTTTTATAATCGGCTGAAAAAGGATATGCCGCTTCAAACAGATCCAACGATTCTTTATGCACTTGGGGAGCATAAGTCGCGCGTCTATTACAAAGACCTAAAGGTGAAATCTCCTTATAATACGTATACCAACAAAGGACTGCCGCCAGGTCCGATTGCAAATGCTGGTGAATCTTCTTGGAAAGCAGCACTCCATCCAGAGAAAACAGATTTTGTTTATTTCCTAGCGAAGAAAAATGGAGAAGTCGTCTTTACGAAAACGTTAAATGAGCACAACAAAGCGAAAGCGAAATACATCACAGGCAGCAATTAACGCCCATGTGAGAGGAAAAAGACTGTAGACAATTGTTTAGATTGCCTACAGTTTTTCTCGTTGGAATATCTATTTTATAGATTCGCAATTACCACTTCTTTGTGGTAAAATATATCGGGTTGTTTTTACTTAGATGAACGAAAGATTGACGAGAAAGAGAGCTGCAGCAGGCAGGACTCTTCTTTTTCAGGTCATGAAGGAGCTAGACATATAATGACAATCGAAGATGATCAAATAAATGATTATATTGAACATTTAATTGAGCCGAGTCCTGATGCAATCGCTCAATTAGAGGAATATGCAAAAGAGCATCATGTGCCAATTATGGAAAAGGTGAGCATTGAACTTTTACTGCAGCTCCTTTCCTTGAAAAAGCCGAAGAAGATTCTTGAGGTTGGAACAGCCATTGGCTATTCTGCGATTCGAATGGCGTCAGCTCTGCCAGATGCTGAGATTTACACGATTGAGCGAAATGCGAAACGGTATGAAGAAGCGACGAGGAATATTGAGGAATTACATTTCAAAGATAGAATTCACGTGTTCTTTGGCGATGCCATGGAATCGGCTAAAACAGTCCAGACGATGGCGCCATATGATGTCATTTTCATTGATGCGGCAAAAGGACAGTATCAACGCTTTTTCGAGCTGTTTGAACCGATGCTGTCTGATGACGGAATGATTATCACAGACAACGTATTATTTAAAGGTTTAGTTGCGACGAATTATGAAGAAGACATTGAAGATAAACGGAAAAAACAATTAATAGGAAAAATTGATCGATACAATCAATGGCTGATGTCAAACCCTGATTACCAAACATGTATCATTCCTGTTGGAGATGGGATCGCGATTAGTACAAAAAGAGGTGACCAATCATGAAAAAACCAGAATTGCTTGTGACGCCAAGCAAGGTATCGGATGTACTGCCACTAATTGAGGCGGGAGCAGACGCATTTTTAATCGGCGAACAAACATACGGGATTCGTCTTGCAGGTGAGTTTTCAAGAGAAGATGTGAAACAAACGGTTCAGCTCGCACATGCACATCACAAAAAAGTATATGTGGCAATGAATGCGATCTTTCATAATGACCGGGTTCAACTGCTTGGAGATTATTTAACCTTTCTCGATGGATTAAACGTGGATGGTGTGGTCTTTGGAGACCCGGCAGTGATTATGGCTGCAAAGGAAACGGGGGTGAGCCTGAATCTTCATTGGAGTACAGAAACGACTGGGACCAACTATTACACTTGTAACTACTGGGGCAGAAAAGGCGCAACGCGTGCTGTTCTTGCCAAAGAACTCAATATGGACAGCGTGATCGACATCAAAGAAAACGCTGAAGTGGAAATTGAAATCCAAGTCCACGGCATGACATGTATGTTCCAATCGAAACGTACACTCATTGGCAACTACTTTGAATATCAAGGCAAGCAAATGAACGTGGAAGGCAGAAATATGGAGGAAGGACTATTCCTTCACGACGAGGAGCGTCAAAACAAATATCCTATTTTTGAGGATAAAAATGGCACACACATTATGAGTCCAAATGATGTATGTATGATTGACGAATTAGAAGAATTTGTCGACGCAGGCATTGACTCTTTTAAAATTGACGGAATTTTAAAGTCACTTTCATATATGACAGAGGTGACATCACTATATCGAAAAGCAATCGATTTACTCACAACTGACAAAGAAGCCTATGAAGATCAGAAAGACGAGTGGGTACAGCGAATTGAAGAGATTCAGCCTGTCAACCGCCCAATCGATACAGGATTCTTTTTTAAAGAAACGGTTTATTAATAGAAAAGGAGGCAGAAGAAATGACACTTTTAAAGGATGGAATTTCTGAGATGATTGATGGAAAACGTGTCATTACGAAAAAACCAGAACTGCTTGCACCAGCAGGAAACTTGGAAAAGCTGAAAATTGCTGTACATTATGGAGCAGACGCTGTCTTTATTGGCGGGAAAGAATTTGGACTGCGTTCAAATGCAGATAACTTTTCAATTGAAGAAATGGCAGAAGGCGTCGCATTTGCAAATAAATACGGTGCGCGAATTTATGTGACAACGAATATTTTCGCCCACAATGAAAATATGGACGGGCTGGAAGAATACCTACAAGGGATTGAAAGTGCTGGTGTAGCGGGCATTATTGTTGCTGATCCACTCATCATTGAAACGTGCAAACGCGTGGCACCAAAGCTTGAAGTTCATTTGAGCACCCAGCAATCTCTTTCAAATTGGAAAGCGGTTCAGTTTTGGAAGGAAGAAGGGCTTGAGCGTGTGGTTCTTGCACGTGAAACAAGTGCCCAAGAGATTAGAGAAATGAAAGAAAAAGTCGATATTGAAATCGAAACGTTCATTCATGGTGCAATGTGTATTGCTTATTCTGGCCGGTGCGTCCTTAGTAACCATATGACAGCGAGAGATTCGAACCGCGGCGGTTGCTGTCAATCTTGCCGCTGGGATTATGACCTTTATAAACTAGAAGGCTCTGAGGAATCACCGCTGTTCAGCGAAGAAGACGCACCATTTGCAATGAGTCCGAAAGACTTAAAGCTGATCGAATCCATACCGCAAATGATCGAAATGGGGATTGACAGCTTAAAGATCGAAGGACGAATGAAATCCATTCATTATGTGGCTACGGTCGTGAGTGTGTATCGTAAAGTCATTGATGCTTATTGTGCTGATCCAGACCATTTTGTTATTCAGCAAGAATGGTTAGACGAATTAGATAAATGTGCCAACCGTGACACAGCACCTGCCTTTTTCGAAGGTGTACCAGGAACGGATGAACAAATGTTTGGCGTACACGGAAAGAAAACGACATTTGATTTCGCAGGTCTTGTGCTCCATTATGATGAAAAAGAACAAATCGTTACCTTGCAGCAACGTAATTTCTTTAAACCAGGCGATGAAGTTGAATTCTTCGGTCCCGAAATTGAAAATTTCACCTGCAAAATTGATACCATTTGGGACGAAAAAGGAAACGAGCTTGATGCTGCTCGTCACCCGCTTCAAATTGTGAAGTTTAAGCTTGATCAAAAAGTATACCCTAGCAACATGATGAGAAAGGGGAAATAACCAGCACATGGGGAAAAAACCAGTGGTGATTGGCATTGCGGGCGGCTCGGGTTCAGGTAAAACGAGCGTCACCAATTCGATCTATGAAAAATTTAAAGGACATTCAATCCTCATGCTTCAGCAAGATTTATATTATAAAAATCAAAGTCATATGCCATTTGAAGAGCGCCTGCTCACAAACTATGATCATCCGCTTGCATTCGACAATGACCTGATGATCGAGCATGTAGAACAGCTGCTAAGGTACGAGTCCATTGAAAAACCAATTTATGATTTTAAACTAAACACACGTTCAGAAGAGACAGTACATGTTGAACCGAAGGATGTCATCATCGTTGAAGGGATCTTTGCGCTTGAAAATGAGCGTCTTAGAAACTTAATGGATATTAAACTGTATGTGGATACTGATGCAGATCTTCGAATCATTCGCCGTATTTTACGCGATACGAAAGAAAGAGGCAGGTCTATTGATTCAGTGATTGAACAATACGTATCTGTCGTCAGACCGATGCATAATCAATTCATTGAACCGTCAAAACGATATGCAGACATCATCATCCCAGAAGGCGGCCAAAATCATGTGGCCATTGATTTAATGGTGACAAAGATTCAAACGATTCTTCAAAACCGCGGAGAGTAGATGAAAAGACCTTTACACTGTAAAGGTCTTTTCAGCATAATAATCACGTAGAAAAGATACGTAACCTGCTAGTAGATTTTCGTTCAGCATTGGAGAAGCATACCTTGCATGCAAGATTTGATATGATAGGAAAACAATCATTCGAAGCGGAAGTGGAAAAATGGCGATGGTAAGCTGAACGTTGTAGTGATTCCTAGTTTGTAAAAGTATATTAAAAAAACGACAAACAAATCATCACAAATTTTCAAACAATTCTTGATCAAAATGCAATTTTGTAATAATATAGCATAGACATATCGTACACTGACCATATTATGTATTGGAAGTTGGAGAATGGATAAGCTATTCTTCTACATATGATCGAAATGGCCGAACGAGGTACAGGAGCTTCCTGTGCCTTTCCACAGTTTGTGCGATAAAGATAAATGATCTTTAGACCGCTGCTGGGTCCTGCTAGATAAAAGGCATAATAGTTGCATCTAAAAGGGACGCCATGTAAGATGGACTTTTACGAATATGGGACAGACGGAATGAGGGCCTGAACGTGTCCTCATTCTTGTATATTTCAGTCGTCACTCACATGCAGAAAGCTTGCATGATGAGGATTAATAGAAGGAGTGAATGATTCATGGCACAAGAGAAAGTATTTCCAATGACAGAAGAAGGAAAGCGTAAATTAGAAGAAGAGCTTGAATATTTGAAAACGGTTAAACGTAAAGAGGTTGTAGAGCGTATTAAAATTGCTAGAAGCTTTGGGGACCTCTCTGAAAACTCGGAATATGATTCTGCGAAAGAAGAGCAAGCGTTTGTAGAAGGCCGTATTACTACGCTTGATAATATGATTCGTAATGCCAAAATTATCGAAGATGAAGGGAATTCAAATGTTGTTTCACTTGGTAAAACGGTGACATTCGTTGAATTGCCGGATGGAGAAGAAGAATCTTATACAATTGTCGGAAGTGCAGAAGCTGATCCGTTTGAAGGCAAAATTTCAAACGACTCACCAATTGCGAAAAGCCTGTTAGGTAAACAAGTAGATGACAAAGTTACCGTTCAAACACCAGGCGGAGAAATGTTCGTCCAAATTGTAAAAATTTCATAATCACGTTTATACGATAAACACCTCGTCCACAATAGGGACGAGGTGTTTTTATGCGCAAAAAAAGAAGAATTCAATGGACGGGTGCCATTATATTTATATTATTGCTCGCTCTTCTGATCAGATTGGCAGAAATCCAGCTGTTTTTCACAGAATCTTTTTCAAAGCTTGATATCAATTTGATACAAGAAAGTGTCAAACAGCGGACAGAAGAAGTGGTCATTTCAGACGGACGTGGCGAGTTTTTAGATCGAAACGGCGAGGCACTTCTCACAAAAGAAGAGCCAGCGGTCATCATCTTTCCTTTCCTCCAATATGACCTTCCTCACTTAAAGCAAACGGCTTTGATTCTTGAGATGGAAGAAGATGAACTGAAAAGGCAGCTGACAGAAACGAAAAAACCACTGATTTTAAAAAATGACATCACGAAAAAAAAGCTCAAAGACATCAATGAGATGAAATATTCAGGTGTTTATGGCGTATATATGAAAGAGAAGGACAAAAAAAGACTGGCCCTTCACACATTAGGCTTCACAAGCGAGAATCCAGAACTCTTAAGAAAGCGTTATCCTGAAAAAAAAGAGCTTTCAATCCGAACCGAAATCGGTACATTTGGGCTAGAAAGTACATTTGACGAATTTCTATTACCCGAGCAAGACACAAAATTGTTATATCATGTGGACGGAAGGGGAAACCCTTTGTTTGGGATGGACGTCAAATATACAGCAGAAGCTCATTCGTTTTATCCGCTGCAGGTTCAGACAACCATGGATGAAGACATGCAAGCTGAAATGGAGAATGTTCTAAAAGAACAAGCCGTCGAAAAAGGCGGAGCTGTTCTGCTCGACATTCAAAACAGCAGTGTGCTGGCGATGGCGAGTGTTCCAAATGTCACGAGTAAAAACCGGCATGAGGCAAGAAATTACATGCTGACTGCGATGGCACCAGGCTCTGTATTTAAAACGGCCGTGCTTGCCGCAGCGATCGAAAAAAACCTAGACAAGCCACAAACGATGTATGATTGTCGAAAGAATTTATATGGAGAGCCAGAAGGAAAACAGGAAGTGCTGAATTTGTCTGAGAGCTTTGCGCAAAGCTGTAATTATACCTTTGCGACACTCGCTGATCAGCTCATTCAAACAGATGATCAAATCATTGAAAAGACAGCTTCAAAGCTTGGGCTAGTCGATCGAGTGGGCTGGGAAGGGGATGTATACCATAAGCAGCAATTCAAACAGTTTGATCGTGAAGAAACAGGCAGTGTGTGGGGAGATAAAAGAGACAAGCATGTCAAAAAAGCCATTGCACAAACGGCAATCGGTCAAAAAAATGTTAAAACAACTCCCTTGCAAATCGCCAATATGATGGCAACGATTGCAAGGGGCGGAGAACGAAAAGAAGTGAGAATTGCAGATAAAGTGCTGTATCAAAACGGAACAACGATGCTGTCCTTTCAAAACAAACAGCCTGAAGGCGAGAGCATTGACCGCTATACAGCTCAAAAATTGCAAAAGTACTTAAGTCAGGTGGTGACGTCTGACAAAGGAACAGGCAGGAGGTTTCAAGATCTGCCATTTCATGTAGCGGGGAAGTCAGGCACTGCCCAAACAGGCAGTAAAGATAAAAAGGGGGATCCGCTTTATCATAAATGGTTTGCTGGATACTTTCCGGTAGAAAAGCCAAAATACGCCCTTGTGGTTGTTCATCTCGATGAGACAAGTGGCCGTGCTAAGACAAATGAAGCGTTTTATGATATTGTAAAAAAGGTCAATGAAATTGAAAAGAAACAGACATAGAACATCCCTTCATGTCATGTTAGAATAGTAACGACTTAGGGAACAGAGGCAAAGGAGTGCAGAGATTTTGAGTAGAAATTCTCGATTTGAACATCGTGATAAGCGCAGAAAGGCGAATATGGTGCTTAACATATTAATTGGTATCGTTGTGGTGCTTATTTTGGTTGTCGCATCGAGTTTGTTAATTTTTAATAAGCCAACGAAAGATGTAGCAGACGCACCATCAAAAACGGCACCTGCTTCAAGTGAAAATAAACAAAACTCACAAGAAGATGTGAAAGATCAAAAGAAAGATACATCCGATGATGCAGATACAAAAAAAGATGATTCATCTGATCAAGACGAAGATACAAAGAAAACAGATGATGAAGAAAAGACGAACAAAGATGCGTTAAAAGACGCCAAAGTAACAGATGGCGGCAAAACAAGTGACGTAGACAAAACATATGAAAACGATGACTGGGAGCCTGTAGGAACAGAGCAATCCGGTTCACATACAGCGACCTATGATTCTAACTCAAAAGACTGGAAAGAAATGATCAAAGCCATGTCCTATGCGACAGGAATTTCAGAAGATCAAATGACTGTTCTTTGGTTAGGAAATAACGGAGGGCCTCAAGATGCAAAAGGAACCATCCGTGATAAATCAACAGGTGAACGCTACCGTGTAGAAATTACATGGGTGGATGAAAAAGGCTGGAAACCTGTGAAGGTTGAAAAATTAAAATAAACATGAAAAAAAGATAGCGGACATGCTATCTTTTTTTATTTAGACATTCGCTTTAAAATGAACAACCGCTGTATACAAAATCCGGTCATCAATGACGGTCGTTTGATGACTCACTGAATGAACAGTCAGCAGGATCGCCTGATTATGTTCAATTTGTTTTTGGATCTTTTGTTCAAGTTCTTTTAAAGATGCTGCTTCAAAAAATTCAATTTTGTCCTTTAAAAAATCCAGTTGAAAATCCATTTCATTCACCCCTTCACGCTCTAGAATCATCATAATCTCTTCCTTTCAAAAGGGCAAATATTTTTCTACCCCTCCCAGTATTTTTTAGTAGGAAAGAATCAGAAGATGTGGTAGGATAGGAACTGTTCAACGGATTAAAACATACTATACGCATAGGAATAAATAGATAAAGTGGAGGGAAAGAAAATGGGACGTGAGTTTCTTTCTTTATTTGATCATTGGGCTGAGTCTTATGATGACACAGTCAGTGGTCACGACGAGCAGTATGAAGAAGTGTTTCGCGGGTATCCGGCTATTCTAAAAGAGATTGCTCGCCGTTCAGGTCAACATGTTCTTGAGTTTGGAAGCGGTACTGGAAATCTAACCGCGGCGCTTCTTAAAGCAAATAAAAAAGTGTTTGGCGTTGAACCTTCTGAGGCGATGAAGAAAGCGGCTCTTCAAAAGGGAGTACCAAATGTATTTCATGATGGAGACTTTTTATCGTTTCCAGCCCCGCCTTTTGAACCTGATACGGTCGTCAGTTCATATGCTTTCCATCATTTAACGGATGAAGAAAAAAAACAAGCCATTCACACCTATGGCAACATCCTTCCCTCAGGTGGTAAAATAGTCTTTGCTGATACAATGTTTCAAAATCAAGCAGCACATCAAGCTGAAATCGACAAGGCGAAAGCCGCTGGATTCGATCAGCTTGCAGAGGATTTAGAAACAGAATACTATCCATCTATTGATGTGCTAAAGCAAATCTTTGAAGAAGAAGGTTTTAGCACATCCTTTCAACAAATGAATGATTTTGTGTGGATCGTAGAAGCGAAGAAAAGGGAATGAAAGGATGTTTTTGATTTGAAAATCGCAGTCATAGGTGCAATGGAAGAAGAAGTGACGATTTTAAGAGATCAACTAAAGAATGCCACACAAGAAAACATCGCTGGGTGTGAATTTACAACAGGTGTTTATGAAGATAAAGAAGTGATTTTATTAAAATCAGGCATAGGAAAAGTAAATGCTGCGGTCAGCACAACACTTCTGCTTGACCGCTTCCAGCCAGATTATGTGATCAATACAGGATCTGCTGGCGGTTTTCATCACTCATTAAATGTAGGTGATATTGTCATATCGACAGATGTTAGACATCATGATGTGGATGTGACAATCTTTGATTACGAATATGGACAAGTGCCAGGGCTGCCGGCTGCTTTTATTGCCGATGAAAAGCTTGTGAAGCTGGCAGAGGAAGCTGCTTTAGAAATCGATCATATTCAAGTGGCAAAAGGAACGATTGCAACAGGAGATTCATTTATGAATGATCCTGACCGTGTAGCGTTTGTCAGAGAGAAGTTTCCAGAGCTATATGCGGTGGAAATGGAAGCAGCAGCCGTTGCGCAAGTTTGCCATCTGTTTGGAACGCCATTTGTGGTCGTTCGAGCGCTATCTGATATTGCGGGGAAAGAATCCAATATTTCCTTTGATCAATTTCTTGAGCAAGCAGCAATTCACTCAACAGACCTTGTCCTGCGTATGATAAAGCAAACACAATAAAAGAAGGGGTTTCCCCCTTCTCAGATTGTTGACAAAGGGCTAAAATGCTCTTTATTTTAGCCCTTTGTCTTCTTTTCAGCGTGAACTGAAAACCTTTGCAGTCTAGGAAGGACGAGTACCGGCGCGGAGCGAATTTGACATTCGTGAGCACCGGCACGCAGGACTGACAAAGAATGCGAGGGTTTGTCTACACGCTGAGAAGGGGTTTCCCCCTTCTTTTCCATGCAAAGGAAGGGAAAAAATATGGCTGTCATACATGATATTACGGAATTAATTGGTCACACACCACTTTTAAAGCTGTCAGGCATTGGCGTGCCAGCAGGTGTTGATGTTTATGCAAAGCTTGAAATGATGAACCCAGGCGGAAGTATTAAGGATCGTTTAGGTGATATGCTGATGAAAGAAGCACTGGCATCGGGCAAACTGCGGCCAGGCGGAACCATTATTGAAGCAACTGCGGGAAACACAGGCATCGGGCTTGCGCTAAGTGCAAGGAAGCATCAATTACGCACCATTTTCTGTGTGCCAGAACACTTTAGTCAAGAGAAACAACAACTCATGAAGGCGCTTGGTGCAGAGATTATTCATACACCAAGAAAAGATGGAATGAAGGGTGCGATTGATCGAGCCCTTGAACTAGAGGCAAGTCTTGACAATGCGTATTGTGTTTTGCAATTTAAAAACCAAGTAAATCCATTGACTTACTATAAAACACTTGGGCCAGAAATATGGTCTGATCTGCAAGGGAACATAGATGTATTCGTAGCAGGAGCGGGCTCTGGCGGGACGTTTCAAGGATGTGCCGCCTATTTAAAGGAGCAAAATAAAGCGTTAAAAACGGTTGTTGTGGAACCAGAAGGATCAATTTTAAATGGCGGAAAGCCGGGCCCGCATAGAACGGAAGGAATTGGCCTTGAGTTTATTCCAGATTATATGGAATCGTCTTTATTTGATGAGATTTATACCGTCAGTGACGACGATGCTTTCCGAATGGTGAAAGAAGCGGCTGAAAAAGAGGGCGTTCTGATCGGAAGCTCATCTGGTGCTGCTTTATTTGCCGCCTTAGAAGAAGCAAAAAAGGCAGCACCTGGGACAGTCATTGTCACCATTTTTCCTGATAGCAGTGAGCGCTATTTAAGTAAAGGCATTTATGAGGGAGGAAATTAAAATGAAACCAAAAACAATGATGATTCACAGCGGAACAACTGGTGATGAAAAAACAGGAGCCGTGTCTGTTCCCATTTACCAAGTGAGCACCTATAAGCAGCCAAAAGCAGGCGAACATACAGGATATGAATATTCCAGAACAGCGAACCCTACAAGAACAGCACTGGAATCGGTCATTCGTGATCTCGAAGGGGGAGCAAACGGCTACGCATTCGGTTCAGGGATGGCTGCGATTACAGCAGTGATGATGCTGTTTAACAGCGGGGATCATATCGTACTGACAGACGATGTATACGGCGGAACCTATCGCGTGATCACAAAGGTGTTAAACCGGATTGGCATTGAAGCCACATTTGTTGATACAAGTGATCCTGAAGCGGTGAAAAAAGCGATTTTGCCAGAAACAAAAGCTGTCTACATTGAATCACCGACCAATCCACTACTCAAAATGACCGATCTACAAGCTATCAGCCGCATTACAAAAGCAGCCAACATTTTAATGATTGTAGATAACACATTCTTCACACCGTATTTCCAAAAGCCGATTGAATACGGGGCTGACATTGTCTTGCACAGCGCCACAAAATATTTAGGCGGCCATAGTGATGTCGTAGGCGGACTTGTCGTGACAGCCACTGAAGAACTTGGTGAAGAACTGCACTTTGTTCAAAATTCTACAGGCGGTATTCTCGGGCCGCAAGATGCATGGCTTCTGATGAGAGGGATGAAAACGCTTGGACTAAGAATGGAAGCACATCAACAAAATGCGCAGAAAATTGCTGAGTTTTTAGAACAACATCCTGCCATTACACGTGTCTATTATCCAGGTTTAAGCGCTCACCCAGGTCATGAGCTTGCGAAAACACAAGCAACAGGCTTTGGTGGTATGATCTCTTTTGATATTGGAAACGAAGAAAATGTCGATGTGTTTTTAAGTCAGCTTAAGCTGTTTACAATCGCAGAAAGCCTTGGAGCGGTCGAAAGTTTAATCTCTGTTCCTGCTCGAATGACTCATGCATCCATTCCAAAAGAGCGCAGGGAAGAGCTTGGCATCACAGATGGTTTAATTCGTATTTCTGTCGGTATTGAGGATATTGATGACTTATTACATGATATCGAACAAGGGCTGGACGCACTAGCGAATGGATAGATTTACATGCCCCTCGCTTTCTCTCACTATGTTAAGCTATGAATAGACATGGATAACGGGAAGGTGAAACAAGTGAAGAAAAAGTGGAGTGGTTTAGTGACAGATTATAAGCAATACGCTTTTATTTTGCTTGCTGTCAGCACCTTTTTATATATTGGTACGATTTTACCTAATCAGCACATTGAAACATCTCCAAAAATGCTGATGATGGCAGTGGATTGTGTTTTCTTAATAGTCGCTTTTCTTTGTGTGAAACGCGCGATCTTTTTTCAAAAAAAGCTGCAAGAACTAGATGAAGATTAATTCGTAAAGTCTCCTCATGTGATGAGGAGGCTTTTTTTATGGCATTGGACAATTGGACAAGAATGACTGTAGAAATTTAGTCAAACACACAAAAATCATCTCATTTACTAAAAACAGGTTTACAAAATGGTGCTTGCTGGATATACTTACAAAGTAATTAAAAACGTAAAGGAGGCTGAAGAATATGTTATTCGTATCTACTTGTGATCAACTCAACAAACAATTTCATTATGTCATCAGCCTGTGGAAGAGCTCGTGTCCTTCCTTTACCTTTTACGGTGCACGCTTCAAAACTGTTTAAGTAAACGAGGATTTCACGTATCATCCATCGCAGGTTGAAAGACACTGTCTTTTGATCTGCATTTTTGTGTGCCCGCAGGTCAACTGATAAAGAAGATCTGCGGGCTATTTCGCGTGCTGCGAACTGAAGGGAGGTGAGCGTATATGACAATCCATTTATTTTTTATTACATTGACGATCCGGCGAAAATACAAAGACATTGAAACAGTTCTTTATGAACAACAAGTCGAATCCTTTTATGAAGAAATGAAGCAGAAACAATTAAAGTATATGAACTAAGAAGGAAAAGAAAAAGATGAAAAGGAGGAGATTGACATGTTTATGATGCTGGCAATGCTTGATTGTTATACAAGGGAGAAGGACCAGGTTTAGACACGCTCCACATTGATCATCCGCACATATGATAACCGTAAAAGGAGATTGTGAGGTGATCAATGAATGTCGATGTCACCATATATGAGGTTTCCGTCAGTGGGGCACGGGTATGCGTCTATTCCGCATTCTTTAAAGCACGGGTACGGCAATCCATACAGATTGCAAAGAGAGCAAGAGGAAATGCTCAGACGCTATATGTACACATATCCAACCTATTGGTATTAAAGAAAAGGAGCAGGAAAACGTCATCGTTTCCTGCTCCTTTTACATTAGCAAATCCAGCTTGCACCGATGATGATTAACAAAATGAACAGTACAACAAGCAACGCGAATCCGCCTGCAAAACCGCCACCGTAGCCACCGCAGTAGCCTCCAGAATAACCGCCAAAGCCCATAATCTAGCACCACCTTTATCTAATCAAGATACATTCATAAAATATGCAGCTCATGCAGAAAACGAAATCAATCTGAGCATAATTAATGAAAATGCCTATTCGTTAAAATATTTTTCATCACGTGCGAAACATTTTCATAAAAGGTGCCGTCTAATAAAGGACAAAGAAATTAGGACTAGGTCTTAATTTTTGTTAGGTGAGAGCCGATATGAAAAGTAAGAAAATTCGTAAATAGCTTTATTTACTGATGCAAAGCAGGTGTTAACATTGATTCAAAGCTGGATTGGAAAACAAATGAGGGAACCAAAAGGCTTGTTCTCAAAATGGGTTGCCCGCTATATGGAAAAAAATCATCATAATATCAATCAATGGACGATTCAACTCTTAAATATACAAGAAAATGACCGAATTTTAGAAATTGGTACTGGAAGAGGTATGACTTTATCAAAAGTAGCAGAAAAACTCGATCGAGGAAAAGTATATGGAGTCGATGCTTCTCGTCATATGGTGAAATACGCAAAAAGAAAAAATAAGAGGCTTGTAGAGCAGGAAAAAGCCGTTATCACACTTGGAAAAGCTGAGCAATTACCTTTTGAAGACAGATCATTCAATAAATTGTTTACAGTGCAGACCATCTATTACTTGTCAGACATAGAGCAAGTAATGAAAGAGGTGTACCGCGTTCTTCAAGTGGATGGAGAGGTATTCCTCTCTTTTCAAAAGCAGGATCTCATGAAGGAACAAAAACGTTCAAAGTCCGTTTCGACATACAGTGAACAAGAAATCAGCCGCCTCTTTTCAGCGTATCACTTTAGAGACGTTTCTGTTTATCACTATGATACATATATCTGTATCAAAGCCTTAAAATGATGAAAATATTTCCCAGGTAATGAACAAGCAATCAACAAAGAGGCTCTTCGTCAGAGGAGCCTCTTTTTGCGTGGGATGAAATCCATCGTTCGGCAATAAAAAAGACTCTTCATAAAAAGAGCCTTTTGGATTCATTTCATATGTAGGGGCCAGCCAGGTGTGTAAGGAATGATAGTATATATAAGGAATTTGTTTGTCGATTAAGGATACCTGTCTGGCTTATTCCTTATATCGACATTATTCTGCAAATGTTTAGCTTTTTTTTCAATATTTTCTTTTTTATTTGACTGGAAAATACATTTTTCTTTCCATGGTAGACATTCAGTTTTTACTTTTTGAGTCAATGTGCGGTTTGAAGAAGGGAAATGCACGAGAAATAGAGAAAATTGTAGAGACTTCATTTTTAAACAAAAAGGGAGGAATGGAAACATGTCGGGAAACAAAGGTGTCGTTTATAAAGGAGCAGGAAATGTAGCAGTGGAGGATATCGGATACCCTGATTTGGTGTTAAAGGATGGCCCTGGTGTACCTAAAGCCAATGTTGGACGTAAATGTGAGCATGGCGTCATTTTAAAAGTGGTGACAACAAACATTTGTGGAAGTGACCAGCACATGGTAAGGGGACGTACAACTGCGCCTGAAGGACTTGTCCTTGGTCATGAAATTACAGGTGAGGTTGTTGAGGTTGGACGGGATGTAGAGTTTATCCAAAAAGGGGATCTCGTATCAGTTCCGTTTAATATTGCCTGTGGCCGCTGCGTCATGTGTAAGGAACAAAAAACCCATGTGTGCTTAAATGTAAACCCTGATCGCCCTGGCTCAGCTTATGGATATGTAGATATGGGCGGTTGGGTTGGCGGCCAATCCGAGTACGTGATGGTTCCATATGCTGATTTCCAGCTCCTTAAATTTCCGGACAAAGATCAGGCAATGGAAAAGATACTTGATTTGACGATGCTTTCTGATATTTTCCCGACAGGTTTTCATGGTGCTTATTCGGCGGGCGTTAAGCCAGGCTCTACCGTCTACATTGCGGGCGCAGGGCCAGTAGGTCTTGCAGCAGCGCATTCCGCTCAGCTCCTTGGCGCGTCCGCTGTCATCGTCGGTGATCTCAATGAACAAAGGCTGGAACAGGCCAGAAGCTTTGGCTGCGAGACGATCAATTTACGAAAACATGATCGAATCGGCGAACAAATCACAAACATTCTAGGAGAGCCGGAAGTCGACTGTGCGGTCGATTGTGTCGGCTTTGAAGCTTCAGGACATGGAGATCAAGGAGAAGCACCAGCGACCGTTTTAAATACAATTATGGATATTACCAAAGTTGGCGGTAAACTTGGAATCCCAGGACTTTACGTCACAGAAGATCCAGGTGCCGTTGATGAGGATGCAAAAGTGGGTTCTCTTAAAGTGCGGATTGGACTTGGCTGGGCCAAAGCCCATACCTTTGTGACAGGCCAAACCCCTGTCATGCAATATCACCGCAGTCTAATGAAATCCATCTTAAGCGGAAGGGCACAGATCGCCAAAGCCGTCAATGCAACCGTCATTCCCCTCGATCAAGCCCCTAAAGGATATAGTGATTTTGATTCGGGTGTAGCGAAGAAATTTGTGATTGACCCGCATGGCATGCTTTCTCGTTAATCCTTTAATTAAAAAGTAGCCGTTCAATAAAATGGAACGGCTCTTTATTTTGTGGCGAACAATAGCAGGCACAAAACATTATTTCAAAGAGGAGGAACAGAATGAGTTCAGATCAGGCAAAAAGAAAAGTTGTAGAACAATTTGGGAGAAATGCAGAAAAATATGTGACGAGTCAAACTCATGCAAAAGGAGCAGATCTTGATCTAATAGTTGAATGGTCATCCCCTCAAGAAAGCTGGATCGTACTTGATATAGCAACGGGTGGAGGTCATACAGCAAAAGTGCTTGCCCCTTACGTGAATCAAGTGTTTGCGACGGATTTAACAAAAGATATGCTTTCAAACACTGCATTACATTTAAAAGAGTATCCTCAAATTTTTTATGTAATAGCAGATGCAGAAAATCTCCCTTTTTTAGATGGAACTTTTGATATGGTCACTTGCCGAATTGCTGCACATCATTTCCCGCATCCTGATCAATTTGCCAAAGAAGCAGCTCGTGTCTTAAAGCCAAACGGTTTGTTTTTATTTATCGATAATGTTACTCCAAATGACGAAGAACTCGCTTTATTTATCAATCAGCTAGAACGTTTGAGAGATCAAAGTCATGCTTCTTGTCTGTCTACGAAAAAGTGGTGCGAATTGTTTATGGATAAGGGATTAAAAAAAGAGAGAGCAGTAGAAAGGAAAAAGCTCTACCCTTTTCAAGACTGGGTAAAACGAACAACAAATTCTTTGAAAGAAGAAAAGAGAGTTATAGAATATATGTTAGGTGCAAACGAAAAAATAAAGGAGTACTATAAATTAAAAATGAGAGGAAATAAAATAGAATCGATCGAGGTGGACGACTGGATTGCACTTTTCAGGAAAGAATAAGAGGGTTCAGTTCATATTAGCTAAAGAAAGGAATTAGTCATATGATAAATTTTGCGGGAAAAACAATCATCATCACTGGCGCAGCCAATGGAATTGGTGAATCGATCGCGTATGGCTATGCGAAAGAAGGGGCGCGTGTCGTGCTTGCGGATATTGATGAAGAAAAAGGGAAGCGCTTGGAGGAGCAGTTGAAAAAAGAGTCCTTTGTGGCCTTTTTTCAAAGAACGGATGTGAAACAAGAGAAGGATATTCAAGATTTAATGTTGTCTGCTGTGGAGCGTTATAAAACGATCGATATCCTCATCAATAATGCTGGGGTCATGTGTACAAAATCCCCTTATGAACTAACGGTCGATGAGTTTGATCATGTGTTACATACGAATCTAAGAGGTGCTTTTTTATGTGCAAGAGAAGCGGCACGTTATATGAAAGTAAATCAAACAGGCGGTTCCATTGTGAATATTTCATCGACTCGTGCGATCATGTCAGAACCTCATACAGAAGCATATGCAGCATCAAAAGGCGGGATATCAGCGCTTACTCATGCTCTGGCGGCTTCCTTTAGTCAGGATTCCATTACTGTGAATAGTATTTCCCCTGGGTGGATTGAAACGAAAGATGAGAAAAATCTTCGGGAGATCGATCATCAGCAGCATTTTTCAAATCGAGTCGGAACGCCAAAGGATATTGTCAAAGCTTGTTTTTATTTAACTGATGAAGACAATCAATTTGTGACAGGGACAGATGTAGTCGTTGATGGAGGCATGACAAGAAAGATGATTTATGCTGATTAAATATGGAAAAACATTGACGCGTTGATCGAGCCGCTGTATAATATGTAACAATTCAACTGAAGATCGTATAAAAAAGGAAAAGCGCAAATAGAGAAGAGTACGTAATGGCTACCTGCACAGAGAACTCCGTTCAGCTGAGAAGGAGCTTGGAAGCATTACGGAACCAAGCCTCTTAGCTCTGCATCGGATTCATTTTGATGGTGGTGCAGCGATATTCTCCCGTTATAGAGAAGGGTTAGCGATAACCTGCTGAGGTTCATCTGGTAACAGGTGAATGAACTGAGGTGGCAACGCGGAGTCAATCCCGTCCTCAAGACAGAAATGTCTTGGGGGCGGGATTTTTTTTGATGACAAATAGGGGGAACGTTACGATGAAAAAACATTGGCGAGATATGAGCATTTTACTTGGAGCGATTGGTATGGCGAACATAGGAGAATGGATATACATGATTGCTCTCCACCTACTGATTTTTCAGGAAACGGGCTCCGTTCTTGCTGTAACAGCCGTCTATCTGCTAAGGCCTGTCTCTGCTCTTTTAACAAATAGCTGGTCTGGCAGTTTGATTGACAGGCTGAATCAGCGTAATGTCATGATCAGTCTAGATCTATGCCGGGCCGTTCTGATTGCATGTATTCCCATTGCCTTATTTTCAGGCCATTTATTGATCGTATACGTTATGTTGTTTCTCATGCAGATGGCACACGCCATGTTTCATCCAGCTTCGATGGTGTATATGACAGCACTAATACCGGCGGATAAACGAAAACGGTTTAATGCCATTCGATCTTTGCTTCAGTCTGGTGGATTTTTACTCGGACCCGCCGTAGCAGGGCTGCTTTTTCTGATCGGCACACCAGTCTTTTCAATTTATGTGAATGCGATCTGCCTTTTGATATCCGCTCTTTTGACAATGTGTTTACCGATTTTGTCAAAAACAAACGAGGCACAAAAGGAGTTTTCCCTTTCCATATTAAAGGAGGATGCAGCACTTGTTCTTCGTTTCAGTCTCACATCTCGCCAAGTGATGGCGGTGTATTTATTATTCAGTGCCGCTATCATGGTGTTGCCTACTGCTATTGACTCACTTGAAACAGCTTTTGCAAAAGAAGTGTTGATGCTGACCAATACCGAATATGGATTTCTTGTCAGTATGGCAGGAGCAGGGATTATCGCAGGGGCATGTCTCAATACGGTCATTGTCGAAAGGCTGCCTGTTTCTATTATGCTTGGTGCGGGAAGTTTGTTTGTGGCTTTTGGTTACTTGATCTATGCTTTTTCCAGCACATTGACTGCAGCAGCAGTTGGCTTTTTTGTTCTCGCTTTCTTTTTAGCATTTGCGAACACAGGCTTTATGACTTTTTATCAAACGAATATCCCGGTAGAGGTCATGGGGAGAGTGGTAAGTTTTTATGCTTTATGTGAAGCCGTTCTGACGATTCCCATGACAGGAATATCTGGCGTGTTGGCACATGTTTTATCGATTCGAATCTCTGTCATAATTGGTTGTCTATGTATGCTTCTTATTTGTCTATTGCTATGTTTTGTCATTTTTCGTCCATTGACTGTCAAAAAAATAGTGCATCTTTCTTAGAAAATTTAAAAAATTATGTTATCATTATTTAAGTAAGTTAATTAAAAAAAAGAGAAAAGGAGTCTTACAAATGAAAGCACTACGCTGGCACGATCAAAAGGACATTCGACTAGAGGAAATTGACGAACCAACAGTTGCTCCAGGAAAAGTGAAGCTTAAAGTAAAATGGTGCGGCATTTGTGGTAGTGATTTACATGAATATTTAGGAGGGCCTATCTTCATTCCGGTCAATGAACCTCATCCACTGACAAAAGAAAAAGCACCTGTGACACTTGGTCATGAGTTTTCAGGTGAGGTTGTTGAGGTAGGAGAAGGTGTGAGCGATTACAAAGTAGGCGATCGAGTCGTTGTAGAACCTATTTTTGCAACTCACGGGCATCAAGGTGCCTACAACTTAGATGAAAACTTGGGCTTTTTAGGACTTGCCGGTGGCGGCGGTGGATTCTCTGAATATGTATCAGTCGATGAAGAATTACTTCATTTATTACCAGACGAAATCTCATATGAACAAGGTGCACTCGTAGAACCTGCTGCAGTTGCTTTATATGCCGTTCGTTCTAGTAAACTAAAAGCTGGGGATACAGCGGCTGTGTTTGGCTGCGGACCAATTGGCTTACTTGTCATTGAAGCGCTGAAAGCGGCTGGTGCTACAGATATTTATGCAGTGGAATTATCAAAAGAGCGCCAAGAAAAAGCAAAAGAGCTTGGAGCGATCATTGTAGATCCTTCTCAATATGAAGATGTTGTTCAAGAAATCGCCCGCCGTACAAACGGTGGAGTCGATGTTTCTTTTGAAGTGACAGGTGTACCTGTTGTATTGAAGCAAGCCATCCAATCAACTAGAATTTCAGGTGAAACGGTCATTGTGAGTATTTGGGAGCAAGGTGCAGAAATTCTGCCGAATGACATTGTCATTAAAGAACGGACAATCAAAGGCATCATTGGCTATAGAAATATCTTCCCATCTGTATTAAACCTAATGAGAAAAGGCTATTTCTCTGCGGATACACTCGTCACGAAAAAAATCAAGCTGGACGATGTGATCGAGGAAGGCTTCCATGCATTAATCAATGAAAAAGATCAAGTGAAAATTTTAGTCAGTGCTGAATAAGTAGGACGACAAAGAGAAGGGCATCTGCCATTCTCTTTTTTTTTAACGTCCAAGAGATTTTCCGTACACGCTGACTCGTTTCTCTAACAAAGCAAAAGCGAGTTCAAAGAAAATACTAAGCATCCAATAGATCAAAGCAGAGACAAGATACGTTTCTAAAAACTTGTAGCCATCATTTGCAATGATGCGAGAGATTCCCATGATTTCCAGTACACCAATTGTAAACGAAAGGGATGTGGCTTTTAACAGCTGAATGAGCTGATTTCCTAGGTTTGGCAGGGCAACCACAAACGCTTGCGGTAAAATAATGCGAATCATCGCCTGTCTGGTGGTCATGCCAACGATTTTTGCCGCTTCAAGCTGCCCTCTGTCTACTGCAAGAAGTGCGCTTCGGACCACTTCTGTTAAATGTGCGGCTGAATGCAGGCTGAAGGTGATAAGGGCAACGGTAAGCGGGGAGACCATATCCGGGTGAAAGGTCAACCCAAAAGTGCTATTTATTTTGGTCAGAACAAATGGAATGCCATAAAAGAAAGCAAACAACTGAACAATGAGAGGTGTTCCTCTAAAAAATGAGACATAGAGTGTGACCAGCTGGCGGAGCACAGGGATACGAAAGAGGCGAATGAAAGCAAAAACAGATCCAATCAAAAGGCTCACAGCCATAGAAACAAGTGCAATCAATAAGGTAAAGGGAACGCCTTTTAGAATATGTGGTATTTGGTCAATCGCAAATGATATATCAATGGTTTGCATCAAATCGCCTCCTTAGCGTGACAGGCTGGTGCGGCCTTTCACAAACTTTCTTTCCAGTAGCATCGTGATCAGTTCAATACTGATGCAAATCAGCCAATACACAATTGCAATGATGACGTACACTTCAAACATCCCTATCCCGTAGTTATTGCCTAGGATGATTTTGACCTGTCCCATCATATCAATGAGTCCGATTGTAAATGCAATGGCGGTATCTTTTACGAGATCAATGGTGTAATTTCCGAGGTTCGGAAGTGCAATGAGAAAGGCTTGCGGAATAATGATCCTCATTAATGCCTGCGTATCTGTCATCCCAACAATGTAAGCTGCTTCAAGCTGATCTCTCCCCACAGAGGAATAGGCACTGCGAAAGACTTCAGATAAATAAGCGCCCGTATGTAAAGAGAATGTGATCATGACAAATAACACACGATCCCAATGATTGATTTGAATACCGGCCATGAGTAAAAGCTGAGGTAGGCCAAAATAAATCAGAAATAACTGAACAATGAGCGGCGTACTTCGTGTAAATGACAAATAAATGACCGCCAATTGTTTCAGCACTGGCATTTGTTTGATTCGAATACAGGCAAATAGCAATCCGATGATGATGGCAAAAAACAAAGACACCACAATCATAAGAAATGTGAGTGGCAGACGATCAACCACCTGTAAAAAGATGCTCAGCCAATCTCCAGCTGTAAACGTCATGGCGCTTCCTTCCTTTCTTCATATTGATAGCCTTGCTCTGATATATAGTCAATATCTTGAAAGAAATCAACGCCAAACCATTTCTTCGCAAGGTCAGGTAATGTTCCATCTTCGATCATCTCTTGTGTCACTCGGTCCAATTCTGATGCTAGTTTCTTTTGACTAGGCTGTAAGACAAGATAAATAGGTTCCTTTGAGACAATACCGCCCACTTTGACTTTCAGGTGAAGATGTTTTTGAATCGTATCAAAGGTCGAAATATTCATAAAAGCCGCATCGGATCGTCCGCTTTCGACTCGTTTTAAATTGAGTTCGTTTGAAGGACTTTCAATGGTGGTGAGCGGAATTTTTGGATCATTTTCTTCATTATATTGATTTAATATGGAACGAAGGCCGCCGCTAGGACTGACGGGGGCGAGCTTTTTTGATGTCATATCGTCAAGAGATTGAATATCTTGCTCTGATTCATTCACAATTAAGCCTGTCATCGAATAGCCGTATGGAACCTTAGGATAAAGAAAACGTTTTTCGCGTTCAGGATTACTGAAAAACCAATTAGCCGCCATTTCAAATTTCCCAGCGCCAATCCCAATTAAATTGGATTCTTCCTCGCCAAAGATATAATCAAAATGAACGTGTGGCAAACGTTTCTCGACTTCATTTAAATAATCGATGTTATAGCCAATCGGCTCGTTTTGGTCATTTGTGGCTAAAAAAGGCGGATTGACTTCTGCGCTTAGTGCGACTTTGACAATTTGTCTGCCATCATCTGTTGTTGTTTTCACACTACTGCAGCCAATGAGTGAGAGGAGAAACAGAAGAATACTAGCGGAAGTGAATAAAGTCTTGCGCTTCATCTGTCTTCCTCCGTTCCTTGCCACATCCCGCGATGAATTCTTGATAAAAATTGTTTCGTCCGTTCATGCTGAGGCTTCATCAAGACGTCTTCTGGTGAGCCTTTTTCAACGATTTCCCCATCTGCCATAAAGATCACTGTATCCGCTACATCCTTTGCAAACGAAATTTCATGCGTCACAATGACCATCGTCATTCCTTGGCTCGCAATATCTTTCATCATTTCAAGGATTTCTCCGACCATCTCTGGGTCCAGCGCGGACGTCGGCTCATCAAATAAAAGCACCGCAGGATTCATGGCAAGAGCACGCGCAATTCCGATTCGCTGCTGTTGACCGCCGGATAATTCGCTTGGAAATGCTTCTTTTTTATGAAGTAGCCCAATTCGCGTTAACAATTGCTCTCCGATTTTTTCTGCCTCTTTTTTAGACATGTTTTGAGACACAATCAATCCTTCTGTGATGTTTTCAAGTGCTCGTTTATTTTGAAACAAGTGATAATGCTGGAATACCATAGACGATTGCTGTCTGAGTTTTAGAAGATCTTTTTTTCGATATTGTTCAAATTGAATCGTGGCTTCTCCAACTGTCAGCGTTCCTTTGTCTGGGATATCAAGGCTGTTTAAACTGCGAAGAAGTGTTGTTTTTCCTGATCCGCTCGGTCCAATAATGGCGACCACTTCACCTTCTTGTACGGTGAAATTAATTCCTTTTAACACATGAGTTGACCCATAGGATTTATGTAGATTAGTAGCAGAAATCATAAAAGCATCACGTTCCTTTGACATATGTACTTAATATTGATAAAATTTAACACATTAAATCCTATAAGTAAAGTGTGTTTTAATAATACCTATTGGATAAATCGGATAAGATAGATTGCGAGAAACAGAGGAGTTGGATATGTTTTGTCTAAAGCATTATTTGTCGATACAGATTTTCAAAAAAATTGGCTAAATCAACTAGAATCCCTTCGTGAGACGATCGAACAATCTGCAAAAGAACATGATGAGGGTGCCTATTTTCCTAAACAAAATATCGAATCATTAGTAGAACTGGGCTATACAACGTTGTCTCTGCCTGTTGAGTACGGGGGCGGGGGTCAATCTGTAAAGGATATGGTCCTTTTTCAAGAAACGCTAGGAAGTATGGATGGAGCAACTGCCTTATCGATCGGCTGGCATCAAGGAGTTGTTGGTGAAATTTATGAAAAGAAACTATGGAATGAGAAGCAGCTGCAATTTTTTGCTGAAGAAATCAAGAATGGGGCTCTTGTGAACCGGGCCGTCAGTGAGGCGCAGACAGGGAGTCCAACAAGAGGAGGCAAACCTGGAACAACTGCAACGAAATCAGGAGATCATTGGGTGATCAATGGCCGGAAAATATTCACAACGATGTCACCAGCACTCACATACTTTCTCGTCGGAGTATGGATCGAAGAAAAAGAAGCGATGGGCTTCTTCTTAATTCACCGTGATACAAAAGGTGTTTCTATAGAAGAAACGTGGGATGTTGTTGGCATGAGAGGAACAGAGAGCCATGATTTAATTCTAGATCAAGTGGAAGTTCCAGATGACATGTTGGTTGAAGTGCAAAAAGGACCTCGGGGCGGTACGCTGAATCCTTGGATCGCACATATCCCTTCCTGTTATTTAGGGATTGCGCAAGCGGCAAGAGACTATGCTGTTCAGTATGCCATCACCCATTCACCGAACAGTATTAGCGGAACGATTAGCGAACTGCCAAATGTCCAAACACTGATTGGCGAAATTGATTTACTACTAAAGCAAGCACGCCATGTCATCTATTCAACGACAACATTGTATGAGCAGCCAGAGAAAAGAGAGCTGTTAATCAATGAATTCGGTGCTGTGAAGCATACAGTCGTCAATCATAGTTTGCAAGTGGTCGATAAAGCCATGCGTTTAGTCGGTGCAAAAAGCTTAAGCCTTAGCTGCCCGCTTCAACGTTACTATCGAGACATTCGTGCTGGCCTTCATAACCCACCAATGGACGATATGACGATTTCGAAAATTGCAAAGCAAGCGATTGAAGAGAAAAAATGAACGTACAATAAACAGAAAGCCGGATAAAACCGGCTTTTTTGATTGAAAAAGAGGACGAGCGGCTCTTATTTCTGATCAGTCAGCATGCTAGAATCGATTGCAATCATGAGCAAAGAGAGT
The DNA here is from genome assembly GCF_001857925.1 of Bacillus xiamenensis. Taxonomy (NCBI): domain Bacteria; kingdom Bacillati; phylum Bacillota; class Bacilli; order Caryophanales; family Bacillaceae; genus Bacillus; species Bacillus xiamenensis. The sequence continues at coordinate 2,998,004 of NZ_CP017786.1, forward strand.
GATTGTTTGCAAAAAAAGAAGATGAAATGGCTGATTGCTGGCGTGATGCTTGCAGCACCTTGTATGAGCAAGCCTGCATCAAGTGAAGGAACATCTCCAAAATAGTCCGTCGATGAATTCATGAAAGAGCGGGAAGGCACATTTTGATTCAAGAAGTAAAAGAAAAATTACCTTGGGTGTATAACTATAACAAAAAAAGAGCGAAACAGCGCTTTGCACCACAATCAACGTTTAAAATAGCAAATGCCTTAATCGAACTTCAAACTGGCGCAGTTAAAGATGAATACGATTTCAAATATTGGGACGGAGTAAAAAGAGAGAGTGATAACTGGAATAAGGACCATACACTGGTCTCTGCATGAGAGATTCAGTCGTCTGGTATTATCAAGCCATGGCGCGTGACATCGGGGAAGAACGCATGAGCCATTGGATAAACGCCATTCATTATGGGAATCAAGACATATCTGGCGGAATCGATCAATTTTGGCTAAGCAGTACGTTGCGCATTTCTCCAGTAGAACAAGTCCATTTCCTTAAACAGCTATATGAAGAAAGTCTCCCATTTGACCTATTGGTTATGAGAACCGTCAAACGAATGATGATACAAGAAGAAGAGAAACACGCCACGCTATACGGAAAAACAGGCTCCGGATCAGGAATCGGCTGGTACGCAGGCTTCATCAAAAAGGAAAACAAAACCTACATCTTCGCCACAAATATAGAAGGCACCGGACTAGAAGCAAAAGAAATCACCTATCGTATTTTGAATTTGGTAGAAGCATCCGTTTAGGGTGCTTTTTTTATGAGTGAATTTGGGTATATATTGATAAAAAGATGATACTTGGGTTAGTTTGAAAGAATGGTATATTTCTAGAAAAATATTGAAACATGATTTTGAATATATTATGATATATGACGTATTGTTACAAATGTTACAAATATATGATAAGGAGACCGATATGAATCTAAAAAGAAAAGTAAATTGGAAAAGAAATATTGCAGCGCTTCTAGCCTTTGTGATGCTTATATCAATGTTACCTTCTGACATTTTTGCAGAAGAACATGTAGAAAATACAAAATCAAGTCCTAACAGCATGCAAGAAACAGACGATTCAAAGACCCTTGAAATGGCAGGGATTGATGAAGCTGAAATTGGAAAAGACGGAGAAGTTCTTTCGGAAAGAACAGAAAATAGCAAACTTTTCTATGAAGGAGAGGGGGTATTTACGCAAGAAGTATATCCTGACCCAATTCATATAAAAGAGTCACCAGATGCTGAGTGGGAGGACATCTCTCCAGAGTTAAAGTCAACTTCGAAAAAAGAAATAGAAACGGAAAATGCAAGGTTGGATTCAACCTTTCAAAAACAAATGAAGCAAGGGCTCTATGCTACATTCGAACATAAGAAGCATCAAATTGAATTTTCAATTTTAAAAGCTTCAGGAACAAACAAATCAGAAATTCGTTCCAAAGATCCCTCTGCACAATTTACAGAGAACACCAACGAGCTTACATACGAAGAGGTATTTCCAAATATTGATTTGCGATCATTTACTTTTAATGAAAATATCAAAGAAGATATTGTACTCAAACGATATGATGGCTACAATTCTTTTACATTTAAAATAAAGACAGATTTAACTGGAAAAATTGAAGAAGATGGTTCTATTACATTTTATGATCAAAAAGAACGAACCATTTTTCAAGTTCCAAAACCGTTTATGACTGATTCAAATCTAGATGAAAAGTCAGGTGAAGTGGCTCGATCAGAAGATGTGAGCTTTGAATTGCAAAAAGAGGATGATGGCTATTTACTTCGAGTGACTGCTGATGAGAAATGGCTCAAGGACCCTGAACGAGTTTATCCTGTGTCTATCGATCCATCGACTTCTTTATCTGTTTCATCAGACACATTCATTATGAGTGCATACCCAACAACAAACTATTCAACTTCTACGCAAAAATGGGATGCTAATCTAAAAAGTTATGTACTGAAAACCGGTTATTATGACAAAACAACTGGTACAAACTACGCGTTCATGAAGTTTAATTCATTCAAACCGATTCAAAATATGAATGTAACAAAAGCGACGCTCAAAGCGTATGTTGCTCATTCATATTACGGAACGAAGGCAACGGGTCTTTGGCTGGATACAGTGAATGCAAACTATGATCATACAAAACTAACATGGAACAATAAACCAAGTTCCAAAAACATCGGTAAAGCCAACGTATATAAAGGACAATGGGCCACCTATGATGTGACATCGACCATTAAAGCTTGGAATAGCGGAACAGCTAACTATGGATTTAAATTACATGCAAATGGAAATGGACAAGACCATTGGAAAAAAATAATTTCATCAACAAACTCTACCAATAAACCAGTCATTGAAGTAACGTATACAATTCCACAAGCAAATGCCCCAACTGTAAAAGGTTTTAGTAATGGAAATGGTACAGGTTACTTAAATTTAAGTTGGAAAAAGGTGTCTGGCGCAAAAGGCTACAAAGTGTGGATATATAACGGAAAAGAGTATGAAGCCATTTCAGTTGGGAATGTGGCGTCATGGAGTACAAAAGGAAAGAATATATGGCCGACAGCGAGCGAGATTGCCGCAAAAAAATATAAACTCCATTTAGATGGAAAAGGTGGGACTGAATTAGCAGTTGATCCTTCTCCAGTTTATAAAAACTCAGGCGGCAATTATGCGACAAGTAAAAATTATTGGGTAGCTGTAAGTGCGATATTTGACCAAGGTGAAGGTGCTATGTCGGCAAAAGTAAAACCTGTTGTGCCGAATGTGGCTAGAGCAAAAGCACCTAGTACAAAAGGTTTCAATAATAATAACGCAACAGGTTACTTTGATCTCTCTTGGAATCCAGTTTCTGGTGCAACCGGATATAAAATTCAAATGTTTAACGGAAAAAGCTATGAGACATTGGATCTCGGGAATCAAACATCTTGGTCAACAAAAGGGAAAAAAGTCTGGCCGACAGCTGCTGAGATTAAAGCAGGTAAATATGCATTGCACCTGCAAGATGGAAAAGGTGCAGAGCTTCCAATTCATCCTGGTGCGACTTATAAAAATGCTGGAGGAGATGCGTCTCAAAAACATTATTCCTTCAGAGTGATTGCCTACAATAAAGATGGAGAAGCCATTGCTTCGCCGCCAGCTGGACCAACTTTACCTGATCTATCTAGACCGAAAGCTTTATCTGGATATGCTTATACCAATACAAAAGAGAGCCAAACGGGTTACATCAATTTACATTGGGACAAAGTGAAAAATGCAAAAGGGTATAAAATCAATATCTATAATGGTAAGGCATATCAATCATTTGATGTGGGTGATGTCGATCATTGGACGACACAAAACAAGAACATCTGGCCAACTCCTGATGAAATTAAAAATGGAAAATATGTACTCCATACTGATGGTAAGGGAGGGGAACTAGCACTAGATCCTTCACCCGTATATGAAAATGCGAATGGAAATTACAAAGGACGCAAGAACTACTCCTTTACTCTTTCCGCCTACGATGCAAATGGAGAAACCATTCCGACACCAGCCTTTAACCCGACATTCCATGAAGGTGTAGAATTCCTTGGAACAGAGGATTATTGGTCGATTATTGATATACCAGACGGCCAGCTCAATGGTGCAACTGGTAATATGATTGTCAGTGAAGAAGAAATGTCGATTGATGGAAGAGGACCGGGACTAGGAATTGGCAGAACGTACAACAGTTTAGATGCAGCTGACCATCTGTTTGGTCAAGGGTGGTACGCAGATGTAGAAACAAGCATCACGCCAACAAAAGAAGGTGCCATCTATCTTGATGAGGACGCCACAACTCATGTTTTTACAAAAAAAGCAGATGGTACGTATCAACCACCAACAGGTATTTTCCTTGAATTAACGGAATCAAAAGATGAATACATGTTAAAAACGAAGGATCAAACCTTTGCGCACTTTAGTAAAAATGGTGGGAAGATCACCAAGATTGTAGATGGACATAAAAATACAACGACATACGAATATAACGAAAACAATCAGCTCACATCAATAGAAGATGCATCTGGACGAAAAATAACAATCGAATATGATGCAGATGGTCATATCATCTCGGTTCAAGGACCAAAAGGGAAAAAGCTTTCATATGAGTACGATGCAGGTCTACTAGTGAAAGTCATTGACTCAGATGGAACGAGCATCTCGTATGAATACGACAAAGAAGGCAAATTGATTAAACAATTCTCTCAAAACAGCACAGAAGATCAGCCTGTTTTTACAGAATACCAATATGAAAATCACCGTTTAGTCAAAGCAATCAATGCAAAAAAAGAAACCTTTGAGTATGCATATGATATGTCTAAAAAGACACTCATGCTAACGCAGCCAAACGGCCGAAAAATACAGTATACGTACAACGAAGCAGCTAATCCAATTCAAGTAGTAGATGATGCGGAAGGGCTTAAAATCACCACTAAAACGAAATATGAAGGCAACCAAATCGTAGAAGAAACTGACCCCAATGATGTAGAAAAAGGAAAAGCTACAGAAAGCTATTCGTATGACAAAAATGGCAACGTCATTCAGGCAAAGGATGCTTACGGCACAGAAACCTACGAATATAACAAAAACAATGACGTCACTAAAGTGAAAGATACAGAAGGAGATATCACAGATATCGCCTACGATGGGTTAGATGCTGTATCTGAAACGGATCAAAGTGGAAATATGTCTTCAGCAAGTATTTATGATTCTTACGGGAATTTGGTACAAACGAGTAAAGAACTTGCTGCAGCTGCGAGTATATTAAAAAATGGTAGCTTTGAAGATACGCTAACTGGCTGGAAGCTTACAGCATCTAAGGATGATGGGAAGTTAGCGCAAACAGCTGGAAAAAGTGGTGCTTTGTCTGGTAGTAAAGTATTAGAGATCAGTTCACAATCGACAACTGAAGGAACTGAACTTGGCTATTCTTCGGCTACTCAAGAAGTGACACTAGAGCCAAATACAACGTATACACTTAGTGGAAAAATAAAGACTGAGCTAACGAAAGCGAGAGCATTTTTTAACATCGATTTAAGAGATACAAACAACAAGCGAATTCAATGGATCAGTAACGGCTACAGCACATTATCAGGCAAAAATGATTGGACAAAGCGTCAAGTCACGTTTACGACGCCATCTCATGCAGGTAAAGCTGTGATCTATATGGAAGTGGATCATCGAAATAAAGCTGGAAAAGGAAAAGCCTGGTTCGATGAGATTCAACTGGAAAAAGGCGAAGTTTCTTCAAGTTATAATCCAGTCAAAAATAATTCCTTTACGGATAAAACAACAGGTTGGAGTGGAACAGGTGGTTCATTAGATAATGAAGAAGGCTTTAACGATGACGTTTCGTTAAAAATGACTAGAACTTCTTCATCTCAAGCGAATGTCATCTATAAACAATCTGTCCCAATTGAGCAAAGTACGAATGATCAACCTGTGTATGTCACACTGACTGGGATGTCTAAGGCTGAAAATGTAAAAGTATCAAATGAAAATGATTACTCACTTCAAGCGTCCGTTACGTATACAGATGGCACAACAGGAACGTTTAATGCGAAATTCCCAACTGGTACACAAGAGTGGAACCGAGCGGCGGTTGTCATACCAAAAACAAAACCGTTGAAAAAAGTCGACGTTCAGATCGTTTTCCAAAAAAGCGCGACTGGAACGGCTTGGTTTGATGATATCCGCCTAGTAGAAGGTAGCCTGTTAACGAAAACCACTTACGACGAGAAGGGAAATTATGCTGTTAAAGAAGAGGATGAGCTTGGTTACTCATCTCAATCTACCTACGATGAAACGGGCAAAAAGCTTTCTGAAACAGATGCGAAAGGCGAAAAAACAACATTTGAATACGACCAAGCCGATCAGCTGAAGAAAATCACTTTATCTAACGGGACATCCATCGTGAGAACCTACGATAAAGAGGGAAATGAACGGTCGAAAACTATTCGTGCTGATTCAGATCAGACGTATCAATTTGAATACGACCTGATGGGTAAATTGACAAAAACGATTGATCCATTAGGGAATGTGTTGAAAAGTGAATATGATGCAAATAGCAACTTAATCAAAACCATTTCTGCCAATGGACATGAAGTTTCTCTCACGTATGATGGAACAGACAGAGTGAAATCAAAGTCATATAATGGAACAGAAAAATATCACTTTAGCTATGATAAAAATGGAAACGAAACAACGGTAGTCAATAAAGAACAAAACACAACCAAAAATCGAACGTTTGACCAACAAAACCGTATGACAAAGTTAACGGAGCGAGGCAGTAGCCAAACTTGGACGTATCCAACCGATTCAGATAAACTGAAATCCTTTGAGTGGACACACGGAAATCAAAAAGGGACGAACCAATTCAGTTACAATAAGCTTGATCAAATGACGCAGATGAAGGATTCGAGTTCTACGTATTCGTTTGATTATGATGAAAATGGAAATGTCCAGTCCTTTATTACAGGTAACGGCAGTGGTGCTAGCTTTGCATATGATGAACGTAATTTAATCAACGAATTGCATATTGGAACAAACCAAGGGACTACGATTTTAAACGAAGCCTACGAATATGATCAAAATGGAAACAGAATAACTGTTGATCAAGGCATTAACGGGAAGATTCGTTATGAGTATGGAAAATTAGATCAATTGATCAAAGAAACTCATCCAGATGGCACGGTCATTGAGTACACATATGATGGATTTGGGAATAGAAAAACAGTTACGACAGAAAAAAATGGTGTAAAGAAAACAATCAACGCATCATTTAACATCATGAACCAACTAACAAAGGTAAATGATGAGACCTTGACTTATGACAAAAATGGCAATCGAACGTCTGACGGCCAATTCCTTTATGAATGGGATGCAGAAGATAACATAAAAGCCATCACAAAAAAAGGGGAAGACAAGCCATTTGTCACTTACAAATATGATGAGCGTGGATACAGAATTCAAAAAACAGTGAATGGGAAAGTCACCAATTACTTTTATGACGGCGACAGCCTGAATGTTTTATACGAAACAGATGGAGACAACGAAGTCACAAAAGCATACACATACGGTGACAGTGGACAACTCCTTGCATTCACGCAAAATGGATACAAATATTTCTATCACTACAATGCACATGGTGATGTCATGGCCATCACAAATAGTGCAGGAAAAATCGTTGCTGAGTACGAATACGATACATGGGGCGTTCCAACTAAAGTAAAAGAAGATGAAGAAGTAAAAGGAAACCCATATCGCTATGCTGGCTACCGCTTCGACGAAGAAACAGGACTGTACTATTTAATCGCCCGCTACTATGAACCAAAAAATGGCGTATTCCTATCACTTGACCCAGACCCAGGAAGCGATGGAGATTCACTAGATCAAAACGGATATACCTATGGAAACAACAACCCAGTCATGAATGTAGACCCAGACGGCCATTGGGTATGGTTTGTTGTCAATGCAGGATTTGCGGTATATGATGGATACAAAGCACATAAATCAGGGAAAGATTGGAAAGGTGTAGCGGCTGCAACCGTATCAGGATTTTTGGGTGGTGGAAAATTAAAGGGAGCGAAAAGGGTTTATAATTTTGCGAAACCTTCTAAAAAATCTAATATTAACTGGCGACATATAAAACAAGAGCATGGTCCAAAATCTAAAGCTAAAATGCCTAATAAAAGACCTAAAAGTAAATTCAAAAGTTCAAAAACTTTAAAGAGAACTACTAGGGCGACTGCTAGAAAAAAACCAGCATACACTCAAGCAGATGGGAGAACAGTTCATTTTAAGGTGTTTAAAAAACCAGTAGGAAGAAATACAAAAGGTAAATTGACTAGAAAAGTAAAGGTAGTAAAATCAGGAGACTATGTTGTGACAAGTTATCCGTATTGATCTTTAAATCTTACTATTAAAAATAGAAATGAGGATAGTATGCAGGAAATTTATTTTAAAAAACTTAATTTGGATATTAATGAGAGAGAACTTAGTTGTTTTAGCTTAAACGAAGAGTATTTAGTATTTGTTCTACAAAAGGAAGTTGACGCGAATAAATATGTTAATAATTTATATGTTTACCATATTAGTGAACAGGAGTTACACTATGAGTATAGTGTAACTACGATTGATCAGATTACCTCTGTACTAAAGTGTAAAGATGATTATCTTTTGATTTTTGATAGAGAATATGAAGATGGTATTATTGATGAGACTCCAAATGTATATTTTTGGAATCCTATAAAGGGATTTTATAAATCATTTTATGCTGGACGTTATATCAATTCTATTAAGATAGACAACGATCAAAATATTTGGGTAGGCTATGATGAAATGGGAATTTTCTCGATGATCGATGGAGAATTAAGTGAAAAGGGATTTAATAGGTTTGATTCTACTTTTAGAATCAAACCAGTATTAGATAAAGAAAAGCCTCATCCAATTGATCACTATTATGATTCATTTGTAACTGGATCATATGTATATCTCTACTTTAGTGTATTAGGTGAAAAAATATTTAAAAAAATAGATTTAGTATCAGATAAATTTGTTGAAACTAGAAAAATAGATTTAGATTTGACTGCTATTTGTGAACATAAATCAAGTTTATATCTTTTTATAAGGGACCCCCTTAACTATGAAATCAGTAAAGCTTTTAAAACGAATGATTTTGTAAATTATTTTGATTTAAGTCTATTAGATTTGCAAACTAATGAAAAAATAGTATTCACCGATATAACATCACATAATAATATTATTGCTGGATTAGATGAATATAATAATATTTATATTGGAAAGATATCTTAGGATTATAGATTACAAATCTAACTATAATTATCAACTTTAATTTAACAAAACCTCTTTTCTTTAGAAAAGAGGTTTTGTTATAAATTTAGATTAATAAAAACAATGTTAAGAAAAATACGCAACTCAATTTTAATCTAGTGATTCTTAGTTTTGCGAGGACTCGAAATAACTAAAAATACTGAAAATATAAGTGAGAAAAGAAAGGAAGAAATGATTATTCATACTAGATAAGTCTTTTCTAATAAAGAGTTTCCACTATTAGATAACGAGAACTTTGATTTTGCCAAAGTAAAGCTTTCTCTATTTACTAGAGAGGAAAATTGGCTGTTCAAGATTCAATTATTCGGTTTATCGAAGTTAAAACCGGCTATTGATTCTTTTGAGATGGGTCATGAGTTGAATAATGGTCCAATCAATTTTCTGTTGGATGAGCTTTTTGATTTCGTGGATCAGCATCAGTTACCATCCTCATCCTCATGGGATAGGGAACCTTAAAAATAAACAACTTGAAGAATTTGATTCACATGCAAACTTTATATTTAACATAGATTGTATGTTATTCGCGATAGAATCGAAAAAAGTATGTTTCGACTCACAGGAATTTATTTGCAGTGTATAGGAAGATCTCATTAGTGTCTAAATCAGAATTAAAAACATTGAGAGAATGGGGAGAGGGCCATGAAAATCAGCGGGGATAAACAAGGCTTATTCGATGAATTAAAGACACGTTATCAATACTTATTAGATTCTAGTTATCCAGATGATATCGTCTCTTTTGAAGAAGATACTGTTATATGGTCCGATAATTTTATTTATTGCACTTGTTGCGGGAGCTCGAGTCTTGTTATCGATCATAAACGAATACCGAAAAAACAGTTAAACTTTATGGTGGAAAGAAAAAGCTTCGAAATAAAATAAGACCAATTAGTAAAAAGAACAAAAAGTATAAATATTACTTGTCGGAATCAAGAAAACATAGATAAGGAGTGTATGCTTTCAATGGGTTTTTGGGAAGAAGAACATAAGAAAAAAAATATCATTATTGGTGATGATGGATTAGATATTTTTGAAGAAGCGATTGAACAATTCTATGAAATGACTGAGGAACATTTGAAGAGAAAGCCAACGATTGATGAGATGCTTTTGACAATTATGATGGCTTTAAACAATGGAGGTAGTCACTATTTTGATGATTTAAACGACAAAGAAGTAACGGATATTAAAATAACAACTAAAAAAGTAAAAACTTTAAGTAAAGTAGAACCAGGAGCTATATTTGAACTCCCATTAAAAGAAGTTGGGAAATTGAGCTATGCTTTGATCATTGCGGGTGAGGGGAAAAATCAATATGATGATATTTTAATCCAATACTATGATTTGTTTGTTGATGAAAGAATAGAAAAAAATGAATTAAAACAATTGATGAAAAAAGAGAATGAACTATTTGTTGCAAATACAGGTCTGACAGGCTTTTTAAATGGTTCATGGAATGTCATCACAAAAATAAATCAAGATTTTATAGAAGAAGAGAATCTTCAAAATCTGAAATTCGTGGAATACCGAGATGGAAATTATTACGTAAGCAAGGGGAAAGAAGGTCACAATGCACCTGTTATGGACTTAGAGGTTGCTGACCCAAAAACGGCTAAAATGATATTTAACCCGATTGGTATGCTTGGCGAATACACTATTATAAGCATTCTTTCATTATATTTTAAAGGTATGTCAATGGAGGATATTATTAAATATGAAATATAGGCAGTTTACAGCGCAAAATAAGTTTTGAAAAAGGAATGGTGTAATAAATGGCTGAACCAAAAATGCTAGACTGTTTAAATAAAATACGAAATGTCTTAAAGGGGACGATCACAAGAGAACAAGTGTCTGATTGGGCTGAAATTTACGTTTCTGCAGACGATCCAAAAATAGACGATGATCAAGTTTGGGATATGCTGATTCTTTTAAGTGGAATTGATTTGAAAGATTCACCTAATTCTTACTTACATCCTGTAGAGGATTTGAATGACTGGTTAGAAGAATACAAATAGTTCCTATATACGAGCTTGCTAAATTCTTATGGTTAAGCCCATTTATAAATAAAAGGAGTGACGCAATATCCATGCATCCGAAAGAATTAGAAACCACCGTCCAATTACCTGCGAAAAAGCGTTATGACTATTTCATCAAAAAGATTGTTGATTTTGAAGAGGTTTGGTCATTAAGAAACGAGAAGGGGTGGGTGATGTCAGAGGATGAACATCGTGTACCGCAGCTTCATTTTTGGCCGACAGAGGAACATGCCGCTTATTGTGCGATCGACCAATGGGGAAAAACAGTGCCAGAAATGATTGATTTAGACGATTTCATAGAAGAGTGGCTGCCGGGAATGATAGCAGATGGAATCAATCCGTCCATTTTCTATAATCGAAATAATTCGGTGTCAATTGAAATTCAAACATTAAAAGAAGATATAGAGGAAGAATTAAAAAACTACTAGTTCGACAAGAGTGGAGGTAGTTGTTTGAAACGGCTTGAAGACTTATTTATTCGTTCAGAAAAAGAATTCAAATTCTATCAGAATTTAGTAGACCATGTGTTTGACACAAATAAAGAGCTACCACAACAAGTCTTCCGTAAGACATTTGATTGTTTTTTGTTTCAAGAGTTTGATTGGGCATTGAGTAATGATATTTTACCAACCATTAAAGAGTTATCAACTGTTACACAAGATAGAGAATTTTTAACTGCAGTACTTCAACCAGATCCAACTCAATATTATTTAAAGGAATTTGGTTATTTTAATTGGGTCAAAGCGAGTGTGAACATTTCAAGTGAGGATTATGTAAACGCACTATGGATGCACCCAAAAGGTTCCATAGCGGATAATATAATCACGAATTCGAATATAGTTGTCTGGTTAGCTCATTCTTTGCAGTGGGCGATTTGGGCAGATAGGGATATGGGAATTTGTGTAATAGGGATGATATCAACAAAAGATTCTGTGAAAAATAGGTTATTAAAAGAAGGATGGAAACGAATGGATCACCCTGTTTTAGCAAATTGGCTTGAAGGCTTATTGAAGGACCAAAAAACATTCAATGATTATTACACTCAAATGCTTTCTCATTATGCGTCATGTTACAAGCGGTGAGATGGAGTATCAACGACTAATGATAGACTTACCCGAAGATATGAAAGGAGCATAAAGTGAAACATTTGTTTATATCCGATCCAAAAGAACTTGAACATGTTCTATCGTTTGTTCATTCGCTCATTCACAGTACGAAGACATTCCCTGATCAAGTGTTGAAAACGAAAACCCCTCATTATTTATTCGAAGAATTCCATTGGTTGTTATCAGATGATGGTTGGGAAATATTAAAAGGTTTAGCTTTGAATCATCATGATGACTATATACTCATGGCTGTATTAGATGAGCAGAAGAGCATGGATGATTATTATCATGATTTTGGTTATTATCCTTGGGTGAAAGTATCGTTAAACCTCACACCAAGTGATTACCTCGATCTTTTAACGGATTATCCGATAGAGAGTGTAAATGATAGCATAATGGATATTGCTTCACGTGTGATATGGGTTTCCCCTTCTGCGAAATGGATCATTTATGGCGACAGAGGTTATGAGATAGGAGTACTAGCGATTCTTCAATTAGAACAAATGAATAAACAATTGTTAAAAACGTGGAGAATTTTAGATGAGATTGTATTAGGCTGGATTTCAGTTGTATTTCCGAATCAAAAACTTCCTGATGATTTTAAAAAAGAACTGATTCGAAATTATACAAACGTAGAATGAAATAACTTCATAAGGAGGAAGACATGAATCAAATAGACAATGTGTTATCTATACTAGATGAGTCTTTTCTAAATAAAGAGTTTCCATTATTAGATAATGTAAACTTTGATTTTGCCAAAGGGAAGCTTTCTCTATTTACTAGAGAGGAAAATTGGCTGATCACGATTCAATTATTCGGTTTATCGAAGGTAGGACCGTCTATTGATTTTTATGCGATTGGTCATGATTTAAAGAATGGATCAATCAATTTTCTACTGGATGAGCTTTTTGATTTCGTGGATCATCATCATGAAATAATAGATGATGATGAGATAGAACATGGGTTCACAAAGCATCCTTTACGAATTAGATTAAATGAAGACTATTTTCATGTTCAAATACCAGAGTCATGCCAAGCTGATGTAACAGAGGAAAATGAATGGATTACTTTGTTAAGAGAAATGGCCAAACATCGAGATTTGCTGGATAGTTTATGGATGACAGATCAAGAACAATTTGACATCGTTCAGCATGTATATGCTAAACCGCTCTATACAACTGAATCATGGTTTCATCCAGAAACGCATAGCCAACTCCCTAGTCAATCTCCTTTTTTTCAATCGGTTGCGAAGAGTTTGATCTATCAAGATCCAACATGCATTGTAAATATAAATACGAACACTGACTGGAGATTATGGTCAGATTTTGATACTGTGGAATATTTTTAGTTTCGTCTGATGTTTTAAATCGGTGAGGTGGAGCAAGTAATGAGAATCGTATTAGCAAAAGAGAAAAATCTATTCGAAGTAAATGAATTAATAAAGAAAATCAATTTAAACGTAGAAGAGTATAACTGGGTCATAAGTGATGTGACCCTCACAATGCTTCACGATCGAAAAAATCAATCTCATTCAGAAGTCATGCCGAATTATACGGATTTTTTATTTCTAAAGGGTGAACATTTCAAAAAATTCTTACACGACTATTCTTATTCTTTTATTTTCGCTGTTTTGACCGCATTGCCTCGTCATGTAGAGCATTTGAATATCAGTTCAATACCTCAAATTGAAGAGAATGAACGATATTGGAACGTGAATTATACACCCGTTATCCCTCAAGCCGTGTTTGAAATCGGATTTTTTGATTCGACAGATGTTATTTTTACAGGAGATCAGAATATCTTAAGCGAATTTCGAAAAAAAGCGGACTTTATTTCATTTGAAGAATATTTACAAACTCCGTGACACGATAAGAATAGAGTTCATTTTGAAAAAATAGGGAAATACGTTAGGGGAGTGAATGAGATGTTTAGCAGTATAGAGAAATGGATCGATTATTTAGATGGTGTCTGTGATGTACTGGCATTCTCATTTGATTTTTTTCGTAAAGAACTAGTCATAAACATTAGTATAAGTGAAATAAATGATGCTCGGTATCATGAATTGCGATTTATGAATGTGGCGAGTCTTTATTATAATGGGGGTGAAGGTAATGATAGATTTGAAGAATTGATTCAAGAAGAGATGAATTGGCAAATTTTTGAATGTAGTTACCATCCTAATGGGATAGGGAACCTTAAAAATGTACTTCTTGAAGAATTTGATTCAAATGCAAATTTTCTATTTAACATCAATGGGATGTTACTCGCAATAGAATCGAAAAACGTATGTTTCGATTCACAAGAATTTATTTGCAGTGTATAGAAAGATCTCATTAGCGTCTAAATCAGAATTAAAAACATTGAGAGAATGGGGAGAGGGCCATGAAAATTAGCGGGGATAAACAAGGCTTATTCGATGAATTAAAGAAACGTTATCAATACTTATTAGATTCTAGTTATCCAGATGATATCGTCTCTTTTGAAGAAGAAACTGGGATATGCTCAGGAGATGTTTATATGTTTTTTACACTTGTTGCAGGCAGCTTGAGTCTTGTGATCGATCATAAACGAATACCGAAAAAACAGTTAAACGTGCTGCGTCAGTCATTTGAAGAGCAATATCCTCAAATCAAAACGTATCAACATATCCTTACGTCATATCCTTTATTACATTCCTATATTCAGTACCATGAGGAAACGAGAAAACGAATCATTGCACTTATACAATAACCTCTTGGAGGCCAAACAATGACATGGTTTTTAAATGAAAAAATCCAGAAACAAATCCCTGATTTCAATATCAACCATCTAAAGCAAATCAATGAATTTCACTACTTTAAAGAGTATAATGAACATTACGACTTGATCAACTGTATTGTAATACACATCCCATATGATTCCCCGAATCTGCAAGCAGACATTCATCTGAAATTTACCAACGTCTCTTCTGTTCAAATCAAAGATTTGGAGTTAACAAACGATTCCTATCTTTTTTTGAACATTCAACTTTTGGATAGAGGCTGGGAATATTTGAATTACTTTGTCGAAGATTATGAAGAACAGTATTTTTCTTTTTACTGTCAAACGGTTCAAGTCATACAAGTCGTATCAAATGAATCGGGCTAGTCGCTCTACATATGTGCGAATCATACTTCCCCATCCCAACACAGAAAGGTGCAATGACATTGAATCGAATCATGAAAGGGCTCTTATTTGTAGCTGTCATCACAGGCTTATTGGTTAGTGCGTTTTTTGTGTTCCGTTTCAACCAGCCTAAACCGACGACAAACATCCATTACGCAGACACACAAAACAAACAGCAAACACTCGATATGTATATGCCAAAGGGAAAAGATGAAGACAAAAAGAAGAAGCATCCAGTTATGATCTATCTCCATGGGGGAGGATGGACAGGCGGTGATAAAAACAGAGTTGCTTCTAAAGCGGATTATTTTACGGGTCAAGGGTATGTGTTTGTTTCAATGAATTACAGGCTTCACCCTGATGCCACCTATGAGCAGATGGCAGATGATACGGCGAATGCTATTAAGTGGGTCAAGGATCATGCAGATGAATATCAAATCGATTCGTCAAAAATTAATGTCATGGGTCACTCAGCAGGTGGTCATTTAACGGCATTGGTTGCTACAGATTCGACCTACTTAAAACGTGTGGGGCTGTCGCCAAAAACGATCAAATCCATCGTTATTTTAGATGGACCGTTAAACATCAATCAATTTATACAAGCCATTCCATCGTATAAAAAAGTGTTTGGCCAACAGGAGAAGACCTGGACAAAGGCTTCGCCTGTCACTTATATGAACGGAGCCAACCTGCCGCCTGTTTATTTAGTTACAAGATGGGAAAATCCTGAAGGATATCGATTTGCCGAAAAGCTCAATCATGATAAAGGCTCTCGGTATGTTTTTCGGGTTCATACGCTGAGCCACAGTGACCTAAATAAATGGTTTGGATCAGACCGGGCGCCAAAAGAAGCGCAAGAGATGACAAAGGCTGTCATGGCTTTTGTGAAAAAACAAAATCAATAATGAAAACCGTATGCTCAGGTAATCCATTTTGCCGCGGTATATGATAATCTGTAAATGGTTTGAGATCAAAGGAGTGTATGTTATTGTCATCACGAATGGAAAATAAAGTGTTCAATTGCGAAAAAGAGCTGACGCTGAATATTATCGGCGGGAAGTGGAAAATGTTGATTTTATGGCACCTTGGCAGAGAAGGGACAAAACGGTTTGGTGAGTTAAAGTCGTTAATGCCTGGGATTACGCAAAGAATGCTTGTCAATCAGCTAAGAGAATTAGAGGAAGATCACATTGTGCACCGGGAGGTTTATCCTGTCGTTCCGCCAAAGGTTGAGTATTCTCTCACAGAACTAGGAGAAAGCTTAATGCCAATTTTAGAGGCGATGTATGATTGGGGCAAACAATATCTCGACAGCAATTTCTTAAAAGATGATAAATAGAAATACCTACATGAGATACTGGTCGAAAGACAGTATCTTTTTTGTGACCATATGCGAAAAAGTATAGTATGTAAAAAAAAAGTGCGTACTAGGATTGCGCCATTCCTGTTGTTATACTCGTTTCATGCAAGAAAGATTCAAGATGCATCATCCGCGGAGCTCTTGAAGATGAAATAAATGCACAGGAGTGAAAGTTGATGAAATTACAATTAGCATTAGATTTAGTGAATATACCAGAAGCAATTGAGCTGATCAAAGAAGTAGAAGAATTTATTGATGTGGTCGAGATTGGGACCCCCGTTGTGATCAACGAAGGGCTGCGTGCTGTGAAAGAAGTCAAACAGGCGTTTCCGAATTTACGTGTGCTGGCCGATCTGAAAATTATGGATGCTGCCGGTTATGAAGTGCAGCAGGCATCCGAAGCTGGAGCGGATATTGTGACCATTCTTGCGGCGGCAGAAGATATGTCCATTCAAGGAGCGGTGAAGGAAGCAAAAGCAAGAGGGAAAGAAATTTTAGTCGATATGATTGGTATTAAAGATATCGCTGGTCGTGCGAAAGAGCTGGATGAGCTTGGAGTCGATTATATTTGTGTGCACACAGGCTATGACCTGCAAGCAGTTGGTCAAAACTCATTTGCTGACCTTATGACCATTAAACAAGTGGTCAAACAGGCGAAAACAGCGATTGCAGGCGGTATTAAGCTTGATACGTTACCTGAAGTTGTGAAATTAAACCCAGATTTAATTATTGTCGGCGGTGGTATTGCGAGCCAAGACAATAAAGCAGAAGTGGCGGCGCAAATGAAGCAGTTGATCACACAATCATGAAAACAAGCGACTATGTGAAAGCCATTTTAAGTGAGCTATCTGAGCACTCCTTAGCTACTCAAGATGAACAAACAGAAAAGCTTGTCTCAAGTATTTTAAACGCAAGGAAGGTCTTTGTGGCTGGTGCAGGCAGATCTGGTTTGATGGGAAAAGCGTTTGCCATGAGGCTCACGCATATCGGCATCAAGGCTTATGTGATCGGCGAAACGAATACGCCTGCTTTTACAAAAGAGGATCTATTCATTGTCGGAAGCGGTTCTGGTCGCACAGAGACCTTGCTTGTGCTCGTGAAAAAGGCAAAGGCGATTGGCGGAAGAGTGGCAACGTTTACTCTTTCAGCTGAATCACCTATAGCTGATCTATCGGATGAAGTCATCTTACTGTCAGGTGCGCCAAAGGATCAACATGAGGGAAAGCATCATACGATTCAGCCGATGGGCTCATTATTTGAGCAATCTTTGCTTCTTATGTATGATGCGGTCGTCTTGAGATTGATGGAGATGAAAGAGCTCGACACACATAACATGTACGGTCACCATGCGAACTTAGAATAGCCATGGTTAAAACCTTTCCTTTTTTAGGGGAAGGTTTTTTTAATAAAATGGAACTCAAAAAGGAGGATCACTTGACATAATGGATTAGATGTAACTATAATAGTTACATCTTTAAAGGAAAAAACGTAAGCCTCGGAAGGAAGATGAAGATGAAAGTACAAATTTGGTCAGATATCGCCTGTCCTTTTTGTTATATAGGAAAAAAACAGCTAGAAACAGCGCTTGATCAATTCCCTCATAAAGAACAGGTAGAAGTAGAGTTTAAAAGCTTTGAGCTTGATCCGCATGCACCTGTTGAAGTAGATTATGATGTGCATGATATGCTCGTCAAAAAATATGGCATGAGCCGCAGCAGAGCCATCGCAATGAATGAACAAGTAAAGCAGGCTGGCAAGGAGAAAGGAATCGATTTTCAATTCGATCCACTTATTTTAACAAACACCTTTGATGCCCACCAGCTCGCACAATATGCTGGAAAAATGGGAAAAGGCGATCTTGTCATGGGAGAGCTGTTTCAAGCGTATTTTACAGATGGCAAGCATGTTGGTGATCGTCAAACCCTTTTAGAAATCGCTGAAAAAGCAGGTCTTGATCAGAACGAAGTACAGAAGGTTCTAGACGGAGAAGAATTTGCAGATGAAGTGCGAAAAGATGAAAGAGAAGCTAGACAGCTCGGAATTTCTGCCGTGCCTTTTTTCTTGATCAATGACAAATATTCGGTTGCTGGTGCACAGCCAGCAGATACGTTCCTTCGTGCGCTTGAAACGGCTTGGACAGAAGAAGCAGTGCAAACGAAGAAAGCTGCTGCTGCTTCATTTGAAGCAGCATGTGCAGATGGCGTATGTGCAGTGCCATCAAATAAAGAAGAAGCATAATAGATATTCTCCCTATCTTGATAAAAGATGGGGATTTTTTTATTCATGAATCATGAAGACACCTTTATGACAATATCTTAGACCCTAAAGAAAATGGCAAAGAGGTTCCTCCGTCATATGATTTGATGAGCATGCTAAAAAGATCAACAGCAAAATGAGCCACCTGTAAAGAGGGCTCATTTTTTTCGTTCATTCAGTTGTTTAATCGTTTCACCTGGAATCAGTTCGGGCTCGTAAAATGTTTGATCAGGCAGGTTCTTTTTTCCTTGAATGTTCTTAATCATCCAGTCTGCTGCATCTCGTCCCATTTGCTCCTGAGGATGTGTCAGTGTTGTCAGCTTCACAGGGGCATTTTTTTGGACAATATACGAGTTATCCTGTCCAATAATCGACAGATCATCTTGAATGGATAGCCCCATTTCACTGCATACATTTGCCACTTCTAACCCCACCTCATCGTTATAGCAAACGAGGGCGGTCAGCTCATGCTGGTGTGCACGTGAAAATGTTTGAATATGATCCCCTAAATGCTGTTTTGATTCCTGTCTCAAAAACGGGGGTCAGTCCCGTCCCGTGGATAGATGGTTTTTTTTACTCAAGCGTCTGTTTCAGCTCATGTGGCAGTAAATCAATCAATTGATCATATGAAGACAAATCCAGTACTTCAAGAAGTGCATAATATTTTGCATAAATTTCACTGAGCTGATCAGGATGTTTCGTTTCATAACGATTCAAATGCAATTGAGTGAGTTCAAGTGCAATGTCCAATTTGTTTCGTTCCATGGTTTGTGATGTTGTGTTAAACATATCGTTCACCTCTTTTTTCAAGGTCATTGGAAAGATTATGGTGCAGTTCCGCAGCTGACCTTATATTCTTTTTCTTGTATCTTTTTTGAATAGCAGACGTAAGGTGTCATCCCCGTTTCGCTTTTCCAAGCCTGCCAATACACATCATAAAGCTGGCCATATTGAGGGTCTACATCATCTTTTTTTTGCAAAATAGCAAAATAGCTTTGGTAAGGGTAGCCTTCTTGATAAATGGCATGCCGAATGGCTCCTCTTTCAGTCGCATTTGTAAAAACCATAGGCGACAGCAGTGGGAGGGTGATGATCACAACGAGCAGGATGAACAATGAAAAGAGCTTATGTTTTGTTTTCATCAATGAATGTCCTTTCTTTCACAAAAGATCATTTGTATAATATGTTAAAATTGTCCTTTTGTAAAGAAAGAGAAAAATAGATTGCAAGCGAATTTTATCCAAAATAGACAAGCATCTAATCACAAATCGCGTCTCTTACATACGATAGAGTGTAAGTGAAAGACAACTTGAAGGGGTGTTGAGATGAGCCGGAATCGATTAGACAATTTTTTCTTTGGGCCTCGCAGGGGGAATCTTGGAGAAGTTGAAACGGTTGTATACCCTACACGTCAAATTGTCAACACGACAACAAACGAACAAACGATCAGAAAGATTCATCCAACTCATATCACAAACGTGAATAAAAACATCAAAAGAATTGAAAACTACTATCCTGTGACGCAATCTACTCGAAACGAGTATATTGTAGAAGAGTACGATTGTGGCAGTGATATCAAGAACCCTTGCTGCCGCCGGGTGAAACGCTGTAAGTGGTAGTGTGATCGTGAGGAAAAAGAGAGGCATCCTGTGTGGGATGCCTTTTGTGTGTTTAATGTTTCCTTTCATTTAATTATCCGTGATCAAGCTGAAAAAAACGATTTCCGAGTTATGAATAGCTGATGGAAGGAATCCGTGCAAAGCGGCCAACATTCTTTAATCTCCTTTCAAGATAAAATTGGAAACTACAAGATGCGTTTTGCTACACCACAATCAATGTGGACATTTTAAGCCTTGCATTAAAATCAGCTGGTGGAGACGGTTACACTCATACAAGAAAACCTGCAAAAATGAAAGAATCGAGCACATGTGGCAGCGAATGGGCGCAGACAGGGTATAGGGAAGTCGCTAATGACAAAAGTTCTTTCGTTTGCGAAGGAAAGAAAAGACTAAACACACGTTATCCAGACATGACGGCATCACGAGAGGAGAGGTGACGGTGCTGGAGCTTGAGGAGTGGAAGGAAGAAGAGCCAAGAAAAACAAACATAATAATTGATGAAAAAATGGTGCGAACACTAGATGAACATAAATATCTAGAAGATTCGCACCATTTTTAAAAATAATACCCATAAGTTTATATTTTGCTCGCTATCCCGTTAGAAATCGAAAATTCCAAAGAAATAACATTTAAAATAATGTATAAAATGGTATAATTTACTTTAAATTGACTGTCGTATTCTACATGAGTGCTAGGATTGAAATGATGATATGAGAGATAGAGTGTCTATTAGTTTAGTCCCATTTTAAAGGTCAACAGGAGTTGTGAACTTTTACATATAGACAAAAGTAGAAGCCTAAAAATCAATCAAGGAGCTTAATATGAACTATATCGCACATGTGAGAAAACAAGACGGTGCTATTCAAACCGTTTCCGATCATTTATTAGAAGTGAAGGCATTATGTGAAATGTTTGGAGATAAGCTTGGCATTCGCCATATAGCTGGATTGGCAGGAGTTCTTCATGATTTGGGTAAATATTCTAAAGAGTTTCAGCATTATATTCGAGAAGCAATTGCTTCTCCTGATCTACCTCCGCAGAGAGGAAGTGTTGATCATTCAACGGCAGGGGGACGGATGCTATATCAGATGTTTCATGGTCCTCCAAACGACCGGTATTATTCTCTTTTAGTAGAAATTGTTGCTAATGCAGTTATTTCTCATCATTCGGATTTGCAAGATTTTTTAAATCAAAAAGCAGACTCACCTTTTTTGACAAGAGTCAGAGATAAAGAAACACCAGAATTAAAAGAGTTACCTTTTATTCAAAAACGATTTTTTGAAGATGTGATGAATGAAACTACATTTCGTTTATATGTTCAACAGGCGGTACATGAACTAAAAGAATATATTGATTCTCCACCAAAGTCTGTATATGACCAATCTTTTTATTTAACTAAATTTGTTTTTAGTGCATTGATTGATGCGGATCGTACCAACTCTCGCCTTTTTGAAGAGAAACAGCAAACGGTTGAATCTGTTCAAGTAGACCAATTATTTAAAACGTTTCATCAACGATTGTTATCCCATTTAGATACGTTTCATTTAACAAGTCATCCCATCAATCAATTGAGAAACGATATGTCCATACAGTGCGCTCAACATGCAAAATACCCTTCAGACATTTATACACTGTCTATTCCTACTGGTGGTGGGAAGACGCTGGCTAGTCTTCGGTATGGACTGGAACATGCGCTTTACAATGATAAAAAGAAGATTATTTATGTTGTGCCATACACAACAATTATCGAACAAAATGCAGATGAGTTAAGAAAGGTGTTACAGGACGATCGGCACATTTTAGAACATCATTCTAATGTCATTGAGAGCGCAGATCATGTAGCAGAAGATCAAGAAGAGTTGGATGAATCTGCTTTTAATCGAAGCTACCAGTTGAAATTAGCGAGAGATAACTGGGATTCGCCAATTATTTTAACGACAATGGTACAGTTTTTAAATATCTTTTATGCAAAAGGTAACCGCAATACGAGAAGACTACATCAAATCGCTGAATCGATCGTGATATTTGATGAAGTACAAAAGGTACCGACCTCTTGTGTGTCTATATTTAATGAAACTGTAAATTTTCTCAAAGAAAAAGCAAAATGTAGTGTGGTTCTTTGTACAGCTACGCAGCCAGCATTGCACGTTGTGAGAAAAAAACTAGCATTGAACCAAGATGCTGAAATGATTCAGTCTATCGATGAGATAATCGAAGCCTTTCGCCGGGTGGAAATGATCGATTGTGCGACTCAAGAATCATTTCATCTTGAACAATTGCAAATGTTTGTTCAAAAACAATTCCAACGTGTAAACAGTGTGTTGGTTATTTTAAACACAAAATCAGTTGTCAAAAGCTTGTTTGAATGTTTACACCAACTGAACTTACCTGTCTATCATTTAAGTACATCGATGTGTGCTGCACATCGCCAAGATATTTTAAAAAAAGTCAATACTCACTTAAGAAACCAAGAACCAGTCATCTGCATCAGTACTCAGTTAATTGAAGCTGGTGTGGATATAAGCTTTCAATGCGTTATACGATCTTTAGCAGGTCTTGATTCCATTGCACAAGCAGCGGGGCGCTGTAATCGCCATGGAGAAAAGGAAAAAGGGCTTGTCTATATCATTGATTATCAAGAAGAAAAGCTGACGCATCTGTGTGAAATAAAGGAAGGTGGTCAAATTGTTAAGCGCATGTTAGAAGATGTAAAAAGGGATCCCTCTGCTTATGGCGGGCACCTGCTTTCTAGGGAGGCCATGAACTACTATTTTCAACATTTTTATTTGAAGTTTGAGACGAGGTTAGACTACCCAATGAAAGCTCTTGAGAAAAGCATGCTTGAATTAATCACTGGAAAAAATGGTTACCATGCTGCCTATACATTTAAACACGATCAAAAGCTGCCTCTTTGTCTATATGGCAGTTATAAAACTGCAAGTGATCATTTTAAAGTAATTGATCAATCAACGACAAGTGTCATTGTTCCATATCAGGAAAAAGGAAAAGCTATCATCGCTGAACTTAACGGTGCACATCAGGTCAACATCACTCAGTTACTAAAAGATGCCCAGCGATACTCAATTAATATCTTATCTTATCAAAAGGAAGAATTGATCAGACAGGGAGCTCTTCAAAGCTATTGGGACGGTCAAATTTTTTGTTTAACAGAAGGTGCATATGATCAGACGAATTTCGGTTTGAATTTAGAGAATGATAGTTCTATGGAAATAGCTATATTTTAAAAGTTAAAAATTTACATTAATGTGATGGTATGTTATGTTATTTTCATATAAAGGAAGCTGGGATAGGAGGTGTTGGGATGAGAAATTCAATTTCATTCCGCTTGTATGGGAATTATGCGCTATTTACTGATCCTTTGACAAAAATGGGTGGTGAGAAGTACTCATATCATATTCCTACATATCAGGCGCTAAAGGGAATTGTCGAATCAATTTATTGGAAACCTACCTTATTGATGGTTGTTGATAAAATAAGGGTCATGAAACCGATCAAAATGGAATCAAAAGGAGTACGGCCAATTGAGTATGGCAGGGACAAAAATACACTGGCATACTATACATATTTACAAGATGTAGAATATCAGGTACAAGCTCATTTTGAATTTAATTTACATCGATCTGACTTGGCGTTTGATCGTAATGAACATAAGCACCATAACATCTTGAAGCGTGCGCTCAATGTGGGTGGCAGGCGAGATATTTTTCTTGGTACAAGGGAATGCCAGGGCTACGTGGAACCGTGTGAATTTGGAGAAGGGAAGGGCTACTATGACGATTATGGTGATATTCACTTCGGTACGATGGTCCATGGACTGAACTATCCTGATGAAACAGGTGGTCAACATTTAGAGGTGAGATTATGGAATCCTGCGATGACAGATGGATATATTCAATTTATACGACCAGAAGAATGCCAGCTCGTGAGGCGGGTAAAACAAATGGGTGTCAAACAGTTCGATCGGGATCATATCGAAAGCGTAGAAGAGTTGCTTACTCATATTAAAGGGGAAATGGGCTCATGAGTTGGCTTTTGAACTTGTATAAAACGTATCAAGAGAATCTAGACAGGATTGGAAAGATAGAAGAAAGATTTTATGGAGATAAATCTAAAACGTTTACACTTCTACCAATTTCACACACAACACAAACCGCACATATTGAAGTTCTTGTAACAAAGGACGGGTCATTCCATTCTGCTAAGGTGACAGATAAGGAAGATGCAGTGACTGTTATCCCTTGCACAGAAGCCTCTTCTAGTCGTGCAGGTAGTGTTGTTGCCCCATATCCGTTGCATGATAAGCTGATGTATGTCGCAGGAGATTATGAGGCGTATGGTGGACAAAGGAAAGAGCATTTCCAACGATATATCGAAAATTTGGAATTATGGGCCAATTCATCTCATGCACATCCTAAATTGAGTCGTATTTTAGCTTATCTAAAACAAAAAACGCTGATTCGAAATTTGGTGGATGAAGGTATTCTTCACGTTGATGAAAATCAACATTTGATAGAGAAGTGGGATAAAAAATATGGTGAAAACAAGCCTGATATTTTTTCAGTCTTAGCGGGTGATCAATTTAGTGCTTTTGTAAGATTTGATGTCCATTCTTATCCTGAAGTAAGTCGTAAGGTGTGGAATGATGGAGAAATGTATGATTCATTCGTTCAGTTTTATAACACTTTATTAAATGATGAAGATATTTGCTTTGTAAAAGGCGAAGTGATTCCTCAAACTGAAAGACATGCTAATAAAATACGGCATTCAGGGGATAAGGCGAAGTTGATATCGTCAAACGATACAAGTGGATTTACTTTTAGAGGCCGTTTTGATAAAAGTCAGCAAGTTGCAAGTGTTGGCTATGAGGTATCACAAAAGGCACACAATGCGTTGAAATGGCTAATTCAATATCAAGGGAGATCAATAGATCAAAGGGTATTTCTAGTTTGGCAATATGACCAATTACAGACTCCTTCGCCTTTTGACGATCCGTATTCATTTGAAGATTTTCCTGAAAAAAAAGAAAGTTTTACTGCAAGAGAATATGCACAAGAAATCAGTAAAGCACTAGCTGGATACGAACATGATCTTCGACTGAAAAAAAGAGATATTCATATTTTAATTTTAGATGCAGCTACAACGGGCAGGCTTGCAGTACTCTACTATATTAATATGGACAAGCATTTATATTTGGACAGGTTAAATCATTGGTATGTGTCATGTTGTTGGAGGCAGCGTTATGCTGAGGGGAAAACCTCTATTGGGACACCAACACCAAAGGATATCGCCTTTGCCATGTATGGTCCTCAAGTGAAGGAACAATTGATAAAAGAGGTGGCAAGTCGTCTAGTGCCTTATATTGTTGGAAATCAAATGAATCAGAACATACCAAAGGATATTGTTAACCTTGCTTTTCAACGTGCCTCTAATCCTGTTGCAATGAAAAGCTGGGAATGGGAAAAAACATTAGGTATTGCATGTGCATTAGTGAATATAAAGGAGGGAATGGAAGTGGCTTTAGATCAGTCAAATACAGACCGAAGTTATCTATTTGGTCGATTGCTTGCCATTGCAGATGTGCTGGAGAGACGTGCTCTTGGAAGTGATGAACAAAGATCAACGAATGCGATACGTTATATGAATGCATTTTCAAGACACCCAGAACGAACATGGACAACAATATATGCAGCATTACAGCCATACCGCATAAAACTTGGAGCAAGAGGCATGTATCTAGAAAAAATGATGGATGGCATTCTTTCTTCTTTTGCAGTAGATGATTATACAAATAAACCATTATCGGGGAAATATATCTTAGGTTTTTCAAGTCAACGACATGAACTTTATCAAAAAAGAGATCAGACAAAAATGAATGGGACTGACGAAAAAGGGGAGTAAAACATGAATACTTTAAACAAAAAAATTGATTTTGCAGTTGTGCTATCTGTCCATAAAGCGAACCCAAATGGAGATCCGCTCAACGGAAACCGTCCAAGACAAACTCATGAAGGATATGGAGAAATTTCTGATGTAGCCATTAAAAGAAAAATCAGAAATCGTTTATTAGATATGGGAGAATCTATTTTTGTTCAATCTAACGATCGGAAGATAGATGGATTTGGCAGCTTAAAAGAGCGGGCAGAAGCAGATCCTGATGTTGGAAAACGTCTGAAAGATAAGAAAGCGACTATGGATGAGATTGCCAGATTGGCATGTGAAAAATGGACTGATGTACGTAGTTTTGGTCAAGTCTTTGCTTTTAAGGGGACAGGTGGAGGTGTTTCTGTAGGAGTGAGGGGACCAGTATCCATCCATGCCGCAACGAGTATTACTCCCATAGACTTGACGAGTATGCAGATCACAAAGAGTGTAAACAGTGAGCCTGGTGAGAAAAAAGGTTCTGATACGATGGGAATGAAACATCGAGTAGAACATGGGGTTTATATCTTTTATGGAAGTATCAACACGCAACTAGCTGAGAAAACAGGTTTTACAGAACAAGATGCAGAGAATATAAAAGAAGCACTTCGTACATTATTTGAAAATGATGCTTCATCTGCACGTCCCGAAGGCAGTATGGAAGTAAACAAAGTGATTTGGTGGGAGCATCAATCGAAAATGGGACAATATTCATCTGCTAAAGTTCATCGATTGTTGAATATAAAGCCATTACATGGTGAACCAAAAACGTTTGAGGAGGACTATCACTTCAGTGTATCAGAGTTAGAAGGTCTACAATATCAGGTGTTGGATGGCAAATAATAGAGAAGAAGAATACTTCATGCTGTCTGGTATTCAACATTTTCAGTTCTGTAAAAGGCAATGGGCACTCATTCATATCGAACAACAATGGGCAGAGAATGTAAAAACCATTGAAGGACAGCACCTTCATCAAAAAGCCGATAACCCATTTGTGAGAGAGAAAAGAAAAGACAAATTGGTTGTTAGGGGAATGCCAATTGTATCTCACCAGCTCAAAATAAGCGGGGTTTGTGACGTCGTTGAATTTATTTCACATAAAAAAGGAGTCTACATCCCTAGTTTAGAAGGGAATTACCTTGTTTTCCCTGTCGAGTATAAAAGAGGGAAGCCAAAAATGAATGATGCTGACATTCTTCAATTGACCGCACAAGCTGTCTGTTTAGAAGAAATGCTTCTTTGTGATATTCAGTCTGGATATATTTATTATCATGAAATCAAACAAAGGGTGGAAGTACCAATTACGACAGAAAATAGAATTAAAGCAAAAGTTGTGATGACAGAGATGCTGGATCTTTTTGAGAGGCGTCATACACCAAAAGTGAAAACAGGAACCTTTTGCAAAAATTGCTCGCTTCAACATATTTGTTTACCCAGTTTGATGAATAAAAGAACGGTCAAACAGTATATTGAAAGGGCGATGGATGAATGAGGAAGTTATTAAATACAATATTTATTACCCAGCCTGAAGTCTATTTAGCTTTGGATGGAGAGAATATTGTTTTACTGAAGGAACAAGAAAAAGCAGGTCGTCTTCCTCTCCATAATATTGAGGGAATTGTTTCTTTTGGGTATAGGGGAATGAGTCCCGCTTTAATGAGTTATTGTGCCGAAAAACATATTTCGATAGTGTTTTTATCAATGAGTGGACGCTTCTTGGCGAGAGTTTCCGGAAAAAGCAGAGGAAATGTCACTTTGAGAAAAAAACAATATCGAATGTCAGATCGTCAAGATATATCAGTTGAAGTCGCTAGGAATTTTATATTTGGCAAGATATATAACCATAAATGGATGCTTGAGCGAATGACAAGAGACTACCCATTGAGAATAAATGTAGCGTTATTTAAGCAAACGACTCAACATCTTTCAGATATTTTAGCTGATGTGAGGATCGAGTCTGATTTAGATAGGTTAAGGGGCTTAGAAGGACAAGCAGCTTCCGCATACTATCGAGTATTCGATGAAATGATTCTTCAACAAAAAGAAGCGTTCTCTTTCCATTCCCGTTCCAGAAGACCACCTCTTGATCCGATCAATGCCATGCTTTCATTTGCTTATACATTACTAGCTAATGATGTAGCAGCAGCATTAGAAGGAGTTGGACTAGACGCTTATGTAGGATTTCTTCATAGAGACCGCCCAGGGCGTATATCACTTGCTTTAGATGTGATGGAAGAACTTAGAGGGGTATATGCTGATAAATTTGTCTTAACAATGGTGAATAAGAAAATGATCTCTCCATCTGACTTTGTAAAAAAAGAAAATGGTGCAGTCATCATGACAGACAAAGGTCGAAGAACTTTTTTAACTGCATGGCAAAATCGCAAACAAGAGAAAATCAAACATCCTTTTTTAGGTGAAAAAATTGCATGGGGATTAGTACCCCACACTCAAGCACTCCTTCTCGCAAGATTTTTGCGAAATGATTTAGATGAATACCCACCATTTCTTTGGAAGTAGGGGATGTTTGATATGATGGTTGTGGTTACATATGATATCAGCACAATTGATAGAGCTGGGCAACGAAGACTTAGGAAAATATCGAAAATTTGTCAAAATTATGGCCAAAGAGTACAACATTCTGTTTTTGAATGTATTATAGATTCAACGGAGTTTGCTACAATGAAGCATCAGTTGTTGCAAGCTATCAACGAAGAAAAAGATAGCATTCGTTTTTACCAAATAGGTAACCAATATCGAAAAAAAGTAGAACAAGTTGGGGTAAAAGAAACAATTTTTGTAGAAGATCCTTTTATTTTTTAGGTGCGAATGTGGGGTGCACATAAATTCCCTGAAGCATTCGCACCTAAAAAGAAAGATTTTTCGACAAAATCTATCTCCTTATGTCTCATTAATTGATACTTTGTACAAATAGATGTGTCTTTTTTAACTGATTTTCTTAAAAAGAAGCTGTTTTATTTTGTTTTTTTATTGAAAATCGCCGTCGCACTCTACATGAGTGCGTGGATTGAAATTTTCTTCGCACTTTGACCATCACTGGTCAACCTAAAGTCGCACTCTACATGAGTGCGTGGATTGAAATACGAATTGAAAACAATGGTAAAGCTTCTAGCACTGTCGCACTCTACATGAGTGCGTGGATTGAAATAAGTTGCACAATTCCCAATGGATTATATCTATGTTGTCGCACTCTACATGAGTGCGTGGATTGAAATTACAAACCCATCTAGAGCTATCTTGTTTGCTAGGGTCGCACTCTACATGAGTGCGTGGATTGAAATGTGCTGATCATGGTGAAATTGTGGAGACGATTTCGTCGCACTCTACATGAGTGCGTGGATTGAAATATTTTAACGATATGAGCTTCTACCTTCGTTTGTGTGTCGCACTCTACATGAGTGCGTGGATTGAAATATTCAATTTTGCACCTAGACAACCATACAGAACAAACGTCGCACTCTACATGAGTGCGTGGATTGAAATATCAACACAGAGCCAAATATGGAACGGATACGAAGTCGCACTCTACATGAGTGCGTGGATTGAAATATATGGATAGACCCATTCCCCTGTGCGATCGTCCGTCGCACTCTACATGAGTGTAGGATCGAAAGTCTAACTTACTATTTATGTTGAATTTTTAATTTGATGCTAAATTATCAACCTATGTAAAAAAATAGTAAGTTTGCAATGGGAAAGAAAAGAGGTAATTGAATACTTATTGAATATTTGCTGGAATAAATGTATGTAAAGGAAAGGAGTGTTTCAGTGGTATTGATGAGGTTGATCAGCCTATATATGTTGACAGCGGTTGGTTTGGGATGGGTGATAAACTATTTTCCAGGTTTGATGCTGCCCATCTATATTCTTGCGATAATTGGGCTTTTGTTCTGTCTGGGTCATATTGCGTTCCATTATATTCAGAGAATCAGCATGTTGCTTGATAAAAAATAGTTGAAATGGAAGTCATAAAGATTGTATCTCTCGAATCTAATACCCCCACTATATGAAGGAGGTTTGTTTATTTTTTGATGATCTAGGTGCTGGATGATTTTCTTATTTGATTCTTTAATTTGTCTCAAAAGGGAGACGATATTGCCCGTAAACCCTATGAGCCTGACGACCAAACGATGCCTGATGTTGTTGAATGGATGGGGTTGAGGAATATTGATTTTCAAACAGGGTCTATAAAGCTAGAGGGGGGTTTTACGGGTGAAGCAGATGGAACGTGTAAAGGAGGAAAAAATGCATATTTTAGATGATACCATGCACGTTCATGTTGGGTATTATGAACGAGGTTTTGATGTTGAAGGGGTGTTCTTTAAGAATTTAGAAACGGGAAAATGGCTATTGTTTTTTGATCATAAAAGTTATGGGATTACATTTTTAAAGCCATATGAAACATACGTGGGTTTAGGGCTATTGATAGGGGAGTATTCCATTGAAGAGGACAGAATTGAGAATGAAGGTAATAAGCTGTTTGAGCGTTTTTTAAAAGAAAATGGGATAGTCAAGTAAATAGGCTGTGCGGGCATCGCCTTTAACAAAGATCGGTTTTCTTTCTATTACAGAAGAAAGAATGGACAAAATAAAAACAGACCCATATTAGATCTGTTTTTAAATACAGAAAAAAGTTATTTTGAAGTCTGTCTTCATTTCCCCTTCTCCCGCTTCCGTTTCTCCTTCTCCGCCCTGTAAAACTCATGAAACATCTTCATCAGCGCCCGTTTCTCAATTCGGGACACATAGCTTCGCGATATTCCGAGCTCTTTTGCTATTTCGCGCTGCGTTTTCTCTTTCTTTAAATCAAGACCGAACCGGCCGACGATGACTTCTTTCTCTCGGCCATCGAGAATGTCGATATACTCCTTGACTTTTTCAAGCTCCATGTTGAGCTGAATGGTATCAATCACATCTTCATTTTCTGATTTTAAAACATCAATTAATGAAATTTCATTGCCTTCTTTATCCTGACCAATAGGATCATGCAGAGAGACGTCCTTTTTTGTTTTTTTGAGTGCACGTAAATGCATGAGGATTTCGTTCTCAATACACCGCGCAGCATATGTTGCCAGCTTTGTTCCTTTTCCAGAGGAATAGCTTTCAATGGCTTTAATCAGTCCGATCGTCCCGATGGAGATGAGGTCTTCAGCGTCTTCCCCGGTATTTTCAAATTTCTTGACAATATGGGCGACGAGCCGAAGGTTATGTTCAATCAGCATGTTTCTTGCATGTTCATCGCCCTGCGCCATAAGGGCTAAGTATTTTTTTTCATCATCTCCCGAAAGGGGCTGTGGAAAGGCATTGTTTTTGACATAGGACACTAAAAACACCAATTCTTTGACCATCAATCCCATCGCTGTAAATACTCCTGCCACGATTTTCACCTCCACCATGTTTAGGCCACTGCCTATATCCTCAAATGTATGTGAAGGGAGGATTGTCTGTGTCTGTACGAGGAAAAAATCATCTTTTTCGAAAATAATGTGTTTGGGTCCGAATGTTTTTGCTGCCATTCTCATATGTTTGCGGTTTCTTTGCGGTGCTTGGCGGTTAAGAAACGTGCTAAAATATGTAATATTAGACCGAAAAGGAAGGGGTTTTTTCGGAACATGGGGAAGGTTCTTTCTTCACATGTAGGCATGAAAATTAATGAATGGTATCGAATGATACGGCAGTTCAGTGTTCCAGATGCGGAAATCTTGAAAGCGGAAGTAGAAGCGGAAATTGAACGTATGGAAGAGGACCAGCATTTACTGATTTATTATCAGCTCATGTGTTTTCGGCACCAAATTATGCTCGACTATATACACCCTTCAAAATATAAACCTTTCTCAGTATCTAACCTTGTCGATAAAATCGAAAATTCCAATCATGAGTTATCTGATATGCTGCATTATTACCACGCATTTTTTCGTGGCATGCATGAGTTTAGTCAAAAAGAATATTTAGAGGCCGTCAAATATTATCGAATGGCAGAAAAGCAGCTGTCCATGGTATTTGATGATATTGAGCAGGCTGAGTTTCATTTTAAAGTAGCAGAAGCCTACTATATTATGAAACAAACGCATGTCTCCATGCACCATATTTTAAAAGCACTTGAAATCTACGATCAGCATGCTGCATATTCCATTCGCATTATTCAGTGCCTCTTTGTCATTTCAGGTAATTACCAAGATTTAAAACGTAAAGATCGGGCGCTGCCTCATTTGAAAAAGGCAAAACAGCTCGCATCTCAAATTGACCATCCGCGCATTTATAGCTCGGCGCTCTATAATTTAGGGAAATGTTATGGAGAGCTAGGCTATAGAGAGGAAGCAGAACGATATTTAACCCAATCGGCTGACCTCGCCCGCAAAGAGATGCTTCCTACACTTCCTCATACACTCTATACATTGGCCAAATTGCTTTTTAGACAAAATGAGCAGCCAGAGGCAATGCGCATATTAGAGGATGGGAAATTGGCCTCAAAGAAGCATGAAGACCAGCTGTTCTGTCATATGTTTGAGTATCTGGATGCTTTATATGTTCAGGGAATCAATGAAGAACAACTGCAAAAAACCATTGATTATTTGGAAAAACTTAGCCTATACTCTTATATAGAGGATATCTCACTAGAAATTGCGACAGCCTTAGAAGCCTCTCAACAGTACCAGAAGTCCAACCAGTATTATCGAAAATTACTATGGGCTCAAAATCAAATCCAAGAAGGAGAGTGTCTGTATGAATTCTAAGCAACGTTCGACAGTTGAAGAGAGAAACCAAACGTGAAACAAAAAGCGGGCCTGATGGGCCGGCTTTTTTTATGCGGAAAAGAAGCAGACATGATCATGAATCTTGAATGAATTCATCAGAAAGCGGGCAATTTAATGTGTAATCATGTTCTGTGGAGGCGGTCTGATGAAAGGGTTGCATATCTTAATGTGTGTATGCGTATTATGTGCTTTTGTTCCTAATAAAATAGAGGCGCGGACATTAAAAAGAATCGACCTAGAAAAAACAGGGCGAGCCTTTTGGGACATGAGAGAGGAACGGAAAAAGATTGCGTTAACCTTTGATGATGGCCCTCATCCGGAATACACAAATCAAATACTAGATGTGCTGAGAGAGCATGAAGTGAATGCCAGCTTTTTTGTTATAGGGAGCCGTATGCATGCATACCCACAAATAGCAGAGCGGATTGTAGGCGAAGGAAATGAGCTCGGCAATCATACGATGAACCATTCGTATTTTGACCTTTTGTCATCGAAGGAAATCAAGCAGGAACTAAAAGAATCAGCAGCTCATATCGCATCCCTCCAGCCAGGCGGCCCTTTATTATTTCGTCCTCCTGGCGGACGCTTGAGCATGAAATCATTCCGCATTCTTTCAAAGCAAGGATATGATGTGGTCATGTGGTCCTTTACGCAAGACCCGAAGGACTGGTCAAGGCCTGGTGCACACAAAATAGCCAGCCGTATTATCGAAAATATTCAGGGCGGCGATATCATCCTTTTACATGATGGCGG
Organism: Bacillus xiamenensis; assembly: GCF_001857925.1. Lineage (NCBI taxonomy): Bacteria > Bacillati > Bacillota > Bacilli > Caryophanales > Bacillaceae > Bacillus > Bacillus xiamenensis. The sequence goes on from NZ_CP017786.1 coordinate 3,031,900, forward strand.
GGGAAATCGTAAGCAGACGGTAGAAGCGCTGAAACAGGTGGTCCCTGAATTAAAGAATAGAGGCTATCAGTTTGTGAAAGTCAGCGAACTGCTCCATCATGATAGAGCTTATGTGCCGGTTCAGTTACAATAGAAAGCATTCGTCAAAAACAGTCATTCATTGAAACCAAAAGTCTTGTCGTTTACTATATGAAGAGGGCTTTTGGAGGTGAATGTTGTGAAGAAATTTGTTTTCCTTTTCATCCTCTTATGTGTCGCTGCTGGGTGCTCAAAACCAGCGCAGGAAAGCGTCATTGCATTCGGTGACAGTAACACAAGAGGATCAAACTGGGATTTTCGAGATTATCCAACATCTGAAAAATGGGTGAATCTCATGAAAAACGTCGAGCGCGGCCAAATTCAAGTGAAGAATGCAGGCATTGGCGGGCAGACAACAGAAGATGCGAAGCTTCGCTTTGAGCAAGATATTTTAAAACAAAAACCAACTTACGTCCTCATCATGTTCGGCACAAATGATGCGGCGATTCTAGACGGGAAACACCCTCGCGTGACCAAAAAACGATTTAAAGAAAACTTAACCTACTTCATTTCTGAAAGTAGAAAAGAAGGGATTACCCCGATTCTCATGACCTGTGTGCCTGTTGTAGAAGGTGGGAAAAAGGGCTTGTATTATTACTCTCGGTATAAGTCATCTTATTTTGCTGAGAGAGGCGGGGCAAGAGCTTGGCAAAACTCATATAATGACATCACAAGAGAAGTAGCAAAAAAACAGCAAGTGCCGCTTGTCGACAATTGGAAAGCTTTCATCCGAGAAGCTGGTGAAGACAGTGACAATGCCCTGATTCAGTCAGGTCTCATTGACCCTTCTGGCAATCATATGACACCAAAAGGGGCGAGAATCATTTATAACGAAATCAAAGAGCGTGATGTCATTAAACATTTTTAAATGCAGGCCATCTGCCTAAACAAGACCATCCATCCAGCATAGTCTAACAGTATATCTTCCTAGAAGGAGGTAACTGATATGTGGGGATGTCCTTATCCTTACCCTGCGTGTTCGCCTTATCCAGCTCAAGGAGCAGGAATCGGTTACGCTTTTCTTGTTGTATTCCTTGTTGTCATTTTGGTCGTAGGCGGAGGGTTATGGTTTTGGAATGAACAGCCTTGCAAATAAGACACCTCTTCTTTGATTAGAAGGGGTGTTTTTTACGGAAAATAGTAGTAAGCATATAGCGCAAGTGATATAATATCAGTCACCTGAGTTTAAAAAGGAGAGTGCTCGGGAGGCATGGTTCCTGGTGATATGGAATTAAGAGGAAACAGAGAGCATATGCCCGAGCGAACGTCTTTTCATTTCTGTCTCAATTAATTCAATGAAGTCACGATTTAAGTTCATTTCATTTGCTTTATAATACGATTCTATAAGTAAATCATCTGACAGCTTTTTCATACTAGAAACCCATATGATGGGAAAAACACCTCCCCTGAAAAAGTTGGCATAAAATTTGAGGAAAAGACATATCATCATAGGTTGATCGAATGTCTTTGAAGTACCTTTAATCTACCATGAATGGGAAACAAGAACAATCGTTCTGTTATCCACATGGTTAAGTGGATAACTTGTGGGTAGAGTGTTTATAATTGAATGAAAGCGTGATGAAATATAGGTGGATAATGTGTGTAAAATTATCCACACCTGTTGAAGGTCCTCATCATATGTCGAAAACTTTTTCATTGTATTCGATAGACAGACAAATTATGATTTGATTCGACACGATCGATGAAAAACCAAAGGAAGAAAGGGTGCAAACTGTGCTAAAGAAGTATTTCTTACCAGATGAATTTGTGAAAAGTATTTTCCACATTTCACCGCAAAAACTAAAAGAACGAAATGTGAAAGGCATTATTACCGATTTAGATAACACACTAGTCGAATGGGACCGTCCAAGTGCGACCCCGCGTTTAATTGAATGGTTTCAAGAGATGAAAGATCACGGGATACAAGTGACGATTGTATCGAACAATAACGAAAAAAGGGTCAAGCTTTTTTCTGAGCCGGTGCACATTCCGTTTATTTATAAAGCGAGAAAGCCTATGGGACGAGCTTTTAATAAGGCAGTTGCTGATATGCAATTGAAAAAAGAAGATGTGGTTGTCATTGGGGATCAGCTTATGACAGATGTGCTTGGCGGGAACAGACATGGCTTCCATACGATTTTGGTTGTTCCTGTTGCGGCGTCGGACGGATTTTTCACGAAGTTTAACAGGCAGATTGAACGCAGAATTTTAGGAGCCTTAAAGCGTAAGGGCCACATTCAGTGGGAGGAAGAGTAATAATGGAAAAGGTTGTTTGTATTGGCTGCGGTGTAGCCATTCAGACGGAAAATAAAGATCAATTAGGATATGCGCCGGCAGCATCTCTATTGAAAGAAGATGTGATCTGCCAGCGCTGTTTTAGGTTAAAGAACTACAATGAAATTCAGGATGTGTCATTAACCGAAGACGACTTTTTAAATATTTTACACAGCATTGGCGAGACCGATTCTTTAATTGTGAAGGTCGTTGATATTTTTGACTTTAACGGAAGCTGGATCAATGGGCTGAGCCGTATTGTCGGTGGTAATCCGATTTTGCTTGTCGGCAACAAAGTAGATATATTACCGAAATCCGTGAAAAAGGACCGTCTTGTTCAATGGATGAAGCGGGAAGCAAAAGAAAACGGATTAAACCCAATTGATGTATTCTTAATCAGTGCAAGCAGAGGACAAGGTGTGCCTGAGGTGATGGAAGCAATCGACCATTACCGCGACGGGAGAAATGTCTATGTTGTCGGCTGTACGAACGTCGGAAAATCAACATTTATTAATCGAATCATTAAAGAGGTGTCTGGGGAAGAGAATGTGATCACCACATCCCAATACCCGGGGACAACACTTGATGCCATTGAGATTCCGCTTGATGACGGGTCAGCGTTATTTGATACGCCGGGCATCATCAATCGTCATCAAATGGCGCATTATGTGGACAAAAACGATTTGAAAATTTTAACGCCGAAAAAAGAATTAAAGCCGAGAACGTTCCAGTTAAATGAAGCTCAAACGCTTTACTTTGGCGGGCTCGCTCGATTTGATTATGTAAAAGGCGGCAGAACCTCATTTGTCTGCTACATGCCAAACGAGCTCAACATTCACCGGACAAAGCTGGAGAACGCAGATGACTTATATGAAAAGCATGCAGGAGAGCTGCTTTCACCGCCGTCAAAAGAGGGAATGGAAGATTTTCCGCCGCTCGTTCCGCACACCTTTACCATTGATCAGCCGAAAACGGACATTGTCTTTTCAGGACTAGGCTGGGTGACAGCGAATGATGCAGGAAAGCAAATCAAAGTCTATGCGCCAAAAGGCGTTCATGTGTTTATGAGACGTTCGTTAATTTAAAAGTTCAAAGGGGGAGAGACCTTGAAACCTTTATACGGATTAATCGGTTACCCTGTTGGCCATTCAATGTCTCCAGATATTCATAACGCAGCATTAAAGGATGCTGGAATTGATGGGCATTATCATGGCTTTCAAGTAGAAGAACACGATCTTGCAGATGCCGTCAGCGGCATGAAAGCCTTAGGAATCAGCGGTTTTAATGTCACTGTCCCGCACAAGGTGGAGATCATGCAGTACCTTGACAAAATTGATGTAACAGCTGAACGCCTGCGTGCAGTCAATACTGTGCGTCTCGAAAAAGGTCAGCTTGTTGGATACAATACAGATGGAGAAGGCTTTCTTCATTCATTGCTTGAAGCTTTAGATCAGCCGTTATCAGAGCTGTCATTTCTTATGATCGGTGCTGGCGGAGCAGCAAGAGCGATTTATATGACAATGGCTGAATATGCTCCGAAAAGCTTTGACATCACCAACCGCACCATTGAAAAAGCTGAGTCATTAATTGAAAGTGCTGAAGGGAAAATCACATCAAGTGCTATCCCATTAAATCAAGCAGAAGAACGGCTCGGGAATTATGATGTCATCATCCACACAACCTCAATCGGGATGTACCCGAATGTTGAAGAAACCCCAATTTCTTTAACAAAAGCAAAGAAAACAGCGGTCGTTTGTGATATTGTGTATAATCCAATAGAAACAAAGCTGCTTAGTGAAGCAGCCGGGTTAGGTTTGAAAACAGTAGATGGGGTTGGTATGTTTGTCGGTCAAGCGGCAAGAGCCTTTGAACTGTGGACGGGCATCACGCCTGACGCCAGAAAAATGAAGTCAATTGTCATAGAGAAACTAGGAGGAACACCATGTTAAAAGGTAAGCAAAAACGTTTTTTACGTGCACAAGCACATCATTTATCCCCTATTTTTCAAGTGGGAAAAGGCGGGGTAAATGACAATATGGTCAAGCAAATTTCCGAGGCGCTTGAAGCAAGAGAACTTTTGAAAGTGAGCGTATTGCAAAACTGCGACGAGGACAAAACAGAGGTCGCAAAAGCACTTGTAAAAGGCGCAAAGGCTGAACTCGTACAAACGATCGGAAATGTGATTGTCCTGTACAAAGAATCTAAGGAAAATAAACAAATTAAGCTGCCGTAAAGGTGGATATGATATGAAAAAAATAGGGTTGTTCGGCGGTACGTTTGATCCCCCGCATAACGGGCATCTGCTGATGGCAAGTGAGGTGCGTTTCCAAGTAGGTCTTGATGAAATTTGGTTTATCCCAAATCACAAGCCTCCGCATAAAACGGGCAAAAAACGAGCAGATAGTCATCATCGCGTGAAAATGGTGGAAAAAGCGATTCAGTCAAATCCACATTTTCGAATCGAGCTTATTGAATTGGAGCGAGAGGGCCCTTCTTATACAGTAGATACCGTGGAGCTGTTAAAGAAGCATCATCCTGAAGAGGAGTTCTTTTTTATGATTGGAGCGGACATGGTCGATAATTTGCCGAAATGGCACCGAATTGATGAGTTGCTTCAGATGATCACCTTCATTGGGATGAAAAGACCAGGTTATGTAGGAAGTACGACGTATCCTCTTTTGTTTGCAGATGTTCCAGCATTTGATGTATCATCGACATTGATTAGGCAGCGAATGAAGCAGGGGAAACCTGTCGATTATTTGATCCCGAAAGCTGTTGAGCGTTATATAAAGGAGCATCATTTATATGAATCGTGAAGAAGCATTAAACTGTGTCAAAGAACAGTTAACTGAGCATAGGTATACACATACACTTGGGGTCATGGATACAGCCATTTCATTAGCGGAACGATTTGGTGCAGATGTGAAAAAAGCAGAGATGGCCGCTATTTTTCATGATTATGCCAAATTCAGACCAAAGGAAGAAATGAAGGGCATCATCCAGCAGGAGCAGATGAACCCTTTATTGCTTGATTATTCCCCCGAGCTTTGGCATGCCCCCGTCGGTGCATATTTGGTCAAAAAAGAAGCTGGAATTGACGACCAGGACATCTTAACTGCGATTGAATTTCATACGTCCGGCAGACCAAACATGACATTGCTTGAAAAAGTCATTTATGTTGCTGACTATATAGAGCCAGGACGTCATTTTCCTGGTGTAGAAGAAGTAAGAGAGTTAGCAGAGCATGATTTGGATCTTGCCCTGATTCAAGCATTAAAAAACACAATCAGCTTTTTAATGAAAAAGAATCAGCCAATCTTTCCAGATACACTTGCTACTTATAACTCGCTTGTGCATAAGAACAACTAAGGAGGAATTTTGATGGATGCATCATCAATTTTAAACATCGCAGCAGGAGCATGCGATGATAAGCGGGCAGAGGACATTATTGCCCTGAATATGCAAGGAATCTCACTTGTTGCAGATTATTTTCTCATTTGTCACGGGAATTCTGACAAACAAGTCCAGGCCATTGCAAGAGAAGTAAAACATCTTGCAGAAGAAGGCGGCATCGAAGTCAAAAAGATGGAAGGCTTTGATGAGGCAAGATGGGTATTGATTGATTTAGGAGATGTCATTGCTCATGTGTTCCACAAGGAAGAAAGAGGATACTATAACCTAGAAAAGTTATGGGGAGATGCGCCGAGAGAAACGCTTTCACTTGGCATTAATTCATGATTTATCAAGGGTTTGCAGGTGTGTATGATGAGCTCATGACACATGCACCTTATGATGAATGGGTTCAGTGGATACAGCAGTATATCAAGCCGAATAGTACCATCATTGATGTAGGCTGTGGAACTGGAGAGATATCTCTGCGGTTAGCTGAAAAAGGCCACATGGTCACAGGGATTGACTTAAGCGAAGAGATGCTGGCATTTGCGCAGCAAAAAGCACTGGCTCACAAGCAGTCGATTCAATTTTTACATCAGGATATGAGAGAGCTTACGGGCTTTGAACAAGCCTTTCAAGCAGCGGTTATTTGCTGTGATTCATTGAACTACTTAAAAAACGAAAATGACGTCAAAAAAACCTTTAAAAACATGTTTCAGCTTTTAGAGGCAGGTGGGGTTTTACTCTTTGACGTTCATACCCCTTATAAAATGGAAGAGGTATTCCCTGGCTCTACCTTCGCAGATCAAGATGAAGAGATCAGCTACATTTGGCAGAGTGATAAAGGGGATGCCATGTATTCGGTCATTCATGATTTAAGTTTTTTTGTAAAGGACGGAGACGTGTATCAGCGTTATGATGAGACGCATGAACAGCGTACATTTCCATTTGAGACTTATGCAGCGTTTCTTGAGTCAGCTGGCTTTGAAAAGATTGAAGTGACTGCTGATTTTACAAATGAAGCACCTCAGGAATTCGCCGAAAGATATTTTATTTCAGCTAAGAAACCAAAAACCATCGTTTAGTGGAACGATGGTTTTTTAAAACCCTTTTTTCGTTTGTTGCAAAGGTCACTAATTTCTGCGATCATCAGTAAACACACTTGGCGGGTATTGATGCGCAACCGCTTCAAGATCTTCATCGAACTTTTCATGGGTGTTTTGAAAAAGCCGGTGAAACATATCTTGAACACCTGCTTCAAGTGCTTTAATGCCCTCACCTGTGACGCCGCCTTTCACACACACTTTGTCCTGCAGGGCCGGAAGGGTATACACTCTTTTTTCAATCAAACGGCCAAGTCCTACAAGCATGTCTTCTGATAAGGTGGTGGCTTCCTCTTTTGAAATATCCGTTTCTTCAACGGCGGCTTCAATCATTTTCTGAACGAGAAAGCTGATAAAAGCAGGTCCGCAACTGACAATATCTGAAGCTGCCCGTGTGATTGAATGATGAATTTCAATTGGAGTTGAAATGCGCGAAGCTAGTTGTCTTAGTGTCGCTTTCGTCGCAACATTGCATGATGAACCGAAAGTTAAAAGGGATGCGCCTGATAACGCACGGTTTGTGATGCTTGGAATCAGTCTGGCTGTTTGACAAGGAACGATATCCTGAAGCTGTTCAGGATGAACAGGACTTGTAATAATGACAATGGTTTGCTGTTCTGTTAACAGCGGGCTCAGCTCTTTTAACAGTGGATAAATATCCAGTGGTTTGACACAAATAAAGATGAAATCTTTATTTGTTACAGCCCCTGAAAGCTGTTTCGTTACTTCGAGCTCTGGGTGGTTCTTTTTTATATTGAATGCTTTTTCAATGGTTCGGTTTGTGATGGTGATGGATGAGGGATTGACTGCCTTCGATTCAATAAATGCCTCAGTAAGTATGGTACCCATGTTTCCTGTACCGATTAACCCGATATTCAAACGTTCTCCCTCCTTAGACGCATAGGATCTGTTATCTTCTAAACAGTATGTGAAGCAGTAGGAAAATATGATTGAAAGAAGCGTGAGCAAGTGAAAGGACTCATTCTATTGAAAAAATACAGACTCTATGTCGCAGCGGCAATTATTATCGCTGCCATCATCAGCTTTTTATTTTTAGCAGGAAAAAAAGAAAACAGCGCTGAGCCGAGTGTGTTGAAGGAAACAAAAGACATGTCAATCACATTAGAAGACAAGCAGGAGAGTGCAGAAAATGAGTCATCATCCATTGTAGTGGAGGTGAAAGGAGCTGTAAGAAAACCGGGTGTATATTCGTTTCGACCTGAGGATCGGGTTGAAGATGCGATTAAAAGAGCAGGAGGCTTTACTCGTAAGGCGGATACGTTTGACATCAATCAAGCCGCAAAATTACAGGACAGTATGATGATTTATGTACGAAAGCAGGGAGAAGAAGGCAGGCAAATGCAGCCGGCAGCAGCAGACACTTCATCAGGAAATTCATCAAAAAATGAAATGAGTCAAGTTGTGAATGTGAATCAAGCTGATGCAGCGGAGTTGCAGACCATTAATGGGATAGGTCCAGCCAAAGCAGAAGCCATCATTGCGTATAGAGAAGAACATGGAGAATTTCAACAAATTGAAGATTTGCGGAACATTTCGGGTTTTGGCGAGAAGACCATCGAACGGCTGAAAAATCAACTGACGGTCAAGTAGAATTGACGGTATAGAAGAAAGGCATGTACACTTAATACCATACATCATTCTGGAGGGATCAGCTCGTGGAGAGAATTTCATGGAATCAATATTTTATGGCGCAAAGCCATTTGCTTGCTTTGCGAAGCACCTGTGAGCGGTTAGCTGTCGGGGCCACCATCGTAAGAGATAAGCGTATCATTGCAGGAGGATACAATGGCTCCATTGCTGGTGATGTGCACTGTGCAGATGTAGGATGCTATGTGATAGATCATCACTGCGTTCGCACAATTCATGCGGAGATGAACGCCATTTTGCAATGTGCCAAATTTGGTGCACCAACGGCAGATGCTGAAATCTATGTGACGCACTTTCCTTGTTTGCAGTGCTGTAAAGCGATTATTCAAGCAGGTATTCGAACAGTGTATTATGCGAAGGATTATAAAAATCATCCTTATGCTGTCGATTTATTCGAGCAGGCCGGAGTTCAAACGGAACAGGTTGAACTAGATGAAATGATCATTGACTTAAAAAACCAAGAAAAATTAGCCTTTGTTGCGGATTTAATTGGCAAACTAAGTGAATCAGGACTTAGTGAAACAGAAATTCGACAAATGCATGAAAAGGCGAATCAATTATTTACTTCCTATGTTTAAGTATTTGCCGTTCGGGGCGATTTCAGCAGCTGCTGGAATTGCTCTGGCCGCATGTCATCTTCATGTGTATTTTTTTCTTTTTCTTCTTGTTTTTCTCCTAATCAGCTTGCTCAAAAAAACACCCCAGCTTTTTCTAATCGTTAGCTTGTGTGGAACGATTTATACACTCATGTTTATGGTTCATCAGTCTCTTGAAGCGAATCATACCGCACAAGAAAAATCATTTTCTGGTTCAGTAGTGATTGAAAGCATTCCGAAAATAGATGGCAATCGTTTTTCAGCAACTGTTTCAACAGAAGATGAGCGATTAGCCGCTTTTTATACAATTCAAACGGAGTATGAAAAAGATGCACTAAATAGCGTGGTGCCGGGAATGAGCTGTCATATGTCAGGTGATGTTCGATTACCTAAACACGCCACCATACCTAACGGGTTTCAATATGATCAATTTCTAAAAACAAAAGGCATTGATGCTGTTTTCTTGCCAAAGTCTATTAAAAGCTGCACAAAACATGACAGCCCTTCACATGTGCTCTCGGTCTTAAGACAGAAAGGGCTAAGATTTCTTGAAAACCTTGTTCCTAACAGCTCTGTAGGAATTGTACAGGCGCTCATTTTTGGAGACCGTGAATTGATTGATCCTGACACATTAAGAGATTATCAAATGCTTAGCATCATTCACTTATTAGCCATCTCAGGACTTCATGTTCAAACGCTGCTCGCCTGCCTGTTTTGGTGTTTGCTCCGCGTTGGCGTGACAAGAGAGACAGCGCGTATTCTGTTATTATGCTTTCTTCCGGTTTATGCTTGTTTGACAGGTGCTGCGCCGTCCGTTTTGAGAGCTTGTCTCATGGCAGGGATCTATTTGGTCATCACAAGCCTGCCAAAAGAAATGAAACAGCCTTCTGCGGTGGTCTTAAGCGTGACATTTTTGCTTTTATTGGCTATTCAGCCACTTTATTTATTTGATGTCGGTTTTCAGCTTTCATTTGTGGTGACATTTTTCATTTTATTATCCACTAGAATTTTATCAAAAGCGAAAAGTTCGGTGATGCAGTTATTCCTCATTTCCTTTATTGCACAGCTTGCCTCACTTCCTGTTCTTTTATATTACTTTCAGCAATTTTCCTTGCTGAGTGTTCCTTTGAATATGATTTTTGTGCCTTTTTATACAATCGTTGTCATGCCTCTGTCTTTACTCTTTTTCCTTTTGTCTTTGATTTATCTTCCGCTTGGTCAAACTTTGTTTCAGCTGCTTGATTCGTTGATCCGGTTTAGTCATCAGCTGTCAGCGCATATGGCTTCTTATGATGGTCTCACCCTGATCTTTATGAAATCTACTTGGTGGCACGTTCTCCTAGAGGTTTCCTCTATTATTTTTCTATTATTTGTGCTTGAATGTAAAACTTCCATCAAATCTTATGCTGTGCCGCTTCTTTTTCTTATTGGTGCACTCGGTGTACACTATTTCACTCCAAACTTTCTTCAAAAAGGAGAGGTCACGATGCTGGATGTAGGGCAAGGGGATAGTTTGTTTATTCAGCTCCCTTATCGAGCGGGGCATATATTAATAGACACAGGAGGCAGACTTTCTTTTAAAGAAGAGCCGTGGAAAAAAAGACGAAAAGTATCTACGATCGGTGATCAAACGCTTATCCCGTTCTTGCATGCAAAAGGAATAGCAAAACTTGATCTTCTCATTCTCACACATGCCGATCAAGACCATATGGGAGAAGCGATGCGGTTAATGAAGCGAAATAAAGTAAAGCGGCTTGCAGTACCAAAAGGCTTTGCCCGAAGTCCGGAAGATGCAAAGCTGTTAGCGGAAGCGGCTGATCAAGGGATACCTGTTGATGAATTAGAGAGAGGAGATCAGCTGAGGATTGGAGGACAAGTAATGGAGGTTCTTCATCCGGCAAATGATCGGGTGACGAGTAAAAATAATGATTCACTTGTTCTCGCCCTTACTCTTGGCGGAAAGCGTTTTATATTCACGGGTGATCTTGAACAAGAAGGGGAACGAGAAATCATAAAAGCGTATCCCCAGCTGCGAGCAGATGTCTTGAAGGTTGCCCATCACGGGAGTAAAGGCTCAACAAGTGAAGAATGGCTTCAGCAATTGAAGCCGTCATTTGCACTGATTTCAGCAGGTGAACGAAATCGGTATCAGCATCCTCATCAAGAAGTCTTGAAAAAACTCAACGATCATCAAACAAAGGTGTATCGTACAGATATCGCTGGAAGTGTGACCTATGAATTTCTTGAAGAGAATGGAACATTTTACGCTCATCCTTCATATGATATCTTACAAAATCAATAAAAAAACTGCCAAAACGGCAGTCATCTTGCATTCATGTAGTTAAGATCCAACAAGGTGTATAACTGTTGCCAAAATAAACATTGAGGCGAAAAATCCGAATGTGACGATAAAACCAACAGCTGAGTCGGTCACATCATTCCGCTTGCTTTGAACATTCTTTTCAAATTCATTCATTTTCATCCCTCCTGGCTAATTTTAGTATACTTGAACTCATTTGGAATTGCTAGAAGGCAAAGTAACCGTTTTCCATTTTCATGATCATTTTATGAATATCGTCTGACTGTGAGCTGACCCGGGAGCTTACGTGAGACGTTTACTATAAATGAGGAGGCGGCACTTTCAGCTTCCTCTTTACTAATGTCTCCACACACTTTAGGATAGAGGAGGAAGTGAAAGAGAGGGATTCGAGCGAATGGTCTTTGAGATATGGAACAATTTTAAAAAAGGGGATATCCATCCCGTTTATTGCTTATATGGAAAAGAAACATACTTATTGCAAGAGACAGCTGCTAAATTGAGACAAGCTGTGGTCGACGAAGAAACGAAGGATTTTAACTACTCGGTTTTTGATATGGAAGAGGTGCCGCTTGAGCAGGCTGTGACGGACGCCGAAACATTTCCGTTTATGGGAGAACGACGTCTTGTGGTGATCAAGAATCCTTATTTTCTGACAGCAGAAAAGAAAAAGGAAAAAATAGAGCATCAGCTTTCTGTATTAGAAGCTTATTTAGAAAAGCCAGCTCCTTACACCATTCTTGTCTTATTAGCACCTTATGAAAAACTGGATGAACGTAAGAAAATCACGAAATTACTGAAAAAGAAAGCAGCTGTGGTCGAGGCGAAAGAGTTAAATCCTAAAGAAACGACTGATTTTACCATCACATTGGTGAAAACAGAAGGAAAAACAATCACAGCCGAAGCGGCAGAACAGCTTGTGATGTTATGTGGTGGAAGTCTGTCCTCCCTTTTCCAAGAGGTCCGGAAGCTCAGTACATATATTGGAGAGCGGGAGGAAATTGAGCTGGCTGATGTCAATCAGCTCGTTGCACGAAGTCTGGAGCAGAATATTTTCGAACTGATCAACCAAATCGTGAACAGGCGCCGTTCTGAAGCTATGCAAATGTTTTATGACCTCCTAAAGCAAAATGAGGAACCCATCAAAATATTGGCACTCATTTCAAATCAATTTCGATTAATTCTGCAAACGAAGTACTTTGCTCAGCAGGGATATGGGCAAAAACAAATTGCGTCAAACCTGAAAGTCCATCCATTCCGGGTCAAACTCGCTATGGATCAAGCGAGTTTGTTTTCAGAAGAAGAGCTCAAGCGCATCGTCAAAGAGCTTTCCACGATTGATTATGAAATGAAAACGGGCAAAAAGGACAAGCAGCTGTTATTAGAATTGTTCCTGCTTCGCTTATTAGGGGCATGAGAATATAAAAAAACGACCTTCTGAAAAGAGGGTCGTTTTTGTTTAGATGTATAATTGCCAGTCTGTCCTTATGGCTAAGCCGGTCAGGACGGACGTACAGTTAAACAGGTGCCTCATGACTGAGGCGTTGCAATTATTATGCAGAAAGTCCGTTTACTTGTTTAGCAAGTCTTGATTTATAACGCGCAGCTGCGTTTTTGTGTACAAGACCAGTTTTAACGGCTTTGTCAATGCGTTTTGCAGCAGAAGAAAGAGCAGCTTTTGCTTGCTCAGCATCGTTCTTAGCGACAGAAGCTTCAACTTGTTTAATCGCAGTACGCATCGCAGACTTGATCGTTGCGTTGTGTGCACGGCGTTCGTTATTCGTTTTTGTACGTTTGATCGCTGATTTAATATTTGGCATGTGTTTCACCTCCTAAGATACAACCTAAACACAATTGTCTTAAGGTTAAATCTTCACAATAGAACAAATTGTATTCTATCAAACACACCTTTAGAATGCAATATAAATGTAAAGTATTTTTCATTGATGAAGCGCTCGAATGTTTCTTGAAAGAGATGGAAAGACTACAGTTAATGACTTGGTGGAAGGAGCTTTTTCATGAAGAAACAGAAACTCGATTTAAGCGCATATCAAATCCGGACCGATTTGGCCGTTGAAACAAAAGAGATACTAGAACAAGAGAACGATCCGAATGTCGTCAAAAAGGACGGTATTCAAGGAATTGTCGAGAAGGAAAAGGAAGAGCATGGCATCCGCATACGTACTGTGGAAATCACGAAAGAAGGAGAGGAACTGACAGGGAAAAAGGCGGGTACATACTTAACGCTTGAAGCGCAGGGAATTCGCGAGAAGGATTCTGAGATGCAAGAAAAAGTGGTCGAAGTCTTTGCCCATCATTTTGCTCAGTTTTTAAAAGACCGCGGCATTCAGGCAGATGCGAGCTGTCTTGTTGTGGGACTCGGAAACTGGAATGTCACGCCTGATGCTTTAGGGCCGCTCACAGTTGAAAACTTGCTGGTGACGCGGCATTTATTTGAATTACAGCCTGAAAATGTGCAGGAAGGCTATCGACCTGTGTCTTCTTTATCACCTGGCGTCATGGGACTGACGGGTATAGAAACAAGTGACATTATACAAGGTGTGATTGAACGATCCAAACCGGATTTTGTGATCGCCATAGATGCACTGGCTGCCCGTGCGGTGGAACGGGTGAATACGACGATTCAAATCTCTGATACAGGTATACATCCAGGATCGGGTGTAGGGAATAAGCGCAAGGAATTAAGCAAAGACACATTGGGCATTCCAGTCATTGCGATTGGTGTTCCGACCGTGGTTGATGCAGTAACGATCGCAAGTGACACGATTGATTATGTCTTAAAGCATTTTGGTAGAGAACTGAAAGATGATAGACCTTCCCGATCTTTAGTACCAGCTGGTTTGACATTTGGGAAGAAAAAAGTGCTGAATGAAGAAGACTTACCAGACGAAGAAACGCGTCAATCCTTTTTAGGCATAGTAGGAACGCTGCCTGAAGAAGAAAAAAGACAGTTGATCCATGAAGTGCTTGCACCGCTTGGACAAAATCTAATGGTCACACCGAAGGAAGTCGATACATTCATTGATGACATGGCGAACGTACTCGCCAATGGATTAAATACAGCGCTTCATCAAAAAATCTCTCAAGATAACATGGGTTCTTATAATCATTAAACGGTTCTACTTTCTCTAGCTCGCTCATAGTGTAATTACTAGAAAGCGTGCTGGAGGGAGTAAATCATGAAAAAAAGACCCCGCCGTCCTCGACAGTTGGTTGTTGCGATTAATGGAACGAAAGTAGTGAAGAGTATTTTCTTGTTTATTGCCTCTCTTGTGGTTGTGTTTGTCATGTCAGGGTCTTTGACGTCTTTAAAACCTGAGCTTAGACCTCAAGCGTCATTATATGGTGTGGCAGATGAGCTGTCAGGGGCATTCTTTGCGACCCTAATGGGCATGGAAAACCAATATTTCGCCTCAGCAGTCCCAGAAGATCAGAAAGGATTCAATTTCTCTGGGCTGTCACTCAAGCTTGCCACAAGTATCAATTTAGAAGATCCTCGCAGTTTTCTAGGAAGAGAGTTGCCGGGCTTTGAACATTTTGATACAAAAATCATTTTAGCGGGTGAAGGGACAGACTATACGAATATGCCAATGGAATCGCCGCCGCCAAGTGAAGTCATCAAAGATGAAAAAGAGGCAAATTTGGCTGAGCTGGACAAGCTTGATGAGGATGAGCCGAAAAAGCCTGCGAAAGAGCCGGACCGATCTACAGGAAAACGAAAAGCTGTGTACATTTATCACACACATAATACGGAATCATATTTACCATTTCTAAAAGGAGAGACAAATCCAAACAATGCGCGGCACTCAAAAGTGAACGTCACCCTTGTCGGCGACATGTTTGGTAAAGCGCTCGACCAGCAAGGAATCGGCAACACAGTCGATAAAACGGAAATTGAAAAAAGACTGCTGCAAAAAGGGTTAAAGTATCCGCAATCGTATAATGAATCGAGACTGGTTGTAAAAGAAGCCCTCGCTAAAAATGAGGACCTCAACTATTTAATAGATATTCACCGTGATTCAAGAAGAAAGAAAGATACCACAGTAGAGATCAAAGGCAAGAAATATGCACGGATAGCGTTTGTTGTTGGGAAGAAGAATCAAAGCTATGAGAAAAACTTAAAGCTGGCGACGGAGTTCCACCATTTGATGGAGAAAAAATATAAAGGTCTCAGCGTCGGAGTGTTTGCCAAAGGAGAAATTGGTGATAATGGAATCTATAATCAAGACTTATCTGACAAAGCCCTTCTTTTAGAATTTGGCGGTGTGGATAATAATATGGAAGAATTGAAAAATGCATCTAACGCAGCAGCTGATGTGTTCAGTGAGATTTTCTGGGACGCAGAAAAGGTAAACGGCAAAGAAAAGGATGAGAAAAAACGGTCTTAAGGTGGTGCAGGGCATGGGCTCATTTATCGGAAAAACCATTATTTTAGGGTTGGTATTGCTGTTTGGCGTCTTTTTAGGAATGCAGCAAGCCAATAATGGCATGCTTCAAATGAAGGGCTACCATGATCCACAATTAAAAGGGGCCTTCACGATTCACATGAATGACGATCAAGAAAAAGAAGCCTCTATTTTAGGAACAGCTGTGACAGAAAAGGATTTAGCAGAAAAGCAAAAGCAGCTTGAAGAAATGGAGAGCTTTAATGCCTTCTCTAAGGCAGGGAAAGCTTTATCTGATGGCATGACCCATGCAGCCCGTTCTCTTTATGATTGGGTGAATGGGAAATAAACAGTGAATTTCATAAGATTACACACCTTTTCATGAAAGCCGCTAACCGATGAGCGGCTTTTCTTGATTTCGATTGAATCTTTACAGCCCTATTGATATAATCTAACCTAGCGCAACCCGCGTTTTATAGTAGGAGTGATAGATTGTGACAGATAAAGAAAAACGATTAGAACGGCAATCAAGAATTCGGAATTTCTCCATTATCGCCCATATTGACCATGGCAAATCCACATTGGCGGACCGTATTTTGGAAAAAACAGCGGCGATTACTCAACGAGAAATGAAAGAACAATTACTTGATTCCATGGACTTAGAGCGTGAACGCGGCATTACGATTAAATTAAACTCTGTCCAGCTGAAATATCAGGCCAAGGATGGAGAAGAATATATTATGCACCTGATTGATACACCAGGGCATGTCGACTTCACCTATGAAGTATCCCGAAGCCTGGCTGCTTGTGAAGGGGCAATTCTTGTTGTGGATGCAGCACAAGGCATCGAAGCACAAACACTTGCGAACGTTTATTTAGCTCTTGATAACAACTTAGAAATTCTACCGATTATCAATAAAATTGATCTGCCGAGTGCAGAGCCTGAGCGTGTAAGACAAGAAATTGAAGATGTCATCGGCTTGGATGCATCTGAAGCAGTTCTGGCCTCTGCTAAGGCGGGGATTGGGATCGAGGATATTTTAGAACAAATCGTCGAAAAGGTGCCCGCACCAACTGGAGACCCAGAAGCACCGCTTCAAGCCCTTATTTTTGATTCCCTCTACGATGCGTATCGCGGCGTCATTGCTTACATACGAATTGTCGAAGGGACGGTAAAACCCGGCCAGAAAATCAAGATGATGGCGACAGGCAAAGAATTTGAAGTGCTTGAGGTCGGCGTATTCACACCAAAAGCAATGCCAACAGACGAACTGACTGTTGGAGATGTTGGCTATTTGACAGCTGCCATTAAAAATGTCGGTGATACACGTGTAGGGGATACGATTACAAGTGCAGAAAACCCTGCAAAAGAAGCACTGCCTGGATACAGAAAGCTAAACCCAATGGTATACTGCGGACTTTATCCAATTGACACAGCGAAATACAATGACTTGCGTGAAGCGTTAGAAAAGCTTGAATTAAATGATTCTTCCCTTCAATATGAGGCAGAGACATCCCAAGCACTTGGCTTCGGTTTCCGCTGCGGTTTCCTCGGTATGCTTCATATGGAAATCATCCAAGAACGGATTGAGCGTGAATTTAAAATTGACCTCATTACGACGGCGCCAAGTGTTATTTACGATGTGTATATGACAGATGGAGAAAAAATCGTCGTAGATAACCCGTCTAATTTGCCTGATCCGCAAAAGATTGAGCGAATTGAAGAACCGTACGTGAAAGCGACGATGATGGTGCCGAATGATTATGTAGGTTCTGTTATGGAGCTTTGCCAAGGAAAGCGCGGTCATTTCATTGATATGCAATATCTTGATGCGAACCGCGTCAGCATTGTTTATGAAATTCCTTTGGCTGAGATCGTATACGAATTCTTTGATCAGCTAAAGTCTAATACAAAAGGGTATGCGTCCTTTGATTACGAGCTAATTGGCTATCGCCCATCCACTCTCGTGAAAATGGACATCATGCTCAATGGTGAAAAGATCGATGCACTTTCCTTTATTGTTCACCGTGATTACGCGTATGAACGAGGAAAGATCATTGTAGAAAAGCTAAAAGAACTGATTCCGCGCCAGCACTTTGAAGTACCTGTTCAGGCAGCGATTGGTCAAAAAATTGTTGCTCGATCCACTATTAAAGCAATGCGTAAAAACGTACTTGCGAAGTGTTATGGTGGAGATATTTCCCGGAAAAGAAAGCTTCTTGAGAAGCAAAAAGAAGGGAAAAAGCGCATGAAGCAAGTGGGCTCTGTAGAAGTCCCGCAAGAAGCATTTATGGCCGTGCTGAAAATGGACGACAGCACACCGAAAAAATAACCGCCTCAAGGCAACCTACTTTACAATGTCTGCCTTGACGTTTATAGTCGAAAACAAACAAAGGTGCCGCAGCGATAAACTGCGGCTCTTTACCTGTAAAGAAGGTGTCATCAAATGAAAGCAGCTTACATTCACATTCCATTTTGTGAGCATATTTGTCACTATTGTGATTTCAATAAATTTTTCATTAATACTCAGCCGGTCGATGAATACTTAGCCGCACTTGAAAAAGAGATGCAGCACACGATCGATCAAAAAGGAGAGCAAGAACTTAAAACGATCTTTATTGGCGGAGGAACTCCGACATCACTGACAATCAGCCAGCTAGATCAGCTTATGGACAGCATTCACCGCGTATTAAAACCGACTAAAAACCTGATCGAATTTGCAGTAGAAGCAAACCCAGACGAACTATCGCTTGAGAAACTGCATGTGCTAAAATCAGCAGGTGTCAATCGGTTGAGCTTTGGTGTACAAACATTTGAAGACGATCTGCTCAAAAAAATCGGACGGGTTCATCAAAAGAAAGATGTCCTCACGTCTTTCGAACGAGCAAGAGCGGTTGGATTTGACAACATTAGTCTCGACCTCATGTTCGGTTTGCCTCATCAAGAAAAACATCATGTCATGAATTCACTTGAGACGGCTTTTTCATTAGGTGCAGAGCACTATTCTGTCTATTCACTGATTGTCGAGCCGAAGACGGTTTTTTACAATCTGATGCAAAAAGGGAAACTGCATTTACCTCCGCAAGAACGTGAGGCTGAAATGTACGAGCTGGTCATGGATGAAATGGAGCGTCACGGGCTCAAACAATATGAAATTAGCAATTACGCCAAACCGGGCTTTGAAAGTCAGCATAACCTCACCTATTGGAGCAATGATGATTACTTCGGTTTTGGTGCAGGAGCGCACGGCTATGTAGATGGCGTCCGTAATGTGAACGCTGGACCAGTGAAACATTATTTGGAACTGATTGAACAAACAGGCTTCCCATATAAAGAAACACATCAAGTCACAAAAGCAGAACAGATCGAAGAAGAAATGTTTTTAGGTTTACGGAAAATTGAAGGCGTGAAAAGCGCTCATTTCCAAGCAAAATATGGAGACACTCCAGAAACGCTCTTTTCCTCTGTTCTTGAAGAATTAGCAGAAAAAGGGCTCATTGAACAGGATGAAATGGGCATTCGTTTAACAAGAAAAGGAAAATTATTAGGAAATGAAGTTTTTCAAGCGTTTCTCGGTGAGTTATAATTGACATTTTAATTTGAGTTTGGTAATTTTGTTTATACAATTAGCACTCGTTGAAAGAGAGTGCTAACAGGGGTGATGATGATGTTAACAAATCGTCAGCTTTTGATTCTGCAAGTCATCATTAATGACTTTATTCGTTCGGCGCAGCCAGTTGGATCAAGAACGCTTTCTAAAAAGGAAGACATCACATTCAGCTCTGCGACGATTAGAAACGAAATGGCTGATTTGGAGGAACTTGGTTTTATTGAAAAGACCCATTCTTCATCAGGAAGAATTCCTTCCGAAAAAGGATATCGTTATTATGTAGATCATTTGCTCTCTCCGCGAAAGCTGTCACCTAAAGAGCTTGTGCTCATCCAGTCAGTGTTTCAGGAGAAAATTTTTGAGCTGGAAAAAACAGTTCAAAAATCGGCGGAAATTTTATCAGATCTCACAAACTACACATCGATCGTGCTTGGTCCAAAGCTAAGTGAAAATCGATTAAAGCAAATTCAGCTTGTCCCCGTCCAGCCTAACAAAGCTGTGGCGATTATGATTACAGACAGCGGACATGTTGAAAACAAAACCATTACCTTCTCTGAGCATCTTGACGTCTCAGATATCGAGAAGCTGATGAATATTTTAAACAGCCGCCTAGCAGGGGTTCCGATGGATCAGCTGAAGGACAGGATGTATAAAGAAGTGGTGATGCTGCTTCGTACGCATTTAAAAAACTATGATCATATTTTAGATGCGCTTGAAAGCACATTTACTTCAACGCAAAATGAATCAAAACTATTCTTTGGCGGGAAGATTAATATGTTGAATCAGCCAGAATTTCATGACATTGACCGCATTCGTTCACTCATGATGCTGATTGAACAGAAGAATGATGTCATGCAGCTGTTTCATCCAAATGAGCAAGGAATCACCATTAAAATCGGTTCAGAAAACAATTTGGAAGCAATGGAGAATTGCAGTTTAATCACGGCAACTTATTCAATCGATCAAAAACCACTTGGCTCCATTGCTGTCATCGGTCCTACCCGCATGGATTATGGCCGGGTCGTCAGTCTTTTGCATCATGTATCAAAAGACTTGTCAAACGCACTTTCCAATTTGTATGATGATTAGGGTGATAAAAGGCGGGGGCGCAGCCCCTTCGTATTCTTGAATCTTTTGAGGGAGGTGAACACAATGTCAGAAGAAAAACAGACACCTGAGCAAGAAGCAGAAGTTGAAGCACAAGAAGAAGCAGTTCAAGCAGATACTGAGGAAGTAAAGCATGATGAACAGTCTGCCTTCCAAGAGAAAATTGATGAATTGCAGCAGCTTCTAGATGAAAAAGAAAACAAAATTCTGCGTGTTCAAGCAGATTTCGAAAACTATAAACGCCGTACTCGAACTGAAATGGAGACCGTGCAAAAATATCGATCTCAACATGTTGTCAGTGATCTTCTCCCGGCTCTTGACAACTTTGAAAGAGCGCTTGGAATTGATCCAGACAATGAGCAAACGAAAAGTTTGTTAGAAGGGATGAAAATGGTTTACCGCCAGCTGGTAGAAGCGCTGAAAAACGAAGGCGTTGAACCAATTGAAGCTGTCGGCAAAGAGTTCGATCCAAACCTTCATCAAGCCGTCATGCAAGTTGAAGATGAAAACTACGATTCAAATATCGTTGTAGAAGAATTGCAAAAGGGCTATAAACTCAAAGACCGAGTCATTCGTCCATCAATGGTAAAAGTAAATCAATAACTACATAATGGGAGGTCATTGAATATGAGTAAAATCATTGGGATTGACTTAGGAACAACAAACTCATGTGTTGCAGTACTTGAAGGCGGCGAGCCAAAAGTGATAGCAAACGCTGAAGGAGCACGTACAACACCATCTGTTGTCGCTTTTAAAAATGGAGAGCGCCAAGTAGGTGAAGTAGCAAAACGTCAATCAATTACAAACCCGAACACGATCATGTCTATTAAAAGACATATGGGTACAGATTATAAAGTAGAAGTTGAAGGCAAGAAATATACACCGCAGGAAATCTCTGCCATCATTCTTCAACACCTTAAATCTTACGCTGAAGCCTATCTTGGCGAAGAAGTAACAAAAGCTGTTATCACAGTTCCTGCTTACTTCAACGATGCAGAACGCCAAGCAACAAAAGATGCTGGTAAAATTGCGGGTCTTGAAGTAGAACGTATCATCAACGAACCAACAGCAGCTGCACTTGCTTATGGATTAGATAAAACAGAAGAAGATCAAACGATTCTTGTATACGACCTTGGCGGCGGTACATTTGACGTATCAATTCTTGAGCTTGGAGACGGCGTCTTTGAAGTACGCTCAACTGCTGGGGACAACCGTCTAGGTGGAGACGATTTTGACCAAGTCATCATTGATCACCTAGTCGCTGAATTCAAAAAAGAGAATGGCATTGACCTTTCTAAAGATAAAATGGCGCTTCAGCGTCTAAAAGATGCTGCTGAAAAAGCGAAAAAAGATCTTTCAGGTGTATCATCTACACAAATTTCACTGCCATTTATCACAGCAGGAGAAGCAGGGCCTCTTCACCTTGAATTAACGTTAACTCGTGCTAAATTCGAAGAGCTTTCTTCTGAACTAGTTGAACGCACAATGACACCTGTACGTCAAGCACTTAAAGATGCTGGTCTGTCTGCTAGCGAGATTGATAAAGTCATCCTTGTTGGTGGATCAACTCGTATCCCGGCAGTACAAGAAGCGATCAAAAAAGAAACAGGCAAAGAGCCTCATAAAGGCGTAAACCCTGATGAAGTGGTTGCACTTGGTGCGGCAATTCAAGGTGGAGTCATCACAGGAGATGTCAAAGACGTTGTCCTTCTTGACGTAACACCACTTTCTCTAGGAATTGAAACAATGGGCGGCGTCTTCACGAAGCTGATTGAACGGAATACAACCATTCCAACAAGTAAATCTCAGGTGTTCTCAACTGCTGCTGACAACCAAACAGCTGTAGACATTCACGTCCTGCAAGGTGAGCGTCCAATGGCAGCTGATAACAAAACATTAGGTCGTTTCCAATTGACTGATATTCCGCCAGCACCACGCGGAGTACCACAAATCGAAGTATCATTTGATATCGACAAAAACGGTATCGTAAACGTACGTGCAAAAGATATGGGTACTGGAAAAGAACAAAACATTACCATCAAATCTTCTTCAGGTCTTTCTGATGAAGAGATCGAAAAAATGATCAAAGAAGCAGAAGAAAATGCTGAAGCAGATGCAAAGAAAAAAGAAGAAATCGAAGTGCGCAATGAAGCAGATCAATTAGTGTTTACGACAGAAAAAACATTAAAAGATCTTGAAGGCAAAATCGATGAAGAGCAAGTCAAAAAAGCAAATGATGCAAAAGATGCGCTGAAAGCTGCGATTGAAAAAGGCGAGCTAGAAGACATCAAAGCGAAGAAAGATGAGCTGCAAACAATCGTTCAAGAATTAACGACAAAGCTCTATGAAGAAGCTGCAAAACAAGCACAAGCTCAGCAAGAAGGCGCTGAAGGTGCTCAAAAAGCAGATGACAATGTAGTGGATGCAGAATACGAAGAAGTAAACGACGATCAAGAGAAAAAATAATCACCTTTACTTTTGAATAAGACTGCTGAAACGTACTCGTCAGAAAGTCAAAGTCAGGATCTCTTGGCTTTGACTTTTTTCTTTTCAACGATGAAAATGAATTGAAAAAGGTCAAATCAAAATGATACAATCGTATTTATGTGAGAAAATCGGGAGTGTGAAGAGATGAGTAAGCGTGATTACTATGAAGTGCTTGGCGTGAGTAAGAGCGCCTCAAAGGACGAAATCAAAAAGGCATACCGCAAGCTTTCAAAAAAGTATCACCCTGATATTAATAAAGAAGCTGGCTCAGATGAGAAATTCAAAGAAGTAAAAGAAGCCTATGAAACCCTTTCTGACGACCAAAAACGTGCGCAATATGACCAGTTCGGTCATACCGATCCAAACCAAGGCTTTGGAGGTGGCGGCTTTGGCGGCGGTGGAGACTTTGGCGGCTTCGGTGGTTTTGATGATATCTTCTCTAGTATTTTTGGCGGCGGAGCCAGAAGAAGAGATCCGAATGCACCGCGTCAAGGAGCGGATCTTCAATATACAATGACCCTTTCATTTGAAGAAGCGGCATTTGGAAAAGAAGCAACGATCGAAATTCCTCGTGAAGAAACGTGTGAAACCTGTCATGGATCAGGTGCAAAACCTGGAACAGAGGCGAAGACATGCTCACATTGCGGCGGATCAGGTCAACTAAATGTTGAGCAATCCACTCCATTTGGTAAAGTAGTCAACCGCAGAGTATGTAACTACTGTAGCGGAACTGGAAAACAAATTGATCATAAGTGTTCAACATGCGGCGGGTCAGGTAAAGTACGTAAACGTAAGAAGATTAACGTGACAATCCCGGCAGGTGTTGATGATGGTCAGCAGCTTAGAGTATCTGGTCAAGGTGAACCAGGTGTAAATGGAGGACCTCCAGGCGATCTATTTGTTGTGTTCCATGTACGGACGCATGAATTCTTCGAGCGTGATGGAGACGACATCTACTGCGAAATGCCGCTCACCTTTGCGCAGGCCGCACTAGGTGACGAAATTGAAGTGCCGACATTACACGGAAAAGTAAAATTAAAAGTTCCTGCTGGTACTCAAACGGGTACAAAGTTTAGACTAAAAGGAAAAGGTGTAAAAAATGTACGCGGCTATGGTCAAGGTGATCAGCATATTGTTGTACGCGTCGTTACACCGACGAATTTAACTGAAAATCAAAAAGATATCTTGAGAAAATTTGCTGAAGTGAGCGGAAATAAACCGGACGAACAAGAAATGAGCTTCTTCGATAAGGTGAAACGCGCATTTAAAGGCGAGTAAGACGGATAAGGAGTTGGTAGTATTGAAGTGGTCAGAAATTAGCGTCCATACAACAAATGAAGCGGTGGAACCAATCACCAATATTTTGCATGAAGCAGGTGCAAGTGGTGTCGTGATTGAGGACCCGCTTGATTTAGTCAAGGAACGTGAAAATGTATACGGTGAGATCTACCAGCTCGATCCGAATGATTATCCTGACGAAGGAGTCATTGTGAAAGCCTATCTTCCGATGAATAGCTTTTTGATGGAAACGGTAGATGAGATCAAAGAAGCCATCAACAACCTTCTTCTATACGATATCGACCTTGGACGAAACACGCTGTCTACTTGTGAAGTAAACGAGGAAGAATGGGCGACTGCATGGAAGAAATACTATCATCCTGTGAAAATCTCTGAAAAGTTCACCATCGTTCCAACGTGGGAAGAGTATACACCCGTTCATTCTGATGAATTGATTATTGAAATGGACCCTGGTATGGCATTTGGAACAGGTACACATCCGACAACAGTCCTTTGCATTCAGGCGCTGGAACGCTATGTAAAGGAAAACGATACCGTGATTGATGTTGGAACAGGATCGGGCATTTTAAGTGTTGCCGCAGCGATGCTTGGTGCAAAGGACATTTATGCATTTGATCTCGACACCGTTGCAGTGGAAAGTGCAAAGCAAAACATTGCATTAAATGGTGTGAGTGAGCAAGTAACGGTGAAACAAAACAACTTACTTGATGGCATTTCAGGTGAACGTGATGTGATCGTTGCCAACATTCTTGCAGAAGTCATCTTGCGCTTTACAGATCAAGCGTACGACCTATTGAAGAAAGATGGTTACTTCATTACATCAGGCATCATCGGACAAAAGAAATTACAAGTCAAGACGGCTTTAGAAGAAGCAGGTTTTGAGATTGTTGAAGTGCTGTCCATGGAAGATTGGGTCAGCATCATTGCGAAAAAATAAAGCGAGTAGGTGTCAGGACACGTATGCAACGATATTTTATCGACCTCACGAAAGAAGAAGTGATGACAAAGGGAGCCATCGTCATAAAAGGTGAAGATGTACATCACCTTGCGAACGTCATGCGGATGAAAGCAGGAGAGGATATCCTTTGTTTAACGACAGACGGCTTTGAAGCGCTCAGTAAAATTGATACAATAACAAAGGAAGAAGTCATTTGTCACCTTGAAGACTGGACGAATCAGAATAGAGAACTTCCGGTCAGGGTGACGATTGCAAGTGGTCTCCCGAAAGGAGATAAGCTTGAGCTGATTATCCAAAAAGGTACAGAGCTTGGTGCAAGTGCTTTTATTCCATTCCAAGCAGCGCGTTCGATTACAAAGCTTGATCAAAAAAAGTCGCGTAAAAAACGAGAGCGCTGGGAGAAAATTGCGAAAGAAGCAGCCGAGCAGTCCTACCGAAATCTCATTCCTCATGTTCACCCAGTATCAACGTTTAAAGAGCTGATTCAACTGGCGGGTGAATTCGATAAATGTGTCGTTGCATACGAAGAATCATCGAAAGAAGGAGAGCAAAGCCGATTTCAATCTGTGCTCCAACAGATGAAAGGCGGACAAACCTTATTAGTGGTTTTTGGTCCAGAAGGCGGTTTAGCAGAAAAGGAGATTGAAGAACTTGAAGCGATTGGTGCAGTCATTTGCGGGCTCGGACCACGCATTTTAAGAACAGAAACAGCTCCTTTATATGCGCTTTCTGCTATATCTTATCAAACAGAGTTATTAAGAGGTGAATCATGATGGGAACAGTAGCGTTCCATACACTTGGCTGTAAGGTCAATCACTATGAAACAGAAGCCATCTGGCAGCTGTTTAAAGAAGCTGGCTATGAAAGAAAAGATTATGAATCAAAGGCAGACGTATATGTCATTAATACATGTACCGTCACGAATACAGGCGATAAGAAAAGCCGCCAAGTCATTAGAAGAGCCATCCGTCATAACCCAGATGGTGTCATTTGTGTCACAGGCTGTTATGCGCAAACATCTCCAGCAGAAATCATGGCGATTCCTGGTGTTGATATTGTGGTTGGAACACAAGACAGACATAAATTATTAGGGTATATTGAAGAATACCGTAGAGAAAGACAGCCGATTAATGGGGTTGGTAATATTATGAAAGCACGAGTGTTTGAAGAACTAGATGTTCCTGCCTTTACGGACAGAACGCGTGCTTCATTAAAAATCCAAGAAGGCTGCAACAATTTCTGTACATTCTGCATCATCCCTTGGGCGCGCGGACTTCTTCGTTCTCGTGATCCTGAAGAAGTCATCAATCAAGCGCAGCAACTTGTAGATGCCGGCTATAAAGAAATTGTGTTAACTGGCATTCATACTGGCGGATACGGAGAAGATCTAAAGGATTATAACTTTGCTAAGCTTCTAAAAGAATTAGACGAACGTGTCGCCGGTTTAAAACGAATCCGTATTTCGTCCATTGAAGCAAGTCAAATTACAGACGAAGTGATTGAAGTGCTAGATCAGTCAGATAAAATTGTCAGACACCTGCACATTCCACTTCAATCTGGCTCTAATACGGTCCTGAAAAGAATGCGCCGTAAATACACGATGGAATTCTTTGCAGAGCGTTTAACCAAGCTCAAAAAAGCACTGCCAGGTCTTGCTGTCACTTCAGATGTGATCGTTGGATTCCCTGGAGAAACAGAAGAAGAATTTATGGAAACATACAATTTTGTCAAAGACCATCAATTCTCTGAACTTCACGTGTTCCCTTACAGCAAACGTACAGGTACGCCAGCTGCAAGAATGGAAGATCAAGTGGATGAAAATGTGAAAAACGAACGCGTTCACCGCTTAATCGCGCTATCTGACCAGCTTGCAAAAGAGTATGCGTCGGCTTATGAAGGAGACGTCTTAGAAATCATTCCAGAAGAATCCTTCAAAGAACAAGACGGAAAGCACAATCTTTATGTAGGTTATACTGATAACTACATGAAGGTCGTATTTGAAGGCACAGAGGATATGATCGGCCGTTTGGTGAAAGTGAAAATTACGAAAGCGGGCTATCCTTATAACGAAGGACAATTCGTCCGCATCAGTGATGACGTGCAGACAGATCAAGTCAGAATGACCTCATAATAGATGAAAAACCGGCAGCCGTTAGGCAAGCCGGTTTCTTTTTTATGTTGACCGGGCAGGCAAAAGGAACAAAATCAGGGCGTAAAAAGGACGGATGAACGGGAAGAAAAGGAGAGAACTTGCGACATTAAACAGCAGACTAAAGTGTGCAATCTGCTGTGATGGAGAGCTCGCCAGAAGGGCAACGAACTCTGTGATAAGGGCGAGAAATGGGAGACATAATAGAACCCCAAGCACATTAAACACGACGTGGGCATAGGCAGTTTGGCGTGCCGCATAGCCGCCAGATATTGCAGCCATCACAGCGGTAATACATGTCCCAATATTCGACCCTAACACAAAGCTGATGCCTTCCTTTAGAGCTACAGTCCCTTCATTCATAAACCCCATCAAAATGCCAATGCAAACCGAGCTTGAATGAACAATGGCTGTGAACACCGTACCAGAAAGGAGCGCTGTCCAGTCAGAGTGCTGCATCATTTCAAGAAAACGCAATGTTTCTGGCTGGCTGGTCATCATACCTGCAATTTTTGAAAAGCCTTGAATGCAAAAGAAGATCATTCCAAGGCCAAATAGACTTTTTCCTGCATACTGAAAGGGTCTTCGGCCAAAAATAATACATACAAGACCGGCTGCAATCAAAACCCACATGAACACGTCCATCTTAATGGCGATAAACTCTGTTGTAAACGTTGATCCGATATTGGTTCCAAGAATCATTGGAATGGATTTTTTAAACGTGAGAATGCCTGTACTCACAAAGCCGATGACGATCACCATAAACGCCGAACTGCTTTGAAGAACCCCTGTAAACACA
The DNA here is from genome assembly GCF_001857925.1 of Bacillus xiamenensis. NCBI lineage: Bacteria > Bacillati > Bacillota > Bacilli > Caryophanales > Bacillaceae > Bacillus > Bacillus xiamenensis. The sequence goes on from NZ_CP017786.1 coordinate 3,060,145, forward strand.
ATACTAACCAAAAAAGCTTTCACTGGGTGATCTGTAAAGAGAAGAAGTGATTTCTCAATACGGGACGATGCGAGCGCCATTAACCCTTTTCTTAGCAAACCCATTGACCATAAAAAAATGAAAATAAGTGCACAAAAATAAATGATCGTCATCATAGAAAAGTCCTCCTCTTACGAATGAATATATGGACTTGTCTACCTGCTCATGACGAAAATATATTTCCAAATCACTTAGTTGACCTCACACTAGGCTTATATTATAATGTCTAGGTACATGTTTGCATGTATATCTTTTTTTAATGCAGTCGATTGGTGTATTCGGAGGGAGGGAAAGAGAATGTCAAAAACGGTCGTTAGAAAAAACGAATCGCTTGAAGATGCTCTTCGTCGCTTTAAACGCAGTGTATCCAAAACTGGAACATTGCAAGAAGCAAGAAAGCGTGAATTTTATGAAAAGCCTAGCGTAAAGCGTAAGAAAAAGTCTGAAGCTGCTAGAAAACGTAAATTCTAAAGAGGGTGGATTTTATGAGTCTTCTTGAGCAATTAAATTCTGATATGAAGCTTTTTATGAAAAACCGTGAGAAAGACAAGCTTGTTGTCATTCGTATGGTAAAGGCTTCGCTCCAAAATGAAGCAATTAGGCTTAAGAAAGACAGTTTGACCGGCGATGAGGAACTAACCGTCCTTTCCCGCGAGATTAAGCAACGTAAAGACTCCCTCCATGAATTTTCGAAAGCTAATCGCTTAGATTTAGTAGATAAAGTTCAAAAAGAGATTGACATTTTAGACGTTTATTTACCTGAACAGCTTTCTGAAGAAGAACTACAGGCGGTTGTGAAAGAAACAATTGCTGAAACAGGTGCTTCATCGAAAGCTGATATGGGTAAAGTCATGAGCGCTATTATGCCAAAGGTAAAAGGTAAAGCTGATGGTGCTGTCATTAACAGACTTGTCAGCGAGCAGCTGTCTCAATAAAAAAGTATCCTTCTAACACTAGAAGGGTACTTTTTTTATGCCCTCATCATTCTGTCATATAAAAATGAAACCTATGATACATTTGTAACGTATGTAAAGGAACGGTAAAATGGAAGAAAGAGAGGGGGGATCACCAAATAGATGAAAAAAATAAAAATTTCTATTGCTCTCTTCAGTTGTTTTATAATATGCTTGTTATTAGGGGTTCAATTGACCGCGAAATCAGCAGAGCAGAAAGTTCATGTCATCCCAATTGAAGATACAGTAGAAAAAGGACTTTCTAAATTCATTGAACGATCATTTGAGCAAGCAAAGTCGGAGCGGGCGAAACATATTATTCTTGACATCAATACGCCAGGTGGTGCAGTTGATGCGGCTCTTGAGATCGCAGATACCATTCGTGCGTCCGATATCCCAGTGACAGCGTTTATCAATCATAGAGCGCTTTCAGCCGGGGCTTTCCTTGCCCTAAATGCCGATCAAATTTATATGACCCCAAACGGAAAGATGGGGGCTGCTGCGATCATTGATGGAGAAGGCAATGCTGCCGATCAAAAGTCTGAATCTCTATGGCTTGCTGAAATGAGTGATGCTGCTGAGAAGCAGGGGCGTGATCCAAAATATGCTCTTGCGATGGCAGATGTAGATATAGACGCAAAAGAAGCCGGTGCACCTAAAGGAGAATTGCTCACCTTCAATACAGATCGAGCGCTTCAGTTCGGCTATGCAGAAGGTGAAGCGAAAAATCTGGATGACTTGCTTCAGAAGCTGAACTTAGGAGATGCTTCTGTTCAATACGATGAAGTGAGCTTTGCTGAAAAGGTTGCGCGTTTTTTCACGCACCCAATCGTCATTCCCATCCTTTTATCCATCGCAAGCTTAGGGTTAATTGTTGAGCTGTATTCTCCCGGCTTTGGGGTCCCAGGTACGATGGGGATCACGGCGCTTCTTCTATTCTTTTATGGTCATCTTGTGGCAGGTTTTGCAGGATATGAGACGTTGTTCCTGTTTTTAGCTGGGATTGTGCTCATTATTTTGGAATTATTTTTGCCAGGGGGAATCGTAGGTGTCATTGGACTAATCTGTGTCGTTGTCAGCTTGTTTTTAGCAGCTGGGAGCTTTACAGAAATGGCGATTTCCATCTTGATTGCCACTGCTGTTTCAATCATAGCAGTTATATTATTGACAAAGGTGTTGGGGAAACGTATGAAATTTTTCAAAAAGTTCATTTTAACCGATTCAACCAATAAAGAAAGTGGTTATGTCTCAAATGAAACAAGAGAAGATCTTGTGGGACAAATCGCAGTGACAGCTACAGCACTTCGTCCATCTGGTACGATTGTACTCGGTGATGAGCGCATTGATGTTGTGTCAGAAGGTGCATTTATCGACAAGGATGAACAAGTAAAAATTATTAAAGCGGAAGGCTCACGCATTGTCGTGAGGAAAGTATAGATATACTGATTTTATAGGAGGAATAAAATGGATCCATCTACTTTACTATTATTTGTGATTATCGCAGCAGGTTTGATCGTTCTATCGATCTTCTTCACCTTTGTACCGGTGATGCTGTGGATTTCTGCCCTAGCGGCTGGCGTAAGAGTAAGCATTTTTACACTTGTAGGAATGAGACTTCGCCGCGTTATACCAAACCGAGTGGTGAACCCGCTGATCAAGGCACATAAAGCAGGTCTTGATGCGACGATTAACCAGTTAGAGAGCCACTATCTTGCAGGTGGTAACGTTGACCGTGTTGTAAATGCTTTGATCGCAGCTCAACGTGCGAATATCGAGTTGAACTTTGCACGCTGTGCAGCAATCGACCTAGCAGGCCGTGATGTTCTTGAAGCGGTACAAATGAGTGTAAACCCTAAGGTCATTGAAACACCATTTATCTCTGGTGTTGCGATGGACGGGATTGAAGTAAAAGCAAAAGCACGTATTACAGTTCGTGCAAACATTGACAGGCTTGTCGGTGGTGCAGGGGAAGAAACCATTATTGCACGTGTAGGTGAAGGGATTGTCTCTACAATCGGTTCATCAGATAATCATAAAAAGGTTCTCGAAAACCCTGATATGATTTCTCAAACTGTTCTTGGTAAAGGACTAGATTCAGGTACTGCATTTGAAATCCTCTCGATTGATATCGCAGATGTGGATATCGGCAAGAACATCGGGGCAATTCTGCAGACAGACCAAGCAGAAGCCGACAAAAACATTGCCCAGGCGAAAGCAGAAGAACGCCGTGCAATGGCTGTTGCACAAGAACAAGAAATGCGTGCGAGAGTTGAAGAAATGCGCGCGAAAGTAGTAGAAGCAGAGGCTGAAGTACCACTTGCAATGGCTGAAGCACTACGTGAAGGCAATATCGGTGTCATGGACTACATGAACATTAAAAATATCGATGCTGATACAGATATGAGAGATTCATTTGGCAAAATGACAAAAGGTCCATCTGATAATGAAAACAAATAAGCATCCTCTCACGCCTTAAGGAGGGAGCCCATTGGACATTCTATTTGAAAATCCGCTACTAATCGCGATTATCATCGGTATCATCTCTGCGGTCTTTGGAAAAATCGGCAAACAAGAGGAGAATGAGGAAAAAAGCAGGCAAAACAAGCCTGCTCCTCAGCGTAAGCCGATGCCTGAAAGACAAGCAGAACAAACAAGTCCAGATCCAGTCGTGACGGACCAGCTAGACGATTTTGGCGATGTACATGATCATGGCGGGATGAAGAAAAAAACATCACAGTCCTTACAAGACCGCTATACGGATACACTTGCCAAAATGGAAGAAAGAAAAAGCGAGCTGAATCGAGAATTCCAATCGCTTGAAAGGCAGCTTAAAAGGCCAAAGGCAGCATCTGCTGAAGTGAAGCCGAAAATCATTGAGAAGCTCAACCAAGATACAGTAGTTCAAGGGATGATCCTTGGTGAAGTATTTGGAGAGCCGCGTGCGAAAAAGCCGCATCGAACGATGAAACGGCCTTATCAAAGATAAAGAAAGAAAAGCCCCTTGTCTAAAGGGGTTTCAGCGTGTAGACAAGCCCTTGCTTTCTTTGTCAGGCTCGCGCTCAGGTGCTCGTCCTTCCTAGACTGCAAAGGTTTTCATGTCACGCTGAAAAGACGACAAAGGGCTAAAATCAAGATCATTTTAGCCCTCTGTCAACAGTCTAACCCCCCTTTCACTAAAGGGGGGTTTCAGCGTGTAGATAAACCCTCGCATTCGGTGTCAGTCCTGCGTGCTGGTGCTCACGAATGTCAAATTCGCTCCGCGCCAGTACTCGTCCTTCCTAGACTGCAAAGGTTTTCAGGTCACGCTGAAAAGACGACAAAGGGCTAAAATCAAGATCATTTTAGCCCTTTGTCAACAATCTGTAACCCCCCTTTCACTAAAGGGGGGGTTTTTGTGTCCTGATGGTCATTTTTCACAAGCGATATGATGAACTGGCTGTTTTACGGATTCATTAGCATGATATGAACCGCTGGGGAATAGGATGATATAGAGGCTTTCTCATCAGTCTCACCATCTTTCAGTTTGATCTCATACACATGAGGTGGGAAGGGGTTCTTATTGAATGGGAAAAAGAAAAAATCGACTTAAAGCATGGCTGACAAGAACACTCGAAATCCCTCCGGACGTCATGATGGATCTACCCCGTATTACGATGGTTGGCAGACTCCACATTTACATAGAGAACCATAAAGGGCTTTTACTTTTCAGTGATCAAGAGGTAAGGCTTATGCTCAAGCAAGGTCAATGCATGATTTCAGGAAAAGACTTTGTGATAAAAACGATTTTGCCAGAAGAGATCTTATTGGAAGGGAAAATCGATGAGGTCCGTTATATTGATTCTTAACTGACGGAGGGGAGAAGCGTGAAGAATAAATGGTTTGCCTATTTTATTGGCAGAGTGGAAGTGGAGATGAAAGGAAGCGGCATTGAGCGCCTCATAAATGAGTGCACGAGACAGGGGATCACAATTTTTCAAGTGAGCCGCCGTCAAGACAGCGTGCGCTTATTTATTCGCCTGTCAGATGTACATGCCTTTAGAAAAGTGCGCAGACACCATGAAGTGAAATGTTCATTTCATCAAAAGAAGGGGTTTCCGTTTCTTCTCCTATGGTCGAGAAGAAATATCGGATTTACCCTTGGGATGGTTTTTTTCCTAGTGACGATATTGGCTCTTTCAAATATGGTGTGGAAAATTGAGATCAAAGGTGCGAATCCAGAGACAGAACATCAAATGAGAAAGCACCTAGACGAAATTGGGGTACAAAAAGGACGTTTTCAGTTTCTTATGGGGACACCTGAAAAAATACAAAAATCACTGACGACCAACATTCAAAGTATTACATGGGTCGGGGTTGAATTGAACGGAACGACGTTTCAAATGAAAGTGGTCGAAAAAAATGAGCCGGAAAAGGAGAAATATACGAGTCCTCAGCACATCGTCGCCAAGAAAAAAGCAGTCATCACGAGGATGTATGTAGAAAAAGGCGAGCCGCTTGCCCAGGTCGATGAACATGTGAAAAAAGGGCAGATGCTTGTCTCTGGTTTGATTGGAAGTGAAGATCAGAAAAAAAAGGTAGGAGCTAAAGCGAAAATCTATGGTGAAACATGGTACCGTTCTGAAGTTTCTGTCCCTCTTCAAACATCTTTTGACGTCTTTACGGGTAAAATGAAGACAAAGCACAAGCTCTCCTTATTCGGAGGTTCCATCCCATTTTGGGGATTCTCCTTTAAAAAAGATGATTTTCAGCAGCCACAAACAGAAACGGAAGTTCATCCGCTTCATTTCTTAAATGTTCAGCTGCCGTTCTCCTATGAAAAGGAAATCACACGTGAAAGTGAAAAAATAAATCGAACATACACAAATAAAGAAGCGGTTCAAGCAGGGATTAAAATGGGTAAAAAAGAATTAGAAGAGAAGCTAGGTCAAACAGGTGAGGTAAAAAGTGAAAAAGTTTTGCACGAGACAACAGGGAATGGTAAAGTTAAGTTAATCATCCTTTACCAAGTAATAGAAGATATTGTTCAACCAACACCTATTGTTCAGGGAGACTAGAGAATGACAGAACATTTACTTGAGATTCAACAAAAATTGGATAGCCCAAACGAAGCCATTGCTTTATTTGGCAATCAAGATGCTTATCTGAAACTGATGGAAAACGAGCTGAATGTCTCCATTATTACTCGTGGAGAAAAGGTGTATGTTTCTGGTCAGGAAGCATCAAGAGATACAGCGAGTCGTTTGATTGCATCTCTCTTACATCTCATCCGTAAAGGCATTGAGATTTCTGAACGGGATGTCGTCTATGCCATTAAAATGGCGCAAAAAGACAAGCTCAATTATTTTGAAAATATGTATGAAGATGAAATTACGAAAAATGCCAAAGGAAAGTCGATCAGAGTTAAAACGATCGGCCAGCGTGAATATGCTGCGGCAATGAAAAAAGATGATCTCGTCTTTGGGATTGGGCCCGCTGGTACAGGTAAAACGTATTTGGCAGTGGTCAACGCAGTACATGCGCTGAAAAATGGTCATGTGAAACGGATTATCCTGACAAGACCAGCTGTTGAAGCGGGAGAAAGTCTTGGCTTTTTGCCAGGCGATTTAAAGGAAAAAGTCGATCCTTATTTAAGACCGTTATACGATGCTTTGCATGATGTGCTTGGCAGTGATCATACGGAACGATTAATCGAGCGCGGTGTCATTGAAGTAGCACCTCTCGCCTATATGAGGGGCCGGACGCTCGATGATGCATTTGTCATTTTAGATGAAGCCCAAAATACAACGCCAGCCCAAATGAAAATGTTTTTGACGAGATTAGGGTTTGGCTCTAAAATGGTCATTACAGGAGATATTACACAAATTGATCTGCCAAAGGGCGTCCAGTCAGGCCTTGCGGCTGCAAGGGACATGCTTGCAGAGATCAAGGGCATCTCATTCATTGAATTAGACCAAACAGATGTGGTCAGACACCCGCTTGTGGCGAAGATCATTGGCGCATATGAAAAGCAAAAATGAACTGAGTGACCCGATCGCCTTAATCGGGTCATTTTGTTTCGATCGTGTTTTAAAGTAAAAAAGGAGGTACTTTCCTTGAGAAAGAAACAGAAAGACAGTAAGCGCAAAAGACTGCTGTCTAAAAAAGAACCTCAGAAAATGGAGCGCTCACGTTATTTAAACGTGCTGCTATACGCTGGTTTAGCAGCCATTCTGTTTGTGGTGCTCTTCTTCCATGTAAAGCCTGAATCGCTCGACTTAGATTTGTTTTCAGTGAGCGAACAGACCATCTATTCTCCGTCTACCGTTGATGATCAAGAAGCAACAGAAGAAAAGAAACAAGAAGCAACGGATCAAGTAGAAGATCAATATACACTCAAAAAAGCGTATTCTGATAATCGTGTTGACCTCATTTCATCCCTCTTTGAAGCGATTAAAGAAGAGAAGAAAGCAGCAGCTGCTGATAAAGAGAACCCGCCGACAGATCAAGAAATGGTGAAGCGTGTAAAAGAAAAGCTTACAACCGATATGCAGGAAGCTGTTTCAGATCAATCTATTAAAGCGCTGCTCCAAGCAAGTGACGAAAACCTTTCATTTACGAAGGATTCTATCATCACAGTGGTCAATTCATTGATGAGTAAAGAGATCACGGCAGCTAAGTTACAAGAAGAGAAAAAACAAGTGAAAACAGAGCTTGAAAATAATTCGATTCCGTCAAAATATTTAAATGCGGCGAAAGAAATCGGTGAATTTGCGATCATTCCTAACTATGTATTTGACCCAGTAGCAACAGAGAAGAAAAGACAAGAGGCAGCTGATAGCATTCAGCCGGTTCAAATCAAACAAGGGCAAATTTTAGTGGAAGAAGGAGAACTCATTGACCGTGAAGTTTATCGCAAATTAGAGCTGACTGGTCTGTTAAACAGCTCCAATTTGGTTAAGCCTATTAGCGGTCTTATCATATTAATCGGTCTCTTCTTAGCAGCGATTGCTCACTCACTTGAAACGAGGAAAAAGTCGCTTGTCCATAAGAATAAATCGTTACTGCTTTTTTCGCTTATTTTCACCATCATTTTAATCATCATGGAAGTATTCAGCCTCTTCCAGGAAACGAAGTATACGACGATAGGCTACGTCGTGCCAGTGGCGCTAGGTACGATGCTGATCAAACTGCTCATTAATGAGCGGCTAGCGATCTTCTCCGGTCTCGTATTTGCTCTTTGCGGCAGTATGATGTTTAATCAAGGAGTAACCGGCGTCTTTAACTATGTCATCTGCGCCTATTATCTGATGAGCGGGATGGCGGGAATTTTATTTTTGAGAAAACATAATGCGAGATCGAAAATTTTACAGGCAGGGCTTTTGGTAGCATTGGTGAATGTGCTGGTGGTTCTATCCATTATGCTGATCCAAAATTCTTCTCCATCAGGGCTTGAAATTAGTGTGAATCTTGTGATGGCAACTGTATCAGGGTTTGCATCGGCTATTTTGGTCATTGGCTTAATGCCGGTTTTTGAGAGCATGTTTGGCATTCTTTCGACAATGAAACTCATTGAATTATCGAATCCGAATCATCCGCTGCTCAAAAAGATTTTAACAGAGACGCCAGGTACATATCATCATAGTGTCATGGTGGCGAATTTAGCGGATGCCGCTTGTGAAGCAGTCGGAGCAAACGGTCTTTTAGCAAGAGTCGGCGCTTATTATCATGACATTGGAAAAACGAAAAGACCGCAATACTTTATTGAAAATCAAATGAACATTGATAATCCGCACGATAAACTTTCTCCTCAGCTGAGTAAAAATATTATTATTGCCCATACGACAGATGGTGCTGAGATGCTGAGGGAAAAGAAGTTTCCAGAGGAACTGATTGATATTGCAGAACAGCATCACGGGAAGTCACTACTGAAGTTCTTCTACTATAAGGCAAAAGAAAGGGATGATCAGGTGACAGAAGAAGAATTTCGCTACCCTGGTCCAAAACCGCAATCAAAAGAAGCGGCCATTATTTCTGTGGCTGACAGCGTGGAAGCGGCGGTTCGCTCGATGCATAATCCAAACCCAGAGCGGATTGAAAAGCTGGTCAAAGGCATTATTTCAGATAAAATGCAGGATGGACAATTCAGTGAATGTGATCTGACATTTAAAGAATTAAATATTATCAGCCAAACGATTTGTACAACATTAAAGGGGATTTTCCACTCTCGGATTGAATATCCAGATGCCCCGAAGCAGAAGGTGAAGTAAATGACATTGTTAATCGATTTAATAGATGAAACAGGACAAGTAACGAAAGAGCAGCTTGAAGAAGTGGAAAAACTTCTTCAATTTGCTGCGGATGCCCTTGGGGTAAAAGATCAAGCGGAAGTATCAGTTTCAATCGTTTCGAATGAAGAGATTCATCAAATCAACAAAGAATACCGAGGGAAGGATGCGCCAACGGATGTGATTTCCTTTGCACTTGAGGAAGAAGGCGAAGGGGAAATTGAAATCATTGGTGCAGATGACATCCCGCCGGTACTTGGTGACATTATCATTAGTGTGGATCGAACGAAAGAGCAGGCAGAGGAATATGGACATTCCTTTATGAGAGAGCTTGGATTTTTAACGATTCATGGTTTTCTTCATTTGCTTGGTTATGATCATATGACAGAGGAAGAAGAAAAAGAAATGTTCGCCAAACAGACAAAAATATTGGATGATTATGGGCTTTCGAGATCATCGTAAGAAGCGAACGCTGCTTGTCCGTTTTTTTCGGAGTTTTTATTATGCATTTAAAGGAATATGGCGAACTTTCTTGAATGAACGGAATTTTCGATTTCACACAGTCGCAGCCACCATCGTGGTGATTTGCGGCTTTTGGTTTCACATTGAACCGAACGAATGGATGATCGTTCTGCTATTATGCGGAGGGATGCTTGCGCTAGAACTTGTGAATACAGCGATTGAACATGCAGTGGATCTTTGCACAGAAGAAAAGCATCCGCTTGCGGAGAGAGCAAAGGACGCAGCAGCAGGCGCTGTTTGCGTTTACGCCGCAATTTCGGTTATGATTGGGTTAATGATCTTCTTACCGAAGATCATGCAATAGAACAATATTACTATTTATTAACATTTTTAGAAATGGGCGTGAAAATGTCACGTGAATTATGTAAAATATAAATGTGACAGGGGGTCCATTTCTTCTGAAAGTGGGAACTAGAATGAACAAACAAGAGTTGATTTCAGAAGCCATCAAAGCAAGAGATTTTGCATATGTACCCTATTCTAAATTCAAAGTCGGTGCAGCATTATTGTCAAATGACGGAAAAGTGTATGGCGGTTGCAACATTGAAAATGCGGCATATGGTATGTGTAATTGTGCGGAAAGAACAGCACTTTTTAAAGCCTACTCAGAAGGCATCACATCTTTTCAAATGCTTGCAGTAGTGGCTGATACAGATCGGCCAGTTTCACCATGCGGCGCATGCAGACAGGTCATTTCAGAGCTATGTGCACCTGATATGCCAGTGATTCTAACGAACTTAAAAGGACATATATACGAAACAACAGTAAACGAACTATTGCCAGGCGCATTTTCACCGGAGGATTTAAATGACTAACGAAAGCTTCAAATCAGGATTTGTATCAATTATTGGCAGACCAAATGTAGGAAAATCAACCTTCCTTAATCGTGTGATTGGACAAAAGATTGCGATTATGAGTGATAAGCCCCAAACGACACGAAACAAAGTGCAAGGTGTCCTGACAACCAACACGTCACAAACGATTTTTATTGATACACCAGGAATTCATAAACCTAAGCATAAGCTAGGTGATTTTATGATGAGGGTGGCTCAAAATACACTGAAGGAAGTCGACCTGATCTTGTTTATGATCAACGCGCAGGAAGGCTATGGAAAAGGCGATGAATTCATCATTGAACGACTAAAACAAACATCTACACCGGTGTTTCTAGTCGTTAATAAAATTGATCAAATTCACCCAGATGAACTGTTCCTTTTAATTGATGAATACCGCACACGCTACCCGTTTAAGGAAATCGTGCCAATTTCAGCTCTTGAAGGCAACAACATTGACACGCTCCTTCAGCAGATTGAAGGTTATCTTCCAGAGGGCCCTCAATTTTATCCGGCAGATCAAGTAACAGATCACCCAGAGCGGTTTATTATTTCAGAATTAATTCGTGAAAAAGTGCTGCATTTAACAAGAGAAGAAATTCCTCACAGTATTGCGGTTGCGATTGAATCGATCAAGCCAGATGAAAATGGCAAGATTCATGTTGCGGCGACCATTGTCGTAGAACGTGATTCGCAAAAAGGGATCGTCATTGGAAAACGCGGCAGTTTATTAAAAGAAGTGGGACAAAAAGCGCGCAGAGACATTGAGGCACTTCTAGGTTCAAAAGTGTACTTGGAGCTTTGGGTAAAGGTTCAGAAGGACTGGCGTAATAAATCCACTCACCTTCGTGATTTTGGTTTTAGAGAAGACGAATATTAAACATCGCTGTATTTGTTGGGAAATCTGACAATGGTGCAGTTCGATTAGTAAAAATTGTTTATCATGAAATGGAGGTCGCCGGGTCAAGATAAAATTAATATGTTGGATGTAGCGTTGCTGCTTCTAATAAAGAAAGGTGGGGTTTTTATGTTGAATTTTACATGGAACGTATTTTCACAAACAGGAAGCGTTGACACGTATCTGCTTTTCAAAGAGTTAGAAAAGGAGAACCTGGAAAGACCCGATGTACTTGAAGAAGAAATAGTAGCACGACTTGATTTTCCAATCTTATAATTCTTGACCCCCTCCAACGCTCGGAGTGTAGACAAATGCTCATTAAAACTGAAGGAATCGTCCTTAGAACAACAGATTATGGCGAAACAAACAAAATTGTCACGCTGCTCACTAGAGAACATGGGAAAATTGGTGTGATGGCAAGGGGGGCTAAAAAAGCTAACAGCCGCCTGTCAGCCATAAGCCAGCCGTTTTTATACGGAACCTTCCTGATCCAATCATCAACAGGACTTGGAACGCTCCAGCAAGGTGAAATGATCGAAAGCATGCGGGCCATCCGGGAGGATTTATTTCTGACCGCATATGCCGCATATATGACAGAATTACTCGATAAAGGAACAGATGAAAAGAAGCCCAACCCTTACTTGTTTGAGCTCCTTCTTCAATCATTGCGCCATCTCAATGAAGGCACAGATGCTGATATTATTTTATTTATCGTAGAGGTCAAAATGTTATCAGTGATAGGGCTGAAGCCTGAGCTTGATCAATGTGTACACTGCGGTCAAAAAGAAGGGCAGTTCCATTTCTCGATTAGAGATAACGGATTCATCTGTGAGCATTGCTTTTCTAAAGATCCCTATAAACTGCCCTTATCTCCAGCAGCTGCAAGGCTCCTCCGTTTGTTTCATTATTTTGATTTATCAAGGCTTGGTCAGGTTGATGTGAAACCGCAGACGAAACAAGAAATACGTCAAGTGCTCGATCACTACTATGACGAGTATTCAGGCCTTTATTTAAAATCAAAAAAATTCATGAATCAGATGGAATCCATGAGAAAGCTAATGGATGGCGAAAACAAAAGTTGACATCTCCCATGACTTTTTGTAAGATCATCTAAGATCAAATATGTTGCATTGACAGAAAGAAGTACTTACGTATAATCCATAAAAGCGACCTTAGGACGGTGTAAGCTAAGGATGGACACGTAACGAAAGGCATTCTTGAGCAACGTAAAACAAAGCGGCTGGATGCTACGACACCAGCAAATAGGGTGGAACCGCGGGAAAAACTCTCGTCCCTATGTTTGCAAGGAACCTTGTGAGCATAGAGACGGGAGTTTTTGTGTTCTCTTAAGAGGTTCTAATCCCCACCCGCCATACATAGCGGATGGTGTAAAAAAGATGGAGGTGCGATCATTGAATATTCAAGACATGATTTTGACGCTGCAAAAGCATTGGTCAAATGAAGGCTGCGTATTAATGCAGGCGTATGACACAGAAAAAGGTGCTGGAACGATGAGTCCATACACGTTCCTCAGAAGCATCGGGCCAGAGCCTTGGAAGGTGGCATATGTAGAGCCTTCAAGACGCCCGGCTGATGGCAGATATGGAGAAAATCCAAACAGGCTTTATCAGCATCATCAATTTCAAGTGATCATTAAGCCGTCACCTGACAATATTCAAGAACTGTATCTTGAATCATTGAAGGCACTTGGCATAGACCCATTGAAACATGATATTCGTTTTGTTGAAGACAACTGGGAAAACCCATCTCTCGGCTGCGCAGGACTTGGCTGGGAAGTTTGGCTGGATGGCATGGAAATTACACAGTTTACGTATTTTCAGCAAGTCGGTGGTTTAGAATGTAAGCCGGTTTCCGTTGAAATCACATACGGTATTGAGCGTCTTGCTTCTTACATCCAGGACAAAGAAAATGTGTTTGACCTTGAATGGACAGACGGTTTTACTGTAAGAGATTTATTCTTAATGGCTGAATACGAGCATTCTGTTTATACATTTGAAACCTCTAATACGGATATGCTGTTCGATTTATTTACAACGTATGAAAAAGAAGCGCATAGCCAAATGGACAAAGGGCTTGTGCATCCAGCATACGATTATGTGCTCAAATGCTCCCATACGTTCAACCTGCTTGATGCAAAAGGTGCTATTTCAGTAACAGAGAGAACAGGCTATATCGGAAGAGTACGTCAGTTAGCGAGAAAAGTAGCCAAAACATATTACGAAGAACGAGAAAAACTTGGATTCCCTATGTTAAAAGAGGAGGCGGCTTCTCATGAATAAACAAGATGTATTACTCGAAATCGGCTTAGAAGAGATGCCGGCTCGTTTCATGCCAGAAAGCACAAAGCAGCTAGGTGAAAAAGTAAAAGCATGGTTTGAAACGCAGCGTATTTCATTCGAAGATGTGGCGTTATTTAATTCACCAAGACGTCTTGCTGTTCTTGTCAAAGGTGTCGCAGAAAAACAAGAGGACATCAAAGAAGAAGCGAAGGGGCCAGCTAAAAAGATTGCGCAAGACGCTGAAGGCAATTGGACGAAAGCGGCCGAAGGGTTTGCCCGCGGACAAGGTGCATCTACAGCTGATCTTTATTTCAAAGAAATCAAAGGTGTGGATTATGTCCATGTCCAAAAGTTTCAAGAAGGTAAGCAAGTCAAAGACCTTTTACCAGCGTTAGGTGATATTGCTGCTTCATTGAGCTTCCCTAAGAACATGAGATGGGGAAGCAATGATTTACGCTATATCCGTCCCATTAAATGGCTCGTTTGTTTATTCGGGCAAGAGGTCATTCCTGTCGAAATTGCAGGCGTGAAAAGCGGCCGCAAGACAAGAGGACATCGCTTCCTTGGTACGACAGCCAGCATCGACTCTCCTGCTTCTTATGAGCAAACGTTACTTGACCAGTTTGTGATTGCTGATTCAGATAAAAGAAAACAAAAAATTATGGAGCAGCTAAATGCCCTTTCTTCTGAGAAAGGCTGGGTCATTCCAGTTGATCCTGAGCTTTTAGAAGAAGTCAACGACCTTGTTGAATACCCGACCGTTCTATCTGGCTCTTTTGAAGAAGAGTTTCTGGCATTGCCAGAAGAAGTGCTGGTCACGACAATGAAGGAGCATCAGCGCTATTTCCCTGTGAAAAATGAACAAGGGGAATTACTGCCGCACTTCATTACAGTGAGAAACGGAAACAGTGAGGCCCTTGAAAATGTTGCAAGAGGAAACGAAAAGGTCCTGCGTGCCCGTTTATCAGATGCTGCATTTTTCTATAAAGAAGACGAAAAGCTCGTCATTGAAGACAATATTAAAAAGCTTGATAAAGTGGTATTCCATGAGAAGCTTGGCACGATTGGCGACAAGCTGAAGAGAGTGACAGACATTGCCGTTCGCCTGGCAGAACATGTCGGTGCAGATGAAGAAACGTCTAAGCGCGTAAAAAGAGCAGCAAGTATTTCTAAGTTTGACCTTGTGACTCAAATGGTCTATGAATTCCCAGAACTGCAAGGAATCATGGGTGAGAAATATGCAAGAGCACTTGGCGAGCATGAAGAAGTGGCAAAGAGTATCAACGAACACTATATGCCGCGTTTTGCCGGCGACGACGCGCCGTCAACTCTCATTGGTGCAATTGTCGCAGTAGCGGATAAACTAGATTCTATTTGTTCATTCTTCTCAATAGATGTTATTCCAACGGGTTCTCAAGATCCTTATGGACTAAGAAGACAAGCGAGCGGTATCGTCCAAATTCTGCTTGATCGCCATTGGAATATTTCATTCAAAGAACTTTTAGCACTGGCTCAAGTAGAGACAGAACATGAAGCTGCCCTTATTGAATTTTTAACGCAGCGTTTGAAATATGTTCTCCAAGCAGAGCATATCCGTCATGATGTGGTCGATGCAGTTCTTGATGTTGAAAATATTGAGCCTTATGCGGTTGTGAAAAAAGCAGCTGTACTTGAAGAGCGTGTGAAACAAGAAAGCTTCAAAGAAACGGCTGAGGCATTAGGCCGCGTCATTTCAATCAGTAAAAAAGGGGAAGACGCAGAGATTCAGCCTGAGCTGTTTGAAAATGAACAAGAACAAAAGCTATTTGAGGCGTATCAGCAAGTGGAGAAAGCTGTCAAGGACCATATGGCAAAAGGACAGTACAACTTAGCGCTAGAGGCGTTAGATACATTAAAAGCACCAATCGTTGATTATTTCGATCATACAATGGTTCACGCCGATGATGAAAAACTGAAGCGAAATCGTTTGGCGCAAATGGTCAAACTAGCAAAAGTCATTCAATCATTTGCGAACATGAACAATTTAATTGTAAAATAAATACCTAAGAGCGGTTGCCTTTTTCGAAGGGCAATCGTTTTTTACTCATTTAATTCACGGTTTTGAGTGGATTTTTGTTTCATTCGGACGAAGATGCGCTATAATATGATGAGTTATGAATTTGATATACATAAAGTCAAGATTCGCTCTCTCTATTTAAAGGTGGTGAGTACAATCGAGTTAAATAAACGGCAAGAGCAGATTTTACAGATTGTCAAAGAGAATGGTCCGATCACTGGAGAGCATATCGCCGATCGGCTGAACTTAACAAGGGCTACCCTTAGACCGGATTTGGCCATTTTAACAATGTCTGGCTTTCTAGAAGCAAGACCAAGGGTCGGCTACTTTTTTACAGGAAAAACTGGCACGCAGCTTCTAGCAGATAAGCTGAAAAAACTCCAAGTGAAAGATTTTCAATCCATTCCAGTTGTGATACATGAGAATGTTTCAGTTTATGATGCGATTTGTACGATGTTTTTAGAGGATGTGGGCACATTATTCGTTGTGGACGATCACTCTATTTTAACAGGCGTATTATCAAGGAAAGACCTTCTTCGAGCAAGTATTGGGAAACAAGAGCTTCCATCTATACCGGTCCACATTATTATGACAAGAATGCCGAACATCACCGTTTGCCGCAAGGAAGATTTCATTATGGATGTGGCCAAGCACTTGATTGAAAAGCAAATAGATGCACTTCCTGTCATAAAGGATACGGATAAGGGCTTTGAAGTTGTCGGCAGGATTACGAAAACAAACATGACGAAAATACTTGTTAGCTTATCGGAGAACGAAATTATCTAACTACAGAAGACTGCGAGGGGATGTTATGAGTAATCGCGTAATTTTTGTTGTATCAGATTCAGTAGGAGAAACGGCAGAGCTCGTGGTCAAAGCGGCACTTAGCCAATTTGATGGCGGCTCATCAGATCATTCAAATATTAGAAGAATCCCATATGTAGAGGATGTCGGTACGATTAAAGAAGTCATTTCACTGGCAAAAGCAGATAATGGGATCGTCTGTTTTACGCTTGTTGTGCCAGAAATGCGCCAATTTTTAATAGAAGAGGCCGAAGCAAATGGCGTCGTTTACTATGACATTATCGGTCCACTCATTGATAAAATGGAGACGGCATATGGAAATGAAGCGAAACATGAGCCGGGTCGTGTACGTCAATTAGATGAGGACTATTTTAAAAAGGTAGAAGCCATTGAGTTCGCTGTAAAGTATGACGATGGCAGGGACCCAAGAGGAATCCTAAAGGCTGATATTGTCCTTATTGGTGTATCGCGCACGTCCAAGACACCGCTTTCTCAATATTTGGCGCATAAGCGGCTGAAGGTAGCGAACGTTCCGATTGTTCCTGAAGTAGATCCGCCGGAGGAGTTATTCTCAGTTGATCCAAAAAAATGCATTGGCTTGAAAATTAGTCCAGACAAACTCAATCACATTCGGAAAGAGCGTTTAAAATCTTTAGGTTTAAATGATCGGGCCATTTATGCGAACATTGAGCGGATTAAAGAAGAATTAGAGTATTTTGAAAAAGTGGTTGACCGCATTAACTGTCAAGTTGTTGATGTATCGAATAAAGCAGTTGAGGAAACAGCAAATGTCATTCATCAAATGCTGACCAAAAGAGGTTCCGAATAAACTCAGGATGCTCCTCCTGGGTTTTTCCTATGGTGGGAAACGGGTAAGCAAAAACAATAGCATATTTGCTGCATTTGTATTATAATAAAAAATTGTGATAAAATGATTGATTTTAGGTTTAAGTTAAGTCAAGAACGAATAAACTAATATTGGCAGAAGTCAAGTGATTCTGAACATAACTTTTCGACAAAATGAGTTTTACTGTTGATTCCTTTATGGGGGAAAAGTAGGGTCTTTTTACTTCTCTAAAGCAGGAATAAGGTGGAGGGATGGAGAATTAGTCACCTGAATGAACGTAAAAAAGAGAGGACGATTTATGTCGATGCAGATGCTTGCCCTGTAAAAGACGAAATTCTTGCTGTCGCATCTTTATTTCAAGTACATGTGACTTTCATTGCTTCATATGAGCATTTTCAAACCAAAAGATCACCACTTGAAGATTGGCGGTTTGTTGATACACATAAGGAAGCGGCGGATTTAGTCATTGCGAACGCAGCAGTCGCGCATGATATTGTTGTCACCCAGGATATTGGTCTTGCCTCCTTACTGCTTCCAAGACGTGTCATTGTTCTCTCTGAAAGAGGACGAATGTACACAAACGAAACAATTGATTTTGATTTGGAACGCAGGCATGTTTCAAGCAAACAGCGAAGAAATGGTGTATACGGAAAAGGTCCCAAAAAGCTTTTAGAAGAGGATAAAAAGCGATTTATTGCGCAACTACAAAAAATCCTGTCGAATCATGAAGGATTTTTGAATTAAAAGGCGAATAATGTACGACGGAGTGTTATTAGGATGAGCAAACGTATACCAGATGAACTTTTGGAGCAAATCCAAAAAAACGCAGACATTGTCGAAGTGATTGGAGAATACGTACAGCTTAGAAAGCAAGGTCGGAATTACTTTGGTCTTTGTCCATTCCATGGTGAAAATACTCCATCATTCTCTGTTTCAGCAGATAAGCAAATCTTCCATTGTTTTGGCTGCGGTGCAGGAGGTAATGTATTTTCGTTCCTCAGACAAATGGAAGGCTACTCATTTATTGAAGCCGTTTCACATGTTGCTGATAAGTACCATATTGATTTGCCTGATCATGTAGCAAACGCCCAGATCAGTTCCTCTCAGCAAGAGGATACAGCAGATCATAAAATGATTGAGGCCCATGCGCTTCTTAAGAAATTTTACCACCATTTGCTGGTAAATACAAAGGAAGGTCAAAACGCACTCGATTATTTACGGTCCAGAGGCTTTACCGATGAAACAATTGCCAAGTTTGAGATCGGGTATGCTCTCGACTCATGGGATTTCATGACCAAGTTTTTAGAAAAACGAGGGTTTGATCCGGTGATGATGGAGAAGGCTGGTCTTTTGATTCAACGTGAAAACGGCACAGGATTTTTTGACCGCTTTAGAGACCGTGTCATGTTTCCCATTCATGATCATCATGGAACGGTCGTCGCTTTTTCCGGAAGATCGCTTGGTCATCAACAGCCTAAATATATGAATAGTCCTGAAACGCCACTTTTTCATAAAAGTAAGCTGCTTTATCACTTTCATGACGCGCGTATGCATATTAGAAAACGCGAGCGGGTCGTCCTTTTCGAAGGATTTGCTGACGTCATCTCGGCCGTCACATCTGGTGTTGGCGAAAGTGTTGCAACAATGGGTACGTCTTTAACAGAAGAGCACGTAAAGCTTCTGAGGCGGAACGTAGAAGAGATCATCCTATGCTATGACTCTGACACAGCCGGATATGAAGCGACCATGAAAGCATCAGATTTGCTTGGGAAAAGAGGATGTAAAGTTCGCGTTGCCATGGTGCCAGATGGACTCGATCCAGATGATTATATTCGTAAATATGGCGGCGAAAAATTTAGGAATGACATCATAGATGCAAGTGTGACACTCATGACATTTAAGATGAATTTTTTCCGAAGAGGAAAGAATTTATCGGATGAAGGAGACCGCCTTGCTTATATGAAGCAGGTTCTCCGAGAAATCAGCCGGTTAAACGGCTCCTTGGAACAAGAGATTTACATGAAACAGCTTGCTGGAGAGTTCTCCATCTCACTTGACTCATTAAGGGAACAATTGGAGCTGTTTGAAAAGCAGCAGCGGCAAGAAGCCAAGAGCTCGCAAGCAGAAAACGGGCTTGAGAAAAGGCGCGCACACCTTTCAACACAGGTGAGAAGAAAGCGTCTAAGGCCGGCATATGAAAACGCAGAGAGAATGCTGCTAGCACATATGTTAAAAAGCGATGATGTGATTCGCAAAGTGCTTGATCGGGTAGGGATTGAATTTAATATAGATTCCCACAGGGCGCTGGCAACGTACATTTATGCGTTGTATGAAGAAGGCAAAGAACCGACTCCGCAGCACCTGATGAACCGTATTGAAGATGATGTGATGAATCAGCTTCTGACGGATATATTGATGATTCAAGTTGGAGACGAACTAAGTGAAGCTGAATTAAGTGATTATGTTAAAAAAGTGTTGAATCATCGGAATTTGTCAATGATAAAGGAAAAAGAACTAGAACGTGCAGAGGCGGAGAGGCAAAAAGATTTCTTCAAAGCGGCAACACTTGCAAAAGAAATTATTCAGTTGAACCGTTCGCTGAAGTAATACGTCTACTATTTATGACAAGACTTACGGCTGGCAATGAATCCTTTATGGGAGGAGCATAAGACCGCAAGCATCTTGCCTTCATCATTATTTATTTTATTCCTATTTGCTCATTCTGTTTGATAGAGAGAGAAAAGCAGAGCGGAAGCAAATCGCAAGTTACTTTAGAATTCGTTGCAAGCTTTGGAAGGAGGGATCCATAATGGCTGATAAACAAGCCCACGAAACCGAAACTGAATTAACCTTTGAACAGGTGAGAGATAAGCTCACTGAAACGGGTAAAAAACGGGGCGTTTTAACATACGAAGAAATTGCAGAGCGTATGTCTAGCTTTGAAATTGAATCAGACCAAATGGATGAATACTATGAATACTTAGGCGAACAGGGTGTCGAGCTCATCAGTGAAAACGAAGAGACGGAAGACCCAAATGTTCAGCAGCTGGCTAAAGCAGAAGAAGAATTTGACCTGAACGATTTAAGCGTACCACCAGGTGTCAAAATTAATGATCCTGTTCGTATGTACTTAAAAGAGATCGGTCGCGTCAATTTGTTATCTGCTAAAGAAGAGATTACGTATGCTCAAAAGATCGAAGAAGGCGATGAGGAATCAAAAAGAAGATTAGCGGAAGCGAACCTTCGTCTCGTTGTCAGCATTGCAAAACGCTACGTTGGTCGTGGTATGTTGTTCCTTGACTTGATTCAAGAAGGAAACATGGGTCTCATGAAGGCAGTTGAGAAGTTTGATTACCGCAAAGGATACAAATTCTCAACATATGCGACTTGGTGGATTAGACAGGCGATCACACGTGCTATTGCCGATCAGGCGAGAACGATTCGGATTCCAGTTCATATGGTGGAAACCATTAATAAATTGATCCGTGTTCAAAGACAGCTTCTGCAAGATCTAGGCAGAGAACCAACGCCAGAAGAAATTGCTGAAGACATGGATTTAACACCAGAGAAAGTAAGAGAAATTCTTAAAATTGCGCAAGAGCCTGTATCTTTAGAAACACCTATTGGTGAAGAAGATGACTCGCATCTTGGTGATTTTATTGAAGACCAAGAGGCGACTTCTCCATCTGACCATGCTGCATATGAGCTCTTAAAAGAGCAGCTGGAAGATGTATTAGATACGCTAACGGACCGTGAAGAAAATGTGCTGAGACTACGTTTCGGATTAGATGACGGAAGAACACGCACGTTAGAAGAGGTTGGAAAGGTGTTTGGCGTAACAAGAGAGCGTATTCGACAAATTGAAGCGAAAGCTCTTCGTAAATTAAGACACCCTAGCAGAAGTAAACGATTAAAAGACTTCTTAGAATAGAAACCGGACGGATCTTGAAAGAGATCCGTTCTTTCTTCATCAAAATGAAAACGCTTTTTTCAATCTGATTATATTTTACTGAATAACAAATGAATTTGCAACGATCTTAGAGAAAAGATGTATAAAAAATACATCAAAATGTGCTGAAGGCTTCATTTCTCATCTTGATTCATTTTTGTCTAATCTGTGAACTTGGCCAAAGTTTTATATCATAATTCGTTTACTTTTTGTAAAATTAAAGTAGAATTAGAATTGTTTGCATAGTCTCAAAAGGGGTTTTTCACAAAGGGGAGGATGAAAGAAATGAAACGGAATCCACTTATACCATTCTTATTGATTGCCATTTTAGGAATTGGACTCACTTTTTTCTTATCAATGAAGGGGCTGAAAGATGAAGAAAAAATTGCCTCAGGGGGTAAAGAGCAACAGCAAGAAGAGACAGCAAATGCGACGCCGGAAGAATTGTATAAGCAGAACTGTATTAGCTGTCATGGGGAAAACTATGAAGGCGGCGCCGGTCCTGCATTAACAGGTGTTGGCGACAAGCTTGAAGTGGCAGACATTAAGAAGAAAATTCAAGAAGGCGGAAACGGAATGCCAGGCGGACTAATTCCGAATGAAAAGCTGGATGAAATGGCGGAATGGGTATCCAAAATTAAATAATAAAGCGCAAAAAGCTCTTTTTCATAAGAAGAGCTTTTTTCATTTGAAAACAACTTTTAAAAAGTCCATAATTTATATAAGATAGACAAGTATGAACATTAAAGAAAAGTAGTGATATGTATGAATGAAATGAATTTGTCAAAACGATTAAAAAGAGTCGCAGACTTTTTACCAAAAGAGGCTGTCTTTGCTGATATCGGCTCAGATCATGCTTATTTGCCATGCTATGCGATCTTGCATCGTAAAGCCGTGAAAGCCATTGCTGGTGAGATTACAGATGGACCGCTTCAATCTGCGAAGCAGCAAGTACATAGACTTGAATTAGATGGACAGATTTCGGTCAGAAAAGGAAATGGCCTTGAAGTGATTGAAAAGGGCGAGGTGAATGCTGTAACGATTGCAGGGATGGGCGGGGCACTCATTGCAAGCATTCTAAACGAGGGCAAGCATAAGCTCACAGGGGAGGAACGGCTCATTCTACAGCCTAATATCCACGCTCACCATATTCGTTTATGGCTCTATCAAGAGGAGTATGAACTGATGGATGAAGTGATCTTAGAAGAGGATGGCAAAATATACGAAATCATCATTGCAGAAAAAGGCGACAAAGATAAAGCCTATGAAGGCATGTCCATTGAAACAGGTATGCTAGTTGGCCCATTTCTTGCCAAAAAGCAAAATGACGTCTTCTGTCGCAAGTGGAGGCAAGAGCTTCAGCACATGGAGAATATAGAAAAGCAAATTCAAAAGGCCGCGCCAACGGAAGAGAACAAAGAGCGCCTAAAAGAGCTGAATGCGAAAATAAAGATATTAAAGGAGGTTTTGACTGTTGGCTAAAACAGTGAACGGACATGAAATCATCCAATTATTTGAGCAATTTTCACCAAAGGCATATGCGATGGAAGGGGATAAAATTGGGCTCCAGATTGGGACGTTGAATAAAAAAGTGACCAATGTCATGATCACCTTGGATGTATTAGAAAATGTGGTAGATGAGGCGATTGAACGGAATGTGGATCTCATCATTGCCCACCATCCGCCGATTTTCCGTCCATTAAAGCATGTGGCGACAGATCAGCCGGCTGGACGGATCATTGAAAAATGCATCAAACATGATATTGCGGTGTATGTGGCACATACAAATTTAGACGTGGCTGATGGAGGGGTCAATGACTTACTTGCTGAAGCTTTAGAGCTTGGGGACACACGAGTGCTCGTTCCAACATATGAAGACCCAATCAAGCAGCTAGCCTTGTATGTCCCAGTGGAATTTGAAGAGGCCGTCAGAACGGCTTTAGGAAATGCGGGAGCTGGCCATATTGGCAACTACAGTCATTGCGCTTTTTCAAATGAAGGGACAGGCAGTTTTCTGCCATCAGAAGAAGCTGCGCCATTTATTGGTGAGACGGGTAAACTGGAATTTGTGAAAGAAGTACGAATCGAAACCATTTTCCCTGCAAGTATTGAAAAACAAGTGATTCGTGAAATGATCAAAGCGCATCCTTATGAAGAAGTGGCTTACAGTGTACACACGACGGATCTACCTCCTATTCAAAAAGGTCTTGGTCGCATTGGAGAATTAAGAGAACCGATGACACTTAGAGACTTCACACAATTTGTGAAAACGAAACTAGATGTGAATGGAGCTCGTTTTGTAGGAGATCAAGAAGCCGTCGTAAAAAAAGTAGCTGTGCTTGGAGGAGACGGAAATAAATACATCCATCAAGCGAAAAGAATGGGTGCTGATGTGTATGTGACAGGAGATCTTTATTTCCATGTCGCTCACGATGCCATGATGCTCGGGCTAAATGTAGTGGACCCAGGTCATTACGCAGAAAAGATCATGAAAGAGGGCGTGAAGGCAAAGCTGCAATCTCTATGTGCAGATCAAAAGTATGATGTGCAGCTCTTTGTGTCTGAATCGAACACGAACCCATTTCAATTTGTGTAAACAAAAAACGTCAGAGCATAGCAGCTCTGACGTTTTCTTATTTTTTCGTTTTCACGCGAGGTAATATTTTAGAAAGAGGAACAGCATGTTCGATCTTCCAAGTCGATTCATCATCCGGTTCATAGTTTTCTAAAAAGCGGATGACTTCTTTTGTAATAGGTGTCGGTGTGGAAGCACCAGCCGTAACGGCAACGGTTTTTACGCCTTTTAGCCATTCAAGCTTCAGTTCACTTAGGTCACCAATACGGTAAGCCTGCGTTCCTGCAATCTCCATTGACACTTGAGCCAGACGATTTGAGTTGTTACTTTTTGGGTCGCCTACCACAATGGTGAGATCGGCTTGACCGGCTTGCTGTGAAACAGCTTCCTGACGTACCTGTGTTGCAAGGCAAATTTCTTGATGGTACTCGACATGAGGATATTTTTCCTTAATCAGCTCCATCAAATCATGGACGTCCCACTGAGACATTGTTGTCTGATTGGTGATAAGCAGTTTATCTGACGTTAAATCGAGCGCTTCGATGTCGGCTTCTGTTTCAACAAGGTGGACTCGGTCAGGGGCGACACCGACAGCTCCTTCAGGCTCGGGGTGACCCTTTTTCCCGATATAAATAATGTCATAACCATCAGCTGTTTTTTCTGAAATAAGTTCGTGTGTTTTCGTAACATCTGGACAGGTCGCATCAATGGTAACAAGGCCTTTTTCTTCTGCGATTTGACGAACCTCAGGGGATACGCCATGAGCGGTGAAAATGACTGTTCCGCTTTCAACCTGCTTTAAAATGTCCAGACGGTTTGGTCCGTCTAATGTGTAGATCCCATCTTGTTCGAAGGCATCTGTGACATGTTTGTTGTGCACAATCATACCTAATATATAAATTGGGCGTGGCAAGTTTTTATCAAGTGCGGCATTTTTAGCAATGACCATTGCATCTACAACGCCATAGCAATAGCCACGCGGCGATATTTTAATTACATTCATCTATTCGTCCTCCTGTAGGGAAGTGCTGCTAGAGAAGAACAATATAAAAAGCCGTAAAAAACGGCTTTTGATCATTCTCTTTCTTCCATTATAGCCAAAGTAAGCGCATATATCAAAGATTGTTATACACGTTCAACACTTCACCTTTAAAAGACCGCTAGACATATAGTTTTGGTACTGAACTGCCCACTCTTTTTTTCGGTTTGATGACAGGGGCAGGTGAGTGTGAAGCTGTCTCTTTGACAAGAATGTCCTCTGGCTCTTCTTCTTCTTCTTTTATATCATCTATTTCATTGACCTCTGCTGTTTCTTTATGCTGCACGTCTAGTTCTTCTCCAATTTCTTTTGGTTCTGCATTTGAATCATTGTCATTCGTCTCATCATCATCCGCGCTGCCGAGCTGGCTGTAGAGCTTAATCATGGCAGGCAGATTTCTAACTAAAGGGCCGTATTGCTGAATCATTGGCGTGAACTGCTGCGCCATACCGAGTACTTTTTGTACATTTCCTAACATACTTGAGAGGGTCGCAGGATTTGTGAAGCTCTGGATTCCTTGTAATCCCGCACCACCTCCAGAGATCCCTGCACCTCCAGCTCCAGGCAGAAATTTTGCGAGCATGCCCTTAATTCCCGCTCCGCCGCCAAGTGCGCGGCTTTCGCCTCCTGGAATCCCGCCCATCCCGCGCAAACCGCCGCCCTGTACAGACGGAGAGCGAGGCATCATTTGTTGAAATTGATTTCCCTGCCCTTGAAAAGGCTGTTCGATAGGAGCCTGCTGTCTCCTTTGAAATATCCCGGGCTGTCCGCCATTTCCAAGGTGCCGGCGTGAGGGACGATGCGGCTGAAAATCGCCCATAGGCCTTTGCCCTAACATACTTGTACCTCCCTTACTGCATTCTCTTTCTCTTCATAGGTTATGCAAGGAAGCATCAATTGGTTTCCTGTAAGAAAAGCGGACATGGTTTTTTTGCTGAAAATCAGCTATAATGAGGAGATGAGCAAAAAGGCATTGCCTTAAGGAGTGAAAACATGAAAGAAACGAAATTTACGACATATGAATTAAAGCCTTTTATTATAGATGCTATTCATGAACTGGGCTTTTATGAGCCGACTGATATTCAAAAAAGAATCATCCCTGCTGTTTTAAAAGGAGAAAGCGTGATTGGGCAGTCACAAACAGGAACGGGAAAAACCCATGCATACTTATTGCCCCTGATTCATTCAATTGATCCAAGCAAAGAGCAAGTGCAGGTGGTCATTACTGCACCTACACGAGAATTAGCGAATCAAATTTTTAAAGAAGCCCAAACCATCTTAAAAAATACATCTCCAGAAGAAGAAATCAAGGCAAAGCTTTACATTGGTGGAACGGACAAGCAGAAATCTATTCAAAAGCTAAAGAACCAGCCGCATTTAGTGGTCGGCACTCCTGGTCGGATTGCTGATCTTATTCATGAGCAAGCGCTGAATGTGTACAAAGCGACATCTCTTGTCATTGATGAAGCAGACCTCATGCTGGATATGGGCTTTTTAGAAGATGTAGACCGTATTGGGGCGCAAATGCCAGAACAGCTGCAAATGCTTGTGTTCTCAGCAACTATTCCAGAAAAGCTAAAGCCTTTCCTCAAAAAATATATGGATAATCCGAAATATGCTCACGTTGAACCGAGACGGATTACGGCTGAAAACATTCAGCATATTTTAGTCCCATCTAAACAGCGTGACAAATTAAAGCTGCTCCATGAAATGGTGACGAATGTACAGCCTTATTTAGGGATTATCTTTGCCAATACGAAAGCAACTGTTGATGAAATCGCCTCATTCCTACAGGAAAAAGGAATGAAAATTGGCGTGCTTCATGGCGGATTAACACCGCGTGAACGTAAAAAAGTGATGAAACAAATTGAAGATTTGGAGTTCACTTATATTGTAGCATCTGATCTTGCTGCCCGCGGAATTGATATTAAGGGTGTCAGCCACGTGATCAACTATGAGCTTCCATCTGATCTTGATTTTTATGTTCACCGTGTGGGAAGAACGGCTCGCGCTGGTTCATCTGGCATTGCGATGACCATCTATGATCTCGCTGATGAGGATGCACTCGTTCAAATTGAAAAAATGGGTGTTGTCTTTGAAAACAAAACAATTGTTCATGGCGAATGGCGAGATGCAGATGATCGTTTGAAGCGTCAAAGACGTAAAAAAGCACCAAATGAAATTGAAGAAAAAGCAAAGCGTCTTGTCAGAAAACCGAAAGCCGTCAAACCTGGATATAAAAAGAAAATGACACGTGAGATGGATAAGATCAAAAGACAAGAGCGTAGAAAGTCAAAGCGTAACGGAAAGTAGGGGGAAACATTGTTGAAGATTGGATCACACGTATCCATGAGTGGAAAACATATGCTTCTTGCAGCGAGTGAGGAAGCTGCCTCTTATGGTTCAAATACTTTTATGATTTATACGGGTGCACCGCAAAATACACGCCGTAAAAAAATTGAAGATCTCAATATTGAAGCTGGACAAGCTCATATGAAGGAGCATGGCATGACAGATATCGTCGTTCATGCCCCTTATATCATCAATATCGGCAATACCGTTAATCCCGCTACATTCGAGCTTGGAGTGGATTTCCTCCGTTCAGAAATTGAGCGTACGGAAGCACTTGGTTCGAAACAAATTGTTCTTCATCCGGGTGCACATGTGGGTGCAGGTGCAGAAGCTGGCATTCAAAAAATCATTGAAGGCTTAAATGAAGTCATTGTGAAAGGGCAGGAGGTTCAAATTGCACTTGAAACAATGGCAGGTAAAGGCTCAGAGTGCGGAAGAAGCTTTGAAGAGCTTGCCCAAATTATCGACGGTGTGACACATAACGAAGCACTTTCTGTCTGCTTTGATACGTGTCACACGCATGATGCGGGTTATTCCATTGTGAGTGACTTTGATGGTGTGCTAGAAGAATTTGATCGAATTGTCGGGATTGACCGAATCAAAGTTCTTCATATCAATGATAGTAAAAATGTACAAGGCGCAAGAAAAGACCGACATGAAAATATCGGTTTTGGCGAAATTGGTTTTGATGCCCTGAGCTATATTGTTCATCATCCACAGCTTCAAGATGTGCCGAAGATTCTAGAAACGCCTTATGTAGGTGAAGATAAAAAGAACAAAAAACCACCTTACAAATTCGAAATTGCGATGCTGAAAGAAAAGCAATTTGATGAAGGTCTACTAGATAAAATTACGGGTCAATAAAAAAGAATGCAACGTGATGAGGTGCCGCTAAATGCGGCCCTTTTTTGTCTAACTTGTAAACTGGTTAAACAGATCATTGACGGTCTGTGCTGTCTGTTTAGAAGTAATCGCTTCCACTTGCTTAAGCAGCCGGCTGCGCTCTGCATCATTAAAAATATTGACGTTTTTCCCATTCATCAGTTTGGCAACCTCAGCGGCCTGACTGGATGTTAAGCTGACTCCGTACTGTTTTGCATACCTTAACAAATCATTTGCCGTGATCTGATTGAGCCGCTGCAGTACAATTTTCTGAATTAAAATCAATTCCATTCCTCCCCTCTGTAACAATGTATGGGCGAAAACGGAAAATGTGCAAAAAATTTTATTTTACTCTGTGAAATGATAAAATAGTAAAGTGAATAACATGTTCATTGAAAATTTAACAAGTGTAGAAGGGAGAACGTATGGCAAATAGTAAACAACATAGAAAGGAATCAGTGCCTCATTTTATTTTGAGAATTTTTCTGATTCTAGTAGGAGCTGCGTGTGCAGCAGTCAGTATTGAATTATTTTTAGTGCCAAACAATATTATTGATGGAGGCATCATCGGCATCTCGCTTATTTTGGATTACCTCTTTACAGATAACCCATTCATTAACTTTGCGACGATTGTTGTCATTTTGAATATTCCATTTATGATATCAGGATACAAACATATTGGGAAAACCTTTTTGATTTCCACTGTGATTGGAATTGTCAGCTTGGCCGTGATTGAATCTTCACTTCATCATGTAGAGGCATTTACAACACAGCCGATTTTAGCCACTGTATTTGGGGGGCTGTTACTTGGATTTGGTGTTGGACTTGTGATACGTAATGGGGGCTCAATGGACGGAACAGAGATCCTTGGAATTCTTTTAACGAAAAAAATTCCTTTTTCCGTCGGTGAGTTTGTCATGATCGTCAATGTGTTCATTTTTATTTGGGCGGGCTTTGTCTTCGGACCAGAGCAAGCTATGTATTCTGTCATGACATATTATTTGGCAATGAAAACAATTGATGCTGTTATTCAAGGGCTTGATGAAACAAAAGCTGTCATTATCGTATCGGATTATTATGATGAAATTTCAGATGCAATCCTTCATCGTCTTGGCAGGGGAACAACCAAGCTTAGAGGAAAAGGCGGCTATACAGATGAAGAAAAAGATGTCATCTACGCCGTTGTGACGAGACTTGAAATTACAAAGTTGAAATCTATCGTATTTGAAATAGATGGTCAAGCATTTATTACGATTATGGATACGCATGAAACAAAAGGCGGTAAATTCAAAACAGCCATTCATTAGCTTTTATTTTACTTTTTTATCTTTCTTTTATATAATGAAATGTATGTATGGACAAAGAAAATGGCTTTTGCCATTTTCTTTTTGTTGTATAAATCGTAATCATTCTTTTTATATTGGATTAAAGGTGGAAAGATTCATGGCAAAGCCAATTATTGAAATGAAGGACATCTCGTATTCTTATGGTCAGCGAAATGTCATAGATCACATTCATTTAACAGTAGAGGAAGGAAACTTTCTAGCACTTGTTGGACCGAATGGATCTGGTAAAACAACCTTATTAAAATGCCTGCTTGGGCTGATCAAACCACAGCAAGGTGAATTGAAGCTGTTTGGCACGCCTGCTCAAAAATTTAGAGACTGGGATCAAATTGGATTTGTTTCTCAAAAAGCGAATAGCTTTAATACAGGGTTTCCTGCTTCTGTATACGAGGTCGTTGCAAGTGGTTTAACGGCGAAGATTGGTTTATTTAAACGAATGAGTAAGCAGGATAAACTTCAAGTGGAAGAGGCCATTCGCTCAGTTGGTATACAAGATTTAAAGCATCAAAACATTGGGGAGCTTTCAGGCGGTCAGCAGCAGCGTGCATTTATTGCCCGTGCGCTCGTCAGTCAGCCGAAGCTGCTCATATTAGATGAACCGACAGTTGGAGTAGACCAAAAAACAGTAGAGGGCTTTTATCAGCTATTGGAAACATTGAATAAAGAAAAAGGCATGTCTTTAATTCTCGTCACACATGACGTGGGAACCGTTTCTGACAAAGTTACCCATGTGGCTTGTTTAAATCAGACACTTCATTTTCATGGAGATGCGAAAACGTTTGATTCAATGGATGATCAAGCGCTATCTCAATTTTACGGACATGACATTCAAGTGATTCATCACGATCATCACCATCATGGGGGACATGAATAATGCTATTTCCATTTTTTCATTATGAATTTTTACAAAATGCATTTATTGCAGGGATGCTGATTGGTTTTATTGCGCCCTTACTTGGTGTATTTATTGTTGTCAGGAGGCTCTCGCTTATTGCCGATGCCCTTAGTCACGTGTCACTTGCGGGGATTGCAGCGAGTTTATTTCTTGATAAAAAGTTTGGACTGCTGACAGGGGTGAGCCCGCTTTACTTAGGGATGGCGTTTTCTGTTGCCGGCTCATTGTTTATTGAACGTCTGCGCTCTGTGTATAAGCATTATCAGGAGCTGGCCATTCCAATTATCCTATCGGGTGGTATCGGAATTTCCGTCATTTTTATTTCACTTGCTAATGGCTTTAATACCGACCTGTTCAGTTATTTGTTCGGAAGCGTTAGTGCGGTTTCGAGACTGGATCTTTGGATCATTGTTGGGATCTCACTTGTTGTGGTGCTAGTGGTTGTGCTTTTATATAAAGAATTGTTTTTGCTTTCTTTTGATGAAGAACACGCAAAGGCTTCTGGTATTTCAGCAAAATGGATTCATTTCATTTTTATTTTAGTTGTCGCACTCGTCATTGCGGCATCGATGCGTATTGTAGGTACACTCCTTGTGTCTGCCCTCATGACGCTGCCTGTTGCGGCAAGTATTCGGATTGCTAAAGGGTTTAAACAGGCGATTTTTCTTTCGATCTTGTTTGGTGAATTGTCTGTCATGACCGGATTGATCTTAAGCTATTATCTTGATTTAGCGCCGGGCGGAACCATTGTGATGCTGTCCATTTTGATTTTAATCGGGTGTATCAGTATTGGGAAATTCAGAAGGGGG
This sequence comes from Bacillus xiamenensis, assembly GCF_001857925.1. NCBI lineage: Bacteria > Bacillati > Bacillota > Bacilli > Caryophanales > Bacillaceae > Bacillus > Bacillus xiamenensis. The sequence goes on from NZ_CP017786.1 coordinate 3,091,508, forward strand.
AATCATCTTGAACGTACAAGAAGCGCTTGATTTATTAAAGGAAAAAGGCTACAAATATACAAGCAAACGTGAGGATATGCTTCAATTGTTTTCTGATTCTGACAAATACTTGACCGCTAAAAATGTGTTAACGGCATTAAGTGAAGATTACCCAGGTCTTAGCTTTGATACCATTTATCGAAACCTGTCTTTATATGAAGATCTTGGGATATTAGAGACAACCGAATTATCAGGTGAGAAATTGTTCCGTTTTAAATGTTCGTTCTCTCATCATCATCATCACTTTATTTGTCTTGCATGCGGTAAAACAAAGGAGATTGATGCCTGTCCAATGGACAAGCTTGACGCTGATCTAGAGGATTATCACATCAGCGGACATAAATTTGAAATATACGGAACGTGCCCTTCTTGTGAACCGAAGGAAGTTCACTCGTAGGAAAGAAGACAAAGGACTAAAATAAAGATCATTTTAGCCCTTTGTCAACAATCTGAAGCCAGCCAATGCGCTGGCTTTTTGTTTTGTCGTTTTGAAAACGTTTTACAATGAGTGGCTGTTTCATTAAAATGAGATCAAAGGTCATAGTTCAAGCAAACTTGAGTCTTTTGGAATAGAGGGAGGGGTCAAACGTGGGGTATTATGCTGTGTTCGATGTAGGCGGCACAAAAACAAAACATGGATTAATGAATCAGAAAGGGGAGCTGATGACGAGCGGTGACTATGAAACGAACTGCCGGCAACTTGAACCATTTTTAGAGGCAATGGAGGACGTGGTTCAGGAGTATCAAGCGTCTTGGGATGTAGAAGGGATCGCCATTAGTCTTCCAGGTTTTGTAGACAGTCAAACCGGCTATACGGAATTTGCAGGAGCGATTATTGCCTTGCATGGACAAAATGTGAAAACGCTCTTGGAAGAAAGGACTTCTCTTCGTGTGGAGGTAGAAAATGATGCGAACTGTGCAGCCCTGGCTGAAAAATATAGCGGTCATGCAAAAGAGTGTGACAGCTTTATTTGTATGACGATCGGCACTGGTGTTGGCGGCGGTATTTTTGCTGGCGGCCAGCTTGTTCGCGGAGCCTCATTTCGCGGCGGTGAATTTGGCATGATGCTGACAGAAACAGAAAACGGTCAGTTTACGACACTCAACAGCAGCGCTTCAACGGCTGGTTTAATACGAAGCTATAAGGACCTGCAAGGAATTCCGCAAAGTCAACAAATAGTCGGTCAAGAGATTTTTGAAAAAGCCAAACATGATCCGGCCATTGAGAAGCTGGTAGATCAGTGGTACAAACGAATCGCCATCGGCATTTACAATGTTGCAACTGTCCTCAATCCAGAGAAAATTCTCATTGGCGGCGGCGTGAGTGCAAGGGAGGACTTGATTCCAAATATTCAGAAGCACTTACATACACTGCATGCCTGGAAAAACATTCAGGTGAAGCTTGGCACATGCTATCACCTCAATCAGGCGGGCATGATCGGGGCACTCCATCATTTCTTAATGAAAGAAGAGCATTTCAACCCATCAAACAAGCCGATACATTAAACGTACCGGCTTGTTTCTATTCCATACATTAGTATGCAGTTTGCAGACGTTGTTCGTATTGTTTGATCCATTGAGACGCTTCTTGCCAGCTGCTCACACGAATGATTCTGTCATCAGTTGGCATTTGATTATAGGGTGAGTTAAAAAGAATGACTGGAATGTCAGCCTCTTTCGCAATCATTGTCGCGTTACCATGATGATCCTCGAAAAACACATCAATCTTGTGTTTTTGAACAGCTTCCAGCTTATGATGACCGCCAACAAGCTCAATGTCATCATAGTGCACGTGATTTTCTTGAAACCATGTATAAGTCACATCTTTGTGATGCTGCCTTCTGGCTGTGATATAAATTAATTTATGATGATGTTTCATTTGATCGAGGATTTCCTTTGCACCCTCGGCAGGCTTCGCCTGTTTATAGATAAGAGGCTCATACTGATCCATCCAGCCCCAAAATTCTTCATTTGAAATCTTCAAAAGCTTCGTCAAATCATAATCCGTCATATCATCTAGTGTGATGGCGCATTGGAACGACTCATTTAAGTAAGGAACAAAGGTGTCCTGCGCCGTCACTGTGCCATCAATATCAATTCCTAAACGTAACATGCCCACACTCCTCATATTTATACTCTTAAAGTGTAACATAATCAATTCACAATTCCAGCAAGTTTTAGCAAACATGAAACAGACATTTTTGCTCATACTAAAAAAGCTCCTTTCTATTAACCAAAAGGGGGAATTGATCATGGAAAGAGACAAGGATTTCAGAAGAAATGATCGTGAAATCGACACACACTTTAGTAATGATGATGGCTATTTAGAGGAAACAGCTGCTGAAATTGCAGAGCCATATCAAGCATCAAGAGATCTAGAAGACAGACGAGAACGTGACCATGCAGGTGACGATTCAGGCAGTAAGGGGATAGGCTATACAGCACTCGCGATTGCGATTATCTCACTATTTGTCTTGCCGGTGCTATTAGGAGTAGCGGCAATCGTTGTTGGTTATATGGCAAGAAGAAAAGGAGCACATGCGCTTGGCGCGTGGTCAATCGGGATCGGAATTGTTTCCGTTATCCTTGGGATATTTATTACCCCGTTCTTTTAACAGGAAACAGAAAAACGCCTGACAGTGACGTCAGGCGTTTTTTGTTATGCGTTCGCATGTTTTGCTTTTTCAGCTTCCATTTTCGCATAATGTTCTTCAGCAATTTTATCTATTTCTTTTTTCAGTTCTTCGACCATTGTTTCTTCTGGCACTTTCCGAACAATTTCACCTTTGCGGAATAAGAGGCCTTCACCTCTAGCGCCAGCGATGCCGATATCAGCCTCACGCGCTTCACCCGGACCGTTTACAGCACAGCCGAGAACAGCTACTTTGATCGGTGCTTTGATTTTAGAAATATATTCTTCGACTTCATTTGCAATGCTAATGAGGTCAATTTCAATTCGTCCACAAGTTGGACAAGAGATCAGTGTGGCTGCATTTGCTGCAAGACCAAATGATTTTAATAATTCACGTGCTACTTTGACCTCTTCGACTGGGTCAGCACTTAATGAAATGCGGAGTGTGTTTCCAATACCCATATTCAAGATAGCGCCAAGACCCGCTGCACTTTTGACTGTACCTGCAAATAAAGTGCCTGACTCTGTAATCCCAAGGTGAAGCGGATAGTCAAACGCTTTTGCTGCTTTTTCGTACGCTTCAATGGCAAGGTTTACATCAGACGCTTTCATACTGACGATGATGTCATGAAAGTCTAGGTCTTCTAAAATTTTAATGTGATGCAGTGCACTTTCTACCATACCATCTGCTGTTGGGTAGCCGTATTTATCAAGAATTTTTTTCTCTAATGAACCTGCATTTACCCCAATGCGAATCGGAATGCCTTTTTCTTTTGCTGCTTTGACAACGGCTTCGACTTTTTCTCGTCTTCCGATGTTTCCAGGGTTGATTCGGATTTTGTCTGCACCTGCTTCAATGGCTTTCAGTGCAAGCTTGTAGTCAAAATGAATATCGACAACAAGTGGAATGTTGATTTGTTTTTTTATATCTGCAATCGCATTTGCTGCACGCTCATCTGGGCATGCGACACGCACGATTTGACAGCCGGCTTCTTCTAGACGCTTAATTTCAGCTACTGTCGCTTCGACATCATGTGTTTTGGTTGTAGCCATACTTTGAATGACGACTTCATTGTTTCCACCTATAGTTAAAGGTCCCACTTTGACGGGACGCGTTTTTGTACGATGTGTGACTTCACTCACTTGTCAATCGCTCCTTAGTGTACATGCAATTCATTTGCAGTGTACGACGTGTTTTACATTTCATATTGTAACAGTCTCTTTATATGAATGACAAGGAATTAACGTTTTATCTCTTATAGACGGGAAACTTGTATGTGCTGCCCGCCCGAATTTCATTCGCTTTGACGCCTTTATTCAGTGCTTCAAAATCTTCAATGACTTCATCGAGTGGCTTACTCGTTTGTACGATTGATACGACGGTTTGACCCTGCTTGACAGTGACTGTCTTATACGCTTTTTTTTCAGATGCTTGAAAGGCGCTGGCGGGAACAGCAGGATCTTCCCGAACAGGAATGGTTCCATTTTTCAAATCAAAAAAGATGATAAAGAGGACAAACAAACTGATTAGTAAAAAAATCATTCGCCGCATTTCGCTCACCGCTTTTAAGAGTTTACTTCAGTGTATGCATGTCCAGAAATGATAGAACCAAAAGAGTGCAAAAGCGACAAAGGGGGGTGCTAGTGAGTTCTAGTCAGCCTTTCATAAAAATCACTTGGATCAGTGGAATGCAGCTTATAGACTTTGTTTACAAACTGAAAGCTCCCCGGCTTGGAGAGCTTTCAGTTGCTTTTGACAAGTGATTTATTTTTTCGCAGGTATTTCTTTTAAGACAAGGTATAAGAAGATAGAGTTAATCACCCAATTTAACAAAAATGAGTTGGCAACTGGGGTATTCAACGCACTCATAATGGCGAAAAAGACGGTTGTTAATGTGAGTGAGTAGGCAGAGAGCTTCCAAAGCATTTGAAAGGACAGCTCTTTTTGCTGCATCCGTTTCATAAATGTACCAAGCATCGCTAGAAATGTTGCGCTGATGAACATGAGTGCGGCCGTTGATAGATACAGCAGTACACAAATGACAGGGATAATGATCGCTTGGTTCTGGTTTGTGACGCGGGCGAGTTCATCTTTTGTGAGTGTTCCGCCAAGAAGCTGGTATGGGATATCTGTCATTTGTCCATCAATGGCAATCACTGCTTTTTCTTTTAATAAGGCAATGGCTGTTTGTTTTGATTCAAGCTCACTTGATGTTATTTTTTCAGCTGGGTCAAAGATAATCGTGATGCCGTTCTCTTCTTTTTCTATCGGAGCGCTTTGATCCGCTTGTAGTGTTCCTTTTTCAATTGAAAAGTCAGGTAACTCTTTTTTGATCACATGCTGAAATCCTGACATCGCATTCGAAATCTCTTGGCTGATATGATAGCCCTGAGGAACAGCTGCGATGATGGCAAGGATAAAGAGAAATAAGATGGCCTTTCCAATCCCAGTAAAACGTGCTCTGGCAATATCTTTTGGTGAATAAATTCCTTTTAACAATAGACTAAATACGTTCAACCGTTTCACTTCCTACATTCTTTTCTATTTCTCATATTGTATCAATGTCTATCCATTCAGTACAAGTACGGCCTTCATGGCTGGTTAAGATAAAAGGAATGAGGCATAATGTATACAGCATATTAAAAGGAGGCGGCCGCAGTTTGGACGTGCTGTATTGGATTCTGATTGGCTGTGCATTTATTATTGCGTTTGTGGGACTTGTCTATCCAATTATCCCTAGTGTGGTTTTCATGGTTCTTGGGTTTCTTCTATATGGGTTCTTGTTTAGCTTTGAGCAGCTGACGCTCACCTTTTGGCTCATTCAAGCCATGTTTACAGCTGTCTTATTTGCAGCGGATTATGTTTCAAACCTGATTGGGGTCAGGCGCTTTGGCGGAAGCAGGGCGGCCATTTGGGGAAGCACCATTGGGTTATTAGTCGGTCCTTTTGTCATTCCGATTGCAGGAATTATCATTGGACCATTTATCGGCAGTGTCATCGCAGAGCTGCTTGTTCATCAAAAAGATGTGAAGACAAGTGTGAAAGTTGGGCTGGGCTCATTAATTGGTTTTGTGTCAGGCGTATTTGCCAAAGGATTGATTCAAGCACTCATGCTGGGAATCTTTTTGTTTTATGTGCTTCGTTAAATGAAAAATAGGTGTTTAAACCTCTTTCTGAAGGGTTAAATACAAAATAAACACTGAAATGTTTCAGATCGTGAGCAATAACGTTGAAACAAGCCGTTTCTTTTGATACTCTTTGATTAGGGTGAATTGCTTGCTTATTAAGGAAGCATTTCAGTACATACATTTCTAAGGAGGAATTTAACCATGGCTTTTAAACTTCCAGAATTACCATATGCTTACGATGCATTAGAACCACATATCGACAAGGAAACAATGACGATTCACCACACAAAACACCATAACACATATGTAACAAACTTAAACAAAGCAATCGAAGGTGTATCAACTCTTGAAGATCAATCAATTGAAGAGCTAGTGGCTAACTTAAACTCTGTGCCTGAAAACATTCGTACAGCTGTACGTAACAACGGCGGAGGACATGCGAACCACTCATTATTCTGGACGCTTCTTTCACCAAACGGTGGCGGCGCACCAACTGGTGAACTTGCAGATGCAATCGAAAAAGAATTAGGCGGATTTGAAAAATTCAAATCTGATTTCGCTGCAGCAGCTGCAGGACGCTTTGGTTCTGGTTGGGCATGGCTTGTTGTAAACAACGGAAAACTTGAAATCACAAGCACACCAAACCAAGATTCTCCTTTAACTGAAGGAAAAACACCAATTCTAGGACTAGACGTTTGGGAGCATGCTTACTACCTAAACTACCAAAACCGTCGTCCTGATTACATTTCAGCATTCTGGAATGTTGTGAACTGGGATGAAGTCGCTCGCCTTTACAGCGAAGCTAAATAAATGATTTTTTTCAAAAAGACCTGCTTCTCTCCGGGAGCGGGTCTTTTTATATTTTCCCTCCTTTTTTTACATATCTGCCTTTTGATGAGACAGACTATTGTGTAGAAAAGGAGAATGAAATATATGAGCAGATTAAAGAAAATGTTCGGGGACATGGATGTCACAAGAGATTTATTGCTCCTCCTCACGATTGGCGGATTATACGCACTTGCCATTGCGCTTTCGAATACGTTTGTGAATGTGTATTTATGGAAACAGTCTGGACGATTTACGGATCTTGCGATTTATAATTTGGCGATTGTTGTGCTTCAGCCCATTACCTTTTTATTTGCTGGACGTCTTGCTAAAAAGATAGATCGGGCGTTTGTTCTTCGTTTCGGTGTCATCTTCTTAGCCGCTTTTTATTTAATTGTCTTAATGGCAGGAGAACAAGCGGCCGCACGGCTTGTTTTATTAGGGAGTGTACTTGGAATCGGCTATGGGTTTTACTGGCTTGCTTTTAACGTACTCACCTTTGAGATTACCGAACCTGAAACAAGAGATTTTTTCAATGGATTTCTAGGGGTGCTCACTTCTACAGCTGGCATGATCGGACCACTGATTGCAGGGATTGTCATTTCTCAATTAACGGATGATACGGGTTATACTGTGATTTTCACCTTATCGCTTTTTTTGTTTTCACTAGCGGTTGTGATGAGCTTTTTCCTTAAGAGAAGGCAGTCAAAAGGGAAATTTATGATCAAGCAAATTTGGAAAGAGCGGCATGCAGACGAGAATTGGCGTAAGATCACAACGGCTCACTTTTTTCAGGGGCTGCGTGAAGGCGTATTTGTCTTTTTAATCAGTGTCTTTGTGTTTATTGCGACAAACAGTGAGCTTGCTTTAGGAACATTTGGTTTAGTCAATTCAGGTGTTGCCTTTTTTGCTTATTTTTTCGCTACACGTTTGATGAAGAAAAAATGGCGCAAAAAAGCGATTATGCTTGGCGGACTTATTTTATACGGGGCTTTATTTTTAATCGTCTTTCATTTGTCCTATGTATCACTACTTATGTATGCGGTAGCCATTGCGATCGGGTATCCGCTTCTGCTTGTTCCGTATGTCTCTTTAACATACGATGTCATCGGACATGCCAGATATGCAAGGAAAGCCCGAATTGAATATATTGTCGTCAGAGAACTTTTTTTAAATGCTGGACGTATTTGCTCCATTGTGTTGTTTCTTTTATCTGTCACTTTACTCGGTGATGAGCTCGGCATTCCTGCTTCACTTGTTGTGCTAGGGGCGGGACACACCCTCATTTATTATTTTGTCAAAGATATTCATTTAAAAGGAAAAACAGCGGATATAAAAGAAGCTGACGGTCAAAAGGCAGTATCTCAAACGAACCTTATGAAGGGAGAAAGGTAAAATTCCTTACCACTGGAACATCAAATTTCTAGATAAATGATAGAAAAACCGCTAAAATGATGATGGCACCTTTTATACACAAAAGGGGTGCCATTTCTTTCTTGATAGAAAAGGTGATGTGATGAGAAACAAGAAAAACAAAAAAGACGCGAAGGAAGGGCGCAAAACACTTCCAATCCGGCTAAATCTATTATTTTTAGCTGCGTTTATTATTTTTACCGGTGTTGTGGTCAGGCTCGGTTTTGTGCAGATTGTCAATGGAGAAGATTATAAAAAGCAAGCAGAAAAACAGGAAGATGTGAATGTCAGTTCATCTGCTCCGCGCGGAAAAATTTATGATCGAAACTATAATACGATCGTCAGCAATAAAGCGCTAAATGCCATTACATATACGAGAACCTCGACGACTTCACAAGAAGAGCGGCTCAAAGTGGCAACAAAATTAGCGGACATGATTCATGTGAGCACGAAGAAAATCACAGATCGTGACAAAAAAGATTTTTGGATCTTAACCCATCCAAATGAAGCGAAAAAGCTTGTTCAAAAGGAATCCGAATTAAAGGGTGACGATAAGGTCTCTGATGATAAACTGTATGAGCTTCAGCTGAAACGCATCACAGACAAGGAATTAAAGCAACTGACGAAAAAAGATTTACAAGTGCTTGCGATTAAAAGGCAGATGGATGCAGGTTATGCGCTCACGCCTCAATTCATTAAAAATGAAAATGTCAAGGCAAGCGAAATTGCTTACGTCTCTGAGCATTTGGACGAGCTGCCAGGCGTTGATGTCACAACAGACTGGTCGCGCAGTTATCCTTATAAAGGACTGCTTCGCAGTATGCTCGGAAGTGTGTCTTCAAGTGATGAAGGTCTACCGCAGTCACTTCTTGAACATTACCTATCCCTTGGTTACAGCCGAAATGACCGTGTAGGGAAAAGCTATCTTGAATATCAATATGAAGATGTGCTGCAGGGCCAAAAAGAAAAAGAACAGAATACAACCGATAAAGATGGCAATATCACAAGTTCTAAAGTCTTAACAGAAGGTAAAAGCGGAAAAGACCTTGTGCTGACGATTGATATTCAGCTGCAAAAAGCGGTTGAAAAAATCATTGAGAAGAACTTGAAAAGTGCGAAGCAAAGAAGCGGAACAGAGCTTCTTGATCGTGCGTTTGTTGTGATGATGGACCCGAGAAATGGAGAGGTTCTCTCGATTGCGGGTAAACAGATTACAAACAAAAACGGAAAATATAAATTCGATGACTACGCACTAGGAACGATGACATCATCGTATGCGATGGGATCAGCTGTCAAAGGGGCAACTGTACTAACAGGTTATAAAACAGGCGTTCTTCACATTGGCAGCACTCAGTATGATGAACCGCTCTATATCGCTCAGTCACCGCCGAAGAAATCCTATCAAAATATGGGACTCATTAATGATTTAACGGCCCTAGAACGTTCGTCAAACGTGTATATGTTTAAAACAGCGATTGCGATTGGGAAAGGGAAATACCGTAAGAATCAGCCGCTCCCAATTGATACGAAAGCATTTGATACATTCCGTTACAATTTCAGTAAATTTGGTCTTGGGGTGAAAACGGGGATCGACTTACCAAATGAAGCAACGGGCTATAGAGGAACGTCTACACAATCTGGTCTTTTACTTGACTATGCGATTGGACAGTATGATACGTTTACACCGCTGCAAATGGCGCAATACGTGTCAACGATTGCAAATGGCGGGTATCGTTTACGTCCGCAGCTTGTAAAAGAAGTGAGAGAGCCAGATCCGCAGCGCGGCATTGGAGCTGTGACAGAATCCGTTAAACCGGATGTATTGAATAAGCTCGATATGACAAGTGCTGAGATCAAGCGTGTACAGCAAGGCTTCAAGCTTGTGATGCAGAACCCAAGAGGGACAGCGTATTCGAACTTTGGCAATAAAAAATACAATCCAGCTGGCAAAACGGGTACTGCGCAATCCTTCTATGATGGCCCAATTAAAAGCAAACGCGGCACAGCGACGTATAACACAACACTTGTTGCGTATGCGCCTGCTGATAATCCAGAAGTGGCCATTTCAGTCGTTGTACCGTGGGTGTATCAAGACTACAATCAGCGCTATCCAATTACAAATGATATCGGTGAACAAGTATTGGACAAGTACTTTGAACTGAAATCGAAACAGGAAAGCAATGATACCCAAACGAAGAATAAAAATAAAATTGAAAACGAAGCAGAAACAAATAACTAGATCTTTCCTAGGTAAAAACGCTCACTTTTTGTGGGCGTTTTTTTATATTTTCTTCAAACTTTTCGATATAAATTGACAAAAATCATAAAAAACTCCGCAATACCTCTACAAATCTTCGACATTTACAAAACCTTTACATTGCATTTAAACGAAATTAATAAAGAACCTTTAATGTATTACTCGTAGGACAAATTATTCAGGGGGTATTCTTGAAATGAAAAAGAACAGACTATGGCTGCTTACTTTCCTTACTATCGCATTGTTAGCATTCGTCACAGCATGCGGAAACAGCAGCTCAAGCGGAGATTCAAAGGACAGTAAAGGAAATGCTTCAAACAAAGATGAGGCATCTGGTTCCATTACCATCTCAGGATCATCTGCGATGCAGCCTTTAGTTCTTGCGGCAGCAGAAAAATTCATGGATAAACATCCAAAAGCCGATATTCAAGTACAAGCCGGCGGTTCAGGAACAGGACTTTCTCAAGTATCAGAAGGATCTGTACAAATTGGTAACTCAGATGTATTCGCAGAAGAGAAAGACGGAATCGACGCAAAAGCTTTAAAAGACCACAAAGTGGCAGTTGTTGGAATGGCAGCAGCTGTAAACCCTGAAGTCGGTGTCAAAGACATCACAAAGGAAGAATTGAAAAAAATCTTCACTGGTAAAATCAAAAACTGGAAAGAACTTGGCGGGAAAGACCAAAAAATCACACTTGTCAACAGACCTGATTCTTCAGGAACACGTGCAACATTTGTGAAATATGCACTTGACGGCGCGACACCTGCTGAAGGAATCACAGAGGATTCTTCAAACACAGTGAAAAAGCTGATTGCAGAAACACCTGGTGCGATTGGATACCTAGCATTCTCTTATTTAACAGATGACAAAATTACACCGCTTAGCATTGATGGTGTGAAACCAGAAGAAAGCAATGTAGAAAGCGGTAAATATACAATTTGGGCTTATGAGCACTCTTATACAAAAGGTGAGCCAGAAGGTCTAGCAAAACAATTTTTAGATTACCTGATGAGTGACGAAGTACAAAAAGAAATCGTTAAAGACCAAGGTTACATCTCAGTCTCTAATATGAAAGTAGAAAGAGACGCAACAGGTAAGCAAACAGATAAGTAAGAGGTCTTGAATTGCTGATGAAGGAAAAGTGGAGCTTTTCACTTTTCCTTTTATGACATTCATAGGAGTGTAGAAAAAGATGAAACAAATAGAACATACAGAAGCGAGCGATCGACTGATCAGCTCGAAAAAAAATAGGCAAATGGATGAAGTAAGAGGAAGTATTTTGGTGAGATTTTGTGCATTCTTTATGATTGCTGTATCAATCGCCATTACGATCTTCCTTGGCATTAAGGGTTTACAATCTTTCATCGTTAATGGTGTAAGCCCAATTGAGTTCTTAACCAGTATCAATTGGAACCCAACAGCAGAAAATCCGCAATACGGTGCATTTCCATTTATCTTTGGGTCCATTGCTGTCACGCTCCTATCGGCACTTATTGCAGCGCCGCTAGGCATCGCAGGAGCGATCTTTATGACAGAAATTGCACCTGCCTGGGGCCGGAAAATTCTCCAGCCGGTGATTGAATTGCTTGTAGGGATTCCATCCGTTGTTTACGGATTCATAGGTCTTACAGTATTGGTGCCGTTTATTGGACATTTCAAGTCAAGCGGCTCAGGGCACAGTGTATTAGCAGGAACGATTGTCCTGTCTATTATGATTCTGCCAACCGTTACATCCATTGCTACTGACGCAATGGCTTCACTTCCAAAAAGTTTACGTGAGGGATCGTATGCATTAGGCGCAACAAGATGGCAAACGATCAGACGAGTTCTTGTACCGGCAGCACTTCCGACGTTAATGACAGCGGTCGTGCTTGGAATGGCAAGAGCATTTGGAGAAGCCCTTGCCGTTCAGATGGTCATTGGGAACACACGTAATCTACCAGAGAGTATTATGGACACAGCTGGTACATTAACAACCATTATTACGTTAAACATGGGACACACAACGTATGGAAGTGTTGAAAACAATACACTTTGGTCAATGGGACTGGTCCTTCTAGTTGTATCCTTTATGTTCATACTCATTATCAGATACTTGTCGTCTAGGAGGAAGATTTAATGAATAGCAAAATGACCGATCGTTTTGCCACATTTGTTTTTGGATTATGTGCCGCCATTATTACGGCGATCCTAGTTGGTTTGTTTTCTTATATCATTTTCAACGGTGCAAAAGAATTAAACTTTGATTTTTTGACAACTCGCTCAAGTGCGATTGGCTCTGGCGGCGGTATTAGGGATCAGCTGTTTAACTCGTTTTACATTTTGTTTATTACAATGCTGATTACAGTCCCGCTTGGCGTTGGCGGCGGAGTGTACATGGCAGAATATGCGTCTCAAAACAAAATCACAGATTTTATTCGTACATGTATTGAAGTGTTATCATCACTGCCTTCGATTGTCATTGGTATGTTTGGTTTACTCATGTTTGTTAATTTAACAGGATGGGGTTATACGATCATCGGAGGAGCCCTTGCGCTGACTGTCTTTAACTTACCAGTGATGGTCAGGGTGACAGAAGATGCGCTTCGATCTGTACCGAAGGATCAAAAGGAAGCTTCACTTGCGCTCGGTGTGACAAAGTGGCATACAGTGAAGACGGTGCTGATTCCAGGTGCGCTTCCATCCATTATTACCGGAGCGATTTTAGCATCAGGAAGAGTTTTTGGTGAGGCGGCTGCACTTCTTTTCACAGCAGGTCTCTCCACACCGCGTCTTGATTTTACGAATTGGAGTCCTTTTTCCGATACGTCACCACTGAATATTTTTAGACCGGCAGAAACATTAGCCGTTCATATATGGAATGTCAATACACAAGGGATCATTCCAGATGCAGAGGCGATTGCAAATGGTGCATCTGCCGTACTTGTGCTCTCTGTCCTAGTGTTCAACTTAGCAGCTAGATGGCTTGGTTCATTTATTCATAAGAAACTTACGTCTAAATAAAATGAGAGAGGTGTGAAGGGGATATGGTTCAAATGCTAGCAGAAAAAAAAGAGATTGCAGCAAAAAAGGCTCCACTTCAAACGGAACAGATTTTACAGGTGCAGGATTTAAGTATTTATTATGGGGAAAAAAGAGCGGTCAATCACATTTCATTTGAAATTGAAAAAAATGCGATCACTGCATTAATCGGCCCATCAGGCTGCGGAAAATCGACTTTTTTACGCAGCATCAACCGAATGAACGACCTGATTCCAGGTGCACGAAATGAAGGGGCGATCATGTATGAAGGGTTAAATATTTTGGATGACCGCATTAATGTGGTGAATTTAAGAAGAGAAATCGGCATGGTCTTCCAAAAGCCAAATCCATTTCCTAAATCCATCTACAACAATATTACGCATGCACTCAAATATGCGGGTGAAAAAAGGAAATCAGTGCTTGATGATGCGGTAGAAGAAAGCTTAACAAAGGCAGCGCTATGGGATGAGGTCAAAGATCGTTTGCACCGATCTGCCTTGTCATTATCAGGCGGTCAGCAGCAGCGCCTCTGTATTGCACGTACCCTTGCGATGAAACCTAGCGTGCTTTTATTAGATGAACCTGCATCTGCCCTAGACCCGATCTCCAATGCAAAAATTGAAGAGCTGTTAACAGAATTAAAACATGATTATTCAATTGTCATAGTGACACACAACATGCAGCAGGCATTACGTGTATCTGATCGTACAGCCTTTTTCCTGAACGGTGATTTAGTGGAATATGATGCCACTGAACGTATCTTTACACGCCCAACGCAGCAAAAAACAGAAGACTATATCAATGGTCGATTTGGATAAGGCAGGTGGATTTGAATGGTAGCAGCAACTGAAATAGCAGCAAAAGAAGTCTTTCGTGTGAACGATATGAACCTTTGGTATGGCCAGCATCACGCACTAAAAGATATTGATTTAGCCATTAGAGAGAATGAAGTCACAGCAATTATCGGTCCATCAGGCTGCGGGAAGTCAACGTTTATTAAAACATTAAACCTTATGGTCAAAACAGTACCAGGTGTGAAAATCACAGGGGATATGATATATAACGGTGATAACATCTTAAAAGGCCGTGTCGATTTAGTTGAACTTCGTAAAAATGTCGGAATGGTGTTTCAAAAAGGGAATCCGTTTCCTCAATCTATTTTTGATAATGTCGTTTATGGTCCAAGAATTCATGGAGTGAAGAGCAAGCAGGAGTTGAAAGAAATCGCAGAAAAAGCCCTTCGTGATGTCGCCCTTTGGGATGAAGTGAAAGATCGTTTAAGTGCGCCTGCATTAGGTCTTTCTGGCGGTCAGCAGCAGCGGCTTTGTATCGCAAGAGCAATTGCCACAAGCCCAGATATTCTATTAATGGATGAACCAACATCTGCGCTTGATCCCGTTTCTACATTAAAGATCGAGGAATTAATTATGAAACTGAAAGAGAAATATACGATTGCCATAGTGACGCACAATATGCAGCAAGCGGCAAGGGTATCGGATCGAACAGCCTTTTTCTTAATGGGCGAGCTTGTTGAGGTCAATGATACGAATGTGATGTTCTCAGAGCCAAACGATCAAAGAACAAATGATTATATATCTGGACGATTTGGATAATCAAAAATCCCCTGGAGGTCAGAGCCGTCAGGGGATTTTTTGTCTTATTTTGTTAAGGCTTTGACGATTTGTTTGAATGTCATACCTGTTTTTAAAGTGAATTTGCCGGCACGAATTTCTTTATGGTAGCCTGCGTCAATCACATAATCATTAAAATCTTTAGACGAGTTGATGATTCCGTCTTTTTCTAGCATGTCTGAAACATCACTTGTGCTCATACCATTTTTAATCACGACTTTGATCGTTTTACCTTTTTGCTTGGATGATGTTTGTTCCTCACTATTAGAATCACCGTCTTCATTTGCTTTCAGCGCTTTTTCTTTATAATCAAGAAGCTGCTGATATGTTTCGCGGCTGACGGATACTTCTTTTTTTGAATCTAAGTAGTTTTTCACATCAGTGTCTGTCACTTTCGCTGCGAGTGTTTCTTTTGTCGTTGAATCAGCTGCTGCTTCATCTTTTCCAGTGAGGAAAAATACGATGGCCAGAACACCAGTTGCAAGAATCATACCTGCTGCGAACGTTTGGATGCTTTTTTTCGTCATACAAGCACCCTCTCGTTGTCTTTAATGATCATGTTGACATCTTCTACAGATACACGTTCAGCACGCGCAATCGCCTCTGGAGACATGCCATTTTGATGCTTTGAAATGATTTGTCTTGCGATAGATGGATCAATTTCTGAATGCTTGCGGACCACAATGTTTGTTTCAAGCAATTCTTCTTCAAGAACCTTCATTTTCTTTTTCAGTTTATAGATTTCTTGCATTGCAGATAGTTGAAGTGTTTCAAGTTCCTGTTCTACTTCCTTAATCGGTTCTCTTTGAAAATATGAGAATGCGATCAGTACAATACTGACAACAAGCAATCCGATAATTGCAATTTCCATGTTTCATCACCTTTTATTCATATTTTAATGCTGAAAGCCGAAAAAGGCTTTCAGGGTTGTTTCAGACAGTTTTCGACCCTTCTTTTTTATACCATAAAAAAGCTAGTTTCAAAAGGAATTGCTGAAGAAAATCACCTTTTTTTCATCTTTTTTCTTTTTATATGTAAAACGAGTATGAAAACCTGGCCCGCTGTCAAAATAAAAGAAGGCAGACAAAATCAAAAAAGGCTGCGGGTGAAAGAGGGATTCTCATCTATAACAGTACGTCAAAGGACGAGGTTTTATAGGGGAGCAGGCAATTTTTCATTTCATCAATATGCCATTGTGATAAGGATACGGATGGAATGCACTGAAAAATGAAATTGGTGAAAAAACATTCTAGCATTCCTAAGCTAGAAGTGGTATTATAGTTAGGTCTGAATGTGAATTGATTTTAGTTTGGAGGGAAAAACATGCGCGTAAATATTACTCTAGCTTGCACTGAATGCGGTGAGCGTAACTATATTACTAAAAAGAATAAGCGAAACAATCCAGATCGCGTTGAATTCAAAAAGTATTGCTCACGTGATAAAAAACAAACTTTACATCGTGAAACAAAGTAAGCAGCAGGGAATTTTCCTGCTGTTTTTTTATGATGGGAGATGATTCGTGTGAAAAAAGAGCTTCGGCTGCAAACACTAGAAAAGCTTGATCAGATGAGCTCTGAGGAATTCAAGCGCAGCACGTCTTTACTTCACGATCACTTGTTTCAATTGCCAGAATGGAAACAGGCAAATACGGTGGCTCTGACCATGTCTAGAGGAAAAGAGGTACCTACCATGCCTCTGATTGAAAAGGCGTGGCAGCAAGGGAAAACAGTATGTGTGCCCACCTGTTTCCCGAAGACAAAAGAGATGACGTTTTATGAATATACACCGAAAACAAAGATGATATCCCGCTACTTTGGTCTATCTGAACCAGACCCTGCGTCATCGGCAGCTGTACATAAAGAGGCGATTGATTTGATGATTGTTCCTGGGGTATGCTTCGATCAGCATGGCTACCGTATTGGATACGGAGGCGGCTATTATGACCGTTATTTAGCTGATTATCATGGCGTTACGCTTGCTCTTTGCCTGTCTGTTCAGCAAGTAGCCCATCTTCCAGCTGAACCGCACGACATACCAGTATCTATCATGGTCAGTGAGAAAGGCGCGTTTTATCAACAGTAAACGTCCGCTGCTTATGCGTAAGAACGGGCTTTTTTGTGTTGAGACCGTTTGGTTTGATTGATGCGCTGGTCGAAGTGAATGTTGAGTTGATACCTCCTTAAATTTAAGTTGTGGCTTCACTTTTCTGTAAGTGAACCGATTTTAATAATCGTTTACGTTGACTTTTTAGCTATTAGGAGGCATATGTTGAAAAAATTTCGAGGAAAGAAAAGATACTTCCGTAATTTGTGGGAGGAAGTGAATACTTTTGACTTACAACTTGATCCTGATGATTGGTTCGATTTTTTTCATACCCATCTTGATTTTTGGGGTGTTGGGAAAAATAACTTAAAAATAAGAAGAGAGCATATAAAAGCTCATGTCGCCTTGTACAATAGAACACTCAAGCTGCTTGAAGGCTTTGAAAAGCCATATCAAACATGGATTTGTATTGACGAACAAGATCCTGCACTAGACGCAGTATATATCCATACACCAAATCCAAACGATCACAACTTCCCGCATAAGATTGAAGCGTTAGAGTGGAATGGTAAGTTGCCTCATACGTTCAAGGATTTGATTGACCTTCAACAATTTGATGTATCTTATCTTCAAACAGAGTATGGAGAAGAATTTTATATTCAATCAAAAGAACAACCGATTAAATTGGGAACAAGGAACCAATGAACGAGCTCTGATAAAAAAAGAATGTTCATGCATAAACAAATCCTATTTAAGCCACGATACGAACATAGGAGGGAATATGATGAATAAAATGATTTGGAGCATTGTGTTCACACTGTTTGCATTCGTTCTTGTGCAAAATCGTTATCGGCTCATGAATTTGATTTTAGGCCAAAATCAAGTGCGTCACTTGTTGATTAAATGGCTGATGAAAATCCCATATTTTCGGACGAAATTTATTCGTCAAGCATTCTAATCCCGCAAAAGCCGGGATTTTTTTGTTCAGAAATGCGTATAAGACCGATTCTTGCTATAATAATGTAAAAAATGGAGCGCGAATGAATGAATGTCATAGATAGTCTATTTTGGCGAGTTGTTGATGAACTAAGGCAAAAAGGGTATGAGATGATTCAGAGTCCGTACCCAGAAGATGAAATATTCTTTGAAGCACCACGAAACTCAGGGTATGATCTTATCCGTCTATATAGAAAAGATGTGAATTTTAGACAGGAGATCGTTCGAGATATGGAAGAGCAGGCCTTTCGGATGAATCAACTGAGAGAAGCCATGCGTAAACGTTCTCTTCATCTTCTGCAGCTGCAATTTACTGCTGATCATCCAGTAGATGATTGGGAAGACATAAACGGTCAGCCGCAAAAACAGCAAAAGGTGACGGTGACACCTGTTTTACTTAATGAAGAAACCCTTCAAAACGGTGTACACGAGCTGCAAAAATGGCTGAATACATCACTTTCGGTTGATGTAGAAGCGGCGAAGACAGATACAGCCGAAGATGTCATGCAGCTTAAAATGAACGTGCTTCAGGCATTTAACGATCAGGAAAAGCAGCGTGAACGAGAACGGGCCGTTTTTCAAAATGGAAGACCGATTTTCACTTATTTGCTGATTGCTGTTCAAGTGGTGATGTTTCTTTTGCTAGAGCTGTCTGGCGGAAGCACAAATACAGCCACTTTAACAGCGTTTGGTGCTAAAAATAATGTGCTCATTTTAGAGGGTGAATGGTGGCGCCTTGTGACACCAATGTTTTTACACATTGGCCTGACGCATTTACTCTTTAATACATTTGCTCTTTGGTCCGTTGGAGCGGCGGTTGAGAGAATTTATGGGTCAGGAAGATTTTTGCTGATTTATTTGATTTCCGGCATATTTGGCTCGATTGCGAGCTTTGTGTTTAATACGGCAATTGCAGCCGGAGCATCAGGTGCAATCTTTGGCTGTTTAGGCGCACTGTTATATTTAGCGGTCTCTAACCGGAAGCTTTTCTTTCGGACGATGGGGACAAATATTATCGTGATTATCCTCATCAACTTAGGGATAGGCTTCACTGTATCAGGTATTGATAATGCAGGGCATCTTGGGGGACTTACTGGCGGATTTTTGGCCGCATTAGCTGTTCGTCTTCCAAAACAGTCTCAGCCTGTCAAAATGCTTCTTGCTAGTCTTCTTCTACTCCTTATTGGCGGTTTTGGATTGTATACAGGGTTTCATTCAGAGGATCAAAAAGAAGCCGCGGCAACTAGCGAGGCAGCGAGTTTATTTGATGAAAAGAACTATAGCGAAGCAAGTCAGCGTTTAGAGGAATATGTACAGCAAAAGGATGCGTCAGCTGAAGCCCTTCATATATATGCACTATCTGAAGCGCAGCTTGGACATCTGGACAAGGCGATTGAGTTTCTGCAAAAGTCGCTTGAAAAAGATCCAAATGAACCGATTAAACTGTATCATTTATCATTACTGTACGTAGAAAAGGGCGAGACAGCGGAAGCAGAAGAGCTAATCGACAAAGCGTTAAAACAAGAACCGGAAAATGATCAATTCTTAAAAATGAAAGAATATATCGAAAACACTCAAACACGTTGAATGACTTGACTGAAAGCGCATTTATGAATACGCTTATCCTATCTGTTGATTTAGAGAAATGGTGAAAATAATGAAAACGTTATATGATGTACAGCAGCTGCTCATGAGATTTGGTAATTACGTGTATTTCGGAGATCGTGAAGTGGAATTAGAATTTATGGCAGATGAATTGAAGGAAATGTACACATCGGGAATCATCGACCGAACTGAATGGTCAAATGCAATGACCATCCTTCAAATGGAGCTAGCCAAATTAAATCGAAAAACAATGTGAAGGTGGAGGGCATATGACAGGGGATTGGTTTGTAGGTGTTGATCTTGGCGGTACGACAATTAAGCTTGCATTCATTAATTTATATGGTGAAATTCAGCATAAGTGGGAGATCCCTACGGATAAATCCGGGCAGACGATTACAGTCGATATTGCCAAATCAATTGATCATAAACTGGTTGAGATCAGTATGCCGAAATCAGCGCTCATTGGTATTGGAATGGGGGCACCTGGACCAGTAGATAAAGTTTCCGGAATCGTCTATAAAACAACGAATCTGGGCTGGACAAACTATCCTTTGAAAGATCATTTAGAGGCAGAGACAGGACTTCCAGCTGTGATCGAAAATGATGCGAACATTGCTGCACTCGGTGAAATGTGGAAGGGTGCAGGAGATGGTGCTAAAAATATCCTGATGGTCACACTTGGCACGGGTGTTGGCGGCGGTATTATCGTCAATGGAGAAGTTGTTCAAGGGGAGACAGGCGCTGGCGGAGAAATTGGCCATATTTGCGCCGTTCCATTTCAGGGAGCACCATGTAACTGCGGAAGAACAGGCTGTATTGAAACGATTGCATCTGCCACAGGCATCGTTCGAATCGCAAAGGATACATTACAAACAGAGCGCCATACATCATCACTTGGTACGCTCCCTTCGCTGACTGCAAAGGATGTATTTGAGGCAGCAGAAAACGGAGACGAACTTGGGATGCGTGTCGTAGATGAAGTGACAACCCACCTTGGTCTTGTCCTTGCGAATCTTGCCAGTGCCTTAAACCCAACAAAAATCGTCATTGGCGGCGGTGTATCTAAAGCAGGCGAGCTTCTTCGCAGTAAAGTAGAGCAGGTCGTCAAACATCACGCATTCCCTCCTTGTGCTGAAGATGTTGAAGTGGTCATTGCCTCACTAGGAAACGATGCAGGTGTTATCGGCGGTGCGTGGATGGCAAAAAACAAGTGGCTGTCTTGAAGAAAAATGTCATAATGATGTCATTTTTATTAAAATAAGCGATATCTAGGCATGAAATTGAATGTTTAGCATATTTATAAGTTTGTCATGGGGAAAAAGACATTGATTTTCCAGCATAGACAGGATAAGATATACTTTAGTTATTTTTGAAGAAGCACCAATAATTGGGGTATGACCCTAACCTGAGTGCGTTTTTAGCATAAGGAGGTTACAATGCGAAAGAAAAGATTAAAGGCGATTTCATTTTTACTGATTGCGACTTTGTTCATGTGGGTCAAAACCTATGTTATCTATAAATCTAGCTTTAATATAAAAATTGAAAATTTCATGCAGGAGTTTATCCTGTTTATTAATCCGCTTAGCTTTCTCTTGTTTATCTTCGGTATCGGTTTATTCTTTAAAGAAAAAAATCGCAATCGATATATCATCGTGACGAGCTTTATTCTGACATTTATTTTGTTAGCCAACATTGTATTTTATCGATTCTACAGTGATTTTCTAACCATCCCCGTCCTATTTCAAACAAACAATATGGGTGATCTTGGGTCAAGTATTACCTCTTTAATTGAACCAGTTGATTTTCTCATGTTCGTTGATATCATCATTTTAATTTGGCTCTATAAAAAACAGCCTTCTTTTAGAACGGATGTGACGATTTCACGTAAGGAACGTGCAGCCTATTATTTATTTGTGGCAGCCACTTTCTTCTTTAATCTTGGTTTGGCTGAAACAGAAAGACCAGAGCTGTTAACTCGTTCATTTGATCGTGAGATGCTAGTGAAAAATATCAGCTTATATAATTTCCATATTTATGATGGGGTTCTGCAATCGAAGCAGTCTGCTCAACGCGCACTTGCTGACAGCAATAGCTTAACTGAAATTGAAAACTATGTAAGCGCCAATCAAACAGACCGTAATGAAAAGACGTTCGGTCAAGCAAAAGGGCGAAATGTCATTCTTATATCACTTGAGTCTACACAAAGCTTTGTGATCAATGAAAAACTGAATGGGAAAGAAATCACCCCGTTCTTAAACAAATTGATCAAGAAAAGCTACAACTTCAGTAATTTCTATCATCAAACGGGTCAAGGAAAAACCTCTGACTCCGAGTTTATTGTAGATAATTCACTCTATCCGCTTGGAAGAGGGGCTGTATTTTTCACTAATCCAAGCAATGAGTTTAAAGCCGCACCAGAGCTGTTAAAAGAGGAGGGCTACCATTCTTCTGTCATTCATGCGAATAACAAAAGCTTCTGGAACCGTGATTTGATCTACGATAGCTTTGGCTACGACAAATTCTTTGATATTAAATCATTTAACGTAAATGAAGAAAATTCAGTTGGCTGGGGACTAAAAGATGGTCCGTTCTTTGAACAGTCAGTGGAACTAATGAAATCGATCCCGCAGCCTTTCTATACGAGATTGATTACATTAACGAACCATTTTCCATTTGATCTAGATGAAGAAGATAAGCTGATTGATGAGTATGATTCAAAGAGCAAAACGTTGAATAAATACTTCCCTACAGTGCGTTATCAAGATGAGGCATTGAAGCTTTTCTTTAAAAAGATGAAGGAAGCAGGGCTATATGATAACTCCATTTTTGTTTTATATGGGGATCACTACGGAATTTCTGAAAACCATAACGAAGCAATGGGGCAATTTTTAAACAAAGACATTACACCTTTTGAAGAAGTTCAGCTTCAAAAAGTACCTTTTGTTGTACACATACCTGGTATCACGGATAAACATCCAAAAGAGATTGATACGGTTGGCGGCCAGGTCGATATCCGCCCAACAGTCATGAACCTTATAGGAATTGATACAAGCAAGCAAATTCAATTTGGTCATGACCTATTATCAAAAGATACAAATGACTTCACAGTGCTTCGAGATGGAAGTTTTATTACGAAGGATAGTGTTTTCACAGACGGTGTTTGTTACAACAAAGAAACGGGTGAGCCGAGAGAAGATGAGTCCGTTTGTCAGTCCTATGAAGAAAAGGCAAAGCAAGAGCTTCAATTCTCTGATCAAATTATCTATGGAGATCTCCTTAGATTTTATGACCGAAACAGCTCGGACCATGCACCATCCAAAAAAGAAGATGACAGCAAGCTGAAAAAGGCGTCTTAACTTATGAGAAAACCTCTGCTATTTAGAAGCGGAGGTTTTCTTTTTTTATATGATGGCTCATATAGTGTGAGAGGAGGGATGAAAATGAAAACAACGTCGTTTGGAACCATTGAATGGCAGCTGAATGAAACGGGGAAGGAAGGTGTGGCAAAGCAGCTTGGTATAGGGAAAGAGGCTTTCCAATTATCCAATCAAACAAGGACTGATCATTTTCTTTTACCGGGTTATAGACTTCCAGAAGGCACCCATTCCTTTCATTCGATAGGTGATGTGCAGGGATTTATTGCGCCTTACCGGCTTCAGCAATCAGATGATTGGATTAACGGAACATTTGAATATGATAGTGCTCACTTAAAAGAAGAATTAAAACATTTGAAAGCTGTCTTTCCTTTTCTACAGATGAGTGTGATTGGACATTCAGTACTCGGAACACCTATTTATGAAATTCATACGGAGCCTGTTCAGCATTTACATTCAATTCATTTCAATGCCTCTTTTCATGCCAATGAATGGATGACGACCTCGGTTTTATTAAAATGGCTCAAATCACTTTGTTTAGCAGCGTCTGATCCAGTGCAAGCAAGACATGATGCAGCGGTTCGTATTTTGCAAACGACTGCCCTGTCCATTGTACCAATCGTCAATCCAGACGGGGTGGACTTGGTTCGCAATGGTCCAGAATCATTAGGTTTGCGCAGTGAGGAATTCATACCACTAAATGGCGGGTTTTCCGATTATCAGGAATGGAAGGCAAATATTCGAGGCATTGATTTAAACAATCAATTTCCTGCCTATTGGGAAATTGAATACTATCGTAATGCGCCAAAGGCGCCGTCTTATAGAGATTTTCCTGGGCACCAGCCGTTAACAGAACCAGAAGCGAAAGCCATGGCAAACCTTGCATTACGTAAGCGATTTGACCGGCTGATCGCCCTTCATACACAAGGAGAAGAGATATACTGGGGCTTTCTCGGCCACGAACCGGCTATTTCCAAGGAAACGGTCGAACGGTTAGAACGGGTGAGTGGGTATAAAGCGATTCAATATCTTGATAGCTATGCAGGCTATCGAGATTGGTTTATTTATCAATGTAAAAGTGAGGGCTACACAGTGGAGCTTGGATTAGGGAAAAATCCTCTTTCTATGAATCAATTTGATTCGATCTATGATAAAACAAAGCGGTTACTATGGGAAGCATGTAAGTGTTAAAAGCACCTGGTTGGTAGGTGCTTTCAGCGTGTAGACAAACCCTCGCACTCGACCTTCCTAGACTGCGCAGGTTTTCTATCAAGCTGGAAGACAAAGGGCTGAAATGAACTTTATTTTAGCCCTTTTTCATATTTTCAGGTAAAGCAATTTCTTTATGTCAATAAAAACAGCGTTGAAGTGATTGACGAGGGCTTCCTTGTAGGCTATTGTGAAAGAAAAGGATGTAAAAAAAAGGATAAGTTTTAGGGAGATGTCGACCATTGAGTGCTCAAAGCCTGTGGAAAAGAAATTTTACTTACTTATTTGTTTCTAAAATGTGTAAAATCACAGCTGATAGTTTATCTTTTAACACCATCTTGTGGCTTTTAGTGCTAGAAGGGAAAGGCGCAATAGGGACGGCGTTTTTTATTGCTGTTAGTTTTGTCCCTCAAGCAATCGTTGGACCGTTTATTACCCCAATGATGAAGCCCCATCAATTAAAATTTTGGATGTGTTTTGCTGATTTAACACGAGGAGCGATTATCCTTGTAATTGTGATCAGTTATTTTTATGGTTTCACACCATTAACACTCATCATTGGCTGCATGCTGCTGCATTCGGCGACTGGGGGCTCCTATGAACCGGCTTCGGTGTCCATTATTCCAAAGCTTGTGCATGAGGATGTGATACAAAAAGCGAATGCAACGATTCAATCAGCAAGTCATGTGGTCAGACTTGTGACGGTGACGATTTGTGGTGTTATGATCGCGTTTGTAGGAGTAGGGTATACAATGCTTGTGATTATTCCTCTTTACCTCATGTCAGCTTTATTGGTTTTAATGATTACATATCAAACAGAATGGATAATTGAAAAAGGAAAAAAAGGATTATCATACGGAAAAAGATTGATCAGGGGATTTTCGCTTGTTAAAAGTCATCATATTTTGTTTCCATTAGCCATTTTTTGTGTCTGCTCAAACTTTGCTGCGGCCCCATGGGAAGCATTGTCTGTTATTTATTTAACAGAGGATTTACATAGTGGACCAGTCGTGTATTCATTCATTAAAGTAACAACGGCACTAGGTGCATTTTTGATGGGGTTTGTTTTGACAAAGGTGAAAGTGAATCGATATGGTTTACTGTTTATAGGCGCAGGGATTGTTGATGGAATTGCATTTTTCATAACAGGAATGAACGCATTATTACCCCTAGTGTTTATATCTGCTTTTGCTTTAGGTGCAGCCATCAGTGCAGTCAATGTACCTGAACATACGATGATTCAATTGTCAGTAAAAGCGGAGGATCAGCCGCAAGTGTATGCAATCATCAATATGATCTCCTATTTAATGATTCCGATAGGCGCCCTCATTGGCGGCTATATGGCGACGTTATTCGGTTCGGGCTATGTCATTGCAGCAGGCGGGATCGTTGAAGCCGCTTCAGGTATATGCCTGCTTTTGTTCACGAAGATTGGGAAGGTAGAGAGGGCGGATTTGACGATAGAACGAGACAAACCCAGCTTAAACGCCACGTGATCATGGCATTTTAGAATCGTGATGGGTTACAATGAAGACGAGAAAGAATAAGGATTCAATTGAAAGGAGCAAGAAACATGGCTATCGCAGACGTCACCATCATTCCAATAGGCACTGATACACCAAGCGTGAGTGCATACGTAGCAGATGTACAACGAATTCTAGAAGGCTTTCAACAACAAGGGAAAATCAAATATCAGCTTACACCAATGAGTACGTTAATTGAAGGTGAGCTATCCGTTTTATTTGAGGTCATTCAGCGTATACATGAGGCACCTTTTGAAAAAGGTTTACACCGAGTAGCAACCAATATTCGCATAGATGACAGACGGGATCAAACCACAACCCTTACAAGCAAATTAGAAAGCGTGAATAAACATTTGAATCAATAGAAAAAGCCTGCTGATAGCAGGCTTTTAATGTGCAGTTGGATAACCGCTATAGATGATGGTCATGACAGTAAACCATCCAAAAACCAAAAATGTAGCGCCAGCGAAAGCAATAGCCAGTAAGTTCACTTTTTTGAGTGAGCGATAGATGCCGAGAGCAGCTAAAATCGTGACTAGACCAAAAATAATGACGAGCATCATTTGAAAATCCCCCTTTGTCATCAATCCCCTTGATTTCCTTTCTTTTCATTTTAACCGTTTTCATAATGCTTGTCGAGTAGATTCAAGTTGACGATTGTTTGAATTTTTATTGAATAGCCTTCATAATAAAAAAGAATGAAAAAAGTAGGTGATGAAAATGAATTGGAGACGAATGCCACTAGGCTATGTACAAGCGAACGCATATATTTGGAAAAATGAGCAGGGAGAATGCTTAATTTTTGATCCAGGCGGTGAAGCGCAAAAGCTGATTTCTTATGTGAAAGAAAAGCAGCTTAAACCACTTGCTGTCTTACTGACACATGCCCATTTTGATCATATTGGTGCAGCAGATGAGGTGCGCCAAGAATGGGGAATCCCGCTTTATGTACATGAAAAGGAAAAAGAATGGCTTACAAATGGTGAGTTAAACGGTTCAGCTCGATTGATTGGAAATGGAATTACGGTCAAAGAGGCTGAACAATTGATTACATCAGAAGGAACGCTTCAAATTGGATCGTTTACATTAGACTTATTACATACACCTGGTCATTCACCAGGAAGTGTATCTTACTATTCGGCAAAAGAAGGATTTGTTATTTCTGGTGACACATTATTCCAAGGCGGCATCGGAAGAACCGATTTAACAGGCGGCAGTCAGAAAGTGCTGCTTCAATCGATACATGACAAATTATTATCATTGCCAGAATCAACGCTTGTTTTAAGTGGACATGGCGAGGAGACAACTGTGCTCACAGAACAAGAGCAAAATCCGTTTATCAATGGATTTTCCCTATAAATGTTTGCATGAAAAAAGCATCTCTTTCAGTAGAGATGCTCAGCGTGTAGACAAACCCTCGCATTCTTTGTCAGTCCTGCGTGCCGGTGCTCACGAATCTTAAATTCGCTCCGCTCCGGTACTCGTCCTTCCTAGACTGCAAAGGTTTTCATGTCACGCTGAAAAGAAGACAAAGGGCTAAAATAAAGTTCATTTTAGCCCTTTGTAAACAATCTGAGCATCTCTTTCAGTAGAGATGCTTTTTTCTATTAATGTCCGGTGCCGGGAACCATGATGAAAATCGAATAATATGTAAATCCGGCAAAGAAAATCGTCAAGTACGCTCCGAAAATGTAAATATACATTCTTTCGGATAAATTCAAGTAGGATAAAAATACAAAAAGAACGGTTTGACCGAAGAACAGCAAGGATGCATCTTTCATATGTCCTAAATAAAACATGACAGCAAAAATACCCGTCCAAAAGCCAAGCACACGGAACATGCGATTCATTTCTTTCCCTCCCCCTTCAAAAAACCCCTTTGATTCATATTATAGCTGATCAACAGTTGTCATGTAAACATTTACATTTTTGACAACGTGTGAACATTTATTTAGAGTAGAAAAAGTTTTTTTGAAAAAGTGATGAAAAAGTGTTTATGTCTAAATACATGAGGGTACTTAGTCCATAAGAGAAAAGGTTAACGACCTAAGGAGGAAGACTAATGAGTGACATTACTTTTTATTCATACCCGAGTTGCACGTCTTGCCGCAAAACAAAACATTGGCTAAAGGCGAATCAAATTGATTTTAAAGAGCGTCACCTTTTCAGAGAAACGCCAACTCTAGATGAATTAAAAAAGATTCTTTCCTTAACAACAGAAGGAATGGATGAAATTCTAGCGACACGAAGCCAAGCTTTTAAAAGCTTAAATTTAAATATTAATGATTTAAAAGTAAATGAGGTACTTCAGCTTCTCATTGAAAAACCAAAACTGCTTCGGAGACCAATCATTATTGATGGAAATAAATTAGTGGTTGGCTATAATCCAGGCGAACTCATAAAAATTTCAAAAAAGAAAGCGATTCATCAATCGGTTTCCTAATAAAAAACGAAGATCAGCTGAATGATGCTTCAGCCGTCTTCGTTTTTGTGCTGAACTGGGCTAGCTGGGTTCGAACCAACGATCACGGAGTCAAAGTCCATTGCCTTACCACTTGGCTATAGCCCAATATCAAATGTGTAATGATATTGTTCACCATCTACGGTCATTTATACATAAAAAGTTGGTTGTCACTAGTTGTAAGTGAAAAAGGAGCGAACGACATAAATGAAAAATGAAAAATCTGAGCAATTATATGAATTTATCCTAAAAGAAGCCCCTGTCATGACCGAAGAGTGGCTGAAAACAAGAACAGAAGAAGGCTCATTATATTCCAAACATGCCTCATTGGAGACAGAAAAGAAGCTAAAAGAACAAAATACTGCGTTCATCCAAACCATTGCAGCGACGTTAGTAACGGTATCAGACAAAGTAGAGAATCACCTGAAAAAGTGGTCAGTTGATATTGCACGTGATCGAGCTGTTCATGAAGTGCCTTTATATGAGATCATCGGACAATTTAAGGTGTTCCGCCATATTTTCTGTTCAAGAATTGAGAAATTCACACAAGAAACAAATCTTGAAGTGACGCTGCAAGATGTTTGCGGGTGGAATCAGCATTTTCACGCTACATTTGATGATATGATTGAGCGTTTATCGGAAGAATATGACCGTGTGACACTAAATCAGCTAAATGCACAAAGAGAGATGATTCAAGAGCTGAGTGCTCCCGTTATTCCAGTGTCTAAAGAGATTGGAATTTTGCCGCTAATCGGGGAAATTGATACGTACAGAGCAAAAATTATTTTGGAATCCGTATTAGAACAGGCATCCAGACTACGTCTAACGCATTTATTTATTGATATATCTGGTGTTCCGATTGTTGATACGATGGTTGCTTATCAGCTATTTAAAGTGGTTGATAGTACGAAGCTTCTAGGAATTGAGACGATTATTTCCGGTATTCGTCCAGAGATTGCGCAGACAGTTGTCAAACTTGGCATAGATTTTTCAAAAGTAAATACAGAACATAGCCTTGCAAAAGCGTTAGAAAAGAGAGGATTCCGTATCTTTGAAGAGCAGCAGCAAGAAGCAACATGACGAAAAAACCTGAACTTGTAAAAGTCAGGTTTTTTTATATGCTCTTTTTTAAAAATCCACGTTTCACATTGTAAGTTGATGGTTTTTTCGCCTGTTTAGTCGTTAAAACCATCAAATCCTCTTTTGTCAGACAGGCTCCTCCACCTTACAATAGGGTCAGAGAAAGGAGTGAACCACTTGTATGGTATTGAATATGTGGGACAAGAGCTGCTAGAAGAAGCTTGCCGCATGAGAGCATCTGATGTGCATATTGTACCAAAAGAAAAGGAAGCTTCGGTATCTTTCCGTGTAGACTCAGATTTAATCCAGCAGCGAACCATCGATAAAAAAAGCGGGGAGCGGTTAATTGCTCATTTTAAATTTTTATCCTCCATGGATATCGGTGAAAAAAGGAGACCGCAAAATGGGTCATTGGCTGTGATGCTAAGAACTGGACAAGTGTTTGTACGGATGTCTACATTACCGACTGTGAATGATGAAAGTTTAGTGATTAGAATTTTACCGCAGGATCATGTCCCAAAAACAAAATATCTGTCGCTATATCCTAAAGCTTCAGCCAGATTATTATCATTTTTAAATCATTCGCATGGACTCATTTTATTTACTGGGCCAACAAATTCAGGGAAAACAACAACACTTTATTCATTGATACAGTTTGCAAAAAAGCATTTCAATCGAAATATTATTACACTTGAGGACCCTGTGGAAACAAGAAATGAAGAAGTGCTACAGGTACAAGTGAATGAAAAAGCAGGTATTACGTATGCGACAGGATTACGTGCTATTTTAAGACACGACCCAGATATGATTGTGCTAGGAGAAATAAGAGATGCTGAAACAGCAAGAACAGCAATAAGAGCAGCACTGACAGGTCATTTAGTGATGAGTACGCTGCATGCGAAAAATGCAAAAGGTGCCCTTTACCGAATGCTTGAATTTGGTGTCACGATGAATGAACTCGAACAAACCATGGTTGCGATTACTGCGCAGCGTTTAATCGAGCTCACATGTCCTTTTTGCGGGGAAACGTGTCAGCTTTATTGCAAATTAAATCGCCCGGTCAGGCGAACGAATGTGTTTGAATTACTTTACGGAAAGAAGCTTGGTGAGTGTGTCAAAGAGGCCAAAGGAGAATATGCTCACTCGTCATATGAAACATTGCAAAAATTAATTCGTAAAGGAGTGGCACTGGGCTATCTATCGAAAAACACATATCATCGCTGGGTATATGAAGAAGCAGGCATTTAAATCTTGGTCTAGAAGAGAACAAGCTGAATTTCTATCAAAACTTGCTCAATTGATTCAAGCTGGATATACATTGATTGAGGCATTAACGATGGTGAATATCCAGTTATCAAAGAAACAACAGCTGCTATTAACAAGAGGTATTCAGTGGTTGCTTGAAGGGGAGCCTTTTTATGTGGTGCTGGAAAGACTCCATTTTCAGCGGGAAGTCATTGCCATTCTCTGTTTTTCAGAGAAGCATGGCAGCCTGGCACGTGCTCTTGAACAAAGCTCTCGTTTTTTAGAGAAAAAAATCAAGCAGTTAGACACGTTCAAACGTATGTTACGGTACCCGGTCTTCCTCATCTTTACGGTTTTGGTTGTGCTGTTACTTGTACAGCAGATGATCATTCCTCAATTTTCCTTATTGTATTCATCCATGGATACCCGCATGTCATGGCTGATCCAAGGGATGTTTGGACTCTTTCAAATTCTTCATGCTTTCCTCATGATTATAGGCTGTATGTGTATCTGTCTAGCTGGATATTACTATGTCTTTTTTAGGAAGAAGTCGACCCTTGAAAAGCTGAGAGTGATGAGCAGGCTGCCTGTTTTATATAAAGGGATGCAGCTGATGCATACGTATCTTTTTTCCCTTCAGCTAAGCGGTCTTCTTCAAGCTGGATTATCGCTGTTTGAAAGCTTGCAAGCTTTCAAACAGCAAAGCTATTTACCCTTTCTTCAAGAAATATCTGAACAGATGATTGGAGAGTTAAGAAAAGGAGAAAGCATGGAACACCAAATAAGCAGGTCTCCTTTTTTCGAAAAACACTTTGCAGCTGTTATCAAGCATGGTGAAGCTAGCGGGATGCTTGCAAGAGAGTTGTACACGTATAGTCACTTTCTATTAGAGAGTGCAGAGCTGAAAATTGAAAAATGGGTTTCATGGCTACAACCGATCATATATGGTTTGACAGCCCTCCTGATACTCATTGTATATTTATCTATTCTTTTACCGATGTATCAACTAATGGAACAAGTGTGAGAAGGAGGACAAAGGCATGAATGATAAAGGATTTACCCTATTGGAAATGTTAATTGTCATGCTCGTGATTTCCATTCTTTTACTCATTACCATTCCGAATATCACACGTCACCATCAAAGCATTCAAGCGAAGGGGTGTGAAGGGCTCAAATCAATGGTGAGTACACAGGTGATGGCATATGAATTAGAGCATGACGGCAAGACACCATCTTTAGCTGAATTAGAAAAAGAAGGCTATGTCAAAAAGGGATTAACCTGTCCAAATGGAAAGGCTATTGTCATTCAAAACGGCGACGTGAAGCATGAGTAAATGGCTTTTGCATGAGAAGGGTTTTACGCTCATTGAACAGCTCATGATCTTACTTATTTTATCTATTCTATTGTCGATCTTAGGAGGAAAAGTTCCAACTATATTAGAAAGTGCTGAAGCCAAAAAACAAGTGAATATCATGAAACAAGACCTCCAGTTGGCTGCCTACACGGCATTTATCAAAAAAACCCGTGTGAATGTTGAGATTCATCCGCCGCATGTATCTTATCAAATAATAGATCAAAATCGCGATGAGGTGATTGCTTCTTATCAGCATAAAAAGGGCATCATCAAGCATTCTACATTTCCGCAAGGGATTCATTTTAATGTAAATGGACATCCGAAAAGCGGCGGATCTCTCATTGTTCAATTTGGCAGTCAAACCTATAAACTCACGATTTATTTAGGGAGCGGGCGGATCCATGTACAAAAACAGTAGAGGATTTAGTACGTTTGAGATGTTGTTTGCTTGTCATATCTTTCTATTTTCAGCTCTTGTGCTCATGCCAGCCTATGAACAAATCATGATGGGGAAAAAGGAATTAAGAGCAAAACTAGAAGCCTACCAAGTGTTACATGAACAAATGAACGAAGCGTTCATAGAAGGGACAAAGCCAGCTGTCAAAAAGAAGAGAGGCGAGATCACATATGAACTCGATTGGAGTAAACAAAAGGGATGTGTATCATACAAAGTACAAAAAAAGAAGACGATATGCTTTCGGCGGCATGTCGAACGATGAACAGGGATTTACACTTGTACAAGCTTTGTGTCAATTGCAGTTATTTCTGTTCCTTTCTTTTGGTTGTGTGCTCATCTTTTCTGTTGTAGAGAAAGCCCGCCCATTTGAAGAAATCAACCAATTTTCACAAATGGAGTGGAAGCAAACTGTGCTGCAATTAGATGAGGAATTAAGCCGAGCAACTGCTGTTAGGTCGGTAAAAGAAGGAAAAGCGTTAGAGTATATTTCCGATCAAGGGCGAGTGGTAAGGGTTGAGCCATACCAAGAGATGCTGCGGGAACGAATGGATGAGGCTGGGCATCTTCCTTTATTGCAAAAGGTGAAGCAATTTCGCGTCAGAACGAATCAACATAGAGCAATTCTTGAGGTCACAGATGTATCGGATAAGGTGTATGAAGCCATTTTTTTCACATATAAAGGAGTGGTTCCTCAAACGTGAAAAGTGAAGAAGGATTTATCTATCTGCACGTACTTGCGGCGATTCTTTTTTTTCTTTTGATCCTCGGATCGATGACGATTGGGTTTCAAAAAGAGCTGAAAAGTGCAGAGATGACGATTTCTTTTTATAAAAAGCAGCAGCTATTTAGAATGGGATTAAGTGAGGCTGCAAGTAAATTAAATCGTAGTTGTGATCAGCAGCTTACCCATTTGAACACTGAAGAAGGCCTTGTAACACTGAAACGGGCCGGTTGCGATCAAAAGAAAAAAATCATGCATATGCTGGTCGGTGTTCAAACAAAGGATGGTTTAGCAGAAGAGCGAGAACTGATGATGGATTGGGAGACCGGTGAAATCATGAAATGGACAATCTCCGATTAGCCAGTGTATAAAATCACACTCTTTCTGGTAACACTTTAAGGAAGAAGAGGTGAATGTTCGTTGAAAACAAATGATTATGTAAAATATATGACACAGGAAATCATCAAATATATGAATACACCACGTGACGAACGAAAGGAACATAAACAAGAAAAAATGGAAACAAAACCTCCATTTTCACAGCGTTTATTTGGGGTTCTGCCGTTTGGTTTTTCAATGATGCTAAAAAAACGACATCGACAGAAGTAAAAAGCCGCCAGCAGGCGGTTTTTTTATGCCACTTTAGCTGTATTCTTCCACAACAATCACTTTATTGACTTTGTTTGAGTAAGGATTATAGGAAATGGTGACAAATACCCCAAATTCTTTGGCATGATCTTTTAACGTAATATGATACTGCTTCACAGATTCTTTTTCCCGGTACCGGTCCCATACTTTTTGTTTAAATAAGACTTGTGCTAACGGATATCTTTTCTTTGCTTCTTTGACAGCTCTTGTTTCCCATTGATCTGCGGCCGTAGTGAATCCTCTTGCATCCGCAGGTTTGACGTCTTGTATGACAGGACCCAACAGTAAACTGATCATGATCATCATTCTTCCATATTTCAATTAACATCACCTCACCACTTATTATCCTGACCAAATCCTACACTTTTATGTAAATTTTTAAGAAGTACAAATGGCATGGAAAAAAATATCCAATATGGCGAAAGAACGAGAAAATGGAAGAATTTTCTCATAAAAGTTCTTATTTAAGAACAAAATGGACTAATTTGGCGTTTTGGGTTTTATAGGTATTTCCTTATACTATGTGTAATCGTTCTTTTTAAAGAACAGTCGTTCAAGGAGTTGAAAGAATTGGTGAAACAGTTGCTCTTTGTACTCATTTGTGCCATTTGTTTGATTTTCACTTCTTTTCTTATCACATCTACCAATGCTTCTTTTAACGATGTCGAGTATTCAAATTTTGTCATGAAAACATGTGAAAATTTTGAAGGGACAGATCAGCATTGCCAGCCAAAGAAATGGGATCGAAGTCATTTGAAGCTCATTGATCAAACGATTATGGAAGGAACAGTCTGTGCGCCTCAAAAGCTGAGCATG
Organism: Bacillus xiamenensis; assembly: GCF_001857925.1. Taxonomy (NCBI): domain Bacteria; kingdom Bacillati; phylum Bacillota; class Bacilli; order Caryophanales; family Bacillaceae; genus Bacillus; species Bacillus xiamenensis. Next base: position 3,125,989 of record NZ_CP017786.1, read on the forward strand.
ACACTAAAAAATATTGGACAACCCATTGCGCACTCTAAATGGATGTGGGAACTGCACAAAGTAGAGAGTGATCAGATGCCATTACAAGATGGTCATATTCTTGAAAAAGGGTCGATACAGTCCCTCCCATCAAAAAAAACGGTGACTATCACGACAGAAATCGCAAAAACGAGTGGGATTTATGCATTTAAAATCTATTATCCTAAAGGGTTTGGTGCATCTAAAAAACCATTCTTTTGGTCTCAACATATGCAGCTCTCTAAATGCCAAGAAAATGTATCCTAAATGGCTGCCTGCTGAATGAAAAATGATATGTAAAGGGGAGAAGGATCATGAAAAAATGGATGAAAATGTCTGGTAGTATTCTTTACGTGATGGTCTTCACGATGATGATTGCGTGTATTATTGTCGTTTTGTCATCAAGAACAACAGGCGGAGATCCTCAGATCTTTGGTTATCAATTTAAGCAAGTGCTATCTGGCTCAATGGAACCGGAATTTTCAACTGGTTCGTTGATTGTGGTGAAACGTGTAACCTCACCTGAGACGCTCAAAAAAGGCGATATTATTACTTTTCAAACGAAGCAAGATCAGTCCTTTGTGACCCACCGAATTGTTGGGGTAAAAGGAACTGGGGCAAAGAAAGCTTTTGAGACCAAAGGAGACAACAATATGTATCAAGATGGTACGCTCGTACAAGCGAATCAAGTGACTGCGCAGTATACGGGAGTGACCATCCCTTATGCAGGAAAGCTCCTTTCGTATGCTGGGACTTCTGCTGGAACCGCTTTGCTGCTCATTATTCCAGGTGTGATGCTGCTTGTTTATTCCACGATTCATTTTGTCGGTGCTGCAAAACAGCGAAGACATACAGCTGAATTACATATATCAGAGGAACAAGCATAAATTTCCGTTTGTAACCTATTCAGGTTTCAATAAAACAATTTATTAGGGGGTTCAATCATGGTAATGAAAAAATCAATTCGTTTAGGTGTATTATCAGGGGCATTAGGTCTTGCATTAATTGGCGGGGGAACGTGGGCTGCGTTTAATGATGTCGAGACGGCAAACGCGGTCTACTCTACAGGAGAGCTGGCTTTATCTGCAAAAGAAAATTCTGGCGCCATCAACCTTTCGAACTTAAAACCTGGTGACCGAATCAAGAAGGAATTTAATTTTGAAAATAAGGGGTCGCTTGCGATTAATCAAGTGCTGATGAGTCTTGATTATAGCCAGTTTAAAGATGGAACATCAGCGAAGAACGGCGGAAAGAATACAGCTGAAGAATTCCTCAGCCAATTTCAGGTGAGTGTTCTAACGGTTGGAGCCGAAGGTGGAAATGGATACCCGAAAAATATTATTTTAGACCATGCCAACCTGCTTGACCTGCATTTATTAACGTCAAAGCAGGATCAGACCGCATTTGAAAAGCTTCGTCATGCCGTCGATGAGAAGTTTTTACATGAAAGTGGTAAAATCAATGTAGCAACCGTTGATGGAACAGCGGCTCCAGAGTATGACGGCATTCCAAAGAATCCGTTTGATTACGATAAAATGGAAATGATCATTGAATTTGTCAATGACCAGACGAAGGATAGAGCGGGTCACTATATCCAAAATAAATACCAAGGCGATGCGATTCAAATTGATCTTTCCTTCGAAGCGACTCAGTGGAATGGGTTAACGATCAATCCAAAAGAGCATACGGATGAAAAAGGCTACGTGAAAGAAAACGAAAAAGCACACAGCGAAGATAAAAAATAAAACCAGTCTTTAGACTGATATCAAGTTCTGCATAGCAATTGGAGGAGTATGCGCTAAAACGTGCGCGTTACTCCTCTTCTTGCTTTTTTTTCCAGATTTGATAATCTAAAAATTCACGAAATTGCTTTTTCGAAACCCCTGATGTCATTGCATCTCGAACTAGTTTTTCCCATTCACTATCTAATTGACCATCGTATTCGGTTTCATCTTTTTCGTTTAACAGTGTATGAACCGAGACGTCCAGAACAGCGGAGACTTTTTCAAGAAATTGAATGGAGGGGTTTGTTTGCAAGTTTCTTTCTATTGAACTTAAATAAGACTTCGCTACCCCAGCCTTTTCGGCCAGTTCTGATAGTGAGTAGCCTTTTTCATTGCGGTATTGTTTAATACGCTGGCCAATCAATGTCATCACCTTCCTTTCGATATTATAGCACATTCAGAAAGGTTTGATAGAATGACTTCTTACCATAGGGGGAGACTCAGAGGACTTTTCGCTTGATTTGAGAAAATGACGGACTTCGTCAACTGTTAGTCCCACTTTGCGAGCTTCGCGTAATAATTGAACCCATTCATTGTCTAATAACTTCGTTTTCTTTTCCATACAAATACCCTCCTAAAATACTGAATCGTGTATTTCAGGCACTTAACGCATGAAATGGAAAGACACAGGTGATAAGACCTCATAGATTGCTTGCGTCATGTTTCCGCCCAATACAAATAGACAAACGTTGCTTTTGATTGATCGAAAATTGTATGTCATATGAAAGGGAAGGAGACTCGCTCAGTCAGCCTCCCCTTTTTTGCTGTAAGTAAAAAAGTCCTCCATTTTCAATCGTAAGACTGATTTTTGGTTCGTATAAAGTTTTAAGTGCTTGTCTTTCTATTTCATATTCTACAGATGTGTCAGAAGTCCCTTCATAAAATTGGTTTAAAAGTTCCGAGTCTTCCTTCCACTTTTGAACAGCTCTTACTGCCCAATCGTCCGGCTCTTCGTGGGCATAACGCTCCATCAGGCTGTAGAGCCGTTTGACGCCGCTCTCTGGCTTAATCATCGTACTCATTGTAAAGCAATAGTCAGGAATTTGAGACGACAGCTCACGGGCTTCCAGCTGATCTTGAAATTGTTCGATGACTTCCCCGCGTATCAGATGAAGCCCAAGGGACAGCAGCTTATCTTTCTTACGGTCTGCCAGATAGGATATTTTCACATTGAGGCCAAGCCATGGCTCTAGAGCGATCTGGTTGTTTGTGAGCGGTCTGACTTTTTCGTAGAGCCGGATAAAACGGCCTTGCTGTTTCACAGCCTCGAAAATTTGGAATAAGCGAGGGGAGCCGAAGTGGACGAATTCGCCCTCGACCGTGTCACCCGCTTTTTTTTGATCGGTAATCAAGGTCAATTGCCGCGGCTCAGGTACACCGCCCGTTTTTTCGAGCCAGTGCCAGTAAAAAGGGCGGTTCATAATCAATTTATCCATTTCGATTGTCAGTTGTACTGTCATGTGCCCTGCACTTTCCTCTAGTATGTCGCATTGATTTGCCTGAAAGAAGCGGAGAAGAAATGTGTGAATGTCACGCTGCTCCATTGGTCAACTCTCCTTTATGAACCCTGCTGTCTTTTTTCTAAAAGCGGTGTTTGTGCTTCTGTCAAATAGGAAGCAAATTGGGTTAACTTCTTTTTCATGTCTCTGTCAGATTCGTGCTGAAAGAGGATATGATGCAATTCTGTTTCGGCTTCTTTGATATCAATCCGGGTTAAAATATCATCTAGATCACCAATCACGTTTTCAAACAGCTGAATTTTTTCATATAACAGCTTTAAAATATGTTCCTCGACTGTTCCGTTTGTGGCCATATTGTAAATGTGGACATCCCGCTCTTGACCGAGGCGGTGAATACGTCCAATTCGTTGTTCTAGCCGCATTGGGTTCCACGGAAGGTCGTAGTTGATGATCTGGTTGCAAAACTGAAGGTTGATCCCCTCGCCGCCTGCTTCTGTCGCAATTAACACTTGCGCCCGTTCTCTAAATAAATCCTTCATCCAGTCTTTTTTGCTTCGTTTAAAACCGCCTCGAAAGGGAACTGAGCTGATCCCGTTTTGTTGGAGAAACCATTGTAAATAAATTTGTGTCGCACGATATTCAGTGAAGATAATGACTTTCTCATTTAATTGTTGAATGAGCTTAACGACTTCCAGCGCCTTTGAATTTTGTTCGACTTGATTGATTTTCTCCATGATTTGCCCAATTGCAGAAGCGCCTAGAATGTGTTTTTCCTCTTCTTGCATTTTTTTGATGGTCATATAGACCGCTTCTCGGCTTGAACAGCATTCTCGTTCCAAGGTCATAATGGAAAACATGTGCTTCGTATAAGATGGATTGTTTTTCAGCTGACAGATTTCATCATATAAGGATTGTTCTGTCGGCGAAAAATCAATGGAAATGGTCTTCACATGACGTTTTGACCATTCGATGCCAGTGTCTTGCCTGCGGTTACGAATCATCACTTTATTGACTAATTGTTTTAGCCGGTCATGGTCTTCAAGCTGAAGTTCCTTTTTAGCAAAGAGATCTTTGAACTGATGTTCATTTCCTAGATGCCCTGGTTTCAAAAGGGAGACGAGATTGAAAATTTCTCCTATTCGGTTTTGGATAGGTGTCGCTGTGAGCAGCAGGCAGAACTTCTTATTCAAATTTCTCACAAACTCATAGTTTTTCGTTTTATTGTTTTTCAGTTTGTGTGCTTCATCAATAATGACCATATCGTAGGCGATGGATAAAATGGTGTCTCGATGTGGCTGTCTTTTGGCAGTATCAATCGAGGAAACGACAACATCACACTGCTCCCACACATAGCTCTTTTTTTGCTCGACAGCATCAATGTAAAATTTCGTCCGCAGCTCTTGCACCCATTGGGACACAAGGGAGGCGGGTACGAGAATGAGAATCTTTTTGGCAAGTCCGCGAATCATGTATTCTTTGATAATGAGTCCAGCTTCTACGGTTTTCCCAAGGCCCACTTCATCTGCTAAAATGGCTTTCCCGTTCATCTCTTCTACGACTCTTTTAGCGACTTCAAGCTGGTGTTTTAAAGGAGTAAATGCAGGCAGGTGTGCGGGAGCCAGCAGCCCCTCGAATGAATCGATGGCTGTGACTTGTTGAACCTGCGCTGCTAAACGGTACATATTCCAGTTCGCCCAGGGGCCGTCTGCTGAAAGCCGCTGCTGAAATTCATTTGCCCATTCCTCATCAAAAATCGTTTGAATATTCAATGTCATCGCCTGCCTTTCTAGTCGGTTGATGTAAAATCGTTCTGTTTTTAAACGCTTCATTTTTTAATAGGTGTTTAAAAGATGATATATTTTAATAAAAGCGAACGATACTAAATGTTTATTTTAAAAATGTTAATGATTTTTCTGTTGCTCTCGATCCATTTCTAATGGTAGGATGTTGGTAAGTGAACTAGAGAATAAGTCACCCATTTTGATAGTATGTCCAATAAATGTGAAGAATATGAGCGGATGATGGTATGGGGAGAGACCTAGCGGTTATTTTGCACTGGCAGGCGCCGAAGGAGCAAGCTGATTGAATCAGTGAATCTCTCAGGCAAAAGTACTCTTACCGGACGCAACTCTGGAGAGTGTTTGCTCATCGGTTTTTAGCAAACCACCAAAGGGGAAAACGCACAATGATGTTGTGCTGTAAACTTTCAGGTGCAAGGACAGAGACTTCTTTTTGATAAAAGGGAGCGCTCTGTCCTTTTTTGCTGTGATTTTTTCTGAAAATTCAGCTTGTGGTCTGCACTGTAAGAAAAAAGGGGGAAATGATTGATGTTGAAACGAACACCGCTTTTTCATGCGTACGAAACATTTGGCGCAAAAACGATTGATTTCGGGGGCTGGGAATTACCTGTCCAATTTTCTTCCATTAAAGAAGAACATGAAGCTGTTCGAACAAAAGCAGGGCTTTTTGATGTGTCTCACATGGGTGAGGTGGAAGTCAAAGGTCAAGATGCCCTTCCTTTTTTACAAAGGTTATTAACCAATGATCTGTCGAAGCTGACAGATGGTAAGGCACTATATACAGCCATGTGCTATGAAGATGGCGGAACGGTGGATGACCTGCTTGTCTACCAAAAAGAAAAGAACAACTATTTGCTTGTCATCAATGCATCAAATATCGAAAAAGATGTGGATTGGCTGCTTCAGCATCAAGGGGAGGATGACGTTACAATCAAGAACATCTCTGATCAAACCGCCTTGTTAGCCCTTCAAGGACCTCTTGCTGCTGACATCATGAAGGATGTGGCAGGTAAAGAGGTGACATTACTCAAGCCGTTTACATTTTTATCAAAAACGGAGGTCGCTCAAAAAGAGGTGCTTGTTTCAAGAACCGGCTATACAGGAGAAGACGGCTTTGAAATCTACTGCCAGTCAGAGGATGCTGTCCATATTTGGTCGGCTTTATTAGAAGCGGGTGAGCCTAAAGGGCTCATTCCATGCGGTCTCGGTGCACGTGATACCTTGAGATTTGAAGCAAGACTTCCGCTTTATGGCCAAGAGCTGACCAAGGATATTTCTCCTTTAGAAGGCGGGATTGGTTTTGCTGTTAAAACGGATAAAGAAGCCGATTTTATTGGAAAAGCCGCGCTCAAAAAACAAAAAGAAGAGGGAACGAAACGAAAGCTTGTCGGCATTGAAATGATGGATAAAGGAATTCCGCGGACAAACTATCCGGTCTTTTCAGGAGAGAAGCAGATTGGAATCGTCACAACGGGCACACAATCTCCAACGTTAAAGAAAAATGTCGGGCTTGCCTTGATCGAAACCGCTCAAGCCCAGCTTGGGACAGAGGTGGAAGTGCAAGTTCGCAAAAAACGTCTAAAAGCCAAAATCGTCGCCACACCATTTTATAAAAGAGCCAAATAACGAGGAGGAATAGAGGATGAAGCACAGGTATTTGCCGCAAACAGAGCAAGATCAAAAAGAAATGCTGGATGTCATTGGCGTTCAGTCAATTGATGAGCTTTTCTCAGATATCCCAGAGAAAGTAAGATTCAAAGGCACATATAACATCAAAGAAGCCGCATCTGAAACAGAGCTCGTGCGGGAATTGTCTCGTCTCGCTGCCAAAAATAAAGATACTCTTGCCTATGCATCGTTTTTAGGTGCTGGTGTGTATGATCATTACCAGCCTGTGATTGTAGATCATGTGATTTCACGTTCTGAATTTTATACAGCATATACACCGTATCAGCCTGAGATTTCGCAAGGTGAATTGCAGGCGATCTTTGAATTTCAAACGATGATTGCGGAGCTGACCGGTATGGATCTTGCAAATTCCTCAATGTATGATGGCGGAACCGCATTAGCTGAAGCGGCGATGCTGGCTGCAGGACATACAAAGAAGAAAAAGGTTGTGGTCTCTGAGACAGTTCATCCTGAATCACGAGCGGTGCTGAAAACATATGCAAAAGGACAGCATATTGAAGTCGTCGAAGTACCTGCACGTAAAGGACAGACGGATATTGCTGCATTAGAAGAAGCTGTCTGCGACGAAACAGCAGCGGTTCTTGTACAATATCCAAACTTCTTCGGTGTCGTTGAACCGTTAAAAGAGATTGAACCGATTGCACATCAAGGGAAAAGTCTGTTTATTGTTTCAAGTAACCCGCTTGCACTTGGTTTACTGACACCTCCAGGAAAGCTTGGAGCAGATATTGTCGTTGGTGATGCACAGCCGTTTGGCATTCCAGCTGCATTTGGCGGACCTCATTGCGGATATTTCGCTGTGACGAAAAAACTAATGCGGAAAGTGCCGGGGCGTTTAGTCGGACAAACAGAAGACGAGAACGGTGTGCGTGGATTTGTACTGACCCTACAAGCGCGCGAGCAGCACATTCGAAGAGATAAAGCGACTTCTAATATATGTTCCAATCAGGCGTTAAACGCGTTAGCCGCTTCTGTTGCAATGACGGCACTTGGAAAAACAGGCATAAAAGAAATCGCCTATCAAAATGTACAAAAAGCTCATTATGCTAAAACGCAGGCGGAAAAGCATGGATTACAGGCTGAAATAGAAGGGGCCCATTTTAATGAGTTCGTGATCAAGCTTGATGAGCCTGTGAAGGAAGCTAATAAACGATTGCTTGAAAAAGGAATCATTGGCGGATATGATCTAGGGCTAGCCTATCCAAACCTTCAGCATCATATGCTTGTAGCCGTAACAGAGCTAAGAACAAAAGAAGAAATTGATACGTTCATCAAGGAATTGGGGGATCGCCATGAATAAACAAGATCAGCCGCTTATTTTTGAATTATCCAAAGAAGGAAGAATTGGTTATAGCCTGCCTGATTTAGATGTACCTGAAGAAAAGCTCCCAGCTTTATTTGATGAAACGTATATCCGCCATGAAGATGCGGAGCTGCCTGAAGTTTCCGAGCTAGATATTATGCGTCACTACACAGCATTATCTAGGCGTAATCATGGGGTCGATTCTGGCTTTTATCCTCTAGGCTCTTGTACGATGAAATATAATCCGAAAATTAACGAAAAGGTCGCACGTCTTGCAGGCTTCTCGCAAGTGCATCCGCTTCAAGAGGCAGACACAGTGCAAGGCGCATTAGAGTTACTTTATGATTTAGGTGGCCATTTAGAAGAAATCACAGGAATGGACGCCGTGACTTTACAGCCTGCGGCAGGAGCACACGGTGAATGGACGGGGCTCATGATGATTCGTGCGTATCATGAAGCAAGAGGAGATCATAAACGAACAAAAGTGATCGTGCCTGATTCTGCCCATGGAACGAATCCGGCATCTGCGACAGTCGCTGGATTTGAAACGATCACCGTCGCATCTGATGAAAATGGTCTTGTCGATTTAGAGGATCTGCGGCGTGTTGTCAATGAAGAAACCGCTGCTCTCATGCTCACAAATCCAAATACACTCGGCCTTTTTGAAGAAAATATTTTAGAGATGGCTGAGATTGTTCACGGAGCTGGAGGTAAGCTTTATTATGATGGAGCGAACTTAAATGCCGTTTTAAGCAAAGCAAGACCGGGGGATATGGGATTTGATGTCGTTCACTTAAATCTGCATAAAACCTTTACAGGTCCACACGGAGGCGGAGGTCCTGGTTCTGGTCCAGTCGGTGTGAAAAAGGATTTGATTCCATATTTGCCTAAGCCAGTACTTGTGAAGAAGGAAGGTCGTTATTATTTTGATGATGATCGCCCAGAATCCATTGGACGTGTCAAACCGTTCTATGGCAACTTTGGCATCAATGTCAGGGCGTATGCGTATATCCGTTCTATGGGTCCTGACGGCTTAAAGGCTGTAACAGATCATGCGGTGTTAAATGCCAACTATATGATGCGCCGCTTAAGTGCCCATTACGATTTGCCATTTGACCGCCACTGTAAGCATGAATTTGTTCTTTCAGGTAAACGTCAGAAAAAACTAGGTGTCCGGACGCTTGATATGGCCAAACGATTACTTGATTTTGGCTATCATCCGCCAACGATCTACTTCCCGCTCAATGTAGAAGAATGTATCATGATCGAACCAACTGAAACGGAATCAAAAGAGACCCTTGATGCATTCATTGAAGCGATGATTCAAATTGCAAAAGAAGCAGAAGAGAACCCAGAAGTCGTACAGGAAGCACCACATACGACAGTTGTCAAACGAATGGATGAAACAAAGGCTGCACGGAATCCAGTTCTTGTTTTTGAAAGAAAATAAAAAGACTCTAGGGGGCAATAGCTCCCAGAGTCATTTTTATTAATTCTTTGTTTTAATGCGGCCGCCCCATTTTTTAAAGCCGCCCTTTAAATTATAAATCTCACGACAGCCATTTTTACGTAAAGTTTGAGCTGCCTTCCCGCTTCTCAAGTTGTTTTGGCAATAGAGATAAACAGGCTTGTCAGGGCGTATTTCATTTTTTCGCTGCTTTAGTTGTGAAAGGGGGATGTTTCTTGCGCCTAAAATATGTCCGCCTTCAAACTCATTTGGCTCTCTCACATCAATGAGCTGGGCTTTGCGGTACCCTTTAATAAATTCTTCTTCCGTCAGCGTTTTCATAATACGCTGCTGATAAATGAAACTGCCGATGGAATAAAGAACGAAAAGTCCACAAAGTGAGAGGACGATATAGTTGAATATTGGCAATACGACTCGACTCCTTCTTGAGCATCAGCACAGTAGCCTGTCTGATGGTACGTTTTAGACAAATACTATTATAGTAAAGCAAAAGAAACTTGTCATCATAAATGGTCAGAATTATTTTCAATTCCTTCCCTATTTGATAGACTGATGAAGAGAGAAAACCGGTGGCTGCCACCATGATCTAACATTGACTACGTAAAAGAGAAGGGATTTTTATATGCAAAAAGAGAAATGGTGTTTCATTGATACAGGAAACCAAGACCCTGCCTTTAACATGGCAATGGACGAAGCCTTGCTTTATTGGCATAGTGAGAATCTCATCCCGCCAGTGATCCGTTTTTATGGCTGGAATCCGGCGACACTATCTGTTGGGTATTTTCAGCATGTTGAAAAAGAAATCAACATGGAAGCGGTCAAGCGCTATGGTCTTGGATTTGTCCGCAGACCAACAGGCGGCAGAGGGGTTCTTCATGATCAGGAGCTGACCTACAGCGTGATTGTGTCAGAAGAGCATCCAGAGATGCCAGCGACGGTGACAGAGGCATACCGCGTCATTTCAGAAGGTATTTTAGAGGGCTTTAAGGAACTGGGACTCGATGCGTATTTTGCCATTCCTCGTACAGAAAAAGAAAAAGAAAGCTTAAAGAATCCAAGGTCGTCTGTCTGCTTTGATGCGCCTTCTTGGTACGAGCTTGTCGTAGAAGGCAGAAAAGTAGCAGGCAGCGCTCAAACGAGGCAAAAAGGTGTGATCCTCCAGCATGGCTCGATTTTAATTGACCTTGATGAGGACAAATTGTTTGATTTGTTCCTTTATCCAAACGACCGGGTAAGAGAGCGGATGCAGCGCAGCTTTAAAAACAAGGCGGTGGCGATTAATGAAATCTCAGACCGAACATGTACGATAGACGATGCACGTGTTGCGTTTAAACGAGGGTTTGAAAAAGGATTAAATATCGAGCTTGTGCCTTATGAGCTGACAGATGAAGAATTAGCGTTTGTCCACCATCTCGCCAAAACGAAATATGCCTCAGATGATTGGAATTACAAGCGTTAAGACGAAGGACACTTCTTGTTTTTTAATGAGCGATGGTGTAGAATTGTTATGATTATTAAGTAAAGGTGCATTTTGGAGGGGTTTTATGACTACACCTAGTATGGAAGATTACATTGAACAAATTTATATGCTAATAGAAGAAAAAGGATATGCAAGAGTATCTGATATCGCAGAAGCACTCGCTGTCCATCCCTCCTCTGTAACAAAAATGGTTCAGAAGCTAGATAAAGATGAATACCTCATTTATGAGAAATATCGTGGTCTAATTTTAACCCCGAAAGGCAAAAAAATTGGAAAACGTCTCGTATACAGACATGAACTGCTAGAGCAATTTTTAAGAATCATTGGTGTAGATGAAGAGAAAATTTATGATGATGTAGAAGGCATTGAACATCATCTCAGCTGGAACAGTATTGACCGCATTGGCGATCTCGTTCAATTCTTTGAAGAAAACGATGAGCGATCCGTTCAGCTGAAAGCGATTCAAAAGAAAAACGAACAAACCAATCAAGAATCTTAAGAAAAAGGACACCCATGCCGAGGGTGTCCTTTTTGAATAAAGTTCTAATTGAAAGCAAATGCTCCTACACTATTAATAGTGTGACATTGAAAAGGGGGCTCCTTGATGAAGATAGATGGTGTGTTCTCGGGTGGAGGCATTAAGGGTGCAGCACTTGCAGGTGCCTATGAAGCACTTGAAGCGAGGGGATTTCAATTTGTCCGTCTAGCTGGAACAAGTGCTGGAGCGATCATTGCTTCACTCATCGCAGCAGGTTTTACAAGCCAGGAGATTCGGGACCTTTTAGATGAAATGGATGAGCATCAATTGCTTGACCGTAGGTGTCAATTCATCCCGTTTAAAATGCTCAGATGGGTATCTATTTATTGGCGTCTTGGTCTTTACAAAGGAGACCGGCTAGAAAAATGGCTGGCAGACATTTTAAAACGAAAAGGCGTCACCGTATTTGGCGATCTGAAAAAAGGTTCACTGAAAATCGTCGCTTCTGATTTAACGAATGGGAAAATTCTCGTCCTGCCAGATGACCTTCCTTCATATGGGTTAAATCCAGAACGTTTTTCCGTCGCAAGAGCCATTCGCATGAGCTGCAGCCTGCCGTATTTTTTTGAACCTGTCAAACTGAGGTCTTCAAAAGGAATTTGTACCATTGTAGATGGAGGAGTGCTCAGCAATTTTCCAATTTGGTTATTTGCGGAAGAGAAAAAAAGACCATTTGTCGGTGTCACATTAACACCAAACGAAAAAGAACGCCCTCAACATTCCATCCGCAATGCGTTTGAACTGTTTGGCGCTCTTTTTGAAACGATGCGTGGTGCTCATGACGAAAGGCATATTGCCACAAAACACGAACGTCATATTATTTTTATTCCGGTAGAACACGTCATTGCCACTGAATTTCATCTCATGACAGAAAAGAAAAGGGCGCTCGTCGATCTAGGTAGACAGAAGGCCGAGCAATTTTTAAAGAGCTGGACATTTTAAAATAAGGCGCGATTCTTCTTTTTGTTTTTCTTGCCTTCAATCACAGTCAAATGTGTTTGGCTTTTCTTTTTGAGAAGGACGGGCTTAGACTTGTGGTCAGTCGGCACGCTTCGCAAATGAGTGACCCGATTTTTCATATGGCTTTTCGTCTTTGGTTTAGGCTGCTGGTAGCGACGTTTTGATTGTTTGACTGCTTTACGATATAGGTTGCCTTCTGTTCCAGTTCTTCGATTCATCAGCCATCTAAAAAGGAAAAACATAACCGCTCCAATGATCACAACTGATAGCAGCATCGTAAAGAGTCTGCCAGGATTCGTTGTGAGTAAATATATAAATCCCAAAACACCTAAAGCGAAAATAATGGTAAAAGCAGGATGTACTCGGCGATTCATAACTGTCCACCTCCGAAGGAATTTACCGGATTTATAAGCTAGATCACTTGATGAGTAGAATCTGATGCTTGTTTCTCAGACGCTTCCTCTAAACGAAGAAGTTCATTAAAACTTGCAATGGCTACCTCGACTTGGTCGTCAGAGGGTTCTTTTGTTGTAAGTAATTGCAGCCAAAGGCCAGGATAGCCAAGCACTTTTAGCACTGGCACTTCACGGAGTTTGTTCGTAAGCTGAAGCACTTCAAATGAAATGCCCAGAACAACCGGAATGAGTGCCAAGCGGTTCAGAATTCTCACCCATAAAGGATCTGTCGGTACAAGTAAATAGACGAACATTCCAACAATGACAGTGAATAAAATAAAGCTGCTGCCGCATCGATAATGAAGCCGGGATTGGCTTTGGACATTTTCCACTGTGATGTCAAGGTTCTGTTCATAGCAGTTTATGACTTTATGTTCTGCTCCATGATATTGAAATACCCTTTTAATTAAAGGGGTCATGGAAATAAAGTAAATATAGCCTAATAACAGGATCAATTTAAAGAATGTTTCAACTGCGATTTGTGCGAAGTTTCCTGAGAACACAGGCCGCACAAGCTCAGCTAAAAAGACAGGTACTAGGGTAAAGACAAATTTACTAAAGAGAAGAGAGAGAACTCCGATCACAGCAATGCCGAAGATCATTGAGAATTTCGAGCCTTTTTGTTCTTTTTCAAGAGTATGATCTTCAGAAGGATCTAAGTCATAGCGCTCACTGGAGAAATTTAAGTGCTTACTGCCGTTTGCGCTTGCTTCAACAAGTGCAGCAACACCCCTAACAAATGGGATTTTCTTGAGAAAGGCGGTTCGTTTATTGGAGGTCCGGGGAAGCTTTAAAAACTCGATGGACTGGTCCTTACGCCGAATCGCTGTCACATAGTTCTTTTTACCTCCGAACATGACACCTTCTACAACTGCCTGCCCTCCATATGCTGGAGATTTTGTTTGATTGGACATATTTCATCAACCTGCCTGTTTCCTGTAATTTACATGCATTTCTTTATACCTTTATTGTACAGGAAATGAAGGGAAATCACTAGCTCACAGGTCGATTATCTACTAGAATTCTATCTACCTCTTTTTAGCCAGTATACCCTGTTTTAAAAATTTTACACTCACGCATGGAAATCCTTTTTTTTCATGACATTTTGGACATACTACTTGCTGGAGGTGTTCATATGAAACGTGATGAAAAGAAAAACCAAGAAGAAAAAAATCAGTCTGTACAAACGTCTTCGATGGTGGCAAGGGCAGCAGCTACAGGCTTTGTCGGCGGATTTTTTTGGGGATTTATCGGATTTCTGACCCATATGTTTCATTTTTCAGAGGTGAGTCCAAATATGCTTTTGCAGCCATTTGTGCTTGGTGATTGGAAAAAGGGAGGACTTGGCACATTGATTAGTATTGTGCTTTTAGGGCTTTTATCTATTGGCGCGGCCTTTATTTATTACGGGCTGTTAAAACGGATCAAAGGCTTTTGGATGGGGCTGGTGTATGGCGGGCTTTTATGGGTACTTGTTTTTTATGTATTTAATCCTATTTTCCCAGATGTCAAGCAAGTACAAGATTTACAGCAAAGCACCATTGTAACGACATTTTGCCTATATATTTTATATGGCATGTTTGTAGGGTACAGTATTTCATTTGAATACAATGAATTAACAAGCCAGAAGCTTGCGAGGGCACTCGGGAAAAAGACAGAATAAAGTGTAAATCACTCATTCATATGATAAAATATTTTTGGAAACGAAAGGTTTCTAAGGAAAAAGAAACAGACATCGATATAGATTGAATTAGGGTGAAGGAGTGGTTAAATGCCTCATTTTCTAGTGCTGAATGGGCCCAATTTAAATAGGCTCGGCAAAAGAGAGCCTGCTGTTTACGGAAGTAAAACGCTGACAGATTTAGAAACGGATTTGTTTCAATTCGCAGAACGAGCAAATATCCAATTAACATTTTTTCAATCGAATCATGAAGGTGATTTGGTTGATGCGCTCCACGAAGCAGAGGAGCAGTACGATGGCGTCGTGTTTAACCCGGGTGCTTTTACCCACTATAGCTATGCACTAAGAGATGCCATTGCAAGTATTTCTTTACCTGTCATCGAAGTACATATCACAAATGTTCATAAAAGAGAGGAATTCCGCCATCACTCAGTTCTTGCGCCAGTCTGCCAAGGTCAAATTGTTGGACTTGGTCTAGAAGGGTATAAATTGGCGATTCGTTATTTGGTCAGTGATGGGGGAGCGGGATCATGAAACTTGAAAAACTAAGAAATCTTTTAAACGAATTAGAAATTGACGGTCTAGTGATTACGAGCAGCTTTAATTTACAATACATGACCAGCTTCACTGGATCAGCTGGTCTTGCCGTCGTTTCAAAAGATCGAGCAGCCTTTATTACCGACTTCCGCTACACAGAGCAAGCCAAGGACCAAGTAAAAGGCTATGACATCATTGAACATAAAGGAAACATTGTAGAAACTGCTGTCCAAACGGCAAAGGCATTTGGGGTCAAACGTCTTGGGTTTGAACAGAACCATATGACATTTGCCACATATCAGCAGTACGCAGGCAAAGCAAGCGGTATAGAGCTTGTTCCTGTCTCAGAATCAGTTGAAAAGTTGCGCTTGATTAAGTCTAATGAAGAGATTAAGATATTAGAGGAAGCTGCGAAGATTGCAGATCACGCCTTTGATCATATTCTCACTTACATCAAGCCGGGCCTGACAGAAATTGACGTCATGAACGAGCTTGAATTTTTCATGAGAAAAGAAGGTGCTGAGGGATCTTCATTCGATATGATTGTTGCTTCAGGCGTTCGTTCAAGCCTGCCGCATGGGAGAGCAAGTGAAAAAGTGATTGAATCCGGTGATTTGGTTACACTGGATTTCGGTGCTTACTATAAAGGCTATTGTTCTGATATGACAAGAACAATCGCTGTAGGAACGCCAAGCGACAAGCTAAAGGAAATTTATCATATCGTATTAGAAGCAGAAAACGCTGGTGTGGATAGAATCAAGCCAGGCTTAACAGGAAAAGAAGCTGATCGCATCACACGAGACATCATTGAAAAGTATGGCTACGGTCAATACTTCGGGCATTCGACTGGACACGGGCTTGGTATGGAAGTACATGAAGCGCCTGGTCTTTCTTCACGCTCAGAGGTCGTGTTAGAAGAAGGAATGGTTGTGACAGTAGAGCCGGGAATTTACTTACCGGATGTCGGCGGCGTGAGAATTGAGGATGATATTGTCCTGACAGCTGACGGCAATAAACGATTGACCCACTCACCGAAAGAACTTATCATATTATGATGGTGAAATGTAGGAGGATGACAAAATGATTTCAGTAAACGATTTTCGTACAGGCCTGACAATTGAAGTGGACGGCGGTATTTGGCGTGTAGTGGATTTCCAACACGTAAAACCAGGAAAAGGCGCAGCATTTGTCCGTTCGAAACTGCGTAACCTGCGTACAGGTGCAATTCAAGAAAAAACATTCCGTGCAGGTGAAAAAGTAGCGAAAGCTCAAATTGAAACAAAAACAATGCAATACTTGTATGCAAATGGCGACCAGCATGTATTCATGGATACAAGTTCATACGAACAGCTTGAACTAAGCGAAGCGCAAATCAAAGATGAGCTGAAATATTTGCTTGAAAATATGTCGGTTCAAATCGTGATGTACGGTGATGAAACACTTGGAGTAGAACTTCCAAACACGGTAGAACTAGAAGTAGTAGAAACAGAGCCTGGTATTAAAGGTGACACAACATCAGGCGGCTCAAAACCTGCGAAAACAGAAACTGGTTTAATCGTCAACGTTCCTTTCTTTGTGAACCAAGGAGATAAACTAGTGATTAATACATCTGATGGTTCATACGTTTCAAGAGCGTAATGAACGAAGAAAGACTGTAAACCTCGAGTTTACAGTCTTAGCGTGTAGACAAACCCTCGCATTCTTTGTCAGTCCTGCGTGCCGGTGCTCACGAATGTTAAATTCGCTCCGCTCCGGTACTCGTCCTTCCTAGACTGCAAAGGTTTTCATGTCACGCTGAAAAGAAGACAAAAGACTAAAATAAAGTTCATTTTAGCCCTTTGTCAACAATCTGAGACTGTAAACCTCGAGTTTACAGTCTTTTTTTATTGAAAAAATAACGCCTCTCCAAACACTTCTCTCTCTATTCTCTCATTCATCTCTCTTCCTTCTGAAAAACAAGACTACTTCCAGCTAGTGAAGCATATAGTGTAAAAAAAGCTGGAGGTTCTATATGAAACAATTTCTTTTCCCGGGCATACACCCGTCAGTCGCTGCAATGGCAGGCATGAGATTTTTATCAGCGACCATTGAACTGACGGCCGCCATCCTCATTTTACTTACAAATGATGTACGTAAAGCGGTTGTCATCAATAGCATTCTAGCGATCATCGGGCCGCTCATTTTTATTATCACCATGACGATTGGAATCTATCAAATCGCAGGGCAGTTATCCTATGCAAAGCTTGTGTTTATTTTCATGGGTGTCGTGTTTATTCTTGTTGGGATTTATAAGTGAATGGCTTGGCATAATTAACGCCACACATCATACATTTTAGAGAAGAAAAAAAGGAGGGGAATTCGTTGCGGAGTTTGTTGGATATTCTCCCGCATTCGATTGGACAAGAGCTCAGCCTGCTGAAAGAAGCAGAATGGGCGCAAATAGAAGAAATCCGCATTCGCACAGATCGTCCGGTTGAATTGATGCAAGGAGGAAAACCGCGCTTTCTTTCCTATCATACAACAGGAGAAGACGCATCACAGCTATTAGGCAGGCTAAGTAATTACAGCATGTACACACTTGAAGAAGAGCTAAAACAAGGCTATATCACCATATCTGGCGGACACCGGGTAGGACTTGCTGGAAAAGTAATCGTTGAAAATGGTGTCGTCAAAGGCTTGAGAGATATTTCGTCATTTAATATCCGTATTGCAAAAGAAAAAATCGGCATGGCCCTGCCCTTTCTCCCTTATTTATATGAACAACATTGGTGCAACACACTCATCATTGGTCCTCCGCAAACAGGGAAAACGACATTGCTGCGTGATGTAGCGCGTCTTGCGAGTACAGGAACGAAAACCATCCCTGCTAGAAAAACAGGCATTGTGGATGAACGCTCTGAGATAGCCGGGTGTATAAGAGGGGTGCCGCAGCATTCTTTTGGACACCGGATTGATGTACTGGATGCGTGTCCAAAAGCTGAAGGGTTAATGATGATGATCCGTTCCATGAGTCCAGAGGTCATCATTGTAGATGAAATCGGAAAAAGTGAGGATGTACAGGCACTTTTAGAAGCGATCCATGCTGGAGTCACCATTATCGTCTCAGCTCATGGGTATTCACTGGAGGACCTATATAAACGGCCATCATTCGAGCCGTTATGGCAGTTTCGAGTATTTGATCGGTATGTTGAATTAAATAGAAAAAATGGTCCCGGCACGATCGGTCGGATGTATGACCAAGATGGACAAGAGATGAAGTATAGGCAGGGAGTGGACGTATGCTAAAGCTCATTGGCGCTATTTTCATCGTCGCGGCCACGACTTGGGGAGGATTTGAGTTTGCCAAACGATACAGCGACCGGCCTAAGC
The DNA here is from genome assembly GCF_001857925.1 of Bacillus xiamenensis. Taxonomy (NCBI): domain Bacteria; kingdom Bacillati; phylum Bacillota; class Bacilli; order Caryophanales; family Bacillaceae; genus Bacillus; species Bacillus xiamenensis. The sequence continues at coordinate 3,144,530 of NZ_CP017786.1, forward strand.
AAATTCGGCAGCTTCGGTTTGCTCTCCAATCTCTTGAAGCTGAAATCATGTATGGTCAAACACCTTTAGCTAGAGCCGCTGATCAAATTGCATCGCAAGTAGGGCCACCTGTGAATCGATTATTTGAACAATTTGCAGAAAAACTCAAAGCCGGCACCTTTTCAGCAAGGCATGCATGGAACGAAAGTTTAGAGGACGTTTGGAAAAAGACCGTTTTGAAAAAAGGCGAATATGAAGCGCTGAAGCATTTTGGAGAAACTCTTGGTCAGCATGATGTCACTGCTCAGCAAAAATATATCAAGCTGGCGTTAGGTCATTTGGAATCAGAAGAGAAAGAAGCTGAAGTTGCCCAAGCGAAAAATGAAAAAATGGTGAGGAGTCTTGGATTTTTAAGTGGATTACTACTGATTCTGTTATTGATGTGAGAAGAAGGGAGTCGAGAGCATGGGCGTTGATGTAAACGTCATTTTCCAAATCGCAGGAGTAGGCATCGTCGTGGCCTTTCTTCATACGATTTTGGATCAAATGGGGAAAAAAGAGTACGCTCAGTGGGTGACACTGCTTGGGTTTATCTACATTTTATTTATGGTGGCAACCATTGTAGATGATTTGTTTAAGAAGATTAAAGCCGTATTTCTATTTCAAGGATAGGGGAGGGCTTACAAATCGAAATCATTCAAATTGTTGGCCTTGGTTTAATTGCTACTTTTCTAGCTTTAATCGTCAAAGAACAAAAGCCAACCTTCGCCTTTATGCTTGTTGTGTTTACAGGGTGTGTGATTTTTCTTTATTTAATCGATCAAATCTATGCCATTATCTCCATGATCGAAAAAATTGCGGCAAGTGCCGGTGTCAATATGAAGTACGTTGAAACCATTTTGAAAATCATCGGAATTGCCTATATTGCAGAATTTGGCGCCCAGCTCACAAAAGATGCAGGACAAGGCGCCATTGCTTCGAAAATAGAGCTTGGCGGCAAGATTCTCATCTTGGTCATGGCGGTCCCGATTTTAACGGTCATCATTGAGACCATTTTAGGCATGATCCCGTCCATGACTTGATTGAAAAGAGGTGATGTTAATGAAACGGGTGATGGCTGTGGCGGGGCTTATCATGTTCTTTTGGATGATGGTTCCGTATGCAAATGCAGAAGAAAATGAGCCTTTATCAAGTGAAGAACCGGTCGCAGAAGAAGCGGCGAGTGGACAGGCTGATGCATTAGAGCTTCATTCCATCAATGACTTTTGGGAAACCATATTGGACGAGTATGGCGGCTTTCTCCCTGAAAGCCAAAAAGGCACAGTGAAGGAAATGATTGATGGCGATAAAGAGTTGTCTCCCCAAACGTGGCTGAAGGCATTTGTTCATTATCTTTTTCATGAGGTCATTGCCAATGGAAAGCTTCTAGGCACATTGATTTTACTCACCATCTTTTGTTCGCTTTTGCAGCTTTTACAAAACGCTTTTGAGCAAAGCACTGTCAGTAAAGTCGCATACGCTCTTGTTTATATGGTGCTCATCATTATTGCATTAAACAGTTTTCATGTCGCCATTTCTTATGCAACAGAAGCGATTCAAACGATGACCAGTTTTATTCTTGCTCTTATTCCTCTTTTATTAGCGCTCATTGCTTCATCAGGCGGAATTGTTTCTGCCGGATTCTTTCATCCTGTGATTTTATTTTTAATGAACACGAGCGGCATTTTTATTCAGTATGTCGTTCTTCCGCTCATCTTTTTATCCGCCATATTGAGCATTGTCAGCACGCTGACGGAACAATACAAGGTCACCCAGCTGGCTCAGCTGTTAAGAAATGTGGCGATTGGCGGACTTGCTGTTTTTCTCACCGTTTTTCTCGGCGTCATTTCCGTCCAGGGAGCATCTGCTGCTGTCAGTGACGGCATTGCGCTTCGGACAGCCAAATTTATTACAGGAAATTTCATTCCTGTTCTCGGCCGGATGTTTACAGATGCGACAGATACCGTCATCAGCGCCTCAGTGCTGCTTAAAAATACGGTTGGCCTTGTTGGTGTCGCCATATTGATCTCAATTGCGGCTTTTCCGGCGATTAAGGTGCTGTCGCTCGCCCTTATTTATAAGCTTGCCGCCGCCATTCTTCAGCCTTTAGGGGGCGGACCGATTATAAGCTGTCTTGATGTCATTTCAAAGAGTGTTCTGTATATATTTGCTGCACTAGCTGTTGTGTCACTGATGTTCTTTTTAAGTATTACCGTCATCATTACAGCTGGCAATCTCACAATGATGATGAAGTAAGGAGGGGGCACCTTTTGAGTTTTCTCACAGAATGGATCACAAGTATTATCCTATTTATTTTATTTGCTATTGTGATTGATCTTTTGCTTCCTAATTCAAGCATGCAGAAATATGCAAAAATGGTCGTCAGCCTACTGCTGATCGTTGTGATGCTTAATCCGATCTTTGCTTTATTTCGTGCCGATCCTGACCAAATTTTCTCGGAATTAATGAAGGGAAAGGAAGAAGCGCAATCAGAAGAAATAAAAAATCAGATGAATTTAGAAAAAAAAGAAATACAAGCCTCACAGCGTGCATATATTTTAAAGCAAATGGCTGTCCAACTAGAAAAAAGCGCAAAAGAGCCACTGGAGAAGGAGAGCTATGAAATGAAACACGTAGAAGTGTTGGCAGATGAAGAGCACCTTGATCAGAACATGGAGGTAGATCAATTCCGCATCAAAGCAGTCCTCTCCCCGCTCACAGGTGATGCTGTAGAAACGGTGGCAAAGGTCGACATTGATCTCTCCAGGCAAAAGGAGGAAAGCGCTGGATCGTCACCAAAAGAGATGGCGAGAGTAAAAGAGACGCTTGCGGATGTATGGAATACAAGTCCTGAACATATTGCGCTGAACATTGAGGGAGGTGACGCAGCAGATCATGAATAACAAGGACTGGAAACAAAAGCTGAAATCATTGTTCCAACCACCTGAAAAAGGTGAAGGAAAACCAAAATTAACGAAGCATCATTACTTGCTGCTTGTATTCATTATCGGCGTGTCGTTCATGTTAGTCAGCCAGATTCTCTCACCACCATCAAGCAAACAACAGGCTGCTGTTCCAGCATCTAAAAAAACATCTTCAGAGGAGCAGACGGTGTTCAAACCAGCGTCGTCAAGCAAGGAGAAAAACTCAATTGAGGATGTTGAGCAAGAGTACGAAAATCAGTTGAAAGAAATTTTAGAGACGATCATTGGTGTTGAAGATGTGTCCATTGTGGTCAATGTAGATGCGACGTCTTTAAAAGTTTTTGAAAAAAACAAATCCAATAAAAGCACAACGACAGAGGAAACAGATAAAGAAGGCGGCGTGCGAAGTGTGACGGATCAAACAAAGGAAGAAGAGATCGTCATCATCAAAAACGGCAATGAAGAAACACCTGTTGTTGTCCAAACGAAAAAGCCTGAAATTCGAGGTGTTCTCGTTGTTGCTCAAGGAGTAGACAACGTTCAAATAAAGAAAACCATCATTGAAGCGGTTACACGAGTGCTTGATGTACCGAGCCATAGAGTGGCTGTTGCCCCTAAAAAAATCAAGGAGGATTCGGAATGATGTTAAAAAAACAAACGGTTTGGCTATTAACGATGCTAAGTTTAGTTGTCGTATTAAGTGTGTACTATATCATGTCCCCACAAGGTGAGAATGCAGTGACAGTAGAAGATACGAAATCAAAAGGAATGGAAGAGAAAAAGACTGAAACAGAAAAAGGAACGGAAAAAGGCGCAGGTGACAAGTCAACTGACAAAGAAACAAATGCCAAACAAGAAGATGTTGAAACAAGTGGTGAAGAAGGAAAGGCTGTTTCAGAGCAGACAGACGATGAGCTTTTCACAACATACAGACTAGAACTAGAAGATAAGCGCAGCAAGCAGCGCGAAGAATTTAACGAAATCGTGTCTAGTGATGATGCAACAGCGCAAGAAAAAAGTGAAGCGTATGATCAAATGACAGCTCTTAGTGAGGCAGAAGGAACAGAGCGTCAGCTGGAGACATTAATTAAAACAAAAGGATATAAAGATGCTCTTGTGAGTGCTGAAGGCGATAAAGTGAGCATCACGGTTCGTTCTGATAAAAAATCAAAGTCCCAAGCAGCAGATATTATTGATTTGGTCACAAAGGAAATGAGGGGGCTTGATAACGTAGCCGTCACTTTTGAGCCATCGAATCAATAAAAAATGAACCAGCGCCCTTTGCTGAAAAGGGCGTTTTTTATGCGGTTTGGCGGCCTTTTTAAGATGCCTGAATGGAGCGTTTCATCACAATAGTAGTTGAATTCAACGAAATCCTCCTGTAAGATGGTTATAGTATGTAGTTTTAGTACTAGCCTATAAAAAAAGATAAATCCATACATAGGGGTGCAAATCCATGTTAAAAATTGAAGAAATTCATGAACTGATTAAATTAATTGACGAATCTACAATTGATGAATTTACGTACGAAAATGAAGGTGCAACAATCAAACTGAAAAAAAATAAAGAAGTCGTTCAGCAAGTTGCGGCACAAGCACCAGTGGCTCCTGTCCAAGCAGCTCCAGCTCAACAAGCTCCGAAAGCACAAGCTCCAGCTCAGACCGAAGCCCCTGCACAAGAGGCAGTTGCGTCTGAAAATCTGCATAAAATCACATCCCCAATGGTTGGCACATTTTATGCTTCTTCTTCACCAGAAGCAGATCCTTACGTGACAACAGGTTCTAAGGTGAAGGAAGACTCAGTTGTATGTATCGTTGAAGCGATGAAACTGTTTAATGAAATCGAAGCAGAAGTAAAAGGTGAAATCGTCGAAGTATTAGCTGAAAACGGTCAGCTTGTAGAATTCGGACAACCCCTCTTTCTAGTGAAAGCAGAGTAAGGAGTACGATCATGATTAAAAAGCTATTAATTGCAAACAGAGGAGAAATCGCAGTTAGAATCATCCGCGCTTGTAAAGAGCTTGGAATTGAAACCGTTGCGGTATTTTCTGAAGCGGATCGAGATGCGCTGCATGTTCAAATGGCTGATGAAGCATATTGCATCGGACCGACTGCTTCAAAAGATAGTTATTTAAATGTGACAAATATTGTCAGTGTTGCAAAGCTGACAGGTACAGATGCCATTCATCCAGGATACGGATTCCTTGCTGAAAATGCAGATTTTGCAGAGCTTTGCGAAGAATGTAATGTCATTTTTGTTGGACCAACTGCATCAGCGATTTCCAAAATGGGAACAAAAGATGTGGCAAGAGAAACAATGAAGCAGGCAGGCGTACCAATTGTCCCTGGTTCTCAAGGAATTGTAAAAGACCTTGATGATGCCGTTTCAACCGCAGCAAGTATTGGGTATCCTGTTATTATCAAAGCAACTGCAGGCGGCGGCGGTAAAGGTATCCGTGTAGCTCGTACAGAAGAAGAGCTCATCAACGGTGTCAAAATCACGCAGCAAGAAGCAGCGCAGAACTTTGGTAACCCAGGTGTTTATTTGGAGAAATTCATTGAAGACTTTAGACACGTGGAAATCCAGGTGCTTGCTGATCAGCATGGGAATACGATTCATTTAGGTGAGCGTGATTGCTCCATTCAAAGAAGAATGCAGAAGCTTCTTGAAGAAACACCATCACCAGCACTGAATGCAGATATTCGTGAGCAAATGGGAGAAGCAGCTGTGAAAGCAGCAGAAGCTGTTGAATACACAGGGGCTGGAACGGTCGAATTCATTTATGATTATAATGAAGAGAAATTTTACTTCATGGAAATGAATACCCGTATCCAAGTAGAGCATCCTGTTACGGAAATGGTCACAGGTGTTGACTTGATCAAAGAACAGATCATGGTTGCATCAGGTGAAAAGCTTTCTCTTACTCAAGAGGATGTCGTATATGAAGGCTGGGCAATCGAATGCCGTATTAATGCAGAGAACCCAGAGAAAAACTTCATGCCTTCTGCAGGTGAAATTAAAATGTATCTTCCGCCAGGCGGACTAGGTGTACGTGTTGATTCTGCTGCTTATCCGGGTTATGTGATTCCGCCATATTACGATAGTATGATTGCAAAAGTCATCACATATGGTAAGACGAGAGAAGAAGCGATTGCAAAAATGAAACGTGCGCTTCAAGAATTCGTCATTGAAGGAGTCTACACAACCATTCCATTCCACCTTAGATTGCTTGAGCATGAAACATTTGTGAGCGGTAATTTTAATACGAAGTTTTTAGAAACGTATCAAATTATGAAATAATAACAGCTTTCGGAGGTGAATGATCGTGTCAGAAAACAATTTGCTTGAAATGAACCTTGATGAAGATCAATTGGGAAAAGTGCAAATTGCGCCAGAAGTGATTGAAGTCATCGCTGGGATTGCTGCTTCAGAGGTTGAGGGAATTGCGGAAATGCGCGGCAACTTCGCTGCTGATGTGGCAGAACGCTTTGGTAAGAAAAATCACCGTAAAGGTGTAAAAGTAGATGTCTCTGATGAAGGCATCACAATTGATGTGTATTGTGTGGTTGAGTTTGGCCTGTCCATTCCAAAGGTATCCACCGCTGTTCAAGAAAATATCCGTCAAACCCTTTTAAACATGACCGCCTTAACGATTAATGAAATCAACATTCATGTGGTGGGCATTCAATTTGATACAAAAGCACCTGAGGCTGAAGTAGATCAAGAAATGTAAAAAGGGTTGAAGTGAAACCAAGGAGGCATCGCCTCTTTGGTTTTTTAAAGCCCATTTTTGGGTGAGTTCCGAATAATGATTACGTCACGCTTTGATTTATTCGTTTTTCGCCGTAGCTCGCATGGATCTTGGTGCGACCACGTTCAAAATATGTTATGATCTCTGTATGGCTTAACGACAAGCGGATAAAGTGGTTAAAGGAGTAAATGATGAAAAGAAGAACTGCAAGAGAAAAGGCGCTACAAACATTATTTCAAATTGATGTCAGCAATATTGATCCGAAAGAGGCCATTACACATGCGCTGGATGAACAAGAATCAGATCCTTTTTTCGAGGAACTGGTTTTCGGTGTGCTTGAACAAAAGGACAAGCTCGATGACATGATTTCACAGCACCTTGTGAATTGGAAACTCGATCGTATTGCGAACGTAGACAGAGCCATTTTAAGGCTGTCTGTATACGAAATGGTATATCAAGAAGACATCCCGGTTAGTGTTTCAATGAATGAAGCCATTGAACTGGCTAAAGTGTTTGGTGATGATAAAGCACCGAAATTTGTAAATGGCGTACTTTCAAACATTAAAAACGACCTAAAGCAATAGGAGGATTCGACATGACCGCAACAATCATCGATGGAAAAGAAACAGCAAAAGAAAAGCGTGAACAATTAGCAAAAGAAGTAGAAGAGCTAAAACAAAAAGGAGTCACACCTGGTCTTGCCGTTATTCTAATCGGTGATGATCCGGCCTCACTTTCTTATGTGCGCGGGAAGAAAAAAGCAGCTGAAGCCATGGGCATGCATTTTCAGCTTGATCATTTAGATGCTTCTTTAACAGAAGAAGAATTGCTTCAGCTAATCGATCAGTACAATGCGAACGATCAATTCCACGGGATTCTTGTTCAGCTTCCACTGCCAAAACATATTTCTGAAAAAGCCGTCATTGAACGTATCTCACCAGAGAAAGATGTAGATGGTTTTCATCCGCTGAATATTGGGAAGATGCTGCTTGGTGAAGATACATTCCTTCCATGTACACCAGCAGGTATTGTTGAATTGCTGAACAAAACCGGTGTCAATCTTTCTGGAAAAGAAGTAGTGGTTGTGGGACGAAGCAATATTGTCGGCAAACCAGTTGGACAATTGCTGTTAAACGAAAATGCAACTGTCACATACTGCCACTCCAAAACGGCGAACATTTCAGAACATACGTTAAAAGCGGACATTTTAGTTGTTGCCGTCGGTCGAGCAAACTTTATTAAAGCTGACCAAATTAAAGAAGGCGCTATTGTCATTGATGTAGGAGTCAATCGTCTAGAAACAGGGAAACTTGTAGGGGACGTTGACTTTGAAGCAGCAAAAGAAAAAGCTTCTTACATCACACCAGTCCCTGGCGGAGTTGGTCCAATGACGATTACGATGCTTGCACACAATACGGTTAAATCAGCAAAACGTACATTATCATAAGCTTGATCCATTCATCCACCTGCGTGCTGCCGGTGGATGAATGTGCGTTTTTGAAGAGGAGGAATACGTCATGAGTGAAAAAGCCTTTGTGACGGTCACAGCCCTTACAAAATACATAAAAAGAAAATTTGATGTTGACCCTCATTTAGAAGATATTTGGATCAAAGGTGAGTTATCAAATGTGAAGATTCATTCAAGAGGGCATGTTTATTTCACCTTAAAGGACGAACATGCACGTATGCAAGCTGTCATGTTCCAGCGTTCTGCGTCCAAGCTGCCCTTTTCACCAAAGAGCGGAATGAAAGTGTTCGTACGTGGAGGAATTCAAGTATATGAGCCGAGCGGCAGCTATCAATTATATGCTAAGGAAATGCAGCCTGATGGTGTTGGTGCTCTTCATCTTGCTTACGAAGAGCTGAAGAAGAAACTAGCAAGTGAAGGCTTATTTGATGAGCGCTATAAAAAAACAATTCCTGAATTTCCAGAGGTCGTTGGTGTCATTACATCCCCAACAGGAGCAGCTGTTCGAGATGTCATTACCACGATCAATCGGCGCTATCAGCAGGCCAAGATCATTGTGCTTCCGGCATTAGTCCAAGGAGAAAATGCTCCGCGTTCGATTGTGGAACGGATTAAAGAAGCCAATGAAAAACAGCTTTGTGATGTCTTGATTGTCGGGAGAGGCGGAGGATCGATTGAAGAACTTTGGGCCTTTAATGAAGAAGCAGTCGCAAGAGCGATCTTCGCATCAGACATTCCAATCATTTCTGCAGTTGGGCACGAAACAGACTTTACCATTAGTGATTTCACTGCAGACATGAGAGCACCCACACCAACAGGAGCAGCCGAACTAGCTGTTCCAAGCACCGCCGACTTAATCGAACGAATCAAATCAATCGACATTCGGTTAACAAGAGCAGTAAAAAATCGAACGTCACAAGCAAAAGACCGTCTTGTGGCACTTCAATCCTCTTATGCTTTCCGTTTTCCAAAGCGATTACAAGAGCAAAAAGAGCAGCAATTTGATATGGTATTTGATCGTTTTCAAAAACAGCTGACAAGACAAATGGAACAAAAACGGAGTCAACTCGAGCGTGAGATCTATAGACTTAAACCGCTTCATCCAAAAGAGCAGCTGCTTCAGGCGAAAAAACGGCATGTCAATCAAACAGAACAGCTCATCCGAAGCATGAATGTGCAAATGAAAACAATTCATTCGCAGTTCCAATCGGTTCTTGGTAAACTAAATGCATTAAATCCACTTCAAGTGATGGAAAGAGGCTATAGTTTAGCCTATAAAGAAGATGAACTGGTTAAAAGTGTGAATCAAGTAGAAACGAAGGATCAGCTGGCCATCACAATGAAGGATGGACGTCTCATTTGTGAGGTCATTGAGAAGGAGGAGCAATCATCATGACAGAATCAAATAAACAAAAAGAAGAACAAATGACATTTGAAGAGGCGATGAAAGGTTTAGAAGAGATTGTTGGGAAGCTTGAAGAAGGAGATGTACCGCTTGAGCAAGCCATCCACTATTTCCAAGAGGGGATGACACTTTCAAAGCTTTGTCATGAGAAATTACAGCATGTTGAAAAGCAAATGGATTTCATTTTAAAAGAGGACGGTGAACTGGCTCCTTTTTCAGTGAAGGAGGCAGATGCTGGTGACAAGTAACTTAACTGAATTTTTGACAACAAGAAAACAGGCAATTGAAGATTATTTATTTACATATGTTCAGGAATTAACTATTCCAGAGGACTTGAAAGCTTCGATGCTTTATTCTCTTAAAGCAGGGGGGAAAAGACTGCGCCCTGTTCTTGTCCTTGCTCTTTTAAATGCGTATGGAAAAAGGGAAGAAGACGGCATACCAGTGGGCTGTGCGGTGGAAATGATTCATACGTATTCATTGATTCATGACGATCTTCCTTGCATGGATGATGATGACCTGCGCAGAGGAAAGCCGACCAACCATAAAGTATATGGAGAGGCAACTGCGGTTCTTGCAGGTGATGCGCTTTTAACGGAAAGCTTCCGCCTCATCACATCGCAATTATCGGATCGTGTACCAGCTGAGCAAAAGCTCAAAATCATCGATGAACTTGTAAAATCAGCAGGTGCACTTGGAATGGTTGGCGGGCAATTTGATGATATGGAAGCAGAACAAAAGCAAATCCCTCTTTCTGAACTAGAATCAATACATGCCCGTAAAACTGGAAAGCTTTTGACCTTTAGTGTGGCAGCTGGCGCAATGCTGGCAGGTGCATCTGATGATGATATCGAAAAGCTGAGAGAATTCAGCTACCACATTGGCATTGCTTTTCAAATTCGAGATGATATTTTAGATCTCGAAGGAAGCGAAGAAAAAATAGGAAAACGGGTCGGCTCCGATACGGCAAATGAAAAGTCGACATATCCTTCTTTATTAACGCTTTCAGGAGCGAAAGAAAAACTTGATGAACATATCACTCGTGCGAAAGAAATTGTCTCAAATCTTGATTTAGAGCAACACTTGCTGCATGATTTATGCGATCTGATTGCCTCAAGAGATCATTAAAAACAGCCTAGATTTGAGGGGCTTCGAGCAATTGTGGTAAACTGTAAACAGTTTATCGTGATGAGACAACTCTTATTCCTGAATTGGTTTTCACAGGAATGAGGCATTATATATGTAGATAGAAATTTTGTTGAAAGCGAGTTGATCCTGATTGGATCTTTTATCAATAAAAAATCCAACGTTTCTAAAAGGAATGTCAAATGCAGAATTAGAGGAGCTTAGTGCTGAAATTCGCACGTTTTTAATTGAGTCGTTAGCGAACTCTGGCGGGCACATCGGTCCAAATCTTGGTGTCGTTGAACTGACTGTTGCACTTCATAAAGTATTTGACAGCCCGAAAGACAAATTCCTTTGGGATGTTGGACATCAATCTTACGTTCACAAGCTGTTAACTGGACGTGGTGCTGAGTTTGATACACTTCGTCAATATAAAGGGCTCTGCGGTTTTCCTAAACGAAATGAAAGTGAACATGATGTGTGGGAGACTGGGCACAGTTCAACCTCATTATCTGGCGCGATGGGTATGGCGGTAGCACGTGATATTAAAGGAACAGATGAATATATTCTCCCGATTATCGGAGATGGTGCATTAACCGGCGGTATGGCGCTTGAAGCACTGAACCATATCGGTGATGAAAAGAAAGACATGATTGTCATCTTAAATGACAATGAAATGAGTATTGCGCCAAACGTCGGTGCCATTCATACCATGCTTGGCAGACTGCGTACAGCTGGCAAATACCAATGGGTGAAGGACGAGCTTGAATACTTATTCAAGCGTATTCCAGCAGTAGGCGGAAAACTTGCTGCAACAGCAGAACGTATTAAAGACAGCCTGAAATATTTGCTTGTCTCTGGTATGTTCTTTGAGGAAATGGGCTTTACGTACTTAGGCCCTGTAGACGGACATTCCTATGAGGACCTTTTTGAAAACCTTGAATACGCAAAGAAAACAAAAGGCCCTGTTCTCCTTCATGTCATCACGAAAAAAGGAAAAGGCTATAAGCCGGCAGAATCTGATAAAATCGGTACTTGGCACGGCACAGGTCCATACAAAATTGATACAGGCGATTTTGTGAAACCGGCAGCGGCCGCACCGTCATGGAGTGGGCTCGTGAGTGAAACCGTCAGAAAGCTGGCGAGGGAAGACGAACGGATTGTCGCAATTACACCTGCGATGCCTGTTGGCTCAAAGCTTGAAGGGTTTGCAAAGGAATTTCCAGAGCGAATGTTTGATGTAGGGATTGCAGAGCAGCATGCCGCAACAATGGCAGCAGGGCTTGCAACTCAGAATATGAAGCCATTTTTGGCCATTTATTCGACCTTCCTTCAAAGAGCCTATGACCAAGTGCTTCATGATATTTGCCGTCAAAACCTCAATGTGTTTATTGGTATTGATCGTGCGGGTCTTGTCGGAGCTGATGGAGAAACGCATCAAGGTGTGTTTGACATTGCTTTCATGCGCCATATGCCGAATATGGTTCTCATGATGCCAAAGGATGAAAATGAAGGACAGCACATGGTCAACACAGCCATTCAATATAATGACGGTCCGATTGCCATGCGCTTCCCGCGTGGAAATGGACTAGGCGTCAAAATGGATGAACAGCTGAAAACCATTCCAATTGGTTCATGGGAAGTTCTTCGTCCAGGGAAAGATGCCGTTATTTTAACATTCGGTACTACCATTAAAATGGCGCTGCAAGCAGCAGAAGAACTGCAAAAAGAAGGAAAATCAATTCGTGTCGTCAATGCTCGTTTTATTAAGCCGCTGGATGAAGGAATGTTAAATGAAATACTGTCTGAAGGCATTCCAATTTTAACGATTGAAGAAGCTGTGCTCCAAGGTGGATTTGGCAGCAGCGTATTAGAATATATACACGATAAAAAAACGCCACATATAAAAGTAGAACGTATGGGCATTCCAGATGAATTTATTGAGCATGGAAGTGTCGATGCGCTTCTTGAAGAAATTGGACTGACGAAAACACAGGTGGCTGAAACTTTACGTGACCTGCTTCCTGCAGCACCAAGAAAAGGAATTGGATCATGACATCAAAGAAAGAACGACTTGACGTTTTATTAGTCGAACAAGGGCTAATGGAAACGAGAGAGAAAGCAAAGCGTGCCATTATGGCAGGGATCGTTTACTCAAATGAAAACCGTTTGGATAAACCAGGAGAAAAAATCGCTCGTGATACCCCGCTGACTGTAAAGGGGAATCCTTTGAAATATGTAAGCCGCGGCGGGTTAAAGCTTGAAAAAGCACTAAAAGAATTTGACTTAACAGTTAAAGGAAAACTGCTGATTGATATCGGCTCATCAACAGGAGGATTTACAGACTGTGCACTCCAAAATGGAGCGGTCAAATCCTATGCTGTTGATGTTGGCTACAATCAGCTCGCTTGGAAATTAAGGCAGGATGATCGAGTGATCGTGATGGAACGCACCAATTTCCGCCATTCTGTTCCAGCTGATTTTACCGAAGGATTGCCAGAGGTTGCTTCCATAGATGTCTCGTTTATTTCGCTCAAACTCATTCTCCCGGCACTTAAGCATATTCTTGTGCCAGGCGGTGACTGTATTGCCCTCGTCAAGCCTCAATTTGAAGCTGGCCGAGAGCTTGTTGGAAAAAAAGGCATTGTGCGTGAACCTTCTGTACACCTCGGAGTATTAGAAGAAATGAATCAATTTGCTGCAAAAGAAGGCTATGATGTAAAGGATGTATCATTTTCACCCATTACGGGCGGTGACGGAAATATTGAATTCCTGCTTCACTTGGTGCTTCGTCCTAATCAAGAGGAAAATACGGCCCTTCCAGTTTCTGCGCTTGAGAAAGTCGTCAAGGAAGCCCATTCCGTATTGAAAGAAAAGAAAAACAGTCCTGAGCCGGCTGACAAATGAGATCATTGAAATGAAAGGAATAATAGCTCGCTATTATTCCTTTTAGATTGTTGACAAAGGGCTAAAATGAACTTTATTTTAGCCCTTTGTCTTCTTTTCAGCGTGACCTGAAAACCTTTGCAGCCCTAGGAAGGACGAGTACCGGAGCGAATTTAACATTCGTGAGCACCGGTTGAGCACCGGCACGCATTATTCCTTTTTATATAGACAAAAGACGAGAATCGACAGTTTCTCACGTAATGCTTGTTTTTTGAAGTGTGCATCATATAACATAGAACGTAAAGACAAACTGAGAATGAAACGCCTACTAGGGGGGTCAAAATGAATAAAGGTCAAAGGCATATTAAGATTAGAGAAATCATTGCAAGCCAAGAGATCGAAACACAAGATGAATTAGTCGATATTTTGAAAGCCGATGGATATAACATTACACAGGCGACCGTATCAAGGGATATTAAAGAATTGCATTTAGTGAAAGTGCCAACGAACAACGGAACGTATAAATACAGCCTACCTGCGGATCAGCGGTTTAACCCGCTGTCAAAATTAAAGCGTGCTTTGATGGATGCATTTATTAAAATGGATGCTGCCAGTCATTTAATTGTTTTAAAAACCATGCCGGGGAATGCTCAGGCCATTGGTGCTTTAATGGATAATTTAGATTGGGAAGAAATTATGGGAACCATTTGCGGGGATGATACCATTTTAATCATTTGCCGCACGCCAGATGATACGGATACAGTTTCGGCCAAAATTTTAGAGCTTCTATAAAGAGATCAGGTTTACAAAAAGAGGTGTCAAATGAGTGTTAGCAGAACTAACCATTAAAAACTTTGCAATCATTGAAGAGTTAACGGTTTCATTTGAAAAAGGACTCACAGTTCTAACCGGGGAAACAGGTGCCGGAAAATCAATTATGATTGATGCTGTCTCACTTCTTGTAGGGGGAAGAGGATCATCTGAATTTGTCCGCTACGGTGAAAAAAAAGCAGAGCTGGAAGGGCTTTTTCTTGTACCAGCAGATCATCCTGTGTTTGCTTTATGCGAAGAGCAGGGGATTGACGCATCGGATGAAATGATGATTCTTCGCCGGGATATCAATCAAAGCGGGAAAAGCATCTGCCGCATTAATGGTAAGCTTGTCACCATCTCTCTTCTGCGAGAAATTGGCCGGCTGTTGCTCGATATACATGGACAGCATGATAATCAGCTATTGATGGAGGATGAAAATCATCTGCATCTGCTCGATCAATTTGGGGCAGAAGAAATTGCACCTGCTCTCATGCAATATCAAGAAGCGTATGATCAATATATGAAGACGGCCCAAAAGCTCAAACAGCTGTCTGAAAATGAGCAAGAGATGGTACACCGTTTAGACTTATTGCAATTTCAGCTGGAAGAGATTGAAGCGGCACAATTAGAGCCTGGGGAAGATGAGAAGCTTCAAGAGGAACGTCATCAAATCAGCAATTTCGAAAAGATCTACTCCTCGCTGCAAAATGCATATAATGCCTTGCGCAATGAGCAAGGAGGGCTTGATTGGGTTGGAATGGCCTCAAGCGAGCTTGAGCAAGTTTCTGACATCAATGAAGATTTAAAACAGCTCTCTGAACAAGTCTCGAACTCCTATTACCTATTAGAGGATTCGACTTTTCAAATGCGCAGTATGCTCGATCAGTTAGAATTCGACCCAGCTCGTCTTGATTTTATTGAGTCCAGGCTAAATGAGATGAAACAGCTGAAGCGAAAATACGGCACAACGGTAGAGGAAATTTTAGAGTATGCGGCTAAGATTGAAGAGGAAATAGATCAAATTCAACATCGAGACAGCCACCTGCAAACACTCAAAGACAAGCTTGATGCGTTAAGCCGAGATGCATTGCTTGAAGCGCTTAACGTTTCTGAGCTTCGCAAAAAATGGGCAAAAAAACTAGCGAAGCAAATTCAAGCTGAATTGAAGGATTTATATATGGAGAAATCGTCCTTTGATACGGCCTTTTCCGTTCGATATGCGCCATTTGGCAGTACGGATTGCCCGCTTTTAGATGGAAAGCCCGTTCAGCTCGGGAGAAACGGAATAGATCAAGCGCAATTTGTCATTTCTACTAATCCTGGCGAACCGATGAAGTCTTTGTCAAAAGTAGCATCTGGAGGAGAAATTTCACGTGTCATGCTGGCGGTGAAGAGTATTTTCTCCGCCAAACAAGAAGTGACATCCATTATCTTTGATGAAGTGGATACAGGCGTCAGCGGCAGAGTCGCACAGGCGATTGCTGAAAAAATTTATAAAGTAGCGGCAGGCTCACAAGTCCTATGCATTACGCATCTGCCGCAAGTAGCAGCAATGGCTGACACTCACCTCTTCATTTCTAAACGCTCTAAAGCTGGCAGAACACTGACGAGTGTCAAACCATTAAGTAATGAAGAAAAAGTGAGTGAAATTGGCCGGATGATTGCAGGCGTAGAAGTCACAGAGCTGACAAAACAGCATGCAAAAGAATTATTGCATCAAGCAAATGATGTCAAAACGACAGGGTAGCTGAAAAATCAGCTGCCTTTTTTATGTTGTCTGAAATTCACTGTATATACGCATGGAATCGTCTTTTTCTTTTATCAATTTATCCAATCATTTTCTACAGCTGCCGGTTATAAATCCTCGCTAAGAAGGCAAAAGTAAAGGTGTAGCCAAAACATTTATGTTCTGGTGTGGGTAAGGAGCGAGGAGAGTGAAAAATGAATGCCCGAAAAGATGAGAAAAGCCATTGGTGTTATTCTCCTTGTTTCTTTAATAAGTACAGGGTTTATGAGCATAGTGAAGGACTATATCAGCATTCCAACAAATGTCGCAGTATTTGAAAACGAGAAGCATTCGATTGAGACATCAATTGAAGCATCAGCCAATGCTTCTTCACCAGCCTTTAGTCTTTCAGACAAACAGAATCAACTTGAAGTAACAGGACAAAAGGCGGGAAAAGCCGAAATTGTTTATGATTTTAAAGGATTTCCTATTAAGAAAACAAAAGTTGACGTTCTCCCTGAATTAAAAGTCATTCCTGGAGGACAATCCATTGGTGTCAAGCTCCACTCTGTCGGAGTTCTCGTTGTCGGTTTTCATCAAATCACAACAGCAGACGGCAAAAAATCACCAGGTGAAGCCGCAGGCATTCAATCAGGGGATATGATCATTGAAATCAATGGTCAAAAGATGGAGAAAATGAATGATCTTACCCCATTTATCCAGAAAGCCGGGAAAACGGGAGAAACCCTTCATTTACTCATCAAAAGAGATCATAAAACCTTTCAAACAACATTAATACCCGCGAAAGATGCAAGTGAAGGCACCTATCGAATCGGTCTTTACATTCGTGATTCCGCAGCAGGAATTGGAACCATGACCTTCTATGAACCATCTTCTAAAAAATATGGTGCCCTAGGGCATGTGATTTCTGATATGGATACAAAAAAACCAATCGTCGTCGACAATGGTGAAATTGTCAGATCAACCGTAACATCCATTGAAAAAGGCACAGGAGGCAATCCTGGAGAAAAATTGGCCAGATTTTCTTCCGAGCGAAAAACAATAGGTGATATTTCTCGCAACAGTCCTTTCGGTATATTTGGTACGTTAACCGAAAAGCTCGAAAATCATGTAGCAGATCAACCACTCCCAGTCGCTTTATCGAATGAAGTAAAAGAAGGACCAGCAGAAATACTAACCGTTGTGGACCATGATAAAGTGGAGAAGTTTGATATTAAAATCGTCAGCACAACACCACAAAAATTTCCGGCAACAAAAGGAATGGTGCTGAAAGTAACGGATGAACGTTTATTAAGCAAAACGGGCGGCATTGTTCAAGGAATGAGCGGAAGCCCTATTATTCAAAATGGCAAAGTCATTGGAGCGGTCACTCACGTCTTCGTCAATGACCCGACAAGCGGGTATGGCGTACACATCGAGTGGATGCTGTCAGAAGCAGGAATTGACCTATATCAGAAAAACAAAAAAGCAAGCTGATCAAAAACTGCCGTGAATCTTTCGGCAGTTTTTTTCTCCCCTTTCTTTCTCTTTCCGCATGTTATAAAATAAGGAAAAAGAGATTTTTCGACAAAATGGAAAACAGCATGTTGTCAAATTGCGATAATCGTCGATTCATTAAGAAAAACGTAGAAAAAGCTAGATAATGCTCTATTATTCGGAAAATGAAAGTTTTTTAAAGGGGATAGCATGGTTTTGTCGAATTGAACACTCAGAAGAGAAATGCAAAAGACTAAAGGAATCGACATTGGGGAGGAAAGAACGTGGAGAAAATTAAAGTGTGTGTAGCTGATGACAATCGAGAACTTGTTGGCCTTTTGACAGAGTATATTGAGGGACAGGAAGATATGGAAGTACTTGGCGTGGCATATAATGGTCAGGAGTGTCTGACATTATTTAAAGATAAAGAGCCGGACGTTCTTCTCTTAGATATTATCATGCCTCATTTAGACGGTCTTGCTGTACTGGAACGACTTCGTGAAAACACTGATATGACCAAGCAGCCAAGTGTGATTATGCTAACGGCGTTTGGGCAAGAAGATGTAACGAAAAAAGCAGTCGATTTAGGCGCATCCTATTTCATTTTAAAGCCATTTGATATGGAAAACTTAGTAGGTCATATTCGTCAAGTCAGTGGAAACGGCACACAAATCACCCATCGATCTTCTTCTATCCAAAACAGTGTCCTTCGTAACAAACCTGAACCTAAACGTAAAAACTTAGATGCGAGCATTACGACGATTATTCATGAAATTGGCGTGCCAGCTCATATTAAAGGATATTTATACTTAAGAGAAGCCATTTCGATGGTGTACAATGACATTGAACTTCTCGGCAGTATCACAAAAGTATTGTATCCAGACATTGCGAAGAAATTTAACACGACAGCCAGCAGAGTAGAACGAGCCATTCGTCATGCCATTGAAGTTGCTTGGAGCAGAGGGAACATTGATTCCATTTCCTCACTCTTTGGTTACACAGTCAGTATGTCAAAAGCCAAACCGACCAATTCAGAATTTATTGCTATGGTGGCTGATCGTCTGCGTTTAGAGCATAGAGCTAGCTAAATATATGAACATGAAAAAACGTTTCTTCATTGAGGCGTTTTTTTATTTTTAAAAAACATTGTCAAAAAATGGTTAAATTGATAAAATCATCTTATGTTTAAATTGGACAAACGGGCAGCTTTATTTTCAGAATAAAATGAAAAATAAAGCATGAAAGAAATCAATATGACATAAAGTAGTGGTAATCAGCTACGCCAATCAATTGGCTTAACACCAAAATAGAAGAAGAAAACGCTTATTCGTAAGAAAAAGGATGAGAGCAAAAGGTCTTATGCAATTGGTAAATAAAACAAATAAGATCGAAAGTTCTATTTCTATTGACCTGATTGATTGGCGTTTTAAAGTCACTGGCTTCTTAGAGATTGTGCCTTTTGAACTGAATATTCCCATTGTCGAATTTAATAATTTTCACATTCTTTTACTATGCTATAATAATGAAAAGAAGAGGGTGAGGTTATGGGAAAGCTGAAAATCCACTCTGCTGAGGTTGCGAACGAAATTAGCAAGTGGACGAGGGTCATTTCTCAAAATGATCTGGAGAAATCTGTTGTCTATAAAGAGAAAATTCAGAATTTGCTAAAAAACACAGATGAAGATCGCGAAGTTCTCCTTTATTATCAGCTTGTCGACGGCAGACATGAAATGTTACTTGGAAATATTGAAAAAGCCAATCATATTATAAAAAGTGTCGGAACGCTGGATGAAAAAGCAGATGACATTATTAATTTTTATTTTTACTTTTACAAAGGACAGTATGCCGCGTATGTGAAAAAGTATGATGAAGCGATTAGCTTTTACAAAATTGCAGAGCAGCGCCTAAAACGGGTGAATGAAGATCTGGAAGTAGGAACTTTTCACCATAAAGTCGCTTCGATCTATTATGAACTTAAGCAGAATTTCATTTCCATTAATCATATAAAAAAAGCCATTGATACGTTCAAAGCGCATGAGGAGTACACATCGCAGGCGATTGATAGCTTAATTTTACATGCAAGCAATTGTATTGATTTATTTCAATTTGATGAAGCA
Organism: Bacillus xiamenensis; assembly: GCF_001857925.1. NCBI lineage: Bacteria > Bacillati > Bacillota > Bacilli > Caryophanales > Bacillaceae > Bacillus > Bacillus xiamenensis. Next base: position 3,164,260 of record NZ_CP017786.1, read on the forward strand.
GAAGAAAAGTATCAAGAGGCACTTGAGAAAAGTAAGCGCATTAACAATGAAGTGCTGATTGGAAAGTGCTATCACAATTTAGCGGTTCTTTATTATGCAAAACCCGATTATGAAAAAAGTGCGCAGTACGCCAAAAAAGGGATGAGCATTCAAATTCACCGTGACAATCGCCATTATTACATCCAATCTTTATATGTTTTGGCGAATGCCCTAGTTCATCTAGATGATCCTGAGGCGAAAGAATATATTAAAGAGGGTATTCAGTACAGTTGCGATATCCAAAATAATGAATATATAGTAAAATTTGAAATTTTAGATTTGATGTGCGAAAATAGTGGAGCAGCAGACGTATTCTCTGAAAAACTAGACTACATAGAAAAAAATAGATTATATGTGGAGCTTGAGGATTTGTCTGAACAAATATCGAAATACTTCAAGGAACGAAACGATTATCAAAATGCCATTCGTTTTCTTGAAAAGAAATTCGATGCACAAATACTTCAAAAGAAAGTGGAGGTTATCTTATGAAAAAGTTGTTGTTAGGTGTAACAATCGTTACAGCATTCGCAGTTGTTTCTTCCCTTTTTGCTCTTGACGCAGAGACGACAGAGCAAGCCATCAGAGCGATTACGTGATCGAATTGACCTGTTAACCTCTTCTCTCTTATCAGAAGAGGTTTTTTTATGTGCTCAGACTGGAAAAACGGAAATAGACACGTCATAATGAAGGTAATCATCATATTTAGAGGTGGCATATGACGAAAATTTTTGCACACAGAGGCTTTAAAGGAATGTATCCTGAAAACACCATGATCGCCTTTGAACATGCACTCCATTCTGGAGCTGACGGGATTGAGCTTGATGTTCAGCTGACCAAAGACGGCAGACTGGCAGTCATTCACGATGAGAAGCTAAACCGAACAACGAATATGAAAGGCTTAGTGAAAGACTATACATATGAGGAGTTAAAAAGAGGGGACGCGAGTCATTCTTTTTATGAAGAAACAGGTGCGGTGCAGATCCCCCTTTTAGAGGAAGTGTTAGAGCTAGTCACGCAGCGATCATCTTTTATGATCAATATTGAACTGAAAAACTCCATTTATCGCTATCCAGGGATCGAAGAAAAGGTGAAAGAGCAAATTGAGCACTTTCAGATTGAGGACCGGGTGCTGGTCTCATCATTTCATCATGGTAGCTTAGCTCTTTTTCACAAGCTGATGCCGCACATTGAACTGGCTGTCCTCACGATGGATGTCATTCATCAGCCGGAGATGTATTTAAAAACAATACCGGCAAAAGGGTACCATCCGAATATCAAGGGCGCTGGGGTGACAAAAGAGGTCGTATCGGCGCTCCATGCCGCCCATCAAGTGATCAGACCGTTTACTGTAAATAGTGAAAAGCAAATACGAAACATGTTCTCATTAGGTGTCGATGGCATTTTCACTGATTTTCCTGACCGAGCGGTGAGCATAAGAGAAGAAATGACGAAAAACCCTGCTAATCAATAGCAGGGCTCTTTTAATGCTCATCTTTGTTTAAAACGAGTGGTTACTTTATTTCGTTTGCGGTCTCTATATAAAATAAATCCAGCGACAACATAAAGACCTGCCCCTAAAAAAAACAACCCTGCAATTCCTTGCAGCCATAAATATGGAAATGGTGCAATGATGATGCCGAAAATAGTGTCGCGCAGCAGCTTAATTCCAAGTGCTGCAAAGGCGCCAGGTATTAATATAATCACTAATGCTAGGATTCTCCCCATCAAATGTCCCCTTAAACGTCATTTACTTCCATTGTCTAATTCAAAAAATATTTTGTCAAGAAAGGAAAACGTGGTAATATAAGAGTTGTGCAATTTTTTGCAACGGAAAAATATGGTGTGCAAAATTTTTCATATAAAGGGGTAACGGGATGCAGAGAGTCTTGATTGTCGGTGCGGGACAGGGTGGATCAGCACTGCTTGAAACATTGCTGAAAACAAATATGATTCAAATCATTGCGATCGCCGACCTTGATCTCGAGGCACCGGGGATGGTAGAAGCGAAAAAGAATGGAATTGACACGACAACAGATTGGAAAGAATACATAAAAGATGACATTGATATCATCATTGAAACAACAGGCAGTTCTGCTGTGCTAAAGGAATTGATTGAAGAAAAACCAGAGCATGCTGTGATTGTGCCAAGTTCGATGGCATACGTCATTTCAGAATTAATGGCTGAGAAACAACAGCTTATTCAAATACTCAAAGAACAAACCTATAAACATGACCGCATTTTTAATGCAACGAATGACGGCATGATTTTTATTAATATGGATGAAGAAGTGGTCCTATTTAATCGATCGGCTGCCAAAATGGTAGGGTGCTCACAAAAGGATGCGATCGGCCGCCACATTCGAGAAGTCATTCCAAACACAAAACTTCCCGATATTTTAAGATCCAGAGAGCCAGAATTTCATCAAAAACAATTTTTAAATCAGCAAATTCAAATTGTCACCACGCGTCTTCCGATTATTGATGACGCAGGGAAAATGCTTGGCGCTTTATCCATCTTTAAAGATATTACAGATGCGGTTGAGCTTGCGGAGGAAGTGACGAACCTCAAAGAAGTACGAACGATGCTTGAGGCCATCATTCAATCATCAGATGAAGCCATATCGGTTGTGGATGAGCAAGGAAAAGGTATTTTGATTAACCGTGCTTATACGAAAATGACCGGTTTAACAGACAAAGAAGTGGTTGGTAAACCAGCAGGTGCAGATATCTCTGAAGGGGAAAGCATGCACTTGAAGGTACTCGAAACAAGAAGACCGGTTCGCGGCGTCAGAATGAAGGTTGGACCAAACAAAAAAGATGTGATCGTCAACGTAGCGCCTGTGATTGTTGACGGCATTCTAAAGGGTAGTGTCGGTGTCATTCACGACGTATCAGAAATTCAATCACTGACGAATGAATTGAATAAAGCGAGACAGCTCATCCGTACACTTGAGGCCAAATATACGTTTGAAGACATTGTTGGGGAAAGTGAACAAATGCTTGTTGCACTTGAGCAGGCAAAGCTAGGCGCAAAAACGCCGGCAACCATTTTGCTGCGCGGAGAGTCAGGTACTGGGAAAGAATTGTTTGCGCACGCCATCCACAATGAAAGTGACCGTAAATATAACCGCTTTGTTCGTGTCAATTGTGCGGCATTATCAGAGACCCTTTTAGAGTCAGAGCTTTTTGGCTACGAGGAGGGAGCTTTCTCTGGTGCAAGGCGCGGCGGGAAAAAGGGGCTGTTTGAAGAAGCGAATCACGGTAGCATCTTTTTAGATGAAATTGGTGAAATGAGCCCAAGTACACAAGCGAAATTACTGCGCGTCATGCAGGAGAAAGAAATTGTGAGAGTGGGCGGAACAAAAGCGATACCTGTAGATGTCCGTGTGATTACGGCAACAAATGTCAATATCGAAAAAGCGATGGCAGAGGGAAAGTTCAGAGAGGATTTATATTATCGAATGAACAGATACCCGATATCTATCCCGCCGCTCAGGCAGCGACTTGAAGATATTGACTCATTAAGCAAGCGACTCATTCAGAAGATCAATTTAGACTATGGACGGAATGTCAACGGATTAACAGAACAGGCTCTCAATAGACTTCGCTCTTATAGTTGGCCAGGTAACGTAAGAGAGCTTGAAAATGTGCTTGGACGAGCCATGATCTTTTTAAATCCGCAAGAAGAATGGATCGAAGAAAGGCATATTGCCTTTATGGAGTCAGAAGCGCGTGAAGAAAAAGAGCAGCAGGAGCTTGATGTAAGTCAATTTGAAGGGGAGACGCTTTCAGATGCTGTTGAAGCATTTGAAGCGCAGTTGATCAAACAAACCCTTGAAAAACATCAATTCAATCGTACGAAAACAGCGAAAACATTAGGGATCAGTATTCGAAACCTTTACTATAAAATGGATAAATACCAGCTTGCAAAAGATAGCATGCAGTAACATGCACGTAATCTGCAAAAAATTGCACGAATTCTTCTCGGAAAGGTTCGTTTTTCACACATTTCAAGCTGGCACGGAACTTGCATATAAAAACACGAACCGAGCACAAGGAAAGGTGGGCAAGTATGAAGCTTGACGATCTGATTATGAAAGCCTCACAGTTGCAGAATAAAACAGCGGCTGTGGCTCATGCAGAAGACGAAGAAGTGCTTCAGGCCATCAAAATGGCCATTCAGCGAAAGGTTGCTCGCTTCCTGCTGGTTGGGAACAAACGTAGCCTAAAGGAGCTAGTCAAACAGCATGAGATCAATGAAGACTGGATAGATATTATTCACTCCGATTCACCCGAAGAATCTGCCAAAATTGCCGTGCAGGCAGTCAGTGAAAACCATGCAGATATTCTCATGAAGGGGCATGTCCCGACAGCCGTATTGTTAAAAGCTGTTCTGAATAAAGAGTATGGACTTCGAACAGCGAGTGTCCTATCACATGTTGCGGCATTTGAAGTACCGGGCTTCGACCGTTTTATTTATGTCACAGATTCTGCTATGAACATCGCACCGGATTTAAAAATGCTGAAAGAAATTACGGTCAATTCCGTTCAAGTCGCACATGCTGTTGGAAATGCCATGCCAAAGGTGGCGGTGCTATCTGCGGTAGAGGTGGTGAACCCAGCGATGGATTCGACGCTCACGGCTGCAAGTCTTGCGCAAATGAACCGCCGAGGTCAAATTTCTGGTTGCCTGATTGATGGACCGCTTGCTTTAGATAATGCCATCTCTCAAACGGCAGCTTCTCATAAAAATATTACGAGTGATGTCGCTGGTCATGCAGATATTTTGCTTGTCCCAACCATTGAAGCAGGCAACATTCTTTATAAATCCCTCATCTACTTTGCTCATGCAAAGGTGGGGGCTGTGGTGGCAGGAGCGAAGGCACCGATTGCTTTAACAAGCCGGTCTGATTCAGCCGAAAGTAAGCTCTATTCAATTGCACTTGCCATTTGTACATCAAATGAAGCGGAAGTAATAGGAGGAAAAAACAATGGAACTTTTTAAATATATGGAACGATACGATTATGAACAGCTTGTATTTTGTCAGGATGAGCAGTCTGGTTTAAAAGCCATTATTGCGATACATGATACAACACTTGGGCCAGCACTAGGCGGAACAAGAATGTGGACATATGAAAACGAAGAAGCCGCTATTGAAGATGCGCTGCGTCTTGCAAGAGGGATGACGTATAAAAATGCGGCAGCAGGCCTGAATCTTGGCGGCGGTAAAACGGTCATCATCGGTGATCCGAGAAAAGACAAGAATGAAGAAATGTTCCGTGCATTTGGACGCTACATTCAAGGGCTGAATGGCCGTTATATCACAGCTGAAGATGTCGGTACAACGGTAGAAGACATGGACCTTATCCATGAAGAAACAGACTTTGTCACAGGAATCTCTCCTGCATTTGGTTCTTCCGGAAACCCATCACCAGTCACAGCTTACGGTGTATATAAAGGAATGAAAGCAGCTGCAAAAGCTGCTTTCGGGACGGATTCATTAGAAGGAAAAACAATTGCCGTTCAAGGTGTTGGAAATGTGGCTTACAACCTATGTAAACACCTGCATGAAGAAGGCGCACAGCTGATCGTCACAGATATCAACAAAGATTCTGTTCAGCGAGCTGTAGAAGACTTCGGTGCAAAAGCGGTAGATCCTGACGATATTTATGATCAACCATGTGATATTTATGCACCATGTGCACTTGGTGCAACCATTAATGATGTGACAATTCCTAAGCTAAAAGCAAAAGTCATTGCAGGTGCAGCCAATAACCAGCTGAGAGAAACCCATCACGGAGATCTTATTCATGAGATGGGCATAGTGTATGCACCTGATTATGTGATCAATGCAGGTGGCGTCATTAACGTGGCTGATGAACTTTATGGCTATAATGCAGATCGTGCAATGAAAAAAGTAGAAGGCATTTACCAAAATATTGAGCGTGTAATTGAAATCTCAAACCGTGATGCCATTCCAACGTATAAAGCGGCAGACCGATTGGCTGAAGAACGAATTGAAAGAATGCGCAAATCAAGAAGTCAATTCCTGCAAAATGGCCAACATATTTTAAGTCGCCGCTAATTTGATGAATGAGTTGAAACGGAGGTTTTGTTTTTGCTGACAAAAGAATGGCGTATTCTCACGATTAATCCTGGCTCTACTTCAACAAAAATCGGTGTGTTTCATAATGAACGATCTATCTTTGAAACGACATTAAGACATACAGATGAGGAATTAAAGAAATTCCCTCATATCATTGATCAGTTTTCATTTCGTAAAGAAACAATTCTTAAAACGCTGCATGAACAGGGGATGAACATCTCAAAATTTGATGCTGTTTGCGCGCGCGGCGGTCTTCTTCGCCCGATTGAAGGAGGCACATATGAAGTAAATGAGCAAATGGTCAAAGATCTAAAAGAAGGGTATGCTGGCCAGCATGCCTCCAATCTAGGCGGAATTATTGCCCGAGAAATTGCACTTGGCCTCAACATTCCGGCTTTTATTGTGGACCCAGTGGTAGTAGATGAACTAAAGCCGATTGCTCGGATTTCCGGGCTGCCGACAATTGAGCGAAAAAGCATTTTTCATGCGTTAAATCAAAAAGCAGTCGCAAGAAAAACAGCCGCTTCTTTTGGAAAGCGTTACGAAGATTTGAACATGATTATTACCCATATGGGCGGCGGGATTACGATTGGTGTACATGAAAAAGGAAAGGTCATTGATGTCAATAACGGTCTCCATGGCGAAGGTCCTTTTAGCCCAGAGCGAGCGGGAACACTTCCGACAGGTGACCTTGTCACCCTTTGCTTTTCTGGTGAATACTCACAAGAGGAAATGCTCAAACGCATTATTGGTGAAGGCGGTCTTGCGGGCTATCTCGGCACGACAGACGCGGTAAAAGTAGAGCGCATGATCGAAGCTGGCGATGAGCGTGCAGCCCTTATTTATGAAGCGATGTGCTATCAAATTGCCAAAGAAATCGGTGCGGCGAGTGCTGTCTTAAAAGGGGCTGTTGACGTGATTGTGTTAACAGGCGGCCTTGCGTACAGCAAACAAATTACGTCAAGTATTAGAGGGTACATTGACTGGATTTCAGATGTTGTCGTGTACCCAGGTGAAAATGAGTTGCAATCCTTAGCAGAAGGTGCGCTCCGTATTTTAAAAGAAGAAGAATCACCGAAGGAATACCCAAATGATCAAAGGATGAAGAAAGGAGTGACAAGTCATGGCAACTGAATATGACCTCGTCATTCTTGGTGGAGGCACAGGGGGCTATGTAGCCGCTATCCGTGCCTCTCAGCTTGGATTGAAAACAGCAGTCGTAGAAAAATCAAAGCTTGGTGGAACATGTCTTCATAAAGGCTGTATTCCATCTAAAGCGCTCCTCAGAAGTGCAGAAGTCTATCAAACGGTGAAACGTGCCGCTGATTTTGGCGTTGAAGCAAGCGGCGTTGCCTTGCAATTTGCCAACGTACAAAAAAGAAAAACAGAGATTGTAGAAAAATTAGCAGGCGGCGTTAAACATTTAATGAAACAAGGGGAAATTGATGTATATGAAGGAATAGGCCGTATACTGGGGCCTTCTATCTTTTCTCCAATGCCAGGAACCATCTCGGTAGAAATGGCAAATGGAGATGAAAATGAAATGCTGATTCCAAAGCAGGTGATCATCGCGACAGGATCAAGACCACGCGTCTTGCCTGGACTTGAAGCGGATGGAATGCACATCCTCACATCAGATGATGCGCTTGAACTGCAAGAACTCCCTCAGTCCATGCTTATTGTTGGCGGCGGTGTGATCGGGATCGAGTGGGCATCCATGCTGAATGACTTTGGCGTAAAAGTCACAGTAATCGAGTTTGCTGATCGCATTTTGCCAACAGAAGATCAAGATATTTCTAAAGAAATGGAAAAGCTATTAACGAAAAAAGGCATCACCTTTGTGACAAATGCGAAGGTCCTGCCAGATTCCGTAGAAAAGCATGAAAATCTCGTTAAGATACAAGCGGAAAAGGATGGAGACATTCAATCGTTTGAAGCAGAAAAATTGCTCCTTTCAGTTGGCCGGGTGCCGAATGTGGAAGGCATTGGACTTGAAAACACGGACATCCAGATAGAAAAGCAAGGCATTGTTGTGAATGAGCATTATCAAACGAAAGAGTCACATATTTACGCGATAGGAGATGTCATTGGCGGACTTCAGCTGGCCCATGTCGCTTCCCATGAAGGCATGATTGCGGTGGAACATATGGCAGGTCAAGATCCAAAGCCGCTTGATGAAACACTCGTGTCTAAATGTGTTTACTCTCACCCAGAAGCCGCTAGTGTTGGACTGACTGAACAGGCGGCAAAAGAGCAAGGCTACGAAGTCAAGGTTGGGACATTCCCTTTCATGGCCATTGGAAAAGCACTTGTGTTTGGGGAGACTGATGGATTTGTCAAAATCATTGCCGATCAAAAGACGGATGATATCTTAGGGATTCATATGATTGGTCCCCATGTAACAGATATGATATCTGAAGCTGGATTAGCCAAAGTACTTGATGCAACTCCGTGGGAAGTGGGGCAGACGATACACCCGCATCCAACCCTGTCAGAGGCGATGGGCGAGGCAGCACTTGCTGTTGACGGAAAGGCGATCCATTTTTAATCAAGGAGGGAAACATGATGAGTAACATGCGTCATCAGGAATTAGGATTATCAGATGAACAAGCGATTGATATATATAAAACCATGCTTCTAGCAAGAAAAATTGATGAACGGATGTGGCTTTTAAACCGTTCTGGAAAAATTCCATTCGTGATTTCTTGTCAGGGACAGGAAGCGCAGCAAGTCGGCGCTGCTTTTGCCCTCAATAGAGAAGAAGATTACGTTTTACCTTACTACCGTGATATGGGAGTTGTCCTGGCATTTGGGATGACAGCGAAAGATTTGATGATGTCTGGTTTTGCGAAAAAAGACGATCCAAACTCAGGCGGGAGACAGATGCCGGGTCATTTTGGGCAAAAGTCAAACCGAATTGTGACTGGATCATCGCCTGTGACCACACAGGTTCCCCATGCGGTTGGAATTGCACTTGCTGGGCGTCTAGAGCAGAAGAACTTTGTCAGCTTTGTCACGTTCGGTGAAGGCTCTTCAAACCAAGGGGATTTCCACGAAGGCGCCAACTTTGCTGCTGTGCATAAGCTGCCTGTTATTTTCATGTGTGAAAACAATAAATATGCGATTTCCGTTCCGTATGACAAACAAGTGGCATGTGAACGCATTTCCGATCGTGCAATTGGGTACGGAATGCCTGGCGTGACGGTTGATGGAAATGATCCGCTTGAAGTCTATGCAGCGGTCAAAGAAGCGAGAGACCGTGCGGCACGAGGCGAAGGCCCAACATTGATCGAAACTATTTCTTACCGATTAACCGCGCATTCAAGTGATGACGACGATTCTAGCTATCGTGAAAAGGAAGAAGTGCTCGAAGCGAGAAAGAAAGATCCGCTCATTCAGTATGAAACGTACTTAATCGAAGGAAACGTCATGACTTCTGAAATGAAAGAAGAGATGACAACAGAAATTATGCAAATCGTAAACGAAGCCACTGATGAAGCGGAAAACGCAGCTTATGCTGATGCAGAAAGCGCACTTCATTACGTGTATGCGGAGTAAGGAGGAAGAAAAATGCCTGTCATGTCATATATAGATGCTATTACACTAGCGATGAAAGAAGAAATGCAGCGAGATCCGAAAGTGTTTGTGCTCGGAGAGGATGTCGGGAAAAAAGGCGGCGTATTTAAAGCGACAGCGGGTCTTTACGAGCAATTTGGAGAAGCGCGCGTGATGGATACACCTCTTGCAGAATCAGCGATTGCTGGTGTCGGCATTGGAGCAGCCATGTATGGAATGCGTCCGATCGCAGAGATGCAATTTGCGGATTTCATTCTGCCAGCTGTCAACCAAATCATTTCAGAGGCTGCAAAAATTAGATACCGCTCAAACAATGATTGGAGCTGTCCGATGGTCATCCGTGCACCTTACGGGGGCGGTGTACACGGGGCGCTTTATCATTCACAATCGGTTGAAGCGATTTTTGCTAATCAGCCTGGCTTAAAGATTGTCATGCCTTCTACACCTTATGATGTAAAAGGTCTGTTAAAGGCCGCAGTGCGTGATCCAGATCCTGTATTGTTCTTTGAACACAAACGTGCATACCGTCTCATTAAAGGAGAAGTGCCTGAGGAGGATTATACGCTTCCTATTGGAAAAGCAGATGTGAAACGTGAAGGCGATGACATCACGGTCATTACATATGGTCTTTGTGTTCATTTTGCCTTGCAAGCAGCAGAGCGCCTTGCGAAGGACGGAATTTCCGCTCATATTCTTGATTTACGTACCGTGTATCCACTTGATCAAGAAGCGATTATTGAAGCGGCATCAAAAACAGGCAAGGTGCTCCTTTTAACGGAAGATACAAAAGAAGGAAGCATCATGAGCGAAGTGGCAGCGATCATTTCTGAGCACTGCTTGTTTGATTTAGATGCACCAATTAAACGTCTAGCAGGACCTGATATTCCGGCAATGCCGTATGCACCGACAATGGAGAAATTTTTCATGGTCAATCCGGATAAGGTAGAAGCTGAAATGAGAGAGTTAGCGGCGTTTTAAGAAAGAGGAGGGTTTCAAGTGGCAATTGAACAAATGAAAATGCCTCAGCTAGGTGAAAGTGTAACAGAAGGAACCATTAGCAAATGGCTCGTTTCACCTGGCGATCATGTGAATAAATACGATCCGATTGCGGAAGTCATGACGGATAAAGTGAACGCAGAGGTTCCGTCATCCTTTACAGGAACGATCACAAAGCTATCGGCTGCAGAGGGAGACACACTTCAAGTAGGTGAAGTGTTTTGTGAAATTGAAGTAGAAGGCAGTGCGCAGCAGAGTGCAAAAGAAGCAGAAGCGGCACCTGTGCAAAGTGAAACAAAAGAAGCTGATCAAACAAATGCCGATCAGAGTCAAAAGAAACGATACTCTCCAGCAGTCCTTCGTTTAGCAGATGAGCACGGAATTGATTTAGCGGCTGTTCAAGGAACGGGAGCTGGCGGCAGAATCACAAGAAAAGATTTGCTGAAGCTTATCGAAAGTGGAGGCGTAAAAGAAACGGCAGCACCTGTGAGTGATGGTACGGGTCAAACGGAGCCTGCGCAGCCGTCACAAGCAAAAACAGCTCCTTCTATCTCTTCAATGCCTGGAGATGTTGAACTGCCGGTCACACCGATTAGACAGGCGATTGCCGCCAATATGCTAAGAAGCAAACACGAAATTCCGCATGCCTGGACGATGATGGAAGTGGATGTGACAAATCTTGTGACGAGAAGAAATCAGCTAAAAGATCAATTCAAAGCAAAAGAAGGCTTTAATTTGACGTTCTTTGCATTCTTTGTCAAAGCAGTGGCTCAGGGCTTAAAAGAATTCCCTGAAATGAACAGCATGTGGGCTGGAGATAAAATTGTGCAAAAGAAAGCGATCAATGTATCCATTGCTGTTGCTACAGATGACGCTCTTTTTGTCCCAGTGATCAAAGATGCGGATGAAAAGACGATTAAGGGTATCGCCAAAGACATTCATGAGCTTGCTTCCAAGGTGAGACAAGGCAAGCTGAAACAAAGTGATATGGAAGGCGGCACTTTCACTGTGAACAACACAGGATCATTTGGTTCGATTCAATCAATGGGGATCATTAACTATCCGCAAGCCGCTATTTTACAAGTAGAATCAATCGTGAAGCGTCCAATGATTGTAAATGGCATGATTGCAGCAAGAGATATGGTGAACCTTTGTCTCTCATTAGATCATAGAGTACTTGATGGTCTTGTATGCGGCAGATTCCTGCAAAGAATTAAACAAATTCTTGAAGGCATCGACGAGCAGACGTCCGTCTATTAAGTCATTTATGTTTCCCCTTCTCACAAGGAGAAGGGGATTTCCACATCAATCAGAAAGGAGCGGCGATATGTCTGGACTAGATTTCTTTGCTTTCCTTACCGTGGGTCTTATGTTTATGACAGCCATTGCGTTCGCTTTTCTTCGATATATTTCCAAATCACGCAATCATCCTGAACGATTACTGCTGATCATATCTATCGTTTCAATCATTCAAATCGCTTATTGCTTGTTGATGGTAGGCGGGTTTAAAGGAGTCGCCAATAGTTTTTTAGGGATTTCCCTTCTTTTAGGGACACTGCTAGGCTATGCACTTGAATATTTATACAGACGTTATATCAAAAAAACGCCCGAATCGAAATGATGCGGGCGTTTTCTCTATTCTGCTGGAACGATAAAGGTCAAATGCTGTTTTAATACTTCAAGTGAAGAAGGAGCAGTCATATATACCTCACCATCTGTATCTGCATCCATTTCTTCTTTTGTATGGATATGAATGCGTGATGCTTGAATAAGAGACAGGTCTCCTGTAAAATCCTCTAGCTCTTCCCGGTTCATTGAAAAAATCTCTTTTAAAGCAGAGAAACTCGTATTTCTGCAAATTAAAATTTCGGCTTTTCCATCATCAATTGCCGCATTTGGCAGATCTATTTTATTTGTACCGATAAAATGCCCATTCATGACAAGGACGATGACTGCTTCCTCTTCCCAGTTTTCCTCTTCGGTTTCAATTCGAACGTGAAACGGATCTGTTTGCTGAATGGTTCGAATAGCGCTCGTGAAGTAGCTGATTTTTCCGAGTACGGCCTTTTCTTTGTCGTTGATATTATTAGAGGTATCTGCAATAAGCCCGATCCCCCAAAAGTTTAAAAGATATCGATCTTCTGCTTTGATTAAGTCGACCTTTTTTTTAGCGCCGTCTATGATGACTTGAGCGGCTTTTGGCATTTGCTGAGGTATGCCCAGCGTTCTAGAAAAATCATTGCATGTTCCGCCAGGCAATATCGCGACTGCCGGCCTTTTTTCTAAACCGCCAATTCCGTTCATACATTCATGGACGGTTCCATCCCCGCCTAATATAATCAGCAGTTCAACCGTCTCATCCATCTCACGGCAGAAATGATAGGCATCATGTGGCCGCTTTGTCGGTTTAAGGATGAGTTCATCCATATGTAAAGAAAGAAGAGGCACTGTTTGACTTAGAGTTTTTTCCATGTTTTTTTGTCCAGCATTTCCGTTATAGATAAGCATCGCTTTTTTGAATTGTGCCATCATGCCATTCTCCCTTTCATCACTTTATTATCACTTTTCCCCAATCCCACAGCTCATAAACGATCTTCGGAAAAAGTGAAAAGGGCAAGACAACACATTTGCCCGCCAGCGTTTTCCTTGATATGATGTAGTTAAAACGCTTTGGTACGTAGAAGGAGTGGACGGATATGAATATTGATTTTAATTTATTTATGAATGATATTGTGAAACAAGCGAGAGACGAGATCAAGCAGGCAGGCTACACGGAACTGACAACAGCTGAAGAGGTTGATGAAGCGCTGACGAAAAAAGGAACGGCACTTGTCATGGTGAATTCAGTTTGCGGCTGTGCTGGCGGTATTGCAAGACCAGCAGCTGGTTATTCTGTTCATTACGATAAGCGTCCAGATCAATTGCTTACAGTGTTTGCTGGACAGGACAAAGAGGCAACGGCAAGAGCACGTGAATACTTTGAAGGCTACCCGCCATCTTCGCCATCGTTTGCCCTATTAAAAGATGGAAAAATAATTACAATGGTAGAGCGCCATGAGATTGAGGGGCACGAACCAATGGAAGTGGTGTCAAAACTTCAAGCCGCTTTCGATGAGCATTGCGAAGAAGTATAAAATGTTACTTTTGAATGAATAAATACGAAGCAGTCCGGTCTTTTGGCCGGTCTGTTTTTTGTTTTATAAGACATAAGAATCAAAATAATTTTAGCAAAATACTATTGCATATCAAAAAGAAAGTGTTTAAAATACATTATAGTGAATAAATATTCAATTCTACAATGGAGTTTAAATACTGGGAGGCATTATCATATGAAAAAGTGGTTATTATTACTTATGACAGCTGGTCTTGCAGCTGCACTAGCGGCGTGCGGAACTTCTTCTAATAATTCAAATGCATCAGGGGACGACAAAACACTCATCATGGCGACTTCAGCAGATTATCCGCCATTTGAATCAAAAGACGGTGATGAAATTATCGGTTTTGATGTCGACCTTGCAACAGCTCTAGCGAAAAAGAACGGCTATAAGCTGGAAATTCAAGATATGGACTTTGCGAGCCTTGTGTCAGCACTTAAAACAAACAAAGCGGATATTGTTCTTGCAGGAATGACACCTACAGAAAAGCGTAAAAAACAAGTTGATTTCTCTGATGTCTACTACAATGCTGAAAACTTAATTGTGTCAAAAAAATCTAGCGGTATTCAATCAGAGAAAGATTTAAAAGACAAAACAGTCGGCGTTCAATTAGGTTCTATCCAACAGGATGAAGCTAACGGCTTGAAAGAGAAATTTAACTTAACGGTGGAAGATCGCAATAAAATCTCAGATATCATTCAAGAGATCAAAGCTGGCCGCTTTGATGCAGCGATTATTGAAGATAAAGTGGCTGCTGGTTATTTAAAAAAGGAAAAAGACTTCCAAGCGTTTAAATTAAATAGCACAAACGAAGGGTCAGCCATTGCATTCAAAAAAAATAGCGACCTAACAGCGAAATTCAATCAATCATTAAAAGAAATGAAGGAAAATGGCGAACTTGATAAATTAATTAAAAAATGGTTTGCTGATGAAAAGTAAGTCAGGAAAAGGATCAGCGTCATGCATGAAAATCAAGTAGAAAGCGCTGAAAAGTTCAACATCTGTTGAACTTTTTTCCTGTTTATTCTTTGATTTTATCTGAAGGCAAAAAAAGGAGAATACTAATGATGGATTTTAAAGATGTAATACCTCAGATGCCCTTTATTTTAGAAGGTCTTAAAGTAACGCTTTCTATTGTCGTGGTGTCACTCTTCCTTGGTTTTATTTTGGGCATTTTATTAACCCTCTGTAAAATTAGTGTGTTTAAGCCGCTCATTTGGCTTGCAGATTTTTATACGTCAATCTTCCGAGGCACACCGCTTGTGCTTCAGCTGTTGATTATCTATTTTGGTCTTCCTCAGCTACTCGGCTTTCAAATTGATCAATACTGGGCTGCTGTAGCCGCATTCTCTTTAAACTCAGCGGCGTATGTATCAGAAATTATTCGTGCGGGCATTAATGCCATTGATAAAGGGCAAAAAGAAGCAGCCGTAGCTTTAGGTATCCCTTATGCTAAAATGATGAAGGACTTATTGCTTCCGCAAGCATTCAAAAATATTTCACCAGCACTTGTGAACGAAACGATTACACTGACAAAAGAATCAGCGATTGTCACAGTCATTGGACTGGGCGATGTCATGAGACGAGCCTATCAAGCAGGTGCCGTCACCTATAACTATCTTGAACCGCTTATTTTTGCAGGTCTCATCTATTATGTCATCGTTCTTGTTCTCACCTTTGTCGGTAAATCGGTGGAAAGGAAGTTAAAATCAAATGATTAAAATAGAGAAGCTCACAAAATCCTTTGGAAAAAATGAAGTATTAAAAGGCATTGACACCACGATTAAAGAAGGCGAAGTGGTGGCCGTCATCGGGCCGTCTGGTTCAGGGAAATCAACGTTTCTTCGCTGCATCAACCTGCTTGAAAAGCCGACTTCTGGCGTCATTACGATTCGGGATACTGAAATTACAAATCCAAAAACAAATGCTTTAAAAGTGCGCGAAAACATTGGGATGGTGTTTCAGCATTTTCACTTATTCCCGCATAAAACTGTGCTAGAAAATATTACGTATGCTCCTATGAATGTCAAGAATCAATCGAAGGAAGACAGCATCAAGCAGGCCGAGAATCTTTTGAAAAAGGTAGGACTTCTAGAGAAGAAAGATGATTACCCGAATCGTTTGTCAGGTGGTCAAAAACAGCGTGTCGCCATTGCACGTGCACTTGCGATGACTCCAGACATTATGCTCTTTGACGAACCAACGTCTGCACTTGATCCTGAAATGGTAAAGGAAGTATTAGAGGTCATGAAAGAGCTGGCTCAATCAGGGATGACGCTCGTCATCGTCACACATGAAATGGGCTTTGCAAAAGAAGTGGCAGACCGTGTGATCTTTATGGATGACGGAAAAATTGTAGAAGATGCGAATCCAGTGGAATTCTTTGAATCACCATCTTCACAGCGTGCTCAAGACTTTTTACAAAAAATATTATAAAGAAAAAGAGAAGGAGACTTAACATCTTCTTCTTTTTTTCTTTATAATGGGGAAGTAAAAAAAGCTCATCATTTCACAAAAGTGATGGAAACAAGACAGAAAAGAGTGAATCACATCATGTTTAAAATCGGCTATCGAACGCTGAAAACTGCATTAGGAACAGCTCTAGCCATTTATATTGCACAAATGCTTGGCTTGCAAAATTATTCAGCTGCCGGAATTATTACTATCCTCTGTATTCAGGTGACGAAAAAAAGGTCACTGTTAGCATCAGGTGCCCGCTTTGCAGCATGCAGTCTAGCCATCTTATTTTCTTATTTATTTTTCGATCTCATTGGTTACCACCCTTTCGTTATAGGACTTATGCTGCTCGTCTTTATTCCGACCACCGTTTTGCTTCGAATCAAAGAAGGAATTGTCACAAGCTCAGTCATTATCCTTCATTTGTATATGTCTGGAGGAATCACGCTTCAGCTCATCTGGAATGAGCTTTTACTCATTACAATTGGCGTCGGGGTAGCACTCATCATGAACCTGTATATGCCTAGCGTTGATAAAAAGCTGAAACAATACAGTGAACAGATTGAAGCCAATTTTGCGAAAATCTTTGAAGAAATCGAACAATACTTAATGACAGGGAAGCAAGACTGGACAGGAACAGAAATACCGGAAACGCATCAATTGATCAAAGAAGCGAAAGCTCTTGCATACCGTGATGTCGAAAACCATGTCCTAAGACATGAAAATCTGTATTATCATTATTTCAACATGAGACAAAAGCAATTTGAAATCATTGAGCGGGTGCTGCCGAAGATTACGTCCATTTCTGTTACAACAGAACATGGACAAATCATTGCAGAATATATCAGAGACTTACGCGAGCATATTCACCCAGGGAACACGGCACATAAGTTCTTAAGACGCCTGATTGATATGAAAGAAGAGTTTGATGCACTGCCGCTTCCGCAAACACGTGAAGAATTTGAAGCAAGAGCGGCACTATTTCATTTTCTAGGGGAAATGGAACAATATTTAGTGCTGAAAAGCTATTTTAAAGGGATGAAAGAATAGAGACGCATGAGTTCCTCCTTCATTGGTCAATCTAATGAAAAAAGGAGGAGCCTATGCGTCTTTTATTTTATACTGTGCTAACCATGTCGCTTTCGCCAATCTGGCCGCTCGGACAGAATCCGCTTCCAGGGGACCCGTTTGTCATTATTAATAAACAAACGAACGAGCTTGCTTATATTGATCATGGGAAAATTCAAAAAATATATCCAGTTTCTACAGGCAAAACAGCTGATTTAACGCCAGAAGGTGAATTTACCATTATGATCAAAGCAAAAGATCCCTACTACAGAAGAAAGAATATTGAAGGCGGTGCGAAGAACAACCCTCTCGGCCGAAGGTGGATTGGATTTGATGCACGAGGAACAGATGGCAGAACTTACGGAATTCATGGAACAAGTGACGAAACATCGATAGGGAAATTTATAACCGCAGGCTGTGTGAGACTTCATAATCAAGATGTAGAACGGTTGTTTGACCAGCTTCCAATTGGAACAAAGGTATGGATTACTAAATCAAGCGATTCATTTGAAAAGCTAGCCAAAGACAAACAGGCCATTCGTTGATCAAACGAATCACCTGCTTGTCTGTTTTATGATAGAAACCTTATAAAAAGGTTGCCGCTCCTGCTAATAGTGAAGAAATTAAAAGCAGGCTAATCATGAGCAATACCATAAATTTCATGAATTTCTGAGACATATCGCACCCCTATAACCGAAGATTTTTGCGACGAGCGCACCTTTCTTTATTTTAGCTGGTTTTTTCGTACGCGACAAGTGATCAACAAAGGAAGTGAACAGATGAATCAAATCGATCATATCGCCATTGCAGTCTTTTCGATTAAAGAAACAAGTCAAACGCTTTATCAGTTGTTTAACTGGCAATTTTCAGACATACAAGAAATTCCTGAACAAGAGATTAAGGCATCGTTTGCTTCACTTGGTGATCTGCACATTGAATTGATTGAACCGATGTCAGATCACAGCAAATTACATATTTTTTTAACAAAAAGAGGAGAGGGGCTTCACCATATTGCATTAAAATCAGGTGACATCCAGGCTGATCTCCGTCAACTTGACCAGCAAGGTGTACAGCTCCTTCAAAAAAACGCACAAATGGGTGCAAACGGAAAGCACATTGCGTTTATTTCACCAAAAGAAACGTCAGGTGCGTTAGTTGAATTATGTGAGCCTTTGAAAGGAGAGAGAGATGGAGATGCATGAATCGTTCAATGACTTGTCTAAATGGCGAGAGAAGGCCTTACAGGGCGGCGGTGAAAAACGGGCAGCGGCTCACCGGAACAAAGGAAAGCTGACTGTCCGTGAACGGCTTCATGAACTTCTTGACCGAGGCAGTTTTATGGAAATTCAGCCATTTGCAAAAGGTCAATGGTCAGAGTATGCAGGTGACGGTGTTGTTATTGGTACGGGACTAATTCATAAGAGACCCGTATGTGTCTATGCTCAAGATGCGACAGTATACGGAGGCTCGTTAGGCGACATGCATGCCAAAAAAATTGCTTCTTTAATGGATCTGGCGGCTAAAAATCAAATGCCGATTATCGGTCTAAAAGACTCAGGTGGTGCGAGAATTCAAGAGGGTGTGGTATCATTAGAAGGATACGGTCAGATTTTTAAACGTAACGTCCTGTACTCTGGTCAAATCCCGCAAATATCCGTTATTCTAGGCTCCTGTGCTGGAGGTGCAGTCTATTCTCCTGCATTGACTGATTTTGTCTTCATGACAAAGCAAACAGCCCATATGTTTTTAACTGGTCCGAAAGTCATAGAAAAAGCAACAGGAGAAACGGTCTGTCCTGACCGGCTTGGCGGTGCAAGTGTTCAGCATCAGACAAGCGGGAATGTGCACTATACGGGGAAAGATGAGAAGGACGTGTTAAAAGCAGTTCGAACTCTTTTAACGTACATACCAACGAAAGAACAGGCTGTCATTCATCGTGAGGTACGAAAGCATGATGCAAGTGATCCAGCCGAATTTTTGCCAAAGGACCCATCACGCACCTATGATGTCAAGCAAGTTGTGACAACATTAACCGATGACGACTCATTCTTTGAAACGCAGCCTTGTTTCTCGAAGAATATTGTCACTGGCTTTGCCAGATTACAAGGGGCTTCGATTGGTCTTGTTGCCAATCAGCCAAAGGTGCTGGCAGGAAGTCTTGATCTTGACGCTGCTGATAAAGCGGCCAGGTTTATTCGATTTTGCGATGCATTTCATATTCCTATTTTAACCCTTGTGGACGTTCCCGGATTTTTGCCAGGGGAGAAAGCCGAGCATGCAGGAATTATCCGCCACGGCGCGAAGCTTCTATATGCATACGCTGAGGCGACCGTTCCAAAAATCACCGTGATTTTAAGAAAGGCGTTTGGCGGGGCATATGTCGCCATGAACAGCAAGGGCTTAGGTGCTGACTTTGTTTATGCATGGCCAAAGGCAGAAATTGATGTCATGGGAAAAACGTTCGCAGACGAAATTGTTCATCATGCTTCGCGTGAGACCGGCAGCGAACCCAATGTCGTGAAGGCGGCTCAATTAGGTTTGATAGACGATATTCTAATGCCAGCTGAAACGAGAGAGCGGTTGATCCGCTCATTTGACCTGCTTCGCAGTAAACAAGAAGATAGACCATTAAAAAAGCATGGCAACATACCGCTATAAGAGGAGGAACACCATCATGATCAATGAGAAACGCTTATTAGACGAATTTTTAGAACTCGTTCAAATCGACTCAGAAACAAAACATGAAGAAAAAATTGTGGAAGTACTTAAAGAAAAATTTTCGGGACTTGGCCTTAAAGTGGTTGAAGACGATTCAAAAGCGGTAACGGGTCACGGCGCAGGCAATCTGATCTGTACACTTGAAGGAAATCAACAGGCAGATACAATCTATTTCACTTCTCATATGGATACAGTGGTTCCTGGTAACGGCGTGAATCCAATCGTTGAAGACGGCTATGTCAAAACAGATGGAACAACGATACTAGGTGCTGACGACAAAACAGGGCTTGCTGCGATGTTGGAAGCGATCCGTGTCCTAAAAGAGAAGAATTTACCGCATGGGACAATTGAATTTGTCATCACAGCAGGTGAGGAATCAGGACTTGTTGGAGCAAAAGCGTTAGACCCGAAATGGATGACAGCGAAATACGGCTATGCCCTCGATTCAGATGGCAAGGTCGGTACAATTATCGTAGCTGCGCCCACACAGGCGAAAGTACGGGCAACCATTTACGGAAAAACAGCTCACGCAGGTGTAGCACCTGAAAAAGGCGTGTCTGCGATTACCATTGCAGCAAAAGCGATTGCCAGCATGCCGCTTGGCCGTATTGATGACGAAACAACGGCGAATATTGGCCGTTTTGAAGGTGGAACGCAAACGAATATTGTTTGCGATCAAGTAGATATTCTTGCCGAAGCACGCTCTTTAGAACCTGCAAAAATGGAAGCGCAAGTAGCGAAGATGAAAGAAGCCTTTGAAAAAACCGCTAAAGAAATGGGCGGAAGTGCCGATGTACAAATTGACATCATGTATCCAGGCTTCAAATTCTCTCACGGCGATCAAGTCGTTGAAGTGGCGAAAAAAGCGGCTGCAAAAATTGGCCGGCCTTCAGAGCTACAGACAAGCGGGGGAGGCAGTGATGCAAACGTTATTGCTGGGAACGGCATCCCAACCGTCAATCTAGCTGTTGGATATGAAGATATTCATACAAAAAATGAGAAGATGCCGATTGAAGAATTAGTCAAGACAGCTGAAATGGTTCTCGCCATTATCGAAGAAACGACAAATCCATCGTAAAGGCAGGAGACTCTGTGAGCACGCAAAAAATCATTATTTTCCAAGTAGGACAAGAGGATTTTGGCATTAGTGTAGAGCATATTCGTTCGATTGAGAAGGTGCCTTATTTACAAGAAGTATCGAACCTTCCAAAAGAGATTAAAGGACTGATGTCTTTAAGAGGAGAAGTCATTCCAGTCAGTGACACAGGCGTCATGCTTCACGGAAAACCTCTTGATGTAACCGATCAGTCCAAGATTTTACTTTTTGAATTAGATGATCAAATGATTGGCTGCCTTGTCTCAGATGCAAAAGATATCATTGATATCGAGCTAAGCGAGATCAAGCCATTTCATATGAACACAAAAGCATCTGAATATTTCTTCGGCGTCGTTGAGAGAGAAGGCAAGATGATTTTACAAGTGGACCCAAGTAAGTTTCTTGGGAAAATTGAGGATCTCGATCAATTGCATGAGCGAATGAAAGAAGAATTGGCATAAAGAAAAGCCCCTTATCAAATGGATAAGGGGCTCCAGCGTGTAGACAAACCCTCGCATTCTTTGTCAGTCCTGCGTGCCGGTGCTCACGAATGTCAAATTCGCTCCGCTCCGGTACTCGTCCTTCCTAGACTGCAAAGGTTTTCAGTTCACGCTGAAAAGAAGACAAAAGGCTAAAATAAAGGTCATTTTAGCCCTTTGTCAACAATCTGAAGCCCCTTATCAAATGGATAAGGGGTTCATTTTTTATTCAGCAGCTGGGTTGACTGGATCGTTTGCCGCAGCTTTTGTTTTTGATTTTTGGTACATGACATTTAAGATAATTGTTTGAATGGTGAGTAAAAGTCCACTCGTCATCCAGTATAAAGGAAGAGCAGCGGGTGCATTGATTGAGAGAAATAGCATCATGATGGGGAAAATCATGCCCATTAATTTCGCTTGCTTCAGCGCAGCCTCTGTTTGCGTGCCTGATTGTTTTGCGTATTTTTGCGTGACATAAAATTGCAAGAAATACATAGCGCCGGCAAAGATCGCTACTAAAAGGTCAGTTTGTCCCAGACTAAACCATAAAAACGAATGCGTGGCAATCTCAGGTGTTGATCGGATAGCTGAGTAAAAGCCAAGAACAATTGGAATTTGAATCAGCATCGGCAGACAGCCCATCGCTAGCGGGTTCACATTGTTGTCTTTATATAATTTCATCATGTCCATTTGCAGCTCTTTTTGTTTTTCAGGTTCTTTCGTTTTCTTCAATTTGCTTTGTATTTGGTCAATTTGTGGTTTGATCAGTGCCATTTTCTCTTGCATGACTCTTTGTTTTTTAAATTGGTTTGCAAAAAGCGGGAAAATGAGCAAGCGCACAATAAATGTCACGAACATAATGGATAAACCATAATCATCATGAAAGAAGTTTGCAAGCCAAATGATCAACTCAGAAAAAGGCTGGACAAAATAATGATGGAAAAACCCATCAGAGCTCGTATTCGTTTGTGCACTTGCAGCAAATGCAGGTGACGCTACCATCATCAAAAATAAAGTCGTACAAATAGTCAATAAACGTTTCAATTCATTTCCTCCTCAATAATAAAATCTAATAAGAGAGAGGAAGCGAATGGTCTTCATCATCATTTGATGATCTTTTCATTCGAATGACTTTACTAATCCAAGTTGTAATGCGATCATATATGATAAACAGAAAGTCTGTTCGATTCAAGCAAGATGCGTTCAACTCTTCCAAACGATGTCCGCCAAGGTGCTCGTTCATTCGGCAGTCTTTTAATAAGAAAGCAATGCCGATGGCCGTCAGCGCTGGAAGAATAATCGTAAAGAATTCAACAAGGAAAAAGACTTCATTGAATGTATCAATAATCATGATTATCACATCCATTTCATTATTCACAGTGTACTATACACCATATGAAATGTCTAATGGAACTAGCAGGTCAAATGACGATGAAGTGATGAAGATGAAACAGATGAAGGAGGTAAGCAAATGGCTGATTCTCAAAGGAAAAGGCGGATCATTTTCCATATTGATATGAATAGTTTTTATGCATCGGTTGAAATGGCATATGATCCTTCTTTGAGAGGGAAACCTTTAGCCATTAGCGGAAATGCCAAAGAGCGTAAAGGAATTGTTGTGACTTGCAGCTACGAGGCAAGAGCACTAGGGGTGAAGCCGCCGATGCCATTATGGGAAGCGAAGCGGCTTTGTCCAGAACTGATTGTGCGCACACCAAACTTTGACCGCTACCGCAGCTCCTCACAAGAAATGTTTACGATACTGAGAGAATATAGTGATTTAGTCGAACCCGTTTCGATTGATGAAGGCTATATTGATTTAACCGACACACCCTATGCTGAGCATGCGGTGAAAACCGCTCATGATATCCAAACGAGGCTCGTAGAAGAGCTCATGCTTCCTTCAAGTATCGGCATTGCGCCGAATAAATTTTTGGCGAAAATGGCGTCGAACTGGAAAAAGCCAATGGGGATTACGATTTTGCGTAAACGAGATGTCCCGCAGATGCTCTGGCCTCTATCAGCAGGTGAAATGCACGGAGTTGGTCAAAAAACAGCAGATAAATTAAAAACAATTGGCATTCATACGATTGAAGATTTAGCAAAAGCGAATGAGTATGAGCTGAAAGAATTGTTAGGCATCAATGGACCAAGGCTAAAGCAAAAGGCGAACGGAGAGCATGACGGCATTGTTGATCCAGAAAGGATATACGAATTTAAATCTGTCGGCAATTCTTCCACCCTTCCTCACGATTCAGATGATACAGATGAGCTTGTCACATTAATTGATCGACTGTCACAATCGGTGAGTGCAAGATTACGAAGAAAGGAAGTGATGGCGAACCGGCTGCTCATTATGATTCGGTATGCAAGCTGGAAAAATATCACACGGAGCGTCATGCTTACGAATCCAACTGATCGAAAGGAAGACCTTTTTGAGGCAGCAAAGCAGTTATTCCTTAAGCACTGGAATGATCAGCCGGTGAGGCTCTTAGGTGTTACGGGGACAGATCTTGTGGAGCGAAAATCGGCCGTCAAGCAGCTTGATTTATTCTCCTATACAGAAGATGCAAAAGAAGAGCCGCTGCAATCCATTTTAGACGGCTTCAAAGAAAAATACGGAAAACCATTGATTCAAAGAGGGATGACCGTGAAGGAAAAAGAGAGCAAAACAAGCGGTACAAGTTTTAATAAAGATTTTTTTCAGGACGAAAGAGGAAATGACTAGCCTGAAAACTTGATAAAAGAGGTGGTGTTGTGGTAATTTCAAAGGGTACATCATTTCAGCAGTAATCAATATAGTGTGTTAGAAGGGACGTCAGAATTATGTCAAAACAACAAATCGGTGTGATTGGACTAGCCGTTATGGGGAAAAACCTTGCCCTTAATATCGAAAGCCGCGGGTTCTCTGTGTCTGTTTATAACAGATCTAGCAACAAAACAGAAGAGTTTCTTCAAGAATCACAAGGGAAAAACGTTGTAGGCACATACAGCATTGAAGAATTTGTTCAGTCGCTTGAAACGCCTCGTAAAATTCTGTTAATGGTAAAAGCTGGTGCAGCAACAGATGCAACCATTCAATCATTACTTCCTCACCTAGAGAAAGGTGACATTTTAATTGATGGTGGAAATACATATTACAAGGATACACAAAGACGTAATCAAGAGCTTGCAGAAAGTGGTATTCACTTCATTGGAACGGGTGTTTCTGGCGGTGAAGAAGGCGCACTGAAAGGCCCATCTATCATGCCAGGCGGTCAAAAAGAAGCACATGAGCTAGTGAAACCAATCTTAGAAGCAATCTCTGCGAAAGTAGATGGCGAGCCTTGTACAACGTACATCGGACCAGATGGAGCAGGACATTATGTCAAAATGGTTCATAACGGTATCGAGTACGGAGACATGCAATTGATCTCTGAGTCATATTTTATCCTAAAGCATGTCGCTGGATTATCAGCAGGGGAGCTTCACGAAGTATTCTCAGAGTGGAATAAAGGGGAGCTTGACAGCTACTTAATCGAAATTACAGCTGACATTTTCACAAAAGTGGATGAAGAAACGAACCAGCCGCTAGTGGATGTCATCTTAGATAAAGCTGGACAAAAAGGAACTGGAAAATGGACAAGCCAAAGCTCACTTGATTTAGGTGTCCCGCTTCCAATCATTACAGAGTCAGTTTTTGCGCGCTTTATTTCTGCGATGAAAGATGAGCGTGTTGAAGCAAGCAAATTGATTCAAGGCCCTGAGCCGACTCAATCAACTGAAGATAAACAAGCAATAATCGAAGCAGTTAGAAAAGCACTATTCATGAGTAAAATCTGTTCTTATGCACAAGGTTTTGCACAAATGAAAGCAGCGTCTGATGAATATAACTGGGATTTAAAATACGGTGAAATTGCCATGATCTTCCGCGGTGGATGTATCATTCGTGCAGCCTTCCTGCAGCAAATCAAAGAAGCATATGACCGTAACCCTGAACTGAAAAACCTATTGCTTGATCCTTACTTCAAGGATATCGTAGAAAGCTATCAATCATCACTACGTAAAGTCATTTCACTTGCAGTAGAACAAGGTGTTCCTGTTCCTTCATTCTCAAGTGCACTTGCTTACTTTGATAGCTATCGTACAGCTGTCCTTCCAGCCAACTTAATTCAAGCACAGCGTGACTACTTCGGCGCACATACGTATGAGCGCACAGATAAAGAAGGCGTATTCCACACTGAATGGATGAAATAAGAATAAAGCAGCAAAAAACCTTACCTCTGGTAAGGTTTTTTGTGTTTGCATATTTTCGGCTAAAAATGCGAAAAAGAGGGATGCTATGTAAAAAAGAATGAAAGTAGGGATAGAAGTGGGCATTTTATATGCACTTCTCCCAGCGATATTTTGGGGAAGTATTGTTCTCATCAGTGTCAAACTTGGCGGGAATGCGTATCAGCAAACACTTGGCATTACCCTCGGCGCCTTTTTGTTTTCAATTGGGGCCTATGTGATCAAAATGCCAGAGCTGTCACCGCTTATTTTTGCGGTTTCAGTGATTTCTGGGATCTTCTGGAGTATTGGACAAATGAATCAGCTCTCAAGTGTCGCCTTTCTTGGAGTGTCTAAGGCTGTCCCTTTATCAACGGGGATGCAGCTTGTGAGTACGACATTATTTGGTGTCATGGTCTTTAAAGAATGGCAAACCATGACAGTCATACTTATTGGTTCTTGCGCCATTTTATTGATCATTGCTGGCGTTGTCATGACATCCCTTGGTCAAAAAAAGAGCGGCGGGAACAGTGGCGGCAATTTTAAAAAAGGGATCATTATTTTGCTCATCTCAACCGTTGGCTACGTCGGATATGTCGTCATTTTAAGATGGTTTCATATTGATGGCTGGTCCGCTCTCGTTCCGCAATCTGTCGGCATGCTGCTTTCATCCTTGGCCATAAGTCTAAAACAAGACCCGTTTAGTAAATATACGTTCAGAAATATTCTTGCTGGTTTTGTTTGGTCGACAGGAAATCTAGGGCTTCTTTTGGCCATTCCGCTCATTGGTGTAGCCGTAAGCTTTTCTATGTCTCAAACAGGAATTGTTATCTCCACATTGGGCGGTATTTACTTATTAAAAGAGAAAGCATCTAAAACAAGCTTTGTGATTGCTGGCTGCTTGATGATCATTGCAGGCGGTGTGCTGCTAGGCTTTACAAAATAGGAGGTTAATCAAATGTACCCAGATTTAGAAGGAAAAACAGTTCTCATCACTGGCGCAGGGACAGGGATAGGTCAGGCGATGGCGCGCCGATTTGGACAAGAAAAGGCCAACGTGGTGATCAATTACTTTTCTGATAAAGAAAATCCGGACGAGACGATAGCTGACATTCAAAAAAATGGTGGTCATGCTGTCAAAATTCAAGGGGATGTATCAAAAGAAGAGGATATGCGAGCGATGATTGATAAAGCTGTCGCTACATACGGCAGTCTTGATGTCATGATCAATAATGCAGGAATTGAAAATGAGGTTCCCTCAACTGAAATGACATTAGATAATTGGAACAAAGTCATATCCACCAATTTAACAGGCATGTTTCTAGGCTGCCGTGATGCATTGAAGTATATGACAGAACACGGGATCGAAGGATCGATCATTAATATGTCGTCGGTTCATCAGCAAATCCCATGGCCTCATTTTGTCCATTATGCAGCAAGCAAAGGAGGCGCTAAGCTTTTGACCGAAACGCTGGCATTAGAATATGCCCCTAAAAAAATCCGTGTAAACAGCATTGCCCCAGGAGCAATTGACACCCCGATCAATGCCGAGAAATTTGCTGATCCAGAACAGAAAAAGGGCGTCATCGAACTGATTCCAATCGGCTATATCGGCAAGCCAGAAGAAGTCGCAGCATGTGCCGTCTGGCTTGCGTCACAAGAGGCTAGCTATGTCACAGGATTGACGCTATATGTAGACGGCGGTATGACAAAGTACCCTGGGTTCCAGGCAGGAAAAGGATAAATACTGCATTTGATGATAACCATTTGGTTGTTAAAATAATGCCAAATCATGATCTAGCAATCAAAACGGCAGCATATTACGTTTTACCTAGCCCGCCTCTGTTCTCCAGTCGGCGTTAAACGTCTAATCAGTTTAAGGGATGAAGGGGCAGCTTACGAATGTGACGAGTCATTAGCACTCATTTTTCACAAAGTTCTCAAAGACTGTCTCGTAAATATTTATGAGTGTTTGAACAAAACAAAAAATAAAAGAGGTCTCATTCGTATGTGAATGAGATTTCTTTTATTTTTATAAAGTTGGTTACATTTCAAAATAAAATACAAACATATAAAATTAAATGTCTAGACATTTAAAAATAAAAATATATAATATTAATTGGAAGCGCTTTTATTACAACAATGGGGTGAGAGAAATGAAACGTATTTTATTAGCATGCAGTTCAGGCATGTCTACGAGTTTACTAGTCACAAAGATGAAAGCCCATGCTGAATCTATTGGCGAGGAAGCAGAGATTTGGGCGGTCGGACAAGACAAAGCGAGAAAAGAGATGGCACATGCGGATGTTGTGTTAATTGGACCGCAAATGAGCTTTTTAAAAGGGGATCTTCAAAAAGAAGCTCAAAAGTACGGGATTCAAGTAGAGGTCATTGATATGCAGGCTTATGGGCTTGCAGATGGACAAAAAGCGTATGAACAAGCGGTTTCATTGATGGGAGAATCTTAAAGAATGGAAAAGAAGACGCTAGAAGGACTCACGTGGGAACAAGTCAGTTTTCAATTGATCTTACACAGCGGCAATGCTCGGAACAAATTGCTTCAATCTCTTAAACAATTTCGAGAAGGTCAAGAAAAGGAAGCGTTTGATTTCATGAAAGAAGCAGAAGACGACTTGCGAAATGCACACGATATCCATTTTCAAATGGTGCAGCAGGAGGCAAAAGGAGAAACCACTCCATTTTCCTTGCTGCTCATGCACGCTGAAGATCACTTCATGTCCACGCTGACGATCAAGGAGCTTGTGGGAGAGCTCCTGCCGATATTTCAATCGCTAAAACAATAAAGGGTGTAAACAAGGGGGGAAACCAATGTTTGATAAAATAAGTGCCATTTTGGTACCGATTGCCGGGAGATTGAACAATAATCGCTATTTAGGTGTATTACGGGATGCTTTTATGCTTGCATTCCCATTAACGATTTTTGGTTCCATTATGGTTGTGTTAATGAATTTGCCATTTTTAAATAAAATCATGAGTCAAACTGCACTGGAAGGATTCCAGTCTGCACTGAATATCGCACCAAGTGCGACCATCAGTATTATGACCGTGTTTGTTGTATTTGGAATTGGCTACTATTTATCGAAAAGCTATGAAGTGGAAGCCGTATTTGGCGGCGTGATCGCTCTCGCTTCTTTCTTATTGCTGACGCCATTTTTGCTCGAACAAGAGGGTGCGGCGTCTATAGCGGGCGTCATCCCAGTCGATCGTCTAGGGGCAAAGGGGATGTTCCTCGGCATGATTACAGGCTTTTTATCAGCAGAAATTTACCGTTATTTTGTGAAAAAGAAATTTGTGATCAATATGCCGCAAGGGGTCCCGCCAGCTGTTTCAAAGTCTTTTGCTGCACTGATTCCGGCTACCCTGACTCTAACAGCCTTTTTACTCATCAATATCATCATTACACAAGGCTTTCACACAAATATGCATGACCTTATTTACCATGCAGTTCAGGCACCGCTTGTCGGACTTGGAAGCGGTATCATTCCGACGTTAATTGCGGTTTTCTTTATACAAATTCTTTGGTTCTTTGGATTGCACGGTCAAATTATTATCAACTCTGTGATGGACCCAATTTGGAACACGCTGTCCATTCAAAACCTTGAAAGCTATACAAAAACGGGCGAGGTTCCAAACATCATCAGCAAACAGTTTATTGAGGTCTATACGGTTGGAATGGGCGGAACCGGTATGACGCTTGCCGTTGTGTTTGCGATTTTAATTTTCCTAAAAAGTAAGCAATTAAAACAAGTGGCAAAGCTCGGCTTAGGACCAGGATTGTTTAACGTCAATGAACCGATTATTTTCGGTTTACCGATTGTGATGAACCCGCTTATTCTCATTCCATGGATTTTGGCACCCATGGTCATTACATGTGTTTCTTATTTTGCGATGGCCGCAGGCATTGTGCCGCCGCCGACAGGCGTGAACATCCCATGGACGGTGCCGATCTTTATTAGCGGCATCATGGCAACAAATTCATTAGCGGGCGGTCTGCTTCAGCTGTTTAATTTAATGATTGTGTTTGTTATTTGGTTCCCGTTCCTGACATTTATTGACCGCATGAATGTGAAAAATGAAAAAATAGCAACGACAGAAAAAACGAAACAAACAAACATCAAAGGTGAAGGGGACTCAATACATGTCGATGGACACTAACAGACAATCATATACATTTCCAAAAGATTTCTGGTGGGGATCTTCTGCCTCTGCCACGCAAACAGAGGGCAGTTATCCGGGAGATGGAAAGGGACCGAACATTTGGGATCACTGGTTTGAAAAAGAGCCGACTCGTTTTTTTAATGGCGTCGGTCCAGACGTGACCTCTCAATTTTATCGTAAATACAAAGAGGATATCCGGCTTATGAAGGAGATTGGGCATAATTCATTTCGTCTATCCATTTCATGGTCACGCCTTTTACCCAAGGGAAAAGGGGAAGTCAATGAAGAAGCTGTGGCTTTTTATAATGATGTGATCAATGAACTAATAGCGAGTGACATCGAACCGTTTGTGAACCTGTACCATTTTGATATGCCAATGGCGCTGCAGGAGACGGGTGGATGGGTAAACAGACAGGTCGTAGACGACTATGTCAGCTATGCGGTGTTGTGCTTTCAGTTATTTGGCGACCGGGTGAAAAAATGGTTTACCCATAACGAGCCGATTGTCCCTGTAGAGGGCGGATATATGTATAGCTTCCATTATCCAAACGAAGTCGATTTCCAAAAGGCAGTGCAAGTTGGTTTTCATGAGATTTTATCAAATGCTAAGGCCATTGCGGCTTATAAAGAGCTGCAACAGGACGGGAAAATCGGTATCATCTTAAATCTCACTCCTTCATATCCGCGAAGCGAGAATCCTCGGGATGTAGAAGCAGCTGAGATGGCGGATGCTTTCTTTAATCGTTCCTTCCTAGATCCTGCTGTTAAAGGGCACTTTCCTGAAAAGCTGGTGGAAGTGTTAAAGAAAGAAGGATTTATGCCGGTGATAGAAGATGGAGACCTTGAGCTCATCCAAGAGAACACGATTGACCTGCTCGGTATCAACTATTATCAGCCAAGAAGAGTGAAAGCAAAGGAACATATGCCGCATCCTCAAGCACCATTTATGCCAAACCATTATTTTGATCCCTTTGAAATGCCGGGAAGAAAAATGAATGTGTATCGAGGCTGGGAAATCTATGAAAAGGGCATTTACGATATATTGAAAAAAGTTCAAACAGACTATAAGAATATCGAATGCTTTATTTCTGAAAATGGAATGGGTGTTGAAGGAGAAGAACGGTTTAAAGATGAACAAGGAATGATTCATGACGATTACCGCATTGACTTTATTTCTGAGCATCTGAAATGGGTGCATCGAGCCATCCAAGAAGGCAGCAATGTGAAAGGCTATCATCTGTGGACGTTTATGGATAATTGGTCATGGACAAATGCGTATAAAAATCGTTATGGATTTGTCTCAGTCAATCTTGAAGAAGACGGGAAACGCACCATTAAAAAAAGTGGATACTGGTTTCAATCTGTTTCAGAGAATAATGGCTTTTAATCAAAATACTTGCTCTTTCCTTGAAAAGGGCAAGTATTTTTCTTATGTGATGGTGCAGGGATTGACACTAAAATGGCTGGAACCTTTTAAGCTCACTAGGCTTAGTGTAGAATGAGGGGAAAGGCTGGAAAGCGCTATAATATGATATGAAAAAACAAGTCAGTTGGTGGTGTGAGATGACAAAATACGAACTCATTTCAGAAGAAATTAGAAAACGAATAGGAACAGCATATTATCCAGAAGATCAACCCATTCCAGATGAAAACTCGCTTGCCGCTGAGTTTCAATGCAGCAGAATGACGATGAAGCGTGCGCTCGATCTTCTCGTAGCAGAAGGTCTGCTCTTTAGAAAAAGAGGTCATGGCACATTTATTGTGAAGGCAGCGCTAAACAAAAGGGCCATCAATGTATCAGGTCATGAAAATAGAGGGTTCACGAAAGTCATGGCAGATAAAAACGTGACGAGCCAAATCATTCGCTTTGATGTGCATTTTCCAAGTGAAGAGGTGGCAGCTCATCTCTCAATTGACTCAAGCGCACCCGTTTATGACATTGTCCGTCTCCGCCTTGTGGAAGAAGAGCCTTATGTATTAGAAAAGACTTTTATGCCCGTAAATGTCATTAAGGGAATAGATGAAAAGGTTCTATTAGGTTCAATATATAGCTACATTTCAAACACACTGCATCTAAAAGTAGCTGGAGCGCACAAGAAAATTAGAGCGGCTAAATCAGATCAGCTAGATCAGCAGTATTTAGGCTGTGACCAAGCTGATCCAGTGCTTGAAGTCGAGCAGGTGGCTTACTTAAACACGGGCCGGCCGTTTGAATACTCCTTTAGCCATCATCGCTATGATAAGTTTGAATTTTCAACTGTGGAAATTACGAAAACAGGACTTTAAAAAAGAGCAGCC
Organism: Bacillus xiamenensis; assembly: GCF_001857925.1. Lineage (NCBI taxonomy): Bacteria > Bacillati > Bacillota > Bacilli > Caryophanales > Bacillaceae > Bacillus > Bacillus xiamenensis. The sequence continues at coordinate 3,196,679 of NZ_CP017786.1, forward strand.
CCCCTTGGGAGACTGCTCTTTTTTCATCTTGATTTTATATATTCCACCAATGATACCCGTCTTTTTCTAGCAGCTCATCTGCTTCTTTCGGTCCCATAGAACCAGCAGGATAATTTGGTTTTAACGTTTTCGTTTCTGCCCATTTCTCAGAAATCGGATCAACAAAGTTCCAAGAAAGTGCCACTTCATCCCAGTGCGCAAAGTTTGTTGCATCACCGAGCAAGCAGTCATGAATCAGCTTTTCGTATGCTTCTGGTGTATTCATGATGTCGTTGTAATTTGTTTGGTAGTCGAGTTTAATCGGTTTAGCATATGTTCCGCCATCAAGCTTGCGCGCATTCAGGTGAAGGGTAATACCTTCATCCGGCTGAATGTGAATGACGAGTAAGTTTGGATGCATGGAATTCCCGTTTCCGTAGTACAGGTTCATCGGAATGTCTTTAAATTGAACCACGATTTGAGTGGATTTCTTTTCTAGACGTTTTCCTGTCCGAATGTAAAATGGTACGCCGGCCCATCTAAAGTTATCGATGAGAAGTTTCCCTGCAACGAATGTTTCTGTGTTAGAGTTTGGGTCCACATTTTGCTCTTCAAGATAGGAAGGAACCATATGGCCATCAATCGTTCCAGCATCATACTGTCCGCGGACAAAGAATTGATCGACCTCATCTTTAGAGAAAGGACGAAGGGCGCGCAATGCTTTCCGTTTTTCGCTTCGAATTTCCTCTGTATTGAGCTTAATTGGCGGCTCCATGGCTAAAAGTGCGACCATTTGAAGCATATGGTTTTGAACCATGTCTCTAAGTGCGCCAGAGCTTTCATAATATCTAGCCCGGTCTTCAACACCTAACGATTCACTAGATGTAATTTGAATGTTTGAAATATAGCGGTTTGTCCAAAGTGGTTCAAAGATCGCATTCGCAAAGCGGATGACCTCAATGTTTTGCACCATTTGTTTACCTAGATAGTGGTCAATCCGATAAATTTGATCTTCTGTAAATGCACCACGAATCTCTTCATTTAATGTTTTGGCACTAGGCAGATCATGTCCAAATGGTTTTTCGATCACAAGTCGTGACCAGCCGGTCGTTTCTGATACGCCCTCACTTTTTAAGAACTTCGCAATCGTTCCGAAGAATTCCGGTGCCATAGCTAAATAGAACATCCGGTTATTTGGGATACTGTATGTATCTTCAAGTCCGGAAAGAAGCGTGTTGAGTGCTTGATAGGAAGCAGGGCTTGAGACGTCAAAGTCATGGTAATAGAAATGAGAAATGAATTCCTCTGCTTTTGCTTCTGCATCGTCAGAAGAGACAGATTCTTTTACCACAGCTCTGAGATCCTCGTGAGACCACGGGCGGCGCCCAACACCTACAACGGCGAATTGATCTCCAAGCTTTCCGCTATGATAAAGTCTATGTATAGAAGGGTAGAGCTTGCGCTTTGCAAGGTCTCCTGTTGCGCCAAAGATGACAATGACTGCTTTTGGATAATTAGTTTCTGTATTCACGAAAAGTACCTCACTTTATTCGTAGCATTGTTGTAAAAACCAAGAATGTATGTACATTTTCTTTATTTTAAAGGTTCATTGTACGTAAAGCAAACATTTGATTCGACTTTTTCTGCTCAAGTTTGTCTTTTTTTAAAAATTCAGCTGAATTCACATTTACCTTGTCTTCATGTATTCTATATGAATGAAGACATTGTATACCGGCTGTAGGAGGAAATCGTAATGGAACTGCTCTTTTTAGGAACAGGTGCAGGCATTCCTGCAAAAACAAGAAACGTCACTTGCACAGCGCTGAAGCTTTTAGAAGAGAGAAAAGCAGTGTGGCTTTTTGATTGCGGAGAAGCGACGCAGCATCAAATATTACATACAACGATCAAGCCAAGAAAAATTGAGAAAATCTTTATCACGCATATGCACGGTGATCATGTATATGGTCTCCCGGGTCTGCTTGGCAGCAGGTCCTTTCAAGGCGGAGAGGATGAATTGACGATATATGGTCCAAGAGGCATCAAAGCCTTTGTAAATGCGGCACTTTCAGCGACACAAACGCATTTGACCTATCCACTGCATATCATTGAAATAGATGAAGGGATCGTATTTGAAGATGATACCTTTCAAGTAGAAGCTAAAAGGGTGTCTCACGGAGTCCCAGCCTACGGTTATCGGGTCGTGGAAAAAGATGTACCTGGTGCACTAAAAGCCGAAGACCTAAAAAAAATCGGTGTAAAACCTGGACCTTTGTATCAGAAGTTAAAAAACGGGGAAACCGTTACACTCGAAGATGGAAGAAGAATTGATGGAACCGATTATTTGGAACCCCCTAAAAAAGGGAGGATTGTTGCATTTTCAGGAGATACACGTTTGTGCGAGAATATAACAAGGCTTGCCAAGAATGCGGATGTGTTAGTCCATGAAGCAACATTTAGTAAAGAAGATGCAGAACTAGCCTATCATTATTATCACAGCACGACAGAACAAGCAGCGAAAACAGCGCAGGAAGCAGGCGTCAAAAAACTCATTTTGACCCATATTAGTGCACGGTACCAAGGGGAAGAGTCACTGAAGCAATTACTGAAAGAAGCCCGCGATATATTCCCGCTGACTGAAGCTGCGCATGATTTCTCTTCTTTTCCTATAGACCGCACCCTGTAAAAATTGGATGAATCGTCAGAAATAGTTGTGTGATTTTTTTGATTTTTATGATGACGCTCTTTTTCAGGTAGTGGTAAAATGGTGAAGAAAAAACAAATGACGAATAACACTATGAAGAATACGGGAGGCACAATCAAAGATGAGCGGTTTTACAGCATTAAGTGAAGCAGAATTAAATGACCTATATGCAGCACGACAAAAAGAGTATGAAACGTACAAAAGTAAAAACTTACACTTAGACATGTCTAGAGGGAAGCCTTCACCAAAACAGCTCGATTTATCTATGGGCATGCTCGATGTCGTGACATCAAAGGATGTGATGACAGCTGAGGATGGTACAGATGTGCGAAACTATGGCGGCTTGACAGGCCTTCCTGAAACGAAGGAATTTTTTGCAAGTGTGCTCAATCTGAAGCCGGAACAAATCATTATTGGCGGTAATTCAAGTCTAAATATGATGCATGATACGATTGCCCGTGCGATGACTCACGGCGTATATGGCAGTAAAACACCTTGGGGAAAACTTCCAAAGGTGAAATTCCTTGCCCCAAGCCCAGGGTATGATCGTCATTTTGCCATTTGTGAGCATTTTAACATAGAGATGATAACGGTAGATATGAAGGCTGATGGACCTGACATGGATCAGGTGGAAAAATTGGCCGCAGAAGATGAAGCCATCAAAGGCATTTGGTGTGTACCAAAATATAGCAACCCTGACGGCATTACGTACTCAGATGAAGTTGTTGACCGCCTTGCTTCAATGAAAACAAAAGCAGACGACTTCCGTATCTTTTGGGATGATGCCTATGCAGTCCATCATCTAACAGATACACCTGATACGTTAAAAGATATTTTTCAAGCAGTAGAACAAGCAGGACATCCAAACCGTGTGTTTATGTTTGCCTCTACTTCTAAAATTACATTCCCAGGCTCAGGTGTGGCACTCATGGCGTCTAGTCAAGACAATGTCAGCTTCACTCAAAAGCAATTAGCCGTACAAACCATCGGGCCAGATAAATTGAATCAAATAAGACACCTACGTTTCTTCCAAAATCCAGAGGGATTGAAGGAACATATGAAAAAGCATGCAGCGATCATTAAGCCGAAGTTTGACCTCGTTCTTTCGATCCTTGATGAAAAGCTTGGCGGAAAGGGTATCGCTGAATGGCACAAGCCAAATGGCGGCTATTTCATTAGCTTAAACACACTCGATCATTGCGCAAAAGCTGTTGTGCAAAAAGCAAAAGAAGCAGGTGTGACACTGACAGGTGCAGGGGCGACATTTCCATATGGAAAAGATCCGCTTGATCGTAATATCCGTATTGCGCCAACGTTCCCAACACTTGAAGAACTAGAACAAGCGATTGACATCTTTACGTTATGTGTTCAGCTTGTCAGCATTGAAAAGCTGCTTTCTGAAAAGAGTCAATCTGCGCCAACGGCATAAAAACAAAACTCCTTGACGGATGTCCATCAAGGAGTTTTTGCTTTTAATTGGCTGTTTGATAATAGGAGACGGGCTGTTTTGCTGCGCACCATACATCATAAATCGCAAGCTGCACGATATGTGGTTCATCATGATGAATATAGTGCGAGCTGTTCTGCGCCTGAATCCATCCGCTTTGGGATGACAAAGTGAGCATTTGTTTATGAAGCCTGAGCCAAGCTTCATGCGCTGGATGAAGCAGCCGGCTTTTGCCTGATGAAATGACAAGAAGCGGCATCATGCCATAATGCGTTTGCTCCTTCTTGATCGTACTTAGCATTTGCTGAAAATCCTCATGTGTACACTCTGCTGTGAACTGTGCCATATACGAAGTGCGTTCTTCTTTTGATAAAAGCGGCAGGATGACCTGCTCTTGATCTTCACTTGCCGGGTCTAACAGCACCATACCGATCACATCTTCACTTCTGCGGCTTGCCCATAAGCGGCTGACGAGAGAACCGAATGAGTGCGCCACAATAAGAAAGGGCGGCTGAATATTGGCTTGTTTTAAAAGCGCATCTAAATCATCCGCAAGGTCATGCAGCGTTCTTCCTTCATGGCTTTTACTGCTGTTCCCATTTCCTAAACGGTCGTATAAGAAAACCCCAAGCTCTGGATCAATATCACGGGCAATATTTGTCCAGGTATCGCCAGAAATTCCGTAGCCTGCTTCAAAGATAATGGTCGCTTGCCTTTTGCCTTGACGATGCTTCGTATAAAAGTGATGTCCATTTATATGATAAGTTTTTTCAATCATTGCAGAGTTCATTCTTCCATCTCCTCTAAGTGATTCTTTAGCTAAAAGACGGCACAAAAGGCAAAGATGTTTCTCTTAAAAACAAAAAAGATGCCTATTTCAAAAAATAGACACTTTTTTTTAGAGCGGTTACCAAGCGCGATCGTATTGTCGCGGAGCTTCAATGGATGTACGCAGCTGTTTAGCGGCTGTTTTTGGGAAATACGGATCCCGTAAAAATTCTCTGCCGATAAAGATCAAGTCAGCACGCTGATTTTGCAAAATTTCTTCTGCCTGTATACCAGATGTGATCAAACCGACAGCAGCTGTTTGAATACCCGCACCTTCTTTTATTTTCTCTGCAAAAGGTACTTGGTAGCCGGGGAATATTTTCATATCAGCCGGCACCACAGCGCCTGAGCTGACATCAATTAAGTCAACACCCTGTTCTTTCAGCCATGCGGCAATGCCAATATAATCAGCAATATCGAGTCCTTTTGTTGAGTAATCAGAAGCGGATACACGGACAAATAAAGGCCCTTCCCATACTTCATTGACCGCATCAATGACTTCTCTTAAGAAGCGATAACGGTTTTCTGGTGAGCCGCCGTACTCATCTGTCCGCTGATTTGCAAGCGGTGAAAGAAATTCGTTAATCAAATAGCCATGCGCACCATGAATCTCAATGATGTCAAATCCAGCTTTTTTTGCTCGGACAGCTGCATGTTGAAACGCCTGAACCGTGTCTTTGATTTGATCGACAGACATCTGCACAGGTGTTTTCGACTGTTCATCAAACGGAATGCTGGAGGGGGCAAGAATGTCACCTTCCAGCTCCGCCTTACGCCCCGCATGGGCTAGCTGAATGGCTGTTTTGGTTCCATATGCTTGGATTTGTTCGTTTAAGGAGGCAAATCCTTCAATGTGCTCATCACTCCATATCCCGAGGTCTTGATCACTAATTCTTCCTTCAGGAGAAACAGCACTTGCCTCAACCATGATTAGACCAGCCTGACCCTGCGCGCGGGAAATATAATGTGCAAAGTGGAAAGGCTGTAATTTCCCATCCCTGTCATAGGATGAATACATACACATCGGTGACATCACAATGCGGTTTTTGAGTGTGACACCTTTTAATGTCCAAGGTGAAAAGAGTTTTGTTTCCAATTACCTTCGCCTCCTCATAGAATGGTATAGCCGATTATAACAACCATTCAAACATTCGTCATAAAAGGTGCTCAAACCATATAGCTTTTCTACACGTTTTTGTATAATGGAGGATAAGATCAAGGACATCAAAGGGGGAAAACGGATGAAATGGCAAACAGAGAGTGAACTAAAGGAGCTGCTCACAGCTCTTATGCAATATGAAAGCATATCTGGTACAACGGGAGAAGTCGCGTTAGCGGAATATGTATATTACTTGCTGAGGGAGCGTCCGTATTTTGAGCAGCATCCTGACCATTTGGCTTTGCATCCGATGAAAGACGGCCGGTATTATTTAACGGCTCTTGTCAAACGCAGTACGCTGCCACGTACCGTACTTTTGCTCAGTCACTTTGATGTAGTCGATACTGAGGATTACGGAGAATTTCAAAATATGGCGTGTAAGCCCGAAGAGTTAATGGCATCCTTTTCTCAAAAAAGTGCGCTTCTTCCAAAGAGAGCAAGAGAGGATTTGGCTTCAGGTGACTGGCTGTTTGGAAGAGGGTCTATGGATATGAAAGCAGGTTTGACCGTGCAGCTTTCTATGCTGGAAAGAGCGATGACGGAGAGATTTGAAGGAAATGTCCTTCTCGTGACAGTTCCAGATGAAGAGGTGAACTCACAGGGAATGCTCGAGGCTGTCCCAAAGCTAAAAGAGCTCAAGGAGAAGTACGATCTTGATTATACCGCGTGTTTAAACAGCGAGCCGATGTTTGAAAAGTATCCAGGAGATACGCACCAATATATTTATACAGGCAGTATAGGGAAGGTGCTTGCCGGATTTTTTTGTAAAGGAATTGAAACGCATGTAGGAGAGCCTTTCTCAGGCTTAAACGCGAATTTTATGGTGTCTGAACTCAACCGTTTGTTAGAACTGAATAGTGATTATTGTGAGGAAGTAGATGGTGAAGTGACGCCGCCTCCCACCAATTTGATGCAAAAGGATTTGAAAGAAGCCTATTCCGTTCAAACGCCTCACACGGCTGTTTCTCTATTTAATGTGCTTATGATGAAACGCTCAAGTGAAGAGCTCCACGGGCTTCTCTATGAAACTGCGAAACAAGCAGCCATGCAAATTGAGGCCAATCTGAAACAGAAAACGGCTGCATTTCAGCGCTTCAAACACTTTACACCCATTGACACGAACATCACGGTTCTTACATATCATGAGCTGTATCAAAAAGCCGCTGAACGATCAGGCACGCAGGAAGTCGAGCGTATTGTCAACTATGCATTCGCCAACCGGGGTGAGCTCGGAGATCGTGATTTCTCAACCAAAATCGTATCAGAGCTGACGACTCTTTGTAAGGAAGAGGGGCCGCTCATTGTTCTATTTTATAGTCCGCCATTTTATCCTTCAGTGTCTTCAACAGATGATCAGCATATTCAGATGACCTTAAAGAAGATTCAAAGGGAGGCAAAAGAGGTCTATGGACTTGAAGTAGAAGAAGTGAAATATTTCCCCGGATTGTCTGATTTAAGCTACTTGCAGCTTGAAAAACAGGATGTAGCCGATTATACGGTCAACATGCCGCTTTACCAAAAAGGCTACTCGTTACCGCAAGGAGAAAAGGAGGCACTTTACGTTCCGGTCATCAACGTTGGTCCATTAGGAAAGGACCCGCACAAATGGACAGAACGTCTGCATATCCCGTTCTCTTTCGGCGTTTTGCCGTCGCTCTTAGAATCAACGATTCATGCGTTATTAGAGAAAGAGTAAGCATATGTGGCAAAAAGTCCTATCGTGATGATAGGGCTTTTTGTTGTGAACATTTAGTCTATTTTTTCTTCATTATGCCAGAAGTTATATATGAAAACGGTGATGTGAAACGATAGAACTAACAAAAATAGTTAAAATGATTGAAATATTCAGAAAAGTATATTATAATCAATTATGTAATTTAGTTACAATTACCCTAATTATAAGGAGGTGATTTAAATGAAACGTAACGAATGGATTGCGATCTAAAAAATGAACGAATACTTACAAAACAGTGTACACCGCAGAGAAGCGAATGTTTTAGCTTCTCTGTGAATCTGTATAAGGACTAAAAATAGATGAGAGTTGGGTGAGAGAATTGTCAAATATGAAAAATTATTATGAAGAGCATCCGCCTTTATGGAATTTTCTTTATCCGTTTTTTGGTCAATCTAGCCAAGAAGGAGCACAATCTCGTGTGACAGAATTCATCCAAAAAGAACGAACATTTCAAAAGGGGAAAAATGCTTTATATTTACATATCCCTTTCTGTGATACCATCTGTTCGTTCTGCCCCTTTATTAAATCCACAAAATATGAGCCTATGATCGGAAAGTATATTGATGCTTTAATCAATGAGATGCGCATTCTATCACAATCTCCTAATATTCAAAAAATGACTTTTGATGTGGTATTTGTTGGTGGAGGGACTCCTTCCATTATGCCTCCTGAGCTGATTTATCGACTTTCGACTGCAATAAAAGAAAACTTCACATTGTCACCTGACTATGAATGGACTTTTGAGTGTGAAGCAAAGACAGCTACAACAGAAAGAGTGGCTGCCATGTCTGAAGGTGGAGCAAATAGAGGGAGCTTTGGTGTCCAAACATTAAACGAACATTATCGGAAAATGTTCAATTTAACTGCTAGTTTTGATCAAATCTCTCAGACGGTAGACTTAATGAAGCGGCATTTCCAATCCTATAATATTGATTTATTATATCAGCTGCCTGGGCAAACGAAAGAAGAGATGATAGAGGACATAAATGGTGTGATGGCATTAGGAAGCACAAGTATTGATACGTATCCATTAGAATACATTGCATGTTCAAAGGGATGGTTATCAAAAATAAATAAAGGCAAAGTTCCTATGCCGCCAAATCCTAAAGAAAAGTTTGAGTTTAGCGACACACTCTATCGTCACTTAAAAACGAAGGGCTGGCATCAAAATTATGTCTATACGTTTATGGCTCCTGAGCATCAAAATAAACGTTTTCAATATGGCGAAGTGATTTACGGTGGTTATGAAGATCAATATATTGGACTTGGCACAGGTGCCATCTCGTACATGCAAGGCATGATATGGTCAAATGAAGGAAATACCCAAAGATACATCGAAAGCCTGACAACTCAAGAATTACCTATTGTCAAATCTAGAGAGTATCATGCTTTTGATAGAAGACTCGTCTTTTTCCCTAAAACAATGAAAATAGAAAAAGCACATCTTAATCAAATGCCAAAGCGTGAAGAGATTTATCGCAAACTAGAATTACTCATGTTGAGAGGGATCGTGGAGGAGGCGGAGCAATATTTTGTGATAAAAGAAGAAGCGAAACCTTGGTATCCTGCGATTTTAGTTGATCTTATACCAGAAAAAGAAAGAGCTAATTATGATCAAGCCGTCGAGTTTATGCAAAAAGAATTAGGCTGGTATGAGACGACAGAGGTGCTCCTCTAATGATTTTAAAGAAAGAAACGACATCTCTTTTTAAAAATCAGCACTTTGTCAGTTTCTTTATTGGACAAAACTTATCTGCTTTTGGAGATTGGTTTAGAACGATCGCTACGATTGGCTTAATCTATGAACTTACTGGCAGAGCGACTCACCTAAGTATTCTATTTATTTGTTCAATGCTTCCTCTCATTTTAACATCTATGCTTTTAAGCCCAATTATAGATAAGTTTTCTTACAAGAAAGTTTTAATTTTTGCAGATTTGGCACGCTTTATCATAGGACTAGGCTTTGTTTTAGTAGTTACATTGAATGTGACACCGTTTATCCTTTATTTTTTACTAGCGTTAAATGGTGCTTTTTCAGGTATATACTTGCCTGCTCGTTCATCTATGATTCCTGAAATCCTAGATAAAGAGCAGCTTTCTAAGGGAAATAGTATACTGGCAACGTCTTTTAGTGCCTCCATGCTGATTGCGACAGGTGTGGGCGGGTTGGTCACAGAAATCTGGTCCGTTTCCACCATTTATTTGGTGGATGCGATGACATTTTTATTATCAGCTATGCTGCTAATCCCTATTAAAGCGAAAGAAACGTCTGAAAAAAAAGAGTATGTGTCATATGTTCAAAGCTTTAAAGAGGGCATTGAAGAAATCAAAGGGTCGCCCAAAATTCAAAGTGCCATATGGATATTGATGTCTAGAGAATTCGCTTTAAGCATTGTTTATGTCATGTTTAGTTTGTACATTTTAGAAGTAGCAAAGGAAGGGAATTTTGGCTTAGGGCTTGGACATACAATAAGTGGACTAGGGCAAATAATCGGAGGAATTACACTCGCAGCTTATTTTAAAAAAGTGAAATTCTCCTTTCAGTTTTATAAAAGATGGTCAACGATATCGATCATATTGTTAGCGATATTACATGCGCTTTCCTATCAACAAACAAATTTTATTGGATTTTTATTTGTTGTTTTATTAGCAAATCTATTATACAGCCCAGTCGAAGTTTTGTACTCTACAAATATTATGACATATGCAAGCAGTCATTTAAGAGCCCGGGTTTTTTCGGCTGGACTTGCATTATCACGCATATTTTATATTAGTGGATTTATCATCATGGCGTTCATCGGAGATTTGATTCCTATACATGTCATTGCTATGTGTATGGCAGGTCTTTTGATATTAGCTGGTTTGATGAACAACTTATTGTTACTAAAAGAGAAACCGCAAGATGAATCCAAAAGAGAAATGCATTCACTATAAAGGAGACTTTGATTACGCAATGGAAACTGGAAAATTAACAAAAACAGAAATCGTCACATCGCTTCAAAGGAGTATTCGTGAGCTTGAGGAGCTAGTGCAGGCTTGTGATGAGCACACATTAGATCAATCTTTAGGAGAAGGCAAGTGGTCTATTAAACAAATCACTGGCCATTTGTATGATACAGAGGAAGTCTGGTCAGAGCGGATAGAGCAGGCACTTTCAAATGAGAACACACCTTTCCAATCGTATGATCCTGAGATTTATGTGAAGGAAAGAGCTTATGAAAGGTACACCGCACAAGAGATCCGTGCATTGCTTGAGCGCCTAAAAGAGAGCAGAAACAACACACTCCAGCTATTACACAAGGATACATGGGATTGCTCTGGTCTCCATCCTGAAGAAGGGGTGATGACAGTCCAAATCTTAGCTGAAACCATTGCTTTACATGAAAATCATCACCTCGCCCAAATAAAAGCCATCCTATCCATGAACAAATCATCTATATGAGGAGGTGCTAATCAATGAAGCACCAAGAATTGTTGATTGATGTTCATTTTTATCAAGCGCGTGATTATCTAATAGAACAAGCCGTTTCAACAAAAGAACAGAAAGAACCAAAAGATCAATCACACTGCTTGAATTCAATGACGAGCGAGAAAAAATAGATGGATATATGTAAAAAAGCACCTGTCATGGGACTGACCCCATCAAAACAGGTGCTTTTCTATATTATTTATACGTACTTGCTGAAAACATGTCGTTTAATTCTGCTGCACGTTTTGTCGCTGTTTTCACACAATCGACAATCGCTTCTTCAAATTGATAGGAAGCAAGTGTGTTCAGTCCAGCCTCTGTCGTTCCGCCTTCACTGGTAATTTCTTTGCGCAGTTCAGCAGGTTCCTTTCCGCTATCTTGCAGCATATTAGCAGCCCCTGCAATCATTTGACAAATGAGCAATTTCGCTGTCTCTTGGTCCATCCCAAGCTCCGATGCACCTCGCTCCATTCCTTCAATCAAATGATAAATAAAGGCAGGACCGCTGCCCGCAATGGCTGTGACCGCATTCAGCTGTGATTCATCTAAGACCGTCACATGACCGATCGTTTCAAACAGCTCAACCGCCTTTTTCTTTTGTGCCTCTGTGACTTCATCACTTACGGCAATGCCGGTTGCAGATTGCTGAATCGCCGCTGAAGTATTTGGCATAGCGCGAACCACCGCCGTTTTCCCGCCGGCATAATGTTGAATGGTTTCAATAGAAATACCCGCCAAAATAGAAACGATCAGCTGTCCATTCAAATGAGGACGTACATCAGCAATCCCGCTTTCCGCATCTTTTGGTTTTAAAGCAAACACCAAAATATCAGCTTCATCATAAATAAAGGAACGGGAGAAGTCTGTTTTGACTCCATAACGTGTCTTTAATTCATCTAATCGTTTTTTGTTTGATTTATTTGTGACAATGATATCTTCATTTGACATCATGCCGCTTTTTAATAACCCTTTGATCATAGACTCGGCCATCGAGCCTGCACCGATAAATCCAATTTTACTCATCAGCTGCTCCTCCTTGTAGAAAATAAAAAAACCTCTCGTCTGCAAAGGACGAAAGGTTTTTTCGCGGTACCACCCTCAATTAGCATGCAATCATGCATACTCAGCTCTAGTCCCTTAACGCGGGAAACGTTTAGGTTTGCCTAACAGCTCAAAGGGCAGGTTCAGCAAATAAGAGGATGGTGAAGTCTTACAGCCGGCGGACTTCACTCTCTTGCATCATTATTTTGCTTACTAATCCTTGTCATCGCGCATCATATATTTGTTGTTCATTATGCAACGATGGACAAGTTTGTGTCAATAGGGGAGATAGAAAAAAATTGACTATCCAAACCGCATGACAGTCTGCCCTTTGCAAGATACAATGAATAAAGAAGCGTAAATGGTGATGATCCATGAGTCAAAAAGCAGGAGATGACGTATAAAAGTGAAAGAAGAAATCATTCAATTATCCATTCCTACACCGTTTGCTGTGGGGGATGTCCATGCATATGTATTAAAAGGTGACGCGGTGACCTTAGTGGATTGCGGGCCAATGACACAAGAAGCGCAGCATGCCTTTGTTACGCAATTAAAGGAACATCATTTATCAATAGACGATATTGATCAAGTGGTTTTGACACATCATCATGCAGATCATGTCGGTCTTTTAGATCTGATGAAACCTCATGTCCGTGTGATCGGACATGAGCTGAATGAGCCCTATATTAGTCAGGATTCAGCGTTTAAACAGCGCCAAATCATTTTTATGGATGATTTTTTTCAGCAGTTAGGTGTGCCGCTTCGTCAAAGTGAGTGTGAAAGAATCGTGAAGCAGTCCTATACATATTCTTGTACTGCGCATGTTCATGACGTCATAAGGGAAGGCGATCGTTTGAAGGGGCATGATCACTTCCTAGTCATGGAGACCCCAGGACATGCACAGTCTCATCTTTCTTTTTTAGATGAATTAACAGGGAACTTCATTGGTGGCGATCTACTGCTCACGACCATTTCTTCAAATCCATTAATGGAGGCGCCGGTGAAAGGAAAAGAACGTCAAAAATCGCTGCTTCAATATAAAGCATCGCTCAAGCGGTTATTGCAGTTGCCAATCAAGACAATTTATCCAGGTCATGGTCAGCTGATCACATCTCATCATGAATTGATCGAAGAAAGATTTAAGAAACAAGAGAAACGGGCAAATACGATGTATCAGCTGCTCAAACGAAAAGAAATGACGGCCTTTCATCTTTGCCGCAAGCTATTTCCAGTGTTGTATGAAGAAGCCCTATTTTTAACGATGTCCGAGACAGTAGGTCAGCTCGATGTGCTCTTAGCGGCTGGACAAATTGAAGAAGTGCAAAAAGACGGAACCCTCTATTACCGGGCGAACTAAGGAGTGAAACGTATGGGAAGATTAACAGGAAAGAGAATATGGATTACAGGTGCATCTGGCGGTATTGGTGAAAAGATGGCGTATTTGGCAGCCGCCCAAGGAGCAGAAATCATGATTTCCGCACGACGACTTGAAAAGCTCACGGATGTGAAAGAAAAGATTATGAGCGCTGGCGGGGTGTGTCACATCGTAGAGCTTGATGTCAGTCAGTTTGAGGACATTGATCGAGCCTATCAAGAAGTGGGTGCTGTTGATATTTTGGTCAACAATGCCGGCTTTGGGGTATTTGATCTTGTAGAGGATGCATCCATTGAGGAAATGGTGTCAATGTTTGAGGTCAATGTATTTGGTTTAATTGCCTGCACGAAAAAGGTCATTCCAGAGATGAAACAAAGGGGACAGGGACATATTATCAATATCGCGTCTCAGGCAGGGAAAATTGCCACCCCTAAATCAGCGATCTATTCGGCATCTAAGCATGCTGTTCTCGGATTTTCAAACAGCCTTAGAATGGAGCTCGCAGACTGCGGGATTCACGTTACGACGGTGAACCCAGGGCCGATTGCCACAGACTTCTTTACCATTGCAGATCGCAGCGGTGAATATGTGAAAAACGTGGATTTTATGATGCTTAGTGCTGACAAGGTGGCAGGAAAGGTCGTGTCAGCCATGATGACGAAAAAAAGAGAGATTAATTTACCAGGCTGGATGAATGCTGGCAGTAAGCTGTATCAATTATTCCCATTTTTATTTGAAAAAGCAGCACGTAAAGCGATGATGAAAAAATAACAAAAAAAGAAACCGGTCACAGCTGGTTTCTTTTTTGATTTTTAAGTGGTTTTTATGTTCGTCTTGCCGCTTGCTGAAGCGGGTCCCATACACTGTTAAAAGGCGGTGCATAGCTAATATCTAAATCTTCAAGATCTGTCACCGTCAGCCCCTGGTAAAGAGCAGCTGCCATGACATCAATGCGTTTATCTACACCGTCTTGACCAATAATTTGGGCGCCGAGCAAGGTATGGTCATCGCTTCTATAAATCAATTTCACTTTCATTTTCTGCGCATGTGGGTAATAGCCAGCGTGATCTGTACTGTCGATGGTCATCGTAGAGAAAGGAATATTCGCTTCCTTTGCTTCTTTCTCTGATAGGCCCGTTCGTCCTGCTGTCATGTTCATGAATTTCATCACCGCTGTTCCAGTTACGCCTTGAAACGCCCGGTTGGTTCCAGTCATATGAAAGCCTGCGATTCTTCCTTGTTTGTTCGCTGTTGTGCCAAGCGGAATATAATCCAGTTCTTTCTTCAAACGATGATAGGTCGCTGCGCAGTCACCGGCTGCATAAATGTCTTTTACATTGGTCTGCATGTATTCATTCACAACAACTGCACCATTTTGTAGACGATTAATTCCTGTGCTGTCTAAAAAGGATGTTTGCGGAGTGACACCAACGGCGATGATGACCATGTCTGTTTCAATGGTCTGTTTGTCTGTTTGAACAGCTGTTACATATGTCTTGCCCTTTAATTTTTGCACTGTTTCACCAAGTACCACGTGAATGCCTTGATTGTCCGCTTCTTCTTTCAGATATTTTGCCATATCGGGATCAAAGCCTGGACCAAGTGTTTTACCCCGCTGAATGATATGAACGTCTTTTCCCAGCGCTTTTAAATTTTCAGCCATTTCTAAACCGATATATCCTCCACCAATGATCGTGATATGTGTGACGTCTTTTTTTAGATTGTTTAAAATAGACAAGGCATGCGGGATTGTTTTTAATACGTGAACACCTTCTAATGAATGGGTGTTTAGATCAAGTGTGACGGGGCTTGCTCCCGTTGCGATCAAGAGCCGGTCATAGCTTTCTGTAAATGGCTCTTTTGTTTTTGTGTGAAGACCTGACACCGTTTTTTTCTTCGGGTCAATCGAGGTCACTTCGTGTAAGCCTCTAGCATCAATTCCATATTTGTCACGAAAGGTTTCGGCGCTGCGTGCGATGAGTTTCCTGTGATGATCAATGAGACCGCCGATCAAGTAGGGGAGTCCGCACTGTCCATATGAGAAAATCTCTCCTTTTTCAAAAGCAACAATGTGTGCGTCTGGATCCTCTCTATATATTTGCATAGCGCAGCTCATTCCTGCTGCATCTCCGCCAATCATCACATATTTCATTTGGTGTGCTCCCTTCTATCTATCAAACTGCATACTCTTATTTACCCTCATTTTCCTTTATTTAATGCTTTTTTTCGCAAAAGAAGCAAACTTTCGTTGAAAAATAAAGACAGCGCCTTCATTTTAAGCTACAATCGGATTATCGTCTTTTTGGTTATGAGTTTAGTGAAGATTGGTGGGAAAGATTTTGACTGACGAACGGCTTGATTTTAATACACTATATACACGCCATACGAGAGAGGCCTGGGCCGCTCTTGGAGAATATATGCCGGTATCTGTTTCAGAAGAAGAAGTGAGAGCGCTTCAAGGATTAAACGACTACTTATCGCTAGAAGAAGTTCGAGATATTTACATACCGCTTATTCGTTTTCTGACATTACATGTCTTTGCAGAAAAACAAAAAAATCAGCATGTGAATGCTTTTTTAAACTACCCGCACCATGCCAAAATTCCCTTTTTAATTGGGATTGCTGGAAGTGTGGCTGTTGGGAAAAGCACGACTGCACGTATCATTGAAACACTTTTATCAAGGCTTGGAGATGGGCTGAAGGTGAGTCTCGTAACAACGGATGGCTTTTTGTATCCTCAAAAAGAGTTAAAGGATCGAGGACTGATGGAAAAGAAAGGATTCCCAGAAAGCTATGATGTCAAAGCGCTTCTTTCGTTTTTAAATGAACTGAAATCAGGTAAACAAACTGTGCATGCACCTGTGTATTCACATCTTACCTATGACCGGCTGGAAGGGGTTTACGAAACAGTGGAGGATGCAGATATTGTCATCATTGAAGGAATCAATGTGCTGCAATCCCCAGCGCTGGATGATCTGAAGGATGAACCACGCGTGTTTGTATCCGATTTCTTTGATTTTTCGATTTATGTGGACGCCGCTGAAACACAAATTCAATCTTGGTATAAAGAGCGGTTTCGCTTGTTGCGGGAAACAGCCTTCCAAGACCCTGAATCCTTCTTTCATCAATACAAGGATTTGACGGATGAAGAAGCGGATCAGATGGCAAGTACGATTTGGAATACAGTGAACCGGCCGAACTTATATGAAAATATTTTGCCGACAAAGTATCGGGCTGACCTCATATTAAAAAAAGGCGACCAGCATAAGGTGGAGGAGATTGCTATCCGCCGGGTATAAAGATCAACCGCTCACACAAGAGAGCGGTTTTTTTAATGACCTCCGCTTACTTTCACAGCCACGGCAGCGGCCGTTCGTTTTTTTAGGCGGTAGTATCCGATGAGTAAGAACGGGACGCCTGCAACGGTGACAATCGCCAAGACTGAAAAAATGGAAAGGGGATGGGCTGCGCCAAATAAGTCAATACACAATCCTCCGGCAAACGGTCCGACGACGCTGCCGAGCTGAGAAAACCCCATTGCGCCGAAGTACGATCCTTTCACTTCAGGTTTGGCAATATTGTCCACAAAAAGATCCATCATCGCAAATAGCAGAACTTCACCAATCGTAAACACGACAATGATGAGAGCAAGCGCACCAAGACTTTGTGAAAAAGCAATGGCAAACAAACTGCCTGCTAGAAGAATATTCCCAGTAGTCAACGACAAAATGGTCGAGTAGCGCTTGGCGATCATAATCAGCGGGTACTGAACGACAATGACAACAACTGCGTTTAAGGATAAAAGATACCCAAATAGCTTAGGGCCATCCTCAATCATAGGGGATGCCGATAAATATTGAGGCAGTGTTGAGCTTAGATGTGAATATCCGAACGAACATAAAGTCACACCGATGAGGATGATGCTAAAGACCGTATCTTTCTGGATAATAGAAAGGGCTTTTTTGACACTGATTTGTTTGGTGTTTTCTGGAGCAGCAACGGGATGCTTTTGAAATTGCCATGCCAGCGTGAATCCGTATAAAAAGTAAATGAAGGCAGCAACGAGAAATGGAAATGTTGTTTTTGATGACCCGAGATATAAACCAAGCAGCGGGCCGAAGATGACACCAATGTTAATGGCCGTATACCGTAAATTAAAGACAAACAACCGAATGCTTGCGGGGGTCACATCTGATAAGAGCGCCTTAGATGTTGGCTCAAACAGCGCCCGGCACAGTCCATTTAAAGCATTCATAAAAAAGAAGACCCAAATGGCATCTGCAAACGCGAAGCCAACAAAGACAAGTGTCCAACCAAAGATGGATAAAAGCATCACCTTTTTTCTGCCGATTCGGTCAGAAATATAGCCGCCATAAAAGCTCGCAACGATCCCAATAAGAGAGCTGACGGCAATGATTAACCCAGCTGAAGAGGCTGAGGCGCCTTTGACTTGTGTCAAATAAACGGCCAAAAAAGGAATGCTCATGGACGTCGCCATTCGGCCAAATATCGTGCCGATGATGATCGTCCAACTAAGTGGATGTAAAGTGCGTAAATTATTTTTCATGCTGCGTCTCCCCTGCGTTTGTAAGATGTTCCAATCATACATGAAAAATTGTGCAAATTAAATACACAATTTGATGGAGGAGACATCCGTCATATGGCAGAGAAGCTCGAATCCCCCAGTGAATGGGAGAGGATATGTCGTGCTGCTGGTGCATAAAAACCTTGATGAGCAAGGGCTTTGTAGGAAAGGGAAGCGGACAATGCTCCACTGATTCGTCTGCTCATTTTACGAGAAATCAATCGAGATCAATGGCGATAATTTGCTCTAAGGAAAGGCTTAGCACATCTTCGTCATTCACCATTTTCATGCGCCGCGTTTCATAATGAATGGCTTTGACCCAGCCCCAAAACTGTGCTTTCATGCCTGATGCGACATACGTCACGCAAATCGCTTGATCCTCTGTAATAGACTGTGTGATCAAAAAATTCATTTCCTCTAGCTGATCGGAGCTGAGCGGAAGAGACGTGTATTCCTGTTTCTTTCGTTTTTGAGCAAGAAGCTGCTCCCGGTGCTCTGGCAGCATCATTCGGCTTGATTCCCACATGATGTTGTATCCAGGTGTTAATTTATTGGGATTCATGGTTGTTCGCCTCCGTTATTTGTAATGCCCGCCAATTTTTTCGGCGCGGTGATATGCCTGGCCAGCACTTGTCAGTGACGAAGCATGCAGTAGTGCCGCAGGTCCATACTTCAAATGGATCGCATCAAATACTTTGCTGAGTCGATCTTTCTTCAAATGGTGATCAAATAAAGTCAGCTGATAGTGGCTGTCAGGCCGCAGCTGTGAGAGGGTGATACCTACACTGCGAATGGGCTGACCATCCCAGTGCTGCTGGCATAGCTGAATCGCAGCCTCTGCAATATCTGTGCCGTACTGTGTAGGTGAATGAAGCTTGATTTGTCGATGAAATCCTGTTGGATGTGAAAAATCAGCTCCTCTTACACCAACAGACACCGTTTGACCAAGATAATGCTTAAAACGTGCCCGTCTAGCCACTTCCTCACTCAATTCAAGAAGAGCGACTTTGATGTCCTCAAAAGACGCGTAATCATGGGGAAGGGTCATATGATGTCCAACGGCTTTTTGCTGATCATGTGTGTGAATAGTGACTGGTGAGGGATCGTGTCCTAAAGCTGTTCGCTGCAGGAGCTCCCCATTGATTCCCCAGCGTTTTTTTAACCGGTCCAACGGATAAGCAGCAAGTGTCCCAATGGTACTAATGCCCATTCGTTTTAAATGATGTTCCATTCGTTTGCCAACGCCAAATAATTTCCCAATCGGGAGCGGCCATAAATCAGCAGCAACTCGGTCGGCACTCAGTTCATAGATGCCGGATGTGTTTTTTTTGGCAAAATGGTCACAGGCCATTTTAGCGAGCACTTTGTTAGGGCCGATGCCCACACGTGCGTAAATGCCAGTCTGGTTCATAATCGTTGTTTGTATATGTTGAGCGATCTCGCGCGGAGAGCCGAATAGTGTAAGACTGCCTGTAATATCAAGAAACTGTTCATCAATGGAATATGGCTCGACAAGGTCTGTGTATTGTTCAAGCAGTTCTGTAATCATGACAGAGACATCGAGATAGCGCTGCATACGTGGACGTACAACCACTGCTTCAGGACATTTCTCCTGTGCTTCCCATAACCTTGATGCATTTTGTACGCCACGTTTCTTAGCGAGAGGGCAGGCTGCCAGGACGACTCCGCTTCTTCGCTCTGGATCTCCAGAGACAATGAGCGGCACATTCTCTAAATGAGGCGCCTCCACCTTTTCTACTGATGCATAAAATGACTGCATATCCACAAGCAGAATCGCTCGTTCATTCATTGTACTTCACCTCTTAGAACATATGTTCTATATCTATTGTAAACAACATGAGGTGAAATTCATACTGGTAAATCATTCAAAAGCTGTCCATACAAAAAAGACGAAGTGATTAACACTTCGTCTCGTCTGCTGCAACGATTGTTAAGCATGTGCCAGGCTGTGGAAAGTTTGGAGCGGTTCAGAACGCAAACGGTAAGCCGTAAGCTTTTTCTTTGGCTTATGTGTAAACTGCCGAACCACGTCCACATGGTCATCATAATGGAACAGATAAAGGGTGACATCGTGCTTACCAAGCTTTGTTTGCATCGTAAGCGGCGCCGGCCCTTCATTTGGATGAAGAAAACGCTCCTCATCACCAGGATAAATATAGTAGCGTTCAATAAAGATCGCGTCATTAAAGTGTTGAATGACTTCAGATGCTCGCTGCTCATCAAGCGAACGACCTTGAAAAGTAATATTTGTTTGCTCACTTGTTACTTTTGCATGAACCGCATAACGACTCAGCAGGCGTTCGACCACACCAGAAGGCAGCGAGGTGACAAGCAGCTTTAAAAGACTAAACACAACAAGTGAAATAACAACCCAAACCAACATGATCATCTCCAATAAACATTTGTCACATTTCCTATAGGGTTCATCTTAACATAACCAAAGAAAGAAACTTTCGCACAAAAAGTGAACTTTTTGAAATAAGTGTGAAGATTTAAAAGGAGATGGCGGCTGAAAGACGAAGAACCAACAAAGTTAAACTGAAAAAAGGCTGGCACACTGTCTTTACAACCATCTGATCAGACAGGTAGACTATTGAAACAATCTCTTTTTTGTGAAAAAAACGATTCGAATAAGAAAAGACAAAATGAGAAAAGGGGCGAGGCCATCATGATACGCCAAGTGAAGCCGTCGGATTTTTACGCAGTCACATCCGTCATCCAAAGCTGGTGGGGAGGCAGAGATTTGCGTGCAAAATTGCCAAAGCTATTTTTTGAACATTTCCAGCAAACAAGTTTTGTCGTCGTCGAAAAAGGAGAACTGATCGGTTTTTTAGTTGGTTTTTTATCGCAATCTCATCCGGATGAAGCCTATATTCATTTTGTTGGCGTACATCCCGATCACCGTAAATTAAAAATAGGCAAAATCCTCTATCAAGCTTTTTATGAAGCGGCTGAAAAGGAAGGGAGAACAACGATTAAGGCCGTCACAGCTCCTGTTAATAAAGTCTCCATTGCTTACCATACAAAACTCGGTTTTCAGATAGAAAAGGGAGATAAAACAGTAGATGGCATCTCTGTCTTTTCAGATTACGATGGAATTCATGAAGACCGTGTGTTATTTATGAAGAAGCTGGAGGTGAAAAAATGATCATCCAGCTGGATCAAAAAAATAAGGAACAAGCAAAACAGATATTACACATCCAATTGGCCGCATATCAGATGGAGGCAGAGCAAATTGGCTATCAAGATTTACCGCCCTTAAAAGAAATAGTTAAAGATGTAATGGATGCAAATGAGATATTCATAGGGTTTGAAAAAGAAGGCTCTTTGTTAGGGATCGCTTCATATGAAATGCATGAGGACCGGGTCGTTCTCAGCCGGTTAGCTGTGCATCCTCATGGTGTCCATCAAGGGATTGGAACAGAGTTGATGCAGGCTATTATCGAGCATCATCTGCCAATCGAGCTCACAACGGCGGAAGCAAATAGACCAGCGATCCGGCTCTATGAAAAACTCGGGTTTAAACAAACGGCCCGTTTGCAAGTAGAAAACAATCTCATGTTAATAAAGATGGAACGTTCAATGCTTCGGAAGGTGGAAGTGGTTGAATATGAAACGAGCTGGCAAGAACAATTTCATCATGAGCTAGACAAACTGAAGAAGGCAGTGGGTGACAACTGGGGAGATGGTCACCATATTGGCAGTACGTCGATTAAAGGAATGGCCGCAAAGCCTATTATTGATATTCTGCTAGAGGTGAAACAGATCAGCAAGTTAGATGAATGCAGTCATCTGTTTAGTGAGCTTGGTTATGAACCGCTAGGAGAAAACGGACTCAAAGGAAGACGTTTTTTTAGAAAAGGCGGCTTACAGCGATCACATCACATTCACGCCTATGAAGCTGGACATGAGGATGTAAAAAGACATTTAGTGTTCCGTGATTATTTAAGAGCAGCACCAGGTCGTGCCAAGGACTATGCAGACAAAAAGCGCCAATTAGCGAAAGCACACCCAGAGGATATGGCAAGCTATATAAACGGAAAAAATGCGATCATTAAAGAAATTGAGCAAGAGGCGTTCAATTGGTCAAAGCAGCTTGAAACAAACAATCAGGCAAGAGAATGACCATTACATAGAACAAGATCATCTAAAGCATTCACTGGCAAGGGCGCGAACATGTTTAATTGATGGCTGATATGTTACAATGTAACAATCAATGAAAAAAGGATGTTCGTCATGTATATTCATATAACGGAACCAGCAGCAGCCTTTCTTACAAAAAGGCAAGCAGAGCATAAAACAAAAGAACTGCTCCTTCGCTATGATTCAGATGGATGCGGCTGTGCAGTAAGCGGTGTACCAATGATTTGGCTGACAAGCGAAAGAACAGGTGAGTGGGAACAGCTCAAGCATAATCAACCATTTCACCTATATATACACACAGCACAAAAGGTGTTTTTTGACGAGGAAATGACGATTGATTTTAATGAAAAAGCCAATACACTTATGTTGAAAAGTCCTCAACAAATACTCAGCCCGAGAATGGGTATACTTGTAAAGTAAGGTGGAAAAGTAGTGGATCAAAAGCTGAAAGTGATACAAAACACGGCACAAAACAAAACGTGGGTGTCGTTTTTAAATAATAATCATCCTTATAGCCTTTTGCACTGGTCAATTGGTGGAATGGATTCAGTGAAAAAGGACGTCTGGCTTCTTCAAGATGAAGTCACATTTAAAACAGAAGAATTTCCAACGCTTGAATTAGCTGTCAATTGGATCAAAGAGAATATGGATCAAGTAACAGATGTCTTATAAAAAGCCTTTTGTTGTTGATATGATCCCCTCTAAGCAGATGGTGTAAAAGCCCAAGAAAATATCTTGGCTCTTACACAATACTTGGAGGGGATTTTTTTCGTGTCATCATCATCTCATCAAACAGCAGAGCTGTCTAACTTGAAAAATGATCTTTTCAAACGATAAAAAGCAGGTTTTAACAACCATTTCGACAAAATGAGAAAAATGGAAATGAATAAATAGAGGCTATAAATGCCGAAAAATAGGCAATGGAAGCGTTTATTGCGGGATACCGAAAACTTTACGAAAAACGACATTTCATATTTCTTCCATTCGTGGAAATATGATAGAATACAACATGTATCGTATATGAGAAGGGAGGTGCTAAGGTGAATTGAAGCTCAAGCTGTCATCGCCTCAGGTTGGAATCAAAATAAACGAATGGTATAGACAGATTTGCGGATTTCATGTCATGAAGGCAGAGAAACTGAAGGCCGAGATCGAGCAGGAAATCCTTGAGATGGAGCAGGATCAAAACTTGCTGCTTTTTTACCAGCTGATGGATTTTCGCCATAAAGTGATGCTTGAATATTTTGAACCGGCAAAGAAAGCTTCGAATGATGAAGAAATTAAGAAGCTTTTAGAAACGATCGAACATTCGCAAACAAAATTAACGGACATGCTTGAATACTATGTTCATTTTTTTACAGGAATGTTTGAATTTGAACAGAGAAACTATTTGAGCGCTATTGCTTATTACCGTTCCGCAGAAAAAAAGCTCAATCTCATATCAGATGATATAGAAAGAGCAGAATTTTATTTTAAATTAGCAGAAATATACTACCACATGAAACAAACCCACTTTTCGATGCACTATGCTTTGCAAGCGTTAGATACGTACGCTGCCTACAGAACGTACACGCTGAGAATCATCCACTGTGAATTTGTCATCGGTGCAAACTATGATGATTTGAAATGCTATGAACATGCATTACCCTACTTTAAAAATGCTCTAAAGCGAGCACGCTCAATTGGAAACCCTCGAGTCATAGGTTCGGCCCTTTTCAACTTAGGTAACTGCTATTACCAAATGAACGATCTTGCCGCAGCAAGTCGTTATCTCAAAGACTCTCTTGAAGTGTTTGAAAAGGAGAATTTAACCCATCTAAATCGCTCTCTAGACCCACTATTTATGCTGACACAAATCCTGTTTAAACAAAAAAGAATAGAAGAGTCGTTAACCCTCTATCAACAAGGTATTATGAAAGCCTGTGAATTAGAAGATGAAATTTACATCTGCAAATTTCAGTTTTTAAAAGCATTATACGTTGATGCAGAAATAAAAATCATAGACGATACATTAGATTTGTTGGAGGACAAGCGCTTGTACCCGGATATTGAGGAATTGGCACTTGATGCAGCTCATTATTATAATGAGCTTGGATTATTTGAAGTATCTACCCGGTATTACGAAAGGAAAATTCAAGCTATATCAAAAATTCAAAATGGAGGTCATTTATATGAAAATGAGTTTGATAGTTCTTTTATTGGCAGCAACTGCAGGGTTATCGGTCATGAGTCAGCAGCAATCGGAAGAGAGCCATATGGAGCTGGCGGGCAGACACCATACAACAGTGGTGACTATCGCATAAGTTAGCTAAAAAGAGGAGACGAACCGCTGTTCATTCTCCTCTTTCATTTTCATTGAGTTTAAATGTTTGAAGAAATGCCTGAACCTCTTGTTCATATGCTTCCTTATTTTCACTATAGGACATCGCATGCGCACCATGAGGCGCAATAAATAGCCGTTTATCACCCTTTTTTCGTGCATATAACTGCTGACTTTGCTCACAGGGAATATAGTCGTCATAAAGGCTATGGATAAAAAGAACAGGTTCTTTCACCTTGTCAATCACATCAAGAGGGGACACCTGCCTGATGCGATATCCGTCCCGCCATTTTAACACTAGATCACTTAATGGAAGAATCCATTGACCTGAAAGTCGAAAATCCGTTTTTAATCGATACACAAGCTGATCCTGAAAAGAAGCAAAAGGACAATCAGCTATGTAAAAATTGGCGCTTGCTTCCGGTTTTGCAGCATATAGTAAGGTCGTGACTGCGCCCATTGATTCTCCGTGTATACCAATGATGGCACTTTCCCCGAGTCTTTGTCTCAGCCACTTTACCACCTGAGCTAAATCTTCTTTTTCATAAAATCCATAACTAGTCGTTTTTCCGCCGCTCATTCCGTGTCTTCTATGATCATAAAGCATCACATTCCATCCGAGCTTTTGGAATAATTTCATATACTTAACGGAATTGATCAGACTGACTGTGACGCCGTGGCAAAGCACGATGGTGCGGGTTGTATGTGGAAGCGGCACAAAATAGCCATGAAGATCATAACCAAATGCTGAAGGAATACAAACTTTCTCTTTTTGAAGCTGTTGAAATTCCTCGTGATGATAATGCCCTTCATCTGATTCTCGTTTGATGAGCTCTTCGTCCGTTAATCTACGAATATACATCATTTTATTAGTGAAAAAAATACCGATTGCAGTGAGTGGAAATAATATCAAAGCAAGTATAACGATCCATTTCTTCTTCAAGCTGATTCTTCCTTTCCGAAGTTCTTCTATGATGATCATACCACATGTTGGGAGATTGGCGTGACTCTTGCTCAGCAAATAAAACGGATGATACACTAAGGCAAAAGGAGAGAGGCAAAGTGAAAAAGACTAAGCAAGACCAAGCAAAACTGAAAGACGGCATAAAGGATGATGTGAAACAGTAGCTCCTTCAAATGAAGCAGAATCTCGCCGTTGAGACAGAAAAAAGAGAAGAACAAAAACGACAAGACCTCCTTCGGCAACAGAAAGAAAAAGAAAAAAATAAAAGCTTCTCAGAGCTGCTAGATGAAAGTCATTTAGACTGGAGAAAGTATAAAAGCTAACTAAAAAAGAGATCACTTGATGTGATCTCTCAGATTGTTGACAAAGGGCTAAAATACTCTTTATTTAAGCCCTTTGTCTTCTTTTTACGTTCGATTGACACGATGCGTCTCATACACAGACTGTTTTGTGAAATACATCAAAGCTTTTACTTCTTGATCGCTTAAAGAACGTGCATTGGCTGCTGCCACATTTTCTTTTAACTGTTTCACCGAGCTTGCGCCAAAAACAACCGAGCTGACAGTAGAATGCTTGAGCAAGTATTGAATGGACAGTTCAGTGAGCGATAGGTCATAAGCGACTTTCTTTAATGAAGGAATGACTTGCTGAAGCTCTTCAAATGAGTATTGAAGATAACCGTTTTTTTGAATCGCTGCACTTGCTTGAGAGAGCGGTTTTTCAGTTAAAAGCCCTTTCGCTAAAGGACCTCTAGCGACGACACTAATGCTTTGTTCTTCAAGAAGAGAAAACCATTCTTCTGGACGGCGGTCGAGTAAACTATATTGCATCATCACACTCACAATGTTCGATTTTTTGGCATATTCTTTAATGACATTTGGACGAATAGACGATATGCCGTAATAGCGAATGACGCCTTCTTCCACTAATTCTTCAAACGCCTCAATGGTTTCATCAATTGGGTCGTCAATTGTGCCCCCGTGCAATTGATATAAATCAATATAATCTGTTTGAAGCCGTTTGAGGCTCTGTTTCACGGCCTCTTTTATGTACGCCTTTGAAGGGTCCCAGTCCCAGCCCGGCTTGCCTTTTTCAAAGCGGTTGCCCACTTTTGTGGCCAAAATCAAATCTTGCCGTCTGTTCTTAATGGCCTCCCCGACAATTTCCTCATTTGTCCCAAAATCATATAAATCGGCTGTATCCAAATAGTTAATCCCAAGATCAATGGCTTCATCTAATAAAGAGAGCGCTTTTTCTTTTTCAGTTCCAAGTGACATACATCCTAGTGCCGCCTCACTAACCAAAAGATCAGAGGTGCCAATTCGTCTTTTTTTCAATTCAATCACACTCCTATCCTTTCACATTAAGTGAAAAAATTCTGGAATTCAAGCCAGGTGATTTCAAAGGGTGCATTGAAGCGGCCCTTGGCTTTTCGCTTCTCCTAAATCATCTATGTTAAAATGAATGAAGTGAAAAGTGAAAGTAGAACGAGGAGCTGACAAAATTGAAGGACTTTGAAGAAAAAACATTATCATCTAAAGAGTTATATAAAGGAAAAATCATTGACTTGGTTCTTGAAGATGTAGAATTGCCTAATGGAAAACAAGGCAAACGAGAAATCATCAAACATCCAGGTGCAGTAGCAGTTATTGCACGTACAGACGAAAATAAAATCATTTTGGTCAAGCAATACAGGAAAGCACTTGAGAGAGCCATTGTTGAAATTCCAGCTGGAAAATTAGAACAAGGTGAAGAGCCGGCACATACAGCACTAAGAGAATTAGAAGAAGAAACCGGGTACACGACTCAGCAGCTGAAAAAGCTGACGGCCTTTTACACATCTCCTGGGTTTGCAGATGAAATTGTTCACATGTATCTGGCAGATGAGCTGGTTCCGCTTGAAGAAAAAAGAGAGCTGGATGAAGATGAATTTGTCGAAGTGATGGAAGTGACATTAGAAGAAGCGCTGCACCTCATCGAAAAACAGCAGATTTATGATGCAAAAACAGCCTATGCCATCCAATACTTACAACTGCAAGAGGTACTTGAGTCTACAAAATGAGGGAGTTCTTTGCAGATATCCATATTCATATTGGCAGAACGAGAACAGGCAGAGCTGTCAAAATTACAGGTGCAAGGTCACTGACCATTGATCAAATTCTAATAGAAGCGTCACAAAGTAAAGGGATGGGGATGATTGGTGTGATTGATGCACAATCTCCTGAAGTCCTAGAAGAATTGATAGAAGGTGTAGAGGAAGGCACGTACAAGGAGTTAAGCGATGGCGGTCTATCATTTGGACAAACCGTTTTGCTTTTAGGCAGTGAACTAGAAATCAATGACGGCCATTCAAAGGGGCCGATTCATGTGCTGGCTTTTATGCCCACATTACACAAAATGTCCGAGTTTTCCGCATGGCTCTCTCTTTACATGAAAAATGTGCATTTGAGCTCACAGCGCCTATATGTTGATGGGAGAACGCTTCAGCATAAGGTAAAGGAGTTTGGCGGATTATTTATTCCTGCGCATATTTTCACGCCGCACAAAAGTTTATACGGCAAAGGGGTAAACACTTCTTTAACAGAAGTATTCGATCCAGAGCTCATTGATGCTGTTGAGCTTGGTCTTAGCTGCGATACGTCAATGGCCTCCCAGCTAAGTGAGCTAAATCGCTATCCTTTTTTAACGAATTCAGATGCTCATTCCTTAGGGAAAATTGCGCGAGAATATACGAAAATTCGAATGGATCATGCTTCTTTTACTGAATTCGAGCTAGCCCTTCAAGGAAAAGATGGCCGAAGCATCACAGGAAATTATGGGCTCGCTCCGCGGCTTGGAAAGTATTATCATACGACCTGTGAGAAATGCGGGGTAAGACCTGACAGTCAGGATCAAGAAAAGTGCAAAGCATGCGGCCATACCCGAATGACCAAAGGGGTGAGTGAGCGTTTAAAGGAGCTTGCTGACCAAGAAAGTGATCATGGAAAGAGACCTCCTTATGTTCATCAGCTCCCGCTTCAATTTATTCCGGGCGTTGGGGCCAAAACATTAGAAAAGCTGAAAGCCGTTTTTCACACAGAAATGAACATTCTTCATCAAGCAACAGAACAAGAACTAAAAGCTGTCCTGCCAAAAAAAACGGCCAATTACATTATCAAAGCGAGAAAGGGAGAAGTCGGACTGATCGCTGGTGGAGGCGGCGTCTACGGCAAGGTGGATATCAATCATGAGTCAACTTAAATGGACATGTCAAACATTTGAACAATTGTCTAAAGAAGACCTTTACCTTATTTTAATGGAAAGAGTGAATGTGTTTGTCGTAGAACAAGCATGTCCTTATCCTGAAATTGATCATCGTGATCAAGATGCTCTTCATTTCATCGCAAAAGAGAATGGCACCATTGTCGCTTATTGCCGCATTTTCCAAAGCGGGATTATGTATAAGGAGGCGTCTATTGGCCGCGTCCTTGTGACGCAGGCAGGCCGGAAAAAAGGCTATGGGAAGATACTGCTCAGCAAGGCTTTAGAAAAGCTCAGTGAATTAGGAGAAACAAGTATCAAAATTCAAGCACAGGCGTATTTGAAATCGTTTTACGAATCATTTGGTTTCAAAGCGATCTCAGATTGTTATGATGAAGATGGGATTCCGCATCTTGATATGGTGAAAAAAGCAAGATAGACGTGTAGACGTCTATCTCAGATTGTTGACAAAGGGCTAAAATGAACTTTATTTTAGCCCTTTGTCTTCTTTTCAGCGTGACCTGAAAACCTTTGCAGTCTAGGAAGGACGAGTACCGGCGTGGAGCGAATTTGACATTCGTGAGCACCGGCACGCAGGACTGACACCGAATGCGAGGGTTTGTCTACACGCTGAGATAGACGTGTAGACATCTATCTTTTTCATATGACATCGTGTATCATAACGACAACGAAAGGGGTTTTGCCAAATGGGAAAAAGCAAAGCAAAGAAAAAGCGAGAACATATTCAAAGGCAGCGCAGCCGAAATCCAGAACGGTCGAGAGGGAACATGGCGCATTTTAGCACTCACGAAAGAAAGACAAAAACAAAACAAGAAGCTTTGCAGCACATGATGAAAAAACATAAAGACAGGAATGCTTATGATCACTATGAACAGGATCATAAGCATTTTTATTTTGCTTTTTTGTGACAAGTAGATCAAATAAATGGAAAATTTTTAAAAAATAGGACAAATGGTCGTTTCTTTTTGTCTAAAAATGTAGTTAAATGGCAAAAAGCAATGAAAGGGAGAGTGAGTATCGTGAACGTCAAGTCATTGGGAGCAGGATTTTGTATGGCAAGTATGCTGCTGGCATCCATCACGTTCGGCGCATCAGATATATCTGCAGAGGAGCAAGCAAAAAAAGAGTATATCATCGGCTTTTCTTCTTCCGTTCAAGACAAAACACAAAAACAGCTTGTAGAAAAAGCTGGCGGCCATGTGAAAGAATCAATAGAACAAATAGATATAATGAAAGTTTCATTGAATAAAGCATCAAAAGAAAAACTGAGCCAAGCAAAAGAAGTGACCTTTATTGAGGAAGACCAAAAAGCAAAAACTAGCGGTCAAACCGTCCCATATGGCATCAAAAGCATCCAAGCACAAAAGGTACATAAACGAGGATATGCCGGTCAGAATGTGAAAGTAGCTGTTCTTGACAGTGGAATTGACGGCGAGCATGAAGATTTACACGTAAGCGGCGGTGTCAGCTTTGTTCCAACAGAGTCTGATCCGCTTGTCGATCCCCATGAACACGGAACCCATGTGGCAGGCACGATTGCAGCGCTAGATAATAAAATAGGTGTCGTTGGTGTTGCGCCAAAAGCTTCTATCTATGCTGTCAAAGTGGCAGATGAAAATGGTGACGGCTACTATAGCTGGATCATAAAAGGCATCGAATGGGCCATTGAAAATGACATAGATGTCATCAATATTAGTATGGGGGGAGCAAGTGAATCTGAAGCGCTGAAAGAGGCTGTAGATCGAGCGTATGACAAAGGGATTCTCATTGTGGCTTCTGCAGGGAATGCTGGAAGCTATGGTTCACTCAATACAATAGACTACCCGGCCAAATATGACTCCGTGATAGCTGTCGCATCTGTGGATCAAGGAAGGAAAAGAGCCTTTGATTCCTCTGTTGGTGAAGAGGTGGAAGTATCAGCACCAGGTGTTTCAACGTTAAGCACCCTTCCTCATAACGAATATGGCTATAAGAGCGGAACGTCCATGGCATCACCTCATGTTGCGGGAGCTGCAGCTGTCATTCTATCAAAACATCCGAATCTGACAAATGAAGAAGTGCGTGAAAGGCTTTCAAAAACGGCAATAAAGCTTGGAGACCCATTTTATTATGGAGCCGGGCTTGTGAACGTACAAAAAGCCGCACGATAAAGGAAACGAGAAAGCAGTGTGCAGGCTGCTTTCTCGTTTTTCTTTCAATAAAACTGTCATGTTTCGTATTCGCTCTCATAGAATCTAGTAACCTTTACTATTTGGGAGGAAGACGCATGCGGAAAAAGTCTTGGAAGGAACATCTTCTTCAGCACGTGAAAGATCATCTATCGATTTATTTGTTTGTTTCTGTGCTCTTTTTAATGGGTGTCATCTTTGGGGCCATCATCGTCAATAGTATGACAATGAGTCAGAAAGAGGATTTATTCTATTATTTACATCAATTTTTTGGACAGCTGACGAATGAGAAAGCAGCAGAATCAAAGGAAATGTTTGTGCAAAGCTTTCTGCATCATATGAAATATTTAGGTCTCATGTGGATACTCGGAATTTCCATTATTGGCCTGCCGCTCATCTTTCTCATGATCTTTTTAAAAGGGATTGTTGTTGGGTTTACGGTCGGTTTTCTAGTCAATCAAATGGGGCTTAGTGGATTTTTTCTTTCTTTTATATCGGTGCTTCCGCAAAATATCTTGCTCATTCCAGCATATTTAGTCATTGGGACTTGTGCGATTGCGTTCTCCATTCGGTTAATTGGACAGCTTTTCATGAAAAAAACCATCAGCCAAGCGCCAGTCCAGTGGTTTGGCCGGTATGCGTCTGTTCTGCTGATGATTTTAGCGCTTGCGGCCCTTTCGTCCTTTTTTGAATCATACTTATCATTCATGCTGATGAAAAAGCTGGCAGGTGTTCTTTTTTAAATTTTTTATAATTATTATTAAATAATAATCAATTTATTTATCAATTTAAAATGATTATAGTTGGCTCTCTGCACATCATTTGATATAATGATCAAGTAATGTGGCGTAGGAGGGAAAGTCAATGGAAAATCGGATTGATCGAATTAAGAAACAGCTTCATTCTTCCAGCTATAAGCTCACGCCACAGCGTGAAGCAACAGTAAGAGTACTGCTTGAGAATGAAGAAGACCATTTAAGTGCAGAAGATGTATACCTCCTCGTAAAAGAGAAGTCTCCTGAAATTGGTCTTGCTACTGTTTATCGGACGTTAGAATTGCTGACTGAACTGAAAGTTGTTGATAAAATTAACTTTGGAGACGGCGTTTCGCGATATGATCTTCGCAAAGAAGGAGCCGCTCACTTCCATCACCATCTTGTCTGCATGGAATGCGGGACAGTCGATGAGATAGAAGATGATTTATTAGAAGATGTTGAAGAGATTATTGAACGCGACTGGAAATTTAAAATTAAGGATCATAGATTGACATTCCATGGTATTTGCCACCGGTGTCATGATGATGAATCCGGCAAATAATCCGAATTGGAACCTTTTCATTCAAGATGAAAAGGTTTTTTGCATTTTCGCTGTATATTCCTTGTCCCACCTGGCATATGCTGAAGTAATGAAAAGATGAGAAAGGACATGAAGATCATGCGAAAATGGCTCAAAACAACAGGTGAAGTGATGAAAGTATTTATCTTGTTCACTGGTTTTACCGTCCTGTTCTATTATGCTATGATATGGATAAATTCAGAATATGAAAGCTATCATCGTTATGATAAACCAGAGGGTGCAGCGATTAAAGTGATGGAAATGGATCAGCCGAAACAAAACACCTGGCAGGATCGATTGATTTATTTTTATCAAAACGGGGAGTAGAAACCATTGAAGGATCAATTATCCGACTTTATTCATTTTATGACAGTAGAGAGAGGACTCTCTGAAAATACCATTGTCTCTTATAAAAGAGATTTACAGAACTATTTGTCCTTTTTAATGACACATGAGCAGTTGACAGATATCAAAGATGTCACGCGCCTTCATATCATTCATTATTTAAAGAAGCTAAAAGACGAAGGGAAATCGAGTAAAACGTCTGTGCGGCATCTATCATCCATTCGCTCCTTTCATCAATTTCTGCTCAGGGAAAAAGTGACAACAGATGACCCGTCATGGAACATCGAATCGCAAAAAACAGAGCGGAAATTACCGAAAGTTCTATCACTAGGTGAGGTCGAAAAGCTGCTCGATACACCAAAGCAGCACACACCATTTGACTACCGTGACAAAGCCATGCTTGAGCTTTTATATGCAACCGGTATTCGTGTGAGTGAAATGCTGGATCTGACCCTTGCAGATGTTCATCTGACAATGGGCTTTATCCGCTGTTTTGGAAAAGGGCGAAAAGAGCGCATCGTGCCTATTGGTGAAGCCGCTGCAAGTGCGATTGAAGTATATATTGAAAAAGGAAGACACAAGCTTTTAAAAAAACAGCCGGCTGATGCCTTGTTCCTCAATCACCATGGGAAAAAGATGTCACGACAAGGCTTTTGGAAAAATTTAAAAAAACGAGCCATCGAAGCGGGCATTCAAAAAGAATTGACGCCGCATACGCTCAGGCATTCATTTGCAACACATCTACTTGAAAACGGTGCGGATCTTAGAGCCGTTCAGGAGATGCTCGGTCATGCCGATATTTCTACTACACAAATTTACACACATGTCACGAAAACAAGATTAAAAGACGTGTATCACAAATTCCATCCAAGGGCATAAGTAAAGCATGACACGGAGAACGTGTATCATGCTTTTTTTTGTTTGGACCGTTTAAGGTTGTCAATTGACTTGAAAACGGTTTATACTTGAGATGTCTGACCTCTCTAAATATGAAAGGTCAAAGGATAAGAATATTGAAGGAGGCGCTTTTTCATGCCTGATTATCAGTATAAACGCATTTTCCTCATTGTGATGGATTCAGTAGGAATTGGGGAAGCACCAGATGCTGCTGATTTTAATGATGTAGGTGCAGATACACTTGGACATATTGCAGAAAAAATGAACGGGCTTCATATGCCGAACATGGCGAAGCTTGGGCTGGGTCATATTAAAGAAATTAAAGGAATTCCAGCGGATGAAAAACCGCTTGCGTATTATGGGAAGATGCAAGAAGCATCAAACGGTAAAGACACAATGACAGGTCATTGGGAAATCATGGGTCTGTACATAGACACACCATTTAAAGTCTTTCCAGACGGATTTCCAGATGAACTATTAAATGAACTAAAAGAAAAAACCGGACGCGGCATCATTGGAAATAAACCGGCGTCTGGTACAGAAATCCTTGATGAGCTTGGCGAAGAGCATATGAAAACAGGCGATTTAATCGTTTATACTTCAGCGGATTCGGTGCTGCAAATTGCTGCACACGAAGAAGTTGTACCATTAGACGAACTTTACCGCATTTGCGAAATCGCACGTGAACTCACATTAGATGAAAAGTATATGGTAGGGCGCATTATCGCTCGTCCGTTTGTCGGGAAGCCGGGGGCATTTGTCAGAACACCAAACCGTCATGACTATGCGTTAAAACCATTTGACCGTACAGTGATGAATGAACTGAAAGATGATGGACTGGATGTCATTGCAATCGGAAAAATCTCTGATATTTATGATGGCGAAGGGATCACCTCTTCACTCAGAACAAAATCCAACATGGATGGAATGGACAAGCTAGTTGAGACGCTGAAAACAGACTTTACAGGACTTAGCTTCTTAAATCTTGTCGATTTTGACGCGCTTTATGGACACAGAAGAGATCCAGAAGGCTACGGTAAAGCACTAGAGGAATTTGACGCACGTCTTCCTGAAGTATTTGATCTATTAAAAGAGGATGATCTGCTTGTGATCACAGCAGATCACGGAAATGACCCGGTTCATCACGGAACAGATCATACAAGAGAATATGTTCCGCTTATTGCTTACAGCAAAAAGCATCAGGAAGCGAATGAACTCCCAACAGCAAAAACCTTTGCTGATCTAGGGGCAACGGTAGCAGATAATTTCAAATCAACGCTGCCAAAATACGGAACAAGCTTTTTATCTAAACTCAAATAGGGGGAAATCTCGTGGGAACACAGTTTTCAGAAGCGGCGGCATACATTAAACAAGCATCGACATATGTACCAACAGTTGGATTGATTTTAGGGTCAGGTCTTGGCATTTTAGCAGATGAAATTGAACATCCGATCAAATTAAAATACGAAGATATTCCTGGATTCCCTGTTTCAACAGTAGAGGGGCATGCTGGTCAGCTCGTGATTGGAACGCTGAAAGGCACGGTCGTTTGTGCCATGCAAGGGCGTTTTCATTTCTATGAAGGATATGATATGAAACAAGTGACGTTTCCTGTCCGTGTGATGAAAGAAATCGGCATTGAGACATGTATTGTTACAAATGCAGCAGGCGGCGTGAATACGTCCTTCCATCCTGGTGATCTCATGCTGATTACAGATCATATCAATATGATGGGAACCAATCCGTTAATTGGACCAAACGACAGTCAAGGGGTTCGTTTCCCTGATATGTCTGCACCGTATGATCAGGAATTGCTGGCACTTGCAGAGAAAACCGCTCAAAACCTAGGGATATCTGTGCAGCAAGGCGTTTATGCAGGAATGACAGGCCCATCCTATGAAACGCCGGCTGAAGTACGTTTCCTCAGAACGCTTGGTGCTGATGCGGTCGGTATGTCGACTGTGCCAGAAGTCATCGTGGCTCGTCATGCAGGAATAAAAGTACTTGGTATTTCATGCATTTCCAATGCGGCCTCAGGTATTTTAGATCAGCCGCTTTCTCATGATGAAGTCATCGAAGTGACGGAAAAAGTGAAAGCCAGTTTCCTTGATTTAGTGAAAGATGTTGTCAAACAACTCTCATAGAACGTGTCCTAAAGCCTTCTGTTCATTAAGCAGAAGGCTTTTTTTATGGCAATCAAACGATCTCTGAATAAAACAGCCTTTATGAGGAAAAAATAAAAAGGATTACGATAATGGAGGTCTGCCACTTGAAACGTCATATATGTGCATTGTTTATTTTAATGATCCTTATCTCAATGGTGTCGCCATCAGCGACAGCAAAAGAAAAAATCGAAAAGCCAGGAGAAAAACAAACATCAGAATTGGCGCATGAAGCCAAATCAGCCATTTTAATTGAACGTGACACGGGAAAGGTGCTTTACAACAAAAACAGTGATGAAAAGCTTGCGCCAGCAAGTATGACCAAAATCATGACGATGCTTCTCATCATGGAAGCAATTGACCAAGGAAAGATCAAAATGACGGACAAGGTCAGAACAAGCGACTATGCAGCATCAATGGGAGGCTCACAAATTTTCCTTGAACCTGGAGAAGAAATGACTGTGAAAGAAATGCTGAAAGGCATTGCGATTGCTTCAGGAAACGACGCTTCAGTTGCCATGGCAGAGCATATTGCTGGATCTGAAGAACAATTTGTTGAGCAAATGAACAAAAAGGCAAAAGAACTTGGCCTCAAATCAACCGTCTTTCAAAACCCAACAGGACTTCCTGAAAAAGATCATTACAGCACAGCTCATGATATGGCAAAAATGGCGAAAGAGCTGTTAAAATATGAACAAATCACCAAATTTACAGGTGTATATGAAGACTACCTCCGGCAAAACACGGATAAAAAATTCTGGCTTGTAAACACAAACCGTCTCATTAAATTTTATCCAGGCGTCGATGGGATGAAAACAGGATTTACTGCCGAGGCGAAATATTGTTTAACCGCATCCGCTAAAAAAGGCAACATGCGCGTCATTGCTGTTGTATTCGGTGCAAGTACACCGAAAGACAGAAACGCTCAAGTCGTCAAAATGCTGGATTATGCATTTAGTCAATATACCACCCATCCTCTGTACAAACGAGGACAAGACGTGGCAGAGATCAAAGTGAGCAAAGGGAAAAAGAAAAACATCCAGCTTGTCACATCTGAACCGATTTCTCTTTTAACGAAAAAAGGCGAAAATGTCGATCAGATCAAAAAAGAAATTAAACTATCTCAAGATGTCACGGCCCCATTTTCAAAAGGAACCAAGCTTGGCACCATCGTTTTGAAAAAAGATGGGAAAGTGCTTCATGAAAGCCCTGTCGAGGCAAAAGAAGACATGGAAAGAGCCGGTGTTTGGACTTTCTTTAAACGGGCAATGGCCGAATTTGTCAAATGGAAATAAGAGGCGAAAGACTGCTGCAAGTGGCAGTCTTTTTTTGCTATGAGCGAATAGAAAAGAACATCTAAATGTGACGAATGATCACTAGTTTTGTCATGGTGAAGGATTTACTTCATAGAAAAGAGAAACATTCTTTATCCGAAAATAGAGCAAGGAGGAAGAAAAAGATGAGCCTTGGTATTGATTTTCAAGTCAAAGAGAGCGTACTTTGCATTCGGTTGACAGGAGAGCTCGATCATCACTCTGCAGAAACGTTGAGACAAAAGGTGACGAATTATTTGGAAACAGAGGACAT
The DNA here is from genome assembly GCF_001857925.1 of Bacillus xiamenensis. Lineage (NCBI taxonomy): Bacteria > Bacillati > Bacillota > Bacilli > Caryophanales > Bacillaceae > Bacillus > Bacillus xiamenensis. The sequence goes on from NZ_CP017786.1 coordinate 3,234,201, forward strand.
TCGCCACATCGTGCTGAATTTAGCTGATTTATCATTTATGGACAGTTCTGGCCTCGGGGTTATTTTAGGAAGATATAAGCAGATTAAGCAGCTTGGTGGCGAAATGGTCGTCTGCGCGATCTCGCCAGCGGTGAACCGTTTATTTGATATGTCTGGCTTGTTTAAAATCATCCGTATGGAGCCTTCAGAGCAAACAGCGCTGCAAACATTGGGGGTGGCATCATGACAAATGAAATGAATCTGACCTTCTCTGCTTTGAGTCAAAATGAATCCTTCGCAAGGGTAACAGTAGCGGCGTTCATCGCCCAGCTTGATCCGACATTAGATGAATTAACCGAGATCAAAACGGTCGTATCAGAGGCAGTAACAAACTCCATTATTCACGGATATGACGGAAACCCAGATGGAAAGGTGCATATTAGTGTCACGCTGGATGATCATGTGGTGTATTTGACGATACGCGACGAAGGTATGGGAATTACAGATCTTGAGGAAGCAAGACAGCCTCTTTTCACAACAAAGCCAGACTTAGAACGATCCGGGATGGGATTTACCATTATGGAGAATTTTATGGACGATGTCATGGTAGACTCATCTCCAGAAATGGGCACAACGATCCGTTTAACAAAGCATCTATCAAAAAGCAAAGCGCTTTGTAATTAAGGAGCTGCTCATATGGATGTGGAGGTAAAAAAGCAAGCAAAAAAAGCACAGCTGTCAAATAATGAAGTGAAACAGCTCATAAAAAAAAGCCAAGACGGAGATCAGCAAGCAAGAGACCTCCTCGTAGAAAAAAACATGCGTCTTGTTTGGTCCGTCGTTCAGCGCTTTTTAAATAGAGGATATGAACCAGATGATCTATTTCAGATAGGCTGTATCGGCCTGTTAAAATCTGTTGATAAATTTGATTTATCCTATGATGTGAAATTTTCGACCTATGCTGTTCCCATGATCATCGGTGAAATCCAGCGCTTCATTCGTGATGATGGAACGGTCAAAGTCAGCAGGTCCTTAAAGGAACTTGGAAATAAAATCAGGCGGGCAAGAGACGAATTGTCTAAATCTCATGGGAGAATGCCGACTGTACAGGAAATCGCTGATTATCTCGACATCACACCAGAGGATGTCGTCCTCGCTCAAGAAGCGGTTCGCTCCCCGTCATCTATACATGAAACCGTGTATGAAAATGACGGTGATCCGATTACACTGCTCGATCAAATTGCCGATCATTCAGAAGAAAGATGGTTTGATAAAATTGCGCTAAAAGAGGCAATCAAGGAATTAGAAGAGCGAGAGAAACTGATTGTGTACTTAAGGTATTATAAAGACCAAACGCAATCTGAGGTAGCAGAGAGACTTGGTATTTCACAAGTACAAGTCTCAAGGCTTGAAAAGAAAATTTTAAAACAAATCCAAGTGCAAATGGATCAAAAAGACAGCTAGCCTATTGGTACTGACCCCATCAGATGAGACAAATCAAAAACACCTTCAAGTTTGAAAACGGATCGTTGTGATCCGAAATAAAGCATGGAGGTGTTTTTTCTATGGGTACAAGAGTGAGTTATCCGGTTGAAGTGAAACAGAAGGCTGTAGAAATGAGATTGGCAGGTGTACCTATGAAAGAGATCATGCAGGAATTGAATATTAAGAATAAAACGCAGGTTCAGACATGGGTGAGGTGGCATAAGGCTGGGGATACACACCGGTTTGAACAGCCTGTTGGAAAACAATATACCTATGGAAAGGGTCCTGAGTACTCTTCCGAATTAGAGAGACTTCAGGCAGAAAATCGCTATTTGAGTCAACAGAATGAAGTTTTAAAAAAGTACAACGAATTGGAAAGGAAGTTGATAAGGAAACGGCAATCAAACTGGTAGAAGAATTGTGCGAAACGATGACGATACAGGACACCTGTTTCCATTTAGGTATCTCACGCACTTCGTACTATAGATGGAAAGTGGACCACGCTAAAAAAGGAATTGGAGGTAATAATATGAAAAAACGAAACGTTATTGTCACATCCTTGTTGTCAGCATCTGTATTATTCACTGGGTTTGGATTGGAAGGAAATGCACAAGCGACAGATGTATACCCTTCTATGAACAATGAAAGAGCCAAAGAAGAAATAGAAGAAATGAAAGCAGAGGGTATGACCTCTGAACAGATTAATGAGCTTTACGAGATGAGCAAAAAGGAGTATAACTCTGTATCTACAGAAGAAAAAGCAGAAGCTATATTCGAAGAGTCGCAGAAAGATATCGATCAATATATTAAAGAAGGCGTGATTGACGAGTATTTACCTAAGTACAACGAAGAGAAAGATAAGATAAGCGTAAACGCCAAGAATTTAGGCACTAAGGGCGATGTATTAGTAAGCTATGACTTGAATTCAGGTAGCTCCGCAATTGGCTTCGGACACGCCGCAATTGTCTCAAGAAAAGCAGCTAAGACCGTAGAGGCTTGGCATAAAAATTGGAGTCCTATTAAACAACATGGAGTCAGAAGATATAATAATAATTGGGGTTCTAGAAAGAAGGTTTACGGGCTATGGGTGAAGAAGTCTAATAATACCAAATATGTAAATGCGGCTAAGTATGCTGAAAAGCAAGCTGACCAAAAGAAGCCATACAACATGAATTTCTTTGACAAGAAAACTACCAAAAAATTCTATTGTTCTCAATTGGCCTGGAGAGCTTGGAAGAACCAAGGGCACGACATTGACAATATAAAAATTGATTCGGTTGTGTCGCCAATGGAATTAGTCAACTCTAACAACACGAAGGTCTTTTATCATAAAAAGTAAGTCAATAAGCAGTCGGGGGACTCCCTCGATTGCTTTACTTGTTTAAAATTGAAAGGAGATGATTGAATGAAATACTTAAAACTACTTATTTCAGCTTGCGCCATTGCATTAATATGTACAGCATGCTCAAAGAAAGAGGAGGCTGCTGTTGACTCACCTAAGAGAGAATTGAGCAATATGAAAGACAGTAAATTTGCTATCATTTATTCGCAGGTAATGGATAGAGGATGCGAGGTGGTCAACTATAACAACGAAGGAAAGAAATTGTCGAGTATTACAATGAAAGACTGTGTGGGATTTACCTCATCTACTCAGAGCGATAATAATATGTACTTTTCATCTAATAGGTCTAATTATCATGTATCCCTAAATAAGAAGACTGGGAAGGTAGAGCCTTTGAATACAAAATCACTTTCAAAGTCTACAGATGACGAGGGTGCATTCTTTATTAACTACTCTAATGGGTATGTTATACACGATATTAACGTTGGCTTTACAGAGGATGGCTTAGTAGGAGAATTAGTATATTGGAATGAAGATGACAACGATAAAAATCAAGTTGAATTAGACGGAGAATTAACAACAGCTATATTTGAAGACAAAAAAATCTATGCCATTCTCAGTAATGATGAAAGTGTCACAGTGTCTTCAATAGACCCTAAAACTCATAAAGAAAAACGAAAAAAGTTAGATGTCGACTCAGTCTTCTTTCCTGACAATAATGAATCTTTGAAGTCATTAAACAATGAAGAATTAATTCTTGCCGTAAACGATGGCGTTGACAGTAAGAAAGAATCGATGTTGGTTGTACTCGACAAAAAAACTCTCGATAAGAAGAGAGAAATAGTAATGGATAAAGGATTCATTATCTACAAGATCAATGTAGGCAAGGATAGAGTCACGATAGTTTCCTATGAAGGAGAAGTCAAGACATTCAACAAAGACCTCAAAGAGATATCTTCTGAAAAAATTCCACTTAATTTTAAATCAGATGACGAACGTTTAGAAGAGGTCAAGATTTTAGACGGCAAGATTTATGCATTGGTAAGAATGTTTGATAGAGATAAGGATGGAGTTATTGGCAGAATTATTGAATATAATATTGAAAGCAAAGACTCTAAGGAGATATCACTAAAATCTGATAGAGACTGGGAAATGACCAGCATGGAAGTTATAAGATAACTGTAGAGGAGAGTGGAGTAAATTAACTTACATTATCTTCAACCCATGGGTCTTGTGTTATTCACATTGCCGTTGTTGTATTTAGTTTGGGGGATTATTGGGTATTTAATCTTTAAGAAGATTCATGTGGTGCTAATTATCACATTTATAACTTCAACCATCTTCATATTTGCCTATACTGGATTCGACCTGTCGAATATGTATTGGGTAGTGGCTATGACCTTTTTATGCATGTGTACCACTGTCATCACAAAAATCATTCGATATATGTATTATCGCTATAAAAGAGCATAATAACCAGTCAAAGCTTGTGTTCCCGAACATGAGCTTTATTTTTGTTTCATACCACTAAAATAACTCAAGAAGCTGGTAATAATTAAAGAGATAACTGATGCAATTAGCAAAGATACACTCATTGCACCCATTCCTAAACCTTCCCATTCTCCTACAAAGAAACTTATAATTAATAAGATAATGCTTGCCATCATTAAAACTGCTGGAAATCCATACTGTAAAAAGGATTTTCTTTTTTTAAATATTAAAGAAAAACCTAATATAATAACTGTAAGGATAGTTGTCAGTAGCCAGAAAGGCATTTGTCTCGCCTCCTTGAAAGAATATGATAAGAGAACCCTAATGAATATTTATGTATCCTTTCAATATCCTACCACTGATTTAATCTGTTGACCACAGACCGAGAAGTGTTAAATAATCCATATAAAGTAAAGACTCTGTGACAATGATTATCACAGAGTCTTTACTTTATAATTTATTACCAGCTTCTTTCCCTAAACTCGATGTAATCACTTTGTCAGCTACTTCATGTGAGACAGCAGCAGAAGGAAAAATTGGTAAAGCTAATGCTACAGTTTCTTAGAGAAAACAGGTTGCTATTATAAGCGAGTCATCATGGTTATGGATCAAGTGGATAAAACCAGTAAAGAGCGTGAAAAATAAACAGCGTCTTTTGTAGGTGGATTTTTGTCATGTTTTGGAGTTCTTTATTGTCTGTATGGCATGTCACATTACTTATTTTTACATAATTTGTTTAAAAAGGTCATTTAATCTGCGATAATGAAAGAAAAGGGTAAATGATAGGGGGAGGTTTGTTTGTCGGAAGAAGTAGCAAGTCCATTTGTTGCTAAAATGATTGGTGATTGGTACGGACTTATAAAAAAACAAGATATCCTAAAAGCTGAAAAAAAGAAAAGCGAGATAGTACAAGCTTTTGAAAATATGTAAGAAGATCAAAATGTCTTATTATACTTTAACTTGATTGATGCCAGATACAAAATGATGGTGCAGGAGTTTGAGGGATCAAAAGTTTTATTGAAGCAAATAGACATTGAAGAGAAGCAGAAAACAGATGACATGATTCAGTATTATTATTTCTTCTTCAATGGCATGTATGAGTTCTATAAAAATCGATTTTCAGACGCTATCAACTATTATCATATCGCAGAGACCCGCCTTAGAAATGTTCCTGACGAATTAGAACGTGCTGAATTTAACTATCAGCTTGCGATTGCGTACTACAAAATCGCACAAAATCATTTCTCCATTAACCATGCCAAAAAAGCTTTAGAAAGCTTTAAATCAGCAGATTTACAAGAGAGTCGGATTGCTACTACTCTAATGGTAATCGCATCAAATAAGATGGATTTAAACCAACTCGAACAAGCTGAATCCACCTATAAGGATGCTATCAATTTAGCAGCAAAATCTAACATTGATTTGCCACAAGCGCTGGGGTATTTCAATCTAGGGATATGTTATGACCGTCAAGGAAAGGTTCAGCAAGCTTTAGACTCTTTCCAGAATGGGTTGTCTATTGAACTAAAAAAACCACACAAAACACTGCATATGAGAACTAAGTACATGTTAGCCCGTGTTCTCTTCCAGTTAGATAAAAAAGCTGAAGGGCTGGAGTCATACAATGAGTCACTCATATTGGCGAATGAATTATCTGACAATGCGTATATTGCTAAGTTAAACATCATACATTCAATTTAAATAACAGGTGATGAAGCTCAACTAGATGCAGCTTTAAATGTACTGAAAACTCAAAAACTTTGGAAAGATGCCGCAGAATTGTCAATCATGGCTGCAAGATTTTATAAAAAGCAGGATAATCATAAACTAGCATCAAAATACTTTGATGAAGGTTTGGAATCACAGGCCAAAAAATTGACATGGATGGAGGAGGAAGCTGAATGAAGCACCTGAAAGTTATGATATTAAGCCTTACCTTATTAATGGGGGTCACAACCGCAGTACATATAAATTCCTCGAACGATTTTCAAACCGCAGAAGACGCATACTTTGGTTAAGCCATTAATAAAAAGAAAAAGCCCTGTTGGTAGGGACTATACTGACCCCATCAGATGAGACAAATAAAAAACACCTTCAAGTTTGAAAATGGATCGTTGTGATCCGAAATAAAACATGGAGGTGTTTTTTCTATGGGGACAAGAGTGAGTTATCCGGTTGAAGTCAAACAGAAGGCTGTAGAAATGAGATTGGCAGGCGTACCTATGAAAGAGATTATGCAAAAATTGAATATCAAGAATAAGACGCAGGTTCAGACATGGGTGAGGTGGCATAAGGCTGGGGATACACACCGGTTTGAACAGCCTGTTGGAAAACAATATACCTATGGAAAGGGTCCTGAGTACTCTTCCGAATTAGAGAGACTTCAGGCAGAAAATCGCTATTTGAGTCAACAGAATGAAGTTTTAAAAAAGTACAACGAATTGGAAAGGAAGTTGATAAGGAAACGTCAATCAAACTGGTAGAAGAATTGTGCGAAACGATGACGATACAGGACACCTGTTTCCATTTAGGTATCTCACGCACTTCGTACTATAGATGGAAAAAGGATCTGACTCAGAATCACTCTAAAAGACAACTAGAGAAACAGGTCGGCACGTTGTGCCGAGAGCACAAGTATCGATATGGTTATCGAAAAATCACCGCCATACTAAAAATGAGCATGCGTATTAACCATAAAACTGTTCAACGTATCATGCAGAAAAACCAGTGGCAGTGCCGAGTTAAAATGAAAAAGCGTAAGAAGAATGGGCAGCCCTATGCCGTGGCTGGTAATATACTGGATCGGAACTTTCAGTCTGATCGCCCTCTTGAAAAACTAGTAACGGACATCACGTATTTGCCTTATGGACAGAAACAATTGTACCTTTCCAGTATATTGGATTTATATAATGGAGAAGTGATTGCTTTTAATATTGGTGATAAGCAGGACACAGACTTTATCTTAAACACACTTAATCAGCTCCCATCACTGCCTGAGAACTGCGTGTTACATAGCGACCAAGGTTCTGTGTATACATCTTACGAGTATCAGAAAGCTGTTCATAAGAAAGGCATTACCATGAGCATGTCCCGTAAAGGGACGCCCGCTGATAATGCCTCCATCGAATCGTTTCATTCCTCACTAAAGTCTGAAACGTTCTATCTTAACAGGATTGATCGAACTACGAACACCATTGTAGAACGCACTGTCAAAGAATACATTTATTATTATAACAACATTCGTATTCAAACGAAACTAAACAACCAATCACCGATAAACTATCGGCAACTGGCTGTTTCGTAAAGGTGTTTTGATCCCTGTCTCAAAAACGGGGGTCAGTCCCATTCGGCTGGCTTTTTTTGTGTGGTAATTACCGGTAAATGAAGTTCTTTCAGTATGAGAACCATTTTTCACCACATACTATTTTTAACCCATCGTATAGGAAGTGACTTGGATGGACGGACAAATCTTTATTCGGCTGCGCCATCGGATCAAGACCGGTAATGATCAGCTCATTTATTTAGCAGATATCGCCCAAATCACTGGTGATGAGCGGACTGTTCAAAAGCTCAGGAAAATGCCGATGTATCACGTCAGCAAAAAGGATCGTCACATCGTGGTTTTAGATATCATGCATGTGGTCAAAACGATCAAAAAAACGTGGCCAGACATTGACATTCAAACCGTCGGAGGCTCGGAGGCCATTGTTGAAATTGATACAGGCAAACGCCAGCTCTCACCCGTATTATTTGTGTTTGTATGGCTCCTATTATTTGTTGGAGCGGCCCTTGCCATCATGAATTTCCACGAGGATGTCAGTATGCGACTTGTTCATATCCGCCTATATGAAATGATCACAGGAAAAACAGTGGAGCATCCGTATTTATTGCAAATTCCATATAGTTTTGGACTCGGTTTTGGGATGATTTTATTTTTCAATCATGTCTTTAAAAAGCGTTTAAATGAAGAACCAAGTCCGCTCGAAGTGGAAATGTTCAAATACCAGCTCGACCTCGATCATTATGTTGCACTCAACGAAAATAAAGAAACATTAAAAGATATCCATGATCGGTAATTGGTTGTTTGTTGTGCTCGTAGGGCTTGGCGGCGGGTTAACGGTAGGGGCAGGATTTGTGGCATTTCTCACAGTGCTTGGCATTATCCCACGGTTAATGCAATTAACGAAAACGCAGCGTTTCATTCAAGGGTACGAGGCGGCTGTCATCAGTGGAGCGGTCGTTGGCGGATGGGCCACCTTAAGTCAAATGCATGTGCATTTATCCAAATGGCTGGTGCTCCCGATTGGCCTTTTATCAGGCATCTTCGTTGGCATGCTCGCCGCCGCACTCACTGAAGTGTTAAATGTACTTCCTATCTTAACGAAAAGAATTGGAATGGACGGGAAAATTGTGCTGCTGCTCATGGCCATCGTCTTAGGAAAGGTGTTTGGCTCATTATTTCATTGGCTTATTTATATTTAAAAATGTGGAGGGAACGACTTGTGTCAAGTTTAAAAGAGAATTATCCATCTAAGGTGAAAACGTATCAGCCCAAACCCCCTTATGTACTCAACTGCATAAAGGCTTTTCTTGTTGGCGGATTGATCTGTGCCATAGGCGAGGGATTGCAAAATTTCTATATTACCTTTTTCGATTTTAATGAGAAGACAGCGGGGAATCCAACGGTGGCGACCCTCATTTTAATGTCTTCTATTTTAACTGGTATCGGTATTTACGATAAAATTGGTCAGTTTGCTGGAGCGGGGTCTGCTGTCCCTGTGACAGGGTTTGCAAACAGTATGACAAGTGCGGCTCTTGAGCATAAAAGTGAAGGGCTTGTGTTAGGTGTGGCCACGAACATGTTTAAGCTTGCTGGAAACGTCATTGTGTTTGGTGTCGTCTCGGCATATGTCGTAGGAATCATTCGATACGTCTTGGAAAAGATGTTTTCGTAGGAGGAATGAAACGTGAAACTAACAGGTAAACAATCTTGGGTATTTGAACACAAGCTTTATGTTAATGCAGAAGGAACAGCTGCAGGACCGAAAGAAAAGGAAGGCCCGATCGGTCATCTCATTGATAAAACATACGATGAAATGCACTGTTATCAAAAGAACTGGGAAATGGCTGAAAGACAGCTTATGGATGATGCGATATCAACAGCTTTATCAAAAGCGAATCTGCAAAAAAGTGAGATTGATCTTTTGCTGGCAGGAGATTTACTGAACCAAAATGTCACAGCAAACTATGTGGCTAGAGAGCTTAAAATCCCGTTCCTTTGTTTATTTGGGGCTTGCTCCACATCAATGGAATCAGTCGCGATTGCCTCAGCATTAGTAGACGGCGGTTTTGCAAAAAGAGCGATTGCTGCGACAAGTAGCCATAATGCGACAGCAGAACGTCAATTTCGTAATCCGACAGAATACGGCGGACAAAAACCGGATACTGCGACAAGTACAGTGACTGGGAGCGGGGCAGTGATTATCAGCCAAGAGCCCTCTCAAATTCAAATCACAAGTGCAACCGTCGGACGGGTCATGGACCTTGGAATTACAGATCCATTTGACATGGGATCAGCCATGGCGCCAGCGGCAGCAGACACCATCAAGCAGCATTTGGGAGATTTAGGGAGGACAGTTGATGATTACGATCTTATTTTAACAGGTGATCTATCTGGCATTGGCTCACCGATCTTAAAGGATCTCCTCAAAGAAGACGGCATTCAGCTCGGCCGAAAGCACGATGATTGCGGCTTAATTATTTATACACCTGATCAAAATGTTTTCGCTGGAGGCAGCGGCTGTGCTTGTTCAGCTGTTGTGACATTCAGTCACATCTTTCAAGAAATGAAAGCAGGCAATTTGCAAAGAGTATTGGTTGTAGCAACCGGTGCGCTTCTCAGCCCAATGATGGTCCAGCAAAAAGAGACCATTCCAACCATTGCGCACGGAGTTGTATTTGAGCGTGCAGGAGGAGAGAGCTAATGGATTATCTTATCGCTTTTGTTGCAGGCGGGCTTATTTGCGTCATCGGCCAGCTTTTACTAGATGTACTTAAACTCACGCCTGCACATGTCATGACCACTTTTGTTGTGGCTGGAACCATTTTAGACGGGTTCGGTATTTATGATAAATTTATTGAATTTGCAGGTGCGGGTGCTACCGTGCCTATCGTGAGCTTTGGTCACAGCTTGCTTCATGGGGCGATGCACCAAGCCGATGAACACGGCTTTATTGGCATCGGGATTGGTATTTTTGAATTAACCTCTGCTGGAATATCAGCTGCGATTTTATTCTCATTTATTATCGCACTGATCTTTAAACCGAAAGGATAACCTAATATGGGGCAAAGACGCAAAGTCATTTTAGTGACAGACGGAGATATATATGCTGCCAAAACGATTGAGCTTGTCGCAAAAAAGGTTGGCGGAAGATGTATTTCCAGCTCAAAAGGGAATCCGAGCAAACGGACAGGACCAGAACTGGTCCAAATGATTTTAAAAACGCCGTATGACCCAGTGTTTGTCATGTTTGATGATTCTGGTTTAACTGGTGAAGGGACGGGGGAGACGGCGATGAAACATGTAGCAGGTCACCCTGAAATTGAAGTCATTGGCGCAATTGCAGTGGCATCTAAAACCCATCAAGCCGAATGGACAAAGGTACATGTTTCCATTGACCGAGAAGGTGAACTGACAGAATACGGCGTTGATAAACACGGACTTCCAGAAATGGAACCACATAAAATGAGCGGAGATACAGTGTATTGTCTGGATTCACTTCACCTTCCGTTTGTTGTGGGCATTGGAGATATTGGCAAGATGGGACGGAAAGATGATATAAGCAAAGGGTCTCCAATCACGATGAAAGCAGTTGAATTAATTTTAGAAAGGAGCGGTTTCTATGAAGAAAGACAAGGTACATGTGTTCCGAGATCCGAAGAAAAATGAAGATTTCTTCAAAGACAATGTCGGAATGGGTCTCAGCTTTGACCTTGGCGTTCGGAAAATTTATGTCCATGATCAGGAAATCCAGCTTTACTATGTAAATGGATTATGTGATACACAATATGTGATCTATTTATTAAAAGAACTGATTGAAATCAATGACAACGAACCTGAATCAGATGATCTTGCACGTGTGATAGAGAACCGCCTTGTCAATCAGCAAGTCTCCAAAGTTGAAACGCTGGATGAAGCTGTGGATCAAGTGCTGTCGGGGCTTGTGGCAGTCGTTGTAGAAGGCGAAAATTACGCATTCATCATTGACGTCAGGAGCTATCCTGGCAGAATGCCAGAGGAGCCGGATACAGAAAAGGTTGTCAGAGGTGCAAGAGACGGGTTTGTTGAAAACATTATTGTGAATACAGCACTTATTCGAAGAAGAGTGCGGGATGAAAAATTGCGCTACAAAATGCTTAAAGTAGGCGAACGTTCAAAAGCAGACGTTTGTGTTTGTTACATTGAAGACATTGCGGACCCAGATCTTGTTGATATTATTGAAAAAGAAGTATCCAGTATCAAAGTTGATGGACTGACGATGTCTGATAAAACGATTGAAGAATTTATCATAAAACAAGGATACAATCCCTTTCCGCTTGTCCGATATACCGAGCGTCCAGATGTTGCCGCTAACCATATATTAGAAGGGCATGTCATCATTATTACCGATACATCCCCTAGTGTCATCATTACGCCGACCACTATTTTTCATCACGTTCAACATGCAGAAGAATACCGCCAAGCACCAGCAGTTGGGACATTTTTAAGATGGGTGCGTTTTTTAGGCATCTTGTGTTCTACTTTTCTTTTGCCGATTTGGTTTCTTTTTATCCTAGAGCCGAATTTGTTACCAGACAATCTAAGCTATATAGGATTTAACAAACCCTCTCATATTCCTGTTATTCTCCAAGTGTTCCTTGCTGATTTTGGGGTCGAATTTTTACGAATGGCAGCGATACATACGCCAACCGCATTGTCGACGGCCATGGGCTTGATCGCAGCCGTTTTAATTGGACAAATTGCGATTGATGTTGGTTTATTTACACCAGAGGTCATTTTATACGTCTCACTAGCAGCCATCGGCACATTCACCACTCCGAGCTATGAGCTTAGCGTCGCTAATAAAATCATCCGACTGATCATATTAGCATTAGTAGCGATCTTTAAGCTGAATGGACTCATCATTGGTTTTACGTTGTTAGTCATTTATTTAACCTCTATTCGGTCCTTGCAGACGCCTTATATGTGGCCGTTCATTCCTTTCAATGGAAAGGCTTTGTGGCAAGTGCTCATTCGGACGTCTGTTCCTGGCTCAAAAGTAAGGCCGAGCATCGTTCACCCTCAAAACAGATCAAAAATTCCGCCAAATTCTTAACGCTCGTTGAAAGTGGCTGAAGATTGTGATATTGTATTTTTAACTTTGAGAAACGGCAAAAGGCAGCTCACGCAGCTGTCTTTTTTCAGCCGAGGCGGAGAAAGAGGGAATGACATTGTATTTACACGGCACTTGCAGACAAAATGAACTCGGACATTTAGAAATAGGTGGTGTGGATGCCGTTTCTTTAGCTGAAACGTATGGGACGCCACTTTATGTATATGATGTAGCTTTAATACGGGAGCGCGCAAAAAGCTTTCAAAAAGCATTTATTGAAGAAGAATTAAAGGCCCAGGTGGCATATGCGAGTAAGGCATTCTCTTCTATTGCGATGTTTCAGCTTGCCAAAGAAGAAGGATTATCACTTGATGTCGTTTCAGGCGGGGAGCTGCATACAGCTATTTGTGCTGGATTTCCAGTAGAAAAAATTCATTTCCATGGCAACAACAAAAGCAGAGAAGAATTAAAAATGGCATTAGAGTATGGGATTGGCTGTATTGTCGTTGATAATTTCTATGAAATCAAACTCATTGAACAGCTTGGTCAAGAGCTGTCGAAAAAGGTGAAAGTATTGCTCCGCATCACGCCGGGTGTTGAAGCACATACGCATGATTACATTACAACAGGTCAAGAAGATTCAAAATTCGGCTTTGATCTTCATAATGGACAAGCAGACGAAGCGGTGAAACAAGTGCTTGATTCAGAAGTGATTGAGCTTTTAGGTGTCCATTGCCATATTGGTTCACAAATCTTTGATACGGCTGGATTTGTCCTTGCAGCAGATAAAATTTTTATGAAGCTGGATGAATGGAGAGAATCATTTGGCTTTATTTCCACAGTGTTAAACTTAGGCGGCGGCTTTGGAATCCGTTATACAGCAGATGACGAACCACTGCCTGCGACAGAATACGTGGAGAAAATCATTCAAGCCGTGAAAGATAATGTATCCCGCTATGAGTTCGAAATGCCGGAGATTTGGATTGAGCCAGGCCGCTCTCTTGTTGGAGATGCAGGGACAACACTTTATACGATCGGCTCATCAAAACATGTACCTGGCATTCGTGATTATGTAGCGATTGACGGCGGGATGAGTGACAACATTCGTCCAGCTCTATATCAAGCAAAATATGAAGCGGCGAGTGCCAACAAAATGAGCCAAACGCACGACCAAACAGTTTCGATTGCAGGAAAATGCTGTGAGAGCGGAGATATGCTTATTTGGGATATCGACTTGCCAGAGCTATCACAAGGAGATTTACTAGCGGTCTTTTGTACAGGAGCATACGGCTACAGTATGTCAAACAACTATAACCGCATCCCGCGCCCGGCTGTTGTGTTTGTAGAAGATGGGGAAGCGCAGCTTGTGGTGGAGCGTGAGACATATGAGGACATTGTCAAATTAGATCTGCCTTATCAATCAAAAGTGAAATCATCTACTTAAAAAGAAAGCTGCCTGATCATTAGGCAGCTTTCTTTTTATAACATTTATTTTCCACCAGTGAATACAGACACGATTGCGTTCCAAATGGAGACAAAGAAATCCCAAATCTTCTGTAGAAGGTTTTTCCCTTCATCTGATTCTATGAATTTCGTAATCTTGTCTTTTGCTTTATCAATTTGAGATCCGACCTGTTTCCAATCGATATTGATATTTTTCATTTTATCGAAGAGAGAGACAAGCTGATCCTTTTGTTCTTGCGTCAGATTTAAGTTCAAATCCGAAGCGGCTTGATCCACTTTTTCTTCTACTTCTTTTGTTGTTTTAGGAACACCATTTTTCGCAATGTCATCTTTGATTTTTGCAATCAGGGCAGAAGCATTGTCTTTACCGATAGAGTCACCTAATTTAGAGGTTGTCACAAGCTCTTCGTTTGCAACCTGTTTCACATCCTCTGGAATGGCTTTATCGCTTGACACTTCATAGGCTTTTAATAGCCCTGTAAGAGCTGCTGTACCAGAGACTTCAAACGGAGCCGTCACGACAACTTTTGCATCTTTCACACCTGCTGTCATTAAAGCATTTAAATACATCTCATCTGTAATGGTCTTAATGTTATGAGTATCCACAGTCAGACCAGATCCTGATTTTTCAATAGTGATGGATGAAGATGATAATGCTCGACTCCCGATTTGAGAACTAGGGATATACTTTCCTAAATATTCGTGCTCTTCTTTATTGGTCACTTCAATTTTTGTCGCATTTTCAGGTGGATTCAACTCGTCAAGCACCTTCTGGCGATCAGCCGCAGTTAAGTCTTGCCCGAGTGTGACGATGACATCGCCGACAGCTGCATCCGCTAAGCTGACTTTTGGCACACCTATTAGCAAAAGGAGTGCTGCCATCATACCAAGCATTGTTTTTTTAAACATGTTGACCTCCTTCAAGTCGAAAGCGTTCCTCTTTTGAGAGAAACTCATCTTTTGAGTACATGCGTGAAGCGTACTCCAACATATAGACGTAACAAATCAGCCTGACGTTTCAATTTTCTTTTGAAGACGTTTTAATCAGTCTGACTTCATGTACTTAGGAGAAAAGAATCAGGCTCTTCTATTTTATCAATGATGTGATGGGAGGTAAATAACATTCAAAGAGCAGGGGATGTTTCACATCATTAAAAATGTGCTATAATGAGCGTTGTTTAACCTGAAAGGAGAATGTGAAAAATGGCGAAAAAAGGATACATACAATTAACAAATGGAAAGAAAATTGAGTTTGAACTTTACCCAGAGGCTGCTCCAGGTACAGTAGCAAACTTTGAAAAATTAGCCAATGAGGGCTTCTACGATGGATTGAAATTCCACCGCGTAATCCCTGGCTTCGTCAGCCAAGGCGGCGATCCAAACGGTAATGGAACTGGGGGTCCTGGTTACACCATTAAATGTGAAACAGAAGGAAATCCTCATCAACATGAAAGAGGTTCATTATCAATGGCACACGCTGGTAAAGACACTGGCGGCAGCCAATTCTTTATCGTACATGACCCGCAGCCGCACCTAAACGGTGTTCACACTGTTTTTGGCAAGGTGACATCAGGTATTGAGGCTGTTCTTGATATGGAACAAGGTCAAGGCATGGAAAAAGTCGAAGTTGTCGACGCATAATAATGGGAAAACAACGTATGAAACACCGCATTTGCGGTGTTTTTTTATGGCGAAAAAAGCCGTCATTTATGATATAATGGAACATATATTCGTAAAAAGAAGCCTGGTAATCGTACAAGAAAAAAAGAAAGCTGGTGGATGAGATGAAATCATTGACAACGGAAGAAAAAAGGCAAATGATGGATGAAATACAACGTTTCTTTGCAAATGAGAGAGAAGAGGTTATTGGAGAAGTGGCAGCGGGAGAAGTATTGGCTTTTATCACTCATCACCTCGGAAGCTACTACTATAATCAGGGGGTGCGCGATAGTCGAGATATAGCTGTTCAACGTGCACAGGCCTTAGAAGAAGACTTGTTTGCTCTTGAAAAAAGAGTTTAGGTGAAAAGTTTCTATTTTCTTTAGTATCTATGTGGTTTACTGTCCTTATCAGGAGAAATTCAACGAACACCCCCTTAATAAAGAACGCATATTCGTATCATATGTAATGATTAAAAGGTGGAAACCAAAGGGCCATCTGAATCGTTATATAAGTAACCATTAATGAAATCAGCTTTTTTGGTTTTATTTCAACAAAAGAAGGAATAAAACATACAAATAGGCGAAGTGCAGATGATGGAGGTTCTAACTATGGGGAAAATCAAATTAAAAATTGCGATCTTATTTGTTTTACTGCTTTGTTTAGGCGCAGGTTATTTATACATGAATGGCATGAAATTTGAAGATGTGCCAACAGCCATTGGTGAAAGCTTAACGAACAATGATAAAGACTACACCATCTATGAATATACCATTACAAAAATTGATGGAGACGAATACTACGGTAAAGCGAAAAACGGAACGAAAATCATTTTTAATGGAAAGAAATTTGAAGATGATGTAGCTGATCTGAAAAAAGGCGATCGTATTAAAGCGTACTTTAGTAATGAAAAAAGAATAGATGGTCTTATAAAAGTAGTAAAAGTCGTAAACTAACATGTCTCCTTTCCTATAAGGAGGCTTTTTTTATGAAACAGATCATGAAATCTTGATTGTTGCATTTGTCAACAAGGATCGCTATAATAGCCCCTAAGGACAGCTAAATATCGATTGTATCCTTCGGGGCAGGGTGAAAATCCCGACCGACGGTAATAAAGCAGTTGCTTTACAGCCCGTGACCCGTTAATTTATTAACGGTTGATTCAGTGAAAAGCTGAAGCCGACAGTGAAAGTCTGGATGGGAGAAGGATAACGAAAGCTATGTATGAACAAAAAACAAGTGTTGATCATAGTTTTATTTCTAATGCAAAAAAACCACAGCCCCGGAATGTTTCCGGGGCTTTCTGTATGTAAATGAAGTGATAGCATGCAGTGTTTATTAGGTGATCCCTCATCTACCTTGTATGGACCATAAAAAGCGACGAAGGTGCTCAATCGATCACATGTCCCTAATATCGCTTTTTCATAAAGTGAGAAATACAATCGAAAGAGAAAGGGAGGATCACATGTTTACGGGGATTATTGAAGAAGTTGGTACAGTCCAGTCATTAAACAAAAAGTCAGCTGATGCCATGGAAATCGTCATCAAGTGTAGCCGTGTGCTAGAAGATGTTCATCTTGGAGACAGCATCGCCATCAATGGCGTATGTCTCACAGTCACAAGTTTTACAAAAGATCAGTTTGCGGCAGATGTGATGCCTGAAACGGTCAAAGCAACATCGCTTTATCAGCTGGCATCAGGCAGTCCAGTGAATTTAGAGCGGGCCATGTCCTCAAATGGACGATTCGGCGGTCATTTTGTATCTGGCCATGTTGATGGAACGGCTTTAATTACCCGGATTGAAAAAAAGAGCAATGCCATTTACTATGATTTGGAAATGGACAAGACCCTCACAGATATGCTCACGAAAAAGGGATCGATCGCAATAGATGGCGTCAGTTTGACCATTTTCGATTTGCGAGATGCACGCGTTACAGTTTCTATCATTCCACATACGCTTGAAGGAACCATTTTCCCGACTAAATCTATGGGTGATGTTGTGAATATAGAGTGTGACATGATCGGTAAATATATTTATCGCTTTTTAACAAAAGAACAAGACGAAAAGCAGCCATCCCGATTGACCCCATCATTTTTAAAAGAGCACGGATTCTAGGAGGCGATTGTATGTATCATTCAGTTGATGAGGCGGTAAATGCCCTCAAGCAAGGAGAAATCATTATCGTAGTGGATGATGAAGATAGAGAAAATGAAGGAGACTTTGTGGCACTTGCTGAACACGCCACGCCGGAAGTCATTAACTTCATGGCTTTATATGGGAGAGGCCTTATTTGTACGCCTGTTCATGAGTCGATAGCCAAGCATCTGAATCTGCATCCAATGGTAGAACAAAACACGGATGCACACCATACAGCGTTTACGGTGAGTATCGACCATACGTCAACGACAACGGGTATTAGTGCCTTTGAGCGCTCAACGACCATTTTGGCCATGTTAAATAAAGAGTCAAAACCAGAAGATTTTGCCCGTCCTGGTCATGTTTTTCCGCTTATTGCAAAAGAGGGCGGCGTACTAGAAAGACCAGGCCATACAGAGGCGGCCGTTGATCTTGCTAAACTTGCGGGGTCAGTCCCTGCAGGTGTTATATGTGAAATTATGAATGCAGATGGAACGATGGCACGCGTGCCCGAACTGAAAAAAATTCAAAAAGAACATGAGTTAAAGATGCTGACGATTGAAGCATTGCAGGCACATATAAATAATCAAACAACGACAATTGAAACAAAATAAAAATCACAAAAAAGGATGATGAACATATGAATACAATACAAGGCCATGTAGTAGCAGAAGGATTAAAATTTGGAATCGTCGTCGCAAGATTTAATGATTTTATTACAAGCAAGCTGTTAGATGGGGCAGAAGATACATTGCTTAGACACGGAGCAAACGGCGACGATATCGATGTCGTGTGGGTGCCGGGTGCTTTTGAAATTCCGTATATGGCCAAAAAACTAGCAGAAACAAAAAAATATGATGCAGTCATTACACTTGGAACCGTCATTCGAGGCGCAACCACACATTATGATTATGTTTGTAATGAAGCGGCAAAAGGGATTGCTCAAAGTGCCATCTCAACAGGCGTACCGATTATCTTCGGTGTGCTCACAACAGAATCCATTGAACAAGCCATTGAAAGAGCTGGTACAAAGGCTGGTAATAAAGGCAGTGAATCAGCTGCAGCTGCAATTGAAATGGCCAATCTAAATCGAACGTTTCGTTAATTTGATGAAAAAGAGTTTAAAAATAGCACGAAAGTGTTTATAATGTGTGATAGCAAGTGATTTATCAGACATTTGCTGGAAAAAAGGATAATTTTAATATTGAGGGGTATATATGTTAATTCGTTACAAGAGGTCTTTTGAAAAAATTGCCATGGGACTCCTGTCCTTTATGCCGGGTGAGAAAGACGTCAAACAGCTTCAGCAGACGATGAAGTCATATGAAATGGATGAAGATCGGCAGCTGTTCCTTTGGAAAGATGGCGAGGATATCGTAGGTGCTATTGGTGTGTTGAAAACAGACGACCAAGTACAAATCGAGCATATTAGTGTCAACCCATCCCATCGGGACCAAGGAATCGGCAAGGAAATGGTATTAGCCGTGGAAGAGGTATTCAAAACGAAAACACTCATTCCAAATGAATTAACACAAGGCTTCTTTCATAAGTGTCAGAACGAAACAAACTAAATATCACACGTGAAAGCAGAGGTTACATGCCTCTGCTTTTTTTGCGTTCAATTTGTTTTTCACGTTCAAGCAATACGTCAGTTCGGTCACGCAGTCTATGCTTTTCAATTAAAAATGTATGTGATAAGTTGCTTTCCTGTCCAAAGGTTAAGCCTTCTTTTTCGGCCATGTCTTGGCATAAAGAAAGGAGCGCTTGATCTTTGATTGGCAGCACGACACTCTCATAAGGCATGTCTTCATCCATTTTCTTTTTTAGTGTTCTCAGAAGCATCATAAACGCCTCTTCATCAAGCCCTAAATCGGTTAGTACGTTTCGGTCAGCTTCTAACAGATGAAGGCTGTTTGAAATCAGTCGTTTCGCTCCTTTGCCATTTCCCCGTCTTTGGTGATACAAAGCGACAGCAAGCTGAATGAACCCAACCCAGTACGCTTTGCGCTGATGAGGGGGGTCTTCCTTCCAATATTCCTCAAGAATTTCATGACACTCAAAATAATCTCTTGTCGTGTGAAATTCATGTAAAAAAGCCACGTACGCTTCAGGATACACAGCGGTCATCTCCTTTTCCACTATCAGTCTAACACACGGAAAAGAAAAGAAGAAAGAGCGCCCCTTTATGAAAGGACGCTCTGTTTCTTTAATAAACCCAAGCCGCGCCAACGATGATCAGCAAGATGAACAGCACAACAATAAGCGCAAATCCTCCGCCGAAATAATAACCATCTCCCATAATGATACGGCCTCCTTTTTCATCAGTTCTGATTACAATGGT
This sequence comes from Bacillus xiamenensis, assembly GCF_001857925.1. Classification (NCBI taxonomy): domain Bacteria; kingdom Bacillati; phylum Bacillota; class Bacilli; order Caryophanales; family Bacillaceae; genus Bacillus; species Bacillus xiamenensis. Next base: position 3,254,471 of record NZ_CP017786.1, read on the forward strand.
ATTCTATGTATAAAAGCCCTCATTGGTATGGGCGAATCCACTGTTTTTCTTATTTTACCGGCTGCATCATGGCCGAAATTATATTGGACGAGAGCTTTATCGTGTCTTATACTAAAGGGTAGCCGGTGAAAACGGTACTTAGAAGAAGTAGAAATGGTGAGAAAAGAATGCTGGAATATCAGGTGAAAATAGATTCGTTTGAGGGTCCTTTGGACTTGCTTTTACATTTAATCAACCGTTTGGAAATTGATATTTATGATATTCCCGTCGCTAAAATTACGGAGCAGTATTTATTATATGTCCACACGATGAGGGAGCTTGAGCTTGATATTGCAAGTGAATATTTGGTGATGGCTGCAACCCTCCTGAGTATTAAAAGCAGAATGCTTCTTCCAAAACAAGAGGAAGAGCTGTTTGATGAAGACTTGATTGAAGAGGAAGAAGACCCTCGTGAAGAACTGATTAGTAAATTGATTGAATACCGCAAGTATAAAAATGCAGCGCAGGAACTTAAAGAACGCGAAGAAGAACGGCAAAACGCCTTCACAAAACCACCGAGCGATTTAAGTGAATTTGTAAAAGAAGCAGAAGTGAAGGACACAAACTTACATGTAACGGTGTATGATATGTTAGGTGCGTTCCAAAAGGTATTAAATCGAAAAAAGATAACAAAACCAGCACCATCAAAGATTACAAGACAAGAAATCCCGATTGAAGACAAAATGAATGAGATTATGAACCATTTAAGAAAAACAAAAAAGCGGACCAATTTCATGACTCTATTTCAACATGATCAAAAGGAACACCTTGTCGTAACGTTTCTTGCTGTTCTTGAATTGATGAAAAGCCATCAAATCATGTTAGAGCAGGAAGGGAACTTTGAAGACATTTATATCATAGGGAGTGAAACGATTCATGACGCTTGATATCGTGAATTGGAAAGCCATCTTAGAAGCGCTGCTTTATGCAGCAGGTGATGAAGGCTTAACAAGAAAACAGCTCATGTCCGTTCTTGAAGTAGATGAGGCGGCGCTTCTTGACATTATGTCTGCCGTAAAAGAAGAATATCAAAAACAAGAACGAGGGATCGAGCTCATTGAATATGCAGATTCATATATGCTGCTGACGAAAAAAGAATACAGCATTTATTTGAAAAAATTAGTCGAGACACCATCAAAAGGTTTGTCACAGGCAGCACTTGAGGTGCTCGCCATCGTCTCTTATAAACAGCCGATCACACGCAGTGAGGTCGAGGAAATCAGAGGCGTTAAATCAGAACGGGTGCTTCATAGTTTAGTTGCCAAAGCACTACTTTGTGAAGTTGGACGTGCCGACGGTCCGGGACGAGCGATCCTGTATGGGACAACGCCGACCTTTTTAGAGCAATTTGGCTTAAAGGCCTTAGATGAATTACCGCCGCTTCCAGAAAATGTTGAAGCAGATGGGGTACAAGAAGAGGCTGATCTCTTTTTTGAAAACTTCAATCAAACATTTGAAGAGATAAAATAGTTCAAAATAAGGAAAAATGTATGATAAAATATAAAAAAGATTTTAGGTCTAAAATCTTTGGTTGAAAGATAAAATGGTGACAAAGCCATGAGGGGAAGGTAAACACGAAACAAATGGCACATATGAATGTAAAGGCTCAAATTGATCAAGCAGGTGTTTTTTTATCAAAGGTTGCAACTGAAGTGAATGACTACCTGAACGAAGCTACCTTATCAAGCTTGAAACGATTAAACCCGGAAGCGGAAGCCTATTATTGTGACATATTGAGTACATTACGGAAGCTTGCAGTCTATAGCGAGGATGCAGCCGCAGTTTGCAGGAAAATCCGGCAGCAGCAGACATTCCCGCAGCAAGCCGCACAGCAGATGCTTCACCGCATTTATCATCAATGCATTGAAGAATTCTTTACACCAAAAAAGGATACATGGTATGAAGACAGCCGTTCGGCCTATACAGGGAAAAGCAGTATTGTTTTTCACCATGAAGTATCGGCTGATGTCAAACAACTATTTTCTACATTAGAAAAAGACTTTTTACGGATGAGAGAAGAGCTGGAATATACGACATCTCATCAGCAAATGAAAATGGTATAAGCAAGAATGAAATGCGCCTCTATCGTTAGAGGTGCTTTTTTTATGGACGAGGCATCATAACTTTTTCAACCGCGCATACACTTGTACAAAACGGACAAGGACGTGAATGAACATGCCCTATTTAAAAATTGGAACAGCAGTCCTTCTTCTATTCACACTCTTACTGCCTTTTTCCTCACATGCTCAAGCAGACCTATCCTTATCGGTGAGTGCAAAAAGCGCCATTTTAATAGATGGACAGTCTGGCAGAGTCCTATTTGGAAAGGACGAGCACGAAAAAAGAAGAATCGCCAGTATTACAAAAATTATGACGGCAGTATTAGCCATTGAATCAGGAAAAATGAAGGACACCGTCACAGTATCAAAACGGGCGATTCAAGCGGAAGGATCATCAATTTATTTAAAGGAAGGGCAGAAGGTGAGCTTAGAAGACCTGACGTACGGGCTCATGCTGCGTTCTGGGAATGATGCAGCTGTTGCGATTGCAGAACATGTTGGCGGCAGCTTAGAGGGCTTTATTTTTATGATGAACCAAAAGGCATCTGAACTAGGAATGGAAAATACAAATTTTCAAAATCCGCATGGACTCGATGATCATAAAAACCATTATTCATCAGCCTATGATATGGCCATTTTAACAAAATACGCCATGGAGCATAAACAATATCAAAAGATTGCCGGGACCACTTTTTATAAAGCAAAAACAATGGAAGGCTATTGGAAAAACAAAAACAAGCTGCTCACTGGTTTATACCAATATTCGACTGGCGGGAAAACGGGCTATACAAAGCTTGCAAAACGTACGCTTGTCTCCACAGCTGCAAAAGGGGATGCTGCGCTGATTGCTGTGACGATTAATGCGCCGGATGACTGGAAAGATCATATCTCTATGTTCGAGTATGCATTTGATCACTATAAAACGTATGTGCTTGCTGAAAAAGGCAGGCTCGCTTCGTTAAAAGGAACCTTTTACGAAAAAAAAGCGTTTATTAAGCGGGATGTGGACTATTTTCTAAATGAAGATGAGAAACAACTAGTGGAAATCGAAACGGAAATGCTCACGCCGAAAAAGAAATGGGAGAAAAACGCAGAAGCTATCCCAGATATAGTAGGGAAAATGACGTTTTTACTGGATGGTCAGGTGATTGAGCAAGTCCCGATTTTTTATGAAAATAAACGCAACCGAATGCCTCAAAAAAGCTTTCAAGACATGTTTAAGTCTGTCTTTCAGACATCGCTAGGCGGCTCTTCATGGTCAATCTGATTTGGGTATTCCTTACGGTCATCGGTCTTGTCTATGCGATGTTTAACGGAACGATGCAGGAAGTGAATGAAGCTATTTTTAAGGGTTCAAAAGAAGCGGTCACCATTTCAATCGGGCTGATCAGTGTCCTTGTTTTCTGGCTCGGATTGATGAAGATCGCAGAAGAAGCAGGGCTGTTACAATTCTTTAGTAAATTGTGCCGCCCCTTTATTTCAAAGCTATTTCCTGACATTCCTGCGAATCATCCGGCTATGGGGTATATTCTGTCCAATCTCATGGCGAATTTCTTTGGCCTTGGCAATGCCGCCACACCAATTGGGATTAAGGCGATGGAGCAGATGAAAGCATTAAATGGCGGAAAAAATGAGGCGAGCCGCTCTATGATTACATTTTTAGCAGTCAACACATCCTCTATTACACTTGTGCCAACGACCGTCATTGCCATTCGCATGACCTATGGCGCGGATCAGCCAACAGATATTGTAGGACCGACCATTTTAGCGACACTCATTTCAGGCATCGGTGCGATAATTATTGATCGCTATTTCCACTATCGCAGAAGCAGGCGGGGGTGATCTTGTGGCATTTATTAACTGGCTGTCACTTGCTTTGATTCCACTAATCATCGCAGGAATTTTGATTGCAGGAACGATCAGAAAGGTCCCAACCTACGAAACCTTTGTAGAAGGCGGGAAAGAGGGCATTCAAATTGCCTTTTCAATCATTCCATATTTAGTCGGCATGCTTGTGGCCATTACGATATTCCGTGCGTCAGGTGCGCTTGATTTTGTGATGGCGTTATTAAAGCCTGTGTTTACAGCAATCGGCGTTCCTACCGAGGTGGTGCCGCTTGCATTTATTCGCCCTATATCAGGTACAGCCGCACTCGGCATGACATCAGACTTAATTGCAACATATGGTCCAGATTCTTTTATAGGAAAGCTTGCAGCCGTCATGCAAGGGTCAACGGACACCACGCTTTACATTTTAACGGTCTATTTTGGAGCAGTCGGTATTAAAAAAATGGGAGATGCGCTGAAAGTCGGTCTGTTAGCCGATCTCATTGGTGTCATTGCATCTATTATTATTGTCAGTTTGTTATTTAGCGGCGCCTAATGAGGCGCTTTTTTATTTTTAAGGGATGGAAAACAGCTTTTTTGCTGAAATTAGACAGATGAAACGCTTATTTTTCCACGAATGCTTGTTTGTTTCAAGTCAAGCAAGTAAGATAGTACATGAGGTGAAAGACAAATGGAACGTTTACAGAAAGTAATTGCACATGCCGGCGTCGCTTCAAGACGAAAGGCTGAAGAATTGATTAAAGAAGGGCGAGTTACCGTTAATGGTCAAACAGTGACAGAGCTCGGAGTAAAAGTGGGCTCTTCAGATAAAATTGAAGTCAATGGATTAAAGCTTGAAAGAGAAGAACCAGTGTACTTTATGCTTTATAAACCGCGCGGCGTCATTTCTGCTGCCGAGGATGATAAAGGGCGCAAAGTCGTCACAGACTTCTTTGATGATGTCCCGCAGCGCCTTTATCCGATCGGCCGATTAGATTATGATACGAGCGGTTTAATTTTGATTACAAATGACGGCGAATTTGCCCATAAGCTCATGCATCCGAAGTATGAAATTGATAAAACGTATGCAGCGAAACTAAAAGGTATCCCTTCAAAGGAATTGCTTAGAAAGCTAGAAAAAGGAATCATGTTAGACCATAAAAAAACAGCACCTGCTCGTGCCAAAATGCTGTCGATTGATAAACGAAAGCAAACATGTATTGTGCAATTAACCATACATGAAGGCAGAAACAGACAGGTACGCCGCATGTTTGAAGCCATCGGTCACGATGTTTTAAAGCTAAAAAGAGAGCGATATGCTTTCCTTCATATTGAAGGCATGAGACCAGGCGAGCGCAGAGAATTGTCTCCGCATGAAGTAAAGCGTCTAAGAGCGATTGCAGATCATGGGAAAAGTGCTTTTTAATTTTCACATAAACTTCAAAAAATGAAGAAGCATCAAAAGACGGAGAATGCTATAATTTACCTGAATGTCTATGGGGAAGGGGTACTTCAGATGAAGAAAAGACGATTTTTCATACGGACGGGCATTCTCCTCGTGATGCTTGCTGCACTCTGTTATACCATGTATAATTCAGTATTTGCCAAACCGGATCGAGTGAAAGAAGGATCTATTGCACCTAATTTTGTCCTTCAATCTGTAGATGGGGAACGGATTGAATTAAAGGACTTAAAAGGAAAAGGTGTCTTTCTAAATTTTTGGGGGACATGGTGCGGTCCATGTAAGCAAGAATTTCCTTATATGGCGAATCAGTATCAAGTGTTCAAGGATCGCGGTGTCGAAATTGTTGCCGTAAATGTGGGGGAATCCAATATTGCGGTGAAGAATTTTATGGATGCTTATGGCGTGAATTTTCCTGTTGCCATGGACAAAGATCGTCAAGTGACAGAGGCATATGATATTACGCCGCTGCCAACCACATTTTTAATTAATCCTGAAGGCAAGGTAATCAAAGTCATAAAGGGAACGATGACAGAACGTAATGTCTATGAATATATGAATTTGATTAAACCAAAGGGGTCATAGAATGAAAGAAGTAAAGTGCGAGTGTGGACATATTAATCCAATTGGTACTGTTCTATGTGAATCATGCGGCAATCCCATTGCAGCAAAAGAGAAAAATTCATCAAAGCTGCTGGATATGAGATATGACGGCAGTGCGAGACGCTCGCAAACATACAACAAATCGATTGTTGATAAAGTATGGAACTTTTTTTCTTCCGTCAAAGTGGGTGTGTGGCTCATTGTCATCACACTATTAGCTTCTTCGCTAGGAACGATTTTTCCGCAGGAGCGATTTATTCCTCCAGGTGCATCGGCTTCCACTTATTATGAGGAGCAATACGGATCGTTTGGCAAGTTATACTACATACTTGGATTTCATGATCTTTATAGTTCTTGGTGGTTCTTAGCCCTTATAGCATCTATTGGAATTTCCCTTGTCATTTGCAGTCTCGACCGAGTGATTCCACTTTATCGGGCGCTTAAAAACCAAGGGGTTGTCAAAAAAGAAGGCTTCATGAGAAGGCAGCGACTTTTCAGCGAAACAGACAAAACATTAGATCAGCATACATATGAAGGCATCGTTCGTAAGATGAAACAAAAGCGTTACCGCGTGCGAGAAGAAGATGGACATATTTTAGCTGAAAAAGGCCGCTTTTCCCGCTGGGGACCTTACGTCAATCATATCGGATTAATTATATTTCTCATTGGATCAATGCTCCGTTTTGTCCCGGGAATGTACGTGGATGAAACATTGTGGGTAAGAGAAGGCGAAACGGCACCAATCCCAGGCACGGGAGGTCAATATTTCTTAAAGAATAATGCGTTTTCCATTGATCGCTATGAATCTGAAAAAGAAAAAGAAGTGTTTGAAAACGCGATTGAAAAAGCTGGTGACGGTCAAGTCGTCAAAAGTTATAAAACCGATGCCACCTTATACAAACGTGAAGGGGAAGTTGTTTTTGGCGAAAAGCCCAAGCTGAAGCAGGTAACAGAGCACGACATTAAAGTGAATGAACCGCTTAAGTTTGACAATTTCTCATTATATCAAGTGGATTTTAAACAAAATGAACTCGATCAAATGGTCTTTCAGCTGATTCGAAAAGATACTGAGAAATCTTTTGGAACTGTGAAGATTAATCTGCTGGAGCCTAAGTCAGAATATGATCTTGGTAGCGGTTACAAAGTCAAGGTGATGAGTTATTTGCCTGATTTTTATTTGGACGAAGATGGCACGCCGAGTACGAAAACAAGGAATCCAAATAACCCTGCTTTCGTGTTTGAAATGATTTCTCCTGAAAAACCAAAAGGTGAAAAAAGCTTTGTCGCGATTCAAGAGACAGTAGAGGGTTCAGATAACAATCTTTATAAGATGAAGTTTGACCGGGTTGAAACGAAAAACGTTACGGGTTTAACGGTGAGAAAAGACTTAACACTTGGGGTACTCATTGTTGGCGGAATCATCTTCATGATTGGTGTCGTGCAAGGGATGTACTGGCAGCATAGAAGAATCTGGCTGTCGGCAAAGGATGGAAAAGTATTTGTGGCAGGACACACAAACAAAAACTGGTTCGGCTTAAAGTCTGATCTTAACGTGTTACTAAGTGGCAGCGGCATCAAACAGCCAGTGGATCAAAAAGAACTGCCTGATACAACAAGTATCAGCAAAAGCAAGGGGGAAGGATTAGATGGCGGCAGTCAGTGAAAACCTGTTATTTGCAGCTTTTCTATTTTATTTAGCGGCAGTTCCTTTTTTTGGAGGGGCCATTAAGGGAAAAAAGAAAGAGGATGGCCCGCGCAAAAACAAGGCGGCACTTATTGGCATTACGCTCACCATCATCGGTTTTTTGAGCCAATTTGGCTATTTTATTTCAAGGTGGATCGCGTCTGGTCACGCGCCAGTCAGTAACTTATTTGAGTTCACCACGGCCTTTGGCATGATGCTGGTGCTCGCGTTTATCATTTTATATTTTGTCTATCAAGTGTCTGTACTTGGTTTATTCACACTTCCAATCGCTTTATTGATTATTGCGTATGCAAGCATGTTTCCATCAGATATTTCACCGCTGATTCCTTCACTTCAAAGCAACTGGCTATATATTCACGTGACGACAGCGGCGCTTGGTCAAGCCATTTTAGCGATCAGTTTTGTGGCAGGCGTCATTTTTCTTTTGAAGCATGTCGATCAAACAAAACCGGGCAAGAAGACATTTGGTTTAGAGCTTGTCATGTTTATGATTGTGGTCACCCTTGCATTTATTGCGGTCACGTCCATCTTTAGAATGACAGGGTATGAAGCGAAATTTAATTGGGTAGATAAGAATAAAGAAGAAAGCGTGATGGTCTATGAGCTGCCAGCTTTAGTAGGACCTCATCAAGGGGAGCTTGTGACGCAAAATCGTTTGGAGCCTTTCGTTGATTTACCACCTGTTTTTTCAGGTAGAAAGGTCAATACAGTATTATGGTCATTTGGCGTTGGGCTGATCATTTATGGCTTGCTACGATTGATCATTCGAAAAAGACTAAGTGCTCTCCTTCAGCCGCTCGTGAGACAGGTGAATCTCGATTTAGTCGATGAAATTGGGTACAGGGCTGTTTCCATTGGTTTCCCTGTATTTACGTTAGGCGGACTTATTTTTGCGATGATCTGGGCGCAATTAGCATGGACGAGATTTTGGGGCTGGGACCCGAAGGAAGTATGGGCTTTAATCACATTTTTATTTTATGCAGCCTATCTCCATCTTCGGTTATCACGAGGCTGGCACGGTGAAAAGTCCGCCTGGCTTGCCGTGATCGGATTTGCCATTATTATGTTTAATCTCATCTTTGTCAATCTTGTCATTGCAGGGCTTCATTCTTACGCATAATCGCAAGAAAAGACCAACTTTTATGATTCGATTCGGCTTTTTGTTAAAATGAATGTAACAACGGAGAAAGCAGGAGGATTGTCTAATGGAACACACAACTCAAACGAAAATATTAATCGTAGATGATGAGGCAAGAATTCGCCGCCTTTTAAAAATGTATTTAGAACGAGAAAATTATGAGATTGATGAAGCGGAAAATGGGGATGAGGCGATACAAAAAGGGCTTCAAACGGATTATGACCTCATTTTGCTCGATTTAATGATGCCTGGAACAGATGGGATTGAAGTGTGTAATCAAATTCGAGATAAAAAAGCCACCCCCATCATTATGCTGACAGCAAAAGGTGAGGAAGCTAACCGTGTCCAAGGATTCGAGGCGGGAACGGACGACTATATCGTCAAACCTTTTAGCCCGCGTGAAGTAGTTTTACGTGTAAAGGCATTGCTTAGAAGGTCGTCTCAAACATCGTATCTTAATACTGGCACAACAACAAAAGATGTTCTTGTGTTTTCTCATCTATCCATTGATCATGATGCACACAGGGTAACGGCTGATGGAAAAGAAGTCAGCCTCACGCCAAAGGAATATGAACTTCTATACTTCCTGGCGAAAACGCCGGATAAGGTCTATGACAGGGAGAAGCTTCTAAAAGAAGTGTGGCAGTATGAATTCTTTGGGGATTTGAGAACGGTGGATACCCATGTCAAAAGACTTCGAGAAAAACTGAATAAAGTGTCACCAGAAGCGGCGAAAAAAATCGTGACAGTATGGGGTGTCGGGTACAAATTTGAGGTCGGCGCTGAATGAAGCTGTGGAAAAGTGTCGTAGGAAAGCTATGGTTAACCATTCTTTTCCTTGTCCTCATTGTTTTATCCATTTTAACTGTGCTTCTTTTAGAATTCATTGAGAATTATCATGTAGAAGAAGCAAAGTCTGATTTAACACAAATGGCAAACAAAGTGGCAGTCATTTTAGAAAGCCATGAGAATCAATCGCTCGCAAGGTCTATTACATCAGAACTCGCTGACAAATTGACGAGTATTGCGATTGTTCAAGAGGATGGACTAGAATGGTATTCGTCTGAAAAAGGCGGAAAGCTTCCAGCGATAACAAAAGAACAAATTGAAGCAGACAAAGATTTAAAAAAAGCGCTGAAAGAACGAAAGAAAATCAGCAAACGAGCAGAATCTGGTACAGGCAATCAAAAGGATGAGCGAATTGTAGTAGGTGTTCCTTATGAGGCGAACGGAAAGAAAGGCATGGTCTTTCTTTCCCAATCACTCCTCGCTGTAGAACAAACAACGAAACATACGACGCGGTATATTTTCCTCGCTGCCGGAATTGCAATTGTTCTGACCACTATTTTCGCTTTCTTCTTATCGACACGTGTCACCTATCCTCTCAGAAAAATGAGAGAGGGAGCACAAGATTTGGCGAAGGGGAAATTTGATACGAAGATTCCTATATTAACGCAAGATGAAATTGGAGAACTGGCCATCGCCTTTAATCAAATGGGGAAACAGCTGAAATTTCATATTACTGCCTTAAATCAAGAAAAAGAACATTTGTCCAACATCCTAAGCAGTATGGCTGATGGTGTCATCACCATCAATATTGATGGAACCATCCTCATGACAAATCCGCCTGCCGAAAGATTTTTGCAGGCCTGGTACTACGAGCAAAACATGAAGATCAAAGATGGAGATGAACTGCCGCCAGAAGCGCGAGAATTGTTTCATACAGCCGTCAGCACGGAAAAAGAGCAAATGATCGAAGTCACGCTGCAAGGGCGTACTTGGGTGCTCCTGATGTCTCCGCTTTATAATCAGCAGAATGTGAGAGGTGCGGTTGCGGTACTCCGTGATATGACAGAAGAGAGAAGACTTGATAAGCTGAGAAAAGACTTCATTGCCAATGTCAGTCATGAGCTTCGCACACCAATTGCTATGCTGCAAGGCTATAGTGAGGCCATTGTCGATGACATTGCAGGATCAGAAGAAGAAAAGAAAGAGATTGCGCAAATTATCTATGACGAATCACTTCGAATGGGGCGCCTTGTAAATGACCTTCTAGATCTGGCACGTATGGAAGCTGGTCATATTACGCTTAATCTTGAATCAACTGATACAGAAGAACTGACTGAGAAAATTTACCGAAAGTTTCTTGGGATTGCCAAAGAAAAACAAATTCATCTCACATATGAGATTCAAGTAGAAGAACCGCACTTTGTATTCGATCCAGATAAGATTGAACAGGTTTTGACCAATCTGATTGATAATGCCATTCGTCATACACCAGAGGGCGGAGATGTCCACTTCTCTGTTCAATCGGTGGAGAATGGGCTGAAGGTGGATGTGAAAGACTCAGGAAGCGGCATTCCTGAAGAGGATCTGCCATTTATTTTTGAGCGGTTCTATAAAGCGGATAAAGCAAGAACTAGAGGACGCTCGGGTACGGGGCTAGGCCTTGCCATTGTGAAGAACATTGTAGAGGCACACCAAGGCACGATTCATGTACACAGCAAAGCAGGAACAGGTACACACTTCACCTTCTATATTCCGAAAAAAAAGCAGGAACTCGTCTAATCTTGACGAAGAATCTTGTTACATGAGAAACACTTCTTTTCGTCAGAAAAAGAGGTGTTTTTTCTATGTTTTCTTTTTTTAAGGAGAAGTTAAACAAAAAGCCCTTTCCAAATGGTCGATCTTGTAATATATTTGTCATAAAGTTGTAATGTAACGTTTTGCAAGAGTCACTCGACAAAAATAAGTGAACGGAGGGGTTTCCTATGCATGAAACCTTTCAAAAAATATATGATTCGTACCATCAAGATTTGTACCAATTTTTATTTTATATGGTAAAAGATAAAAATCAGGCAGAGGATCTCGTTCAGGAGGTTTACATTCGGGTACTTCACTCATATAAAACTTTTGAAGGAAGAAGCAGCGAGAAAACATGGCTGTTTTCAATTGCAAGGCATGTGGCAATTGACTGGTTTCGCAAACAGCAAACCATTAGACAACGTGTGCTAGGCACGTTTGATTGGGATAAGCAGGATGTAAAAGACCCAGACTTGCTCCCGGATGAATTGGCTGTCCAGGATGAAAATATAAAAGAAATCTATGCCGCACTTGATCATTGCACCATAGATCAAAGAGCTGTCATCATTTTAAGGTTTATCCAGGGCTACTCAATCATGGAGACGGCAAAGGCGCTAAAGTTCTCGGAAAGCAAAGTCAAAACAACGCAGCACCGAGGCCTGAAAGTGCTCCGAAAACATATGGAGCTTTTGAAGGAGGAGCTATTGAATGAAAACGAACAGGTCCGATTGGAGCGAAGAACGAATCAAGGTGTTACTAAGTCAGCTTCCAAAGGTGGAGGACAACCGTTCATCTAAGCAGATTTACCAGCAAATGCTGATGGCAAGCGGGAAGAAAAAGAAAAGTGTCAGATGGATCGGTCCAGCGGTAGCAACCGTTGTGGTTCTATTTATGGCGTTTTTGATTTCTCCTCATTTCTTTCAGCCAGCCGCTCAAGATATAAAGAAAGTGAAAATGGGATCGAATGCTGACAAAGGGCAGGTGAATGCAACATTAGAGGCGGTAAAAAACAAAAATGAGCCTTCGCATGTTGTTTATAAAGCTGACAAGGAAAAGTATATGACGATTGCATACATAGATGAATCGACTTCTCAAGTTGTCCCAATTAGTATTGAAAAAGAAAATGAGCATGACCATGTGCAAGCATTGCTTGACACATATGAAAAGGTGCAGCTGCCTGAGATGACAAAACCGCTTCAAACTTATATGGATATGGTGGAGGTTAGTGCAAAAGGGGATACGCTGGTTTTTCAGCTGAAAAATGATTTGTCTCTTGATACATTAAAAGAAGCCAACCGCTTTAAAGACATGGTAAAAGAAACACTAAAATGGAGTCCATATAAGCAAGTGCAGGTCAAGTCTGTCAAAGGCTCTCATCTTCAATTAGGATCTAATGGAAGTCTTGGCACCATTTCAATTGATAAACAAACAAAGCACGCTTACTTCGTATTAGAGAATAAGAGCGGGACCTTTTTGGTGCCCTCAAAAAGTCGTTATGAAACTTATGAAGATGCGGTAAAGGCAATGAAGCAGACAGGTGACGCAGGATTAGATCCGCTCATTAAAGAAGAACCTATTAAAGATGTGACATCAAAAGGAAAACATGCGACCGTCACGTTTGGAGCATCAGTACAATTAACGGACTCAATTGATCATATTCTACTTATTGAAGGGCTGCTGCTCACAGCGAAAGATTTTGGTTTTAAAGATGTCACGATTCAAAATGCAGGGACAGATCAAGTAGGGCCCTATGAATTAGAAGAACCACTAGAAGTACCGGCGCTGCCAAATCCAGTTGTCATCAAAGATCGTTAAAGAACGCAATTTATTGCGTTCTTTCAGATTGTTGACAAAGGGCTAAAATGTTGCTGATTTTAGCCCTTTGTCTTTTTTTCATGTATAGAAAAGGGCATCCTTGCGGTATACTAAGCTGTCATGAAAAGAACTTCAAAGAAGGGAAGTCACTGATGAAAAGGTATTGTTTCATATGTGCCAGCTGTTTCTTGTTCTTGATCTTATCGCCATTTGCCCATGCTGAGAAAACAACCGAATGGGTGGAACCAATAAAAGGGGAAGTCACCGATTTATTTGGGACAAGAGGCGGCGCGCATAAGGGATTAGACATTGCTGCGCCAGAAGGCGAATCAATTTTTGCTGCAAGCGAAGGGGTAGTCACTCGTTCCTATGTATCTGCTACTTATGGAGAAGTCGTGTTTATCCGCCATCCAAATGGATATGAAACCGTCTATGCCCATTTACACGAGCGCTTTGTTAAAAGCGGTGATCAGGTACAAGCAGGACAGCCAGTCGGCATCATTGGCAACACAGGCGCTTCTAGAGGCACTCATTTGCATTTTGAAGTACACAAGGGCAATTGGTCAGTGAGCAAAGAAGATGCAGTAGATCCGCTCACAGTCATTGCGAGGGATCGTTTTAAAGAGCCAGCCCTTCATGTGAACGGGCATGAAAAACATACATATGTCATTCAACAAGGGGACACCCTGTGGTCCATTGCTCAGGCACATGAAATGACCGTTGATCAATTGAAAAAGATCAATGCGCTGACAACTCATTTCATTCGAACGGGTGACCGATTAATCGTTTCAACAAAATAAAACCTCATGCAAAAGCATGAGGTTTACGATCGTTTTTATAGGTCGATCAGACGTACAGAAAGAATATCACGCACTTCAGTTAATTTTTGGACAATTTCATCTTCAAGATGCTTATCAAAAGAAAGCATCATGATGGCTTCGCCGCCTTTTTCTTTACGTCCTACTTGCATGGTCGCAATGTTCACATCATGGTCGCCTAAAATCTGACCTACTTGACCAATCACACCAGGTGCGTCTGTATGCTGAATGTAGACTAGATGTCCATCAGGGTAAAAATCAATATTGAATCCATTAATAGAGACGACGCGTTCCCCTAAATGCGGAATATAGGTTGCTTTTAAAGTAAAGGTTGAAAGGTCACCTTTGACTTCAATTGAAATGCTATTCTCATAACCAGATTCGCTAGAAGAAATTTTCTCACTAAAGCTAATGCCGCGTTCTTTTGCTACCATCCCGGCGTTTACTTCATTGACCGTCGAGTCTACACGCTCTTTTAAAAAGCCAGACAAAAGACTTTTTGTAATAAACGATGTTTCGAGTTTTGAGATCGACCCTTCATAGGAAATGCTCACTTCTTTTACAGGCTCTCTCATGGATTGAGAGACAAGACGTCCAAGTTTTCCAGCAAATTGATGATACGGTTGAATTTTTTTGAACTCGTCTTTTGTCAACGCTGGAAGATTGATAGATGACATGACAGGCAGTCCTTTTGCAAATTGAAGCACTTCTTCAGATACTTGTGCCGCCACATTTAATTGCGCTTCTTTTGTAGATGCACCAAGGTGCGGAGTTGCAATGACGTTTGGATGATCCACAAGCGGATTATCAGTAGGTGGTTCTACTTCGAATACATCGAGTGCAGCCCCTGCGACATGGCCGCTTTCAAGTGCTTCAAGAAGGTCAGCTTCGTTAATAATACCACCGCGTGCACAGTTCACTAAACGAACGCCCTTTTTCGTTTTTGCAATCGTTTCTTTATTGAGCAGTCCTCTTGTTTCTTTTGTTAATGGTGTATGTACAGTAATAATATCTGATACTTCGAGCACTTCATCGAGTGATTTTGCATTGACACCAATTTTTTCTGCACGTTCTTTTGTAAGGAACGGGTCAAACACGTTTACAGTCATACCAAATGCTCTTGCTCGCTGAGCGATTTCGCTACCGATTCTGCCTAAACCAACAATCCCAAGTGACTTTCCATAAAGCTCAGCACCGACATATGCACCTCTGTTCCATTCTTTTGATTTAACAGAAATATTGGCTTGAGGAATATGGCGCATGAGAGATGAGATCATGGCGAACGTATGCTCTGCTGTTGAGATCGTATTTCCATTTGGTGCATTGATGACAATGACGCCGTGTTTTGTTGCTTCATCAATATCAATGTTGTCGACTCCCACACCGGCACGGCCCACAATTTTTAATGAAGTCATTTTTTCATAAAGTTCTTTTGTCACTTTAGTGGCACTTCTGACAAGTAAGGCATCAAACGTGTGTAATTCATCCTCGGCTTCTGTTACATTTTTTTGGATAATTTCAACAAAATCTGCTTCTAAAAGTGGTAAAAGACCATCATTGCTCATCTTATCTGAGACTAATACTCGAAACATCGTAAGATTTCCTCCTAAAATAAACGTCATAAATATCTGATAATTTACCATATTCCTTTTCACTGTGTCAATCAAATTAAAGCAGTAAAGCGAAAAAGAAAACACGAACATTTATTGGTGTCTTTATAAAGAATGAACACCTTTAAACAAAAGATAACCAATTTATACGCATTTGTCATTATAAATTTTACGTTTTTTACGATTTCTTAAAACTGATGAAATTGCTCAGGATTTTTATCTGTACAAATGCTCATATATCATATATAATGATGTCGAATTGAATAATGATCAATCTTCGGGGCAGGGTGTAATTCCCTACCGGCGGTGATGAGGCATTGTCTCTAAGCCCGCGAGCCTTTTTTGGCAGGATTCGGTGTGATTCCGAAGCCGACAGTATAGTCTGGATGGGAGAAGATGGAGGTTCATAAACGTTGAAAACATGTCTGTTTTTACGTTTATTTGTGTAGCCTAAATTTCCCGCTCCTGTGTACGTATTCAGAGCGGTTTTTTTGTGGCTAAAATTGAACAATCCTCTTTTCGAAAGATTTGATCGAAAAGGAGAGAGAATGTTGAATCAAAGTAGAGTAAAACGATTAGTCGTAACAAGTATGCTTAGCAGTATTTCGTTTGTTTTAATTTTATTGGATTTCCCTTTTCCAGGGCTTCCAGCGTATTTAAAAATTGATTTTAGCGATATTCCGGCGATTATTGCGATTTTAATTTATGGGCCGGGTGCAGGGATTGCCGTTGAAGCTTTAAAAAATGTACTGCATTACCTCATCCAGGGCAGTATGTCCGGTGTTCCTGTTGGGCAAGTAGCCAACTTCATTGCAGGCACATTATTCATTTTGCCCGTCGCTTTTATGTTCAAAAAAATCAAATCAGCAAGAGGCATGGCATGGTCAATGATCATGGGAACACTTCTCATGACTGTCATGATGAGTATTTTAAATTATTTCTTATTCCTTCCCGCTTACACATGGTTTTTAAATGCACCTGAGCTTTCAGATCATGCGCTCAGAACGACCATTACAGCTGGGATCTTACCTTTTAACTTTATTAAAGGAATTATCATTACCATCGTATTTAGCTTCATTTTTGTGAAAATGCGTCCATGGTTTGAAAATAAACGACGACTTCAAAATAGTTAATATAAAAAAGCCCCTGTATAAGGGGCTTTAGATTGTTGACAAAGGGCTAAAATGATCTTTATTTTAGCCCTTTGTCTTCTTTTCAGCGTGACATGAGAACCTTTGCAGTCTAGGAAGGACGAGTACCGGAGCGGAGCGAATTTAAGATTCGTGAGCACCGGCACGCAGGACTGACAAAGAATGCGAGGGTTTGTCTACACGCTGAAAGCCCCTGTATAAGGGGCTTTTATACTATTCATGCTTAAGTGGGTCACCATCGAAAGATTCGTCCGCAACTTTAATTGAGTCAGTTGGGCATCCTTCGAATGCATCAAGCATATCTTCTTCAAGCACTTCTGGAACTTCTACAGTCCCCTGATTGTCATCGAGTGTAACAAATGCAATGCCTTCATCATCATAATCATAAATGTCTGGAGCAGCTGCACCGCATGCGCCGCAAGCAATACATGTGTCTTTGTCTACAATTGTATATTTTGCCATGTTAAAAAAATACCTCCCAGATTGTTCGATGGAACAAATGGTTTAACCTGTTTCGTTTCACCGATAAAAAAACAATTTCCTCAAACCTTATTGTAATGATTTTAAATTCACATTTCAACTGTAAAGTGATTGAGAATGCTTATCATATAAGGGTTTGTTCATAACTTTCCCCCATTAATTGAGTTTAAACATTTCTTCTTCTATGAAATCTGTTAAAATAAAGGGAGAAAATATTCGAATTTTGTCAGGAAGACAGGTGCTTTGATGAATGACGATTCATTACTTGGATGTCGTGTTGATGGACAGCGTACATAAATTGAACGGCGAACGCTCCATTAGTGCTGTCTACCATCTTTTTAAAGGGAAAAAATCATCACAAACGATACAGGATGCAAGTTTGTTTCAGCTTTCCAGCTACTTCGGCTGTTTTCCGGGTTTTACGCGGGATCAATTGAATCGCTCTGTGCAAAAGCTTCAAGAGAAACACTTCATCAGAAAAACAGGGGATACATTCATTGTCACAGATGCAGGAAAGTATATGCTAAGGCAGCATTTTTCTAAAAAACCGATGCCCCCTTATTTTCACGGTGCCAAGTATCATGATAAAGCAAAGATGCTATGGGTGAGGTTGTCTTTACTTGTTCAAGTTCTTTCCCATCATGCGGCGCAATCACATCAATATGTGCCGATTCAAAGGGATATATCGGTTCAAAGCTGGACGAAATCGTTTTTAAAACACTGCCGCCAGAAGAAAGAGCTTTCTGAAGGTCTACATCATGAACTTGATACGCTCCTTGATCGTTTAAGTGATCAAGAGGCACTGCTCTTTGTCTATTCATTGACTTCACATGAAAGAATCGGGCGTACGTACCAGCAAATGGCTGAATGGCTGAAAGAAGATGTGTGGTATGTTTACCTGCTTTTTTGGAATGTGCTCCATTATTTTATTCAATCTGCACAAAAAGGTGAGGCGCCGATCATGCAGCGTATGATAGATGACCTTGAATTCAAACGTGTGCTAACCACCTCCACCCACAAAACACTTGAGCTTGTGCAAAAAGGGTTTAGTATTGATCAAATAGCCCACATTCGTTCTTTAAAAAAGGCAACGATTGAAGACCATATTGTGGAGCTGTCCATCCATGAGCCGAGTTTCTCAATAGAACCTTATGTCAGCAGCGAGGAGCAGCAGGCGATCCATGAGATAGCCTTTCAGCTTCAAACGAATAAACTGAAGCTGATCAAAGAAAACCTCGAGCATCCGTTTACTTATTTTCAAATACGATTGGCACTGACAAGGATGGTGAAAGCAAATGGATAAGCTTCATCAAACACTCATGAGATACTTTGGATATAGCGCGTTTAAAGTGGGGCAAGAGGATATTATTCAAAGTGTACTTCATCAAAAAGATACAGTTGCCATGCTCCCTACTGGCGGCGGTAAGTCACTTTGCTATCAAATTCCCGGCTATATGACAGAGGGGCTAGTTCTCATTATTTCGCCGCTTTTATCGCTTATGGAGGATCAAGTGGAGCGAATGAAAATGCGCGGTGAAAAGCGAGTGGCGGCGCTTAACAGTACACTATCTTTTCATGAAAGGCGACATATCATTCGGCATCTGCCATCATATAAATTTTTATTTGTCGCACCTGAGGCGCTCATGTCAGATGCGCTGTTGCAGCAGCTCAAATCGATGCATGTTGGTCTATTTGTCGTCGATGAAGCGCACTGCATATCAGAATGGGGACATGATTTTCGTCCTGAATACTCCAAGCTCGGAGAATGGAGAGAAGCGTTAGGTCATCCTATCGCCTTAGCACTGACGGCAACTGCGACAAAGCAGACCTTAAAGGATACTGTGCAAACTTTGCGGCTACAGCAGCCAGACTTTCATATTCACTCAGTGAACCGGCCTAACATTGCGCTAGTGAAGGAAGTGCATGAAACGAAAGAAACAAAAGAAAAACGAGCACTTGAGCTTGTGGAAACCATTCAAGGACCTGGCCTGATTTATTGCCCGACCCGGCAAATGACAGAGGATATCGCTCTTTTGGTTAAACAAAAAACGCATCAACGTGTAGAGTTTTATCATGGCGGAATGGAGGCAGGAGACCGCATGCTGATTCAGCAGCAATTTATCAGCGGTCAAATTGATCTGATTTGCTGTACAAGTGCCTTTGGCATGGGAATTGATAAAGCAGATATACGGTTTGTGATTCATATGAGCCCGCCGCAATCAATAGAAGCATTTATGCAGGAGATTGGAAGAGCGGGACGGGACGGAAAAAGTAGTGTGAGTGTTCTTTTATATACAGAAGAGGATGCCGATATTCAAAGTCATTTGATTCAAACAGAAGGCTTTGACGAGCCAGAAATTGATTTTTTCTTGGCTCAATTATCTCAGGTGCCTACAAATGATGAAAAAAAATTACGTGAACGATTGATGGAAGCGGGGCTACAGGAGACGCGTGCGAGGATGCTGACACATTATTACATGATGCACCAATCTGAACAGCCTCGAGTGCTTTTGGAGAATCTGAAAGAAAAGCTGCAGGATAGACAAACAGAAAAGCTCAAAAAAGTGTGGCAGTTTAAAGAACGAATCACTGATCATAGCTGCTTTAGACAATCTCTATTATCATACTTTGACGAACAGCTTGATCAAGCGGAGGAGTCTTCCTCTGGCAACTGCTGCTCTTCTTGCGGACTTGACCTGTCGGATTATGAAAAAAAAGATCAACCATTGGAGCTGAATGAAATGAAACACTGGAAGACCGAGCTGGAGCGTATGTTTCATCTGACAAAAGAGGCGCAGCATTGATTGAACAACATCGCCGTATTATTGAAAAATTAACCGATCGACAAGTAGTAGAACAGCTGTATTTCACGCAGCTGCTCATGCTGATTGTCTCTTTTTTATTAGGCATTTTTATGTTTGATCATTGGACTGATTTTACGGCACTTTGGCAGATGCATGATATGCGGATACTCACTTATGGAATTGGCGGCGCCTTACTTGTCATAATTGTGGATGTCATTGTCATGAAGGTGTTTCCGGCTCATATGTATGATGATGGCGGATTAAATGAGAAAATGTTCAAAAACCGCAGCGTACTGCATATTGTTTGGTTAACACTGCTCATTGCCTTTTCAGAGGAAATTCTATTCCGAGGGATCGTTCAGCAGCAATTTGGACTTGAGATTGCCAGCATGGTGTTTGCGCTTCTCCACTTTCGCTACCTGTCAAAAATACTCTTGTTTATCCTTGTGGTTTCTATTAGTATTTTTTTAGGACTTTTATACGAGTGGACGGGGAATTTATTTGTTCCTGTCATGACACACTTTGTCATTGACTTAGTCTTTGCTTGTCAAATTCGTTTTAAATATTGGGGGAGGGATGAACATGGAAGAGATGTCGAGAATAAAGAGAAAAAAGCAGCAGCTGACAAACATCCATGATGATGTAGAGGAAATCCTTGAGGAAAAAGTGCATCCTTCAGATGACTCTCACTTTCCTACACGAGAAGATTTCCATGAATATAAAAAGCAGCGCACGAAAAAAGTACGTAATCCACTGTT
Organism: Bacillus xiamenensis; assembly: GCF_001857925.1. Classification (NCBI taxonomy): domain Bacteria; kingdom Bacillati; phylum Bacillota; class Bacilli; order Caryophanales; family Bacillaceae; genus Bacillus; species Bacillus xiamenensis. The sequence continues at coordinate 3,275,324 of NZ_CP017786.1, forward strand.
TACGACACTTGCTATTATCTTTCCTATCATTGTCGTCACTGTGCTATTTCTTTTGATGTATTATGCGTCAAACGGAATCAATGATCACAACAATCAAGGTGTATATATCGATAAAACTTCAAGTGCTGACACAGACCCAGTGCCAACCGCACTTGCTGAAACAAAAAATGACTCGGGCGCTGATCAAGCGGCGTCTGACGATGAGAAGAAAAAGAAAGAGGCAGAAGAAGAAAAGCAGCGATCAAAAGAAAAAGCAGAGCAAAAGAAAAAAGAACAAGCTGCTAAAGAGAAGGAAGAGCGCGAGAAGGCCGCAGCTGCAAAAAAACGTGAGCAGCAGCAGCTGGCTTTGCAAAAGCAGCAGGAAGAGAAAAAGCGAAAAGAAGCGGAAGAGAAAAAGAAGCAGGAAGAAAAGTCAGTTCGTGTTGTGCAGCATACTGTTGGTCCTAAAGAGAATTTGTACCGAATTTCCATGAAGTATTATAAGAACCGTTCGGGTGAAGAGAAGATTAGAGCTTATAATCATTTAAAAGGAAATAGTGTATACAGCGGACAAGTGTTGAATATTCCATTAGAAAATGAATGATCTGACATGAATCAATGAACAAGCACATACATATGTAGAAAAAAGGGACAGGGTGTATGTGATGACATTACACGCAATCAGCCGCTATATGGATCAGCCAACACAGAAAATGATTGAGACATTGATCAAAAGAAAGCACAAATACGAGGGCTTTGCCAAACAGTGCAAAAGGTGGCAGTGGACAGCCCTTTTATCTTTAGCGATTCTTCTGTTTTATTTTGTGATAACAGCGAATACTGGGGGTTCTCTAGAGCCAGAAGCGATGATTGCCACACTGCTCGGTCATGAGGTGTTTCTGTTTTGGATCATGGCTGAAGTGTTTGCTTTTTACGCATCATATTATTATAAGAAAAAAGAAGAAAAGGCTGAGGATGAATATCATAAGCTCAGATGTGAGATTATACAAAAAAGCACAGATTTATGGCCTCAATCAAATCAGTGGAAAGAGCGTGAAGCCGTTTTTCACTTCATGCAGAAGCAATATGACATCAATCTCTATTATGAAAGTAAATAAATGAGAAAAAGACGTTTAATAGTTGAAACGTCTTTTTTCATTCAAGCGTCTTATGAAAGAAAGATGATAAAAGGGAGTCATTCATAATGAAATATGCCATCGGATTTACTGCTGCCATAGCGGCTGTTACGACAGGTGTGTGTGTAACAGCGAAAATGATGAAAACGGCAAAACAAAACAACATCAAAAAGCATTACTTTACAATAGAAGCACTTCAATCAGATAGACCCGCAGTCATTTTCTTTATTTCTGATACGCATCGCCGCCTAATTAGTGAGACTTTATTGGCAGAAGTAGAGCAGGAGCAGCCAGATGTCATTATGATCGGTGGGGATTTAGCAGAAAAAGGTGTGCCTTATGCAAGGGTTGAAGAAAATGTGAAGCGGTTATCAAGAATGGCGCCGGTGTATTTTGTTTGGGGCAACAATGATCATGAGCTCCATCAGCAAAAGCTAAAAGAGATCCTTCATTCCTATCATGTCACGACATTGCAAAATGAAACGGCTGTGTGGAATTTTGAAGGCCAGCCCATTAAAATAGGCGGAATTGATGATATTCGGCTTGAAAAAGCAGATTATGAAGCGATTCGACCGGAGTTTGTTAAAGAAGATGTGAATATTCTCTTATCACACAATCCAGATGTGCATCACTTGATGAGTGAAGAAGAGGGCATTGATCTTGTGCTAAGCGGTCATACCCACGGGGGACAAATCCGTATCGGGAAATTTGGACCGTATGAAAAAGGGAGAACTGGCCAGGTCAAAGGCGCTTTCTTTCTGATTAGCAATGGCTATGGAACAACAAAAATTCCAATGCGACTTGGGGCAGAACCAGAAACGCATCTGATCTATTTAATGCCGCTAAAAACTCGCTAACTTGATGCCCCCTCAATATTTTCCATAAAAGTCACCTTAAGCATTGCTTCATGCTTGTCTTCCGTCTTGACACAGTGTAAACTGAATACAAAATTAAGAACCTATGACTCATCATCTCATATACTACAGTATGATGTGTGTTAGAAGAGGCAGGAGGGAACGTTATGCGACTGGAGCGTCTGAATTATAATAAAATCAAAATTTTTCTCACACTAGATGACCTGACAGACCGAGGTCTTACGAAAGAAGACCTTTGGAAAGATTCGTTCAAAGTTCATCAGCTATTTAAAGACATGATGAACGAAGCGAATCAGGAGCTCGGTTTTGAAGCGAATGGACCGATTGCAGTTGAAGTATTTTCTCTTCAGGCGCAGGGGATGGTCGTCATTGTGACAAAGAGTCAGCAGGAAGATGCTGATGATGAGTTTGATGAAGATTACATTGAGATGCAAGTCAAGCTCGACGAGAGTAAGCATGTGCTCTATCAATTTGCTTCGTTTGAAGATGTGATTCAACTGTCCCATAGTTTAAGTCGTATTGGACTTTTAGGGGGTACAGTTTACCATTATGAAGGTCAATATTTTCTCAGCCTAGATGATTTTGAAGAACTGTCTGCTGATACGGTCATTTCCATTTTAGCGGAGTTCGGGTCTCCTACGACATTAACCATTCACCGGCTAAAAGAGTATGGAAAAGTGATCATGCAGGAGGATGCAGTGAAAACGATTCAAATGTATTTTTAATCACTTTTTTCTATTATATTTAATACTGTTGTGTTGAAACAACAGTATTTTTTTATATCCTTTTTTATATTTATAAACGCTGATATTTTATTTTGATAAAAAACGCTTTTTACCTTTGCTTTACCAGTACGAAGGTGTATACTATTGCTTGAAAGGGAGCAGTAGATCATGAAAGATTTCTAGGGGGTTTATTTTAATGGCAGCCGATCAAAACGCCGCTCATAACGCAGAAGATAAGCTAGATGTTTTAAAGTCAACTCAAACCGTCATACATAAAGCGCTTGACAAATTGGGCTATCCGCAAGAAGTGTATGAATTACTGAAAGAGCCAATTCGTCTATTAACGGTCAAAATCCCAGTACGTATGGATGATGGATCGGTGAAGATTTTCACTGGTTATCGCGCGCAGCACAATGATGCTGTCGGTCCGACAAAAGGCGGAATTCGATTCCACCCAAACGTTACTGAAAAAGAAGTAAAAGCGCTTTCGATTTGGATGAGTTTAAAATGTGGTATTGTGGATCTTCCTTATGGCGGAGGAAAAGGCGGTATTATCTGTGATCCAAGAGAAATGTCATTCAGAGAGCTTGAAAAACTAAGCCGCGGCTATGTTCGCGCAATTAGTCAAATCGTTGGGCCAACAAAAGATGTTCCAGCGCCAGATGTATTTACAAACTCTCAAATCATGGCATGGATGATGGATGAATATTCTAGAATTGATGAATTTAACTCGCCAGGATTTATTACAGGAAAACCAATTGTTCTTGGAGGCTCGCATGGACGTGACACTGCAACTGCAAAAGGTGTGACGATCTGCATCAAAGAAGCGGCGAAGAAAAAAGGGATTGACATCAATGGGGCTCGTGTTGTCGTACAGGGATTCGGAAATGCGGGAAGTTACTTGGCTAAATTCATGTATGATGCCGGAGCGAAAATCGTAGGAATTTCAGATGCTTACGGCGGTTTGTATGATGAAGATGGTCTAGATATTGACTACTTGCTTGACCGACGTGACAGCTTTGGAACCGTCACTAAATTATTTAACGATACAATTACAAACCAAGAGCTGCTTGAGCTGGATTGCGATATCTTAGTACCAGCAGCCATTGAAAACCAAATTACAGAAGATAATGCGGCAAACATTAAAGCTAAAATTGTCGTAGAAGCAGCAAATGGACCGACAACACTGGAAGGAACAAAAATTCTTTCAGATCGCGGTGTACTGCTTGTCCCAGACGTACTTGCAAGTGCGGGTGGAGTAACTGTTTCATACTTCGAATGGGTGCAGAATAACCAAGGGTTCTACTGGACTGAAGAAGAAGTCGAAACTCGTTTAGAAGATATGATGGTGAAATCATTTAATAATATTTATGAAATGGCGCAGAACCGCCGCATTGATATGCGTCTTGCCGCATACATGGTCGGCGTACGTAAAATGGCTGAAGCTTCTCGATTCAGAGGCTGGATTTAAGCGGCTTATTTGCATCACGCCTAAAAATCTCCTATCCTTAAATAGGAGATTTTTTTTATGTAATGGCACAAAGAATCAAACAGCCCAGCAATTGTTATTGCAGTCCAGCAATTGTTATTGCAGTGAAACGACAGGAGTGGAACAAATGAAACAAGAAAAAGCGATCATAATAGGAGGCGGCCCGTGCGGTTTATCAGCTGCCATCGCATTCAAGCAAATCGGCATTGATGCACTTGTGATTGAAAAGGGGAATGTGGTCAACAGTATTTATCATTATCCCACACACCAAACCTTCTTTAGTACAAGTGAAAAGCTTGAGATCGGTGATGTCGCTTTTATTACTGAAAATCGAAAGCCCGTTCGCATTCAGGCGCTTTCCTATTACCGAGAGGTGGTCAGACGAAAAAACCTGCGTGTGAATGCCTTTGAAAAAGTAAACGCTGTGACGAAAAAAGACGGCCGTTTTACCGTGAGTACATCAAAAGACGACTATACATGTGACTATGTCGTGATTGCTACTGGGTATTATGATCACCCAAACTATATGAATGTCAAAGGGGAAGACCTTCCTCATGTGTATCATTATTTTAAAGAAGGGCACCCGTACTTTGATAAAGATGTGACGGTCATCGGCGGGAAGAACTCTAGCGTCGATGCCGCCCTAGAACTTGTGAAATGCGGAAGCAGGGTCACGGTTTTGTATAGAGGGACTGAATATTCCTCCAGCATCAAACCTTGGATTTTACCGGAGTTTGAAGCACTTGTCAGAAATGGAACCATTCGAATGGAGTTCGGTGCGGAGGTCAAGGAAATCACAGAAGAAGATGTTGTCTTTACAAATGAACATGGTCAAATAGAGCGTGTGAAAAGTGATTTTGTATTTGCGATGACAGGCTATCATCCCGATCATTCATTCTTAGAAAAAATGGGTGTCACGATTGATCAAGAATCAGGCCGCCCAGCATTTAATGAACAAACGATGGAAACAAATGTAGAAGGTATTTTCATTGCAGGGGTCATTGCAGCAGGAAATAATGCCAACGAAATTTTCATTGAAAATGGAAGATTTCATGGCGGGCTGATTGCAGAAGAAATCAACAAAAGAATCAACGGGTAAAAAAAGAACTGGATCCTTTTAAGGGATTCAGTTCTTTTTAGGTAAAATGGGATTATATAGAAAAATATTTTGTGGAAAATGGGCTCGAGTCATATAAAAAAGCGGAAAATCATGGTACGATAATAAAGGATAATGTAGGGAAAGAGGTCTGATTATGATCGCAATCATCTCAGCAGGTTTAGCTCCCGGCATCGCACTTTTAAGTTATTTCTATTTGAAAGATCAATACGACAATGAGCCGGTTCACATGGTCATCAGATCTTTTATGCTAGGTGTCATACTTGTGTTTCCAACCATGTTTATTCAGTATGTCCTCCAAGAGGAACATATTGCCACAAATCCTATCTTGATTTCATTTGTGACGTCGGGTTTTTTAGAGGAATCATTAAAATGGTTTATTTTAATGGTCAGCGTTTATGCACATGTGCAGTTTGATGAACACTATGACGGGATTGTCTATGGAACAAGTGTCTCACTTGGATTTGCGACACTTGAAAATATTCTATACTTAGTCGTTCATGGGGTAGAATTTGCGTTTACACGGGCCTTGTTGCCTGTATCAAGTCACGCTTTATTCGGTGTTGTGATGGGGTTTTATATAGGTAAAGCTCGTTTCTCTGAAAAAAAAGAGCAGCGCAAATGGCTGATCCTTTCTTTAATACTTCCTGTCCTTTTTCATGGCTTATATGACTTCATTCTTCTTGGCATGAAAAATTGGGGATATATTATGCTGCCTTTCATGATTTTTTTATGGTGGTTTGGTCTACGGAAAGCCAAAAAAGCCCGTGCAGTGAAGATGGTACAAATGTAAATTGGAAAACGTCCTATATTGCCATTAGGGCGTTTTTTTGTTTTTTCATCCAATTCAATCCTGTAATGAATGTATAAAAATAGGGATCGGAAGAAACATATATTCAAACATCAAAAGTACAGGAGGATCAAATATGGACAAAGCTCGTTTCATGAAACAAATCGTCCTTATCTTTTCAATCGTTCTTCTCGCATCTTCACTGATGACAGCTGAAAAAAGTGAGGCTTTCACTAATCAAGTGATTCAGCGGGGAGCTACAGGAGAAGATGTAGTCGAGCTGCAGGCAAGGCTTCAATACAATGGCTTTTACAACGGCAAAATTGATGGTGTATATGGCTGGGGCACGTACTGGGCCGTTCGCAACTTCCAAAGCCAGTTTGGTGTAAAAAAAGTTGATGGACTCGTAGGGGAACAAACAAAAAGCCTATTAGTTCAAAAGACGAAATACTATAAAGAGTTTGTACAGCAGCAGCTGCAAAAAGGGAATCAGTTTACGCACTATGGAGGGAAACCCCTTGATCAGCAAACAAAGGCTCCTGCGCAAAGAAACACGCAAAAAAAGACAGCACAAGGAGCAAAAGGGAATCAAACAAGTCAAAGCGGAGGCAGCAGCTCATCTGGGAAGTCTGGAAATGGGCAGGCAAATCAAGCGCCGAAACAAACCGCAACCAACATGCCAGGTGGTTTTTCCAGCAATGACATTCAGCTTCTTTCACAAGCTGTTTATAGTGAAGCAAGAGGTGAACCATATGAAGGGCAGGTGGCTATTGCTGCCGTCATCTTAAATCGTTTGAACCACCCAACCTTTCCAAATACAATCGCTGGTGTCATTTTTGAACCGCTTGCGTTTACAGCTGTGGCAGATGGACAGTTTTATATGACGCCAAATGAAACCGCTAAAAAGGCCGTGTTTGATGCCATTAATGGCTGGGACCCATCTGAAAGCGCCGTCTATTACTTTAATCCTGATACAGCAACAAGCCCATGGATTTGGGGAAGACCACAAATTAAACGGATCGGGAAACATATTTTCTGTGAATAAAAAGAGGTGTAAATAAATGATCAGAGGAATATTGATTGCTATTTTAGGAATTGCTGTCATCTCAACAGGCTACTGGGGCTATAAAGAGCATCAAGAAAAAGACGCAGTGCTGCTTCACGCAGAGAACAACTATCAAAGAGCATTCCACGATTTAACGTATCAAGTTGATCAGCTGCACGACAAACTTGGGGCGACACTTGCGATGAACAGCCAAACATCTATTTCTCCAGCACTTGCAGATGTATGGAGAATGTCATCAGAAGCGCATAACAATGTCAGTCAGCTTCCGCTCACATTGATGCCTTTTAACAAAACTGAAGAATTTCTAGCGAATGTCGGAGACTTTAGCTACAAATCGTCTGTTAAATCTTTATCAGATGAACCACTAAACAAAGATACGCATAAAAGCATTACAGCTTTATATGATCAAGCGGCAGATATTCAAAACGAGCTTAGACAGGTGCAACATCTCGTACTTAATAAAAATCTAAAATGGATGGATGTTGAAATGGCGCTGGCTGACGGCGATCGAAAGAACGACAACACCATCATTGACGGATTAAAAACCGTTGAGAGAAATGCAGATGCGTTTGCAGATGTTGATCTCGGTCCTACAAATGTGTCAACTGAATCAGAAACGCAAGGCTACAACCACTTAAAAGGTCAAAAGATTTCAAAAAAAGAAGCGATTCGCATCGCCCAGCAATTTACACCGGATCATAACCAAGATTTTAAGGTGAGAAAAAGCGGGAGTAAAACGAATCGTGATGTATACAGCCTGTCGATGTCAGACCCAGACAGCCAGGCAAACTTTTATTTGGACTTGACTGAAAAAGGAGGTCATCCAGTCTATCTTCTTCAAAATCGAGAAGTGAAAAAACAAAAAATCAGTTTAAATGATGCCTCAGAAAAGGCTCTAAGTTTCTTAAAAAAGCATGGTTTTGATACCGAATCATTTCATTTAGATGAAAGTGCGCAATTCGATAATATCGGTGTATTTACCTACGTACCTCTACAAAAAAATGTACTACTTTATCCAGATAGTATTCGGATGAAAGTCGCTTTAGATGATGGAGAGATCGTTGGGTTCTCAGCGAAAGATTATTTAGTCAATCATAAAAAACGGGACATAAAAGCCCCTAAAATCTCTCGAAAAGAAGCTGAAAAGACGCTGAACAAACACGTGAAGATCGAGGATACGCATCTAGCCATCGTTCAAAATGATATGTCAGAGGAAGTTCTCTGCTATGAGTTCCTAGGAACCATTAAAAACGACACGTACCGGATGTTCATCAATGCAGATACTGGAAAAGAAGAAAGAGTAGATAAACTGAAAAATGCGGAACCTATATATAAAGACCTATAAAAAAGGAAACGAGGAAAAGGCTAATAAGTCTTTTCCTTTTGTTTTATACATGGTTTAATATAGGAGAGGATACGATTTCACAGATGAAAAGAGTGATGAGGAATGTTACAAATAGGGGATGGAATCACAATTGAGTATGTCAATGAGAACAAAGAAGTAAAAACAGCAAAATCGAAGGTTTTGGAAAATAATAACGATCATATTTTCATTAATTATCCAGCTGATAAAGAGACGGGGCGCACAATTTACTTAAACCAGCAAACAGAAATCACTGTCTTCTTTTTCGATGAAAATCAAATTCCGTACAAATGTACAAGCGAAGTTATCGGAAAAAGAAAAGAAGATATTCCAATGATTGTTATTTCGATTCCACCAAAAGAAGAAATGGTTCGGCTGCAGAGAAGAGAATACCTTCGAGTGGATACGATGCTGAAAGCTACGATCACCCAAAATGATGTAGAAACCTTTGACACATTTATCGTGAATATAAGTGCAGGCGGTGTAGCAATTGCTGTTCCAGAAGGTGTCGCACTACAAGAAAACGGTGAAGTAGTCACAGAGTTTGAACTTCCGCTTAAAGAGCCAGTGAAAATTAAAGCGGTTGCAGAAATGAAGCGTGTATATGAAGATGAACAAACTGGCAAAACAAGAGCGATCATCGAGTTTACTGAATTGACGAATGATCACCAGCAGTACATCATGAAGTATTGCTTCCAGCAGCAGCTGTTAACTCGTCTGAAAAAAGTATAAGAATAAAGGTTGTCAAAAGCTTCCATACTAGAGTGGAGAGAATCTAGCGTGGAGGCTTTTTGTATGAAAACTTTAGAAAGATGGTTATTCAAAGCGGTGCTCATTCAGCTTGTTCTGCTATTAGCCGTTCAGATCACCCTTCACTTGACGAAAGGAGAATTATTTTTGTCAAAAGTCGTGCAATACGAGGGTGTGAATAACATGAGCATTGAAGATTGGATTGAGACGTTTAAGCAAAAGGATTGATAGAAAAATTCCCCCGTTTGAGCGGTGATCGTGTTACAATTCATAAGGGAGATTCAATCAAGGAGAGGTATTATGAAAAAGAAATTATCTATCGCAATTGACGGTCCTGCAGCAGCAGGAAAAAGCACTGTGGCAAAAATTGTCGCAGCGAAAAAATCATATATTTATATCGATACAGGTGCGATGTACCGCGCGATTACACTTGCGGCACTCAATCAAGGCGTAGACCTTGAGGATGAACAGGCGCTTGATGCGTTACTGAAAAAGACAGTGATTGAACTTGTGTCAACGGACGAAGGTCAACAAGTACATTTAGACAAGATCGATGTCACAGAAGACATCCGAACTGACCGCGTGAGCAACCAAGTATCTGTTGTCGCAAAACATAGAGCTGTCCGAGAGGAAATGGTCCGCAGACAGCAAGAGCTTGGCAAACGAGGCGGTGTCGTCATGGACGGAAGAGACATTGGCACACACGTTCTTCCAGATGCCGAAGTGAAAATTTTCTTGCTTGCTTCAGTAGAGGAGAGAGCAAAACGCCGTTTCGAAGAAAATCAGAAAAAAGGCTATGACGTCAATTACGACCAGCTGATTGAAGAGATTGCAAGACGTGACAAACTTGATTCTGAGCGGGAGGTATCACCGCTGAAGAAGGCTGATGACGCCATTGAAATTGACACAACTTCCCTTTCCATTCAAGAGGTAGCATGTAAAATTTTAGATGCAGCAGAGCGTGTAGAAAAACAGTAAGAAATTTTAGAAAACTTTTATAAGTTAGAGGTTTATCTCTTGACAAACAAGTTCTTTTATTAGAAGTTTATACTAATACTATTTTTATTGATCATTCAAGCAATTATGTTGATTTGAATGTTTCTATAATACATATTCGGCTGGCAATCATCATGCTAAGGACACATATTCGCTCAGTCGTTTTAACTAAGCTGTGTAGGTTTGGACCAAGGAGGTTATCGAAATGACAGATGAAATGAATCAAATCGATGTTCAGGTACCAGAGGTTGGAGATGTAGTGAAAGGGATTGTTTCTAAAGTTGAGGACAAGCATGTTAATGTGGATATCGTCAATGTGAAACAACCTGGGATCATCCCAATCAGTGAATTATCAAGTCTTCACGTTGAAAAAGCATCAGATGTCGTGAAAGATGGCGACGAGTTAGAGCTTAAAGTAACAAAGGTCGAAGACGATGCTTTGATTTTATCGAAACGTGCTGTTGATGCAGACCGCGCTTGGGAAGACCTAGAGAAAAAGTTTGAAACAAAAGAAGTATTTGAAGCTGAAGTAAAAGACGTTGTGAAAGGTGGTCTAGTTGTCGACATTGGTGTACGCGGATTTATTCCTGCATCTCTTGTTGAAGCACACTATGTCGAAGACTTCACAGACTACAAAGGAAAAACACTCTCACTTGTCGTGGTAGAACTTGACCGCGAAAAAAATCGTGTGATTCTTTCGCATCGTGCAGTGGTTGAGCAAGAGCAACTAGATAAGAAGCAAGACTTCCTGCAAAAGCTTGAAGTAGGCAGCGTGATTGATGGAAAAGTACAGCGCCTGACTGACTTTGGTGCATTTGTTGACATTGGCGGCATTGATGGATTAGTTCACATTTCTCAACTATCCCATGCGCATGTTGAAAAGCCATCTGACGTTGTTGAAGAAGGCCAGGAAGTGAAAGTAAAAGTACTTGCTGTTGACCGCGATAACGAACGTATCTCACTATCTATTAAAGAAACATTACCAGGACCTTGGAGCCAAATTGGCGAAAAAGTACAACAAGGTGATGTGCTTGAAGGAACCGTTCAACGTCTTGTGAGCTTTGGTGCATTTGTTGAAATTCTGCCAGGTGTAGAAGGACTTGTGCATATTTCCCAAATCTCACATAAACATATTGGTACTCCTCAAGAAGTCCTTGAAGAAGGGCAGACGGTGAAAGTGAAAGTGCTTGATGTAAATGAAGATGAAGAGCGCATTTCACTAAGCATTCGTGAGCTAGAAGAAAATCCTGAAAAACAAATCGAAGAGGATTATCGTCAATATCAGGCGAAAGAAGAAAGCACAAGCGGATTCCAGCTTGGTGACCTGATCGGTGATAAACTCAATAAACTAAAATAATTTGGTGATTAAAATTGACGCGAGCAGAAAGAAAGAAACAGCATATTGAGCATGCTTTGTCGACTGGCCAGCATGCAGCAACAGGTTTAAAAGATGTTTCCTTCGTTCACGCCAGTTTACCAGATCTTGCGACATCACAAATTGATACACATACGACAATTGGCGGACTGACTTTCGGTTCGCCAATTTTTATCAATGCAATGACTGGTGGGGGCGGAGAATCAACCTATGATATCAACCGCTCTTTGTCTATCGCAGCGAAGGAAACCAATATACCAGTAGCAGTTGGATCACAAATGGCTGCGCTGAAAGATAAAGAGGAAAGACGTACGTATGAAGTCGTTCGACAGGTCAATCCAGATGGACTGATTTTTGCCAATTTAGGCAGTGAAGCGACCATTCAACAAGCCCGGGATGCTGTCGACATGCTGGAAGCAAACATGCTCCAAATTCACTTAAATGTCATCCAAGAGATCGTGATGCCTGAAGGGGATCGTGATTTCAGGGGGGCTGTTGAGCGAATTGCAGCCATCGCTGAGTCGATTGGCGTGCCTGTTGTCGTAAAAGAAGTCGGATTTGGCATGAGTAAGGAAACGGCAAAGAAGTTATTCGATGCAGGAGTTGCAGCCGTTGATATTGGAGGATTTGGCGGAACAAACTTTTCTAAGATCGAAAACCTGCGTCGCCAAAAAGCACTTCGCTATTTTGACCAGTGGGGTATTCCAACTGCAGCGAGTCTTGCTGAAGTACATACAGCCTTTCAAGATCAGACAGTACTAGCCTCTGGAGGCATTCGAGATGCACTTGATGTGACCAAATCAATCGCTCTTGGCGCATCTGCCGCTGGGTTAGCTGGCTTTTTCTTAAAATCGCTGACGAGCGGGGGAGAAAGTGCTCTGATCTCTGATATCATCGATCTACAAGAAGATGTGAAAATGATGATGACAGTCCTTGGCGTGAAAACCATCGAGGAGCTGAGACAAGCTCCGATTGTCATTACGGGGGAGACGAGTCATTGGCTGAAAGAAAGAGGCGTGGATACGACGTACTATAGTTTAAGATCTAAGGAAAGAGGCATGTGATCATCACATGCCTTCAGCGTGTAGACAAACCCTCGCATTCTTTGTCAGTCCTGCGTGCCGGTGCTCACGAATGTCAAATTCGCTCCGCTCCTGTACTCGTCCTTCCTAGACTGCAAAGGTTTTCAGGTCACGCTGGAAAGAAGACAAAGACATGTGATCATCACATGCCTTTTTTTATTGATTTCTTTTGCGAGCGTCTTCAGGACCTTCTAATGTTGTTGCCCCTTTGTGATGAATTGATTGATCGCGGTCAGATTCAACTCTTCTTGACGCCTTTAAGCGTTTTTCCTGTCTATCTTTACCCATCATACATCCCTCCTCAACCATTAGGGTGTCACCTCTTGTTCATTTCATACAAAGCCCAAGCGTTCTTATACGTTTAAAAAATGGAGATTTTCCCATAATGTAATTGAGGTGATGAGGCATTGGAGGCACTGTACTATTATTGGTCAATATGGTTCGTTTGGATTATGGTGACGTTTATCATGGAAAAAAGCACGTGGCGCAACGTGCTAGGAGTGTGTGTTCTTGTTCATATAATATGCAGTCATGTCATGATAGCCATGGTAGGCGTCAGAATCAATGCGGGGTTTTTGCTGACCTTTTTATATGCTTGTATGGCATTTGTTATCTTTCGGCCTGTTTATCGAATCATAAGCATCATGCAATTAGGCTCCATGGTTAGTGCGTATGCCTTTTTTATGATTTTTGCATTATATGATCCAGTTTGGTTCACGATAATAAAAGTGGACTGGGTTGTATTTGCCTTGCTGATCTTGATGTGTTTGACATATGGGCATCAGTTAATGGAACGGATCACTTTATGGATGATGTCTGTGTGTCTCGGGGAAGCTCTTTATACGCTTGCGATTCACCGGCTCACATTACCCGTTGTCATAGGGGATCTCTCGTTTCTTTCCCTTGTTGTTCAAGGAGCCATCTTCCTATTAGGTGTAGATCAGTTTGAAAAGCTCTTAAGCACCCGTTCATCTAGAAAACCAGTAAAAGGGGCTGCAAAATCAACATGACGGATTACACATTTCCTGTGATCATTGGTGTCATCTTTGGGATGGCTGCAAGGCTGTATATGTTAAGAACAGATTACCGGCAATATCCTACATATATTCATGGACAAGTGATTCACATTGCGCTTGGTTTTATCGCATCAGGGCTAGGAGCCATTATTATGCCTGCACTAATCCAGGAGGAATTTACTGCAATTACGTTTCTGACGCTTGCAGCCACGCAATTTCGTGATGTACGTAATATGGAAAGAAACACGTTAACCCAAATGGATTCGTATGAGCTTGTCTCAAGAGGCAGTACATATATCGAAGGCATTGCGATTGCCTTTGAAAGTCGAAATTATATTTCCATCCTCACGGCTCTGATTACAACAACAGCCTGTATTTTTTTCTCGCTCGTCGTTGGGACAGTGGTCGGTATTCTTTGTTTTTTCATGGCAAAACGATTAATGTCAGGCAGCCAATTAAAGGATATTGTCAATATTCAAAAAGGCGAACTTCGCTTTGACGGGGCCGGGCTTTACGTGAATGATATTTACATGATGAATATCGGGCTTCCTGAAAAGCAAAAACTGATTTTAGAGCATGGAATGGGTTTCATCTTGACACCAAAGAATTTTAACTCTGCCACAACGATTGCAAACCTTGGACAGCGGCAAGCGATTTTATTTGATTTATCCAATGTGCTTGGTGTATATCGTGATTCTGGTGAACCATCGCTTTGTCCGCTCGCAAAACGTGATCTGAATAGCGGCACACTTGGCGTGTTTATTTTGCCGCAGTGGAAACGAGAAGATTTGGCTGTACGTGTATTAGAAGAAGTGCCAATATTAGAAAATGCCATTAGAATGCCGACAGATTTCATTAAAAAGAAAGCGAGGTAATAGGGCATGGCGAATACGATTGAACAATTTATATTGGCTGTAGCCACGACAAATAAAGAGCGAGTCATTGGAGGAACAGCGGTTTTTTTCTGTGAAAACAAAGAAGAGCTCGACATGTATGCCATGAATTTAGAGGCCATTCTAGACGGAATTGCCCATGGTATTGGAGAAGATCTTTACTTGATTGTCAAACATTTTTAAGTTATTCATTGTGGTCTGATTAAAAATTGATATAATATATAAGTTGAACCCTTCATGTTTGAAGGGTTTATTTCATAACAAACTGAATGAAAATTTTAAATCCCGGTTGAAACATGATGAACATATTGAATCGCGGCTGGATTGAAAGGAAGGGTACTATGGGTAAACCTGTCGTAGCCATTGTTGGAAGGCCCAACGTTGGAAAATCTACAATTTTTAATCGAATCGCAGGCGAAAGAATATCGATTGTAGAAGACACACCTGGTGTAACAAGAGATCGAATCTATAGCTCTGCTGAATGGTTAAATTATGACTTTAATTTAATAGATACTGGTGGAATAGATATTGGAGATGAGCCGTTTTTGGCGCAAATTCGCCATCAGGCTGAGATCGCAATGGATGAAGCGGATGTCATTATCTTTATGGTCAATGGAAGAGATGGCGTGACATCTGCGGATGAAGAAGTCGCAAAAATTTTATATCGCACGAAAAAGCCGGTTGTACTTGCTGTCAATAAACTGGACAACCCTGAAATGAGAAGCGACGTGTATGACTTTTATGCACTTGGATTTGGCGAGCCGTATCCGATTTCTGGAACGCACGGACTAGGCCTTGGTGATTTGCTTGATGCAGTCGCAGAGCACTTTAAACACTTGCCAGATACACAGTATGATGAAGAAGTGGTCCAGTTCTGCCTAATTGGCCGCCCGAATGTAGGGAAATCTTCTTTGGTGAATGCTATGCTCGGAGAAGAACGTGTCATTGTCAGCAACATCGCTGGTACGACAAGAGACGCTGTGGATACGATGTTTACGTACAACCAACGTGACTTTGTCATCGTCGATACAGCAGGTATGAGAAAAAAAGGAAAAGTGTATGAAACAACGGAGAAATACAGTGTGCTTCGTGCGTTAAAAGCCATTGATCGATCTGATGTTGTCGCTGTCGTTCTTGACGGTGAAGAAGGCATTATTGAACAGGATAAACGTATTGCTGGCTACGCACACGAAGCGGGTAAAGCAGTTGTAATCATTGTGAATAAATGGGACGCTGTTGAAAAAGATGAGCGTACAATGAAGGAATTTGAGCAAAACATTCGCGAGCATTTTCAATTCCTCGATTATGCACCTGTCTTATTCATGTCTGCTCTCACGAAAAAGAGAATTCATACGTTAATGCCGTCCATCATTACAGCTAGTGAAAATCATGCCATGCGCGTTCAAACCAATATTCTAAACGATATTATTATGGATGCCGTTGCCATGAACCCAACGCCGACCCATAATGGACAGCGTCTGAAAATTTACTATGCGACACAGGTGGCAATCAAGCCTCCGTCCTTTGTTGTGTTTGTTAATGATCCAGAGCTTATGCACTTTTCTTATGAGCGTTTCTTAGAAAACCGGATTCGAGATGCATTTGGTTTTGAAGGAACACCGATTAAAATATTTGCAAGAGCGAGAAAATAAAAAGGGTGAGCAGGATGAAAAAAATTTCAGTACTTGGAGCAGGAAGCTGGGGAACTGCTCTTGCACTTGTATTAGCTGATAATCATCATGATGTACACATGTGGGGACATCGGCAAGAATTAATTGATCAAATCAATGAGAACCATGAAAATCATGACTACTTGCCTAATGTCGCGCTACCAGCGTCTATTCAGGCAACAACAGATATGAAACAGGCACTAGACGGGACAGATGTGATTATTGTCGCCGTGCCAACAAAGGCCATTCGAGAAGTATTGAAGCAGGCAAGTGAGTTGATTTCGTCGAAAGTGCCGTTTGTTCATGTGAGTAAAGGGATTGAACCAGATACGCTTCTCAGAATTTCTCAAATGATTGAACAAGAAGTGCCAGAAACGAAAAGAGAAGCGGTCGTTGTCTTATCAGGACCGAGTCATGCAGAAGAAGTAGGCCTGCGTCATCCGACAACAGTCACGGTCTCATCAGAAAACATTGAAGCGGCTCAATTTGTTCAAGATTTGTTTATGAACAATAACTTTAGAGTGTACACAAACCCTGATGTGATTGGTGTGGAAATTGGCGGGGCGCTGAAAAATATCATTGCGCTTGCGGCAGGAATCACAGACGGACTTGGATATGGGGATAATGCGAAAGCAGCACTTATCACAAGAGGGCTGGCTGAAATCGCCCGCCTCGGTACAAAAATGGGAGGAAACCCTCTTACGTTTGCTGGATTGACAGGTGTTGGAGATTTAATTGTCACATGTACAAGTGTTCATTCACGTAACTGGCGCTGCGGGAATTTACTTGGCAAAGGATATAAGCTTGAGGAAGTACTTGAGAAAATGGGAATGGTGGTAGAAGGCGTCCGCACAACAAAAGGCGCTTACCAGCTATCCAAAGAATATAAGGTCAGCATGCCAATTACAGAAGCGCTTTACCATGTCCTGTTTGAAGGGAAAAAGGTAGACGATGCTGTAGAATCATTAATGGCACGTGTGAAAACACATGAGATGGAAGACCTTGTGAACATGTTCGAAAACCAAACAAAGTAATTGAAAGACTGAACTTAGGCGTGTAGAGGATGCAAGAAAGGGAAGACTTGCATAACATAACAATGAAGTTTGAATAGAGCTTTGCCTCTACAGAATGAGGAAACATAGTCGACCTAATGACTGAAGCGGAGTCCCCCTCTTTGCTTCAGTTTTTTTATGCGCTTTTTTTGAATGATTGGAAAAAAGATTGATATATCCCTTATTTTTGGTTTAAAATGAAATATAAACGCTTACAATTTGTTCGTGTTGAAGGGGGACAGGCACGATGAGTTTTGCTTTAATCAAGATGTGGTTTGCGCTTGGTTCAATGGGGCTCATGTTTTTAGCCGTTGTAACCATTTATTTGAGTAGGTTTAAGCTGAAGAGCCGATTTCTGAAAATAACAGCTTCGACCGTCGCATACAGCTTGATGCTCATATCGGGTATCATTGTGTTTTTAGTTGTATTTAGCGGGCCGGTCAATGAATAAAGAAAAAGGAAGAATGTGATGATCAAAGCAAAAGTCAGTGTCATGCTGTTAACACTCATTTTACTTACGGGTTGTCTATATCCAGAGAATCGCAAAGCTGAAAACCGGGTGCCATACGAGGAGCAGCTGCAAAGTGTGCAGACGGCGATCGAGGAATTTCAAAAAGCGACAAATGGTCTTCTGCCAATTGAAACAAAAGAAGGAGACACACCTATTTACCAGAAATACGTCATTGACTTTAAGCGTCTGTCACCAAGGTATTTACACGATGTACCGTCAACATCCTTTGAAGGCGGGGGCGAGTATATCTATGTCCTCACAGACGTTGAAAAGAACCCAACTGTGAAACTGCTTGATGTCAAAATGACGCAAACGATCAGTGAGTTACGTCTAAGGATCAAAATGTATCAAGACGAACATACATATCCGCCATATGGCAAAGTGGTGTCCAAAGATTTATATACGTTAAATGAAAAAAAACTAGGGTTAAAAGCGCCGCCTACTGTGATGAGTCCTGTCACAGGACATTCGCTCCCATTACTGATTTCATCAAATGGTGAAATCTATGTTGACTATCGCAGTGATTTTGCCCAGATTTTGAAAAATACGAAACTAAAGCTAAAGCCAGGTGAAAATATTCAAGACGTATATTGGCAGGAAACCCCGTTTGTACCAGCGTTTTCTGTACCATATACGATCAACAAAAAAGGTGAGCCTGCCTTTTTAGAAAAAAAGACGTCATAAACAAGAATGAACCTTTCTCCTCTGCATATAAATGAGGAGAAAGGTTTTTTTATGGCTAAACATACTCTCAAAACAAAAAAGGTGTCATATTCAAATAGGACAACGTCATACACATATATTGTCCTGACACCTTTCAAGCACAGTTTGATTGAAGTATAGAGTATTTAATTTGAAAACGAGGATAGCAAGTCCGGGAGGGGATCACTTGGAAAAAGTCGATATTTTCAAGGATATCGCTGAACGAACAGGAGGCGATATATATTTAGGAGTCGTTGGAGCTGTTCGTACAGGGAAATCTACGTTTATTAAAAAGTTTATGGAGCTCGTGGTGCTCCCGAATATCAATAATGAGGCAGACCGTGCAAGAGCACAGGATGAATTGCCGCAAAGCGCAGCAGGAAAAACCATTATGACCACAGAGCCAAAATTTGTGCCAAATCAAGCGGCATCGATTCATGTGAGTGACGGCCTTGATGTCAACATCAGGCTTGTCGATTGTGTAGGATACACTGTCCCTGGTGCACGCGGGTATGAAGATGAAAATGGTCCGAGAATGATTAACACGCCGTGGTATGAAGAACCTATCCCGTTTCATGAAGCAGCGGAAATTGGTACACGCAAGGTCATTCAGGAGCATTCAACTATTGGTGTTGTGATTACAACAGATGGATCAATTGGAGAAATCCCAAGACATGACTATATTGAATCAGAAGAACGTGTCATTGACGAGCTTAAAGAAGTTGGAAAGCCGTTTATTATGGTGATCAACTCTGTGAGACCTTATCATCCTGAAACAGAAGCACTGCGGCAAGAACTCAGTCAAAAATATGATATTCCTGTACTCGCGATGAGTGTAGAAAGTATGAGAGAGCAAGACGTACTCAGCGTTCTTCGTGAGGCATTATATGAATTCCCGGTGCTTGAGGTGAATGTGAACCTGCCAAGCTGGGTCATGGTGCTGAAAGAAGATCATTGGCTAAGAGAGAGCTATCAGGATTCAGTGAAGGAAACCGTCAAGGATATTAAGAGATTAAGAGATGTCGACCGTGTCGTCGGTCATTTCAGTGAATTCGATTTTATTGAAAGAGCGGGCTTAGCAGGTATTGAAATGGGTCAGGGGATCGCAGAAATTGACTTGTACGCGCCAGATGATCTATATGATCATATTCTAAAAGAAGTGGTGGGTGTGGAAATTAGGGGCAAAGACCACCTGCTCGAGCTTATGCAAGATTTTGCGCATGCGAAGACGGAGTATGATCAGGTCTCAGACGCCTTGAAAATGGTGAAGCAGACTGGCTACGGAATTGCGGCACCCGCATTGTCAGATATGAGTTTAGATGAGCCGGAAATCATTAGGCAAGGATCAAGATTCGGTGTGAGATTAAAAGCAGTTGCTCCATCTATTCATATGATTAAAGTGGATGTAGAGAGTGAGTTTGCACCGATTATCGGCACAGAAAAACAAAGTGAAGAGCTCGTCCGTTACTTAATGCAAGACTTTGAAGATGATCCGCTGTCCATTTGGAATTCCGATATATTTGGACGCTCACTCAGCTCGCTTGTCAGAGAAGGCATTCAAGCAAAACTGTCTCTGATGCCGGAAAATGCAAGATATAAGCTGAAGGAAACGCTTGAACGAATTATTAACGAAGGATCAGGCGGCCTGATTGCGATTATTCTATAGCATGTGAGACCTCTCATTGATAGGGGTCTTTTTTTTGTGTGCGGTATCAGTCATAAAAAGACAATTGTATAAAGATTAGTCAGATTCAGGCTGAAATTAGGAATATTCGTTCGCAAAAGTGCCCTTAATCCTTGACGAATAAGGATTCTTCGCTTTAAAATGCTTGATATGGTATTTCATATGTGTTAATCTACTTACAGAAAATCTTCACTTTGTTGGACAAACATTCCTTCAAAGAGACGTTTTCTAATGAAAAGCCATGTATAACGCTTTCTAGACACTCTTTTTTTCAAAGAAAGTGTATAGAAAGAAGATGAATTGTGAAGAAATGATAACAATCTACTGAATGCATATTTTTGGGAGGAGGTGAAAGGCATGAACAAGACAGAACTTATTAACGCGGTTGCTGAAGCAAGCGAGTTATCTAAAAAAGATGCGACAAAAGCAGTTGATTCTGTTTTTGATACAATTTTAGAGGCACTTAAAAATGGTGACAAAATCCAATTGATTGGTTTTGGTAACTTTGAAGTACGTGAGCGTTCAGCTCGTAAAGGACGTAACCCACAAACGGGTGCAGAGATCGAAATCCCTGCAAGCAAAGTACCTGCTTTCAAACCAGGTAAAGCACTTAAAGACGCGGTGGCAGGTAAATAATCGTTATGTGTAATAATCCTATTTAAGGAGTTATACATATACAGTTTCACACTGGTCTAGAAAAGCCCCTTCGATAAGGGGCTTTTCCTTTTGAATCAAAAGGTTCGTTTAGAACGCTCTCCTTTGCTTTTAGGATCTGATGTGTGCTAGAATCTGAATGAAATGTAATCGCCTTTGGAGGATATAATACATGAGTGAAATAAATAAAGAACGAATCGAACGCGCTGTACGCGATATATTAGAAGCAATCGGAGAAGATCCGGATCGTGAAGGACTTCTTGATACCCCAAAACGAGTAGCAAAAATGTATGAAGAAGTGTTCTCGGGATTAAATGAAGATCCAAAAGAACATTTTAAAACCATTTTTGGTGAAGATCATGAGGAACTTGTTCTTGTAAAAGATATTGCTTTCCATTCAATGTGTGAACACCATCTTGTGCCATTCTATGGAAAAGCCCATGTCGCATATATTCCCCGCGGCGGAAAAGTAACGGGACTAAGTAAGCTGGCAAGAGCAGTAGAGGCTGTTGCCAAGCGTCCGCAGCTTCAGGAACGCATTACATCAACCATTGCTGATAGTATGGTGGAAACTTTAAATCCACATGGTGTGATGATTGTCGTTGAAGCAGAGCATATGTGTATGACGATGCGCGGAGTGAAAAAGCCTGGCGCTAAAACGGTCACTTCAGCAGTGCGCGGTACATTTGCAAATGATGCGGCAGCAAGAGCAGAGGTCCTTTCCTTTATTAAAAACGACTAATCAATAGATGGAAGGTGAACAGATTGAGTGAAAATAAAGCATCTGATTTTGTGGTGATTAAAGCCATTGATAATGGTGTAAATGTAATCGGCTTAACTAGAGGCTCTGATACAAGATTTCACCATTCCGAAAAACTTGATAAAGGTGAAGTCATTATCGCACAATTTACTGAGCATACATCAGCTATCAAAGTAAGAGGCGATGCTGTCATTCAAACAAGCTTCGGTGAAATTCAAAGCGAAGCAAAGAAATAACGCACGAGTATGCACTTGATAGCATGAAAGTCAGACTTGATATGGTATAATAAATGTCTATACAATGTGCAGGACTACATATGAAACTGTAATTTTTGGGACAAGGGTGATATCTTTGCAAGACATCTACGGAATTTTATCGAATCTGAATATAAAATTAAATAAAAAGCTTTCTCATCCTTATTTGGCCAAGCATTTGCGTGCGCCGCTCATCGATGAAGACAAGCTCCTTCTTTTCCATGCAATGTTTGATGAAGCTCAAATCGATGCTGAGAAAAAAGAAAATTATATTTTAACGGCGATGCTTGTGCAAATTGCCCTTGATACCCATGACGAAGTCACAACTGCTGCAGCCATCAAACAAGACGAATTCAAAAATCGTCAGCTGACCATCCTAGCTGGAGACTATTTCAGCGGTCTCTATTATTCTCTTCTCTCTGACATGAAAGACATTTACATGATCCGCACACTCGCTACGGCGATCAAAGAGATTAATGAACATAAAATTAGACTGTATGATCGGTCCATTCAAGATGCAGCCCGCTTTTACAAAAGTGTAGCTACGGTGGAATCTGCGCTATTCCAAAGAATTTCTGAGCACTTTCAATTAACGCATTGGAATGAAATTGCAAGTCGCTTCCTTGTGTATAAGCGTTTTATGAAACAAGCAGAAGACGACAAACATTTAAAACTTTTTTTGAACGATAGCTATACGGACGCCTATACATGTTTTGACAACTTTGAGAATGAAGGGTATGAAGAAGCCAGACGATCCATCCAGCAGCATCTTGTTTCATCTCCGGTCGTTCAAAAAGAGCTATTAAATCGCTTGGATCATATGAAAAATGAACCTGCGTACCATCAGAAAGTGGAAGAAGGGTAAGACATGCAGCAATCAAAAGAACAGCGAGTACACGGTGTATTTGAAAAAATTTATAAAAACTATGACCAAATGAACTCTGTCATTAGCTTTAAGCAGCATAAAAAATGGCGCGATAAAACAATGAAGCTTATGAATGTTCAAAAAGGAGCCAAAGCATTAGATGTATGCTGCGGGACAGCCGATTGGACCATTGCGCTTGCAGATGCCGTTGGAGAAAATGGCGAGGTCAAAGGCCTTGATTTCAGTAAAAATATGCTGAGTGTTGGGGAAACGAAGGTAAAAACAGGCGGCTACAATCAAATTGAACTGCTTCACGGCAATGCAATGGAGCTTCCTTTTGAGGATGACTCATTTGATTATGTCACGATCGGCTTTGGACTTCGAAATGTCCCTGATTACTTAACGGTGCTGAAGGAAATGACGCGCGTGGTGAAGCCTGGGGGGATGGTTGTCTGCCTTGAAACATCACAGCCTGAGATGATTGGGTTTAAACAAGGATATTATGTCTATTTCAAATACATTATGCCGCTTTTTGGCAAGCTGTTTGCCAAAAGCTATCAGGAGTATTCATGGCTTCAAGAATCAGCCAAAACGTTCCCTGGCATGAAAGAGCTGGCGGCTCTTTTTGAAGAGGCTGGTCTGTCAGATGTCACGTATCATCCATTTACAGGCGGTGTAGCGGCAACACATATCGGCAAAAAGCTTTGAATAAACGATATTTGGGTGAAAATAATGAAACTAAAAGCAATGATCTCTTTTTTAAATCATGATATCGATATCATCGAAAAAGAGCTTGAACAAACAGTTCGCTCTGATTATGCATTATTAAGTGAAGCGGGTCTTCATTTGCTGCAAGCGGGCGGAAAACGAATCCGCCCCGTTTTTGTTCTCCTTTCAGGCATGTTTGGCGACTATGACATTAATAAAATTAAATACGTAGCCGTAGCGCTGGAATTAATTCATATGGCGTCGCTTGTTCACGATGATGTCATTGATGATGCAGAATTAAGAAGGGGAAAACCAACCATTAAGGCAAAATGGGACAACAGAATTGCCATGTACACAGGGGATTACTTATTTGCAAGATCGCTTGAGTACATGACAAAAATCAATCACCCAATGGCACATGAAATTTTGTCAAAAATGGTCGTTGAGCTCTGTCTCGGTGAAATTGAGCAAGTAAAAGACAAATACAACATGGATCAAAACCTTCGTACATACTTAAGAAGAATCAAGCGGAAAACAGCCCTGCTTATTGCAGGCAGCTGCCAACTAGGTGCAATAGCAGCAGGGACAGATGAAAAAACACATAAGGCCCTTTACTGGTTTGGATACTATGTCGGCATGTCTTACCAGATCATTGATGATGTTCTTGATTTCACGTCAACTGAAGAAGAATTAGGCAAGCCTGTTGGCGGAGATCTTTTACAAGGGAATGTGACCCTCCCCGTTTTATATGCACTTCAGAATCCAACATTAGAAGGTCAGTTGAAGCTTGTCAATAGTGAAACGACAGAAAAACAGCTGAAGCCTGTCATTGAACATCTCAAACAAACAGATGCCATCGACCGGTCCATTCGAGTGAGTGAAATGTATTTGAAAAAAGCATTTGAACAGCTTGATCTGCTTCCGCGCGGGCGGGCTAAATCGTCTTTAGCCTCAATTGCAAAGTATATTGGAAAACGAAAATTCTGATCAACTTCTAGTTGATTGGTTTTTTTGTGAAAATTTTTGTCAAAAATTGATTATTACAAAAAAAAATGATACGATCACTTTGTAACAATGTAAGCCTATACATACATAACGACGGGGTGGAAAACGTATATGGACAAAACATTTCTTATGGTCAAACCTGATGGTGTGGAAAGACAATTAATCGGTGAAATTGTGTCAAGATTCGAAAAAAAGGGGCTCCAGCTTGTTGGTGCTAAACTCATGAGTATTCCGAAAGAAGTGGCAGAAACACATTACGGAGAACATAAAGAAAAACCATTTTTCGGGGAATTGGTTGACTTTATTACGTCAGGACCTGTATTTGCAATGGTATGGCAAGGTGAACAGGTAGTCGATGTAACAAGGCAAATTATCGGAAAAACAAATCCGAAGGAAGCACTTCCGGGTACGATAAGAGGTGACTATGGATTAACCGTTGGCAAAAACATTATCCATGGCTCAGACTCACCAGAAAGTGCTGAAAGAGAGATCAATCTTTTCTTTAAACAAGAAGAACTGACAAAATGGGATCAAACGATCTCAAGCTGGATTTATTAATGTTCAAGCCAAGGTGTTCATCAAATGATCACTTTGGCTTTTTTATATTGAGGTTTCTATACGAAATTCGCATGAGATGATACAAATTTTTGATAAAAACAGCTATACTAGGACAAAGATAGATGAGACAGGAGAGGACATTGATGGATCAATATCAAGTATTTGTTGGAAAATGGAAAAAACTGACCGGGGTTGATCTGAATTTATATAAAGAAGCACAAATGAAACGAAGATTAACATCACTATATGATAAAAAAGGATATAAAGATTTTGAAGCATTCGCAGCTGCTCTTGAAAAGGACAGAGCACTACTAGAAGAAACGATGGACCGAATGACCATTAATGTGTCAGAATTTTACCGAAACTATCAGCGTTGGGAAGTACTTGATCAAAAAATCCTTCCGCTGCTTTCGAAAAACAGTGGGAGTCTAAAGATCTGGAGTGCAGCATGTTCGACTGGAGAAGAGCCGTATACCCTTTCGATGCTGCTTTCAAGCCATCCCCTTGTAAAGGACTTCCAAATTATCGCAACAGATATTGATGATAAAGTCCTTCAATCAGCGCAAAAAGGGAGATACCATGAACGCTCCCTTCAAGAGGTGCCTGAACAGATCAAACAAAAATATTTCACAAAAGAAGATGCTTCATTTTAC
The DNA here is from genome assembly GCF_001857925.1 of Bacillus xiamenensis. Lineage (NCBI taxonomy): Bacteria > Bacillati > Bacillota > Bacilli > Caryophanales > Bacillaceae > Bacillus > Bacillus xiamenensis. The sequence goes on from NZ_CP017786.1 coordinate 3,301,052, forward strand.
ACGGTGAAAGATGAGATCAGAAGGCATATACAATTTAAGAAACACAACCTATTAGCAGATCCATATGAAAAGCAGCTTGATCTCATCGTCTGCCGAAATGTTCTTATTTATTTCACAGAAGAGGCAAAGGAAGAAATTTACTTAAAAATGAGCAACAGCTTAAAGAAAAACGGCGTGCTATTTGTTGGTTCTACAGAACAAATTTTTCATCCAGAAAAGTTTGGACTGACATCAGCAGACACTTTCTTTTATCAAAAGAAGGGGATCTAGCTGACTTTTTAGTAGTAAGTGTGTTATTATATTTTTACTTAAAAGCGTTAATGCGATGAAGGGAGAATAAGTCATGAGGTACTTAACAGCAGGTGAATCACATGGTCCACAATTGACCACTATTATTGAAGGAGTTCCAGCGGGACTTTACATAGAGCAGGATGACATCAATTATGAACTGGCTAGAAGGCAGAAAGGTCATGGCCGCGGAAGAAGAATGCAGATTGAAAAAGATCAAGCGAAAGTGTTAAGTGGTGTTCGCCACGGGAAAACATTAGGCTCTCCTATTACACTTGTCGTTGAAAACAATGATTGGAAGCACTGGACAAAGGTGATGGGAGCAGAGCCGATTACAGAAGAAGAAGAGAGTGAGATGAAGCGTCAAATCTCTCGTCCAAGACCTGGGCATGCGGATTTAAATGGAGCGATTAAATATGGCCACCGTGATATGCGTAATGTATTAGAGCGTTCATCAGCGCGTGAGACAACAGTTCGCGTTGCAGCGGGAGCAGTAGCCAAACAAATTTTAGCCCACCTTGGAATCAAAGTAGCTGGTCACGTCCTTGAAATCGGCGGAGTGAAAGCAGCTCATACTGCATATGAATCTATTGAAGATTTGCAAAAAGTAACAGAAGAATCACCTGTTCGCTGCTATGACAGTGAAGCTGGTCCAAAAATGATGGATGCCATTGACGAAGCCAAGAAAAACGGTGATTCAATTGGCGGCATTGTTGAAGTGATCGTTGAAGGCATGCCAGTTGGAGTCGGCAGCTATGTTCACTATGACCGCAAATTAGATAGCAAGCTTGCTGGCGCTGTCCTTAGTATCAACGCTTTTAAAGGCGTGGAATTCGGTATTGGCTTTGAGGCAGCTTCTAAATATGGCAGTGAAGTCCATGATGAAATCATCTGGGATGAGGAAAAGGGCTATACGAGAAAAACAAATCGTTTAGGCGGTCTTGAAGGCGGAATGTCAACAGGCATGCCGATTGTCGTAAGAGGGGTTATGAAACCAATCCCAACGCTTTATAAGCCTCTGCAAAGCGTTGACATTGAAACGAAAGAACCGTTCTCTGCAAGTATTGAGCGTTCTGATAGCTGCGCTGTTCCAGCCGCAAGTGTTGTGGCAGAAGCGGTGGTCGCTTGGGAAATTGCCAATGCAGTGGTAGAGCAGTTTGGTCTTGACCAAATTGACCGGATTAAAGAAAATGTTGACAAAATGCGCCAGCTTCAGAGGGAGTTTTAATGAAAACACTGGAAGTGAAGACGTCTTCAGCCACTTATCCTGTATATATCGGTGACGGGATTAGACACAATATTGTAGACTTGATGACTTCCACTGGGCGTTCCTTTACGAAGCTCCTCGTCGTGACAGATTCAGCCGTTGATGCCATTTACGGAGATGAAATGGTTCAACTACTGAAGCAGAAATGGTCTGTGCAAAAAGTGGTTGTGCCAAACGGAGAGCAATCAAAATCTTTTACGCAGTTTGAGCAGATTCATACGAAAGCCATCCAATTTCAGCTCGACCGCTCCTCCTGCATCATTGCGCTTGGAGGCGGGGTGATTGGGGACTTGGCTGGCTTTGCTGCTGCCACTTATATGAGAGGCATTGATTTTATTCAAGTTCCAACCACGCTCCTTGCACATGACAGTGCAGTCGGCGGAAAAACAGGAATCAATCATCCGCTCGGCAAAAATTTGATTGGTGCGTTTCATCAGCCGGCGGCCGTCATCTATGATACAAGTATGCTAGAGACGCTCTCACAAACAGAGCTGAGATCGGGCTTTGCCGAGGTCATCAAGCATGCGCTGATTTCAAGTGAAGACTTTTTATCAGAACTGATGTCCATTCGTTCTTTGACGGAATTATCAAAGGGCGAGCTGGCACATATGCTGTATCAAGGGATTCAAGTGAAAGCGTCGATTGTCCAAGAAGATGAAAAAGAACAAGGTGTACGTGCATTTTTGAATTTTGGACACACACTTGGGCACGCCATTGAAGCAGAGTATGGATACGGAACCATCACGCATGGAGATGCCATTGCGATTGGCATGCAGTTTGCTTTATATGTGAGTGAAAAGCAGCTAGGACTCAGCTTAAATCGTGAGAAATTCAAACTGTGGATGAAAGAATTAGGATTCCCGGTACAAGTCACGCAAGATATTTCAACTACTACATTTGTCGATCGCATGATTGGCGATAAAAAGGCAAGAGGCGGGAGCGTTCAATTTGTTTTATTAAAACAAATTGGAGACGTCACCTTGCAAGCTTTCACAAAAGATGAGCTATATCACTGGCTCGAAGAATGGAAACGGGAGGAGGGATGTCTGTGATGTTTCGCGGGATACGTGGGGCTACAACCGTAACAGAAGATACAGAAACAGAAGTGTTAAACAAAACGAAACAGCTGCTAGAAGCCATCATTTCAAAAAACCAAGTAGATCCAGAACGTGTCGTGCAGATCTTGATTTCAGCTACACAAGATATTCACTCCGTTTTTCCGGCAAAAGCACTTCGTCAGTTTGAAGGCTGGACCTATGTGCCTGTCACTTGTATGCAGGAGCTGGACATTCATGGAGGCTTAAAGCAGTGCATTCGCGTCTTAATGACCGTCCAGACAGATACAAAGCAGGAAGATATACAGCATGTATACTTGGAAGGAGCCGTCACGCTTCGTCCTGATTTACAGTTGACAAAAAACAAAGAGTTATAATACGATATGAACAGCCGAAGTTTACATACAGGTGTAAACGGCATTGCAAGCTTAGAGAAGATGAGAATGAGACTAGGGTAGTTGAGATGAGTAGAGTTGAGCAGAGATACGATACTTCTATTTAATCATACTGCCTAAAAGAGCGAGCCTCTTTTAGGCTTATTTCGTATACTCATACAAACCCTCTATATGTCCCCTCATTCTCCTTAATCCCATTTAAGGAGTGTGCTTATGAATTCCCAATCAAACCTGACTCAATTTTTAAAAGACAGTACGTCTTACAAAACGATTCCGATTGTTGAAACCATTACAGTAGATACCCTGTCACCGATTCAAATTGTTGAGAAACTGAAACAGGATATTGTGTATCTACTAGAAAGCAAAGACGAATCTTCCAGTTGGTCGAGATATTCCTTCATCGGATTACACCCTTTTTTAACTTTACATGATGAACAAGGCCAATATGTTGCACGTGACGCTACGGGAGAGGCAGTGATGCAAAAAGCAGAACTGAAAGATTTACTCGACTGGATGAAAGAGCAATATCAAATCAAGACGCCAGATGTTGATATCCCGTTTACAGGCGGAGCTGTTGGGTACTTAAGCTACGACCTTATCCCAAACATCGAACCTTCTGTCATGCCGCATAAGAAGGCATCAACAACAGATAATTGCACATTATTTGTTTGTCAAACGATGATTGCGTTTGACCACGAAACAAATCATGTTCATTTTATTCAATATACTCAGCTGTCCGGTCATGAGACAGAGGATGAAAAAATACAAGCATATAAGAAAAATCAAAAACGACTCGAACGTATGATTCAGCAGCTTCACACAAAGATTGATATGAAAGAACTGATTTTATCAGGGAATATGAACGAAGCGCCGTCCTTTGAACAGGTGACTTCAACATATGAAAAATCGCAATTTTTAAAGGACGTCGAAAAAATCAAGGAGTACATTAGAGCAGGCGATATCTTCCAAGGTGTACTATCACAGCGCTTTGACATTCCTGTGACGGTGAGCTCATTTGAATTGTATCGCGTGCTTCGGATTGTCAATCCATCTCCGTATATGTATTTTATGAAACTAAAAGATCGAGACTTAGTCGGCAGCTCGCCAGAACGATTAATCCATGCGAAAAATGGGCACTTAGAAATTCATCCAATTGCAGGTACAAGAAAACGAGGAATGTCAAAAGAAGAAGACGCTGCGTTAGCAAGAGAACTGCTAGATGATGAAAAAGAAAAAGCAGAACATTACATGTTAGTAGATCTTGCCCGAAATGATGTTGGACGCGTGGCAGAATACGGCAGCGTGTCCGTCCCGACTTTTACAAAAGTCGTGAACTTTTCACACGTCATGCACATCATCTCTATTGTGACAGGAAAGCTGAAGCAAGATACGCATCCAGTTGATGCGCTCATGTCCGCTTTCCCAGCAGGTACATTGACAGGTGCTCCGAAAATTAGGGCGATGCAATTATTAAATGAAATGGAGCCTGAGCCAAGAGAAACGTATGGTGGCTGTATTGCTTATATTGGATTTGACGGCAATATTGACTCCTGTATTACCATTCGCACGATGAGTGTGAAAAATCAAACCGCTTCTATACAAGCAGGTGCTGGCATTGTCGCTGATTCTGTTCCGGAAAACGAATGGCAAGAGACATGCAACAAGGCCGGGGCACTTTTGAAAGCCATTCAGCTTGCTGAACAAATTTTTTCAGAGAAGGAGAGTGTGCAAGATGAATCAACGACTATCAGCTCTTGTTAATGGAGGATGTCTATCAGAAAATGAAGCGAACCGGCTGATGCATGATATGATGAGCGGCTCTTTAACAGATGCTGAAGTCGCTGCCAGTCTCGCCATTTTAGCACATAGAGGGGAAACCTCTGAAGAGATGACAGGATTTGTGAAAGCCATGAGGAAAAATGCAGCGCCAATGGAAGGATCGCTTGATGTCGTTGATACGTGCGGAACGGGAGGCGATGGTTTATCGACATTTAATATATCAACCGCCGCCGCCATCGTTGCTTCCGCCGCCGGTGCTAAAATCGCCAAACATGGAAATCGTTCGGTCTCATCCAAAAGCGGAAGTGCCGACGTGCTAGAATGCCTTGGCATTCAAATTCAGTCCACACCTGAAGAAACAAGACGGCAAATACAAGAGAAAAACATGGGCTTTTTATTCGCCCCTCTCTATCATTCATCTATGAAACAAGTAGCAGCTGTTCGCAAGCAGCTCGGATTTCGGACGATATTTAACCTATTAGGGCCGCTTTGCCACCCGATGCAAGCCAAAAAGCAAATCATCGGTGTGTATTCAAAGGAAAAGGCAAAGCTCATGGCAAAAGCGCTTGCCCCTTTAGAGCCAGAACATGTGCTGTTTGTTTGTGGAGAAGATGGACTGGATGAATTAACCATTACAGCGAATTCGTATGTTATTGAACTTAAAAAAGATGTGATGACAGAATATACGTTAAACCCAGAAGACTTTGGACTTGAAAAAGGGCATTTATCAGACATTCAGGTTCAATCACCGGAAGAAAGTGCCAAATTGATTCAGAATATATTGAATCATCAAACAGGAGGAGCGCCCCTTCATATTACAGCGCTGAACGCAGGAGCCGCTTTATATGTGGCAGGAAAGTCAGAGAGTTTGATGGCAGGAACAATCAAAGCGTTAGAAACGATTAAAAACGGGGCAGCCAAAGAACAATTAGCCCGTTTAAAACAAAAAACGAAAGAGGAAGAGATCTATGCTTAATGACATTATTACCCGCAAAAAAGAACATGTCCAAACCTTGCAATTACCTGCTGATGGACATTTTGAAAGACGATCATTTAAAGAAGCACTGATGAACCCTCACCGCTCAATCGGACTCATTGCTGAGGTGAAAAAAGCATCTCCCTCAAAAGGAGTCATTCAGCCTAACTTTGATCCTTTACAGACAGCAAAAGCATATGAATCATCAAACGCAGATTGTCTATCTGTCTTAACGGATGAACCGTTTTTCCAAGGGAAAAACGAGTACCTGTCCCTTATCAAAGAACACATCACACGCCCTATTTTAAGAAAAGATTTCATTATTGACTCCATACAAGTAGAAGAGTCAAAACGCATAGGGGCTGATGCCATTTTATTGATTGGAGAAGTACTTGAACCGAAAAAACTGCACGAGCTTTATATTGAAGCAAGCGAAAAAGGGCTGGATGTCCTCGTTGAAGTACATGCAGCACAAACACTAGTGAATATTTTGAATGTGTTTACTCCTGAGATCATTGGAGTGAACAACCGGAATTTAAATACATTTACAACAACACTCGAACAAACAAAAGAAATCGCACCACTTGTTCCAAAGGATGTATTACTAGTGAGTGAAAGCGGCATTCAGACATTTGATGACCTGACCTATGTGAAACAGCATGGAGCAGGTGCTGTCCTTGTTGGTGAATCTTTCATGAGAGAACCATCACAGGAAAAAGCCGTTCAGGCATTGTTTGGAGAATGAATAGAATGAAGCCTTATTTAAAATATTGCGGAGCTGTCTCACAAGAGGATGTCGCTTGCATCTCGCAATCTCATGCGGATGCCATCGGATTTATCCTTGCGCCAAGTAAAAGAGAGGTCCATCCAGATCAAATAAAGCACTGGCTGTCACAAGTCAATTGCACGAAAGATATTGTGGGTGTGTTTGTGAATGAAAAGATACAGAGAGTGTGTGATATCGCAAACGACCTACCCTTAGATATCGTGCAGCTTCATGGAGATGAGACACCAGAAGATGCAAAGGAAATCAAACAACAAACAGGGGCTGCAGTTTGGAAAGTGTTCCATCACGAGCCCCATTTAAACGACACACTTAAAAATATGACGACATTCGCGCCATTTGTCGATGGTTTTCTCATTGATTCGAAAGTAAAGGGAATGAGGGGCGGTTCTGGAACAGCTTTTGCATGGGAGGCGGTGCCTTCATATGTTCAGCACGCAAAACAGCTGGGGAAAACTTGCGTGATTGCAGGCGGGGTGACGCCAGAAACAATAACAGACCTGCTTGCTTATGGTCCAGACGCCATTGACCTTTCAAGCGGAATAGAAGAAAACGGGAAGAAAAGCACGACAAAGATAAAAGCGCTCGAAGAAAGGATGTTAAACGATGTACGCATATCCAAATGAGCTTGGCAGATATGGAGAATTCGGAGGGAAATTTGTTCCTGAAACGCTCATGCAGCCACTAGAAGAAATCGAACAAGCTTTTCGTGAATTAAAAGAAGATCCTGCTTTTCAAAAGGAGTATATATCGCTTCTGCAAAACTATTCAGGCAGACCGACTGCCCTCACATACGCGGATCAATTATCAGCATATCTCGGGGGCGCAAAAATCTACTTGAAAAGAGAAGATTTAAATCACACAGGCGCTCATAAAATTAACAATGCGCTTGGGCAGGCGCTGCTAGCGAAAAAAATGGGGAAATCAAACATCATCGCCGAAACAGGAGCAGGACAGCACGGCGTAGCTGCTGCCACTGTGGCAGCAAAATTCGGCTTATCCTGCACTGTATTTATGGGGAAAGAAGATGTGGAAAGACAATCACTCAATGTGTTCCGAATGAAACTGCTCGGCGCTGAGGTCATACCTGTCACAAGCGGGAACGGAACATTAAAAGATGCAACCAATGAAGCCATCCGTTACTGGGTTCAGCACTGCAGTGACCATTTTTATATGATTGGATCAGTTGTAGGGCCTCATCCATATCCTCAAATCGTCAGTGAATTCCAGCGGATGATCGGTGATGAGGCAAAAGCACAGATACTTGAAAAGGAAGGCCGGCTTCCTCATAAAGTCATTGCCTGTGTTGGCGGCGGTAGTAATGCCATTGGCATGTACCGGGCGTTCCTAGATGAAGAGGTCGATATCATTGGCGTAGAAGCTGCTGGGAAAGGAATTGACACCCCGCTTCATGCAGCAACCATCACAAAAGGAACAAAAGGTGTCATACATGGATCTTTGACATACTTAATTCAAGACGAATTTGGTCAAATTATTGAGCCATATTCTATTTCGGCGGGTTTAGATTATCCTGGAATTGGACCAGAGCACGCATACTTGCATGCGAGCGGACGGGTTCAATATGTGAGTGCCACAGATCAAGAAGCACTAGATGCATTAAAGCTGCTCACAGAAAAAGAAGGCATCCTGCCAGCGATTGAATCGGCACATGCTTTAGCCAAAGCGTTTGAAGTGAGCCAGAACATGAATGAAGACGACATTGTCCTTGTCTGCTTGTCAGGAAGAGGAGATAAGGATGTGCATACATTAATGAATGTGCTTGAAAGTGAGGGTGAAACAAAATGATCACATTTCAATTAGAACAAGGTGAGAAATTATTCATTCCCTTTATCACGGCAGGTGATCCATCAGAAGAGGTGACCATTGATTTAGCCGTCGCTCTTCAAGCAGCGGGTGCACATGCGATTGAATTAGGTGTTCCTTATTCCGATCCATTAGCGGACGGTCCTGTGATTCAAAGAGCTTCTAAAAGAGCTTTACATCATGGCATGAATATCGTAAAAGCGATAGAATTAGCAGGGAAGATGAAAAAAAACGGTGTAAAAATTCCTCTAATTCTATTTACGTATTATAATCCTGTGTTACAATTAGACACAGAATACTTTTTCGCTTTACTGCGCAAAAATCATATTTCGGGACTCTTAACACCCGACTTGCCGTTTGAAGAGAGCAGCGAGCTTCAGAAGAACTGTCAAACACATGACATTTCATATATATCGCTCGTTGCACCAACAAGCAAGGAGCGATTAGAAAAAATTGTAGAGCAGGCAGAAGGTTTTGTGTATTGTGTTTCATCTCTCGGCGTTACAGGTGTCAGACAATCCTTTGACGCGTCGATTACTGATTTTATTCAGCAAGTCAAACAGCAGAGTCAAATTCCGGTTGCTGTAGGTTTTGGCATTTCAACAAGAGAACAGGTTGACTCAATGAATAAAATAAGTGATGGTGTCGTTGTAGGCAGTGCCCTTGTGAAAAAAATTGAAGAGCTTCAAGAACAATTGATCGCAAGTGATACACGTCAGGAGGCACTAAGAGAATTTGAAACATATGCAAAAACGTTTAGTCCCCTCTATTCATTCAAATGAGGTGAAACATGTTGCAAATCAAAGATCAATTAAAACAACTAAAACCGTATCAACCTGGGAAACCAATTGAAGAGGTCAAAAAAGAATATCAATTAGATAAAATTGTGAAATTGGCTTCAAATGAAAACCCTTTTGGATGTTCCACACATGCAAAAGAGGCCATACAAGCTGAGCTCGAACACTTAGCGATTTATCCAGATGGATACAGCGCAGAGTTAAGATCGGAGCTAGCTGCATTTCTTCAAGTAAATGAAAAACAATTAATTTTCGGGAATGGCTCAGATGAACTTGTGCAAATTATTGCTAGAGCATTCCTTGACCAACATACAAATACCGTTATCCCATCTCCATCTTTTCCGCAATATCGTCACAATGCAGTGATTGAACATGCAGAAATTCGTGAAGTGCCGCTTTTAGACGGAGGAGCTCATGATCTGAAGGGGATGCTGGCTGCGATTGATGAAAACACGAAGGTTGTTTGGGTATGTAATCCAAATAATCCGACGGGAAATCATTTGTCAGAATCTGAGCTCGTGTCATTTTTAGATCAAGTGCCAGCTCACGTGCTTGTCGTTCTAGATGAAGCGTATTTTGAATATGTTCGTGCGGAAGACTTTCCGGATAGTTTATCTTTATTAAACTCCTATCAAAATGTCATTGTGCTCCGAACGTTTTCTAAAGCATATGGACTGGCAGCACTTCGAGTAGGGTACGGGATTGCGTCAGAGGAACTGATTACTGCCATTGAACCAGCGAGAGAGCCATTTAATACAAGTCGTATCGCTCAGGCAGCTGCGCGTGCTGCTATAAAAGATCAAGACTTCATTCAATCGTGCAGACAAAAAAATGAAGCAGGTCTCAAGCAATATCAAGCATTTGCAGACCGCTTTGGGCTGTTTATCTATCCATCTCAAACAAACTTTGTGCTGATTGATTTTCAAAGAGATGCAGATGAACTGTTCAATGCCCTATTGAAAAAAGGCTATATTGTTCGTTCTGGTAAAGCACTCGGCTTTCCAACTTCTTTGCGTATTACTGTTGGAACGAAGGAGCAAAATGAAGAAATTTTAACTACACTCGCCAATTTATTAGAAGGCATTCGTGCGTAGCATAACAATGAAGTCATATCCTGTTTATAGGATATGGCTTTCGTTGTAGCTCATCCACTATACATATCAGCTATTGAAACGGCTTGTTTAATTTTCACGAAAAATCAGGTGATGAACATGAATGAAGCAAACGAAACCATATTAATCGCTGGACTTGGTTTAATTGGCGGTTCCATTGCACTGTCAATTAAAAAAGAGTTTCCTCATAAAAAAATTGTAGGCTATGATGTTGCTAAAGAGCAAATGGTTGCTGCAACAAAGCTTGGCATCATTGATGCAACAGCCGATTCATTTATGGAAGGTTTACATGAATCAGCAACCATTATTTTGGCAACGCCAGTTCAACAAACAATCAAAATGCTAAGTGATATTGCAGCATCTGGAATTGAAAGAGAGCTAACGATTACGGATGTGGGTAGCACAAAGCAGAAGGTTGTTAATTTTGCGGAAAAAACGTTGCCTGATCACTACCAATTTATTGGTGGACATCCAATGGCCGGTTCTCATAAATCAGGTGTCATTGCAGCGAAAGACTTCTTATTTGAAAATGCATTCTACATTTTAACGCCAGCAAAGGTAACAAGTCGTCAGGCTATTGATCGTTTGATGGAATTGCTGAAGGGAACGAATGCTCATTTTATAGAAATGACGCCGGAAGAACATGACGCCGTGACAAGTGTCATCAGTCACTTTCCGCATATAGTCGCTGCTAGTCTTGTGCATCAAGCGCACCATTTTGAAGAGCAATTTCCTCTTGTCAAACGGTTTGCAGCTGGTGGATTTCGGGATATTACCCGTATTGCATCAAGTAATCCTGCCATGTGGCGCGATATCCTTTTGCACAATAAAAACAAGATTTTAGACAGATTCCAGGAATGGAAAAAAGAGATTGAGCGCATCGAATCCTTTGTGAAGCAAGAAGACGCTGAGAGATTATTCTCTTATTTTCAAGATGCAAAGGAATATCGTGATGGCCTTCCTCTAAGAAAAAAAGGAGCGATCCCTGCTTTTTATGATCTTTATGTGGATGTTCCGGATCATCCTGGTGTTATTTCTGAAATTACAGGTTATCTAGCAAGTGAAAATATTAGTATTACGAATATCCGTATTATTGAAACACGAGAAGACATTAACGGGATTTTACGCATTAGTTTTCAAACAGATGACGATCGCAAGCGGGCAGAACTCTGTATAAAAAATAGAGCGAATTACGATACATTTTATGCTGACTGAGGTGACGAACATGAAAATTCATAAACATGCTCCTATGAACGGAGAAATTCATATTCCTGGCGACAAATCCATTTCTCATAGATCCGTGATGTTTGGTGCTATCGCTGATGGGACAACAGTAGTGAAAAACTTTCTTCCTGGAGCTGATTGTTTAAGTACGATTGATTGCTTTAGAAAGATGGGTGTAGACATCGAACAAAAAGGAACAGATGTTGTCATTCACGGCAAAGGACTGAAAGAGCTTAAAGAGCCGAGTGATATCCTTGATGTTGGTAATTCTGGCACCACCATTCGTTTAATGATGGGAATCTTAGCTGGCTGTGAGTTCCACAGTACGCTGATCGGTGACGAAAGTATTGCCAAACGACCAATGAAACGAGTAACAGGTCCGCTAAGACAATTAGGCGCCAAAATAGATGGCAGAGCAAATGGCGAGTATACACCACTTTCTATACGCGGGGGCAATCTAAAAGCCATCTCTTACAAGTCTCCGGTTGCAAGTGCGCAAATTAAGTCGGCTGTCCTTTTAGCTGGACTGCAAGCAGAAGGAACAACGACGTTAACTGAGCCCCATAAATCAAGAGATCATACCGAAAGAATGCTCTCAATGTTTGGTGTCTCGCTACATGAAGACGCACAAAGTGTCTCCATTGAAGGGGGACAAACATTAAAAGCGACAGATATATTTGTCCCAGGAGATATATCTTCAGCTGCCTTTTTCCTAGTAGCTGGATCTATCGTTCCAAACAGCCGGATTGTATTGAAAAATGTCGGCTTAAACAAAACAAGAACTGGCATTATAGATGTACTGAAGCAAATGGGTGCGAACCTGGACATTCATGAAGTGGATGCAAAAGGCGGAGAACCATACGGTGATTTAATCATCTCTACCTCTTCCTTAAAAGGGATTGAAATTTCTGGTGATATCATCTCCAGACTCATCGACGAAATTCCTATTATTGCGCTTCTAGCTACTCAAGCAGAAGGAACAACGATCATTAAAGATGCGGCTGAGTTAAAAGTAAAAGAAACCAATCGAATTGATACCGTCGTTTCAGAACTTAAAAAACTAGGTGCTCATATTGAAGCAACTGATGATGGAATGAAGATTCATGGTAAAACCAGCCTTAAGGGCGGCGCAGTCGTCTCCAGCTACGGAGATCACCGAATTGGTATGATGTTAGGAATTGCTGCATGTATCACAGAGCAAGCAATTGAAATTGAAGATACAGATGCAGTGCGTGTATCTTATCCAAATTTCTTTGAACACATTGAATACTTAACGAAAACAGTCTGAGGATTTCCTCAGGCTTTTTCTTTCCTTTTGCATATTTGAAAGAATGATAGCATAGCTTGTCTCAAGGTGAAACCTTGAAAAAAAACGTTTTGTTGATTCAAACATGATTTTTTAGCGTTTACGGTTTACAAATCGTCAGTTTAGTAAAGTATTGATTGAAAAAGAGTCTTTAAAAGACAAAAATGGCTTCATGTGAAAAGAGCAACATATTTGCTGGATATGCAGCTGTCGATTATGATATGAAGTAACAACAGTTTAGGTTTTTGGAAATAGAAAGGAACGGTTTGATTTGAATAGTTCATTACAAGAAGCCATAAAATTAGTTGAGGCAGGTGAGACTGAAAAAGGACTCCAAACACTTGCACAAGCAGAGAAGCATCTACACGATGAAGAAAAGGCGCAGGCAGCTCAGTTATATTATGAGTGGGGAGATATTGACAAAGCGCGGAATCTCATCAGTGATTTACATGATTTATATCCAGAGGAAACTGGATTAACCTGTTTTTATGCAGAGCTACTCATTGACTCTGATGAAGAAGAGAAGGCAATTGCTGTACTTGAAACGATTCCTGAAGATGACGATGCGTATCCAGAGAGTTTATTGTTAATGGCGGATTTGTATCAAATGCAAGGGCTATTTGAAGTGAGTGAACAAAAGCTTTTAAAAGCGAAAGAATTATTACCTAATGAAGCCGTCATTGACTTCGCGTTAGGTGAATTGTACTTTTCTCAAGGTCTTTCAAAGAAAGCAGCCGATTATTTCTACAAAGTGGTCGATCAACAAAATGAGGTTGGCGGCGTCAATGTATATCAGCGTCTCGCTGAATCGTTAAGCACAGCTGGAGAATTTGAAGATGCGCTTGAATGGTATGAAAAGGCGGTAAAGGATCAAGCAGACCCAAATACACTCTTTGGCTACGGATTTACAGCAATGAGGGCTGGCAGAACGAAGACAGCTATTCAGCAGCTTTCAGTACTAAAAGAGATGGATCCATCTTATTCGTCACTTTATATGCCTTTAGCCAAAAGCTATGAGGAAGAAGGACTATATCATGAGGCGTTAGAGGCAGTAAAAGAAGGTATTAAAATGGATGAGTATAACAAAGAGTTATATTTATATGGGGCAAAGATTGCTTTGAAAAATGGCGATTCGGAAGATGCGAAAAAGCTGCTTCAAGAAGCACTCGCCCTTGATCCAGGATATATTGAAGCGGTTCAAACACTGCTAGCGATCTATTTAAATGAAGAGCTGTATGATGACATTCTCGATGTCATCAAAGAAGTTAAGAGTTTTGGAGAAGATGATCCAAAATGGAACTGGTATGCTGCTTCTGCTTCTGTTGGACGAGAGGAATACGAAGAAGCAGCTGAGTATTTCAAACTTGCTCTGCCTGATTTTGATGAGGACCGTGACTTTTTATACGAATACGCTTCGTTCCTTTTAGAAGAAGGCAGACAAAAAGAAGCCTTACCGTTATTACGTAAAGTTCTTCAAAAAGATGGCGTGAATGAAGAAATTCAAGAAACAATTTTAAGAATTGAAGACGAAATTTCCTTATAGTTTGCAGGAATGAAGAACTGGTTTGTTGAATAATTCAGGTATAGCAATTTAATTTACGATAGAGGAGGGAATAACATGCAGACCCCTGTTTCTGTCAATGAAAAAAAGGAATTTATCCGGTGGTTCTTAAACCATTATCAGTTAAAGCGAAGAGAATGTGTTTGGATATTAAATTATTTAATGAGTCACGACTCTTTGATGGAAAAGGTTCATTTTGTAGAGCAAGCAGAATTTTGCCCAAGGGGAATTATTATGTCAACACACTGTGTGGATGAAGTTCCCTTTAGATTTTATAAAGAAAACATCATGACGACAGATGCTGAAAAATCATTTCATGATATTCGTTTGAATAAACAGCAAGATTTGTTTATTCAGTTGAATTTCCGCTCTGCTTATCGTTCGCCGGAATATGCAGCCGTTCTAGAAACAAATCCTCATATTCCTAAAGATCTTTATGAAAATGAAAAAGATAAGGATCTTGCTGAGAAAGTATTAGAGCACTCTATCGCTACTTTCCAAAAAGAACGGCTTATGAAAGAAATAGACGAAGCGCTTGACCGTCATGATCAAGAAACGTTTAATAAGTTAGCCAAAGAATTAAGCCTATTATCATAAAGTCAGCCAATAAGCCTTGCCCTATTCAGGCAGGGCTTATGTGATGAAAGAGGGGAACTAGATGAAGTTTCAGGCGGAGGACGCGGAACGCTTTTTACAATCTAAAGATTACATTGATACCGCTATCATTCCATTAATTAGGATCAGTGCAAACCAAATTAAACAAACCGCATCTTTAGGGGAGTTTACAATTCTAGTGGCAGAGGATCTTGAAAGGCAGCTAAAAGGCAGAGTGTTTCTTTTTCCTCCACATACATATTTAGAAGTCAATGATCGTAAACAAGACGACATACTTGCAGTGAAACAATCATTACAAGAACATTTTCAGCATGTCGTATTTATCACTTCCGATCATCAGTGGAAAGAGCAGTTAGAAGTGAATGAGTCGCTATTTTTGCTGCACCCGGTTCCATTGGAGCATTTAAAGGTCGAATTAAAGCAAAAAGTCATTCAAGACAGTGTAGAACAAATTTTGAACTTTTTGTTACAAAAATGGAACCCTTCATAAAAACCCTTACATTTGCATTGTACATAGCTTTTTAGGCTGTTGACCTTGTGAATAGATTGATATATTATGAGGGTGTCCTAGTTTTATGAAATTTTTTCTAATTCAGTTATAAAGTAGCTGACGACCTGAGGGGGGGAGAAAAAAATGAGCGAGAAGAGACATGGAGTGTCCAGGCGTCAATTTTTGAATTACACGTTGACCGGCGTGGGGGGATTTATGGCCGCTGGAATGCTCATGCCTATGGTTCGCTTTGCGCTTGACCCTGTGCTAAAAGGAACAGAGGATCAGGATATGGTTCAAGTTGTCAGTGTGGATGAATTGACAAAGGAACCGAAGCGCTTTGACTTTAAAATTGACCAAGTAGATGCATGGTATGAGTCAAAGGAATCTAGGTCAGCATGGGTGTACAAAGAAGGGGATGAAATTGTCGCTTTATCGCCAATCTGTAAACATTTAGGATGTACAGTGAACTGGAACAGTGATCCGAAAAATCCAAACAAATTTTTCTGCCCGTGTCACTATGGGCTGTACGACAAGGATGGTACAAACGTACCCGGAACTCCGCCGCTTGCGCCGCTTGACCATTATAAGCAGCAAGTGAAGGACGGATACCTCTATCTTGGAAAAGCTGTGCCGAAAGGGGAAGGGTAACGATGCTTAACAAGATTTATGATTGGGTAGATGAGCGGCTAGACATTACACCGATATGGAGAGATATTGCGGATCATGAAGTGCCGGAGCACGTCAATCCAGCGCATCATTTCTCTGCTTTTGTGTATTGTTTTGGCGGTTTAACGTTTTTTGTGACTGTCATTCAAGTCCTTTCGGGTATGTTTTTAACGATGTATTATGTGCCGGATATTAAAAACGCATGGGAATCTGTCTATTATTTGCAAAATGAAGTCGCATTTGGACAGATTGTCAGAGGGATGCACCACTGGGGTGCGAGTCTAGTAATCGTGATGATGTTTTTACATACGCTACGGGTCTTTTTCCAAGGGGCGTATAAGAAGCCGAGAGAGCTAAACTGGATTGTAGGTGTGCTCATTTTCTTTGTGATGCTTGGACTTGGTTTTACAGGGTATCTTTTACCATGGGATATGAAGGCGCTGTTTGCGACGAAGGTTGGTCTTCAAATTGCAGAGGCGACACCTTTCATTGGAAAAGAGATTAAAACGCTGCTTGCAGGTCATCCTGACATTGTAGGAGCACAAACGCTGACGAGATTTTTCGCTATCCATGTCTTTTTCTTGCCAGCGGCATTATTTGGGCTGATGGCTGCCCACTTTATTATGATTCGTAAGCAAGGAATTTCTGGACCGCTGTAAAATTTTGCGTTTGATGAATGTTCAATGAGGAGGGGATGACTTTGCATAGGGGAAAAGGGATGAAGTTTGTCGGAGATTCCAGAATACCGGCAGAAAGAAAACCTAACATACCTAAAGACTATTCCGAATATCCGGGAAAAACAGAAGCCTTTTGGCCGAACTTTCTTTTAAAGGAATGGCTTGTAGGTGCCGTTTTTTTAATTGGATTTCTTGTCCTAACTGTTGTTCATGCACCTCCGCTTGAGCGGATGGCTGATCCAACAGATACGGGCTATATTCCGCTGCCAGACTGGTATTTCCTATTTTTGTACCAGTTGTTGAAATATGAATTTGCTGCAGGAAGCTATACGGTTGTGGGCGCGATGATTATGCCTGGAATTGCGTTTGGTGCTCTTTTACTCGCACCATTTCTCGATTCTGGTCCTGAACGTAGACCATATAGAAGACCGATTGCAGTCGGTATGATGATTCTTGCCGTTGGTGCAGCAACATATTTAACGTGGGAATCTGTTGCTACTCATGATTGGGAAGCAGCAGCGAAGCAAGGTGAAATTAAGAAAGAAGCAGAAATTGACACCTCAGCCGAAGAGTATAAAATTTATCAAGAGCAGACATGTATCTCCTGTCACGGGGATAATATGCAAGGCGGTGCAGCTGGGCCGTCACTTGTTGACAATGGCTTAACACCTGAACAAATAGCGAAAATCGCTGTAGAAGGAAAAGGAAACATGCCTAAGGGCATCTTCAAAGGCAGCGATGAAGAACTTGAAAAACTCTCGAAATATTTATCTGAGGTCAAATCTAAATAATTCAGTTGTTTAAATGCAAGTACAAGGATATACTCAAAGGAGAAAAAAGCTGGCGCTGTCAGCTTTTTTCTGATTTTAACAGATCGTGAGTGAAGAGAAATATGAGATGGATTCAATATCTGCTAGCCACACGCTACATGCTTGTGCTGGTGCTCATTGTCAATTTTCTTGGCACTGTGTACGGCTATTACTGGTATATTCCGCAGCTTGTAGAGACGCCGGCTATCTTTTTACCTTTTGTTCCAGACAGCCCAACGGCAAGCTTTTTCTTTTTATTTGTATTACTAGCTTTTCTGATGAAACGTCACGCTCCTTATTTTGAAGCCCTTGCCCTTGTCACCTTGATCAAATATGGGTTATGGGCCGTAGGGATGAATATCTTCGTGCTGGTTTCTGTTGAAGATTTTCCGTGGGAAGGGTATATGCTGATTGGTTCACACTTTGCCATGGCGGTTCAGGCTGTATTATTTGCCCCATATTACCGCTTTCAAATGCGCCACTTGGTTGTCGCTGGTATATGGATTTTACATAATGATGTGATTGATTATGTATTTGGTATGATGCCGCGTTATTCTATGCTTTCTGCGTATTCGAATGAGATTGGCTATGTCACATTTTGGTTAAGTATCGCTGTTCTTCTCGTTTCGTATTATCTGGTCATTTCCAAAAAATCGGCCAAGCTTGAACTCCCTTAACAATGTTGGTCTAACCTTGTCCTTTTCTTCATACGCTGTATGGAGAAGGGCTAGGAGGGACTTGCATGAAACGAAAGCCAATTGCGATGATTCTATTATTTTTTCTCGTCTTACATCCAGCTGCTGCGGAAGGTGAGGAAACAACCGCTAAAGCGCTGCAAGAATTGACGGAACTATCAGATTCAATCTTTCAATTAACGAGACAAGCTAAATATGATGAGGCGCTACAAGTCGCATTGTATGTTGAAAAGACATTTAAAGCTGAGAATTGGCGTGGAACTCTGACGAATACGCAGGTCCGGCAAATTACACTTGGCTATCAAGATATCATTAAAGGACTCCCGCAGGAAGACTTAAATGAACGCGAAAAACTTCGATATGCCTCTCAGTTTAGAATGCTGATCGATGCGATTCAATCTAGTTCAGAGCCTCTTTGGGGTTCGTTAGAGAAGCCGATTATGGGGTCATTTCCTGCATTGAAGAAGGAAGTGAAAGATCCAGAATCAACGGCGTTCTATGAAACTTGGAATGAGCTGGTTTCTTTATACGATATGATTTATCCGAGTTTAACCATTGATATTTCGCCTGAAAGGCTTCACACGATTAAGCAGCACATGGACGTGATTGAGCAAGGTGAATTTTTAAAAGCTTCGAGTGGGACAAAGCTTGAGCGTCTTACCAAGCTGGAAGAGGATTTATCAAGTGTGTTCGCTCATGTCGATCAAGATGAAGCCGATCCATCGCTTTTTTGGGTCATCTTAACAACAGGGAGTATCATTTTATTCACTTTAACGTATGTTGGGTTTCGTAAATACCGTGCTGAAAAAGAGAAGAAGCAAAAGCGGCAAGCTGATTACCCGAAGTCATAAAAAAAGAAGCACTGCTTTTGTGCTTCTTTTTTTAATGGGGATTGAGCGGCTTTTTATGTTCATCTAATGTAAATCCTTCACCGAGTACATCATGAACGTCACTCACTGATACAAATGCATGAGGGTCAACGGACGTGACGACACTTTTGAGATGGGCAAGCTCATTTTTTGGAACGACACAGTAAAGGACATTGCGTTCTTGTTTCGTATAGGAGCCGACACCTTTTAGAATCGTCACACCGCGCTCCATTTCTTCAGTGATTTTCTTTTGAATAATGTCATCCTTTTCAGAAATAATCATTGCTCCTTTGGCAGCGTAAGCGCCTTCTTGCATGAAGTCGATCACTTTCGCAGCAACAAATACGGCGACAAGTGTATACATGGCTTCTTTGTAATTTAAATAGGTAAGAGAGATGGTAATGACGCACGCGTCGAAAATAAACATCGTTCTTCCCATTGCTACTTGATAATGCTTGTTGATCAGTCTGGCAATAATGTCCACGCCGCCTGTTGTTCCGCCGAATTTAAAGATAATCCCGAGGCCTGTTCCGATAAACACACCTGCAAAGAGGGCGGCTAAGGCTAAATCGTGCTGAAGAGGCATATGTATTTGAAAGCGCTGGAAGATAGCCAGAAAGACTGAAAGACTAACTGTTCCTACAATTGTATAAGTAAACATCGTTCTGCCAAGCATTTTCCAGCCGATAAAAAAGATCGGAATGTTTAAGACAAGGTTTGAAATAGACGGGTCAATGTGAAATAGAAAATATAAAAGCAGTGTAATACCTGTAAATCCGCCTTCCGCCAAGTTGTTTTGCATATTAAAATGAACAAGACCGAAAGAAAAAATCGCAGATCCTATCAAAATAAAGACGATATTTTTAAGACGAATTTCTTTTAGCAAAAGATCACTCCTTTTTTTGCTTAGACAGCGATAATATTATATGGTATGGGAGAGAAACAAGCAAACTGAGTTTTAAACATTTGTCAAATATTTATGATTTCGCTAACATGTAAGAGATGGATAGGAGGATGAGCTTCATGACGAATGAAAAAACGCTGCGTCACGTGCAGCAAGAAGTAGATGATTACATAGGACAATTTAAAGAAGGTTATTTTAGCCCGCTTGCCATGATGGCCCGTCTGACAGAAGAATTAGGTGAGCTGGCAAGAGAGGTTAACCATTATTATGGAGAAAAGCCGAAAAAAACAACCGAAACGGAAAAAAGCATGGAGGAAGAAATTGGTGATGTGTTGTTTGTATTAACATGCCTTGCCAATTCACTCAATATTTCACTTGAAGAAGCTCATGATCGTGTGATGCATAAATTCAATACAAGAGACAAAGACCGCTGGACGAAAAAAGAAGGGAAGTAGAGACGATGACGAATCAAACCATCAAAGTAGTAATCGCTGGAGCAAGAGGAAGAATGGGGATAGAGGCTGTCAAGCTGGTAGAAGAAACAAGCCATTTTGAGCTGGTGGCAGCACTTGATCATACACACGAGGGAAAAACATTATCTGATGTCATTCATACAACATCTGATGCACCCATTTATACGGATATTGATGTGTGTCTTTCAGAGACAGCACCTGATGTACTAATTGATCTGACAACACCAGAAATTGGGAAAGTACATACGAAAAAAGCACTTGAACATGGTGTACGTCCAGTCGTAGGGACAACTGGTTTTTCAGAGGCTGACCTAAAAGAGCTTCAGCAATTAACAGAAGAAAAGGGCATAGGATGCATCATTGCCCCTAACTTTGCTGTCGGTGCAGTTTTAATGATGAAGTTTGCCAAAATGGCAGCGAATTACTTTCCTGATGTTGAGATCATTGAGCTTCATCATGATAAAAAACTGGACGCTCCAAGCGGTACGGGCTTAAAAACAGCTGAAATGATTGCAGAAGTAAGAGAAAGCAAAAAGCAGGGACATCCTGAAGAAAAAGAATTAATCGAAGGTGCACGTGGAGCAGATTACGATGGCATTCGCTTGCATAGCGTACGGCTTCCAGGCATGATTGCACATCAAGAAGTGCTGTTTGGAATGGACGGACAGACTTTGACCATTCGTCATGATTCTTATAATCGTGCATCATTTATGTCAGGTGTGAAGCTGTCGGTGGAACAAGTAATGCATATTGATCAACTCGTCTATGGTTTAGAAAACATCATCGACTAATATAAGGAGTGGATTCCTGATGAACATTGCTTTAATCGCTCATGATAAGAAAAAAAGTGACATGATTCAATTTGCCATTGCGTACCGAGATATTTTGGCAGATCATACACTTTATGCAACAGGAACAACAGGTTTAAGAGTGAAAGAAGCGACAGGGCTTCCCATTCATCGTTTTCAATCAGGACCACTTGGAGGAGATCAGCAGATTGGTGCTTTGATTGCTGATAATGCAATGGATCTTGTGCTCTTTTTTAGAGACCCGTTAACCGCACAGCCGCATGAACCTGATGTATCTGCACTCATCCGGCTTTGCGATGTGTATGCCATACCACTTGCAACCAATATGGGGACTGCTGAAATTTTAGTCAGGAACTTAAATAAAGGGACGTTTGATTTTCGAGAAGTAGCAAAAAACGGAGGAACAAATGAAACCACTTGATATCCTTGCATTCGGTGCCCATAGCGACGATGTAGAGATCGGAATGGGCGGTACGCTTGCAAAATACGTAAAAAAAGGGGCGCGTGTCGGGATCTGTGACTTGACTCAGGCTGAATTATCTTCAAATGGAACGGTTGAGAGCCGTAAAAAAGAGGCGAAAGCAGCCGCCGCTGTTTTAGGCGTCAAAACTCGAATCCAGCTCACGCTGCCAGATAGAGGACTTTATATCAATGACGAAGCGATAAAGGAAATTGCAGGTGTCATTCGAACATACAAACCAAAACTTATTTTTGCCCCGCACCACCAAGATCGACATCCTGATCATGGTCATGCGGGTTCACTTGTAGAAGAGGCGGCTTTTTCTGCAGGTATACATAAATTTGAAGATTCATACAAGCAGCCGGCGCATAAAATAAGCCAGATGTATTATTACATGATTAACGGTCATCATCGTCCAGATTTTGTGATTGATATTTCAGACGAGATGGATCAAAAAATGGAGAGTTTACATGCGTATCAAAGTCAATTTGTGAAATCGGCAAATTCGGTGGAGACACCGCTTGTAAATGGTTATATTGATTTTGTCAAAATGAGAGAGTCGATGTATGGAAGGGAAGTCAATAAAGCTTTTGCAGAAGGGTTTCTGACAAAGAAACCACTTCTGATGGATGATGACTTACTTGGGGGGGAATTATGAAAAAATTGAAGGTCGGAATCACTTGTTATCCGAGTGTCGGTGGTTCGGGTATTATTGCCACAGAGCTTGGAAAACGTTTAGCTGAAAAAGGGCACGATGTTCATTTCATTACCTCAAGTATTCCGTTTAGACTCAATAAAGTGTATCCGAATATTTATTTTCATGAAGTAGATGTCAATCAATATGCTGTGTTTCAATATCCGCCTTATGACCTTGCACTAGCAAGTAAACTCGCAGAAGTAGCAAAACGAGAGAAGCTAGATATTATTCATGCGCATTATGCAGTCCCGCATGCTGTCTGTGCGTTTTTGGCCAAGCAAATGACTGGACACTCTGTGAAAGTCGTGACCACGCTTCACGGGACGGATATTACGGTTTTAGGCTATGATCCATCATTAAAGGAAGTCATCCGGTTTGCCATCGAATCATCTGATCGCGTAACGGCGGTGTCGCATTCATTAGCCGCTCAAACGTATGATCTGATTAAACCGGATCAAAAAATTGATACGATCCATAATTTCGTCGATGAGCGCGTGTATTTACGTGAAGATCATGAAGTGCTGAAGAAACATTATGGGCTGTTACAGGATGAAAAGGTCGTGATCCATGTATCGAATTTCCGCAAGGTGAAGCGGGTGCAAGATGTGATCCAAGTGTTTAAAAAGATGTCTGAACAGGTGGATGCAAAACTGCTTCTTATTGGGGACGGTCCGGAAAAATCGGTTGTATGCGAACTTGTGAAAAAACTGGGACTTACGGACCGTGTGTTATTTTTAGGAAAGCAAGAGAAGGTGGAGGAGCTTTATTCGATTAGTGATTTGAAGCTGCTGCTTTCTGAGAAAGAAAGCTTCGGCCTTGTGCTGCTTGAAGCAATGGCGTGCGGAGTACCTTGTATTGGGACAGATGTTGGCGGAATCCCAGAGGTCATTACACATGGAGAGACAGGATTTCTTGTCCCGCTTGGCGATGTAGATAGAGCAGCAGCATATGCAATCTCTTTACTCAAAGACAAATCGCTCCATGAGCAAGTGTCGATGGCAGCCAAGTCTAGTGTTGAGGCTCATTTCTCTTCTGAAAAAATTGTGAGAGAGTACGAAGATCTTTACTTAGAATTGATCGAAGGTGATGATGAAGATGAATGAACCATTCACACATGCGCTCCCTATTTTACATACGCTGCACGAACATGGGTATCAGGCTTATTTTGTCGGCGGTGCGGTGAGAGATGTCCTGTTAGGCAGGGAAATTGGGGATATCGACATTGCGACAGATGCCACGCCTGATACAGTAGAGTCTTTATTTGATAAAACAGTGGATGTAGGCAAAGCGCATGGCACTGTCATTGTTTTACTTGATGGGATCAGCTATGAGGTCACGACGTTTCGAAGTGAATCTGAATATGAAGACTTTCGCCGTCCTAAAGAAGTGACGTTTATCTCCTCGCTCAAAGAAGATCTTTTAAGAAGAGATTTAACGATAAATGCAATGGCCATGGATATTCATGGTGACATCATTGACCATGTAGGCGGTAAACAGGATATCGAGCGGAAATGGATCCAAACGGTTGGCGATCCTGCATGCCGATTTCAAGAGGATGCGCTTCGCATGATGAGAGCTGTACGTTTTTTAAGCGAGCTCGGGTTTGAGCTTTCTCCTAAGACGGAGGCAGCTATGAAAAAAGATAAGCACCTGCTTGCCAACATTTCTGTTGAGCGCAAAAAGATTGAAATGGAAAAGCTTTTAAAAGGCCGCTACTGCGAAAAAGCCATTCAGGTCCTCATATCAACACAATTGTATGAAGAATTGCCAGGCCTTGAAACGTATGGGCTTAATGAATCCTTGCAAGCCTTCCCTTATTATTTACTGGATGGATTAGAGGAGGTATGGGGGGCCTTTATCCATTTGCTTGGTCTTGATGAGGCGGAGGCAGTGTCCTTCTTAAAAGAATGGAAGCTGTCAACGAAAGTTCTAAAAGAAGCAGTGGCCATTAGCAAATATGTCGATTGTAACTGGGATGAGGAGAAGATGTTTGAAGCTGGTGAACATGTGCTGCTATCTAGCCTGAAAATCACGCAGCTCAAACATGAGCGCCGCATTTTCTTTGACGAGCTGGAAGCGGCGAAGCATTCATATGATGCGCTGCCGATTAAAAAGCTTCAAGACCTTGCAGTGTCAGGAAAAGATTTAATGGCCTTTCGGCAAAAGCCATCAGGTAAATGGATTGCAGAAGAGCTTGCTTGTGTAAAAAAAGCGGTTTTGCAAAACCAGTTGGAAAACCGAAAAGAAGCCATAGAGGAGTGGCTTATAGCATGCGATCAGCGATTAGAAAACGATTAATTGAACTATTTACAGCATCTGAGCAAGACTTTGTCTCAAGTCAGCAAATATGTGATGAGCTTGGCTGCTCTCGAACGGCTGTATGGAAGCACATAGAGGATTTGCGAAAAGAAGGGTATGAGGTAGAAGCTGTCAGAAGAAAAGGATACCGTCTACTTCGGAAACCAGACAAAATTAGTGAGGACGAAATTCTTTTTGGTCTGGAAACAGAGGTGTTTGGCAGATATATTTACTTTCAAGAAGAAGTTGCCTCAACTCAGCTGATCGCCCATGACCTCGTCAATGAAGGAGCGCCCCACGGCTCGCTTGTTGTCAGTGATCATCAGACAAACGGAAAAGGACGCCTTCAACGAGCGTGGTATTCACCAAATGGGACAGGCATTTGGATGAGTCTGATTCTAAGGCCTGAAATCCCATTACATAAAGCGCCGCAAATGACGCTTTTGGCATCTGTAGCGATTGCAGAAGCCATCGCACAAGAAACAGGACTCAGCCCATCTATTAAATGGCCAAACGATATTTTATTAAACGGAAAAAAGGTCGTGGGCATTTTGACTGAATTAAAAGCAGAAGCTGATCAGGTTCATGCGGTCATTATTGGTCCAGGTATAAATGTGAACCAGACGGCAGAGGATTTTCCTGATGAACTAAAGGGGATCGCTACGAGTTTGAGAATGGAACTAGATAAAAAGGTAGACAGAGCGGCACTCATTCAAACCATCATGTCCACCTTTGAAAAAAGGTATGACGAATATAGAAAACATGGATTTGCTCCGATCAAGCAATTATGGGAATCGTTTGCGGTGACCATCGGTAAACGTATTGTCGCCCGCACCTTTCATGAGCAATATATTGGAACGGCGCTTGGAATCAATGATGAAGGTGTTCTACTCCTTGAAACGGAGGATGGAATCCAAAAAATCTATTCCGCAGACATCGAGATCAAATCAACTTAAGTGGAACACCCGGCACATTTTTGATATACTTCGTGTGGACAGTATCTGAAAAAGAACTGTACCTGTTAGAAAGAAAAATTCGATAAATTTCTGCCTTGATCCTAAGGGACTTGGACAGAGGGATGATTCGCCTGCACATGAGAGGCAAGAGCATGTGATGAGGCAAGCCATCTCCTCTCCAGAATGAGGAGGAACAAATGAAGACAAAGCTAGATTTTTTCAAAATGAAAGAACAAAACGAACCTATTGTGATGCTGACAGCATACGACTATCCAGCTGCAAAGCAAGCGGAAAAAGCGGAAGTCGACATGATCTTAGTTGGTGATTCACTTGGGATGGTTGTACTTGGGCTTGATTCCACAGTACAAGTGACGATGGATGATATGATTCATCACACAAAAGCGGTCAAAAGAGGCGCAAAAGACACATTTATTGTAACCGATATGCCCTTTATGTCTTATCATTATTCATTAGAAGAAACGATGAAAAATGCAGCTCGCATGATGCAAGAAAGCGGGGCAGATGCCTTAAAGCTAGAAGGAGGAGACGGAGTTTTCGAATCCATTCAAGCTATGACAAGAGGCGGAATTCCGGTCGTCAGTCATTTAGGACTCACACCTCAATCAGTCGGTGTACTTGGCGGGTATAAAGTCCAAGGAAAAGATAAAGAGAGTGCGCAAAAATTGATTGAAGATAGTCTGAAATGTGAGGAAGCAGGTGCAATCGCCCTTGTGCTAGAATGCGTACCTGGTGAGCTGACAAAACGCATTACCGACATGCTGAAGATTCCTGTCATTGGAATTGGTGCAGGAGCTGAGGCAGATGGACAAGTTCTCGTTTACCATGATGTGGTAGGATACGGGGTGTCTAGAACACCTAAATTTGTGAAACAATACGCGCAAATCGATGCTGTAGTAGAAGAAGCGCTCATACAATATACAAAAGAAGTAAAAGCACGCACATTTCCAGAGGACATGCACACATTTCATATCAAAGAAGAAGTCCTTGAAGGTTTATATGGGGGAATCAAGAAATGAACGTTGTCACCCATATCCATGAGCTAAAAGAAATCATAAAGCAGCAGCAAAAGAAGCAGCATTCCATTGGTTTTGTGCCAACAATGGGCTTTCTTCATGAAGGACATTTGACTTTGGTGAAAGAAGCAAGAGAACAAAATGACATTGTGGTGATGAGCATTTTTGTGAACCCTTTGCAATTTGGACCGAACGAAGACTTCGAATCCTATCCAAGAGATATAAAAAGAGACCAGCGCCTTGCTGAGGAAGCCGGAGTGGATATTTTATTTACACCTGATGTGAAGGAAATGTACAAAGGTGAACCATCTGTGACGATGACCGTTCAAAAGCGTACAGACGTCTTATGCGGGAAGAAACGTCCAGGGCACTTCGACGGCGTTGTCACTGTGCTCACAAAGCTTTTTCATCTTGTAGCACCAACAAATGTCTACTTTGGTCTAAAAGATGCACAGCAAGTCGCGGTCATCGATGCGATGATCAAGGATTTCTTCTTTGATCTTCACCTTGTGTCTGTTCCAACCGTTCGAGAAGAAGACGGTTTAGCAAAAAGCTCAAGAAACGTGTATTTGTCTGAAACAGAAAGACAAGAAGCACCTGCATTATACCGGGCATTAAAAAAAGGACAGACAGCTGTTGAAAAAGGTGAACGTGATATAAATCATATTTATCAGTTGGTGGAAGAGGAAATTCTTCAAACGAGCGGGGAAATTGATTATATTGAGATTTATTCCTACCCAGAACTTGAACCACTTCAGCATTTAACTGGCAAAGTGATCATTGCCATTGCTGTGAAGTTCTCTCATGCAAGACTAATTGATAATGTGATTTTCCATGTTCCTGAAAGCGGTGAAAAACATGTATAGAACCTTTATGATCTCTAAGCTCCATAAAGCGACTGTGACAGAAGCAAACTTACATTATGTAGGCAGTATTACAATCGACGAAGATTTACTTGATGCAGCAGGCATGATGGCAAATGAGAAAGTGCAAATTGTTAATAATCACAATGGAGCGAGACTTGAAACATACATTATTCCTGGAGAAAGAAAAAGCGGTGTCATTTGTCTAAATGGTGCGGCAGCAAGATTGGTCCAGCCAGGGGATGAAGTCATTATCATCGCTTATGGGATGTTGTCAGAAGAAGAAGCAAAATCGCACACACCAAAAGTGGTCGTGTTAAATAAACAAAATCAAATTGAACAAATGATTGGGCAAGAGCCTGCGAGAACGATTTTATAACGCACGCTAAAATGGAAACAGAACAGTTTCAAGAAAAGGAAGCTGTTCTGTTTCAGCTATATTGCCCAGAGCGTGTTTCACTTAGAGTGGAACGAGGAATTGAGGTGTCCATTTTATGACCGATCAAAGGTTTGTTGTCGTTGATATTGAAACCACCGGAAATTCACCAAAAAAAGGTGATAAAATCATTCAAATTGCTGCGGTGGTCATTGAAAATGGACAAATTGTCGAACGGTATTCAAGATATGTGAACCCAGGGAAAACGATTCCTGGATTTATTGAACAGCTGACAGGTATTAAACAGCACATGGTTGATGATGCGGTGTTTTTTGAGGAGATTGCCCAAGAGGTGTATGACCTCATACATGGCGCTTATTTTGTTGCGCACAATGTTCATTTTGACTTGAATTTTTTAAATGATGAACTACGCGCATGCGGGAAAAATGAGCTGGATGTGCTAGCGATTGATACAGTTGAAATTTCTAGAATTCTTTATCCTGAGCTTGAAGGTTATAAGCTAACTGAATTAAGTGAAGAGCTCATGCTTCCACATGACCACCCGCACAGGGCGGATAGTGATGCGGAAGTTACTGCCATGTTATTTTTAAACCTATTACATCAATTGAGGCATACACCGCCAAATGTGTTAAAGCAGTTGCGCAGATTATCTTCATATCTTCTAAGTGATATAGGCCTGTTAATTAAGCAGCTTGAAACAAATCATTCTAATCAGGATGATTCTTTGGTGGAAGTCGGATCTTTTGCTGTAAAAGATGTGACCAATCGTATAACTGATACGACACATTCAGTAGACGCGGGCGACGAGCAGCTGTTTGAGGAGATCAAAGAGAAGCTTCCTCAAACGTTAGAAGGTTATGAAGTAAGAGAAGGCCAGCTCACGATGATGAATAAAGTAAGAGATGTGTTCAATGAAAGAGCCTATGCTTTAATTGAAGCGGCACCAGGTATTGGGAAAACACTAGCTTACCTCATCCCAGCTGCTTTAGAGGCAAAGAAATCAGGAAAGCCTGTTATTATCAGTACATATTCCATTTTATTGCAGCAGCAAATGCTTCAGCGCGATGTCCCGCTGCTCAATCAATTGCTCCCATTTGAACCAGCTGCTTGTGTATTCAAAGGGAGAGCACATTATATTTGTTTGGATAAGTTTGAGCATGTACTGCATGAGGAAGATGATAACTATGATATTGTCTTAACAAAAGCGCAAATTTTAATGTGGCTGCTTGTAACCGAGACGGGGGATTTATCTGAACTGAATTTACCGTCAGGAGCTGCAAATATAAAAGACCGAATCTCCTGTGTACACATGCCGTTTACATCAAAAAAACGCCGCTTTAAAGAGTATTGTTTTTATGAACGAGCGAAACGAAAGGCGCAGACAGCTGATTTGATTTTGACGAATCACCGCCTGCTTTTATCTCAAACGGAAGCATCGTCTATCTTTCAGCATGCTGACGTCTATGTGATTGATGAAGCCCACCAATTTGAGAAAACGGCCAATGAAACACTTGGTGACAGTACTTCTTATATTCAGCTTCATGCAAAATTAACACAGCTCGGTTCCTTACAAGGCGGACTGTTAAAGAAACTGAAAAAGAGATTCTATGATGCCGGTTTATCAACGGATACCTTTATTGAAATGGACGAATATCTTTATCAGCTTCAAATGGAAAGTGATGCGTTCTTTAGTACCGTCCATACTTTTGTGAAAAGGACAAAACCAAAAGCGGACATTAATCGTCTCATTCATAGAGTGCGTCATCATTCGAAACATGCTCAGTGGGTACGAATTAAAGAATCAGCGAGTAAGCTTTGTTCATTGTTAATTGCTTGTGAAAAGCTGTATGAGCAGCAAAAAAACGAGCTGCTTCACAAAAGGGATCAACTGACAGAACACTTTGCATTTGAAGCAGAGGAATACGATCAAGTCATGTCATTTATGCAGACATTTTGCAGTACGCTGTACCGGTTTATGTTTGAACCGAATAATGACGAAACGGTTTGGATTGAGATTGATGCAAAAGGTGCCAAAAATGCTGTCTTTATGCATGCGCAGCCGCTAGATACAGGAGAGCTTTTGGCGGATCGATTTTTTATGAACAAAAAAAGTGTGGTGCTGACATCAGGAACCCTTACAGTCAATCATCGTTTTGACTATTGCATGGAGAGATTTGGACTGCAGGACTTTTATCCGCACCTGATCCAAATCGATTCACCTTTTGAGCTTGAAAAGCAGCTCAAGGTTGTTGTACCGGCTGACATGCCGCCGATTACAAACCGTGATGAGAGAGATTATGTGAAGCAAGCTGCAAAATATATTAAGATTATGGAAAAGCAGGATCAAGCGAAAATATTGGTTTTATTTAATTCACATGAGATGTTAAAAGCAGTGTATGAAGAGCTAAAAACAGAAGGCATGAAATCGGCACTGCTTGCTCAAGGGCTGACAGGCGGGAGTCCTGTGAAATTGACGAAAATGTTTAAATTAGCAAAGGAAGCGATCTTGCTTGGTACGGGCAGTTTTTGGGAAGGTGTGGATTTTCCCGGCTCAGAGCTGACGACCGTCATTATGGCAAGACTGCCTTTCCGGCCGCCTGATTCACCGCTCATTGAAGCAAAATGTGAAGCAGCTAAAAAACAGGGGAAGAATCCGTTTAAAGCCGTCGCTCTTCCAGAAGCTGTATTAACCTTTAAGCAAGGTGCCGGCCGCCTGCTGCGCTCTGAAAAAGACATTGGTACATTGCTCATTTTAGACCGCCGAGTGAAAACAGCCTCGTACGGAAAACTATTTTTAGAATCACTCCCTCATGCGCCGGTTCATGAGATGTCAAAAGAGTCACTTGAGGCGTATATAGAGAAGCTCAACAACGAAAAGCCGCTGTTATAAGCGGCCTTAAGCTGGTGGTGTGGGTTTGGAGTTAATTTATCTTAACGGTTTTTTGTGTTCCGTTGTAAAAATAGTATCGGTTCCTGCGTGAAAAAGTATGACTAACAATATTTACGTACCGAGGAGGAATTAGAAGTGGAAAGTAAAATAGAGGTACTTTCAACTGTTCAAATTAAACATTCGGAAGACCTATACAAAATCGTTGATTTGCTGAACAGAACGCTGAAAAGGGAAGATCTTATGTTTGGATTAGCATTAGATCAAGAAGATCAAAATCAAGCGATATTTACCATATATCGCACTTAGGGGAAGCTTGACATGAAAAGAATAGTTTGGATTATTTCGTCCGCTGCGGCTCTCGTTTTGCTCATTGGCATCATTAGTTTTTCGTGGATTTATCAAATTGCTATGGGGCAAAAAGAACAAGGTCATGAGGCAGCGATTGAACGAGCAAAAAAACAAGTAGCATTAGAACAAGTGGAGCAAGTGGAAACCTTTGTCGGGAAAGAAAAACAATTTATTGTAGAAGGTAAAGACAAACAAAACGACACGATCTATGTATGGGTACCTGCCAGCAAAACAGAAAAAGTGATCGCCAAAAAAGCAAAAGAAGGCATTACCTCAAACCAAGCAGTACAAGCCGTTCAAAAGGAGAACACGATTTCTAAGTTAAAGGGTGTCAAATTAGCAAGAGAAGGTGATGTACTCCTTTGGGAAGTGACATACTTAAATGAGAACAACCAATATAGTTTCAGCTATGTCGATTTTACGACAGGACGCGTAGAAAAAAATTTAACACCTTAGTTTCTGCTGTCTTGCGTTGACCGTGCTGATTTAGAACGGTTATAATAAAATGTATGAAAAAAGAATCACACCTTTCTACTAGGTGAGTTTCTTTCTGGCTTTGGAGGGAAATATGTTGAAAACAACTATTAATCAAGTGTTCAAACACGTCGATGAAGAAGTAACGATCGGCGCATGGATTGCCAATAAACGTTCAAGCGGAAAAATTGCATTCTTGCAGCTGCGTGACGGGACAGGCTTTATTCAAGGAGTCGTTGTAAAAGCAGAAGTGGATGAGGAAGTCTTTAAGCTTGCGAAATCAGTGACACAAGAAACATCTGTCTATGTAACAGGACAGGTGACAAAAGACGAGCGTTCACCACTTGGTTTTGAATTACAAGTGAAATCCATTGAAGTGATTCACGAAGCAACAGATTACCCGATTACACCAAAAGAACATGGAACAGAATTCTTAATGGATCACCGTCATTTATGGCTTCGTTCAAAAAAACAGCATGCCATTATGAAAATCCGTAACGAAATCATTCGTGCTACATATGAATTTTTCCATCAAGAAGGCTTCGTAAAAGTGGATCCGCCAATCTTAACAGGAAGTGCACCTGAAGGAACGACAGAACTATTTGCTACTAAATATTTTGATGAAGATGCGTACCTTTCTCAAAGTGGACAGCTTTACATGGAAGCTGCTGCGATGGCACTTGGAAAAGTATTCTCATTTGGCCCAACATTTAGAGCTGAAAAATCGAAAACGAAACGTCATTTAATCGAATTTTGGATGATCGAGCCTGAGATGGCGTTTGTAGAATTTAATGAAAACCTTGAGTACCAAGAAAAGTATGTGTCTCACGTTGTTCAAAGTGTACTTGAAAACTGTAAGGTGGAGCTACACACACTTGGCCGTGATACAGCAAAATTAGAAAACATCAAAGCACCATTCCCGCGCATCACTTATGATGAAGCGATTAAATTTTTGCAGGATAAAGGGTTTGATGACATTGAATGGGGAGATGACTTCGGTGCACCTCACGAAACAGCCATCGCCGAAAGCTATGATAAACCAGTGTTTATCACACATTACCCAACGTCATTAAAACCATTTTATATGCAGCCAGCACCGGACCGTGATGACGTAGTCCTCTGTGCAGACTTAATTGCACCAGAAGGCTACGGAGAAATTATCGGCGGTTCTGAACGTGTTCATGATCTAGATCTACTTGAAGCGAGATTAAAAGAACACGGGTTAGATCAAGAAACGTACAAATGGTACACAGAATTGAGACAATACGGTTCTGTACCACATTCAGGTTTTGGTCTTGGACTCGAACGAACAGTTGCTTGGATTAGCGGAGCGCCGCATGTGCGTGAAACCATTCCATTCCCAAGATTATTAAACCGTTTATATCCTTAAGACGCGAAAGCCTCCAACATATGGAGGCTTTTTCAAACGTCTTTTCCAAGGGCACGTATCATAAAACGTGATATACTGAAAGTGAAGAGGTGTATCCGATGAAAAGGCAGCAATTTATAGATATGCAGCAAATGGGTTCAACCAGTTTGCCAAATTTGCTGATTGCTCACTATGAGCAGTTAGGACTGAATGAATCACAAATGATGGTCATGTTAAAGATTAAAATGAATGAAGAACAAGGCGTCTTTTTTCAAACCTTTGAAGAGCTTTCAAATGGTATGACCATTTCAGCCGAAGAGTGTGCCTATATGGTGCAGCATTTAATTCAAAAAGGGTTTATTTCAATTCAGCCGTTTGAAGACAGATCCGGCATACAGCATGACCGGTACTCAGTAGAGCCTTTATGGGGTGTGCTGTACGACTTTTTAGAAGCAAAACAGGCAAAAGAAGTACAAAAGAATGATATGCAGGCCGAAAAGTCTTTATATGCATTATTTGAAGATGAATTCGGCAGACCGCTGTCTCCTCTTGAGGGCGAAACACTCTCGATCTGGATGGATCAAGATCATCATGATGCGGAGATGATTCGTCTAGCACTGAGAGAAGCGGTTTTATCAGGAAAATTAAATTTTCGTTATATTGATCGAATTTTGTTTGAGTGGAAAAAGAAAGGGCTGAAAACAGCGGAAGAAGCGAAAGAGCATAGCCAGCATTTCCGTTCGCAGCAAAAAGCCCCACCTTCAAAAGAAGAAACGTCATCTTATAAACGACAAGTTCCTTTTTACAATTGGCTGGAACAATAACCAATAAAGGAGAAGGCATGTTATCAAAAAAACAAATCAATGAGTGTTTAGATATTATAGGAGACATGTTTCCAGAGGCTGAGTGTGAGCTTGTTCATTCCAATCCATTTGAACTTGTGATCGCTGTCGCACTCTCAGCGCAATGTACAGACGTTCTAGTGAACAAAGTGACCAAACATTTATTTCAAAAATACAAAACACCAGAAGACTATGTAAGTGTGCCGCTTGAAGAATTGCAGCAAGATATTCGCTCGATTGGTCTTTATCGCAATAAGGCGAAAAACATTCAAAAATTAAGCAAAATGCTCATTGAAGAATATGGCGGTGAAGTACCAAGGGATCGAGATGAGCTCATGAAGCTTCCCGGTGTTGGGCGAAAAACAGCAAATGTCGTCGTGTCTGTAGCTTTTGGGATTCCTGCTATTGCAGTCGATACACATGTAGAACGCGTCAGCAAACGCCTCGGAATTTGCCGCTGGAAGGATTCTGTTCTTGAAGTAGAGCAAACCTTAATGAAGAAGGTGCCAAAAGAAGATTGGTCTGTGACCCATCACCGCCTCATCTTTTTTGGCCGATACCACTGCAAGGCGCAGCGGCCGCAGTGCGAATCCTGTCCGCTTCTTGATATGTGCAGAGAAGGGCAGAAAAGACTGAAAAAAGGGCTGGTGAAACTGGCATGAGCGGGGCAGCTGTTTTCACCTCATATGTCGAAAAGCTAAAAGATAAACAGGTAGATTTCAGCGCTGAAAGAAAGGATATACTGAGGAGTCATCCACTTGCGTTTGACCTGTCTTCAAAGCCTTTATCAGACGAGCTTCCGTGGCAGAAAACGGAAGAATTTGTTCCTGTGATGTTCGAACTGTGGAATGAATTAAAAATAAAAATGCTTCCTCGCTTTCAAACAAGAAAATCCCGCTGTGAACAGGATGATATGCTGCAAGGCATCGTTAGTATGATGGCGATGTTTTACTGGATCAAAGGGGAGCGGCTCCAATCGGTTGATTGGGAGGAGATCAAACAACAGACGTTTCCTGTTGCCCCTATTAACTGGACAGAACGAGTAGAGTTTATTTTGCTAAAACCTACTCAATATCACTGCTTTATTCAACTGGACGAGCTGTATACAGAACTTAAAAAGCAGTATGGAAAATACGAAGCACTCAGAAAGTTAAAACAAAATCGTTAAAAAAAGCACTTGCCGAATGAGGCAAGTGCTTTTTCGTTATTCGTCTTCTTTTCGAGAAGTAGTATTTGACTGGGTATTTGCGCTTTGAGAGTTGGCTTTATTGTCATCTTTCTTTTTCGTGGTATCACTCTGTGAGCTGCTGTTCCCATTCGTAGTATCTGAGCCATCGTCAGAATCGCCAGTACCATTTTCCGTATTTTCACTTTGATCTTGATCTTTTTTATCATCTTGCTTCTGTTCATCCGTGCCTTGGTTTTGATTTGTATTATCGTCTGTCTGATCTGTCTGCTCATCATCAGACTGCTGCGTTTCTTCGTCTTCTTTGTTCTCATCATCTGCTTTTTCTTCTGTCTCTTCGTCATCCTTAATGGTGAGGAAGGTAGAAGCTGCTTTACTTGTGACATCCTCTACAGTGGCTGTCACTTGGAATTTATAGGTAGAGCCAGGCTTCACATCAGAGATGACCGCTTCTTTAGCAGAACTGTTTTGAATTTCTTTATAGCCGCCATTATCGACCGCTTGCTTCACGTTAAATGTAGCATCTGCGTCGTCATTATAGCTCCATGTCAGTGTGATGGACTTTTTCTCTTCGTCATACACTGCTTTTAAGTCAGATGGTTTATCGGCTTCTTTTTGATCATATGTGTCAGAAACTTTTGTCGGAACCGTTCCTTTCACGAAGTATTCGGTTGTTTTCTTATCACTTGGTGTATTTGGTCCGGCTAATTTTGCTGGATCTGATCCTTTTTCAATCGTTGCTTCAACGACGCTGTCTGGCTTTTCAAATGAGCCGCTTCCATCATCAATTTGAGAAATTAATTGCTTGAATACAATTTTTGCAACGCGCTGCTCATCCGTTGTGAGCCACATTTTACCGTCCGCATCTTTTGAGTTGCCGATTCCAGTCCAAACAGCTGCTGTGTATTGCGGCGTATAGCCGACAAACCACGAATCTTTCGCGCCGCCAGACGGGATATTGTATTTATTAATATCATCTTGTGTAAAGTTGGTTGTACCTGTTTTACCAGCTACTTGAACGTTCGGTACTTGTGCGAGTGTACCAGTTCCAGATTGTACAGCTGTTTTCAGCATATCAGTAATCATAAAGGCTGTGTAATCACTCATAGCCGCTTTAGAATCTGGCGTGAGGTCAAGCTTTGTTCCGTCATTAAATTCAACAGACGTGACAGCGTGAGGCTCATTATAGTACCCATTATTACCGAATGCACTAAACGCACCAGCCATCTTTAGGGAAGATACACCATCTTCAAATCCACCGATTGAATAGGATTCTGGAATATCAGAAGGTAAGTCCATACCTAAGTTATTGGCAAATTGAACGGCATGATCTGTGCCAGCCGCTTGGAATGCTTTTAGGGCAGGGATGTTTCGTGATTGTGCCAACGCATTTCTCATTGACATTTTCCCTAAATGTCTTTTGTCAAAGTTATTAATTGGTGTGCCATCTGAGTACGTATACGGCGCATCATCTATTTGCTGATATGTTGACCATTTTTTATTTTCAATGACTGGGCCGTAATCTAAGATTGGTTTAATGGTTGACCCTGGCTGGCGCTTTGCGTCAGTGGCATAGTTAAAGCCGCCGACTGGAACGTCCCGGCCACCGCCAATGGCACGAATTTCACCATTTTTTGTATCGAGCAGGGTAACACCAGCTTGCATGCCTTTCGTAAATCCGGCTGAATCTCCATTTATAATATCATCCAGGTGATCCTGTGCATTTCGATCAAGTGAAGTATAGATTTTTAAACCATCGGTTGATACATCCACTTTGGCTTTTTTCTGAACTTCTTCCATGACTTCTTCGATATAAGCAGAGTATTTGCTTGAGTTTTGGCTCTTGTATTTATCAGCTGAAACGACGGTTTTGCTGACAGGTGTTGCTTTTGCTTCCTCATATTCTTTATCTGTAATGTAGCCTTGTTTTTTCATCAGGCCTAAAACGATATTACGGCGTTTTTCCGCTGCCTCGGGATGTTTCACTGGGTTATAGGCAGTAGGACTCTGCGGCATACCTGCAAGCGTGGCAGCCTGTGCAACAGTTAGTTTATTTAAATCTGTAACGCCGAAAAATTGTTCAGCCGCTTTCCCAACACCATAAGCATAAGGCGAGAAGAAAATACGGTTTAAATACATTTCTAAAATTTCATCTTTAGAGTATTTTTGCTCAAGCTGTATAGAAAGCCATACTTCCTGCACTTTACGCTTTAATGTTTTTTGGTTGTTTAAAAGGGTGTTTTTTACAACCTGCTGTGTGATCGTACTACCGCCTTCGGCTCCAAAACCGTCCTCGACGTTTGCGACAAGAGCACCGCCAATACGGATGGGATCAATCCCGTGGTGTTTATAAAAACGAGCATCTTCAGTCGCAATAAATGCGTTTTTTACAACATCGGGTATATCTTTAATCGAGACATACGTTCTTTTTTCCGCCCCGACTTCTGCAAAGACTTTTTTGTCTTTATCATAAAGCTTTGAAGAATACGGCGTTTTAAGCTTGCTATCATCAATAGAAGGAGCGCTTGATGCAAAAACGGCAAAAGTTGTGATTCCGGCTACTACACAAAGAAGACCGATCACGAGTAAAGATAAAAATATTTTTTTAAATAGACCTGCTTTCTTTTTGCCTTTTTTGTTTTTTTGCTTCCTGTTTTTTTCTTGACTGGCTTTTCGTCGCTGTTCACGACTTGTAAATTGATCAGACATCACATCTCAACCTTTCGTGTTAAACCTTTTTCGAACGTAAATGTTACTGACTTTCATCCGAAAAATGAAGTGTCTCCACTACTTTAATATAATCAATTCTTGGCGAATATCCAAGTGTCATTAAGTGGCCAGCTTCCATTAATTCGTCTTTACTAATGGATTTGCGCCCATTTCGCTGCTGCCGCTCCCAAAAGAAGAAGAGGTCGGAAGCGGATAAATAATAAACGGAGCCAAATGCGGATATAATAACAAAACAAATACCGCCTTGCTTTTCAACCTGTTTCATATGCTCAATTTGATGGTCGTGGAAATTTTTGAGCGGAAACGAGGTGGTGCTTTTGGTTTCCTTTGCTTCAAAGTCGATATACCGCCCTTTGTACACCCCGTTATAGTCTGTCGTAGATGATTGTTTAAAATAAGCTTCTTTAATGACAGCGGCACTTCTTTTCGGATAGTCCACATTGACAATTTGAACTGGGGTAGGCTTTTTATGAATGACTGCGATCCCATTGACCAAATAGTACTGGTTGGTTTCATTTAAGTCAGCTTCAAGCGTCATCCCGCGATTACTATAAGAGGATTCGCCCCTGACTCTTTTTTTTGTCCCAATTTGTTGAATGGGCTGATACGATTTTCCGTTTGGATACCGAATCATCAAGTTTCAGCCTCCTTTTAATGCATTTTGTATTGGAGAGATCACCATGTTGTCACAACAAGAGAACATCATCACTCAGCATATTCTACATGAAACGAAAGCAAACAATAAGGACAACGTGACGAGGACAAATGCGTACAAGCGTTTTTATGACCGCCATCCAGAAATAAAATGGTCTCTGCTTGCTTCCTTTGTCTCGAGAAATGCTGGATGGTCAATGACAGATTTAAAAGGCGAGCTCTTCCATCCGGGCTTAACGGATCAGCAAGGGCATCTGTTTTTCACAGCGTATGAAAGAGCGAATTGGCTGATCTTTTCAGATGCTTACCCGCAGCTTCTCTTGTATGAATGGTCAAAAAGGTGCCGCAAACCTTTATTTCATCTGCTGCCATATTTCGGCGTGTCTCGTTTTATGAGCGCTGAGTGGGAACGTTTTTGGCTAAAGCGTGACACAGAGCGTCTGCTTTATGCACTCATCATAAATGAACAATATACTATACAATCTCCTATTATACAAAATCCTCTTCTGAAAAAGAATGTTTTTCACTCGATTCAATATCTTTTCAGCGAGTGGGGACATTTTCAAACCGTTGTTTTTCCGACAGTTGACGGGCATTTGTACGGGTTAACCATACGAAAGTTTTCCCGTGTAAAGGAGCGCATTACATTAGGAAAAAAACTAGCGAAACTATTATTTCGAGCCGATTTATTTTCGAGTTTTTATCATTTTTTGCATACCGTACCGCATACGGGGTCTCGGTTTGATTTCGAGCCGTTTTTAGGGATCGCTAGAAGGTCAACGCCTTTCCTTCGAACGGTTTATCCGGTGATGACACATTCATTAGACGATCAACGGGAAGATTGGTTTCAGAAGAAATTGAATCCATCCTTATTCGACGCAGAACCTTTACCAAAACAAATTGAGCTGACGGACTGGTATTTCCATAAAAAAAGACAGCTTCGTTTTCTTTTCTCATTAGAGCACTATTTTTTGCATAAATAAAAAGCAGGGGGTACCTGCTTTTTTTACGTGGATGGACGGTTAGGGCCGCCGAGCTTTTTATCAAGTTGATCTGTACTGTTCTCTTTCCCTTTTGGCTTTTGCTCTTTTGGTGTTTGCTGTTTTTTCATGAAATCTACCTCCTTTGTCCTTAGAATTTACACAATCGGACGCAATCATACAAAGAAGGACAAGCACATGTCGAAAAGGAAGAAATCGTGCTTAAATGCACTTAGATTGGCGATTTGCTTCTAGTTTTGTCATGTATGAAGGAGGGGGCAAAAGAAAAGAGAATGTAACGAGAGACGATAAAGGAGGAATCTGATGATGAGTAAATTTGTATCAAAAGAATCCATTATGCAGTTATTAGAGGAAATCGAGCGAAAGATTGATGCGGTGGAAGAGAAACTGTCTCTAGCTGTCAAGGAAACAAAACACGCTGCCATAGAGGAGCAAGAACAAATGATTGACCGTCTTGAATCAGAAGTGAAGGACTGTGAATTGAAAATTCATGCAGCAGAGGATCAATTGGCGGCAAGACCTGCATACCACGCTGGCTAGTTTTCATATTTGAGCAATAAGTAAACGTTTGATAGGATGGTTCATAGAGGTGAACACTTTGGATAATCAAACTTTACTTAAATATACAAAAGAGCTGAGAACGTGGATTGAAGAAGCATATGAGCAGTATCAAAAGGGAAAGGCGGAAGAGGAATACCCCGTATATGATTTTTACAAGGATATTCAGCCCGCCATTGATAAATTTGACAAGCAAATGGAAGAGTGGCTGACTACTGCCATTTCGTTTGTTCATCAGGTCAAACCTAGATACTTACATCAAGACCAGCTTGATGCCGTAAAAGAAAATGGCAAAGAGGTTGTCCTGCAATCTTATTTTGGCAAACAGCATGCAACCCGTGTGAAAAATTTAGTTGAGTCAGTGATTTACACACTGAATCTTTTAATAGAAGAAATCAAAAAGCGCAGCTGATGAAACAGCCTGCGTTTTTCTTATCGCTGTTTTAGGCACACCTTCTGTTTTTGAACATAATATATCATTGACTTCAATATGTTTTGAGAGCGAGAGGAGCGAGATACATGGTCCCTTATTCACATCAGCCATCTTATGAATTGAATCAATTCAATCAGAACCCCTTTACGTATCCAGATATGCAGCAACCTCCGCAGCCTCCAGAGTATTTCATGCCGCCACATCAAGGTGGAATGAACCAAACACCATCTTCAAGCTATCAGCCGCCATTTGGATACCAAGAAAACTTCCAGCCTTTTCAGCAGACTGAAGTGATGAATCAGCCGCAAATGCAGCCTTCAGGTATGATGCCCATGCAGCCGCCTATGAATCCTTATCCTTTGCCAAGGCCTCAAAAGCAGCAATCATCTCAATTTAAAAATGTGCTGTCACAATTTAAAAAGACAAATGGGCAATACGATTTTAATAAAATGTTTGATACAGCTGGGCAAATGATGAGTACAATGAATCAAGTGGGCTCATTGGCGAAAGGATTTACAAGCATATTTAAAGCATAGCAAACCCAATAGATATATCTATTGGGTTGTTTGCTTTGGCGCGGTCACACGAAGTGATTGATCTTTCCAAACACTCTTCATGCTTGTTTCATCTATTTTTGCAGGCATTAAAATGGTTTTGGTAAAGCTTGAATAGGAGGAAGACGTGTCTGTTTTAATTTTTTCCTGCACCGATAAGTGTAAATATTGAGCCTTCACTTCCAGTGCGATATCACCTTCGACAAAATGGTCTGGAAATCGAATGTCAATATACACATATTGATCATCTTCTGTCACATCGGTAGTAATGGATGCCAGTGAATGGGACGTGGTCATGAGCGCCTCCGCACTATTTAAAATCTCGTGAAACGGGGAGGACGCAAAAAATTGTTCAATCGCTTCAT
This sequence comes from Bacillus xiamenensis, assembly GCF_001857925.1. Lineage (NCBI taxonomy): Bacteria > Bacillati > Bacillota > Bacilli > Caryophanales > Bacillaceae > Bacillus > Bacillus xiamenensis. The sequence goes on from NZ_CP017786.1 coordinate 3,342,539, forward strand.
ATAAAATGTCTTCATTTGCCAACAAATCATGTTTCTTTTCGCCATCTTGTTTCATTTGAATCACCTCTCATCTACAGCCTATGCAAAAAGGGCTCAGGCGGTTATCAATTGATGGGAGGAAAAAATTATGATTAAATAGTGTTGAATAAAGCAGGGTGTATGAGCATGAAGGTTTATACGCTGAATAGATCTAGGAGCAAAGCTTGAAGGGAGCAAATGAACATTGCTGAAAAAATTATTCGGTTTCGGAAAAAACCAAGATGATGTAAAGGAAGAAATTATTTATTCTCCAGCTGATGGAGAGTTAATGGATATGACGGATGTACCAGATCCCGTCTTTTCTCAAAAGATGATGGGAGACGGCGTCGCCGTAAAACCAAAAAGTGGCACCATTGTGTCACCAGTAGAGGGTGAAATTATTCAGCTCTTCCATACAAAACATGCAATTGGGATTCGCACACTCTCAGGGCTTGAGCTTCTGATTCATATCGGACTTGAAACGGTTGGATTAAATGGTGAAGGGTTTGAATCGCACATTAAAGAAGGGGACAAAGTAAAAGCCGGTGATCCTCTCATTACGTGTGATTTAGCACTCATTGAAGAAAAAGCGGCAAGCACAGTGACTCCTATTGTCATCATGAATGGTGATCTAGTCGAGAGACTTGATAAAGAACCAAAGGGATCTGTTGAAAAGCAGACGTCCAAGCTCTTTACAGTGAAAATGAAATAATTCATGAACATAAAAAAAACTACCCGCGTGGGACGGGACTGACCCCCGTTTTTGAGACAGGGATCAAAACACCTTTACGAAACAGCCAGTTGCCGATAGTTTATCGGTGATTGGTTGTTTAGTTTCGTTTGAATACGAATGTTGTTATAATAATAAATGTATTCTTTGACAGTGCGTTCTACGATGGTGTTCGTAGTTCGATCAATCCTGTTAAGATAGAACGTTTCAGACTTTAGTGAGGAATGAAACGATTCGATGGAGGCATTATCAGCGGGCGTCCCTTTACGGGACATGCTCATGGTAATGCCTTTCTTATGAACAGCTTTCTGATACTCGTAAGATGTATACACAGAACCTTGGTCGCTATGTAACACGCAGTTCTCAGGCAGTGATGGGAGCTGATTAAGTGTGTTTAAGATAAAGTCTGTGTCCTGCTTATCACCAATATTAAAAGCAATCACTTCTCCATTATATAAATCCAATATACTGGAAAGGTACAATTGTTTCTGTCCATAAGGCAAATACGTGATGTCCGTTACTAGTTTTTCAAGAGGGCGATCAGACTGAAAGTTCCGATCCAGTATATTACCAGCCACGGCATAGGGCTGTCCATTTTTCTTACGCTTTTTCATTTTAACTCGGCACTGCCACTGGTTTTTCTGCATGATACGTTGAACAGTTTTATGGTTAATACGCATGCTCATTTTTAGTATGGCGGTGATTTTTCGATAACCATATCGATACTTGTGCTCTCGGCACAACGTGCCGACCTGTTTCTCTAGTTGTCTTTTAGAGTGATTCTGAGTCAGATCCTTTTTCCATCTATAGTACGAAGTGCGTGAGATACCTAAATGGAAACAGATGTCCTGTATCGTCATCGTTTCGCACAATTCTTCTACCAGTTTGATTGACGTTTCCTTATCAACTTCCTTTCCAATTCGTTGTACTTTTTTAAAACTTCATTCTGTTGACTCAAATAGCGATTTTCTGCCTGAAGTCTCTCTAATTCGGAAGAGTACTCAGGACCCTTTCCATAGGTATATTGTTTTCCAACAGGCTGTTCAAACCGGTGTGTATCCCCAGCCTTATGCCACCTCACCCATGTCTGAACCTGCGTCTTATTCTTGATATTCAATTTTTGCATAATCTCTTTCATAGGTACGCCTGCCAATCTCATTTCTACAGCCTTCTGTTTGACTTCAACCGGATAACTCACTCTTGTCCCCATAGAAAAAACACCTCCATGTTTTATTTCGGATCACAACGATCCATTTTCAAACTTGAAGGTGTTTTTTATTTGTCTCATCTGATGGGGTCAGTCCCCGTGATAGGGTAGTTTTTTTGAGGAAGTTAATCCTCCATCGGAAGCCAGCCTTTGTTTGCTTCCATGATCGTCCACAATCTCTCTGGAATCAAATATTTGTCTTTTTGACTGCGTTTCATAACAGTTTCGATCTCACTTTCTCGACCTTCTTTAATCTTCAGTGCCCAATCTGGATCAACAATCAGTTCTCTTGCGACAGCGATGAGCGGAATTCCTTGATTGTACGCATTCAGTGCATCCTCAGCTGTAATGACGCTGCCGACGCCGATAAGCGGAAGGGTATCGCCGCAGCGCTCTTTTAATAGCTCCATGCGCGTCTTACTAGTATCAGCACCGCGTCTTGCCTTAGCGTCAATCTCCATTAACGAAATATGCAAGTAATCAAGGCTTTTCGTCTTGAGTACATCAACTAACGTGAATGTTTCTGTCATGGTTAAACCAGGTGTTTCTGGTTCCTCAGGGGATAGACGATAGCCAAAGATAAATGGTTTTGTCACATGCTCCTTGATCGCTTCTTTGACTGCGTCTACAACCGCAATTGGAAATGCGAGACGCTTTTCTTCACTTCCGCCCCATTGATCTGTGCGCTGATTGCTATGCGGGGAGTAGAATTGCTGTAATAAATACCCGTTTGCTCCGTGGATTTCCACACCATCAAAGCCTGCTTGGATCGCTCTTCTTGCTGCTTCTTTAAATGAGTCGATAATATGGATAATTTCTTCTTCTTTTAAAGCGCGTGCAACCTGTTTGCCATCTTTGAACACATCACTTGGTGCAACGACATCACCGTTTGGAACCAAATGAGGGAGAGCTTGAGAGCCGCCGTGATGAATTTGAATGATTGCTTTTGTTCCTTTCGCTTGGATCGCAGAAGCTAACTTCTTAAGGCCAGGTATATCTTCATCTCTTGCAATGGAAGGCTGTCCTTCAAACGCCTTACCATCTGGCGTCACGTTTGCGCATGCTGTGATGACCATGCCCATTTCCTTTGATCTAGCTGTAATGAAATCAATTTCTTCCTTTGAGATCGTGCCATCCTCATGAGAACCGAAGTGTGTCATTGGTGCAACCACTAGCCGGCCATCAATAGAAGCACCCCCCGGGAATGTAAAAGGTTCAAATAAAGGCTTAAATTCTTTTTTCAATCTGATCAACTTCTTCCTTCGTAAAATCATTTCACTATAGAAGTGTAATAGATACTGTTACACCACTTCAAAATATTTGCTCACAGGCGGCGCATCAAAAAATTGCCGCCTAGTCATGCAAACAAATATTCGGTACACTAGAATGAGAGGTGATGCCATATGAAAAAGAAAACAATGAACGAACTCATAGAAGACTTAAAAAAAGACGAACAGGTCGAGCATTGGCATGAAATTGAAGCGAAGCCTGCAAAGACATCTCCAGTTCCTGAAAGAGTAAATGACAGGCTCAAAAAGGCGCTTGAGAAACGAGGCGTGAGCGAACTCTATATTCATCAAAAGGAAGCCTTTGAACGTGTAATGAATGGTGAGCATGTGGTGACTGTGACACCTACAGCTTCAGGTAAAACGCTTTGCTACAATCTGCCTGTCCTTCAGTCGATCGCAGAAGATCAGACAAGTCGCTCCCTTTATTTATTCCCAACAAAAGCGCTCGCGCAAGATCAAAAAAGTGAATTAAACGAAATCATTCATGAGATGGATGTTCCAATTCATAGTGAAACCTATGACGGGGACACCTCCCCGGCGATTCGCCAGCGCGTCAGACAAGCAGGACATATTGTGATCACAAATCCGGATATGCTGCATTCAGCCATTTTGCCTCACCATACGAAATGGGTCAGCTTATTTGAGAATTTGAAGTATATTGTCATTGATGAGCTTCATACATATCGAGGTGTATTTGGCAGTCATGTCGCCAATGTCATTCGCAGGCTAAAACGCATTTGTGCATTTTACGGAAGTGACCCGATCTTTATTTGTACATCTGCGACCATTGCAAATCCAAAGGAGCTTGCAGAGCAGCTGACTGGAAGCAAGATGCATCTGATTGAACGAAACGGAGCGCCTAGCGGTAAAAAGAACTTTGTCTTTTACAACCCGCCAGTTGTCAATCAGCCATTAAATATTAGACAAAGTGCAGCCACTGTCGTCAATCAGCTGGCTAAAACCTTTTTAAAAGAAAAAATCCAAACGATCGTTTTTGCTAGAAGCAGAGTGAGAGTTGAAGTGATTTTAAGTCATATTCAAGAGCTAGTAAAAAAAGAAATAGGTCCAAAATCGATTCGTGGTTATCGCGGGGGGTATTTGCCAAAAGAGCGGCGCATGATTGAAAAAGGATTAAGAGAAGGAGACATATTAGGAGTCGTCAGTACGAACGCACTAGAATTAGGGGTGGATATTGGCCAGCTAAAAGTATGCATCATGACGGGGTATCCTGGCAGTGTAGCAAGCACGTGGCAGCAGGCAGGGCGAGCTGGAAGGCGTCATGAGGAAGCGCTTATTATCATGGTCGCCAGCTCTTCACCGCTTGATCAATATATTGTCAGACATCCTGAATATTTCTTTAACAGACCGCCTGAATCGGCAAGGATCAATCCTGAGAACCTCATTATTTTAGTCGATCATCTCAAATGTGCGTCCTATGAACTTCCATTTCGAGAAGATGAACAGTTTGGCGATATGGATGTAGAAGAAATCTTGCAATACTTACATGAAGAAGGGGTTCTTCATTTTAGCGGAAACCGTTATTATTGGTCAGATCAATCGTTCCCAGCTCATGGCATCAGTCTGCGGTCTGCGAGCCAAGAGAATGTTGTCATTGTCGATCAATCCGATGTAGCGAACGTTCGAATTATTGGGGAAATGGATCGATTCAGTGCAATGACGTTACTTCATGATGAAGCCATTTATTTACATGAAGGGGTTCAGTATCAAGTGGAAAAGCTTGATTATGAGCATCTGAAAGCTTATGTCAAACAAGTAGATGTTGAATACTATACAGATGCGAATTTAGCGGTACAGCTTAAGGTGCTTGAAATTGATGAGACAACGGAGAAGGAAGCGGTATCTGTTCACTACGGTGATGTAACCGTAAACGCAATGCCGACCATTTTTAAAAAAATTCGATTGTCAACGGGGGAAAATATCGGGTCCGGCCCGATTCACTTGCCTGAAGAAGAAATTCATACGAGTGCTGCTTGGTTTGAGTTACATGAAGCAGAGCGGAATTTTGAAGAAAAAACACTTGAACAGCTTTTGCTCGGTATTGCCAATGTTCTTCAGCATATTGTCCCTGCATTTGTCATGTGTGACCGCTCTGACATTCATGTCATTTCTCAAATAAAGGCAGCGCATACCGGGAAACCGACAGTGTTTTTATATGACCGTTACCCTGGCGGAATTGGTTTAAGCAAAGAAGTCCAAGCTCGTTTTGGTGAGATTGCCCGTGCGGCCGCTCAGCTGATTGAGCGCTGTAGCTGCGAGAATGGCTGTCCATCCTGTATTGGCATGGAAATGAAAGAGATCGATGGAAAAAGCAGTATCATTCAATTGATGTCTGTATTTTAACGGAAAGGAGGACACCTGATCATGTCTTTAAAAGGGAAATTAAACAGAATGAAAAAGCACCTTTCGCACAATCAGCCAGATGAAAAGCGTGAGGCGGTTAAAGAAGGAACAGCACAAACTGTGACAGCTGAAAACATCCCATTTTTAAAAGGGTGGGAGCAATTAGGTGCAGCACCTTACTACTTTGAGAACTCTTTTTGCCTCATTCGAGAAGTCACTTATCCACTGCATCATCAGCATGGACAATATTCATTCGCAGAACTCCCGAACATGGTGAACGCATGGAATGAAAGTGAAATGCAGCATTCTCTTTCTGCAAAAGGTTACAAGCCTCACGAGCTATTTTTCTTCGATACAGAAACAACAGGATTATCTGGCGGGACGGGAAACATGATTTTTTTGCTAGGGCATGCGAGGGTCTATCAAGACAAGGTTGTCGTCAAACAGCATCTGCTCACTAGTCCAGGAAATGAAGCAGCTCTCTATAAAAGCTTCCTCAGCGAAGTCGATGTAGAATCGCTTGTGACATATAATGGAAAGTCATTCGACTGGCCTCAGGTGAAAACGAGACATACGTTATTACGTGATCAAATACCTGCCCTACCTGAATTTGGCCATTTTGATCTTTTGCATGGCTCCAGAAGATTGTGGAAACATAAATATGAGCGGATGGCTCTTTCCGTTGTAGAAAAGGAGGAGCTGCACGTCAATCGGGAGGGGGACACACCAGGGTTCCTGGCGCCAATGATCTATTTTCATTTTTTAAAGGAACAAAACCCGAAGTTGATTGAAGGGATTTTGACTCATAATGAACTAGATGTCCTCTCGTTAATCAGTCTCTACATTCACCTGTCAAAAAAAATATTATCCAAAGATGCCGTGAAGGAAAGCGATGAGAAATACGCACTAGCTAGATGGCATCTTGCGCACCGTGATATAAAAGAAGCGACGAAACATTTACAAGAATTAACGGGAACTGAATTTGAACATGAGAATCATGCGGCTTATGATCTATCCTTACAATACAAGCGGTTGAACCAATGGGATGAAGCGGTTCGCATATGGAGGCGTCTTTTTGAATCAAATGATGTTCATGTAGCGTTAAAAGCGGGTGTAGAGCTTGCAAAGCATGAAGAACACGGCCAAAAAGATGCAAGCGCAGCCCTTTCAATCACTGAATCATTATTATCTTTATCGTCTTTAAGCGAACGGGACATTGAAGCACTTGAAAAACGAAAAAAGCGGCTCTTAAGAAAAGCTGGGCAATGAAATTATTGCCTGGGAAAGCGCAAGAAATGACAACGTTCGGCTCTCGGACGAAAATAAAAATTGTTTAGCACTTTTATTGTAGAAAAGTCACGAATCCTGTAAAATAACGTTAGATATTGAATGAGGAGCGTAGAGCATGTATAAGGGTCTTTTTTACTTGTTTTTTCTTGTTGTCATTTTGGTCGCTTTCGTGTTTTCAAACTATAAAGATGTTTTTCTTGCAAATTTTTAAAATAGGTTAATGCATTAGTACATGTACACCTCTTGATTCATACATTGTTAATGTAAGGAATTCAAGGAGAGGGGAATGCTACATGTACCATCATCATCATTGCAAGCCAAATGTTACACAGCCAATTGTTCATCCAACGAATCACTGCTGTACACACAGTGAGTCAACAACAATTGTGCCGCATATCCATCCGCAGCATGTGACAAATGTACACCACCAAAATTTCCAACATGTTCACTACTTCCCGCATACGTTTTCTCAGGTGGACCCGGCAACACATCAACACTTTAACTGCGGTGGACCTTGCTGTAACAGATAAAGTGAAATGGGACTTTTATAAGTCCCTTTTTTTAAAAGCAGGTGAAAAAATGAAAATTATTGCTGTCACAGGGTACAAGCCATTCGAGCTTGGGATATTCAAACAAGACGAGCCCGCGCTTCAATACATAAAAGCGGAGCTTCAGAAAAGGCTGACAGCACTCATTGAAGACGGACTGGAATGGGTTCTTATTTCAGGTCAGTTAGGTGCAGAAATTTGGGCAGCCGAAGTCGTGTTTGCGCTTCAAGAGGAGTATCCAGCGTTAAAGCTTGCTGTCATTACGCCATTTTATGAACAGGAAGAGCGCTGGAACGAACAAAATAAAGAGCTGTATGAAGGGATTCTTGCACAAGCTGATTTTGTAGAAAGTGTCACGCATAGACCATACGAAAGTCCGGCACAATTTAAACAAAAGAACCGCTTTTTTATTGAAAAAACAGATGGTCTTCTCGCCTTATATGATCCCGAGCATGAAGGCTCGCCAAAGTATATGATCAAAGAAGCGCAAACCTATACCGATTACCCAATTATGTATATTACAATGGATGATTTAAGAGCACAGGTTGAGGCAGAAGATCCGTTTTTTGATGAAAAGCAAGAGAAAATTTGACAACGTCACGTATTTCTGAAAAAATATACTATGAATTCACGATATGAGGTGAAAAAGATGCTTGCTGATAAAGTAAAGCTTTCTGCGAAAGAAATTTTAGAAAAAGAATTTAAAACAGGTGTCAGAGGGTATAAACAAGAAGAAGTCGATAAATTTTTAGATATGGTCATTAAAGACTATGAGACATTCCATCAAGAAATCGAAAAGCTTCAACAAGAAAACCTTCACTTGAAGAAACAGCTTGAAGAAGCCGTTGAACAAGGGAAAAGACAGCCTGCACAGTCCAATACAACAAACTTTGATATTTTAAAAAGACTATCTAACCTTGAGAAACACGTTTTCGGCAGCAAACTTTATGATTGAGTCCTGCTGAAAAAGCTTGTGTCAGATGACATTGTCGTTTATAATAACGCATGGTGATTAACGTTCGGGTAATCGCTGTAATGCTTTTAGGCATTGCAGAGGAAAGTCCATGCTCGCACGGTGCTGAGATGCCCGTAGTGTTCGTGCCTGGCGAAAAAATAAGCCAGGGCAGCCTGGGAAAGGCTGACGGCAGGAAAAATGCCTACGTCCTTTTAGGATATGGCAAAGTATCCTTGAAAGTGCCACAGTGACGAAGTCTCACTAGAAATGGTGAGAGTGGAACGCGGTAAACCCCTCGAGCGAGAAACCCAAACTTGGTAGGGGAACTTTCTCAAAGGAACCAAACGGAGAGAAGGACAGAGAATTCTGTAGATAGATGATTACCACCTGAGTACGAGGCTTTTGCCGTTTGCAGTACGATGGAACAAAACATGGCTTACAGAACGTTATATCCGTTATGATAAACATGATGAAAACAAAGCTCTCCTATTTCTACATATGGAGAGCTTTTATCTTGAATACATAAAAGGACGAGAAAACAGGTGATAAAAAGTGAAAACCTATACACTCATCGCAACAGCGCCAATGGGAATAGAAGCGATTGTTGCAAAAGAAGTAAGAGATCTTGGCTATGAGTGCACAGTAGATAATGGGAAAGTTATTTTCCAAGGAGATGCCCTTGCCATTTGCCGTGCAAACCTTTGGCTGCGTACAGCAGACCGAATTAAGGTCCAAGTTGCTGAATTTTCGGCCAAAACATTTGATGAGCTTTTTGAGCAGACGAAAGCTATTGACTGGGCCGCTTTTTTACCGAAAAATAGCACGTTCCCTGTCATCGGTAAATCTGTCAAATCACAGCTTGCCAGTGTGCCTGATTGTCAGCGCATCGTCAAAAAGGCGATCGCGCAAAAACTGAGATCATCTTACAACATTCAGTCTGAATGGCTTGAAGAGACCGGCCCTGAATATAAAATTGAAGTCGCGCTTTTAAAAGATAAAGCATTACTCACTCTCGATACGTCTGGTGTGGGTCTTCATAAGCGCGGATACCGTGCGGATCAAGGCGGTGCGCCAATTAAAGAAACCCTTGCTGCCGCGCTCGTGTTATTAACGAACTGGACACCTGACCGTCCATTTGTGGATCCATTTTGCGGATCAGGAACCATTGCCATTGAAGCTGCCATGATTGGACAAAACATTGCCCCTGGATTTAACCGGGAATTTGCATCCGAATCATGGGAGTGGATCGGTGAGGATGTCTGGAACAAAGCGCGTCTTGAAGTGGAAGAAAAGGCGAACTATGATCAGCCGCTTCACATTATTGCAAGCGATATTGATCATCGCATGGTAGACATTGCAAAGTTAAATGCAGAAGAAGCTGGACTAAGTGAATTGATCCAGTTTAAACAAATGCAGGTGAAAGACTTCCAAACAAAAGAAGAATATGGTGTGATTGTCGGAAATCCACCGTACGGAGAACGTCTCAGTGATAAACCAGCTGTGGAAAAAATGTATCAAGGGATGGGGGAAGCATTTAAAAACCTAGACACTTGGTCCATTTATATCTTAACATCACACGAAAAGTTCGAAGAGTGCTTCGGAAGAAAAGCGACGAAAAAGAGAAAACTGTTTAATGGATTTATTAAAACAGACTACTATCAATACTGGGGAAAACGCCCGCCTAGAAAACAAACAACTGAAGCATAAATCAAGTCGCATCCTTTTATGGGTGTGATTTTTTTGTGCCGAAAAGGTATAAGTCCTCACAGGACGGAATAAACTGAACTTGATTTTAAAAAAAGAGGTGTCTCCATGATTCATTATGATCAATTTCAGTTAATCCAAAAAGCACTCGCTTCGACGGCTCAAGAAATAGAAGGGCTTGAAACGGGACAATCTGCTCAGCTTACGGCAGCCATAGAAGACTTAGCGTTAGCTCAGGCTTACATAGAACGTTCAGAGCACTCATTTTTAATGAAGGAAAGTTATCAGTATCGCCTGCGCTCATAAAAAAAGATTGTCATTCCCCAGCATAAGTGTTACTATTGAATGTCTGAATGATTCAAAAGTTGGGGGTTGAAGCAGGTGACAGCATCTCGTTTGCCTTTTTCATTATCAAAAGAACACAATTTTTACGAAGAACTGGGCAACTGGATTGGTGATGTGTTTTATGACATTTTGCCAGAAAAGGGCTTTGATCTTCGAGATGAACAAATATTCATGGCTTTTCAGTTAGAAAGAGCCTTTAAAGAAAAAAGTGTGATGTTTGCCGAAGCTGGGGTAGGTACAGGCAAAACAATCGTCTATCTCTTATTTGCGGTCACATATGCAAGATATACAGGGAAACCTGCGATTATTGCATGTGCAGATGAAACGCTAATTGAACAGCTGGTTAAACAAGAAGGTGATATCTATAAAATTGCCAATCACCTTGATATTCAAATAGATGCGAGATTAAGTAAATCGCATGATCAATATTTATGCTTGAAAAAACTAGAGAAAACGATGCAGCGTGAAGATGATGAGAAGTGGCTCGATATTTATGAATCGCTTCCTTCATTTGTTCATGAATCTCATGGGATGCAGACTTTTTATCCGTATGGTGATCGAAAAGAGTACCCAGAATTAACAAATGATGAGTGGTCCAGAGTTGGCTATGACTCTTTTCAGGACTGCTTGACATGCGACATGCGGCACCGCTGCGGCTTGAATTTATCAAGAGACCATTACCGAAAAGCAACAGATCTGATCATTTGTTCTCATGATTTTTACATGGAGCATGTATGGACAAAGGAATCCCGCAAACGTGAAGGACAGCTTCCGCTGCTTCCTGAACATAGTTCTGTTGTATTTGATGAAGGACACCTTCTTGAGTTTGCAGCACAAAAAGCCTTAACATACCGAGTGAAACAATCAACGCTTGAGACATTTTTGGAGCGTCTTTTGCAAAATGATATTCGCGAAGAATTTGCAGAGCTCGTTGAAGATGCACTTGCAACAAACGATGAGTTCTTTTATCTCTTAAAAACACATGCCAAAGAAATCAAAGGCTCACATCGCCTTGAAATCGGGCGCGTGGAAGAGGTAAAGCGTTCAGCAAGTGAATTATGTGATTTACTTGAAAAGATCGGAGAAGCACTCGTATTTGAATCAGAGATGTATACAATTGATCAATACGAATTGTCTGTTGTGGAGGAGTACATTGAACAGATGGCGTATTCCCTGTCACTCTATCAAAAAGAAGCGATTAGCTGGCTTGAGAAGCAGGAACTAGATACGACATTTGTCGTGATGCCAAAGACCGTTGCAGAGGTACTTGGTGAAAAGGTATTCTCGCAAAAAATTCCTTACATTTTCTCTTCTGCTACATTGTCTGAAAACCAATCATTTGATTATTTAGCTGAAAGCCTTGGGATCAAAGATTACTTATCCATGAGCGTGGCTTCGCCGTATGATTACGAGGAGCAAATGCAAATTTATTTTCACGGCATTCAGCACCCAATCTTAGAGCCAGGTGAAAAAGGGCAGCAAGTGATGGCTCAACTGAAAGAAAATGGCGGGCGATCTCTCATCTTATTCCCTTCATTTGAAGAGCTTCATGTGTTTAGAAAGCAGCTCGACGCTTCAAACGAATCGCTGCCTTTCCATGTGTACTTTGAAGGAGACGAGGAGATCAGCACCATTGTGCAAAAATTCCAAGCAGATGAGACGTCTGTGTTATGTTCCGTTCATCTGTGGGAAGGATTGGATATCCCGGGGCAGTCTCTAACGAATGTCGTCATTTGGGGACTTCCATATCCGCCGCATGACCCAGTATTTGAAGCGAAACGGAATGAAGCAGAGAATGCATTTACTGAAGTAGACCTTCCGTATATGCTGCTTCGATTACGTCAAGGGATTGGGAGACTGATTCGGACAAGCAAGGATGCTGGAAGCATTCATATTTACTTTGGCAGTAAGGAAGATACCGAACTGCAAAGTAAAATTGAATCCGTTCTTCCAGTAAAGCCGGTCATCACGTCATAAAAAACGAATGGACAAGAGGAGGATACGAGCAGTGTATCCTCCTTTTTCATTGACAAAAGAACATTGATTTTAGTAGCCTTGAAACGTACATACATATTTATTGATTGGGGGAACGAACGCATGAGTCTTGAATCAAAAGAGAAAGCGTTTTATCAATTACTAGGAAAAATCGCCCACTATACAGAGGCGCTTCATTTGCTTTATTGGGACTCTCGAACACAGGCGCCAAAAAAAAGCGCTGATTTCAGAGCAGAAACCATCGGTCAATTATCAAGTGATATCTTTAATATGAAGACTTCTGATGAAATGAGAGATCTTCTTGATGTACTAAATAAACAGAAAGAAGAGCTGTCAACAGATACACAGAAGGCACTCGAATTAGCGCAAAAAGAATATGATGAAAACAGCAAAATTCCTAAAGAAGAATTTAAAGAATACTCCATTCTTCAATCGAAAGCAGAGCATGTCTGGGTAGAAGCAAGGGAGAAATCAGATTTTTCACTCTTTGCACCATACTTAAAACAGCTCATTGATTTTAACAAGCGTTTCATTCAGTATTGGGGCGTGAAAAAAACGCCATATGATGTACTGCTCAATAACTATGAGCCCGATATGACCGTTGAACAGCTCGATCAAAAATTTGGCGCACTTCGTGACGCTATCGTTCCTCTCGTCAAAAAAATTGAAGCCTCTCCAAACAAACCGGATACTTCATTTTTATCGAAAAGCTTCCCAATCGACAAGCAAAAAGAGCTAAGCCTCTTTTTCTTAAAAGAGTTAGGGTATGACTTTGACGCAGGGCGTCTTGATACAACGGTTCATCCGTTTGCTGTGACATTAAGCAGAGGGGATGTACGTGTGACGACGCGCTATGATGAGCACGATTTTCGAATGGCGATCTTTGGCACGATTCATGAATGCGGTCATGCCATCTATGAGCAAAACATTGATGAGGCACTGAGCGGAACGCTCTTATGTGATGGGACGTCAATGGGCATTCATGAATCACAGTCTCTTTTCTTTGAGAACTTTATCGGAAGACATGAAGATTTCTGGAAAACGTATTATCAAAAACTGCAAGAGGCCTCTCCTGAACAATTTAAAGATGTCTCGTTAGAAGAATTTGTGCATGCTGTAAATGAATCGAAGCCGACTTACATTCGAATTGAAGCAGATGAACTCACGTATCCGCTACACATTATTATTCGCTATGAAATTGAAAAAGCCATTTTTAATGAAGAAGTGGCTGTTGAGGACCTGCCTGCACTTTGGAATGAAAAGTATAAAGCATATCTCGGGATTACGCCGCCTAACGATGCACTTGGCATCTTGCAGGATGTTCACTGGTCTGATGGAAGCTTTGGTTATTTCCCTTCATACGCACTTGGTTATATGTATGCAGCGCAATTAAAGCAGCAAATGATCAAAGATTTACCGAATTTTGATGAACTGATTCAAAACGGGTCTTTTGCACCAATAAAAGAATGGCTAACTGAACATGTCCACAAGCATGGAAAACGGAAAAAACCATCTGAAATCATTCAAGATGCAACTGGTGAAGAATTAAATGTTCAATACTTAATTGATTATTTAACGGATAAGTACACGAAACTGTATTTATCATAAATGAAAGGCACCCTTTGATCAGAAGGGTGCTTCAGCGTGTAGACAAACCCTCGCATTCGGTGTCAGTCCTGCGTGCTGGTGCTCACGAATGTCAAATTCGCTCCGCGCCAGTACTCGTCCTTCCTAGACTGCAAAGGTTTTCAATTCACGCTGAAAAGAAGACAAAGGGCTAAAATAAAGGTCATTTTAGCCCTTTGTCAACAATCTGAGGCACCCTTTGATTAGAAGGGTGCTTTTTTGATGGTTGAATATTCTAAAAACGAACGTTTGGAGCATAATGATTATTTAAGTTCGGTATTTTTCTAGAAAAGTGCTTTCCAAGTGTCTGAAATCTTGTTATAATTTGAACACTATGAACCACTCATATAATCGCGTGATGATGGCACGCAAGTTTCTACCGGACACCGATACCGTCCGACTATGAGTGAGCAAAATGAAACAGCTTTTGTATCAGCTGAAGATCCCGTGGATCGTTTTCGCATTGCTTGCTCCTTAATGGACAGCAATGCTTTTTTTATGCAAAAAATTGAAAGTTGCCAATATGCTAGGGGGAAATATGATGGAATTGTTACGTCAAAAAATCGAGAACGAAGGAATCGTTCTGTCAAATCAAGTGTTAAAGGTAGATGCTTTTTTAAATCATCAAATTGATCCTGTGTTAATGCATGAGATCGGTCAAGAGTTTGCTAGATTATATCAGCACGATGGTATTACTAAAATTATCACGATCGAATCTTCTGGTATCGCACCTGCCGTCATGGCTGGACTTGCCCTTCATGTACCCGTTGTGTTTGCCCGGAAACGCCAATCGCTGACATTAACGGATAATTTGCTGACAGCTAGTGTGTACTCATTTACGAAAAAAGTAGAAAGTACGATCGCTGTTTCGAATACGCATCTTAGTGAAAATGATTGTGTGTTAATCATCGACGACTTTTTAGCAAACGGTGAAGCTGCTAAGGGACTTGCTACAATTGCAAAGCAAGCAAAGGCGAAAGTCGCTGGATTTGGGATTGTCATCGAGAAGTCATTCCAGCCTGGAAGAAATGAACTTGTGCAAATGGGCTACAGAGTCGAGTCGCTCGCACGTATTGAATCACTCGAGGAAGGAAAAGTCACGTTTGTACGGGAGGTACAATCATGAGTGCTGCAAAAAAAGTCAAAACGCTTTCGCTAGGAATTCAGCATGTGCTGGCCATGTATGCAGGTGCGGTTCTTGTACCGCTCATTGTTGGAGATGCGCTAGGGCTCTCGCCTGCACAGCTCACTTACTTAATTTCGGCGGATATTTTCATGTGTGGTGCGGCCACACTGCTCCAAGTATGGAAAAACCGTTTCTTTGGCATCGGTTTGCCTGTTGTACTAGGCTGTACATTTACTGCGGTATCTCCTATGATTGCGATTGGCTCTAAATATGGAATTTCGTCTATATATGGAAGTATAATCGCCGCAGGGTGTATGGTCATTGCCCTTTCATTTTTCTTTGGGAAGCTTGTGAAATTCTTCCCGCCTGTTGTCACAGGTTCAGTCGTCACGATCATTGGAATTACCCTTA
Organism: Bacillus xiamenensis; assembly: GCF_001857925.1. Classification (NCBI taxonomy): domain Bacteria; kingdom Bacillati; phylum Bacillota; class Bacilli; order Caryophanales; family Bacillaceae; genus Bacillus; species Bacillus xiamenensis. The sequence goes on from NZ_CP017786.1 coordinate 3,358,144, forward strand.
TTCCGGTAGCCATGAACAATATGGCAGGCGGAGAAGGAAGTGCAGATTATGGTTCGTTTGAAAATTTAGGACTCGCTTTTCTTGTGTTGTTTATGATTGTCCTTCTCTATCGATTTACAAAGGGGTTCATGAAAGCCATTGCCATCTTAATCGGCATTCTACTTGGGACAGCCGTTGCTGCTCTTTTAGGAAAGGTAGAGACGGCAGAAGTGGCGAATGCACAAGTCTTCCGCATCATTGAGCCTTTTTACTTTGGAATGCCTACCTTTGAATTTGCGCCAATTATGACGATGACTTTAGTTGCGATTGTGTCCTTAGTCGAATCAACGGGTGTTTATTTTGCACTGGGCGATTTAACGAATCGCTCATTAAAGGAGAAGGATTTAGCAAAGGGCTATCGTGCAGAGGGGATTGCTGTGTTACTAGGCGGAATCTTCAATGCCTTCCCATACACAGCCTACTCCCAAAACGTTGGATTGATCCAGTTAACTGGTGTGAAGAAAAATCAGGTCATTGTGGTGACAGGGGTATTATTAATGTTATTTGGCCTTTTTCCTAAAATCGCTGCATTCACAACGATCATTCCAAAGTCCGTTCTTGGCGGTGCGATGGTCGCAATGTTTGGAATGGTCATTGCATACGGGATTAAAATGCTCTCGCGTGTCGATTTTGCCAAACAGGAAAACTTGCTCATTGTCGCATGCTCAGTTGGCATCGGGCTAGGTGTAACCGTTGTGCCGCAAATGTTTGAGCATCTTCCAGAATCGATTAAATTATTAACAAGTAACGGCATTGTGGCAGGGAGCTTTACCGCCATTTTGCTTCATATCATTTATCACATGATTCCACTGAAAAAGGAAACAGAAAAGGACCATGTGGAAGAACCTAAACAATCTGTTGTGTAAACACCTCTCACCTGAGAGGTGTTAGCGTGTAGACAAACCCTCGCATTCTTTGTCAGTCCTGCGTGCCGGTGCTCACGAATCTTAAATTCGCTCCGCGCCGGTACTCGTCCTTCCTAGACTGCAAAGGTTTTCTATCACGCTGAAAAGAAGACAAAGGACTAAAATAAAGATCATTTTAGCCCTTTGTCAACAATCTGACACCTCTCACCTGAGAGGTGTTTTTTGCACAAAAAAAGCAGGTTCGCTTGGCTTGGAACGAACCTGTGAAGGAGGAAAACTACATCATGTTTTCACCTATATTATCCAATATTTATCAATTGTCGTCAAGACAAAAAGTTAGACGGAGGAAAATATTTTGACTGAATTGTGACGATTTGGCATGTATATCCTTTTTTTGATTGGGGATATTAACCGAAAAAAGAGGTGAAGCCGATGGCGTACATTCTTTCAGTTGGAACAAGTCTGCCAAAACATCATGTGGATCAGCAAGCAGCTGCTCAATTTGCAAGGTCTCAATTTAAACGATCGTTTAAAGATATTGATCGGTTATTAAAAGCTTTTCAAAATGGCGAAATAGAGAGCAGGCAGTTTGTGAAGCCCATTGAATGGTACCAAGAACACCACTCGTTTGAAGAGAAAAATCATCTCTATTTGGAAAAGGCTTTGGAGCATGCGAAAGAAGCTGTCTTTCACTGTCTTCATGAGACGGCGTTCCTTAAAAAACCGCTTCCCTATGAAGAGGTCGATGCTTTGTTTTTCATCTCCAGCACTGGATTATCAACGCCAAGTCTTGATGCAAAGCTGATGAATGTTCTCCCATTTTCTCCTTATACGAAACGAGTGCCGATTTGGTGATTGGGTTGCGGAGGTGGAGCTTCAGGCTTATCTAGAGCGTATGAATACATACGCGCGTATCCAGAAGCGAAGGTACTAGTTGTGGCCTGTGAGCTTTGCAGTTTAACGTTTCAGCCGCAAGATCAATCAAAGAGCAATTTAATCGGGACCTCGTTGTTCGGAGACGGGACTGCGGCAGTACTATTAGCTGGAGAAACAGCTATATCTGAGTATGCACAGTTAAACGCAGTACCTAGAGTGCTTGGCACACAGTCCGTGACCATGAAAGATTCCGAGGATGTCATGGGCTGGGATTTTACAAGTGACGGGTTTCGGGTCATCTTCTCACGTGACATTCCGTCCATCATTTCTGGCTGGTTAAAAGAGCAAGTGGATCAATTTTTACATCAGCAAGGGTATTCAACAGAGGATTTATCCGTTTTTCTTGCTCACCCTGGAGGAAAAAAAGTAATTGATGCCTATCTTGAAAGTCTATCTTTACAAGAGGATCGGCTGTTTTCTTCAAAAGCAGTACTGAAACATCATGGGAATATGTCCTCTGCCACCGTTTTGTATGTGCTGAAGCATTTTCTTGAGCATCAGGAAGTTGAAGCGGGAGCGGTGGGACTATGCGGAGCGCTTGGTCCAGGCTTTTCCTCTGAGTTATTACTCATGAAATGGGAGGAGGTCTCGTCATGACCTTCTGGCTAGTGATTGGTTTCTTCATTTGTCAGCGCCTGATTGAAATGCTCGTTGCTAAAAGAAATGAGAAGAAAGTGAAAGCGATAGGTGCGATTGAATTTGGTGCTGGTCATTATCCTTATATGGTCGCCATGCATGCGGCCTTTTTTCTCTCGCTCATTGGAGAGACATGGCTGTTTCATCGTGACCCGTCTCGTTTTTTCCTTTTGCTGCTCGCCTTCTTGCTGGCTGTACAAGTGATTCGATATTGGGCGTTATGGTCTCTTGGGACGTACTGGAACACAAAGATTTTAGTGGTTCCAAATGCGACGATTGTCAAAAAGGGGCCGTATCGATGGTTAAAGCACCCTAACTATATGGTGGTGGCGATTGAACTGATGTTTATTCCGCTGCTATTTAATGCGTATATTACTGCCATTTTGTTTACGTGTTTAAATGGATGGATGATGATGGTGAGAATTCAAACAGAAGAAAAAGCACTGAATCAGTATTTACTAAATTAATATTGAAAATCATTATCAATTGTGCTACACTTTCATTAATGATAAGCATTCTCAATCATGAAGGATGGACGGTGATCACATGACAATGATTTTCTTACTCGGTACGGTTTGTGTATACAGCCTATTAATTGGCTTTGTATTAAAAGGTGTTTCAAAAAAATCTGCTTCCTGATTGCAGTCAATGATGACTGATCGGGCAGCAGATTTTTTTTATTTCCTCAGATCAGAAGAAAAATCTCTTCATTTTGTGTAAAATGGTATCACATACATAACTGACTTTTCTAAAAACAAAGGGGTTTATCGTCATGAAAGACTTGTCTATTCGAGATTCGCTCGTTCAAACTACAGGTGTACTATATGAGTGTCTCCTTAAAAGGGATGATCATGAGCGCGCAGCCAAACTTGCATCGATTATGAAAAAGGAAGCTGAAGAAGAAGTGTATATCGCATTTACCGGTCACTATTCTGCTGGTAAGTCATCACTTGTGAATTTTCTTCTTCATGATCATATCCTGCCAACGAGTCCAATTCCAACAAGTGCAAACTTGGTCGTTGTGAGAAAAGGGGTCAGCGAAGTGAAGCTTCATACCTCTGACGGCCGTTTTGCAAAAATGAGCGGTTCTTATGATAAAGATGCGGTGCAGCGTTTTTGTAAAGATGGGGAACAGATTGAAATGGTGGAAATCAGCGGTAATTATAAGGGACTTGAAGAAAAGGTGGCGCTCATTGATACGCCAGGTATAGATTCAACGGATCATGCGCACTTTTTATCTGCTGCGTCTATTCTTCATCAAGCAGATGCTCTTTTTTATGTCGTTCACTATAACCATGTTCATTCTGAAGAGAACATTCGCTTCATTCGCTCAATTAAAGAGAAAGTGCCAAATCTTTATTTCATCGTCAATCAAGTGGATCGGCACAATGAACAAGAGACAACTTTTGAAGACTACAAAAAGCAAGTCGTTGAGATGCTTTTAAAAGAAGGCATAGAGGAAGAGCATTTGTATTTTACATCTGTGACCGATGAGGCGCACCCAAGAAACGAAATGATTCGCTTAGTGGAGAAACTTCAAGAATTACAAACTTTACCTAAAGCATCACTTCGAGCCTATACAGAGCAGAAAATAGAACATGTATTAAAAGAACACATTGAATCGCTAAAAGAAGAACTGAACGAAGAGGACCTTGATACGCAGCTTCACGAAAAAAGGAATGAAGTCAAAGAATTAGAAGCAAAAAGCCGATTTATCGAAAAGGGCGCAAAACAGGTAGAAGATGAAGTGTCTTCTGAAGTAGAGAACATTTTAAAAAATGCCAACCTCACCCCATTTAAGATGAGGGAGCTTGCAAGTGATTATATCGAATCGAAAGTACCTGGCTTTAAAGTAGGTTTGCTCTTTACTAAAAATAAAACCGAGCAGGAGAAACAAAAACGGGCGAGCGACTTCTTAGCAGATGTCAAAAAGAGAATGAAAGCGGAAGTGGACTGGCACATTGCCGAGCTGCTCAAAACAGAAATAAAACAGCATCAGCTTGGTGAAGAGTTATTAAACCAAGCGATGGCATTTGAAACACCTGTTGAAGAATCCCTGCTTGAAAAGGTGATTCATCCTGGTGCGACTTTCTCTAACGAATACGTTCTTCAATATGCGAAAGATGCTGGTGAAGCCTTAAAAAGACAGGCAAAACAAAAAGCCATGCCATTGATCGAACAAATGGTCGAGGCATTGAAAGACCAGCTGATGAATGAACAGGGGAAGCAGCAAGACAAATGGGAGAAAGCAAAGCAAGAGCTTCAGATGCTTGAGGCGTTTAACGAAAAAAATGAACAAATAAGACAGGACATTCAATCTATATGGGACATTTGGCAAAATGGGACAGATGAGCATATTCAAGACGACTGGTTTTATGTGAAAAAGCAATGGATGCAGCATGACCAGCTAAAGCAGAATCAAGCGCCATCTCATGCTAAAGAGAGCAGTCAAGATGATGAACGGACAGATCGTGATCAAATACGTCAGTCACAGCATGTGACGACAGCACAGTCGATTGAGCAATTTAAACAGCTTTCTCATATTTTATCGCCTTTAGACGCTATCCAGTCACAAAGACAATCCTTTGAAAAACGAACAGAAAGGCTTCAGGCAAAAGAGTTTACCCTCGCATTATTTGGCGCTTTTAGTTCGGGGAAATCTTCTTTTGCCAATGCACTTGTTGGGAGAAAAGTGTTACCATCATCACCTACGCCAACAACGGCAACGATTAACAAGCTCACACGGCCTACAGAGGATCACCCTCATGAAAGTGTCAAAGTGGTGTTCAAAACAGAACAGGACATTCTAGAAGAGCTTGATCAGATTCTTGGATTTTCAATAACAGAAGAAAAAGGGGATACATTTAAAGCGAAACTGGAAAGAGTGCTGAAAAAAAGACAGCTTGAACAGGATCACTGCATCATTGTCGAACATTTTCTAAAAGCACATGCCCGGTTTCATGATTACATTGACAACCAAACCCCATTACATGTCACACTTCAAGAATTAAAGCCGTATGTGGCAGAAGAAGCCGTTTCTTGTGTAGTGAAGGAAGTAACGGTGTATTTAAGTACACCTTTGACAGATAAAGGGCTGACGATTGTGGATACCCCGGGTGCGAGCAGTATGAATAAGCGTCATACAGAAATAGCTTTCCAATATATGAAGGACGCCGATGCCCTGCTATATTTAACGTACTATCAGCATTCTTTCTCAAAGGCTGATCGATCATTTTTACGTAAGCTTGGACTCGTAAAAGATTCATTTAGTATGGATAAAATGTTCTTTATTATCAATGCAGCTGATTTGGCCAAGGATCAAGCAGAGCTTGAAACGGTGTTTGACTATGTACGAAACGAGCTCACAAAAGAAGGCATCCGGCATCCCAATCTGCATCATGTGTCTAGTAAGGAAGAAATCGAAGGAAAAGAGCCGTCACCTTATAATCAATATGCAAAACTTAGAAAACAACTCGATTATTTTATTGAGGAAGAATTAACGAAAGATGCAATCGAGCTTTTGCATTTTGAAGCCAATACACTATGTGCAACAGTTGACAAGCTTCATGCGACTTTGCATCAATCAGAAGATGAGAAAGAAGCCGAAAAGAAAAACATAGAGACATCATATGAAGCAATTCTTGAAAAAATGAACGATGTGAAACGGTCTAAGCTAGTGACAGAAAGCGTAAAAAAAGACGTGCATGAACAGCTTTACCACATTGTACAGCGTCTATCACTATTTGCGAATGATATGTTAAAAACAGCCTTTTATCCGGGCATATCTCAAGAAAACTTCAGTCAGCAGCTGAAAAAGGCACTTGAGAAAGCTCTAAAGGAATATGAATTTGAATTTGTCCAGGAGATCAAGGCGCTTGATATTCGAATGGAATCGTTTATCCATCAATATTTCCAAGAGGAGTGGGAGAAAGGGATGCAGGCTGCATGCGCTGAAGATCCTTACTTTTCTCTCAGTCTGTCACGACCTGAGGAGAAAAACGCCGAGCTGAAACAAATCGAAGTCGAAGCAGAGCTTACGCCGTTTGAGCCGCACTTAAAGAAACAAAAATCAGCAAAAGCCTTTTTTGAACAGAATGGAAAGGCGGCGTTTATTGAATCCGTTCGAGATGTTCTACTTGAATTGACAACGTTGTGGGCAGATAAAGAAAAAGAAGAGTTACTTAGCAGATATGACAAAATCGTCAAGACCTATACTGAAAGGTATGAACAAGCCGCGCTTCAACAGCTCAATGAGCAAAAACGCACGTTTATGACGAGCCTGAAGACAGATGCGAAAAAGCAGGCCATAATTGAGCAAGTATATAAACAAACAATTGAATGGAAGAACCAGTTGAAAACGATATGATTCATGATAGACTAGATAAAAAAGAAAGCAGTTGATACACAATGACGAGCGTACATGAAGAAATTTCTGCACATTCACAGAAACAGCATGCCCATATTCAATCCTTTCTCGCACTTGAGCAAAAAAGAGAGCAGGCAATTGAGACTGCTGTAGCAAAGTGTGAACGAAACGAACCATTTACAACAGATGAGATCAATGCCATTACTTCGAAAATGAATGAGCTTGCACGAGGTGGAATTGTTCCACTGCGAAAACATGTCACGATAGATATGGTAAGCGAGTACGCCGGGCGTAAACAGAAGTAAAGAGTAACTTTCTCTTTTTTGGTCATCTTAACAAATGAACCAGAAAGGGGAATGATGATGGCAAAAAAGCAAAACGCACAGCAGAAGGAAGAACGCATGCCTAAACAAAAAGATATGCCGTCCTACGCAGAAGCTGAGACGAAAAAAATGCAATATGGTCAAAAGTAATTGGGCTGCCTCTTCTTTTCAAAAAGAAGAAGGCGCCTTTTTATGTCCGTTTCTATGTTCTATGATAGAATAGGAGTATTGTTTTTAAAAAGGGAGTTTATACGAATGAATAAACACGTACTGCTTGTAGATGGAATGGCACTTCTTTTCAGGTCGTTTTATGCGACGGCTGTCCATCGTAACTTTATGATAAATGATCGTGGTGTGCCGACAAATGGAGTTAGTGGCTATTTGAAGCATTTATTAACGGCTGTCCAAACCTTTGAGCCAACACATATTGTTTGCTGCTGGGATATGGGAAGCCAGACGTACCGAAATGAATTGTTCCAAGATTATAAAGCCAATCGAGGAGAAGCGCCTGTCGAGCTGATCCCGCAGTTTGATTTAGCCAAAGAGGCGACAGAAGAACTTGGAATCATGAACGTTGGTTTAAAGGGCTTTGAAGCAGATGATTGTATCGGTACGCTCGCTGCACTCTATCAAAAAGAAGCACGTGTGACCGTTTTGACTGGAGATAAAGATCTGCTGCAAATTTTGAACGAACAGGTGACAGTGGCTCTGATGCAAAAAGGAATTGGGAATTATAAACCATTTACAAAAGCCTTATTTGAAGAGGAAATGGGCATCACTCCAAAGGCGCTGATTGATATGAAAGCTTTAATGGGTGATGCAAGTGATAATTATCCCGGTGTAAAAGGTATCGGAGAAAAAACAGCATTGAAATTTATTCAAACGTATCAATCCATTGATCGTCTGTTAGAAAATATCGAGGAATTAACGGCAGCGCAGCAAAAGAAAATGCAAGCAGGCTTAGAAGATCTGAAGCTTTCTCGTATACTCGCAGAGATTAAATGTGACGTACCACTTAGCTGTCCAATTGATGAAACAAAAATGAACATCAATCCAGAGCGTGCAGCCGCCATGCTGCGCCTGCACCAAATCAAAGGAATTGAACCAATGGTCCACCGTGTAAGTCAATTAGAAATCAGCTAAGGCTGATCTCTCAGACTTCAAGGAACTCTTTATTATGATGAAAAGAAGCAAAGGGCTAAAATAAAGTTCATTTTAGCCCTTTGTATTGCTTTTTTTCGCCTTATTTTCTAATTGAGATAGAGGCTGCTTATCTTTTGTCTGCGCATCACCTTGTGGGGTTGTTCCGTTTGTGACACGGCCTTTGTTCTCTTTATCCAATTCGATTCACCTCACACATTAGCATAACCAAAAGAAAAGCGATTCATCCTTTAGAAAGGTGAATCGCTTTTCTAGCGAGCTGATCGGCTACATGATTTTCCTTGCTTGGAATCCACTTAATAAAAAATAAATCAAACTCGGTTTGAAGCTGCAACATATCTTCAATAAAATGGCGGAAGGCTGGATTTTTAGCAAACCCTGCATTGGCCGCACGATCAACTACCTGTGAATCTGTGCGAAATGAAACGGTTCGCAGGCCTTTTTCAGCGCAAATTTTCATCCCTTCGATCAGCGCAGAAAATTCTGCTTCATGATTGCTCATTGTTCCAAGAGGGATCGAGAAAGACTCAGCCTTTCCATCATATTTAATGAAAATGCCGATGCCAGACGGACCTGGATTTCCTGCACTGGCGCCATCAATGTATATTTCTGCTGGCACATTATTTCCCCCTTTCATCAAGCGGAACCATTTTCTTTGCTGCATACGCATATGGGGTAGCAATCGCCGCTACGATAAACTTAATCACGTATGTCGTGATGAAAATTTCGATCCAGATATGAAATGGGTAGGTGCCAAGAAAAGCAATGGTTGTGAAAACGAGTGTATCCAGCAGCTGGCTGATCATCGTACTTCCAGCGTTTCGCACCCAGAGCGCACCGTCTGAAGGAAATATCCGGCGAATAAACGAATATACATAAACATCTAACATTTGACTGATGATATAAGCAGCAAGACTGCCAAGGGCAACTCTCGGCATAAAGCCAAAAATGGTTTCTAATGATGATTGTGAAATGTCAGATGGAGCGGGATGGAAAAGCAAAGCCTCCTGCATGACAACTGTTAACGTTAAAAGAGTGGCAAAGCCAATCCAGACAGCTTTCTTCGCTTCTCTTTGCCCATATTTTTCATTTAGAACGTCCGTTGCAAAGAACACACTGCCATATAAAATATTTCCAAGTGTCGCCGTTAAACCAAATAATTCAACGGTTTTGACCACTTGTAAATTTGCGGCAACCGTCGCAAAGCCAATCCAGACGAAAAGGCCTGTCTTGCCAAATCCTTTATAAAATAGAAGAACAATGATAAAATTAATGATCGCAAATAAGAGCCAAATACCTTCATTAAACAAGTGACATGAACTTCCTTTCTGATTGTAAAATGTAACTTTTTGATTATAGCATAACGAACGTTTACCTTAAAAGTACGGAAAGGCGATGTGATCAATGAAACTAAGAGCACATTATACAATGAAAGTGAAATCAATTGGGTCCATTGCTTTTTTCCAAGAAGATTGGATGGAACTCAAGGAGGCCTTGCTTTTAGCAAAGCATATAGACAAAAAAGAACCGCAGTCGCTTCTATCATTTGAAGATGAAAAGGGTGCGATGTGGTCTATCAAAGAGCTTGAAAAACTAAACGAAGAACTTAGGCTTGAACCTGATCAGCTTCAAGTTTATTTTGATGCAAGCTTTCGCAAAGAAACGGGTGAATCCGGACTTGGAATTGTCGTGTATTATCATCTTGGAGAAGATGCTTATCGATTAAGGAAGAATCACCCTTTTCGGGGTACCACTAATAATGAGGCAGAGTATGCGGCTTTATTTGAAGCAGTAAATGCTTTAAAAGAACTGGGAGCGGGCAGAAACTCTGTTACGATTAAAGGAGATTCACTCGTTGTCATGAATCAGTTAAAAGGGGAATGGCCTTGTTATGATGATGTGCATAACAAATGGCTCGACCGAATTGAGGCTGCAATCAAAGAGCTGAAGCTCACCCCAACCTATGAAGTCATTGATCGTAAACAAAATGCAGAAGCCGATCAGCTTGCCAGGCAGATGCTAGCAGACGTCCCAATCGAAAGTAAGTTGAAATTAGAAGCAGACGGAGCTGAATAGTGTGGATAAAAAAACAGCAGTAAAAGAATTGACGGATCTTCAAGACACGTATTGTTCAGATTGTTTGATAAAGAAGCACTTTCGAAAAGAATTTGGCAAAAAATACGCACACTCCTTTTGTATACAGCAATGCACGGTAGGAGAGAAAATCAAAGAATACGGAAATGCACTGCTCAAAAAATAAACGGGCACACCGGTTTTCCTCTTGTTAAACAGATGCTCATGAAAAAAAACGGACAGAATGTGTAAAAAGAGAACATATTCTGAAAAATGAGCCGATATAACTATAGAAAGTTTCGGTTAAGTTACTTTTTGACTAAGTGACGGATATTAGAGGAAAAGGGGAAGGCCGGCATGGATAATAAGGATTTTGAAATGGTATTACATCGAACATTTCAAGAGGTATACAGCGATCTAGAGCAGCTAGTAGATGTAGCAAAGAAGGGAAGACCTTTTCTCGAAAAAGATATCTCTGAAATTGAACAAAGACTAAAACAAAATATTTTAGCAATTGAAATTCAGCTGAAAATCAAATAAGAGAGGCATATGCCCCTCTTTATTTTGTCGTTTCATCATTGATTTAGTTGATTAAATTTTTGTTACGTTAGCTGCTTGAGGTCCACGATTACCTTCAACGATTTCAAAAGAAACTTCTTGTCCTTCTTCTAAAGACTTGTAACCGTCACCTTCGATAGCTGTGAAGTGAACGAATACATCGTCTCCGCCTTCAACTTCAATGAAGCCGAAACCTTTTTCATTATTGAACCATTTTACTTTACCGTTTTGCATATTGCTTTTTCCTCCTAGTACTGTAGCATACCTTTTGGCATACTAAAAAAAATTTTCATCACCTAACGAAGTTGTTAAATGATGGTTTCACTATACACTATCAAAAGTAAAGCGTCAAGCATGCAGGCCAAATTTTGAGCAGAATATTTGATTTTTTTGTTTTTTAATGAAAAACCATTTATATATAAAACGTCCTAATTTTCTGAAACCTAATGTGTGTCTTGTCCGTATATAAAAAAAATATTGAAAGAGGTGCCGGTCATGAATCGTTACACGATTGAGGAATTTGTTCACAATACACAGCAAGAAGATAAAGGAGAAGGGGTCTTCGAGCTTGAAACATCGAGGCTTTTGGAAATAAATTTGACTGATACCATTTGGGCAAAAACAGGTTCCATGGTGTCATATCGGGGCAAAATAAAGTTTGAACGTGAAGGTGTTTTGGAGCATGGCGTCTCAAAGATGTTCAAGAAGATGTTATCAGGAGAAGGAACCTCTTTGATGAAAGCAACGGGTGAGGGGAAATTATATATCGCAGACCAAGGCAAAAAAATCTCCATTCTTCGGTTGGCTCAAGGGGAGTCCATTTTTGTAAATGGAAACGATCTGCTTGCATTTGAACCGTCAATCCGCTGGGATATTAAATTGATGAAAAAGGTGTCTGGCATGCTTGCCGGTGGTTTATTTAACGTCAAACTTGAAGGACCAGGTCTGATTGCAATCACCAGTCATTACGAACCGCTTACGCTGATTGTTCAGCCAGGTGATTCTGTTTATACAGATCCGAATGCGACGGTCGCATGGTCAGGAGATTTAAACACTGAATTTGTAACAGATGTGTCCTTCAAAACGTTTATTGGCAGGGGAAGCGGGGAGTCCATTCAAATGAAGTTTAGCGGAAGCGGCTTTGTTGTTGTTCAGCCGTTTGAAGAAGTGTACACAGCAAGTGGAAATCAAGGGTAAAAGAAAAAGGTGTCCGTCATAGACGGGCACCTTTTTATGATAATGCACGAGCATACGTTTTGTTGCTCATGATCAGATCAGATTGTTCAACGATATCTTCTAAAATGGTTTGAGAAGATTGTTTTAAGTGCAGTTTTTTTATGTTTTGTTTCATTGTGTTTAATTTTTCTTCATCTTGTAGCAGGTTGGTCACAGATTCTAAAATGTCTTCATGTCTGTTGATGACGATGGCAGCGCCATAATCTTCGAAGAAAAGAGCATTTTCTTTTTCTTGTCCAGGAACAGGTTTGTAAAGAATCACTGGGACACCAATTGCTGTTGCTTCTGTTAATGTAATACCACCTGGTTTTGTAATCATACAGTCTGTTACTCTGAACAATTCATCAATTTGTTCCACATATCCAAGCGCCTTCAATTGATCTGGGTGTGCTTGTTCAAGATCGCTGAGCGATTGTTTCAGCGCTACGTTTTTACCGCATACAACAACAATTTGCACTTCACTGTCAAGAAGTAATGCTTCACATAGCTCCTTCACATTTTTTAGTACACCATGAGCACCTGCCATAATGAGAAGGACCTTTTTGTCTGACGATAATCCATATTTTTTATAGATGATCGATTTTGGTACGTCTGCTTCAAATTGTGGTCTAATAGGAATGCCTGTCACCTTGACATCGCTTGGATGTGTGCCGATTTCCACTAGCTTTTGTTTCACATAATCGGTTGCAACATAGTATCGGTCGATGTTTTCATGTACCCAAATTTTATGAAGACAGAAGTCTGTCATCACATTAAATGTTGGAATCACTTTACCTGTTTTGTTTCGGTATTCGGGTACAACAATCATCGGGAATGTAATGATGATGATGTCCGGGTTGTGTAACTGAATTAATTCATCGAGACGCTTATTTCCCATCTTTAAGTAAATGTTAAATTTGCGTTTATTGTAAATTTTATCTACACCGTAATAAAACAAGCGATAAAATTGTTTCCCAATGGAGAAGCTCTTCAAATATAAATATTGAGTCACTTCTGACACAATGGGATTTGATTCTTGATACAAATTAGAAACTATCACATGTTCAAACCCTTGGGATTTGCATTCATCATACAGTGTTTTTGCAACCTGCATATGTCCATTTCCATAATTTGCGGTCAAGATTAATATTTTTTTATTGGTATTCAAGAATATTCACCTCAAATGTAATCAACAACAACAAAACTTCGTACGAAACTATGAATCTCATAGGTCTACATATACATAAAGATAACATATAAACAGGAAGAGCATATCATTCGTTACGAAAGAATTAAACTAATTTTAAAAAACAAACAGGCTAAATTGATAATGGAAGACAGAGCCATTTGTATTTTAACACATTTTGATCATTTTTCATCAGACCAGAGTCTATTTTATTCCCACACATATGGTGTTTCTTGATAAACATAATAATTAAGCCAATTCATAAAAAGTAAAGTTGCGTGGGCTTTCCAGCGATTCACTGGCACTAATGTGTCTCCATCCTCTATAAAATAGTGGACAGGTTTTTTAACTGTATCATGTTTCAACAAATCTCTTTCATATTCCTGCTTCAATGTATCTGTATCATATTCAGGATGTCCAGTTAAAAATACTTGTTTATCATCATCTGAAACAATTAAACAAACACCAGCTTCTTCAGATATACTCAATATTTTCAGATTCGGTGTGTTTTTTAATTGTTCTGTATTAATATCTGTATGCCTAGAATGTGGGACATAGTATACTTCATCGAAACCTCTTACCAATCTTTCTTTTTTTTCTTTGACATGATGCTCAAACACACCGAATTTTTTCTCGGGGAGCTTGATTTTTTCAATGCCATAATGGTGATATAGACCTGCCTGTGCTCCCCAGCATATATGAAGAGTAGACGTCACATTGGTTTTACTCCAGTCCAAAATGTCCTGCAGTTCTTTCCAATAGGAAACTTCTTCAAAAGGTAAATGCTCAATTGGCGCGCCTGTAATGATCATTCCATCAAATTTTTTATGGCGAATTGAGTCAAAGGTCGTATAAAATTCATCTAGGTGCTCTCTTGATGTATTCTTCGGTGTATGTGTACTTGGAATCAAAAATGTGAAGTACACTTGCAAAGGAGAATTTCCGAGCATTCTTAGCAGCTGCGTTTCAGTTTGAATTTTTTTTGGCATTAAATTTAAGATCACGATATTCAAAGGACGGATATCTTGCTTGAATGCCCTTGTCTCATCCATGACGAAAATGTTTTCGCTCTCTAGTATTTGTTTTGCCGGCAAATGAACTGGTATGTTTATAGGCAACTTGCCACCCCCTGAACCAAAGCTAATTTCATTTCATTATAGGAACTTTCTGGCGATATTTCAATGTTTCAATTATGTTACAATGAAAGATAGAGCAAAAATGAAAGCTGTTTCTGTCAAAAAGGAGGCCGTTTATTGATGATTACAAAACATTTATCGGATATTGACATTGCCCAAAGGGCAAAGCTGAGACCCATTCAAGACATCGCAGCGAAATTACAAATACATGACGAAGAATTAGAATGCTATGGTTTCACAAAAGCGAAAATATCTTTGACTATTTTTGACCGTTTAAAGGAACAGAAAGAAGGAAACGTGATTCTTGTGACTTCGATAAACCCAACGCCAGCAGGTGAGGGGAAGTCCACTGTCACAGTTGGCCTCGGTCAAGCCTTCGAAAAAATTGGCAAAAAAGCGATCATTGCCATGCGTGAACCTTCACTAGGTCCTACAATGGGCATTAAAGGCGGTGCAGCTGGTGGCGGATATTCACAGGTGCTGCCAATGGAAGAAATCAATCTCCATTTCACAGGGGATTTCCATGCCATCACATCCGCACATAACGCTTTATCTGCTTTTATTGATAACCATATCCATCATGGAAATGAACTGGGTATTGATGCACGCCGGATTGTCTGGAAACGGGTGCTTGATTTAAACGACCGTGCTTTAAGACAAGTGGTAGTAGGGCTTGGCGGTCAATTAAATGGATACCCTAGAGAAGACGGATTTGATATTACGGTTGCTTCGGAAATGATGGCGATCCTTTGTTTAGCACAAGACTTAAACGATCTGAAAAAACGTCTTTCTTCTATTGTTGTTGCCTATAATCAAGAAGGTGAGCCTGTCACAGTTGGAAATCTTGGATATGAAGGTGTACTGACATTACTTTTAAAAGACGCGCTCAAACCAAATCTTGTTCAAACAATTGAAGGAACTCCAGCCCTTGTCCATGGCGGTCCTTTTGCCAATATTGCACATGGCTGCAATAGTTTAATTGCAACAAAGATGGCAGCAAAACTAGCCGATTATGTGGTAACAGAAGCCGGGTTCGGTGCAGATCTTGGTGCTGAAAAATTCCTTCACATCAAAACAAGAGCCGGTGAATTCAAACCATGTGCTGTTGTCATTGTAGCAACTGTCAGAGCGTTAAAAATGCATGGCGGAATGCAAAAAACAGAGCTCAAGGAAGCAAATGCACATGCTGTATTAGAGGGTATACATAATTTAGAGAAGCATATTGAAACACTGCAAGCCTTCGGTCTTCCATACATCGTCGCAGTGAATCGTTTTATCACCGATACGAAAGAAGAAATTCAAGCGATAGAAAATTGGTGTGAAACGAATGGGCATCCAGTAAAAGCCGTCAATGTATGGGAAGAAGGAGGGGATGGAGGCACAGCACTTGCCGAAGAACTCACGACACTCATTGAAAAGAATGAGAACCAATTTTCGTATTTGTATGAAGAAAAAGATTCCATTGAAGAAAAGTTATCAAAAGTGGCCAAAAACGTTTACGGTGCAGATGGCGTCACGCTCACTTCAAAAGCAAGAAAACAGCTGGCAGCAATCGAGAAAAATGGCTGGGCTCATTTACCGGTTTGTATGGCCAAAACGCAATATTCCCTTTCAGATGATCCTGCTTTAATCGGCAGACCAAAAGGCTTTACCATTACGATTCGAGAGTTAAAGCCATCTGTTGGAGCAGGTTTTATCGTTGCTTTAACCGGAAGCATTCTCACCATGCCCGGCCTGCCTAAAAAACCTGCGGCGCTTGAGATGGATTTATTAGAAGACGGCAGTGTGACAGGACTCTTTTAGCAGAGAGCATAAAAAGCGATTTTCTAAAAGAAGCATGTTACGATAGGAAAAAGAGAATCCTAGGAGGCTATGAGATGTCAATTTATGATATTCAGGTCAAGACTATAAACGGTCAGGAAAAATCAATGGCAGATTACAAAGGGAAAGTACTTATTATCGTGAACACAGCGAGCAAATGTGGACTGACCCCTCAATTTAAACAATTACAAGAGTTATATGATCAATATCACGAAAAGGGTCTTGAAATTTTAGGATTCCCATGCAATCAATTTATGAATCAAGAGCCAGAAGGGGAAGAAGCGATTCAAGAATTCTGTTCATTGAATTATGGTGTGACCTTCCCAATGTTTGCAAAAGTTGATGTCAATGGCGACAATGCGCATCCTCTTTTCAAATACTTAACAAGTCATGCGAAAGGTGTACTTGGCACAAAAACGGTGAAATGGAACTTCACAAAATTTATCGTTGACCAAAACGGAGAAGTCACTGAACGATTCTCTCCTAAAACACCGCCAAAAGAATTAGAAAGCTCGATCATCGCTCTTTTGGATCAATAAGATGCGTACGATCATGCAGCAAAAGCAATTGGAGGCAGCGGCCTTCTTTGTTTCAAAACAGCTAAAGGATGAGCCGACAGGTCACGATGCGGCTCATATTGATCGTGTCCGTCTCCTTGCACTTAATATCGCAAAGCGGGAAGGCGGGTCACTATTTATCATTGAAATGGCGGCGATTGTACATGATTTAATTGATGAGAAGCTGTCAAGTGAATGGAAGCTTTCACCGCAAGAACTCAAGCAGCAGCTCCTTTTGTGGGAAGTGGATAAGCGGGATATTCGTTATATCATGGATATCATTACAACGATGTCTTTTCGCCGCCGTCATATGCAGCATAAGCCAATGACATTAGAAGGAGCTATTGTTCAAGATGCGGATAGGCTGGATGCAATAGGAGCAACTGGTATTGCAAGGGTATTTACGTATGCAGGTGCAAAAGGTGAACCCCATTATACAAACGGTTCACACCTAGGCTCAGTGCTTGAACACATGCAAGAAAAACTGCTCAAATTAAAAGACTTAATGAACACACATGAAGGAAAGCAGCTTGCTAATGAGCGGCATGAATTCATGTGTTTATTTATCAAGACATGGAAAGAAGAATGCGGCCTTACAGATGAGTAGGGTCTTTATGTGTGTAAGGAGGATGATGAGATGAAAATAATTGCCATAGAACCGACACCAAGTCCGAATACAATGAAGGTGATTTTGACAGAGGCGCTTGCCGGCGGTAAAAGCAACAACTACAAAAAGGATCAAAAAGACGAAGCACCAGAAATGATCAAGCGAATTTTAACGATTGAAGGTGTAAAAGGGGTCTACCATGTAGCAGATTTCTTAGCAGTCGAACGCAATGCAAAATATGACTGGCAGGGGATTTTACAACAGGTCAGAGAAGCCTTTGGACAAGAAACGGAAGGTCTTCAGGAAACATCACAGTCAGGCGGTGACACATTTGGCGAAGTCAAAGTGTTTGTCCAAATGTTTAATGGCATTCCGATGCAGGTCAAGCTGACAGATGGGGAAAGAGAAGAACGATTTGGCATGCCTGAACGTTTTCAGGCAGCTATCCTGAAGCTAAGAAGCAGTTCAGACAATGTTGTGTTTGAACGTGTGTGGAAAGAACAAGGCGTACGTTTTGGAGAATTTGCTGATATCGGTCAAGAAGTCACTGAAGAGCTGCAAGCAGCTTATGACGACGAGCGCTTAACCCGTTTAACAGAAGCGGTTCAGGAAGGACAAGAGGCTGTCGATAAACAGGTGAATCGCAAGGCCTATGACGTCACAGAAGAAATGCTGCGTGAAGAAGATTGGAAAAAACGATTTGCTCATTTAGAGCAAATGCAGCCTGAGAAAAAAGATATACCCGTTTTAATGAAAGCGATGGAGGACCCAAAAACGTCTATTCGCAGGCAAGCTGTTGTGAATGCTGGCATGATTGAAGACCCAGCTATTCTGCCTATTTTATATAAGGGGCTTGAAGATAAAACAGTGACGGTCCGCAGAACTGCTGGAGACTGTATTTCAGATCTTGGTGATCCAAGCGCTATTGAAGCGATGATCGCAGCATTAAAAGACCCAAGTAAGCTTGTCCGCTGGCGTGCGGCCATGTTTCTTTATGAAGAAGGTGACGAAACGGCACTTGAAGCATTAAAAGAAGCGGAGCAGGACCCTGAATTTGAAGTCAGTCTTCAAGTGAAAATGGCGATTGAACGAATTGAGCACGGGGAAGAAGCGAAAGGCTCAGTCTGGAAGCAAATGACAGAAAGTAGAAAAAATGCGTCAGACTGATGAGAAATCGGAACAAGCTGCCAGTGAAAGGCAGCTTGTTTTCTAAAATCAGGAATCTTTATAGACAGAAAAATTTTTTTAGAAAAATTATTTTGAATATTGTTGAAATATGAGAAAAAACTCTATATAGTAGTACCAATATAGAATATTGGAGGTCAGATTTTATGACACCATCCTTGCTGAACACTTGCTTCAGCAGCCATGTTGGTCATCATCATTCATAGGTGGCTAAATAAACAGAAAATTTGTAAAATAAAATCAACTCAAAATGATGCAGTCAACAAGACTTGTAGTATAGGAGGCTTTTTAAACAGATGGCAGAACTACGCAGTAATATGATTAAACAAGGAATTGACAGAGCACCTCACCGAAGCTTACTAAGAGCAGCGGGGGTAAAAGATGAGGATTTCGGCAAGCCGTTTATTGCCGTATGTAATTCCTATATTGATATTGTCCCAGGGCATGTCCATCTTCAGGAATTCGGGAAAATCGTCAAAGAAGCCATTCGTGAAGCTGGCGGCGTTCCATTTGAATTCAATACGATTGGGGTCGATGACGGAATTGCAATGGGGCATATTGGGATGAGATATTCATTGCCTAGCCGTGAAATCATTGCTGACTCAGTAGAGACCGTTGTGTCTGCACACTGGTTTGATGGAATGGTTTGTATTCCTAACTGTGATAAAATCACACCGGGTATGATGATGGCAGCCATGCGCGTCAATATCCCGACTGTATTTGTCAGCGGTGGTCCAATGGAAGCGGGCAGAACAAGTGATGGCAGAAAAATTTCTCTTTCATCCGTCTTTGAAGGTGTTGGGGCATACCAGTCAGGAAAAATTAATGAAGAGGAATTAAATGAATTAGAGCAGTTTGGCTGTCCAACCTGCGGCTCTTGCTCAGGTATGTTTACTGCAAACTCAATGAACTGTTTAGCAGAGGCGCTTGGTATCGCTCTTCCTGGAAATGGAACGATCTTAGCGACATCACCAGAGCGGAGAGAATTTGCGAAGAAGTCAGCAAAACAACTGATGGAACTCATCAAAAAAGATATTAAACCACGTGATATTGTCACTGAAAAAGCAATTGATAACGCATTTGCTTTAGATATGGCATTAGGTGGTTCAACAAATACAGTTCTTCATACATTGGCAATCGCAAATGAAGCGGGTGTTGAATATTCACTTGAGCGTATTAATGAAGTAGCAGAACGAGTGCCACATTTATCAAAACTTGCTCCAGCCTCTGATGTTTTTATTGAAGATTTACATGAAGCTGGCGGTGTAACAGCTGCTCTAAATGAATTGTCCAAAAAAGAGGGTGCTCTTCATTTAGATACAATGACTGTCACAGCGAAAACGCTAGGCGAGAACATTGCAGGACATGAGGTAAAAGATTATAACGTCATTTATCCAATCGACAAGCCATTTACTGAAAAAGGCGGCTTAGCCGTTTTATTTGGAAACCTTGCGCCAGATGGAGCCATCATTAAAACAGGCGGTGTACAAGACGGCATCACACGTCATGAAGGACCTGCGATCGTATTTGAATCCCAGGAAGAAGCTCTTGAAGGCATCATTAACCGAAAAGTAGAAGCAGGACATGTTGTCATTATTCGCTATGAAGGACCTAAAGGCGGACCTGGCATGCCTGAAATGCTTGCACCAACCTCACAAATTGTCGGAATGGGACTTGGTCCAAAGGTGGCGTTAATTACAGACGGCCGTTTTTCCGGTGCTTCTCGCGGATTGTCCATTGGACACGTCTCTCCAGAGGCAGCAGAGGGTGGACCTCTTGCTTTTGTTGAAAATGGTGATCATGTTGTGGTCGATATTGAAAAACGCATTTTAAGTGTAGATGTCCCAGAGGAAGAATGGGAAAGAAGAAAAGCAAACTGGAAAGGCTTTGAGCCAAAAGTGAAAACCGGCTACCTTGCCAGATACTCAAAACTTGTCACATCAGCCAATACAGGCGGGATCATGAAAATTTAATCTGAAATTGAACATTTGAAAAATGGCTCTCTCTATAGTATCCTTTATTCACAACATAAGGATTTTAGAGGGGGCTTTTTTATGTCAATGGCATATGAAGAATATATGCGTCAGCTTGTTGTACCAATGCGCCAAGAGCTAACAAGTGCAGGATTTCAAGAATTGACGACGGAAGAAGAAGTAGAACAAACGATGCAAGAAGCAGAAGGAACAACATTTGTTGTGGTCAATTCTGTATGCGGATGCGCTGCCGGCTTAGCACGTCCAGCTGCTACTCAAGCGGTCATGAAGACAGAAAAAGCACCAGATCGACTCGTGACGGTTTTTGCTGGTCAGGATCGGGAAGCAACTGCTAAAATGAGAGAATACTTTACGGGAGAAGAGCCATCTTCTCCATCTATGGCACTTTTAAAAGGAAATGAACTCGTTCATTTTATCCCGCGTGACGAAATTGAAGGTCATGAAATGGAAGACATTATGAACAACATCTTATCTGCTTTTGAAAAACATTGCTAATACAAGTGTTGAAATGTCCTGTGATCCAATCAGGGCATTTTTTCTTGATCATGATGGAGGAACGACATGCTCATTACAACAAGCTTTAGAGCAAATGAACAAACAATTGAAACAGCAAAGGCCCTCGCAAGGGACTTACATGGTGAGTATATAGCGCGGCGCAAACAATCCGTCAAACAGCTTGCGATCAAACGAGGGGATGTACTCGTTGTTGGGAAAGAACGATTTGAATGGTATCAGCCAAATGGTGAAAAGTTTTTCTTCCATCCAAGCTCAGCTATGTTTAGGGTGAAGCGGATTCTGCGAGGGGAGAAGGATCCATTAATTGAAGCAGCCGGGCTAGAGCCGGGCGATTCCTTTTTAGATTGTACGCTTGGCTTAGGCTCAGACGCCATTACCGCCAGCTGCGCAGCAGGCTCTAATGGAAAAGTGGTCGGCATTGAAAAAAATCCGATGACGGCATTGCTAGTTCGAGAAGGGCTTAGCACTTGGGAAACTGGTGTAGCGGCGGCAGATGAAGCAATGAGACGTATATCCGTCATAAGCGGAGACAGCATTGAGCAGCTAAAGAAGCTGCCTGATCGTTCATTTGATATCGTCTATTTTGATCCAATGTTCGAGGAGACGATTCAAGAATCTACAAGCATGTCGCCGCTCCGTCATGTCGCAGAGCATCACTTTGACCACGAAGTAGCCATGCAAGAAGCTGTGAGAGTGGCTAGAAAAAGAGTGGTTTTAAAGGATCATTGGAAAAGCACTCGATTTACTACAGACGCCTATCAATTTCAGGTCATCAAACGTAAAACCGCCCAATTCCATTATGGGTATATCACAATAGAAGAAGACTAATCAACACCACTTTAATTAATCTGATCGAAAAAAGCCCTGATTCAGGGCTTTTAATCTGTGATCTCCATATAGACAAAATAAAATAATGTCAGCAAGGAAGCTGTGATGAAAAACCCTTCAAGCATATCCATCCCTCCCAAATTTTAGTCGTCGTTACTGTCATTGTAAACGTTTTATCTTAAAAAAGAAAGTCTCAAATAAGTGACCAAATTGAATGACTGAAAATTCATTATATGCTAGAATAGCAGTATGATAACGTATGGAAGGAATTAGATATCATGAAGATGTGGATGAGAAAAACGCTTGTTGCACTCTTTACGATTGCAACGTTTGGCTTAATCTCTCCTCCGTCGGCTTTGATGACAGACAAGCCATCTGAACTTTCTTCATCTGATAAATCACCTTATACAGCAGTTTATGATACATCAGATGATACGCGCAGCTGGGAACTATCGCAAGAAGACAACAAAGAGCGGGTAGACCCCTTTGAGCAATATAAGCAAGAGGTTCTATCAAGTGCAGAAAACCAATCCTTTCTCAAATTTGGTCGTAAAATCACACCTGT
Organism: Bacillus xiamenensis; assembly: GCF_001857925.1. Taxonomy (NCBI): domain Bacteria; kingdom Bacillati; phylum Bacillota; class Bacilli; order Caryophanales; family Bacillaceae; genus Bacillus; species Bacillus xiamenensis. Next base: position 3,380,712 of record NZ_CP017786.1, read on the forward strand.
CATTGAGGACGAGTACAGAGAAGAGATTCAACCGAAGATTGAACAAGTGTTAACCGATTTTCTAACTAATTTTAAAGATGACGAAAAATTTCAAGATGTTGTTTTAACTGATCAGCCTTCGAGCGGAAATAGCGAAAAAATCTTCCACATTTATAACAGGAAGACCGGAGAAGATTTGCTTCGTTTCCATGTGAGAAGAGATCAGCCGCCTCACAGCGGATATTGGTTTAACTTTCACTATCATACAGCAGAAGATGGATTCCAGACGCATCATGAACTCGGTAATATTTACTGGGATAAAAACACCCCGCCGAGCTGGATGAGCCACTAGAAGGAGATGTCATGCCAATTGAAAAAGTATACAATGAACGAAATGGTTCGCATTACAAAACAGATGTTAAACGAACGCGGAGTGAAAATAGAAGATATTGCACACATTGTGCTAAAGCTCCAAGAAAAATATAATCCAAATCTTCCACTTAGTGTCTGCATTGAAAATGTTGAAAAAGTGCTGCATAAAAGGGAAATTGTCCACGCAGTTTTGACAGGACTTGCTCTTGATCAGCTGGCAGAAAAAAAGCTTTTGCCAGAACCTTTGCAGCATTTAGTTGAAACAGATGAGCCGCTATATGGAATTGATGAGATTATTCCGCTTTCCATTGTCAATGTATATGGATCAATCGGTTTGACCAACTTCGGTTACTTAGATAAAGAGAAATTTGGTATTATCAGGGAATTGGATGAAGGTCGTCCAGGTGAAGTGCACACTTTCCTTGATGACCTTGTCGCTGCACTCGCCGCCGCAGCTGCAAGCCGCATTGCTCACTCTCACCAAGATATTAAGGACGAAGAGCAGGATCGAGTGAATCAAGGATAAAAGAAAAACATGTCTGCTCATCATGCAGACATGTTTTTTTGGTTTCAACAAAAGCTGAAATAAGGTAAACTACAACAAGAACATAAATAAAGGATGAAAAAAATGAAACAATACAAAGAGTTATGCCGTCATGTATTACAGCACGGGGATGAAAAAGGTGACAGAACAGGAACAGGCACAATCAGCACGTTCGGTTACCAAATGAGATTTGATTTACAGGAAGGGTTTCCTCTATTAACAACAAAGAAATTGCACCTGAAATCAATCATTCATGAGTTACTGTGGTTTTTAAAAGGTGATACAAATGTCAAATATCTTCAAGAAAATGGTGTCCGTATTTGGAACGAATGGGCAGATGAAAATGGAGAGCTAGGGCGCGTGTATGGTGCCCAGTGGAGATCATGGGCGAGCGGAAACGGAGAGACAGTCGATCAAATCGCAAGGCTGATCCATGATATTGAGCACAATCCGAATTCAAGAAGACTGATTGTCAGTGCTTGGAATCCGGGGGAAATTGATCAAATGGCGCTGCCTCCTTGTCATTGCTTGTTTCAATTTTACGTATCAAACGGGAAATTGTCCTGCCAGCTTTATCAAAGATCGGCAGATATCTTTTTAGGCGTGCCGTTTAATATTGCTTCATATGCACTTCTGACGATGATGATTGCCAAGGTGACAAATCTTGAGCCAGGAGAGTTTATTCATACACTAGGAGATGCTCATATTTATCAAAATCATCTTCCGCAGGTGAAAATGCAGCTAGAGCGAGAGGAGCGCACGCTTCCGCAGCTTCGCATCACAAGAGATGTAAAGAGTATTTTTGATTTTACGTTTGATGATTTTGTGCTTGAAAACTATGATCCGCATCCTCACATTAAAGGAGAAGTCAGTGTATGATTTCCATGATAGTGGCGACAGGAAAAGACAGAGTCATTGGCCAAGATAATCAAATGCCTTGGCATTTACCCGCTGATTTAGCGTATTTTAAAAAAGTCACAGGCGGCCGTACCATTGTCATGGGCAGAAAAACATTTGAATCAATTGGACGAGCATTGCCTAACCGCCGTAATATTGTGTTGACCACAAGTTCTTCTTTTCAAGCTGAAGGATGCGAGGTTGTCCATTCAATCGATGATATTTTAGCCATCGCGAAGAATGAGACAGAATTATTGATCATTGGCGGGTCTAAGCTGTATGAGGAAATGATGCCATATGCAGATCGTCTATATATCACCCACATTCACCATGCGTTTGAAGGTGACCGTTTCTTCCCTCATTACGATGAAGAAGATTGGACGGTTGTATCACGTGAAAAGGGCCATAGTGACGAAAAGAACCCCTACAATTATGAATTTGTCGTTTATGACAGAAAAGAAGGATAAATGAGTAGGAGGAGTTCGGTTGTTTCGTTATTGGTGTTTAACGATGTATGTTGTTGTATCCTTTTTTAAAAGTATGAAGCATTTGTACGATCATGAATTAACTGATCCCCGCATTTCCTATACGAAACGAATGCATCTCATTCATGAGCATGCGAAAAAGTTTGCCCGGGGATGTATTGATCAATCAGGGTCAGTGATGACCATTTATCAGCAAAAGAAGCTTCCAGATGGACCTGTGATTTATGTCACACAAGAGCATCATCCAGTTACGACGACATTGTTGATTGGCCACCTTGAGAAGCCATTTGCTTTTATTGCAAAACCGCATCTGTTTCGCTATCCCATCTTAAAGCAATGGCTGAAAAAGATGGCGGTGATTCATCAGAATCAGTCTGATGATGCGTTATTAGAAGAGGCAAAAGAGCGAATCATATCTGGACAGAGTATATTGCTTCCTGAAAAATATCGTCCCATTGCAGAAGCGCTTGCTGAAGAATGTGACTGTCCTATCGTTCCGATTGAAACAAGCGGAACGGAGCGCCTTTTAACAGGGAAAATCGTGAAAAGGCTACGTCCTGTCAATGTCGATATTCATATTAAAGCACCTGTTATGATGAGTGACTACGCACAAAAGCGTGCATAGAAAAACCAGCATCCGAATGTGGATGCTGGTTTTTTTATCATGCAGCTGGGATGTTGACACAATAGAATAGAATGCAGAAAAACATGGATGCACTTCCGCCTAGGACAAAACTGTGCCAAATCGCATGATGATAGGGGATTTTCCGCCAAATATAAAAGATCGTTCCGACAGAATACAAAATACCGCCTAACAGTAAGAGACTAAAACCTGCTCCTGTCAATTGAATGTACAGAGGTTTGATCGCGATGATAATCATCCAGCCCATTAATAAGTAAACAAGGGTTGATACAATGATAAATCGTTTGACGAAAAAGATTTTAAAGACAATGCCTCCAGCAGCAAGCGCCCATACGATTGCAAGAAGTGTATAGCCGAGTGCGCCTTTTAATGGTCCGAGTAAAAAAGGTGTATATGTACCAGCGATCAAGACATAAATAGCCGAGTGATCGAGGATTTCAAACACATCTTTTGTTTTTTTGTGCCGAATGCTATGAAGCAAAGTTGAGCTTAAATAAAGCAGCAGCATGGATGCGCCGAATATCGAAAAGCTAATAATGTCTGTGACTGTGCCATATTGAACAGCGAATAAAACGAGAAAAACAATGGCGGGAATGGATAAAATGACCCCAATGCCATGTGTAATGGCGTTTGCAATTTCTTCTTTTACAGTAAACAATGGATGTCCTCCTTTATTGAACCGGTATATAACCATCAAGCGACTTCAGAAATGAGAGACCTTCAAGTGTAATCTTCGTTCCAGCTCTGCCTTTTCCTTTCGTCACATAGGCTTTTTTCTCAAGATCATCTAATCGGCTCCTGACTTGCTGAGGAGTCAGCGGGATATCACCTTGCTTGCTTAATTCAGACAAGATGCGCCTGCTGGCTGTTTCCCCCTTTTCATTGAGAGACTTAATGGCTTCAAGTAAGAAAACAAATTCTTGTTTCTCCATAAGCGTGAGCTGGTGTTCCTCTTTTTTTCCTTTACTCGCCGTGTGTTGAGGTAATAGCACAAAAGGCGGCAAGTGGTGAAAGAAAACCGTTTGTCCCTCGAGAACCGAAGCAGCATAATGAACCATATTTTTTAGTTCCTGGACATTGCCTTCAAACGGATACTGCTGCAAGAACTCCCAAACACTTGAATCAATATCGGGCTTCATGCCGAGCTCCTGAAAGAAAGCTAGTGTTAAAACAGGAATATCTGTTTTTCGATCTGCTAAAGACGGAAGAGGCACGTGGAGTACATTGAGACGATAAAACAGCTCAGGTAAAAAAGTTGACGAAACCCTCAGAGCCTCTAAAGATAAAGACGAAGAAGCAATGATTTTTGTTTCAGGAGAAGTTTCTAGAAAATGAATGACGTGATGCTGCATAGGGATACTTAATAGACTGACTTCGTCTAAATAAAGAACTTGGTTTGTCACTTGCGTGAATGCTTCCTTTAAAGTGACTTCATCCAAAATAGGGCAGTATATGTGCCGCATGGAAGCTTGTGGATTAGATAGGTTTGCCATTTCCTGTGCAAATCGTGTTTTGCCTGTTCCAATTTGTCCTGTCAACAAGACAGGCTGCTCATTTTTCGCGAATTGCTTTGCCATATGAATGGCGTGCTTAATATCTTGATGCTCCCCATATATAGAAGCAAACGGAGGTGTGGTCATTGGGTGATTCCTTTCTTTTTGGTTCTAATTGGTTTTATTATAACACCCAATTAGAACGATTGTATAGAAAAACGAAAAAGTTCATGAAATTTATCTTCGATCCATGATCTATTGGTTCATTTTTTGAATATTCATGTTATAATGACAAATTAAATAAGGTTAAAGAGAAAGGATCTTGTACATGAAACCGTTGCTCAAAGAAAACACGCTAATTCAAGTGAAAGACATCTTAAAAGCCCATCAAAATTTGAAGGATGTAGTCATTCATACACCACTTCAAAAAAATGAGCGACTTTCTGAACGATATGAATGTAATGTCTACTTAAAAAGAGAGGATCTTCAAGTAGTTCGTTCCTTTAAATTAAGAGGCGCTTTTAATAAAATGAGCCAGCTCCCAAAAGATAAACTAGAAAATGGCATTGTCTGTGCCAGTGCTGGAAATCACGCGCAAGGCGTGGCTTATTCTTGTAAATATTTAGGGATCCATGGGAAAATCTTTATGCCGGCTACGACCCCAAGGCAAAAAGTATCTCAAGTGGAGCTTTTCGGAAAAGAATATGTTGACATTATCTTAACCGGAGATACCTTTGATGATTCGTATCATGAAGCAGTAAAATGCGGAGATGAGGAAAAACGCGAATTTATCCATCCGTTTGATGATTTGGATGTTATGGCAGGACAAGGAACGACTGCTGTAGAAATATTAAATGATATCGAAGTAGAGCCTCACTTTTTATTTGCAAGTGTCGGAGGTGGAGGTTTGTTATCTGGTGTTGGTACCTATCTCAAAAATATCGCACCAGAAACCGAAATCATTGCAGTCGAGCCGCTTGGTGCAGCTTCACTGCATGCTTCCCATGAGAAGGGGGAGGTTGTGACACTTGATTCGATTGATAAGTTTGTAGACGGGGCAGCGGTTCAGCGAATTGGCGAAAAGACGTTTACATCCCTTCAGTCCGTTGTTGATAAAATTAGTCTCGTACCAGAAGGAAAAGTGTGTACAACCATTTTAGAGCTGTATAATCAATGTGCGATTGTAGCTGAGCCAGCAGGCGCTTTGCCAATTGCAGCCTTAGATGCACACCGCGAGGAGATTAAAGGGAAAAATGTCGTCTGTATTGTCAGCGGGGGAAATAATGACATTGGCAGAATGCAAGAAATCAAAGAACGCTCAATGATTTATGAAGGGCTTCAACATTATTTCATCGTCAACTTCCCGCAAAGAGCAGGTGCTCTTAGGGAATTTTTAGATGAAGTGCTCGGGCCAAATGATGATATCTCACGCTTTGAATATACGAAAAAGAATAACCGAAGCAAAGGACCTGCGCTTGTTGGCATCGAATTGAAAGAGCGAGATGACTATGCAGCGCTGATTGAACGAATGAACAAAAAAGGCTTCCATTATGTTGAAGTGAATAAAGATCAAGATTTATTCCACCTATTTATTTAGGGTAAACAGATCACTTGGAAAAGAGGACTGATCGTTTGTGCTGCTCAAAACAATATGTTTTAGACGGATGGATGGAGCTCAGATCAAGGTAACAGAAATCCCTGTTCTAAAGGGAGATGAGCCATATGGTTTCATGCTCACCTTTAGACTTGAAGCTTTCTTGAAAAAAGTCTATGTATCTAAAGGGAAGAGATATGTTTACTCTTTCAGGGAGGATGTGAAACGTAACGTCAAGTGGAGCACATATGAACAGATCTATCAGCAGCCTACATTGAAACACAATGCGTAAATAGAAATCTTTGTCAAAGGAGTAAGAGGCGGCTTTGAAATGGCGGCTGCTCCGTTTGGCAAGGATTTTTTTGATGAAAAGAAGAAAATGTGACAATTTCAAAAACGTTATGACAGTTGTTTTCAAGATTGCAGGAAATAAGGTAATATCATAAGTAAAGACTAAGACAGCAAGGATGAGACGATAGTGAAACAAATTAAAATTGTAACAGATTCAACCGTGGACCTTCCGCAAGAGAAAATCAACGATCTTTCAATTCACGTCATTCCACTGAATATATCCATTTCTGGAGTTGACTATATTGACCGGATAAATTTACAGCCAGATGAATTTATTGAGAAAATGGAAGCCGCAGAAGAACTGCCGAAAACGTCTCAACCTGCAATTGGTCAATTCGTGGAATTATATGAAAAGCTGACGGCAGATGGAAGCGAAGTGTTGAGTATCCATTTAACCGGTGGAATGAGTGGTACGGTTCAAACTGCTGAAAGCGCTTCTAAAATGGTGGATGGAAACATTACGGTCATTGATTCTGCTTTTATCTCTCAAGGACTGGGCTTTCAAGTCCTTAAAGCAGCGGAGCTTGCAAAAGAAGGAGCCAGCAGTGAAGAGATCATCAAAGAAGTGGAAAAAATCCGTCTTAAAACAAAGCTATATGTCACAATTGATACATTAGAAAATCTCGTGAAAGGTGGAAGAATTGGAAGAGGAAAGGCGCTGATCGGCTCACTTCTTCATATCAAACCAATTGCCAGCTTAACAGACGGGGTATATACGCCAGAAGCGAACGTGAGAAGCTACTCTGCTCTTGTGCGCTATTTAACAAAACAGTATGTACAGGCGGTGAAAGGAAGAACCGTTCAGGCTATTGGAATTGCGCATGCAGATGCATTAGAACTCGCTGAAAAACTCAAAGCAGCGCTGCTTGAGCACACACCTGATGCCCTTATTGACATTGCCTATACAACACCGATTATTTCCTGTCATACCGGAAAAGGCGCAATAGGCTTTGCTTTTTATACCGATTGATTGAAAAAGGGGATGTGCAAGTCATGTATAGAAAAAGGGGAGCCTTGTTTGGTACGCTTATGATGATAAGCGTGCTTCTTTTAGTCTCGTGTTCAAATGGGCAAATCAAGGATGCGTTAAATTATCAAATCGAGCCGTTTGAATATCAAAACCAGGATGGTCAAAAGGTGTCGCTCGATGATGTAAAGGGGAAAGTGTGGGTGGCAGATTTTATTTTCACAAGCTGTGAAACGATTTGTCCTCCTATGACGGCACATATGACAGAACTGCAAAAACGATTAAAAGAAGAAAAATTGGATGCGCATATCATTTCGTTTAGCGTAGACCCAGAGGTAGATTCACCGAAAAAGCTAAAGACGTTTGCAAAAGCATATCCATTGTCCTTTAAAAATTGGGATTTTCTGACTGGTTACTCACAGTCAGAGATTGAAAAATTCGCGATGAAAAGCTTTAAGACCATCGTGAAAAAACCTGAAGACGAAGACCAGGTGATTCATCAATCACTGTTTTTCCTTGTGGATCAAGAAGGAAAAGTGATAAAAAATTATGACGGTGTTCAAAACACACCATATGATGAAATCATTAAGGACATCAAGACGCTGAGCCGGATCTAGCATAAGGATGTTCAAATGAGCGAAAACATGATACACTTTTTTAATCAGAAAAAGGAGGGACATCATCGTTTGAAAGCTCGTTTGATTTTGATTGTGATGTCTCTAGCTTTTGTTCTTTCTGCATGTTCTGCGCAAGAGGCTGGCATAAAGGATAAACTAGAAGACACACAAAACGTAAAAGAACATATTACGATTGCAGCGGTTGGAGATTCCTTAACAGAAGGAATCGGAGATCAAGATAAAAAAGGATATGCAGGCATCACCCGTGACAAGATAGAAGCGGTGGACGGCGTGCAATCTGTGACATTAAAAAACTATGCCATTAAAGGCAGTAGAACGGTAGATTTATTAAAAAGATTAAAAGAAAAAAAGGTGCAGGATGGACTGAAAGACGCTGATTATATTTTCTTTACGATCGGCGGAAATGACTTGATGCATGTCGTCCGTCAAAATGTGCTCAATTTGACGTTTGCTCCTTTTCAAAGAGAGCAAGGTCCTTTTGAGGAGCGCTTTAAGACCATTCTTGCCCAGCTAAGAGAGCATAATGACCACGCGAAGATCATGTATGTCAGTATGTACAATCCGTTTAAGTTCAGCTTGTCTGAGCTAAGAGATATTGACGAAGTCGTCAAAGACTGGAACGCTGTTGCCAAAAAAGAACTGAAAAAAGACGGCAACGCTGAGATGATCGATGTGGCAGATTTATTTGATGAAGATTCTGATGAAAAATTACTGGCAGATGATGATTTCCACCCAAACCAAAAGGGGTACTCTCTTATGGCAAATCGTTTATTCTCAGAAGTGAAAAAAGAAGGACTGCCGAAGGAATAGGGTGAAAAGATGAAAAAATGGAAGAGCTTATTTTTTATTTTACTGTCAATCAATCTACTCATTGTTCTTGCCTGCGGTATTTTGATGCTGCTGCCGGGCGGTCAATCCGCTTCAACAAAAGAAGAGAATAGCGAGTATGCGTTTAACATTTCTAGCTCAAAAGAATCTCTGACCAGATTTGTCAATGATTATTTGAAAAATCAAGGGTCAAGCAATATGCCAGACTTTCATGTGGCGATTGATCAAGATGTGAAGGTAACTGGCGCAATCAAAGCCTTTTCTTCAACGATTGATGCAAATGTCTCTTTTACACCAACTGTTGAAGATAACGGGGATGTACTGCTTAAAGTAGATGACTTTTCCATCGGACAATTAAGCATTCCGATCAGTTTTGTTTTAAGCTATATGGGTCAGTTCTATGAACTGCCTGAATTCGTTCATGTGAAACCAGACCAAAAAACGGTTGAAGTGCGCCTTTCAGAAATGCCGCTGACGAATGATATGTATGTCAAAGCGAACAAAATTGATCTTGAGAATGATGAAATTGAATTTTCATATTACCATCCAAAGCAATAGAACGTGTTAGTCAGGAGTGAAATCATGAAGCGAGTCTATCAATATTTTAGTTTACTGTCGCTCTTATTTGCTGCGTACTTTGGCATTACGGCTGCCACTGATTTAAAAGCAGAAAATATCGACCAGTTTTACTTAAATATCGCCTATTGTGCTTTGTTTTTAGGTATCATGATTCTTGCTTTTGATTTTCAAAAGCAAGAAAAAGCTGAAGATGTCTCGTAAGGAGCCTTTTCCATTTGGAAAGGCTCTTTTTACATTTGACGAGACAAGACCACCTTTGCCATAAGCTCTGGTTCTCCATTTGCAAAACCATGAAGCAAAATAAGATAGGCCCGCTTTGTTTGCAGATGGACTTTCGGGATATCAAGCAGCACACTCTGAGTACCAGACGCTTTCAATTCAAAATGATACTTATTCGGCGAGAAATGATGGGTTTGAGTGCCGCTCACATAACCGAGCTCCTTTGATAACATTCCTTGATCCCGTTCATATATATCAATGGGAGGGAGGTCTGGAGACAGCTGGACAAACGTCAGTGCTGACAAATCTTCTTGCTTAATCAGCGAGTCTTGCCTTTCTGTAAGCAGCGCAAAGCCAGTATGAGCTCCTGTGATACATAGTGTGTAAGTCTCGTTTCCCTTCATCGTCATACGAGAAGAAAGAACTCTTTCTTTTGTAGCCAGCTTGAATACTTCTATCTCATATACACCCTCATCCCACTCCATATATGCTGTCAGCTGGCCGTAAGGCATCTTCTTATGAATCTGGTGCTGGTTCACAAATACAGCGAGCTCACTTAAATCAGGTGCGGCGTGAAATATTCGAATAACGGCTTTTGAAGAGGTGTTTCTCTGATGGTATGGGTGGGCGGTAGCTGATGGACGATATAGAAAGTGATTCATCTCATAGAGCTGCTGCAAGTCCTCATCCCTTCTTTCTCATGCAATGTGTTTTTTGTAGCGTATGCACGACAGGGACGATCTGTATAGGCAAAAGAAACATAGAAAAAAGCCTGACAGATAGCGTCAGGCTCGCATGTTAAGAAGGAGACGAATATTGATGATATTCAGCCAGCTTTATGAACGTTTTTTCATCCTCAATTAAACCACAGACGCCGCATTGGACTTTGATTTTAGGACCTTGATAGCTCATGTGAAAAGGAGAAAGCTGATCACCTTCGTATGTTTCAACAACGGCTCCAGTCGCAGGATCAAGTTTCACAGGTTCTGAAATCTGTTCGATGAGATTAAAGCGCGTTCTATTGGTTTTGCAGTTTGGACAAAGATAAGGGCTTGTCATCGTTTATTCCACCTCTTTTTATCCGTAGCATGTCCTGAATGCTAAAATCTATGCTTAATTCTTTTGACTTTTATCCAGCTTTTTAAATAATTTGATCATCGTTTTTAGTTCTTCGTCATCAAAGGATTCAAATCGCTCCATGAAGTATTCTGTTTTCTTTTTCTCAAAATGCTCAGTAATTTCCTTACCCTTATCGGTTAAGTGGATTTTGATGATGCGGCGATCCTCTTTTGAACGGATGCGGGTGATCCAGCCTTTTTCTACAAGTGTGTCGGTCACCGCTGTAATATGACTGGCTGATACCCCGAGAATCGAAGCAAATTCCGTTACTTTTTTCGCACCCTGCTCACGCAGTAAATTTAAAATGAGAAATTCATTCCGAGATAATTCGTTTTCAAGCAGGCTGTTAATTTCATAACGAATCTGCTTAAATACGGTTCTCAGTAAAGTATCCATTTCATACATCATTTGTTTTCTTTGTTCCAATCATTAAACCCCCATTATATTTTAAGGATACGACAGAATGCTTTCTCTCCATTTTAGGTATACAAGTCGTATCATTTTCATTATTTTTTATCATGTTATAATATGATGATACCATTTTTTAAATGAAGGGGGCACTAATATGTCTGAAAAACAAGAATTAGCCACATTTGCCGGGGGCTGTTTTTGGTGTATGGTTAAACCTTTTGATGAACAGCCAGGCATTATCAAAGTTGAATCAGGGTATACTGGCGGACATACAGTGAATCCGACCTATGAGGAAGTTTGTACAAATACAACGGGGCATAGAGAAGCTGTTCAAATCACATTTGATCCTGATGTTTTTCCATATGAGAAGCTATTAGAACTATATTGGCAGCAAATAGACCCAACAGATGATGGAGGGCAATTTGGTGACAGAGGAGAATCCTACCGTACAGGTATTTATGTTCACAACGAAAAACAAAGGCAGCTTGCAGAAACATCAAAACAGCAGCTGAGCCAAAGCGGAATCTTCCAAAAACCAATCGTCACTGAAATTTTAGACGCTGGTCCTTTTTATCCCGCTGAGGAATATCATCAGCATTATTATAAAAAGAACAAAATGCACTACGAACGATATCATGTCGGTTCGGGTAGAGCAGGTTTTATTAAGTCTCATTGGAGTGATAAATAATGGCCAACGAAAAAGAGCAGCGCATCAAAGAATTAAACCGGATGCAGTATGAAGTCACGCAAAATAATGGCACTGAGCCGCCATTTCAAAATGAATTTTGGGATCATAAAGAAGAGGGCATTTACGTAGATATCATTTCAGGCAAACCATTGTTTTCTTCTTTGGATAAATTTGATGCCCACTGCGGCTGGCCAAGTTTTACAAAACCGATTGAAGATCAAGAGGTAGAAGAGAAGGTTGATACGAGTCATGGGATGGTTCGGACAGAGGTTCGCAGTAAGACAGCGGATTCTCATCTTGGTCATGTTTTTCCGGATGGGCCAGGGCCAAACGGTCTTCGATATTGTATTAACTCAGCCGCTTTGAAGTTTATCCCAAAGGATGATCTTGAAAAAGAGGGCTACGGTCATTTGAACCATCTATTTAAATGATTGATTGAAAAATCGTCACATGGAAAGCGAGTGCTTCCGTGTGACGATTTTTTATTTTTTATGATGCGTATGATGTAATTGTTCAATGATGTGAAACAGCTTCTCTTTTGTAATGAGCGGTGCTTTGTTTGACGTGTAATTGATCAAATCGATTTTTTTGAACGCGGGGTGCAGATGCGGTCTCGGTAAGATGGCATAAAACTGTTCATGTTCAAACAGTGTATCTGCTTCGTGAGGGAATGTGAGTTCCTCGTGCAGTTTTTCTCCTGATCTTTTTCCGATCACGAGAATATCAGGAGATGCAACATTGATTTGACCGGCATATTCATGAAACGCTTTTAATAGATCAGCCAGCTGTAATGACTCCATCTTGAGAATAAACGTTTCGCCGCCTTTCATCATGATCGCCGCTTTAAGTGTGAGGGATACAGCTTCTTCAATGGACATAAAAAAACGTGTCATCTTAGGGTCTGTTACCGTTAAAGGCTTCTCATTTAACAGCTGCTGGAGCATGATGGGAATGACGGAACCCCTTGATCCAAGCACATTGCCAAAGCGTACAGAACAAAACATCGTTTTTTGATTAGCGATACTTTCGTTCGCTTGAAAAAATAATTTCTCTGAAATCAATTTTGTTGCACCCATGGCATTTGTTGGAGAGACGGCTTTGTCGGTTGAAATGTTGACAACATGACTGACTTCATGCTCGATTGCTGCTTCAATGACATGCTGTCCGCCGATGATATTGGTTTGAACGGCTTCAAACGGATTATCTTCACAAGTGGGTACTTGTTTTAAGGCAGCTGCATGAAAGATGATATCAACCCCTTTGACAAGCTGTCTCACACGGCTTGCATCCCGCACATCTCCAAGTGCAAATACGACCTCTGGATACGCTGCATACTCATTTTTCATCATGTATTGTTTGCTGTCATCCTTACTGAAGACAATGATTTTCTTAGGAGAGCATGCTGTTAATTTTTTCACAATTTGACGACCGATCGACCCCGTGCCGCCTGTGACCAATATAATTTTGTCGCGAAAAAAGGTCTTCAAACTCATTTCTACCTGTTTGGACATATCTAATCCCCCAACTCTCATTTCTCTACTTTGTATCATATGTAAAAGCGTGACAGACGTTTGAGGAAAAGAACCACTTTATGCATAAATTAGGTGAACAAATTATAACCATCTGCTTGACGTCTTAATAGAATATGTAGAGATAGAAGAACAAGTAGAAAAACGAGAATCGTGAACACTTCAGTACTGCGATCAGCTCAGCGTAATGGAAAAGCTTTTTTGCAGGATACTGGGCTGCACGAGGGGAGAAGATCATACATGTATAGGGGAAATCGTATTTTAGCCATGATACCAGCTTTTAGCGGCCAGCAAACTCATCATTCAAAACACATTCGTGTAGTAGCGGAGCGTCCGCTGATCTATTGGACCATTCAGCCGTTATTACAAATGGTTGAATTAGATGAAGTCATCGTATCTTCAGAGGATGTGAATACTCAAATCATTTCGTCTCACTACGGGGCAAATGTGATTGAGCTGCCAAGCACACATGTGACCGAACAAACACCTGCTATACTGGCTGTGAAGCATGCGCTTGCTTATTTAGAACGAGAGGGGAAGACATTTGATATTGTGTTGTATCTGCCTCCTTTATCACCACTAAGGCAGCCGGAAGATATTGAGAACTGCTTGAAGCTGCTAGTCGAAGGGGGATTTGATTGTACGGCTTCTTTCACAGAGGCGTTAGAAAACCCGAATGAAACGTGGACACTTCATGAAACCAATGAAGCGAACCTTTATAAGGACAATCATTATTTTTTCATTCCAACACATGACCACCCTTATACGTATGGGCGTTTAAATGGTGCTGTCTATGCGTTTCATGTTCCTTATGCAAAAGAATGCATTCATTCCTTTTTAGAAGGATCTGTTGGAGCGTATATGATGGATCGTGAGCAATCGCTTGTTGTCCTAAATGAGGCAGATCGGAAAAAGGCAGAGAGCGTTTTATTGGCTCGGCAAGATGCAGAAGGAACGGTATAATCAGTAAGAAAAGCGCCCGGTCATAGGGCGCTTTTGGTTATTTCATAAAGTCTGTATGGCAGCGTATCAAATGTGTTCCAGCGAACGACCTGCTCGTAATTATTCTGCGCGACCGACTGTCTTTTTTCAACGTTGGTGATATAATACTCGACCTGTTCAATCAAATCGTTCTCATCTGTGTAAAAAGCAAAGCTTGAAAATGCCTGCGGCGGTTTCAGGTCCGTCAATTGAAAGCGTCCGCTTGCAGCGATATCAAACGCTCTGTTGTTCAGGCTCGTATTTTGAACCATGGCTTTGTTTTGATTATAGGCAAATTGTGCCGGCCTGTGCGGATTTAGAACAATGGCTGATGTTTGATAGATCTCTGCTATTTGCTGTGGGTTCAGCCAATGGGTCATCAGTGTTACATCACGATATCGTCTGCGTGATTTATTCAACTGACGATGCCATTCTTTACCTGCAACGAGAATACGCCATTTGTTTTGATGTAAGAGTGTATGGATGGCTTTGATGCGGTTTGGGTAAGGGTAGCCAATGAGTGCAATGTCATAGATGCGCGTCTCAAGCAGGGATTCTTTTTTTTGAAATACTTTTGTGTTTGTCGGAATAGGAAAGTAGTGCGAGTGATTAGCGCCAAGTTGTTTGTAAAATGACAAAGCACCTTCGTCAATCGTTAAGATCAGCTGTGCATCACCTGCGCAAGCAGCTGACACATCTGTGTAAAAAGGGTCTTCTGTCATCCACAGCACGATCGGGATCTTTTCTTGTTTGAATTGATGAAGCAAGTCTTTTGGAACATGGTCACCGATCATCATGAAAACAAAATCCGGAGAAAATGTCCGGATTTTGTGCATATGATCGAGGAGAGATTCTCTTTCCATTTTGATACAGGAAAACGGGGAATCAATGAAGCTTTCTTCTATCCATTGATCGAAATGCCGATAGATTCCACCGTAGCCAGAGCTGATATAAAGAAGCTTCATGATGGCCCTCTCACATTAAGATGTGAACGTAACACTTTCAACTTTATCTACATCTAATAGAGTCGTTGCAGAGCCTGTAGGTGTCACAGAGCTTTCTTGTGTGACGAAAACAATACCCGCTGAAGCATCGAATGATACGAATTGAACTGGACCGATTAAGTCTCCTGAGTCCATCACAATGCTAATGACTGTGCCTGGTGCAAGTCTTGCAAAAATCCATCTTGCTGCTTGAGAAGTGTTGAGTGCTGCAGCAGAACCTGTCGCGGATGCCTCGACTGCCACCTCACTAAATAAATTGTTTAATTTTTCTTCCACTTGAACTCCTCCTTCTTCGAGATTGGCTGTTAATGCATGACTAAGCGGTTGGAAAAACAGCTTTAATAGCTCTTTTTTTAATTCGGCACGCTTTTCGCTCATCTTTTCCCCATCCTTTCTTCATCCTTTCAAACACACCATTATGTATATGCTGTTCTCTTTTTTTGGTATAAGCAGAATGCTCATTCCTTGTTCTTTTTTCATTTAATGATTTCACACATTTTTTAAAATGTTCTCAAGTGCTGATGCTAAATGAAGTGAATCTCATACTCTAGTAAAGATCAAAGGAGAAGAGAGAGGGATTTTGAATGGAATTTGAACAATTATTAAGTGGCTGGAACGAAGAATTACTAGAAGCAGAAGGAGTCCTTGAAGTGATGTTGATTTTACTTCTTCTTCGTCTTTTAGAGGGAAGTGAGGAAGAAAGTGCGTCAGAAATCAAAGAATTGCTGCGTTCATGGCTTGAGCTGGGCATTCCGGTACCGCGTGTTCATTTAGTCAACGGAGATGTGCTGCAAAACGTAATTGTCGTGCAATTGTTTGATTCAGTGGCAGTCTTTAAAAATGCGACAAATCAGCTAAGAGTGAGTGTTCCTTACGTGAACATTGTCAGCTGGGGAGCTTTTTAATCTATTTAAAAAAGGATAATGTGATCATGAAAGTATCAGTGATTTTAACAAGCTATAATAAACCTGATTTCATTGATCGTGTGCTAAGGAGTATGGTGGAACAAACGTATCAGCATTGGGAGCTTTTGATTATGGATGATGGGTCAGAACAAGAAACGATTCAAAAGATCGAGCCTTTTTTAGACGATGAGCGCATCCAGTTGTATTCGCATCAAATTCATCCTGCAAATCGGCTGACGACCGTACGGTATGCGACGCTTATTAATGAAGCTTTAACACGTATAACAGGCGAGCTGGTTTGTTATTTAACTGATGATACGGTGTACCGGAAAGATCGTTTAGAGAAAATGGTGGATGTTTTTCAGTCGAACCCTGACATCGATATCGTGTATTCCTCGCAGCGTGTCGTGCAGGTGAATCAGCATTCGATGGAAACGGGGAGCTTCGTCCGAGAAGCAGAACAAGTGTTAGAGCATGCGTCCTTTCAAGTCGACCATTGTTCGGTCATGCACAGAAGGCGATTGCTTCCACTTATTCATGATCAATACGGACAATACTGGGCTGATGATCCGAAACATTGGCATCATGGAGACTCCGTTTTTTGGAAGAGGCTAAATCATTTTGCTGCGTTCTTTCCATTAAAAGAAATACTTGATATCACATATAAAACACCACAATCATTCCATCATATGTTTTCAAGTATGCCCTATGATTTAATTGATGGAACCGTGATCGAAAAGGGTGGAGATTATTATCAGATCGCTCACGGATATCTTCATCGAATTGACAGGCGCTGGGTCAATGGAAAGAACAGGCGTGCGATTCGTGTGCCATCGTTATGTACGATGAAATATGAAATAAGAGAAATGCTCACAGTGCCAAATGATACAGTCGTCACCGCAGATTACGGAAAAACGTTTTATTATATTGAACATCAGAAAAAAAGACGATTTGCTTCAAAACGTGATGTACAATACTTTCAGTTTCACCCAAATGAGATATACACCATTTCAAATGAACAGCTCGAGACGTTTGAGGATGGCAGCATTATTCAAGTATCGCCTGTTTTCAGCCCGCCAAACAGACGGCTGTTTAAATGGAAACAAGATATCTATTTACTGGTACATGACACCTTTTGCCGGATTGTACCTGAGGTAGTGAAGTTATTTGCGTTTTACCATCAGCCAATCAAGCTGTATCCCTCTCAATTTGCCTTTTTTCCAGAAGGGAAGCCAATTGTGCCGCTGTATATGGAATCACTGCAAGAATTCGACATGTCTCTTTATCAAACATCAGGGCGAAAGTACTCCTCATAAGAGGGGTGCTTTTTTTTAGAATAGACAAAAAAAGCAGGAGATCGAAAGGAAAAAGCGAAACGTGAAAAGGGTAGGGGAACGATATGAACATGATCAAGCCGCTGAAAATTGGGCAATGGATGCCGGGTTTTCGGCATAGAAAGCGAGGGGGAAGAAATGGGGAAGGTTGTCGAAAGAGCGGATTGGTTTGAATTAATTTTAGAAGCCATCGACGAAGCGATTCATGTTGTAGACGATCAGGGGGTCACCATTTTTTATAATCATAACGCAGCGAAGTTTGACTGTTTAGATAAAAAAGAGGTGGTTGGCAAATTCATCCTGGATGTGTATCCATCATTAACTGAAAAAACAAGTACACTCATGCATGTGCTCAGAACAGGAAAGCCCATTTATCATTCTTTACAAACCTATTTGAATAAAAATGGAGAAAAAATTGAAACGGTCAACACCACATTGCCCATTATAGAAGGCAGCAAGTTAATAGGCGCAGTAGAAGTAGCCAAAGATGTTTCAAAGCTGTCAGCGCTCTCGAATCGTTTAGATCAAAAAAAACGATCAGATGGAGTCACTGAAATTGATCAAATGCATGATTTTTCTTCATTTTTAACAAATGATTCACACTTAAAAGAGACGCTTGACAAGGTTAAAAAAGCTGCTGCATATCCTTCATCCGTTGTTGTCTACGGGGAAACAGGGACTGGAAAAGAAGTACTCGTACAAGCCATAGTCCATGAATCTGACCGAAAAGACCGGGTCTTCATCCCGCAAAACTGCGCGGCGCTTCCAGAGTCATTACTTGAGAGCCTTTTATTCGGATCTGTCAAAGGGAGCTATACGGGCGCCGTTGATCGCAAGGGGCTGTTTGAATTAGCAGATGGGGGTACACTTTTTCTTGATGAGCTGCAGGCGATGCCGCTTACATTGCAGACAAAACTACTGCGTGTTTTAGAGGATGGTGTTGTCCGCCGCATAGGTGATTCAAAGGCCATTCAAGTGGATGTCAGAGTCATAACTGCACTGAATGTAGACCCATTTGAAGCGGTTAAAAAGCAAATTTTAAGAGAAGACTTGTTTTATAGACTGCATGTGTCATCTTTTCATATCCCGCCACTTCGTGCGAGAAAGCATGATATCCAGCTGTTATCCCGCCACTTTATTCAAACCTATCATCAGCAATTTTCTAAACATGTGACCCGTCTTTCTGAAGAAACGACCCAATTATTTATGGCTCACCAGTGGCCAGGGAATGTGAGAGAACTAAAACATACCATTGAGCATGCCGTTTTGATGATGCCAAAGGAAGCGGTAGAAATAACCCCGGCGTATCTTCCTGCTCATTTACGAACGCACAAGGTAGATAAGAGCCCGCCTGAGTCCTCATTAAAAACTCAAGTGACTTCATTTGAACAAACGCTGATCCAAGAAGCTTTAAGAAAGCATGCTGGGAATATTAAGCAAACTGCCGCAGCCTTAAAGATTCCTCGACAAACACTGCAGTATAAAATGAAAAAATATGCAGGTGCCGAAAAGTAGGCACCTCAAAAAATTGAATACCACGGAAAAAGCTCCTTTTGTAAAGAGTAGGGGCATTTTCCCATGTTGGCACATAACTTGCATAGTATAAAGTGAATGCTGATAGGGGGAATGGATATGAATCAGAAACTGTATCAACCGGCGCGACACTGGAAGGACATTGAGCTATGGAAGGATGTCCCTGAGGAGAAATGGAACGACTGGATTTGGCAGCTGACGCATACTGTTAAAACGCTTGATGATTTAGAAAAAGTCGTGAACTTAACAGAAGAGGAAAAAGAAGGGGTGAAGATTTCCACCAAAACCATTCCACTAAACATTACACCCTACTATGCCTCACTGATGAATCCAGACGATCCAAGATGTCCAATCCGTATGCAGTCTGTACCAATTGCAGAGGAGCTTCATAAAACCAAATATGACCTGGAAGACCCGCTTCATGAAGACGAGGATTCACCTGTCCCGGGTCTAACGCACCGCTATCCAGATCGTGTGCTGTTTCTTGTGACAAATCAGTGCTCCATGTACTGCCGCTATTGTACGAGAAGACGTTTTTCCGGTCAGATCGGCATGGGCGTACCGAAAAAGCAACTAGATGCGGCAATTGGCTATATTAGAGAAACACCTGAAGTGCGGGATGTGTTAATTTCAGGTGGTGACGGGCTTTTAATCAATGATCAAGTGCTTGAATACATTTTGAAAAACTTACGAGATATTCCTCATGTTGAAATCATTCGAATTGGTACTCGTGCTCCGGTTGTCTTTCCGCAGCGAATTACGGATGAACTGTGTGAGATTCTGAAAAAATATCATCCGGTTTGGCTGAATACCCATTTCAATACAAGCATTGAAATCACAAAAGAAGCAAAAGAAGCGTGTGAACGTCTTGTCAATGCCGGTGTCCCTGTAGGCAATCAGGCTGTGATCCTTGCGGGGATTAATGACAGTGTACCGATTATGAAAAAGCTGATGCATGATCTCGTGAAGATTCGCGTCAGACCTTATTATATTTATCAATGTGATTTATCTGAGGGCATCGGCCACTTTAGAACACCCGTCTCAAAAGGTCTTGAAATCATTGAAGGCCTAAGAGGACATACGAGTGGTTATGCCGTGCCAAGCTTTGTTGTAGATGCGCCAGGAGGAGGAGGCAAGATCGCCTTACAGCCAAATTATTTATTGTCACAAAGCCCTGAAAAAGTCGTTCTTCGTAACTTTGAAGGTGTCATTACCTCATATCCAGAGCCAGAACATTACGTCGCTGGCCAGGCGGATGCATATTTTAATGAAATTTACGAAAAGAAGAAAGAACCGGCAATCGGTGTGACCGCTTTATTTCAGGATGAGGCCAAATCCTTTACACCTGAAAATTTAAGCCGAATGAAACGAAGAGCGTCGTATGAGACAAATCCTGAACACGATACGCTCAAAAATAAACGTGAAAAGCGAGATGAATTAAAAGAAAAGAAATATCAAGCGCAGCTCAAAAAAGAACAAACCGTAAAGGAGGAGAAATAACGTTGCTGACATGTGATTGGTGTGAGGAGAAGAAAGCAAATGAAGAGCAGACAACGGTCTATTGGGAGCTGATCACCGGCACACAGTCAATTGAAATAATTGAAACGCCCTCAATCTCCTGCACGCATTGCGGCATGACCTATCAGAAGGATGAAACGGTAAAAGAGATAGAAGATCAATTGATTTTAGTCGATCAAACAAAGCTGCCCGAAAAAATCTCATATGAAGAATTAATGAGTATGAAGCGATTATTAAAGCGAAATTACTTTGATTTTTCATCATAAGTTGTACCTCCGCCTATACAAGTCATCAATTTCCTGTATAATATAACAACAAAACAGAGTGTCGCGGAGGGAATTACAGGTGAAGTCGTTTTACCACTATTTAATGAAGTACAGACATCCAAAACCGAAAGATGACATCAGTCATTTTGCCAATGCTGCTTATGAAGATCACAGCTTCCCTAAAGCTTCCACTGATTATCATGAGCTGTGTGCGTATTTAGAGTTAAATGGGGACTATTTAAGCTCTATGACGACATTTGACGAAGCATTTGAGCAATACGAAGTAGAAGTCAAAAAAAAATAACACATAACACCGCTTGTTCCGTATGGGAGAAGCGGTTTTTTATTGGGGAAATAAAATGGCGTTTTGCATGGTGTGGTTGCCCATGCAGAATTCCTTGCGCCGGCATACGATACGTTAAGACCAAAAGTCGGGCAAGGGGGAGACAAAATGAAGGCGAAAGCACCAAAATATAAAGTAGGGGATATTGTCGTCGTTGTCATGTACGGCACTGTTGGAACGATAACAAAAGTCCATCAAATTGACCAGCACTATCTATATGAGGTCAATCATAATGAGGTGCTTTATTTTGAAACATCACTTCAGCTTTATGACGAGTACGACGGGGTGATTGTGGATACAGAAAAGCTGGACATTGAATATGAGTTCCTCATTGGCGATGTTGTATATGTAAAAGATTACGGAAAAGAGCTGTTTAAAATCATTGGCCATCGGACTGAAATTTGGCGCTACCTTGAAGATGGCTGGGAAGATGTGATTTACGAACTCACGAGGTTAAAAGACGGAGAATGGCTGGAAACAGAAGAGGAAGACTTGACGCTTGTCCTAAGGAAATATGAGATGGACCAGTTTGTCCATCAGCTTCTTTTTGTGCATTACGTTGGGGAGACCTCAAAAGAAATAGAAGAAGATATGGTGCAGACGGCACTATTACAGTTAGAAGAGAAACAAGAAAGCGAAGCCACACTAGAATTCCTCGCTGTATCTATAGTGGATGAGCTTCTTGACATTTACAATGATTATAAAATTCTCTATGAATTTTTTAAGGACCCAGAATACAAGGATATGATGGACTTTATTTTGGAAAGCTTAAACGAACATTTTGGTTAAAGAAAGACTTGTCCTAACACGAATAAAAAATAAGGGACACAGAAAAAAGCAATCACATAAAACCATCCCCTCAAGATACGGCCCATCACTTGATCAAAA
This sequence comes from Bacillus xiamenensis, assembly GCF_001857925.1. NCBI lineage: Bacteria > Bacillati > Bacillota > Bacilli > Caryophanales > Bacillaceae > Bacillus > Bacillus xiamenensis. The sequence goes on from NZ_CP017786.1 coordinate 3,402,820, forward strand.
GTATCTCCATCTAATATGCTTAACCATTTCATTGTCTCAAGCCCCTTTTCTTTGTGTTTACTGCATTTATATGTATGGAATGAGCCATTATGACAAACTGTAATAAAAATAAGGGAGCGTTCATACATCATAAAAAAGGAGGCTAAAGCAATGAAAGAAGCTGATTTGGTGATTGATACAGAGGAAATTGCAGAATACTTCTACATGGAGCTGGTCAAAAGAGGGTACATACCATCTGAGCTGGAAACATTTGAGCTTGCTGATATCACATTTGAATATATGCTGAGGAAAGCAATGATAGTTGAAGAAGACGCTTGGTAGGCACTATACTTTGAAGAGATTCTGAGTAGAAAGGGAGGGGAATACTTTAGCGTGTATGTGATCATTCTTTTCATGATATTTGGCGCCATCGCTGCGCTTATGGTATCTGGTGTGTTTCAAAAATTGGACAACCAGATCATCTTATCGTTTGAGAACATGAGACTTCCTTTTTTAAATGACGTCATGCTCACTTTGACTGATTTTGGCATCAGTGCACTGCTTGTCCCAATCATGCTCATCTTTAGTGTGGTGCTGCTCGCGTATAAACGCTACTACTCTATCATGCTGCTTTTTCTGCTCTATATTTCAGAAAGGGCGATCAATCATGAACTGAAAGGGCTTTTTGCTAGAGAGCGTCCAGCCTTTGATCATCTAGTGAATGAAACATATTACAGCTTTCCGAGCGGTCATTCAATGAATGCAGCAACAATCTATCCGTTTATCGCATATCTATTAATTGAGATGATTCCATGGCTCAAAAAAAGACAAAAAGCGGTCTATATGGTGACAGGATTATGTGTGCTGATGATTGGCATCAGCAGGATGTATATCGGTGTACATTATTTGACGGATGTAGCAGGGGGCTTTGCGATCGGACTAGCTTTATTTCTCATATGTAAAAAGATTGACGAAAAATTGTCCGGCATTCGACAAAATTAGAAGAAGGAAATTAACAAATCCCAGCTAATTTTATATAAAAGGGGAGGGATTTGAATGCAATTGACGTTGAGATTTTTTCAAAAGAAACCTTCAGCATATCACTTAACCATTTACCAAACACCTGAATATGGTGCTGTAAGCGGGCATCAGCCTGTGTACCGGACAAAGATTGGCGGCAGGACACACCTTGATGTACTGGAAAAAGCATTCTCGACATTTAATGTACAAGATACAGTCCCTAATGATTACAATGCACGGTTCATCTCAACAGGGGATATCGTTGTGATTGATGATCAGAAAAAAGGGAAGTGCTATTATCAGCTCTTTCCGACAGGATGGAAACGCAGTGAACGCCTAATGACGATGAGTTAAATATAAACTGATGATGCCAGCCTCACATCCAGCTGGTATTTTCTTTTTCCCCTCAATCGTTTATAATAAATGGGACTAAATACATGTTAAATGTAAGTGGAGGCTGACAAATGAGTGTACATATTGGAGCAGAAAAAGGACAAATTGCAGAAACGGTATTGCTGCCAGGTGATCCGCTTCGTGCGAAATATATTGCAGATACATATTTAGAAGATGTTGTGTGCTATAACGAAGTGCGCGGCATGTATGGCTTTACTGGAACGTATAAAGGGAAGCGTATTTCTGTACAAGGCACTGGAATGGGCGTACCGTCTATTTCGATCTATGTGAATGAGCTGATCCAAAGCTATGATGTTCAAAACTTAATTCGTGTTGGCTCTTGCGGAGCGATCAAAAAGGACGTCAATGTGCGTGATGTCATTTTAGCTCAAACATCATCAACAGATTCTCAAATGAACCGTGTGGCATTTGGACCGATTGATTATGCGCCTTGCGCAGATTTTGATCTTCTGAAGAAAGCCTATGACACAGCCGAAGCAAAAAATGTAGCTGTGCGTGTTGGGAATGTGTTTACCGCAGACCAATTTTATAATGAAAAACCACTTGAGCTGATGGATCAATATGGAATTCTAGCGATTGAAATGGAGACAACAGCTCTTTATACGCTCGCTGCAAAATTTGGCAGAAAAGCGTTGTCGATTTTGACAGTGAGTGATCATGTGCTAACAGGAGAAGAAACAACTGCTGAAGAGCGCCAAACAACGTTTGACGAAATGATCTTAATTGCACTAGAGTCTGTTTTATAATAGTATAAAGGATGTGCTACGACGTAGCGCATCTTTATTTTTTTAGTAGAGCAAAAGGAAGGTATGTCATGAAGAAAAGCTATAAAATACTCTCAATCGCATCGATTCTTGGTTTGACGGCCGCATTATCAGGCTGCCAGTTGCTGGATCAAAAAAGCGGTACCAGTGAATCCAACAAAACAAGCGAACAAAAAACTCAAAGTTCATCGTCCCAGCAAAACTCAAATGATACGGCAGATTCATCTAATCAAGAGCTGACGTTAAAGAGTGAATATTTCAATGACATCAAGGTTGTTAGCGGGCTGAAAACCATTCAAAATCCTGAAAATGTGCTCGCACTTGTCAACAAAGAATACGCACTGCCAGGAACCTATAAACCTTCTGATCTCGTTGTACCAAAAGTAGAATTCTCTTTTACAGAGGATATTGAAAAACGATATATTCGGAAAGTAGCAGCGGAGGCACTTGAGAAATTATTCAAAGGTGCGAAAAAGAAAAACTTCGAGCTGGCCGCTGTATCTGGCTATCGCTCCTATGATCGTCAAAAAGTTATTTTTGATAGTGAAGTCAAATTAAAAGGGAAAGAAAAAGCCCAAGAAGCCGTAGCATTACCAGGCGAAAGTGAACATCAAACAGGTCTTGCAATAGACATTTCCTCAAAAAGTGCCGGTTTTGAGATTTCTGAAAAATTTGGTGAAACACCTGATGGCAAATGGGTCGCCAAAAATGCCTATAAATATGGCTTTATCATCCGTTATCCAAAAGGAAAAGAAGACATCACAAAATATGAATATGAGCCGTGGCACCTGCGCTATGTAGGGAAAGAAGCCGCAAAAGCGATGCATGATCACGACTTAACATTCGAAGAGTACATGAACAAAGTCAAGAAAGTATAACAAAAAAGGCCTCCCAGCTTATGGGGAGGCCTTCCAGCGTGTAGACAAACCCTCGCATTCTTTGTCAGTCCTGCGTGCCGGTGCTCACGAATCTTAAATTCGCTCCGCTCCGGTACTCGTCCTTCCTAGACTGCAAAGGTTTTCATGTCACGCTGAAAAGAAGACAAAGGGCTAAAATCAAGATCATTTTAGCCCTTTGTCAACAATCTGAAAGGCCTCCCAGCTTATGGGGAGGCCTTCTTTTATTGTCTTTTTAAAAAAAGAACAAACCTGCTAATGCGAAGCCGGTAATAAAACCGAGGCCAATGCCGTAAGCTGCACCCCAGCCCCAGCCATAATAACCTCCGTAATATCCAAAGCCAAAGCCCCCGCGGGACCCGCCGATTGGACGGATATAGACTTTGCGGTTTGTCACCCGCTCAATACGTCCAACATGTACTCTGCCATTACGATCAGTGATTCTAGCCACTTTTCCCATATGCTGCTGACAAAGCTTGTAGTAGCGCTCCATGTTTTACCTCCTTATGATAAACTCTTTTCACTCTTATCCTATGCGAGAGACTTCATAGAGTTTGGACAAAACATATAGGAGATTCGCTCATTTTATACTGTACATTCAAATAAAATGTGACTTAGGTTTTCTCGGTGGGCTCCAATAAGCTCATAGTGTGTTTGCAGTGTATCGTAAAGAGACGGTGGTATTTGTTCAGATAGTTCCATTTCTGTAGTAGGCTCCTCCTGCACCATGTGCTCATCAAAAGAGAGAATCCGAATATCGCGGAATCCTGCCAATGTTAACTGTTCTTTCCATTCTGAAAGTGAAAAGAGGGAGTGAAACCCGTAAAACTCTCGAACAGCTGCCTGTTCTTTTGGTGTGAGCGGTGCTTTTAACACAGCCTCATTAGCGATCAATTGACCTCCAGGAGCAAGTACCCGTTTAATCTCTGCAAGTGCAGACTGTAAATGGGTGAAGCTTAATACAGATTCACTGATCACTAGAGAGAACGATGCATCAGCAAATGGTAGTTGTTCAATAGAAGCTTGCAGGGCATGGAGCGGCAGTTTTTCACGCGCGAATCGAAGGTTAGCCTTTTTAATCATCAACGGATGAGTATCAATCGCTTTCACCTGATAACCTAAATGCCCTAAATATGCGGCTGTTTGTCCTGTACCGCATCCAGTATCCAGTATATGATCATCAGGCTTCAAGTTCATTTGCTCGATCATCGTTTTTGTTAACTCTATTCCACCAGGATGAGCACCTGATACACCAAAATAGGCAAGCATTTCTACATAATCACTCATGGAATCCCTTCTTTCCTTATCATGTTTCTCTCTAAAGATTATGCAATCCAGGGTCAAATGGCTTATCTTTTCAAATAGAAGTTTGATCCTTTGGTTGACGGATGAAGAATCGTCCTTGATAATAATGAAAGGAGATAAAGGTGGTGTTTTTTTGAAAAAACAATTCAAGTTCGTGCTAGCCATTCTGGTGACAGCAGCGCTTTCCTCATCGATTACATTTGTGATCACAAAACAAAGTGCTGTCAGTGTCTCAGGAGATGAGAAGTTTAGTAAACTCATGGCTGCTTATACGAAGGTCAAAAATGAGTATTACGAAAAAACGGATGATCAAAAACTAGTAGATGGTGCGATTCAAGGAATGATTGCATCACTTGATGATCCATACTCTACATATATGGATCAGGAGGAAGCCGAAGGGTTTAACAACACCATTTCTTCCTCATTTGAAGGAATTGGTGCACAAGTAGAAGAAAAGGATGGACAAATTTTAATTGTCGCACCGATTAAAGGCTCTCCTGCTGAAAAAGCTGGTTTGAAACCTCATGATCGTATTTTAAAAGTGGATGGAAAAAGCACAAAAGGCATGTCAGTCAATAAAGCGGTATCTCTCATCAGAGGGAAAAAAGGAACGGATGTCAAGCTAAGTCTGAATCGTCAAGGTGTTGGAAACGTGGACGTGAATATTACAAGAGACACCATTCCTCTTGAAACGGTTTATACAAAACTAACAAAAGATAAAATAGGAGAAATCCAAATTACTTCTTTTGCTGAAACGACATCTAAGGAGCTAGACAAAGCGATTGATGACCTCCAGAAAAAAGGTGCAAAAGGTTTTGTGATTGACCTAAGAGATAATCCAGGCGGCATCATGACTGAAGCGATTGAAATGAGTAATGACTTTATTGATAAAGGAAAAGTCATTATGCAGGTTGAAGAAAAAGGGAAGAAACAAGTGTACAAAGCGGAAAAAGAACGAAAAGTTCAGCAGCCGGCTGTTGTCCTAGTAAACGGCGGATCAGCTAGTGCTGCTGAAATCATGGCGGCAGCTCTGCACCAATCATCAGGTATTCAAATTGTTGGTGAAAAGACATTTGGTAAAGGGACTGTTCAGAATGCCCAAAGCTATAATGATGGTTCTAGTGTGAAATTAACGATCGCCAAATGGCTGACACCAAACGGCTCTTGGATTCACAAAAAAGGCATTGAACCACAGATAAAAGCATCTCTACCGAGTTATGCGAAGCTGCCATATTTAAGCCCAAAAAAGACGTATCAGCTGAATGATCATGGAGATGAAGTCAAAGCGGCTCAAAAAATGTTCCAAGCGCTTGGCTACAAAGCAAAAGCAAATGGAGAGTATGATCAAGCATTCCAGTCGATCTTGAAAAGCTTCCAAACTGATCACGATCTGAAGGCAGACGGTATTCTCACAGGCGACACAACGACGGTACTGATGACAAAGATCCAAGAGAAGCTAAAGAAAAATGATACGCAAATGAAAAAAGCCATTGAAGTGTTGAAAAAAGAAATGAAATAGAAAAAGCACTCTTCGATTAGAAGAGCGCTCAGATGGTTGACAAAGGGCTAAAATGAACTTGATTTTAGCCCTTTGTCTTCTTTTTAGCGTGACCTGAAAACCTTTGCATTCTAGGAAGGACGAGTACCGGTGCGGAGCGAATTTGACATTCGTTCCCGGGAATGCGAGGGTTTGTCTACACGCTGGGCAGTTCTTATCAGGGGACTGCTTTTTTCTTCTGCTTACGCTTTATTGGCTACCGGTTCTACTTGTTCACTGCCATTTTCAAACAGATCGCTTGTCACGGAGTTAGATGTGACATTTTTCTGGAAGAACGGATTCAATATCAAGATGATAAGAACGTTCGCTAGTAAACCGAGAAAGCCCTCATAAAGGCCAAACGTCACTTGTGTGATATTGGCTGTGAAAGTAACGATAATTCCTGCGACAAGCCCAGCAATGGTTGCTTCTCTAGATTGTTTTTTCCAGAACAAGCTGATCGCAATCGCCGGGAAAATTTGAACCATTCCTGAAACACCGATCAGCTGAAGCGTAACAAGCGCAGTTGGGAACAGCATACCGAATAAAAGAGCAAGCCCAATGACGATAAATACCATTGAACGTGTAATGATGGTTAACCGTTTAGGTGACACATTTGGATGGATTAAGTCACGGTATAAATTATTCGCAAATAAATTCGACGCGCCAATGGCCATGATCGAGCATGGAATGAGTGAAGCAAGTGCAATCGTTGAATAGGCAAGCCCCTGCATCACGCCTCCATATGACGTTTGAATTAAATGAAGAAGTGCAAATCTAGGATTTGTATCTTCTGGTAAGACCAAAAATGCAATAAATCCAAGGAAAATGACCAAAATCAGCACAATGTTGTAAAGGGGTAAAAAGATGCTGTTTTTCCGGATGGCATCTGCGCTTTTCGCTGTAAATACCCCAGTAGCTGCATGTGCCCACATAAACAAAGCAAGTGCAGAAACGCCTGAAGCGGTAATAAACCATAAAATGCCTTTAGGACCGCCTTCAGGTATCGTTAGAAGCTGCGGCGCCTCTTTAGCTAACGTATTCATCATTGGTGTCCAGCCGTTAAAATGAATAATAGGCAGAGAAACCACCATAAAAAGCATGATCACCCAAACAAGAATATCTTTAATAATGGCTGTATATGTAGGCCCTTTAATCCCACTGAAAAACGTATAAAGCGCGACTAAAATAAATGAAATCACAACAACTGCATTCACATTAATATAACTCGTTCCAGCGACAGTTAGCGTATCTTGAATGCCGCTTAGCTGCAGACAAATATATGGAATCAGCATCAGTACACCGATAATGGCAATTAAACTGGATAACAGCTTGCTGTCAAACCGCTCACGTGCATAGTCAGCAAGTGTTGTCAGCTTGTGATTTTTCGCAACCGTCCAAAGTTTCGGTAAGAAGAAATAAGCAATAAAATAAGCAAGAACCGAATAGGGGATAGCGAAAAAAGCCACACTTCCAGCTGTATAAGCTGTACTTGTTAGCCCTAAAAAGGTATAGGCTGTGTATAAGTCTGCGCCAACAAGGAACCAGACGAGCAGCCCGCCGAATTTTCTTCCGCCGACAGACCATTCTTCTACTGTCTGTCTTGACGATTTGTCACGACCAGCGGCAAATCCGATGACCACGACGATGAAAATAATACTTGCAGTAATCAATAAAGCTGTTAAATTTCCTTGCATCAGTCAGTTCCTCCAGTTGAATGTTGCATCCTGTAAATGATAAATGTGCAAATAGGTGTAAGAACAATCCATAGTAAGAGCCAGAAGTGGAAAAAAGGCAGCCCAATCACAAATGGATGAATACGATTCACCAAGGGAAGCAGTGCAAGCTGCCCAATGAATGGAATCGCGATGAGTAGTGCCAGCATCAATTTTTTATTCATGTGTTCCTCCTCTAATATTTTGTAATTTCATAATAATAGCAGTTGTCAGATTAGATCACAAGACCATTTTCAGAAAAAACAATCATTTTTGTGAATATCATACTAATATAACGCTTTCATTTTGGAAAAGAGAGAAAGAGCGAAGTACGGTAAAGGGAATCTTGAAAATAAGTATGGAGGAATAATATTTAATGCAAATAAAAAAGCCCCAGCATGAAGCTGGGACTGTGCCGTTTTTTATAGGAAATCAGATACTTCTTCGATGTCAAAACGATTGCTTTTATGAGCTTCTTTTGCTGCTTTTCCGACAGAAATTAACATAACTGGTTCGTAGCGGCTGCTCACATTGAATTCTTTTATGTAAGCTTCTTTGCTGAAACCGCCCATTGCGCAAGTATCATATCCCATAGCTTTTGCCGCAATCATTAATTGCATGGCTGCTAACGAAGCATTTGAATAGGCAGCTTCACGTGCATATTGCTCGCTTTGGTAAGCACTATTGATTTGCGTCATCAGTGTTTCTTTAATGTCCTCTGTGATGAACCCTTGCTCTGCTAGCTCACTGTAAATTTTTTCGCCATTTTTATTGGCTTCAAGGTCACCTAGCACAGCAATGACAGCGGATGCTTGTGAAACTTGTTTTTGGTTGTAAGCAATTGGAAGAAGCTTTGCTTTTGATTCAGCACTATGGAAAACAGTGAAATGCCAATGTTGAAGGTTCCATGCAGATGGTGCTTTTGTTGTGATATCAAGAAGCTCTGTTAACTCTTCCTTTGTCATTTCATGAGTTGTATCATACTCTTTTACTGAAGCTCTTTCTTTTAAAATGTCAATCGTTTTTTGATCGGTCGCCATATGGATATTTCCTCCCGTTTGTGCAAATAGTATGGTACAATAAATAAAAAAGTGAGAAACTTACTTATTGTAACTAGAGACATTTTAAATTGTATACCGTTAATTTGTCAAACATTCATGAAAAGAAAGGCTGAAATATATGGAATTCCAATTATGCCCACACATTCAGCAAGCTTTTTTACTTCTTGGGAAAAAGTGGAATGGTCTCATTATTCATGTATTGCTTGATGGTCCAAAGCGGTTTAAAGACCTGACGGATATGATTCCATCTATCAGTCAAAAAATGCTCGCAGAACGCTTAAAAGAGCTTGAACAAGAAGGAATTATAGAGCGCATTGTGCTGCCTGAAATGCCTGTGAAAGTCATCTATTCCTTAACCGAAAAAGGGAATGCATTAAACGATGTGTTTGGAGAAGTATCGCGCTGGGCAGGGGAGTATGCCGGATCTCATGAAAAAAAAGAGCAAGCCTAGTTTCAGGTTTGCCCAAACGTTTTGTCTCCTGATGAATATGCTGATGTTAGGCACATGACAAAGGAGGAGAAATGCATGTACCCTCATACTCCGTATTTTCGAGGCGGCGCCCCTGGCATTCCGCCGTTTGAATCCAGAGTCCCTTTGTTTTTTGGTTTTGGCGCTCCTTTAGTCGGCGGACTGCTTGGCGGATTTCTAGGAAGTGCGATTTTTAATTATCCTCGTCCATATTACCCACCACCACCACCGCCTGTTCCACCACCATATGGCGGCGGATATCCACCATATTATTAAGAAAAAAGACTAAGCCTGCTCCCATACGAAAGCAGGCTTTTTATAATGGAATATCTATTTCAGAAATCCCCGGATCATCATGCTTTAAAAACATAATTTCTAAAATACCATCCTGATACGAAGCCTTCGTTCCTTTTCTTTTCACAGCAGCAGGCAGGACCACCTTCTTTTGTTCATTCTCTTCTGGAAAATGATCAATAAAGAGTAGATTAGCTGTATGTCTGATTTTTACTTTTTCAGTGTTTGGACGAGCAAGCTCTATTTTGACAAACACGTGATCAGTTGTCTCGAACACTTCAACATTCGGCTCTTTCTCTTTTTTAACATCGGGCTCTCTCGTTTTTTTCTGCTGAGACAGCGGATCCTGAAAGGGGAACTGAGCAGAATAATTGGAGCCGAATACACTTTCCATCACTTGATTGACATATTGCTCAACATCTTTAGGATCTGAATTTTTTAAGGCTTCTTTTGAAAATTGTTTTTGAAAAGGGAATAATCGGTTCCAGTCAAACATGCAAATCATCCTTTCTAAATGCCCTGAATTAGTATATGCCCATTCAGCGGAGTGCGTGCTATAATATACGATAGGTTTAGAAAGGAATGGTTAGATTGAACGAACAACATCAATCAAAAGGTGTCTTATATACTGCGGCATCTTTTACATTATGGGGGCTGTTCCCATTATATTGGAAACTGATGGAACATATTTCGTCAGGCGAAATTTTAGCGCACAGAATCGTATGGTCATTTATTTTTATGTGCGGTATTCTCCTTTATTTAAAGCAAGTCCGTCCAGCGATGCAGACTGTGAAGGGTCTGATGATGGACGGAAAAGCATTTTTCTCCTTACTTTTATCTGCTATTTTAATTTCGGTTAACTGGTATGTGTACATTTGGGCCGTGAATCATGATCTCATGCTAGAAGCGAGTTTGGGGTATTATATTAATCCACTTGTATCAGTTTTACTAGGCATCATTTTCTTGAAAGAACGAATGAATAAAATGCAAACAATCGCAATTCTCGTCGCCGCTGCTGGCGTGATCATTTCAACAGTTCAGTACGGTTCATTCCCAGTTGTTGCTTTCTTATTAGCCTTTAGCTTTGGTTTTTATGGCTTGATTAAAAAGAGGATGAGTTTTACAAGTGCCATTGGACTAACGATTGAAACGCTTCTTCTTGCGCCGGCTACACTTGTTTACTTATTATTTTTCTTAAAAGAACCAGTTGTGACAATGCATCCGAGCAGCTTCGGTTCTCTTGGCCTGTTATTTTTTGCAGGGGTCTTTACAGCTGTTCCGCTTCTTTTATTTTCTGAAGGGGCAAAAAGAATTCCACTTTATCAAGTGGGCATTTTGCAATATATTGCACCGACGATTACGTTGTTCTTAGGTCTGTTTGTGTATCACGAACATTTATCTGCGGCTAAAATCGTGACGTTTCTCTGTATTTGGACAGCGATTTTCTTATTTACCACCTCGCAAATACGAATGAAAAAAACAGCGAATTCTCATTAAAGAGAACAAGCAGTTTGCTTTTTTTTGAAGGCGGATCATGTCATAATAAGTTGTTACCAAAACTGTAGAGGGTGATCACATGTCATCAGCCAATGAGCTAGTATTCGCTTACAGGTCTTTATGGAAAAATCGTCAGCTTCAAGTCGATGATATGTCTTCTTTACACGAGGCCATATGTGATGATTTACTCGATGCACGCACCCATCCGCGTGCAAGAAAATCTTTGCATCAAAAGTACGTGCTCGCTGTGGAGAGAATATTAGAGAGTGCTGTTAAGCAGGATCATCAGCTGCAGCTGATCAGCTTACATACGAAAAAGCTGCGAGAACTAATTCAAAATGAAGGAAGGAACCACTCATGAAACCAATTCAAACGGAAGATGTCACAGCACATCTTGAATCGTTTTTAAATCGTCCAGTCTTCGTTCATCTTGAAACGACAACTGGTTCTTATTCAGCTCATGTGAATGAACAAAACATGACGGTCGTGGCGTATATCCGCAATGCGAAAGTCGTCTATTCACAGGCAAAAATAAAAGGACAAGGTCCATACCGTGTGGGAATGAAAACGGAAGATGGCTGGATTTACGCAGAAGGTTTGACCGACTACGTGTTTGATGACCAAGGCCGCTTGCTGTTAGCAGGGCATCTGCCAGATGGAAAACTAGCGATCTCATTACAAATTAGTGAAACACCATTTCAGGTGTAGGAGAAAGGGTGACAACTGATGAACGAACATGTACTTGTGATGCTGCCTCACCCCGACGATGAATCCTTTGGGGTCGCAGGGCTCATCGCGCAAAGCAGAAAACGTGGAATTCCAGTGACGTATGCATGCGGAACACTTGGAGAAATGGGAAGAAATATGGGAAGCCCGACATACGCTAACCGTGAGACACTACCTGAATTAAGAAAACAGGAATTAATCAATGCATGTAAAGAAATGGATGTCACGGATTTACGTATGCTTGGCCTTCGCGATAAAACGTTAGAATTTGAAGATGATGAGTATTTGGCCGATGTGATGGAAAACATCATTGATGACGTGAAACCAACACTTATTGTCACGTTTTATCCAGGGCATGGTGTACACCCTGATCATGATGCGACAGGTGAAGCGGTCATTCGTGCTCTATACCGCAAGAAAAAAGAAGACCGTCCCGTCACATACTGCATGGCCATTACGAAAAATCGAGAAGAAGTGCTGGGAAATGCCGATATTGTGATTGATATTACAGATGTAGCAGATATCAAATTAAACGCACTAAGAGCGCATAGAACACAAACAGAAGGCATGCTAAGAGAGCTTGAACAAAAGCTGAAAAACAAAGAACCTGTCGTCCAAAAATGGTTCGATGAAGAAATTTTCTGGACGTATCAATGGAATGACTAAATAAAAAGAGCTGGCCGAAGTCAGCTTTCTCGGGCTGTCGTCAACATATCGACAGCCTCCTTTATTGTCTAAATACCTATGATTGATATGTCTTCTTAACCGCTTTATTTAGTTGATGGTAGATTCCTAAGTATTCGCGATGAGTTTAAGAAATGCCTGATTGACTGTAAATGTATCATATGGTAAATTTTAATCGTATAAAATGTCAAATTCTTATATTATTCTTCTTTCATCCTTCTCTTTTTACACCTTTATTTAGCGATCGACTCATCCATGTAAATGGTCTCATCATTTTCCAATCGAATTTTATATCAAGTTGTCTATTATGAAAGCGCAGAGTGAAATAAAGAAAAGCTTTATTAAATATTACTCACACGTTTCATAAAAGGATTTGACGAGTATACATTCCTTGGAGAATCAGATTCTGGCGATACTATAGAAGGAACATTTGGTTCAATAAAGGGAGATACTTTTATGGTCAAGTTAAGGTTGTTATTAGCGGCGAATCTTATTTCCTCTGTAGGTACTGGAGTTACTTCCTATTTAATGATTTGGCTGCTAATAGACCAATTAAATCAGTCAGTTTTATATGGCATTGTAACCATGGTTACGATGACTTTTGTGTTCTTAGCCTCTCCTTTTTTAGGAAGCTTGGTTGATAGACACTCTCGAAAAAGCATATTCCTTCAATTGGAGATCACTGGTGCGGTCATGCTGCTTATTTTTCTCATTCTCTTTGATATTTCAACTTTTCTTAACATCATTCTTGTCGTTATATTGACCTTGTACAATACGACATATGATTCAATAAAATATCCAACCTTATCAGCTCTAACCCAAGAAATGTTTAATAAGAATGAGTATAGCAAAGTGAATAGCAGTTTAGAGGTTCAGGGGCAAGCAGCGTTAATGATCAGCTCTGGTTTAGCCGCTTGTTTGATCGGACAAATATCTATTACAGTTATATTGCTTATGAATGTCATCACTTTTGCCATCGCATCCATTCTCATTTATAAATTGCCCTATCAATCTAGCAGTTCAATTAAGGAACAATTCCATTCTACTAAAAGTGCATCGTACTGGGAAAACTTCACATCATCACTACAATATCTTTTCCACCGTAAAGTTTTGTTTGTCCTTTTACTAACGACTTTTGTGCCCAGCATTGTCATTATTGTAGCGAATTATTTGGATCCCATTTTTGTTTATCATTACTTAAACGAGGGGCCCTCAGTGATTGGCATCGCCAATATTTTTTACGCAGTCGGCGCAATCAGTGCAGGCTTCATTGCGTATCAAATGTCGAAGAAAGTCGGGGATATTCCGGGAGTTATGTTGTTCATGCTTCTTTTTGCCGCCTCAATCATGGCTATTTTCCTCATTCCTCATTCTTACACATTTATTGCAGCAAGTCTGTTTTTAGGAAACGCAAATGCATCAATTAGGATTTTCAGAAAAAGTTATCTGTTTCGTCATGTTGATAATGCGTTCATGGGACGCGTCAACTCTTTCATCAATGCTTGTAAGTTATTAGGTCAGATTTCGCTTATTGGTATTTTAACAATCACTGTGGTGCCAGCAGGAAAATCAAATGTTGGCTATGTCATTTTATGTATGATCGTCATGGTCTCTCTTCTCATCACCTCCTATTTATATGTGAAGAAAATCCGTACATTAGACTGAACAATGTCCTGCTTTTGCCTCATTAGGTCTCTCAGATGGAAGGGTGGGGGCAAGCTTGCTCCTGGGCGGATAAAAAATGAAGTCATATCATTTAGTGTACATCTCACAACATTTACCGCACTGTCTCAATTAAAAAATCAACCGAGAATGATTCGGTTGATTTTTTACACTTTGAATTTAGGTAATGATGATACACGATGATTTTCAATTGGATTAGACAGAGAATATCGTCTTTCAATCAATCTGAGGCGGATAAAGAGGACGATTGCACCTGCGGCAAGTCCGGCAATGAGCCCGATCCAATAGCCAAACGCCCCAAATGAGGTATACGTACCAATCAGGTAGCCGGCCGGAAGACCAATGACCCAGTAAGAGACAAAAGCAGCAATCAATGTATAATTCACATCTTTATAGCCGCGCAGAGCGCCTTGAATCGGTGCAGCGACCGCATCTGACAGCTGGAAAAAGATCGCATACATCAAAAAGTGCTGTGTCATTTGTAAAACAGCTGAATCGGCTGTATACAAACCTGCAATCTCAGGTCTAAATAACAAGATGAGTGCTGCCGTACATAACGAGAACAAAACAGCTGTTCCAATGCCAATATAGCTGTAGCTTTTGGCATCTTTATACCGCATGGCACCCGCTTCAAAACCTACGACGATCGTTAACGCCATAGAGATGCTGAGCGGCAGTATATATAAGATAGAAGCAAAGTTCATCGCTGCTTGGTGACTTGCGATCGTCACGGTATCAAAGTGACCCATTAAAAGAGTGACGGCGGCAAAGATGCTTGTTTCAAAAAAGATCGCAAACCCAATAGGGATACCGATTTTCAGTATTTGTCCCATACGGGAGAGGCTGAACCGGGGCAGTTTTTGAAACAACCGAAAGGAGGCAAACGGTTCGGCTTTGATGACAATACAAATACTCATGATAAAAATCGCCCAATACGTCATCGCAGATGCAAGACCAGCCCCCGCACCGCCAAGCTTTGGAAACCCAAAGTTCCCAAAAATAAATAGGTCATTTAAAACAAAATTAATAGGAAGTGCGGTTAACGTAATGAACATCGTCACACGTGTTTTTCCTAATGCATCAACGAACGATCTCATGACTGAATAACCAAAAAGCGGGATGATTCCAATAGCAAGGAAGCTGAGAAAATGTCGGGCAATGGTTTCTACGGATGGTTCAAGCCCAAGTCTCCCTAAAATAAAAGGAACACATAACGATCCAATGACGATCACCACGATACTTAAAAGGAAAGATAAATAAATGGCCTGGAAGACAGCCCGAGGAACGTCTTCCCTGCGGCCACCGCCCATTAACTGAGCCACAATAGGGGTAACGGCCATTAATATACCGGCAAGTCCAGTATAAACAGGTGTCCAAATACTAGAACCGATCGCTACACCCGCAAGGTCTTCTGCGCTCACCTTTCCAGACATAACCGTGTCTAAAAACGTGATAAGCGAAAGACCCGCTTGCGTAATTAAGATCGGAATCAAAATAGTTAAAAATTGTGCCAACTTTGCTCGAGTGCTATTCGTTTCTCTCATCATAAGTTCCTCTCTGAACATAAATAACGAGAGGAATTATATCATGCTATGTAAAAAAATCAATTCTCCGTCGGATTATTTTTCTTTGATGGCTTCGTTTTTTTAAACATTTGGGCATAAATAAAAGAAAGACTGACAACACCTAAAATGCTGCAAGCATATTGAATGATTTTCTGAATGGTCATATTGAGTTCACCTCCATACAAATAGAATGTGCACAATTTGTTATTTTATGACACAAGCGAAACAAGGAGAGAAATGGTGAGATGATGAATAGCACAAACGAAGAAACGATGTTTAAATTAGAGATGAAATCCCATTTGATGCAAATGATGATGGATGCAAGGAAAATCGTCGATTCGCTTGACCAGACGGAGCAATGTCTCCTTTGTGAACTCGAATCATTGCATGATCAGTTTAATGAAATGCATGCAGAGGCTTCCTCGTTTTATTTGCAATCGTATATGGAAGAATTCACACCGGGATTTGCTCAATTTTCTTTAGCCATTGAGAATTTATCAAAACAAAAGCATGGAGCACTGATTGTGATTCAAAGAAGAGACGAGGTCGAGGATTATATCCAAAAAGGGACAAACCTCCATGCGAAAATAAGTGCATCATTAATAGAGAGCATTTTCTACCCTGGGAATCCACTTCATGATGGCGCTCTTTTAGTAAAAGAAAATACGCTTGTCTCCGCCGCAAATGTCCTGCCGCTCACCTCAAAGAAAGTCAGTCCTTCTCTTGGGACAAGACACCGGGCAGCCATCGGACTATCTAGTATGACCGATGCACTTGTTCTCGTTGTATCAGAAGAAACGGGAAAAATGTCGTTTGCGAAAGAAGGAGTGCTTTATCCGCTCACTGTGAAAGGTCCGGAAATTAGGAAATAGCCATGTCCACGGCATTCTTCATTTGGAAGGATGCTTTTTTTAATGGAGAAAAAACAGGCAATTAAGTAAAAAGTCATTTGATACAGAAAAATTTGTCATGTAGAATAGAACTATGAAACTAGCAGCGTGCTTGTTTTGACAAATTTTCTAAACGTCAACTTAAAAATTCCTTGAAAAATGTTTATAAATACAGTAAACAGCCGATAGAAACGATATGGCTTTGTTTTAGCATTTTGAGTTTGCTGCTCTAACCTATTTATGATTGCCCAACGTCTTCATGTCGAGTAATATAATAGAAATAAAGATAAAATAGTGCAAGAGAAGCAGAACCATTAAATGCTAAACTCAAAACTAGTACATAAGTCTTATTGAACGAAATTATGAAAGGCGGAGATTCATCTATGAAGAAAAAAGTAGTAACCGGCCTCACAGTTTCAGCGATCGCGGGCTCAGCTGTTATTGCTGCACCGGCAGAAGCACAGACGATCAAGGTGAAAAGCGGTGACTCACTTTGGAAGATTGCCGAACAGTACAATACAAGTATTTCGGAGCTTCAATCTCTTAATCAATTAAAAACGACAATGATATTTGCAGGACAAAGCTTAAAAATTCCTGGTGCAAAAAGTTCGAAATCCAGCTCATCAACAAGCTCAAAAGCAACGAAATCCAGTGCTTCAACGACATCTAGCTACACTGTCAAGCTTGGAGATTCATTATGGCTGATCGCAAAAAATCATAACATGTCAGTTGCAAGCTTAAAAAGCCTGAACAGCTTAAACAGTGACCTCATTCGCCCTGGTCAAAAACTGAAAGTGTCTGGAAGTACAAAAACGAGCGGCAGTCAGTCATCAAGTTCAAATTCAACATCTAATTCCAGCTCAGATAATAAAACAACGAACTCAAATAGTTCATCATCAGCATCTAGTACATACAAGGTGAAATTAGGCGATTCTCTCTGGAAAATTGCCAATTCCTTAAATATGTCGATTGGTGAAATTAAAACATTGAACGCCTTAAAATCTGATATGATTTATCCAAATCAAGTATTGAAGATAAAAGGGACGGTGACGTCAAAACCAAGTCAGCCGCAAACACCTGCTAAGTCAAGCAGCCCGTCTTCAAACAGTAATCAGTCTTCAAGCGGTAAAACAACATCTTATACCGTCAAATCAGGTGATTCATTGTGGAAAATCGCCAATCAGTTTAGCGTGCAGGTTCAATCCATCCGCATGGCAAACAGCTTGAAAAGTGATGTGCTTAGAATTGGACAAGTATTGAAAATTAATGGCGCGGCTTCCGGCTCAACTGGATCTGATGGTTCTACGTCTAACGGTTCAACAACTCCGGCTAACAATAGCAAAAACGACGTGCCAATGAATGCAAAAATTATGACGATGATCCAAGAAGGCAAAAAGCTCACAGGCATTCCTTACAGATGGGGCGGCAATACACCAGCTGGGTTTGACTGTAGCGGCTTTGTGTACTATCTCATTAATAAGGTTTCATCTGTATCGAGATTAAGCACAGCAGGCTACTGGAATATGATGACGCCTGTCAGCACACCACAAGTTGGAGATTTTGTTTATTTCACAACGTACAAAGCAGGGCCTTCTCACATGGGACTATACCTTGGGAATGGAGATTTCCTTCATGCGAGTGACAGCGGCGTAGGGATTTCAAACTTAAGCAACCCATATTGGAAAAAAGCGTATCTAGGTGCAAAACGTTTCTTCTAAAAAGCCGATTTTCGGCTTTTTTTGTTTGTCCCCTTATGAGATTGTCCATACTGATTGAAAAAAGGGGGCAGTCAGATGAAAATGTCCATGTGGACGGTCATGATGTGTTTGGTCATTCTCGCATCAGCATGTCATGCGCCGCCGAAAAAAGAAACAACAGAAGAGAGTCACGAAGTTGCAGCACCTAAACAAGCGCCAGTCACCGCTTCATTGATTAATGAAAGCGGGCAAAAAATAGGAAGCATCGACATACGAGAATCCTCATCAAATGGACTGGATTTACATGTGAAAGCAAAAGGATTACCGCCAGGAGCCCACGGCTTCCATATTCATGAGACAGGCGTATGTGAAGCACCAGATTTTGAAACGGCGGGTGCGCATTTTAATCCCACGCATAGAGAACACGGCTTCGACAACCCAAAGGGGCATCATGCGGGAGATATGCCTAATTTAGAGGTAGGAGCAGATGGCCAGATTGATGTTGTCGTCAATGTACCTGATGTGACGTTAAAGGGAGGCGCAAATCAATTAATTGATCAACATGGCCGAAGTTTTATCATCCATGCAGAAGCAGATGATTACTTAAGTAACCCGTCTGGAAATTCAGGGAAACGCATCGCTTGCGGAGCCATCACAAAAGAAATGGTAAAATAACAGAAGACGAACCTTTATGTATTGAGTGCATAAAGGTTTTTTTAGTATACTTGGTGAGGAAAATGATCGAAGAGAGGAATTAATCATATATGTTTAACCAACAATCACTCCCAGAAGAAATCCAAGCAATGATCAAAGCGAAAACGAAAGTTCTTAACGAAGAATACCGCCAGCTCATCGGAACAGGCGGCTATGAATCACAAGATCCTTCTATCATTCAAGATGCCATCATTGCCCTTGCGCTAGGAAAAAACGTTCTTTTAAAAGGACCGACCGGCTCAGGTAAAACAAAATTGGCAGAAACTTTATCCGCTTTCTTTCAGCAGCCGATGCACAGTGTAAACTGCTCGGTTGATCTTGATGCAGAAAGCTTAATTGGCTATAAAACCATCCACAATGATGGTCAGGTCGCTTCTATAGAATTCATTGAAGGCCCCGTAACAAAAGCGATGAAAAAAGGTCACCTTTTATATATTGATGAAATCAACATGGCAAAGCCGGAAACATTGCCTATTTTAAATGGTGTGCTTGATTACCGAAAAATGATGACAAACCCGTTTACAGGTGAAGTTGTTAGAGCGGAAGAAGGCTTCGGCGTAATTGCGGCAATCAATGAAGGATATGTTGGTACAGTGCCTCTCAACGAAGCGCTGAAAAACCGTTTTGTCGTCATAGACGTTCCTTATATTGGCGGGGGAATTTTAAAAGAAGTGCTGCAATCTCAATCCGTCTTAAAGAATGAGCGGTTCATCGACCAATTCGTACAGCTCTCATCAGATCTCATTACACAAGCGCACAATGGACAGGTGAGTGAAGAGGCAGCATCCATCCGCGCGCTCTTAGATACATGTGATCTTGCACAATATATCCCGCCGCTTCGTGCCGTTGAACGAGGGATTGTTGAAAAGCTAGAAGATGACCGGGAAAAAGCAGCGGTAAGAAATATTGCCCAAACATTATTCGAGTGAGGTTCTGACTTTTGAAATTCATCAAATTTAATGACAGCAGAATCGATTCATTTTTATTTATGGAATTAACGGATTTAGCCAAAACATTAGCCGAAAGTGACGATGTCGAACTGGAATATGGCGTGCAATCCTACTATGAACCTTTTGAAAAGAAAATTTACATCAGCCATTTTTGGGATGATCGCAAACAAGAAGACATGACCGCAGGGCTAAAAAGTGATGTGTTCCTGCGCGCAGTAGGTGCGGTGTATAGCGATCTTACGGTATTTCAGGATATCATCCGCTATGCCCATACACTGTCTATTCCTGATGTATGTAAACAATTGTTTATGCTGTTTGAAGATATCCGAATTGAAGAGCGAATTAAACGTGACCGCCCAGGAACAAAAAAAGTGTTTAAACGCAGAAGAGAACTTTACAGACGCCACTTTAAGACGCAATTAACGATTAACCAGGAGCGAAGCATTTTAACAGATGCTCTCTTTTGCGCCATGTATCTGAAGCTGACAGCTGAATCACCGCTTGAAGAAATTCCATCCCTTCACGAGCGGATTCATCCGATGATTCCGTTTATTGAGTCAAGTCTTGCACGAGTATATGATGCAGATTCTACATCTGATATAGCAGCAATCGTAAAAGCATTGACAGAAGGATTTGATGAGCTTCTTGAAAAAGATATGCTGAATACATACTTTTTCTTCCCAGAATTGGACTATGAAAAAGCGGCAAAAGAACCGCTGTTTCATGACCTCAAAAGAAAACCTAAGCTAAGTGAGGACATCAAAGTCGACCGGGAAAAAGAGGGGGATGAAGACATCCACCAAGAGTATATGGAAGTATGGCATAGAGAAACGGAAGCGCCGTCTAAAAGTTTCCTTCAATTTGATTTAGAGCACGGCGGTAAAAGTGATCTCGGTAAAGATGCGGCAAGAGAAGGTGATGATGGAGATCAAGCGCTTGGAACTGTTCAAGGCTCTGCCAAGCAAACCCATCGAAAAGACTATTCAAAGCTTGAAGCATTAGAAGAGGCAGAAGGCGAAGAAAGCGGAGCAGATACTCATGAGAACGGGAAAGAGAATAAATTTGCGTTCCCAGTCATGATTTCACCAGATCCTCCTACGCCAGAGCAAATCGATGTGTATAAGCAGCATGCAAAGGCCATTGAACCTTACCAGAAACGCTTAAAGCAAATGATTCAAAAAACACTCGAGCATAAAAAAACATGGCCAAAAACAGACCTTCATGCAGGACGTCTTAGTAAAAAGCTCATTCGCTATTTTACCGAGTCTAATCCGCGTCTTTTCTATAAAAAACAGGCACCATCCTCTCAAATTGATGCTGTTTTCACCCTGTTAGTTGACTGTTCTGCGAGCATGTTTGACAAGATGGATGAGACGAAAAAAGGGATCGTACTGTTTCATGAAGCATTAAAATCAGTGCAGGTACCTCACCAAATTGTAGGGTTTTGGGAAGATACAAATGACGCAACAGAAACAAGTCAGCCGAACTATTTCAATACAGTTGTATCGTTTAAAGACTCCTTATTTGACGCAGGACCTTCCATTATGTCACTTGAACCAGAAGAGGATAACCGGGACGGCTATGCGATTCGTCAAATGACAAACATGATTTTAAAACGAAGAGAAGAGCAAAAATTTCTCATTGTCTTCTCAGACGGAGAACCCGCAGCGTTCAGCTACGAGCAAAATGGGATCGTGGATACACATGAAGCGGTTCTTGAAGCGCGGAAAAAGGGAATTGAGGTAATCAATGTGTTTTTATCCAATTCACCAATTGAAGAAGCACAGATGAAAACGATACAAGATATGTATGGCAAGTTCAGCATTTTTGTACCAGATGTCGATACACTGCCAGATGTCTTATATCCATTACTCAAGAAACTTCTGCATAAAAGCATTGGGGCATAAGGTTTTGCCCCTTTCTTCAAATTATTTTTCGGAATGATTTAAATTTTTTGTTTTTCTTTGAATTTTTTATCTTTAATTGAACAAAGAATGTAGAAAGTAATCCAAAACAGTGGTAGAATATGATTGGAAGCGTTTTATTACATAAATTTGGTCATTTTGTTCTGGAAGTTATATCGAGATAGTGTTCAATCACTTGATGATCAAAGTTGGGGGTAGTGTTCAAAATGTTTCAAAATAATGTGAAACAACCGTTGAGTTGGGAAGAATTTCATGGTCCGAACCTCGGCTACGTGCTCGAGCTCTACGATCAATATGTCCAGGATCCTACTAGTGTTGATGAAGATCTAAGAGGCATGTTTGATGAACTTGGTGCACCACCGAGTGAAATGAAGGAGGAAATTGGGAAAAAAGAAAATAGCGTAGTTACTTCTGAACAAATCCAAAAGATAGCATCAGTCGTTAAACTGGCAGAAGACATCAGAACGTATGGCCATTTAAATGCTTCCGTCAATCCTCTTCGCAAAGAAAAGGAATTACAAGAGCTGTTTCCTTTAAAGGATTACGGTTTAACTGAAGAAGACGTTAAAAATATTCCGATATCAATTATCAGTGCAAGCGCACCTAAAAACATTTCAAACGGCATAGAAGCCATTAACCACCTGAGAAATACGTATAAGCGTACCATTTCGTTTGAATTTGATCACGTGCATGACTTCGAAGAGCGAAACTGGCTCTTAAACTCGATTGAATCTGGTGAACTATTTAAGAAAAAACCAGCTGATAAACTAGTTTCTGTATTCAAAAGATTAACAGAAGTCGAGCACTTCGAGCAGTTCCTTCATAAAACATTTGTGGGGCAAAAGCGTTTTTCTATAGAAGGATTAGACGCACTTGTTCCAGTACTAGATGAAATTATATCAGAGTCTGTTACACAAGGGACTTCAAATATTAACATTGGAATGGCACATAGAGGCCGTTTAAATGTATTAGCCCATGTATTAGGAAAACCATATGAGATCATTTTCTCAGAATTCCAGCATGCGCCAAATAAAGAGCTTGTTCCATCAGAAGGCTCTATCGGCATCAGCTACGGATGGACAGGGGATGTGAAGTACCATCTTGGGGCTGATCGTCAAATTAAAGATGAAGATACAAAGAGTGCGAGAGTCACACTTGCCAATAACCCGAGTCACTTGGAATTTATTGACCCGATTATTGAAGGAAGCACACGTGCTGCTCAGGAATCACGTACTCAAAAGGGCTATCCAGTTCAAGACGTCGAAAAAGCGTTAGCCATCTTAATTCATGGGGATGCAGCATTTCCTGGAGAAGGAATTGTAGCAGAAACATTAAATTTAAGCCAGTTGGATGGCTATCAAGTAGGTGGAACGATCCACATCATTGCAAACAATATGATTGGATTCACAACGGAAAGCAATGAATCTCGTTCAACGAAATACGCTAGTGACCTTGCAAAAGGATTCGAGATTCCAATTGTTCATGTCAATGCAGACGATCCAGAAGCATGTTTAGCGGCAGTTCAGTTAGCTGTAGAATACCGCAAACGCTTTAAAAAGGATTTCTTAATTGACTTGATTGGTTACCGCAGATACGGCCATAACGAAATGGATGAGCCTTCGACAACGCAGCCAATGCTATACGATGCGGTCAGAAAGCACAAAACCGTCAAGAATATCTTTGCGGATAAGCTTGTCTCAGAGGGTCTTCTGTCAAAAGAACAACGAGAAGAAATCGAGCAGGCTGTAACGAAAAAATTAGAAGAAGCCTATAAAAAAGTGCCTTCAAAGAAAGAACATACGATTCAAGAAATTGAACTGCCAGAGCCTGTGTCTAATGGCTTCCCAGCAGTCGATACATCCGTTGAATTTGATGTATTAAGAAAGCTGAACGATGAATTGATCAGCTGGCCGAAAGACTTCCAAGTATTCGGTAAGCTAAAACGGATCCTTGAAAAACGTGCAAAGGTGTTTACAGATGACCGGAAAGTGGAGTGGTCACTTGGTGAAGCACTGGCATTTGCATCTATATTAAAAGACGGTACGCCAATTCGAATGACCGGACAGGATTCAGAGCGAGGCACATTTGCTCAAAGAAACCTTGTTCTTCACGACAGTCAAACGGGAGATGAATTTATTGCTCTTCATGAACTGAGTGATGCAAATGCATCATTTGCAGTCCATAACAGTCCACTGTCTGAAGGCTCTGTCATCGGATTTGAATATGGTTATAATGTCTATTCTCCTGAAACATTAGTGATTTGGGAAGCTCAATTTGGAGACTTCGCAAATGCGGCTCAAGTGTATTTCGATCAATTTATTTCAGCAGGCCGCGCAAAATGGGGACAAAAATCAGGTCTTGTAATGCTCTTGCCGCATGGATATGAAGGACAAGGTCCAGAACATTCAAGTGGAAGAACAGAGCGCTTCCTGCAATCAGCTGCTGAGAATAACTGGACAGTTGCGAACTTGACAAGTGCCGCGCAGTACTTCCATATTCTTAGAAGACAGGCGAAAATGCTGCTTCGTGAAGAGATTCGTCCGCTTGTCATTATGACACCGAAGAGTCTGCTTCGTAACCCGAACACATTATCCGAAGTCCAAGAATTAACTGACGGACAGTTCCGTCCAGTTCTGGAACAGCCGGGACTTGTGCATGATCATGAAAAAGTATCACGCCTCGTTCTATCCAGCGGGAAGGTATCAATTGATATTAGTGATCGTTTCAATCAAATGGAAGAGCCGAAAGATTGGCTTCATATTGCGAGAGTGGAACAACTATATCCATTCCCAGCGAAAGATATTAAAGCAATTTTAACGAAACTTGTGAACTTAGAAGAAATCGTCTGGGTGCAAGAAGAACCACAGAATATGGGGGCTTGGGGATACATCGAGCCATATTTACGTGAAATTGCGTCTGAAAAAGTAAAAGTGCGTTACATCGGCCGCAGAAGACGCTCAAGTACGGCTGAGGGTGATCCAACAGTGCATAAAAAAGAACAAGAACGAATTGTATCTGATAGCTTGACTCGCAAAAACTAAGGGGGAAATGAAAAATGGCGGAAATTAAAGTACCTGAATTAGCGGAATCAATCTCGGAAGGAACGATTGCCCAATGGCTAAAGCAGCCGGGCGATTATGTTGAGCAGGGAGAATACCTGCTAGAACTTGAAACAGATAAAGTCAATGTCGAACTGACAGCTGAAGAATCTGGTGTACTAAAAGAAGTACTGAAAGATTCTGGTGACACTGTCCAAGTTGGAGAAGTCATTGGAACCATTGCAGCAGGTGAAGCTGGCGGAAGCGAGTCCGCAGCTCCAGCACCTGAGCAAGATTCTGCACCAGCTTCGAAAGAAGAACCGGCAGCTGAACAAAAACAAAAGGCACCAAAAGAAGAGCCAAAAGCTGGTAATGGCAGAACCATCGCTTCTCCTGCAGCTAGAAAACTAGCACGAGAGAAGGGACTAGACTTATCTGAGATTCCAACCGTAGATCCGCTGGGCAGGGTACGAAAGCAGGATGTGGCTTCTTACCAAAAGAATGAAGCTCCTGCAAGTGCACCGAAAGCCGCGCCAAAAGCAAATGTTGCAGTGCAAAATGACCAAGCAGGAAAACCAGTTGAGCGTGAAAAAATGTCACGCCGCAGACAAACCATTGCAAAGCGTTTAGTTGAAGTTCAACAAACAGCTGCGATGCTGACAACATTTAATGAAGTGGATATGACAGCTGTGATGGATCTAAGAAAGCGTCGTAAAGATGCCTTCCTTGAACAAAATGATGTGAAACTTGGCTTCATGTCCTTCTTTACAAAAGCTGTAGTCGCAGCACTTAAGAAATATCCGCTGCTCAATGCGGAAATTCAAGGTGACGAGCTTGTCATCAAGAAATTCTATGACATCGGTATCGCTGTAGCTGCCAATGAAGGGCTTGTTGTTCCAGTTGTCCGTGATGCAGACAGATTGTCATTTGCAGGAATTGAAAAAGAAATTGGCCATCTTGCGAAAAAAGCAAGAGATAACAAATTGTCTCTCAATGAATTACAAGGTGGATCATTCACGATCACAAATGGTGGAACATTCGGTTCTCTGCTTTCGACACCAATTTTAAACAGTCCTCAAGTTGGAATTTTAGGAATGCATAAAATTCAGCTTCGTCCTGTTGCGATTGATGAAGAACGTTTTGAAAACCGCCCAATGATGTATCTAGCTCTTTCTTATGACCACCGTATTGTCGATGGAAAAGAAGCTGTTGGATTCCTTGTCACCATCAAAAACCTGCTTGAAGATCCTGAGCAGCTATTGCTTGAAGGATAATCGGAAAAATAAAAAGCTAGCACCGATTAAGGGGCTAGCTTTTTTTCTCTTTGTTTTGTTGATTTCCTCGTTTTGACCAATACGTCGCAAGCCATGAGCCAGATAAATTATGCCACACACTAAAAATGGCACTTGGTACGGCGGCAAGAGGAGAGAAGTGTGCTGTCGCAAGAGCTGCGCCAAGTCCAGAGTTTTGCATCCCCACTTCAATCGAAATAGCTCTTTGGGAGGGAATGTCCATTTTAGACCATTTGGCAATAAGGAAACCAAATAAAAGCCCGAGTCCATTATGTAACATAACAACTGCAAAAATAAGCAGGCCAGATTGCAGTATCTGGTCTTTATTTGCACTGACAACCGCAGCGATGATCGCCACAATCCCGGCAACAGATACAAGCGGCAGTGCTTGAACTGCATATGTGACTTGTTTTGAAAAAAACAATTTGACGATGACCCCTAAAATAATCGGAATCAAAACAACTTGGACGATCGACAAAAATAAAGCACCTGGAGATACGGGCAGCCAGGATCGTGCAAAAAGGTAAATGAAGACAGGGGTTAAAATGGGGGCAAGTAGTGTTGATATCGTTGTCACGGCAACAGATAATGCCGTATTTCCTTTCGCCAAAAAGGTCATCACATTGGAGGCTGTTCCGCCTGGGCAGCAGCCTACGAGAATCACACCAACAGCGATTTCAGAAGGCAAATGTAACCCATAGGCCAATAAAAATGCAATCAGCGGCATGAGTGTATACTGCGCCAAAACCCCGATCAGCACATAGAGAGGTTTTCGGAACAGCTCTTTAAAATCATCAGAGGACAGCATCAAACCCATTCCAAACATAATGATCCCAAGTAAAAAAGGAATATAAGGTCCAATCATCGAAAATGCGGCAGGGAAGAAAAAGCCTAGACAAGCAAATACAATGACCCATATGGCAAATGTTCTTCCTGCAAAGCGGCTAATGTTTAAAAGGGTGTTCATTCATCATTCAACTCTCTTTCTTTCCATATCTTTTCTATTTTAAATGAATTTTCTGAAAAAACAACCTGATCTTAATAGGTGTTTATAATTATATTATGTAAACTAAAAAACCCACGCAGGCCAAGGCCTACATGAAGCATGATATCAATAAGGGGTCCATTTCACTTGCTGAGCCTGCTTTAGTCTTGCTTCAGGCTCACGCCAGTCAACGACATTCCACCACCGGTCTACATATTGTGTCTTTTCATTTCGGTACTGAAGGTAGTAGGCATGTTCCCACACATCAAGGGCAAGGAGAGGGATGACATCCCATTGTGAGAGCAGTTGGTGGCGTTCGGCTTGTAAAATCTCTAAGCGATGAGCGCGTGGTGCCCATACAAGGATCGCCCACCCGACTCCTTCTACTTGTTTGGCTGCCGCTGAAAAATGTGATTTGAATGCCTCATAGCTGTCGAACGAATGCTCAATAAGACGAAGCATTTGACCAGTAGGCTTTCTTTTTCCTGAAGGACTCATTGAAAACCAAAAGATACAATGTAAATAATGCCCTGCCCCATGAAAAGAAAGCTCACGTTCCCAATGCTTGATCATCGTAAAATCATTGGTTCTTCTTGCTTTTTTTAGTGCAAGTTCAGCTTTATTTAGACCATCGACATAAGACTGATGATGCTTTTGGTGGTGCAAATACATAATTTCCTTTGAAATATAAGGCTCTAGCGCTTCATACCGATAAGGCAGTGGTGGTAACTGATGATTTCCTGCTGCTACATCCCGCAGGGCTTCGTGTTGTTTCAAATCGTCTGCAATCCTTTCGGCCAGTTCGTACCACTCTTGTTCACTGGAACGGTCATCGTTCATTTTGACGCGTAAATTTTCTGCTTTCTGGTGAATGTGATCATCTTGAGTTACATGTTGAATCGAGCTAAGCCACTCTTTGAGCTGTGAACGATATTCTTCCTTATTCATTGATACGCCTCATTTCTTTTAAAAATGTGGAACAAGCCATCATTGGAAACACAAATGGATAGCTATGATATGTGATGTAAAATTGCTTTGGCAGTCCAATGCCTACTGGATAGTGCAAGGCTTCTTCCGTATGATGATGATTCACTAAAAAGGAGACAGCTTTTAAAATCGCTTTGTCATTTGGTTTCTCATATTGCAGGAGAGCCTCTGCTGCCCAGGCGGTTTGAACCACTGTGCCAAACGGGAGCGGGACATAGGTTTTCACTTCTGCACTTTTGCATGATTCTCCGAAGCTGCCATCCTCTAGTTGAATCTGCTTTAGGAAACGGCATGCTTTTTGAACGGCAGGGTGTGAGAAAGGGATACCGGCCGCTTTGAGTCCTGTTAACGCTGCCCAAGTTCCATAAATATAACAAACACCCCATCTGCCAAACCATGATCCGTTTTTCTCTTGATGATCAAGAAGCCATTTCACGCATTGATCTTTTTGTCTGAGGATAGTTGGAGAAGCCATGTTTTTCTCCTCTAAACCAATCAGATGAAGCACGCGGCCTGTAATATCAGGAGTTGAGGGATCAATGGCCGCATCCTCCGCCGATTCAAGCGGAAGATGACGAAGCAGAAAGTGATCTTGATTTTTTTCGAACGCAGAAAAGCCGCCATCACGGTTTTGCATGGAAAGAAGCCATTCAAACCCTCGTGTCCATTGCGCTTGCGCAAATTCTTTTGGAATTGCTTTTAACACAATTTGTGTGTCATCACAATCAGGGTTATTGGTATTAATATGTGAAAAACCAAAGCCTCCTGGAGCGGCATGCCGGTTATGAATTGCCCAATCCGCTTTCTTCATTTGCTGCCGGTTCAACAAGTATGTGAATGATTTTATGATCATGGGATCTTCTCGTTTTTTGCCTGCTTTTTGAGAGGCATAACTGACCAGCGCAGTATCCCAAACAGTGGATGTGGAATTCTCAGCATACATGTGGCCGTGACAGGAGGTGACAAGCTTTTTCATGCCTTTGACCGCTTTTTGGATGAGATGATGTCCTGGTGGGTGACCAAGGCTCATTAGTGCATAGACCATAAAGATTGTCGCACTTAAGTAACTGTACAGCGTCCCATCTTGTTCAAGCCGGTCAAACATATATCGCTTAGCCGCTTCATATCCGAAAAAGTCGAGCCGGTTGTCTAAGGCGGTATATGATCTCATATACATCAGGAAGTGATCCGTTGAACGTTCTTCTCTTGCCATAAACCAGTCAAATGGATTTTTGGACATGCTGTCATCAAGGTGTGCTAACGATGGAAACTTAGCATGAGAGGTATACCGTTTGTTCAGTGCAATCATCATTGGCACAAAATGAATTCTTGCATATGCACTAAGATGGTAGAAATGCAGTGGAAATGATGTAGGGATGAGTAAAAAAGAAAGGGGTGCATAGAAGTACGGCCAGGGGTGCATGCCATTGACGGCGAGCATCCACTTTGTCATAAAATGTACGTTCTTTAATCCACCTTTTGATCGAATATATTGTGCTGCTTTTTTCATATGAGGTTCGTCTTTTTGAAATTTGCCAGAAGCGAGCATTCCGCAATAGCCTTGAACTGTTGCTGTGACATGTCCCGTTTGATCATGATACAAAGAAAAGGAACCATCTTCATTTTGCTTTGCATG
Source organism: Bacillus xiamenensis (assembly GCF_001857925.1). Classification (NCBI taxonomy): domain Bacteria; kingdom Bacillati; phylum Bacillota; class Bacilli; order Caryophanales; family Bacillaceae; genus Bacillus; species Bacillus xiamenensis. The sequence continues at coordinate 3,432,543 of NZ_CP017786.1, forward strand.
TATTGCTTCGGCCAATTGATAGATCAATGTCTGATCGGGGTCATGCACAGCCTTTAACAGCATAATTAAAAAAGCATTTGTCATCATAGGTCCTTCAAAGCAGAAAACAAAAGCGCCATCTTCTCTTTGTCTGCGTTCTACCTGCATGTGCAGTTCATTGATGTATTCCTGTACTCTCGTTTTGACATCCTGCATTTGGTCATGCTCCTTTCCTTTACCACTATATTCAGGAGCCTGCCTGTCACATGCCATCACAAAAAGGCCGATGACATCGTCACCGGCTTTTCTTTACGTGCTTGATTAGTCTTGAAGGTTAATCCACACACTTTTGACTTCTGTATAGTTGTTCAGGGCATATGATCCCATTTCTCTGCCAAGGCCTGACTGCTTATATCCTCCAAACGGGGAGGCGGCATCAAAGACATTATAGCAGTTGACCCAAATCGTGCCTGCTTCAAGACGTGCAGCGATATCATGGGCATGTTTTAGATTTTCTGTCCAAAGTCCTGCGGCTAATCCATATTCAGACTGATTGGCCCGTTCGACCACTTCATCAATGGAATCATAAGGAATTGCAGATAGGACTGGGCCGAAAATCTCTTCCTTTGCGATTGTCATGTCATCTTCTACATCTTTAAACACAGTAGGAGAGACGAAATAGCCGGCTTCATAAGGACAATCGCCACCGACAACAGCGGTTGCGCCTTCTGACTTCCCTTTTTCAATATAGCCTAACACACGCTCATGCTGCTCTTTACTGACAAGAGGGCCGATTTGGGTATCCTGATGCAGACCAGCGCCTTGCTTTAATGAGGTCGCATACGTGGCCATTTGATCAACTACTTCATCATATTGACTCCGGTGAATAAAGACTCTTGAGCCTGCACAGCACACTTGACCTTGGTTAAACATGACACCATTTAAAGCTCCTGGAATGGCTTTCTTTAAATCGGCATCCGGTAAAATAATATTTGGCGATTTTCCGCCAAGCTCTAATGTGACCCGTTTAATAGATTTAGCCGCTTTCTCCATAATCAATTTCCCAACACTTGTTGACCCTGTGAATGCCAGTTTGTTGACATCAGGGTGATCAGTTAAAGCTTCTCCGGCTGTTTCACCGAATCCAGGGACGATGTTAATGACGCCATCTGGGAATCCAGCTTTATCCACTAATTCAGCCAAATAAAGAGCAGAAAGAGGGGTTTGTTCGGCTGGCTTTAAAACGATGGTACAGCCTGTTGCTAGTGCTGCCCCCATTTTCCACATGGCCATAAGCAGCGGGAAGTTCCAAGGAATGATTTGTCCCACAACGCCAACAGGCTCATGGCGGGTATAGTTAAAATATCCCTGACTGACAGGAATCGTTTGTCCAGTCATTTTGGTGGTCCAGCCTGCATAATAGCGCATGTGTTCAATGGCAAGAGGAACATCCGCATGTGTTGTTTCATTAATGGGCTTTCCATTATCCAGTGTTTCAAGCTGAGCCAGCTCTTCTTGGTGTTCTTCCATTAGGTCTGCAAGTTTAAACATCAGGCGGGCACGTTCTGCCGCAGACATTGAGCGCCACGGACCATGGAAGGCTTTTTTAGCCGCTTTCACTGCCTCATCAATGTCGTTTGCACCGGCTTCATATACATCAATAAGGGTTTCTCCTGTGGCTGGGTTAGGCGTAGAGAATGTTTTGTTATCGTGACTTGCGACAAATTGACCGTTAATGTAGAGTTTCTTCGTCCCTTGGAGAAAAGATTCGAGTTTTGAACTGATTTGAAGTGTTGTAGAGCTCATAAATAAACAAACCTCCTTAAAGATATGGGTTGTTCTGCGAGTTCTAGGTGGAAAAAGTGGACGTGAAGCCAAACAGTATACGCACACAGATGTAAACGTATACATTTATCATAGTACACGACATGCTTGAAAGCAATCCATAACACTGATTGCATTTCACAAAAAATTGGCTACAATAAATATATAGATGAAAAAAGGAGTTTTTATATCATGATCCATCAAAACTGGCAAACGGCCAAAACGTTAAAACAAGTAAAATGTGTACATACGAATGCGAAAAAATATATGGTCAACCGCGTTCTAACGGTTGGAAACACATATGAAGTGAAAAATGAAACAGAGGAATTCCTCTTTGTCGTTGATAATACCGGTAAAGTAGGCGGATATTACAAAGAGTATTTCGAAGACATTTCGGCTGAATGATTTGAAGGGTCATCACTCATACTAAGAAAAACAGTAAAGGGTGATGAAAATGAAAAAGCAGCAAACAGACGAGCAGAAACATCAAAATGCTTGGCATGATAACGAAGACGCTGATATGGCGATCACGCTTGAGCAGATTTCTGATGTGTATGCCGAGGGAACGATTGATACCTCAAAAGATGAATAGCCATTTAAAACAGTGATTTTACACAATCACTGTTTTTTTATAGGATGATGACAATAGAAAATCAAAGGTGATTTCTCGAAAAGAACTGAAACTTTTTTCCTGCTTTAGCAGTCTAAATAAGTAGAGGAAAGAGCATCGGATCATAAAGAAAAAGTTAAATGAAATTTAATCTATTCGTAATGGAATAACAACCACTTATAGCGTATTCTATAAGTGAGAATAAAACGTACCCACAGAGCCGTGTGGCCGTTTTGTCATAAAGGAATTTGATGCAGGAAGAGGGGGTTTACGTGGGTATTTTTTCTGTCAGTAAACAAAATGATCATAAAAAATTCGAATCCTTATTGATTGAAGGGGAAAGAATTGAGGCTGTTTACAGACTGCGTCACGACCAAATTTGTTTTACCAATAAACGACTGATCTTTGGCGATAACCGCATATTTTCTAAAAAGAAAGTCAGGGTCTCCTTGCCGTATCGATCAATTGAAAGTTTTGCCATTCAAGAAGCTGGCGTGTTTGATCAAGACACAGGTATGCTGCTTGTCACAAGCTCAAAAGTATTTGAACTCGATTTTTCTAAAGATACAGATTTGAGTGATGTGCAGGCCATCTTAACAAAACATCTTTGCTGATCAACTTTGCGATTACATAGATCACATGCACTTTTCTCATTCTTCGTTCTTATTTTTATTTATCGCACATGATTTAGCCTTTCTCATAACAAATGGGAAAGGCTTTTTTCTATTGGCGTGTTTGAATCATAGAAAAAAAGGATAAAGATGAAACAGATACAGAAAGGAGAATGAACAATGAAAGTATTAGTTGCTGGAGCAAATGGACATACAGGCAGACTTGTCATTCGTTATTTAAAAGAAAAAGGACATGAGCCGCTTGCTCTCATTCGAGATGAAAAACAAGCCGATGAGCTAAAAGAACTTGGTGCCACGCCTGTCACCGGTGATCTTGAAAAGGATGTCACACCTGCTGTAAAACAAGCGGAAGCTGTCATCTTTGCAGCTGGTTCAGGCTCAAAAACAGGTGCAGATAAAACGATTGCTGTGGATCAAGAGGGGGCAAAGCGCCTCGTTGATGCGGCCAAAACAGAAAATATTCAGCACTTTGTGATGCTGAGTTCGTATAATGCTGACGATCCTAACCAAGGAAAAGGACAAGGCAGTATGGAAATTTATTATGAAGCGAAAAGAAAGGCAGATGAACATTTAAAACAGTCTGGTCTTTCTTACACCATTGTGCGCCCAGGTGCGTTGCTGCATGAGAAGAAAACAGGGAAAATAGAAGCTGCTGCTCATATCCCAGATGATCGAAACATTGAGATTTCAAGAGAAGATGTAGCTGTTGTTCTAGTAGAAAGCTTAACGGAGCCTAATGTGAAAAATAAGACCTTTGACTTAATCAAAGGTGATACACCAGTAGAAGAAGCACTTCGTAAGCTTTAAGTGAAGGAAGAAAGCTGCTGCCAAAGAGGCGGCAGCTTTTTTTAATGTTTTTATTTCGCTTGTAGCGGGAAGGAAAGGAGAAAGGAGTGGTTGACCGTGAGCTTAACGAAAGAGCAAAAAGCTGATTTATATGAAAGACTCATTCAATTAAAAAAAGATGTGAAAGGATCAAAAAAGAAAGAAGAATCCATGCTGGTCGAATCTAATGAAATGTCAAATGGTGTTGGAAACCATCTGGCTGATCATGGAAGCATTTATTTAGACCGCATGACAGAACAAACGCTGGATCAAGTCGATGATCAGCTTGAAGGTGAAATTGATGCAGCGCTTAAGCGAATGGAGGACGGCACATATGGGATATGTGAGAAAACAGGAAAAGACATTCCGTATGAACGTTTAAAAGCAGTACCATATACGCGTTATTCAATTGATGCCAAGAAAAACGAAGAAACCAATCAAGATCCGAATGAATTTGACCGTTCGTTCTCTGAACAAATGCGTAATTTAACAAATAGAGAAACAATGGATCAAATGCATTCAGACACGTATGAAAGATTAGAAGAAGAGCAAGATGTTGATTTAGAGGATGACAAATAACACGATGGGAAAAAATGAAACTTTCTTAGAATAATGTTTTCTTATGTATGTATGGACAGATATCTTGAATACATGAGCATTTTATTGAAAAAACATATCTTGAAATTTAATAAACTTTCGTGTAGTATAGTTTAAAGGCTGCGATGTGCGTAATGTTAATTAAGTTTTAACCTTTAAGCTGTAATAGGGAGTTTTATATTGAAGCTGGAATGTCACGCCTCCTTTGAGAGGAAGACAGGAACGTTTCTGCAAACACCCACTTTGAGGAGTGGTGGTTTAAAACTTTCTTACTTAGATTACGGCATCCGCAGCTTTTCCTAGGATGAATCAAGCCATTTTCCATTTTGGAAAATGGCTTTTTATTTTGCTCAAAATACGAAATTGAGCAGACCGAATGTGAATGCAGGAATGTATGTTAAAATAGACAAAACAAATGACGGAGAGGGAATTGGATGTTACGACAAGCAGAAGCACTCCTTAAACAATATTATGGCTTTGATGCCTTTAGGCAGGGACAGAAACAAGCCATTGAATCGATTGTAAGCAAAGGAAAAGATACCGTCTGCATTATGCCGACAGGCGGAGGGAAATCGGTTTGCTACCAGATTCCTGCCCTGATGATGGAAGGCACAACGATCGTTGTATCTCCGCTTATTTCTTTAATGAAAGATCAGGTGGATGCGTTAAATGAGATGGGAATACGATCGTCTTTTTTAAACAGTACACTTTCAGCAGGCGAATTGAATGCAAGGCTGAAAAAATGTGAAAATGGTGAATATGATCTGCTGTATATCACCCCTGAACGCTTACAAAATGAACGCTTTTTTCAGCTGCTTCATCAATTGACGATTCCTTTAATCGCTATTGATGAAGCGCACTGTATATCTGAGTGGGGTCATGATTTTAGACCGAGCTATCGCTTTATTCAAGAATGTTTAAATAAGCTGCCGAAAAGGCCGGTGATTGTGGCATTAACAGCAACAGCCACAAAAAAAGTTCATCAGGATATATGTCAGCAGCTTGGCATGAACGGGGAAGAAACCATCTTTACTGGTTTTGCTAGAGAAAATTTATCCTTTCAAGTGGTGAAAGGACAAAACAGCGACCATTTCATCACACAATATATGAAGAAAAACAGTCTTGAATCAGGCATTATTTATACAGCTACACGAAAAGAAGCAGATCAGATTTACAATCGCTTAAAAAAGCAAAAGATCAAAGTGGGTATTTACCATGGAGGATTAGATGATGATGTGCGAGAGGATCAGCAAAACCTCTTTTTAAATGATGACATTCAGGTGATGGTGGCTACGTCTGCATTTGGCATGGGAATCAATAAGTCCAATGTACGTTTTGTCATTCATCATCAAATTCCTAGGGATATTGAAAGCTACTATCAAGAAGCAGGACGGGCCGGCAGAGACGGGCTTGAAAGTGAATGCATTTTGCTCTTTTCACCTCAAGGCGTACGAGTGCAGCGTTTTCTCATTGAGCAATCGACAGAAGATGAAGTGCGGTATCAGCATGAATTGTTTAAACTAAGACAAATGGTCGATTACTGTCATACGGAGCAGTGCCTTCAGCAATTTGTGATGGACTATTTTGATCAATCAGCAAGTGCGCCTTGTCAAAAGTGCAGCAATTGCTTAGACGAGAGAGAGCGTGAAGACGTCACAAGAGAAGCGCAAATGGTTTTATCTTGCACCGTTAGAATGAACGAACGATTCGGAAAAATGATGATTGCCCAAGTATTAGCGGGCTCAAAAAACAAAAAAGTGCTTGATCTTGGTTTCGACCGTCTTCCTACATATGCTTTAATGAAGCATCATTCAGCCCAGCACATTAGTGATTTCATTGAATTTTTAATTACAGAAGAGTATTTACATATGTCAGAAGGAACGTATCCAACGCTAAAGGTGACGTATAAAGGAAAGAAAGTGCTAGTAGGGCAAGAGGCTGTTTATAAAAAGCAGGCGATCAAAGCTATGGCCATTCAAGAAAACGACGCACTATTTGAGCAGTTGAGGGTAGTGAGAATGAGGTTAGCAAGAGAGCAGGGCGTTCCGCCGTTTGTTGTATTTTCTGATCAAACATTGAAGGAAATGTCAGCAGTAGAGCCTAAAACGGAAGAAGAACTTCTGAATATTAAGGGTGTCGGCGCTCAAAAAAGAGAGAAATACGGGGATGCTTTTTTAGAAGAAATACGTTTATTTATAGAAAAAGAGAAAAAATCAAGCGTTTGAAGAAGAAAAATAATTTTTTTCACAGCACTTGGACATGTGCTTTTCACGATGTTTTCCATCCTTTTAAAACCTTGATGTGATGAGGAATTGAGCCGTTTGGTGGTCTGATTTACCAATGGAGAGAGATGTTTCATGTAAAGGAACTGTAATCTAAAACATATCGTTTTGTTATTGAAATGACATTTACATATGTTACGATAGCACTCGTTAGCCGCCATAAAAAGCTAACAAGGGAGGATTTACTTTATGAAGAAGACTATTATGTCCTTGGTTGCTGTTGCAGCAATCTCAACAACAGCATTAGGAGCACAGCAAGCTTCTGCAAAGGAAATCACTGTAAAGAAAGGTGATACACTTTGGGGAATCTCTCAAAAAAATGATGTGTCTCTAAAGGACCTAAAGGGTTGGAACAATTTATCTACAGACATGATCTATGTTGGCGATAAATTGACAATCTCTTCAAAAGAGAAAACTCAGGAGCAGTACGAAGTCCAGAAGGGGGACAGCCTCTGGAAAATCGCTCAAAAATTCAATGTGTCAATTAGCGATCTTAAGTCTTGGAATAACTTAAACTCAGATATAATTTTGATTGGTTCAACACTAAGTGTTGCTGGTCAAAGCTCAGCTCCGGTAAGCTCAGAGTCTGTTCAAAAACAGGAACCTGTCCAAAAAGAGCAAACAACGAAAAAAGCTGCTCCTAAAAAGGAAACAGCTAAAGCAGCATCATCTTCTGCAAGTCAAAGTGTGAAAAAAGAAATGACTGTAACGGCTACGGCGTATACAGCAAATGATGGTGGCATCTCAGGTATCACTGCAACAGGGGTAAACTTAAACAAAAACCCGAATGCAAAAGTCATTGCAGTAGATCCTAAGGTCATTCCATTAGGAAGTAAGGTTTATGTTGAAGGCTACGGTGAAGCCATCGCAGCAGATACTGGCGGCGCAATTAAAGGTAACAAAATTGATGTACACGTACCGAGCAAATCCCAAGCAAAAAATTGGGGCGTAAAATCAGTCAAAGTGAAAGTACTTAACTAGTAGTCTATTGTTTTTTGGAAGAAAGCATCAGGTGGCGGCCTGATGCTTTTATTGTACCCTTTTTTTGGGCAAAAAAACACATATTTTTCTGAAAAATTTGCATTTTCGACAAAAACCAGCGTACATCTCATGATAAACGCTGGTTTTTGTCGTTAGCTGTCCACCCAATAAATTTCTCCGCTTTGTTCTCTCCAATTGATTTGGACATCAAAATGGTGTTTTTCATAAAAATGAATCAGGCGGTTCACGTGATTCCAATCTCTTTTGACGAGATCTCCAGTAATCACAGGAATGTTTTGCTCTCTTGCGATTTCCTTTAAATGCTTCATACAGATTGACCCATAGCCGTTATTGGGCGGGCCTTTAATATCGGCAATGTGAATCTTTCCTTCTTCAGGATATTCCGCAATTAAGGAAAAATCAGATTGTCCGCGAAAAGCTTTTTCACAATCGCTTAACATAATTTTACATGTATCCGCACTTTCAATGGCGGAGACAATCATCCACTCATCTTCTTTCGCTTGATCAATGCCAATAATCTTTGCTTTTTTTGAAATATCCTTCATATTTTCTTGCATTCGATACATTTGGAACTGCAATTGCTGTAATTCTTGCTCTAACGTCTTCACATCTTTTGCTGTTTCCTGTAAGATTGACAAGTCTATTGCTCCTTTCATATTGAGATGATAAAAACCACACAAATTCCCATTCTAAAGGAAGTGCATAGATCTTTCAAGCCGCTAGCAATCGGCAAGTTTGTCTAAAATTCGACGAAGACAGCGAATTCATTGACTTTAGCAAGAAAGTTAAATAACATACTCTTAGTCGGAACTAATAAAGAGGGGTTTTCAAACATGAACGAACAGAATCAAAAACCGAAAAATTTTACCGGCATTGTTGTCTTTTTAACAATTGCCATAAACGGCTTAATTGCTTTATTATTTTTCATGCCAAAAACAGATAAATTTAGTCATCTGGATATTACATTTCTGCCATTACTGAATGCTGTGATGAACAGCTTTACGTTTATCTTTTTACTTTCAGCGCTCATCATGATTAAACAAAAGAATATCAAAGCGCATAGACGATTTATCTTTGCGGCTTTTTCAACCACACTTGTCTTTTTAATTTCGTATGTGACGTATCATTCAATGGCAGCTGATACACACTTTGGGGGAGAAGGGATCATTCGTCCGATTTACTTCTTTATTTTAATTACACATATCGTGTTATCTGCCGTTATTGTACCGCTTGCCCTCATTACACTTTTTAGAGGGGCACAAATGCAAGTGGAGCGTCACCGTAAAATTGCCCGCTGGACAATGCCGCTTTGGCTCTATGTCAGTCTCACTGGCGTCATTGTGTATATCATGATTTCTCCATACTACAGTTAACGTATGTCCATTTGGACATACGTTCTTTTATTTACAAGATGAGGTGCTTTGGATAAAATGGGAATTGGGTATCCGACTTGCACGGTATTTTCCCATCAATAGAATCACATCATTTCTGGCCGTTTGCTCGTTTGGAGAACAACAATTGAACGAAACGGGGGTTATATGATGACTGAACAATTGCAGTATAAACCGGGGCTTGAAGACATTGTGGCAAGCGAAACGTCCATTTCCTACTTAGATGTGCAGCAAGAAGAAATTGTGATTCGCGGCTATGATCTCATTGAGTTGGCGCAAAACAAGACATACTTAGAAACAGCCTATCTGCTTATTTACGGAAGATTACCAGATGCAATGGAATATCACCAATTTCAGCAAGACATTTCCTCACAAACAAACTTACATCCAACCATTCAAACCATTTTGACAAAACTGCCAAAAACCACTCACCCGATGGATGCCATAAGAACTTGTTTATCTGCTCTTGCAGGGTATGATGAACAACTGAATGATCGATCAGAAGCATGCCAACAAGCGCGTGCCGTTCGATTACTTGGCCAGCTGCCAGCGATTGTTGCAGGGAGCTATCATATTCTCACAAAAAACGCCGCTATTTCTCCAGATCAGACCAAACCCTACACTGAAAACTTTTTAGCCATGTTAACAGGCCGCACTCCTACACAAGACGAAATCACCGCTTTTGACCAAACGCTTACGCTCTATAGCGAACATGAGCTGCCGAATTCAACTTTTGCTGCCAGAGTCATTGCATCTACTCATTCTGACATGTATGGCGCTTTTACTGGAGCGATCTCTTCATTAAAAGGCGATTTACACGGAGGAGCGAATGAAGCCGTCATGCACATGTTACTCGAAGGCAAAACAACAGAAGGTTTCCTTGCACTCATTGAACGTAAATTAGCCGCAAAAGAAAAAATGATGGGCTTTGGCCACCGGGTATACATGAGAAAAATGGACCCGAGAGCTGCTCTTTTAAAACGATCATTGAAAACGCTTACTGAATCAAAGGGAGATACAACATTGTATGACATGTGCGTCGCAGGCGAGGCATACATGAAGGAGAAGAAAAACCTCTATCCAAACCTTGATTATTACGCAGCACCTATTTATTACGTGCTCGGAATTCCTATTTCACTTTACACGCCGATCTTCTTTGCTGCGAGAGCAAGCGGATTAGCCGCTCATGTCATTGAGCAGCATTTGCACAATCGGATATTTAGACCAAGAGTCCGGTATTTAGGGCCAAGAGGATTAAAAGTCTCAAATGATGATGGAAAAACGGGGGAATGAACATGAATAAAACAGCAGTAGCCAATCAAACGGATCAACTATTAGAAGAAATCGCTGCCTATGCCGTAGACGGAGAAATTACGAGCAAAGAGGCAATTGAAACAGCAAGGTACGTCCTCATGGATACACTCGGCTGCGGGATGCTGGCGCTCAATTTTCCTGAATGCACGAAGCATCTTGGACCGATTGTACCTGGAACCGTTGTCCCTAACGGAGCAAGAGTGCCTGGCACTTCATTTGTGTTAGATCCAGTTCAAGCGGCCTTTAATATAGGATGTATGATCCGTTGGTTAGATTATAATGACACGTGGCTTGCACAGGAGTGGGGTCATCCGTCTGATAACCTAGGCGGTATTTTAGCTGTAAGTGATTATTTGAGCAGAACGCGTCTTGCAAATGGAGAAGAGCCGCTTTCGATGAATGACGTCTTGCATGCAATTGTGAAGGCACATGAAATACAAGGTGTGCTGGCTTTAGACAATTGTCTGAATCGAAATGGTTTGGATCATGTTCTCTTTGTTAAGGTAGCCACAAGTGCAGTCGTTTGTGCGATGCTTGGCGGAACAAAGGAAGACGTGCAGCATGTGCTATCACAGGCCTTTGTTGATAATTCCCCGCTCAGAACGTACCGGCACGCCCCAAACACAGGATCAAGAAAATCGTGGGCAGCAGGGGATGCCACAAGCCGCGGGGTGAGACTGGCGATAATGACACTGAAAGGAGAGATGGGCTATCAAACACCGCTCAGTGCAGAAAAGTGGGGGTTTGAAGATGTGTTAATGAAGGGAAAACCGCTCACACTTGCCCAGCCGCTCGGATCATATGTCATAGAAAATGTGCTCTTTAAAATTGCTTATCCTGCAGAATTTCATGCACAAACTGCTGCTGAAGCTGCTGTGATGCTCCATGATGCTGTAAAAGACCGGTTAGATGAGATTGACCGAATTGAGATTACGACACATGAATCAGCGATTCGAATTATTGATAAAAAAGGACCGCTTTACAACCCGGCAGATCGTGATCATTGTTTACAATATATTACAGCTATTGGGCTGATCTATGGTGAGCTGACAGCTGATCATTATGAAGAAGAAACTGCACAAAATCCCCTCATTGATCGTTTGCGTGATCAAATGGTCGTGAAAGAAGATAAACGTTACACTGAAGACTATTTAGATCCGAAAAAGAGGTCGATTGCAAACTGTGTGCAAATTTTCTTTAAAGACGGGACGATGACAGATCGAATTGAAATTGAGTATCCGCTTGGTCATCGCAGAAGAAGACAGGAAGGCATTCCGCTGCTTGAAAAGAAATGGGCGTATCATTTGAAGACAAGATTTCCACAAAAACAAGTAGAACAAATTGTGTCACTTTGCCAAAATCCAAATCAATTAAAAACAACGACAGTACCAGCATTTATGGACCTATTCGTGATATAAGGGGGAGCTAGTGTGTGGATCGTGAATGATGAGACGAGTCAAACTGACTTAGCCGCAGCTTTTAAAGAGCAAATGAACAAATCCGCTTTATTTCAAATCCCAGGCGTTCACGATGGAATGTCTGCGCTCTATGCGAAAAAAATGGGCTTTCAAGGGCTTTATTTATCTGGTGCCGCTTTTTGTGCCAGCAAAGGACTTCCTGACTTAGGCATGATTCATTCCACCGAAATGGCGGAAAAAGCAAAGGAAATCATTCGGGCTTCTCAGTTACCTCTTTTGGTCGATATGGACACTGGCTATGGCGGTGTATTAAATGCAGCAAGGGCAGCAAAGGAAATGGTGGAGAGTAAGGTGGCAGCTGTTCAAATCGAAGATCAGCAAATGCCGAAAAAATGCGGGCATTTAAACGGAAAGTCACTTGTCCCTGTAGAAGAAATGATGGCGAAAATCAAAGCCATCAAACAAGCGGCCCCAACGCTGCTCGTCATTGCTAGAACCGATGCGAAATCAGTAAACGGGATGGAGGATGTCATTCACCGGGCCAATTTATATGTAGAAGCAGGTGCGGACGCCATTTTCCCCGAGGCGCTGATCACAGCAGAAGATTTCACGCATGCTTCAAGCCATATAAAAGGACCGCTCCTTGCAAACATGACGGAGTTTGGCAAAACGCCTTATTATCATACAGACGAATTTTCCATGTTCGGCTTTCAAATGGTCATTTATCCTGTGTCCTCCCTTAGAGTCGCTGCAAAAGCGTATGAGCGTTTATTTAGAGAGATCATGGAAAAGGGGACGCAGCAAGGGATGCTGGAGGACATGCAAACGAGAAAAGAACTGTATGAGACAATTCATTATGATGAATATGAAGAAATGGATCAGCATTTAGCCAAAACAATCCTGCCGGAAATCGGAAAAGAACATTCATAAAAAAAGAAAGAGCTAAAATAAAATCATTTTAGCTCTTTCTCAACAATTCTGAAACACTTCCTAGCCGGAAGTGCTTTTTTTAAGATGATGGTGTGGATGATGAAGCCAATTTCATTTTTTCTTCAACTGTTTTCATTTTTTCTTTTACTTTTTCAGCATAAGTGAAATCACCGTAGCAATACGGATAGCGGAAGTTATCTTTGTCTCCTCCGCACGTATACACATTGGGGTTTCGTTTCACTTGCTTTTTGGAGTATTGCTTTGCCAATTTTTCGGAATGTTTCCCCCCGTTTTTTGCAACAAAATCAATATAGCCGATTCCCATATTATAGCTTTGTATAATGGTTTCCAAATCAACGCCTTTTTTCTTCCCATGCTTGTACATGGTCGAAAAATGATGGATACCTTGTTTAATGCTTTTCTGTGGGTCATTGATTTCATTTCGTTTCAAACCAAGAGATTCTGAGGACTGCATGGGATCTCCGCCTCTGCCTTTTGATTCTTGATACATCATACCGAGGATTAACGCGGTATATTGATCTAAATCTTCATCTCTTAACTCTGTTTCTACAAGCGGTTTGTAATCATCCAATCTCGACAAAACAATTGATTCCGTATCAATCGGCAGCTTTTTTAATTCCTTTTGATTAAAGGAAATGACAATAGCTGCTAATACGCAAACAAACAGAAAAATCGTGAAACAGCCTGAAATGGCAAAACATCCTGTTTTTTTCTTTTTCAAGGTCAGTTCACCCCTGTTTTGCCCCGCTTTTAAAAGGGAAGTACAGCCTTTTTATTATGCCACATCCTGCACCGGATACCAAGTGAAAACCTATCATCAATCATACCCAAACGTAAATTCAGCTCTTGTTTTCAGCCTGTAGCAGAAATAAACGAAACCGATCATGAGCCACACCATGCCAATGATTAATGCATTGGTACTGATGCTTGTTAACAGCCACATACAAAAGGCCGTTCCGCAAAGAGGAATGATTGCATATCTGAGTGTGTTTAATATCCCTCTTTGTTTCTGTTTGATGAAATAGTATGCGAAAACAGACACGTTTACAAAGGTAAATCCAATTAATGCCCCAAAGCTGATAAACGAATAAATGACTTCAAGCTCGCCAATGACTGCGGTTAAAGAGAAAACGCCAATTAATAAAATGTTGAAAACAGGGGTTTTCAATGTCGGATGAATATAACCGAAGAATCGCTTCGGTAATGATTGATCTCTTCCCATCGCATACAAGAGCCTTGCTGCACTTGCGTGTGAGGATAAGGATGAAGAGATGACAGCGACCATGGTGCCAGCTAAAAAGAACGAGTGGAGAAATGCGCCGCCCACAAATTCCGCAATTTCAAGTGAAGCTGCATCAGGATGCTTGAACTGCTGAAAATTTGGAAACACCTGCTGTAAAAAATAAGAGGTGAGGGTAAACAAAACGCCTCCAATGGCGACCGTTAAGAAAATCGCAAGAGGAATCGTTCTTTTTGGCTTAATCGTTTCCTCAGACATGGTCGAAATCGCATCAAATCCAAGAAAAGAAAAACATAAAATGGTTGCCCCTGAAAAAATAAGAGTAGGATCTAAGCTCGCTGAATAAAACGGACGGGCTGACAATAACTCCCCCGTACCTGCGTTTTGCGAAAGTCCATAAATCATAAATCCAACAAATGTAACAGCAACAATGACCTGAAAGGTCACAAATAGCGCCGTAATGTTGGCTGTAAGACGTATACCGATTACATTGACAGTCGTTATGGCGATAGCAAGTATGATGATCCAAATGTAATGAGGTACATCAGGAAAGGCTGCGGTTAAATATGCACTTCCGATTGCAAAATTCACCATAGGCAAAAATAAATAATCCAGCAAGAGCGTCCAGCCTACAAGGAAGCCGACGTGAGGATGAATACTTTTTTGCGCGTATGTATATGCAGATCCTGCTTTTGGAAAAGCCTTCACCATATTCCCATAGCTAAGCGCTGTCAATAGTAATGCAAGTAAAGTAAATATATAAGCTGCAGCTACGTGGCCTTTCGTCAGCTGCGCTACGATGCCGTATGAATCAAATACGACAAGCGGGTCCATATAAGCAAGCCCGATCACAACAAGTGGAAAGACAGTCAGGCTGCGTTTTAGTCTTGGCTCTTCAGTCAATTTGCCTATCAGCTCCTCTAAAAAAATGAATAAATAATGCTCATTTTAAAAAGAATGCTACCACGTGTCAATGCTATTTGAATAAATCTTTTTCCTAAAGGTGTGTAAGCTTTGCATGCCGCACGTTTTGGTATATGATGATACATAGAATAAGTCGTGAATTGACTGACAAGAAAGGTGAAGCGAAATGAAGGAAGAACTGAATACAAATCAAGAACAGGAACGGATGGAGCTGGACGAAGAAAGTTTATTTCTTGTCTCACAAACATTTAAGGCATTGTCTGATCCGACCCGTATTCGTATTCTGCATTTGCTGTCTCAAGGAGAACATTCGGTAAATGATATAGCGGAAACACTCAACCTTATGCAATCAACCGTTTCTCATCAGCTGCGCTTTTTAAAAAACCTTCGTCTCGTAAAATCTAGACGAGCAGGGACGTCCATTTTTTACAGCCCTGAAGATCAGCATGTGATGGAAGTGCTTGAACAAATGATTCACCATGCACAGCACGATTGATAAAAAACCTTCCTACTTTCAGGGGACTGACCCCAGATAGGAAGGTTTTTATGCATGATGCATATGTGTCGATCGTTTATTTGCTTTCATCATTTGATAAGAAAAAACAATATAGTAAGCAGCTAGCAGAAAAAAGCTGAGCATGGTCAGGGCATCATCGCTTACGATATGCTGATATAATTCAACGACATCCATTTTTGTGATCGCATGTTTGGTCAGATCGACTAATTTCAATGCAAGCCTGGATAAAAACAAACATAAAATGAAGCTCTCAATCCATTTACTCGTTTTGACATAAAGCCGGCCATCTTCTGATTTCATCCGAATCGTTTGATAGGCGTGAAGAGCCAGAATGCTCCCAAAGATCATGCCAATTGCGGCATAGATAAAAATACTGTGATTTTGCCATCCTTCTGATAAGAGAATAAGGGCAGTGAAACCAAATACATACATTCTCATGAACAGATTTACCGGGCGCACAAGTTGATAACGTCTCATTCGATTCATTCGAATGATAATCCATGTCAAAATGATGATCCCGATCATGAACAACTGCCATACGTGATGTGTCATGATGCAACCTCCTCCTGCACGGGCAGGGATGTAAATGAATGCTGGCTGTTACTTATCTTTACCATTCTTTCTTTTTTTATCAAATCAAAACCTACATTTATGAAAAAGAGGAAAAGTCATGAAAATAGATCGCATTTTGTCCATTGTGATGATACTGACGATCTATCGATCCAAAAGAAGCCCAAATCAATATTTATATTGCAGTTGATGAAAAAATAGTTGCTAAAACTAATAGCATTAGTTAATATGAAACTAACGACATTAGTTTTAGGGGGGAATAAGATGAGATTCACTACATTTGGTCGCTTACACCAGCTTACATTAATGCCTCGAATCTTTCCGGTAAATTGTTATGTATTTGAGGCAGAGGATGAACTCATCTTAATTGATGCAGCTTTGAAAATGGCAGCAAGCTCGATAATTGAATTTGCACATACATTAAACAAACCGATTAAAAAAGTAATTCTGACTCATAGTCATATGGATCATATTGGTGCTCTAGATGAAGTGAAAAAGGCTTTTCCAGAGGCAGTTGTCTATTTGTCGAAACGAGATGCTCGTCTGTTTGCTGGTGATTTTTCCTTACTCCCTGGTGAGCCGGAGAAAAAAGTGAAAGGCAGTTTTTCAAAAAACATTCACACAAAACCAGATGTGCTTGTCGAAGAAGGGGACGAGATTGGCTCACTTACAGTCATTGCCACACCAGGACATACCCCAGGAAGCATCTCTTTATACGATGAAAAGTCGGGGGTTGTCATTGCAGGTGATGCAGTTGTGACAAAAGGTGGTTTATTTGTAACGGGAGAGTTTCGCTTCACCTTTCCATTTCCGGCTTTTGCCACTTGGGATGCAGAAACAGCACTAAAAAGTGCTGAAAAATTACTGGCACTTCCCTTATCTTGTCTCGCAGCAGGACATGGTGATCTCATTATAGAGCCTAAGGCAAAGCTGCAAACCGCTATTGAAAAAAGGAAACATCAGCTACAAAAGGGAGGGCAGTAAACCATGTCTCCAAGAATGGGTATCACTCAAGACAAAATTTTTAAAACTGCTATTGAATTTGTTGATGAAGAGGGCTACTCCGCTTTGACGATTGCTACATTGTCCAAACGGCTCAACATCAGACCGCCATCACTTTACAATCACGTATCTGGTCTGCATGAAATACAGGCTGCTCTTGCTGTTAAGGGGCTGACAATGCTTTGTGAGGAGGGCAAACAAGTAACGGCGGGGCTGGAAAAAGAGGACGCTGTTTTAGCATTTGCAAGACAATATGTTCATTTTGTCCGTCAGCATCCCGGTCTATATGAGGCTGCTTTTTCACATATGAATGAAAAAGAAGTCAGTATGGCTGCAGAGAGCCTTGCTGATTTTGTTCAATCCATCATGTCTCGTTTTGGTGTAAAAGAAGAGGAGATGACGCATGTCGTCAGAGGTCTCAGAAGTTTACTGCATGGTTTTGGGGATATTTCAAACAAAAAGGGATTTCAACGAAAAGAACAGCTTGAAGAGAGTGTCAGCTATGCGGTCCGTCTTTATATCGCAGGTATTAAGCAGCAAGAAGATCTGTCTCATTGACAGGTCTTTTTTATGTATTGAACCGATATGATGAAGGAGGCGGAAACAGATCAAAACATTTTTTTTGCAAATAACCAATAAAGATTTGACAGTTTTGTGAAACATGGTATGCTTATTATGTGAAATAATTCACATAGAGGAGTAGAGGCAGATGAAAAGAAAGCCTGTTTATGTGGAAACAACCATTCATGCACCTATTGAAAAAGTATGGGAGTATACGCAAAATCCAAAGCTTCATGAACAATGGGATTTGCGGTTTTCGACCATTTCATTAAATGGACCAAGAGATGAACAGCCCCAATCCTTTTTATATGAAAAACATCTTGGATTCGGCATCAGTGTGACTGGGACAGGATCGTATCGAACGAGCGTGAAGGATGAGCGTCATGAAAGAGCATCCTCACTTCAATTTAAGTCGTCACATCCTTTATCTTTTATTAAAGAAGGTGGAGGGTATTGGAAATACATGAAAACAAATGATCACATTGTGTTTCAAACGCAATTTGATTATGAAACAAAAGAAGGAAAAGGGTGGAAATGGGCAGACCGGTTCTTTTTTCGTCCAATGATGGGTTTTATGACGGCCTTTAGCTTTGGCGCATTAAAGACGTGGCTTGAAAAGGGCACACATCCCCGTTTGCTGCTTGAGAGAACACTTGCCCATTATGGCATTTGTTTGTTGTTTGCTGTCGTCTGGTTATGTCAGGCGATGATTCCCTTTTCACCTTCTGCTTTTGATCATAGCACCGGATTTCGATTGTTTTATGCACTATTAGGCGTATCATGGCTCATGCCTAAGCTGCCAAAGAAATATATATTCATCCTTCAAAGCATCTTTCTGCTCATAATGCTTAGTATAGGGATTTTATCACCAAAAACGACTCTGCATGAGCCGCTGGTGCTGAGTGCATTTTTCATTTTATCCGTTGCAGGAATGATCAATTTAAAAGATTGTGTAGATGTGTTTTCAATCAAACGAAAAAGGGGAGGTAGACATGGTCGTTCATCATCATCAAGTAAAGGACTACGATAAGCTGCATCCAAAATTAAAAGAACGTTATAACCGTGCATTTACGGCCGAAGGCATCATGGAGGAAATAGGTGGCGGAACGAAGCTCATTCGATTGTTGTTTAAAATCGGTCCATTGTTTCGCTGCTTTTTTCCTGAAAGAGGTCAAAATATTCCCTTCCAAATCGTGAACAAGCCTTTTACGACAAGTAAAGGAGAAGAAGGAATGCACTGGTTTCGTACGTTCTATTTCCCAAAGAAGGAAAGACATTTTGATGCAGATATGATCATTGATCAGAAGAGTCATCAAGTACTGGACTACTTTGGAAAACCTAGGCTTCTGATGTCAGAGCTTCATTTTACAGTCACGGAAAAAGGGTTCTTGCACATTCAATCAGGTAAGCAAAAGTTTTTGATGTTAGGGCGGGAGTGGCCGCTGCCTTCATGGCTTTACGGTGTATCTGATGTAACGGAAGGTTACGATGAGCGTGCAGGTGAGTATACCATTGATGTCCAAGTGAAAAATCGCCTTTTTGGCACTCTTTTTACATACAAGGGCCGGTTTACAGAAAGGGTGTCATCTCATGAATAAATGGCATTTGACGTCTAGCATCATTTTGATGTCTTGCTTTCTCGTTATCCGTTTAACGACAGCCCCCATAGCAGAATTCTTTGTCCTCGTTGCGATTTTGTTTTTTCTTCCCGCGTTCTTACACTTTTTCTATCAGGAAGAGAAGAAACGGCAGCAGGAGTGGCTGATTTACTTCATAATGAAAGCCTTCCCAGCAGCAGCGCTATGTGCAACAGGTGCATTCATCTATCATTCCCTTTGGCTCGCATTGGGATGGCTTTTCTATACAATGATTCTGGCTTTATTTGGTTTCATCCGCTTCTTGAAAAGAGGAATCCATCCGCTTCATGAGCTGATGATAGATGGCGCATTGATGTATATCGCTTTAGGCGGGCTTTGGTTCTGGCTGTACACAGCAGATATACAAGTGATGACATTTTCACCGATGATTGTTCTTTTGACCGCTATTCATTTTCATTACTCCGCTTTTTTTATCCCCATCTTTTATGGATTATTAGGGAGGCAGCGGAAAGAAGAGACGATTCTATACAAAATAGGCGGTTGGTTGATTTTACTGTCACCTATGATGATTGCTGTTGGAATCAGTTATTCTCGCCTGTTTGATACGTTCAGTGTCATTCTTTATGTGATCGCACTTTATTTGTATGGAATTCTGTGTATGAAAACAAGGTTTCGTTCAACTGCCGCAAAGGGGCTCGTTGTGTTTTCTAGCATCATCTTAATGGGAACCATCGCCTTATCATTACTATATTCTGCTGGTATGCTTTTACGTGTTACCTACATAAGCATCGATCAAATGATTTGGTTTCATGGCAGTATCAATGCAAGTATGGTGATTTTACCAGGTCTCATAGGGTGGCTGATTGAAAGGCCAGCTGATCGATTGAAACAGAAGGATTTTCCGGTTTCGAGAGTTCACGGTCGCTTTCAGTTCATGTCTTTTCAAAATCAACACATGCAGCATGACGAGAAGATCGGTTTAGTAGATTCTCTTGACCAATTAAATGGAGAGACGTTTTCAGCAGAGAGTGTGTCACCTGTTATTCGCAGATTTTATGAGGATCCGATGTCATTTACGTTAAAAGCAGCCGTCTGTTTTCACTGGTGGGTGAGGCCATTTGTCTATTTGCTTCAACCTGTTTTTAGACGACTAGGACAGCTTTATTTAGGGTCATCACGAAAGCCATATGAAATGCCGGGGAGTCTTTTAAAATTTCAACATCCTCTTGAGGAAAGGGAAAATGTACGTGTGTGGATCAGACGAAATGAGAAAGGCGAGCAAGTCTTTTATGCGCTTTATGCCCAGCACCATGATGAAGAGACGGTCTATATGAATATTGCTTTGCCGCTTCCATTTTCTCAGCTTACTGCTATTTTAAAACCTTTTAATGAACAGGAAGACTTTTTGTTAAAAAGTAAAAGTCCAAAAGGCAGTACTGGTCATGAAGGATTGTATGTGCATACGCCTTTCATCACCATGAAACTGCCAATGGAAGAAAGCTTTCACATGAAACCGGGGACGGAAAATAGTCTCACAGCATTGCATCAAATGAAGCTGTTTGGCATTCCTTTTTTAACCATTCAGTATCATATCGACAGTGACAGTCATTCATCTTAGTCAATGATGTCACATGGTTCACCGTGACGAATGATATTGACAATCGCTTGTCCATCACTTGGATGATGATCTGCATACTGTACTGGCAGTAAAGCAAAAAAGACATAGTAGATTGAGAAGTAAGCAAATTGATAGAAAAATTGATGCTCTGGCAGGACATCATTGGCGATCATTGTATTCAGTATGAGAACACTGAGCAGGTTGCATAATGATCCGCCTAAGTAGACAAGAATGTGTGAGAAACGGTTATTTTTCCTCATTTCTTCATAATGGCAAAATGCATCTAGAAAATAGATTCTTCGAATTTCAACTACGCCTATTTTCAATACTTTTTTGCCGCGGCCAAGTGCAAAAGAAACCTTTGCCCCAAACATCCATGCGACCAAAATATGACCTAACTGATGCAAGATGGCCACGATAGGAAGAATGACGAAAAATGACCAGCAAAACGTCCACATATCCGATAATGTAAACAAGTGTTACCCCTCCCTGAAATATTCGAGAGGAAGCAGTAGGATTATTTGCCATTTTACAGAATTCATTTTCAGGATGCAAACATTTAATAGATCACGATAACTTTATTATGTAAACTAAAAGGCGACTGCGGATTTTTCCCCTTCCTTTTCAAAGAGGTGACTGTGCTACAATGGAGAAATCAGCGAGAGATACAAGGGCAGCTAACAGAAGAATGGATCAATGAAAAGGAGAGGTTCATATGGCAGATATTGAACAGTTTTTGGCTTTAGACATTCGTGTTGGGACGATATTAGAAGCAGAATTCTTTGCAGAAGCAAGAGTACCTGCTTTGAAACTAAAGATTGATTTTGGCGATGAGATTGGGATCAAACAATCCAGCGCTCAGCTCACAAAACGTTATACTGCTGAGAATCTCACCGGGAAACAAATTGTGGCAGTCGTCAATTTCCCGCCAAGAAGAATTGCTGGGTTTAAATCTGAAGTGCTAGTCTTAGGAGGCATGCCGTCGAAAGAAGACGTGGTCTTGCTTACCGCAGATGAGCCGGTTGCAAATGGAACAAAAATAGGGTAAGAAAAAAGACATCTTCAACAGAAGATGTCTCAGCGTGTAGACAAACCCTCGCATTCTTTGTCAGTCCTGCGTGCCGGTGCTCACGAATGTTAAATTCGCTCCGCGCCGGTACTCGTCCTTCCTAGACTGCAAAGGTTTTCATGTCACGCTGAAAAGAAGACAAAGGGCTAAAATCAAGTTCATTTTAGCCCTTTGTCAACAATCTGAGACATCTTCAACAGAAGATGTCTTTTGCGTATTGAGGCGGAATAACCACACGCCACATTCGTGTGTGTCTCAAAGAGACGTGTTACCCGGCTTACACAATTCAGCTCATCGCTTGATTAATATAGCATGGGACCAGCCTAAATGCAACCATTAATTGATTTCTCTTTTATTTTGGAAGAATAGAAGCGCTTATGTATATTCTGATATAAAGAAACATGACAGGATATGAATGAGTGGCTCGCGTATGCGGGATAAGCCGAAAGGGAAATAGGTTCAGCTTCATTTTTGCAACAAATGAAAAGAAGCGATATAAAACAATCAGTCACCGAAAGAGCTTCGGTAACCGGCTGTTTTATAAAGTGGTGTTGATCCCAGTCTTAAAAACGGGGATCAGTCCGCGAGGCTGTTGGCTTTATTTATGATAATTTTTCAACCTCAACTCTGCCAGAAAAGAACGTCGCTCCACCGCCCATATCTGCCAAACGATCAGGTGTGAGACCATTTACCAAATGTTTTTTGCCTTTCTGATCTGCCCATAATCCTTGACTGACCACAACGCCAGGTAACACATTTTGACCGACTGACACGACAAGTTCACATTCTCCTCGATCATTGAGCACACGTACCATGTCACCATCTTCAATCTGTCTCTCTTTTGCATCTTGTTCATTCATATGAAGCTTCGGAAATTTTTCAAGCTTTTGATGCTTTTCGTGAAGAGAGAAGGTGGAATTTAGAAAATTATGATTTGGTCCCGGTATAAACGTCAGCGGATAATCACTTTCCTGATAAAGTGGTACATAGGTTGGAAGTGCTGGATATCCATCTTTTTTCATTTGTTCAGAGTAAAGCTCAATTTTCCCGCTTGGGGTAGGGAGCTTTAATTCCTCGAAAGATCCACGTTTTGCTTTGATCCATTTTTTCTCTTTCAGCGCCTGATATGAAATATCTGCATAATGCGGATTTTCTGGATGATGAAGGGCTTGTTCCATCAGTTCAGCATCTGTCTCGCGAAACGCTTCATCTTCAAAGCCCATGGCCTGAGCTAATAGACGAAATACTTCCGTGTTTGATTTGCTTTCTCCATAGCGTTCAATGACTGGCTCTTGAATTTGAATATAATGATGCCAGTATGAAGTATAGAAATCCTCATTTTCAAAGGCAGATGTCGCTGGCAGTACAATATCTGCATAAGCCGCTGTCTCTGTCATGAATAGATCATGAACCACCGTAAATAGGTCTTCTCTCAGCAAACCTTCTCTTACTTTATTCGCTTCAGGTGTGACAACAGCTGGGTTGCATGAGTAGACAAAAAGAGAATCAATGGAAGGCTCTGCGCTGGTCAGCACGCTACCTAGCTGATTCATATTAAATGATCTAGGTGTACGGCCTTTTAATAGATCCGGCCGCTGAAGAGCTGTTTCATTATAACTGAGAAAAGAAGAGTTCGATTTCATCGCACCGCCGCCTTTATGCAGCCATTGCCCCGTCAAGGCAGGGAGGCAGGAGATGGTTCTTATACTCATCCCGCCATTATCATGATGCTGAAGTCCATTTCCAATACGAATGAGAGATGGCGATGTCTCTGCATACATTCTCGCAAGTGTGATGATGTCTTCTTTAGGGACACCTGTGATCTGTTCAACGGTTTTTGGATCATACTGCTTTACATGCTCGCGAAGTTCATTGTGGCCGACCGTGTAAGTTTCTAAAAATGAATGATCTGTGCGATTTTCTGCAAAAAGGATATGCATGATCCCTAGAGCCAGCGCACTGTCAGTGCCAGGGCGAAGCGGAATGAACCAATCAGCCATTCGACCAGTTTGGTTTTTGTGAACATCGATGACGACAATCTTTGCTCCTTGCTTTCTCGCTTTTTGTGCCAAGGTGATTTGATGCATATTGGTCGACACGGCATTGATGCCCCAAAAAATAAATAGTTTCGTATGAATGGTGTCTTCTGGATCGGTCCCGATGCTTGCGCCCATTGTATATTTATAGCCAGTGGTTCCTGCTGACTGACAGATCGTTCGGTCTAGCTGACTTGAGCCAAGACGATAGAAAAAGCGGCGGTCCATTCCCTCAGCATTGAGATTGCCCATATTCCCATAGAAGCTGTAAGGCAAAATGCTTTCCGGACCTTTTTCTTCGATCAGCTTTGTCCATTTTTGCCGGATGGTTTCAATGGCTTCTTTCCACGTAATCGGTGCAAACTGCCCGTCCCCTTTTTTACCTACACGTTTTAATGGCGTTGTCAGCCGTTTTTCATCATATAAGCGGGCTGTGACATTCCGCACTTTATTGCATATGTTTCCTTGAGTGACTGGATGGTCTGGATCTCCTTGAACTTTGACGATCTTTCCATTTTCTTTATGTATTAAAAGACCGCATTGATCAGGACAATCTAACGAACAAACTGATTTGAATATTCCGTCTTTCATAGCTGTATAATCGGTCATAAGTTTTGGCTTCCTTTCCGAATTCCGTGATCACGTTGATATGGACTTTATTTTAGCATGTTCGGAGCAGGAAGGTAAGAATAAGCTGATGAAAAAAGCCCCATATCAAAGGGACTTTTAAAAACGGGTGACCTGTACAGGAAATTCTTTTACCCCAAAAACAAACGTGCTTTGAATGGGTTTCAGCTTATCTGCCGCACAGGTGATCTCTTGAAATGTATTGAGTAAAATCTCAAGTGCAATATGACTCTCAAGCCGGGCGAGAGGTGCACCAAGACAAAAATGAATACCAAAACCAAAACTCATATGCGGATTGGATTTCCGGTCAAGACGAAACGTATCTGGATCTTCAAATTTCCGTTCATCGCGGTTCGCAGAGGCAACCCAGTTGATGAGATAGTCTCCTTTTTTAATGTGTGAACCTGCGATCTCAACATCCTCTGCTGCAATTCTCCCAATCGCTTGTACAGGTGGATAATAGCGCAGTGTTTCCTCTGTCAATTGAGGAATGAGAGAGGGATCTTGCCGGACTGATTCTGCAATGTGCGGCTGCTCTGTTAGCAGTCGTACTGCATTTGTGATTAAATTCGTCGTCGTCTCATTACCAGCAACGAGTAAGAGAATACAAAAGCCAAGCAGCTCATTTTCTGTTAAATGTTCCCCATCAATTTCCGCTTGGATGAGAAGGGAGATTAAATCATCGGCAGGCGTTTCTTTCCGCTTTTGGATCAAATGCGCAAAGTACTCTGACAGTTCTTCTTCTGCTTGTTTTTGCATCTCTACAACGGCTTGAATGGCTTCTTTTGAATCATCCTTTGCTCCTGCAACAAGGGCATCTGAATGTTTCTTAATCAGCTCTCGGTCTTCCACCTCTGCACCAAGAAGCTCGGCGATGATCATGACAGGCAGGGGAGCTGCTAGGTCCTGAACAAGATCAAAGGTACGTTGATCCTTTACTTGATTTAATAAATCATGTGTCAGGTCTTTAATCTGATCTTCTAATTGTTTGATCGCTTTTGGCGTGAATGCTTTATTGACGAGTGCTCTCATTTTTGTATGTTTTGGAGGGTCCATTGTTAAAATACTCGTTTTAGATGTGCTTCTGCCCCGCTGTGATGAAAACACTTTTGGGTGCTTCAAAACGGACTGAATGTCCGCATACCGAAAGAGATCCCAGCACTTTCTTCTTTCATCGTATCGAATATCACCTTGCGATCGTAATTCATTGTAGATAGGGAATGGGAAAAGAAGGTCATCAGTGGAACGGATTTCTTTCATTGGAATGACATTGACATAGTTTTTTTTCACTTTCATTATGAACACTCCTTTTTCGCTTGATTTCCCTTTCACGGTATCATCACGAAAAGCGCATTTCAACGGACATGTTTTCTAAAATATGTCAATAGTCTAATCGAAAGATTCTTACCCATTCATCGCATAGGAAATGAGACAGTCAATAAAAATGATAACGCTTTCTTAAAAATAGAATTGAAGTCACCGAAACCAAAAATAAAATGGTGAATTCAGTCGAACGAAAGGGTACTTTGATTCAAATACGTATAGTTCTTTTGATCTAAATTACTGATTCGGAAAAACAGAGCTGACATACATACAGCAAGCTGTTCAGCGTGCATTCGGGACTTTTGAAAAGCGCCGGCTCTTTCTTGACACGATTTCTCATCATGTTACGATAACTAACGTGCGAAAAACACGAACAAAAAGCGAACAAGGGAGAGGATCAATATCATTGATCAAAAGAAAGTTGCTTTCATTGGAGCAGGTTCGATGGCGGAAGGAATGATTGCAGGTATTGTGCGATCAGAACAGATGCCGTTAGGCCATATTTACGCAACAAACAGGCAAAATAAGCAGCGATTAAATGAATTAACGAAGCGCTACGGAATCCAAACAGCCACAATGGATTCATTTCCTTTTGAAGAAATGGATATGTTGATCCTGGCAATGAAGCCGAAGGATGCTGAAACAGCACTTGAATCATTAAAACCCCATATTCAGAGAGATCAGCTCATCCTGTCTGTACTTGCAGGAGTGAAATCATCGTATATTGAAGACATGCTGCATGAAGGCCAGCCTGTCATGAGGGTGATGCCAAATACGTCAAGTACCATCGGGGCATCAGCAACGGCATTATCTGCTGGACGTTATGTAAAAAGTGAAGATGTGAGCATGAGTCAGGCTCTTCTATCTGAAATGGGAGAAGTCTATACCATTCAGGAAGAGCAAATGGACATTTTTACAGGAATTGCCGGAAGCGGGCCAGCCTACTTTTATTTCTTAATGGAAAGAATCGAAGAAGCGGGAGAAGAAGCCGGTTTATCAAAAGAAATGTCTCGCCAAATCGGGACACAGACACTTCTTGGTGCAGCGAAGATGCTCCAAGAAACAGCTGAAAACCCTTCTGTCCTTAGAGAAAAAATTACGTCACCAAATGGAACAACTGCTGCAGGACTAAATGCATTAGATCATTTCGGCGGAGGAGAAGCCATGAAGCAGGCCGTCAAACATGCCGCCAATCGATCAAAAGAGATAAGCGAACAGCAAAAACAAAAAGTAACGATATAAATAGAGCCTCAAAACAGGAGTGATAAGGTGTACTCAGATAAAGAGAGAAAACGAATTGTTGTCAAAATCGGAAGCAGCTCTCTTACTAGCTTTCAAGGGGAGATCAGTTTAAAAAAACTAGAAAATCTCGTGAATCAAATTGTCAAACTCAAAGATGAAGGACACGAAGTCATTTTGGTTTCTTCTGGTGCAGTTGCAGCAGGTTACCGAAAGCTAGGATTTATTGATAGACCCAAAACACTGCCAGAAAAACAGGCGTCTGCCTCAATAGGTCAGGGACTTTTAATGGAATCATATTCTACATTATTTTTATCGCACGGCTATATTGCTTCACAGCTCTTAATTACAAGAAGCGATTTTTCAGATGAAACCCGGTATCAAAATGTGCGAAATACGATGAATGTATTATTAGATCGGGGCATCATCCCCATTATCAATGAAAATGATACCGTGACAATCAATCGCTTGAAGTTCGGAGATAATGATACATTGTCTGCAAAAGTAGCTGGACTGATTGATGCGGATTTCCTTGCTATTTTATCTGATATTGACGGCTTGTATGAAGATAATCCTCATACAAACCCAAATGCAAAGAGAATTCTTGAAGTCACAGAAATTACAGAAGACATCGAAGCAGCTGCTGGAGATGCCGGAAGCAGCGTTGGCACAGGCGGAATGAAATCGAAGCTCGACGCCTTTAAAATTTCAATGGCAGCAGGTATCAACGGCTTTTTAGGAAAAGCGGATACGCCGCACATTTTAGATAAAGCAATCAATGGGACAGAGGACGGCACTTATTTTACAGCTGATAAAAACCTAGCTCCGCTGAATTATAAGAAGCAGTGGATTGCTTTTCATTCTGGACCAAAAGGTGAGATCGTGGTTCAAGAGAAAACAGAGGAGCACCTCATGCACCGCGAGAAAAGCCTTGATTCTGATGGCATTGTCGAGGTAAAAGGTTCGTTTAAAAAAGGCGATGTTGTCCGTATTTTAGATCAAGATAGAAGAGAAATTGGGCTCGGCATTGTCAATTATGCGTCTGACGAACTCGCACTGAGCAGTGATTTGTTACAAGATGAAGTGGTGCATGTCGTCGATCTTGAAGCATTTGTTTGTCATTTAGATTTATCAATACCAGTTTGCTAACCATAAGGGAGGAATTTCATGACACTGACAGCTGAAGTTGTCACATCGGTCAAAGAAAAAGCGAAAAAAGCAAAGCACGTATCAAAAAAACTAGGGTTACTTCAAACAGAGGAAAAGAATGAGGCGTTGCTTAAAATAGCAGAAGCATTAGAACAGAAAAGCAGCTTCATTTTACAGGAAAATCAAAAGGATTTAGATGCAGGAAAAGAAAAGGGCTTCTCAGATGCCTTAATGGATCGTTTAATGTTAAATGAAAAAAGAATTCATGAGTTTGCTGAAAGTTTGCGGCTTGTGACGAGATTAACAGATCCTGTTGGAGAAATATTGGATGAATGGACTCTTGAAAATGGCTTACATGTGAAAAGCCGAAGAGTACCGCTCGGCGTGATCGGTATGATCTATGAAGCGAGACCGAATGTCACTGTCGATGCAGCAGGACTTGCTTTAAAAGCAGGCAACTCAGTGATTTTAAAAGGCGGTTCCTCCGCTATTTCTTCCAACAAAGCGATCGTAAGCGTCATTCATGAAGCCTTGGATGAAACAAATATTCCTCGTGATGCGGTACAGTTTATCGAACAAACAGACCGCTCATCGGTTCAAGCGATGTTCCACTTAAAGGAATGGATCGATGTCCTGATTCCGCGAGGCGGTGCGTCATTAATTCAAACAGTTGTGGAAGAATCCACCATTCCAGTCCTTGAAACAGGAACAGGGAACTGCCATGTCTTTATTGATCAAACAGCGAACTTGAAGAAAGCCATTGAGATTGTGATCAATGCGAAAACGAATCGCCCAGCTGTTTGTAATGCACTTGAGACCTTGATCGTTCATCGCGATTGGCTGAAAGAGAATGGAGCTAAATTGAATGAAGCACTGCTTCAGCATCATGTGACAGTACATGGCGATCAAGAAGCACAAGCCTTCTTTTCAAATGCGGTTCCTGCTGAAGAAGTGGACTTTACAGATGAGTATTTAAGTCTTGATCTTGCGGTGAAAGTCGTTGATTCTATTGAGGACGCAATTTGCCATATTGATCAGTACGGCACAAAACATTCAGAGGCCATCGTAACAGAGGATGAAAAAAACGCACTGACGTTTCTAAACGAAGTCGATGCGGCCGCTGTTTATCATAACGCATCCACTCGCTTTACAGATGGCGGCGCACTCGGATATGGGGCTGAAATTGGCATCTCTACTCAAAAGTTGCATGCAAGAGGACCAATGGGACTTCCTGCACTCACAACAACAAAGCTGCTTCTATCTGGTGATGGTCAAATTAGAAACTGAGAACGAATGCTAAAAACACTACCTTTCTTATGGGGTAGTGTTTTTTAGTGAATGCTGAGGAGATAGACAAGAAAGGGGAATGACATGGAGGCGAACTACTTATCCATCTGTTTAAGAGACCTCATAGAGAGCGATGTTGAAGCACTGACAACACTTGAATATGAACATCGTGCGTTCTTTCAGCCAATTACTCCACTTAGGCAGGAGAAATTTTACACCATCTCCGAACAATTAAACGAATTCAGACCTGTCAGCAAGGCCGCAACAAAGCCGAAACGTATGCAAAAGGAATTTTTCACCGTGAATCGAATCAGCTAATCGGAACGATGACACTGTCTGGTGTTGTCAGAAACGTCCTTCAAAGTGCCTGGCTTGGATATGGCCTTGATCAAAAACAAAATGGAAAAGGCTACACGACTACAGCCATTGCACTCATGCTGGATGAGGCATTTCAAGTACTGGATCTTCACAGAATTGAGGCCGGTGTTCAGCCTCATCATCTCGGCTCCATACGAGTTCTTGAAAAATCTGGCTTTCAAAAAGAAGGTCTGTCTAGACAAAATGTAAAGATCAATGGAGAGTGGAAAGATCATGATTTGTTTGCTATTTTGTCCACTGATGAACGGCCACAAGTCATTTAGAACAACTCGATAGGCAGAGGAATTGAAGGTATATTTAAAGAGTATTTGCTCCATTCTTTCATCTGTAAACAAGAAAGAGGTCAGGATTCTGACATAAAAAAAGAGGATCGACAGATGGGGAAATGCGTGTCAATCCTCTTTTTTGTTTTTAACCGACTTGATGCTCGGCAAATTGACTCATATACAGATCAGCATAAAAGCCATTTTCTTTCAAAAGCTCACTGTGCGTTCCTTTTTCAATAATGGTACCATCTTTCATGACTAAAATGAGATCGGCATCCTTAATCGTCGAAAGTCTGTGTGCAATGACAAAGCTCGTTCTGCCTTTCATTAATTCATTCATCGCCTTTTGAATATGCATCTCTGTCCGCGTATCGACACTGCTTGTCGCTTCATCTAATATCAAAATTTTTGGATCAGATAAAATTGCGCGGGCGATTGTTAACAGCTGACGCTGGCCTTGCGAAAGGTTGCCGGCATCTTCTGTTAATATGGTGTCGTATCCATCTGGAAGCGTCCGGATGAAATCATCGGCATAGGCATGTTTAGCGGCTTTTATGACATCGTCTTTAGAAACATGCTGCCTGCCATATGCAATATTGTCATATATCGTGCCTTCAAAAAGCCATGTATCTTGAAGAACCATCGCAAATAAGTCACGTACTTGCCGGCGGCTGAGATCGGTCGTTTTTACACCGCCAATGCGAATGGACCCTTGATCTAGTTCATAAAAGCGCATTAACAAATTAATGATCGTTGTTTTTCCAGCACCTGTTGGCCCTACAATGGCAACCGTTTGTCCCTCTTGTACGTGTAAATTCAAACCTTGAATCACCGGATGATCTTTTTCATATCCGAAGTGAACTTGTTCAAAGGTTACATCCCCTGAAAGTGCTTCAAGATCAATCGCTGCATCCTCTTCCGCATGTTCTTCTTCCTCATCCAAAATGTCAAAGACCCTTTCAGCAGAAGCGATGGCAGATTGAACTAAGTTTGCAACACTTGATGCTTGCACAAGCGGCTGCGACATTTGCTGCGTGTATTGGATAAATGCCTGCACATCCCCAACACGAATATTTCCGTTAATGACAAGAATCCCGCCGGCTACACTAACCGCCACATAGCCAAGGTTCCCGATAAAGGTCATCATTGGCATCATTAAACCAGAAATAAACTGCGCTTTTCTTGAAGATTCATACAGCTGTTCGTTTAATTGATCAAATGTATCAATGGCTTTCTTTTCATAGCCATACGCACGAACCGTCTGATGTCCTGTGAACATTTCATTAATATGTCCATTGATCATTCCCAGCTCTTTTTGCTGCGCCTTAAAATGCTTTTGCGAAAATGATGTGATGCCTCGAATCGCAAACAGACTAAGCGGCAGTGTCAAACATACTAGCAAGGTGAGTAACGGGCTGATGAAAAGCATCATAAGGACAATCCCGATGACCGTAATCACAGATGTGATCACCTGGGTGAGTGCCTGCTGTAGAGATGTATTAATATTATCAATATCGTTCATTACACGGCTCAACGTGTCCCCGTGTGTTGTTTTATCAAAATAACGAAGGGGCAGACGTGTGAGCTTATCATTTGCTTCTTGCCTTAATTCAGCAATCGTCTGCTGTGAGACACCAGCCATCACATATTGCTGAACGAATGAAAAGAGAGAGGCAACGACATATAATAAGACAAGCAGCAATAAAATGCGTGAAATGACATCGTATTGAACGCCTGTTCCTTGTGTAAAGCTTTCAAAGAGGGAAGAGGTGGCATCCCCGAGTAATTTTGGACTAATGACATTAAAGACGGTTGAACCGATCGCTGCAATCAATACAATGATCAGTTGAAATTTCCTCGGTTTTAAATAGCCAATCAAACGAAGAAGTGTTTTTTTAAATTCCTTCGGTTTTACGACCGGTCCCTTTGGATGACCGCCTTTATGTCCCATTCCAGAAGACATTTTTTTACTCATCTTTGCTCCACCTCCTGACCTTCCTGTGATGCGACAATCTCTTGATATACAAGGTTATCCTTAAGTAATTGTTCATGTGTTCCAATGCCTGCAATCTTTCCTTCATCTAACACAATGATTTTATCGCTATGTTTCACTGTGCTGATTCTTTGAGCGACAATAATCAAGGCTGCGTGCTCCTTTTCAGCTTCTAGTGATGCCCGAAGTTTTGCATCGGTTTTGTAATCAAGGGCAGAGAAGCTATCGTCAAACAGATAGAATGAGGGTTTTCTTACAAGTGCTCTTGCAATAGACAGCCGCTGCTTTTGACCGCCAGATAGGTTTGAACCGCCTTGGTCAATCTCTGCATGAATGCCGCCGTCTTTTTGCAGCACAAATTCTTCGGCCTGTGCCGTTCGCAGCGCCTGCCAAATGTCTTCATCAGTCGCATCGTGACGGCCAAAGCGCACATTATCGGCAATGGTTCCGCTGAATAAAACGGCTTTTTGAGAGACATAGCCCATCTGACTTCTTAGTTTCTCCTGAGGCAGTTCCCTAATATCTACACCATCTAGTGTAATCCGTCCTTCTGTCGCTTCATAAAAACGCGTCATCAGCTGAAGAAGGGTTGTTTTCCCAGAACCCGTACTGCCAATAATCGCTGTCGTTTCGCCAGTTTTGGCTTCAAACGTAATGTCTTGAACGGCTGGTTTTTCAGCATTCGAGTAATAAAATGAAACATTCTCAAACCGAATAGCTTGCGCAGGTTGTTGAACGTCAGTCACTGACGATTTTTTGTCTGTAATCTTCGGTTCCATGTTTAACACTTCATTCATTCGTTTAGCGGATGCCTGAGCTCTTGGGACCATAATAAAGCTCATCGACAGCATAATGAGTGCCATTAAAATCATCATCGCATATTGAATGAAAGCGATAAGATTTCCGACTTCCATTTGTCCCGCATCAATACGGTTTGCGCCAATCCAGACAATGCCGATATTCGTGAAGTTCATGATGATCAGCATAAACGGAAACAAGTATGCCATTAAACGATTGACCCTAAGGCCAGTATCTTTATATGATGTATTGGCTTCTTGAAAACGCTCCTTTTCATCATCAACGCGGTTAAACGCACGAATCACCCGGATGCCTGAAAGAGACTCTCTCATAATTAAATTCAGCCTGTCTGTTTTTTTCTGAAGCTGTCCGAATAGCGGGATGGCTTTTCTTGAAACCAAATAGATAAACCCGCCAAGAAGGGGAAGGGCTGCTAAAAAGATAAGAGATAACACAGCATCTCGAGACACAGCCAAAATAATTCCGCCAACGAGCATAAGAGGTGCTCTTGTCATCATTTGTAGGATCATGATCGTTACATCTTGAACTTGTTTCACATCATTTGTTGATCTTGTAATAAAGGAAGACGTCCCAATCTTTTGAAATTCTTCTAGTGAAAATTGTTCGACATGCACAAACAGCTGTCTTCTCATATCACGTCCGAAGCCAAGTGCAGTCTTTGATGACAGGTAGGACTTCCAAATCGTAAGCAGGATGGCAAGAAAAGAACAAGCCACCATCCAGCCGCCAACCTTCCATATATAAGCGATATCTCCTTGGACGATCCCAACATCTACGATATCTGCTGTCAAAGTCGGTAAATACAGCTGGAGCATACTGCTTAAAAAGGTCAGGATGACAATGGATACAACGGATAGCCGATAGGGCTTTAAAAATGATAAAATTGATTTCATAAAATTACCTTTCTTCCATATAATCTGTTGCTTTGTAACTCATCATATACAAAGAGTGATTATTTCTACAAATGAAATGTCTTGTTTTAATGAATTATTTATATTGTTCAATTTTAGAGAAGAAATCCTTCACAAACATATAAAAATCGTGTGCGGAAGGAGACATCTCTCTTGATTTAGAGGCAATAATTCCAACGGTTCTTCTCACTTGCGGGAAATCAATTGGAATTTTCACTGTAAATCGCGGTGTTGTTTCATAAAAGGCACTTTCGGGTAATAAGGTAACGCCCATATCAGCTGACACGAGACCTTTAATCGCATCCAAATCTTCTCCTTCAGATGAAATGGTTGGTTCATAGCCTGCCTGCTTACAAGCATCAACCGCAATTTGTCTCAGCACATACCCCTCAGGAAATAAAACAAAATGGTCTTTTCTCAAATCACTTAAATGAATACTTCTTTGCCCGCTGAAGGGGTGGCTAACAGGTAAAAGGGCATAAATGCTTTCTGAAAACAAAATATTTCCTTCTATTTGAGGATCATTTGTCGGTACAGGTCCTAAAAAGGCAAGATCGATATCTCGATTTTTGACTGCTTCAATGAGAAACTTATAGGAACCTTGCCTAAGTAAAAAATCGACCTCTGGATATTCCTGCTTAAAGGCCGAAATGACAGAAGGGAGAACTTGGCTTGCTAGACTTGTAGGAAATCCAATGTTTACCGTCCCTTTGTGCGGGTCTAAGTATTCATCAATTTGCTCCTTGGCGTAATCAATTGCCTTTAGTGCTGTCCTAACATGGTCCAAAAATTGTCTGCCGATTTTCGTTAATTTGATATTTCGTCCTTCTCGTTCGAATAAAGCCACTCCAAGTTCTTCTTCTAAATTGGCAATCTGCCGGCTGATGGCAGATTGGGCAACGTGTAAGTTTTCAGCCGCTTCTGACACGTGTTCACGGTCAGCAACTTCTACAAAATATCGTAATTGACGAAGCTCCATTTTTACACTTCACACCCATCTATCTCAAAAAGAGATTGTTTTGATCTAAATTATATATTGTTTATATTAATTTGAAAACTTAAAATAAGTTACAGAGTTTGTGAGATTTTATTACTGTGAAAAAACGGATCTTTTAAACGGGGGAGAGAAACGATGACTTTTAATCAACTACCACAACCACAAGGTCTCTACCGTCCTGAATTTGAACATGATGCATGTGGAATCGGACTGTACGCCCATTTAAAAGGGGAGGCGACACATAGCATCGTCAAAAAGGGATTGCAAATGCTGTGCCAGCTCGATCATCGCGGCGGGCAAGGCAGTGATCCGTATACAGGTGATGGTGCCGGCTTAATGGTACAACTGCCAGACGCTTTCTTTAGAAAGAATTGCCAAGATTTTGCACTTCCTGAAAAGGGCCGTTACGGGGTAGGAATGGTTTTCTTTTCAAAAGATGATGATGACAAAACGCGTCAAGCGATTGAACAGAAGATCAACGGTTTCATTAAACAAGAAGGTCAAACATTGATTGGCTGGAGAACCGTTCCTGTTGATGCTGGGAAAATTGGGACTGTCGCAGCAAAGAGCTGTCCGGTTGTCCGTCAAGTGTTTATCGGTGCAAACGACAACGTAACAGATCGTTTGGCATTTGAACGAAAATTATATGTCATTCGTAAGCAGGCTGAAAATTGGGGAACAGCAGAGAAAAAACAATTTTACTTTGTCAGCCTATCAAGTCAAACCATTGTATATAAGGGACTTTTAACATCAGATCAAGTCGATGCTTTTTACCTTGACCTGCAAGATGAAACATTTGTTTCTGCATTTTCACTTGTTCATTCAAGATTTAGTACAAATACATTCCCTACATGGGAAAGAGCTCATCCAAACCGTTACTTAATTCATAACGGAGAAATCAACACATTAAGAGGAAACATCAATTGGATGAGAGCAAGAGAACAACAATTCGTGTCTGAAGCCTTCGGAGAAGATCTAGACAAGATTTTGCCAGTGCTGAATGCAGACGGAAGTGATTCATCTATTTTAGACAATGCGTTTGAATTTTTCGTACTTGCAGGCCGTACACCTGCTCATACAGCGATGATGCTCATTCCTGAGCCTTGGACTGAGAATACGCAC
Source organism: Bacillus xiamenensis (assembly GCF_001857925.1). Lineage (NCBI taxonomy): Bacteria > Bacillati > Bacillota > Bacilli > Caryophanales > Bacillaceae > Bacillus > Bacillus xiamenensis. The sequence continues at coordinate 3,468,614 of NZ_CP017786.1, forward strand.
ATGTCAAAAGAGAAACGGGCATTTTATGAATACCATAGTTCTTTAATGGAGCCGTGGGATGGACCAACAGCGATTTCCTTTACAGACGGGAAACAAATCGGAGCTATCTTAGATCGTAACGGATTAAGACCAGCAAGATACTATGTCACAAATGACGACCACATCATTTTCTCATCTGAAGTAGGTGTGATTGAAACAAAAGAAGAAGATGTCAAATATAAAGATCGTCTTGAGCCAGGTAAAATGCTCTTGATTGACCTTGAAGAAGGCAGAATTATTTCAGATGAAGAAGTGAAGTCGACCATTGCGAATGAATTTCCTTATCAAAAATGGCTGGATGAAGAAATGGTTCATGTCAATCGCTCTGAAGAAAATTCAGAAAATTCTAGTATAATGAGTGATTTACTGACGCGCCAGCGTGCTTTCCATTATACGTATGAAGACATTCAAAAGTATTTAATCCCTTTACTAGAGGAGGGCAAAGACCCAATCGGTTCCATGGGAAGTGACACACCGCTTGCTGTGCTATCAGATCGGGCGCAATCACTCTTCAATTATTTTAAACAGCTATTTGCACAGGTCACGAATCCACCGATTGATGCGATTCGTGAGCAGCTCGTCACATCAACCATGACTTGGTTAGGTGCTGAAGGAGATATTTTACATCCAAATGAATATTCATGCCGAAGAATTAAACTTTATACACCGGTCTTAACGAGCGGACAATTTAACGGTTTGAAAACGATTGTTCATAATGCCTTTAAAAGCAAAACAATTCATACACTTTTCACCGATGATCTAAAACGTGGTCTCGATGCGATGTTTGAAGAAGCGGAAAAAGCCATTCGCGAAGGCGTATCTTTATTAATTCTTTCAGATCGTGAAATGACAGAACAGAAAGTGCCGATTCCACCACTTCTTGCACTAAGTGCACTTCATCAGCATCTTGTGCGCCAAGGCTTGCGAACAAAGGTGAGTCTGATCGTCGAATCTGGTGAAGTGAGAGAAGTCCATCATTTTGCAGCACTTATTGGCTACGGTGCAGATGCAATCCACCCTTACCTGGTCTATGAAACATACAAACAGCTTATTTCAGAAGAAGCGATCTCTATTAGCTTTGATGAAGCTGTCACGAAGTTTGGCAAAAGCGTGACCGAGGGTGTTGTCAAAGTCATGTCAAAAGTGGGTATTTCCACTGTGCAAAGTTATAGAGGAGCACAAATTTTTGAAGCAGTCGGCATTAGTGAAGACGTCATTCAGGCGTATTTCACAGGCACAGCTTCGCAGCTTGGCGGAATTGATCTTGAGACCATTGCTAGTGAGGCAAAGCTTCGTCATGAGGCCGGGTATCAGTCATCTACTGACCAAACACTCGAATCAGGCAGTGAATTCCAATGGAGAAAAAACGGAGAGCATCATGCCTTTAATCCTAAAACAATCCATACGCTTCAGTGGGCATGCCGCAACGAAGATTACGATCTATTTAAACAATATACGAAGGCAGCGGACGAAGAAAGAATTGGCTTCCTCAGAAATCTGTTTGCTTTTCGTTCAAAACAAAAACCCGTTCGCCTTGAAGAGGTTGAATCTGCTGAATCGATTGTGCGCCGCTTTAAGACAGGTGCGATGTCATTTGGTTCTTTAAGTAAAGAAGCGCATGAAGCACTAGCAATTGCGATGAACCGAATTGGCGGCAAAAGCAATAGCGGAGAAGGCGGGGAAGACCCTGCACGTTTTACAGTAGATGAGCAAGGTCATGATCGCAGAAGTGCGATTAAACAAATTGCTTCTGGCCGCTTTGGTGTGAAGAGTCATTACTTGGTCAATGCAGATGAACTGCAAATTAAAATGGCGCAAGGTGCAAAGCCTGGTGAAGGCGGTCAGCTGCCAGGAAATAAAGTGTATCCTTGGGTCGCAGATGTGCGTGGTTCTACGCCGGGTGTTGGCCTGATTTCACCACCTCCGCATCATGATATTTATTCAATCGAGGATTTGGCTCAGCTGATCCATGATTTGAAAAACGCGAACCGTGACGCACGCATCAGTGTCAAGCTTGTCTCTAAAGCTGGCGTTGGAACTATTGCAGCAGGTGTAGCAAAAGGGACTGCGGATGTCATTGTCATTAGCGGATATGATGGCGGTACTGGGGCTTCGCCAAAAACAAGCATTAAACATACAGGACTTCCGTGGGAGCTTGGTTTGGCTGAGGCACATCAAACCCTAGTCTTAAACGGTCTTCGCGAAAGAGTCGTTCTTGAAACTGATGGAAAATTAATGACAGGGCGCGACGTTGTCATGGCTGCGATTTTAGGTGCAGAAGAATACGGCTTTGCAACAGCTCCACTTGTTGTATTAGGATGCGTCATGATGAGAGCTTGTCATTTAGATACTTGCCCAGTCGGTGTTGCGACACAAAATCCAGAGCTTCGCAAAAAATTCATGGGTAACCCTGATCACATTGTGAACTTCATGATGTTTATTGCAGAGGAAGTAAGAGAAATCTTAGCTGAACTTGGCTTTACATCAATGGATGAATTGATTGGACGTACAGACGTTTTGGCGGTTAGTGAAAGAGCAAAGGCACACTGGAAAGCAGGGCAGCTGAACCTTGAAACACTGCTTTATCAGCCAGAAGGACCGCGCACATTTAGAACGCCGCAAAATCATAAGATTGATGAATCACTGGATGTAAATGAGATTCTCCCTTATGTACAGGAAGCGCTGGATCATCAAACACCGGTTGATCTATCACTAAACATTCGCAACATTCACCGTGTAGCTGGAACCATTACTGGTAGTGAAGTGTCTAAGCGCTACGGCGAAGAAGGACTGCCAGAGGATACGATCACACTTCGTTTCACTGGTTCAGCTGGACAAAGCTTCGGCGCATTTGTGCCAAAGGGCATGTCCTTATATTTAACAGGTGACTCAAATGACTATATCGGCAAAGGACTCTCCGGAGGCAAAATTGTTGTCAAAACATCTGATCACTTTGTGCAAAATGGACATGAGAACGTCATTGTCGGAAACGTTGCATTTTATGGGGCGACAAGCGGAAAAGCATATATTAACGGGCGTGCAGGTGAACGATTTGCCGTTCGTAATTCAGGTGTCCATGTGGTCGTCGAAGGAATCGGTGATCATGGCTGTGAGTACATGACTGGCGGACGTGTTGTTATTTTAGGGGATGCCGGGAAAAACTTTGGTGCAGGCATGTCTGGCGGTGTGGCTTACGTGCATACATCTGATGCGAAACAGTTCAAAAGAATGTGTAATATGGAAATGATCATGTTTGAAAAACTCACAGATCATGAAGAAGAGCAAGAAGTGAAGCAAATGATTCAGGAGCACCTTGATTATACAAACAGCTCAAAGGCATCAGCCCTTCTAGAGAACTGGGAGCAAGAAAAGAATCAATTCATTAAGATCATTCCGAGAAATTACAAAATGATGCTTCAAAGCATTGAAGAACAAAAACAAGCGGGACTTAGTCATGAGGAAGCTGTCATGTTCGCATTTGAAGCAAACACAAAACCGAAAAATAAAGAAACGGCAAACGGGCAAAAAGCAGCCCTCGCTCATTAAGAAAGGGGAGAGGACAATGGGCAAAGCAACAGGTTTTATGGATTATAAAAGAGAAAAGCCAAATGAACGTGACCCTCTCACTCGTCAAAATGACTGGAAAGAATATTCAGCTCCTTATACAGATGAGGTATTAAAAAGGCAGGGCGCTAGATGTATGGACTGCGGAACACCGTTTTGTCAAATTGGGATGGAGATCAGGGGCGGCGTTTCTGGCTGCCCGATCTACAATTTGATTCCAGAGTGGAATGACCTTGTCTATCGCGGGAGATGGAAAGAAGCGCTCGAAAGACTGCAAAAAACGAACAATTTTCCTGAATTTACCGGGAGAGTGTGTCCAGCGCCTTGCGAGGGTTCATGTACAGTCGCCATCAATGATCCAGCGGTTTCAATTAAAAATATTGAACGGACGATCATTGATAAAGGCTTTGAGAATGGATGGATCACTCCGAGAATTCCTTCAAACCGTACAGGGAAAAAGATTGCCATTGTCGGTTCAGGACCAGCAGGACTTGCAAGTGCAGATCAATTAAACCAAGCAGGACACGCAGTAACCGTGTTTGAACGATCTGACCGTCTTGGCGGACTGCTTACTTATGGTATTCCGAATATGAAGCTCGACAAAGAAGTCGTTGAGCGCAGAGTCAAACTTCTAAGACAAGAAGGCATTGACTTTGTGACGAACACAGAAGTGGGTGTGGATATCACGGCTGATGAGCTGAAAGAGCAGTTTGATGCAGTCATCCTTTGTACAGGTGCACAAAAGCAGCGGGACCTGTTGATTGAAGGTCGGGAAGCAAAAGGGATTCATCTGGCGATGGATTATTTAACACTCGCAACAAAAAGCATGCTTGATTCAGGATTTAAAGATAAAAACTTTATTGATGCCAAAGGAAAAGACGTCATTGTGATTGGCGGAGGAGATACAGGTGCTGACTGCGTGGCAACTGCGCTTCGCCAAAAAGCAAAAAGTGTTGTTCAATTCGGGAAGCATCCTAAGCTTCCAGATACACGTGTAGGGGATAACATGTGGCCAGAGCAGCCTTATGTCTTCTCACTCGATTATGCTTATGAAGAAGCACAAGCAAAATTCGGAGAAGACCCGCGGCAATATTCTATTCAAACCACAAAAATTGTGGCTGATAAAAATGGGAAATTAAAAGAGCTTCATACCATTCAAATGGAAAAGGTGAAAAACGAGCAAGGGAAGTTTGAATTTCATGAGATTCCAGGAACAGAGAAGGTATGGCCAGCTCAGTTAGTCTTTATCGCGATTGGTTTTGAGGGAACTGAACAGCCGCTAGTTAAACACTTTGGCGTGGACAGCAAAAACAATCGTATTGACGCAAAGTACGGGGAATATACAACAAATGTAGAAGGCGTATTTGCAGCGGGAGATGCAAGACGCGGCCAAAGCTTGATTGTCTGGGCCATTAACGAAGGCAGACAAGTGGCTCACGAGGTAGACCGTTATTTAATGGGGAGTTCGGTTCTGCCAAAATAGGTCAAACAAAGGGTGTTTATCACATATAGAGAAAAGCCATGACCAAAGAGTGGTCATGGCTTTTTATGATTCAGAAACGGTGTGGTTGATCACGACTTTTTTGCGCTTAAGCTGTGATAAGACTAAACAGAGGAAGACGACAAGGACAAAAAGTGAAATGGTCAAGAATCCAAACGTATACGAACCAGTCATTTCTTTTATACTGCCAAGAACATTTGGTAAAAAGAATCCGCCAATGCCGCCTGCAGCACCAACAATCCCAGTCACAATCCCAATTTCCTTATGGAACACTTGCGGCACTAGTTGAAAAACAGCCCCATTCCCCATGCCAAGACACATCATCCCGACAAATAAAAGGGCAATAACCACAGGTAAAGCAGGAAGACTGCTCACTGCCCCTAGGCAGATGCCGATGACAGCGAATAAGCCAAGCAGAACCTTCATTCCACCTATTTTATCGGCAATTAGACCGCCAACTGGCCGAAAGAAGCTGCCTGCTGCTACACAAAGCGTCACAAAATCACCAGCATGGATTTTCGAAATGGCATATTGATCCACGAAGAAAATACTCAAAAAACTTGAAAGTCCGACAAAACCTCCGAATGTAATCGCATAAAGAAGGCAGAAAAACCACGTCGATTTCACTTGAAAGACTGAAAAATATGACCGCAGCGGCTGAGGAGCGGGCTGGTTTGGCGCATCTTTCGCAGTGAAAATAAAAAACAAAAAGACAACAATTAAGGGAATAAGGGCGAACCCCATCACTGCATGCCACCCGTAAATCTCCGCAAGTCTTGGTCCAAATAGCGTAGAGATCAGTGTTCCGCTGTTTCCAGCACCTGCAATCCCCATGGCCACCCCTTGTAAATGTGGCGGGTACCAGCGGCTTGCCATAGGCAAGGCGACAGCAAAACTTGCACCTGCAACTCCTAGTAAAATACCAATCAACACCAGCTCCGAAAGGGTTGTACCAGCGGTGAACCCCCAAATGAGCGGTATGGTGGTCAACAGCATGCCCATCACCGCGGTTTTTTTAGGTCCTATTCGATCTGTTAATAACCCCAGCATTATGCGAAAAAAAGAGCCGGATAAAATCGGAATGGCCACAATCATCCCTTTTTCTACTGTTGATAAGGCAAAATCTTGTGCAATAAAAGCACCAAGTGCCCCTAACAAAACCCAAATCATGAAGCTCACATCAAAATATAAAAATGCACCAAACAATGTTTTAGGATGACCACTAGACTTTAATTCTGAAAGTTTCACAAAAACCCTCCTCTATTTTGAATTTTCTGACTTAAAGATAGCGAGTTCATTGTTGTAATGAAAGTATCATGTCAGAAAAGTTCACATGAACAAACACTTTTTGACAGGAACGTGCCATAATCTAGGTACATAAAGCTTTGGAGCAAGAGACGTAGAAAGGTTGATCTCACATGGCAAAGCGCAATCTCGTGTTTATCGGAAACGGCATGGCGAGTATGAAATGTATCGAGCATATCGTCCAGAAGCAATCAGAAAGCTATTCCATCACAATCATTGGAAAAGAAAAGCACCCAGCCTACAACCGAATAAAACTTTCGTCGGTTTTACAAAAAAGCGAATCATTGTCTCAAATTGAACTACAGAAAAAAGAGTGGTACACCACACATGACATCACCATACAAGCAGGTGAAACAGTTGTTCACATCGATACAAAGCGGCAATGCATCATGACAGAAGCGCGCCAGAATATCCCTTATGACAAACTGGTCATCGCAACAGGTTCATCGCCTTATTTTCTTCCTATACAAGGTGTATCCAAAAAAGGTGTCTACGCTTTTCGTACGATTGACGATTATCAGGCGATTCACGCTGATTCCTTGCGCTATCAACGTGCAGCAGTCATTGGGGGCGGTGTTCTTGGCGTGGAAGTGGCCGCTGGATTACAGATAAGGGGGCTGAAGACAACCATCATTCATCACACCGAAGGGCTCATGCAGCGCCAATTAGATGAAACAGCATCAGAATTGCTGCAGCAACAATTAACTCGTAAGGGCATCCAGGTGAAAACAAGTGCCCATACGATTGCGTGTTTAGGAGAGGAGAGAGTAGAAGGGGTTCTTTTAAAAAACGGTGAGATCGTAGATGCTGATCTCGTGGTTTTCACAACAGGAATACGGCCGAATATACAGCTTGCCAAACACCACGGAATCCTCACGAGAAAAGGCATTGTCGTAAATGACGTCATGCAAACAAACGTCGAGAATATTTATGCCATTGGAGAATGTGCCGAGCATAAGGGCGTGGTGCACGGTCTTGTGCAGCCCATTTATGAACAAGCAAGCATTCTTGCCAAACACCTATTAGGCGAACAGATAACGACTGCATCTCAGCCCATTTACTCAACAAAATTAAAAGCAGATGACATGCCCATCTATTCTGCAGGATGTATTGAAACCCGGTCTCCGTATGCTTCAGTGGTCACTTATTTAGATGAAGAACAAGAAGTGTACAAAAAATTAGTGTTTGAACGTGATGTGCTAAAAGGTGTCTTATTGGTCGGACAGCTGGAAAAAGCCGATCAGCTTCTCCAAGATGTGAAAGTGGGACGCGATAAAAGTGTAGTCATGAAATCACTGAATGAAGAGCCGTCATCCCCTCTAGATACGTTAAAAGAGGAAGATCTTGTCTGCCAATGTCAAAACGTGACGAAGGGAGCCATTTTAAAAAGCATATTGATCCATCAGCTGACAAACTTAGAAGAGGTCAAAAAGGAGACAGGGGCCGCAACCGGCTGCGGAGGCTGTCAAGAGCTTGTCCGTGCTTGCTGTCAAAACGCATCAAATGAGCAAACGGAAGCGCAGGACTCTTTTTGTCCATGTACAAATGCAGATGAACAGAGCATTTTCTCATTTATGAAAGAACGGCTGCCGCTGAATGAAGAGGAAGTGAGAAGTCAGTTTGATTGGACAACCGATGATGGATGTGACTTCTGCCGAGAGGCCATACCATACTATTTCGAGCAGTTTCATGATCAGCCAAAAAAAGATAGTTTCAACTTATCCGAGCAAGAGTTCACAATGATTCCTCAATTATATGGAGGCCGTCTTGATCTCAATTTTTTACAGATGATCACCACATTATTAGAACAAAAGCTGATTCAGCAGGCTGAACTAACGGAGAAAAAGCGCATTCGTCTTATCGGTGTTTCAGAAAAAGCCGCACATATCTTAAAAGATCAGGGACAAATCATGCCTATAGAAAGAAGCAGACTATCTCATATTCTTTCATGTGATTGTCGTCACGATCCAGCTGTCACGACGCTTGTCATCGAGATCGAAAGACAAATAGAAAACACGCTTTTACCTGCCGTCACATCCATTCATGTCACCGGTCCTTCCTGCACGTGTCAACTTAGCCCAATTGATGACATCTGCATCAAGAACCAGCTGGATGCATGGAACATTTATATCGGAGGCGACATGCGTCAGCCGAAAGCAGGTCAGCTTTTTTATTCTGTGAGCCGAAAAAGTGAGCTCATCCCTTTTTTAAAAGCGCTGCTTGAAGACTATAGAAAACGAGCCTATTTCAAGGAATCTATCGGGGACTGGCTCCGAAGAAACGGCAGCATATCCATACGGGAAAAATTGCTTGATGAGGAAATGAGAGAAGAACTCTGTGAGCAATTTGATGAAAGCAGACAAAAGGGTGTGAAGGTATGAATCAATCTTTTTTACAATATGCGCAGCAAAAATCAGAGCAGCAAGAGCGAAAGCGAGTGTTTCCATCTCAATGTCCGTTTTGCAGTATGCAGTGCAAAATGCAATTAGTCGAGCAGCATGTAGAGGGGCGAACATGTTACCAGACGATTGGCATTCACAACCCAACCACGTTCGGAAGAATTTGTATGAAAGGACAGCATGCCCACCAGCATGCCCTGCACCGGGAACGATTGAATCATCCGCTTATCAAAAGAAACGGACAATTTGTCAAAGCAACTTGGCAGGAGGCACTTGAAGAAATCAAAACACGCACCGAAGCGCTTCAGGCGGCACATGGCCATGATGCCATCAGTGTGTATGGGAGCGCATCAATTACAAATGAGGAAGCTTACTTACTTGGAAAATTTGCAAGGGTCGCACTGAAAACGAAACATATTGATTACAACGGCAGGCTTTGTATGTCTTCAGCAGCAACAGCCGCTAACCAAACATTTGGGCTTGACCGAGGCCTGACCTTCCCACTTCGTGACATCAAAGATGCCCGGGTTTTAATACTCGCCGGAACCAATATAGCTGAATGTCAGCCGACCCTCATGCCATACATGGAAGAGGCGAAAAAGAACGGGGCGTTTCTCATCGTGATTGATCCGCGCAAAACAGCGACAGCCCAACTAGCCGACTTACATGTCAGCCTGAAACCAGGGTCAGATGCCGCATTAACAAACGGAATCTTACACATCATGCTTCAAGAACATTTAATAGACGAAGAATTTATTAGAAAACGAACATCAGGTTTTCAAGAAATGAAGCAGCATATCACACAAATGTCTCTAACAGACATTGTCCAGCAAACCGGTGTGCCAGTTGAAGTTCTTCAGAAAATAGCAAGAAAATTTGCCCAAGAAAAAACAGGAATCATCCTCACTGCAAGAGGCATTGAACAGCAAATAGACGGAACAGCAGCCGTTCGTAATTTACTGAATATTCTGCTTGCGACTGGAAAAATTGGCAAACCCGGGTGCGGATATGGGGCAATTACTGGGCAGGGAAATGGACAGGGGGCGAGGGAGCATGGACAAAAAGCCGATCAGCTTCCTGGTTACCGTGATATCACAAACCCACTACATAGAAAGGAAATCGCAAAAATATGGAACATTGATGAAAAAGAATTGCCGGGAAAAGGTGTCTCTGCTTTTGAAATGTTTGAAAAAATGCAGGAAGGTGAGATCAAAGCGCTTTTTTTAATGTGCTCAAACCCCGTTCAATCAGGCCCGCACGCAAGTTTTATCAAAAAAGCCATCGAACAGCTGTCCTTTTTTGTGGCAATTGATTTATTTGTTTCTGAAACGGCTGCACTCGCAGATGTCATTTTACCAACTTCGTCATATTTAGAGGACGAAGGAACCATGACGAACATAGAAGGGCGCGTTACGCTGAGAGAAGCAACATATCCACTCAAGCATCAAAGAAAGCATGATTGGCAAATCATTTGTGACATAGCAGCAGTATTAGGCAAAGGCGATTATTTTTCTTTTTCATCAGCAGAAGATATTTTTGAAGAATTAAGAGCTGCGACGAAAGGAGGAAAAGCTGATTATTCCGGGATAACCTATGAAAGGCTGAGGAAGGAGCAAGGCATTTTGTGGCCATGTTCGCATTTAGAAGATCCAGGAACAGAAAGACTATTTGAACATGAATTCTCACATCCTGACAAACTAGCAAAGTTTGCAGTCGTCGCACACGGAAAAAAGGTGGCAAAGGAACCAGTCAGTCAAGAGTACCCTCTTTATTTGACGACTGGCAGGGTGATGGCTCATTACCAAACAGGGGTCCAAACAAGAAAAAGTACCTCTCTTGTTGCCAGACAGTTTGAAGCCTATGCAGAGCTTCATCCTGACACAGCAAAAGCTTATGGACTTCAGCACGGGGAGCTTGTCACCATTCGTTCGACACGAGGCAGTGTCATCATCAGATGTCATCTATCAGACACCATTCGGAAAGATACCGTGTTTGTTCCGTTTCACTGGAGCAAACATCAATCCATTAACCAGTTGATTGGCGAGCATTTAGATCCGCACAGTAAAATGCCGGGATTTAAGTATTGTCCCGTACAGCTGTCAGCCTACAAGAATTGAAAACTATGTGAGAAATCATAACGTGTATTTTCCATCTTTATTGAAATTATGGTACTTTCTAAAAAATGATCACATGAGGGGTGTTTTTCATGAAAGAAAAACTCGTATTAGTAGGGAATGGTATGGCTGGCATCCGAACGCTTGAAAACATTATAAAGACAGACAACGAACGATTTGACATGACTGTATTTGGAACTGAGCCGCATCCTAACTATAATCGGATTCTTTTATCAAAGGTTCTGCAAGGGGATACGAATGCAGATGATATTACGTTAAACGATTGGAATTGGTACGAGGAACATCATATTCAACTGTTTACAAATGAAACCATTGTGACAATCGATACAGACAATCAAACAGTGATAAGTGATCAAGGGCGGATCGTGCAATATGACCGTTTGATTTTAGCGACAGGTTCACTTCCATTCATCCTGCCAATTCCGGGGAGTGATAAAAAAGGGGTCACAGCCTTTCGTACATTGCAAGACACTGAGGAAATGATAAGTGCCTCCACCAAGTATAAAAAAGCAGCCGTCATTGGGGGCGGGCTTCTTGGGCTTGAAGCGGCACGTGGTTTATTAAACTTAGGGATGGAAGTGACTGTCATTCACCTCGGCTCTCATTTGATGGACCGTCAGCTAGATCCAATTGCAGGGCAGCTTCTTCAAAAGGAATTAGAAAAACAGGGCATGAGCTTCCTGCTAGGAAAACAGACAAATGAGATTTTAGGAGATAGAAGAGTTGAGGGGTTAATCTTCTCAGATGGCTCCACGCTCGAGACAGATATGGTGGTCATGGCAGCCGGAATTAAACCAAATAAAACGCTCGCAGAAACAAGTGGTCTTGCTGTGAACCGGGGCATTATCGTTAATGATTATATGGAAACAAGTGTCCCTCGAATCTATGCAGTCGGTGAATGTGCAGAGCACAGGGGACAAACGTACGGACTTGTCGCTCCTTTATACGACCAAGCAAACGTGCTCACAAAGCATGTATGTGAAATGAGCCCGGCCCCGTATGAAGGGTCTGTTCTATCGACACAGCTGAAAGTATCAGGAGTTGACGTGTTTTCAGCTGGTGATTTTATAGAAAACGATGAGAAAAAAGCGATTAAGATTTTTGACGAACAACAAGGCATTTATCAAAAACTAGTTTTCCAGCAAAATCGATTAGTAGGCGCTGTGTTGTTCGGAGAAACAAGTGATGGACCTCGATTATTCTCCTACATTAGAGAAGGGGTAGATATGTCGGATATGGAGAAGGTATCCATCTTAACATCAAATAATCTGGCGCAAGAAAGCACGATTGAGGGCATGGCAAACGACCATATCGTTTGCGGCTGTAATGGTGTATCAAAAGAGCAGATTGTACAGGCCATTCAGGAAGAAGGCTTATCTACGATTCAGGAAGTCAAGCAATGTACAAGTGCCTCTCGATCATGCGGGGGCTGTCAAGCTGTTGTCGAAGAGATTTTATGGCACACCTTAGGCGATGATGCGAACCGCACAGCGCATAAAGAAACCATTTGCGCCTGCACCACCTTATCACGAGATGAAGTGCTTCATGAAATAAAAGAAAAAGGCTTGCAGCATGTCAAAGAAGTGATGAATGTACTTGATTGGGAAACAGAAGAAGGCTGTTCAAAGTGCCGGCCTGCACTGAATTACTATTTAGGTATGATTCATCCACTTGACTACAAAGATGAAAAAAGTTCACGATTTGTGAATGAACGTATGCATGCCAACATACAAAATGATGGCACTTATTCAGTTGTTCCGCGTATGTACGGAGGCGTCACAAATGCAAATGACCTGAGAAAAATAGCAGATGTCGTCGACAAATATGAGATCCCCCTTGTGAAAATGACTGGCGGTCAGCGTATCGACCTTTTAGGTGTAAAAAAAGAAGATTTACCAAAAGTATGGGCTGATCTGAATATGCCGTCCGGTTATGCTTACGGAAAATCATTAAGAACCGTCAAAACATGTGTCGGAGAACAATTTTGCCGGTTCGGAACGCAGGACTCTATTTCTCTTGGAATTGCACTTGAAAAGAAATTCGAAGGTCTTGCTACACCACACAAAGTCAAAATGGCCGTGTCCGCATGCCCTAGAAACTGTGCAGAATCTGGGATTAAAGATCTCGGCATCGTAGGGATTGATGGGGGATTTGAATTGTATGCAGGCGGGAATGGGGGCACCCATTTACGAGCTGGAGACTTATTAATGAAGGTAAAAACAGCAGAAGAAGTAGAACAAATGGCCGCAGCTTACCTTCAATATTACAGGGAAACAGCAAATTATTTAGAAAGAACATCCGCTTGGGTTGAACGGCTTGGATTGGATCATATTCAGTCGGTTCTGCTAGATGACGAAAAACGTGCAGCATTAATCGAAAGAATGGACATCGCTCTTTCAACCTATAAAGAGCCTTGGCAGGAGCTTCGGGAGAACCAACAAGAAACAAGACAACTGTTTCATAAAGCTACAGCTTCCGTATAATCAATGAATTGAAAGGAGGAGATCAGATGTCAATTCCAGTGGTAAAAGTTCACATTGGTACTATATCAGAGTTCCCGATGAAGCTAGGGAAAACCGTCGCAGCCGGTACACTTGAATTAGCTGTTTTTCAAACCTCTAACAAGCAGTTCAAAGCCATTGAAAATCGTTGTCCTCATAAAGGCGGCGTATTAGCCGAGGGAATGGTGAGCGGAGATCATGTGTTCTGTCCGATGCATGATTGGAAAATCGATCTTTCATCAGGTCACGTTCAAGCACCAGATCATGGGTGCGTCAAAACTTATGAAACATTCGTTGAGGGAGACGACGTCTTTATTTTACTGCCTTCATAAATGGTTTAGAACCTTCCTTTCATGTACATGCTGTAGATACATGCAGTCAGAAAGGAAGGTATGCTTGTGCCATTTTTTAATATTTTGATTGAACTCTTCATCGGATTTTTTGCTTTATTTTTCATTACAAAACTATTAGGGAAAACCCAATTTGCTCAAATCACGCCGTTTGATTTTATTTCTGCACTCATTTTAGGGGAAATGGTCGGTAATGCTATCTTCGATCCAGAAGTTAGCATTCTGCATATTCTTTTTGCTGTTGCGGTATGGGGGGTTTTAATATACACAGTTGAATGGCTCTCGCAAAAGTTTAAATCGGTTCGTTCCTTTTTAGAAGGAAGACCGACCCTTGTTATCGATAAAGGAAAGATTCACTACAAACGCTTAAAGAAAAACATGCTGGATTTAAATCAACTGCAAACGCTTATCAGGGCGAAGGGGCATTTTGCTCTTCACGAAATTGAATATGCGATTTTAGAAACAGACGGTTCTGTCAGTGTGCTTCCGAAAATGAAATACGCACCAGCGACAGCCGAAGATGTGAACGTGAAAGGTAAAGAAGTCAAACTGCCTAGAACCTTTATTATCGACGGGGAAATCTTAAGAAAAGACTTACAGGAAGCTGGATTTGATGAGTCATGGCTGCGTGAGCAACTGAAATCGAAGCACATTTCCTCTTATCAAGATGTCCTTTTCTGTGAATGGATTGAAAATGAAGGAATTTATGCGATGAAATATGAGAAATCTGAAAAAACATCCACAACATAACGCGGTGGGTGTTTTTTTAGTTAGAACATGAATAAGATCAAAAAGAATGTTTCAATGAAAACGTTCACAAAATAAGGAGGAGATGTGGGATGAAGTATGGAAAACTACTGCTTGTGATCGTATTGTCTTTATTCCTTTTGGCCCCAGCTTCACTTGAAGCAGCTGAACACAAGAATCAAACAAACCGTGTTCTGGTGGTCGATCAAAAGGGAAATGGGTCATTTCGAACGGTTCAATCCGCCATTGATGCGATACCAGTGAACAATCAGCAGCAAACAACGATATATATTAAAAATGGTGTGTATAAAGAAAAGATTCTCCTTCCGCAAAATAAACCGCACGTGTCCTTTATCGGAGAAAATCAGTACAATACCATTCTGACGTATGATGATACAAATGCAAGCACTGGGAGCACAACCAATAGCTCAAGTACAATGATTCGTTCAAACGACTTTTATGCAGAGAACATCACCTTTCAAAATACAGCTGGCAGAAATGCAGGGCAGGCAGTTGCCCTTTATGTGTCAGGAGACCGCGCTGCGTTTAAACAAGTACGTGTCCTTGGCTATCAAGACACGCTTTATGCAACAGGTACAGGCAGGCAATATTACGAAAACTGCTATATCGAGGGCACGGTTGATTTCATTTTTGGTTCAGCAACCGCTGTATTTAAAAGAGCTGAAATAAAAAGCCTTGGAAATGGATATATTACTGCAGCATCCACAACAGAAGCGCAAAGGTACGGATACGTTTTCATCAATTCGACGTTAAAAAAGGGAACAGCTGCTGCTCAATCTGTTTATTTAGGCCGTCCGTGGAGACCTCATTCTGCTGTCACGTTTCTCCATACAATAATGGATGATCATATAAAAGCAGAGGGATGGCATAATTGGAATAACCGTGACAATGAAAAAACGGCAAGATATCAAGAGTATGGATCGACGGGGGCAGGGAGCAATTTGACTCAGCGGGTAAAATGGTCAACGATTTTAAGCAATAACGAAGCAAGTCAAATCACCGTTCAAGCCGTACTTGGCGGAGCCGATAGCTGGAATCCAGAAAAAAGGTAAAGGAGCTTGTCAGTTTTCGTCAAAGAAAGCTGACTTTTCTGTTTAAAAAACCTTTGAGAACAAATGTTCTTTTGTGTATAATGAACATAATCTTCTAAATTTGGCTGCTTCTCTAAAAAGGAGGGATTGCGTGAAACGTTTCTCACAGTTCATGTTTTTACAATTATGCATGTTGTCGATTTTATTTCTCCCTTTTTCAATGAAAAACGAACAACTAACGGCTCGTGATGACCAATCCAAATGGATAACAGCTTTAGACGAACTTATTCGCACAGCGCCTGATTTGGAGGGTGCTATCTCTGGCATCAGCGTCCGTGATACTTCTGACACCTCTCTACTTTATGAACATCAAGCTGACATCCGTCTTACTCCTGCTTCTAATATGAAACTACTCACATCAGCCATCGCCCTCGATATACTGGGTGAAAACCACACATTTCCTACAGACGTTTGGATGGATGGTTCTATTCAAAAGCACACATTACATGGCAACCTTTATCTCCGAGGCACTGGAGACCCGACATTGTTAGAGAACGATTTTGCTGCTTTAGCTAAGCAAGTCAAAAAGGCTGGAATACATACAATTCGTGGACAGCTTGCAGCAGATGATACTTGGTTTGATGACACGAGATATTCCATTGATCTTCCATGGAGTGATGAGGATCAATATTACGGCGCACAAATATCTGCTCTCACAGCTTCACCGAATCAAGATTATGATGCAGGAACCATCATTCTCGAAGTAAAGCCTGGAAAGAAGCAGGGGCAGAAGGCCGGCTATGACATAATCCCAAAGACTGATGTTGCTCAAGTCATCAACCGAGTAAAAACCGTTCCAGAAGGCGGGGAAAAGAAAATATCTTTTAAACGTTCTCACGGCACAAACGAGATTACGCTGACTGGGACTATTCCGCTAAATGCAAGTTCATCTAGACAATGGGTTGCATTATGGGAACCGGCAACCTATGCCTTAGATTTAATGAAACGTGCCCTAAAGGCTGAGGGGATTCAGCTGAACGGACCACTCACAACAAAACAAGTTCCTAAAAAAGCAAAAAAAATCGCTTCTCATTCATCAATGCCTTTATCAGAACTGCTTGTTCCCATGATGAAATTAAGCAACAATACGCATGCAGAAATTCTGTTAAAGGAACTTGGTAAGCGGGTAAAGAATAAAGGAAGTTTTGAAAAAGGGCTGGACGTGATCAATGAACGCCTTCCTGCCTTTGGCATAGATCCATCACTCACTGTGTTAAGAGACGGATCAGGCATATCACCGATTAACCTTGTCTCTGCAAATCAATTCACTCTCTTTTTGACAAACATTCAAAAGGAAAAATGGTTTAAAACCTATGTAAATGCGCTTCCGTTAGCAGGGGCAAGTGAGCGTATGGTGGGAGGTACATTAAGAAACAGATTGAAAGAACCAGCCACACTTGAGAAAGTACGTGCGAAAACAGGGTCATTATCAACTGTTAGCACACTTTCTGGATATATTGAAACACAACGCGGAAAGACACTTGCTTTTTCGATCTTATTCAATCATCTCGTTGATGACGAAAAAGGGAAAGTCATAGAAGACCGCATTGTGAGCATCTTAGCCGAGGATCTTTAGACAGAGAAGGGGAGCATCATGATGTTAGATAATCAACAATCTTTGGTAAAAACCATGTCCATCTTTTTGATTCCACTTTTATTGAGCAATATTTTACAATCAATCGGGCAGCTTGTGTCCATTGTACTTGTCGGCAGATGGATTGGAGAGGATGCAGTAGCTGCGATTTCTGCATTCTTTCCGCTTTTCTTTTTACTCGTTTCTTTTTCCATTGGGATTGGATCAGGGAGCTCGATCCTGATTGGACAAGCATATGGAGCAAAAAATGAACAGAGATTAAAGGAAATAATAGGAACAACGCTTTCATTCACTTTTCTAACGGGGCTTATTTTAGCTATCATTGGAGGTTTTTTTGCAGCAGATATCTTACATTTGATGGGAACTCCTGCCAATATTATCGAGGAAAGTACTGCATATGCCAGAATTCTATTCATCTCAATGCCAATCTTATTTCTTTACTTTGTTTATACGACCTTTTTACGAGGAACAGGAGATTCAAAAACGCCTTTTTATTTCTTAATGATTAGTACGGGAACAAATATTTTACTTTTGCCGATTTTATTATTCGGCTGGCTCGGGCTTCCGGCTTTTGGTTTGTATGGCGCTGCGTATTCCTCTGTCATTTCTACAATTGTTACGTTTATCATTCTGCATATCTATCTTTATAAAACAAAGCACCCGCTGCGCGTTGATGCGTCGGTTAGAAAGCATTTATTGATGAAAGGGGATTTATTAAAAACGCTATTAAAGTTAAGTATCCCTTCAAGTATTAATATGATTCTCATTTCTTTATCCGAAATTGCTGTCATTTCTTTTGTCAACGATTATGGATCACAGGCGACCGCAGCCTACGGCGTTGTCAATCAAGTCGTCAGTTACGTACAGATGCCGGCAGTGAGCCTAGGAATTGCAGTTTCTATCTTCGCAGCACAATTCATTGGCGCAGGAAATATGAATCGTTTAAAAGATGTCATTAAAATTGGGCTGGGATTAAACTTTGCCATAGGCGGATTGATCATCTTGTTCGTTTATATATTTGCACCGCAAATTTTATCCATCTTTTTAACAGAGCCTGCCACAATTGACATCGCCTATAGTCTGGTCGTTATTACGCTATGGAGCTATCTCATTTTTGGAACGGCGCAAATCGTTGCAGCCACAATGAGAGCAAGCGGAACCGTTCTATGGCCGACCATCTTTAGTATTTGTTCCATTTGGCTTGTTGAAGTACCAGTTGCTTATGTGCTGTCACACTATACATCACTTGGGATCAAAGGAATTTGGATAGGCTATCCTGCAGCTTTTTTTGTAAACTTATTACTTCAATACGGCTATTATCGATTGGTATGGAAGAAAAAACAGATTGTTGCGCTTGTTCAATCATAAGGTGAAGATATCATTTGGCATGTACTGACGCAGACCTATTACTTTTTAGGAGGTCTGGTCTGCTATGTTTTTGAATCAAAGAAGTGAACGCATACCGGTGACTTCTTTGATGACGGACCTGATATGTAAATGCTGACGCGGGAAAGCTTTTGTTCCATTGCAAACGAGTTGAAAAATCGTTTGACCGAATATGGACTGTGCTTAGTCTCATCTGACAATGAAATCACTTTGAGAAACAAAGGCCCTAACGGATGTATGACCTATTTGCCATAGCAAAAAACGAACGGATTGTACACATGTCTCGGCTCTTAAAATGGATATTTGATTCTATGTGTCATTGCTCCAATTGGAAGTGAGACCTAGAAAAATTATCATTTCGACAATCATCGAATCAAATCATTTAAAAGTTAAATGGTTTTATGTTATGGTGTTGAAAGGATAAAACTAGTATGATTTATGACAGAAATGGGGACATCATTTATGAGTCAATCAAGTTTACAGGGCAAAGCATATTCCGTTTTAAATTTATCCTCTGTGACAGAAGGCGGCACCATTAAAGAATCTTTTGAGCATAGTATGGATTTAGCAAAAAAGGCAGAGAAGTGGGGCTATCATAGATATTGGCTGGCAGAACACCATAACATGGAAGGGGTTGCGAGCTCAGCAACGTCTGTCTTGATTGGATATATTGCTGGTGGCACCAAAACAATCCGCGTGGGTTCTGGCGGGATTATGCTTCCAAATCACTCTTCACTTGTCATTGCAGAGCAATTTGGAACACTGGAGACATTGTATCCGGGGAGAATTGATTTAGGTCTTGGCCGGGCACCAGGGACGGATCAATTAACGGCAAGAGCTCTCAGACGAAATCTTCATCATGGAGAAGATTTCCCGGAGCAGCTTGAAGAGCTTCGGCAATATTTCAAACCGGCAGGTCAGGTCAAAAAACATGTAAGAGCCGTTCCTGGAGAGGGATTAGATATTCCGATTTGGCTTCTTGGTTCAAGCGGATTTAGCGCAAGGCTTGCAGGAGAACTTGGACTGCCTTTTGCCTTTGCGGCACATTTCTCACCTAAAAATACCATTCCTGCTTTAGAGTTGTACAGACAATCATTCCAACCTTCTGATGTGTTAAAAGAGCCTTATGCCATGGTTGGTGTGACAGTCATTGCTGCTGATCAAACAGAGCGGGCTGAATATTTGGCGACCTCTCATTATCAGCGGTTTTTGAGTCTCATTCGCAATACACCAGGAAAACTAAAGGCCCCTGTTGAAAGTATGGATGGGCTGTGGAGTCCATATGAGAAGGCGATGGTTGACGAACAATTAAGCTCAACGATCATTGGGGATAAACAAAAGGTGAAAAAAGAATTGGAAGCCTTTATTGAAGCGACGCAAGCAGATGAAGTGATGATTAATTCTGATATGTATGACCATCAAGAAAGAATGCGTTCTTATGAAATCATTGCGGATATCTTTCAAGAGGAACAAGAAAAATAAGCATCAAAAAAGAACTGCAAAGAGCAGTTCTTTTTTATTTATGCTTTTGTAAAAATGCGAAATGGCTGGCCAACTGGCAGTACGATCCGCCCAAAATGGGTATTCAGTACAACAGCTGCAGAACCATAAAATGAAAGCAGGGAAATGATCAATTCTGCAATTCCAGCCATCATATGAGTCACATCATACATCACACCAAACGAGCTAAGGGAAAGGCCAATGAATAAGAAATCAATAAAGACGAAAATCATAAATAACACTTTATGTGTTTCCATTGCACCAATCGTCATAAATAAGCTGAAAATTAAATAACCAATAAAAGCAAAACCTAATTGTTTTGGATCAGCAGCTCCCGCAAGCGTTTTCCCAAAAACGCCAGCTTGAATGAGCCAAGTGGTTCCAACACCCATCCAAAAAAGGCCGAACGCCCCAAAAGCAGTCGCTCCAAAAATATTATGATGCTTTGAATCTTGTATGGACGCGATGAGTTGCGCGATTCCTCCAAGGAAGATAGCCCAAGGTAAGATAAGGGAAGTGCCATCTGTCATTCCTAATTTTTGAGAGGACGCAACAAGCGTCACCATTGCTAAACCAAACAAACCAAGTGGTGTTGGGTCTGCAATTGATAATCGAATTGCTTGAACATTCTGTTTTTCCATCATGACCTCCTACAATTTGCACTTACAAAAGATACTCGAATTCGATAGAAACGTCAAGCTCTTTTTTAGTAGACACTTGCATGGTCTTCCAAATCAATCTATATTTAATACATATACTTGTGATAGAAAAAGAGGGATAGAATGAGTAAAGGCTTAGCTGGAAAAACCATTGCCATTTGTGGAACGAGAAAAACTGAAGAAATGCGTACACTTGTTGAAAAGCAAGGAGGACAAGCCGTTATTCGTTCTCTTCAAGGAACTGTATTTTTAGCCAAAGAAGAGTTAAAGCCGGGGATTGAAACCTTTGTGAAGCAGGGATCTGACTGGGTGATTTTAACAACGGGAATTGGCACAGAAACATTAATTGAAAGTGCAGAAGAGCTGCAGCTTGGAGACGCTTTTATGAACATTTTATCAAACGCGCACATCGCTTCCAGAGGGTACAAAACCTTTGCGGCTCTAAAAAAACGCGGAATTCAGCCAGATGTTTCTGATGAAGATGGAACCGTTCGTGACCTCATTTCAAAGCTTGAAGACAAAGAGTTTCAAGGCAAGCGTGTTATGGTGCAGCTTCACGGTGAAAACGCGCCAGCTCTCATCCAGTTTTTACATGACAAGGGAGCAGATGTTTTGCAGCTGCTGCCATATCAGCACACGCCTCCTGAACCAGAGGTTGCTGAAACGCTGCTTCAAGAAATGAAAGAAGGAACGGTCCATGCTGTTTGTTTTACGACCGCTGTCCAGGTTCATGCTTTTTTCAAGATAGCAGCAGAATGGGGCAGAAAAGAAGAATTGCAAGCTTTATTCGAGCAACATGTATTGGCTGTCGCTGTCGGAAAAGTCACAGCTGAAGGTTTAAAAGAAGATGGAGTCAACCGCATTCTTACCCCGTCACTTGAGAGAATGGGTGCAATGATTATGGAATTATCCCAATATATGAAAAAACAATCGACACACTCATAAAAAAACGCCTTTCACAATATGTGTGGAAGGCGTTTTCGTTAGATTGTCCGTTTTCGATTCGTGCGAATTTTTTTCAGTACGAAATACAGAACGATGAGGACGATGGCAATGGCCATAATCGGCGTTGTATAAGCGTGAGCAACACTTTGAATATGATCCCATTTTGTCCCAAGCTGCATACCGAGATAAATAAATAGGATGGACCAAGGGATGGCGGCTAGTCCTGTCAAGAGAACAAATTTGAAAAATGGCATTTTGGCAATACCAGCTGGAATCGAGATCGCATGGCGCACAACAGGGATAAATCGTGCTGTAAACACGACACCTGTTCCATAGCGGTCAAACCAGCGCTCTGCCGTAGCAATATGATGCTCGTGGATGAATAAATATTTCCCGTATTTTGTTAAAAAAGGTCTCCCGCCGTAAAGACCAATCCAGTAAATAAAGCACTGGGCAAGCGTTCCTCCAATGACTCCAGCAATGACAGCTCCAACAAAACCAATGGTGCCTGTTGACACCATATATCCGCCATAGGCAAGGACAATTTCACTTGGAATAATTTCAATCATAAGTCCAAGTGCAACACCTGCGTAACCAAGGCTGGTCAGCCAGGTTAAAATTTCAGTAAACAAGGTTCCCATTCATTTCACTCTGCCTTTAAATACGAATTTTCTTCAAGCATCCTGATAAGAGCTTATGCTTGTTTTGCTTCTCTCATGAGTATGCTTTGCATATATGCTAGCATGGCTGACCGCATATCATGACGCATTAATCCAATTTCGGCCGCTGCCTTAAAAGAGCCAAGTTTATCGCCGACATCAAACCTCATGCCATCTAATTGTTTTGCATAAATAGGGGATTGATGTGCAATGAATCTCAGAGCATCTGTCAGCTGTATTTCGTTACCGGCACCTCTCTCAATTTTTTCTAAAACTGAAAAAATTGACGGGGTGAGAATGTATCTGCCCATCACGGCTAAATCGGAAGGCGCCTCATGAATAGCTGGCTTTTCCACCAAGTCTGTGACTTCAATCACTTGACCGTCTACTCTAGCTGGTCTTATCATACCATACTTGTTGACATCTAGACGATCCACTTGCTGAACACCAATGACCTCTCTTTGTTTCTCCTCATAGACTTCCATGAGCTGAGAGAGAGCTGGCTTTTCTGATACCATCACATCATCCCCTAAAAGAACCGCAAAAGGATCATTTCCGGTAAAATGACGTGCACATAATACCGCATGTCCAAGGCCTAAAGGTTCCTTTTGGCGGATATAATGAATATTGGCCATATCTGCAATATGCTTGATTTCAGCCAGTTGTTCCTTTTTCCCTTTTTCGAGCAAATTTTGTTCAAGCTCAATCGAGCGGTCAAAGTGATCTTCAATAGATTTTTTATTCCTTCCTGTAATAATGAGAATATCTTCAATTCCAGATTGAACAGCCTCCTCTACTATGTATTGAATAGCGGGTTTGTCGATAATAGGTAGCATTTCCTTGGGCTGTGCTTTAGTAGCTGGTAAAAAACGTGTACCTAATCCTGCTGCTGGTATAACGGCTTTTTTGATGTTCATTGAATCATCACTCCATTTCTGATGGTTTACTTTCTGTTTGAAAAACCCAAATGCGGCTTCCAGTAAAAGTGATCATAAGGCCCACTAGGGTGCCAACTGCTTTACTGATGAATAATGAGAAACCTGCTAGCTGCGTGACATATAAGACAACATAAGTAAGGAGACACGCTGCCCCGTTGACAGTGATCCATTTGATCCATTCCCATTTATCAGCTTTCTTTTTCACTTGAAACGTCCATTTTCGATTCCAAATATAACTGTTCAGCATTCCTGCAGTATAGGAAAGGCACTGTGCAAGAAAAGAGGGGACAAGGCAGGCAGTGAGAAAAAAGAAGATAATAAAATCAATCAGCGTATTGCTGACGCCTACGATTGAAAATGCCGCATAGGTCCGAATGTTTCTCTTTGTCATGTGAAGGACCGTCACCTCCTAGTGTTTGAGTGGGTGTATAACTACTGTACAAAAACGAGTTGACGAATCAGTGAAGAAAAGATGAAAAAAACATGAACAGACTAAATCCGTTTTTTCACCAGCTCGTGATATAATTTGTGAGATAAAACAAACGGTGGTGCACATTCATGTATTTAACAATTGCTGAAACAGCTGAATACCTCGAAGTATCAGAAGCGTATATTGAAAAATTAATGCAGCAAAAAAAGATCCGTTACGTATTCGACGGAGAATCATATTTGATTTATCAAGGACAGTTTCAAACCCATATGAAGCAGCTAAAGCAATATAAAGAGCTCATCCAAGAAATCTTAAATGAACCGATTCCTGAGGACCCCGACGTCAAAGATGAAGATTAAAAAAGACTGTATGAGAAAGGAAGAACCTTTTCATACAGTCTTTTATATTGACTCACTCCTGTTTGGACAATCTTCATCTGGCATTTGACTTGAACATCTGCATCAGGGTAGATGCTTTGCCATTTCTCCGGTGTCATGGCTTTATCTTTAGAGCGATACTTTAAACCAAGGCCAAGCGGATCAATTTTTTGTTTTTTAAAGAACTGAACAAGCTCATCTCCTTGCCGTGCGACACGTTTTTCCACTTCTTTTCCAACGTGCTGTAAAATAGCGGGTCTATCAATTTTTTCGATTTCATGAATTCTTTTCATTCACCTTTGAGCTTGATCGTGATCGTTATTTTAGGCTTTCTTCTCAAACGCTCTGTTTTTCGTATTTGATAAGACACACGGGATCCTGATAATATCGAGACGGTCATTCAGCGAATTGAAGAGATCAATTATGATTAAATTTTGGATGCGAATTATCTTGTTCAAATGCTCTATGACGTGTCCAATACGATCTTCCCATTGTTTTTAAATACAGAACGACCAGACCGTGTTTCTTCAGGAATAACCGAAGGGAAAATTGCTATTATGGTCGATGGCTCTCCGTATAGCCTGCTTGCACCGACCATTCTTCTAGAGTATTTTTCAACAATGGAAGATTACAACATGTTGTGGATTGCAGCTTCTTGCTTCCTTTGGAATTCGTTCTTTTAATTTTTCTAATGTTTGAAGCCCATTTGTTTGTTTGATAAGGGGAAGAATCTGTTCATGGAGAAGGTTTCCATTGATTAATGAGCGAAAATAAGAAATCCGATAGTAGACATCTTGCGCATGAGACCGTTCATTTGTAAAATCTGCCGAACGGGATAATGCCTCAAATACTGAATTCGGGTCGCTTGGCTGTGAGGTGTTTTTCTTCAGCACTTGAACCATCTCCTTCCGCGATTTCCCTCTATTATCCAACCAATTGTGTGAAGACTTCATGAACTAGACGCTTTTTTTCCATATTGAACGGCTTCTAATAAAAAGTCAGCTAGATGAACAGCCCTCATGTCATGCGCATGTCCTGACTTTTTGACGCCTGCCGCCATTTGCAGCTGACAGCCTGGATTAGATGTAACAATCGCTGTCGCTGCTGTTTGATTTGCTTCCATCATCTTATGATCTAAAATTTGCATCGACATTTTTGGTTGCAAAATGTTGTAAATGCCTGCTGAACCGCAGCAGCGATCTGCATGTTTCATTTCTTTCAACGTCACACCTTCAATGGCTTTCATAAGTACCCTCGGCGCCTTATCTACACCCATTCCATTCCGTAAATGACAAGAGTCTTGGTAGGTGATGACCTGCTCTGGTAAGGCCAATGGCGCGTGGCGGTGAAACTTTAGCTCTACAAGGATGGTGGATATATCTGTTATCTTCTGCGAAAAGGCCTCACTTCGTTTTTGAAAAGCTGGATCATCCTTCAGCAAATGACCATAATCACTTAAAAAGGCGCCGCAGCCGCCCGCATTCATGACAATGGCTTCAGCATCCGTTTCCTCAAATGCTTCAATATTCCGCTTGGCTAACTGTTTCGCTTGGTCCTTTTCTCCGCTATGACCATGAAGCGCTCCGCAGCACGTCTGGATAGGAGGAACGATAACATCGCAGCCTGCGAGCTGAAGGAGCTGAATCGTCGCTTCATTTGTACTGGAAAAAACCGTATCCATTAAACAGCCGGAAAAAAAGGCCACCCGTTTTTTTACTGGACCAATGGCTTTATATTCATTCAAACGATTTTTCTTTTGAGACGGCACCTTTGGAAGCGCCTGTTCCATCAGCTGTAAATGTGAGGGAAGCACCTTTAGCATGCGAGTCTTGCGGGCGGCCGTTTGCAGACCAGATGTTTGATAAAATCGAAGAAGGCCAGCTGCTTTCCGCATACGGCTTTGTGAAGGGAAGAGACCTTTAAACACCATGCGCCTCATCAATTTGACGGGTAACGATTGTGGTTTATGCTGCTGAATGATGTCTCTTGCATCTTCCAGTAACCGCCCATACTTGACGCCTGAAGGGCAGACCGGTTCACATGCCCGGCAGCCGAGACAGAGATTGAGGGAGTGTTCAACATCTTCATCAGGTTCAATGATACCGTCTCTGACCGCCTTCATTAACGCAATTCGTCCCCGGGGAGAGTGTGTTTCTTGTTGCCCAGATTCAATATAGGTAGGGCAGGAAGGCAGGCAAAAGCCACAGCGCATGCAGTTGAGCAGTTCCTTTTCATCCATTTGCTGCTGGAATTTTTGCTGAATCTCTTTTTGACTCATGAGACCACCACCCGCTTTCTTGTTGATTTTCCAAACACTTTATCAGGATTCATGATATGAGCAGGGTCTAGCGCCTGTTTGATCGCTTTCATCGCAGCAATTCCTTCTTTTTTGACCTTCAGCTCCAAATAGGGCGCTTTCATGAGACCTACGCCATGTTCACCCGTAATGGTGCCGCCAAGTGCAACGGCTTTTTCAAAAATGGCCTGAAAGGCTGCTTCTACACGTTTCATTTCTTCTTCATTTCTTGCATCTGCTGCACAAGTAGGATGTAAGTTCCCATCACCTGCATGCCCAAATGTACAAATAGTCACGTCGTATTTTTGAGCAATTTCTTCAATCGCTCGAACCATGTTGGCAATTTCAGAACGAGGAACGGTGGCATCCTCTAAAATAGTGGTCGGGCTGAGCCGGGCGAGGGCAGATAAAGCGGAGCGTCTCGCCGTTAAGAGCGCACTTGCCTCTTCTTCAGAGCGGGCGATATTGACGCTTTTTGCCCCATGCCGCTGACAGACTTCAGCCATTTTTTTGATATCACGTGAAACAGCCTCAGGGATGCCGTCCTGTTCGATTAATAACACTGCCTGAACATCAGTAGGCAGGCCGATTTTTGCAAAATCTTCAACGACTGCAAGGGTCGGCTGATCCATGAATTCTAATGTAGCAGGAATAATGCGCTCAGCAATGATAGCTGAAACAGAAGTAGCGGCTTCTTCTAGGCTTTCGTATAAACAAAGCATCGTTTGTTTCGTTTCTGGAAGCGGCAGGAGCTTTAACGTGGCTTCTGTGACAATTCCGAGCGTTCCTTCTGAACCAACGAACAATCGAGTCATATCATATCCAGCCACATCCTTTGCCAGCTTCCCGCCTGTTTTGATGATGTCACCATTTGGCAGAACCACTTCAAGTCCAAGCACGTAATCTCTTGTCACCCCATACTTTAAACCTCTCAGCCCCCCTGAATTTTCGTTAATATTTCCGCCTAATGTGGAAATTTTCATCGAGCTTGGGTCAGGCGGGTAGAAGAGACCTTTTTCCTCGACTTGCCGAATGAATTCTTGCGTAATCAAACCAGGCTGTACCGTTGCGGTCAGGTTTTCTTCGTCTATTTCTATTAATTGGTTCATTCTTTTGAAAAGAATGACTAATCCGCCTTGAGCAGCGCATGTTCCTGCACAAAGATTTGTACCCGATCCTCTTGGCACAATTGGCACGTTGTATTGAGCGCAAAGCCGCACGATTTCCTGCACTTCCTCAGCTGTGTGAGGGCTTACAATAGCATCTGGCATATGTTGAAAATTTGGTGTCGCATCATAAGAGTAGGCAAGACGATCCGCCTTGCTGTCTTGGACATAAGACGCACCGACAATGTCTTTTAATTGATTTGAAAATTCTGAATCTAACATGTGCAATCACTCCCACTCGTTTCTTTCAGTATAAAAAAAGAACCGTCTCATGCCTATGGACGATTCTACAAAATATCGCGCTTTTTTATAGGTTTCTTTGTATCATCATCCAACAGCATCAATGCCAAATAAAAGAGCATCGCATCTTGCATCCGTTTTGGATCAAGTGTCGTTAAATCCTGAATACGTTTTAACCTGTAATGCAGTGTATTAATATGTACATGCATGGCTTCAGCTGTATGTTTCAATGAGTAATCAGAAGCTATGAGCACCCGCAATGTTTTCACTAGTTCAGAATAGGGGAGAAGGGGCGCAATCGTTCGATCGAGAAACACACCTTTCGTTCCCTGACTGATTTCCTCAATCAAAAGCTCAAGTGTCAAATCTTCATCAAATACAATCGGTGTATCAGCATGCGCCAATTTTAAAGCGCGAAAGGCTTGATGAAAGGACTGCTTCATGACATGAGAAGCTGATGGTTTCCCCGCACCAATCAACATTCTTGATGAAGAAAGGGCTGCGAGCGCAGCATGGATACGGAACAGGCGCTGCTGAAATGCATCACGATCACCAGACGTCGTTTCCAGCATGAGCAAAAACCGCGCATGTCCCCAGCGCACGATAATCTCCTGACTCGTGAGGTGCAGTTTGTCCTTCATCACTTGATATTGATCCTGCTTCATAAACGATTCATCTTGACAATCAATCAGTACCACCGCACGCTGCTTTTTGACATCAAGATGCAGCCGCTGCGCCTTTTCAGTGATATCAACAGCTGTCTCTGGCAGATGAAGCCAGTCAAACACAAACGCTTCAAGCTGTCGTTCATCTGTTTCCGTTTCTTGAAAGAATTCATGCTCTTGAATGAGCAGCTCTGTCATTTTACGTAAAATGTCGCCAAAAGGGGACACGTGCACAGGATCTCCTGTCATCCCAATCACACCAATGACCTCTTGCTTAAAATAAATAGGCAGATTGATGCCGGCTTTGACGCCTTTCATATGCTGCTGGTCATCCTTTGTGAGGATTCGTTTCTGCCCTTCAAAGGACGTGACATATGCGCCTTCATGAAATTGACCAATGCGTGCTGGATCTGTTGCGGCAATGATGGTACCGTTTGGTTGTGTGATGATGATTTCTTCCGTCAGTACCTTTTTGATCTCGTCTACGATTTTTTCTGCCAGTGTCATTGTGAGCAAAACGGTCCCCTCCGAGATGTTTCTTTTTACACTATGATACCATCATATGCTTAGGCATATCTTTCTTTTCCTGTGTTATGCTAAAATAAAAAACGCAAATGACGTAGATGAAAGGAGATACAGCCATGTCACTGCAAAATCGCTTACAAGATTTACTGAAAGAAGGGCAGGCGCTTACAGACTTTGAATATGCCGAAGCTGCACGTCAAAATTGGCCGTTAGAAGGGGCAAAAATGAAAGAAGAAGCACGCTTTGCCGATAGCTATATAGAGCGTGTGGACAAGGAATCAGAGGAAATGATTCAAACAGAAGCCGTGTCCTTTTTAAATACACCCCTTACATATGTAAAAAAACAACCAAACGAATTCATTTATATCGAATCGAAATGGTTTGATGTGGTGAAAGTCGATGGACTGGCCATAGAATGGGATGAAGTATTTCAGACGTATACCGCATTATTCGGATTGAAACGTCCTAAAAAAGATACAGGATTACTAAAAGAGATGCTCTCAGAATTAAATGGTGCTCAGCTCCAATTTAATGGACAAGACGGCTTATTTGATATCAATATCCCGCTGCTTGAACTTGAGAACATCCAAGAAGATACGCCTATTATTGATGCGATCTCAGCGGTATACCGTTATTTATTCCACTTGATCCTGCAGCTTGAAAATGAATGAACCAAAAAACGGCTCAAATTCCTGAGCCGTTTTTTGATAGCAAAATGGTGCTTTTCCCACCCAAAGGCTCCAATCGGCATTTCCCTTTTCAACCATTGTGCAAAAGAAAAAAGCCAAAATGCTCTTGGCTTTTTTTGCATGAACTAAGGCGTGACAAACTTCACATCATGCTCTTTTCCATATTGAAGATAATTTTTAGAAGGCTGCTCGTTGGTCACGACGACGTCTATTTCTTTTAAATCACAAAACGTGGTCAAAGCATAATGATCAAATTTACTATCATCGACTAATAAAAAGGTTTTCGCGTTTTTTTCAACAAGTGTCTTTTTTATATCTGTCTCAAGCGGGGAAGAATTCGTGACCCCATGATCAATGGATAAACCAGTTGACGCAATAAACGCTTTATTGACATTGTATGCTTTTAGACGCTCTACACTTTGATAGCCAACGAAAGAATTTGTTTTTCTCTCTAGCATGCCGCCGGTCGAAAAGATGGTGAGATTTTCATAAGGCATGGCCTGCGTAATGAAATCCACGTTATTTGTCACAACAGTTATCTGTTTCTCTGTCAAATAAGGAAGCATCTCAAGCGTTGTCGTACCAGAATCAACAAAAATCATATCACCCTGTTCGACAAAAGCGGCGGCGGCCTGTCCGATCAATTGTTTTTTACTCAGCTGCCGCGTCTTTCGCTCCTGATATACGACTAAAGTTGAGTGATTCACAGCAACGCCGCCATAGACTTTTTTGAGCACGCCGGATTCTACCAATGCTTGTACATCTCGGCGTATTGTGTTTTTTGAGACGCCAAAATGTGCCACAAGCTCATCAAGAGAGGCAGATTCCCGGTCAAACACATACTCTTTTATTTGCTGAATACGTTTTGTTTTTATCATGCTATAATCTCCAATCAATACGAATATGCTGATTCTATTATAACAATAATTTCAGGCAAAAGATGACACTGATCCATATGGAGGCTTAATGGTTTTTTCGCTTAGCTTTTCTCATATTCCATAAAAGCGTATGATAGAGAAAAGAGGATAGAAAGGATTTTCACTCCTATGAATCAATCCAACATACAATTTTCAAAGCTTGCGAATTTTAGAGAAGTCGGCGGACTCCAAACAACGGATGAAATGGTCATCAAACAAGGCATGATTTATCGATCCGCAGATTTATCACGTCTCACAAAACAAGATAAATGCACGTTCTCAACACTTGGGATTCAAACCGTTTGTGACCTCCGGACAAGCTCAGAACGCAAATCAAACCCACCAAAGATCAAGGAACATGACAAAATTGTTCATATCCCTATGCAGCCTGACAGTATGATGCCTAGTAAATGGAGCATGTTTCGTATGCTGACAACAAAAGGAAGGTCTCTATCCTTTACGCCGATCATGAAATATTTATATCAAAGCATGCTCACTGAGCGAAAAAAAGAGATTCAGCAATTGTTCACAATACTGTCAGATGAGGAAAATTATCCGCTCATGCTTCACTGTACAAGCGGAAAGGACCGTACAGGCTTTTTATCTGCGCTCATTCAATTAGTAGCAGGTGTCTCGGTTCATACCGTTTTAGATGAATACATGCGCTCCAATGAAGGCGTGCAGATGCTTGTGAAAAGGCAGCAAAGATTTGTTCGCATAATGAGTTTATACCGGGTGTCAAAAGAACAAATCTAGCCGCTTCTCGGTGTGCAGAAGGATTATCTTGAGGATGTGCTGAAAGAAATGATGGAGACATATGGAAGTGCAGAGCGATATTTAATCGAAGCATGCGAAGTTCCGGAAGATCAGCTCCATCAAATGAAAAACATCTTGCTTACACCATCTGCTGGCATTCCATTTCGAACCTCAGAATAAACTTAGCATGAGGTGATGCAAATCATGCTGAAAAAAATCAGCATCATGTTTCTAACATTTGCTTTTATGTGTGTCTTCTTATTGATTCCATCTAGCAGTCTAGCTCGCCCTTTGATGAACGGGACGCTTGAGAGCAGCCGGGAGATGCGAGCGGTTTGGGTTGCATCGGTCTATAACTTAGATTGGCCATCAAAGAAAGGACTGCCCGCCCAAGAGCAAAAACGAGAGTTCATTCATCTGTTAGACGAGATCAAAGCGATGAATATGAACGCCGTCATCATGCAAATTAAACCAACAGCAGATGCCTTTTATCCTTCGGAATATGGACCATGGTCAGAATATTTGACCGGAACGCAAGGGAAAGATCCTGGATATGACCCGCTTGCGTTTATGGTAGAAGAAGCACATAAACGAGGCCTCGAATTTCACGCTTGGTTTAACCCATATCGAATCACAATGAATCATACAGACCTCAGCCGGCTGTCAGCCGATCATCCTGCAAAAGCACATCCTGACTGGACCATTGCCTACGGAAATCAGCTTTACTACAATCCCGGCATTCCTGACGCTCAGAAATTCATAGTAGGCGGCATAGCGGAAGTTGTGAAGAATTATGATATTGATGCGGTGCATATGGACGATTATTTTTATCCAAATAAAATGGCCGGTGTCCCATTTCCAGATCAAGAAACGTATGAAACCTATGGAAAAAAAGCATTTACACACATAGAAGATTGGCGAAGAGATAATGTAAACCAATTGGTGAGGCAAATCAATGAAGCCGTTAAAAAAGAAAAGCCGTATGTGAAATTTGGTATTAGTCCATTCGGTGTATGGCGTAACATGAAAGATGATCCAACTGGTTCAAACACAACAGCAGGCATGACCAATTACGATGATTTATATGCTGATACAAGACAGTGGATTCAGCAGCACAATATTGACTACGTAGCCCCGCAAATTTACTGGAGCATTGGCTTTCAGGCAGCCTCCTATGACGTGCTAACGAAATGGTGGTCTCATGAAGTAAAGGGAGAGCCCGTTCACCTTTACATTGGTCAAGCGACGTATAAAATCAATCAAAACAGTGATCCTGCTTGGTCAGATCCCGAGGAGTATGTTCGCCAAATCAAGCTGAACAGGCAGTCTCAGCTCGTGCAGGGAAGTATGCATTTTAGTTTAAAGGATATCAATCGAAACCCGTTGAATATCAAGAATCGATTAATAGAAGAAACCTATAGCAAACCGGCTATCATTCCAGAGATGCCATGGCTTCAACAAAAAGCGCCCAAAAAACCAATCATCCATGCTGTGAACAAGAGAGAAGATGGCGCAGTTTTAAGGATTCAACATGATCCGCACTCTACTGCATCCTATTATGCAGTCTATCGACTGTCGAAAAAAGGGACGTATGAATTAATCCAAACGGTCAGAAAAGAGAAAGGCACAATGACACTTGTCAAAGACCTTTCAGTACATCAGAAAAAGACATATACCTACAAAGTGACAGCGCTCAATCGCCTTCACCATGAAAGCAAGCCTTCTACAAAAACAGTCAAATAACAAAGAAAGCATAAATGAGGACTTTCCTCCATTTATGCTTTTTTTTACTATTTTTATTTTAATTTTCTGAATTCAATTAAGCTTGGCATGAAGCAGCTACTTGATTAATAAATATGATAGAAAAGCGCCAAAGGGGGAAGCACAATGGATTTTGAATTAACGAAAGAGCAGCAAATGATCCGCCAGATGGTTAAAGAATTTGCAAAAACAGAAATTGCACCGCTCGCTCAAACGATTGATAAACAGGCTGTATTTCCTGTCAAAACATTTCAAAAAATGGGGGAACTCGGCTTTATGGGTATACCCTTTCCAGAGAAATATGGAGGGTCAGGAGGAGATACGATATCGTATGCGCTGGCTGTAGAGGAAATCGGAAAGCAGTGTGCCAGTACAGGTCTTAGCTATGCCGCTGCTGTCTCCTTAGGCGCAAGCCCGCTTTATTATTTCGGTACGGAGGAGCAAAAGATGGATCACCTTGTTCCGCTAGCGTCTGGAACAGCACTCGGTTCCTTCGGATTAACAGAACCAAACGCAGGATCAGATGCAAAAGGAACGAAAACAAAAGCAATCAAAGACGGACAAGAATATGTCATCAGCGGTGAGAAGTGCTGGATTACAAATGCCAATTTTGCTAGAACGATTATTGTCACCGCTGTGACAGATGATGATGAACATGGTCGTCCGATCATCTCAGCCTTCATTGTGGAGAAAGGACAAAAGGGGCTGTCGATTACAAATCCATATGACAAAATGGGGGTTCGCGGTTCAGATACGGCTGAGATCCTTTTAGACGAAGTGCGTGTCCCGGCACATCATATATTAGGAGACCCAGCGAAAGGGTTCAAGCAATTTTTATATACATTAGACGGGGGACGAATTTCCATTGCTGCTTTATCTGTTGGAATTGCGCAAGCGGCACTTGATGCTTCACTTTCTTATGCAAAAGAAAGAAAGCAATTCGGGCAGACCCTCTCATCGTTTCAAGCCATTCAATTTAAGCTGGCGGATATGGCGATGCAAATTGAGCTTGCAAGACAAATGGTCTGGAAAGCCGCTTGGCTGAAAGATCAAGGCAAACCGTTTACAAAGGAAGCCGCCTATGCCAAACTTTTCGCTTCTGAAATGGCGACAAAAGCAAGTCTTGATGCGGTTCAAATTCATGGCGGAACAGGCTATATGAAAGAATGTGGTGTTGAACGACTCGTGAGAGATGCGAAGCTGATGGAAATTGGAGAAGGAACCTCTGAAATTCAGCGGCTCGTCATCGCAAGACAGATGTTAGCGTAGCACCAGAATGAAAACGCTTACTATTGGTGAGGGAGGAAAGCAATGATGTCGATTCATCCACAAACGATTGGCTCCCTATTAAGAGAGAAAAAGGAGCGGCACCCAGCACATGAAGCCATTGTTTATCCAGAACGTTCTTTACGCTATTCATACGAAGCGTTTTATAGGGAGGTGAAGGAAACAGGGAAAGGTCTCATGGCATTCGGTGTTCAAAAAGGTGATCATATCGCCATCATGGCACCAAATGTTCCAGAATGGCTCATCCTGCAATTTGCCTGCGCCTCCATTGGAGCTGTTCTTGTCACTGTAAATACCAATTTTCAATCACAGGAACTCGCTTATTTACTCAAGCATTCTGATAGCAAAATGCTGTTTATCGTAGACGGCTTTAAAGAAACTTCCTATGTCAACATGCTTGAAGAGCTGATTCCAGAGCTTCAAACAGCTCATCATGGTGAGATCACATCCGCACAATATCCTTATTTAAAAAGCTGCGTGTATATCGGTCAGCGCGTACCAAACGGCATGCGCAGCTGGGACAGTCTTCAAGTGGCTGCCAAAAGAACAAAGGAGCATGAATGGGAGAACCGAATGGATGAACTCGTGCCTGATGACGTCATGAATATGCAATATACCTCAGGCACAACCGGTTATCCAAAAGGAGTCATGCTTAGTCATACAAACATCGTCTGTAATGCCAGTCAAATCGCAGATTGTATGAAGTTAACAGAGCAAGACCGTATGTGTATCCCTGTACCGTTTTTTCATTGCTTTGGCTCTGTTCTTGGTGTGCTTGCTTGTCTAACAAAAGGGGGAACGATCATCCCACTTGAATCTTTCCATCCGGAGCGAGTCCTTCAAACAGTTGAAAAGGAAAAGTGCACCGTTCTTCACGGTGTGCCGACGATGTTCATCGCAGAGCTCGATCATCCAAATTTCCACTCTTATGATCTGTCCACATTACGAACGGGCATTATGGCCGGCTCACTCTGTCCATCCCATGTCATGAAAGCCGTCATAGAAAAAATGGGACTCAGAGAACTCACGATTGCCTATGGTCAGACCGAAAGCTCACCTGTCATTACCCAAACAAGAACCGATGATTCATTTGAAAGACGGGTTCAAACGGTCGGACGTGCGCTTCCTCAAATCGAAGTGAAAATTGTCTTACCGGGTACGTCAGAAGAAGTACCAAGAGGGGAGCAAGGGGAACTGTGTACAAGAGGTTATCACGTCATGAAAGGCTACTATAAAAACGAAGAAGCCACAAATGAAGTCATTGACGAGGACGGGTGGCTTCATACAGGGGATTTAGCTGAGATGGATCAGGACGGCTATGTAAAAATCACAGGACGGCTCAAAGATATGATCATCAGAGGCGGAGAGAATGTGTACCCAAAAGAGATTGAGGATGTCCTTTACACGCATCCCGCTATTCTAGACGCACAGGTCGTAGGCATTCCTGACGAGACATACGGAGAAGAAGCCGCTGCGTTCATTCGGCTCAAACAAGGCCAAACGGTCTCGATTGATAAATTAACCAGCTATTGTCAGTCTCAAATGGCACGCTACAAAATCCCGAAATACTTTTTCATTACAGATGAGTATCCAATGACCGCCTCAGGAAAGATTCAAAAGTTTCGACTAAAAAAGCAGGCGCTTGATCTAATAAAGGAGTGAAGGCAGCGATGTTTCAACAAGTATTGATCGCCAATCGAGGCGAAATTGCCCGTAGAATGATTCGGACATGTAAACGGCTCGGCATTAAAACGGTTGCCGTCTATTCAGAGGCAGATCAGTATGCACTTCATGTGCAAGAGGCAGACAGCGCCTATTTTATCGGTGGCTCAAAAGTATCTGAAAGCTATTTAAACATGGAGGCGATCATCGAGGTTGCCAAACAAACAAATACAGATGCCATCCACCCTGGATATGGCCTTTTATCAGAGAATGCAGCATTTGCTGAACGCTGCCGCAGTGAAGGCATCGCCTTTATTGGACCATCTGCACAAGTCATTCAGCAAATGGGGAATAAAATTGAAGCGAGAAAGACAATGGAACAAGCTGGCATCCCAATCGTTCCAGGTATTTCGGCCCCGCTCAATGATGCGGACGATGGGGTCAATAAAGCAAAGACGCTCGGTTATCCCATTATGCTGAAGGCATCGAGCGGCGGAGGAGGAATTGGCATGCAGCTCGTCCGAAATGACGAAGAGCTGTACAGAGCGTTTGAAGGAAATCAAAAAAGGGCGCAAAGCTTTTTTAATGACGGTACTTTGTACATGGAAAAGGTGATTGAGCATGCGCGCCATATTGAAATTCAAGTCCTTTTTGATTCCTTCGGCCATGGGGTTCACTTATATGAAAGAGACTGTTCACTCCAAAGAAGACATCAGAAAATCATTGAAGAAGCGCCAGCTGTCTGTCTCGATGAAGAAGTGAGGCATCAAATGGGGCAAATGGCCGTCAAAGCTGCCAAAGCCATTGGGTACGAAAATGCAGGGACGATTGAATGTTTAGTCGATGAAAACCAGCAATTTTATTTCTTAGAAATGAATACGAGATTACAAGTAGAACACCCTGTCACAGAAGAAATCACAGGCATTGATCTTGTCGAAGAGCAGCTGAAAATCGCTGCATTAGAGCCGCTGGCTTTCAATCAGGAGGACATTCATCCAATTGGGCATGCCATCGAAGTGAGAATCTACGCTGAAGATCCTGTCACATTTTATCCATCACCAGGAACAATCACTCGGCTTTCTGCACCTGAAGCCTCATATATCCGTCATGAGTCAAGCGTCACGAGTGGAAGCGTCATTACGCCATTTTACGATCCAATGATTGCGAAAATGATTGTTTACGGCGATACCCGAAAAGTCGCAATTGAACGATTAAAAACGGCATTACAAGCATATGAAATAGAAGGGATCAAAACCAATTTATCGCTTTTAAGGGAAATGGCCGGATCTTCTGCCTTTTTACATGGCAGTATGACAACCGATTTTCTGATGAAAAAAAGGGAGGAAAACCGTTCATGAAAACCGTCACAATACAAATGGCCGGCAACCTATGGAAGCTTCTTGTAAAACAAGGCGATGTAGTGCAAAAAGGGCAGGAGGTCGCCATTTTAGAATCAATGAAAATGGAGATTCCGATTGTTGCAGAAGAGGTAGGTGTAATTAGCAAAGTGTATAAGGCAGAAGGTGAATTTGTCGATGAGGGAGAGGTGCTTTTGGAGCTGACAGTATAGGAGGGAAGCCACATGGCATTACCAAAAAGCGTGCTTATTAGAGAGGTCGGCCCGCGGGACGGACTGCAAAATGAATCCGTTTGGCTGGACACAAACGAGAAGCGAACGTGGATTGATTTACTCGCAGCAGCCCAGCTCCCTTATATTGAAGTCACATCATTTGTCCATCCGGCATGGGTTCCAGCCTTAAAAGACGCCAGAGAACTAGCCCAATCATTAAACAAAAAAGACAAGATCACCTATGCTGCACTCATTCCCAATGAAAAAGGCTTAGCTCATTTTTTTGAAGCAAACCTTGATATCGGCGCTATGTTTGTCTCATCGAGTGAAACACATAACAAAAAGAATATGAATCAGTCCATACAGGAAACGCTTCCTGTGATCAAACAAATGACAGCCGATTTAAAAGCAGAGGGGCGAAAGACTCGCGCATATCTTTCTACCGTGTTTGGCTGCCCCTATGAAAAACAAGTGCCGATGGACCAAGTGCTGCGATTAACGGAATACCTGCTCTCATGCGGCATTGATGAAATTTCTCTCGGAGACACCATTGGAGAAGCTCATCCGCTGCAAGTAGAAAGACGGTTGGACATTTTGCTTGAACGCTTTCCCGCCGATAAAATCGCTCTACATTTTCATGATACAAAAGGGATGGGCCTTGCGAATATTTATACAGCATTAAAGGCGGGCATTACGATATTTGATGCCTCTAGCGGCGGGCTTGGCGGCTGTCCATATGCACCTGGTTCCAGCGGAAATGTAGCGACAGAAGACGTCGTGCATATGTTACACAAACTGGGGATTGAAACAAATGTCGACTTTCCCAGATTGATCCGCGCGGCCGAATGGATTGAAGCAAAGGTAGATCGAACCCTGCCTAGTCACTGCTTACATGCATTTCACTCTCACTACTTGATAAAGGATGAATGACATGGAGGAATTGATTCAATATTCAATACAAGATGAACAGATCGCGATCTTGACCTTAAATAGACCCGAACAAGCCAATTCTCTATCAGCTGCTATGCTGGAGGAAATCAATCAAACCATTCAAGAAATCAAACACGATGAAAACATCCGCTGTTTGCTCATGACTGGAGCTGGCGCTAACGTTTTTTGCGCAGGAGCAGATTTAAAGGAACGACGATTCATGACTGACGAAGAAGCAAAACAGGCCGTCCTAACCATTCAGCAAACCTTTACAGAAATTGAATCATTACCTGTGCCTGTCATAGCCGTCATCAACGGACACGCACTTGGCGGAGGTCTTGAGCTTGCGCTAGCCTGTGATCTCCGCATCGCAAGAGCGGGTGCAGCACTCGGCTTGCCGGAAACAGGACTAGCCATCCTGCCGGGAGCAGGGGGCACGCAGCGTCTTCCGCGCCTGATCGGCATCGGTAAAGCAAAGGAGCTTATCTTCACAGGCACTTCTTTACGAGCAGAAGAGGCCATTCATATTGGGCTGATTGAGCATATCTCTTTCGCAGATTCACTCATGAATGATGCCATCGCACTCGCAAAGCAAATGGTCAAAAATGGACCAATTGCCTTAAAAGAAGCAAAACAGGCCATTCAATCTAGCCTTGATCACGATTTACAAACAGGTTTGACGAAAGAACACGAAGCCTATCTGCGGCTTATTCATACAGAAGATCGAATGGAAGGTCTCAAGGCTTTTCAAGAAAAACGAACGCCTCATTACAGAGGCAAATAGCAAGAAAGGGGAATGCTCATGATCCAGGAATATGAATTAAAAAAACAGCGAATTGAAAAGGGCGGGGCTGAACGATATCATCAAAAAAACAAAGAAAAAGGAAAATTGTTTGTCCGGGATCGCCTCCAATTGTTATTAGATGAGGATTCTTTTATTGAAGATGCCATGTTTGCAGAGTGTCAAGATGCCCATTTGCCAGCAGATGGTGTTGTCACAGGGACGGGGCGGATGCATGGGCAGACCGTTTGTGTCATGGCAAATGACTCTACTGTTAAAGCAGGGTCGTGGGGCGTCAAAACAGTAGAAAAAATCATTAGAATACAGGAAACAGCCGAGAAGCTTAATTGTCCCATGCTCTATTTAGTCGATTCTGCTGGTGCAAGGATTACCGATCAAATCGCGATGTTTCCAGGGAGAAGAGGAGCAGGTCGCATTTTTTATAATCAAGTCAAACTGTCTGGACGTATCCCGCAAATTTGTTTACTATTCGGCCCGTCTGCGGCTGGTGG
Organism: Bacillus xiamenensis; assembly: GCF_001857925.1. Taxonomy (NCBI): domain Bacteria; kingdom Bacillati; phylum Bacillota; class Bacilli; order Caryophanales; family Bacillaceae; genus Bacillus; species Bacillus xiamenensis. The sequence continues at coordinate 3,508,512 of NZ_CP017786.1, forward strand.
TGCTTACATCCCTGCTTTTTGTGACATCGTCGTCATGGTTGAAGGAAATGCTTCCATGTATTTAGGCTCTCCCCGAATGGCTGAAATGGTGATTGGAGAAAAAGTATCACTCGAAGAAATGGGCGGGGCGAACATGCATTGCAGCATTTCTGGGTGCGGAGATATATTAGCGAAAACAGAGGAAGAGGCCATTCAAATCGCACGTGATTATTTAACCTACATGCCTGCCAACTATACGGAAAGACCAAAAAGGAAAGCCCCAATAGCGCCTAAACCATCTGAAATCTCACTCCAAGACCTCATACCTAAGGGACAGAATACCCCTTTTGATATGTATCAACTTATTGATTTGCTCATTGACGAAGGGTCATTTTTTGAAATCAAAAAGCTGTTTGCTGCAGAGCTGATCACAGGCTTTGGGCGAATAGACGGTCAGCCTGTCGGTCTTATTGCCAATCAGCCAAGAGTGAAAGGCGGCGTGTTATTTCATGACTCCGCAGACAAAGCCGCTAAGTTTATTCAGCTGTGTGATGCTTTTCATATCCCACTGCTCTTTCTTGCTGATATACCGGGATTTATGATCGGAACAAAAGTGGAACAGGCTGGCATTATTCGGCATGGAGCAAAAATGATTTCCGCTATGTCAGAGGCGACCGTACCGAAGATATCTGTCATTGTACGTAAAGCATACGGGGCAGGTTTATATGCGATGGCAGGACCAGCCTTTGAACCGGATTGCTGTCTCGCTCTTCCATCTGCCCAAATTGCTGTTATGGGCCCAGAAGCCGCTGTCAATGCTGTCTATGCGAATAAAATTGCCGCACTCCCTCCAGAAGAGAGAGCCGCATTTATACAAGAGAAACGCAAAGAATACCAGGAAGATATGAATATATACGAGCTTGCCTCCGAAATGATCGTCGATGGCATCATTCCATTTGACCGTTTAAGAGCTGAACTGTGTCATCGCCTACAAGCCTATACATCAAAAGAGATGACATTTACGAGACGAAAACATCCGGTCTATCCGGTCTAAAAGGGGGGGCGTCCTCATGATGAACCTAAAACCAGCATGGATACCGAAAGAGCAGATGATCAAAAAAACACGTCTTGACCAATGGATGAAGTCTCTTGGATTTTCTACTTATCACGCATTCTATCAAGCCAGTATCGAGCGCACAGATTGGTTTTGGAGAGAAGCCGAAAAAGCGGTCGGTATTCAGTGGAAAGAGCCGTATGAAGCGGCATTAGGGAAGCATTCATTTATGTGGCCAAACTGGTATAAAGGCGGCATATTAAACATCACTGAAACGGCCGTGGACAAATGGGCAGAGAAAGAAGAAACGAAGCATCAACCCGCCATTATTTGGAGCAATGAAGCAGGTGAAGAAAAGAGGTGGTCATTTCTCCAGCTGCAGGAGAAAGTCAATCGTCTTGCAGCTGGCCTTTTAAAGGAAGGGCTTCAAAAAGGGGATGTGGCCATTATTTATATGCCGATGCTTCCTGAAACGGTTGCCGTCATGCTTGCCTTTGCGAAGATTGGTGTCATCTTTAGTCCCGTCTTCTCAGGCTATGGAAGTGAACCTCTCGCTGTACGTATTCGCGCATCAGGTGCATCCATTGTCGTCACAGGAAATGAAATGACGCGCCGCGGAAAGACGATCAACATGCGAGAATGTGCGGCGGATGCAATCAAAAAAACAACAACTGTGCAAACAGTCATTGTGCACACTTCCTCTGATACTGGATATCAAGATGAGATCAAACTGAATGATTTGTTGAACGAACAGCCGATAGCCCGAGCGGCTTATGTCACAAATGAACACCCGCTTATGATCTTGTACACATCAGGCACAACTGGCACACCAAAAGGAGCTGTTCATACACACGCAGGATTTCCTGTCAAAGCGGCATTTGATGCCGGTCTATGCATGGATGTTGCCACAGGAGACCGGCTGTTCTGGCTGACAGATATGGGCTGGATGATGGGGCCATTTCTTGTCTTTGGCGGTTTGATCAATGGAGCCGCCATCGTTTTATATGACGGCGCCCCCAATTATCCAAATGAACAGCAGCTCTGGTCATTCATCCATCAGCAGAAAGTTACTCATTTTGGACTTTCGCCTACATTTGTTCGTTCTGCGATGCAGCAAAACATGGAAGGGGTCCATCTGCCGCATGTCAAAGCCATCATTTCTACTGGCGAACCTTGGAATGAAGCGCCGTGGGAGTGGTTATTTGACACCATCGGTCAAAGGAAGATTCCGATCTTAAATTATTCAGGAGGAACCGAGGTGTCTGGAGGAATTGTCGGGAGTACGCTGCTTCGTCCAATCAAACCGATTCTCTTTAATGCGGCGATCCCAGGAATGGCGGCAGATGTGTATAATGAAGCCGGACAAAGCGTGATAAATGAAGTAGGAGAGCTTGTTGTGAAAAAGCCATGGGTCGGCATGACATGTGGTTTTTGGAACGAGCCGGAGCGTTATGAAGCTGCGTATTTCAAACAGTTTGACGGCGTATGGACACACGGTGATTGGGTCATGCAAACAGAGGACGGAGAATTTCATATCACGGGCAGATCGGATGATGTTATAAATACAGCAGGCAAACGTGTCGGTCCAGCTGAAATTGAATCCATCCTTGTTGGACATCCGGCTGTGCACGAAGCTGCTGTAATTGGGGTAAAGGATGAGGTGAAGGGAGAAGCGCTCGTATGTTTCATCGTAACCGGTTCACACACTTTTGAAGAAGCCAAACTCATCCAAGAGCTTTCAGCATATGTTGGTACACATGCCGGAAGAGCGCTCACACCAAAAGAAACTCATCTCATTTCTGCTTTACCGAAAACAAGAAACGGAAAAATCGTCCGGCGTTTACTAAAAGAAGCGTATGAACACAGGCCTTCACCAGACCTTTCTTCACTAGCCAATCCAAATATATATAAACGCATCTCTGAATATTTGAAAAGCAAACAGCAAACATAGAAAAGAAGACAAAGGGCTAAAATAAAGATCATTTTAGCCCTTTGTCAACAATCTTAGACAGGAAGGACTCCTGTCTTTTTTATTGAACATGAAAATTCGTTCCATCTGTTGTTTCTTTGACAATTCCTGCCCGAATGACAAAATCACCGAAATGTTCATTTTCTTCTCGTTCTTTTGCGTAGCGGGGAAGAAGAGAACCAAGTTCTTTTAAAATGTCTTCCTCACCCACATTTTCACGGTACAGTTTACTTAACCTGCTGCCGTCGAATGCAGCGCCAAGATACATATTGTATTTACCAGGTGATTTCCCGATAAAACCAATCTCACCTAAAGCATGACGAGCACAGCCATTTGGACATCCAGTCATTCGGATCGTAATCTCTTTATCACTTAATCCATTTTCTTCGACAATCTCATCAATACGATCAATCAAGCGCGGAAGGTAGCGTTCTGCTTCTGCCATCGCTAAGCCGCACGTTGGCAATGCCACACAAGCCATGGAACTGCGGCGCAGGGCAGAATGCTGCTTGCCATCTGATAAACCAAATTCCTGAATCAGCTTCTCAATCTGTTTCTTTTTATGAGTTGTCACATTTCCAATGATCAAGTTCTGATTTGCGGTTAAGCGGAAGTCACCTGTATGAACCTTGGCGATTTCACGAATGCCTGTCATCAGCGGATAATCATCATAATCTGTGATGCGCCCGCCTTCTACAAACATCGTATAATGCCATCTGCCATTAATGCCTTTCACCCAGCCATAACGGTCACCGTTATGATCAAAATGATAATCCCGTGCGTCTAAAAGAGTAAACCCAAGGCGACGCTCAAGCTCTTCTTTTACATTCTCAAGGCCGAGGCGGTCTACTGTATATTTAAAGCGGGCATTTTTTCGCACGGAACGGTTTCCATAGTCTCGCTGAATGGTGATGACTTGTTTGGCAATCTCCACAACCTGCTCAGGTGTGCAAAAGCCGATCACCTTTGCAAGCTGAGGGTAGGTTGCTGTATCACCGTGAGTCATACCCATTCCGCCGCCAATTGCGACATTAAAGCCGACCAATTGCTCATTTTCGATGATCGCAATGAAACCTAAATCCTGTGAAAAGACATCAATATCGTTAGCAGGAGGGACCGCCACACCAATCTTGAATTTTCTTGGTAAATAAAGCGGACCGTACATCGGCTCAACTTCCGTATCAGGCGTTGACGCTACCTTTTCTTCATCAAGCCAAATTTCATGGTACGCTCTTGTTTGCGGAAGCAGGTCATCACTTAATTTTTTCGCCAGCTCGTACACATCCTGGTGCACTTCTGATTGATAGGGGTTGGATGTACACATGACATTCCGGTTCACATCGCCGCAAGCAGCAATCGTATCAAGCATAGTAGAATGAATGTCTTGAATGGTCTTTTTCATGTTCCACTTTAAAATACCGTGCAGCTGAAAGGTTTCACGAGTTGTCAGCTTTAACGTTCCGTTACCGTATTTGTGAGCAAGCTCATCCATTACAAGCCACTGCTTGGATGTAGCGATTCCGCCAGGCAGGCGCACGCGCAGCATAAATTGATAGGCTGGCTCAAGCTTTTGTTTTTGCCGTTCATTTCTGAGGTCACGATCATCCTGTAAATAGCTGCCGTGGTGCTTCATCAGGCGGTTGTCATCATCAGGAATTCCCGCTGAAATCGGATCAAGCATCACTTCCTTTAACGTACCCCGTAAATAATCACTTTTTTCTTTGATTTCCTCTACGTCGCTCGGAGGTCCATCCGGCGCTGTTAATGCTGTCTTCACCATGTCGTAAAAGCTCCTTTCTTTCAAGCATCAAATCAATATACGTCACGCTGATAGCGTTTTTGCTGCTGTAAGTTGGCAAGATAGCTTTCTGCTTTCTCTTTGCTCATTGCACCTTCTTCTTGAATGATCGATAGAAGGGTATTGTGGACATCATGTGCCATATGCTTTTCATCTCCGCAAATATACACATAAGCACCTTGCTCAAGCCATTCGAATAATTCTTTACTGTGTTTCTTCATTTGGTGCTGGACATATACTTTTTCCTCTGAATCTCTTGAGAAAGCCACATCCATCTTCGTTAATACGCCATCTTTTAACCACTTTTGCCATTCTGTTTGGTATAAGAAATCCGTCACAAAGTGCTGATCACCGAAGAATAACCAAGATTTTCCGTTTGCGCCGATTTCCTCGCGTTCCTGCATAAATGAACGGAAAGGGGCGATGCCTGTGCCTGGTCCCACCATAATGATCGGAGCATCAGGATCTTGAGGAAGTTTAAAGTTTTGGTTGTGCTGAATATAAACAGGTATCGTATCACCTGGCTGCAAGCGTTCCGCACATAAAATCGAGCAGACACCTTGACGTTCTCTCCCGTGTGCATCATATCTGACTGCACCTATCGTCAAATGAACCTCATCCTCATTTGCTTTTAGACTGCTAGCAATCGAATAAAGGCGTGCAGGAATTTTTCTTAAAATAGACGTAAAATCGGCTGCTGTTCCTTCAAAAGGACCAAAATCACGAGCCGCATCTAATAAGTCTCGTCCTTCTATATACTCTTTGAGCTTTTCTCCATTTCCTTCTTCTAAAAGGTCATGCAAGGCTTCACTTTTCGTCAATGAAGCGAGCTTTTGAAGAAGAGGCTTTGTTAAAACTGTAATCTCAAAATGCGAGGTGAGGGCTTCTTTTAAAGGAAGAGTATCACCGTTTTTATGAACGGTTACGACCTCCTCTGGATTCCATCCGCATGTCTTGATCAGTTCATCCACAAGCGCAGGATCATTTGTTGGGTAAATCCCAAGACTGTCACCTGGCTCATAAACAAGGCCTGATCCTTCAAGAGAAAGCTCTAAATGACGGGTTTCTTTGTTAGAGCCTCGGCCATTTAGGTTGATATTTTCAAGGACTTCAGCATAAAAAGGATTCGTTCTAGAATATTCTGAAACGGTTTGACTGGCTGCTCCCGCTGCTTCTTGTGGTGATGATACAGCTTCACCTTCACTTAGAGAAGAAGTCACACCTTGAAGCCATTCAGAAAACGGCTCATCATAATCAAGATCACAGTCTACCCGGTCAAAAAGGCGCGTTCCGCCAAGCTCTTTTAGGCGCTCGTCAAATTCTTTCCCCGTCTGACAGAAGAATTCATATGAACTGTCACCTAATGAAAGGACAGAAAAGCTTAAATGATCAAGCTTTGGTGCACGTCGGCCGTGGATATATTCATGGAACGAAAGGGCGTTATCAGGCGGATCTCCCTCGCCATGTGTGCTGACGATAATCAGTAAATTGTTTATTTTTTTCAGATTATTCGGTTTAAAATCGGACATAGAAGAAAGCGTCACTTGAAAGCCTTTCTCTTCAAGATGCTGCGCTGTCTTTTTCGCCAACCCTTCGGAATTGCCTGTTTGCGATCCGTAAAGCACGGTCACATCTTTTTTCACAGGCTGAGCAGATGCCGCGGCAGAAGGAGCCTCTATGACAGCTTCTGAGCCGGCAAGAGCTACCTGTGCTGATAAATAACCAGTAAGCCAAATTTTTTGCTGATCTGTTAAAGTCGGAAGCAGCTGATTGAGTAAATCTGCCTGTTCCTGACTAAACGGACTGTTCAATACATGAAGTTGCAACGATATCCACCTCACAAGGAATATAAACATAGATTAATTCGATAGGAATTATATATATAGGTTCAATTTGAACTTTACCGAAAGTTTGCCATTAAGTAAAATATATAATATTGATTGTCATGATTAAGATTTCTAATAACAAAGGGCATAAAAAAAGGAAAACGGCGATCCGTTTTCCTCAGATTGTTGACAAAGGGCTAAAATGAACTTTATTTTAGCCCTTTGTCTTCTTTCCAGCGTGACATGAAAACCTTTGCAGTCTAGGAAGGACGAGTACCGGCGCGGAGCGAATTTGACATTCGTGAGCACCGGCACGCAGGACTGACAAAGAATGCGAGGGTTTGTCTACACGCTGAGGAAAACGGCGATCCGTTTTCCTTTTTTATCTGACTTACGCCGTTGGAAGTCCCATTACAGCTTTGACTTCTAGATATTCCTCGATACCGAAATCTCCCCATTCTCTGCCAATACCTGATTGCTTAAAGCCGCCAAATGGGGCAAAGTAATCTGTTTCGGCATTGTTAATGGTGATTTGACCAGCACGAATGTGTTCAGCGACGTATTTTAATGTCTTTTCATCTTTGCCAACCACATACCCAGCAAGACCATAAACTGTATCATTAGCGATTTCAAGGGCATGGTCTAGGTCCTGATACGTAATGACACTCATCACCGGTCCAAAAATTTCTTCTTGGGCAATGGTCATATCATTTTTCACATTTGTGAAGATCGTATGCTTTGCAAAATAGCCTTTGTCTATGCCGTCCGGCTTTCCAGTTCCCCCAGCAAGCAAGGTCGCACCTTCTTCGATTCCTTTTTCAATATATGACTGCACAGTATCCCATTGTTTTTTGGAGACAAGCGGGCCAGTGGCGTGATCTTCTCTCGGATCACCTACAGTAAACTTCGGCAGAGCCTTCAGCAGTGCTTTCTCAAATGTCTCCTTCATTGATTCAGGAATCAGTACACGTGTAGCTGCGGAGCATACTTGACCTGTGTTCATCGCAATATGATGAACGGCCGTTTCTGCTGCTTCATCCACATCTGCATCGTCTAAAACGATAAGAGGGGATTTCCCGCCAAGCTCAAGCGCGACTTTCTTAATATCTTCAGCAGCGTTTTCCATTATTTTAGAACCGACTGCACCTGAGCCTGTAAATGAAACAAAATCAATATCGGGATGTGAGCTAATGCCATTCCCAATGACTTCACCTGTTCCATTCACTAGGTTAAAGACGCCTTTAGGCACACCTGCTTCATCAATAATTTCTGCAAGAATCATTGCTGCAAATGGTGTAATTTCAGCAGGCTTTAAGACGACTGGTGATCCTGCCGCAATGGCACCAGCTATTTTCAGTGATGTTTGGTTTGTTGGAAAATTCCATGGTGTAATGAGTCCACTGACACCAATTGCTTCTTTTATAATTGTATGTCCACCGCGGTCTTCTGTAAATGTATAGGACTTAAGGGCTTCCGCAGCTTTAGAGAAGTGTTCATGCCCCATTTTGTAATGAACCTCTTCTGATACTTTAAGCGGTGCACCCAGCTCTTGTGTCATGACTTCGACTAGTTCATCCTTACGCTTTTCGTACCCGCGCACAATGTTTTCCAGCATCTCTACTCGTTCATGTCGAGATGTTTTTGAGAATGAAGGGAAGGCGGCACGAGCTGCTTTAACAGCCTTATCTAAGTCTTCCTTCGTTCCTAAGCTAATTGTGCCAATGACTTCCTCTGTAGCAGGATTGATGACTTCCGTCGTTTCGTTTGCTGTGGATGCTACCCATTCTCCATTCATAAAGTGTTTCTCTTGATTTCTCATTTTGACATGTCTCCTTTTTATATGTGATTCAATCCTATATTCTGTTTTCAGCTGATATAAAACTGTACCCACTGTGAAAAATCTAAAACGAAGAAACTGCATGAGAAAAAGTTTCTGATATAATACGCAAAGTGGGACATATGTCCTTTTCAACCTCGGGGCATCTATCATTTAATGGAACTAGACAGAAAAAGAAGGAGCATTTGAAAGAATGAAAGGTGTTATTTTCGCATTATTAGGAGGCGCATGTATTACATTACAAGGCGTAGCCAACGCAAGAATTAGTCAAGATATCGGGACATGGCAGGCGGCAACAATCACGCAGCTAACAGGGTTTATTCTCTCTCTATTCATTTTACTCATCGTTCGAGATGGCCACTTTTCGGAATACAAAAAGGTGAAGCCGCTCTATTTAATTGGCGGCGCATTTGCAGCCATCATTATTTTTAATGAAGTCACCGCTATTCAAATGATCGGCGTCACGCTCACCATCGCCGCCTTACTCATTGCACAGCTTGCATTTACCTTTGCAATTGATGCAAAAGGATGGTTTGGTGTTCAGAAGAAAAAAATGAAATGGCCTCATTATGCAGGGATCCTTTTAATGGTTGCAGGCATCATCATTTTAAAGCTATAAAGGAGGGCATCAAATGGAGGAGCTTCCTAATGAATCTCTTTTTTCCTCTTATATCGAAGCGCATCAATTACAGAACGTTTTTCACAAGAACTTCATGCCACATGTGAGCTTATGGCGCTATCAGCAAGGTGAGCTGATTTGCTCAAAAGGAGATAAGAGGGAGTACTTGTACTTGTTAGTGAAAGGAAAATTAAAGATTTTCACCACCACAAAGGAAGGAAAAACCTTTATTCTTTGCTTTAAAAACCCTCTTGAAGCGATTGGAGATATTGAGTACGTTCAACAGACAGATATGGTCAATACAGTCGAAGCCGTCACAGAAGTACATATGCTAAGAATTTCCCATCAAGCACTCATGCGACATGCGAAGGACGACCCTCGCGTTTTAACCTTTTTGCTAAAAGGGATCACAAACAAATTTTATATAAAATCAAACGATTTAAGCTTCCACCTTCTATATCCTGTGGAGGTCAGACTCGCAAGCTATCTATTGTCTGTTCTAACAAGTAATGACGGCGCCCTCACACGCCCGCTTCGTCTCACAGATGCCGCGAGCTTAATTGGAACGAGTTATCGTCATATTAACCGGGTCATTCAGCAATTCCAAGAAAAAGGACTGATTGAAAGACGAAGGGGAAAGATTACGATTTGTGACCAAAAAGGACTTTTAGAAATAGCGGAGCACAACATTTATGAATAGAAGAAACGAAGGGATTTATATATGATCATAGGCATAATATTAGCTGTCACTGCTGGGGCACTAGTCAGCTTACAAACCATTTTTAATAGTAAAGTCAATGAGCATACAGGCTCATGGTCAACAACGACACTCGTTCTTGGTATGGGTTTTATCGCTTCCCTCCTGATGGGTTGCTTATTAGAAGGAACAGGCATGTTTCAATTAAGACATATGGAAGCCTGGTACTGGGTAAGCGGGGCGATTGGGGTCGGGGTGGTCATCTGCCTTGTTCAGAGCATCAAACGTCTAGGACCCACTTATGGGATATCAATTGTTCTCACCTCACAGCTAGGATGCGCGCTTTTATTTGATTCGCTTGGCTGGCTTGGGTTAGAGAAAGTAGAATTTACATTTACAAAACTATTAGGTGTCCTTGTCATCGTTGCCGGAATATTGGTCTTTAAGCTAACCAAGCTTGAAGCAGCAGACGAGGAGCAGACGCAAGAAAAAGGGCTGCCACAAAAGTAGCTGCCCTTTTTTAAATCAATCGTCTCCATAAAACAGTGATCGTGGATAACCCAGTTAAAAGGAGCCTTTTCATGAAAGGCTTTTTTTTCTGCCCATAGGCGCTCGTTTTATATTCTGTTCGGTCTTTTGCTACAAGAACACTATACGCGATTTTCCGCTCAATGGCCTCCGTAAGAGATAACGCAAAGGGGGCACTATCAATGACCAAAATCGACTCCGTATTTAAAAAACTAGATCTCGCATCCAAATTATAGGTTCCGATCATACTTAAATGATCATCAATCACCATCGATTTTGCGTGAATTGAATACGGACCTTCATATTCATACAAATGAACACCCGTTTTCATCAATTCCTTTTTTGTGCTTAAATACCCTGCAAATGCTAAAGGGTTTGGTGTGGCTGTAAGGGAATTCGTCACAATCGTCGTTTGAATACCACTAGGTAATGGAGTGAGGCCGTCTTTCATTGGACGTGTCGGTATGACATAAGGCGTCTGGATGAGAACAGAACGCTTTGCCCGGTGAGCGAGATCGTTTAACTTTTTTAGTACGAGAGGGCGTTTATTCAAGCGTTCCACTGGATTTGTGAAAAAGGCCAGCTGTTTCGCCGCAATGGCATCTTTTGCCCAATCGAATGTGGACATCACAAAAGGTTCTTTTGTGCGAAGGGCTTCTTGATAAGATCTAAGCAACTGTTTCCTTAGTTTTTTCCCTTTTTTCGCTTTTGCCTTGGAAAAGACATCTTTCGTTTTTTTCGTAAAATCATGATTCCATAAATAAACGAAATACTGTTCCATTTCATCTAATACTTTTCCCTTTTGGGCGTTGTAGAGCAGCACATCGCGGTCATAAGCAAAGTCTTTCGGCGGCTGATCTGCAAAGTATTTATCACCGATATTCCTACCGCCCATGACAGCGACTCGTCCATCTGCCAAAAGCAGCTTATCATGCAGGCGGTTATGCCATGTCCATGGCTTAAACAAACGAAAGGGCTCATAAAATCGAATGGCCATATTCGGATGATCCGCCACAGCATAGCGCAAATGCTTCAGCGGTCCACGAAGGCTGTGGCAAATGCCATCTAACAATAACTGAACTTTCACTCCTCGATCAGCGGCTTCAATTAAAGCACCAAGTACCCATTCAGCCGTTTTTCCCTTTTGAATGGAATAATAACTCAAACGGATCATCCTTTTAGCCTCACGAATCATTTGAATTCTCACTTGACCCGATTCAAACCCGTCATCAAGGAGCATCACTTGATTTGTGCCTTGGTCGTCTCCTGAAATAGAAGAGGCTTTATAGATGCATTGGTCTTTACATGTTTTTTGAAACGGTAAGTAAAACAAAACAAATGCGGTCAAAAATACATATACCACATATAGAACAATCAGAAAAAACAAGAGATGAAGCATGGTGATCAATTCCTTTCACACAGACAGTTCTTTTTCTTATCTTATGTTAAAAACAAAATTTCACTCATGCTGCCTTTCTAATGAAAATACAGAAAAAAAGAATCATCTTGTTTTTACCGGCCATTTAATTATAGGATGAAATGATCAAGGGGAATCGCATTGAATGAACCATTATTTAACATTCCAAGTGATGTGTATCAAACGTGAAGTGAAACAGAACGTTATTTACTGCATGATATTCACCAACATTTAGAGGATATCTCCACCTTATCTATCGTCACATTAAGTGAAAGAGCCAACGTGTCGACAGCTACGATTGTCAGACTGATGAAGAAAATTGGATACAACGGCTATGTCACATCTAAAATACGAATCGTTGGCAGTGAAGGAAAAGCCCATCTTTTATATCAATAAGAAGAAAAAAAGCAGAGCCCCATCGCTCTGCTTTTTCATCTTATTCGCTTTCTTTCATTTCATTTGATGTACGTACTCGTGCATTTCCCATGAATACGACCGTTATCGCTGCAAGTGCAATTGGGAATAAAGCAATCATAAATACATACGTAATACTTTGTGACATCGCATCAATGACCTTATTTAAAATATCAGGTGGAATTTGTGAGCGGGCAGCCTCTTGAAAAATGGCTTGCGGATCGCCAACTTGAGAAGAGGCTCCTTTCATCCCGCTAAAGGCATCTGCTAATCGATTCGTCAGGACATTGGTTTGAATCGTCCCAAAGATCGTCACACCTAACGTCATCCCAAGTGATCTCATAAACGAATTGGTAGAGTTGGCACTGCCACGGTAGCGCGGAGAGAGATCATTCATTGACGCAGATGGCAGAAGGGAGAAGCTAAAACCAACGCCAAACCCTGATATCATCATAAAGAGTGTAAGCCACAGCCTTGCTGTATCTGGCGACATGTTAGCAAGCAGCAGCATCCCAGCAAAAAATGAAATCACAGAGATCGTCATCAATCGTCTAAAAGGTACTTTCGTCTGCATTGTTCCGCCGATCATACTGCCAATGACTGAACCGATCATCATCGGTGTTAAAATGAACCCGGCACTTGTTGCAGATTCACCGTACACCGCCTGAACGAAAATCGGAATAAAGACAGCTAGAATAATAAACGTCCCGCCATATAAAAAAGCCAAAATTTGAGCTGTCGCAAACAAACGATTTTTAAACATCCAAAATGAAATAATCGGTTCTTCGGCCTTCCGTTCAACGATAAAGAAAATGGCACCAAAGACAACAAACACAGCAAATAGTGTCAGGATTTGAATAGAATCCCAAGCATAGGATTTACCGCCAAGCTCAAGTGCGAACATTAAACTCACAACCGCCACAACAAGCGTAATGGCGCCTGACCAGTCGATTTTCTGCTTACGATGCTCAAGCGATTCCTGATAAAATTTAGCGATCAAGAACACACTGACGATACCGATTGGCACATTAATATAGAAAACCCAATGCCAGCCGATTGTATCCGTAATAATAGCACCTAAGAGCGGGCCTAACACACTTGACAGGCCAAATACTGCACCAAACATACCGGACATTTTTCCGCGTTTTTCAGGCGGAAAGATATCAAAGATAATCGTGAAAGCGATCGGAAGAAGTGCACCGCCTCCAAGCCCTTGAATGGCGCGGTAAATAATGAGTTGATCCATCGTTTGTGCGATGCCGCACAGCGCAGATCCAATTAAAAAGAAAATAAGTCCAAACAGAAAAAAACGCTTTCGACCATACATATCTGAAAGCTTTCCATAAATCGGCATTCCGGCCATCACTGCCACCATGTAAGAAGCGGTTACCCAAGCAAATTTATCAAAACTGCCTAAATCTGCTACAATGCTTCCCATCGCTGTTGCGACAATGGTGTTGTCCATTGCTGCCATAAAAATGCCTAAAAGCAAACCGATCACAACAAAGCGAGTGGATGCCTTGCCTTTATCTACAGTATTCATTTCATTTACCTCCTGCTTACGTTCTCTCCTTTTTTTTGCTATGATCAACTTAATTATAAAGTAAGAGAACATTTATCTTGATGATCAAGATAAATTGATTTTAAAGGGAGGAGTACAAGTTGTCAATAAAGAACGAGGCAGAAGAGCGAGCGGACCAGATCATTCATACGATGAGGCGCCTTGCCACACGAACGGTTCTATTCCACCAAGCGGCCGCTCAATCGCTCGGCCTTTTTCCAACAGACCTCAAATCAGCCGATTTGTTAAACGAACTCGGACCACTCACAGCAGGTGAATTAAGTGAAAAAACAGGTCTTAGCTCAGGTGCAGTCACCGCTCTTATTGACCGGCTTGAAAAAGCTGGCTACGCCAAAAGAGAAAAGGACCCAAAAGACAAGCGAAGAGTCATCATTGTTCCACTAACTGCGGGGAAATCACAGGTGAAGCAGCTATTTTTATCCTTATCGGCATCAACCAAAAAGCTCACAAACGAATACAAGCCAGAAGAATTAGATTTAATCATTCAATTCATTTCCCAAACAGCAGATATCATGGATCAAGAGCTGCAATTGCTCAAATCTAAATCGTAACAAAGCACACTCATGCTGGTGTGCTTTTTTGATGGAAAAAAGAGCACCCAAAAGCTGCACAACACTGGCTGAAGACATTTGGACTTCTTTGACGCATGTGAGTTGATTAGACTTATAACCAAAGGGAAGAAGGGAGGGATTCCATCTGTATTTAACCAAAAGGGGCACCACTTTATTATCAATGCTGCTTCACACAACATCTTATCTATCAATAGAAGATTTACAAAATCGACTGAATGTCTCTACTCGTACCGTCTACTCTGAAATCAAACGCATGAATAGCTGGCTGGAAACCCATCAGCTTAGCAGCGTCCAGCGAAAAGATCAACTGGGCTACTATTTACACCCACATGAGAAAGAAGCGATTATCCAAAAAGCTGACACCATTCTCGTCGGTCATGACTATGAACCATGTGTAAAGGAAAGACGTGCGATCTTGCTCTTATCCATTGCATGCAGTGAGAAACGCCTCAGAATTGATGATTTTATGGAGATGACAAAGGTAAGCCGCAATACACTGCTTGAAGATATGAAACAGTTAAAAGAAGCACTTTCCAAACAGCAGCTCACACTCCACTATCAGGCGGCAAGCGGCTATTTAATTTCCGGAGAAGAAAGAGCCATTCGATTGGCGATGAAGCCTTATATTCATTTCATTCGCACCATGATAAAGAATGAAAAAACATTTCCAACGTTTTGGTTAAAGGGCCCTATATCACATAAGAGATTACACCATCTCCTCCAACAATCAGAACAAGATCTTAAGCTCGAGTTTGCAGATGACATGCTGGATCAGCTGTCTTTGGATCTCTTTTTCTACTTCAAACGAATGAAGCTAGGACGTGCTGTACACATTTCAGCGGAAGAAAAACGTACTTTGCAGGAAACAGATGAATGCTTGGCAGCTATTCGTTTCATGGCGCAGATTCAAAAAGAAACCAGTCTTTTTGTTCATGATGATGAAATCTATTTTCTTAGTACGCTATGGCTCAGTGCCAAAAAACAAAAACTTCCATCAAGTCAAAAAAAAGAAGAGCATCTCATTCGTACCATTGCCAGACAAATGATCTTTGACTTTCAGCGCTATGCGTGTATTTCCTTCCAAGAACTAGAAGCCTTGGAACAAAACTTAACCATGCATTTAATTCCGGCCTATTACAGGCTCATCTATCACATTGATATCATCAATGAATTAACAGATTCTATTAAACAGGCACAGCCAGAGGTGTTTGACATCACTCAAAAGGTTGCATGCCATTTAGAGAAGGCGACCTGTTCAAAGATGAGCGACCATGAAATAGCCTATGTGGCGATGCATTTTGGCGGCTGGATGAGAAGAGAAGGGATTTCTTCCATTGCGCGGCGTTCTGTTTACATTGTCTGCGGCGAAGGAATTGGCACAAGTCACATGCTAAAGACGCAGCTTCTCGAATTAATCGGCTACATCGAAGTTCGTGGATTGTTATCAAAACGTTCATATGAAGAATTAACGTCCATTGATGCCGACTTCGTTGTGTCAACAACACCTATTTCGTTTAAAGGAAAACCTATTCATCTTGTTCATCCTATTCTCACTGCCTATGAGAAAAAAACATTGCTTCAATACGGGGAAGGCTCAGAGACTAGGCTTGATGAGCAACATGTGAACGCTTTATTCAACGTGATTCAGCAGCACACCATCGTACAAAATAAAAAAGCATTGCTTCGTAACCTGAAGGAGCTGCTTCATCCCGCATACGTATCCCATCAGAAAGGGTGGAAACCAGTGTTAAACGATTTATTAACAGAAGAAACCATTCAGCTCCAGCAAACAGCAGACACATGGCAGGAGGCCATTACAAAAGCAGCGCAGCCCTTGCTTGATCAAGATGCGATTCAGGAAGGTTATGTGAAAGCAATGATCCAGTCTGTTCATGAAAATGGCCCTTATATCGTGATTGCACCACAAGTGGCCATTCCGCACGCCAGACCAGAGGATGGCGTGAACAAATTAAGCATGTCACTCATGTCATGTAAACAGCCCGTTTCCTTTTCAAAGGATGGAAAAAAGCAGGTTCGGCTCATCATTGTGCTAGCTGCCATTGACAGCATGACCCACCTAAAAGCACTCAAACAGTTGACGATGCTGTTAAGTGAGGAAAAACGGCTGAGACAATTAATAGAAGCAGAGGAATTCACAACGATTCAAGCTCTAATTGATCAATTTTCACAAGTATAAAGGAGGAAAATGTAGATGAAAAAAATTCTTGTTGTGTGCGGAAACGGTTTAGGAAGCAGCTTTATTGTTGAGATGAATGTCAAAAAAGCATTAGAAGAATTAGGACTTTTAGCCGAAGTGGATCATACCGATCTCAGTACAAGCAAAAATGAACAAGCAGATCTCTATATCGGAGCAACAGATATCATCGATCAGCTCGATGACGGCACAAGAAATGTTGCTGGGTTAAATCATTTATTAGACCAGGAAGCCATTAAAGACGTCCTTCGTAAACACATATAAGCCAAGAAAAAGGGGGATTCACAACATGATAGAACTGATCATGAACGATATATTGGGCACACCAGCAATTCTCATCGGTTTGTTTGCACTAGCCGGTTTATTATTGCAGAAAAAATCAGCCGCCGATACTGTATCAGGCACCTTGAAAACAACGATGGGCTTCTTAATATTAGGAGCGGGCGCAACAGTCGTGTCTGATTCACTTGGGGTTTTCAGGAAAATGTTTGAAGCAGCCTTTCACATTCAAGGGGTTGTCCCAAATACTGATGCCATGGCTGCAATTGCCCAAAAGGAATTCGGTACACAGACAGCGCTCATTATGATTTTTGGTATGTTCGTCAATTTGTTACTGGCAAAATTCACACCCTTTAAATACGTCTTTTTAACAGGGCATCATACGCTGTATATGGCTGCTATGCTCGCAGTCGTTCTCTCGACAGCCGGCATGAAAGGGACGCTTCTTATCGCCGCCGGTTCAATCATATTAGGTGCAGCGATGGTCATTGCCCCCGCAATTCTTCAGCCGTTTACAAGGAAAGTCACCGGAAGCGATGATCTTGCGCTCGGACACTTCAGTACGTTCGGTTATTTTACAGCGGGAATGATCGGCAAATGGGTCGGACGCCCAGAGACATCAACGGAAACCATTCAAGTGCCTAAATCACTCGGATTTCTCAGAGATACATCGGTGGCCATTTCAATTACGATGGCTTTGCTTTTCTTTGCTATTGCACCGTTTGCGGGAGTTTCCTTTATAGAACAAATTAGTGGTGGCTCGAATTTTGCTGTCTTCATTCTCATTCAGGCCATTACCTTTGCTGCTGGCGTGTACATTATTTTAGCAGGGGTTCGAATGGCCATCGGTGAAATTGTGCCTGCTTTCAAGGGGATTGCTGATCGCTTTGTGAAAGGGGCGAAGCCGGCACTTGATGCGCCAACGGTTTTTCCATTTGCTCCAAATGCGGTCATCATCGGTTTTTTATGCAGCTTTGCAGGAGGCATCATGTCTATTTTCCTTCTTCCTTTGTTTGGTTTAACTGTCATTGTTCCTGGACTTGTGCCGCACTTTTTCTGCGGCGCTACAGCAGGCGTATACGGCAATGCAACAGGAGGGGTGAGAGGTGCAGTCGCGGGTTCCTTTGTGAATGGCATACTTCTTTCATTCTTACCTGCTTGTTTACTTCCTGTGTTAGGAACTCTTGGATTTGAAGGAACAACTTTTGGGGATACAGACTTTGGCATCATCGGCATCTTCATTGGACTAATCAAGTTTCTATTTCATCTTTAAAAAGGAGGAATCTGAATATGACAGCCATTTTCTCACCTTCACTCATGTGCATGGATTTAACGCACTTCCGTGAACAAATTCACCTTCTGAACACAAGGGCAGACCGTTATCATGTCGACGTCATGGATGGTCATTATGTAAAAAATATGACCTTATCACCCTTTTTCATTGAACAGCTTCGGAAACTGACAGATGTACCGATTGATGTTCACCTTATGGCCGAACAGCCTCAGGACTTCTTAATCGATGCCTGTATTGATGCTGGTGCAACGATGATTTGTTTACATCCAGAAGTTGTGCAAAAAGACGTCTTTCGAATCATTCGGCATATCCACCAAAGAAAGTGCGAAGTTGGCTTTGTGCTAAATCCCGCTACACCAGTTTCGGCATTAGATGCGTTTATTCACTTAATAGACAGAGTGACCATCATGACGATTGATCCAGGGTTTGCCGGTCAGCCTTTTATTAAAGAAATGCTTCCGAAAATTCAAGAGGTGAAAGAAGTAAAAGAGAAGGGGCGCTACTCCTTTTCAATTGAAGTAGACGGTTCTTGTAATGAGAGCACATTCCGATTGCTTGCTGAGGCTGGAAATGAAATCTACATCATCGGCACCTCCGGTTTATTCGGACTACACGAACAACTAGGCACGGCCTGGGAAACAATGAAGCAATTGTTCGCAAAAGAAACCGCCGCAATTGAATCACCTTAGGAAAAAGAGGATGAAATCATCCTCTTTTTTACGCAATTTTACTAAACATACTGCACTCTCATCAAAACATACTCAAAAACTTTACAAAAAAACGCAAATTTTTAATTGAAAGCGCTTTATTTATGTGTTATTCTTCAAATATCTTTAGTAAACATTTAGTCAAATAAGCCATGAGGAGTTTACCTATGACCACACTCAAAGATATTGCTCATGATGCAAAAGTGTCTGTTTCTACTGTATCCCGTGTGTTAAATGGCGACCAAACGCTTGCCGTTTCACACGCAACAAGACAAAACATCCTCGACATAGCCAAGAAATTAAACTATACCCCAGTAAGAGCAAGAAAAGCCGATCCAGCAGAAGGAAAAAGCCCAACTGAATCCCCGGTCATCGGTGTCGTTGTCGCACAATCCATTGACGAAGAATTAAATGATCCTTTTTTTTCATCCATTCGAAAAGGAATTGAAAAAGAATATGCCAAACGAGGCCTGTCCACGCTTCATACATTTCGTCTGAGGAGCATGGACAAAGGGGAGATGCTAAAGGATATAGACGGTTTGATTGTCATTGGACGAATCAGCCCTGATACAGTTGAAAAAATGACAAATCGCATGGAACACATTGTCTTTATCAATCACTATGCAGATGAAGATTTGTATGATTGTGTATATGTGGACTTTGTCAGAGCGGCAGATCGTGCGATTCGCCACCTTCAAGATCTTGGATATACACATCTAGGCTATATCGGCGGGAAAGAGCGAGAGCATTATTTCGAAGGAAATGCGGTCATTGAGGACGAGAGACAAACCACTTTTATCAAAAGAATGCAAGAGGCGGGAAGTCTTCATATGAATGACATCCACATTGGTGAATATTCCATGCAAGAAGGCTATACGCTTATGCAGCAAGCCATCCAGAAAGGAAATCTTCCAGAAGCCTTTTTTATTGGAAGTGACTCGATGGCAATTGGTGCTATGCGCGCTTTACATGAAGCCGGTCTCCGTGTACCTCTAGATGTCTCAATTGTTGGGTTTAATGACATTGAAGCCGCTTCATTTTCAAGCCCGCCGCTCACAACGGTCAAAGTGTATACAGAAGAAATGGGGGAAGTGGGTCTAAAGCTTCTACTTGAGCGGATACACGGAAGAAAAATCCCTCTAAAAGTCGTCGTGCCCACCAAACTGATTGAAAGAGACAGCGCATGCCCAATCCATGAAAGGAGGTGAACCAAAATTTCAGTAAAATAAAAAAAGAGACAAAAAAGCAAAAAGGAATCTGCTAAGCATGATGGCCAGATCATGCTGAAAACAAAGCAGCTTACCGATATGCTTTCTCATCTCTTTGAAAAGAATAGAATTCCAGTATAATGGACTTCTTTTGTTTCCGCAACTGCATGAATTCTACTAACAATCGTCTGAATTTTCAGTGATCAAAAGGGGGAAGCCATGAATAAAAAAATCATGATGCTGTGTACAGCCTTTGTTTTGAGCATTATTTTGTCTGCTTGCGGCAATAACGGCGCGTCTGAAACAAACGGAAAGGTCACCTTGACTCTATTTTCCACGATGAGTAACAGCGGGGAAAGAAAGGCGTTTGAAGAAGTGATTCGTGATTTTGAAAAAGAACATACAAACATCCGAATCGATGCCAATTTCCCTGGCAACAGCTATGAAGATATGATACGCGTCAAAATGGGGGCAAACGATATGCCTGACCTTTTTGATACACATGGATGGGCCAAACTGCGATATAGCGAATATGTGGCAGATTTAAAGGATATGGACTGGGTGAAACAACTTGATCCTTCACTTGATCAGATCTTAAAGGACGAAGATGGCAAAGTCTATGCCTATCCGCTGAATCAAGCAAAGGACGGGCTCAGTTTTAATGCCAATCTATTAAAGAAATACGGCATTGAAGTCCCTAAAACACTGGATGAACTGAGAAGTGCTTTACAAACGGTTAAAGAGAAAAGCAAAGGAGAAGTTGTGCCGCTCTGGATACCAGGAGGAGATAATTCAAATATCGCCCAAGTCTTTGATGAGCTAGCCACTCCTTTATTAATCACCGATGAAAAACATCAATACGGAAAAGACCTTGAGAATGGATCTTTTGATTGGTCTCATTATACGCCGCTCGCACAGTTCATGAAGGAGCTGAAAGATCAAGACCTTTTAAATAAAGATGTTCTCACCGCAAAACTGTCTCAAGCGCCTGAGCTGATGGCGCAAAACAAAATTGCTTTCACCTTTGTAGGAGGATCTTTAGGACCTGAGGCGACAGAACTTAATCAATCGATCAAAGTAGGCACCATGCCCGTACCAGCTATTCATAAAGGAGACAAGCAAAGCTGGATTGGCGGAGAACGATTTACTGTCGCTGCTTGGAAAGACTCAAAACATTTAAAAGAAGCAAAAGAATTCATCGACTTTTTAGCAAAGCCGGAAAACGCGAAGAAAATCGCAGAAGGAACCTCGTCTGAAACAGCCTTAAAGAAAGTGAAAGCCGAAAACTATTACTCTACATTTTATGAGCAGTACAAGCATATCAAGATTGAGCCCTATTTTGACCGGAAATACTTACCAAGCGGAATGTGGGCAGTCATGGCAACAACCGGGCAAGAATTATTAGCAGGCTCCATCACACCAGAACAACTATCGAAGAAAATGGAAGAGGAATATAAGCGCCTGAAAAAACAATAGCAGGCTCATGCTGAAACAGGAGTGAGGCCAATGAGTGACATCACAAAAGAAAAACAGGCGGCGACATTCACCTCTTTTCCAAAACAGAAGATGAAAACAAGCCAGAATTCATCACTTTGGTGGATGTACATGCCAGCTGTTCTCGTTGTCAGTACCTTTATCATTTACCCCTTCTTAAATGGGATTCAGCTCTCTTTTACAAATTGGAACGGTTTCTCACAACATTATGAGTGGATTGGCCTTGATCAATACAAACGGCTGCTTCAAGATCCAACCACATGGCTCGTTGTCAAAAACACGCTTCTTTACGGGATCGGGAGCACCATTTTACAAAATGTCATTGGACTCGGATATGCGCTCTTATTAAATCAAAGTTTAAAGATGAGAGCCATCACAAGGACCGTCATCTATTTACCCGTCATGATCAGCCCGATTGCGATGGGCTATATCTGGTACTTTGTCTTTTCATACCAAGGCGGTGCATTAAACGACGTTGTCACACTGTTTGGATTTGAGCCAATAAACGCACTGGGCAATCCGCAATTGAATACTTGGATCATTGTATTTGTGAATACGTATCAATTCGTCGGGATTGCCATGATCATTTATTTAGCAGGACTCCAAAGCATTCCAAAGGATTATTATGAAGCGGCACAACTAGACGGCGCATCAGGCCTCCAGCAATTCAGGCGCATCACATTACCGCTTTTAATGCCATCTATCACCATCAATGTGGTCCTGAATGTGATCGGTGGACTTAAGCTGTTTGATGTCATTGTCGCCCTCACTGGCGGCGGCCCTGGAGATTCCTCTCAATCGATGTCGAGCTTTATGTATGATCTGTATTTCAAACGGCAGGATGCAGGCTATGCAGCGACGCAAGGTGTCTTCATGGCAGTCATCATCCTTGTCATTAGTGTTGCAGCGCTCATTTATTTCAAACGAAAGGAGACCGAGGTGTGATGGATAACGCCTATAAACGGAAGAAAAGGTGGTACTCCTTACTCGCCCTTTTGATTACACTGCTTCACCTTATTCCATTTTATATCTTAGTGACGACATCACTAAAGGGCATAGGAGATTTCAGCTCAAAGTGGCTGTTCCCATCAACGCTCCATTTTGAAAATTTTCGCATGGCATGGACAGAAGCTCAGCTTGGTCAGTCCTTTTTGAATACAGTGATCATTACGTTCAGTTCTGCTGTGTTACTCATCATTCTTGGATCACTTGCAGCGTATCCGCTCGCAAGAAGGGTGACAAAGCTGAATCAAGCGGTTTATCTTTTATTCATTGCCATTATGGTCATTCCACCGCTCACAGCCCTTGTCCCGTTATATAAAATGGTTGTACAAATTGGGATGATGAATACCTATCAAATCGCTATTTTAAACAATGTCGCTGCTTTTTTGCCTTTAACGATTTTTCTATATGCCGGTTTTATCCGGTCGACCATTCCAAAAGAGCTGGAAGAAGCGGCGCGTATTGATGGCGCGGGGACACTCAGAGTCTTTTTTACCGTTGTTTTTCCGCTGCTAAAGCCGATTACCGCTTCTGTTTTAATCATTGCCTGTGTGTATATTTGGAACGACTATCAATTTGCCATCTTCTTCTTGCAAGATAAAGAGATGCATACACTCACAGTCGCCTTATCTAATTTTTTCGGTCAAAACCAGAATCAGCTTCAGCTCGTTGGCGCAGCTGCGCTCATTGCGATGCTGCCAATGGTCACGATGTTTTTACTTTTACAAAAATACTTTATCGCAGGGCTGTCCCAAGGCTCTATCAAAGGGTAAACCAACCTTGATGTAAAAAGGAGTGTCATCTATGTCTAAAATTACATTTATCGGTGCAGGGAGTACCGTGTTTGCTAAAAATATATTAGGAGATTGCCTGTTCGTTCCCGCACTTGCCGGCTTTGAATTTGCGTTATATGATATCGACCACAACCGGCTGAAAGAATCAGAAACGATGCTGCGGCACTTAAAAGAGAACTACGGTGCACATGTGACCATTCAGTCGTATCACAACCGGAAAGAAGCTTTAAAAAATGCAAAATATGTCATCAATGCGATCCAGGTGGGAGGCTATCAGCCAAGCACTGTCATTGATTTTGAGATTCCAAAAAAATATGGATTAAGACAAACGATTGCTGATACGGTTGGCATTGGCGGTATCTTCCGTTCACTTCGAACCATTCCTGTGATGCTAGACTTTGCAAAGGATATGGAAGAGGTTTGTCCAAATGCCTTATTATTAAATTACACGAATCCAATGGCCACACTGACAGGCGCTATGCTGCGCTATACACAGGTTCAAACGGTTGGTCTTTGCCATAGTGTGCAGGTGTGTACGAAGGATTTGTTTGAATCTCTTCACATGGACCATGAAGGCATTGAAGAAAAAATCGCCGGCATTAACCACATGGCATGGTTATTAGAAGTGAAACGGGACGGTAAAGACTTATATCCAGAAATCAAAAGAAGAGCAAAAGAAAAGCAAAAAACGCGGCATGAGGATATGGTTCGTTTTGAGCTAATGGATAAATTCGGCTATTATGTCACAGAATCCTCAGAGCATAATGCCGAATACCACCCTTATTTCATTAAATCACGCTATCCAGAACTGATTGAACAGTTGAACATTCCGCTTGATGAATACCCGAGACGCTGTGAGGAACAAATCAACAATTGGAATACAATGAAGCATGATCTTGTGGGGAACACACAAATCACCCATACACGCTCTAAAGAATATGGCTCACGTATCATTGAAGCGATCGAAACGAACGTTCCATTTAAATTTGGCGGAAATGTACTGAACACAGGAGGACTCATTCGCAATCTGCCTGAGAAAGCCTGCGTGGAAGTGCCGTGTGTTGCCGACCGAAGCGGCATCATGCCGTGTTATGTTGGAGAGATACCTGAACAATTGGCTGGACTCAACCGGACCAATATCAGCTCACAGCTCATGACAATCGAAGCTGCGATCACTGGCAAAAAAGAGCATATTTATCAAGCAGCTTTACTAGACCCGCATACAAGTGCTGAATTATCCATTGATGACACCATCAAACTATGTGACGAATTAATTGAAGCACATGGAGAGATGCTGCCAAAGTATACAGAACCGAATCAATATGCCGCCGCTTCCAAATAACGGACATAAACAGCCTTTACCTGATGCACCCGGCATCAGGTTTTTTTATGTGAACAGCAAGAAAAAAAAACAAACAAAAAGATCATTGACTGAAAACGTTTTTAATATTATGATTTTTCTAAAGTTAACCAACAGTTAACCAATAATATATCAAAAATTAGTTGCACCGTAATGCCATATAACACAGAGACAAAACGACCTAAAAGGGGGCGGTTCTGCGAAAAACAAGAGCTGACAACGATTGACCTTTATCATGTTTTATCAGAACGTAAAGCATCACAATGGTTTGATTTGACAAAGCGTGTATACAGATGAATGCCCGTTAGATGAGACAATGACGATAAACAAGCACACGATTGCATGACAATCTAAACAAAGAGGAGAGAGGGAACATGACCAAAACAGAGGGACAAACGTTGAAAAATTATATTGGCGGACAATGGGTGGAGGCCGAAACGAACCAAACG
The DNA here is from genome assembly GCF_001857925.1 of Bacillus xiamenensis. Taxonomy (NCBI): domain Bacteria; kingdom Bacillati; phylum Bacillota; class Bacilli; order Caryophanales; family Bacillaceae; genus Bacillus; species Bacillus xiamenensis. The sequence continues at coordinate 3,533,606 of NZ_CP017786.1, forward strand.
GAAGCTGTTTATAATCCAGCTACTGGCGAAGTCATTGCAGAAGTACCGCTTTCAACGAAAACAGATGTAGAACGTGCGGTACAAGCAGCACAAGAGGCGTTCACCACTTGGTCTAAAACAGCTGTTCCCCGACGTGCACGTATTTTATTTAAATACCAACAGTTACTCGTTGAGAAATGGGATGAATTAGCTGAACTCGTCACCCTGGAAAACGGAAAAAGTGTAACAGAAGCAAAAGGAGAAGTGCAGCGCGGGATTGAATGTGTGGAATTTGCCGCTGGTGCACCAACCTTAATGATGGGAAAACAACTGCCAGATATCGCGACTGGTTTAGAGTCTGGTATGTACCGCTATCCAATTGGCGTGATCGGCGGCATTACCCCTTTTAACTTTCCGATGATGGTCCCATGCTGGATGTTCCCGCTTGCCATTGCCTGCGGAAATACATTTGTCTTAAAACCGTCAGAGCGCACACCCATTCTCGCAGCACGGTTAGCAGAACTATTTGAAGAAGCGGGACTTCCAAAAGGTGTGCTCAACATTGTCAATGGAGCTCACGATGTCGTAAACGGTCTGCTTGAACATCAAAAGGTCAAAGCCATTTCATTTGTCGGCTCTCAGCCAGTCGCAGAATATGTCTATAAAAAAGGAACAGAGCATGGCAAGCGTGTCCAAGCACTTGCCGGCGCAAAAAATCACTCCATTGTCTTGAAAGACGCTGATTTAGAAGCGGCAACAAAACAAATCATTGGCGCTGCTTTTGGATCAGCAGGTGAGCGCTGCATGGCAGCAGCCGTTGTCGCAGTGGAGGAAGAAGTGGCTGACGAATTGATTCAACAATTAGTGGATGAATCCAACCAGCTTGTCATAGGAAACGGAATACATGAAGATGTCTTTCTCGGACCAGTCATTCGAAAGGAGCATAAAGAACGGACGCTCCAATATATCCAGTCAGGCATTGAAGAAGGCGCCAGCCTCATTCGTGATGGCCGAAAAGACATTGAAACAAAGGGGAAAGGGTATTTTGTTGGACCAACCATCTTTGATCATGTCACCAATCAAATGAAAATTTGGCAGGACGAGATTTTCGCCCCAGTTTTATCCATTGTACGTGTCTCATCACTAGCAGAAGCGATTGAGCTGTCCAATCAATCGAAATTTGCTAACGGTGCTTGTCTATATACAGACAGCGCATCAAGCATAAGAGAATTTCGTGAAAACATTGAAGCGGGCATGCTAGGCATTAACATCGGAGTTCCTGCTCCAATGGCATTCTTCCCATTTTCCGGCTGGAAAGACTCTTTCTACGGGGACCTGCACGCCAATGGTACAGACGGAGTAGAGTTTTACACAAGAAAGAAAATGGTGACCGCACGATATATATAATCTACATTTATTGAATAACGAGGAAAAATGCAGCTCCATCATGGACAGCTGCATTTTTTGTTGTCTTCTAGTCAAAAAGTAAGGGTTCTTATCATGATTTTTTTAATGAAGTGCGCTAGAAATCATTCTTTGTATTCAGTCTTCATCACGAAGGATCAACATAATTTGAAATTGGGCTTAAAACCCAAAATCAGGAAGGGGCACACAGGAGGAAATGACACGATGAGGACGAGGATGAAGTGCAGCGTTTGTTTATTGACTTTTGCTTTAGTACTGAGTTGTTTACCGGTCTATGATGTGAGTGCGGCAAACACCCCCATTGCCAAACAAGTAGGGAATGTAGACTTTGGATTAAATGGGGCTAGAACCTTTAAAGCCAATGTCGCATCCGCAGTAGTCGGGAAAATAGAAGTACGTCTTGGCAGTGCAAACGGCAGGCTAGCCGGAACGCTAAATGTTCCTTCCACAGGCGGAACGCAAAACTGGAGAAAAATAGAAACGGAAGTAAACGAAGCAACTGGCGTGCACAACGTATTTTTTGTCTTTACTGGAACAGGTGCTGGAAACCTATTTCAGTTTGATTCTTGGCAGTTTACTCAAAGGTAGCGAAGGGAGAGGTCTAAATGTTTGATAAAGAAGTGAGAAATTTGAGGTCACGTGTAAAAAAACCAATGCTTGCATTATTGGTCTGCTTCACCATGCTGTCTGTCATGTTCATAGGACCTGGAGTAGCTGAGGTTTCAGCAGCCAGTGACGCAAATATCAATATCAATGCGGAAAGACAACTAATTCGCGGCTTTGGCGGAATGAATCACCCTGCTTGGATTGGTGATTTGACAGCGCCGCAAAGGGAAACCGCATTTGGCAATGGTCAAAATCAGTTAGGGTTTTCTATTCTTAGAATTTATGTAGACGAAAACAGAAACAATTGGAGCAGAGAAGTCGCCACTGCCAAAAGAGCGATCGAGCATGGCGCTTTGGTGATTGCTTCACCTTGGAATCCTCCAAGCAGTATGGTAGAGACCTTCATCCGGAACGGATCACCTGCCAAACGGCTTAAATACGATCAATACGCAGCATACGCTCAGCATCTGAATGATTTTGTCACTTACATGAAAAATAACGGGGTCAATCTTTATGGCATTTCTGTACAAAATGAGCCCGACTATGCTCACGATTGGACATGGTGGACACCGCAGGAAATCCTGCGTTTCATGAGAGAAAACGCCGGTTCCATCAATGCCCGTGTCATTGCGCCAGAATCATTTCAGTACCTTAAAAATATATCCGATCCCATTTTAAACGATCCGCAGGCGCTTAGAAACATGGACATTCTTGGTGCGCATCTATATGGAACTCAAATCAGCCAGCTTCCGTATCCTCTTTTCAAACAAAAAGGAGCAGGGAAAGAGCTGTGGATGACTGAAGTATACTACCCAAATAGTAACAGCAATTCTGCGGACCGCTGGCCAGAAGCATTAGGCGTTTCCGAGCATATTCACCATTCGTTGGTAGAAGGAGATTTCCAAGCGTATGTGTGGTGGTACATCCGGAGATCATACGGTCCTATGAAAGAAGATGGAATGATTAGCAAGCGTGGATACAACATGGCGCATTTCTCCAAGTTTGTGCGTCCAGGGTACGTCAGAATTGATGCAACGAAAAGCCCTGAATCAAATGTTTTCGTCTCAGCCTATAAAGGAAACAATCAGGTCGTCATTGTGGCGATTAATAAAAACAATGCAGGGGTCAATCAACACTTCGTCGTGCAAAATGGATCTGTTTCTCAGGCGTCTAGATGGGTGACGAGCGCCAGTAGCAACCTTCAGCCAGGAACAGATATCACGATTTCAGGCAATCAATTTTGGGCACATCTACCGGCTCAAAGTGTGACAACATTTGTGATCACACGCTAAAAACCTCATCATCGCTAAAAGCCAATTTTCTTACCCCAGAAAAGAAAGTTGGCTTTTTTCTATATGGGAAACAGATAAAATTGCGATAAGGTTAGTAGCTAATAAAATTTGAACACGCCGCAATTGTCTCTAGAAAAAAGGCTAAGACTGTAGAAGCCTGTCATAAAGCTTGGAGTCTTATTAAACAGCATGGAGTCAGAAGATATAATAATAACTGGGGTACTAGAAAGAAGGTTTAACGTGGGTTATGAGGACAATGGCTTGGTAGGCTAGCTAGTCTACTGGAAAAATGAATTAATCGGCATTAATTTTCTAGTTTACATAATATATATTCTAGGAAGTTGACAAGTGAGCAATTTTCTTTTGTCTCAAAATTAAGTATACTTATCTTATTGAGATATAAGAAGAAAAATACAACGTTTATTCATCAGATTTTAATTCCTCTAGATGTTTTAAAATTTTCGCAGGATTTCACAGCATCAACATTTACAAAAAAATGCTCGCCAACCTCGATATTGTATTCGTAATCACATTGCAGTCTTTCCTTCAAAAACCACATCATCTCCGCAAGCGCCTAACAGTTCCTTTAAAATGGCCTTTCTCTGTGATGGCTCAGCTGTCAAACGCGTTAGCATCGTGACCTTATCTGGTTACACAGCCTCCCTATCCGGTCCACCTGTTTTAGGACTGCTCGCCAATGAAGTCGGACTGCTTCATGCTTTTCTCTTTGTTCTTCTCGCTATTTGTATAGCCGGAATCTTTACAAAAGCTGTAGCAAAACCAGCTCTATTCACTTCTCATTAAAAGGACCAGATCTTTGATCTTGGTTCTTTTTTTTTACATTTAAAAAATAAAATTGAAACCTTTCACAAAGTGAAACAGTCTTATAGATGCCTTGACGTTTACTGCTTTTTTAAAGAGGGAAAGCAAAAAAATAAGACTTTTCAAATAACTGAAAACGTGGTAAGATCATGAAAATAAACAGGAAGGGGTGAGAAAAATGAAAAAAAATATGCTGTTAAAATTAGCAGTCTTATTCATAGCACTTGCCAGTTTTCATTTGTTCTCAATGCCTCATTCCGTTCAGGTATACCATCATGCAAAGGTGGTTGCCGATCAAGAATCACATGAAATGAAAATCGTTCAGACAACTGGCGATGAAAAGAAACAAAAACATGTGAGCGCAGTATTTGCAGCATTTACAGCACTGCTGATCATTGGCAGTATGACAGCTGGATATGCTCGCATCACTCATACTGATCGATTTGACCGGAAAAAGAAGCATTTACTTGCAGTGTTCTATCAATCTTCTTATTTCCGATTAGCTCGTGTTTAACCCAACCACTTAAATCAAACAAAAATTGGGAGGTTTTACACGATGTTATTTTTCTTAAGATTATTCATTCTAGGTCTATTCTCTGTCACTTCACTTTCTCTTTTCGTTTACCAAGGAATTGAAGTAGTGCACGCCATCACAAGCATGTTTGGCAATCACGAGAGCTAAAAGGTCTGATATTTTAAACCCCCCCTGCCTTTCGCAGGGGGGTTCGTTTTGCTTATTTATTGTCATCTTGAGCAGGTGCAGCAGGTGATAGAAGAACTCGGGTCACTTGTCCCTGCTCCTCCTCATCTAAAATAAATGATCCATTGCTATAACGATCATTTGCTCTTAGTGTAGAGATATCAAGCCGGACCACTGTCCCCTTTTCCGTATCAATTTCAAGTGTATCGTGCAGTGACGCAGCGATGACAGCAACAATTCGGTGCGGGCTTTTCTTTAATTCTCTGAGCATGAGCACTCCGCGTTTCGCTCTTGATGTCTTATCGAATTCAGAGAGGTTCATTCGCTTCACAGCACCTCTTTGAGTCGTGAGAACAAGCACATTGTTTTTCGGATCAATCATTTGTCCAGAGACGACCTCGTCCCCATCCTTCAAATTGATGCCTTTCACACCAGCCGCTCTCGGGCCGACCACACTCACTTCTTCTTCATCAAACCATAATCCATAGCCATTTTTCGTCGCAATAAACAGTTCTTGCTCACCAGTTGTGACATGAACATCTACAAGTTCATCATCACCTTTTAAATTTAAGGCGACGAGCGGTTTAGAATAACGCTGCGCTTTATATTGGAGAAGCTCTGTTTTCTTCACCATACCGCCTTTTGTAAAGAACACGAGATACGACGATTCATCAAATTCTTTAATTGGGATCGCTTTTTGAATGGATTCATCGCGATCAATCGAAATAATATTCGTGATATGCTGCCCCATGTCTTTCCAGCGTATATCTGGCAGCTGATGAACTGGACAATACATGTAGCTTCCTTTATTCGTAAAGAGCAGAAGAACATCTGTTGTATTCATTTCAAACTGATGAATCAGTCGGTCAGTATCCTTCATACCGAAGTCCTTACCGTTCGATGCCGCATAGGAGCGCTGGCTTGTCCGTTTGATGTATCCATCCTTTGTGACCGTGACGTATACGTCCTCTGAAGCGATCATCACTTCAAGGTTAATCTTAATTTCTTCGATTTTTTCTTCAATCACAGATCGTCTTTCATCAGCATACGTCTTCTTCAACTTCTTCAAGTTGTTCGTAATGACTTTAAAGAGCTTCTTCTCATTCGCTAAAATGTCTTCAAGCTCTGCAATTCGCACGTCAAGCTCTCTTGCCTCGTCTCTTAGTTGGGTGATATCTGTATTTGTTAAACGATATAACTGGAGAGACACAATCGCTTCTGATTGTGCTTCTGTAAAATCATATTTTTCCATCAAGTTGTTTTTCGCATCACGCTTATCATTAGACGAGCGGATGGTTGCAATGACTTCATCTAAGATGGAAAGTGCTTTAATTAAACCATCTACAATATGATGACGTTCCTTCGCCTTTCGAAGCTCATATGCCGATCGGTTCGTCACCACTTCTTTTTGATGGGCAATATAAGCATCAAGTATGGTTGTGAGCGTCATTAAGGTTGGTCTGCGATTATGTATCGCTACCATATTAAAGTTATATGGGATTTGCAGATCAGAATTTTTATATAAGAAATTCAAGACACCATTTGCATCTGCTTCTTTTTTCAGCTCTACAACAATACGAAGGCCGGTACGGTCCGTCTCATCCCGAACCTCTGAAATCCCCTCTACTTTTCTTTCAATTCGGAACTCATCCATCTTTTTCACAAGGTTGGCCTTATTGACTTCATAAGGAATTTCTGTGATCACGATTTGCTGACGTCCACCGCGGATGGTTTCAATCTCCGCTTTCCCACGAATCATAATCTTTCCTTTTCCTGTTTCATATGCCTTCTTAATGCCGTCCACACCTTGAATAATACCGCCTGTTGGGAAATCTGGCCCTTTGATGACCGTCATTAAATCCTCAACCGTACAATGCGGCTGTTCGATTCGTTTAATAACGCCATCAATCACTTCTCCAAGGTGATGCGGCGGAATATCAGTCGCATAACCAGCTGAAATCCCAGTTGATCCATTCACTAGAAGGTTTGGGAACATCGCTGGTAATACAACCGGCTCTTTGCTTGTGTCATCAAAGTTTGCAACAAATTCGACTGTTTCCTTATCTAAGTCCTTTAAAAGCTCTGAAGCAATCGCAGAAAGCCTTGCTTCTGTATAACGCATGGCAGCAGGCGGATCTCCGTCGATACTCCCGTTATTTCCATGCATCTCAATTAGCACATTTCGTACTTTCCATACCTGGCTCATTCTCACCATGGCTTCATAAACAGAAGAATCACCGTGCGGATGGTAGTTACCAATGACGTTACCGACTGTTTTGGCAGCTTTACGGAAGTTTTTATCCTGTGTGTTCCCTTCCGCATACATCGCATATAAAATTCTTCGTTGTACAGGCTTTAAACCATCACGTGCATCTGGAAGGGCACGATCTTGGATAATATATTTACTATAGCGGCCAAACCGGTCTCCAATCACTTCTTCTAACGGTAAATCATGAAATCGTTCTTGTTGTGGCATGTTTAAACCTCCTCAGCTAGCGACAAGTTTTCATTTTCAAGAATGTTGCTTTCCTCATCAAGTCCAAAGGCGACATTCTTTTCAATCCATTTACGGCGTGGTTCTACTTTGTCACCCATCAGTGTCGTAACGCGGCGTTCCACTCTTGCAGCGTCATCGATTTTTACTCTGACAAGTGTTCTCGACTCTGGATTCATTGTCGTTTCCCATAGCTGGTCGGCATTCATTTCACCTAAACCTTTATAGCGCTGAATCGTATACCCTTTTCCAACTTTCTTTAGTACGTCATCCATTTCTTCATCGGACCAAGCATATTCAATGACTTCTTTCTTGCCTGAACCTTTGCTGACTTTATATAAAGGCGGAAGGGCAATAAACACTTTTCCATGCTCAATCAGCGGCTTCATATAGCGATAGAAAAACGTAAGAAGCAGCACTTGGATATGCGCGCCATCGGTATCAGCATCTGTCATGATGACAATTTTGTCATAATTGATGTCTTCTACATTAAAATCGACACCGACTCCTCCACCAATTGCATGGATTATGGTGTTGATTTCTTCGTTTTTAAAAATATCAGCAAGCTTTGCTTTTTCTGTATTGATGACTTTTCCTCGAAGCGGGAGCACTGCTTGGAATTTTCGGTCTCGTCCTTGCTTGGCTGATCCACCCGCTGAGTCACCCTCTACTAGATACAGTTCATTTCTTGCCGGGTTTCTAGATTGAGCAGGTGTTAATTTTCCGCTCAGCGTCGCTTCAGATTTCTTCCGTTTCTTGCCGCTCCTCGCTTCTTCTCTTGCTTTTCTAGCAGCTTCTCTTGCCTGCTGCGCTTTAATGGCCTTTTTCACAAGAAGTGTCGCCGTTTCCCGGTTTTCTTCAAGGAAATATGCCAGTTTTTCAGAAATAACGGCATCAACAGCAGACCTAGCCTCACTCGTTCCAAGCTTTCCTTTTGTTTGTCCTTCAAATTGAAGCAGCTCTTCAGGAATTCTGACAGAAATAACAGCTGACAGGCCTTCACGAATATCAGTGCCTTCTAAGTTTTTGTCTTTTTCTTTTAAAAGGGTCACTTTGCGTGCATATTCATTAAAAGCTCTCGTCATGGCTGTTTTTGCACCAGACTCATGCGTACCGCCATCTTTGGTTCTGACGTTATTGACAAAGGAAAGGATATTCTCTGAATAGCCGTCGTTAAATTGAAAGGCAAAATCTACTTCAATGGATTGATGCTCACCTTCAAAAGAGACAACTTCACTAAGTACATCTTTTTCCTCATTTAGATATGCAACAAATGCTTCGATACCAGTCTCATAATAAAAAGTTTCCTTTACATCATGCCGCTCATCGATCAGCTCTATTTTTAACCCTTTTAATAAAAAGGCTGATTCTCTTAAACGCTCTGATAAAGTATCAAAATTATAGGTAGTGGCACTGAACATTGTTGGATCTGGCTTAAAGTGAATCAGTGTTCCAGTCTTTTTCGTTTTCCCGATTTTTTCAAGTGATGTGACTGGCTTTCCGCCATGTTCAAAGCGCTGGTGATAAATAAAGCCATCGCGTTCAATCGTCACGGTGAGCCACTCTGAAAGCGCGTTTACAACAGACGCCCCAACCCCGTGAAGTCCACCACTTGTTTTATATCCGCCTTGACCAAATTTTCCGCCTGCGTGCAGGACCGTTAAAATGATCTCAGGTGTCGGTTTTCCAAGCTTATGCATACCAGTAGGCATTCCTCGCCCTTTATCCTGAACGGAAATGCTGTTATCTTTATGTATTTTGACAATGATATGATCTCCATAGCCAGCGAGTACTTCATCGACAGAGTTGTCTACAATCTCATAGACAAGGTGATGAAGACCGCGTGAATCCGTAGACCCAATATACATCCCTGGACGTTTACGGACCGCTTCAAGTCCCTCTAGCACCTGAATAGAATCATCGTTATAATCTACTTGCTGCTTTTTAACCAAATGCTTAATCCCCTTTCACTAACAAACATAACCGGCTAATCATCAAATGATCTCTCTAGATTTTAATGATGATCATGCTGCTCATTACTGTCCACTTTAATAAGCTGCATCATCACCATGCATGTTTAATTCAGCTATACATGCTCTGTTGCAAGGCTATGAGCATCTTCTACATTCTGCAATCAGAACTAGAAGTCCATTATAAACAAGACTGTTTCATAAGCCAAATACAATCATATGATGATTTCAGCAAAAAGAACAAATGTTCTATTTTTATCTTATCGCTCTTTTTCTCGATATGCAAGGTCACCGATATGTCCCTGTCGCCTTATTTTATCGCTTTCTTCTAGAATCGCAAATATATTTCTCCAACAAAAAAGCAAAAATCCTTGAAAAACAAGGATTTTTGACGATTTAATGAGTTTTTGTCATCGCATGAGCCACTTTGATACATAAATCCATGATAGCGACCTTGCCATTTTCCTCAATCAGCCTTTTCGTTTCTTCATGATATACGCCTTGCTGCGCCCAAAAAACAGGTGCGTCCATTTCAAGAAATTCTTTTGCCACCTCAGGCAAAAACTCTGAACGTCTAAAGACATTGACGATATCAACAGGTTCTTTTATGTCTTTTAAAGAGGCAACCGCTTTGACCCCAAGTGCTTCATCAATCGTTGGATTAACGGGAATCATGTCATACCCGGCATCCTGCATGGCTTTTGAGACCATATAGGACGTTCTGTGCGGCTGATCTGACAAACCAACAACAGCAATTCGTTTACTGTTTTTTAAAATACGTCCAATTTCTTGTTTAGTAGGATGATTCATCCAGACACTCCTTTTCTTCTATTTTATCGAATTTCTTTCTAAAAACAAAGTTGAATTCATCCGCCTTCTATTTTTTCAAAAAAAGATCGCCATGTTTTTCATGAGATCATGTTAAAATGTAAGACAAGAGGGAGAATATAAAGGAGTTATGCAGATGTTAATTGCTTTGATGTTTATTTTGGCTTATCTTCTCGGCAGTATTCCATCAGGTCTCATTGTCGGGAAAGCTGCAAAGGGAATCGATATCCGTGAGCATGGCAGCGGGAACCTAGGTGCGACGAATGCATTCCGTACACTTGGTGTTAAAGCAGGGTCTATTGTTATTACTGCTGATATTTTAAAGGGGACGCTTGCTTCGGCTTTACCATTTTTCATGCAACTGGACATTCATCCCTTACTAGCAGGAGTTGCTGCTGTTATTGGTCACAGCTTTCCTGCCTTTGCAAAATTTAAAGGGGGAAAAGCTGTCGCTACATCAGGCGGTGTGCTGTTATTTTATGCCCCGTTCTTATTTATCACGATGATCGCTGCTTTTTTCTTATTTTTATACATTAGTAAATATGTGTCTTTATCATCCATGCTGACAGGGATCTATACATTCATTTACAGCATATTCACCCAAGACCTATTCTTAATCATTGTTGTTGCCGTTCTTTCTAGCTTTGTGATCTACAGACACATTGCCAACCTCAAACGGATTCTCAACAAAACTGAACCGAAAATCAAATGGCTCTAGCCGTTTATTACGTTTAAATATGTGGTAAAAGTACAGAAAAGCTGTTTTTGCATCCTGCATTTTTTAAAAACAGCATAACTTCAAAAAGGGGCGATCACATTGAAATTAACGATGAAAGATGATGCACTCAATTGGTACAAGGAAGAATTAGATTTAGAAAAAGGTGATCATGTTCGCTTTTTTGTGAGATATGGCGGGTGTAGTAATGTACAAAAAGGCTTTTCTCTCGGCGTCGCAAAAGATGAACCTCAAAATGCCGGCGCAACCGCTGAAATTGAAGGCATTACTTTCTTTATTGAAGAAAGTGATATTTGGTATTTTGACAACCATGATCTGCATATTGATTATAACGAGTCCGTAAAAGAACCAGAGTTTCATTATGAATAAACAAAAAAGATACCTCATCCCTCGGGTATCTTTTTTGTTTTATCCATCGATATATAGTCCATACTCATGAATGTTTCCTAAAGACCGCTCCTTCTGCAAAATTCGCTTTTGCGAATCACCGATCAGATCAAAGTGAGGAAAACCTTTACGAACATGAATCCATTCTTTTTTTAACCCATGCCCTTCTCCCCAAGCGATTAATTGCTCCATATCCTGACAGGCTGCCTTTGTGACAGTATTTGCATGTGGAAAACGGTCATCCAGCCAATAGTGTGTCAAAAAGGCGACTTTTCCATGCCTAACAGCTGATTTCCATGCATTTAGATCTTTTCTTTTAATACCAAATGCCATGGATCAAACCTGCTTCTTTGACTGTTCATATACTTTGTGCCATGCAGGAAAGGCTTTTCTAAATTGAATCGGTCTAAAGGTGTCTTTGTCTACACAAATATGTGAGGTTGTCCCTGTGATAGCTGTTTGTCCATCAGGCTTTTGAATGTCATAGCCATACACTGTTTTCACTCCGTTATACGCTTCAATCCATGTATGAACTGTAGCGGTTTCACCATAAAGCAATGGTTTTTTATATTGAACCTGAAGATCTACAACAGGTGCAAGGACTCCGTCTGCTTCTAGCTGGGCATAGGAAAAGCCTAGTTCTTTCATTAACGCAGTTCTGCCAACTTCCATCCAAATCAAATAATTGGCATGATAGACAATGCCCATTTGATCTGTTTCTGCATAACGGACTTCTATTTCTTTTTTCGATACATACACGTTTTCATCGCTCTCCTATCAAAACCTAAGGTCTCTGTCATTTTACCACATTCCAAAAGGTTCTTCTAAAAAGAGGCAATAAAATAAACCAGGAATCCCTGGTTTATTCAGTATAGCCGCTCTGTCTTGCCGCTTCTTCGTCCTTTATCTCAGAACGCATTGCGTCAATACTGATTCGGCGATTTTCATTTTTCTGCTTGATCATTTGTTTTTCGTTCTCTGTTGAAAGGCCCATCGCTGCTTCTGATTCATCGATATTTTCAAGTGTGTTCTCGATCATATCTTGCAGCTTTTCAACATTATCAGAACGATCATCTGGATTGGATTGATATGACTTGCCATTCATCGTGCTAACCCTCCTATTATTCGCCTTTTGTCTGTATCACATCAGGCTGTTCATTTGATTTATTATGCATCTTTTTGCCTTTATTCCGTTTGTACGCTACAGGTTTTGTACCTAAATGGTCTGGTGTAAACTGCGCTTGTTTATCATGCTCTCTACCCATCTTTCATCCCTCCCTCTTCTTTAGGATGAACGAAAACGAATAATTCATAACTTATTTCTGTCTAAATCGCTCTTCCAACTTTTCTTCAAGCTGGTTTAAAAATTCCTCATTGCTTAATAATTCTTTTTTATTTTCAAGGACGAGCTCTTCAAATGTACGGCGTTTTCTTTTTCTCATTCCTGTCACCTCCACTGTGTTTATACCATTTTCGCCAAAACATTTAGAAAATAAGCAAAAAGAGCTGAATCATTATAGATCCAGCTCTTTTTCGATTTCTTTTTTTGTAAGCATTTGATGCTTCACAGACATGATTCGTCCTTTTTCATCTAATATGTATGTCGTTGGATATGAAAGCACCTGATATCTCGCTTGAATGCCTTTTTGGTCCAATAAAACAGGGAAACTTACCTTTAGTTCATCAATAAATGATGCGACGTGCTCTACACTCTTTTCAGTGGTGGTCAAATTCACCGCAAGTACTTCGACTTGCTCATTCTCGCTTCTGATCGCATCTAGATCGGGCATTTCCGTTCGGCACGGTTTGCACCAGGTCGCCCAAAAATTAACGAGAACCTTTTTCCCTCGATAATCAGATAACGATGCAGTTTTGCCATCAAGGGTTTTGAGCTCAAAATCTGGGGCTTGATCCCCTTTTTCAAGGCCGATGGCAGGCTCTTTTGGTCCGAATAAATTCCATGCAAGTAAACCAATCAACACAAGTAAAACAGCGCTTGCCATTCCTTTTTTCCACATGATTGATCCTCCACTATTTTAAAAAAGAAGAGAAAGCTTTCAGACGCCTTCTCTTCTTCGTATGATTAGTTGTTTGCCAATTTTTCGCGGAGTACCATTTGAAGGATACCACCATGACGATAATAGTCAATTTCGACTTCACTGTCAAAGCGAACAACCACTTCAAATGTCTTCTCGTTGCCATCTGCATCAATGGCTCTGACCGTAACAAGATCACGAGGACGAACTGATTCGTCAACATCCACTTCAAATGTTTCTGTTCCTGTGAGTCCATAAGTCTCTGCACTTTCTCCGTCTTTAAACTGCAAAGGAAGTACGCCCATGAAAACAAGGTTACTTCTGTGAATGCGCTCAAAGCTTTCAGCTAGAACAAATTTAATGCCAAGTAGGTTTGTTCCTTTTGCAGCCCAGTCACGTGAAGAACCCATCCCGTAGTCTTTACCTGCTAAGATCGCAAGACCCGTTCCATCTTCCTTATAACGCATACATGCATCATAAATCGATGTCACTTCACCAGTTGGCCAGTATGTTGTATATCCGCCTTCTGTTCCTGGTGCGATTTGGTTTTTAATACGGATGTTTGCAAAAGTACCTCTCATCATCACATGGTGGTTCCCGCGGCGTGATCCATATGAGTTAAAGTCTCTAGGCGAAACGCCTCTTTCTTGCAAGTATTTACCTGCAGGTGTGTCCTTACCAATTGCTCCAGCAGGAGAAATATGGTCCGTTGTGACAGAATCACCGAACTTCGCAACGACGCGCAGCCCTTTAAGCGGTTCAACTTTACCAGGTTCAACTGATAAGTTTTCAAAGAATGGCGGGTTGGCAATGTATGTTGAATCTTCATCCCATTTATACAATGCATCATCCGTCGTTTTAATTTCATTCCAGCGGTCATTGCTGTCAAAAACAGTTTCATACTCTGAACGGAATAGCTCAGGTGTGACAGTGCTTTTGACGACACTGTTGATTTCGTCCATTGATGGCCAAATGTCATCGAAATACACATTTTCACCATTTTTATCAACACCGATAGGGTCTTTTGTTAAGTCAATATCAACTGTTCCAGCAAGTGCATATGCCACAACTAATGGTGGAGATGCAAGGTAGTTCCCTTTTACAAGCGGATGGATACGACCTTCAAAGTTACGGTTACCTGATAAAACAGATGTGATCAGCAGATCATTTTCAGAGACAGCTTCTTCGATTTCTTTTGCAAGCGGTCCTGAGTTTCCGATACATGTTGTACAGCCATACCCGACAATGTTAAATCCAAGATCTTTTAGGTATGGAAGGAGTCCTGAGTTCACAAGGTATCCTGTTACAACCTTCGAACCTGGCGCTAATGACGTTTTCACGTAGTTTGGCACCTTCATCCCAAGTTCACTTGCTTTCTTCGCGACAAGACCTGCCCCGATCAAAACGTATGGGTTAGATGTATTCGTACAGCTCGTAATCGCTGCAATCGCAATCGCACCTGTCTTCATGACAGCTTTTTCACCGTTCTCCAGCTCAAATTCGATTTGTTTATCCAGCTCAGATTTATCTAAACCAAATCCTTGGTTTCCTGCTGGGCTTTCAATATGCTTATGGAATGTCTCTTTCATTTCAGAAAGTGGAATCAAATCTTGTGGACGTTTTGGACCAGATAAGTTTGACTCAATTTTAGAAAGATCAATTTCCACAATATCAGTAAAAATTGGTTCCTCAGCATCTGGCGTATAGAATAGACCATTTGCGCGAGAATATGCTTCAACGATGTTAATTTGCTCTTCATCACGACCAGTTAAGCGAAGATATGCAAGAGCTTCCGCATCTACTGGGAAGAATCCGCAAGTAGCACCATATTCAGGAGCCATGTTCGCAATGGTTGCACGATCAGCTAATGGCAGCTGTGCAACACCTGGTCCGAAGAACTCAACGAACTTGTTCACAACACCTTTTTCACGTAGTACTTGCGTGACTTTTAAGGCAAGGTCAGTTGCAGTTGTTCCGTTTGGAAGCTCTCCAACTAATTTTGCTCCAATGACTTCTGGCACAGGGAAGTATGAAGGCTGACCAAGCATACCAGCTTCCGCTTCGATACCGCCAACGCCCCATCCAAGTACACCAATACCGTTAATCATTGTTGTATGGGAGTCAGTACCAACTAGTGTATCTGGGTAAGTGAGGATCTCGCCATCTTCTTCAATTGCATGAACAACACTTGCAAGATACTCTAAGTTCACTTGGTGAACAATCCCTGTGGCAGGCGGAACAGCTTGATAGTTGTTAAACGCTTTCTTTGCCCAGCTAAGGAAGTTATAACGCTCTGCGTTACGTTCAAATTCTAGATCCATGTTAATGTTTAATGCGTCTTCAGTTCCAGCTTTATCGACTTGTACAGAGTGGTCAATGACAAGGTCGACTGGAATTTCAGGATTGATTTTATCCGGATCTCCGCCCACATCTGCCATTGCTTTTCTTAAAGAAGCAAGGTCAACGACTGCTGGCACACCCGTGAAGTCTTGTAAAATAACACGAGATGGTTTAAATGGAACATCAATTTCTTTCACCTCGGCAGTTCCCCATTTTGCCAAGTTCTCAACGTGTTCCTTTTTGATCACTCTACCGTCTACTTGACGAAGCACTGATTCTAACAGTACCTTAATGGAATAAGGTAATTTAGAAACGTTTCCAATTCCTTGTTTCTCTAGTGCTTCTAACGAATAATAGTGATATGTTTTCCCATTTGTCGAAAACGTTTTTCTAGATTGAAAAGCGTCTTGTTTAGCGACTTGCTGCTGTTTCGACATGTCCAAAATCCCCCTTTTGATGATCAAGATCAATTTCAATTCTCAGAAAAATCGTCGTATTTCACCACAATTTTCTCACAATTTCATCTTAAAACAAATTCATACATAAGTAAATAACAATGCTTTTATTAAATTCAATAAGTTTATCTTATCGTCAGGAAATGATTACTCTTCATAAACCGAGTGACGCCGGCTCATACTACAAATGAGGTGAAAAGACATGACAAAACGAAAAGCCAATCATGTAATAAACGGCATGAACTCAGCCAAAAGCCAAGGAAATGGTGCAGGCTATATAGAAAATGATCAGCTCGTTTTAACAGAAGAACAAAGACAAAATAATAAAAAACGTAAAAAGAACCAATAAAGAAAGGAGCAAGGATAATGACGAATAAAAACACGGGGAAAGACATCCGTCAAAACTCGCCTAAGGAGCATCAAGGCGGACAGCCAGAGCCATTATCAGGGAGTAAAAAAGTTAAGAACCGCAACCATACAAGACAAAAGCACAATTCACATCATGATATGTAACCATTCTCCTCTCATCCCGTGACCAAACGGGATGTTTTAGGTTTTTCACACATTTCAGAGTTCATCATATGATTTATTATGAGATGTGATGGAGGAGTGTATATGGAGAATGAAAAACAGTCGAATTCCTCTGATTTTATTGAAATAGATGATTGGCTTCGTGTATTAATGGATGATCCATTTGCCTGGTATGATGAACAGCTGCCAATAGACCTTTATGAAACAAGCCGTGATTATATCATTGAGATCGATCTCTCCACCCTGTCGATCACTGATTTAAAACTGACCTTCGCAGGATATGAGCTCACACTTGTTTATTTGATTGATAAACAAGAGCAGCCCATTGAAAAAAGTGTCATGCTCCCTTTTTATTTGAATGACAAGGACATTGACACCGATTACGAAAACCGAATCATATCAATCAAAATTAAAAAATATTCACACCGTCAACACGGGGCATTTTCCTTTCAAATGCCGCACTTCAATCATTAAGAGCCCGCCTGCATTCAGGTGGGCTCTCTCCCGTTCGTTTCAAGTCAATACCTTTTGCGAACCACCATGGCCAAATAGTAGAGTCGCTATACGATACTATATTCTTTTTCTATTAAAGGGTTTGGGTCATTCTAGTAAATGGGCGCTTATTCATAAAAAGAGGCATTTATAGCGAAAGCATACATACATTTTTGTTATTTTCTTCTATCATCTCTTCATGTAAAATAAGATAGAGATAAGGGGTATAAGGAGTGAGAACATGTTAAGCGGCTGGTTTTTGTGGTTCATTTTATTTTGGGGTACGGTCATGATCGGATTACTAGCAATCGGTGGCTTTTTTATGTTTCGCAAATTTTTAAAACGATTGCCGAAGGAAGATGGGAAATCAGAGCTTGATTGGCAGGACGAATATATTCAAAAGAGCCTTCACCTATGGCGAGATGAAGACAAACAGCTATTAAATGAGCTGGTATTACCTGTTCCAGAGCTTTTTAGAGATGTTGCCAAAGAAAAAATCGCCGGTAAAATTGGCGAGCTGGCACTTAAAGAACAGGCTGCCAGCATTAACCTAGATTTAATCATTCGCGGCTATATTATGGCTACACCAAAGCGAGATCATAAATTTCTACTAAAGCGCCTTCAAGAAAAAAAGATCGACCATTCGCCCTACGAGTCCTTATTAAAATAACCTCCTTTTAAAAAAGGAGGTTTAATTCATTTGGACCTGCTGCGGATCTAATTGTTTAGACAGCTTTCTAAACGACAAATACATAGCAACCCGCCAAGGTACAATCATGCCAAAGGCTAGAATCCAAAACATTCCGCTTAGTGCGCCATAATCAATGGAAGAGCTTAAGATCGTCTTCATACCGATACGAAGGACAAGAAGTCCAATGAGAATAAACACAAATGCTTTTGAACGCTTCAAATAGATTTCATTGCCTCTAATTTCAAATTTTGATGTTTTGATTAAAAAGATGGAAAAAAACATCCCTACTGTAATCGCCTCTAAAAATTCAGCTCCAGTTACTCGAAACATAGGCACAAAAAACATCAGTGCGCCAGTGCTCATGAATATAGGAGGTAATATAATTTTTTTCGCGGTTGCAGGTTTTGCAGATGATTTAATGCGAATAAACATGACGGCTACCGCCATACATACCGCAACTATAGAAGAAATTATGATCATCATATCAAATCATTCCTTTATTCTTTAAGGTCAGCCTATGTATAATATACTCCAATTGACGAAAAAAAACCATTCGCCGCGACTGTAGAAAACGATTTCAAAATCCTTTAAATCCACCAAAAAGGGAGGAGAATATAATGATGATCCATGTCAGAAGATCAAAGAATAGCATGACCCCTACTACGATCATAATAATCCCGCCAATTCTCATGATAAGCTGCTGACGCTTTCTGATCCAAGCCATTTTTGTGATGAAAAAGGAAAGAACAAAAAAAGGGATAGCAAAACCTAACACATACGCAATCATATAGGTCACAGCGGACTCCGGTTTGTTGCTGGCAAGTGTGATGACAGCCGATAAAATTGGGCCGGTACAAGGTGTCCATCCAGCAGCAAAACCCATTCCGATGAGAATCGATCCAAAAAAACCAGCCGGGCGATGTTTAAACTGCATCCTCTTTTCTCCCATCAGGAAAGAAGGCTGAAATACACCAAGAATCATAAAACCAAAGAAAATAATGAGGATGGCTCCAACTTGACGAATCGCTTCATGATATTCATAAAAAAACTTCCCAACAAACGATGTCCCAAAGCCAATGGCAATAAAAATGATAGAAAACCCTATTAAAAAGAATAATGTATGAAGCAGACTTCTTCTTCTCAACATCACCTTCTCAGATTTCACTTCATCTATACTTACGCCTGTAATATATGATAAAAAGGCTGGATAAAGCGGCAGACAGCACGGTGAGATAAAAGAAAGAAACCCTGCTCCAAAAGCTAAAAAGTAATTCAAATCTGACAAAAGAACACCCCCTTCTTACAATATACAATAAGAGATGACAAAATCATTTCATTTTTTTTACATCATCTGAATAAAGATGGTCTATTCTCTTAAAACCTTATATACTTTAATTTGACATCAAGATACCAAACCCTTTAAATTTGAAAATAAACCTTAAAATGGATATAATAGAACCGATTCTTTTTATCAAGATTTGCATGAAAGGAACATGACTTTGGTAAAAACATCATTATTAACTCAAATCGAAGAAAAAAGAGAAGAGCTGATGAAAGTGGTCCTGCATAATGGGATGACATCGACAGTAACGATCGAACATAGCCAGCAGCTAGATCATCTCCTCTTACAATATCAACGACACTTACATTCAAATTCAGCCAACTAATCATACCTCATGATATAAAAGATGCCGCACGTTTTAGAAAAGTTGATATGTGTGACAATAAACGAAAACCTCTGATTACAGGGGTTTTTTGTTTTTTGACTGACAGATGATGCCTAACGCCAAAATAAAAACCACCTTCCCTGCTTTATACATGCAAGTACAGTGGTTTTAATTGTCTGATGAAGGTAGCTTCAATAAAGAAAAGACATAGCTTGTCCATTCTTTATGACCATGTTCCATCTATGATCATAATATCGTACGTATTATTTCGCTTGGTTGTTCATGGCTTTCATCATTTGATTGATTTTCTTTTGGGACGGTTTCATGCCCATTTGCATCATCATCATTCGAAGCATTTGTTCATTAATTGGTGGATTCTTTTTCAAGTAGCTCATCATATACTTCCGAGCAATAAAGAATCCGAGTGCAACTCCTGCAAGCAGTGCAACAACGCCTACAAGGATGACAACCCATAAATCCATAATTCTTCCTCCTTCATGTTGTCTCGTATAAAGTGTACTAAACAAAAGGCTATTATACAACATTTCACGTTCAATTTTATTTTTTTAAACAAAATTCCTCACTTTTACCGGATTGAGCCACCCGTGCTTCTTTGAGCCAAAGTCCATAGCCAGAAAGCAAGGACTAATTTTTCTCAGTACTTCAAAAAACACCGCCTCCGCCTCATAACTGCCGGTAGCAGACATTTGAATATAACGGTCTTTAATGATGAATGCAGCCGTTCCTTTTCCATCTGGCAGCGTTGCACTATAAATCGAGCCTATTTGTGTATAGTGAATGTTCGTTAAATTGTTCATTAAACGCTGATGCATATGAAAAGCAGGGATTCGTTTCGTTACGTAATCCACTTGCTTAACAAGCATGACTAACTCGTCATCACTGCGGTTTGTCCAGTGCAACGATTCAAACAAATGAAACAAAATAGATTCTCTGCCAAAATAATGATGAGCAAACTCATCCTCAATCCAATAAATATAATAATGGCGTTCCATGTCTATCCCTTCCTTTCACATTTCGTCAATCTCGCTTATTGCTTGTATTATACAAAAATGTGAAAGAAAGAATTGTCTATATATGAAGCAAGAACAAACTAGTTTTGTCAAAAAAACAAGAAAAAAGAAAAAAGTTTGCAGAGCGTATAGAAAAGCTCTGCAAACTGGGTGCAAAAAAGCATGATGCTTGGAGATTGATTACTTATTGAGCTTTGCTTTCACACGGCTAACCACGTTGCTGACAGTAAATCCGTATTTCTCAATAATGGTTTCACCTGGTGCTGAAGCGCCAAATTTATCAATTGCAATCACGTCGCCATCAAGGCCAGTGTAACGTTCCCAGCCAAGTGAAGCACCCATTTCTATTGCAATACGTGCTCTCACTGCTTTAGGAAGGACTGACTCTTTGTATTCATCTGACTGCTCATCAAAGCGATCCCATGCAGGAAGACTCACAACAGAAGCGCGGATGCCTTCTTTTTCAAGTGCCTTTTGCGCTTCAATTGCTAAACCTACTTCAGATCCTGAAGCAAGTAGAAGTGCCTCAGGCTGTGCATCAGCGGCTTCAACGACAACATATCCGCCCTTTTCTACTCCTTCATATGCCTTCTCTGGTGCTTGGTCAATCGTTGGAAGGTTTTGACGAGTAAGAACTAGTGCTGTCGGTTTATTTGTTGAAGATACAGCAATTTTCCATGCTGCTGCTGTTTCGTTTCCATCAGCTGGACGAATAACAGAAAGGTTAGGCATCGCACGTAATGATGCAAGCTGTTCAACCGGCTCATGCGTTGGTCCATCTTCTCCAACCGCAATGCTGTCATGCGTAAAGACGTAAGTGACAGGAAGTCCCATTAATGCAGCAAGACGAATGGCTGGTCTTAAGTAGTCTGAGAAAACAAAGAATGTTCCGCCGAATACACGGAGACCGCCGTGAAGTGCCATACCGTTTAGCGCAGCACCCATTGCGAATTCTCTGACACCAAACCAAATGTTTCTTCCAGCATAATTCTCTCTGCCAAAGTCACCTGTATCTTTAATTGTTGTTTTATTTGATCCTGCAAGGTCAGCAGATCCACCAATAAAGAATGGGACTTGCTTCGCAATGCCATTTAATACCTCGCCAGAAGAAGCACGAGAGGCAAGGCTTGAACCTGCTTCATAAACAGGAATCTCTTGATCCCAATTCTCAGGAAGCTTTCCTTCAATCGCAAGTTTCAGCTGAGCTGCTAGTTCCGGATATTCTTTTTCATATTGCTCAAACAGTTCATTCCACGCTGCTTCTTTTTTCTGGCCAGCGTCTTTCACTGCTGTTTTGAAATGATCGTACACTTCAGAAGGTACATGGAAATCTTCTTCAAACGTCCAAGAATAGGCTTCCTTCGTTAGCTTCGCTTCCTCACTGCCAAGCGGTGCACCATGCACTCCAGACGTTCCCGCACGGTTTGGAGATCCGAAACCGATTGTTGTCTTCACTTCAATCAGTGTAGGCTTGTCTGTACTTTGTTTGGCTTTTTCAATCGCGGCCGTCACTTCTTCGATGTTATTGCCGTCTTTGACGTAAAGAACTTCCCAGTTCATGGCTTCAAAACGATTCTTCACATTTTCAGAGAAAGAACGATCTAGGTCGCCATCTAATGAAATGTCGTTTGAATCATAAAGAACAATTAAACGGCCTAAGCCTAAATGACCAGCAAGTGAAGCGGCTTCAGAGGAAATCCCCTCCATTAAGTCTCCATCTCCGCAAATGCTGTATGTATAGTGATCCACAACATTAAAGTTGTCTTTGTTATACGTTTCTGCAAGATGTCTTTCTGCAAGTGCCATTCCAACAGCCATTGCAATCCCTTGTCCTAAAGGACCTGTTGTCGCATCTACGCCCTCTGTGTGTCCAAATTCAGGATGTCCAGGTGTCTTGCTGCCCCATTGACGGAATTGTTTTAAATCTTCAATACTTAGGTTGTATCCGCTTAAATGAAGCATGCTGTATAAAAGCATAGAACCATGTCCCGCAGATAACACAAAACGGTCTCTGTTAAACCAATTTGGATTTTGCGGACTTACGTTTAAGTGATTCGTCCATAAAGCGTATGCCATTGGTGCAGCACCCATAGGCATTCCAGGGTGACCGGAATTCGCTTTTTCAATCGCGTCTATGGAGAGAGTACGTATTGTTGCAATAGATTTCAATTCAATCGTTTCCATATAAATCCCCTTCCGTATCTTGTGTACACCATTATCATAAATCTACTGTCCTTTTTTCACAACTATTTCACGCTGAAAAAGAAGGATTTTGTCACATTTAGTTTATCGATCACCTAAAAACTTATGCAAATATGAAAAAAGATGAGAATCTTTTTCCCATCTTTTCAAAAATCAAGAAATCATCACCTTAATGAAGATTACGATCTCTTTCTCTCTTTAATTTTTCTGGTGTAACATCGTTTCCTTCTGGATCAACGATTTTTACGGTTTTGAGTGTATTTTTCATAGAAGAACGAAAAGCTTTTAAATATTCCTCTCTTAAATGCTTTTGCTCTGTTTTTTCAGCGTCCGACAAACCGGCTTCTTTTGACTTTTTTGAAAGTGCATTTATTCTTGCAAGCTGTTCTTTAGAAATCATGACAAACTCCTTTAAAGCATTTTCCCTACATACTACTAAATATCATTCATTTTTACAACAATTCACGCTTCACGTCGTCATTCCTTTTTCGTATTCTTGATACCTTCTATGCACGGTTGCTTTTGATATGTCAAAACCAAGTGCCTGTAGTGTCACTGCAATTTCAGCGAATGTCATTTTGTTTTTTCTTAATCGAACAATTTCTGATATCGGTACTTCAATACGCTCGCGGCCAGGTGCCTGATCTTGGTGTTTCAAATTCAGTTCAGGCTGATATCCGCGCTCAATAGCCTTTTTCATCCCCCGCTTAATTTTCAGGTTATGAATTCTCCGCTGGTATTCTTCCACAACGCCTACAATTTCAATGACCATCTCATCTGCTTCTGAAAGCTCAAGCTCTCCTCTATGAAAAACGCTATACACCTTGACCTTCTCTTTAAAAAGACAATGAAGAAGTGCGATTTTCGCCTGCCCTCTTCCAAGGCGTGTCTCATCTTGAATGAGAACAGCATCTATTGCTTGTTCTTTCAGTGCAGCAAGCATGTCAAAAACACCATCACGATCAAGATCATATCCGCTTGCTTTTTCTTTAATGACT
This sequence comes from Bacillus xiamenensis, assembly GCF_001857925.1. Classification (NCBI taxonomy): domain Bacteria; kingdom Bacillati; phylum Bacillota; class Bacilli; order Caryophanales; family Bacillaceae; genus Bacillus; species Bacillus xiamenensis. The sequence goes on from NZ_CP017786.1 coordinate 3,557,288, forward strand.
TTGACCACATTCATCTTATGTAAAGCAGCTAAAGCCAGCAGTTCTTCTTCTTGTCTTTTCAGCGAGGTTTCCTGTTCTTCTTTAACAGTGCTCACTCTCGCATAAATCAATGCGTTCATGTCTTCAATCGGCCTTTCTACTGTACTGTTGCAAGTTGATATACAACCGGGTGCTCTTTTTTGACTGGAATCACAAGAATGTCCCCAGGCTGGATGTCAGTTGAAGCAAGATCATTGTGTTCAGTTACCCAGTCAATAAAAGCATTTTTATCGATTGATTTGCTGTCACTCACTTGATCAGCTAATCCCCAAAGAGTATCACCTGATTGAACCTCTATTTTAACATATTGATTTGAATCATTATGGCTTGTGACCGCAATAAGTGAGAGAAATATACCAACGATGAACGAGAATAGCCCAATAAAAATAATCGATTCCTTTAACCTCATAATGTCATCTCTCCTAACAGAATATGTGTTCGCTCTTTCTATCACTCATTATAGATACGAACAAACGTTTCTGTCAAACGTTTTTTTCGAACCTATGTTTGTACTGTTAGGAAAAACATGCTATAATTTCTTTAAAATTGACGTTTTGAGGTGCAAAAGATGACGAAGCTATCAAAAAGACAACTCGATATCCTGACATTCATCAAAGAAGAAGTAAAAAGCAAGGGCTATCCCCCATCCGTTCGTGAAATTGGTGAAGCTGTTGGTCTAGCATCTAGCTCAACCGTCCATGGACACTTAGCTAGACTAGAAACAAAAGGTCTAATTAGAAGAGACCCAACGAAGCCTAGAGCGATAGAAGTACTAGATGAAGAAGAAATGAATATTCCAAAGAGCGCTGTAATGAACGTCCCAGTCATCGGAAAAGTCACAGCAGGCCTGCCTATTACGGCTGTTGAGAATGTAGAAGAATACTTCCCTCTTCCAGAAACTTTTGCAGCACCAGATGAACAAGTATTTATGCTTGAAATTATGGGAGAAAGTATGATTGATGCAGGTATTTTGGACAAGGACTATGTCATTGTGCGTCAGCAAAGTACCGCCAACAATGGCGATATTGTCGTGGCTATGACAGAGGAAGATGAAGCAACAGTGAAACGTTTTTATAAAGAAGATACGCACTTTAGATTACAGCCCGAGAACCCTTCAATGGAACCAATTATTTTACAGAATGTGAGTATACTAGGTAAAGTGATTGGCGTATTTAGAAACATTCATTAAAAAAAGCCGGTATTTCATCAACTGCTGATGAGAACCGGCTTTCTTTTTATGAGCAAGAGTAAGCAAGAATACTTGAGCTTGGGAAGGAACCAAATGTAAAGTTTGGCCAGATAAAGCCTGTTGTACGGCCAAAAGGTTGCGAGGAAATGACATACATTAAAAATACTTGGCCGTTTCTAAGGAATACAATGGTCCATCTTCTATTACATCCCGCCGCAAATTGAACAGTTTGCGGGCCCCCGCCTACACTTTGTCCTGCAATAAGCGGCTGCATACTTTGGGGCTGAGAGACTGCTTGCTGATACTGCGAGATGATATGCTGCGGCGGAGCTGGCGGAATGGATTGCCCGCCTGAACCTTGCCCTGGCCCAGTCCCTCCTCCTCCGATTGGTAAGCCGGGAAATCCTCCAACTTGAGGAATAGGAAACGACGGCAAGCTTTGTACCTGCCGATCATATGAGTTCCCATTCCACACACCTTCATATGGATTATACATACTAAACACCACTTTCTTAGACATTCATCACGACAGTATATGTCATACATAAAAAAAGAGTGTCGAGGATTCAAATCGAAATCTTTCCAAAAGACGTTTTGTTCTTCTTTAGAACGGTTATATAATAATGAGCCATAAAAAATAAGAAAATGAAAACTTTATGTCTCCCTCAAACGTTATATAAGTAGAAAGAAAAGAAATAAAAAAACATTTTTGTTTCACTCTTGTAATATCGATGTAATTATTGTAACATTTGTAACATAAGAAGTTTTCATTGAGAAAAGGAGGCAATCGCCTTGAAAAAATTATTTGTTTTATTAACCGCTATTATGCTGATGATCTCTTTACAAACAACAACACTAGCCGCTTCCAAAAAAACTGCCACTCTGACAAATAAAGAAGCGTTACATATTGCCCTTGATGCAAGAGAACACTTTTGGAGTGCTATGTCAGGCTACAATATTAATGAACATTCAGATTACAAATTAAAATCATTTACTTATAAAGACATGACTTACAACTACCTGTCTAAAACATTAGATACAAAGAAAAAATTAAACGACTATCTATCTCAAGTTTTCACAAAAGAAGCCATCACTTATGGTTTAAAAGACTATCAGTTCATTGTTCATAATGGTAAAATGGCTGTTCCAGTCGGTGACGGAGACAACATGCTCGATTGGGATAAGGCAACACCAAAACTTGTGTCTAAGAAAAATACAATCCGCACATACGAATTCACAGTCCCAACCCTTGATGGTCGCACAGTAAAACGCACTGTCACTTATGAAAAAGTAGAAAATAATTGGAAAGTAACAAAAATTGATGCTGTGATCTAAAGAAAACCAGGCCCTTTTAACAGGCCTGGTTTTTATATTGGTGAAAATTCGGTCATCTGGTTTAAGGCGTGAGCAAGTGATGATGCCGTTTGAAATTCATTAAAAGGAAGTCCGAGCTGCACAGCTGTTTGAGCAATTTCTGGTCTGATGCCCGAAATAGTCGTTTCAACCCCGATTAACCGCAGTGACGTGACAAGATCAAAAATTTGATGTGCGACCATTGTATCAATAATAACGACACCAGATAAATCAATGCACAAATGCTGAACACCTTTTTGCGAACATTGTTTTAATGTGTTTTCTAATATGATCTTTGCTCTTGCTGTGTCAATGTCACCTACTAAAGGCAAAAGGGCAATATGGCTTTTTAACACAATCACAGGAGAACTCAGCTCATAAATCATTTCTCTTTGTGCAACGAGCTTTTTGGTTGTATTTTTCACATATTGTTGGATGAACACATGAATGGACATGTTAAACGCCTCGGATATTAAATCATACCAATAAAAGATTCGGTCAATATCAATATCACCTTGATACTGTTTAATAAATTTTTTTAAATAATGAAGGACCACTCTTTGATTGGACATATATTCTCTGACGACATAATCTAATGGCGTATTTAAATGCTTCGGGTCACTTGCTAAGTCTTCAGACCATTTTTTAAACTTCGTATGTAAATACGACTTGTCTTCAATAAGAGCGCGTATAAAATGCTGATAATAATCTTGATTTTGTCGTTTTAGCTCTGCTATGATGCTGGAATCCGTTGAACGATAAATCGATTCTGGATCATCATCCTCAATGGATTCATACCATGTCTCAGTCAGTTCTTCTGCATGTTCCATGAAAAAATCGTATAATGCACGGTTCTTTTCCATAAGCATTGTTCCCTTCACATTTTCTTCTTGTCAGTCTTTGTATCTTAGATTGATTGTACCACTGAATCTTTTGTCCTTGCTAACTCGAATACGCTCTGATTGTAAACAAAAAAGGCCCCTCGCCGAGAGCCTCTTGCCGAAGTTTATTTCACGATAAATAAAATTCTTTTCCCGTCAGGATATCCGCTAATTTGATGTCCGACCCATGAGCCAGCTCCTCTATTATCTGATGGACTGACATATTGAACGCTTGCACCTTTTCCACCTTCAAGACAAACCGCCATCGGCCATTCATCCCGGTCAAAGCCAGGTTTAGTAGGAATTCCTTTTAACGATTCTTGCCTGCGGGCATCTGCCCCGTTTCGGTCAATCGTACACACATCTGAATGCCCTTTCCGAATCGCTTCTTGAATGTGACCGCCTGTTTCAGGATATCGTTCCATTGGAAATTGAATGACATGATCATATCGATCTGCACCCTTTGCCGCCTGATTCTCACCAGCCCCACCTAATAACGCACCTATCCCTATCACAAAACATAGGACGACAGCAGCAATCCAGCCTCTTCTCATCATCAAAAGCTCGTGACCTCCTCATACTTCTTCTAAAGAAATGATCGTGACTTGAAGGAAATGAGTCATTTTAAATGTATGAGTGGCTGAGTGTTGACATGTGAAAAAGATGAACTGAAGCTGCCTGCCGATCAATTGAACCATAAGAAAAGGCGAATGATTGAGAAATCATTCGCCTTGCATCATTTAGGATATTCCATCTACTCTATATAATGTTTCATTTTGTGAAGACATGCCTTTCATGCCAGAGGGCATCCCCTCTGTAGTGGATGAGGATTGGTCCTTATACTCTTCTGATGAGATGGCTGTACCATGTGATTTGATCCAGCTGACCAAATCGCTGTTACCTGATGACTGATTGTCTTGTAATAAAAAGTATTTCACTTTCCCTTGTTGAATAAGTGTTTTTAATTTCTTTACAGTCAAAATGGGATCCGTCCCATTAAATCCGCCTAGAGCCATCACATTTTCATCTTCGTCAATGATATATGGCGCTGCGGTAACAGTCGTCAGCGTCGCAAATAAATACGTTTCACCTGTTTGATGAGCCTTTAAATAAGTGAGTAGATCCTGATCAACGCTAGATGTAAACATATTCCCTCCATTTGAACTAGCCAGCTGAACACCGGCCTCAGGAAGAACACTGTTCCCTCCATATATGATAGGCGTTGCAGACCAAAAACCAGGAATCAGCAATAAGGTTGTCATTGCGATGATCATCAACCGTTTTTTGATCAATTGTTTTTCTTTATACATGAGCAATAAGATGGCGATACTCACACCTGCAATCGCAATTGTATACATCCAGACACTGCTTATTTGTGTCGTATAATTGCTCAAAATATATCCTTGGAAAATACCTGTAACGGCGATGGCCGCTGGAAGCAGATAAGCGGATATTCCTTTTTGTGACGTAAATAACTCACCCATCTTCTTGGCTCCTATACCGCATAGTGCCGCAATTGGCGGGGCAAGCATAATGAGATAATAGTGGTGGAAAAAACTAGCAACACTAAAGAATCCAGCAGCAGGAATCAACCATGCTGTCCAAAATAACGTTTGTTTCCATTCATTTACTTTCCATTCATTTACTTTCCATTCATTTACTTGAGATTTCCGGTCCCTCCACCAGCTGATGATCATTCCTAACAGTCCAAATAAGGCGAACGGCAGCATCCAGCTGATTTGTCCTGACAATGCAGATTGAAATAAACGGAATACACCTGGATTCCCAGTTCCATACATATTCATACTTTGACCACTAACAGTATTGCCCGGCGGAGTTCCACCAGCTCCCCCCTGATGAGGTGGCATCATTTGATTCTGTGATGGTGGTTGCTGATTCCTATTTGATTGATCGTCTGACGTTCCACCTACCCCTGAACCGTCTGGCATCATAGCACCTGCTTGCTGATTCATCTCACCAAAGGATTTGCCAGTTGTCTGTCCAAGTAAACGCTCCGTGCCGTTATAACCAAAGGCAAGCTCTAACACAGAATTCGTTTGACTGCTTCCCACATATGGACGTTGACTTTCAGACGTCATGTCAACAGTAACTGCCCAAGATAAAGACACGCAAGCAAGTACTACCAGTGAGCACAGGAGAGATAATATTTTCTTTTTTAGCGGTACGCGAGCAGCGATAACATAATAGAAAATAAATGCTGGAAGAACCATATATGCTTGGAGCATCTTCATATTAAACCCAATGCCGATTAAAACGAAGGCCATGATTAGCCAGCGAAGCTTCCCGCTTTTGACAGCACGCATTAAGAAATAAGCACCAGCGAGTAATGTGAAAACGAGCATACTGTCTATATTGTTGGTTCTGCTAACTGCTGCCGCAATTGGCGTGAGAGCCATGACTGCCGCTGACACCCTTGCAGCCCCTTGACCAAAGACCGGTTTTATCATGATATAAAGAAGAAGAACCGAACCAATGCCAGCAAGCGCCTGCGGCAAAATCACACTCCATGTATGAAAGCCAAAAATAAGTGCGCTAATGGTTTGAATCCATAAAACGACGGGTGGTTTATCAATTGATACGAATCCAGATGCATCAAATGAAGCGTAAAAAAAGTGATGGAAGCTTTTGGACATACTTTTGACAGCGGCTAAATAATATTGATTGGCACTATCATTCTGCCAAATTTGATAAGTGTAGAGAAACGCTGCAATAAGTAAAATGATGATCAATATGCTATCTATTTTTCTAATTTTCACTCATATCTCTTCTTTCTTTTTCATTTATTTCATTTAGCATAGCTTCTAAATATGAAAAAGTGATGAATAAAAAAAGAAACTTTTTTTATTACGCTTTCGCATAGTTGATAAATTCTAAAAAAGCAGCTGTCGCTTTTGAATAACCCGCATGATGAACTCCGACGATGAGGTGTTTTGTATCTTCCAACTATCCATTCTAGCAATCGATCTATCAAAACAGAAAAAACCGCCAATTTGGCGGCTTCACTGTTTGTCAGCTCCATACATCTTTTACATACCTATTGTCTTTCTCAAGAGAAGTCAGCCATTGCTCAGCTGTGTCTTTCTCACACTGTTTCACCGTCATGTACAGGTCAATCAGCGCAGCTTCTACGTCTGGTGCCATGACTTTTCCATCCCCGCAAATATACAGATAGGCACCTTGGTCAAGCCATTCAATAAGCTTGACGCCATCCTTTTTGATTAAGTGCTGAACGTACACTTTATGCTCCTCGTAACGAGAATAAGCACGGTGGATGGTGACAAGTCCTTTTTGTGCTGCAAGCTGCATTTCGTCATAATACAGATCATCTTCATGAGGATGACGGCAGCCAAAATAAAGATGAGCTTCACCTAGCTGCTTCCCTTCATTATGCCACTCTCCCCTTGCCTGGATAAACCCTCTAAAAGGAGCGATTCCTGTTCCTGGCCCGATCATGATCATCGGTATTTCAGGGGAAGGCGGCAATTCGAACCCTCCTTGAGCTTGATGCAGGAAGCAGGCCACTTCTTCTCCTTCTTGGAGGCCGCATAAATAGTTTGATGCGACACCTGCGTATTCTCCGCGCCCGCTCCATGCTTTGCCTTTTACAACAGCTACAGTGATACTGAGCCGCTTTTCATCTACCTTTGGCGAGCTGGAAATTGAGTAATAACGCGGCTTTAGGCCTGGTAAAAGGGCTAGGAAATGATGAAAGGGCAGTTCGCATGCTTCATATTGTTCTATTAAATCCAGCATGGTCACACGCTTCTTTAATACAGCTTCTTGATAGATTTCTCCTGCCATCTGTTCAAGCTCAATACGGTGAGGCGGGCAAACCGTATATTTTGCAAGCTCTCTTAGCTGGGTACGTGTCGCAGGCTCTTGAAGCTCTACATGTGAAGCCAGTAATTCTCTGATTTGAATTGGCTGATTTAACGGCAAGTGACTTGCTTCTTTTGCAGAAGAGAGCATGATGTGCTGCTGAGGATCTAGTTTAAAACGATTGGTCACACGCTGAACGAGTGCGGCACTATTTTTCGGCACGATCCCGATATGATCTCCTTCTTTATATGGTTTGCCTTCAGGTAATTGAAGTTCAATATGCCTTGTTTGACGAGCGCTTTGTTCAGATTGTAATTCACGATTTTTCAATACAACAGCTGAAAAAGCACCATATGTTTTTGCCACAGGACGTTCGACCAGCTCATTCGTATAGACAACTGATAGGTCTGGACTTTCCTGACTTTTCTCTTGCAAGGTTAAATCGAATTCTTTTGCAAGGTCTTCAAAGACCGTCTTCTGGAAGATTTCTTTATCTTCATCCATATCACCGCCTGCATCGCCTTCGCCTATATTAGTCAGACGCTTTGCTCCTTTTCTTTCAAGTGCTTCATCAATCAGACGAGGGATGCGCTGATACGTACTTGCCCAATTTCGATCCCCGCACCCAAAGACTGCAAATGTCACGTTTGATAGATCCTGCTCCTCATCCTGCGTCACCCAATCCACAAATTGTTTCGCATCGTCAGGCGGATGGCCGTTGTATGAAGCCGTTACTATTAAGACAGCGCCTGACTCTGGTAACTTTCCGGTATAATCATCAAGTGGTGCAGTTGTCACGTCAAACCCTTTTGCTTGTCCGTCTTCAGCAAATTCGTTTGCCATCTGCTTTGCTGTGCCAAGATTTGATCCATACAAGATGAGTAGCGGCGTCCCATGACTTGCTACCTTTGATGCAGCAGATGCGGTGCTTTTTTTCGGTTCTTCTTTCGGAGGCGCCATAAAGAATTGCTGCTTTCTTGGCCGCACTTTTATTTTAAAATCTTTCGGCTTAATGGTTAGGGATTCTTTTAAATCCAGTTCATACGACGTATGATCAATCAATTCAAGGTTGTGCAGGACCATCGCTAGAACCATCGTCGCTTCATGAAGTGCGAATTGCATCCCAATACATGCTCGCTGCCCATTTCCGAACGGTTTATAGGCATGCTGCGGAATCGTTTCAGGATGCATAAAGCGTTCGGGCTTGAATTCTTCTGCATCCTCTCCCCAAACCGCTTGATCCCGATGTAATTTAGGAAGCAGCACGCTGACACTTTGATTTTTTGCAATCGGATATTTTCCTCCAATCACTGTGTCTTCTTTCGCATAAAGGGAGAAAGAAGGTGCAGTTGGCCAGAGGCGCAGTGCTTCATTTAAGACCATACGCGTATAGCTAAGCTTTTGCATCTGCTTAAATGACGGCAGCCCGTCTTGCAGCACGTCGTCCGCTTCTTGTACGGCTTTTTTTAATTTGTCTGGATTCTTGAGTAAGAAATAAATCGCAAATGACAAAAGTCCGCTTGTTGTTTCATGACCTGCTATTAAAAAGGTAATGATTTGATAACGGATATTTTCATCTGATAGACGCTCACCTGTTTCAGGATCCTTTGCGTTCAGCATGAGGGACAGCAAATCATCGCCTGTTTGATCTTGTGTTTTCCGTTCTCTAATTATGTCATCTACTAACTGCTTCATAAAATCGACATTTTGCTCAAATTCTTTTCTTCTTTTGATCATTAATTTATCTGCGATCGGCAATCGGCTCGATTGATCCATCGCTTCGTTTAAACCTTTCAGCATGCTTTCGATAAATGGATGCTGGTTTTCCTTATAAAAGCTGTTAAATCGAAAATCAAAGCCGCATAGCCCGATCGTATCTAAAGTGAGCTTTGTCATGTCTTCTGCTACTTCAATTTCTTCATCTCGGCCGGTTCTTTGCCATTTTTGTACAAGCTGCGAGGCAATATCAAGCATCATCTCGTGATACCCTTTCATTGCTTGCTGGCTAAAAGCTGGCATTAATATTTGATGAGCTTTTCGCCAGTTCGGCTCTTCAGTCCAGCTTGTAAAAAGGCCATCCCCTGCAAAGGCTCTGGCTTTATCGAGACTGATCCCAATATATTTATCAAATCGACTCTCATCACACACTTCGCTGACAAGCTCATGGCTTGAAACAAAAATACTTGTTTGACCAGTAAATTCAAACTGAAAAATCGGCCCTAAATCATCTGCCAAGCGCCAAAAGGTTTGAGAAAGCTCTCCCTTTTTTAAAAGGGGAATATTTTTTAAAGGTCCGTATGTTTTCGGTTTTGGAATGATTGATGTTTGATGCATATGCCCACTTCCTTTATTTCTTTAAGTTGCAACGCTAATGGCGCGCCATAAGCATTCCTCAATTTCCTCTAAAAATTCAATGGTTGGTTCTTTTTCCTCTGCAAGAATCTGTTTATGAAGCTGGACAAAAGCGCCAAATACAATGGATAAAATGGTTCGCCCCGATAGATTCGGATGTATCCCATCCTTCTTGCCTTCTTCAAAGATGAGGAATAGCTCATTTAACAAATGCTGCATTTTCTCTTTACTCGTCTCATCTAAGTAATGTGACCGTTTATCAATTTCTAAGAAATAAAGGCCACTTGGATTCTCCTTTGTAAAGCGCACCAAGCAATAAAAAACATGCTTAAAATAGGCCCTGATACTTGATTTTGGATCTGGACTGTTTGTGTTCATTTTGTCGATAAATGCAGTGAGGCTTCGCTGGTACAAAATGTTCACGAGTGCTTCTTTACTATCGAAATAACGATAAATGGTTCCCGCTCCAACGTTGGCTCTTTTTGAAATCATCGGCATCGTGGTGCCATCAAAGCCTCGTTCAATAAATAAGTCAAGTGAAGCCTTCATAATCTGCTCCTGTTTATCAGTCACTGCGGGCATTTCATCCTCTCCTTTTGGATTTCGTTAGGAATGAATGTTCATTCCGTTTGATGTATATTATATTGATATTCTAATTCCTTCTATTTATACTTAAACATACTTATTTTTCTTCGTCACTACATTTTCTGAAAATAATAATAATTAAGAAATCGTACCTAGTCAGATGGCATCCAAAGGACTTATAAAGATGAGCAGGTTTGTGACTTACAGGTGTCCTCAGTACTACATGCTCATTCTTGGTCAATTGGAGAATGAATGTCATCGTCATATGTATCAATATATAAGCTGCCATTACTTGAACGGACGGCATATACCACGTCTTTTAAAGACAGCTGCCTTTTTTGAAGTTCTTCATGTACCCACTGCTTCGTTAATTGGTTTTCATGGATGTTTTTCAAAATGAGCTTTCCGTCCATAATGACTTCAATTGGCATGTAACGCTCTGCTTTCATCCACAAGTTCAGATCTTTTCGCGTGACATGATCAAATGAAGGGTATTTTTTGACTGACATATGTCCATCTGTCTCGATCATCGCAAATTCAACTTCACTAATATCAAACACATTCTTTTCTCTGAGCTGCTGGTTTAAATAATCAAGTGTATATCTCATTCCCTTCATATTCTCTTCAAGTATTTTGCCATTTTGGATAACAAGCGTTGGTTTACCGGCCATAAATCCTCTCATCTTCCGGCTTCTTAAAGCCAGCAAAGAAATGACATAAATAATGATAACAAGAGACACAAAAGAAAGTGTTGTGTGATGAAGCGGAAGCGTGGTATTAAACGCCAGGTTCGCCGCAATTGAACCTAAGCTGATAGCTGCAATAAAATCAAAAATATTCATTTGCGCAATGGTTTGCTTTCCAAGAAGACGAGCTCCTCCAAATAAAATAGCAAAAGCAAACATGGTTCGAAGAATCACTTCAATATGATCTGGCATTTAAGCTTCCACCTTTCCATTTCATGAAAAAAAGCCTTTTCTTTAGAAAAGACTCTTTTTTAGACTATGCATTTATTCCGTCATTATTCAAATGGGCTGCATCAGTTTGCTCAAATTGTGAACGCAGCTCAATAATTGAGCAGTTTCTCACATTCACTGGATCTTGCTTCAGCAGCCACGTATAAAACCTTGCTTGCTCTGCCGTTTGTAAAGCCTGCATATATTTATGTGTGGAGCGTTTCTCGGCAACACGCTGTTTAACGGCGCGCATCTGCTTCCAGAAATGATAATAAGGAAGTTTTAGTTTCGTCATAAAGCCGCGGTCATCCTCAATGACATAGCCCTCTTCTTTGATTGAGTTGTCATGTGATACAGATTGATACCATTTATAAAAAGACGTCCAATCATGAAACACTGCCACTTCCTGTTTGCAGCGCATGCCAAGCTGTTCACTTAGTCTTTTCACTTCAGCAAATGGCGCTTTTTCATAGCTCAGCTGACGCTTTACAATATCCAGTAAAATAAGTTGGTCATGATCATATGAGATAATATGTGGGTCTTTCTCTGGCAAAATGACTTCAAATACAAGAGATACATGATGGTCACGAACGTATGATTTGATATAGTCGACCTGCACATCATCAAAGGTTTTATAAAATAATTCTTCGACCCAGACAGCATGCTGATTTTTCTTCACATGTGATGTATACGATTTGGACGTAAACACCAGCTCATCTTCTAATTCGTTGAATCCAACCGTTCCTAAGTATCCATTTGCTTTATCATAGACCGTAACAGGAAATTGAAGGTGATTGACCAAATGCTGCATTTTTGTTTCAGGACGCTCATCAATATTAAAAAATTTATTGTAACTTCTAGACACAATCTGCTTTGAAGTCATATTCACAAACAAACCTCGTGCCTTGACATTTACGCCATCCCATTGCCGTTCACTAAAAGCCTTCTTCGTGAAATTAAAGGATGAAATATCGTGTGGCAGCTTTAATTCCTGTACATATTCATGCTGGTCTAAGTGCGCTAAAAATTCCTCAAGCGTCATATCTGGTTGAACAGAGACCGCTTGCTTTTTTTCAGATGCTCTGTAAACAGGATTATCAATTTCATGTGTCTCAATCCCGTCAGCTGTGATTTTTAACACACGCAGCTGTCCGCCAAATTCAACCTGACCTTCGAGGTTATAAGACCTTTCTGCCGCTTGTATAGGCAGTCTGTATAAATTGCGATGCCCGTGAATTTGAATGATGTCTAATCCAGCTGTGTTTTGAACGAATAAGTGGTCAATGTCATCTGAATATTCACCAACTCCGTGAACGAGCTGCTGGGTTGAGACATGAAGAAGCTCTTCTGGCAAATGAGCGAGTCCGCCATGGGTGACAAGATATGTCTGTCCGTGGTACGTAAAATAAGTAAGCTGATGAAATGTTCTGACAAACTTTCTTACTTCCTTTAGATCAAAATCTGCTGCCTCAATTTCAGGCGCAGTATGCCGATTAAACATGTTGCTTCTTACTTTTTCTCCATGTGCAAACCGGTAAAGGTGCTGATCATGATTTCCTTCAATTACAATGACATTTCGGCATTCTCTATGCGCAAGCATCCATGCTAAAACTTCCTTGTTTTCTATGCCTCTATCAAGCAAATCACCTGCGAAAATATAAAGCTCGTTTTCTTTAATGTCTCCTTGCAGATAAGTATTCAAGGCTGTATAACACCCATGAATATCACCGAAGACATGAACCGCCTCATATTGATCAAAAGCTCTAGGCTGATAGGTCATCACGAGCGGATATTCCTCAGGCTGTAAAACGGTCACCCATGACGGCACCTTCTCCGTTTTTAACCGTTCATTCATTTGATACAACACCGTCTCTTTCACCACTTTGTGCGGTTCTCGTGAGCGATTTTGTAGCAGGGCTGTTTCAAGAGGAACTTGGGTAAAATCGACGACATACACTCTGTAACGATACGAAGTGGCTAATGACTTATATTGAGAAATCGACTTACTTGTGACATGTGTTGCGTCAATCACAGTAAAGTCTCCGCGTTCCATTCGGGCTGTGAGCAATTCAAATAATAAAGACCAGACTTTATGATCATGTTTGCTTGTAATTTCCGGTTTCCCATTGACTGATAACTGCGGCGGCTGGGTTAACAGACGGATCTGATCAGCTGATAATGTATATGGCTCTAAGCCTTGCTCTTTGATCCATGTTGATTTACCTGCACCTGGTAGGCCTCGTAAAAGGACTAAAGTTCTCATATTGGTTCTCCTTTAATGAGTGATATTTCACCTATTATAGAGAAATTATGGATAAATATCAATCTTTTAATGATTATGGTAATATATAGATAGAAAAAGGAGATTTTATACACGTCTCATGAAGAGAGTCTTGTATTCAACACGGGGGATATCCTATTTCAGATGTTCTCTCTTTTATTCATCGCATTTATCGTGACCATCCTAGTCATCGCATTTCGAATGATAAGAAGAAAACAATTAGAATTGAAGAAAGTCGAGACGAGATGAAACAAAGTCATTGAAAAAAATAATTGAAAAGAGTAAAAAATCCGGGGCTTAACCGGATTTTTTTGTTTTCATTATGATTCCTTGACGCTGCTGCATCAAAAAGAAAAAGACACCTAACAGGACAAGAAGACCACCGAACATTTGTAGCAACGTAACTTTCTCTCCGAGCAGGAAAACAGCCAGTATCGTCGCTCCGACAGGTTCACCGAGAATACTCATGGAGATGGTCGTCGCATTCACATAGGTTAACAGCCAGTTATTAATGACATGGGACATGGTAGGAATAATGGCGAGCAGGATAAAAATTCCCCATTCTTTCTCTGCATAGCCTGTGAATGGCGTATGCTGAAGCAGGTTAAATAAAATTAAAAAAAGACCGGCAAAACCAAACACACAAAAACTATAAATCCAATGAGATATTTTTCTCACAGCCTGTTGACCTATTAATAAATAACAAACAACTGCAATCACACTTAGAAAGGATAATATATCTCCTGTGATGGCCTTCTGGCTATGCCCGATATCTCCCCATCCAATCATCAGTGCACCAACAATTGCCGCACACATTGTAAATATGGCGGACTTCGTTGTTCGTTCACGGAAAATGAGAAATCCGCCTAATAATGACACCATCGGCTGAAGAGCGATGATGATCGTAGAGCTTGCCACTGTCGTCAGCTTCAGTGAGCCAAACCACAAGACAAAATGGAGCCCTAAAAAGAAGCCTGACATACATAAGAAAAACCAGTCTCTGCGCTTTATCGAGAGAAACTCTTTTTTTCTTGGAAGGATAAACGGCAGCATGAGAGCCGCCGCAAACAGCATTCGATACATACTTAAAATCGCAGCAGGAGCACTTGACCATTTTACAATGATTGCAGAAAACGAAATGGCAATAATGGATATCACAAGCGGTACCGCAATTGACTTATTTGGAGCAGTTGTTTTCATTTCCATCAGTAAGCTTCCTTTGCATCAGCAGTAGATGACCTTTCACCTTTTATGTCGTCATCTTACTATGTCCATTCGCCTAGAAGCAAGATGATTTTTTAAAACTTGTGAAAGAGTAAAAAGGCTTTCATCACAAAAGCCCTCATTCATCATCTATTAATAGATAAACAGCTCGAACCGGACCATGAACACCGACCACTAAATTCATTTCAATATCGGCAGAATTACTCGGACCTGATATAAAATGAATGGCTCCTTTCGCCCGCACCCCCTCCTCAACTGAGCGATGAAGAGCCGAAACGGCGTGAATCATTCTTGGAACAATCGTGCTTTTTTCGATACAAACGATATACATCATTGGTAAAAAATGAAGCGCTCTCCCTTGACCATGATGGGATGAAAGGACAACTGTGCCTGATTCTGCAAGTGTGTAATCACTGAACACAACTGCATATTTCGCTTGTTCTGCCAGCCTTAGATTTTCATCTCTTGTTGCATCTTCCCCCCAGCTCGTGACGGTGATTCCTTCTTTTTGCAAGCCTTTCAACATAGCATCAAATCCGTATTGCGAAAAACGACGATCGCTCGACGTCATCACAGAACCTTCTCCATACTCTGTCATCAATAATCGGAATAGAGAGGGTGCTTCATCTGGCGTTGTTTCTAGCACTCTTGTGTGAATTTGCTGACATTGCTTCTTCAATTGCTCCACCAATTCTTCTTTAGACAGAAATTCGCTTGTTTCCCAGTTGACTTGATGTTTCCATACTGGACGCTGAATAGATGTAGGCGCAGAGGAGCCTTTGCCTAATTGCTGCTGGATATGAGCTAAAAACGTATCTCGATGAAAAATGGTTCCTTTCATTGCCGCTCCTCCTTTTGTTTCTTTTTAAACCAATCTCGAAATCTTTCTTTACTTGGAGCCGGGAGATCACGAATATCTGTCCAATTCTTTAAAGGACCCACTCCTTTTGAAATCTGTCCGTTTGAAGCCATACGATTCATCAAAACAGGGGCCGCTTTTGTTCCGAATTGATACATGGCGGGAGTCGATGCCCCCATTCCGAACATTTTCATGGCCATCATTTCCGCTTTAGGCGCTCTCCCCTCTTTTTCAACGATGACTTGTCGATGTTTGATTAATAATTCATGAAGGGGAATTTTCACTGGACAAGCATCCGTACAGGCTGCGCAAAGACTTGATGCAAAAGGGAGCTCCTCGTAGTCATCATAGCCGCCAAGAAGCGGCGAGAGAACAGCACCGATCGGACCCGGATAAATTGAGCCGTATGAATGTCCGCCTACATGCCGGTAAACGGGGCATACATTGATACAAGCCGCGCAGCGAATACATTGCAGTACTGGCTGAAATTCCGTCCCTAATATATGTGACCGTCCGTTATCCACAATGACCAAATGAAATTCTTCTGGCCCATCAACTTCTCCTTCTTCTTTTGGTCCTACGACAGAGATATAGCTTGTTAACTTTTGACCGACTGCGCTTCTGCACAAAAGACCAACAAGGACATCTAGTTCCTCCATCGTTGGCACAAGCCGCTCCATCCCCATGACTGCGATATGTGTCTTTGGAATGGCCGTGACAAGATCCGCATTCCCTTCATTCGTTACAAGACAAATCGAACCGGTGTCAGCCACAGCAAAGTTACAGCCCGTTACACCAATATCTGCTTCAAGAAATTTTTCTCTTAGCAAAGCTCTCACAAATTTCGTCATTTCTTCAGGGGTCTCTGACATGTCGTATCCGAGCTTTTCATGAAATACTTCCCGTATTTGTTCTTTCGTCATATGTAGAGCCGGTGCCACGATATGTGAAGGAGGTTCATGATCATCTACCTGCAAAATATATTCTCCTAGATCACTTTCAACGACCTCACAGCCAAGCTCTTCAAGCGCTTGATTCATTGCAATTTCTTCTGTGACCATTGATTTTGATTTCACGATCTTTTTGGCCGCTTTTTGTTGTGCCACATCTTGAATATACGCTGCTGCCTCTTCCTTTGTTTTTGCAAAAAAGACATGACCACCACGTTCACTCACGCTCTCGCTTAATTGATATAAGTATTCATCAAGGTGTGCAAGTGTATGCTGTCTGATGTCCTCACCAAGCTCACGCCACTTTTCCCAGTTTCCAAGCTCTTCACTTGCAGTCATCCGTCTTTTATAAAGGCGCTCCTGTGCTGAAGAAACAGCGCCTCTCATCACAGTGTCTTCTAATCCTTCTTTGATCCGCTCTTTAAAAGCCTTCTCTCCAATTTTCATACTCATGTGCCGTTCCCCCTCTTTGTGTCAGCGGCTATTTAGAACTTCTGCGATATGCATCACTTTGATTGGCTTATGAAGACGATTCAGCCTTCCGCCGATATTCAGCAGGCATCCACAGTCAGCACCAATGATATATTCAGCGCCCGTTTCCTCAATGTTTTGTACTTTTTCGTCGACCATCTGCTCAGAAATGGGTGCCATTTTAACAGAGAAGGTCCCGCCAAACCCGCAGCAATTTTCTGCGTGAGGCAATGGTTCCATCTCTAGATCTTTGACATTTGACAACAGTGTAAAAGGCGCTTCCTTCATTCTAAGCAGTCTCGTCATATGACAGGAGGTGTGATAGGTAGCTTTTCCTTTCAGACTCGCACCTACATCTGTTACGTGTAATAGATCAACAATAAATTCCGTTAATTCATACGTTTTCGCAGCAAGCGCCTCAGCCTGCGCTGACCACACTGCATCTTCTTTCAAAAGATGAGGATATTCTAAAAACATCGCCTTACAAGAACCTGATGGTGTCACGACATATTCAGCTGATTCAAAAGCTTTGATCATGTTTTTTGCTGCTTTTATGGTTTCTTGTTTATAGCCGCTGTTAAAAGCTGGCTGTCCGCAGCACACCTGACTCTCCGGAAATTCCACTTCCACACCGAGCCGCTCTAACACCTCAACTGTCGCCTTTCCTACATGAGGCTGGAGGGTGTCAATTAAACAGGTAACGAATAAACTGACTCTCATTGGCGAACTTCCCTTCTTCTGCTGCACTTGATTTCAAATCTGGTCATCTACTAACTAAATCATTAACCTTCATTTCATTTTAATCCCAATTTTCTGAAATTTCAATGCAGTGATTTGTCTAAAGTTTGGACATCATCCCCTGATTGCTGCAGCAAAAAACGCCCTTTTGACCGGGCGTTTGAGAAAGTTTAGCTAGAGTATGCCAGCATGTGTAAAACTCCTTCAACTTAATTGGTTTTCTTTACGTAATCAATTCGTTTTTCGAAAGATGGATGGCTTTCACGCCATTCAGATTTTCTTCCATCATCTCCATCTTCTTCAACAAGGGTGCTTAATTTAATCAAAGTATGGAGATACAACGTTTTATTATGAAGGTGGGAAACAGCAAACTTATCAGCCTGAATCTCAAATAACCGGCTGATTTTCTTTGGCAGCCATTCCGTTATGAAAATCATGATAATGATCCCTATTGGGAAAATAAATATATATTGCCACCATCCATTGGCAAGCATAACCTGTCTGGCGTAATACATACTGATTCCCATCAGTAAGGTAACCATTAAAGTTAGGAAAATGGTAAAATGCGCGTGTTTTAACTTCACGTGTCCCATTTCATGATATAAGATAGCACGAATCTCCTCTGTTTCAAACTGATCTAATAACCCTTCGGTCACATACAGATTGACTCTTCTTGTAAATGGAAGTTGAAATGAATATACCCAGGCATTCACATCATGTTGTGAGTCTTTTTTTATCCAAATAGTTACCTTTTGGTTCGTCCTATACTCAATATCTTTGCGAATGTTCATAAATTCATCCGTATGTAATACTTCATATTTATTGATTATTTTTTGAATGATTGAGTAGCCAATAATAAATATGGTTACTAGAGCGACGTACCATGCACAAAATAGAAAAAGATTATCCATGATGTTCGCTTGAAACGACAAAGGAAGGAATAAATAAGTCCCGAAATAAAACAACGATAATGTGACGGCACCAAACAAAACGACTTGCTCCCTACCATTCATGAAGAATGAATCTCCTAACGTGCCTTCATGTCCTTCTAATTCTTTAGGTGAATCCTTTGTCGTATACTCAAATGAATAAGCTGTTAATAAGACTGACAGGAAACAAGGCACAAGTATAGAGAGAATGATACTTAAAACATAAGATCCTGTTATTGATAGCACGTACCCCATTAAGAAATAATAATTTAATCCCAAGGGAAGAAAAATGGCTAGAACAAAAGGAATAAATAGTGTGAATAGGTTTTTCATAGATTCATGAAGGTTAAAAAATAAAAATAATAGAGCAGGCAAAAGGATTCCAAGCAAAGTCATAAAAATCACAAATATAGCACTATGCTTAAATTCAGCTTTTACTTTAGTTGTTTCTGTTAGATTGGTTAGGCGATATTGAGAGAAAAAAGGATTTTGCGATACCTGTTCCATCTTGATCATATCATCATGAATAGGGGCAAAACCCCTTCTTAAAAAAACCACTGCATTTTCCTTCATTATTTTGCCTTTTTCAATCGTGCTGAGTCCATTTTCAGATGGAATCTCTGTGAAATTTATTTGCTTTCCCCCCAATTGAAAGGCTGCTTCTGAACGACCTTTGGAGTCACCTTCTTGATAGGTTAACAAAAACTCACCCTGAAAAAGAGAATGGGAGATGAATACTTTAGGAGTGTTTACTTTGTTCGAGTCAAGTAGAACAAATGGCGAAACAATTGCTGAACGGGCACCAACTTCAATCAAAATGACGATTATTGTCATAATGCTTGCAATAAGATATGAAAGGGAGGCTTTTCGTAACATTTCATCACATCCTGCTGATTTAAAGGATTAAAAAAGTTAAATGACTGAAGCTAATCATTCTGGTATTCAACTATTTAGTAAGAAAGGGATCATTATGGTCATCCATTTGCTAGAATTACTTATCAGAATTTTAACATCTAAATACATAATTATACACCATCAACAGACAAATACATCTATATTTTCTAAAAAATAGTTATAGAAGAGCTGTCTCATCGCTTAATAGACCTGAAAATTCTTAAGATTCTCAAGTAAACTTAATTAAGGAAGTTGAATGAAAAAAACGCCCTTTTGACCGGGCGTTTTTTTGATGTTTATTTTGAAATCAATTCACTGATTGCTTCTTCAATAGGTGTTAAAGAGCGGCCTAATAATGTTTCGAAATCATTGCTTTCGACCGCTAAGGCACCATCACGAACTCCACTTTGAATGGCTTTGAAAAATGGAACAACTTCTTTCGGTACACCATTTGAAGCTAAAAATTCTCCAAATGTGTCTACATCTATTTTTTCTACTTTGATGTCTTTACCGCTCACCTTACTGACCATTTGTGCAAGTTCAGTGTGCGTCCGAAGCGGTCCTGACAATTCATATATGTCTTTGTCATGTGCCGGCAGTGTTAGCGCATTGGCTGCCGCTTCTGCATAATCATTTCTCGTAGCCCAGCCGACTTTTCCTTCGCCAATAGGACTTAAAAATGGCGCACCGCTGACTGACGCCAGAATCGTGTCTTTTTCATTTTCTAAATACCAATTGTTCCTTAAAAATACATGAGGAATGCCAGAGGCCAAAATGGCTTCTTCTGTTTTTGCATGATCACTTGCAAGGACAAGCTGACTCTCTCTAGCATTCGCCACACTTGTATAAGCAATAAATGAAACATTTGCTGCTTTTGCCGCTTCGATGGCCGCTGTATGCTGCTTGACGCGATCTCCATCAGCCGTTGAAATGATCAATAGACGGTCAACTCCTTCAAATGCCGATTGCAGTGTGTCCGGCTGAGTGAAGTCACCTTTACGTACATCCACCCCTGCTTCCTTTAAATGCACTGCTTTTTCTGGATTTCGAACACTGACCGCAATTTGTTCAGCTGGTACTTTCGCCAGTAAATGTTTGACGACGAGCGATCCAAGTTGTCCTGTTGCACCTGTCACTAATAATTTCATTTGTTTGACCTCCTCATTTTTCTTTAGGCGGTGATGTTTCATGAAAGGAACATGCAGCGTCTTAAATGATAACATCCGTTATAATCAGAATGGTTACAACAAAGGTGTAAAAAAAGCTCCGTTGCATGAGCTTTTTTATTCCGCCTCCGTCAATAATTGCTTAATCGTCACTTGCTTTAGGTGTTTCTCAAGGGCTGACTGTGCTTCTTTAAGTTCTTGCCGCAGTCTCGTATCCATGGCTTGACCAATTGGACATGCAATGACTGGCTGATGAAAGTTAAATAGCTGTTCATCTGCGCTTACATCCACAGCCCGGTACACATCAAGCAATGTGATAGCCTCTGCCGGTCTTTTTAAATAAGCACCGCCTACTCCGCGGCGAATCTCAATCAGACCTGCTCGCTTCAGCATAGCCATTATCTTTCGCACAATCACAGGATTTGAATTGACACTTTCTGCAATAAAATCTCCTGTGCACTCCTTTGGAACACCCGCAATAAATGACAAAATATGAACAGCAATCGTATACCTGCTGCTAATTTGTTTCACAATCCTTCACCACCGTTGTAATCAATATAGTTACAATGAAGGGATTTGTCAATCAATAAACGGATTTTTCTTTCTTACCCAATCTTTATATGTCATCATGTCGTTATTTTCTACTGCATCAATTTCAAGCGGTGCTATGCATTCAAGCAGATTTCCATCTGGATCAAGAAAGTAAATAGCAGCATGAAATTGTGGCGGATTATCGAGAACTAGAGGCTGCTGCTCTTCCGAAAAGCCAAACATCGGATGAATGCTGATCCCTTTTTCTATCAGCCAAGCTTTGATCTGTTCAATGCTGGATGTTTCAATTTGAAAAGCTACATGTCGAGTCGCTGGATGATATGGGATAGTGGACATATCGGCCTTCCATATGCCAAGCCAGGTCTTTCCTTTCTCAATCCATAAAAATGCCACTCTTTCATTTTCATAAGCAAGCGTTAATTCCAATTTTTCAAAAAAAGAAATGGATGCCTTGATATCACTGACAGGTAAATGTGCTTCATACAAGCCTTTCATCATCATTTCTATCACTCCTTTACTCCCTTCTATTTTGCGGGAATTGAAAACATTCTGCCTCAGCAAAACGATGTATTTTATCCCAGCCATTTGGTTGAAATGACTTGTATGTTTGGTTCAATCGTGATGCGGGAAATTGCTCAATTAAAAGGAAGGAGCGTCCGCTATGCCTTGGACAATGAACGATGATCCTGATTCATTTCAATCGCTGGAAACAGTCGTAAGAAAGAAGGCGCTGGAGATTGCCAATAAAATGATGCAGGAGGGCTATGAAGAAGATAGAGCCATTCCAATTGCGATCAATCAAGCAAAAGAGTGGAAAAAGAATGCCGCGAAGAAAGAAATGGAAGATTTTTGCTCTCATGGTTCTGTGATGCCTTCAAAGAAAAGCACCTCTGCAAGACCAGAGCTCATGGACCATGCGCAGCATGTCGTGAAACATGATGAAGGCTGGGCGGTTCAAACTGAAAAAGCGAAGCGTGCAAGTGAGGTGAAAGACACGAAACAAGAAGCAATTGACCGAGCGAAAGACATCTCAACGAAAAAAGGCACATCTGTTGTCATCCACCGTAAAGACGGGACGATTCAGGATGTGATTCGGCCAAAATAAGACCGCCAAAGGGCGGTCTTAGCGTGTAGACAAACCCTCGCATTCTTTGTCAGTCCTGCGTGCCTGTGCTCACGAATATCAAATTCGCTCCGCGCCGGTACTCGTCTTTCCTAGACTTCAAAGGTTTTCTATCACGCTGGAGAGAAGACAAAGGGCGCTCTTTGCTTTATGCATTCTTTTCTTTTTTAGCGGGTGCTTTTCTTTTCTTAGGTGCTGCTTTTTTCGTTTTTGCCGGTTTTGATCGATCGATCGAAGCCTGCAAAGCGGCCATCAAATCGGTGACATTGGCTGAAGCATCTTTTTTGCCCGTCGTTTCTGGCTGCACCGTATGCTCTCCAGAGATTTTGTCTCCAATTACATTCATCAGCTGCTCTCTATATTCATCCTGATATGCGGCTGGATCGAACGTTGTGGTTAACTGCTCAATTAAAAGGAGCGCTGTATCTAACTCTTTCTTCACAATGTTTTCCTCTTGAGGGATATTCGGAACGTCTGATACTTGTCTAATTTCGTCGGGGAAATGAATGGTTTCCATTAGTAGAATATGCTCATAGCACCTGACGATTGCTAATTGCTCCTTTGAGCGGATCATGATCTTGGCTACTCCGATTTTCCCCGATTCTTGTAAAGCCTTTCTTAATAATGAATAAGCCTTCGCTCCGCCGGTATCTGGAGATAGAAAATAACTTCTTTCATAATAGATGGGGTCGATTTCTTCTATTTTCACAAAATCAATGATTTCGACGGCTTTTTCTTCATTTTCTTTTCGCAGCCTTTCGAGCTCTTCATCATCCAATTCAATGAACTTATTTTTGGCATACTCGTACGCTTTTACAATTTGCTCTGGCGCTACCTCCTCGCCGCAATTGGCACAAACCTTTTTGTAGTTAATCGGTGTATGACATTCTTTATGCAGCTGCCTTAATTTAATATCTTTGTTCTCTGTAGCGGTAAACAGCTTCACTGGAATATTGACCAATCCGAAGCTAATTCCGCCCTTCCAAACTGTATGCATCGTGACGCCTCCGTTCTTTTCTCCTTACTATGTAATGTTTTCATCAGACTTATGTATGTTTATGAAAATTTCATCCCACTCTAAGAACACATGAGTCAAGGAAGTGAAAAGCACAATGAAACCGATGCGATTAACGTCCGCACAAGATGTTCCTGCTGGTGCAGACTGGCTGTATGAATTAAAATATGACGGCTTCAGGGTTATTCTTGTATGGGAAAAAGACGAGATCCATTTAGAGAGTAGAGCTGGAAAACGTTTAAACGAACAGTTTCCTGAGGTGATGGATGCATGCGAGCGATTAAAGGAATCGCTTGCTCCTTTGTTACCGCTCACTCTGGATGGCGAATTGGTCTTTTTACTGAGTGAACAGCAAAGCGATTTTGCAAAGGTTCAGCAAAGAGGCCGGTTGAAATGCAAAAAAACCATTCAAATGCAGGCGGAGCGTTTTCCGTGTCACTTTCTTGCGTTTGATTTATTGAGATTTAAAGGCAAACCCCTCGTCCATTTACCGCTGATTGACAGAAAAGAAGCTCTGAAGAAAGTATTCCAAACGGCACAACTTCCACCATCTATTCAATTGACTCACCCTTCCCTCCTTCAGATCATTAAAACTGAAAGGCATGCTGAATATGCAAAAGAGCTAATGACGACGTATTTAGCAGAGGGGCTTGTAGCGAAAAAGAAGACGAGTCAATGGCAGGACAATATCCGCTCAAAGGAATGGCTGAAAATCAAAAATTGGCGGTATGTATCTGTGATAGTGACCCGATTTAATCAAGACAATGGCTATTTTCAAGGATGTCTTTATCATGAAACGGCTCTCAAAGAGGTTGTCCAATTCAAGCATGGTTTTTCTAAAGAAGAAGCACAAACCCTGCGCGCGTTATTTCAAACGAAAGGCCATTTGACAGGGGCATCACAATATGAACTCCCGCCATCTATTGTCGCAAGTATTGCCTGTATCTCCTTTGATGGTTCAGCCTTACGAGAGCCCCGTTTTTCTTCGTTTTTACTTGATGAAGATCCAGCCACGTGTACATTTCAGCACATGCTCAAACAGCTATATCCGCTGCCAGCCATCATTGACGTCACTCATCCAGAGAAACCGATAGTACCTCTCCTTCATATCACCAAGGAAGATTACTTACTTTATTTGAGACAGGCAGCTCCCTATTTATTACCCTTTTTACGTGAAAGACGCCTTACTTTAATTCGGTTTCCTCATGGCATTGGAGGAGAATCTTTTTATCAAAAGTCAACGCCCGATTATGCGCCTGATTTCGTTGAGATAGATCAAGCTCATGATATTTCTTACACGGTCTGTAATGATCCTAATACGCTACTTTGGCTCGGCAACCAGCTGGCAATGGAATTTCATATCCCTTTTGAAACAAGAGATACCGATCGACCGGTGGATATTGTGTTTGATTTAGATCCGCCATCAGTTAAAGAGTTTCACCTAGCGGTAGAAGCAGCCAAAAGAATCAAGGCCATTTTAGATGGACTCTTTCTCACCGCATTTATTAAAACAAGCGGCGGGAAAGGACTGCAAGTTTATATTCCATTAAAGAAAAATGCCTTCACATATGAAGAAACTAGACAATTCACCGCTTTTATATGCCAATTTTTATGTGAACAATCACCAGAGCTATTTACTTTGGAACGTCTAAAGAAAAAACGCGGCAATCGTTTATATTTAGACTACCTTCAGCACGATGCTGGAAAAACAATCATCGCCCCGTATTCCCCAAGAGGAAACGAGCTTGGACTTGTTGCGACACCGATTGAATGGGATGAATTAAATGGCGAAGAATTTCACCCTTCTTTGTTTACAATGCCAGCTGTCATTGAGCGCCTAAAGGAAAAAGGCGATCCATTTCGGCCAATAAGGCATCATGTGAATGATGCTGCTTTTAGACAAGTCTTACATCAGCTACAAGATATTTTTCCAGCTCATATAATGGACATACGCGGTCATTAAGCGTTACACTTATTCATTAGAGAGAAGGAAAGGGATGACCATTTTGACCGCACACTCATTTCGAAACATAGCACTAATCTTCTTATGTCTTTCCGCAGGAATTGTAGATGTCATTGGCTATTTAAGTCTAGGACATGTGTTTACAGCGAATATGACTGGGAATATTGTGCTGCTTGGCATCGCAGCAGGAAGTTCATTGCAGCTAACAGCTTTACATTCCATCACAGCACTGAGCGGATTTGTTTTAGGTGTTTTATTAGCCGTTGTCATTGGCGGGAAACACGAGAAAACATTTTGGCCAAAAGCCGTTACACGCATCTTTATCATAGAAGTGATCATTTTGCTTTTATTTGCCCTCATGGCCATTTTTCCTTATACACAGGGTGCTTATTTTATGCTAATTATCCTTTTAAGTATGGCGATGGGCCTGCAGACAGCTGCCGCACGTAAATTAAATGTTGCTGGCATTTCTACAACCGTACTAACGAGTACGCTCGCTAACCTGTTTGAAGATTTGGCGCAGCGTCTATCAAATCGAGAAAAAAGAAGAGCCCCCATTGAGCATGTGAGCTTGATGCGAATTGGATCTATTGTCTTTTACTGCCTAGGAGCCGCTTTAGCTGCATACGCGGACACCTTCGATCCGTTTATCATTATTTGGCTTCCTATCGCTATTTTAGGTGTGATTATTATCACTGCTGCATGCAAGCAGCTTCATCAATTGAAATAGCCAATCACTATTTGGCTATTTCAATCACATTGATCATCCATTAATAACTCCTCACATAAAAACCAGGAGGACGTCCCATAATGAACGTTGAGCCATACGGATATCCGGAAAATGTCCCGAATCCCCCGTATCCGGGAAAACCACCTAAACCAGAGAACACACCTGGGCTGACGTAATACCCGCCAAACCCAATATGAGTGCCAACCGGCCCGATATGTGCTGCCCCTCCGCTAAAACCGCCTCCATGAAAACCTCCATATGCCCGTGGGTCCATACAATCACCTGCCTTCAGCTTACACCTCATCTCATCATATGCGTGACAAATGGAGCGGTGTTTCCTCTTTTGTAACAATTTCTATGTACAATAGACCAATTTGATAAAATTTGAATGAAAAGTCCTGCAAAAAATTAAAATAAGCAAAGAAAGGTGACCTTTTTAACTTGTTGCTCTGCCCTATGTTTATTTAGAATAATGGAGCAGGTAACAAATTTGCACACCCCCTTTGTTGCGAATACTTCTTATTAAACGTTCTTGCAGCGTTTAATAAGAAGAGCCTATTCATACAAAAAACCCTTGCTGATCATGATCAACAAGGGCGAAATATAGATTGGTGATTAACCACCAATGATTTTTTCTGCTACTTCGAATGAACCCGCTACGTTTTCAGTTAAAACCGCCGCAGCAATCGCTAAACCTACAACGAATAATACTTTTAATCCTGTTTTCATCTTAAATCAACCCCATTCTTTTCATATGTAAATCCGCTTCTAAACTTTTATTCAAGTAAAAAACCGACTGCTCATAAAGTGCTTGCTTTTCACAATATTTTGCCGCAAAGTGTGAAAGCTCTTTTACTTCATGATATTCATTCTTCTCTTCTAACTTTCTTAATTTCTCATCAATTTGCTGAAATCTTTGTGGCACATTCGTTAAGTAAAGATCATGTACAATGCCTATTTTAAGCTGAAACACTTCATGAGAAGCATCTTTTATTCGGGCATATGCAGCCTCTATATACTGGCTTGCACGCTGCTTTTCACCAATCACACAGAGTTCCCGGCTCATCAGATACGTAGAATGGAAAAAGAAATCTGAATCATAGTACTCTTGATGAGACAACGCTTTTTCAAGATGACGTATGGATTCTTTCGGTTTATTCCAAAATGAATATAAAATCGCCACATTGTGGTGATGCTGAGCCAGCATAAAGTCATCCTGCTCATTCGTCAAAACCTCTTCCGCCAAACGATAATTCTCAAGCGCCTCTTCGTACCGGCCAATCTCTGTAAGATTCGCTGCAATAAGAGAGTATGAAAGTGCAGTTCTTCTTTCATACTGCTTGTGACGTTTATAAACGTGCAGGGCTCTGCGAATATAACTTAATGAGAGCATGATATGACTAAGGCGATAGTAAAGCCACGCGATTTTAAAGTCGAAATCAGCACGTTCGATCTCACTTGGAATTTTATCTAAGAGCTTTTCGGCACTTTGATACATCTGTAAGGCAACCTCATAATTCCCCTGATGCTGTTCATACACACCTTCGTAAAAATCAAAATAGTAAGCAAGGCGATTAGACAAATCATCCTCTTTCTTTCCATAATGACCTTCCATACTTTTCGTTGAAACATTGCCTTTTTGCCCTCTTAAATTGTACATCAAAATGTGATGTCTTTTCTCAAGGAGAGAATAATACATCAGGATGTCCGCATCGTCGATTTTCTCTACTGCTTGTTTCGCTTTGGCAAATAACCGTTCTGCCTCATCTGCATGATCTTTTTTGATTTCCATGTTCCAGTCATTTAATAATGATGCCAATTCCGCAACAGGAACTTTGCTCATTCTACACCCCCAATCACTTTCAGCTACATGACATGATTTCACTAAATATGGAACTTCTATTAGCAATTGCTAATTAGTCCATTTGACATCATTTTAATATGAATCACTTGAATCTTCAACAACCGATTCCAATGTCATGGCGTTTCTTTCTCCTAGTCAATGGTGTATACACTAAAAATTCGTTTTTTCTACCAAAAGACACGATTGAATTGAAAAAATCCCTTATTGGGCTTTTTGGATTTATTCCAATCTAATAATGGTTAGTGCAGCTCCAACAGATCCCCCGCCAAGTAATATTGCAGTTGCGATTAAACCGAATATTTGAAGAGAGATTTGATTCCCTGCTGCAAGTGTTGTAATGAGAGATACGTTGTAGGTAGATGTAGATAAAGCAGGTGATAAAATTGATCCTGCTATGGGTGTTCCGTTGTTGATCACCCTTGTTCCTGCAAGCAGTGAAGCGTTTGTATTAATTTGATACGTGATGAAATACCGCCCTGAAACAGGTACAGTAAACACCGTATTACCACCACTTACGGTAAATCCATCTAAACTTTGGTTATTAGGCAGCGTCACTGCTGTTCCGCCTAAAACAACCAGTACCGTACTTCCTGACGTATTGGATGCGTACATCGAATTAGTCGTTAAACTTGTACCGGTTGGACCTGTGTCACCGGTTGAGCCGGTTAGTCCGGTTGAACCCGTGGCACCAGTTGGGCCGGTTACTCCCGTTGGGCCTGTGGCTCCGGTTGGACCGGTTATTCCCGTTAGGCCTGTGGCTCCGGTTGGACCGGTTATTCCTCCACACATATTAAGTTGGGCGCACATGTCTCTCACTACTTTCAAACTGTGGAATCTTCAAGACATACACACTAATACTGATAATTGAGAGAAAACGAAACGACAATATTTCCAGTCGATGTTCCACCAGTAGCTACAATCCCAATTGAGTTCAGATCACTTAGCGTAATGGATCGACTCTCTCCTGGTGGTACCGTGAAATCAGGAACAGCTGTACCGTTTACCTCTAAAGTCACAGTAGGAGCTACAGCCACAATCCCATTGTTTTCCACCATGATGGTTCCGTTTATGACATAAGGTGTTCCATCTGTCCAGACGACAACTGCATCAGCAGCTGCTGCTAAATCAAGTGTGAAGCATACTGCATCATTTACAAAGCCCGCTTGTTCATTACTACATCCGCCTAAAATAGCCATTTTAACCCTCCTTCAACCTAGTCTTGATAGACTATGATCTAGTGATCTTTAAAGATTGTGCGATTATCCCAGATTTAAAGCTTTATTTTTCTTTTTTGCACCATGTTGATTTGCATGTCTAATCGTGCTTGCACATTTTCAGTTGACGGGGTGTTCAAGATAAATTTCACATCTTTCACAGTGATCGCACGGCTTTCTCCTTTTTGGACAAGAAGATCATAACAAAATGAACCAGTTTGAATCCTAATTGCGACTGGTACATCCTGATGATCTTGATGATGCAACACAACAGTTGCCGTATTGAGAAATTTTGTTCCATTCCGCCATACTTCCACCGAACTGGGCGATGTGGAAAAACAAAGAAATATGTGGTGTGATTCTATGTTTTTTAAAATAAGCGCATCATATACAGGAAGCTCTACTTTCATCATTCCACATAAAAAAGAAAGATCTACAAAAATTTTCGAACTGGATCGATATAAAACTTTTTGACGGCATGTTGATCTATTGCAGCACGGTACAAGAAGCTCTAACACTACACAATTCTGCTTTTCATTGATAGAGCTCAAAGAAAAATAGCAAGTCTTAAACACACTTCTTTCAAAAAACACCCATGAGTCAAAAGGTTCCCCATCTTCCATGGTGAGCAAAAAGGGAGAACTCATCGAACGTTTGTGAGTAAATCCTTCAAATTTTGTTTGATTGTTTATCTCTTTTAGTTTACTCATCAACAGGTTTGTCACTTACAATCAGCCCAATTCCATGCTGTATACATATCTATATGGTCTTTTATCATATGTGCCTTTGACTATTTTGTGCGCGATTGGATTAGATGATGAGCATAGCTTTTCATTTTTCAAGTTTCTCTATATAATATGAACAAGAACTTCCGTGCCTCAGTAGCTCTAGAAGGGAAGAGCGCCGTAAAACAATTGTAGCTGGCGGGTCGCAAGGCAAGGGTTTCAGAAGCACCGAAAAGCAAATGAGCTGAGACAGGTGAAACTCCTGTCGGTGAAATTCCGTAGGGAAGCGTGTTGCCCCCTAGCCTATGCTTACGAAAGGAGTGCGGGTTCGAATCCCGTCTGAGGCTTGATGAATATGGAGGATGAAAACAATGGAGGTTTTTGAAGAATATGTAAACAATATCGGTCATCCAGAGCTGAAACAGCGCACGCAAGATATCTTACAATGGATTTCAGACACATTCCCTCAATTAGAGCCAAGAATTGCTTGGAATCAGCCCATGTTCACAGATCATGGCACATTTATTATCGGGTTTAGCGTCGCAAAACACCACATTTCTGTCGCACCAGAAGGAAAAGGAATTGATCACTTTTCAGCAGAAATTGTACAAGCTGGTTATGATCATGGAAAAAAGATGTTTCGGATGAAAGAAAGCTTGCCGATTGACTATCCTCTCCTTAAAAAAATCATCGAATTTAACATTGAAGACAAAGCCGATTGTTCCACATTTTGGCGAAAATAATCAACACCCCAATCTGTCATGAAATCAGATTGGGGTGTTTTTGGAGCTTGTATTTTATTTTGTTCTCTTACCTACACATTTCTCTGCTTAGCACGACAAAAGGACGCTGACTTCCCTTTGGATCAGCGGCGGATCGTAAGTGTACCACTTGAAGGGTGTTTTTTTATGTCCCATTTGACTAGGTTAGTCTACCCATGACAGGAGGGGTTTTGTTTATTTTTTGTTTTATAATCTATTACATTCTGTTCTCTTTATTTTTTATAAAATTCAGTACTGCTTCTTTATCTTCCTCATCGTCGGGTAAAAATCCAAAAGTTTCATATTCCCAAACTGCAATTCGTTGATCACCATCAATACCTAATGAGAAAATATCTTCATACCCATATTCAATCGAGAATTTACCTGAATGCTCCATCTCAAGCGTGAGATTAGTCCATGAACCATAATTATTTTTTTCATAAAATGTTTTTAACTGTCTAAATAATCGTGTTAATTCAACTAAAAAGTCCATATATACTGATCTACTGATATTAAATAAGTTAGGTATATTGTGCCCGTATATAAACTCCTCATCACCCCTTTTTTTAAAGTAAAAAGTTATTTCTGCTTCGTGTTTGACCACTTCCGTATACATTCGTATTTTTTCCCATTCAACTGGAATGTGATCATGAATAAGTTCAACCATTTTCCGATAGATGGAATCAATTGTTATATTTTCCATGTTATTCACCCTCCGATTTTATTTTCAATAATTAGATACTTTTCTTTTCCTTCTATGCTATAAAACACACCAAACTCAGAGGGTCTAATTGAATCGTTTAAATATTTCGGCTCAATTATAACTTCTACACGCTTTGGAGGATCAGATGCTAATGCTTTTCTCCATTTCTGTTCCATCTCATACCATTTCCCGCCACTACGATTAATCTGCGAATTCATCGGCACAAGATTATCAATATCACCAGAACCTTTGAAAATAGACGCAATTAAATGACCACCATCATCATCTAACAATCGATCCGGCTTTCCAGAATTGCATTGAGCGTATTGATTTCTTTTGATCTCTCCGTATTTTAAATCACTTGCTTCGACTTTGACAATGCGTCCGTAGTGATCTGTTGTGTACGTATAATTTCCAAACATATCTCGGCCAGTGATCGCTTCGCTGAAACCATTGGTGGCGGTGAGTCCATATAAGCCTTTTTGAGATATTTTCAAGGCATCAAAAGATTTTTGTGACGTCTTGTAAATGTCGACTGCTCTGACTGCGGCTGATGTGGCTTGGGTGGTTTTGTAGACGGCTTTTCCGCCTTTGAAGAGGTTTGCCACGCCTTGTGGCGCCTTTTTGCATAGTGTTCATGCACATGCTTGTCTGATATTCTAGCTCCTTTGTGTTCCCTACAACAGCAAAATAACACTCAAGATGATCTACCCCCATCATTACTGCTGAAATGGAAGCATAAAAGGATTTCATGTCTACACACAATATTTTGTGACGTGGAAACTTAGTGTAATCAATCATAAGAAACACCCACTATGTCATCTAATAAAACAAAGTGAATATCATCTGACAATTCCTTTATATGTAGCATTTTCTTTTCGTAGTTGATGTATTGTGTGAAACCTTCCTTTTAGATGATTGACAACTCCCAAATCAAAAATTGAAAAATTCAACGGCTTGTTAACACTCATTGCATAGGCGATTATTGATTCAAATTCTTCTGCTTGTTGTTCATCTATTATAATTGGTTTATCTGTTTTTTTCGTTTATGCTAGGTCGTGTTTAAGTCGTGCAACATGCGCTCAGGTAACATCATAGCTGTCCATTTAATCGTACCTCTGTCTCTAAGCATTTAATCACTCCTTCTTGAATGATTAAATAGCAACAGAACAAACGTTCTTTATCAATGCGTTTTGAGAACTTTTGTTCGATGTAAATATTGGTATACAAAATCTCTCCTTCTGTTACAATTTATGTATAACAATTAGGAGGATAGATTGATGTCATTAACAAGCAGAATAAAAAACAACAAAGAATTCAGAGATATTATTTCAACAATAGCGCCATTAAAAGAAGATTACACCACTCTCAGTGGTAAGCTTCCGTTTTCAAAAAAATATACCTGCTTAGTGGAAAGTAATTTACCACACGCTGGGGATTCCAGTTTAGTTGGTATGGCTTTTGATTATTTAGCAAGATTTAGAATTGGTCAGGTTATAAACAACACTGATGCGGGACAATACTTAACTGCATTAAAAGGCATGAAAAAGCTTCAGATAAAAACTGCCAACTTTAATCTTGTGGGTGAGTATTACACACCTCTTCACACTGCAGTTTACGATTTTATAAAAAACAATCAAGAATTAACAGACGATATAATTTTAGTTGCTCTTAGATTAGGTAAATTAGAACAATTTTTTAGAATGAGAGTGCCTAAAAGTTTTGATAAGAACGAGTTTTTAACTATTCAAAGATCAGATCTGCTTATTCCTGATTTGAAAGAGTTAATGGCTGTTTTCGAAGAAAAGTTTATATCTAGTGGTATTGTTAATAAGAAAAGTGAGGTTGTTTTCAATCCAAACTTTGGGATAAGTTCTTTTTTAGTAGACGGTGCGGATGCAGACATTGTTATTGATGGCGTTTTATACGATTTCAAAACCACAGGAAACTTTAAGTATGACTCTAAAGATAGTCTTCAATTAAGTGGATACTTTTTGCTCAACCGATTTCTTAGAGAGATTGAAGACAATCACTTAATTATTGGCAGCTTAAACTATGATAAAATTTGTTTCAATAAGGTTTGCCTATATAAAGCGAGATTTGGTGAGTTCGAATGCTATGATTTTGATGTGGTCAATGAGGAGCTATTGAACGATACTGTTATAGATTTAGCTGGATATTTTGATAATAATCCTGGGAGACTTAATAATATTTTTTTAGTTGCCCCTCTCGCTGACCAAGAAGGCTACAGAAATGCCATAAAGAAAATAGCTAATAAAAATAAGACACACTTATAGAAGGTGTCTTTATTCTCTTTCCTTTAACATTTTTAAAAGGTCGTCACTAAGTTGGATATCAATATCTTCTGTATCACTATCTTCATCACCATCTTCTTCAACCACAAATAACCCTTCAATAAATTCAGTGAAAGTATCAGCAATCAGGAATAGGTCTTGTTCGCCATCTCTTAGCTCATGATCCCAGAAATATATTTTCCCTTGATTTATTTCACTAACATCTAAACAAATTAGGTCTCCACCATCTGCATCTGCGATAGGAATTATTTGTTCTGGTAATTGCTCTTTATATGTTTTTATGGCTTCTCGTATATCATAATCATTCTGCTCCAACCCATAAAACAATTCGACTGGCACTGATTCACCAACTAGCCACAATGGTTTTTCTTTTAAATAGGTATATACATTGTCCTCAATCCAACATTCTCCTCAATCCAACATTCTCCGTATTCATTAATAAAACTTTTATAATCAGGAGAAATGTGATAAGCATTTTCTTCTTCTATTTTTTTCATTTCGTTTAAAGAGTTATTTGTTTTGGTTGATCTAATATCAATAGTGTATTGATCAAGTTTGTCTTTAATCCGTTTAAAACTCATTTTACTAGCCTCCTGTTAAGTCTAATGCAACACCAA
This sequence comes from Bacillus xiamenensis, assembly GCF_001857925.1. Classification (NCBI taxonomy): domain Bacteria; kingdom Bacillati; phylum Bacillota; class Bacilli; order Caryophanales; family Bacillaceae; genus Bacillus; species Bacillus xiamenensis. The sequence goes on from NZ_CP017786.1 coordinate 3,591,577, forward strand.
TATGTGCTGCATTTTTATGTAAGTCAGTCGGAACAAGTTGTATCCTCTTAGTCTACTTTTTCTAGAGCCAATTCATATCTAATACAAAAACCCTCCAAATTAAAGGAGGGTAATGTGTTAGTTATTGTTGTCTTCTTTATTTTTTATAAAATTCAACACAGCTTCTTTATCTTCCTCGTCTTTGGGTAAGAATCCGAAAGTTTCATATTTCCATACAGCTCTTCTTTGTATATGGTCAATACCTAATGAGTAAACATCTTCGTAACCATAATCAATTGAGAATTTTCCCGATCTCTCCAGTTCGAGAGTAGCTGTTGTCCAAGCACCTAAACTATTTTTTATATATTCCTTTTTCAATTCTTCAAGAGCTTCGCTGAGTTCAACTAATAAATGGTCGTAAACAGAGTCGCTTACACTATATCTCTCAGGAATATCATGACCATAAATACGTTCTTTATTATTAGGTTCAGTAAAATAAAAATTAATTCCAGCTGAATCGTCAAGTATTTCTGCATACATCCAAACTTTATCCCAGTCACATGGTATCATTTCGTCAATTGTTTCTGCTATTTTTTTATAATTCACTTCTAATTCTTCCATTATCTTTAACCTCCAGGTTGATTCTTAATAACTTCACGTTCTGAATGTTCTCCAATTTTATAACGTACTACGAACTTTTCAGGTCTTAATGAATCGTCCTTATAGACAGGCCGAATACTAACTTCTACATGTTTAGGTGGATCAGCCCTCAATGCCTTCAACCATCTTTGTTCCATCTCATACCATTTCCCGCCACTTCTATTAATCTGTGAACTCATCGGAACAAGGTTATCAATATCCCCAGACCCTTTAAAAATAGAGGCAATCAAGTGACCTCCGTCATCTTTTGATAATCGATCCGGCTTGCCTGAATTAGATTGGGCATATTGGTTTCTTTTGATCTCTCCGTATTTTAAATCACTTGCTTCGACTTTGACAATGCGTCCGTAGTGATCTGTTGTGTACGTATAACCTTGTTTGGTTGAATAAACGACATTTGGTTTTAATACCTTTTTGCGTTTCCACCTCACATAGTGATCTCCGTAACTAACAACGGTTGGTGGTGATTTTGGTGCTGGTAATCGTCTGCCTGTCTGAGAGATACCGTATCCTGAGTTGTTGTCTAGACGCTTTGCCATGGAGAGGAGTTTATTTTTTAAGTTTTCTCCATCAAAAACGTTATAAGGGAGTTTCCCTCCACCTGCTATTTGAAACTTTGGTGAATATGGCAATAGATTCGGAATGGTGACATTATCGATTGATTTTGCCCCTTGTTCAAGGCCTTTCTTCACTGTTGTTTTGGCTGCGGATGTCCCCGTTTTTGTAATGGCGCCTGCCCCTTTAGAACCAAACACAATTTCTGCTAGAGAACCAGTTGCATAGGCAAACCAGTGTGACCGAGAATACGCATCACCATCTATGACCTCTTTTTGAAATGAATCAGAAATAGATTTCCCAATCGCTTTCGATGTTTCAATTGGATGAGAAACAGCTGTCAAAACTGATTCAAAAGCCCCACCAGGGTCAGTGACAAGATCATATATTCCGGTCACTGTATCTTTTGCCACATCGTATAGACCAACCGCAGCACCTTTTACACTATCAACGAATACCTCTGATGCTTCTTCCTGTGCTTTGATTTGGAGAAGCTGGCTGTAATACATTTTTTGATCATATGTGAGATTCTCATAGCCTATCTCATCTACAATCTCAAAGTATTTCGCTTCTGATATACACGAAGGATCATTGAGCTTTTCTTTCAGTTCTTTGATTCTTCGTTTTTCTTTTTCTTCTTTTTTCACCTTTAAATATGCTTTCACCTGTGCATCAATTTGATCATGGTTTTTGTACACATCTGTCTTATGAAATGTTTTGGCATCATAATACATTGGCTGGGCGTTCTTTCCTTTTCCTGTAGCAGCCATCATCTTTGCATAAAAAGTGTTGAGGTGATTCTCAACCGCTTCTGACTTTGCGTATTCTGTTTTCAAATCATGGTCTATTTTATGTAAAGCATCAATAGTCTCTTTTCTTTTTTTGTTCGCATCGTCTAAATGTTCATTGACCTCTTTACTTGAAAATATGTGTAATTCAATCAAATCACTGATATCATCAAAAATAGTGGACAGGGCTTCTTTTTGTTCTTTGACCATATCTTTATTGTTCTGAATCCCTTGTTTCAATTGAGTGTCTAAAAAGTGCTCATCAATAAAAGTACTCCCGCCTAATGATTTGTCATCAAGCTTTCCTTTCACCCCATCTAAAAAAGCTTTTTGCATCTCGATAAAATCAAGATAAGTGTCCGTGTAAAGCGCAAGATCCTCATAAAAAGCCTTAATATTATCTGCACCTTTTCCAGTAAATTCATCACCTAATCCCGACACACTTTTTAGTGCTTTTTTCACATGTTTCATTTCTTCTTGAAGGTCATTATAGGCTTTTGACCTTTTTTCTACAGCTGTTAGTAAAGATGGAGCATCTAATATTTTCATATAAAAAAGACTCCTTTTATGGAATATTCTTTTACTAGAATACCATAAGGAGCCTGACACTTTAATCCACTTTATTATTTTTTAACCAATAATCCATCAGAGATGTCTTTTGATTCGACTGTTTGGAGATCCTGAATGAAACTATTTATACAGAAAAGTGCACCTAGTGCTACCAAAGCCTTTTGAGCATGATATTTAAAAATAAGAAAGTGATTTTCAAATCATAGAATGGAGCGGCTAATTAATAATAAAATTCAGCTTTTTCTAATTTATTATCAACATAAGCCAACTTCTTTTCAGTCGTTCAAACACCTCCACAAAGACAATACGACATGTATTGTCCACACTTCATAAAGAAAACCATTTAATCAAAATTCAAATAAATGATAAAACATATGAATCATTCTCCTTTACAGTTGACTACAGGTCATTTATAATTGACCGTAAGTCATCAACAAATGACCTCTGGTCAAAAAACAAGGAGGAATAACAAATGAGTAAAAAAGTTGCTCTTATCACAGGTGCATCAGCAGGTATCGGAAAGTCCACAGCAATTGAATTAAATAAGAAAGGATTCATTGTTTATGGTGCTGCTCGGCGAAAAGAAATGATGGAAGACTTGACTTCTCAAGGAATTAGCATCATTTCTCTTGATGTCACTGATGAAGAGTCTATGGTAAACTGTGTACGTGAGATTTTGGACAAAGAAGGAAGAATCGACGTGCTTGTCAATAATGCGGGCTACGGCTCATATGGTGCGGTTGAAGATGTATCTATGGAAGAAGCTCGAAGACAAGTAGAAGTAAACCTGTTTGGCCTTGCCAGAATGACACAGCTTGTTCTGCCTAGTATGAGAAAAAACAACTATGGAAAGATCGTCAATATTTCTTCTATGGGTGGTAAAGTGTGGACATCATTTGGCGGGTGGTATCACGCTACAAAATTTGCAGTAGAAGGTTTTTCTGATTGCTTACGATTAGAAGTTGAACCATTTGGTATTGATGTCATTGTGGTGGAACCTGGCGGAATTGCAACCGACTGGGGAGTCATTGCAGCAGAAAAACTTAGAGCAGCTTCTGCAAAAGGAGCTTATAAAGAAGCTGCCAACAAATCAGCAGATAACATGGTAAAAACGTATTCAGGAAGTAATTTAACAAAACCAGAGGTCATTGCAAATACAATTGTGAAAGCTGTCACTGTAACGAAACCCAAAACGCGTTATTTGGTTGGGTTTGGTGCCAAACCTATGGTATTTATGAAGAAGCTTCTTGGTGATCGTATGTTTGATAAGATCATTAAAAGGTTCAGCTAATCACATGATTCCTTATACATCTCTTTGTCTGACTCCAAATCAAAACAACCCTTTGAAATGGAGGTTGAAAAATAATGAAAAGAGCGATGACAGATGAAGCAAAGGCTCTAAGAGCGCAATCGATTTTAGATAAAGCAGCGGAGCTTTTTGAAAAACATGAATATAACCAAATTAAAATGTCTGATATCGCCAAAGAAGCAAAGCTATCTAAAGGCATATTGTTTGTTTATTTCAAAACGAAAGAAGCCCTTTTTTTTCAACTATTATGTCGAGAATATGTAAAAAGGCTGGATCGATTCATTGAGATTATTTCAGAAACAAAGATCAAAAACCTTCAGGATATCAAACATCTTTTTCTGAAAGAATTGGAAGAAATAATAGATCAAAATCCTATGTATATTAGATTAGAAGCTATTCGCACTTCTGTGTTAGAAAGAAACGTTGACTCTAACACGATGCTTCAATTAAAACTGAAGTTATTTCAAAAGTTAACGGAAATGACCGACTTGCTTTGTGAAAATCAAGTGATCAGTGAGGAGCAGGTAATGGATATCTTTCAAGCTGAGGCAGCAATTGTCATTGGCTGCAAGCTCACTGCAACCTTACCAGATGAAGTCATAACCATTATTGAAAATCATGCTATGCAAGACTTTAAACGAGATTTTAAAACAGATGTGATGAATACAATGTCTTGTTACCTTGATGGTTATTTAAAAGGCCTTGAGGCTTAAAGTTTTAATCTTCTCCATAACAAAAATGATTGCAACAATTCTGTGGAAATGGTCAGTGAATACTTCCATCTGATGTTGTAAATACTCACATATTTGCAGAATCGCCATCTATAGCAAAGTCTTTTTTATCTTGAATGAACCGCTCTCATAACAACACAATATTAAAGGGACTGACCCCATAAAGTGAGACAAATAAAAACACCATTAAATTGAAAACCGGGTATAGCATACCTGAGAACAATTTGGAGGTGTTTTTGTATGGGAAAAAGAGTTAGTTATCCGATTAGTGTAAAAGAAGAGGCCGTTCAAATGAGGTTAGCTGGAATCGTTTGACCGCATTTTCTGTCTTTGGACTATAGTAGCCGTCAATGCCGTTATTTTTCGCCCCTTTATCAGGGTAGAAATATACAGCAGCAAGGGCTTCCTGCAATGCTTTTACTCCAGCGCCCTTTGGTCAAAGGCTTGGTCACTTTAATGATGCCAGATGGTAAGTTAAATGACTTCTTTGACGTGCTTGATTGGGTCGGATTCATGAGACCACCTGTCTTTAAAGTAGCCAGCGTCACTTCCGCTTTGTTAAGTACCTCTTGATTTCTCACTCTAGTTCCTCCTTGTTCTCGGCTTAAAGCAAGCCGTCCCATAACGCTTCAGATTTTTGTACGTCTTGTTGTTGATCTCCTACTCCATTACCTTGCGGACGTGCTTTTTCAAGCGCTTCGACTCTTTCAACAACTGGAGCCAGTGCCTTTTCTACAGCTACGGCCATTTCTTTTGCGACCTCTTCATCAATTTGTTTTTCTTGGGGATCAGGCTGACCTTAGCCTTCTCCCTTCTCAAGGTCATCCAGTCGCTTTACAACCGGTGCAATTGTGTCATCTAGCATCTTTTGCAGATCTTCTTTATTCACTTCTTCGTCCTCCTCCTTCTCTTCCGTTTGACTCAACAGATTGTCGATAGCGGCTCTTGCATTTTTCAATTCAGTTAAGTTAGCAGCTGAAAACTTTCGGCCAGCTTTTATGATTTCTTCAGGTGGATCAGTTTGGATACCAGCCAAGTCATCAGTAAGCAAAATCTCTTGTGTAATTTCCACAAAGTCTTGCAGTGCTGCCCTTACCTTTTCAGGATCAGTCTCCAAGTCTTCATCGTCGTAAGAATCCCATTTAAACAAAACGGAATTCAGTGCATCTTGTGCCGCCCAAAACTCCCGACGCATGCGGCCTTTGTCGTACCTGTTCTTCACTTCTCCTTTTGATAAAAAGAAGTTTTTGAGCAAAGAAAAAAGCCCCTTCTCATCAGAAGCTGGCTTGTGATCCTCTTGTTTTCCTATATCCGCTGTTCCGGCCATAGAGTATCCGGTGATTTCACCCTTTTGAATCTGTTCCCAGATTTCATCAGATGCTTTTGTCACAAGGACCCACGATCCTTTCTTGATAACCTCATCGCCCATTTCAAAGTCAGACGGAGCAATGTACGATTCAACGACTTCCCCGACACCGCCTTGGAAATCATGCTGCTTGTCGATTTCACGTGCATCCTTCAAGAATCCGTGTGCCGCTTTCTCAATTTCTGGTGTCATGTAATCCCCATGAGCATCCGCTACGTTTGGTTCATAAACAATACCGTACACAAGACGCTGTGCATCATCAGCTTTGGCAATGACCTTAATCTCTTTTTGAAAGTCTGGCTGCTTTTCCGACTTCATAAAAAAGAACTGCTTTTGATTAGCAGCCTTGTCCACGTATGAAACGTGTGTGATTTTTGCATTTACCAATTCACTTGGCAATTCATTCACCTCCTTTCAAAAGAAAAAGCCTTCTTTCTAAGAAGACTCACTTATATCTTTTTAATTGTTTTATAGCATTAAGATAGCGAGATAAATCTTCACATGTTTTAGTAAATTGCAGTTCAACATCTTTTGTCAACGGTTTGGAAAAGTAATCAGGAAGCTTTCGAGTATCCGTAATAATTTTAGCTATTTTACTATTAATAACTTTACGTTCTTGTAAATAAGTAATAAGAGAAGGTATATCCAAATCCGCAATTTGTTTTTTGTGAGCTGCTTTCCGATCAACAGTAAAGTACAATTCAAGAATTTCCATATCAAGTGAATTTAAACTTTCATACACACTTCTATTTTTTTCAATTTTCTTTTCAGACGATTCCATCTTAATGTTTTTAACACCTTTATTTTCGTCAATTTCTAAATTTGAACCATTCTCAAATTTTAATCCCTCTTGAATTTCCTCTAACTTGTTCCTAATGAAATTCAGTTCAAAGCCTCCATATTTTATGGTTGCTATATCTTGAATAAGATTAGTAATAGGTTTCTTTAGCATGGCAATAACAATAATTATTAGAATCGGCCATATCATTGCTGTAACAATAGAAGATATTAATTCATAAACATTCATAATTTCCCCTCATTCTCAAAGTAATGAGGATATTATACTATTTTATTCCATGTTCTGTAATACTCTTCTTCTAATCTCTTCTTTTTCCTCAGCTGACAAACCTAAAATGACTGGGTCAACCACAGGACCCACCGCACAATGACAATTTACTCGCTCTTTTGGCGTGAGCTTGTGTATCTCTCGGAAACATGCACCGCTCTCCGCTTCCTGGTATCTCAAATTCTTCATCGAGGGGAATGATCGTGCCGTCCAGCTGCACATGACTTTCTCTGGACTGATTCTTCTTCCCGCCACTGTGCTTCCATCGCTTTGCCGTCACAGCTGGAGATTGGACATAGGATTCATGTTGAGCAACGGAAGAAGCGGTCAACACTTCTGTGACCGCCGTCACACGTGCGCGCTTGCGGCTGAATTCAGGAAGGTCCTTCAGCTCCAGTTCAATCTCTTGGATAGAGCGACCTTCTTTTATACCCTCTTTCAGCGTTTGCTCAATGGCTGTATGAGTATTCAGCTGCATAAGCTGCGCCAACTCCTGTGACCATGATTCAATCCACTGTTCAGTTTTCTCAGAAAGCACCTTGAATGGAATATCTGCATCGATGGAATGCATGATCTTCTCAGCCAGCTGCGTGACTGTCAGCGTCAAGAAAATGGCCGTTTCTTTTCCAAATAGCTCCGCAAATTCATCAGCTGCAAACAAGTCATTTTGAAAAAATGCCAGAATTGATTCTAACGTCTCCGAATCGTCCTTGGATATAAAACCATTCAGTGCATTCAAAAACGTCCTGCGTTGCAATCTTGACAATCTAGCGATGGCTTTCTCGTATTCTTCTACCAAAGAGGGAATGTCTTTCAGTTCAGGGAAATCTGCTAAAGCTGCTTCAAGTTCTTTGACCTCATCTTCCTCCGCTTTTTGCACAAAGGTATTGATGTTTTTTATCAGCTGATCAATCTTACTCATTTGCGGATCTCCTCTAGTTCATCTCTAAGGTCTTTGAGGATAGATACCAATTCATTGTTAGTACCCGCAGACTTTTGAAGAACCGTATCAAGAAAGCTAGTTGATGCCTTTGGCTTTGCTTCAATTGGTCGGTGATATTCTTCCTCTGGCCATTCTTCAAGTGTCTTACCAAGAATACGGCCAGCCAGATCACGCAGGTCATTCGGTGAAACCGCTCCTGCTTGAATAAACGGTCTAAGAACCTTTGCAATTTCGAGCGGATCACGAAAGTCAGGACCATTTAAAATGAGTCGCACATGCCAGAGATCGAGATCAGGAAGAAAGAGTGTGTTGAGCTTGCCAGTGATGATCATTCTTTCCGGCTGGAATACCTGTTCTTCTGTCGTTTTTCGAGCGGTGTCAGCTGTGGCCTTGTTATAATCCTGTGATTCGCCTGTGTAGATCGGCGGCAGACGGAACGAGGAACGTATCTTGTTTCTCGTTTTCTCATCATATTCAAGGAACAGCGCATCCTCCTGGAGAATCTCGGCCAGTGATTTTATTTCAACTTTAACAGGTGCTGGGTCTTCGTCATTGCTTACTTCGTCCTTTTTCTTTTTAGGAATCCCTTCGACTTCAAGCAAAAGGAATTTATGTGCATTATCTGAACCCTCGATGCCATTCATGTACTCTTGCAGCTGTTCATATGATGCTTCAGATAGCATTCCATTCTCTACAGTAATTGCAGCCGGCACATGACGACCTTGTTTAAAATACAGATAGTTCAGCTCTTCAGCTTTACGCGCACCGTACATATTGACGATGTTACCAATCCAACGAGGAACACCATATGTACCGCTGCCAATCTTAAAGTGGATGACTTCGCTTGCTACAAGTTCAGGGGGAGTTTTTTCGCTAAATTCTCCCGTAGCAGCGTTCATTGTTCTTGGATCTCCGTATTCCTTAAAGAAAACTTTTTTAGTGTTGACCTGCTGCACATACTTTCTGAACCGCTTCATTCTTTTGAGAGATTTGACTTGACCATAATCGGTATATTTAAAGTCGATCTCGACAGGATCACCTATCTTACATATTCGCATGTGTTGAGCATCTAAATATTCAATCCCTGCCGGTTGCCCTGTGCCATTACGTAAAACTTCAACAAAGCCATTCCCTGTCCGCTCCCGATCTTCTATCACATATCCTAGAACCACTTCGGCTGATTCATCATAGTTCATGTATCGCACAAACTCCTCAAGCCTCGTCCATTCTTTTTCAGCAGCGCCTTTCTTTCCTTCTGGTGCATTCTCAGCGTTGAAATCAAAGACATATTCAATTCCTAAGCCGAAACCTAGAATATTTGTTTTATATGCATCAATGCATTGCTGAAGAATGGTAGAATACTCAGCTATTTGTTTGAGCTCTGTGATATTGTACGGCGGCTCGATCAATCCATCAGCCTCATAGTTAAAACTATCATCATGAATTTGTTTCGTAGTTTGAGAGATGTCTGCTTTAAACACAGTAGCTTTCACATGTTTTGTCATAGCCTTCTCATCGACCTCCTATCTCTGTTCGGACGTGTCCGCTCTTTAGGCTGCTCTTTCAGATCGGTGACCTCATAATCATCTAACGCATACCAGATGGCTGAAAAAGTATGAGGGTCAATCTGAAACTCGTCCTCTATGATATTGCCGCGCTTGTCTGTCTTGTACGTGAGCGGCTGAAGCTCATAGATCGTGTTTTTGCATGAGTCAGAACATATGATTTTCTTGAACCGCTTGATCTTCTTGGTGTACTGCAAGCGTGATCCTTGGAACTTATGAGCGGCCACCATGTTGTATCCCATCTTGCGGAAATATGCGATTGTCTTCTGCTCATTATCAGCCTTGATCAGCTCTTTTGTTTCGACGAACTCTTTCAAATCCTCGACAGTAACATCATCGGTCTTACCACGATCGTAATACTCCCAATAGATATATAGATACTTCTTCTCGTGATCCACAGCCAACCTGACAACTGCGTTATATGAATCAACGAAACCAAAGTCCATGCCCGCTCTAAGCAAAGGCCGATTGATATTTGATATGGCCAGCATCACATCTTCATGTGGCTGCACCTCGAATTGAGGAAGAACACAAATACCGTTAATACCAAAATGACCTTTTCGGGCTATTCGATAAAGGTCGGGATCGTATTCTTTCAGTTCATCCAGCTGCTTGATATAGCTCACAGGTAGAAATAGGTTATCTTCGGCCGTCGAGTGGTGATAGTACGTATCATTGATAGCGATCGTTCGCTCTTTGTATAACCTCTCATCATCTAGGATGAAGCGGTTGTTTTGATCGTCCTTAAAGAAATGACGGTATGTCCAATTATCCTGGCCGACAGGGTTCGTTGATAGGATCATGTGCAGTTGCAATGTTGGATGACGCAAACGACCAAGCAGCTCCTTGAATCCCTCGTACTTCACTTCTGAACATTCTTCAATCCATATGATCGAGATGTTGTTGATCGACTTCAATTTGGCTGGCTTGTCCAACCCTTTGAAGATGATCCGGCTCCCATTATGGAATTTAAGCATGAGCGGTGATGTTCTACACTGGATCACATGATCGAGCCCAAGTTCATTTACGATCTCTTCAAACAGCGAAAAGGTTGAATCCCTGTGTGTGTCATAGACTTCACGAATCACAAGGGCTGTTCTCTTTTCATCCAGTAACTTTAAGATGAGTTTCAAGGCAATGTGATAGCTCTTAGATGAACCGTAACCACCCACTAGGAACTGAAACTTTTGATCCCAATCAAAAAGAAATTTTCTAAAGTGGGGATTCACTTCTTTTTCCATCAACGGTCCCCCTTATCCTTGATGATGATTTCAAACGTTTGATCTTCTTTATTATCTGTAAGCCGTTCCACTTCAGCTTTTGTTCTGTCAATATTAAGCCTCATCTGCTTCAATTTAAGCCGTCTTTCATCTTTCTCATGCGCTAACCCCTCAAACTGTTTTATCAAGCTTCTCAGCTCTCCCATCGCTCTTGATTGAGCGTTTAGGAATGTAGCATGACGATCCCAAGCAAATTGAAACTCGTATTCTTCTTCCTCAATATCAGTAGAATCTGAAACGACTGACTTTTTCTTTTTCAACTCTTTAATCATTTCATCTTTGCTTTCAACGAACATTATTTTCTGTGCTCGCACAATAGCGGTAAATTGAATCTGTATTTGCTCCCACAGCAGATCAACGGGCGAAAACTCCTGAATGTCCTGCATGATCTCAAACGCTTCAGCTGACATGTGCTTTGAGTAAAAGCCGTGTGTCTTTGCGTTTTGGTTTTGTATTGGTGCTGCTCCCCCGCTATTGCCTAACGCATTAACATTACCCGGTTGACCACCCTTTTTTGGGTGCACCTTTTTTTCTTTGGGTGCACCCTTTTTCCTTTCCCAACCATGCCGCTTTTTCCACGATTTTATGGTGTTGATCGACACTCCGTATTTTTCGGCAAGGTCCTTGTATTTCATACCTTTGACGTAATCCTTCTGAGCCTGAATGTGCTTGTCTACCATTTACATTCACCTGCCGCCTCCTTCCGATTCGTGTTTGTTTTGGGATTATTATTTCCTCTAAACTGCCACCGCACTCTACCTTTAAGCCGATGCTTGATGTAAAGATTCACCGGAAGCAGTTTACAGGGAACAAAAAAACGCCCTCCAATGGAAAGCGCTTCTAAATAGTTCTTATGAATCAAATTCTTCGGGTAAATCCTCTCTGCGAAGGGATTCCCATTCTGTAATAATCTTTTGATTTTCTATGTCATGAGAAAGAATAGTAACTATCTCAAATTTCTTAACCTTATCAAGATATTCTCTCCCTGTTTCACACAACCATTTTTTTATGTCAATATCCTTTAATCCACAAGGAGCATTTACAATAGCAGTTCCAGATACTCTTAATTCCAATAAACAGTTTCCGTTTTTATTGAAATAGACACCCTCATAATCACCGTTTCTTGGGCTTTCCTCACATTTGACTTTTTGTCGCTCAGCTTCTTCTCGACGAAATTTTTCTTCTTCATCTCTTTGACGTACAATTGCTTTCTGCTGAGGACTATAGTTCCTCATATCATATCTATAACCCATAGTATCACCTCCCCCCTTTATATCGGCAAAAAATGAGCATATAGAACTATTCGCAAAATTTGTCGAACGAAAAAGCGACCTCCTCAATAGAAGCCGCTCTCAACTTATCACCTATACTAGACAAAATTCATTGCCAATATCATGCCTCGCTATTATTCAAATTCTCTAGCAGAATTAATATCTACATATTCTATTCCGTTCTCTTCATATATAAAACCATTTCTATCTAAGAATTTTATAAAGTGGCTAATAATATGATGGCTATAACTTTGTTTAAGTCTGTCTCTAAATTCAGTAAGTTCAATCGAACCATTTATTCTATCTGGATAATTATTCATGATCCATCTCTTGTAAATATTAGGATTACTTTTATTTATAATATTATTTGGTGTAATCTTTAGTTTAGAATCTAATTGTGTAGTTTTACTTTGGATTTCTTTTAAAACGGTAGCTAAATCATCTTTTTCAATTTTTTCCTTATCAAGTAATTGCTTCAAATTTTCTTCAGTCATATCTTTAAATTCAGAAACCGAAGCTAACATTTCTTCTCTAAAATTGCTTAAAAAATCTAATGTTTCAATTGTTTTTTCTAAAGCTTCATCTGAAGCTTTTTGATTCTCCATTAACTTATCAGCAGTTTCTTTGATATCAATGATTGACTGCCTTTGTCCAGCAACATCAACTAATGTCATTAAAATAGCTATAACTGCTAAGATTATAGAAATTCCTGTAGCCATAACATTTACTTGGTTTCCGGCATCTCTATTACCACCAAATGCGAACACTAATGTAAAAGTAATGATTAAGAGCGCAATAATAGTAGTGTATACAAAATGTCCAATGCTTATTTTTTTATCTAACACCATAATTCCCCATTCTCTTTTTAAAAACATTATATAACTAGAGTATTCATTTTATCCACACAGTTCACTAATTCACCTTATCTATTATTGTGTCTAACTCAGGGAATCGCTTAACCCTATTCCCCTCTTACTTTTCAGTAAATTCCTTAAAATGAGTAGGAAATTTACTCAATAAGGTTAGTTGATGAAAAAGATCTAAAAAAGCGCCCGTTTCAAAATCGAGGACATTCAATTAACTCTAGACACCTATCTCAATTTGATATAGTAGTTAGAATACCGTTCTCAAAATATAAATACTTATTTCCTTTATAAACCCACTGTTCCAAAGTATGATCTACTGTTTGGGTTTTGTTTATCTTTTCAGGTCTCCCCCATCCTTCAATCAATACTTCTTCTTTAGTCATTCCACCAGAAACACTTTGAGGGTTATTAGTTCGTTCTTGTATAGCCTTGTTTCTTTCTCTTGTTTCAGCTTCCTTAAAATTTTCCTCTAATTGATCATTTTTATCTTTTTGCAAAGCATCTATGTTTTTTTTGTTATTCTCTTTAGTTTGAAGGAATTCTAAATCTTCATGACTTTTTTTATACTTTACTTTATCCAGCATTGCATCAACATAAGCATATGTATCATAATTATCTAAGATCACTTCAGCGTCTTTTAATTGCTCCAACTTTTTATAAGCAGAAGCTATAAAGTAGTAATCTTTTTGAAACTCGTTATTTAAGTTGCGTGTTTTTTTGATAACTTGTTCATAATCTTTATTTTTAATTGATTTTATAATTTTTTTGTCTTCACTAGAAATGTCATGTTTCTTTTGAGGCTCTTGTTCTTTTCTCGGCTCTTCTTTTAGATCATTTTCACCGGACTTTAAATTTTTTGAAACACTTTGATTAGAGCAACCGAATAAAGCAACTATAAGTACAAATAAAACAAGAAGAAATTTTTTCATTAGCAACCTCCATATTATTACTTTTTTTAGTATAGCATCTAATCTAATTAAACTTCATTTTTATTTTGAAAACAGACAGGGACGCTTTACAGCAAATTGAAAAACACCGCCATGAAAGACGGTGCTTAAATCCTCACTTAATATAAAATTCGTTTGTGTAGAATGTACCAACAGTTTCAACATGATTACCCTTTTTGTCGTAACGTTCTACATCCACTCTAAAGCGATAAGTACCTTTTTTGTTACCAAACGACTCTTTGATGTCAAATTGATCATAAAGTTTTTCGCCTGGGTTAAGCGGGTTCGGGGAATTTGTTTTAATCATCTCCCACTTTCCATTAACCTTGCGCTGCGGAATAAGATTCGGTCCTGCGATATAGTCATTGTCATTTTTGACAGCAATACGAACAACCTTATCCTTTCCTAAAAAATGATTCGCCTTTGTCGGATTCGCTGATACACCTTTTAATGATGCCATGCTCATCATCTCCCTTTTTATATTTTTGCGCTCCTATCCCTCACCAAAGCACCTGCAGCCATACACCCAAAAGACGACTGTTCCCATCAAATCAGCATCGTTTCCTCCGGATACGGCCGCCTTGTCGTTGGTACGTTTCGCGTCTCGTGCCCATTATTTCTTCCCAATCGCGCGTCGTTATCGGATCAGCATCGTTCTCCTTCTTTCTATTAGAACCAGGAGCAATGCTTTTAAATTGATTTAATGCCTCTTTAGAAACAGAATCTCTGATCTTCATTTCACTCGCTCCTTGCCGAATAAGCACCACCTTACGCTATTCGCTTAAATAGATTTTGCAATGATGACTACACTCCGAGAGGATGCCAAGTACAGTCAATCATCAAGTAAAATGAAAAACTGTCCTCGATACGGCCGCCGCAGACCAGCTGCTATCCAGGCTCAGAATGTCCCTCTCGTATGGCAACATTCCTCAACACCTTTGTTCCGTATCCAGATACGCCATTGATAAGGGAAAGGCGCGTCTCCCATAAAAAAAGCGGACACCAATCAAGGCACTTAAAGTGCTCAATGATTAGCGTCCGCAGGTTCTTCCTTCTGGACAAAATATTCACGTTCGTTTTGCTTGTCTCTATCATACGATGATCCACAGAGGAAAAAAGGTCCCCATTTTATCCCCCTTTTTGTCGGGGTTTTCTCGGCTTAAAGCCAAATAAACACAAAAAAACCTTGGAAGCCAGAGGCCAATCAAGGTTTAAATCATTTTCTAGATATTATTTATTACTTCATCTACAGATTTACTAAACATATCAGGGTCTTCATTCTTTATTTCAATTAGTAGATCTTTAATATTATCTACTATGAATGGATCTTGTTTTGATAGTACATTGCGATAAACTAATCTCACTTCAGGATGGTTTAGAATCCTATAATGCAGAATTTCAATCCATTCTGAAGCTTGGTTAAGAATCTGGGGAATCGCCTTAGCAATGTAACTGAGCCCTTCTTCTGTATTATTTTTATATAACCTTTCTATTCCATGAACTAAACCAAACATAACTTCAAATTGTTCAGTATCGTCATCAAAAACTAAACATAAATCCGGGATAACCGAAACACTTCCATAATCAAGTACTTTTGCCAAAGACTCTTCAAACTCTTTTATGTTATTTTCGTTTTCTAAAAGTCGATTATCGTATAAGCTTTTTAATTCCTGCTTAAGATTCAAAGGAATTCAACCCTTCCATATTTACTTATTGAACAAATCAGGATACTGTTCTCTATTTTTATTCATTACGGTTTTTAAACCTTGTCTTATCTCAGAATTGTATAAACCATCTTTTATATATATTTTCCGGGCATCCCAAATATCATGAGCTAATGCATCGCGATAATTGAGTTCTAGATAATCCTTCAGTTTTTGCCCGGATAAACCATATGTATATGTCTCACGGTGTCTACCACCAGTACCAGGATGTGGTTGTTCCATATTCATACTGATACCATTGTTCCTTTTTATACCCGACTGTTTCATTTTTGCATCGGCCGGCATGTGATGAGGAGTAATATTATCAAAAGCGGTTCCTTGCTTAATTAGTTCTTTATACGTTCCAACTTTCCCTTCGTTAGGAAGCAGAGTTTTCCCAGTATCCTTAACCCCCATCTTACCATGAAATCCTTTTGTTCCAAACGGTAAAAGCATCCCTAGCGCCGCATTCATACTCGCTTCCTGCTGTTCTTTTGAGATCTTATTTCCAAACATGTCTCGGCCTGTAATCGCTTCGCTGAAACCGTTAGTTGCGGTGAGTCCATATAAGCCTTTTTGAGATGTTTTTAAGGCGTCAAAGGATTTTTGTGATGTCTTGTAAATATCGACCGCTCTTACTGCAGCTGATGTGGCTTTAGAAGTTTTATATATCGCTTTTCCGCCTTTAAAAATGCGCCCTGCCCAGCCGACAATTGGGATGTAGCCGGCTGCCGCCATGCCGCCTGCGGCGACACGCTGGCCTGACGTTAGTTCTTCACCTGTGATCGGGTCAACACCTGTAGCGGCACGTTTTGCATCGTTCACGCCAGTCAGTTCATTTACGATGTTTCCACCATAATCGAGCGCTTTTTCATACCAAGAACGGTTGGCGAGGGCCTCTTGTTCCTTTGCGATCTCACGAGCTTCTTCTTGTTCTTTTTTGATTTTGAGATATTCAGCAGTTTGCTTCTCAATATCACTTTTTGCCTTATAGATTTTACTATCTTGAAATGCTTTTTTATCAAAATTCATAGGTGAAATGGATTTCCCGTCATTCGTAGCATTGATCATTTCTGCATACAATGCCATTGTAGCCTTCTCCTCAGTCTCTGACAAAGCATATTCATCTTTTAGATTTTGATCAAGCTCTATTAAATCTTTAACCGTCTTTTTTCGTTCGTCTTCCGCATCTTCGATCTTTTCATCAAAGGTTTGGCTATCGAATACCTCCAGTGAAATGAGGTCATCGATATCTTCAAAAATCGTTTTAAGAGCATTTTTTTGATCCTTCACAATGCTTTTGGCATTCTTGATGCCCATATGTACTGCGTTGTCTAAAAAGTGTTCTTCTACAAAGGTGTCGCCGCCAAAGTTTGTATCATCAAGTGTCCCAGAAACACCTTCATGAAAGGCTTTCTGCTTATCGATGAAGCTGATAAACATGTCTACATTTCCGGCGAGCTCTTTGTAGAAACTTTTTATGTTATCCGCACCTTTCCCAGTGAAATCATCACCCAGGTTTGCCACGCCTTGAAGTGCCTTTTTTAAATCAACCATTTGTTCGCGGAGTTCCTGATAATGTTTCGCCCTTGCGTCCATGGCACTTGTTAGTGCTTTAGCATCAAGTATCTTCCCCAGCAGAGTTCACTCCTTCCTATTCATTGACAAGGTCAATTTTACCAACACAAAGTTTGTCATTAAATAGGAATAAAGATACAAAAACACAATATAAAAGCGGGCACCCATTGAGGCACTTAAAGTGCCCAATGATCAGCGTCCGCAGGTTTCTTTCTGGACAAAATAAAATATTCATGATTGCTTTATCTCGGCAATGCAAATAAAAAAAGTGCCCATAAACATGGACACTTTGGTTCTATTATTCCCAAAACGCATCGCCTTCAGAATCAATATACTTCTGAAGAAAAGTTGTAAAATCTACATCAAGCAGCCTATATTCTAAACCGTCTTCAAATAGATAAAGGTTGGGATTTTCCTGATTTAGTATCAAGTAGCATCCTTCAAAAAGAGCGGCAATAGCTGTTCCATCAACCTGATCAAAAAAATCATTAGACAACTCGGATTCGATTTCTTCTAAACTGAAAACGTGTAATCCTCCACCCACCTTGTTCCCAAAAACTATGTCTTCAAATATTCTTGCTCCATTATGTAGACATAAAAACTCTTTGAGATCGTCAGGCAATGCATGATGTTTCTTTTCAAATTGTTTTATATTTTCTTGATCGGCTGGGGCATTGAAGGTACAGCACTTTTCATAGACTTCACCGTCTACCGAGAATTTGATGATGTTCTTCTCATCTAATTGATTTTCAAGCTTTTCTAATATCTGCACGATCCTACTCAATCTTTCACCTTCTATCTATATCCTCTCCACCAAGGAGAAACCTCTTGTTGATGCAGCGTTCTTGTGAGTGCATATAAATTACCCATTTTATTATCTCCACCATATTCTAAAGGTATAACATGGTGTATGTCTAAACCAGACCAATCCCATTTAGGATCGCCGTATTTACCAATATACCATCTGATATATTTATTACGGATATCCTTATCTCTCTTCACTCTATCTTCAGGCTTATACCATTTCATATTTGCTTTTGTTGGTGCAGGCAATGATTTACCACTATGACTATTATGAATTTGCGGATATTGATAAGCATTTTTATTAACTAAATATGTTTCAGTTGTACTCTGTTTAGTACCTGGGGCACTTCCGACCCAACCGGCAGTTAGTATGTCGGATTTGTACACAAATTTCGTTTTAACCATCTTATACGTTTTTGATTTTGTAGCACCAACTTTTATCTGAGAACCTGTAAATTCTTTAGTATACGTTGAAATTGCGTTATATTTCCCCGCATAATCATCTCCTACAAATAGAGTGCTACCTACAATTACAATAATCGGCTTTGCTTTGCCTATAATGCTACGAATTGTGGAACTATGAGTAATTGCCTTTTTCGATTGATCTAACTTAAACAATGTATCAATGACAATTGTATTCGCGACTTTAGTATTAGCGTCTGGAGTCTTATTAGTATTTTTATTCTTAGTGGATGGTTGCAGCACTACGGTGTCACCCTGTGGCATATTTCTTTGAGGTGGCTCATGAGGTTGGTTTTTAAATTGTTGTCTTGCTTGGTCAATTATATCAGATTTACTCTGTATTTCTTTTGCATGTCCATTTTCGTCAACTTCTAGTACATGTGTCTCTTTGTATGTTGTGATACCGTCCTTTGATTGACTAGCTTCAGCATCACTTGTCCATAACCATGCCGTCAACAGAAAAGCCATAAAGAAAATCGAATAAGCAAATTTCTTCATTCTGATACTCCTTTTCCAATTTATTTACAACAAATCCAATATACAATATATGTATCTATTTATAAATGATCCTAAAATACCATTTATACAAAAACAGCACTCATATGATTCCGAGTGCTGTCGAAAGTTTAAACGTAGCTTGCTTTTTCAATTTGTAATATCGATCTTTCTTTAATCCTAACTCTTCGCATACCTCAAGATCTTTAACTATTCGTGAAGTAAGGTACTTCATGCGAATAATGTCTTGTTCAATTTCATCCAAGCTGTACTCTAGTGCTCTTTCTATTTGTCGTACCTTCAGCTCCGAACAAACATTTTGATCTTTTAATCTTGGAAACAAAGTTAAGATGCCATTTGCTTTTTGCTCATCTAAGTTCTCTTGTTTAACTTTTAATGCTTTATAAAGCTTCAATTCATTTATTAATGTCTGACGGACCTGCTTTTCATTGACCTCAGGAATAAGGCATAATTGGTTGGTTAACAAATTTATACCCTCCCTCTAAAAAACCTTATAAGCAGACTGTTTAATTATATAATTGAATTATTGTTTGAAGTACTATCGTTCGTAGATTCCTCGTTTGTAGAATCTTGATCGACCTCTTCAATCGACATTTTTATATTGCACAAGTCTTCTAATTTGATAATTTTTGTTTCTGTACATAACTTTGGCTTAGGGTTATTTCCTAATAAAATTAATTCTTTGTTTATAGCGTGTAGTACATACCAAGATTTTTTATTTAAATCACTTTCAAGATTATTTTGTTCATTAGCTAAATCAATGTCAGAAACGAGTATATATTTTTCTTTTGTCCAATATAAAAATTTTGAAATTTGCTTCATTAAAGCTGGTATAGGGAGACATAGAACGGTCATACATCCTATTATAATTGCTAATTTTCCAATTGGATTTTCTACGAATACATTTGTTACAACTGTTCCATTCAACGGAAAATAATAGCACAATAAGCAAACCATGAACAGTATTGCTAATAATACTCTTACCCCAAACCGATTAAGTTTTGAAGAGGATTGACTGTTTATAACATAAATTATAGTGAAAATTGGAGCACCAATTGCGAAAAAAATTGATCCTATCATGGGAGATAAATTTGGATCCCCAGTCCAGGACGGTACACCAAAAGTATAAAGTATAGACAGATTAATCAATACCCACCATAAAGTCTGTCCAAGATATTTAATACTTAATAATAGTATAACCATATCTTTAGTTAACAACTTTTGTTCAAAGATACTTGATGATAATAAATTAATAGGTCTTATTAATTTGAAAATGATTAATAACACTATTATTGCAGCAGCCAAATTACTTGGTATCCCCATTTTTTCGAGAAATCCAAAATACTCCATAAATACACACCTTTTCAATATTCTTCTTTATTGAATCGGCATTTTTTAGATTTTTTCAAGTAATTAGGGAACTCTATCTGCTAAATATCTATTCTGTGAGAACTTGTATAATTTAAATTTGTGAACTGGCCGTCACGTGTAGTGATCTCGGTTCTACCGTACATTGGGATTTCAGCCAACACCACATTGTTGGAATGACCATCTAGGATAATAACTTTAACTTCTCCTTTTTTAAAAAGCTGATCAATTGAAATGTTAGAGTCTATATGCTTATAAAGATTATTCATCCACAAGGCCTCGTGTTATAATGAATTGTTCATCGAGATAGACGCATTATCTACCCTCTATGCGATAAAGCAGGAACCATCGTCTTGATCGTTTGCGTGCCACCTTATGCAGCCCCGTCTTCCTAATCTTTTTGATCATTCCCGTCAGAATCGTTTTTCACACTTAGAAGGGAATCTAATCATTAGCAGCTGCTTCTCATCTTTCTGCATCGGTACAGCTTCGTTGGCTTGGACCTCATACAAGAAAAAATAGACACAGATTCAATGAATAAATATGAAGAGTATATCTCCAAGATCATGGAGTGATTTTTTATCACTTTTTTGTGGGTGATTTGTAGGTGTTACCTGCTTCTTTTTTAAATATTAGAAATACCCACAAAAACAAAAATCCCCCTGAAGCCAATGGCTCCAAGGGGTTCCTCTATTAATACTGAGACATATACTGATCGCGTTCCCATGGGTGTACTTGGGTGCGGAACATATCCCACTCGATTTCTTTTGATTCGATGAAGTGCTCGAAGAGGTGATCGCCTAGTGCGTTGATCATGACTTCGTTTGACTTCAGCAGCTCAAGTGCTTCTGCAAGTGTTGCAGGTAGGTCAGCGATGCCGTTTTCAAGGCGTTCTTCTTTGTCCATGACATAGATGTTTCTGTCGATTGGCGCTGGTGCGTCTAGTTTGTTTTTGATTCCGTCTAGACCTGCTGCAAGTAATACGCTTAGTGCAAGGTATGGGTTTGCAGATGGGTCTACGCTGCGCACTTCTACACGTGTGCTGATGCCGCGTGATGCTGGAATACGGATCAATGGGCTGCGGTTTTGTGCACTCCATGCCACATAGCAAGGTGCTTCATAGCCAGGTACAAGACGTTTGTATGAGTTAACCGTTGGGTTTGTGACTGCTGTAAAGCTTGTTGCGTGCTTGACGATACCCGCGATAAAGTGTCTAGCAGTCTCGCTTAATTGTAAATCTGCTTTTTCATCAAAGAATGCGTTTTTGCCATCTTTGAATAATGATAGGTTACAGTGCATACCTGATCCGTTTACACCGAACAATGGTTTTGGCATGAATGTCGCATGAAGACCGTGTTTTCTAGCAATGGTTTTCACAACAAGCTTGAACGTTTGAATGTCATCACAAGAACGGATCGCGCCTGCATATTTGAAATCAATTTCGTGCTGTCCAGGTGCTACTTCGTGGTGAGATGCTTCAATTTCAAAGCCCATTTCTTCAAGCTCAAGCACGATATCACGGCGGCAGTTTTCACCTAAATCTGTTGGTGCAAGGTCGAAGTATCCACCTTTATCGTTTAGTTCGAGCGTTGGCTCGCCTTTTTCGTCTAATTTAAATAAGAAGAATTCTGGCTCAGGTCCAAGGTTGAAATCACTAAATCCTAGTTCTTCCATTTCCTTTAAGATACGCTTTAAGTTGTTACGAGGGTCTCCATCAAATGGTGTCCCGTCCGGCTTATAAATGTCACAAATAAAGCGTGCAACTTTACCTTTTTCTGCTGTCCAAGGGAAAATAACAAATGTGTTGAGGTCTGGATATAGGTACATATCTGATTCTTCGATACGTACAAACCCTTCAATAGATGAACCGTCAAACATACATTTGTTATCGAGAGCTTTTTCTAACTGGCTCACAGGAATCTCAACATTTTTAATTGTTCCGAGAATGTCTGTAAATTGCAGACGGATGTACTTTACGTTTTCCTCATTTACTAATTTTACGATATCTTCTCTTGTGTACTTTGCCATTTCGTAAAACTCCTCCCCTACAAAAGGTAAAATGTGTATAGCAATGCTTTTGCTAATTGGTTAACGGAAGAACCTTGACATATCCCCCTGCCTAAAGGTTGTTCCTTGTTGGAAACGTCCAGCCTGAATGAGTTCCTTCTTCAGTAGCTTCCTGAGTTCATCATCTGTCAAGTTGTGCTTCGCTGTGGTTTTCTCCTCTGTCTTTGTTTCAGACGATGGATTCTCTGCCTCAGCTTTGGCAAAAAGTTTTTTGATTCCTGCCATGTTTACACCTTGTTCGATGAGGTTTTTAATTTCTAGTAATTTATCAACATCATGGAAAGAAAATAATCGGCGATTTCCGTCACTTCTTGCTGGAAATACTAAACCATTTTCCTCATAATAGCGAATTTGTCTTGCAGATAATTCTGTTAGCTGCATGACAATCCCAATTGGGAATAAAGGCATTGAGCGGCGAATATTATCACTCATCTCAACTCTCTCCTCCTCTTTGCTTAAATTTATTATATGTCATGTTATATTATGTGTCAACGAAATGTTAGGAATATTAACATGGATTTTTTTATCGAGCAGGGACTTCAATAAAACCTTGCTCCAATAAGGCATCTACCGCACTGCAAATCGCATTTTTCACATGGGCATAGGTGAGTCCGCCTTGAACATAGGCCGTATAAGGCGGTCTGATTGGGCCATCGGCTGATAATTCGATACTGGCTCCTTGGACAAATGTGCCCGCCGCCATAATGACATCATCCTCATAGCCTGGCATATAGCTCGCATGCGGTGTGACATGACTGTTAATCGGAGATGCGTATTGAATGGCCTGACAGAAGGCAATCATTTTTTTAGGGTCTCCAAATTCTACAGATTGAATCAAGTCGGTTCTTTTCGCATTCCACGCCGGGTTTGTTTGGAACCCGAGCTTTTCAAGAAAACGAGCCGTAAACACGGCGCCTTTTAAGCTTTGGGCAACGACATGCGGCGCTAAGAAAAATCCTTGATACATTTCCTGGAGCGCATAGAGCGATGCACCCGCTTCACTTCCGATGCCTGGAGATGTCATTCGATAAGAGCAAGCTTCTACCCATTTTTCTTTTCCGACAATATAGCCGCCTGTTTTGGCAAGGCCGCCGCCTGGGTTTTTAATGAGAGAACCTGCCATAAGGTCTGCGCCCACATGGCACGGCTCTTGTAATTCAGTAAATTCACCATAACAGTTGTCAACAAACACAATGATGTCCTCATTGATGTCTTTCACAAATGAAATCATTTGTTCAATTTCTTCTATTGTAAAGGATGGTCTTGAAGCATAGCCTTTTGAACGCTGGATGCCGATGACTTTTGTTTTAGAGGAAATAGACTCTTTGACTTTGTCGAAGTCCACTGATCCATCTTGTCGCAAATCAATGGCTTTGTAATCAATCTGGAAGTCTTTTAATGAGCCTGTCCCTTTTTTCCCACGAATCCCGACAATCTCTTCTAGGGTATCGTACGGTTTCCCTGTCATGTAGATCAATTCATCGCCAGGTCTGAGCACACCAAATAAGGCGATGGAAATGGCGTGTGTTCCGGAAATGATCTGCGGGCGTACGAGACCGCTTTCCGCTCCGAATACTTCCGCATAGATCTTTTCTAACGTGTCTCTCCCCATATCATCGTAGCCATAGCCAGTTGTCGGGTTAAAATGAGAGTCACTGACTTGATGTTTCCGATAGCTTTCAAGAACCCGCCACTCGTTTTGTTCGCTTCTTTGATCAATTTGCTGATGTACGAGTGAAATTTCTTGTTCTGCTTCTGCTGCTATTTTTTCTAAAATGGTGCCGTGTTTTAAAGTGTGAAACATCGTGATTTAATTCCTTTCCTACAACATATACTTTTTGATTTGACCTAATATGGTCTGCTCCTCACCACTAAAGCCGGTGATGTCATAAAGATCTGCTTCTTTTTGAAATTCCAGTGATTCCACGAGGGTTTCTGACTTTAGTGCAGATATAAGCTTCCCTTCATATGCTGGAATCTTCACATGATACGGTGTTAAAAAGTCTTTTTTCAACTCAGCCATGATCTCTGCTTTTAACCGCTTCACATCTTCCTCGCGTCTCGCGCTGATTAAAACATGGCGCTGCTTTGAAGACGGAATAAAATCCGTTCTGATTTGATCTTGTTTGTTATAAACGGTCAGCATCGGAATACGGTCTGCTTCTAATTCTTCTAAAAGCTCATGAACCGTTCGTTCGTGCCCTTCATAATCCTCATTAGAAGAATCGATCACATGAAGCAAATAGTCTGCCTCTTTCACTTCTTCAAGGGTGGAACGAAAGGCTGCAATGAGTGTGGTTGGAAGGTCTTGAATAAAACCAACTGTATCTGAAATCAGCACACTGTAGCCAGATTCCAATGTCATTTTACGTGTCATCGGATCAAGCGTTGCAAACAGTAAATCTTCTTCATGACTATCAGCATCTGTTAACTGGTTAAACAAAGTGGATTTTCCGGCATTGGTATACCCGACAATGGCAATTTGGAACACCCCATTTTTCTTCCGTCGTTCCCGGTATCTCGTGCGGTGTTCTTTGACTGCAGATAGCTGCCTGTGAATGTCGTGAATGCGGTTTCGAATATGACGTCTGTCTGTTTCAAGTTTTGTTTCACCTGGACCTCTTGCACCAATTCCGCCTCCTTGTCTTGAAAGACTGATCCCTTGTCCACTCAGTCTCGGCAAGGCATACTGAAGCTGGGCAAGCTCAATTTGCAGCTTCCCCTCTCTTGTACGGGCTCTTTTAGCAAAAATGTCTAAAATCAATTGCGTACGATCAATAATTTTCACATCTAGTGCAGTCGCCAATGCTTTTAGCTGACTCGGTGAAAGCTCGTCGTTAAAAATAATGACATCACAGGCTAACTCGTCGCAAAGCACTTCAAGCTCTTCCACTTTCCCTTTCCCGATGTAAGTCGCGCTGTCCTGTCTATTTCTTTTTTGCGTCATTACGTTGACAGCTTCACCGCCAGCTGTTTTGGTTAAGGAAGCTAATTCTTCCATAGAATATTGAAAGCGTTCATCCGTTATATGCGGCAATTGACAGCCGACAAGGATCGCTTTTTCGATCATTTCATGTTCATTCAACGTCAGTTGTTTCCTTTCTGTACTTAAGTTTTCAGTAGTACCATCATACCAAACACATCTCACGTATACCACTATTCGGAAGGTTTATTTTCGCGTCTCTTTACAAAAAGGATACGCCATTTTAAGAAGGCGTATCCTCTTTCATTTGCAGGTCATGGCTTTTAATCGTAAGTAGATCTTTTTTATCATAATGATCCACAAGCAGCAGCCTCATCGCCTGAGTTCGAATGGCCTTTTCAATGGTGTTTCGCACAAAACGGCCGTTGCTGAATTTTGCTGGACTTGTTGTGCTCTTAATGTGCATTAAATAGTCCCGCAGCTTCCATTCTGCATCTTGGGTAAAGACATATTCCCTATCGGCCATCATTCGTTTCGCAATATCCATAAGCTGATCGACCGTATAATCAGGGAAGTTGATATTGATTGGAAATCTCGATTGCAGACCTGGGTTTAAAGAGAGAAAATGATCCATTTCCTTGGAGTAACCGGCAAGGATGAGAATGAATTCATGCTGCTTATCCTCCATATGTTTCACAAGGGTATCAATCGCTTCTTTTCCAAAATCCTTCTCTCCTCCGCGGGCAAGAGAATAGGCTTCGTCGATGAACAAAATGCCGCCCAGTGACTTTTTAATTAAGTCTCTTGTTTTTTGAGCCGTATGCCCAATGTATTCTCCGACAAGATCTCCTCGTTCGGCTTCAATTAAGTGCCCTTTTGAGAGAACATTCATTTCAAAGAAAAGCTTACCGACAAGCCTTGCCACCGTTGTTTTTCCTGTGCCGGGATTTCCTTTGAACATCATATGAAGCGCTTGTTTCCCTACCTTTAATCCTTGTTCCTGCCTTTTTTGATTGACAAAAATCCAGGCATAAATCTCTTTTATGTTTCGTTTCATTTCATCCATACCGACAAGGCTGTTCATTTCACGCTCGATTTCCCGCAGGATGCTGTGTTTCGCCTCATTTTTTTGCAGAGCTTCCAGATATTCTGCCTCGGAATCTGCATCAACCAATACTTGTTTCTGTCCATTAAGTATAATATTGATTTGGCCGTTGTTTTTATATGTGACAGCTCGCTCCAACGTATTCACCTCTCGCTCTTCTCTCTTTATTCTATTCGGGTGGAGCTGTAATCGTGACAATCGCCCGCTTTAGCATAGGTTTGCTGTCATAATAACCCGAGATACAGGTTATTGTAGGGGATTGTGCGGTTTCCCAGGAAATGATGTGCTATTTCTATTGTATTCATCCATTTTGGGCGGACAAACCAACAATTTGCTTTTTCTTAGAAAAATGTAGCTTTTTCATCACAAATTGTGCAGAAAAGAGTCTTAATGATTTCCGCATTTGGTACAGGCAATTTTTCTATTTCCCCATAAAATAAAGACGAGGTGATGAATAGATGGTGAAAATTTTTATTGATCCTGGCCACGGAGGAACAGATTCTGGAGCTGCTGCCAATGGACTTTTGGAGAAAAATATAACACTTCAAATCGCGCTTTTTCTGAGAGATATGTTGATTAGTGAATATGATGGGGTTTCCGTCCGCTTAAGTCGTTCAATTGACCAATCCGTCACTTTATCCCAGCGTACGAATGCGGCAAATAGCTGGGGAGCTGACTATTTCGTGTCTATTCATATTAATGCTGGCGGAGGCACAGGTTTTGAAAGCTATGTGTACCCTGGCGTTTCCGCACCAACAACCACGTATCGCAATGCCCTTCATGATGAGATTGTCCGCTCCGTTGATTTTGCCGACCGCGGCAAGAAAACGGCGAACTTCCACGTTCTTAGAGAAACTTCTATGTCCGCCATTTTAACAGAAAACGGTTTTATTGATACGGCAGCTGATGCCAATAAACTTCGCAGCGCTACCTTCCTTCAAGGCATCGCTCGTGCTCATGCCACTGGATTAGAGAAGGCCTTTCAATTGAAAAAAAAAGCAAGTAATCTTTATAAGGTGCAGGCAGGGGCTTTCAAGGTCAGAGCCAATGCGGATGAACTCGCAGCCACACTTAAATCTAAAGGATTTGAAGCATTGGTCATGCTAGAAAGCGGCATGTTCCGAGTGCAGGCTGGCGCTTTCCGTTCCAAGCAAAATGCGGATAAACTAGCAGCTCGATTGAAGCAGGCCGGTCACGACGCATTTGTTTTCCAATAAATTGAAGTTGTCATAACAAAACAAACCGGCTCAAGTTGTCTTTAGAGCCGGTTTGTTGTCTACTCATTTATGCTAAGATGTTCACGACAAATTGAGACCATGTTTCAAGGCGCTCAAAGTATTCAGGCTTTTTCAGGTCTGTTACTTTCATCCATTTCCCTGAGATTTGATCTGTTTCTTTTACTTCTACATGAGCACCCGGTGATAATTCAAGTGCAGATAACAGGCCAATGTGCACACGTCCGACACTGTTGTCATCATCATTGATTAATCCAAGGGTTTTCATCTCACGTTTGTCTTCTTCTTGAATCGAAAGTTCCTCGTCCAGCTCACGATCTGTATTTTCTTTTAGAATCTCAGCAAAATCTTTTCCTTCGATAAAATTCATATGACCGCCAAAACCAAGAGATAGCTTGTGATGTAATCTTGCCTCTCCCCCGCCTTGAAGTCTTTCATATACATACACTTCGTCCTCACGCTTAATGACGACATAAGGAATCGGCTGCTTAAAGTCAGGGTTTTCCTCTGCATCGCCTCTTCGCATTTGCTCAAAGTGCTCTTCGATTTCTTTCATGATCGTTCGAATTGTTTCTTCTTCACTATTCACACCATTAAACGTAAGTGTTTCGTTTTGGAACACACGTTTGCGCGGTGCGACTAAAATGATTTCATCCATTTTTCCCATGTTCGGTAACCTCCAGTATGTAGCTCGCTGCTAAGAAATGGCAAAAAGCCAAAACGAGTGATGCGTTTTGACTTTCGCGTTTTACTTATGATTCATCTCCAAAGAAGAAGTCGTCATCTTTTAACGGCTCAACGGTTGCTTTCTTGTAGCCGTTCCCTTTCATAGAGAAGAAGTCATGTGACTTTGTTTTTGTATTGAGTCCGTTTAAGACGATCGGGTTAATCTCTTCTTCTTCAAAGTAAGGGGCAAATCCAAGGTTCATTAACGCTTTATTGGCATTGTAACGAATGAACTTTTTCACATCATGAGATAAGTTGACTTGGTCATAAATATCCTCAGTGTAATGAAGTTCGTTTTCGTAAAGCTCATTGAGCAGGTCGATCGAGAAGTCATAGAGCTCTTTTTGCACGTCAGGTGTTTGTTTGTTGTAGATTTCTTGTGCTAATAATCCAACGTACACTCCGTGAATTGCTTCGTCACGCAAAATCAAGTTAATGATTTCACCACTTTGCATTAGCTTTCCTTGTCCATAGAAATAAAGCGGGTAGTAAAAGCCGCTATAAAATAGGAAGCTTTCTAAGTAAACAGAAGCAACCATTGCTTTAAACAAGGAAAGAGGATCATCCTTTTGGATCGAACGGTACAGACCTACAATCATATCTGCTTTCTTTTGCAAGAATTTATTTTTCTTGACCCATTCAAATACTTCACTAATGGTTTCAGTTGGTGCAAGCGTCATGAAGATATTTGAGTATGACTTCGCATGAACTGCATTTTCCATCATCGCCATGAAGTTCAACACGGCTTTACGCTGATGGCCGTCCACATGTTCTGCCACAATCGGCATCCCTGTGTTTCCTTGTTCTGTATCAAGTAAAGTGAGTCCAGCAAGTACCTTCATGTACGTATCTCGCTCTTCTTCACCTAAATATTTCCACGTTAAGAGATCCCCATTTAAGGAAATCTCTTCAGGAAGCCAGAACTGCTTTACATTTTGGTTGTAAAACATTTGTGTAAAATCGTCTTCGTGTTTTGACCAGTTGGCTGCATCATAAATTTTTGTCACGTTAAACTCTCCTTTAATCAAACAACACAAGAAAGACAGCCTTCCTGCCCTGTATCCTTCGTTCTTGCATAATAAAGTGTCTTAATGCCTTTATGGTGTGCATAAAGATCAATGCGGTTTAAATCACGCGTTGTCATCGTATCTTTTAAGAATAATGTAAAGCTGATTCCTTGATCGACGTGCTGCTGGATGGTTGCGATCATGTCTACCACTTTAAACATGTCCATATCGTATGCTTCTTTATAGAAGAACCAGTTTTGTGCTGAAAGACCTGGCATTGGGTAATATGTTTTGCTGTTGCCGTATGTTCTTTCTTCGATACGTTCCATAATTGGCATCACAGATGCTGTTGCCGATTGAACATAAGAAATGGATCCTGTTGGTGCAATGCATAATCGATAGCTATGGTACATGCCATTTTCCGCTACAAATTCTTTGAGTGCTGCCCAATCTTCTTTTGTTGGAATGTGCATGCCTTCAAATAGTGCTGCCGCTTTTTCTGTTTTTGGAGTGAAATCATTTTCCAGGTATTTATTGAAGTACTCACCAGTTGCATAGCCAGAGCCCTCATAACGATGGAATGTTTCTCCTTTTTCTTTTGCAAGCTCACTTGAACGCTTAATGGAGTAATAGTTCACCATCATAAAGAATGTGTTAGCGAAATCTCTTGCTTCTTCACTTTCATAAGCGATTTGGTTTTGAGCTAAATACCCGTGAAGGTTCATCGCACCAAGTCCAATTGATTTCATCGCTTTGTTTGCTTTTCTAACGGCCGGTGCATTGCGGATATCTGTTGTTTCAGACACAAGTGTTAGTGAATCAGTTGCAAGCTTGACCGTTTTTTCAATGGATTTGTTTTTCATCACGTTCATGATATTTAATGAACCAAGGTTACAAGAAATATCAAGTCCGATCTCATCTTCTTGATCATAGTCCGTGTATGAAGAAACTTCTGAAGCCTGAAGTACCTCTGAGCAAAGGTTTGAGAATTTCACACGTGAAATATGGTTCAGTGCGTGCTCTCTATTCACATTATCTTGGAACATGATATATGGATAGCCTGACTCTGAGCGCAACACAGCTAATTTTTCAAGAAGCTTTCTCGGATTCACTTTTTCTTTTTTGACTTTTGGGTTTTCAACAAGCTCGTCATACATTTCTTCCATGTCCATCTCATCAAGATGCTGTCCATATGCTTTATAGACTGTGTGAGGATAGAATGTGTATGCTGTTTTATCTTCTCTAGCAAGCTCGATAAATTTATCTGGGATGACCACACCGATCGAGAGTGTTTTCACACGAACATCTTCATCGGCAGAGATTTTTTTCGTATCTAAGAAATCATTGATATCTCTGTGGAAAATATTCAGGTAGGCACTTCCTGATCCTTGTCTTTGTCCCATTTGATCTGCATATCTGAATGCATTATCCAACAGTTTCATGACGCCTACGACACCTTTTGTCGCATTTTCTACATCTTTAATGGCTTCACCTTTCGCACGGAGCTTTGAAAGATTCAAGCTGACGCCGCCGCCTAGTTTAGAAAGCTGCATGGAAATATCAATGGCTCTTGAAATATCGTTTAATGAGTCATTGACTTCAAGCAAGAAACAGCTCACAAGCTCACCGCGTCTTTTACGTCCTGCGTTTAAGAAGGTTGGTGTACTTGGCTGGTACTCTTGATTGATCATCAGCTCTACAAATTCAAGTGCTTTCTCTTTGTCTCCGCCCGCAAAGAAAAGAGCCACAACTGAAATGCGGTCTTCATAGCGTTCAAGGATTTTCTTTTTGTCATTTGTTTTGAGTGCATAGTCATTGTAAAACTTAAACGCACTCATAAATGATGGGAATCTAAATTTTTTGGCATAGGCAGCATCGAATACTTCTTTAATATCTGCCATGCTATATTGTCTTAAAAATTCTTCCTCATAGTAATCGTTTTCTATTAAGTAATTAATTTTCTCTTCTAAATTGTGAAAGAAAACCGTGTTTTGATTAATATAATCTACGAAATAACTATGTACAGCTTCTTTGTCCTTGTCGAACTGAAACTTTCCTTCTTTTTGAATCATAATCTCGTTATTTAATTGTATCCACTTTGGAACCTGATTTTGTGACAATTCTTTCTACCTCCTGTGTAAACAATTCAACATCCCTTTTTGTTCCGCTTAGCTCAAAGGTGTGCAAAATAGGAACTTGATATTGTTTAGAAATCGTATCGGCGCTTTTTGCAAAATTATCTCCCCACACTTTGTTGCCACTCACTGCTACACCTAGTAAAAGGTGAGCATTTTTCTCTAAAAAGGACTGAGTGGTACTAGGGACTTGTCCAAATCCTGTCGTAAAGGTGACGAGAATAAACGGCGTATCCAAAAACTCTTCTCCAGTCAATTTTCGTTTGTCTGTAAAAGGGGTCTTGTCCAAAAAGCGTTGAACATTTCCTGTTTTTGAATCAAATACGATTTGAATCAATTCCATCACGACCTAGTTTTTAGTATTGTTGATCATTTCGCTATTCACTATATATAGTATACTATGTTTTTTTAAAACACAATATATAGTTGTTCGAAACGAAAAAAATCAACCAACCCGGCCGAACATTCATAGCCGAACTCGTACGTTCAAATAAATAGAGCAGAGCAGGATATAAAAATAGACTGCCCTACTCCCTATTCAACTGAAACCGAAATCTATCATAACACGAAAAAAAATCGCTTAGTAGACTAGACTTTTTGTTTTATTTTTTGTAGGCATCGCACTGTAAATCTTCTGACACTTCTGTTATTTCCACTTCAACACCTAATTCTTTTAGCACAGCTTCAAGCGCAGAGACGATTGAAGCCTCTCTTACTAATTCTTTCCCATTTACAGACACGCTTGTTCCATATTCGAAACAGGAGTCATCTTCACAAGTTTGTTCCCAATGATTAATTTTAATTTTGTGTGTCATGAACTCATCCTTTTCTGTCTAGATGTCTGATGCATGATTATAGTGTAGCGACTTCACATTCATTTGTAAATTTACGTGCTTAGTCTTCAAGGACATCATCATATTCTTCATCCCATTCATCTATGTATGTCGTCGTAATGAGGGTCAGCTCCCCTGCTTTTTCATCAAACCGGTACACATGTACTTCATCGTCTTTCACAACAGCAAAGTGATTATTTTTTAGTGCAACAGATGATTGTAAAAGGCCGTCTACATGATCTTCATCATCTTGATCAGAATAGTCGTGCCAACTTTCTTGTCTCGTTTCGATGTTTGAGATGGCGCACGATCCAAATAAGACAACGATCCCAATTAAAAGAAGAATCACTCTAATCCTTCTTAATTCAAGCTCTGCATTTTCCATATAAATCCCCTCATCCCTTTTAAATGTCCAATAAGGAATTATACGCAAAATGGGCAGAAAAGTTTCATGGCATGCAAAATAGCCCCTCTGCACTGACAAAAAACGTAGCGGGTTCCGGCCGGTTTATTCGCAGCTGCATGGGGCTATTGACAAAATGATTCTATTCTAATTCTAGATTCACATTTTTTTGAGGTGCAAATGTAGAAATGGCGTGTTTATAAATAAGCTGCTGCTTTCCTTCTGTCTCAAGCAGCACGGTGAAGTTGTCAAATCCTTTTACTTGACCGCGAAGCTGAAAGCCATTCAGTAAAAATACAGTGACAAATGTATTGTCTTTGCGGATCTGATTCAAAAATTGGTCCTGAATATTAATCGGTTTCATGTTTCGTCCTCCTTGATTCTGATAACTACAGTTTCGCTTTAAGTCCGAGCTTTCCTGCTATATATGCGAAAATTTCCTCTTTTTTGTCTAAAAAGTGGCAAGGTGGTGTCATATCAAACCAAGTGACATCCATTTTATTACGGAACCACGTGAACTGACGCTTCGCATATCTACGGGAATTTTGCTTTAATTGCTCGATGGCTTCATCCAGTGAGCAGTCGCCTTGGAAATAGGCGTACAATTCTTTATAGCCAATCGCTTGGACAGACTGACAGTCCTTCAAACCAGATTGATATAGTGCTCTCACTTCTTCTATTAAGCCTTCATCTAACATCATATCAATTCTTTGATGAATGCGCTCGTACAAAAGCTCTCGGTCCATCTTCAGCCCAATGAAGGCTGTGTTATAAAGAGGAACCTCTTGATGCCCATTTTGCATCTCGGACATTTTCTGGCCTGTTGTATGTATGACCTCAAGTGCCCGGATCACGCGGCGGACGTTATTCGGGTGGATCGCTTTTGCAGCTTCAGGATCTACTGCCTTTAGCTTTTCATGCAGCTGAATCGGTCCATGCTGCTTTTCAAAGAGCGTCATTTCGTCTCTAAAAGCAGGGTCACTTTTCTCATCGGTAAACGTGTAATCATATAGAACAGATTGAATATACAGACCTGTTCCACCAACAATCATTGGCGTTTTCCCTCTAGCAGCAATCTCTTTGATTTTCAAACGGACAAGCTGCTGAAATTCAGCAGTTGAAAACGATTCGTCCGGCTGTTTAATATCAATTAAATGGTGCGGAACGCCATCCATTTCTTCCGGGGTGATTTTGGCTGTTCCAATATCCATTCCTTTATAAATCTGCATGGAATCTCCGCTGATAATTTCTCCATTAAATGCTTTAGCTATATCAATGCTCATCTTTGTTTTTCCGACAGCTGTCGGACCTACTAGAACAATCACTGGTTGTTTTGCTTTTTTCATAACATCACTCTCTTTTACAAACTGCCTACAGTATAGCATAACTTCTCTGTCTCTCCTATATACTAACCATCACCAGCCAAGTGGTTCATTTCCGACCACTTCATATGTCTTTCCTTTTAAGCGGTGCTTATGCGTTGGCCTTTCCTGCTCTGGGCTGTAAACGACTCCTCCGTAAGGGATGGGGACAGATTCGTTGTAGGCTGCAAACGTGACTTCTTGAATCTCATGATAATGCGTCCCATCTACTCTTGGAATAGCAGGCCCTGTGATGCCGTAGTATCTGTGGAAATGCCCCCTTTCAAAAGATGTGATCCCGCGGTAATAATGAGTATGCTGATCGGTACTGCTTCCATTCACAGGTTGAGAAATCCCTTCTATTAAATGATAATGCTGTTCTGTTACTTCCGTACGTGCTTTATAGGCATGAGCATGAGGCGGGCATTTTGCCCAATCAGATGGATACAGGCCCATTTTCGACATTCCTCCTTATAATAGGCATTCCCCCAAACACTTGTGGGCCATTCGAATACACTGATGTCAGTTACAGTGATTTTATGTGAAAGGAGCCTTTTTTTATGAATTATTTTGAAACACCGTTTATTCAAGAAGATATGAGAAGACCTTTTGGATTTGGGCGCCCTGGTTTTGGATTCGGAAGACCTGGTTTTGGCTATGGGAGACCTGGATTTTTTGGGCCTCCATTTTTAGGTGGTTTTGCTGGAGGACTTCTTGCTGGATCGCTTCTTGCTCCGGGCTATGGCTATGGTTATCCTTATCCACCATACCCGCCATATGGACCATACCCGTATTATTAAATGTGACTTTTTAGTGAAAACATCCTCTATTGAAATGAATCGATTGACACAATTGCTTTTTATGGGTTAACATTTACTTTACCGACCGTTCAGTAAAGTAGGTGTTTTTTTTATGTCTAAAACCAAAAAAGAACAAATTTTTGAGGCTGCTGCTCACACCATTTTAAAAGAAGGATTAAGTCAGCTCACCCTTCAGCAGGTGGCAGAATATGCAAATATGACCAAAGCCGGGCTGCTGTATCATTTTTCAAGCAAGGAAGAGCTTATCCAACAAATGAATGAGCATGCGATTGCCTGTTTTCGTCAGCAGCTCGAGACGTATCAGGAAACATTCAAAAACGAAAAAGCGCCTTATGTACGTGCATATATTTTGGCCACATTACATGATCTTGATATGCAGAACACCACCCAGCTTTGTACAAGCATGCTGGCCACCATGTCATTTGATGAAGCGTTATTGAATCCTTGGCGCGATTTTTATGCAGAATTCAAAGAAAAAGCAGCAGAGGAAATAAACGATCCTGCAATTAGCCAGCTGATCCGCCTAGCATGTGATGGGATATGGTTTTCAGAAATGTTTCAGCTTGAACCATTGACGAGAGAGGAAAAAAAC
This sequence comes from Bacillus xiamenensis, assembly GCF_001857925.1. Taxonomy (NCBI): domain Bacteria; kingdom Bacillati; phylum Bacillota; class Bacilli; order Caryophanales; family Bacillaceae; genus Bacillus; species Bacillus xiamenensis. The sequence goes on from NZ_CP017786.1 coordinate 3,627,112, forward strand.
CTTTTACTTCATCGAATTTTACACATTTTACAGGAGGGATGATGATGATCCTCGGATATCTTTTTTTGGCTGTTGCCATTTTTTCAGAAGCGATCGGGGCAGCAATGCTGAAGCTTTCCAATGGCTTCACACGCTTGAAACCTAGCGCTGTTGTTGTCGCGGGTTATACACTTGCCTTTTATATGCTGTCACTCACGCTTAACATGATTCCACTTAGCATGTCTTACGCTACATGGTCTGGGGTAGGTACCGTCCTCACGGCTTTTTTTGGCGTGCTCTTTTTCAAAGAAACCTTGAACCGTAAAGCAGTCATTGGAATGGCCATGCTTGTATCAGGGGTTGTTCTATTAAATATGTCTTAAAGGATGTGAGGAGATGATGAAAGGAATTCTCTATTTAACAGGAGCCATTTTGACGGAGGTTTTTGGCAGTACGATGCTGAAGCTCTCGCAAGGCTTTACACAGGTGCTACCAAGTATTGGCGTGCTGATCGGATTTGGATGCGCCTTTACGTTCCTTAGTTTGGCACTGAGAACAATTGAGCTGTCATCCGCATATGCCACTTGGTCTGGCGTCGGGACAGCCCTTACCGCTCTCGTGGGTCTCGTTCTCTTTAACGAAACCATTCATACAAAAGGCTTCATCGGTCTTGCACTTGTGATATGCGGCGTGATTGTCTTAAATCAGTCCAAAAAACAAAAGAAAGAAATCAAAGAACCAATGGATCAATCCGAATGGACAGCATAAAAAAAGTCATTTTCTCCATCTAAAAAGAGAAAATGACTTTTTTATCTTACTGGGCGGTTTTGATGGTTTCTTCTAAGGAAATATCGACATTCCCTTGAACAGCTCTAGAGATCATACATGAGCTTTCCGCTTTATGTGCAAGCCTGCGAGCCAATGCAATGTCTTGTGCTGTGGCGGACTCTTTGAGGATAATGACTGGCCGGTGAATGATTTTTTCATATGTAAATATACCGTTTGTCACATCTACAACAGCCTCAGAGCTCATGGATAAATCCTCTTTCTCTAATTGACTTCGTTCCATCATGGCTGCAAGTGTGATGATATAACAGGTGGCCGCTGCACCTAGAAGCATCTCATCTGGATTTGTTCCAATGCCTGGGCCGTCCATTTCTTTTGGAATTGAAATTTTTGTTTTTAATTGTTCACATTCGATTGTACCCACATCGTTCCGCAGACCAGGCCAGCTTGCCTGAAGGTGAAAATAATGACGCACCATATCCGTCTCTCCTTTTGTTATCACTTTTTATAGTGTAACAAGAATTCGCCCTGCTGTCTTAATATGTGCATACTTCTTACGTGTATTCTTCATCCAGCACCGTGCGAATCGCTCTGACATACCGGTAGAACGTCTCATTTTTTGTACTTGACCGCCGCCGAAAATCGAAACTGTCAAATAAAGCTTCACGTTGACTTCTACTAATCTCAAGCTGAACACTTTGCCCTGTTTTTGTAAGATTATTAATATTATGATTGCTCGTTCCACTTAGGCTTGCGTGTGCAACAGCAAGTTCAGCAGAAAATCCATTCCGCTCTAATGAGTTCACAATTTTCTCTGCACGGTCGTAGTCTGTCCCGCCAACAAGGGTGTGGTCAATTCCTTCCTCACCTTTATAGCCGTGCACAGCTAATACATAATCATGTGCTTTTGCCTGTGCAACTCCGATTGGTTCATCAAAGTTTGTACTTGTAATATGAAGTTCTGATGCATTTTCTCTAAAACCTTCAAATAAGTACGTAGAAAATTCGTTATCAAAAAAATGGACGATCTCACTAACGCCGCCTTCAATTCTCCCGCCATGAGGCGACATCACAAGCAGCCGGCTGCCAGTCACTGGATTGGAAGTAATTTGATAATTATTGGTTGATTCGTTCTCTTCCAGCTCTTTAAAATTGCGATAAATATCAGTTGAACCGCTTTCGTCTTCCCCACCTGATGACACTGGCTCATCATGTTCCTGTGATTGCATGGTATAATAGACGCCCCATCCAATCACAAGCAGGAGAAGCAAAGCAAAAAACTTCTTCATTTCCGTTCTCCTTTAACAGATTTCTAAGCCGTTTCTATGATTAAAATTGAATCATCATTTCTTTTCATTTTTTCCACATTCTTTCTTCAAATCTGATCATAACACTCTAGATCAAGAGATTCCTCAAAAATAAGATAATTGCATTTATATACACAGAAACGCCTCTCTTGTTTGAAAACAGAGTTAGAATAGTATGACAAACAAATGAAGTTATGTTTAATATGACCTAGTCCTACCCAGTCTGTTTTCTTTAATTCCGCTTTTTTTTATGCGGATTCGATTTTTTTCATTTGTCTCGAATCATATTTGTATGAGCATTGACCCTGTCTAGAACCCCCTTTTTTCTGCAAAATCCATTGTTTTACTGGTTCTCTAAGAAGAACTCTCCCACCTATCATCGGCAGATTCTACATATTTTCCACCTTTTTCTATTATTTTACAAAATGTAAGCGCTTTTCTTTTTAGGGAGATGAGCAAGCCGCCAATTTGAAGAAAAGAAGGGACAAGAATCCGAACGAAGATGCTTTCATTCTCATAATGTAAGAGTGTACGAGAATGGATAGCTAGAATGGAGGGCATCACATGTTTGGATTTTCCATGGTGCAAATGGTCAGAACACATGCTAGTAAGCTGGATCAGCCTTTAAGAGAGACCGTCCTTCACCTCTATAAACCTTTTAAATGGACGCCTTGTTTTCTTCATCGTTTTTTTGAAGGAAGGTTAAAAAAGAGAAAGAAGCTTCGGGTCATCATTGAGTTTAAGGAAGATGCAGTCGAAGCAGGTCTTCAGAGCACAAAACGGTTAATGAAAAAAAGGAGAAAAACAAACATAAAAAAACACTTTTCCCACATCAATTGCTGCGCAGCTGATCTCACCCCTGCTGCTTTAGAGGAACTGCTAACCAATGGCGAGCACATTCGCAAAATTTATTTAGATCGGCAAGTTCATGCACTGCTGGATGTGGCCACACAAGCAAGTCATGCTGAACAAGTCATTCGAAATGGCACAACATTAACCGGTGAAGGCATCACAGTCGCTGTCATTGACACGGGGATTTATCCCCATGAAGATTTAGATGGAAGAATTCGCGATTTTGTGGATTTAGTCAAACAAAAAAAGAAACCGTATGACGATAACGGACACGGAACTCACTGCGCTGGGGATGTAGCTGGAGATGGAGCCGCCTCAGACGGCTTATACAAAGGACCTGCTCCAAAAGCAAATGTCATTGGCGTAAAGGTATTAAATAAACAAGGTGCTGGATCACTTTCTACTATTATAGAAGGCGTTGAGTGGTGCATGCAGTTTAATGAAGACCATCCTGATGACCCGATTCACATTATCAGCATGTCCCTTGGCGGCGATGCACAGCGTTATGATGACGAGCAAGATGATCCGATGGTGCGCGCTGTCAATGCAGCTTGGGATCAAGGCATTGTTGTATGTGTTGCTGCCGGTAACTCTGGCCCTAACAGCCAAACGATTGCAAGCCCTGCCGTTAGCCAGAAGGTCATAACGGTCGGAGCCTATGATGATCGAAATACACCAGAATCAAGTGACGATGTCGTGGCACCATTTTCGAGCAGAGGTCCAACGGTCTATGGTGAAGTAAAGCCCGATATCCTTGCACCAGGAGTCAATATCGTTTCTCTTAGATCACCAAGATCCTTCCTAGATAAACTAGATAAATCAAACAGAGTCGATCATGATTATACGACGTTATCTGGCACATCGATGGCCACACCGATTTGCGCCGGTATTTGCGCTCTCTTACTTGAGCATTCTCCAGATTTAACGCCTGATGAAGTCAAAGCCCTATTAAAAGAAAATACAGGCAAGTGGTCTGAAGATGACCCGCTGATTTACGGAGCAGGCGCCATTGACGCAGAAAAAGCAATTAAATAAGCAATAAAAAAGCCCTTTACGTTTTTCGTAAAGGGTGTTGTTTGTGTGTTTTTATGTGTGAAGTCTTTCTTCTACTTGAGCAGCTGACATGTTATGCTTCGTTCTCATACATCTCATCTCCTTTTTGAATGTGCGTACGCGCTTCAATCACCATTTCAAAAAAAGTGGAAGATTCCTTGTACATGTCGCGTTCCTTATAATAATTAGCCGCATCAAGTGCTAATTCCTCTAAATCAGCAAACATTTTTTTGCTTCTTAGACCAAACAGGGCGGATCTCAATTGATCACAGCTGTCTTTTTCAATATAAAGTGCCTGCAAAAATTGGAATTTTAATTGATAAATCTCATCTCCCAATAAAGAGGCCTGATGCGTCCCCTCCATAATAGCCTCACTCGCTCGCTTCATATCTCCAAGTTTGAAATAAGTAAGAGCAAGTGAAAACAATGATTTGATCATCGTTGCTACTTGATCTTTTTGATAAAGTGAAATGGCTTGTTCAAAGAAGACAGTCGCTGTATGGTATGTTCCCATGCTATAATGACAAGTCCCTAAGTTATTGAGGGCCATCGCCTTAAAATAAGATGTGCATTCTTGCCTTTCCATCGCTTCACAGACTTTTAACGCTTTTTCTAAATAAGGTAACGCTTTTTGGTGCTGATTCACATCTATCCAATTACCTGCCATGACAAAATCACATTGAATGCTTCTTTTCCCATAAAGCTGATGTTTCTTATAGATGTCTCTCGCCTTTTTAGCATAGTGCATAGAAAAATAGGTTTGTTTCATATGATAGTATACTTCAGCAATTTTATAGTAAAATTCCGCTTTTTCGATCTCATCTGTCACCAAAATCAGTTGATGTTCCGCATGCTTGTAATAGGAAATGGCCTCGATATATCGTTGCTGGATAAATGCATACATTCCATGGAAAAAATGAAAGTAATAGCCCAGTAAGCCTGTCATCTCATCTTCTGCCTCTTCAATTCCTTTAGGAAAGGAAACAACTTGAAGCGTTTCACTGCCTGCATGGACTGGCGTTAAGTGCTGAAGCATCATTTGATGGCGAAAATCCATAAGAGAATAATAGAGTAATAAATCTTGATCCTCTTCCATATCATGAATTTCTTCTTCAACAAGGCGCTTCATATCGTTTGCCTGTTCGACTTCAAATTTGCAAATATGCGTATACCATTGGTTGATCTTTACACCTACTTCGGAAGATGGTATTTTGTGTGCCATCCACTTCAGCCCCATTCTATCATATCAAACTGATAACTATTATTTTACATAATTTATGATTTTAAGGCAAATTGTCATTTATTGCATATTTTATGCTGAAATTGCATATTTCTATCTTTTTTACCAAGTTTAAATGGAGCACTTTTGCCCATCAAAACCTTTTTCTACGAAGAAAGATCGAATTCTCTAAGGACTTCTTTTAAACCACTTATATAGCGTCTAAATGCTTTTTTCTTTCCTTTTCTCGTATCAAAATTGTCAAAAAAAGCTTCTCTCTGCGCCGTACTAATTTCTAGCTGAACACTTTCACCACTCGCATTTTGGTTATTGATGTTTTTGGGGTTTGTACCAGAGAGCCACTTTCCTTCTTGCACGATCTCTGCAGAAAAGCCTCGATTTTTTAATTCTCGCACAACAGCTCTTTTCATTTTTTCATTGGTCCCGCCAACAAGCGTATGTCTCCTATCACTTTTATAGCCATGGATCGAAATAGAAAAGGGATACGTTTTAATCATTTGAACCAAAATGGGTTCGTCAAACTTTGTACTGGTAATATGCAAATCACGATTGTTTTCTTGTTTTGTCCCTTCAAACAAATACGTAGAGTACTTCCCTTGAAATGCTTCTACGATTTCACTTGTTCCTGGTTCAATTTCTCCGCCGTGAGGAGAAAATACGAGTAAATCACTCCCGCCTCTTTCGTGAAACTCTATCTCATAGCCGTCTCTTTCATGCTGTATGAGCTGTTGAAAACTTTCATATGGATCACCTTTTTTTCGTTCTATCTTATACTTTTCTACTTCAGCATGATGTTGTTTTTGCTCTTTTTTTTCTTGAATGGAATGGCTGTATTTCACCATTAAAAGAGCACACAGGATCAGAAAGATGAATCCACATATCAATAGTCTTTTCATTTCACCGCTCCTTTTTATTCTCTTAGATGCCATCTTATCGCATTATTTTACTATCAATGGCTAAAAGAATTCAAAGAATGTCCGGCTCGTTTTCACGAATCAGGAGAACTTACCTGTTTTTTGATGTGGTCTAGGTACTTTCGGCTTCTTTGAAACGTTCCTTATACAAGGAAAAACTAAACCCAATGACCTTATTTTAATTTTAGTCAAAAACACCTAAAAAATTGGCAATTTTCATCTTTTTTCAAATAAAAAAGCTGCAAACAAAAGGAATATGCCCTTCTGTTTACAGCCAATCTCTGTATATCCAGCATTAAATTCTTAATTCATTCTCTAAAGCTGTCATCACTTCATCTTGCGACATTCCTTGTGCAAGTGAAATTTCACTTATTAACATCCCACGTGCATCTTCAAGCATCTTCTTTTCACTAGAATTTAAGGCTTTTTTCTGATGTCGTCTCATTAGATCTTTGACAACATCTGCACCATCTTCAATGGCACCTGTTTTTAGCTTTTTCAGATTTTCATCATATCTTTGCTTCCAAGTAAGCGTGTCGTCGTTTGTTTCTTCTGCAAAATTGTTCATCACAACTTTCAGCGTTGCTTGATCAGCTACCGGACGTATACCTAATTGATTGATTCTGCCTTTTGGGATCATCATCTGCATATTTGGCATTTGAATCAGAAAATATTCCTCCGTCTTACCTAAAATTTCTTTTTCTTCCATTCCTTCAATCACACCGGCTCCATGCATAGGATAAACAATTTTATCACCTATTTGAAACAAATCCGCCACCTCCGAAAGTATTCACATTTTTATTATAACACATTTCATCAGAGGATAAAAATTTATATTTTATCATGTTATTTTAGCACTAGTCAATTCTTTTTGTTTGAGTTTTTAAAGAATTAGCCTTTTTTTACAAAAGGAGCGCCACCATCCAGTCCTCATACATCTTCGTTGCATATACTAGCATTGAGTCACATTTAGGAGGGATGACAATGTGCAAATACAAGAGCAAACATTCCCACTCAAACTGCTACAAAAAGCATAAAGATCATCACCATGTTGATCCATGTAAAGAAAAGAAGTCTTGTCATAAAAAAGATGAATGGTTTGAGAAAGATTTTTGGGATACTTCTAGAAGCTACGATCCCTATTATTATCCTAAAAGTGTCTGCAGCAGCTGTAAGAAGCGTCGCAAAAAAAGACATAGTTCCTCATTTTAGTGTTTGACGCTACACCTGCTTTTTGTTTTCCCGGCTGAAAAGCCGGTTTTTTTACTTAATCATCTTTCTTTCAGGTGGATAGGCTCATGAAACGGTTGATGCTCATAAGATATGGCAACCTGAAAAAAAGGATGAGATACAAAATGAACTATATGAATAACCAGACGAATCATGAGCATCAAGGAAATCCCTATCATACGTTTGAGAATGTATATACAGCCAATCATGAGCATGTAATCGCACCAAACATGCATGGTCCCACGAATATGCCAAACCATTATCATACCGGTAAAAAAGATGCTTATAGTGGACATTATCCGCATCATCATTCAAATTCAGCGTATTCCCCGTTTTCGAAGCCATATGAATCATACTCAAATGTTCAGATGAACAATCATCATCATGCAGGTCACTATGGTGGTTATGGTATGAATCCATATCAGCCATACGGATATCATGATATGAATATGATGATGCCGCAACAGCATCATATGACAGGGCACACTTACGGAATGAACCAGCCAAATGCATTTCTTCCCCGCTATTACTAAAAAACAGACAAAATAAGGGTAAAACATCCCATTTAATACCATATAGTAATATGGTAACATTATAGGTAAATAATGGATGAAATCATCTATTATTTACCTATAATCAACCAAGGGGAAGAAAGAAATGAAAAAAATATGGACAATTCTTATGCTGGGGATGCTTACACTAGTCATGGCGCTCTCAGTACCGCTTGCCGCATCCGCTGAAGGAGCTAAAACAGAGGAAGGTCAAGCTTCGACCAATGCAAGACCAGCTGCACTTTATGCAAAAATAACAGGAGCAAGTAAGCAGGAATGGTCTTTTTCTGACATCGAGCTGACTTACCGCCCAAATTCTGTCCTCAGTATCGGGGCAGTTGAATTCACATTACCTGCAGGCTTTCAAGCCACAACAAAAGATATCATCAATGGAAAAGCATTAAAGGACAGCTACATTTTGAACAATGGGAAAACGGTCCGTATTCCGGCTAGAATTGATTTGTTTGGAAGTGCACAATATACATTACAACTTTCACATAAAGTACTACCTGCTGCAGGTACATATACGTTCCGCGCAGAAAATCGTGCGATCAGCATTGGTTCCACATTTTATGCAGAAGATACGATTGACATTAATAAACGACCAGTTGTCGTCACACCGCCAAATCCTTGCGGATGTAATTAAAAAAAGCGCTCTATGAGCGCTTCATGACAGTAAGCATAAAAATAACAAACTGGATTAAACAGATTCAGCAGGAAAAGTTTATATGTGCGAAACTGGTTGGAAAAAACGCCACAGTCTAATACAGACTACGGCGTTTTTTATTGCTGTTTTTGCTCATTTAGTTTTTGAAAATCACAAATTGATATACTCCAAATAGAACTGTTAGGATGATAATTGCAGTAAATATTTGATCGACTGGAAGCAATAAATATACGACAATAATAGATAAAAGCAAAACAACATAACCTATATTGAACGCTTTTTTGAATGTCATCACATTGCCTCCTTTTTACAATCATATCACGTTACACCCAACTAAATAACCAATTTTACCCTTTTAAAAAACCTTATCTATTTAAGGACAGGGGGTTGACCGCATCCGCTCCCTTTGTAAGAAGGCGTTTTAATTTCTAAAATGCCTGCGGGCAAGCCCATATTAACACTATATTAATGAAGAAAGTAGGAAACATACCTCATATGAAAATAAACAAAACATCAAAATTCTTGGTGACGTCAATGCTGTTCAAAAAGGCACTATAGGAAAGCGTATCATGCGACGTGCTGCGGGTAAAGCATCCGCAAGCTAATGAAAAAGATATTCAAATAAGCTAGTCCGAGGTGGTGTTTCATGACTGATCTAGAAAGGAAAATTTGTCGTATCATTTATAATATGAGCCGTTTTCACAAGAACCCAACAATGGATGACCTTAAAAGAAAAACAGGCAGGATGAGCCAGCGATCCGTAAGGCAGTTCAAAATCTTATGTCAAGAAATGAATTGACATGGGATAAGGAAAAGAAGGAATGGCGGTTCAAATAAAAAAGAAGCCCCGGAAAAGGCCTTTTCTTTTATTAATGGAGTCTACTTTCTCCTAATGCTTAACCAAAGTAGCCGTTTTCTGCGGTTTGAAAATCATTTGAGAAATTTATATGCAAAGTAGTTGTGATACCCAATAATAAGGTGAGGCTCAAGATTATTACTTTCAGTTGCTTCATTCAATTTCCTCCATCCATGACAATTTTTTGGCTTGTGATTCCCAACCATCATCAAAGTATTTAGATGCCAGCTTGTGATTATCCTGCTTTTTATAAAATCTTGCTGCCATGATTGACATTCTGTGGCATCCGTCCAAAGTTTTTGAGTTTTCAGTACATTTAAAGCTGCATTCAAGCTGAGTTTCATCATCTGTTACATATATTGAATGTATGATATTTAACTAGCAATATACGCAATGTCAGATAGTTCATTCGCTAACATGAGTGACTCATTGTATGCATCCAGCCCTTGAGCTGTTTTATCTAGCTGGAATAGTACACGTGCTAACATGTACTTTGTTCTCATATACAGTGTTTTGTGTGGCTTTTTTAGTTCAATAGACAAGACATTCTGGAAAGAGTTTAAAGCTTGCTGAAGCTTTCCTTGACGCTCATAGCATATACCTAGGTTGAGATATCCTAGTGCTTGTTGCAAATCAAGTTGGAAGCTGCTGCTAAATTGATAGCATCCTTAAAGGTTGATTCAGCTTGTTCAAATTGGGTTAAAATCCATCTTATTTGAGGCGATCACCATTAGAGTAGTAGCAACCCGACTCTCTTGTAAATCTGCTGATTTAAAACTTTCTAAGGCTTTTTTGGCATGATTAATAGAAAGTGATTCTGTGCTATTTATAATACGCCAATTGCAGCTGATAGTTAAATTCAGCACGTTCTAAATCGTCAGGAACGTTTCGAAGGCGGGTCTCTGCAATATGATAATAGTTGATAGCGTCTGAAAATCGCTTCTTATAAAAACTCATACATGCCATTGAAGAAGAAATAATAATACTGAATCATGTCATCCGTTTTCTGCTTCTCTTCAATGTCTATTTGCTTCAATAAATCTTTTTGATCCCTCAAACTCCTGCGCCATCATTTTGTATCTGGAATCAATCAAGTTAAAGTATAATAAGACATTTTGATCTTCTTCCATATTTTCAAAAGCTTTTACGATCTCTTTTCTCTTATTTTCAGCCTTTAGTATGT